>CAVXGP010000017.1:0-9617 GCA_963761485.1 uncultured Actinomycetes bacterium | reverse complement strand
GCAACTTGTACCCCCGTGAACGGCTCCGGCCCCGCCGGGACGTTCACGTCCACCTCTGCCTGAGCACTTGCACCCCCGGCGAGCTGGATGCTCTTGGGCGTGACCTCGACGCTTGCGCCGGACGGCACTTTGCCGGCACCCTCCGCACCGGCCGTCGAAGCTGGCTCCAACGACGCGTTTGCGAGGACCTTGAACTCCTCGGCGTGATTGTTCGTCACCGTGTAGGTCGCAGTGCCGGAGAACGAGTCGGGCACCTTCTGCCCTTCCGGGTAGTGGGCCTCGAGCGGAACCTCGTTCTGCCCTTGCGCGGTGATTGCGGGCTTGGAAGCGTCCGTGCCGTCCGTCATGCCTCAGTCTCCTCCCGGGGGCCATCGTCATCTCGAGTGCCCTCGATCCCGATGTCGTACGTGACGTGGGCCGGCTTCTCGTGCGCGACGATGCGCTCGATCAGCTCACGATGCGGTGTGGCCTCGGGGGGCAGCCGCACGCGGAAGTGGTAGGGACGGGGTCGGCCCTCGGCGCCGGGGACGTCCATGATCTCGAAGCCCGACAGACCGGTCGCAGCCTCGAGGAAGCGGAGGAGCGCCGTTCGCGTGCCGCGCCAGCGTGTGTGGAAACGCGTTCGCGCAACCACCTCGCCCAGCCGGGAGATGCCGGTCGGAAACGAACGAGCGCGCGACGTCTCGGAGTCGTCCGGGTGCTCGTGCAGCCAGGTCAATCCAAGCCAGTCGGCGAGGTAGGGGACGAACGCGTCCGTGGTCCGCCGAGGATCGAAGTACCGGTCGAGCTCGTCCAGGATCCGCTCCGACGGCTCGTGCATGAGCTCCATCAGCCCGAGTGCGGCTTGCAGCGGGCTACCGTCGATCAGGCCCTGCTGGAAGACACCCGGCAGAAGGGGCTCGAGCTCGGCCTGTCTCATCCCTCGCTCACGATCGAGAGCTCGTGCTCGCCAGACGCGAAGAGCCAGGACTCCGGGAGGGTCACGGCCTCGGAGAACTCCTTCCGGCAAGCGGTCTGGTAGGTGACGCCCCCATCCTCGCTTCGATAGACGCCCTCCTCGCCCGCGGCCATGACGAGGTCTCCCTCGGAACTGGTCGCGAGGTCCTTCAGCTCTGCGAAGAGGAAGCGCTGCTCGCGAACCGGAAGTCCAGCCTCCAGCTCGAGGCCCTGCCACTCCGCGGTCGGCTGTCCGCTCTCGAGGCGGAGTATTCCGCCGCGGTGGGTGGCGGCGTAGACGCGTTCGCCTGCGAAGGCGAGACCCCAGCACGCCCCTGCCTGCCAGCCGCCCCGGAACGGGAGCCACCCCTCGGGCGGAGTCTCGTCTCCCCGGAGCTCCCACCTCCAGCAGCCTTTCCCAGGATCATCGTCCCCGGCACCGGCGACGTCGCCGGCCCAAAGGAACGAACGCGGCCCGATCTGCTGCACCTCGAGGGTGCGGACGTCCTCGCCGTCGCCGTTGAGCCCGATTGGCCGAAACGTTCCTGGCTTGCCGCCGTCGGCCGAAAGGAACACGCCGCCGAACTGTTGCGAGGTGACGGCGACCGTCGTCTCGCCGCGGAAGTCGGTCGAGGCGACGACGCGGTAGAACCCGCGCGCCTGCTCCTCGGGAACGACGACGATCTGCGATGGCACTCGCTCGCCGACCCATGGCACCTCGTAGAGCCCTGCGTCCGTCGCGAGGAGCAGGAACGGATCCGCACCTCGGTCGATCCAGGTCGCGTCCTCGATCTCGAAGGTCGTGCTCGGAGGCTCCTCGTCCCACGACTCGCCCGCGTCTCGCGAGACGTGGATGCGCGACCCGCCGCTCTCGAGCCCGCCCACGACGGCGAGGAGGCCGGGTCGGGTCGGATGGACGCGAACGCGTTTGATGATCTCGCCGGGGAACCGACCTGCCGGCTCCCACCCCTCACTGTCGTTCAGCGAGCGGAAGAGCGTCGGACCGCTCCCGGCGTACCACGTGCCCGGCTGGAATGCATCGGCGGTCACCGAAAAGACGCCGGTGTCCGGCACCTCGTCGACGAGCAGCCGAACGTTGTCGGCGAAGCGAACGCCTGGTTCCTTCAGGATGAGGTCGTAGACATGAGCAGCACGGAGCGGACGTCCGAACGCCCAGCCCGACGGGTTCGTCGTCGTCGGCAGCGGAGTGATTGTCTGGTTCAGACGGTGCTCGACGCGGCGCTTGACGGCTTCGAGGTCCTCTTCGCTCCCGACGACGACGCGTGCGGCGACCCGGACCGACTTGCACGGCGTCCAGCTCGCGAAGGGGGTCGTGCCCAGGGGACAGCGCTCCTCGAGTGCCTTCAGCACCTGCTGCAGTACGACAGCTGTCTGGTGCTCCTGTAGCTGCGCCGCGCCGACTCGTCCGTTCTGTTGCGCCGACTCCGGGACGAACGGAACGAGCAGGACGTCGACGGTGCCGGGATCTGCGTGACGCCAGAGCGAGGCCCGGGTGATCGCCTTTGCACGCGCGACGGCGCTCGAGCTGTGGCGCGCCAGCGCCTCGTAGTCGACGGCCCGGACTGCTGCCTCGACCGAGAAGAGCTCCTGCGGCCCGCGGATGAGCGCGTTCTCCAGCGTCTCGGAGTCCCGGCCCCCGGTTGCCACCGTCGGATTCGTCACCTCGAGACCCGGCACCTGGTCGGTCAGGGTTGTCAGCGTCCCCGACGCCACGTTCCCTGCAACGCCGCCGCCGCGGCGGTACCAGAGCCTGATCTCACGCCCCGCGGCCGGCGCCGCGGCGAGGGGGCGCGGCGGGTCCTCGAGTCCGCCGTTGGAGCGCATCCGCACAGCCGGCGCGAACGTGATCGCGCCCCTCAGGCGGTCGACGAGGTAGACCTCTTCTTCTGACCGGGCATTGACGAAGCTGTCCACCTCTTTCCAGACGCGGAAGCTCTTGCCATCGAGCTCGATCCCGCGCCCCCGACCGGGCGAGTCACCGGGGCCGATCTCGACGCCGACGACGAGATCGAGCTCGTCCCCCGTCGGCGAGATGATCGGTGGACGCTGCGCCGTGACCGACTGCGCTGCACGCCCCGTACCGGTCCCGGCGAGCTCGCCGATGACGAGATCGCAGTGATGCGCGATTACCTCGACCTCGTTCTGGTCCTTCGGGAGCTCCGCAGGATGCGCGGTCGCAAACACGGGTGCCTGGCTTCCGCCCGAAGTCCGGCCCGTCGTCACGCGTGTTCCCCGAGGGATCGGAATCGTGCTCCCGCCCTCCGCGAGGCGACTGAACCGAAGCGAGACGACCGCGGCAGAAGGCGGATGCAGCTTCACGCCGATCAGGCGCAGGAACTCGACGTAGGCCGTCTGCGGCAGCGTGTTGAGGCGGTAGATCATCATGTCGGTCAAGTACGCGAAGAGCTCGACGAGCACCATGCCGGGGTCGCTTTCGGAGAGATCGGTCCAATCCGGCGCGTTGTCCTCGATCCAGGCGCGAGCGTCGCTCAGCAGACTCTCGAAGTCGCGCGTGTCGAGCCTCGGTGACTCGAGCATCAGGCCGCCCTCTCTCCTTGGACGTCGAACGGGACCCGCAGCTCGTGCGTTCGCTGGGTCGCGCGCACGCGGTACTCGAGGACGATGTCGAGCCGGTTCGAGTCCTCTGCATTCCGCTCCGCGTCGATGCCGAGCACATCCACCCGCGTCTCCCAACGCTCGATCGCCCGCCTGACGTAGTGGATCGCGAGTCCCGCGGTCGTATCGTCGTTCGGTGAGAAGACGAGTCGGTGCAGGTAGCAGCCGTACTCGGGTCGCATCACGCGCTCGCCCGGCATCGTGGCGATCAGGAGCAGAATCGCCTGGCGGACCGACTCGTCGTCCTCCACCATCTCGACGCCGCCGCGGACGGAGTACTGGAGACCCACCTCCCGCTCGGCTTCCTCGGCGCGCAGCGCGAAGCGCCAGGCGCGGAAGCGAGGGCCGTTCATGCCGCCCCCGCCACCAGTTGCTGGCCGGGGTCGCGGACGAGGTACTTGACGACACCCGGCGGCGTACCGTTCGTGAGCCCAGTGAGGTTGTCGATGCAGATCCGGCGGCCGTCGATCCGCATGAACGTCGAATACCCGACACGGACGCGCAGCGTCTTGCCGCACTTCTTGATCTGAGGCCCGCGGTTCGGGCAGCGGTCGATGTCCTTCCCCTCCGGATCCTTCTCGACGAGGACACGGCGCCGATCGATCCGCACCAGCGACTGCGTCGGCTTCACCCGCACCATCCCGCGATGCGCGCACACGAGGACAGCGTCTTCCGTGAGGTACTTCATTCTGCTGCCTCGGCCGTCTCGAAGTCGACGCTCTTGCCTCGGATGACGATCGGCTGGCCGGGTGCCTCGAGCGTCAGAGGGCGCAGCGCGTGGACGACCAGCCCCTCAGGCGAAAGCTCGACGAAGCTTCCGGTGCTGTCCTCGAGCCGGATCGAGCTGCGCGCGTCATCGAGGCTGAGGCGGTGACCGTCCGGCGTCAGGAGGCTGTACCGGCGGACGGCGGCGTCCTCGATGCCCGCGTCGTCAGGTGTGCCGCCGGTTCCGTACAGCCCTCCGACGACCACTCCTCGGGACGGATCCTCGTGCGCGAGCAGCAGGAGTACCTGGTCGCCGACGTCCGGCAGCATGACCAGGCCTTTCGAACCCCCGGCCCCCGGAGCGACGACGTTCATCCAGTCCGTCTCGAGCCCGTCGTAGGTCGGCAGCTCCACGCGGATCCGTCCGGCCCCCTCGGGGTCGTCGACGCTCGTGACGACGCCGAGGGCGACGACCGCGCCCCGAGGGCGGCGGGCGATAGCCGGCGGGAGCGTCGAGAACTCCGTGAGGTAGCCGTGCCGGTCGTCGACGGTGTGCGTCGCGGCTGTGAGGACGTACCGGCCTGCGACCTCGTCTGCGACGCGGGAGATCGAGATGGGGGCTCCGGGCTTCAGTCGAGCGTCACCGTCCGCGATTCCCCATGCCGAGACCTCGCGCGCCGCTCGGACGTCGAGCTCGGCCTGCGCGAGCGCCGCGGCGTGCTCGTCGTCCTGCGCAGCCTCGTCAGTGAATGCGAGCTCGCCAGTGCCTCCCACATCATCCGGATCGACCCCGGCCGCGACGTCACGGCCGACGCGCGGGGTGTCCGCGGTCGCGTGATGGACCTCGACGCGCGACGGGTCCCATCCTGTTGCCGAGACCGATCGGCAGGAAGGGTCGCCGTTGACCTCGAACCGCGCTTCGAGCAGCGACACGCCTAGAGCAAGGTCGATCTCGTCGCCGGCGCCCCCGAGCGTGATCAGGTGCAAGACGTCGCCCCGGACCGCGGCGTGCAGACCGCACCGCGCGCCGAGGTCGATCAGCAACTCCAGATCCGACTGCCTGTTCTGGATCAGATGGTGATAGCGCGGACCGTCGAGCTCCGCATCGACCGACAACCCTGCTTCGGAGGCGAGCGTCTCTGCAATGTCGGCGACCGTCGAGTTCGTGTGGACGGTCTGGTGCTGCGTCTTCCGCAGCCGGTGGAGCCGGTCGTACCCCCGTACGTGGAGCTCGCGCCCGCCGGAGGGCTCGTACACGTACTCGACGGCGGTCACGTCTCCCTCGAAGAGCACCTGGTCGGCGCCGGCGATCGCGACGCGGAGCTCCTGGCCGGGCGTCGGGAGCTCGAGATCGTCGGCGTCGCCCGAGAGGATCGCGAATGCGACCTCGCACATGGTCGGGGCATCGAGCCGCTGGTCGATATGGACAGTCGTGATCGCGTGTGCGAGCTCGGCAGGCGCCTCGGCTCCGTCGAACTCGAGGCCGACCCGGGGAATCGTCGTGACGCCGATCATCGCGTCGCCCCGAGGGTTTGCGGCGGGATCCGGAGCAGCGTCCCGGCGGCGACACGTGCTGGGTCGCGGATGTCGTTGAAGGCAGCGATGACGCGCCACGCGGACGGGTCGCCGTAGTACTGCCAGGCGATGTCCTCGAGACGCTCCGCCATGGCCTCGGTGCCCGTACCACCGCCGCCGATGACGCGATGAGTCACGACCTGGGCGCGGCCGTCCGGGACGGGTACCGACATGGCCAGCTTCAGCGCGCGGTTCCGCTCGAGCGCCTCGCTCTCCTTGTCGCTGACCCTCAACAACCGCATGCGGAGCCACGATCGGCGGGGCGCCCCGGCGGCAGAGAACTCCTCGAGCCGCTCGGCTACCGCCGTTACGAGCCCCGGGACGTTCCACGACTTCCCCCACACGAACCGCACGATCGGAGGCCTCGCGTAGCCGTCGGCGCCGCGAGCGTTCTCCGCGAGGTCCCAGAGCGGGCCTGTCAGATCGCGGACGTCGTCGGTCCGGATACTCGAGCCGCCGATCGAGACGTCGAAGAGGAGGTCGAGGCGAAGCTCCGTCTGGCCACCGCCCGTGTACAGGAGCGGGTCGTCGCTCATCGCTGCTCCGGTGAGCTTGCCGCCCGCCGAGCGCCTCGTCTCGACACCCGCATTGCGCTGCGCGACCAGGCTGTTCGGGTTGAGCAAGCACCCGAGGCGCTCACCCGTGGCGACGAGAAAGGCTACTCGTTCCATCTCGTCCCGCTCTGCTCGTCACGCAGCAGCCGGGTCCGCTCGAACGCTCGCAACGCCTGCGACACGTCCTCCTGGGGCGGTGGCCGCTCCGGAAGGTCGGGCCACCGATCCTCCATGACCGCGGCAGAGCCAGGGGTCGGTACGGCCGGCACGTGGGGCGCCGGCGTCCATGCCGATCGGGCGGCCACGGGTGTACGCGCGGAGGCGCCCGCCGGGCGAAGCCAGGCGTCGACGTCGAGGCCCGGCGGCTGCTGCGCTCGACCGTTTCGTCTCGGCGTGCGCCATGGAGGGGCGGGTCGTCGAACCTGAAGGGGTGCTCGCCTCGGGTCGTCAGGCGGCGTCTCGCGGATCGGCTCACGGGGATTCGCGACCGTGTCGGGCACTCTCCCAGCCGGCGGCGCAGGAAGTTCCGGCTCGGTCGTCGACGGTCGGGTGTCGCCCTCGTCGGGCCGCGGAGCGCTTTCGAGCCAAAAATGCGCCGAAGGCGCCTCTGGGGGCACGCGCTCCTCGTCCGTACGACGCTTGTCGCTGTCCCATTCGCTGCGTTTCGTGATGCGGCCCGTGCGATCCGCCCGAGACGGATCACCGACCGGGCGCAGCGACGGCTCAAGGGGTGGCGTATCGGGGACGACAGGGCGAGCCTCGGGAACCGGGCGCTCGGCCGCTGGTCGTCCGTCCCGCGCCACCTTCGCGACGGAGGGTGCGTCCGCTGCCCCAACACGTCGGGCTCGACCTTTGTCCGCGCGGGCCGCGGGCGACGCGTGCATGGCCCGTCGAGCACGGCCCTCGTCGGGCTCGGGTGAGGCGGGCGCGGCCGCAAGCCCGGCACCCGTCTCGCCGAGCAGCACCCGCTCGGCGTAGTCGGGTGCGAGCTGCCGAACATGCTCCAGCCACCGCTCGCGAGCGGATCGTCTGCCGTCGTCGGGAGGGGGAACGGCCGCGTCGTCGTCGCCGGCGAGGACGGAGAGGCGATCCGACCACCGACGCAGCCGGCGCGAGGCGACCCGCAGGACGACCTGGAGGTGAATCCACTCAGCCACGCCTGAGCGTGTCGAACACGAGCTTCAGCTCCTCGATCGCGAGCCGGTGACTCATTGCGTCGAAACACGCGCCGCGCCACTTCGACGGCCACGCATTCGTCAGATCCCACCGAAGCATCTCCGTCGTGCCCGAGCTGTCGAGCAACGCGATCGTGACGTTTCGCCGCTGCACCTTTCCGTTGATCGCGGACATGAGCCACTCCCACAGCTCGGCCGTCGACGTCACCCCGTACGTCAGAGTGACCGCGTTGTAGGTGGTCGGGCCTGTTAGCGCGTGGACCACCTGACCGGCGCCGCCCTCGCGGTAGAAGATCGGGGTCACCTCGACCTCGAGACCGCTGCACTCCATGAAGTGCCCGACGATCCCCTGGATCAGCAAATTGAAGTTGTAGGCGCGATACGGCTCCACGAACTGCCCCGGTGCGCCGTCAACGGCCTCGTGTCTCTCGGCGACTTCCGCCATCGGTTACCTCCCTTCGGCCAGGACTTCCGCGCCTACCGCGGACTGGCTCAGCCGGAAGACGATGAACTCGGCCGGCTTGACCGGCGCCATCCCGATCACGGTCACGACCTGCCCCGCGTCGATGACTTCCGGCGGATTCGTCTCCTCGTCGCACTTCACGAAGAACGCCTCCTCGGGCGTCCGCCCCATCAGCGCCCCGTCCCGCCAGAGCAGCGTCAGGAACGCGCCGACGTCACGCCGGATGTTCTTCCAGAGCGTGCGGTCGTTCGGCTCGAAGACGATCCAGTTCGTGCTCTCGGCGATCGACTCCTCGACCATGTTGAAGAGGCGTCGAACGTTGAGGTAGCGCCACTCGCCGCTGCGTCGGCGAGCGTACGCGCTCCCCAGACACGGATCCCTTCGCGGCCGAACAGTCGAATGCAGTTCACGCCCTCCTGGTTCAAGACGCCCTGCTCCTCCCGAGTGACCCGGTACGTGACGTTGAGCGCTCCGCGAACCACCTCGTTCGCAGGCGCCTTGTGCACGCCGCGAACCGCGTCGGTGCGCGCCCAGATCCCGGCGACGTGTCCCGACGGCGGTACGTCGACGAGCGTGTTCTCGATCGGGTCGAGGATCGTCAGCCAGGGGAAGTAGAAGGTGCCGTACTCGCTCGGTCTCGGCTTGTATCCGCCGCCGTTGGCCTCTTCGCCGCCGCTCGGACCACTGTCGCCAGTCGTGTCCGCCGGCTTTCCGCTCGCCGGTTTCGCCGGCGGGCTCGACGCGGTCTGAAGCTCTGTGAGCCGGCCGATGTCGCCCACGTCCTCCGGTGCGTCGAGGATCCCTACGCGATCCTTCAGTTTCTCGCAATGAGTCAGGATCGCGTCGTGCACCGCCGCGTCGGTCAAGCCCGGGCAAAGCACTATCGCGACCTCGTCGATCGCCTCCAGGACCTCGAGCCCGACGCGGCCGCGTCCAGCGCCCGTGACCGAGCCCTCCGATCCGACGTTCACCACGAAGCAGCGCGTCCCGCCGTTCTCCAGAAATCCGTAGACGGCGTTTGAGAGCGGCGTGCTGCGCGGGTCCTGCTCCGGGACGAACTCACGGACGAACTGCGACCAGTTGTTGATCGCGACGTGCTCGTTCACCCGCCAATCTGCTCTCGGCGCCACGCCGACGAAGCCGGCCGTGCTCGTTCCAACGGCCTGAATCGGCCGAGGCCCGCCCGGGACTTCCTCCACGTACACACCCGGGGTCATGTACTGCGTCAGTGGCATCTCAAGCCTCCACGAAATCGAGTTCGATCACCATCGCGTTGTCATCCTTCGCGTCGCTGGGGCTCGTCGAGAAGTCACGGCCCTTCGCGTGGATGCGCACCTTCCGGACCGGCGGATCAGCGGGTATTGCGGCGAAGACGAAGCGGCCCTTGCCGTCGCTCCGCGTGTACCGCTGGAGCCCGGGTAGCTCGATGAACGCGTCGGGCACGGGTATCTCGCCGGGGCCGACGATCGTTCCTTCGAGCCTCGTCAATCCCGTCGTGTGCAGGACGAGCGGCTGCTCGACGAGCTTGGTCACGGGCTTCTCCCGCTGCCGACGGAGAGGTACCCGGAGCAG
>CAVXGP010000016.1:0-11752 GCA_963761485.1 uncultured Actinomycetes bacterium | reverse complement strand
TTGACCCCTCGGGACGCGTAGGCGGCGCCGAGAAATGCCTTCGACCACGGTGTGTCGTCGCCGTCGACGAACACGGGCTCGGTCCCGTAGACGGAGAGCGTCTCGGCGTAGGTGACAAGCCCGCGGATCGCGAGCTCGAGGTTCCGCCGCTCCTCGACTGCGCACTGCGTCATGACACCCGGCCGACCCGTCTGCGAGCCGACGAGGAGCGCGATCGCGTTCAACGGTGCGTAGCGAGCGACGCCGACGGTGGTCTCGATCTCGGCGAATCCCCGACGCGCTGCTTCGGCCGCGTCCGCCGCGAGCAGAGCCGGGCTCTCTTTCAGGTTCGTCACGTGCGCCTGGTTCGCCGGCGCTCTGCGCGCGCGCAGCTTCTTCAGCGCGAGCATCAGCTCCACGGGGTCGAGGAGACCGATGACGCGCGCGAGCTTGGCCGGGGTCAACCCCCGCGCGAGTCGGACGAGCTCCGGAGCGAGGCACGCTGATGTCGACGAGCATGCGCGCGAACTCGCCGTCCTCCACCGTCATTGCCTCAGCTGCCACCTCGAGGTCGAGCCCGTGCGCGACGACGAAGCGGTCGATCACGTCGAACTCCGCCTCCGGCCGGCCGTCCATGCGAACGACGACCCCGTTCTCGACGACCAGCTCCGGCTGTGGGTCGCGAGGCCCGTTGGAAGCGACCAGACCGAGCTCGGGATGCGGCGAGACGAGCGTCTCGCGGTGGAGATCACGATCTTCACGCGAGAGGAAGCGGCGGCTACGCATCGGCGAGGAGCCCGCGGTCGGCGTACGCACGAGCAGCTTCTCGCACGAACTCGGCGGTGCGATCGGCTCCGTGGCCCTCGAGCCGAGAGGCCCACTCCTCGAGCTCGGCGGCGGTTGCTCGCCGCGGGCGGAGGGCCGTGTAGACCGCGAGCAGGAGCTCGTCAGGAACCGCGGCGAGCTCGGACGCGCGTTCCAAGCTTGCTGCCAGTGGCTCGCGCCCGGCCGCCCGAGCCACCTCCGACTGGAGGAGAAGGGTCTCGGGCGTGGCGCGGATCTCTGCCGCGTCGATGCTCCCGGAGCGGAGCGAGTCGAGGGTGACTTCGGCCAGAGGCGTCCCTCCGGGGGTCACGACGAGATCCGGCCTCTGCGTCCCGAGCGGGTAGTCGCGGTTCGGATCGAAGTCCATGTCGTCAGACTCTAGGCTTGAGCCGCACGTGAGCAGCGATTATCGATTCTCCGGGCGGGTGGCGCTCGTCACCGGCGGGGCGAGCGGGATCGGCGAGGCGGTTGCGAGCCGGCTCGCCTCCGAGGGCGCCGCGGTGGCCTCGTTCGATCTCCAGGCGGCCGCCGCGGACGGCGTGCTCGCGCTCGCCGGAGACGTCTCGAAGTCGGCCGACGTCGACGATGCGGTCGAGCGCGCTGAGAAGGAGCTCGGCCCGCTCGACGTGCTCGTCTGCTCTGCGGGTGTGCCCGGCGATTCTTTGCCCAGCCTCGAGATCTCGGACGAGGAGTGGCGTCGCGTGCTCGCGATCAACACGGACGGCGTCTTCTATTGCAACCGAGCGGTGGCGCCCGGCATGGTCGAGCGCGGGTACGGGCGGATCGTCAACGTCGCCTCGATCGCCGGCAAGGAGGGGAACCCGATGGCCGCCGCCTACTCTGCGTCGAAAGCGGCGGTGATCGCGCTGACGAAGGCCATCGGGAAGGATCTCGCGCGAACCGGCGTCGCGGTGAACTGTGTCGCACCGGCGGTGATCGAGACACCGATCCTGCACGGCGTCTCCGAGGAGCACATCGAGTACATGGTCGAGCGCGTCCCGATGGGACGAATGGGCCGCGCCGACGAAGTCGCGGCGCTCATCTGCTGGCTGGCGAGCGAGGAGTGCTCCTTCTCGACCGGGGCGACGTACGACATCTCGGGCGGCCGGGCGGTGTACTGATGCGACGGGTACGCGTACGCGGGCCGCAGGGGGTCGAGCGTGGAGCCTTGAACCGCGGCGTGCTCGTGACCGAGAGCGGCGCGTGCATGCAGGCGACCGACCCCGACAGGCTGACGCTTCCCGAGCCCTATGAGCTCCTGATGCCGATCGAGCCGCCGGAGGTCTGGTGCGCCGGGGTCACCTACGAGCGCTCGCGAGACGCACGGATCGAGGAGAGCGCTGTCGAGTACGTGTACTCGCTCGTCTACGACGCGGAGCGGCCGGAGCTCTTCCTCAAGGACGCCGGCTGTCGGCGCACGGTCGGGCCGGGCGATCCGATCGGTATCCGCTCCGACTCATCCTGGAACGTCCCCGAGCCCGAGATCGGCCTTGTCCTGGGGGAGAACGGGAGCATCGAGGGCGTCACGATTGGAAACGACGTGTCGTCGCGCGAGATCGAAGGGACGAACCCTCTCTACCTGCCCCAGGCGAAGGTGTTCGCCGGCGCATGCGCGCTCGGCCCGGCGGTGCTCGCTTCCGTCCCCTCCGACCCGCTCGAGATCCGGATGCGCATCACCGACGGAGGCGGGGCCGAGCTCTTCACGGGCGAGACGTCAACCGCGCGCATGAAGCGCTCGTTCGAGGATCTCGTCGACTATCTCCTCCGGGACAACCCGGTCCCTGCCGGCAGCGTCCTTCTCACCGGAACCGGGCTCGTGCCTCCGGACGACTTCACGCTCGAGGTGGGTCACATCGTCGAGATCGAGGTGCCTGGCATCGGCATCCTCTCGAACCCCGTGGTACTCGCCTCCAGCCTCCTCGAAAGGACGGCAACCCATGCCTGACACCCTCACCGAGTCGCCCGCCCGTAACTACGTCGGAGGCGAATGGCGCGAGAGCGCGAGCGGGGAGACTTACGAGAAGCGGAACCCGTGGCGGCCATCCGAGGTAACGGGCGTCTACTCGTCCTCGGACGCCGAGGATGCTCGCGCGGCGATCGATGCAGCGCGCGAGGCGTTCCCGGCATGGGCCGCTCTTCCGGCCGCGCAGCGGGCTGCGTTCTTCGGGAAGGCCGCCAACGTGCTCGAGAGCCGCGCAGAGCAGATCGCCCAGGACATGACCGCCGAGATGGGGAAGCCACTCCGCGAGTCGCGGCTCGAGGCGCTTCGGGCATCGACCATTCTGCGTTACGCCGCAGGCGAGGCGTGGCGGCCGGTCGGCGAGATGTACGCGCCTTCGGTGGCGAATCAACGCCTTTACACCCTCCGCAGGCCGCTCGGTGCGGTCGGCCTGATCACGCCGTGGAACTTCCCGATCGCGATCCCCGTGTGGAAACTGGCACCTGCGCTGATCTACGGCAACACGATCGTGCTGAAGCTCGGGTACGAGGCGCCGCGCACGGGGCTGCACGTCGCAGAGAGCTTCGCGGAGGCCGGTTTGCCGCCCGGGGTCCTGAACGTCCTCACCGGCTCTGGTTCCAAGGCCGGCGCCGAGCTGGTTCGGAACCCGGGCACGCGGGCGATCTCGTTCACGGGCTCGGTGGCGGTCGGGCAGGGGGTGCGCGAGGAGGCGACTGCGCGGGACTGTCGCGTCCAGCTCGAGCTCGGTGGCCACAACCCGCTGATCGTGATGGCCGATGCTGAGCTCGACCGTGCCGTCGAAGCCGCGTATGCAGGGGCATTCTGGTCGGCGGGCCAGAAGTGCACGGCGACTCGGCGCATCCTGATTCAGCAGGACGTGTACGAGGAGTTCCGCACGCGGCTGCTCGCCCGCGTCGAAGCCGGCAAGGTCGGAGACCCCGCGGATCCGGAGGTGGAGGTCGGTCCGGTCGTCCACGAGACCGCGATGGAGGAGATCCTCGGAGCGATCGAGCGAGCGCGAGCCGAAGGCGGGACGGTGCTCACAGGTGGTGAACGCGCCGATGGCGACGGATACCTCATCGCCCCGACCGTGTTCGAGGGGCTGGCCGACGACGCCGAGCTCTCGTGCGAGGAGGTGTTCGGACCCGTCACATCGCTCTACCGCTTCGAGACGCTCGACGAAGCGATGGAACGCGCGAATGCGGTGCGCTTCGGCCTCTCTGCGTCGATCTTCACGCGCGACCTGCACGCCGTCCAGCGCTTCACGGACGAGATCGGCGCGGGGATCATTCACGTGAACTCGCAGACGGCGGGCGCGGACGTGCACGTGCCCTTCGGAGGCGTCAAGGGCTCCGGCTGGGGCCCGCACGAGCAAGGTCGGGCTGCCATCGAGTTCTACACCGAGCTCGTCACCGTCTATCAGGACGCGCCGCTTGGCTAGTGCTCTGGCTGGGCGGACGCTCGTCACCGGCGCGCTCGGTTGCATCGGCGCGTGGACGATCAAGGCGCTGCTCGACGACGGAGAAGACCCGGTCGGCTTCGACCTGGGTGACGACGACAGCCGCCTGCGCTTGATCCTCCACGAGGAGGAGCGTGCGAGGGTCACGCTCGTGTCGGGTGACGTCACCGACGGCGACGCTCTCGGCCGCGCCCTCGACGAGCACGAGATCACCCACGTCGTCCATCTGGCTGCCCTGCAGGTGCCGTTCTGCCGCGCCGACCCCGTGCGGGGCGCGCACGTCAACGTCCGCGGCACGGTCGTCGTGTTCGAGGCGGTGAAGGCGCGCCGTGACCGAATCCCCGGCCTCGCGTACGCAAGCACGACCGCGGTCTACAACGCCTCCGACCCCTCGCCCGCTCCGGAGTCGGGTGGCACAGCCCCGTCGACCCTCTACGGGATCTACAAGCTCGCGAACGAAGGGACCGCGCGCGTGTTCTGGCACGACGACGGGGTCGCATCCATCGGAATCCGCCCCTACGTGGTGTACGGCCCCGGTCGCGATCAGGGCATGACCTCGGGACCGACGCTGGCCATGGCGGCCGCAGCTCGAGGCGAAGGCTTCGAGATCGCCTACGGCGGAACAGCGCAGTACGACTTCGCCCCCGACGTCGGCGGTGCCTTCGTGCACGCCGCGCGCACCGCGGGGAACGGCGCCCACGTCGCGAACTTCCCCGGCGAGGCGTCCGCGATGGACGACGTCGTCGCAGCGATCGGGGAGGCCGTCCCCGAGATCGCGGGCAGGATCACCTACGCCGACGAGCCGCTTCCGTTCCCCGAATCGCTGGAATCAGGCCTCCTCGAGCGCCTCGTCGGCCCGCTTCCGCGCACGCCACTGACGGACGGTGTGCGCCGCACGATCGAGCATTTCCGCAGGGTCAGTGCAGCAGCGGCCGAAGCACGTCCCTGGCGATGAGGAATCCGCGCTTGACGAGATCCTCGGTTGCCTCGAATGCGCGATCCTCGTGCTCGATCGAGACGACGTAGTCGTAGCCGGCGCCGTAGAGCGCGGCGACGAAGCGATCCCAGCGGACTTCTCCGAGCCCAGGGAGCCGTGGTACCTGCCAGTCCATCCCGAGCGAGAGCGTCCCGTTCCGGTAGAGCCCGTCACGGTCGATCTCGAGGTCCTTCGCGTGCACGTGCAGGATCTTCTCCGCGTAGTCCCGCACGACGCGCTCGTAGTCGATCTGGAGCCAGATGAGATGTGACGGATCGAGGTTGAGCCCGAAGCTCGGGCTGTCCACGATCGAGAACATCTCGTCCCACGCGGCCGGCGTTGCAGCGAGGTTCGTGCCGCCGGGCCACTCGTCCCAGCTGAAGATCATCGGGCAGTTCTCGATCGCGATCTTGACCCCTTTCGACTCCGCATGGTCGACGAGACGAGGCCACACCTTGCGGAACTCCCGGAAGTTGTCGGGAACGTTCTTGGTCTTGTCGCGACCGACAAAGGTCCCGACGATCGGCACGCCGAGTTTCGAGGCGGCGTCGATCACCTTGCGGAGATGCGTGTTCGCAGCCCGGCGTTCGGTCGGGTCGGGATGCAGGTTGTTGGGGTAGTAGGCGAGCGAGGAGATCTCGAGCCCGTGCTTCTCGAGCACCTCGTGCACGCGGTCGGGCTCGAAGTTCGCGACGTCGATGTGCGACGTGCCCGCATAGCGGCGGCGTTCGCCGCCCGCCGCCGGCCAGCACGCGACCTCGAGCATCTCGAAGCTCTCGCCCGCAGCCCACTCCGCGACGCGGTCGAGGGAGCGACGCGGAAACGGTGCAGTGAGGAGGCCGAGCTTCACGCCGACTGCGTCCTCCGGCGGACGACGCGCTCGGTGCGCCGAACGTGCTTCCTGGCCTCGGATCCCGCACGCTGCGCGTCCCCGTCTCGAATCGCCTCGACGATCGGAACGTGGAACTCGGCGAGCTCGGATTGATCCCAGGACGTCCAGTAGACGGCGAACGCGGTCGACACCTCGACGCCGAGACCGAGCCAGCTCTGGAGCAGCGGTTCGTTCTCCGCGAGCTCCACCACTGCCCGATGGAACGCGATGTCGTGCGATATCTGTGTTCGCCAGTCTTCGTTCGTCGCAGCGTCGCGCATCGCCTCGAGCTCCCTCTCGAGGACCTCGACGTCGCCACCGGCCTTGCGCGCCGCCTCGCGTGCGGCGAGCTCCTCGAGCGCCGCGCGAACGGGAAACACCGGCAGGAGCTGAGAGTCGTCGACGGCTCGCACGCGAGCGCCTCGGAAGGGCTCCGACTCGACGATCCTCAGGAGCTGAAGGTCGCGGAGCGCCTCCCGCACCGGTGCCTGGCTCGTTCCTAGCTCGCGCGCGAGTCTGGTCTCGACGAGACGCGCACCCGGCTCGAGCTCTCCACGGAGGATGCGCTCGAGCAGGATCTCCTTTATCTGCTCGCGCAGAACGGTTCGTGAGATGGTGCTCAGAGGCGAACGATCATCGACGGTCGCCTGCGCTGCGTCAACCCGCGACGACGGGGTTGGTCAGCGAGCCGATCCCTTCGATCGTGATGGTCACCTCGTCGCCGGGCTGAAGCAGCCGCTGCGGATCGCGGAAGACTCCGACGCCCGCCGGCGTGCCCGTGAGGATGAGATCGCCCGGCTCGAGCGTCATCGTCTGCGACGCGTAGCTGATGATCTCGTCCACTCCGAAGATGAGGTTGGCCGTCGACGAGTCCTGGAGCACCTCGCCGCTGACCGTTGCCTGGATACGGAGGTCGTGGGGATCCGGGACGTCCGCGGCGGGCACGAGCGGCCCGACGGGGCAGAACGTGTCGGGCGACTTGCCGCGTGACCACTGGCCATCCGCGAACTGCAGGTCGCGGGCGCTCACATCGTTGGCGCAGACGTATCCGCGGACGGCCGCGAGCGCGCCTTCCCTGGAGATGTTCTTGACCTGCTTGCCGATGACGACCCCGAGCTCCGCCTCGTAGTCGCACTTGGTGACCACGGGCGGGATGACGATGGGATCGCCCGGCCCGATCAGCGCGTTGGGCCACTTCGCGAAGAGCAGCGGCGCGCTTGGGAGATCCACTCCCTGCTCCTTCGCGTGGTCGCGGTAGTTGAGACCGACGCAGACGATCTTCCCTGGACGTTCGATGGCGAGCACGCGGGAACCCTACAAGGGGTGTCGCCGGAGTCCGCGAGGTGCGAAAGATCGACCGATGCCGGCAGTAGACTGGCCGCCCGGAGACCGATGCCTCGCCGCCTCGCCATCGCGTTCGTCGTGATCCTGGCGCTTGGCGCCGCCCCCGTGGCGTCGGCGACGATCGAAGGACCATGCGACGCGACGATCGCGGGCGAGGACGTAGTCGCACGAGACACGTTCATCAAGAGCGAGGCGATCAGCGTGCCGCAGACCGGCGCCGTCGCGGTGACGATCACCGCAGACCGCCCGATCGAGCGCTTGAAGCTCCAGTTCGAGTTCGCCGGGTTCAGATATACCGCGCACGACGAGCCGACGACGGTTACTCAGGCGACCGGGGTCGTCCCGGTCGACGAGTACTCGGCGTATGGGATCGGCCTCTACAAGATCGTCGGAACCGCAACCGGCCAGGGGTTCACTTGCGAGGCCACGGCCCTCGTCGACGTCCAGGGCAACCCGCTCGAGACCGCGATGGGAGCGATCGGCGTCGGCATGGTCGTCGTCGGAGGGTTGGGCGTCGTCTCGTTCCTGCTGCGCGGAGGGCGCGTCGCGCGGGCGATGCTGCTGGCGTCGTTCCTCGGGCTCGTCCTCGCGAGCGGGATTGCGATCCTGCTGCAGCAGTACGGGCTCTTCTATCCGACCCGCATCGCGACGATCCTCGTTGCGGTCGGCGGAGTGTTGGTCGGGTTTCTCGCGGGCGTACTCGGCTCGCGCGGCTACGTCTCGGGCTGAACTGCGGAGGTTGCAGCACGGTCGAGCGGGGTAAGCCCGAACCGACCCTGCTCTCACGACATGGAGGCGATCGATGCGCGCATTCGACTGCGTTCACGAGTCCCACGAGGACATTCATTTCAGCGCTGCGAACGACGAGGAGCTGATCGAGCAGATCCAGCAGCACCGAGACCAGTACCACGCGGAGATCGGCGATGACCAGATCCGGGAGATGGTGACTGCGGGCGCCTACGACGAGGACGGTTCCGCAAGTAGCTGACGGCTCGGTGTGTGAACAAGCGCAGGCCAGCACGAGCACTACGCCCGGATGGGCCGTGAAGGATTCGAACCTTCGACCTTGGGATTAAGAGTCTCGACACGACGTCTGCAAGTGGTGGCGACAGGCTGAAAGTGGCTGCAACCGGAAAATTGCGTCTGCTGGTAACTGCAGGAAACTGCGGCGTGCGGAGACAAGCGGGTACTCCATTTCGTACTCCGAGGGCGCGTCCGCTAGCTGTGCCGCAAGGCGCTTCCGGCGCGGTCTTCCGGTCGTGCCTAGTGCGTCGGCGCGCCCTTCGGATTCCCAACCTTGACGAGGCCGACCTGACCGAGGTCGACGTCTGCGAAGGCGTGCGAAACGAAGGGGTAGAGGGCTTGGTCGTCGACCTTGACGTCGAAGACGGCGCCGCCGCCTGCGGGGACGATCGCCGTCTGCACGTTCCGCTGGAACTGCATCAGGTCGCTGTTGACCCACGCGCGGTCGAGCATCGCGCCGACGACGTGGAAGTTGACGTTGTTGGTCGGGCCGCCGGCGACGACCCAAAAGCGCGTCGTCTCCCCCGGCTGTGCCGAGAGCGGATGGGTGACGTATTGGTTCGCGTAGCCGTTGAACGTGACCCAGTCGGCCATGCGCGCTCGCGCCTTGCCCATGTCGAGCGAGGCCGGCTCCTCGATCCCGTCGCCGCTCAGGTACCACTCGCTGCCGACGAGCATGTACTCGTTGTCGGCCGGGGGCAGAGCAGCCCTCGGCTGGACGACGATCGCCCCGTACATGCCGTTCGCGATGTGAGCGAGGACCGGCTTGGTGCCGCAGTGGTACATGAAGACGCCCGGGTCTGATGCAGTGAAGCGAAACTTGATCGATGCGCCGGGCGCGACGTCCTTGAACGCAACGTCGGGCGCGATCCTGGCGGCGTGAAAGTCGATCGAGTGCGGGATCGAACCGCCGTTCGTCAACGTCATCTCGACCGTCTGACCCTCGCGGACGTGGATGATCGGACCGAGCGCGTTCTCCGGCACGACACCGGCAAAGAGCGCGCAAAGGAACCGCTGATAGCCGAATCGATAGCGACCGGCAAAGGCGATCGCGACTACCACGAGCGCTGCAATCACGGCGATCGGTCGCGGGGGCAAGCGCATCCAGCGCGACCCGGCCAGCGCGCTCGCCACCATGCTGTTAATCAGCCCCGGTTTGTTCAGGATCCGGGTCTCGAGATCACCTCGTCCGACCTACACGTCACGGACACAGCACTGGTCGATGGACGCGTGGCTGGAACCGCTCGGAACGCAGGGAACGCGATGGTCTCGGGCCCGATAGGCGAAGGAGTGTTGTGCATCACAAAAGCGGGCGCCATCGTTCGATACCGCGGAGGTGAGAGGCGCACGAGCCTGCGACCAGGAGAAGCGATTCGTTTCAAGGTGCCGCTCCGTACCAGGCGTGTCCACCCTTCCTGGTAGGAGCGCAGGGTTTCTAGCTCCCCAGCGCCGGCTCCTCTTACCCCGAGACTCCTCTAGCTCCTCCTGCAGCGTGGGTCAGGGCTCGGGGGCTGGCCGTCAATGGGGTGAGATTCGGCAGAGATGTCTACCTCACTCACGCGGCCGCGCTTGAACGCCAGGGAGGTGAAGGCACCTCGACGGACCCCCCCGATGTCGCAGAGTTTGTACGAGCATGTCATGTCGGGATAGACCCGACGAACCCGAGTGATCGAGGAGCCGACTCCGATGCCGTTAGGCAATTGCTGGCCCGGATCGCTCGTCCGGACGCCGGCCACGATGAGCGTGCCTACCAACGGTTCCTGCCAGCGGTCGAAAGTGACTTCGCCTCGCTCGTACTCCCACGTCACGTAGTTCGTGCGCTGTGTCGTTCGATTTGGCTTCCCCCACTCTTCGAGTACCCGCGGCGAGCGGTCCCAGAGTCCGATGCCATCGATGCACGCGTAGGGCACGATGCGCCCCGCAATTGATCCCGGAAGGATGAGGGCGGCAAACAGAGCCAGTCCGAGGGTGCGTTTCACGCGGCTGGCAGGATAAGGCCAGATCGTTTCAACCCGCCCACTTCGAGCTTGCGCTCGCGAGACTCGCCGTTACCTTCGCGACGTCCCGCAAGCTCGGCGTGCCCTCGCTGAGATAGCGCACGAGCCACCGCCTCGCCGCCGACTCAGCCTTCCGTGACCCACGCTCGAAGTAGATGCACGAGCTGCAGCGCGTCCTCGAGCGGCAAGTTCGGGAGCTCGCGGGCGGCGTCCTCGGCCATCCAGCTCGATCGCACGGCGGAACAGCGGTCACAAATGTATGTATGTGCGCATCTTTTGCGCCACGCCTTGCCACTCTCTTCGCTTGGTTGACTCATGAGCAGCCGAGGAGGAGGATTCCGGCGGAGAGCTCATGGCTCGACCGATGGCACTGACCGCGGCGATCGTCGTCTCCCTCCTCGCCGTCTCGGGAGCGGGCGGTGCGGGCGCGCAGGAGCCGCAGCGGGGTGGCACGGTCCGCTTTGGCGTGCTCGCGGAGCCCGCCTGCCTCAATGTGCTGCTCGACAGGTGTTACGGGGGCGGCGCGTCGGGTCTGTTCGTCCTCGCCGAAAAGATTCTCGAGCCGCCGTTCTATGTGGGTCCCGACTTCACATGGCGGCCGAGGCTCGTCTCGAGTGTCACGTTCACGAAGAAAGCACCGTTCACGCTCACCTATCGCATCCATCGTCGGGCGAGGTGGAGCGACGGAGTGCCGATCACCGCGCAGGACTTCGTCTTCACTCTCCGGGCGAAGATCGCGCACAAGGTCGACCGGCAGCTCGTCGAGCAGGTCCGTAGCGTCCGCGCGCTCGACACGAAGACGGTCGAGGTCGTCTTGCGCAGTCGCTTCGCAGGCTGGCGCGCACTCTTCGGGAGCATCCTGCCTAGGCACGCGCTCGCAGGGGTGAAGCTCGGAGGAGTGTGGACCGACGGGATCGTCAACCCGAAGACGGGCCGGCCGATCGGCAGCGGCCCGTTCCTGGTCGAGCGCTGGGAACGGGGCCGGCAGATCACGCTCGTCCGGAACCCGCGCTACTGGGGCGCCCACGCTGCGTATCTGGACCGGGTCGTCCTCCGGGTCCAGCTCGGCAGCGACGACCCCGTCGAATGGTTCCGGAAGGACGAGCTCGACGTCGCCTGGGAATTCTTCCTCCCCGATCTCGCGGTTCTCCGGAGGCCCGGCCTCCGCGTCCTCGCCGAGCCCACGCCGAGGTTCGAGCACTTCGCGATCCGGGTCGGGCCGGGGGGTCATCCCGCGCTCCGAAACAAGCTCGTTCGCCGGGCGCTTGCCTACGGCATCGACCGGGTCGAGATCGTCCGGCGGGTGCTCGGCGTGTTT
>CAVXGP010000015.1:0-979975 GCA_963761485.1 uncultured Actinomycetes bacterium | reverse complement strand
GCGAAGATCCCGATCGAGTAGTCGAGGACCAGCCCGATCAGGCCGGCGAGGACGAGAACGACGAGGACGAAGCCGAGGACGAACACGAGGCTCCGGAACCGGTTGGAGCGAATCTGCTCCTGGAGCGTCACCGAGCCCTAGCCCTCCGCGGCAAACGAGACCTGCGGCACTGCGGTGTCTCCCTCGGCGGAGAAGAACTCGCGCGCACGGAAGCCGAGGGGCAAAGCGATGAAGAGCCAGGGGATGCTCTGCACCGCAGTGTTGAAGCGCATGACCGTCGCGTTGTAGTAGCGGCGGGCGGCGCCGATCTTGTCCTCGGTGTCCGTCAGGTCTTCCTGCAGCCGGAGGAAGTTCTCCGACGCCTGGAGGTCGGGGTACGCCTCGGCGACGGCGAACAGCCGCCCGAGCGCCGCGGTCAGTCCCTCGTTCGCCTCCGCTGCCGCCCCGGGTGTGTCGGCCCGTTGGAGGGCGGCGCGGGCTTTCGTGACCTCCTCGAAGATCCCGCGCTCATGCGCCGCATAGCCGCGGACTGCCTCCACGAGGTTCGGGATCAGGTCGCCGCGCCGCTGGAGTTGCACGTCGATGTTCGCCCAGCCCGTGTCGACCTCGTTTCGCAGCCGCACGAGCCGGTTGTAGCCCAGCACGAACAGGAGCACGACGAGCGCGACGACGCCGATCAGGATCCAGAGCCAGAGCACCGCTGCGTCCGAGTCTAGAAGAGCACGCTCACGCTGCGAGTGCTTTCCGCAGCGTCGCGAGAGCGTCCTCGAGCACCGGGTCGCCGTGCGAGAGCAGGATGCGCTCCACTGGGAGCTCGAGCAGCGGCCGAAGCGACGCGGCGAGCTCCACGTGCCCGGTCGCGTCCGGGAGCCAGGACTCGGGGCACATCGTGACGCCGCGACGTCCGTCGCCGATCAGGACGTCCCCGGGGACGAGCGCGCCATGCTGTGGGATCCAGTAGACGACCTCGGTGCGGCGGGCCGTCCGAAATGGCTCGATCGCGCCCGGAAGCCGGTCGTCGGGCCGAAAAGCGTGCGTTACGGCTCCTGCGCGCCGAGCTACTGCCGCTCGCGCGCTCGACGGCGCCCAGAGCTGCGCTTTGTAGCGCTCGATCATCTCCGCCGCGCCACGGGTGTGCCAGAAGACGGTGACGAGCACGTGAACCGGGCCGCCGACCCGCTCGACGTCGCGATCGAGCGCGTGCCAGAACCGCTCGCCGTCCTCCTGCGGGACGAGCGGATCGATCAAGACGACGCCGTCGTCCGTTTCGCAGTAGACGGACCCGACGTCCTCCTTCCACTCCTCGTGGTAGCCCGTCCAGCGCCAGAGGCCGTCTGCGATCCGTGCGACGTCCACACCGACAGTAGACCTGAACCGTTCAGACTCGCGTCACGTATCTTCGGGTCGAGCCAGCGAGGAGGAGACGATGAAGAGGATCGGCTTCGTGTTCGGAGTGGCAGTCGTCGCGTTCACGCTTGCGGCTTCAGGCTGCGGCGGAGGCGACGAATCCGGTTCGGGCGACACGACCACGACGACGACCGAGCCGGCTACCGGCGGGACTGCAACAGCACTCAAGGGTACTGTCGGGCCTGGCTTCGACATCAACCTGACGACGGCTGACGACCAGCCCCTGGGCACCCTGTCGCCGGGAACGGTCTCGCTCGACGTCGAAGACCTATCCTCGGCCCACAACTTCCATCTCACGGGCCCGGGCGATGTCGACGTTTCGACCGAGGTCGGGACCGAAGGCACCACCAACTTCCAGGTCGAGCTGCAGCCCGGGACGTACAACTTCGTCTGCGACCCGCACGCGAGCACGATGAACGGGAGCTTCGAGGTCTCCGGCTAGAGAGAGACTCTCTCGCCGGTCTCCGCGGAGCCGTGGAGCGCCTCGAGCGCGCGCGCCTGCCCGACCGCGTCCTCGCGGCCGAGCAGGAGCGGCGCATCGCCGTTGATCGCGTCGCAGAGGTTTTCGACTTCGAGCTGGTAGGAGTCGACGGGGTCGAGCTCGATTCGCTCGACTCCGGCATCCCGGCGTAGCTCGATCACGGGCACTCGGCAGTGCCAGGGGTCGTCGAGGAAGAGCGAGCCCTCCGTGCCGACGGCCTCCAGCTCGTCTCGCTCGGGAAGGCAGGTGCCGCAGTCGAACAGCGCAAAGACGTCGCCGGGAAAGCTCATGCTCCCCGCAAACACCCAGTCGGTGCCTGTCGGCCCGGTGTACGCCCGACCGAGCACGTCGCCCGGCTCGCCGCCGAGAAGCCTCGAGCCGCTCACGCAGTAGCAGCCGACGTCCATCAGGCTGCCGCCCTCGACGTCGGTGCGCAGTCGGATGTTCCCGGCGTCGTAGAGGGAGTAGCTGAAGGCGGTCCGGACGACCCGCAGCTCGCCGATCGCGCCCTCACGGACGAGCTCGGTGAGCCTCGTCGTTTGCGGGTTGTGCCGGTACATGAAGGCCTCGGTGAGCAGGCGGCGGGCCTGTTCGGCCGCGTCGAAAGCCCGCTCGACCTCCTCGGGATGTCGGCTCAGCGGCTTCTCGCAGAGGACGTGCTTGCCGGCCTCGACGGCTCTGATCGACCATTCGCAGTGCATCGTGTTCGGCAGCGAGATGTAGACGGCGTCGATCTCCGGGTCCTCGAGCAGGGCCTCGTAGGACCCGTACGCGCGCTCGATCTCCCACTCCCGCGCGTACTCCTCCGCCCGGCGCTGCCCGCGGCTCGCGACGGCCACGAGCTCAGCCTTGTCGGACGCGTGCAGGCCCGGGATCACGAGCCGGTTGATGTGCGCCGTCGAGAGGATGCCAAAACGGATTTGTCCCACGGTTACTCCTCTAGTCCCTTCAGGGCGGGGTAGAGCGCGCGAAAGCGAGCGTACCCCTCGTCGTACGCTCTCGCCCAGTCAGGATTCGGCTCGACGGTGTCGCGCACTCGAACACACGAGGCAACTGCCTCCGGAGCATCTGCGAAAGCCCCGGTCGCGATTCCCGACAGAAGCGCCGCTCCGTACGCCGAGCCTTCTTCCACTGCGGTGAGCTCGAGCGGAAGGCCGAGCACCGAGGCGACGATCTCGAGCCAGTGGCGACTGCGTGCGCCACCCCCCGATACCCGACCCTGCTCGGGCCTGACGCCGAGCTCGTGTAGCAACTCCAGTGAGTCGCGCAGCCCGTACGCGACGCCTTCGAGCACTGCGCGGACGAGCGCGCCGCGGTCGTGGCGGAGGGAGAGCCCGGTGAACGCGCCTCGTGCGTCGGGGTCCGCGTGCGGCGTCCGTTCGCCCTGGAGATAGGGGAGGAACGTCAGGCCTTCCACCGCCGGGCCCCAGCGGCCAGCTTCTGCTGTCAGCTCGGCGAAGGACGTTCCGGGAGCGAGCTCGTCGCGAAACCAGCGAAGCGATCCGGCGGCGTTGAGCATCACTCCCATCGCCTCCCAGGTCTCGGGGAGCGCGTGGCAGAAGGCGTGGACGCGCCCCTGGGGGTCGTGGGCGTAGGAGGAGAGCGCGGCGAAGACGACACCGGAGGTGCCGAGGACGACCGACACGGTGCCCGGCTCGGTGACTCCGACCCCGAGCGCAGCAGCCTGCTGATCGCCCGCGCCGGCGATCTCCGTGGACTCGTGCACCGGTGGAAGCCAGTCGCGCGGCACGTCCAGCGCAGAGAGCACATCGTCGCTCCAACGCCGGTGGGCGACGTCGAACAGGAGCGTGCCGGAGGCGTCCGCCGTGTCGATCGCCCACTCCCCCGTCAGCCGCAACCGGACGTAGTCCTTCGGGAGCGTGATCCGCCGGATGCGCGCGTAGACATCAGGCTCGTGGCGGCGCAACCAGAGCAGCTTGGGTGCCGTGAACCCCGGCAGCGCTCTGTTCCCGGTGAGAGAGACCAGCCGCTCGAGGCCGACCTGCTCCTCGATCTCGGCGCACTCGGCCCCCGTGCGCTGGTCGTTCCAGAGGATCGCGGGGCGGAGGACGCGGTCGCGCTCGTCGAGGCAGACGAGGCCGTGCATCTGGCCCGAGTAGCCGACGCGCTGCGTGTCGACCCCGAGGCGGGCAAGCGCCGCCTCGCTCGCGCGCAGCCAGTCCTCGGGATCCTGCTCGGACCAGCCTGGTCGAGGCGTCGAGAGCGAATATTCCTCCTCCGCCGAGGCGACCACCTCGCCTTCAAGTGTGATCGCGATCGCCTTGACGCCGGTCGTGCCGACGTCGAGGCCGACGAGGGCCTTCACTCGCCGCCCAGCGCCGCGTAGACGAGCTCGTACGCGCGAATTGCGTCCTTTCGCATCTGTGCCTCTCGCAGCGCCGCGTCGTCGATCCTGGCTGCGACCGAGTCGATGAAGCGCCACTGCAGGACGCTGCGCCTGACGGCCGCCACCGCGTCTTCCGTGTACGGGTACAGGTCGAAGCCGAGCCGCTCGCCGTTCTCTCCGTACCCCGCGCGGCGCAGCTCCACCGCCAGCTCGAGCGTCTCCATGAACGCGGTCGCACCGACCATGTTGTCGTCGTCGAACGTGCCCCAGCCGGAGTTGGCATGCTGATGACCGAGGAGCCCTTCTGCGGCCAACAGTGCCGCATACTCGGCGAGGCTCTCGCCGTTCATCAGCAGGTGCTGCCAGTCCATGTTCACCTTCACGCTGGTGAGGCCGCGTGCGCGGAGCGTGTGGATCACGTGCAGTGTCATGCCGACGTTCCGCATGAAGATCTTCATGGCCGGCTCCGAGTTCTTGTGCTCGAGGAAGAGCGTGATCCCGTGCTCCTGGCAGCGTGTGGCGACATCGCCGACGCCGTCCACGAATCGCGCCCACGCCTCGCGATACGGCGTCTGGAACGGGTAGTTGTAGCCCTCGATCCCCGGCCACAGGATCATCTGCGCTCCCACAGAGGCGGCGAAGTCGGCAGCCTGCAGCGCTTCGGCGAGCGCTGCGTTCCTGATGTCGTCGCGAGGCGAGGAGAGCCCACCGCGGCCGAAGGCAGGAGTCAGATGCGTCCCGGTCGCGATCGCGTAGATGCCGTGTCCGCCGAGGGCACCGCGCACCTCGTCCAGGTTCTCCTCCGAGAGCTCCTGGGGGTAATGGAACTCGTAGTCGTCGATGAGCTCGCCGAGCCCTCCAACCGCGCGCGATACCTTCACCGCGGTCGACTCCCCTGCATGTTCAGGCTGGTATCCACCCGGGACGAAGCGAGTGATCATGGGCCCGAGCGCCCAGATGCCGAGCGAGGTCTTCATCGCGGGGCCTAGTATCACGCGCGAGTTCGGCAGACGAGTCGCGAAGGAGGATCGGTGACCGCCAGGGACCCAGGTCAGATCGGCGTCGGCATGCTCGGCTACGCATTCATGGGGAAGGCGCACTCGAACGCCTTCCGCAAGATCGACTACATGACGTGGCCTCCGCCGCTACGGCCGCGGCTCGTCGCGATCGCCGGCCGGAACGAGGAGGCGGTCGCCGAGGCGGCGAGACGCTACGGCTTCGAGCGCTCGACCACGCACTGGCAGGATCTCGTATCGGACCCGGAGATCGGGCTGCTCGACAACCTGGGGCCGAACGCCCTGCACGCCGAGCCGACGATCGCCGCCGCGGAGGCGGGCAAGCATGTGATCTGCGAGAAGCCGCTCGGACGGGACGCAGACGAGAGCTACGACATCTGGTCTCGTGTCGCGGCCACGGGCGTGAAGCACATGTGCGCGTTCAACTACCGCTTCGTTCCGGCCGTGCGTCTCGCGCGCGAGCTGATCGACGCGGGCGAGCTCGGAGAGATCCGCCACTTCCGGGGCCGCTATCTCCAGGACTGGGGCGACACCTCCGAGCAGGTCTGGCGCTTCGAGCGCGAGGCGGCCGGATCGGGCGCGCTGGGCGATCTCGCGACGCACGTGATCGACCTTTCCCGCTATCTCGTCGGCGAGATCGGCGCGGTTGGAGGCTTCCTGCGGACGTTCATCCCGGGACGCGAGGTGGACGATGCGGTCGAGACCACCGTCGAGTTCGAGGGCGGAGCCGTCGGCACGATCGAGGCGACGAGGCTCGCGCTCGGCCGGCGAAACGCCTTCCAGTGGGAGATCAACGGGACGAAGGGGTCCCTCTACTTCGACATGGAGCGACTCAACGAGCTGCAGGTCTTTCGCGCCGACGGCGACCGGGCCCGCGGTTTCAAGACGGTGCTCGTCTCGGAGGCCGACCATCCCTTCTGGGAGCACTGGTGGCCGCCCGGCCACATCATCGGCTGGGGGGAGACCTTCGTCCACGAGCTCCATCACTTCCTGGAGGCGATCGCCGGAGAAACGGACGTGGCTCCACACGGCGCGACGTTTGAGGACGGCTATCGGGCAGCCGAAGTCTGCGACGCGATCGTGCGCTCAGGCGAGTCCGGTCGGCAGGAGGCGATCGTATACAGAACGTTGAGCGCGCATTGACCGCCCCTCGATTCGTACTAGAGTCCTCCGGCAGGCAACCACCAGCAAGAGGAGGGTGCAAGTGAAGTCAGTATCACGCAGGACAGTGACGCTCCTTGCCGGGGTCACCGCGGCCGCCGTCGCGGTCGCCGTCGTCGCGAGCGGTGCAACCGCGCGCTCGGCTCAGACGGGCTCGGTATGCGTCCTTCTCCCGGACACCACGACCTCGGTGCGGTGGGAGACTCAGGACAAGCCGGCGTTCATCAACGCCTTCAAGAAGGCGAAGGTGCCGGCGACGGTCGTGAACGCGCTGGGTCAGCCGCAGAAGCAGCTCGCGCAGGCCGAGCAGTGCATCGGGGCTGGCTCGAAGGTCGGCATCATCACCGACCTCGACCGCGGCACCTCGATCGCCATCCAGAAGAAGTTCGCCGCAGTGGGCGGCAAGACGATCGACTACGACCGCCAGATCGTCGGCGGCACCGGCTCCGTCTACGTCTCGTTCGACGGGAACAACGTGGGTCGCCAGCAGGCGCTCGGCGTCCTGGGCGCCATGAAGAAGAACGGCACGTACAAGCCGACAAGTACCGTCGCCCAGCTCTGGGGCGGCCCGACCGACGCGAACGCGTTCTGGTTCAAGAGCGGTAACGACGACATCCTGAACCCGCTCTTCAAGGGCAAGAAGATCAAGAAGGGCCCCGCGAAGTTCGTGCCGCTGTGGGATGCGGCCAAGGCCCAGACGATCTTCGAGCAGATGCTCGTCCAGACGAGCAACAACATCCAGGGCGCCGTCGCGGCGAACGACGGGATCGCAGGCGCCGTCGTCGCCACGCTCAAGGCCAAGGGCCTCAAGCCCATCCCGCTGTCGGGACAGGACGCGACGGTCCAGGGCGTCCAGAACATCATCTCGGGCTGGCAGACGATGACCGTCTACAAGTACTACCCCGACGAGGCGAATGCGGCTGCCGCCGCGGCGATCGCCCTGTACAAGGGCAAGAAGCCGCCGAGCAACGGGACGCGGCCGAACGGCAAGAAGAAGCAGCTGGCGTACGTCATCCCGGTGACCTCGATCACCAAGGCGAACTACACGCGGCTGTTCCGCGATGGTGTCCTCAAGCGGAGTGAGGTCTGCTCCGGCCAGTACAAGCAGTACTGCAAGTAAGCGTCTGAACAGCGTGGAGGCGTGCTCTCGGCACGCCTCCACCGCTTCTCCCGTAGGCCCTGCCACTCGTGAGCGACACACCACTCCTCGAGATCCGCGACCTCTCGAAGACGTTCGGGTCCGTGCAGGCCCTGACCGACGTCGACTTCGAGGTGCGCTCCGGCGAGGTCATGGCGCTCGTCGGTGACAACGGTGCAGGCAAGTCGACGCTCATCAAGTGCATCGCCGGCATCCACGGCTACGACTCCGGCGAGATCTTCTTCGGTGGCGAGGAGGTCCACATCCACGGTCCGAAGGACTCAGCGAAGCTCGGGATCGAGGTCGTGTACCAGGATCTCGCGCTGTGCGACAACCTCGACGTCGTCCAGAACATGTACCTCGGGCGCGAGATCCGGGACTTCCTGTTCCGGCTCAAGGAGCCGGCGATGGAGCATCGTTCGGCGGAGACGCTCAAGGGCCTTCGCGTCACCACGATCAAGTCCATCCGTCAGACGGTCGCGACCCTCTCGGGCGGACAACGCCAGTCGGTCGCAGTTGCGCGAGCGGTGATGTGGAACTCGAAGCTCGTCATCCTCGACGAGCCCACCGCCGCGCTCGGCGTCGCACAGACCGAGCAGGTACTCGAGCTCGTCAGGCGTCTGGCCGAGCAGGGGCTCGCCGTCGTCCTCATCTCGCACAACCTGCACGACATCTTCGAGACCGCCACTCGGATCACGGTCCTGCGCCTCGGCCGCAACGTCGGGATCTACGAGCGCGCGAAAACCACGCAGCAGGCGGTCGTCCAGGCGATCACCGCCGGGGTTCCGACCAAGGTCGCGGGCATCGCCGAGACCGCGCCGGAGATCGTCTCGTGAGCGCCGACGCCGAGATCGTCGCGCCCGGCATCGGGCTGCCCGAAGGGGGAGACGCCGAGGAGCGAACGGGTCTCTGGCAACGCGCGGTAGGCAACGTTAAGTCGGGGAACCTCGGCGTCCTCCCGGTTGTCCTCGGCGAGATCGTCATCGTCGCGTACTTCGGCTTCACTGCGACGAACTTCTTCACCGCTGGGAACTTCGTGAACGTCATCCTGCAGATGGCCGGGGTGACGATGATCGCGTTCGGCGTCGTCTTCGTGCTACTGCTTGGCGAGATCGACCTCTCGATCGCCTATCTGAGCGGTATTGCCGCGGTGACCGCGGCCACGATGCAGCTCGCGGACGGGCGCAACTACCCGGGTTGGCTCGCGATCCTAATCGGGCTGGCCGTCGTCGCGGTGATCGGGACGGCGCAGGGAACGGTCATCGCGAAGATCGGCGTGCCGTCGTTCGTCGTGACCCTCGCGGGGCTCCTGATCTGGCAGGGGGTGATCCTGAAGATCCTCGAGCTCCGCGGCGTGATCATCATCGAGAGCGACTGGATCAACTACGCGGCGACGTACTACTTCTCGGCGAACGCCGGCTGGCTCATCGCGGCGATCATCACCGGTGCCTACGCCCTCGTCGAGCTCGGCAGCCTGATCGGTCAGCGGCGGGCAGGTTTGTCGTTCAGTCCGTGGATGCCGATCGCAAAGCTTGTGGGAGTCGCCGTGGCGTGCTTCGGCACGGTCGCGATCTGCAACCACGCAACGAAGCCGGCGGCCTGCCCGGAGGGCACGCCGTTGACGGTGAACTGCACGCAGCCGCAGGGCCTCCCGCTGGCCGCTCTTCTCATGCTCGTCTTCCTCGTGGGGCTCACGTTCCTTGCAAAACGCACGACGTTCGGTCGCCACGTCTACGCCGTCGGAGGTAACGCGGAGGCTGCTCGCCGCGCAGGCATCAACGTCGCTCGCATCCGCATCCTCGTCTTCATGATCTCGGGGATCATGGCCGGCGTCGGCGGGATGGTCCTCGCCGCCCGGCTCCAGTCGGTGAACTTGCAGGCCGGGGGCGGGACGCTGCTCCTCGACTCGATCTCGGCTGCCGTCATCGGTGGTGTCAGCCTGTTCGGCGGACGGGGCGAGGTCCGCGGAGCGCTCCTCGGCTCGCTCGTGATCGCGACGGTCGCGAACGGTCTGAACATCGGCGGGTACTCGACGGGCGCGATCTACATCGTCACCGGCGTCATCCTGCTGCTCGCCGTGACGCTGGACTCGGTCGCGCGGCGACTGCAGGTGCGCTCGGGCCGCTAGTCAACCGAGGTCGACGATGCGATCCGCCCCGACGTTCGCGCGGCGAACCACCTGCCCGTCGGGCAGGCGCACCTCGAGGGTTCGGACGCGCGTCGTGCCACCGAGGCCGAAGTGCACGCGTGGGTCCTCCGACGAGAGGTAGCTGGAGCCCGCGTGCACCTCGTGGACGAGTCGTCGTCCGTTTGGAAGGGTGGCCGTGACGATTGCGCCCGGCGAGAAGCCGGCAAGCCGAACCTCGAGCCAGTGCCGCGCCGGAGCATCGTTTCGGAGCAGGAGCAGCCTCCCCCCGATCGAGTTGACCGCGACGTCGAGGTCGCCGTCGTTGTCGTAGTCACCCGTCGCGAGGCCCCGTCCGTTCACGGCGGGCGTTCGATCGAGCCACGGCGCCTTGACCGGCGCGAAGCGAGGCTGCTCGCCCGGCACCGTCACGTTCTCGAGAATCTGTACGCGGCGGGCGTTCTTCGCCAGGTTCTTGACGGGGATCGCGCCGTTCGCCAGGACGAGGTCGAGATCGCCGTCCAGGTCGAGATCGGCCCACGAGGCACCCCACGCCGTGGAGTCGGTTCCGATGACCGCGGCGATGTCGGGGCGGACGTCCACGTACGGGGAACCCGTGGCGCGTGGGCTGCGGTACGCGGCGTGCAGCTGGTGGCGCGAGTTCGTCACGAAGAGGTCGACCCGGCCGTCGCCGCTGTAGTCATCGGCGGCGATGCCCATGCCTGCATTGGGGTCGTCGACCCCCAGTCGCTTGGCGACGTCTTCGAAGCGGAACCCGAGTGCGGCGTCGCTCGGTGCGTTGCGATAGAGCTGGTTCGGGTCGGCGTCGTTCGCGACGTAGAGATCAAGTCGTCCGTCTCGGTCGACATCGGTGAACACCGCGCCGAGTCCGTGTCCGACTGACTTCTTCTCGATGCCGGCGGCTCGGGCGACTTCGCGGAATTTCGAGTGCCCGTTCTCATCGGTGCCCTCGTTCAGGTAGAGCAGGTCGCGGACGGGTGCGTGATCGGACGGGAAGCCGGACGCTGAATCGATTACGAAGTTCGGATCGGTGTAAGACGAGACGAAGAGATCCGGCCGTCCGTCCCCGTTGACGTCGGCGACGGCGGCCGCCGAGTGCCAGCCCTGCGCTGTGATCCCCGCATCGACGGCGCCTTCGGTGAAGGTCCCGTCACCGTTGTTCCAGAGAAGCGCATCCCAGGAGTCCGTCGCCACGTTGTAGCCGGCGCTCGTCACATGGAGGTCGGTGTGCCCGTCGAGGTTGAAATCCGCTGCGACGCAACCGTCCCCGCGGATGGGCAGGTTGGCGCCTGCGCGCGCCGACACGTCCACGAACCTACCTCCCGCGTTGTGGTAGAGCGCGGTTCGGGCGAGGCCGCCCTTGGCCTCCGAGGGGACGATGTCGACGTCCGCGTGCGAGTTGACGACGAAGAGGTCGAGCCAGCCGTCCGAGTCGTAGTCGAGCCAGCAGAGCCCTCCGCCCATCATCGCGGTCGTGTCGTTCGACACGCCGAACCGGAACGCACCGTGGCGGAAGTCGAGGCCTACCTGCGCCGCGACGTCCTCGAGCGAGACGCCGTCGAGCGGTCGCGCGTTGACTTGCTCTCGTGTCGGTGCTCCCGCTGCCGCCGGAGCACCGCCTCGTGAGACCGAGATGCGGTGGCGCCCTCGCTGGAGCGTCAGTTCGACCGTTCGCCGGAACGGCCCGCGGTCACTGCGGCTAACGACCGCCGAGGACGTGTCTCCGTACGTCGCGACGACCAGCATTCCGGCGAGTCGCCCGACGATGGTCGGTGGGCGCTGATCCTTCCCCGGCTCGAGTGTCAGCCGCAGTTCCCGGACGTCGTAGGTGGGGACGGAGATGGCGCGGCCCTCCGCGTTGCGAATCTGCTCCCACAGCTTCGCGAGCCAGGCACCCGTCGCTCCCGCTGCTGCTCGGTCCGGATCCCGCAGTCGCAGCGCGTCGGCTTCGTCGCGGAGATCGGCGATGACGTCCTGCGCGATCTGCATCGCCTTGCCGTCATCGATCTTCGCGATGCCGTCCGACGCGACGACCGTGACCTCGGGGAGGCGCCCAGGATCGATCGGGGTCGCCGACGCCGTCTCGGGACGGGCCGGAATGCCTGCGACGACGACCAGCGCGGTGAAGGTCACGGCTCCCGCCAGCGTCACGGCGGCCATGGCCGGGCGCCGTGCGCGAACCGACGCTAGCCGCGCACCGCTGACGAGCTCTCTCGACCGGGCAGCGAAGCCGGTCGTCCCGAGCAGCACCAGGGCGGGGCGCAGCGCGCAGACGATGAAGAGGGCGCCGAGCACCGCGACCTTGGCGGCGAACTCGGTCGTGAATGGGGCGATCAGGAGCGTGGAGAGCAGTCCGATGCCCACGGCGTAGGCGCGGCGTGCAAATCGTCCGTCCGGAATGGTTCTGGGGTCGGTGATCATGAAGAAGAGGAAGACGAGGATCTCGGGCGAGAAGACGAGAGTCCGCCAGAACTCGACGCCCTCGATCGGGCCCACGTGCCAGGCCGCAGTCATCGCGTGTCCGCTGGCTGCCAGGACGCCGACCCCCGCGGCGAACGCGAGCCAGAAGCCCACGGCGATCTCGGTGAGGTGCAGCCGCCCGAGAATCGCGAGCCCGCCGGCGACGATGATCGCCAGCGCGATGACGAGTGCGGGCGAGAGAGGTCCCCACCAGAATTCGAGTGGATCCGCCCGCTCCGGGCCGAGCGCCAGGAAGCAGAGGACGAGGCCGAAGTTCGACGGATTGAAGACGTGGCGGCCACGGAACTGGATGACGTACTTCGAGAGGAGCGCGATCGCCGACGTCGCGGCAAAGATCCACGCCCCGTGCATGCTCCACCAGTCGCCGTGCTCGGTCCCGGGCACGCGCAGGATGAACGCCACGCCGTTCCCCGTCAGCAACGCGCTCGCCGGCCACAACAGCACGCGCTGGCGCCGAAAGGCGATCGCGACCTCGAGGATCGCCGACGTGAGCACTGCCACCAGGATCTGGGCGATCGAGAGGCGGAACTCGAACGCCACCTGCCCGAGCACCTGAAGCGAGACGATCACGGCCGCGAGGTGCAGGCGAGGGTCCCGGAGCGTCGGCAGCAGGACCGGGTACGCAGTGCCCCGGATCCGCAGGGTCGGCCTGTCGGCGCCGACGACGGCAGGCGCGCTCATAGCGCGCTCATGCTACTGCGGGGCGTGCTCGAGGACGATCCGCGCGACGACTCCCTCACGGTCGTCCATCAGCGCGAACGCGTCCTCGTATCGCTCGAGCGGAAACCGGTGGGTGACGATCGGGTCGAGCTCGACAAGCCGCTGGCGGAGGAGCCCGACCATCTGCGCCCACGCCGCCGTCGTGTAGCCGACGCTGCCGAAGACCGTGAGGTCGCGAAGCGGGACGCGGTCGGCAGGCAGGGTCAGCTCCTGGCCCTGCCCGGCGATTCCGAGCAGCACCAGGCGACCGCCCTCCCGGACGAGCCGGGTCGAGAGCTCGGCGGCTGCGACCGCGCCGGCCGTCTCGATTACGACGTCGAGGCCTCCCCCGACGAGCCTCCGCGTTTCCGCCTCTGCGTCCGCCTGCGCGACGTTGACGGCGGCATCGGCGCCCAGGGCGAGCGCCAGCTCGAGCTCCTCGTCCCGCAAGCCGTACGCCACGATCGACGCCGGTGAGCGCAGGCGCGCGATTCGGATCGTCAGCGCACCCATCGCTCCGACGCCGACGACTCCGATCGTGTCCGCGGGCTCGATCCGCGCCCGCCCGAGCGCCTTCACGACACAGGAACCAGGCTCGATGAGCACGGCCGCGTCGAAGGACACGTGGTCGGGGAGCACATGCAGGATCCGTGCGGGAACCACGACGAACTCGCCCCAGCCCCCGCCGCGCGTGAAGCCGACGGCGTCGTAGCTCTGGCAGAGGTGCGTGTCGCCCGCGCGGCAGCGCTGGCAGCTCAGGCAGGGGATGTTCCCCTCGCACACGACCCGCCCGCCGGGCTCTACTCCGGCCACGCCTTCGCCGACCGAGTCGACCACGCCGCTCCATTCGTGGCCCGGGACGACCGGAAACCGGACCCAGCGCGGGTCGAGAGCGCCGGTGACGATGTCGAGATCGGTACGACAGACGCCCGCCCGGACGCTTCGGACCCGAACCTCGCCCGGCCCCGGTTCAGGGGTCTCGATCTCGCGCAGGGCGATGACGTTCGGCTGGTCGATCACGATGGCGCGCACGAGCCGTCAAGATAGTCGCGTGAGGCTCGAACAAGCGCTGGCGCAGCTTCAGTTCGTCGTGGAGAACGCAGCGGCTCCGGTCTCGGTCTTCGTCGCCGACGACCACGGCGAGCTCGTCGCCGCCGCGTCGATGGACGGTGCCGCACCCGACACCCGTCTCAACGCACAGCGCAAGGCGTATACCGCGGCGCGAAGTGACGCCACCTCCACTGCCGAGCTCGCCGAGAAGGCGCGGGAGGACCCGGTCGAGCGCGCGAGCTTCGACCCGTTCTTCACCTTCTTTCAGGGCGGCGTCGCTGTCTTCGAGGGCGGGCGCCGGGTCGGTGCGATTGGTGTAAGCGGGCTGCCGGGGCCGGAAGACGACGCGCTCGCGCGTCGCGCGATCGACGCGTCAGGCCTCTCGGCCGTCCAGGACTAGCTGCAGCGGATCGATGGTGCCGTCCGCGATGCTCCACGCGGCGACCTCCCCCGAGCGAACCGAGTAGATCACGTACGGGCGCCCCTCCCACTGGCCGATGTTCGCCACGTCCGTCTTGGACGGCCGGGGCGGCGACGACACGTGCGAGTGCCAGACGGCCAGCTCGTAACCCTCGTCCTCCAGGTACCAGATCTCCGGGTCCGGCATTCGGAGCTCGAACCGGTACGGCGAGGCGGACTCGTTGATCCCCGGCTCGTAGCGCTCGGCGACGTCGTCCTTGAGGACGATCAGCCCACAGGCTTCATCGGGCAGCTCCGCTCGAGCATGCTCCGCGAGCTGTGCGAGCACCGCGGCCGGGATCACCACCAGACCGAGCGCTCCATCGCAGTCTCCACGTCGTCCGCGTCCCAGAAGCCTGCCGAGAGGTATTTCCAACCGCCGTCGGCGAGCACGCAAACGACCACGCCCTCGTCGAGCTCGTTTGCGACGCGGAGAGCCGCGTGGATCACGGCGCCCGAGGAGACGCCCCCGAAGATCCCCTCACGCTCGAGCAGCAGCCGCAGGCCGGCGATCGACTCCTCGTTCGAGACGAGGAGCTTCCGGTCGAGCTTCGAGACGTCGAGGATCGGAGGCACATAGCCGTCCTCGAGCGAGCGAAGTCCCATGACGGCGTCACCGGGCAGCGGCTCTGCAGCGGCGACGGCGAGGTCGGGGAACGACTCGCGAAGTCGCGCGCCAGCGCCCATCAGCGTCCCGCCGGTGCCGAGGCCGGCGACGAGGACGTCCGCATGCTCGAGAGCGGTCGCGATCTCGGCGCCGGTGCCTTCGTAGTGCGCGCGCGGGTTCGCCTGGTTCGCGTACTGGAACGGCATGAAGAGCGTCGGGTCCTGCCCGGCGAGCTCGAGAGCGAGCCGAACCGCTCCGTTCGAGCCCTCCTCCGGCGGCGAGTCGACGATCTGGGCTCCGTAGAGCCGGAGCAGGCGTCGGCGCTCCTCGGTGACGTTCGCGGGCACCACGCAGGTCAGCGGATAGCCGCGGAGCCTGGCGACGAGCGCGAGCGAGATCCCCGTGTTGCCGCTCGTCGGCTCGAGCAGCCGGCGCCCCGGTTCGAGCTCGCCGGACGCCTCGGCCGCGTCGATCATGGCCTTCGCGACGCGGTCCTTGAGCGAGCCAGTCGGGTTCTGGCCCTCGAGCTTGGCGAAGATCCTGACGGACGGCTTCGGCGACAGGCGCTGGAGCTCGAGAAGCGGCGTCGAGCCGATCAGGTCGAGCAGCGAGGCCGGGTGGGTCATAGATGCTTGATGTGGGTTAGGTGCACGCGCGGATGGGGGCCTGCGCACTGCGCATCGCGCCCGCCGCGTCACTCGCCGATACCCTCAAGTATCGGCGAGCACTCCGCCGAACACGCTGCTTGGCGCATGCCATCCCCGCCACGCACCCCTAACCCACATCAAGCCTCTAGTTGCCACCCGCCATGGCGGGCAGGAGGATGACGGTCGCCCCGGCGTCGACCGGCGTCTCGAGCCCGTCGAGCGTCCGGACGTCCTCTCCCCGAAGGTAGACGTTGACGAAGGAGCCCAAACCGCCGTTCTGGAAGAGCTGCGCCCGCAGGCTCGGATAACGCTCGACGAGGTCGTCGATCACGTCGCCGACGGTCTCGCCCTCCGCGACGAGCTCACGGGCTCCCCCGACGTCGGCGCGAAGCGTGGGTGGGATGCGGACGCGGGTCACGGGTTCACCACTTGGGGCGCGTTGCAGAACTCGACGTAGTCGATGTAGTCGGTGATCGTGGGGCTCTCGCCGCAGACGGGGCAGTCGGGATTGCGGCGAACCGTGACCTCGTCGAGCGTCGTTCCGAGAGCGTCGAACAGGAGGAGTCGCCCGGCGAGCGTGTCCCCGCGCTCGAGCACGAGCTTGAGCGCCTCGCTCGCCTGGATGGAGCCGATGATCCCCGGTAGGACGCCGAGTACGCCGCCCTCGGCGCAGCTCGGCGCGAGCTCCGGAGGCGGTGGCTGGGGGTACAAGCATCGATAGCACGGCCCCTCGCCCGGCGAGAAGACGGTCACCTGGCCCTCGAAGCGGAAGATCGAGCCGTGGACGACCGGGATCCGATGCCAGACCGAGGCGTCGTTCACGAGGTAGCGAGTGGGGAAGTTGTCGGCGCCGTCGATAATCACGTCCCAGCCGTCGGCGAGGATGCGCTCGACGTTCTCGGAGGTGAGGCGCTCCTGGAACGGCACGACGGTCACGTCCGGATTGAGCGCCTCGACGGTCCGCTTCGCCGAAAGCACCTTGGGCTCCCCGAGCCGGTCGGTCGAGTGGACGATCTGGCGCTGCAGGTTCGACTCGTCGACCACGTCACCGTCGACGATGCCGAGCGTGCCGACGCCTGCGGCAGCGAGGTAGAGCGACGCGGGCGAGCCGAGCCCGCCGGCACCGACGAGCAGCACACGGGAGTCGAGCAGGCGCTGCTGCCCGTCCTCACCGACCTCCGGAATCAGCAGGTGGCGGCTGTAGCGCGAGCGCTGCTCGGCGGAGAGAACGCGCGGCATCGTGATCTCGAAGCCGTTCCGCTTCCACTCCGAGAAGCCGCCCGCGAGGTTGACGACGTCCGTATAGCCGAGCTCAGTCAGGGCTTTCGTCGCAAAGGCCGAGCGTGAGCCGGCGGAGCAGTAGACGACGAGGGGGCGGCTCTTGTCGGGCACCAGGCCCTCGATCCGCTGCTCGAGCCGACCGCGCCCGGTGTAGATCGCGTGGGGAATGTGGCCCTCTTCCCATTCGTCGGGCTCGCGGACGTCGACGAAGAGCGGAGCCTCGCGCGACTCGTGCAGGGCGTGGGCCTCGATGGTCGAGACCTCGTCGATCTCCTCCTTCACGCGCGCGAGCATTTCCCGGTAGCCGGCCATTACTTTCGAAACTATAGCGTCGCAGTGGTGTTACCCGGGGTCAGACCCGTGGGGTCTGACCCCTCGCCCCATGCGGGTCTGACCCCGTCTCTGCGAGGCCGTGGCTATCGTCGCAGCGTGTCTGCCCGCCGCCGCGTCGTCTTCTTCGTCGCGCTGGCCGCGGTTGCCTCGACCGCCGTGGTCGCGGCGGCGGTTCTCTCTTCGGACGGCGGCTCGGCCACGACCACATCGGCCGAGCCGGGACTTCGCCCCGGCCGCCCGCCGCTGTCGTTCGCGCTCGGCTTCCGCGCCGATGCCGAGGCTCGCGACCTCGCTCGCGGCGCGACGCTCTTCCGGCAAGGAAGGACGACGGCCGCAGCTGTCCTGTTTGCGAGGTACGACTCGCTCGAGGCCAAGGTCGGCTCGGCCTTCGTAACCTGGCCGGAGGGGGCACTCGATCGCCTCGAGCAGCTCGCCAAGCTCTACCCCGACAGCGGGCTCGTCCAGGTGCACCTCGGCCTCGCGCGTCTGTGGGCGAACCGCGGGGACCCCCTCTCGGCGTGGCAGGCGGCTCTCGAGACAGAACCGGACTCGCCGTATGCCGTCATCGCCGGGAACCTGCTCCATCCGAAGCTCCCTGCCGGACTGCCGACCTTCATTCCCTCCTTCGCCGCGCCGCCCGAGCTGACCCGCCTGCCGGCTGCACGTCAGCTCACGGCGCTCGAGGCCGGAGCCGAGCGCGGCGGGGTTCGGGAGCTTCTCCTCTACGGGGTCGGCCTCCAGCGCGTCGGACGGCCCGTGTCCGCCCGCCGGGTCTTCGACCGGGCGGCTCGGCAAGCTCCGGGCAACGCGGAGGCGCAGGTCGCGGGAGCCGTCGGCAGCTTCGACAAGGCGAGCCCGGAGATCGCGTTCGGGCGGCTCGGCCCGCTGACGCGGAGGTTTCCGAACGAGCCGTCGGTGCGCTTCCACCTGGGTGTGCTCCTCGTCTGGACGGGCCGGATCGACGCCGCCGAGCGCCAGTTCAGGCTCGCGTCGCGCATCGAACGTGACTCGCCGCTCGCCCGGGAGGCCGCCCGCTACCTGGAGACGATCCGCACGGCCAGGTCATGACTGCCGCTACTTCGAGCCCGCGACATACGCGCGTTGAACCGGCTCGCAATCCACTGCTGTCACGATTTTGACGCCGGCCGCCGCTCCGACTACGGTGTGACCGCCGACGAAGAAGGGGGGCGGTCTGGTCGCACGGGAACCGGAGGGTACGAGGACGCGGGCGCCGATCGAGGACGTGCTCGCGACCGACGAGGCGCAGCGCCTGCTCGAGAGTGGTCTCCAGACCGGACGGCTCGACGCAGACGAGGTAGCGCTTGCGCTCGACGAGCTCGAGCTCGAACCGGCTCAGCTGGACGAGTTCTACGCCGCCCTCGACGACGCGCAGATCGCGGTCGTCCACCCCGACGAGGCCGAGGTCGAGGCCGAGGTCGAGGCGGACGCCGAGATCACGACGGATGCGCTCCAGCTCTTCCTGAAGGACATCGGAAAGGTTCCCCTTCTCACCGCGGCTCAGGAGGTCGAGCTCGCGAAGCGGATCGAGCGCGGCGACCACGGAGCCAAGCAGGCGATGGTGGAGGCGAACCTCCGCCTCGTGGTCTCCATCGCCAAGCGGTACCGAAATCAGGGGCTTCCGTTCCTCGACCTGATTCAGGAGGGGACGATCGGGCTGGTGCGGGCCGCCGAGAAGTTCGACCACAGGAAGGGTTTCAAGTTCTCGACGTACGCGACCTGGTGGATCCGCCAGGCCGTGGCGCGGGCGATCGCGGACAAAGGCCGGACGATTCGCATGCCCGTCCACGTCGTCGAGAAGCTGAACCGCATCCTCCGTTCCGAGCGCAAGCTCCGAGCGGAGCGGGGTCGCGAGCCGACCACGATCGAGATCGCCCGCGACCTCGACATGTCCCCGGACGAGGTGGAGCACATCAGGCGGAGCGCGCAGACTCCTGTCTCGCTCGAGAAACCGGTGGGTGACGACGACGAGTCGGAGTTCGGCCACTTCCTCGCCGACGAGTCGACACCCCTCCCGGACGAGCTTGCCGAGACCGCGCTGCAGCGCGAGGCTTTGCGGACGATCCTGAGCGCGCTTTCGGAGCGGGAACGTCGGGTGCTCGAGCTTCGGTACGGGCTCGACGGCCAGCAGCCGCGAACGCTGGACGAGGTCGGCCGCGCGTTCAACGTCACACGTGAGCGCATCCGCCAGATCGAGCACCAGGGGCTCAAGAAGCTCCGCGCACTGGCCGACGCTCAACGCGTCCGCGACGTCGCCTGACACGCGTGGGGTCAGGCTTCAGCCTGACCCCGGTTTGCGGTTTCCGCGTCTGTCGGTGCGCCTCCTGCGTGACCGGGAAAGTCCAAAGACGGGGTCAGGCTGAAGTCTGACCCGCGGCGCACGATGCTCTTTCGGCCCGAGGCATTCGAGCCGCTGACAGACGAGCCCTGGGACGAGAATCGCGTCCGCGCCGAGATCCGCGAGATCGTCGCGGACACGGATGCCGCGCTGCGCGGGCCAAAGCTTCTCTGGCATGCCGACGACTGGGACCGCTGGCACTCGACGAGCCCGATGAAGAACCTCTATGTCGGCGCGGCGGGTGTTCTCTTCGCACTCGACGATCTTCGCCGCCGCGGCCACGCGGAGACCACTCTCGACCTCCCCGATCTCGCGTTGCGCACGGTCGAGCGCTTCCGGACGAGGCCCGATTTCCTGAGGGACTACGACCTGCCCACGCCGCGCGAGTCGGGGCTTCTCACCGGCGAAGTCGGCGTCCTGCTCGTCGCCTGCCGGCTCGCTCCGAGTATCGCCCTCGCGGACGACCTCTACGTGCGGGTGCGGGCAAATGTCGGGAACGAGGCGGAAGAGGTGATGTGGGGAACGCCGGGGACGCTGATCGCAGCGCGCGCGATGCTCGAGTGGACCGGTGCGCAGCCCTGGCGCGACGCGTGGCACGAGAGCGCCGACGCGCTCCTGTCGCGACGGGGCGCCGACGGCCTCTGGACGCAGCGCCTCTACGGCCAGGTGTTCAAGAGCCTGACACCGCCGCACGGCCTCGTCGGGAACGTCCAGGCGCTCCTCCCGCTGCTGGACGACGCGCGTCGAGACGCGCTCGTGCGCGATACGGCCGCGGTGCTCGAGCGGACCGCGGTCCTGGCGGACGGGCTCGCGAACTGGCCTCCCCGCGACCGTCCCGAGCTTTCCGGCCCAGACGGCCAGATCCGCGTGCAGTGGTGCGCCGGAAGCCCGGGGATCGTCATCGGGGCGGCCGACTACCTCAACGACGAGCTCCTTCTCGCCGGAGCCGAGCTTCCCTGGCGTACGGGGCCTTCAGGACTCGAGAAAGGCGCCTCGATCTGCCACGGCACCGCGGGCAACGGCTATGCGTTCCTGAAGGTCTTCGCGCGCACCGCCGACGAGCGGTGGCTCGAGCGGGCGCGCCGGTTCGCCGTCCACGCGCTCGATCAGGTCCGGCGCCTCCGGAAGGAGCGCGGCCGCGGTCGATACTCGCTCTGGACCGGCGATCTCGGCGTCGCGCTCTACGCGGCCGACTGCCTCGATCGGCGAAGCTCGTATCCCGTTTTCGACTTCTACCCATAGCCGCCAGACGCGTGGCGCCGTCTAGACTGCGCGGCCGTGAAGCCGTCGGATGCAGAGCTTCGCGCGCAGCTCGCCGAGCTGATCGCGATCCCGTCGGTCAGCGCCGACCCGGCTCATGCCCCCGATGTCGAGGCAGCCGCGGCGTGGGTCGCGGAGCGCATCCGAGCTGCCGGTGGCACGGCCGACGTCGTACCGTGGAACGGCGGTCGTCCCCTCGTCATCGGCGAGGTCGCGGCCTCCACGCGCCCGGATTCGGCTCCGACCGTCCTCTGTTACGCGCACTTCGACGTCCAGCCGCCTGACCCACTCGCCCTCTGGGAGTCGCCGCCGTTCGAGCTCTCCGAGCGCAACGGCTGGCTGTACGCCAGGGGGGTGGCCGATGACAAGGCTCAGCTGCTCATGCTCGTCGAGGCTGCGCGCCAGCTCGCCCTGGTCGGCGAGCTTCCCGTGAACATTCGCTTCGCCCTCGACTCCGAGGAGGAGATCGGCGGGCACTCGATCGTGGAGTGGCTGGCGGCGGACGAGAAGGGGGCGGACGCGGCGATCGTGTTCGACGGCGACATGGTCGAGCGCGGGGTTCCGACCTTCAACACCGCGCTCCGCGGGCTCTGCTACTTCCACGTGACTGTTCGCACGGGCGAGCGCGACCTTCACTCCGGGATCTTCGGTGGCGTCGCGCTGAACGCGATGCATGCGCTGATGCAGGCCCTTTCCGGAGTCGTCGGCAGAGACGGGCAGCTGCCCGAGCCACTCCGCGAAGGGATCACGCCACCCACGCCGGAGGAGGTCGAAAGCTGGCGCAAGCTTCCGGACGGCGCAGGCTTGCTCGATGCCGTCGGCGCTCGGCCCTCGGATGCGAAGGCAGTCGAGCAGTACTACCTGCGCACGTGGGCAGAGCCTTCGGTCGACGTGCACGGGATAGCCGGCGGCTCGCCGGATCTCGTGAAGACCGTGCTCCCGGTCGAGGCGAGGGCGAACGTCTCGATCAGGATCGCACCCGGCCAGACGTCGGCCGACGTGAGTGCCACCTTCGAGCGGCTCCTCCGTGAGGCAGCCCCCGCCGGTGCAGAGGTCGACGTGAGGCTCCAGTCGGCGTCCGAGCCGGGGCTCGTTTCACCCGACGCCCCGGCGCTACTGCTTGCTCGTGAGGCATTCGAGCAGGTCTTCGGCCGGCAGTCGCTCCTGGTCAGAGTCGGAGGCTCCGTCCCGATCGTTGCGAGCCTCGCGGCTCGCGGCATCGCCACGATCTCGACGGGCGTCGCCACGAGCGACGCGAATGTCCACTCGCCGAACGAGAGGTTCCCCGTCGAGCACCTGACACTCGGCGTCGAGGCGATCCGTGAGACGTACCGACGGCTCGGAGAGCTTGGGTGAGCTCGGCGTCCTTTGCGAGCCCGCTCGCAGAGGAGCTCGCGGGCGACGTCCTCGAGCGGTTCCTCCGCTACGTTCGAATCGACACGCAGGCCGCATATCGGGCCGGGCGCCGGCCGAGCACCGAGAAGCAGCTCGATCTCTCGCGGCTGCTGGTCGAGGAGCTCCGCAAGCTCCGTCTCGAGGACGCCGAGCTGACGGAGAACTCGACCGTGTTCGCGAGCCTGCCGGGCACGGTCGAAGGCCCGGTCGTCGGCCTGATCGCGCATGTCGACACGACTCCGGACGTGCTGGGAGCCGGAGTCACACCGATGGTGCACCGCGCGTGGGACGGGGACGCGATCGAGCTCCCCGGTGACCCTCGGCAGGTTCTCGACCCCGCGCAGCTCCCTGCTCTAGCGGAGCGCGTCGGACACGACGTCGTCACGAGCGACGGGACGACGCTCCTCGGAGCAGACGACAAGGCCGGGATCGCCGAGATCATGGCCGCGCTCGCGTACCTCGTCAGCCATCCGCAGCGCACCAGGGCTCCGATCCGCGTCGCGTTCACCGTGGACGAAGAGGTCGGCCGCGGTGCGGAGGACTTCGACCTGGACGCCTTCGGAGCCGACGTCGGGTACACGCTCGACGGATCCGGCCTCGGCGAGCTCGAGATCGAGACGTTCTCGGCCAAGTCGGTGCGGGTCACCATTCGTGGCCTCTCCGTGCATCCGGGCACGGCGAAAGGGAAGCTGGTGAACGCCGTCAAGCTCGCCGCCGAGCTGGTCATGTCATTGCCGCGGGACCGCCTCTCGCCCGAGACGACCGAGGAGCGGGAGGGATACGTCCATCCCCACCGGATCTCGGGCAACGCCGAGGAGGCGATCGTCGACTTCATCGCCCGCGATCACGACGACGCGTTGCTCGACGAGCACGTCGAGCTCCTCCGGAGCCTCGCGCAGGCGGTTGCCGAGCGCGAGCCTCGCGCACACGTCGAGCTCGAGGTGCGCGACTCGTACCGCAACATGCGCCCGTACATCGAGCAGAACCCGCGGGTAGTCGAGGCGGCGCTCGAGGCCATTCGCCGAGCAGGCGTCGACCCGACACTGGCGATCACGCGGGGAGGGACCGATGGGGCCGTGCTTTCGTCACAGGGGTTGCCGACCCCGAACCTCTTCACCGGCGGGCAGGAATACCACTCGGTGCGCGAATGGGCGAGCGTCCAGGACATGGCAGCCGCTGCGGCCACGATCGTCGAGCTCGCCGGAGTGTGGGCGGAGCCGGAGCAGACCTAGGCCCTTTCCTGAGGGCTACGCTGGCTTCGTGCCCAAGCTCGTCGGAATCAACCATGTCGCGGTCGAGGTCGGCGACCTCGACGAGGCGCTCGCCTTCCTGGGGCGCGTCTTCGACGACGTCCGGCTCCGGGGCCGGAGCGAACGGATGGCGTTCGTCGACATGGGCGACCAGTTCATCGCGCTCGAGGAAGGCCGCACGCAGCCTCCCGATCGGGGCCGCCACATCGGCCTGGTCGTGGACGATCAGGAGGAGACGGTGAAGCGGGCACGCGAAGCCGGCGCGCAGATGGTCGGCGAGCACGACTTCCTGGATCCCTGGGGCAACCACTGGCAGGTCGTGGATTACCGCAACATCCAGTTCACGAAGACGCCGCGGATCCTGGAGGGGATGGGCCTCGACGGGCTTCGGAAGTCCGAGCGCGCGCTCGGGGAGCTGCGCGCGAAAGGGCTGGCCGACTAGCGCTGGGGTCTGGCTCCAGCCAGACCCGCACTTGGGTTTCGACGAGACGCCGACCTCCCACACACCGGGTGAGGCTGAAGCCTCACCCCTGGTGCGAGGCTGACGTGGTGGCGGGTGGTCAGGCGTCGTGGACGCCGCAGCCGAGCCACTGGTGCCCGAAGCGCCGCATCTCGCGCACGATCGGCAGCAGCGCCTCGCCCTTCGCGGTCAGGGCATATTCGACGCGGGGCGGCGACTCGGGGTAGCTCTGCCGCAACACGATCTCCTCCGACTCGAGCCAGCGCAGCCGCTCGGCAAGCGTGCGCGGGCTGATCCCGGCACACGAGCGCTCGAGCTCGGTGAAGCGCCGCGGGCCTTCCGAGAGGTCGTGGACGATGAGCACCGTCCACTTGGAGCCGACGATCTCCGCCGTCGTTGCGACCGAGCAGGTCCCGGTCTCGTGCACGGGGAGCATCGTGCGACTGGCCACGATCGAATTGTACGAGTCGCAGCAGCTTGCTCAGCGCGGGCGGCGTGCCGTATAGAGGGAGGTGCGGAGCGTTCGCTCGACGCGGCCGCCGAATTGCTGCTCTGCCACCTGCGCAACGGTGTCGAGGAGCTCCTCCCGTCGAACGTCGTCGAGGCGGCTGATCGGCGAGAACGTCGAGTAGAGCGCGCGGATTCCGGCCGTGTCCCACGTCGCGTTCCAACGGATCAGCTCGTGGTCGAGCTCCTCGAAGCCGGCTGCCGCGAGGGCGCCGAACCTGGCGTCGGTATCGAGGGCGAACCTCGGGCGCCCTCGCCGTCCCGACGACGGGCTCCGTGCCAGGCTCGCGAACAGCGGGTCGATTGCAGTCATGAAGGCGTCCCTCTCCTCGTCTCCGAAGAGCGTCCACCACAAGGCCAGCCAGCCGCCCGGACGCAGCGCCCTGAAGATCCTCGAGAGCCCAACGTCCTCCTCCACCCAATGGAACGAGGATGCGGCGACTGCCAGGCCGAAGTCGGCCAAGGGGAGGTCGGCCTCCTCGAGCGGCGCGGGCACAACGCGGGGCCGGCCGTTCGTGACTGCAGTCAGGTAGTCCGCGAGTGCCGGGTCCGGCTCGACGACGACCAACGGGTCGGCGCCGAGGTCGAGCAGGCGCCGGGTTGCCTGGCCCGTTCCCGGTCCCACCTCGAGCACCGCCGTTCCCGGCCCGAGCCCGCAGCGCTCGGCGAGCAGTTCGTACACGCGCCCGGCGTGGCCCGGGCGGGCGGCGTCGTACGCCGCGGGATCAAAGCCGAAGAGCGAACGGCCCTCGCGACGGTCGATGATGCCGGGATCGCTCAGGCGTTGGCCGCTCTTCCGACGTAGTCGATGCGGTTGGCTCGTATGGCACCAGCACCGATCGCGTCACGCTCGTCGGACTCACTCGTGTCGGCCAGGTCGGGGAAGAAGAACGGGCCGTCCGCATATCGCACGGGGTCGAATCTCCGATCCAGCAGCCGAACGAGCTCGTGACCGGCATGCACCCGTTCCTGTTCCGCCCACGTCCGGAGATACGTGTCCCACGCCTTTCCCGAGCCCTCCCACTCGTCCCGTCGACGATGGAGCCAGTTGCCCGCGCCGTCGGTGCCCACGCGCTCGAAGCACCACCGCGCCGTCGACTCGTCGAACCTCGTCCAGTCCCACTCGATGACGATGAGCGCTCCACCCGGTGTGAGCACTTCGGCAATCCGGTCGATTGCCACAGCGGGATCGGCGACGTGGTGCAGCGAGGTGCACGCAACGACCGCGTCGACCTGCTCGGGGAGCTCGGCTGTCTCGAATTCGAGGCGACGGTAGCTGGCCTCGTCGGGTGCCACCGGGTCGACCCCGATCGCCGTGAATCCGCCCGCGAGGAGCCTCGGTACGAAGCCGCCGAGCGGCCCGCATCCGATCTCCACGACCCGAGCGGGCGGGGTGGGAAGCTGGGCCTCGACGACGGGCCACAGCGCGTCGAGCCATCGCTCTCTGGAGTCCACGGCAGGATCGTATGCCCGGCGTCCGACGCGCCTCGTGGCGACCGGGGAAGGCTGCGGGAGAGTCAGTCCCAGGGAGGGGGGTTGTGAACCCAGCGGCCGCCGACCATCGTCGCGACCACCTGGACGGTCTCGAGCTCCTCGGGCGCGCATTCCATCGGGTCGCGCGAGAGGACGACCAGGTCGGCGAGGTAACCGGGGAGGAGTTTCCCACGACGGCGCTCGTCGCCGGAGAGCCACGCCGGGTTGACCGTGGTCGCAAGGAGCGCTTCCTCGATCGTCAGGCACTGCTCCGGGTGCCACGCGGGCCGTTCGTCGATCGTTCGGAGGACACCCGCTCGGATCCCCGCCAACGGGTCGAGCTCCTCGACCGGAGCATCCGAGCCGTTCGCCATGAGCGCGCCGGAGTCCCAGAGCGAGCGGAAGGCATAGGCGCCACGGGTCTTGGCTGCCCAGAAGCGCTCCGCCAGGTCGCGGTCCGAAGGTGCGTGGCTGAACTGGACGGAGCATGCGACGCCGATTGCCGCGAAGCGAGCCACATCCTCCGGCGCGAGGCACTGCGCGTGCTCGATTCGTTGTCGGAGTCCGAGCGGCGCCCACGCGTCGCTGGTCGCCTCGAATGCGTCCAGCGCCTCGCGGTTCGCACGGTCGCCGATCGCGTGCACGCCGACCGGCCACCCTGCCCGGGCGCCGGCGTGGATGATCTCGGTGAGCTCCTCGCCACTCGTGATGACAACGCCCGATCCGTCGAGCATCCATGCAGTCTGCGAGCCGAGCGTCCCGTCCATGAACGCCTTCAGGTAGCCGATTCGCAAGAAGTCGTCTCCGATCCCCGAGCGGATCGTTGCCGCTTCGAGCTCGGGCAGGCGCTGGTAGGGAAGGGACTGCCACACCCTGAGCGTGAGCACGTCACGCTCCGCGATTCGCTGGAAGATCCGCGGAGCGCCGAGCCAACCGTCCTTGTCGTGGATGGCAACGACGCCGCGGCTCGCCGCGATGCGGAGCCCTTCACGCGTCGCGTCGACGAGCTCGTCCTCCGGCGGCGATGCGAAGCGCGCCCGGAACTGCCAGGCCGACTCCTCGCGCAGGATGCCCGTCGGCTCACCGTGGGCGTCCCGCTCGACGACTCCGCCCTGGACCTCCAGATCGCCGTCAGCCCGCTCGAGGGCGGCCGAGTTGAGCCACAGGGAGTGGTAGTCCTTGGAGAACAGCGCCGCCGGGGCTTCACCCGTCACGGTGTCGAGAGCCTCTTTCGCCGGCTGGGTTTCCCAGGTGGCCGAGCGCCAGCCCGTCCCGCGGATCCACGAGCCTCGGCGGGGATGGACGCGCACTCTTTCGAGTGCCTCGGCGAGGCCGGAGGCGCCTTCCAAGCGGACGTCGTGTTGCGCGAGCGACCAGGTAGGAAAGTGGACGTGCGAGTCGGTGAAACCGGGGATGACGCAACGTCTGCCGAGATCGACGACGTCGGGAGTGGGCAACGCGGTCTCGTGCGTGCCGACCCCGCCCGCGATTCGGTTGCCCGCGATCGCGAGCGCTCGGGCGGTGGGGAGCGCCCGGTCCATGGTGCGGATGACGCCGTTTTCCACGATCATGCGCCGCGACTGTATCCGCGTGAAAGAGGGGCGCTTGTCAGCAGCCGAAGTCGTGGAGGAGCTCAGGCCGGGGCTCTGGACCTGGACCGCGCCGCACCCCGCGTGGACGCCGGACGACGGCGGCCCCGAGGGCTGGGAGCAGGATGTGCGTTCGTACGCCTGCGTCGCGAACGACGTCCTCGTCCTTTTCGACCCGATGTCTCCGCCGGAGGAGGTCATCAACCTCGTCGAGGGTCGGCCCGTCTCGATCGTGCTCACGATGCACTGGCATCAGCGCAGCTCGGTCGACCTCGCAGTCGGCCTGGGAGCGACGGTCCACGCGCCGGCCGAGAAGATCGCGGAGGTCGAGGCGCCCGCGCTGCCCTACCGGCTCGGCGACACGCTGCCCGGCGGTGTAGAGCCGCAGGTCGGGGGCTACCCCGAGGAAGCGACGCTCTGGATCCCTGCGTACCGCGCTCTGGTCGTCGGAGACGTCTTCCTCCACGGAGAGCGCGGCTTTCGACTCCAGCCGGACTCGTGGATCGGGGACGGGCTCACGCCGGCGGAGCTGCGGGAGCGGCTCCGACCGCTGCTCGAGCTCCCCGTCGAGCTCCTCCTGCCGACGCACGGCGATCCGGTCGAGGACGGGCGGAAGGCGCTGGAGCGGGCTCTCTCGGCCTAGACTCATAGCGTGGCCTGGGAGCCGCTCACCGACGAGCAGCTCGAGATTCGCGAGCTCGCCCGCACCCTCGCGCGCGAGCGTATCGCCCCGCGCGCGGCCGAGATCGACGCGTCGCACGAGTTTCCTTGGGACGTCGTCGAGCTCTTTCGTGAGCACGGGCTCTTCGGACTCTTCTTCGACGAGCGGCTCGGCGGCACCGGCACGGGGACGCTGCTCTCTCTCGTCGTCATCGAAGAGGTCTCGAAGGTCTGCGCGACCAGTGGGCTCATCCTCGCCGTGCAGGAGCTCGGCTCGCTCGCCGTCAAGGTGTCGGGCAGTCAGGAGCAGCAGGAGCGCTACCTCCCGAAGCTTGCCTCGGGGGACTGGCTGGTCGCGTACGCGCTCACGGAAGCCGGGTCGGGGTCGGATTCCGCCGCGATGCGTACGACCGCACGACGCGACGGTGACGCGTACGTCCTCGAGGGCTCGAAGCGCTTCATCACCAACGCCGGCGTCGCCAGTCTGTACACGGTCTTCGCCAAGACCGATCCGCACGCGGGCCACTCCGGGGTCTCGGCCTTCGTCGTCGAGGCGGACACGCCGGGATTCGAGGTGGCCCGGCTCGAGCCGAAGATGGGGATCGCGGGCTCGACGACCGGTGAGCTCGTCTTCGAGGAGTGCCGCGTTCCCGCAGACAACCTTCTCGGCGCCGAGGGCGAGGGGTTCAGGATCGCGATGCGAGTCCTCGATCGCTCGCGGCCCGGCGTCGCTGCTCAGGGGCTCGGGATCGCGCAGGGCGCAACGGACTACGCGCTCGAATACGCGCGGACACGTGAGACGATGGGGAAGCCCATCGCCGAGCACCAGCTCGTCGCGGCGAAGCTCGCGGACATGGAGACGCGCTGCGAAGCTGCGCGAGGGCTCCTCTACCGCTTCGGGCGCATGGTCGACGAGGGTGCGTCGGAGGGCGAGCTGACCAAGGCGTCGGCGATGGCGAAGCTCGCCTGCACGGACGCGGCGATGTGGGTCACGACCGAGGCGGTGCAGGTTCTCGGAGGCTACGGCTACATCCGCGAGTACCCGGTCGAGCGCATGATGCGGGACGCCAAGATCACGCAGATCTACGAGGGGACGAACGAGATTCAGCGCCTCGTGATCGCCCGCGAGATGCTGAAGGAATCACGCGCGTTCCTGCTCGCAGGCGTGGCGTAAGCCGCGCTCGAGCCTATCTCGAGCCGCACGCGAGCTCGTTCAAGCACCGCTGCACGAGTCTCTCGAGCGCCGAGGGTCGCCAGGTGCTCACGAAGTCGGCGTGGCCGCTGAGTTGGCCTCCCGAGGCGAGCGAGAACCCCTGGCCGCCGAGGCTCGGGTACCTGAAAAGAATCGTGATCGCCGGCACCGCGACGGGATGGCTCGACGGACAGGTCCCCTTTTCCGCGTACGCCATGTGGCTCTTGTGGTCGCGGCTGTCGAGCTGCCGGCCGTCCCAGCAGTTCGGGAAGCGGACGTGAAGCCGGAGAGCCGATCCTGGCGTATTCGGGCAGGTCGGCACCGTGCTCGACGGGGAGCCGCCCGTGCCGCCACCGCAGTTCCAGAAGACGATCCGGAACGGCTGTGGCGTCGTCGCCGTCGCGTCGCCCGCGATCATGCGCAGGTTGCTCGGGAAGGGTCGGACCTCGTCGAACGTCCCGCGGCGGTAGTAGATCGTCGCGGCCGCCGGCAGCACCGGGGTACGCCCCTGGTAGAGCGTCGGCAGCCAGTAGGCGGCCGTATCCGCGCTGCGCCGGCACGACGTCCTTCCGGCACGAAGCGAGCCGTACGTGGAGAACGCGTTCGTCGTGTGGTTGCCGACAAAGGTGTGATCGTGCGACAGCCCCGGCTTTCCGGGGAAGACGATCGGATCGTCAGGGGAGCGATGGCTGAAGCGGCAGCTCTCGACGAAGACGGCCCCGCGGAGCTTGACGTGTGGCTCGTCCCCTGCCAGGGCAACGGGCCCGAGCATCGCCGCGGCAGCGAGCCCGAGTGCTCCCGTGGCGATCAGCACTGCACCTTTCACGCGTTTCCTCCCCTGATCGAACGGTCACGAAGTAGTCAGCCACCAAGCCGTTCGCTTTCCTTGATCGATCTGTGACGCACGGGTAAGCATTCCGTTCGGAGCGCAGCGTCGTGCGCGCGGCTCACTCGGATCGCGGGCGAACGGCGGCTGCTCGCCGCGCGAGCGTTCTCTCGCCCGGGGGCGTCGCGGGCGGGTAGCGCCCACGGACCTCGTCGACGTACGCGGCCAGCCGGTCGGCGATCGCTGCGTCGTGGATCTCGAGCACGTTTTCCGCGTTCCGCTCTCCGGAGCGCGAGAAGTTGTAGCTGCCGACGAAGGACGTGTCGTCGGCGACGACGACCTTCGCGTGCATGAAGTCATGGACCGAGTCCGGCGACCACGGCATCGAGGCCTTGCCGCTGAACGGGGCTCCGCCGAGGACCCGGCGCAGGAGCGGGATCTTCCACTCGCTTCGGCCGTTCGTCTGCCACTGCCAGAAGACGGCGTCCACCTGGGTGTCGTCGATGACCCCTGCGAGATCGGATCGCAACTCGGTGACGACTTCGACGAGCGTCGCGAGGATCGGGCCGGCCGAGATGACCGGCGACGCGATCCGGATGCGACGGGATGCCTTGCCGATGTGCTTTGCGACCCGGTGCGAGAGCGCCTCGCCGTGCTCCGGGCAGAACCACGCGCGCACGCCGGCCCCGTTCACGCTCTCGGGACGCGGGTCGACGTTCCCGGTGTGCTCCACTGCGCCTCGTTCCCAGAGCTCCGCGAACGCGAGGGTGTAGGCATAGGCGATGTCCGAGGAGCGAACCACGACGATGACGTTCTCCTGCCGCGACCAGGAGTCGTCCGTCCAGTTCGTCGAGCCCGTCCAGACGGCGTCCCCGTCCCGGACGACGAACTTGTGATGCATGAGGCCCGGGATCCCTGCGATGCCGCGCGTCGGGATCGGGAGTGCCTCGATCGCCTCCGGTGTCGTCTCGGGGGGCGGCGGCACGGGGATCGGCGAGGGGAGGGCAAGGTTGTAGACGAGCCGTACGGCTACACCACGCTGCGCCGCGGACAGCAGCGTCGCCAGGACGAGGGCGCCGGCATCGGTCTCGAAGCGGACGTCGTAGAGCGCGATCTCGAGCGAGCTCTTCGCCTCGGCGAGGAATCCTGCGAGTGCTCGGGCGACCTCGGCCGGGCGCTGGCCCCCGTCCGTGAGCGTCGTCACCGCGATTGCCGCGGGAGCCGCGGGCTCCGCGTCGATCAGGAGGGGCTCCGGAGGGATGCCTTGTACGCCCGCTTCTGTGCCTGGTACCACTCGAGCGCCGCGCTCGAGTCCACGTCCCCGAGCGTCGGATGACTCGGCACGAGGCCTCGAGCGGCCTCGACGCCGAAGCGCTTGGCGAGGACGGAGCCGAGCGCCTTCACCTTCATCTCGCCGAATCCGGGAAGCTCCTCGATCCGGCGGCGCAGGTCGTCCGCGTCGGCGGCCTCGCGCCAGAGCGCGGACGCGTCGCCGCCGTATCTGTCGACCACGAACGCGCAGAGCTCCTGGACGCGCCGGGCCATGTTGCCCGGAAACCTGTGAATGGCGGGCTTCTGCCGGAAGACCGCGTCGAGCACTGCCGGGTCGGTTGCTGCGATCTCGCTCGCGTCGAGCGTGCCGAGCCGTTGCTTCAGCTTGAGCGGCCCCGAGAACGCCGTCTGCACCGGCACCTGCTGGTCCAGTGCGAAGCCGATCAGGAGTGCGAGCGGGTCCTCGGCGAGGAGGGCGTCCGCCTCGGCGTTGCCCGTGAAATGAAGTGCGCTCGGTATGCCGGGATGCTAGAGGTAGCCTGGGCCCAGGTGGAGCCACTCGACGTTTTCTCGGCAGGGACGAGGCGCTGGTTCGAGCGGGCGTTCTCGTCTCCCACTCCGGCGCAAACGCTCGGGTGGCCGGCGATCGCGGGAGGCGGGCATGTTCTCATCCAGGCGCCAACCGGCTCCGGGAAGACGCTTGCGGCGTTTCTGATCGGGATCGACCGGCTGAACGACTCCCCCGGTGAAGGACTCCGGCTGCTGTACGTCTCCCCGCTCAAGGCCCTCAACTACGACATCGAGCGCAACCTTCGAAGCCCGCTCGCCGGGCTCGATTCCAAGCTCTCGGTGGCCGTCCGTACGGGGGATACGCCGGCCGACGAGCGAAGGCGGATGCTCCGGACTCCTCCGGACATCCTGATCACGACCCCGGAATCGCTGTTCCTGCTTCTCACGTCACAGGCGCGCGAGAACCTCAGGGGCATCGAGGCCGTGATCGTGGACGAGGTCCACGCCGTTGCAGGCTCGAAGAGGGGAGCGCACCTCGCGTTGTCGCTGGAGCGCCTGCAACGGTTGACCGATAGCCCGATTCAGAGGATCGGGCTATCGGCGACACAACGGCCCCTCGCCGAGATCGGGCGCTTCGTCGCGGGGACCGAGCGTGAGATCGAGCTCGTCGACGCCGGCACTCGGAAGGAGCTCGACCTGGAAGTCGTCGTCCCGCTCGAGGACATGCGCGAGCTTGCCTCGACGAGCGATCTCTCCGTGCCTCCTCTCGCCGACGGCGTCCAGATGGGGCAGGGGGTGGAACAGTCCAGCCGCTCCATCTGGCCCTCGATCTACCCGGCGATCCTCGACCTCGTGCGGGCTCACCGCTCGACGATCGTGTTCGTCAACAACCGGCGGCTCGCGGAGCGTCTGGCGCTTCGCCTGAACGAGCTTGCGGACGAAGAGCTCGCCCGTGCCCATCACGGCTCGCTGGCACGGGAGCAGCGGGTGCAGGTGGAAGAGCTCCTCAAAGCGGGCCGGATCCCATGTCTCGTCGCGACGTCCTCGCTCGAGCTCGGCATCGACATGGGCGCAGTCGACCTGGTCGTCCAGGTCGAGAGCCCGAAGTCGGTCGCGCGAGGGTTGCAGCGTGTCGGTCGGGCGGGACACACGCTCGAGTCGGTCTCGAAGGGCCGGATCTTCCCGAAGTTCAGGGCCGACCTGCTGGAGTCGGCCGTTGTTGCACGCGCGATGCGTGAAGGTGCAATCGAGGAGACGCGCATCCCCAGGAACCCGATCGACGTCCTCGCCCAGCAGATCGTTGCCATTTCCGCTGACGCGGAAATGGCTATTGACGACCTCTACGAGCTCGTGAAGGGGGCTTACCCCTTCGCGGAGCTGTCGCGCCCGGTATTCGAGAACGTGCTCGACATGCTCGCAGGGCGCTACCCGTCGGACGAGTTCGCGGAGCTTCGCCCGCGAGTCGTGTGGGACCGGACGGTTGGAGTCGTTCGCGGCCGAACGGGCGTACGGTGGCTGGCGGTGACGAATGCGGGAACGATCCCGGACCGAGGCCTGTTCGGGGTTCACCTGGTCGACGGCGGAGGCCGGGTCGGAGAGCTCGACGAGGAGATGGTCTACGAGGCGCGAGAGGGTCAGACCTTCCTGCTCGGCGCCTCGACCTGGAGGATCGAGGACATCACCCGGGACCGGGTTCTCGTCTCGCCCGCACCGGGAGTCCCCGGCGTGGCGCCGTTCTGGAAGGGCGAGGGCGTCGGACGACCTGCCGAGCTCGGAGAGAGGATCGGGGCGGCCAGCCGCGCTCTCGTCGGCATGACCGACGCGAAGGCGGCCTGGGCTCTTCGGTCCGAGTATGGCCTCGACGAACGAGCGGCCAAGAACCTCGTCACCTTCCTTCGCGAGCAGGAGGCTGCAACCGGCGTGGTCCCTTCCGATCACTCGGTCGTCGTGGAGCGCTTCCGCGACGAGATCGGAGACTGGCGCGTATGCGTTCTGACGCCGTTCGGGGGTCGAGTCCACGCGCCCTGGGCGATGGCTCTCGGCGCCAGGCTCCGCGAGGCACTCGACATCGACGCCCAGTCCCTCTGGTCGGATGACGGCATCGCGCTCCACTTCCCCGATGCGGACGTTCCACCGCCTGTGGCCGACCTCATGCTCGACCCGGAGGAGATCGAGGATCTCGTCGTCACCGAGCTCGCGCAGTCGGCGTTGTTCGGCTCCCGCTTCCGCGAGAACGCCGCCCGCGCGCTCCTCATCCCGCGCCGACGTCCCGGGCAACGGACGCCGCTCTGGCAGCAGCGGCTGAAGGCACAGAGCCTGCTCCAGGTCGCGAGGCGCTATCCGCAGTTCCCGATCGTCCTCGAGACCTACCGCGAGTGCCTCCAGGATGTCTTCGACCTGCCCGCGCTCCGAAAGATCCTGCGGGGAATTCAGACGCGCGAGCTCGACCTCGTGGAGGTGGAGACTGCGTCAGCCTCGCCGTTCGCGTCGTCGCTCCTGTTCGACTACGTCGCGACGTACATGTACGAGGACGACACGCCTCCCGAGGAGAGGCGCGCGCAAGCGCTCTCGCTCGACCGCGAGCTCCTTCGCGAGTTGATGGGGATCGAAGAGCTGCGTGACCTGCTCGATCCGAGCGCGATCGCGGACGTCGAGGAGTCGCTCCGCCCGGGGCCGCGCAACGCCGACGAGCTGCACGATCTCCTGCGCCGGGCCGGGCCGCTGCCGAGCGGGGAGTTCGATGCCGGCTTTGCGGAAACCCTGATCCGGGAGAGGCGCGCAATCAGGGTTGGTCTCGAGGACAGGGAGTCACTTGCGGCGATCGAGGACGCGGGCCTCGTTCGCGACGCCCTCGGCGCCGTCCCGCCGGGTGGCGTGCCGAACGTGTTCCTGGAGCCTGTCGCAGAGCCTCTGCGAGCCCTTCTTGCCCGCTATGCCAAGACCCGTGGGCCATTCACGACCGCAGAGGTTGCGGAACGTTTCGGGCTCGACGCCCTCCGCGTCCAGGCCGAGCTCGAGGCGCTCGAGGGTGACGACAAGCTCGTTCGCGGCGAGATCCGGCCCGGTGGCACCGAGCGTGAGTGGTGCGACCCCGACGTTCTCCGTCGCATCCGTCGCGCGACGCTCGCCGTGCTGCGCCGCGAGGTGGAGCCGGCGGACCAGGCTGCACTCGGTCGCTTCCTGCCCGCGTGGCACGGGATCGGCCGCCGCCAGACCTTGCGCGAGGCGCTCGTCCCCCTGCAGGCGGTTGCACTCCCGGTCTCTCTCTGGGAGAGCGATGTGCTTCCACGACGGGTGCCGGGGTATCGCCCGGTCGACCTCGACGCACTCTGCGCCTCCGGTGAGGTCGTGTGGATCGGAGCAGGGCTCGATCGCGTAGCCGTCTACTTTCGCGAGGACGCGCCGGTGCTGGGTCGGCCCGCGGCAGAGCCCCCACCCGAGCAGGAAGAGCACACGGCGACCCGCTCGGCGCTGACCAACGGAGCGCTTTTTTGGGGCGATCTCCTCGCGGCCACGGGCCTCGACGGCAGCCAGGTACTTGCAGCGCTCTGGGACCTCGTCTGGGCTGGAGAGGTGACCAACGACTCCTGGGCGCCTCTCCGCGCGTCGCGACGGTACGAGGCTTCGCGGCCGGATCGCCGCCTCCGCCGGTTCGCACGTACGCGCGCCGTGGTTCCGTCCCCGACTCAGGGGCGCTGGTCGCTGGCATCGCCGCTGTTCTCCTCTGGGGCAGAGCCTCGCGGCCGCCCGGACCGGCGGCCGCTGGCCGAGCTGCTCCTCGAGCGGCAGGGGATCGTGACCCGCGACGGCGTCCGCGGTGAGGGCATTCGTGGGGGATATGGGGCCGTCTACGCGGAGCTCCGCGCTCTCGAGACGCTGGGCGTGTGCCGCCGCGGGTACTTCGTCGAGGGGCTCGGCGGTGCTCAGTTCGCAGTGCCCGGAGCGGTGGAACGGCTGCGGGAGCTGCGCTCGACCTCGCGCGGGGAGGACGCCGAGGCGCTGGTTCTCGCGGCGGCCGACCCGGCTCAGCCGTACGGTTCGGCGCTGCCGTGGCCTCGCCGGGCGGGCGCGCGCGCCGCCCGCGTGGCCGGTGCCTGGGTTGTCCTGCTGGACGGGGAGGCGGTTCTCTATGTCGAACGCGGAGGCCGTTCGCTCGTGCCGCTTCGCGAGCCCGATCCCGAGTGGCTGCGCCCGGCTCTCGAGGCGCTGGTGGCCCACGTCCGAGCCGGCGGCGCGAAGCGTCTCGCGGTCGAGCGCTTCGACGGCGCTCCGGTCGTCGAGTCCGAGGTGATGGGCCTGCTCGTGGATGCGGGGTTCCTCGCGGGTCCGCGCCGCGCGGTGCTTCGGCCGTAGTCACGGAGGAAAGGTGACGCCGCCCGCGTAACGGGACCTGTGCCCGTACGCGCGCCCCATCTCTACCCGCTTCTCCGCGGCTTCGTGCTCGGATCGTTCGTGGTTCTCGGGCGGGAGCTCGAGGAGGGCTCCGACCTTCCCTTCGCCTTCGAGGAGCACGTTCAACGTGGAGGCCCGGCGCTGTACGAGCTTCGGCCGCTCGTCCGCGCGTTCATCGAGGAACGAGAGCCGATCCTGCGCCGGCGTGACGACGCGAAGCTCGCGCTGGAGGAGCTTGCCCGCGAGCCGGCCGCCTCGATCTTCGCGCAGGCCCATGCCGGTTCACGGGCGACGGAGGAGGACGCGCTGTTCCGCACGGTGTTGCTCGGGCTTCTGATCTCGACGGCGGAGGCCTGCGGCAGCTTCGACTGGGACGACGAGGCCTTCGAGACCTCGTATGCCGAGCTCGAGTCCTCCCTATACGCCGAGCGGCGGCAGTACACGGCGATCGCGCCGCTGGTCGGGCTTTCGGTCGCAGACCGGGCAGAGCTCGCTCCCGACCTCGTCGTTCGCCCCTTCGTGACCGGGGAGCTCGCTGCGCACTGGCCCGAGTCGCGTGGTCTTCTTCCGCCAGGCTTCGGTCGAGAGCTCGACCGGAACTGCGTCCTCGAGCTCCGCCGCGACCTCGACGCGGGCGAAGGGACTCCGGATTCTCCGGGCGAGGTCGCAGACGCGGTAAGCGCGATCCGGCTCACGACCGCGGCTGCCCTCGCCGCGGGCCCCGTGCTGTTCGAGATCCTGGACGGGCGACCGTTCGGGATCCGGCCGGTGCTGCCGATCGCGGCCGCCCAGCCGCCGGGCGAGCCGTCGCGCCTCGACCGCTTCCGGACGCCGATCGCCGTGGACGTGCTGGCGGCGCTCGGTCAGGCGGACGGCGATCCCCAGCTCGCGGAAGCGCTGGATCGTTGGGAGCTCTCGCTCTTCCAGAACGAGCCGTTCCGCAGCGAACAGCTGCGGGCCGCGTTGGGAACGCTCCTCGGCGAGACCTGGCCGCTCCGGGGATCGGTCCTGCTGGAGGATGCCGGCACCGCGCGCGAGGAGCTCCACGGACATCTTCTGTCTCTCGCGAGTGGGGACACCGCCGGCCCGGCCGTGCTCGACGCCGGCCGCAGGGCGATCGTCGCCACACTCCGCTCAGGGGATCGGGCCGAGCTCGTCCACGAGCTCGACCGCGAGCTCCTCGGACTGCCTCGGCGATCCTCCGCCCACGCCGCGGCCGTCTGACGCGGACCCGGCTCGAAGTCGTTACCCATCCTCGAAAGCTTCGGCGCTACCGTCGCTCGCATGGACGAGGCACGGGCTGTGCTGGAGCGATTGGAGCGGATCGAAGCGCTCGACCGTGCCGGCGCCGGACGAGCCGAGCTGCTGGCGGAGCTCCGCGCACTGCTGGACGAGGCCGGGGCCTGGTCGCGTGTGGAAGGGGGTGATGCCGGGGAGCGAGCCGTCGAGGGAGTACGACAGGCGCTCAGACATGCGGAGGACCGGGATTCGCTTGCGCGGATTCCGGTAGCGCAAAGGACTTAAGAACTCGTTTCACAATGAAGCACTTGTGCCGCCGGGGTGCGCCGCGCGGCGCGAATGCTTCGTCCTCGTCGCGCCCATATGCGTGCATATGGGCGCTCCCTGCATCCTCGCCTCGCACCGCGCGGCGCACCCCGTCAACGAAGCGTCATTGTGAAACGAGTTCTAGAGGCGGCCGCTGAGCGGCCGCGGCGTCGCCTCTCGCTCCGGCCGCTCGTCGTGACATGATCGCCGTGTGAGTGCGGCCGCCCTCGGAGGATTCCGTTCTTGCGCCATAGTTGTGGCAGCTTGAAGGAGTTTCGGCGAGGGACTTGAAGGTGAGGCGGTCATGGGACTCTCACGCATCCTGCCGCGGTCCCAATCGCGGTCACGTGCCGTCGCGGACGAGCCTGCCGCCGAACTGGAACCGCAACTCGAGCCGCAGCCAGAGCCCGCGCCGCGTTTGCGAGCCGTCCCTGCTCCCGAGCTTTCTCCGAGCATGGAGGCGGGTGTGATGGCCAAGGTCATCGCGTTCGCGAACCAGAAGGGCGGAGTTGCAAAGACGACGACGACGTTGAACCTCGGTGTCGCCCTGCGCGAGCTGGGTCATCGCGTGCTCGTCGTCGACCTCGATCCCCAGGGGAATCTCACGATGAGCCAGGGGATGAATCCCGATGCGATCGAGCGCTCGATGTTCGACGTTCTGGTCCACCGAGTTCCGATCTCGGATGTCATCCACGGCGCCGAGGTGGACATCGCCGTCGCATCGATCGACCTGGCGGGCGCCGAGCTGTCGCTCTCGGCGCTGATCGGACGCGAGCGGGCACTCGAGAAGGCGCTGGTCGAGGTGCGCGGCCGCTACGACTACATCCTGATCGACACGCCACCGTCCCTCGGTCTGCTCACGATCAACGCGTTCGTGGCAGCTGACAGCGTCATCGTCCCCGTCCAGTGCGAGTACCTTTCGCTGCGCGGCCTCGTCCAGCTCGAGAACACGCTCGCGATGGTGCGCGAGAATCTCAACCCGTCGGTCCGCGTGGAGGGAATCGTCCCGACGATGTACGACGGCAGGACGCTGCACGCGCGCGAGGCGATCGAGATTCTCGAGGAGCACTTCGGCGATCTCGTGTACGACACCAGGATTCGCAAGACGGTTCGTTATGCCGAGGCGCCGGTGAAGGGGAGCTCCGTGCTGCGGTACGACCCCTCCGGTCCGGCCGCTCAGGCCTACCGCGACCTGGCGAAGGAGGTGCTCGATGGCGCGCAAGCGCGCGAGCATGCGTGAGGGCCCGCTCGCCGAGCTCTTCCGCAAGACGGAAGCCGCACAGCGATCCCAGGATGCAACCGACGTAGAGGGGTCGCCCGAAACGAGTGCGCCACCCGACCGCAGAGCCGAGGCCGCGCTCGAGGAGACGGTCGAGCACGTCCACGACTTCGCCGAGGAGCGCGTGGCACCGCCGATCTCGGCTCCCGAGGAGATCCCGTCCGAGGCGGCCGCCTCGCGCGCCGCGGCGCGCTACTTCCAGACCATGCTCGAACCGGCACCGCGGCTCCATCGCGTCCCGCCCCCCAAGGGGGCCGCGTACATCGCCTCGATCCGCGTGGTCGGAGTCGGTGGAGCGGGCCTGAACGCCATTCACAGGATGATCGACGCCGGGATCGCGCAGGTCGACTTCGTCGCCGTGAACACCGACGTGCAGGCGCTCGCCGTCTCGGACGCCCCGACCAAGATCTCGATCGGCGAAGGCGTGACGCACGGGCTCGGCTCCGGGGCCGATCCAGCGGTCGGGCGTGAGGCCGCCGAGGACGCCATCGACCAGCTGAAGGCGGCACTTCGCGGCTCCGACATGGTCTTCGTGACTGCAGGCGAGGGCGGGGGGACGGGAACCGGCGCCGCACCGGTCGTCGCCCGCATCGCGAGAGAGCTCGGCGCGCTGACGGTCGGCATCGTGACGACGCCGTTTCGGTTCGAAGGGACCCGGCGGCGGACCGCGGCCGACCGGGGTGTCGAGGAGCTACGGGCGGCGTGCGACACGGTCATCGTGATCCCGAACGACCGCCTCCTCGAGGTTCTCGACCGCTCGACCTCGATGATCGAAGCGTTCAAGATCGCCGACGACGTGCTTCGCCAGGGCGTCCAGGGAATCTGCGACCTGATCACGACTCCGGGGCTGATCAACCTCGACTTCGCTGACGTTCGGACGGTCATGCAGGACGCCGGCTCGGCGTTGATGGGCATCGGCTACGCGACCGGGCAGAACCGCGCCCAGGAGGCGGCGGAGCGCGCGCTCGGGTCGCCGCTGATCGACACCGAGATCGTGAGCGCGCGCGGGATCCTGCTCTCGATCGCCGGCGGCGAAGACCTCTCGCTCGTCGAGGTCAACGACGCGGCCGAGATCGTGCGGCGCGCGGCGACTGACGAGACGAACATGATCTTCGGCGCGACCGTCGACCCGCGCCTTACCGGGCAGGTCTGGGTGACCGTGGTTGCGACGGGGCTCGGGGGCTCTCGCCGCCGCGTCGCGAGGGCCGGATTCGAGACGCAGAGCTCGGGCAGGTCGCGATCCGAGCCCGAGCTGCCTTCGTTCCTGAACTCCGGGTGACCCATACGTGGGGTCGGGCTTCAGCCTGACCCCAACCGCGTGCCGGGCCGAAGTACCCTCACGAACATGCGAGGCGCCATCGCAGCCGGGCACCCGCTGACCGCCGCGGCCGGAGCTCGTGTGCTCGAGAGCGGCGGGAACGCCGTGGACGCGTTGCTCGCCGCCGCCTTCACGGCGTTCGTCACCGAGGGGCCACTGACAGGGCCGGCGGGCGGCGGTTTCCTGCTCTTGCACGAGGCCGGGGGCGAGACGACGGTGCTCGACTGCTTCTTCGCAGTACCCGCTGCGGGGCTCGGCGGGATGGAGGAGGTCCTCATCGACTTCGCCGACTCGGGCACGCAGGTGTTCCACATCGGAGAAGGGTCGGTTGCGGTGCCTGGGCTCCTTCCCGGATTGGAGGAGGCACACAGGCGCTTCGCGACGTGGTCCTGGTCCGATCTTCTCTCCCCGGCGCTCGAGCTTGCCCGCGAAGGAGTCGAATGCGACGAGCCGCGGGCCTTCCTGCACTCGATCCTGGCTCCCGTCCTTCTCCGTGACGAAGGCGGCCGGCGCGTCTACGGCGACGCTGCGCGCGTGGTCACCACCGATCTTTACGCGACCCTCGAGCGCGTCCGCGATGTGGGGTCCGTCGCTGTCCGCGAGTTGCTTCCCGAGTATGCGGACGACCTCGATGCCTACCGCGTCGCCGTTTCGGCCCCGCTCGAGACGACCGTGCTCGGCCGGCAGGTGCTGGCGACGCCCGAGCCGTCCCGCGGCGGGGCGATCGTCCTGCAGATCCTCGAGCTGCTCGCGGGAGCTCCCGCGCCCTCGTTGCACGATAGAGCGCGAGCGATCGGGCTCGCGTACGGAGCGTCCGGTTCGGGCCGCCCGACCGGGACGACGCATGTCTCCGTCTTGGACGCGTCCGGCACTGCTGCTGCGCTGTCCTCGACGCTCGGGTCCGGATCCGGGGTGTTTCGCGGCGGAGCCCAGCTGAACAACATGCTCGGCGAGCTCGACGTGATCGGAACCGGTGAGCACACTGCTGGTGACCGGCTCGCCAGCATGATGACGCCGACGCTCGTGCTCGAGTCCGGTCAGCCGCGGCTCGTCCTCGGCAGTGCAGGATCGGTGCGTCTCGCCGGAGCGATCGCCCAGGTGGTCTGGCGGGTTCTGGAAGGCGTCCCGGTCGCATCTGCGATCGAGTCGCCGCGACTTCACGTCGACGGCGCGACGCTGCACCTGGAGGGTGGCTTCGCGGACGAGGGGATCGAAAGGCTCCTGGGGACGTGGGACGTCGTCCGCTGGGAGGGGATCAACCTCTTCTTCGGAGGCGTTCAGGCGGTCGAGCGTACGGCAGACGGCGCCCTCGCCGCTGCCGGCGACCCCCGGCGCGGCGGTGTGGGACTGGTCGTGGCGTGATCCGCGTGCGCCCCGCCTCGCCGGCCGACGCCAGGGCCCTCGTCGCGCTCGCGGAGGCGGTCGGGCGTGAACCGGAGGGCTGGATCCTGGCAACCGATACCTGGCGATCCGTCGGCGACGAGCGGAGGTACCTCAAGACGGTCCAACGCCATCCGGACGCGGCCGTCTTCGTCGCCGAGGTCGACGGCCAGGTGGTGGCGCGGCTCTCCCTCGCACGCGATCCTCACCCCGCCAGCAGTCACGTCGCGGACCTCGGCTTGATGGTCGCCGAGGGCTATCGCAGGCGAGGAATCGGGAAGACGCTCCTCGACGAGGGAGTCGCGTGGGCACGGAGCTCGGGGGTCCGCAAGCTGGAGCTGCACGTCTTCCCCTGGAACGAAGGAGCGCTCCGGCTCTACGAATCGTTCGGCTTCGAGCGCGAGGGTTATCGGAAGCGGCACTACGCTCGCGACGGCGAGGACGTCGACGCGATCCTCATGGCCTACGCCGTCGACGCAGGCTCAGAAACGCTGCGGTCGCGGAGCGGCGGCGTTTAGAACTCCCTTCAAAATGAGCGGCCATGTCGGGCGGTGATTCGAAAGGAGCTCTCAGGGTTTTCGCGCGACCGGATCCGCGCTAGCGGATCCGGGTCTTGCGCAAGGTTGGAGCCTCGCGACGCCGGCTTCTCCGTCACGCAGATGCGCCGGAGCACGCGGTACGCGAGCCTGCCTCGCATCCATCCGCCGCGAGAGAATCGGAGCACGAACACGTCCAGGAGCCGCATGACGCCAGATGGTTGCCCTGCGCCGGCCTGCGCTACACGTCGTTACTGCGAATCGGGACGACCTGCGCACCGCCGGCCGTGACTTCCGACTGCTCGTAGTTGGAATTCTTCGCGCTCTCGAGCCTGTCGAGGCGCATGTCGATCCGCGAGGCCAGACGCTCCAGCTGTACGAGGACCGCCTCCCGGCTCTCGCGCGCCGTCTCTTCCGCGTGATCGATTCGGAGCTCCAGCGCCCGAACCTCGACGCGGAAGCGGCCGTCGCCGAGTACCGGCTCCGGAGGGACGGCGTTCTTCTCCTTCTCGAACGTCTCGAGACGATGGGCGAGGTCATCGAGCCGCGCGACGATCAGCGGCGCCTCCGCAACCGCAGCCAGGTCGTCCTCGGTCGACGAGACGCGCGTGACGAGCACATCGATCGCGGATCGGAGGCCGCCGATCGCTTCCTCGGTCCCTCCGGCGACCTCGGCAGCGATCTTCTCGCGTTCCAGCTCCACGGTATCGATACGTCGCAGGAGCTCCTCGACGAGCGAGTCGGGCTCGCGGTTCTCGAGCTCAGCGCGAAGCGTGTCGGCGACGGTGCCTATCTCGCCGACAAGTGAGTCTCGATCCATCTCCCAGGCTGCGCGGACCCGGGTGATCGCGTTGTCGACCGTTTCCTCGATGTCGCGTTCCAGCGATGCCACGCGCAGGGTCAGCCGTTGCAGCAGCTCCTCGTGGATCTCTGGCGCCGGTCCGGCTTGGACCTGCCCGGCGAGCTCGTCCAGCTGCTGCGCCATCGTCTCGAGGCGCTCCACGAGAGCGGGATCCGGCTCCGCAGTCGTTGCTGCCCGGAGAGCGGCGTCCTCGACCTGCGCGGCGAGCGCTTCCACCTGCTGCGTCACGACGTCGAGACGCTCGAGGAGAGCTGGATCCGGCTCGGCGGTCGTTGCGGTTTGGAGGGCGGCCGCTGCCTCGACCTGCGTGGCGAGCGCTTCCACCTGCTGCGTCACCGTGTCGAGGCGCTCCACGAGCTCGGGGTCCGGGGCGGACGCGGCGTCGGCGGCGGTGGCTGCAGCCGCTTCGACCTGTCCCGCCAGCGCCTCCACCCGCTGCGCCATGGAGTCGAGACGTTCCACGAGCTCGGGGTCCGGGCCCGCAGGCGCGGCGTTTGCTGCAGCTGCAGCCGCCTCGACTTGCCCGCCCAGGGCCTGCACCTGTTCCGTCAGGGCGTCGAGGCGCCCCGTGAGATCGGGATCGGGGCCGGTAGTGGCCAACGTCTCGAGCGACTGGCGGAGCTCGTCGATCACGGCATCCGTCTGGATCCGAGCAGCTTCGAAGCCGCGGGCGAGCTCGGCGAGCTCGGCTTCCTTCCCGGCGGACTCCTCGGTGGTCGTGGCGACCGACGTCTCGAGAGACTCGAGCCGGCGGCCGAGCTCCTCGACGGACGCGCCCACCGCCGCGATGCCACCTTCGAGCGCCCGCGCGGCCTCGCCGCTCGCGACGTCGTCGAGTGTTCCCACCTGAGCCGTGAGAGCACCGACCGCCTCGTGGAGATCGCCAACGGTCGACTCGAGCTTCGCATCGGCCTCTTGGAGGCCGGTGCGGAAGGCGGCGATCTCCTCGTCTCGTCCCGCGAGATACGTGCCCGTCGTCGACGCCCAATCGGCAAGCGCATCGAATCGGGTCGACAGAGCGTCGATCTTCCCGGAGATCTCGGCAAGATCGCGCTCCGTTCCACGCTCGAGCGAGACGGCCTTCTCGGAGAGTGCTCGCACCACCTCGCGGAGCTCGGGAACCGACCGCGGATCGATCGACTTTCGGAGCTCCGCGACGATGCCCTCGACTCGGGACGTCTCGGCGTCGAACTTCTTACGGAGTGCGGCGACGTCTCCTTCGCGGCCGGCGAGACCGGCGGCTGCCGTCGCGACCGTGGTGGCCAGCGTGTCCACTCTCTGAGAGACCACGTCGACCTTCCCGGTCAAGCCCTCGATTCGGCTGTCGAGCTTGCGCGGGAGCTTCTGCTCGGCGACGGAGGCGATCGCTCGCCGGAGCTCGTCGATGCTCGATGGGTCGATGCTCTTCCGCAGGTCGGCGATGGTCTTGTCGATCTGAGCTTTCGTCCCGTCGAGTTCCTTGCGGAGAGCGGCAATCTCCCCGTCCCTCGCAGCCTGGGAGGCGCCGGTCGTGGAAACGATTTTCGCGAGCGTCTGCAGGCGGTCGGCGATGACGTCGACCTTGTTCGTCATCCGGTCCTCGAACTTCGGATCTCGCTTCGAGAGTGCCTCGACCGTGCGCCGGAGCTCTCTCAGAGATTTCTCGTCGACCGCGACCGAGGAAGCGCGCACCTCGATATCGACTGAATCGAGCCGCGCGGCCAGCCGCTCGACTCGGTCCGCGAGCGCGAGAAGGTCGGCGCTGCTAGCCGTAGGCGGGGCCACGCGCGCTCCGGAGTCGGCTTGCCGTCCGTTCGCCGCAGGTCCAACCGCATGCCGTGCATCGCGTCTGGAAGTGACCCCTCGACGCGAGCAGCGCGGAGTCCACGATGCCGGCAGACATGCTCAGAACGCGTATCGGAGCCGGACGCGCGGCGCTCGCTCACCCGTCTCAGTGACTTGGAGCTCGCGAGGCTCCCTCGTCTCAGCGTCCGGCTTCCCAGCCGAGGATCACGAGCCGCTGCTCGAGCGTCTGCGGGCACCCGAGTCCTCGCGTCTCCGCAATCCTCTCGAGCGCCACCTTGGGTGCCAGACCGTGGCGAACGAGCCAGCAGCCTATGACCACGCCGGTTCGTCCGCAGCCGGCCCAGCAGTGGACATAGGCGAGCCCACCGGTTGCGAGCTCGTCGTCGATCTCGTCGAGGGTCGCAACGAGCGCTTCGGGTGTCGGCACCGAGAAATCGCGAATCGGCATCCGCACGTGGCGGACCTGCGGAGGGAGATGTCCGGCGTAGGGCTCGAGCTCACCGTCCTGGGTGAGATCGAGGAAGAGGGTGACACCCTGCTCGAGCAAGGAACGCACTTCGTTCCCAGCTTCGTCGGAGCTCCAGGCGCAAGGATGACGGCCGGCGATGAGCCGGCGTGGCTCGATGACACTTGGCGGCCGCATCTCGGGGAGTCTGCCGAGGGCGAACCTCAGACGAGAGCGAGAGGTGTGCGGCGGCCCGGTGAGGCGGCCCTTGCGGACCGGCCGCCGCTCCGTCCGGTCGGCCCTTCCCCCGTCCGAGGGGAGCGTCTCAATCGGCGTCTCGCGACTGCCGATAGCTTCGCCATGTCCAGTCTCGAGACCTCGACGGTTGCGCTTCGCGACCGCGCGCTCGGGCTCGCCGCCGAGCTGGGCATCGACCCGGGGACCTGGTACCTGCGAGTCCTCGAAGAGGGGCGGGAAGCAGGCGACGAGCCTGACCTGGGAGCGCTGGTCCGCACCTACTGGGAGCTCCAGCGCGTCACCGGGCGAGACGACCTGCGCACCGATTGGCGGATGCTCGCCGATCACCTCTGGTCAACCTCTTCCTGACGCCGCTCGCCGGCGCTCGGGGCTCCCACCCGGCAGAGCCCGAGTGACGTCAGGAACGCGTTCGCAGCGCCCGAAATGAACCAGCCGAGGGGCGTACTACGATGGCCCTCCCGTGAGTCGTGCCGCCCCGCCGTCGTTCGTCCACCTGCATGTCCACTCGGAGTACTCCATCCTCGACGGCGCCTGCCGGATTCCGGCCCTCGTCGAGAAGGCGACGCGGCTCGAGATGCCGGCGGTCGCGCTCACCGATCACGGGTCGCTCGCGGGTGTCGTCGAGCTTCACCGGGAGGCCGGCAAGGCTGGAGTGAAGCCGGTCATCGGCTGCGAGGTCTACGTCGCCGACGACCGTCGCGCCCAGACGAAGGGGTACGCCCACCTGACGCTCCTGGCGGAGACGAACGAGGGCTACGCGAACCTCATCCGGCTCTGCTCACTCGGCTATCTGGAGGGCTACTACTACAAGCCGCGAGTCGACTGGGAGCTCCTCGAAAGCCATGCGAAGGGGCTGATCGCGCTGTCCGGCTGCCTGTCCGGGCGAGTGTCGCGCGCCCTCGCCGAAGGTCGCCCGAAGGACGCGCGGTCTGACCTGGACCGGCTCGTCCAGATCTTCGGCCGCGACTCGACCTACGTCGAGATCCAGAATGCAGGACTCGACGAGCAACAGCGCGTGAACCCCGAGCTCGTCTCGCTCGCCGAAGCGACGGGACTCGAGCTCGTCGCGACGGGGGACGTCCACTACCTGGACGCAGACGACGCGTATGCGCACGAGGCGCTTCTCTGCATCCAGTCGGGTGACACCCTGAAGAACCCGAACCACTGGCGCTTCGACACGAACGAGTTCTTCTTCAAGACGCCGGACGAGATGGCCCGGGACTTCCCCGGGTTGGAGCATGCGATGGCGCGCACCCTCGAAGTGGCCGAGCGTTGCTCGGTGGAGATCGAGCTCGGTCGAATTCTGTTGCCGACCTTCGAGGTGCCCGAGGGGCGTGAGGCGTTCGACTACCTGGTCGAGCTGTGCGAGCGGGGCCTCCTCAAGCGATACGGAAAGGCAACCCCGGAGCTGACCGACCGCCTCCGGTTCGAGCTCAAGACGATCAGGGAGATGGGGTTCGCCGACTACTTCCTGATCGTTTGGGACTTCATCCAGTTCGCCAAGCAGAACGGGGTCAGCGTCGGGCCGGGCCGGGGCTCGTCAGCGGGGTCGCTAGCCGCGTACTGCCTCGAGATCACTGACGTCGACCCCATGCAGTACGGGCTGCTCTTCGAGCGATTCCTGAATCCCGCGCGCAAGGACCTGCCGGACATGGACATCGACTTCTCCGTGGCAGGGCGCGACCGCGTCATCAACTACGTGGCCGAGAAGTACGGCCGCGACCGCGTTGCCCAGATCATCACGTTCTCGACGATGGCAGCCCGAGCGGCGATCCGCGACGCGGGGCGGGTTCTCGACATTCCGTACGGCGTCGTCGACCGGATCGCCAAGCTCGTCCCCGAAGGCCCCGGTCAGACGCTCGGGGACTCGCTCAAGCCTGGAGCAGAGCTGCGGCAGGCGGTCGATTCGGACCCGGTGGCGAAGGAGATCGTCGAGCTCGCCCGGCCGCTCGAGGGTCTCACCCGAGCCGACTCGATCCACGCCGCGGGCGTTGTGATCGGCGCCCAGCCGCTGCTCGAGGTGGTGCCGCTTCAGCAGAAAGGCTCGGACCAGGAGGTGGTCACCCAGCTCGGCATGTGGGATGTGGTCGATCTCGGGTTGCTGAAGATGGACTTTCTCGGCCTCCGGAACCTCGATGTGATCGACAAGGCAGTCGAGCTCGCCGGCGGTGTCGACATCGGGTCGATCCCGCTCGACCACCCGGAGACGTACGCGATGCTCGCCCGCGGCGAGTCGACCGGCGTCTTCCAGTTCGAATCCTCAGGGATGCGTGAGGCTCTGCGGCTCGTCAAGCCGACCGAGTTCGAGGATCTGATCGCCCTCGTCGCCCTGTATCGGCCCGGGCCGATGGGCTACATCTCGACCTATGCCGCCCGGAAGCACGGCCGCGAGTCGGTGACGTTCGCCGACCCGCGGCTCGAGCAGATCACCGGTGCCACGTACGCCATCTGCGTCTACCAGGAGCAGTACATGGAGATCGCGAAGCAGCTGGCCGGATTCACGCCGGCCGAGGCGGAGACGCTGCGCAAGGCGATCGGGAAGAAGATCCACTCGCTCATGGCGTCGCTGAAGGACAAGTTCCTCGCAGGCTGTGCTGAAAAGCAGGTCTCCCCAGCGGTTGCCAACCAGCTCTGGAAGGACATGGAGTCCTCCCAGGACTACTCCTTCAACAAGGCGCATGCGGCCTGCTACGCGCTGATCGCGTATCGAACCGCGTGGCTGAAGGCGACCCATCCGCACGAGTACATGGCGGCTCTCATCTCGTCCGTCATGAACACGAAGGACCGGGTCCCGTTCTACGTCAACGCCTGCCGCGAGATGGGGATCGAAGTGCTGCCGCCCGACGTCAACTCGTCCCAGGTCGATTTCGCTGTCGTCGAAGGGAAGATCCGCTTCGGCCTCAACGCCGTCAAGAACGTCGGCGAAGCGGCCGCGCAAGCGATCGTCCGGGCTCGCGAAGACGGGCACTTCGCGACGATCTGGGAGCTCACCGAACGAGTCGACCCGCAGGCGCTCAACCGACGCGCGCTCGAATCGCTGGTCAAGTGCGGCGCGCTCGACTCGACCGGCGCTACACGGATGGCCATGGTCAGCGAGGTCATCCTCGACTCGGCGCTCGCGCACGGGCAGCGGTTGGCTGCGGACCGCCTCGCCGGGCAGGCCTCCATCTTCGACTCGGCCTTCGACGAAGCCGAAGCTCCGGTCGAACGGCACCACCCGCCGCTGCCGACCGGGGAGTTCGACGAGCGCGAGCTCCTGAGGCTCGAGAAGGAAACCCTCGGGTTGTACGTCTCCGAGCACCCGCTCGAGCGAGTCCGCGACGAGCTTCGGCGAAAAACCGACTGTGCGCTCGCAGACCTCGAGCGGCGACGAGACGGCGACGTCGTGACGGTCGGCGGGATCGTCTCGGGGCTCAAGCAGGTGACCACGAAGCGCGGTGAGCCGATGGTCTTCGCGCTGCTCGACGACCCGACGGGAAACGCGGAGGTCGTGGTCTTCAACTCGACCTACGCAGCCGCCCGCGAGCACCTCGAGCCGGATCGGATCCTTGTCGTGAAAGGACGCGTCGACCACAAGCAAGCAGGTGAGACGAAGCTCGTCGCCCTCGAGGTGAGCCCGTTCGAATCGGTGGCGGTTCGGCGCGAGGTCCGGCTTCGGATCGACGCGCGCGAAGCGCCGGCAGGCCTCATTCGGGAGCTGGCGACACTCGTGCGGGACTTCCCCGGCGACGCGCCCGTCTATCTGGCGCTCGAGACCTCCGTCGGCGAACGAACCCTCGCGCTCGGGCCCGGCCACCGGGTGAAGCCCGACCCAGACTTCTACGCCGAGGTTCGCGCGCTCCTCGGCGAAGCTGCTGTCGCCTGACTGACGCCCCTCGCTGCAGGGCAGAAAGTGCCGCACGTTCCGGTTGGGCGCCGAGCGCCGTCAGGCCGGCGGGGGCGGGCGTAGCGGCCGCAGGTCGGGCCAGGCGCAGATCCCTCGTGTGGGTGGCGGCTGTCACCCGACCGGGGGGTGACCCGATGCCCCACGCTCAGACCTACTGAGACCCGCGCATCTCTGCGACCACTCGACTGCGGAAAGGGGTGAATGCGCCATGTTCAAGTGGCACGCTCGCTGGGTGAGGCTCGTCATCACGCTCTCCAGCATCGCGGCGTTCGTCGTCGCCTCAGGCGCCGGCTGGCGCTGGCAATAGCTCGAACGTCGGAAGACCACTACCGCTTCACCGATGTCTGAACCGGCACCACATACCGGCTTCCCGCTCCGGCTACGGCTGCTGATCGCGAGCACGTTCGCGCTCGTGGTCCCGGTCGTGGTCGGAGCGGCGGTGAAGATCGCTGTCCATCCCCCGGATACGGGAGAGGCGCTCGCCATTCTCCTTTTCCTCGCCCTCGCGCTCGTGGCCGAGGTGAAGCCGGTTCCTCTCGAGGAAGACGACATGAGCACGGTCTCCGTTGCGTTCGTCTTCATTCTCTCCGGCTTGATCCTGTTCGGCTGGGAGTACGCCGTCCTGATCGCCGGTCTCAGCGCCCTCGTGGCTCAGGTCGTCGAGCGACGGCCGCTGTCCCGTACGGCGTTCAACTCGTCCGTTTACGCCCTGTCGGCCTTCGCGGCGGCGCTTCCGGTATTCGTCCTGGGCGAGCGACCCGCGGACGATCCGTCTCTCGTCACGGTGTACGCCCTGTGGGGGGGTGCGGCGTTCGTCGCTCTCAACGGGTTCCTCATTTCGCTGGCGATCTCCTTCCACCAGCGCATCTCGCTTCAACCCCTCCTGAGGCAGGGCTTTCGGCTGGCAGGCCCCGCCTTCGCGATCCAGGCGTTCCTGGCTGCACTGGCCGCGGCCCTGTGGGAGACGGACGCCTGGCTGCTCGTGCTCATGGCCGGGCCGCTCTTCACCGTGACCCTGTATCAGCGGTCCTCACTCGCCTCGCGCCGCGCCACTCGTGACGCATACACCGACAGCCTGACGCGGCTCGGCAACAACCGAGCGTACGAGCTCGGCCTCGCCACCGCCTTCGAGCAGGCCGCCGCGAGCGGCTCCACGCTCAGCCTCTGCCTCGTCGACGTCGACGACTTCAAGCAGATCAACGACACGTACGGACATCCCCTCGGCGACGAAGTGCTGTTCGACGTCGGCCGGCTGCTCGACTCGCATGGAGACGGTGCGGGCGTCTTTCGGTATGGAGGCGACGAGTTCGCACTCTTGCTCGAGTGCGGAGAAACCGAGGCCCGCGCTCGTGTCGAGGCCCTCTACCGGCACATCTCGGCAGCGAGCTTCCCACATGGGTCTCCGACGACCGTGAGCGTCGGGGTCGCCACGTTCCCGGACCATGCGACGAACGTGGAGAGCCTCGAGCGTGCAGCGGACGGCGCTCTCTACTGGTCGAAGCAAAACGGCAAGAACCGTGCGTGCTTTTTCAGCCCGTCGATCGGAGCGTTGAACAGCCCGGACGAGCTCGAGCGGCGCGTCGAGCATCAGGCCCGGCTTCGCGCAGCCGAGAACCTCATCCGTGTCGTCGACGCCAAGGACGAGTACACGGGAGCGCATTCCGAACGTGTCGCGCTCTTCGTCGAGGCGATCTCTCGTCAGCTCGGTCTCGACGACGAGCTCGTCGAACAGCTGAAGCTCGCGGGTCGGCTCCACGATCTGGGCAAGATCGCGGTCGCGGACCGCGTGCTTCAGAAGCCCGGGCCGCTGACACCCCAGGAAGAGCGCCAGCTCGCTCACCACCCCGAGCTGGGTGCGTCCTTGCTCGACGGCATGGACATTCGGCCCGTCGACGTGTGGATTCGCCACCACCACGAGCACTGGGACGGCTCTGGCTATCCCCACGGCTTGGTGGCCGAGGAGATCCCGTTCGGCTCACGCGTCATCCTGGTGGCAGACGCGTACGACGCGATCACCACCGATCGCAGCTACCGAGCCGCTGCGACCCCGGCGGAGGCCATCCGGGAGCTCCGGCGCAAAGCGGGGATCCAGTTCGATCCCCTCGTCGTCTCGGCGCTCGAGGCGCATCTCGAGGAAGCGGGCGTCGTCATCGTTCGCGATCCGGCCGATAGCGACGTGCTCGCGCGCATGGTGGCCTAGGGCTCCGAGTTGGCGCTTGCGCTTCCGGTACTCGCGGCGCTCGTCCTCGGCATCGCTCTCGGCGGGAGGCTGGCGAGTCTCGCGCGACTCCGCCTGCGTGCAACGTGGCTCTTCTTCGCCGCCATCGCCCTTCAGTTGGTCGCCTTCCCGTTCGCATTTTTCCCCTGGAAGACCGATGAGGGCGTGGCATCGTCGCTCTGGCTCGCCTCCTACTCGCTCCTGATCGCGGCGGCGGTGCTCAACCGCAGGATTGTCGGTGTTCCCGTGGTCGCGCTGGGAATGGGATTGAACGTCGTCGCGGTGATCGCAAACGGGGGCACGATGCCGGTTCTGCCAGAGGCGATGCACGGCGCCGGTGGCAGCCACACCACCCTGCACAACAGCACCGCGACGCCGGATCCGAGTCTTCCGTGGCTCGTCGACCGCTGGGCGGCACCCGACTGGATACCTCTCGCGAACGTCTTCTCCGTCGGCGACGTCGTCATCGCGATGGGCGCGGTCGTGATCGTCCTTGCCGGAATGGGTGTCCGGCTTCCGCGGTCGGCCGGCGTACGCGCGCAGGCCTAGCTTCTGACGTCCCGGGCGAGCCTGTCGGCAACGCTCGCCAGCACCTTCATCGCGATCGCAGGCGTCTTCTGGAGTACCTGACGAAACGCACGATCCGTGATCACGAGCGCCTCGACGGGCGCCGTCGCCGTCACCGTGGCCGTGCGCGGCGAGTTCGTCAGCAGCGCGATCTCGCCGACCCAGTCGCCTGCGCCCAGGTCGGCGAGCACCTCTCCGTTCCGCGTTACGCGGGCCGTGCCGTCGACGAGAACGATGAACTCGTGACCGGAGCGTCCCTCTCTCGTGAGGATCGAGCCCTCTCGCAGGCTCACCTCGTCGGTGATCGTGGCGACCCTCTGGAGCTCCGCCTTGGAGCAAGCTGCGAAGAGCGGCACGCGCTTCAGCAGCTCAATCTTGGCGTCCTTTCGGAGCACGCTGCGATCGTAATACGGCCACGCTGCGATTTGAAGCTTCGCCCGCGTGGACGAGGCGCCAGGCACCTTTATCGAAGATTTACGCACCCTCAACCAAATCCCCCCGAAATGGGGATGACGAATACGTCGTAATGGGCGAATACGCGAGTGACACCGATCCCCAACGGCGAAGGGCGTGCGGAATGTCTGCGGCAGAACTCGAGATGGTGTACCAGTCTGAGACCGATCGGATTCAGCAGTGGCGTCACGAGGAGCTCGAGCGGGCGGGCTACGACCCCGAGAGCGCACTCGTCCTGGCGGCCAGCAACGACGTCGATCTCCACAGTGCAGTCAACCTGTTGAGAAGGGGCTGCTCCGTGGATCTCGCCCTCCAGATCCTCCTCTAGTCGCGGGTAGTCGCGGGGGGAAACGATGTTTCCCCCGCGTACCCCCCTTCCTTATCGGGTGGCACCGCATGGGCGGCGTTGGCCTACGGGCGAGTGAATCGCCCTCCGGCCCTCTAGCTTCACGGCACGAATCACGCGAAGAGCCGTAGGCTCATTCGTACTTCTGGGCACGCACGTTCGCCGTCATGGGCAGAATGCCCGCCGATGGTTCCGCTCCTCTCGATTCCGTCGCCCGGTTCGAGCACGGTCGAGATCGGCCCGCTGTCGATCCACTTCTACGGCCTGACTCTGCTCGTCGCCATCGCGGCGGCGGTTGCGATCACCGGGGTGCGGTGGACGCGCCGCGGCGGCGACTGGGACCTGATCTTCCGGGTGGCGGTCTGGGGAGTTGCCTTCGGGATCGTCGGAGCGCGCCTCTACCACGTGATCACGAGCTGGAACGAGCTTCCGGACGAGTGGTGGGGGCCCTTTGCGATCTGGAAAGGCGGCCTCGGAGTCTGGGGCGGGATCGGGCTCGGTGTGATCGTGGGCGCGATCGTCGCGAAACGGTCGGGCGCCGACGTCGCCAGGCTGGCCGACTGTGTGGCGCCGGCGCTCCTCGTCGCCCAGGGAATCGGCCGCTTCGGCAACTGGTGGAACCAGGAGCTCTTCGGCGGCCCGACCGACCTCCCGTGGGGCCTCGAGATCTCGCCCGAGAATCGGCCGATCGACGACGTCGAGCAGGACACGTTCCACCCGACTTTCCTCTACGAGGCGCTGTGGTGCTTTGCCGCGGCGGCTGTCCTGCTAGCGGTGGAGCGACGGTTCCGAATCCGGCCGGGAGGGCTCTTTGCGCTCTACGTGTTGGCCTACAGCATCGGTCGCCTCTGGATCGAGATGATCCGCGTCGATCCGTCGCACGAGCTCGGAGGAGTGCGCGTCAACGTCTACGTCGCTGCCGTCGCGATCGTCCTCTCGGCGGGGTTCTTCATCTGGTGGCAGAGACGATGGAAGCGAGGGCCCGCACCCCCTCCAAGACCCAAGACGATGGCGATCCCAAGAGAGCGCTGAGGGCTACCGAGCGCCGCGGCCGCGGAGCGGCCGCCTTCAGGGATCTTCGCGCGGACGGGATCCGCGCGAGCGGATACCGGTCTGCGCCAATTGAGAGCGCTGAGGGCTACCGAGCGCCGCGGCCGCGGAGCGGCCGCCTTCAGGGATCTTCGCGCGAACGGGATCCGCGCGAGCGGATACCGGTCTGCGCCAATTGAGAGCGCTGAGGGCTACCGAGCGCCGCGGCCGCGGAGCGGCCGCCTTCAGGGATCTTCGCGCGAACGGGACCCGCGCGAGCGGATACCGGTCTGCGCCACTTGAGAGCGCCAGCCCGAGACGGGGATCCTTTCTCCCGCTTGCGGTGTATCTGCTGCAGGCGAACAAGGAGGAGCCATGCGTCATCTCATCGCGCTCGCGGCGCTCGCCGCTGCGCTCGTCGTGTCGAGCGCAGCGAGTGCCGGGGGCTGGGCAACCGTCAGCCTCGCGTCGCTTCCCGTCGGAGTCAGCTCGGGTGAGACGTGGGATGCCCAGATCACGGTCCTTCGTCACGGTGTGACGCCCACCGAGGGCGCTGCCCCGAGCGTGACGATTCGCAAGGGGGGCGACACCACGACCTTCAAGGCCGAGCCGACCGGCAAGACCGGGGGCTACGAGGCTCCCGTGGTCTTCCCCGAGCCCGGTCAATGGACGCTCGAGATCGACAACGGGCTCGTTGCCACCGGGTATGGCGAGTCGGCGACGACCACGTTCGGCCCCGTGGCCATCGGCGGGCCCTCGGTCGGAGCCCCGGGCGGGTTTCCCGTGCTTCCGTTCGCCGCGGTCGCGGGGGCACTTGCGCTCGCAGCGGCGGCTGTCTTCGGTGCCCGAAGGATGAGGAGGCTCGGCCCCGCGAGTGGGTAGCCGCGTCTCGCCGGCGGAACCTCCGCCGCCCGATCGGTGTAGAAAAGGGCGGTGGAGGGCCGGCCGCCGGACGACATCGCGCTCGCAGAGCGCGCCAGGCGCGGGGACGAACGCGCATTCGAGGAGCTCGTGCGCATGTACCAGAGCATTGCTTTCAGGACCGCCTATCTCCTGACGGGGTCGGCCGCCGACGCCGAAGACGCCGCCCAGGCAGGCTTCGTCAAGGCGTGGATGGCGTTGCCGCGTTTTCGCCGCGGCGCCCCGTTCAAGCCGTGGCTCCTGCGGATCGTCGCAAACGAGGCGCACAACCGGCGCCGCTCGGCGGGCAGGCTGGAGGCGCTTCGGGTGCGTGCGACCGCGGTCACCCCTCCGGGAGACGCGGCCCCGTCTCCCGAGGGGGCCGCGCTCGAGAGTGAGCAGCGAGAGAACCTGCTCGCAGCCGTCCAGCGGCTCGGGGACCGGGACCGCGATGTCCTGACCTGCCGATACCTCCTCGAGCTCTCGGAGGAGGAGACCGCGACGGTCCTCGATGTGCGGCGCGGGACGGTCAAGTCCAGGACGGCGCGCGCGCTCGCGCGACTCCAGGACGAGGTGGGGTCGTGACCGAGCTCGAGCGGGCGCTGACAGCCCTGGGTCGGGAGATCGCGGTGCCGGACGGGCCGGACCTCGTGCCGGGAGTCCTCGCGCGGGTCCAGCCTCGGCGGGCGCGCCCGGCTCAACCACGGCGCTGGGTGCTCGCGGTCGCGTTGCTGATGCTCGCGATCCTGGGCGCGACGCTGGCGATTCCCGACGCCCGCTCCGCCCTCTTCCGAATCCTGCACATCGGCGGTGAACGGATCGAGTTCGTCGGTGACCTCCCTGCCGTGCCTCCTTCACCCCCGGTCGATCTCGACGTCGCCCTCGGGCAGCGCGTGACGCTGGACGAGGCGCGAAGAAGGGCCGGCTTCGACCTTCGTGAGCTCGATGAGACTCCCGATCGCGTGTATCTCGGCGACAGGGGAACGGTCTGGTTCCTCTACGGCACGCCCGAGCAGGTCCGGCTCCTCGTGGCGCAGACGCCGCTCGTGTACGTCGACGAGGCCCTGATCCTGAAGAAGCTCGCAGGGCCCGAGACCTCGGTCGAGCAGGTGACCGTCGACGGGGCGACCGGATATCTGTTGACAGGAGAGCCGCATCTCGTGCTTCTGCTCGATGCCAACGGAAATGTCATCGAGGAGAGCCCTCGCCTCGCGAAGGACGTGCTCGTCTGGGAGAGCGGCGGCGTCGCATACCGGCTCGAGGGCGACTTGGGCAAGGACGACGCGCTCCGGATAGCTCACGACCTGCGCTAGTAGTTGCGCAGAACCGGAATCCGCTGATGCGCGGATTCCGGTCGCGCCCAATCCCTGAAGCCGGCCGCATCCGGGCGGGCGCTGCTATTCACATCAAGCCTCTAGTCGCGTCCGCCGGGATGGCTAGCCTCCTGCGAGTGCCCGTGACTCCCGTGCGCGAGCTGGAGCTGGACCTCGACGCGTTCGAGGGCCCGTTCGACCTTCTGCTGACACTGCTCCTCAAGGAGGCACTGGAGCCCCGCGAAGTGGACATCTCCGCAATCGTGCTCTCCTTTCTCGACGCTCTCGCCGACCGATCCTCGCGTCCCTGGTCGGCAGCGGCTTCGCCGCTGCCTGACGGCGCTGACGAGTCGATGCCTTCCGGGGCCGTGCAGAGCACTGTCCCCTCCGGCCTCGGCTCGTCAGCGCCGCCCCAGGAACGCGAGGCGAGGGAGCTCGACCTCGAGGTGTGCGGAGAGTTCCTGGTTCTCATTTCCGCGCTGCTGGAGCTGAAGGCGCGTTCGCTGTTCCCCGACGAGGCCGCGGATCTCGATGCCCTCGAGCCCGAGGAAGCCGCGGAAGAGCTCGCGCGCCGCCTGGCCGAGTACCGCCGCATGAAGGAGGCGGCGGCCTGGCTGGTCGAGCGGCTCTCGACCGAGCGTGATCGCTGGTTCCGGCTCGGGCCTGCGGCGCTGGCGCCGCAGGCGGAACGCCGCCTCGCTCCCCAGGATCCGGATGCCCTGGCGACCGCGCTACGAGCGTTGGCGGTGCCGCCGCCCGATGTCTCGCTCAGCCACATGGCGCTGCGCTTCCCGCCCGTCTCTCAGTTCCTGGAGCGCTTCCGCGCGCTGCTCGGCCGTCGCCGCCGCTTCGACTTCGAGTCGGAGGTCGGCGGCCTCTCACGCGTCGAGCAAGCGGTCGCCTTCCTCGCTCTGCTCGAGCTCCGCAAGTCCGGCGAGATCGCCCTCAGCCAAGCCGCTCCCTTTGCCCCGATAAGGGTTTCCCGCTCCTCGCGTCCCTGGTCGGCAGCGGCTTCGCCGCTGCCTGACGGCGCTGACGAGTCGATGCCTTCCGGGGCCGTGCCCAGCACTGTCCCCTCCGCCCTCGGCTCGTCAGCGCCGCCCCAGGAACGCGAGGAAGGTTTCGACTACCACGATGACGAAAGGACACTCACGTGGACAGCCCGCTCCGCCTGATCGCGTCCAACCCGGTCGACCACCTCGCTCGCACGGTCGAGGCGCTTCTCGTGGTGGCGTCGGCGCCCTTGTCCGTCGGCGAGCTCGCCGACGCCGCGGACGACGATCCACAGCGGGTGGAAACTGCACTCGGGCTGCTCGGTGAGCGCTACAGCGAAGGGCGTAGTGGGATCGTCCTCGAGAAAGTCGCCGGCGGCTACGCGTTCCGGGCGAGCAGAGACGCGGCAGGTGCCTGCGCGCGCCTGTTCGAACGTCCGGTCGAGCGCGGGCTCTCGCAAGCTGCGCTCGAGACGCTCGCGATCGTCGCCTACCTCGGGCCCTGCTCACGGCCGGAAGTCGCCCGCATCCGTGGCGTCGCCGCCGACTCGGCGGTGGCTAGCCTGGTCGAGCGGGGGTTGATCGCCGAGGCCGGTCGCGAGTCGGGAGCGGGGGGAGCTGTCCGCTACCGGACGACGCCGCTCTTCGAGCGCGTCTTCGGCCTCGACGGCCTCGCGGCGCTCCCGCGACTCGACGATCTCGCCGCAGACGCAGGCGAGCTCAGGGAGCGCCTGCTCGACGTCGCCGGTGCTCGCGCTTCCTAGCTCCCACTAGCTCCGTCGGGCGCAGGGACCGATGCGGTTGAATGCCTACCTCGCCCGAGCCGGGGTCGCGTCGAGGCGCCGGGCGGACGAGCTGATCGCCGCCGGCCGGGTGCGTGTCAACGGCGAGCCCGGGTGGCTCCACACGGCCGTTGGGCCTCGCGACGTCGTGGAGGTCGACGGGCGACGGGTCGCCCCTCAGAAGCTCGCTTACGTCCTGCTCAACAAGCCGGCCGGAGTGGTGACGACGGCCCGCGATCCGCAGCGACGCCCCACCGTGGTCGAGGCCGTCTCGCACCCGGTGCGAGTCGTCCCTGTCGGTCGACTCGACGTGGATACGACGGGCGCGCTGATCCTGACGAACGACGGTTCGCTCGCCCACCGGCTCGCCCACCCCCGCTACGGCGTCCCGAAGGTGTACGAAGCGGAAGTCGAGGGCGCGCCCAGCCGCGATGCGTTGATCCAGCTCCGGGAGGGCGTCGAGCTCGACGACGGCGTAACGGCGCCTGCCGAGGCACGAGTCCTCCGGCGTCGCTCCGGAACGGCGCTCCTCGAGCTGACGCTGCACGAAGGACGCAAGCACCAGGTCAAGCGAATGTGCGCGGCGGTGGGACATCCCGTCCGCGCCCTCCATCGCAGCCGCTATGCCGGGCTCGACGTCGAGGGTCTCGAGCCGGGGGAGCACCGAGAGCTGACGAGCCGCGAGGTCGCCGGCCTCAGGAGCTTGGTAGGGCTCTGAGCGTCAGGGATTCGAACAAGACCGTCATCCGGAGCGACGGACGAAGCCCATGCGGTCGTACATCGCGTCCAGCGTCGGCGCAGACGCCTCGCGCGCCTTCTCCGCCCCGACCGCCAGCAGGCGTCGTAGCTCTCCCTCGTCCGCGCGCAGTTCCCGGTAGCGCGCCTGGATCGGGGCGAACAACGCGACCACCGCCTCACCGACCTCTTCCTTGAACTGCCCGTAACCGGAGCCGTCGTACTTCGCCTCGATCGACTCCAGAGGCTCGCCGGTCGCCACGGACATGATCTCGATCAGATTCGAGATTCCGGGCTTCGCGCTCGGATCGTGCCGCACGTCGCGGCCCGAATCGGTCACCGCCGTCTTGAACTTCCGTCGGATCACGTCGGGATCGTCCACGATCCGGATCACGCCCTGCGCGTTCCCTGCTGAGGTCGACATGAGGCGCTCGGGCTCCTGGAGGTTCTTGACCCGCGCGCCTTCCTCCGGGTAGACGCCCTCGGGAATGGTGAAGGTCTCGCCGTAACGGCTGTTGAAGCGCTCGGCGATGTCGCGGGTGAGCTCGAGATGCTGTCGTTGATCGTCACCGATCGGGACGATGTTCGTCTGATAGAGGAGGATGTCGCCCGCCATCAGCACCGGGTAGGTGAACAGCCCGGCCGAGACGAACTCCTGCTCCGCGGCCTTGTCCTTGAACTGGGTCATCCGCCGGAGCTCGCCGAAGCTCGTCACAGCCGAAAGGAGCCACTCCGCCTCGGCGTGGGCCGAGACATGGCTCTGCGCGAAGACGACGGACCGGTCCGGATCGATGCCGGTCGCGAAGAGCATCGCCGCGCCCGCCAGCGTCGCCTCGTGCAGTCCCTGGGGCTCGTAGGCGGTCGTTATGGAGTGCAGGTCGACGATGCAGAAGAACGCTTCGCCCTGCTCCTGGGTCGCCCGGTACTGGCGATAGCCGCCGCTGTAGTTGCCCAGCGTCTTGTCGCCCGAGGCTCGGATGCCCGAGAAGATCCTCACGCCAGGATTCTCTCTGGACCGGCAAGGCGGCGTCGTGGCCTCACTAGACTGACCGCGATGCGCGTGGAGCCCGTGCCTGCTCTCCAAGGGCACGTCGAGCTTCCGGGCGACAAGTCGATCTCGCACCGTGCGGTTCTGATCGGGTCCATCTGTGACGGCGAGACGCGACTCAGGGGCTTCGGCCGATCCGGGGACACGGAGGCCACCATCGCAGCGGTCCGTGCTCTGGGAGTCGAGGTGATCGAGGAAAGCGTCGATGTGCTCCTCGTCAAAGGCGGCGGGCTCACGGGGCTCGAGGAGCCGGGTCGGCCGCTCGACTGCGGGAACGCGGGGACCCTGATGCGGCTCATCGCCGGGATCCTGGCCGGCCAGAGCGGCCGCTTCGAGCTCGTCGGCGACCAGTCGCTGTCGAGCCGGCCGATGGAGCGTGTCGCAGAGCCACTGCGACGGATGGGGGCACGTGTCGAGACGACCGACGGGCACGCGCCACTCGTCGTCGAAGGGCGGGCCCTGCGGTCGATCGACTACGAGCTGCCGGTTCCGTCGGCCCAGGTGAAGTCGGCGGTCCTCCTGGCCGGTGTCCTCGCGGAGGGAAAGACGACGGTCGTCGAGCCGCTGCCGACTCGCGATCACACCGAGCGACTCCTGGAGAAGGCGGGGGCGAACGTGGAACGGCGGCCTCGGAGCGTCTCGGTCGAGCGAGCGGATCGGCTCGGCCTGGGCGAGCTCGAGATCCCGGGAGACATCTCGTCAGCGGCTTCGCTGCTCGTGGCGGCCGCCATCATTCCGGGCTCCCAGATCACGGTGCACGGTGTCGGCCTCAATCCACGTCGCACGGGCCTGCTCGGCGTTCTCGAGCGAATGGGTGCTCGGATCGCTGTCTACAACCGGCGTTCGATCGGCGGCGAGCCGGCCGGGGACGTCGACGTGCAGGCGTCCGAGTTGGTGGCCACGTCCATCTCGGCCGAGGAAGTCCCGACGCTCGTCGACGAGCTCCCGTTGTTCGCGCTCGCGGCCTGTCATGCCCGCGGGGAGAGCGTCGTTCTCGGAGCGGCCGAGCTCCGCGTGAAGGAGTCGAACCGGCTCGAGGCGGTCGTCGAGGAGCTGCGCCGGCTCGGGGCTCACATCCGCGCCACACGCGACGGGTTTCGTATCCGTGGTGTCCCCGCCCGCCTGCGTGGCGGGGTCGTCGACGCCCGCGGAGACCACCGGCTGGCGATGCTCGGCGCCGTTGCCGGGCTCGCTTCTCGTGAAGGGGTGGAGATCCGGGGCGCCGAGGTCGTCGATGTCAGCTTTCCCGGCTTTTTCCAGCTGCTGCGGCAGCTGGAAAAAGCTTAGAAGGTAGAACTGCCTTGATGCTCCCAAGCCGCACCTATAACCACTTCTCCCGCAGGGAGAAGTGGCTTTGATCGTCGCCATCGACGGGCCCGCCGGCTCGGGGAAGAGCACCGTCGCGCTCGCGCTCGCGCAGCGCCTCGGGTTTCGGTATCTCGACACCGGGGCCATGTACCGGGCGCTGACCTGGCTTGCGTCGAGGGACGGCCTCGACCTCGAAGACGGCGAGGCCCTGGCCGAGCTCGCCCGCCGGCACCCGGTGTCCTTCGGCCCGGACGGGCGCGTGGAGATCGACGGAGAGGTCGTGACCGACGTGATCCGAACGCCGGAGATCGACCGGCTGGTGCCCGTGGTCGCGCGGCACCCGCAGGTGCGGGAGGTGATGCGCGCGCGTCAGCGCACGCTCGGCACCGCCGGGGACGCGGTCATCGAGGGGCGTGACATCGGCACGGTCGTGGCACCCGATGCCGAGGTGAAGGTCTTCCTCCTTGCGGACGAGGCCGAACGTGCCCGTCGACGCACCGCCGACCGTCCCGGGGTCGGCCCCGACACGCTTGCCGCCGATCTCAAGCGCCGCGACGACCGGGATGCCGTCAACACGCAGCCGGCCGGCGATGCGGTCGTCCTGGACACGACTGACCTGGACATCGACGACGTCGTCGCCCGCATCGCCGAGCTCGTGCAAGCAAGGCGATGAACAAGACCGACGTCATCTGGGCGGCGGGCCGTCCGACCATCGGCGCTCTGGTCAAGCTTGTCGCGCCGATGCGCGTGTACGGCGCAGAGCGGATGCCTCCGACGGGAGGGCTCGTCGTCGCCGCAAACCACTTCAGCTGGATCGACCCACCCGCGCTCGGTGCCGCGAGCCCGCGAACCCTCTACTACCTCGCGAAGGTGGAAGCGCATCGAGTCCCTGGGCTGGGCGAGCTGATGCGACTCTTCGGAGCGTTCGCGGTGCGGCGCGGTGAATCCGACCGCGACGCCGTGAGAACGATGCGCCAAATCGTCCGAGACGGGAATGCGCTCGGAATGTTCGTCGAGGGAACTCGACAACGATCCGGCCGACCTGGGCGCGCACAGCCCGGGGCGGCGATGGTGGCGATCAACGAGGGAGCTCCGTTGATCCCAGCTGCCATTCACGGAAGCCAGCTCTGGCGTCCCGGGAACTTCGCGCCGGTCTCGGTCGCCTGGGGGAAGCCGATGACCTTCGAAGGACTTCCGCGCGGGGGCAAGGGCTACAAGGAGGCCTCGCTCGAGATCGATCGCAAGATCAACGAGCTCTGGCAATGGCTCGTCGACGTGCACGAGCTCGGCCGCCCGCGCGACGCGGTTCCACCGGGATGACCACCGGCCGGCGTCGGACCTCGCCTCGCGAGCGCTCGTCCAGCCACCTCGTCCAGGAGCTCGGCGAAGTGGCCGGCACGGTCGCGATCGTCGGCTTCCCCAACGTGGGCAAGTCGACACTCGTCAACCGCTTGACGGCCACCCGCGCCGCCGTGGTGCACGAGATGCCCGGCGTCACACGCGACCGCAAGGAGCTCCTCTGCGAATGGGCGGGAACGACGTTCCGGCTGATCGACACGGGCGGTGTCGATCGAGCCGACACCGGGCCGTTCGGCCCCCAGGTCGCGGCGCAGGCGCGCCAGGCAATCGACGAGGCGGACCTGGTGCTGTTCGTCGTCGACGCCAAGGCGGGCGTGACACCCGGGGACGAGGAGCTCGCCGAGATCCTCCGTTCCTCCCGTCGACAGGTGCTCGTCGTCGTCAACAAGAGCGACGATCCGCGCCGGGACGCGGAAGCGCTCGAATTCCATCGCCTCGGGCTGGGCGACCCCATTCCCATCTCGGCGCTGCACGGCTACGGGACGGGAGACCTCCTCGACGAGATCGTGCGGCGGCTTCCCGGCCGCGGGGAGCGCCCGGTCGGGCAGGAAGCAATCAGAGTCGCCATCCTCGGGCGCCCGAACGTCGGCAAGTCGTCGCTCCTCAACGCCCTCGTCGGGCGGCAGCGGGTGATCGTCTCCGACGTGCCCGGCACCACGAGGGACGCCATCGACACGGTGTTTCGGCGCGGCGACGCAACGTTTGTCCTCGTGGACACGGCCGGCCTTCGACGCAAACGCAAGCAGCGGCAGGGAGTCGAGTACTACTCCGAGCTGCGAGCGCTCGAGGCCGCCGAGCGCGCGGACGTCGCGATCGTGCTCGTGGACGCGAGCGAGGGAGTGGTCGAGCAGGACCTCGCAGTCGCCGACGTGGCGCGGAAAGCCGGCTGCGCGACGATCGTGGCCCTCTCCAAGTGGGACATCGCAGCGGTTCGGCTCGAGGACGTCAAGGCCCGTCTTGCGGAACGGCTCCGCCAGCGGCCTCCGGTGATCGCGATCTCCGCCGTGACCGGGCGCGGCCTCGAGCGGCTCCTGGACACCGTCGAGGACGTGTTCTCGCGCTACGCCGGACGGATTCCGACCGCGGAGCTGAACCGTGCCCTCCAGGAGCTCCGCGAGGCACGTGAGGCACCGGCGCGGCGCGGCCGCAGGCTGAACCTCCTCTACGGAACGCAAGTGACCTCGCGGCCGCCGCGCTTCCGTCTGTTCGTCAACGACCGCCGACTCGTCACCCGCGACTACGGGTACTGGATGGAGAACGAGCTGCGACGACGCTTTAGGCTCGAGGGCGTGCCCGTCTCCATCGATTTCGTGACCTCACAATGAGCGGTGTCAGGCTGAAGCCAGACACAGCCTCTGCATGCGGGTAGTCGTCGTCGGCGCCGGATCCTGGGGATCCGCGTTCGCCTGTCTGCTACGAGACAAGGGCCACGAGGTCACGCTTGCCGCGCGTGATCCGGACCAGGTCGCGGCGATCAACGAGACGGGCCGGAACCCCCGATACGTGCGGGATGCCGACCTCCGCGGGATCGCCGCAGCCATCCTCGACGAGGCTCCGACCGCCGAGGCCGAGCTGGTCGTCGTCGCCGTCCCTAGCCGGGTGTTCGGCAAGATCGTGGGCGGTCTGCCCGGGACGGCGCCGATCCTGAGCCTGACGAAAGGCCTCGACCCCACGACCGGCGCTCGGCTGTCGACGCTCGTCCGCGACCGCCCGGCAGCGGTTCTCTCCGGCCCCAACATCGCCGAGGAGATCGCGCACGGCCTGCCGGCGGCCGCTGTGATCGCGAGCGAGGATCTCGCACTCGCCGTGCGGTTGCAGCTCGCCGTGCACTCGACGATCTTCCGCATCTACGTGAACGAGGACATCGTCGGCGTCGAGCTGTGCGCCGCGGCGAAGAACGTGATCGCCCTGGCGGCGGGCGGCGCCGACGGTCTCCGGCTCGGCGACAACGGGAAGGCAGCTCTCGTCGCACGCGGTCTGGCAGAGATGCGCCGGCTCGCGGAGGTCGCCGGCGCGCGGCCGGACACGTTCGCCGGGCTTGCCGGGATGGGCGACCTCATCGTGACATGCTGGTCGCCGTCCGGCCGCAATCGGAAGGCGGGCGAGCTGATCGCCCAGGGAGCGACGCCAGGCGAGGCCGTAGCGGAGATCGGCATGGTGGTGGAGGGGCTCACGACGGCGCCGGTGCTGCGCGACCTCTCGCGTCGCCTCGGCATCGAGCTGCCGATCACGGAAGGCGTGTGCGCCGTGCTCGAGGGTGTGCAGCTCACAGACCTCGTACTCCAGCTCATGAGGCGCGACCCCACCACCGAGTAGGCTCGCGTAGCTCGCAGGTAGCCTTCGGGCCCATGGCAACCCGCTCGTTCTCCTTCTCGTCCGAGTCGGTCACGGAGGGCCATCCGGACAAGGTGGCCGACCAGATCTCCGACTCCGTGCTCGATGCGATCCTGGCCGACGACAAGAACGGCCGGGTCGCCTGTGAGACCCTCATCACCACGGGGCTCGTCGTCGTCGCGGGAGAGATCACGACGGACATCTACGTGGACATCCGCGCCGTGGTGCGGGACCGAATCGCCGCGATCGGCTATACGCGAGCGAAGTACGGCTTCGACTTCGAGACCTGCGGCGTCGTCGTCGCGATCGACGAGCAGTCCGCCGACATCAAGCGTGGGGTGGACGAGTCGTACGAGGCGCAACATGGAGACAGCGATCCACTCGATCTGCTCGGCGCAGGTGACCAAGGGATGATGTTCGGGTACGCGACACGCGAGACGGAGGAGCTCATGCCCCTCCCGATCGTGCTCGCGCACAAGCTGACCAAGCGGCTCGCGGAGGTGCGGAAGGCGGAGATCCTTCCGTACCTGAGGCCCGACGGGAAGTCGCAGGTGACGGTGCGCTACGAGGTCGACGAGCACGGCATCCAACGTCCCGTAGAGATCGAGCGTCTGTTGCTCTCGGCGCAGCACCGGGACGGCCTGGACATCGAGACGTTGCTCAAGCCCGATTTGCTCGAGCACGTGGTGGAGCCGATCCTCCAGTCCGACTTCCGCGGGCTCTTCGATCCGGCGCGACTGGGGTCGAAGGACTTCCTCTACGTGAACCCGACAGGGAAGTTCGTCATCGGCGGCCCCATGGGCGACACGGGAGTGACCGGGCGCAAGATCGTGGTCGACACCTACGGCGGGGCAGCGCCGCATGGAGGCGGCGCGTTCTCGGGGAAGGATCCCACGAAGGTCGACCGATCGGCGGCGTACGCGGCGCGGCATGTCGCGAAGAACGTCGTCGCAGCCGGTCTCGCCGATCGCTGCCAGATTCAGGTCGCGTACGCGATCGGAGTCGCGCACCCGATGAGCGTGAACGTGGAGTGCTTCGGTACCGAGACTGTGCCGCTGGGGACGATCGAGAAGCTCGTGTCCGAGAACTTCGATCTCCGCCCGGGCGCGATCATCCGCGACCTCGACCTGCTGCGTCCGATCTACGCGAAGACGGCCGCTTACGGCCACTTCGGCCGCGACGACCGCGACTTCACGTGGGAGCGCACCGACAAGGTGGACCAGCTGCGGGCGGCAGCCGGCCTGCTCTCCGAGGCAACCGTCTGAGCCCTGGAACACCGAAGGCCCGCGGGCGGGCCTTCGGCGCGGAGGGACAGAAGGACATCGCGCCGGGGATCTGACTTCAGTCCGACCCCAGCTCCTTCTCGATGAGATATGCGCCCCTCCATGAAAGCGCAGCCTCCTGAGACGAGCCTGTGAGTTCTCTAAGAACTCCCTAAGAACTCGTTTCACAATGAAGCCTTGTGCCGCCGGGGTGCGCCGCGCGGCGCGAATGCTTCGTCCTCAGTCGCGCCCATATGCCTGCATATGGGCGCTCCCTGCGTCCTCGCCTCGCACCACGCGGCGCACCCCGTCAACGAAGCGTCATTGTGAAACGAGTTCTAAGAGCGGAAAGGCAAGGGCCCGCGCACGCGGGCCCGTTGATCCGGCTGGCCCGCTACGCAGCGCGAACGTAGATGCCGTCTGCCGCCTTCTCGGAGATGGCCCGTTCCGTGCCGTTCACGGCCACTGTCAGCTGCCCCGCTGCGGGCTGGGCTCCGCGAACGGTGACGCGCGTCCCAGGTACGAGCCCCTCGTCGTAGAACCACTCCAGCAGCTCCCCGTCGTGCTCGGCGAGCCGAACGATCTCCGCCTGGCTTCCGCTCGCGATCTCGGCGAGGGGGACAAGCTCCGAGTTCTCGGCCTTCTCCACCTCCGGCTCGACGGGCCAGCCGTGCGGGCAGCGCTCCGGGCGGCCGAGCCGCTCGTTGATTCGCTCGATCATCTCCTCGGTGAACGTATCGCCGAGCTCGTCGGCCTGGACGTGCGACTCCGCCGCGGTGTACCCCATGAAGTCGGTGAGGAAGCGCTCGATGATTCGGTGCTTCCGAACCACCCGGTTCGCGCGCTCGATCCCGGCCTCGGTGAGAATCGCTTCCTTCTGGTCTCCGCGCTCCACGAGGCCGTCCGCCTCGAGGCGCTTCAGCATCTCGCCCGCAGACGCGCGCGAGACGCCCAGCATCTCCGCGACGCGCGCAGCGATCGCCGTCGATCCCGCCGACGGCCGGTACTCCCCGATCGGAAATGCGAGGAAATAGATCGTCTCCAGGTACTCGTCGACGGAGTGGCCGTGCGGCTGTGCCATGCGCCAAACTCTACCCCGACCCACCCGACTCGAACCGGCGGCTCGACGAGAGGAGATAGAGAACCGGCGCCGAGACGGCGATCAGGACGAGCGCGGGCAGGGCCGCCCGGGAGTAGGCGCCCACCTGCGTGTGCTTCCAGATCTCGGTCGCCAGCGTCTCGAATCCGATCGGGCGCAAGAGGAGCGTCGCCGGAAGCTCCTTCATCGCGGAGAGGAAGACGAGAGCGGCACCCGCCAGCACGCCCGAGCGCACCAGCGGGGCGGTGACGAGCACAAGTGTCTGCAGCGGGCCCCGCCCGAGGCCGCGGGCGGCCTCTTCGTAGCGAGGGCTCACGCGCTCGAGCGCGGACTCCACGCCCGATAGGCCCTGGGGAAAGAAGCGGACGACGTAGGCGAACACGAGCAGGGCAAGGGTCTGATAGACGGGCGCTGCGTAGCGGGCGGCGAAGAAGACGAGCGAGAGCGCGATCACGAGACCCGGCAGCGCATTGCCTGCGTACGAGAGCCGCTCGAGCAGGCGAGAGGCTCGTGACGGATAGCGGAGGGCCAGGAGCGCCACGGGAAGTGCCGCGAGCACGGCCACCGACGCGGCAAGGCCCGAGGCGCTTAGTGAATTGAGAGCCTCGCGCCACGGAGAGTCGAGCTCTCGCGCGTTTCCGAGCCCGCGACCGAGCCAGTAGCCGAGCACGCCGGCCGGCAGGACGAGGAAGATGCCGACGACCAGGCCGCAGAAGGCGAGCGCCGGTGCCTTCCAGCGGCCGAGCCGGATCGTCGTCTGAGGTCGCTGCGTTCCAGGTCCGGCGCGGTAGAGCCGACCACGACGTCTCATCCGGTACTCGACCACGAGCGCTACGGCCGTCAGCGCGACGAGGAGCAGGGCCAGCGTGGTCGCGGGAGCCCGGTCGAACAGGCTCTTGTACTGAACGTAGATCGCGCGGGTGAGCGTGTCGTAGTCCATCAGCGAGACGACACCGAAGTCCGAGAGCGTGTAGAGGGCGACGAGGAGCGCCCCGAGGCCGACCGCCGGGCGCAATGCGGGAACGATGACTCGCACGAACGCCGACCGGCTCGAGGTGCCGAGCCCCCGAGCCGCCTCCTCGAGCGAGGGGTCGAGCGCCCGCAAGGCCGCCTGCGTGAGCAGGAAGACGTACGGGTAGGTGGCAAGTGTGAGTGCGACCAGAGAGCCCCAGTAGCCCCTGACGGCCGGCAGGCTCTCGACGCCGAGCGCCTCGGCGAGCAGGCCGCGCTCGCCGAAGAAGCCGAGCAGGCAGAACGCCGCGACGTAGCTCGGGATGACCAGGGGCAGCGCGCCTGCGGCGGCCCACACGCGCCGGGCCGGGAGGTCCGTGCGCGTGACGAGCCACGCGAGCGGGACTCCCACGAGAACGGAGGCCGTGACGACTCCCGCCGCCAGCAGCACCGTGTTCCAGACGAGTCGCCAGGTCGCGGGCTCACCGAGGATCTCGAGGGCCCGGCCGCTGCCCGCGACCCGAATGAGGAGGTACGCGAGCGGCAGCAGGAGGACTCCGACGATCAGGCCCGCCGCGACGACGAGCGGGAGCGGGGCGCGAATCCCCGCTCCTCGGGTCACGTCAGATAACCGGTTTCGCGCAAGAGCTCGATCGTCGCCTCGTGCTCGGCTCCGAAGCTCGTGAGATCGACGTCGGGGCCGTCGAGGTCAGCGAGGGGGGGCAGGCCCTCCTTGGGCTCGACGCCCTCGATCAGCGGATACTCGGCCTCCTCCGCAGTCTCGACGTAGAAGCGCTGTCCCTCGTCGGAGAGCAGGTACTCGATGAACCGTGCAGCGTCGTCCTCCTGGCCCGAGCTCGCCAGTACCGCGGCGCCCGCCACGCTGACGAGAGCCCCCGGATCACCCGCCTCGGGAAAGTGATTCGCGATGGGTGCGTCCGGCTGTTCCTCTCTCACGAGATAGAGGTAATAGTGGTTCACGAGACCGAGATCGATCGCGCCCGCGGCCGCGGCTTCGACGACCGGGGTGTTCTTCTCGTACTCCTTGGGCTGATTCGCCTGGAGGTCTTCGAGCCATTGTCGCGTCCGGTCGTCGCCTGCCGACAGGCGCATTGCGGTCACGAACGCCTGGAACGACGCGTTCGTCGGCGCGATCCCGATGCGGCCCTTCCACTTCGGGTCGGTCAGGTCGAAGACCGAGTCGGGGACGTCGTTCTCCGAGAGGGCGTCGGTGTTGTAGACGATGACGCGCGAGCGGCCCGACGTGCCGACCCAGCGTCCGTCCGAGTCGCGGAAACGTGCATCGACCCGCTCCAGGATCTCTCGCGGAAGCTCGGAGAGCTGAGACTCCACGGCGCCCAGCGAGCCGGGGTCCTGGGCGAAGAAGACGTCGGCCGGAGAGCTCTCTCCCTCCTCGGCGATCGTGGCGGCAAGCTCGGCGCTGTCGCCGTACCGAACCTCCACGTCGACTCCGGTCTGCTCGGTGAACATCTCGAAGAGGGGGGCGACGAGCTCCTCCTCGCGTCCCGAGTAGACCGTGAGCTTGTCGTCTGACCCTCCTCCACAGCCGGAGAGGGCCACCGTCGCGATGACGGCGAGCGCAAGACATGCCGACGACTTCATGCGGGCCCTCCGTGTAAGGGGTTCCGTATTCACAATGTAAGGTAGACCTTACACGGAACCGGAGGGACTTGCTCAGTCGAGCACGGGCACGCGACCGGCATGGACGCGGATCGATACCCGCGATCCCAGTGGGACGACCTCGGTGGACGGCCGGTGCGAGACGAGCTCGACGCCGTCGAGCCGCACCCGATAGAAGACGTCGTGGCCGCGGAACTCGCGGCCCACGACCTCCGCGGCGCCTGTGGGATCCGGCTCGAGCTCGAGGAGCTCGGGGCGGATGAGCACTTCGGCCGCGTCGAACGACGACGCGCCGTTTGCGGGGAATGCGCCGATCGCCGTCTCGACGAGCCCGCCCACGACCCGTCCGGTCAAGAGGTTCCCGGCTCCGACGAACTCCGCCGCCCAGCGTGAGCCGGGCGCGAAGTAGAGCTCCTCCGAAGTCCCTTCCTGGACGACCGTGCCGTCACGCATGAGCGCGATCCGGTCGGCGAGCGAGAATGCCTCTTCGCGGTCGTGGGTCACGAGGACGACCGTGACCCCGAGCGGGCGGATGATGTCCGTCACCTCGGCGCGAAGCGTCTCGCGCAGGAACGGATCCACGTTCGACCAGGGCTCGTCGAGAAGGATGAGCTCGGGTGCCGGAGCGAGAGCGCGTGCAAGGGCGACACGCTGCTGTTGACCTCCCGACAGCTCGTACGGGTAACGACGACCCAGGCCGTCGAGGCCGACGATGGCGAGCAGCTCCGCAGCGCGGCCGGCGCGCGCGGAGCGGGGGAGGCCGAATCCGACGTTCTCGACGACCGTGAGGTGCGGGAACAGCGCGTAGTCCTGGAAGACCATCCCGACGCGGCGCCGCTCGGGCGGCACCCAGGCACCTGAGCCGGCGACTGCCCTTCCGGCGACTTCCACCATCCCTCCGTCGGGTCGCTCGAAACCGGCCACGAGGCGCAGGAGCGTCGTCTTGCCGCAGCCGGATGGGCCGAGAAGCGCGACGACCTCGCCGCGATCGACGCAGAGCGAGGTGCTGTCGACGGCGACGACGTCACCGAATCGCTTCGTGACACCGTCGAGGCGGATCATCGAGCATTCCATGTAAGGCCAACCTTACACTGCTCGAGCACAAGCCTCGTAGCGTCTTCGTCGCCGACTGCTGGCCGGGCTACGCTGGGCCGTCCGTGCCCTTGGCAGAGATCTTCCCGCTCGTCACGGCTCGCGCGCTCGCGCGGCGGTTCACGTACGAGGTCTCTGACGACGTCGAGCGCGGTGCCGTCGTCTCGGTGGGCCTCGGCGGCCGTCGAGTTCGAGGGCTCGTCGTCGAGGTCGGCGTCGATGCTCCACGAGGAGTCGAGATCGCAGCGGCGGGCTCCATAGTCGACCGGGTCCCGGCTCCGCTGGTCGAGCTGGCGCTCTGGCTGGCCGACTACTACGGATCGACGCCGGCTCGGGCGCTCGCTCTCGTCGCACCACACATGCGGGCGCGTCGAGGTGAGCGCCGAGCTCCCGCGCTCCGCGATGCACTGCCGGGAGAGCCGCCCCCGCACGGGCTGACGCCCGCCCAGCGCGAGGCAGTCGACCGGATCGTCACCGCCCTCCGGGCTGGAGGCAGCCACGTCCTCCTTCACGGTCCGACCGGGAGTGGAAAGACGGAGGTCTACCTGCAGGCATGTGCCGCCACCCTCGAGCTCGGAAAGGGCGCAATCGTGCTGGTGCCGGAGATCGCGCTCACGCCGCAGGCAGTCGGCCGGTTCGCAGCTCGCTTCGGCGCACGGGTAGCCGTCCTCCACTCGGCGCTGAGCGATGCAGAGCGGCGCGACGAGCGCGAGCGGATCGTGACGGGCGAGGCTCGGGTCGTCGTCGGGGCGAGGTCGGCGATCTTCGCCCCGGTTGCGGGCCTCGGGCTCGTCGTCGTCGACGAGGAGCACGATGCGTCGTACAAGCAGGAATCGGACCCGCGCTATGACGCAAGGACGGTTGCGGCCAAGCGTGCCGCCCTCGAGGACGCCGTCGCCGTGTACGGCAGCGCAACCCCGCGAGTCGAGAGCTGGGCGCGCTTGGAGCGGGTCGAGCTCCCAGAACGGATCGGAGCGCCGCTCCCGTCCGTGCGGATCGTCGATCTACGACGCGAGGCCGGATATCCGCTGTCGGCGCCTCTGCTGGCGGAGCTCGCTGCGGTCGAGGAGCGCGGAGGGCGGGCTGTTCTGCTCCTCAACCGGCGCGGTTTGTCGGGCGCGATCCATTGTCGGGCGTGTGGCATCTCGCGACGGTGCCGGAGTTGCGACGTCACGCTGACGCTGCACTCGGACGGGCGCCTGCACTGCCACCACTGCGGGTACTCCGAGGAACTTCCGCAGAAGTGCCCGGAGTGCGGCTCGGTCGAGCTCGCGCGCATCGGCGCCGGCACGCAGCGTCTGGAGGCTGAGCTCGCCCGCCGAGTTCCGGGGCTGGAACGTATCCGCCTCGACGCGGACACAGCGGCCAAGCCGGGAGCGCTGCGCGATGCGCTGGAGCGCTTCGCCGGCGCTCGGGCAGCGGCGCTGATCGGGACGCAGATGGTGGCGAAGGGCCACCACTTTCCGGGTGTGGCCGTGGCTGCTGTCGTGGACGCGGACACGGGCCTCGCCTTCCCCGACTTCCGTGCCGAGGAGAGAACCTTCCAGCTCGTCACCCAGCTCGCCGGGCGAAGCGGCCGGGACGCCCCGGGAAAGGTGCTCGTCCAGACATTCCAGCCTGACGCCACCCCGCTTCTCTATGCCGTACGGCACGACGTGACGGGCTTTCTCGCGCAGGAGTTGTCCAGGCGCGAAGAGCTCGGCTATCCGCCATTTCGACATCTTGTTTCACTCGTCGTATCCGGACCTGACGGCAAGGGCCCACTCCGCGCGCTGTCGGAGCTGCGCGACGCGCTCCGGATGCGTGACACGCAGTTGATGGGGCCCGCGCCCCTTCTCCGGTTGCGCGGTCGTTATCGGGCCCAGCTCCTCGCGAAGACGACCGCGCCGAGAGCGTTCGCAAGTCGCGCCGCCGCCCTGCTCGCAGCCGCCGCCCCGTCGATGCGGCGCGATGAGCTGGCCGCGGTCGTGGACGTCGATCCTCAGTCGTTGTAGCCCGCTCCGCCGGCCTCGATCCGTTGGGTCAGCACTGTCCTTTTGTGACAATTGACACGGCGTGCGTGCCGTCATAAAGCTGCCACCTCATCGTGCCCCACACAGAAAGGGGATGCTCGTGAAACGACGGATACTCGCGTTCGCCGCCTCGCTCGTCCTCGGGCTCGTGCTCGCTGCAAGCGCATGGGCGGGTGCCTACACGTACGCCGGGAATTCCTATTGGCCCGCGGGTCAGAGTGCAGCCACCTGGTTCAGCCCGAGTTGGTATCGGAACGCCTTCTACAAGAACGCGACTTTCGACACGACGATCACCTTCATCGACAACGTCTCGTACTCGTGGCACGCAACCGTCCGTAGCCGGAGCCAGTACGTGGAGACTCACTGGCTGTCCTCGCAGGTGAAGAAGGCCTATTGCCGGGCAAACACCAGCGGGCCCTACGGCGCGTGTGCGGCGTACTACTAGCCGAGGAGAGGACTCGCGATGCCGAGAACAAGAGCCGAAAGAAAGTGGATAGTGCTGGTCACCTGCGTCGTCGCTGGTGGAATCCTGGCCAGCGCGGTCGTCGCCGCACGCTTCGCCGGCCTCGGCGAGCAGGAGAAACTCATGGCGGCGTCGGCGGATGAGCCCGTGGTCAGGGTGGCCGACATCGGACCCGCCGAGGGTCTGCCGGTTCGTGGCGTGTTCGTCCAATCGACGTCGACCGGACATCTGTGCCTCTGGGACGCTCCCGTCGCCACACCGGGTGCACGGCAGGGCGGTTGCAACCGCTCCGACGACCCGCTAGGCGGCCGCAAGATGTTCATCAGCCTGGCGTACGAGGGCGGCCCGGCGGCGGGGCAGGTCTCGGATGCGAGGCTGATCGGGCTCGTTGCCCGGGAGGTCGCATCGGTTCAGGTGCTGATGTCCACCGGTGCCATCCGCGACATCCCCATGAAGCGCGCTCTGGCGGTGTCGAGTGCGGCGGGCTCCTTCCGAGCATTCGGCTACCGATTCAAGGCAGCCGACCTGCGGCGTCACCTCGGGCCGACGGCCGTGCTTGCGCTCGACGCATCAGGGCGGGAGCTCGAACGACAGACGACCGGATTCGGGGGTTGACGGTCGGAGACACCCAGGCGGGCTACACTCGCCCGCGCGATGGCAGAGCAGGAGCACGACCACGAAGAGCACGAGATCCGCGGCCAGCTCGCGCCCGAGCCCGAGGGAGAGGATGTCGAGCGCGAGGCGCGCCGCCTGCTGGCCCTCTCACGGATCCGGCAGTACGGCGACGGCGCGCTCAGGATGACGGCGCGCGACGTCGAGAGCTTTGACGACGATCTCCGCCGACTGGCCGAGCGGATGACCTCCCTGATGCACGAGGCGCAGGGCGTCGGCCTGGCGGCGACCCAGGTGGGCGTCCTTCGCCGCGTCTTCGTCTTCGTCGACGACGGGGAGGATCGCGTGCTCGTGAACCCGGTGATCTCAGTGCGCTCGAACGAGGTCGAGACGGACGACGAGGGCTGCCTGTCGCTGCGGGAGGTTCTGGTGCCGGTCGAGCGCTCGGTCTCGGTGACGATCGAGGGAGCCGACGTCGCGGGGAAGCCGGTCAAGCTCGAGCTGGAGCTGCCGTCCGCGAGAATCGTCCAGCACGAGCTCGACCATCTGGACGGTGTGCTCATCATCGATCGCACCGACGACGATTCGCGCCGGGCAGCACTTGCCAGGCTCAGGCCGCAGCCGGTCCTGGGCGCAAGATGAGCGACGCCATCAGATCGCGCGTCTGGATGCACGACATGGCGTCGCTCATCCACGCCGCTCCGTGAGCCCCCGGATCGCGGTCGCCGCCACGGCGCCGTTCGGCGCCGACGTTCTAGAACGACTGGCAGAAATGCACGAGATCAGCTCCCTGCTCACCCGACCGGACTCGCCCGCGGGTCGCGGGCGAAAGCTGGCCGCGCCTCCTGCGAAAGAGGTCGCCGAGCGGCTGGGGATCCCCGTCCTGCAGCCGGAACGGCTCGAGGCCGGTCTCGAGCTCGGGGCGCCACGCGTGGTCGCCGTGGCCTACGGCCTCATCGTGCCCGACGCGCTGCTCGAGGAACGCCTCTGGCTCAACGTCCATCCGTCGCTGCTTCCGCGATGGCGAGGTGCGGCTCCGGTCGAGCGGGCGATCATGGCCGGTGACACCGAGACGGGTGTGACCGTCATCAAGCTCGTTGGACAGCTCGACGCGGGCCCGATCGCCGCTCAGCAGGCGTTCCCCATCGAGCCCGCGGACGATGCGGGCGCCGTGTACGCGAACGCCGCGGCGGTCGCTGCCGATCTGCTGGACCCGGTTCTTGCGGAGCCCGATCCCGAGCTCGAGCCCCAGCCGAGGGACGGCGTCACCCATGCCGCGAAGATCTCACCTGCGGATCGCACGCTCGATCTCGCGCGACCGGCGGGAGAGCTGGTCGACGTCGTCCGCGCGCTCTCCCCGCACATCGGGGCGCGGGCCGAGCTTCACGGGCGTCCGGTCACGATCTGGCGTGCGCGGGTCGGCGGCGCCGACTCCTTCGAGCCGCTGGAGGTGCAGCCTGACGGCGGGCGCCGTTTGGACTACCAGGCATGGCTTCGCGGGCTAAGGTCGTAAGTCCGTCGCGGCGCGCGGCTTTCGGCGTCCTGCTCCGCGTGTTCGAGGAGGGTGCCTTCGCGGACCGGGCGCTTCGCTCCGCAACGAGCGGGCTCGACGACCGTGACCGGGCTCTCGCCAGGCGACTCGCCTTCGGAGCCGTACAGCGGGTGCGCACTCTCGACTATGCGATCGAGGTGCTCGGCCGCAGGAAAGTCCCTCGCCTCGACCCGCCGGTGCGGGCAGCGCTTCGTCTGGGTGCCTATCAGCTCGGATACGTGGACGGCGTCCCCCAGTACGCGGCGGTGAACGAGTCGGTCGAGCTCGTCCGCGCAGCGGGCGTCGAGCGAGCGGTTGCGTTCACGAACGCCGTCCTGCGCCGGCTCGCGGACGGCATGCGTGGCCTGTTGGACGCACTTCCGGAGGGAAGCGCGCGCGAGGCGGCGCTGCGTCACTCCTACCCGGACTGGATTGCCGAGACGTGGTGGCGCGACCTGGGCTCCGTGGACGCTCTCGCGCTGATGCGGGCTCAGAACGCGCCCGGGGAGCTCGTCGTCCGCCTCCTGGCGGGGTCGATCGAAGGGACGGCGGATCCGGACATCCCGGGTGCATGGCACGTCGAGCGGATCGACGAGCAGGCGCGGGCCGAGGGCCGGATCTGGCCGCAGAGCCGCGCCTCGCAGCTTGCGGGGCTCGTGGTGGGCGCCGGCGAGGACGACCGAACACTCGACGTGTGCGCGGCGCCCGGCGGGAAGACGACGATGCTCCCCGGGGAGGTGGTCGCGGTCGAGGTCAACGAAGCACGCGCGCGCGAGCTCGAGGAGGTGGTGCAGCGCCTCGGCAAGACCAATGTGAGCGTGATCTGCGCCGACGCGCGATCGCTGCCGCCCGAGCTCGACGGCTTCGACCGCGCGCTGGTGGATGCTCCCTGCTCCGGGCTCGGCGTCCTCAACCAGCGACCGGATCTCCGCTGGCGCGCGGAGCGTCTTCCGGAGCTCCAGCTCGCGCTTTTGAGGGCCGCCGCCGAGCGCGTCCGGCCGGGAGGCACCGTCGTCTACTCCGTCTGCACGATCAACTCGGAGGAGTCGGAAGACGTCGTCGACGCGTCGGGCCTCGAGGTCGACACGACGCTCGCGAAGCAGTGGCCGCAGTTCCGACACGCGCGACGGCCTGAGTTCCTTCAGACGCTGCCGCATGTCCACGGGACGGCAGGCTTCTTCATCGCACGCCTCACGATCTCCGACGGGGCCGGCCTACGATCGCCCTCGTGAAGGACCAGTTTCTGGAGAGGGCGCTCGAGCTCGCCGAGCGCGGCCGTGGCACGACGCACCCGAACCCGGTCGTCGGCGCCGTGGTCGTCGCGGGCGACGAGATCGTCGGCGAGGGTTGGCACGAGCGCAAGGGTGGGCTGCATGCGGAGGTGAACGCCCTCGCTGCCGCCGGGGAGCGAGCGCAGGGGGCGACCGTCTACGTCACGCTCGAGCCGTGTGCGCATCATGGGTCGACGCCGCCATGCGCTGATGCGCTGGTCGATGCGGGTGTCACGCGAGTCGTTGCCGGACAAGCCGATCCAGTTCCGGAGCACGCCGGCGGCTTCGATCGACTTCGCGCGGCCGGTGTCGACGCTCAGCTGGCGGACGACGAAATCGCGTTCCGATGCCGGCAGCAGATCGAGGGGTGGCGGACGTGGGCGACTGCGAGGCGGCCGTTCGTCACGTACAAGGTCGCGGTCACGCTCGACGGCCGCGTGACTGTGCCCGGGAGCAGATGGGTCACGGGTGAGAGCGCACGCCGGCTCGTTCACGTGGTGCGGGCCGCCTCGGACGCCGTCGCCGTAGGCATGGGAACCGTGCGCTCCGACAACCCCCGCCTCGACGCACGAGATGTGCCCGTTCTGCGCCAGCCGCGGAGGATCGCCTTCGGCCGTGGGCCGCTTCAGGAGGGCTCCGAGCTCGAGCTCCGCTCTGGCCCGCTGGCCGAGGAGCTCGAGGCACTCGCGGCGGACGGCGTGCAGTCGCTCCTCCTCGAGGGCGGGCCGACCCTGGCGACTGCGTTTCTCGCGCAGGATCTCGTGGACAAGCTGCTGGTGTTCGTCGCACCCAGGCTCTCGGGCGAAGGGCCCGGCATGCTTGCCGGCCTCGCCCACCCGTTCGAGCTGAGCCGTCTCGACGCCCGCCCGGTCGGAGACGACCTCGTGCTGCAGGCATACATTCACCCGCCGTAGCGGTACCGTTCGACCAGGATGTTCACAGGCATCGTGCGCGAGCTCGGCCGGGTCGTCTCGGCGCAGGGTGGCGCCGACGGGATTCGACTGATCGTCGAGGCTCCGGCCACAGCCCCGGGCACCAGCCCGGGCGATTCGATCGCCGTGAACGGCTGCTGCCTCACGGCGGAGGAGGTCGACGCGGCTCGCATCCGCTTCCATGCGGTTGCGGAGACGGTGGCGCGATCCACGCTCGACGGCCTTCGCGCGAACGATTCCGTGAACCTCGAGCCTGCAGTTCGGGCGGGAGAGTCGCTCGGCGGCCACTACGTCCAGGGGCACGTCGACGGCGTCGGCCGGATCCAGTCGGTCGAGGCGGAGGGGGAGGGCCTCCGCGTCTTCGTCGAGGCCCCGGAGGACGTTCTTCGCTACTGCGTCGAGAAGGGCTCGATAGCCGTCGACGGCGTATCGTTGACGATCGCCGAGGTGGCCGACGATGCGTTCGCCGTCGCGCTCGTGCCCCACACACTCGTGGCCACGACGCTCTCAGGCTGGGCGCCTGCGCAGGAGGTCAACCTGGAAGTGGACGTGCTCGCGAAGTATGTCGAGCGCCTATTGCAAGCGTCCCGGAGCTGAGGGCTACGATCCACGGGTGAGCGTGGACCTGAAAGCTGAGACGCTTTCGCCCTTTGCCACGATCGATGGCGCGATCGAGGACATACGGTCCGGGAAATTCGTCGTCGTCGTCGACGATGCCGACCGCGAGAACGAGGGCGACCTGACCATCGCAGCACAGTTCGTCACGCCCGAGGCGATCAACACGATGGCGACGTACGCGCGAGGGCTCATCTGCCTCTGCCTCACGCCCGAGCGTTGCGACGAGCTCGGTCTACGGCCGATGACCGAGCACAACGAGACTCCACTCGGGACGGCATTCACGGTCTCGATCGAGGCGCGCGAGGGTGTCTCGACCGGCATCTCGGCGCACGACCGGGCGCGCACGATCCAGGTTGCGATCGACGCGAGCTCGACGCCGAACGATCTCGTCCAGCCCGGACACGTCTTCCCGCTCCGTGCCAAGCCGGGCGGCGTCCTCCAGCGTGCGGGCCAGACCGAGGCCGCAGTGGACCTCGCTCGACTCGCGGGGCTGAATCCCGCGGGCGTCGTGTGCGAGATCATGAACGAGGACGGGACGATGGCCCGAGTGCCCGATCTCGCGGCGTTCTGCGGACGGCACGGCCTCAAGATGATCACGGTTGCCGACCTGATCGAGTACCGCAGGCGGACCGAGAAGCTCATCGAGCGAGTCGTCGCGGTGCGTCTCCCGACCGAGTACGGGGAGTTTCAGGCGGTCGCCTACCGAGAGCTCCTGACCGGAAAGCAGCATCTCGCGCTGATCAAGGGCGATATCGACGGCGCGGAGAACGTGCTCGTCCGGGTCCATTCGGAGTGCCTCACCGGCGACCTCTTTCACTCGCTGCGTTGCGACTGCGGGGAACAGCTCGAGCAGTCGCTGGGACGCATCGAGGCCGAGGGGCGCGGCGTTCTCCTGTACATGGCGCAGGAGGGGCGTGGAATCGGGCTACTGAACAAGCTCAAGGCATACGAGCTCCAGGAGGCGGGTCTCGACACGGTCGAGGCGAACCTCGAGCTCGGCTTCCCGGCCGATGCGCGGGAATGGGGGATCGGAAACCAGATCCTCGCCGACCTCGGGCTCACGACGATCCGGATCCTGACGAACAACCCCAAGAAGCTCACCGGCCTCGACGGGTTCGGCCTGACGGTGGTCGAGCAGGTGCCGATCGAGGTCGAGCCCCAACCCGAGAACGCGCGCTACCTCGCCGCGAAGCGTGAGAAGCTCGGGCATACGATCACGAAGCTCCATCATCAGGGCGTTCGCCTCGAGCCCGACCCGGATCAGGAAACCGACACGTGAACCGCGACATCGACGAGTCCAGCGAGAACGTCCTCTCGGACTGGTCCCGTCGAACGCCCGAGCCGGACGACGACTATGAACAGGAGGATGCGCTCGAGGATGAGGCTCCGGCGTGGGGGATGGCGGCATCAGACCCCGTCGAGGTGGAGACGGACGCGATTGAAGCCGAGGCCTACGCAGTGCCCGACCCCGACGACCCGGAGCCCGACCCCGAGATCGAGGAGCCGGGCGAGCCGGCCGAGCCCGATCTTCCGGCAGGCGACGGACTCGAGGCGATCGTCGTCGAGCCGTCTTCCGAGCATGCTGCCGGGGATCTCGAGATTCCCGAGGGTTACGCAGTGCTCGAGGGTGATGCCGACGGTGGCCGTCGCGCCGTTGGCATCGTCGTCGCCCGCTTCAACGGAAGCGTCACTTCCCGGCTCCTCGACCGCGCGCTCGAGGAGCTAGAGGCCGCAGGCGTCCGCCGCGAAGCAATCACGGTCATGGTGGTGCCGGGGGCATTCGAGCTGCCGCTCGCGGCGACTGCGCTCGCCAAGACGCGCCGGTTCGCATGCATCGTCGCCCTCGGATGCGTCATCCGGGGAGACACGCCGCACTTCGACTACGTCGCAAGCGAGGCGGCGAGCGGCCTGCAGCTCGCCGCCCTCGAGACCGGCGTTCCGGTCTCATTCGGCGTCCTCACGCTCGATCGCGTCGAGCAGGCGGACGCCCGGATCGAAAAGGGCGCCGAGGCCGTGCGCAGTGCGCTCGAGATGGCAGACGTGTTCTCTCACCTGCGCGCCGCCGCCTCCCGCTGACACGATCGAGACGGGTACACTGCTCGGCCGCATGTCCAAGGTGTGCGCCATTTGCGGGAAGAAGCCCGGCTTCGGAAACAGCCGGAGCCACTCGATGGTTGCCACGAAGCGGCGGTTCAACCCGAACCTGCAGCGAGTCCGGGTGCTGCTCGAGGGGCGAGCGACCCGCGCGTACGTGTGCACGCGCTGTCTCAAAGCCGGCAAGGTCCAAAAAGCCCCCTAGCTCGCACCGTGCAGCGTGAGCGCGACGCGCGGTCTCCGAGAGCGGACTGCTGATGGAGCTCGAACACGTACGACGCCTGGCGCGCGCGGGGCTCCAGAACCTGGAGTCCCACAGGCAGCGCATCGATGACCTGAACGTGTACCCCGTGCCGGACGGAGACACCGGCACGAACATGGTCTTGACCGTGCGTGCAATCGTCGAGGCTGTCGAGCGTTCGACCTCGGTCGATTCCAAGGGCCTGGCCGAGGAGATTTCGCACGCAGCCCTCAAGGCGGGCAAGGGCAATTCCGGCGTCATCCTCTCCCAGATCGTGCGTGGTTTCGCTGACGTGCTTGGCAGCGCCGAGCACGTCACCACGCCAGTCCTCAGCCGCGCGTTCCGTGCGGGTAGCGATGCGGCCTACCGGGCAGTGAAGCGCGTTGGGCCGGTTGAGGGGACGATTCTGACCGTCATCCGGGAGATGGCAGAGGAAGGAGAGCACCGCGCGGACGAGCCCCTGGAGCCTCCTGGGTTCCTCCGGGCTGTGCTTGCGCGCGGCGAAGACGCCCTTGCACGCACACCGCAGATGCTGGCCATCCTGAGAACGGCCGAAGTCGTCGATGCGGGCGGTGCCGGGCTGGTGGAGATCGTCCGCGGAGTGACACTGGCGGCTAACGGCGATCCTCTCTCTGAAGCCCCCGCGCAGGTGGAGCTTGCTGTCGAGGCCATCCATCAGGAGCTCTCGAGGTACCGCTACTGCACCGGCTTCGTCGTCCAAGGGGAGCACCTCGATCTCGATGCCCTCGAGAGCTCGCTCGCCGAGCTCGGCGACTCGCTGCTGGTCGTTGGGGATGACTCGATGCTCAAGGTCCACGTCCATACCGACGATCCTGGTGCGGCCCTGTCCGCCGGGACCGCGGTCGGCGATATCGAAGAGGTCGAGATCGCGAACATGCATGTCCAGACTGCGGCCCGCGAGGCGCGGCTGCTCGGGCTGAAGCCAAAGCCGCAGGTGCTGTCGACGTTCGAGACGGCGGTTGTGGCGGTGAGCCACGGATCGGGCAACCGTCGCCTGTTCGAGGGAGAGAACGCAACCGTCATCGAGGGCGGCCAAACGACGAACCCGTCGGTGGGCGAGCTCGTAGACGCGATCGAAGCCGCTCCGGCACCCGCCGTAGCCGTGCTTCCGAACAACTCGAACGTGATTCTCGCTGCGCAGGAAGCGGCGGGGCTCACCGAAAAGGACGTGCGTGTCATTCCCTCTCGGTCGGTACAAGCCGGGCTTGCGGCGATCATGGCATACCTGCCGACGAGCTCCCTCGACGAGAACGAGAAGGAGATGCTGGAAGCGCTCGGTTCTGTCGCAACCGGCGAAGTGACAATCGCCTCGCGCGATGTCGAGCTCGACGGCGTTGCCATCCGAGAAGGCGCCTATCTAGGGCTCGTGGAAGGGGCGGCAGTTGCCAGCGATCCTGACTTTTACAGCGTGGCAATCGAGGTGGTCGACCGTGTGCTGGCCGGGGAGCGAACGCACCTCGATATCGTCGGTGGAGCCGATGCACCGCCGCTCGACAACCTCGTCGCGGCCATCGAGCGCGGCCACCCCGGCGTCGTGATCCAGATGCACGAGGGGGGTCAGCCGCACTACCCGCTGCTCGTGGTCGCCGAGTAGGTGGTGGTGGAGCCGATCCGCGTACTCCTGGTCGAGGACAACGACGTCTTCCGCGAGGCGCTCGAGTTCCTCTTGCGGCGTCGCGATGACGTCGAGGTCGTCGGCGCCGTGTCCATGGGTTCTGCAGCCGCTTCCGCGTGTGCGGAACTGGGAGCGGACGTTGCCGTGATCGACTATCGCCTGCCCGACATCGACGGCGCGGCTGCGGCCGCAGAGGTCGTCGAGCGCTGCCCAGGGGCGGCGGTCGTCTTCCTGAGCGCGTCCGCCGGTCGGGAGGAGGTCGAAGCTGCGAGGATCTCCGGGGTGACGCTCGTACGGAAGGACGAGGGCGTTGACGCTCTCGTCGATGCCGTGCAGGACGCAGCCCGAAGGACGCGCGGGTGAACCTCACGACCGACAACACCGCGCTCGTGCTCGACTCGACGTCCGACTACCCCGAGGCACCGGCGCGCTTTCCGAACATGCGGGTCGTGCCGCTCTACGTCCGCTTTGGCGACGAGACGTTCCGCGACTACGTGGAGCTGGAGCCACGCGAGTTCTACGAAAAGCTCCGTACGTCGCCGGTCCTGCCCGCTACTTCGCAGCCGACCCCGCAGGACTTCATCGACGTCTACCAGGGACTTCCGGGATACGCGCGGATCTACTCGCTGCACATATCCTCGAAGCTCTCGGGGACGTTTCAAAGCGCCGAGCTCGCCGCGCAGGAGCTCGGCCGGGACAAGGTCCAGGTTGTGGACTCCCGGAGTGCTTCGCTCGCGATCGCCATGCTCGCTCACGCGATCCAGCGTCGGCTCGCTCGCGGGACGACGGACGCCGAGATCGAAGCCCTGGTCGAGCGCTTCCGCCGAGAGTGCGGAGTCATCTTCACCGTCGAGACTCTCGAGTACCTGCAGCGAGGAGGGAGGATCGGGCGCGCGGCAGCGCTGGCGGGATCGTTGCTGAACGTGCGGCCCATTCTCGCCATCGAGGACGGGGAGGTCTTGGCGGTGGCGCGGGTGCGAGGTCAGCCGAAAGCGCGGCTCGAGTTCGAGCGCCGGTTGGAGGCGGCCACGGAGGACCGAGCCGGACTGCGAGTGGCGATCGCCCACGCGGACGCTCCGGAGTGGATCGGTGTCCTCAGCGAGCTCGTCTGGCGGGTACGACCGAAGGCTGAGATCGAGTTCACAGGAATCCTGGGACCAGTCGTCAGCGCTCACGCGGGACCTGGAACGGTCGGCTTCTTCTGGTTCCACGACGACTGACGCCTCTCGCCGGCACCGACACCTCCGGGCACAGCCCGGCGACGCCGGAGGGAGATCGGGCAACACGTAAGCCGCAGCAACGGGACCGGGACCTATAGTTGTCGCGATGAGTGGGACGAAGGCTGCCATCCGGCACCCTGCCGGCTTTGCCGGCCTGGACCAGCCGGATGCCTGGCCTCGCCCGCAGAGCGCGCCGCGCCCGGAGCGACTCGAGGCGCCGGTCGAAACACTCGACGGCGTCGGGCCGGCTTTGAAGCGCCGCCTCGGCCGTCTCGGGATCGAGAAGGTCGGCGACCTTCTCTGGCAGAGGCCCCGGCGATACGAGGAGCCGGTCCCGGCGAAGCGGGTCTGCGACCTCTTCGGAGACGAGGAGGCGGTCATCGACGTGGTGGTCCGTTCCGTTTCGAGCCGCCGTCGCGGACGACTGAAGATCCTGACGGCGCGCGTCGGGGACGAGACCGGAGAGATCAAGGCGACCTGGTTCAACCAGCCGTGGCTCGAGGGGCGGCTCTCGCCCGGCACGCACGTTCGTCTTCGCGGCCGCGCGAACCGGTACGGCTTCGCTGTCGTGTCCTACGATCTCGAGGGCGAGGCGCAAACGGGAGACTTCGCTCCCGTTTATCCCGCGAGCGAGGACATCTCGCAGAAGCGACTCCGTGAGCTCCGCGTTCAGGCTCTCGAGCTCGTGCGTCACGCGGGAGAGCCGCTGCCGTCCACGCTGCGTACGCGCGCCGAGCTTCCGCTCCGTGCCGACGCGCTCGCCGCACTCCATCGGCCGCGGGGGCTGGACGAAGCGGAAACCGCGCGGCGCCGTCTCGCGTTCGAGGAGCTCGTCGTACTCCAGCTCGCACTCGCTCGATCGACGGCCGCGCGAGACGGAGCACTGGCGGAGCCGCTCCAGGAACCGGGCGATCTTCTTCGGCGGTATCGGGAGTCGCTCCCGTTCACGCTGACGGCGGATCAGGAGCGGGCGATCGTGGAGATCGACGAGGACCTCGCTCGAGCGACGCCGATGCAGCGGCTCCTGCAGGGCGACGTCGGCTCCGGGAAGACGGTCGTCGCCCTCTACGCGCTCTTGCGGGCAGTCGAGGCCGGCCGTCAGGGGGCGCTCATGGCTCCCACCGAGACCCTCGCCGAGCAGCACTTTCTGACGATCGACGAGCTCTGCGCGCCGCTCGGGGTTCGGGTCTCCCTGCTGACGAGCTCGGTCCCTGCTCGTGAGCACGCCGTGGTGCGTCAGGTGATCGCCTCGGGTGACGCCGTACTCGTCGTCGGTACCCATGCCCTCATCCAGGAGGCGGTCGAGTTCCGCGACCTGGCAGTCGCCGTCGTCGACGAGCAACACCGCTTCGGCGTCGGACAGCGGAGCGCGCTCGTGCAGGGACGCAGCCCCCATGTCCTCCATCTGACTGCGACCCCGATCCCGCGAACCCTCGCGCTGACCGTCTACAGCGATCTGGACGTGAGCGAGCTCGCGCTCCCACCTGCGAACCGGAAGCCGATCGTCACCGCCTGGGTGACCGAGGACCGAAGCTCGGAGGCGTACCGGCGACTGCGGAGACACCTCGACGAGGGCCGGCAGGCCTACGTCGTGTGCCCGCTGATCGAGGAGTCGGAGACCAAGATCGCCCGGGCGGCGGAGGCAGAGGCGGAGCGCCTTCGAACTGCGGAGCTTCGCGAGTACACAGTCGGCTGCATCCACGGTCGGCTCCGCCCTGCCGAGCGCCGCGCGGTGATGGCGAGCTTCAAGGCCGGCAAGCTCGACGTGCTCGTGGCCACGACAGTGATCGAGGTGGGCGTCGACGTCCCGAACGCGACGATCATGATCGTGCAGGAGGCGGACCGGTTCGGGCTCGCCCAGCTGCACCAGCTTCGCGGACGTGTCGGGCGCGGCGCCGAGCAGTCGTATTGCCTGCTCGTCTCGCGTCCACGCGAGGAGCTCACCGAGGGAGCGGTCGAGCGGCTGGAGGCGATGGTTGCGACGACCGACGGCTTCGAGCTCGCGGAGCGAGATCTCGAGATTCGCGGCGAGGGTCAGCTCCTGGGGGCGCGACAATCCGGCCTGTCCGACCTGCGTTTCGTCCGGCTGCGCCGCGACCGCGCTCTGCTGGAGAGCGCGCGCGACGCTGCACGCGAGCTCCACGACGAAGGACTTCTCGCTGCCGAGGTCGAGCGGCTGCTCGGCGAAGCCGAGCATCTGGGCGAGTCGTAGTCGGTGCGGATCGTCGCCGGGTCGAAGAAAGGGCACCGGATCTCCGCACCGAGAGGTGTCGTGACGCGGCCGACAGGAGACCGGGTCCGTGAAGCGGCGTTTGGGATCGTCGCCTCGATCGAGGGGGCGAGGGTGCTCGACCTCTTCGCCGGATCGGGGTCAATGGGGCTCGAGGCCCTCTCGCGCGGCGCTTCCCGTTGCGTTTTCGTCGAGCGCGACCGCGAGGCATGCCGGGTGATCCAGGGGAACCTCGAGAAGCTGCGCCTGACCGGCGCCGTCGTGCTCTGCCAGGACGTCGGGCGGGCGCTCCGGGCGGAGCAGGCGCGTGGGCATCGCTACGACCTCGTGCTCGTCGACACGCCGTACGACGACTGGGAGCGATACGCCCTGTTGCTCGCCGAGCTGCTTCCGCCCGTACTTCAGGACGGCGGGCTCGCCGTCGTGGAGACGACCTCACGCATCGAGCCGGAGCTTCCGCTCGACCTCGTCACCAGTCGTCGTTACGGTTCCGCGCGAATTACGGTGTTCCGTACGTGATTACAGCGATCTGTCCGGGTAGTTACGACCCCGTCACGAACGGGCATGTCGACGTCATCCGCCGGGCGGCGGGCATCTTCGACCGCATCGTCGTCGGCGTCGTCCGCGACCCGCTGCACAAGCAGCCGTTGTTCCCGGTCGAGGAGCGCGTGGCGTTCCTCGAGGAGGCTCTGGCGGGGATCGAGAACGTCGTCGTGGACGTGTTCTCGGAGCTCGTCGTCGACTTTGCGCGCAAGCACAGCGCCAAGACGATGGTGAAAGGCCTCCGTGTCATCTCCGACTTCGAGTGGGAGTTCCAGATGAACCATCTGAACCGCCAGCTCGCGCCGGAGATCGAGACCGTCTACGTGATGGCGAGCCCCTTGTTCAGCTTCGTCTCGTCGAGTGGCGTGAAGGAGATCGCATCCTTCGGCGGCACGGTGGAGGAGCTCGTGCCGGCGGCCGTCGCCAGACGCTTCGCGGAGCTCTATCCGGACGGACGCCCAGGCGCTCCCGTCCCACCTCAGGAGTAGACTTCCCGACCCATGGACGTACTCGTGCTCATCGACAAGCTCGACGACCTGGTGCACAACGCCAAGGCCGTGCCGCTGACCGATCAGGTCCGCCTCGATCGGGAGGAGATCTACGAGATCCTCGACCAGATGCGGGCGACGATCCCCGAGGAGATCAAGCAGGCGCGCTGGATCGTCAAGGAACGGCAAGAGATGCTCGCCGAGGCGAAGCGGGAATGCGACCGGATCATCCAGGAGGCGCGCGAGCAGGCGATCCGAGAGGCCTCCCAGACCGAGATCGTGAAGCTCGCCGAGAGGCAGGCCGACGACATCGTCGACGACGCTCGCCGGCAGGCCCGGGAGACCCGCCTCGAGATGGAGGACTGGGCGGACAGCATCCTCTCCACACTCGAAGTGAACCTCGACAAGTTCCTGACTGCCGTCAAGCGCGGGCGGGAGCGGCTCCACGAGCGCTCCCAGGAGACGGTCGTCGCCGGAATCGGCCCCGAGCCCCTCGAGCACGAGGAGTTCGAGCGCTTCGCGCCGTAGTTTCGGCGCGCGTTCGCGGCCGCCGCCGAGATCCTCGGACCCGATGCCCTCGTCCCGCCTCCGCATGCGCTGGTAACGCTCGCGAAAACCAGTTAGCGTCCCGCAGGTCAATACCGCGTCAGGGGGTGGGGAGATGAGGGCAAGAAGACGTGGCATCGTCCGTGCCACGGCTGTCGGGCTCGGGTCGCAGCGCTGGCGGTGCTGGCCGCTGCTACCGAGCGCTGCGGCCAAAGCGCCCGCTTCGAAGGTAACGGCGCCGGCGACGGCGTCCGTCTTGGTTGAGCCAGGTGCTGCGCACGCCATCGATACGTGGACCATGCTCGGGATCAAGAGGTACTTGCGCACGTTGGGCATCGACCCGAGTGGGGTCGTGATCCAGCGAGGGGCGAAGAACTACGCGGGGCCGAACTGCCCAGGCCCGGATTGGAACTGCACGACCGCGACCAAGGTCGTCCAGCTGTCACCCGCAGGGCGGGCAACGGGCTGACGACGACGACGAAAACCGATTCGTCTGCCGGAAGCAGCGAGGCACGGGGGCCGTGATCTCGAAGGACGAGTCACCGCCCGGACCAGTCGTGCTTCATCCTGCAGCCGGGAGGGTCGTCGAACTCGGCGACCTGCGACATGCGGACGTTCGGCTCTACGGGCACGATCGACGCAGACGTGCTTCATCACCCAGGGCGGGACGTCGAACAACGCAGTGGCGAAGCTCTTCGCGGCGATGGGCAGCAGTGGCGGTGAGCAGAACATCCGCCAGCGGATCGAGATCAAGCAGACCGGCGGATCGACGGGCAACACGCTCAACGCGAGCGAGACCGCCGCGCTCGGCGCGCGTTCGGAACGCCGGTGGAGCGCCCGCCGGAGTGTCACAGGACTTCAACCAGGTCATCTGCGGCAACCAGACGGCGTCGGGCGAAGGTTCCAACACCGCGACCGTGAAGCCAGCACGGCGGTGCCGCGGCGGCCTTCTCGAACGCCGGCAACGTGGACATCGACCAGAACCGGTCGACTCCGTGACTTCTCGGAGTGCACCCGGGGGGCCCCTGCGACCGATCCGGGAGCCGCTCCCTCACCCTTCGCGACGACTACACGGTGAGCTGCGCGGTCGCAGGCGGCAGCGGTCCCGCGAAGGTGACGCCAACACCTGCTCCCGCATCCAGCAGGTCGCGGCCGTCCGGCCGGAACAAAATCACGAGGCAGGACCAGAGAAACCTGCTCTTCGCGTCGGTCGACGGGGCCGACTACGTGTTCATCGACAAGGAACGTTCGTCGGGGGAATCGACTCGACGCAGAATCAGCAGTCGATCCGACCAGTTCCCACGCCTCGAGCATCGTCGATGTCCAGGCCGTGGATCAGGTCGTGTCGGTCAAGAATGCGACCGGCTTCGTCGATCGTCACCGAAGACGAGGATCCGCGCTGCTGTAGCGTCAGCAGGTCGGAAGCTCGTCGAGCACCTGGTCGATCGAGCAGGACTTGAACCAGAAGGTGTTCGTCGACGGAAGCTCCATCACCCGACTCCACTCCGGAACGGCGTGTTCATCGTTCAGAGCGGCGCTGACTTCGCGCACTGCAACACGTCGGGCAACTGTACGGTCAACCAGCGCCTAGCAACAACGTCGAGACCAGGACGGACTCCGAGTCGGGGACGAATGTCGACAGCTTCATCGACTGCAGGCGGGTAGCTTCCCCGGATTCTCGGCGTTCCGCCCGCGGCTGTCGACCTGTCGGCATCCTCGACGACGGAGTCTGTTCCGAAGACGAAGACATCAGCTTGAGCCGCACCGGTTCGGCAGGTAACCGGACGGCGCTAGGAAGCAGGTTGGGGGCCGGCGACGCCGGCCCCCTCGGCCTCGAGGCTCCGCACGAGCCCGTCGATCTCGGCCAGGTGCGCGATCGCACCCATCGCCGCGAAGACCTCGCGTGCCTGATCGAGCTCCACCCGCGCACCCGCGGCGTCGGCGAAGCGGTGGAGGGCCCGCGCGAGCTCCAACCGCGTCTCTGCTAGCTCGATCACGAGCTGCTGTTCCACAAGCAGCCGAAGCGCTTCTGTGTAGGCGCGTGCCGCGGCGACCGCATCGCCGACGCCGCCGGCGAGCGACGCCTCCGCAAGGAGGATGTGCGTCGTCGCGTACGGGTCCTCCTCCGGCGCCTCGCGGCGCGCGAACTCGAGGAGGTCGCGCGCCTCGTCGACTCGATTCTGCCGTACGTGCACCTCTACGAGCTGCCGGTAGATCTGGACGACCAGGAAGCCTCCACCCTCGAGCGCGAGCGGCAAGGCTTCGGCGAGCCATTGCTTCGCGAACTCCGCGTCGTCCCTCGCGAGCGCATACTTGGCGAGCGCGATCAGGTTCTGAATGCCCATGTAGCTCTCGCCCGTGCGGTCGAGCCAATCCCGCGCCTGCAGCCCGAGCCGCTCCGCCTCCTCGGTATCGCCCCGGTAGTAGCGGACCAGACCGAGGAGGTACGTGGCGCGCGCGTCGTCTCGGAGGCTGCCGGTCTCCTCGGCGAGCCGCAGGCACTGCGTCAGCTCCTCCTCGGCCTCTGCCAGCCGTCCGAGGTTCTCGAGGAAGAACCCGAGGCGCAAGTGACCTTCGATCTGCAGAGGACGGTCTTCGATCTCCTCCGCCAGCCGCACGCCCTTCCGCGCCTCCTGGACAGCCTGCTCGAGCTCGCCCTCGAAGTCGCCGCTCAAGGCTGCAAGGCGATAGACGGCACGGACCTCGAGCGCGAGGTCGCCGATCTCGCACGCGATCGCGTGCGCCTCGGAGAGCCCGTCTCGCGCGTCGGCGACCCTCCCCAGGCGCAGGTGGACGCCGCCGAGCATCGCAAGAGCGTCGCCGCGGATGCGGACATAGCCGCGGGAATTCGCGTCGTCGGCAGCAAGCGCCAGGTCCTCGGACGCCTGGCGGACCTCTCCGAGCGCGTACCGGGTCATCGCCCGCCGGACTCGAAGATCGAGCGCGGCCTCCGAGCACCGATCCTCGAGGAGGTCGAGAGCGCGGATGTAGTAGCGGTCGGCCTCCCGGATGCCGCCGCGTCCCTCGGCCTTCTCGCCCGCCCGGCCGAGTGCGGAAGCGGCTTCTTCGAGGGGGGGCTCGATCGGGCTCTGCACGACCTCGCGCGCGAAGCGGCACGCCTGCTCGAGGTGGTAGGCGAGGATCTCGACGAACTCGTGCTCGAACGCGGGCAGCCCCGTGAGCCACTCGGAGAACCGGACGTGGAGCTCCGCCCGCCGTCCCTTCGGCAGCCGCTCGTAGGCGACGTCCCGAATGAGGATGTGCTTGAAGGCGAACTCTCGATCGCCGGCGATGCGCGACTCCGCGTGGGGGTGGACGAACTCGCGACGCTGGAGAGCGCTCAGCCGATCGGGGAGATCGTCCGTCGACCCCGCCAGATGCGTCAGAGCGCCGAGCCAGAACACCTCGCCGACGACCGACGCCTGTTGTGCAACCCGTTTGTCTCCGGCGGGAAGTGAATCGAGACGCGACCCGATCAGGGCCTGCAGGCTCTCGGGCAGGGGCAGAGACTCGAGCTCGCCCTCAGCCGTGAGCAGGTCCGCGTCGGCCAGCATCCCCACGGTCTCTTCGAGGAACAGCGGGTTGCCTCCGATCTTCTGGAGCAAGAGCTGGAGCCGTGGCAGATCCGCTGCCCGTGAGCCGACCAGCTCGCCGAGCAACTCCTCGCTCGCCTGCTCGCCGAGCGGCTCGAGCGACAGCACGTGGCGGTTGCCGAGCTCCTGCATGAACTCGGGCTGCGTCTCGGAGAGCTCCGGCCGCGCCGTACCGGTCACGAGCAGCGGGACGTCCCCGTGGAGGAGCGACTGGAGGAGCTCGAGGAGCGTCGGCTCCGCCCAGTGCAGATCCTCGAGGGCGAGGACCAAGGGCCTCTGCCTGGCAAGAAGTGTGAGCACGCGGCGGATCCCCCAGTGGAGCTCTGCCTGGCCGATCTCCTCGGCCGAGTAGGTGCCTTCCGGTGTCGTTGCGGCGCCCAGCAGGTTCGCAAGGGCTGAAGCCATCGTTCGGAGCTCGTCGCGGTCCTGGGTCTCCAGGCCCGCCAGCAACGCGCCGAGCTTGCGAGAGACGACCGGGGTGTCGTCGTCGCTCAGGATGCCGGCGGCGCCCCTGACGATCTCGATCACCGGCCAGTAGGTGATCCCTTCCCCGTAGGGAAGGCAGCGACCCCAGTGCATGGCGACGTCCGGACCGACGAGCTGCGCAAGCTCGACGAGGAGCCGGCTCTTCCCGATCCCGGGCGGGCCGGTCACCGTCACCTGTTGTGGCCGGCGCTCGGAGAGCGTCTCCAGCCAGAGCGCCCACAGCCGATCGATCTCCTGCTGGCGGCCGACCAGTCGGCGCCGTGGCTCTGGCCGCCGTTGTGCCTTCTCCCCGACCAGGATCCAGACGGGGACAGGCTCTGCCTTGCCCTTGGCCGCAATCGGCTCTGCCTCCTCGTAGTCGAAGATGCTCGCCGTCGCCCTGAAGGTGGCTTCGCCGACCGCCACACCGTCGACGGGGGCTGCGCCCTGGAGTCGCGCCGCCGTGTTCATCACGTCGCCTGCCGCCATTCCCTCACCCTCGACTGCGCTCGCGCCCACGACGACGAGCGCCTCTCCCGTGTTGACCGCGGTCCGAATGTGGAGGTCGAGCCACTCGTGCTGCGCGTTCAGGTCGGCGACCGCGCGCCCGATAGCAAGCGCCGCGCGCACGGCCCGCTCCGGATCGTCCTCGTGTGCGACAGGCGCACCGAAGAGCGCGACGACGGCGTCACCGATGAACTTCTCCACCGTTCCACCGAACCGCTCGAGCTCGCGGCGGAGTCGCGCATAGTAGGGCGCGAGCATCGCCCGTACGTCCTCCGGATCAAGTGTCTCGGCGCGCGCAGTCGAGCCGACGATGTCGGTGAAGAGAGCGGTGACCACCTTGCGCTCCTCCTCGGCGGGGGGCTCCGGAGCAGTGAGCGGCGAGCCGCAGGCACCGCAAAACTTGAAGCCCTCGGGGTTCTGCTGTCCGCAGGAGGGACATGTCAGCATGCGCTACAGCGTAGGGATGGGGATGCCGTTCCTCTACTGCGTGAGGGTGAGGTTCGGACTTGGTGTCCCCAGAACGCCTCCGTCGGTCCTCCCGTTACGCGGCTGCAGTCTCTGCAGCGAGCTCGCGGCACACGGAGATCGCTGACTCGACGAACGCTTCCGCAGCGGGGCTTCGGTGCCGGTCGCGGTGCCAGACGAGCCCGATCACACGCGGGGGGATGCGCCCCTGGAGGTCGATTACGGCAACGCTCGAGTCGTCCTCGTTCACGGTGAGGCGGGGAGAGACGCTGATCCCCACTCCGGCGCCCACGAGTCCTTGCACCGTGCCGTTGTTGTCCGACCGAAACACGATGTTCGGCGCGCGGCCCGTGGACGCGAGCTGTGCCTCCACGGCCTGGGTCGAGGCGCACTGGTTGAACCCGATCAGCGGTTGTAGCGCAATCTCCTTGAGGGTGGGAGTCCGCTTGAGCGCCGTCAACGGCGAGTCGGTCGGGACCACCAGGACATAGGGGTCGGTCAAGAGCTCCACCGACTCGTACGGGCCGCCGGACGCGACGGGGAGTGCCCAGAAGGTCAGGTCGAGCTCACCGCGCTCGACCATCTCGAGCAGCTCGTGCTCGTCGAGCGACTCGCGAAGGAGAACCTCTACCTGGGGATGAGTGTCGGAGAAATGTCGAAGAAGCGTCGGGAGGACGCGGGTGCCCACGCTCTGGAACGTCCCGACGCGAAGCCTCCCGGCGTCCCCCGCCTCGAGAGCGTTCATGTCTGCCTTCGCGGCGAGGAGGCGAGCCTGGATGGCGTCGGCGTGGCGCAGGAGGACTTGGCCGGCCTCCGTGAGCGAGATCGGTCGCGGCCCGCCGGGTCGCTCGATCAGGCGCAGCCCGACGATGCGCTCGAGCGTCGCGATCTGCTGCGAGATCGCGGATTGGGTGTAGCCCAGGCGCTCGGCCGCCTTTCCGAACGAGCGCTCGTCGGCGATCGCGTTGAGGGCGATGAGATGGCGAAGGTCGAGGCCGAGCCAGCGATCAGGTTTCATGATCGGAACGTAGCAGTGCACCAGCCGGACTAATCGAACTCGGTGTCCTTCACGGCGCTACGCTCCCGCTGTGACCTCCATCGATCTCCGCCGGCTGCGACTGAGCCCGGGCGAGGTTCGCCGGGAGCGGATCGACGTCGAGCTCGAGCCCTTCCTGCTCGGTGGCCAGCGTTACGAGACGAACCCCGTGACCGTGCCGGTCGAGCTCGAGGTCACCCAGGCCTCGGGCGCGACCGTCTTCGAGCTCCGGTTTCACGCGCACCTTGCTGGGCCCTGCATGCGCTGCCTCGGCTACGCCGAAGTCGACCTGGATGCGGCCGCTCGCGAGTTTCACGATCCGGACGCGCCGCTCGCGGATGGGCTTCGCTCCGACTACGTCGTGGATGACCGGCTTGACGTCGGAGCATGGGCACGTGACGTGATCGCCCTCGAGCTCCCTACGCAGATCCTGTGCAGACCCGAGTGTGCGGGGCTCTGTCCCGTGTGCGGGAGGGACCTGAACGCCGAGCCGCACGAGCACGCCGACCGCGAGCCAGACCCGCGCTGGGCGGCACTCGACGAGCTGCGAGACCGCTTGTGAAACGGGGCCGGCATGGCCGGCCCCGTCGCCTGCTGATTGCGCTCCGGTTAGCCGGCCAGGCGAACCTGGACGAGCCGGTAGCCCGCGATGCCGCCGAGTCCCGGGTCGCCCTGGCGGAACGCCTTGATGAAGAACTGCACGTTGAAGCCGCTCCGTGGTTGCGGGAACAGGCGGTTCGGAACGAGCGTCAGCGTCACGAAGCCGTCTGGCTGTGTCGTCTGAGTCTGTCCTTCGACCACCCTCGGCGTCCCGCGCATGAACACGAGCGCGCCGCTGACCGGGCGGCCCTGCCTGGCCGTGACCCTCACGCGCACCGTGATCGGTGCCGTGCGGCTCGTCACCGGGTTCGGCGAGAACTGAACCTGCGCGATGACGAGTCGGTCGCCGGCGGCCCTGAGGTCCTCCACCGGCAGCGAGCTGCCCGGCGGGGGTTCGCTCTGACCGACGACGGCCGTCGGATTGGCCAGGGCCGACCTGACGCCGGCGTCGTTTCGTGCCGTCACCCGGACGCGCAGCGTCCGGGTGACATCGCTGTCCACGACGACGTACTGGTTGTCCGTCGCACCGGCGATCTCGCTGCAGTTGTCTCCCCTGTCGGTGCAACGCAGCCACTGGAAGCTGTACGTGATCGGCTGCTCGCCGACCCACTCACCTCGGTTCGCCGACAAGCGGTTGCCGACCGCCGCAGTGCCGGAAATGCTCGGCTCGGTCGTGTTCACCGGGCGGGCGGACTGGATGACGCCGGTGGGGTTGGAGGTCGCCGTCCCCGAGCCGTCGGCGTTCGTCGCTTCTACCTGCGAGCGAATGCGGAGCCCAGCATCGGCCTGCCGGACACCGTAGGTTGCATTGCTTGCGTTGGCGATCCGAGCACAGTCGGACGCGTCTGGGGCACCGCGGCCCTGGCACCGAAACCAGCGGTACGCGTACGTGAGCGGCGGTGTGCCGGTCCAGGTTCCACGCGTCGTCCTCAGTATCTGCCCGACGCGCGGCGCACCGCTCATCTGGGGCTCCGCGGTCGGAGTCGGGGCGACCTTGGGCGCCGCGGCCGAGGAACCGGCCAGTGTCGCGGCGAACGCTGCGCACAGCGCCGCCACGACCGTCGCAACACCGAGAATCGCGATGTACGCGCTCTGTGCACGTCGATTTCGTGTCGCATCTGTCATCGTCAGATCTCCTTTCCCCTGAAGGGACTTCCGCCGCATACCCCGGAGAAGTCGTCCGTAGCCGCCTGAAACAGGTGACTAACGCAAGATTTACGGCGACTTGAGCGAACCTTCACAGACCGCGGCGAGGGCCGCGAACCCCTCGGGGACCGGGATCGGTGCTCGCGCCGATCCCGGTCTGTGCCGCCTACTGCTGCGTACCTCTCGTCCGGACCTGGACGAGCCGGTAGCCCGCGATGCCCGCCAGCGCGGGGTCGCCGGCACGGTATGCCTTCACGAAGAACTGGACGTTGTATCCCGTCCTGGCGCGGAAGTTGCCGTTCGGGACGAGCTGGTACGTGACCCAGCCGTCCGCCGTCGCCACCTGACGGTCACCGCCGGTTGTCACCCGCGGAGTCGAGCGGACGAAGACGAGCCCGTCGCGCACCACGTAGCCACGGGTGTCCTTCACTCTCACGCGGACGGTGAGGACCCGCGTGCGACTCGTGACAGGGTTCGGCGAGAAGACGACCTGCGAGACGATCAGGCGCTCCGTTCTCGGCACGCTCGTCGCGGGAATCGAGATCTCACCGGAGGCGAGCCTGATCGCACCGGCGGGAAGCGGCTCCGCCACGATCCCCGACTCGCCCGAGAGCACGGTCAGGGCGCCGACGGCGTTTCGCGCTGTGAGGCTGAAGCGCAGTCGGTGGTTCAGGTCGGCCTCCGTCAGGCGGTAGGTCCGGCCTCTCGCCCCGGCGATCGAGACGCAGTCCCCACCCTGGGTGTTGCAGCGCAACCACTGGAACGAGAACGAGATCGGCTGCCGGCCCACCCACGCTCCCGGGTCGGCGGTCGCCGTGGACCCGTTGAGCATGTTTCCCTGGACGCCGGGAAGGCGGGTATTCACAGGTGGGCCGACGACCACGGCTGTCGGATTGGTGGCGGCTGTCTGCGATCCCTGAGGGTTCGTCGCGGTGACCCGCACGCGCAGGCGAAAGCCGACGTCGGCGCCCCTCAGGTCATACCTCGTCTGGGTGGCTCCGGCGATGGGGATGCAGTCGCTGCCGTCGGGCCGGCCCCCGTCCGGACCGCAGCGCACCCATCGGTACGCGTAGGCAATAGGCCCGGATCCGCTCCATGACCCTCTCGAGACAGAGAGAGCCCGGCCCTGCTCGGCTCTGCCCGAGATCGTGGGCTCGGCCGTGTTCGCCGGTACCTGGCTCGGCGCCGCGACCGGTGCTGCTGGTCCGAGAGCGAAGGCGGCGAGCGATCCGACGGCAACTCCGATGCCGAAGTGTGCGCGTCGCACGTGGCCGTCGTGTCCGTGCCGTCGTGTCAACCTCATCGTCGACCCTCCTTGTTCGTCGAGGCACGATGTCGGTATGACCCACGCTAACCTGTGGCGGCCGCGGATCCAGGCCGTCTTACGGAAGGTTTACGGTGGCTTGAGCGTCCGCTCACAACCAGTGCCTCGCATGGGGCACCCCGGCCCACCACCCGCTGCGAGCGTAGCGCCGAATCGGTTACGTGTCCGTCACGGACCGTGCCGAGTTCGTGTCGGTTGGAGATGGCGCTGTCGCTATACTCCGCAGCCGCTCATGGCCGTTCCGAAGCGAAAAACCTCGAGATCGAGGCGCGACAAGCGGCGCGCCCAGCACGGGATCTCGGTGCCGCACGTCCAGGTCTGCCCGACGTGCAAGCAGCCAAAACGGCCCCATCGCGTCTGCCCGAACTGCAAGACGTACAAGGGCCGCGACGTCGAGCCGCTCCGCGTCCAGGCTCCCTAGGGAACGGTGCAGCAACCGGCGTCAGTCGCCGGCGAAGCCGGGAGTCCCCCAGCGGGAGCTGCGGCCAGACCTGCCCCGGTGCGGGTTGCGGTCGACGCGCTGGGAGGAGACCGGGGGCCCGACGAGATCGTCGCCGGAGCCGCCGCGGCCAGGTCCCCGGAGATCGAGCCCGTGCTGTACGGCCCGCCGGGCCTCGACACACAAGGGCTAGGACTCGTGGAGGCCGTCGAGGTCATCGAGATGCACGAGCATCCGGTCGAAGCGGTCCGCGCGAGCCCGAACTCGTCGCTCGTGCAGGCGGTCAGGGCCGTGTCCGACGGAGAGGCGGACGCTGTTGTCTCGGGAGGTAACACGGGCGCGATGCTCGCCGCCTCCCTCTTGCACATCCGTCGGCTCCCGGGCGTACACCGCCCCGGCATCGGCGTCGTCATCCCCGCCCGCCGCGGCCCGAGTGTGTTGATCGACGCCGGCGCCAACGCGGATGCTCGTCCGGAGCATCTTCTCCAGTTCGCTCACATGGGTGTGGTCCTTGCCGAGGAGATCCTCGGTGTCGAGGACCCGGACGTGCGGCTCCTCTCGATCGGCGAGGAGGACGACAAGGGGAACCGACTTACGCTCGAGGCCCACGAGCTGTTGCGCGCGAGCCCGCTGCGGTTTGCCGGCAACGCCGAAAGCCGGTCTCTGCTCGAGGGGGCGGCCGACGTCGTGGTGACGGACGGCTTTACGGGCAACGTTGCCCTGAAAGCGCTCGAAGGCACGATCCGGAGCGTGCTCGAATCGCTCCGCCGCGAGATGAGCTCCTCCGTCCGCGGCAGGCTCGGTGGTCTCCTGATCCGACCCGGGGCACGGAGGATCCGGAAGCAGCTCGATCCGGACACGTACGGCGGCGCCTACCTTCTCGGGCTCCAGGGCCTCGTCGTCATCGCGCACGGATCGAGCTCGCGCGTGGCGATCACGAACGCCGTGAGGCTGGCTGCCCGTGGCGTCGAGCACGGTGTCGTCGCGCGTCTCGGCAAGCGGCTTTCCGAGCTCGATAGCGAGCACAAGGATGGGACCGGCTGATGGCCGGGAGGCCCCCTCGGCCGGCCGGGAGGCACGTCAGGTTGGGCTTGCCACCGCGCCAGGATGGGGGCTCGTGGGGGAAAGCTAGGTTTCCCCCACGACTTTGTTAGCATCGGCGCGCTCCACGACCCCGACGGCAGAGAGGTGAGGTTTCCAGGTGGCACACTCGCGTGAGGAGATTCTCGAGCAGGTCAAGGGCGCGCTGAGCGAGAAGCTCGGCATCGAGGAGAGCGAGATCACGGAAGACGCGTCCTTCGAGGAGGACCTCGGCGCGGATTCGCTCGATCTCGTCGAGGTCGTCATGGACCTCGAGGACCAGTTCGGGCTCAAGATCCCCGACGACGACGCCCGCGAGCTCACGACCGTCGGTAAGGCGATCGATTACGTCATCGCGCACCAGGGTTGACGCTCGGCAGGTAGACGGGCCCCACGAGCTCGCGCGCCTGATCGCAGAGCTTCCGGGCGCTCGGCTGGAGCAGGTCTTCACCCATGCGTCGTGGGCCGGCGACCGCGCTGACTCGTACGAACGGCTCGAGTTCCTCGGGGACAGCGTGCTCGAGCTTGCAATCGCCCGCGCGGTCTTCGACCGCTTCGAGGACGCCTCGGAGGGCCGTCTGGCAAAGATCCGAGCTCACGTCGTATCGCGCCAAAGCTGTGCGACTGTTGCGAAGGAGCTCGGGCTCGGCGAGCGTCTGCTCCAGGTCGCCGGGGAGGTTCCTTCGGACGAGCTGCAGCGCATCTCCCGCAGCCGCAACGTGCTCGCCGCAGTGCTCGAAGCGGCGATCGCCGCGATCTATCTCGAGCACGGCTTCGAGCGCATCGAGCCGGCGATCGTCGCCGCATTCGAGGAGAACATCGAGTATGCGAGGTCGAGCCACGTCGACTACAAGACCGAGCTCCAGGAAGCGCTCGCCCGCTCGGGGCGCCAGGTGCACTACACGGTGCTCGAGGTCGAGGGCCCGCCGCACGACCGCCGGTTCGTCTGCGCCGCCCACATCGCCGGCACCCAGCTCGGCATCGGTCGCGGCTCGACGAAGAAAGCCGCGGAGCAGGAAGCCGCGCGGCAGGCGCTCGACGCGCTCGGCGTCGTCCCTGAGCGAATCTAGCCGGTAGCTCGTGCAGGGATCGGCACCCGTCAGGGCGTCCCGGTCGCGCGAAATGCCTGAAAGGGGGCGATGCGCGCCGGCATCCGACCTAGGCTCAGACCCATGTCCCGGTGGCCGCTCTGGCTCGGCGTGGCTCTTGTCGGGTTGCTCCTCGTGGCGTCGACCGCCGCTGGTGAGAGATCAGTCGCCGGGTCGAGCAGTGACCGTGTGCAGGAGCCAATTCCATTGCTCGGCCCGCATCTGTCGCTGACGATGGAACGTGACATGCCCGCCGTCGTACGGGCGCGAATTGCCCGCGAGCAGCGTCGACTGCTGAGGCTTGCAAGGAGCGCGTCGGGTGACACGGTCAGTCGGACGAACGGATGCGTGCCGAGTGACTTTCCCGGCACGCTCGGCCCTCCTACCCCGCGAGTCACTCCGCGGATACTCGGCTACCAGGTGGAGGTACTCGTCGATTACGACCGCCTGCCGCGGTCCTTGCAGTGCCGGCCGTGGAACCTCCGCGTCCATGTTCACAGTCGCGACGGCAAGATCAACTTCGACTCGAGTTTCGCCGTCGAGGCTCCGCGCGGTCGGATCGTGGTCAACCTCGCCTGGTTCGGACATCCGCCCTATCGCCTGGCCGTGGTCTCCGAGACCCTGTCCGGGCGTCGAGGGCCGAGGGTCGAGCTTCCCCTTCGGTGTCCGGGCACTGGACACCGGCTGAAGGGCTGTCTCGCCGGGCTCACCGGATTGGCCCCGCCGAAGCCCGAGCTCCCGCTTCGTGGCGTCACGCTCTCTGCGCTGAAGGCGTCGCTCGGCTATGTGCTGGGACCCCAGCGAAGGCCGCCGATCCTGCACGCGGCCCCGAGCGCAGCCCGATGCCCTTCGCTACGCGCGTGCGAGGTCACGTACGTCGATCGAGCGTTTCCGGGCTCGCCGTTCCGCGTCCGCTACCGAATCGTGGGCCAGCAGGTTCGGGGCTGCTGGCTGGGGCTGCACGACGGCATAGTCGGTCGCAGGCCGTACGAAGACGCGGGAGGAGGGCCTCCGACGCTCGCCGCCTGCACGTCGTGGGTTCGCTGAGCTCGGCGACCGCGGGGTCGTCCGCGCGGATCGCGAGAATGCGCGCTCGTGCATCTGAAAGCCATCAAGATCCGCGGCTTCAAGTCCTTCCCTGACGCCCTCGAGATCAAGCTCGAGCCCGGCGTCGCCGTCGTCGTCGGCCCGAACGGCTCCGGGAAGTCGAACCTCGCCGATGCGGTGGTCTGGGCAGCGGGCTCGCTGACACCGTCCGAGCTTCGTGCCGAGAAGCCGGACGACGTCCTCTTCGCGGGCGGGGGAGACCGTAAGCCCGCCGATCACTGTGAAGTCGAGCTCGTCTTCGACAACGAGGACGAGGCCTGGCCGGAGCTCGACTTCCGCGAGGTGTCGATCGCCCGCCGGCTCGTGCGCGGTGCCGAGGGCCAATACCTGGTGAACCGGGCCTCCGTGCGCCGAACCGATCTCGTGGAGCTCCTGGCCGATGTCGGTCTCGGGGCGACGATGCACTCGATCGTGGGGCAAGGGAAGGTCGAGCAGGTGCTTGCCTCGAAGCCGGAGGATCGGCGGGCATTCGTCGAGGAGGCTGCGGGCCTCGGGAGGTTCAAGCGGCGTAGGCACAGGGCCGAGTTGAAGCTGGCCAGGGTTGCAGTCCAGGTCGAGCGTGCCCGCGATGTCGAGGAGGAGGTGCGCAAGCGGCTTCGCCCGCTGGCGCTTCAGGCCACGGCGGCCGAGCGCGCGGAGAAGCTCGCGGTGGAGATCGGCTCCCTGAAAGCCAGGATCGCCCAGCTCGATCTTGACGAGTCGGGCGCGAGGCGTAGTGCCGCGGAGGAGCGGCGACAGGCGGCGGCGATCGCGCGACGCGGTGCGCAGTCGCGCCTGGAGGGGCTGCTCGCAGACCGGACGCGGGCCGAGGACGAGCTCTCCGACGCCGCTGGGCGACGGGAGTCCGCGGTCGCGGCGCTCTATCGGCTCCAGGGCGGCATCGAGCGCCTTGCGCTTCGGAGCGAATCTGCGAACAGCACGCTCGAGCGGCTGCAGAACGAGGTCGCGGCACTTCCTCCCGAGACGCCGGCCGGCACGGACCTCGCGCGGCTCGAGAGGTTGGCCGCCGACGCAGCGGCGACCGCGCGCCTGGCTGCTCGCGAACGGGACGAGCTCATGGAGGGCGCCCGGAGCGCACAGGAGCGCCTGCGAGGGCTCGAGCGTGTGCTCGCGGAGCAGGAAGGGCTCCCGCCTGCGGCTCGGGTGCTTTCGGAGAGGGGCGCCCGCCTCGCGTTCGGAGCACTCGAGGTCGAGCCCGGGTCGGAGCGAGCGGTGGCGGCTGCGTTGCGCGCCCGAGCTTCCGCGGTTCTGGCCGACGATGCTCGCGCCGCGCTCGGCCTGCTCGAAACCGCTCGAACCGAAGGACTGGGCAGCTTGACGGTGCTGGCGGGCAAGAGCCCAAGAGAGCTCGTGGGCGAGTATCCGGTCGTGGCGGCCGAATCGCTCCTCGACGTTCACGTGCCGTCGGTGACTCGAGAGGGGTACGGCTACGACCCGATCCGAGGGGAGCTCTGGTTTGTCGGCGAGACCGCCGAAGCCGTCATGCTCGAGCTCGAAGCGCGGCGTCGGGAGCTCGCGGTGCAGGCCGAGGAGCTGGGAGGGCGTTCGCAGGAGGCCGAGCGGGCTGCGGACGAGGCGGCGGAGCGGGCTCGGCTGGCGGAAGCGGCTCTCGGGCGCGTCTCGCCCGGGACGCGGCGATCACCGATCGCCCGGGACGTCCTCGCGCGACTCGTTGCCGCCACCGAAGGGCTCGTTGCCTGCCTCACTGCGGCCCAGCAGGCGGCGGAACGGTTCGACGCCCCGCTGCGGGCGCGCGTCGACGCCGGTGCACTGCGGTCGGGCGAGCTCGGCGACGAGTTGCGGCGGCTGGGCGCGGCGGAGGTCGAGATCCGGCAGCAGCTCGACGAGGCGAACGAGCGCGTTACCGCCGCCGAGGTCGAGATCGCGCGGATCGACGCGGACGCCCAGGACGCCGGACGGCGGCTCGAGGCTGCGGGCGCCGTCGAGCCCGCAGAAGGGGACGATCGCGACGAGCTGGCGACGCGCGCTGAGCGGCTCGAGAGCCGGCGCGCGGCACTTGGCCAGGTGAACCCGCTCGCACGGGAGGAGTACGAGGTCGAGAAGGAGCGGCTCACAGATCTCAAGAACCAGCGCGAGGATCTCGAGCGCAGCCTCGAGGAGCTCGAGCAGCTCCGCGCGGATCTTGCGGAGACGGTGGAACGTCGTTTCGAGGAGACGTTCTCATCGGTGGCGCGGAACTTCGAAGAGGTCGCCGCGACTCTCTTTCCGGGCGGCGAGGGACGCCTGAGGCTCGTCGAGCCCGAGGGGGAAGATGCAGAACTGGGAGTCGAGGTGGAACTTCGACCTGTCGGGAAGCGGATAACCCGCCTGTCGTTGCTTTCGGGCGGCGAGAAGGCGCTCGGCGCGATCTCGTTCCTGTTCGCCTTGTTCCTGGCGCGCCCGTCCGCCTTCTACCTCCTCGACGAGGTGGAGGCGGCGCTCGACGACGCGAACATCACGCGCTTCGTGGAGCTCCTCCGGCGTTACTCCGACCGAGCCCAGTTCGTGGTCGTCACGCACCAGAAGAGGACGATGGAGGCCGCCGATATCCTCTACGGCGTGACGATGGGTGCCGACGGCGTGTCGCAGGTAGTGTCGCGCCGGCTCCCCCGGCAAGAGCAGCCCGTGGCTGTGAGTGCGTGAGCTACACAGTGTGAGTTACACCTGGGCTGAGCTCCTAGGCGACAAGCTCACGGAAACCGACGAGCCGGAGCGGACCGGTGTCTTCGCCCGGGTCCGCGAATCCCTGGCCAAGAGCCGCAGGGCGCTCACCGCCGAGCTTGCGGCTGCGGCTTTCGACCCGGGCGACGATGCGGCCTGGGAGCGGCTGGAGGAGGCGCTCATCCGCAGCGACGTGGGCGTACCCGCTACGGCCGAGCTCGTGCGCCGGCTCGAGGCGCGGGCGGACGTCGGTCGGCTCGAAGAGGCGCTGGCCGAGGAGGTCGAGGCGATCTTCGGGAGTCCGCCGACGCTTGCGCTCACGGGCGAGCCGAGTGTCGTCCTCGTCGTCGGCGTCAACGGCACCGGAAAGACCACCACCATCGGCAAGCTCGCCGGGAAGTTGCGCGAGCACGGACGCTCGGTGCTCGTCGGGGCGGCGGACACGTTCCGCGCGGCGGCCGAAGAGCAGCTCGAGATCTGGGCAGAGCGTGCCGGAGCGGACTTCGTCGGCGCCCCGCGTGGTGCAGATCCCGCGGCGGTCGCCTTTGACGCGATCGAAGCCGCGCGCGCCCGAGGGCACGACGTCGCGATCGTGGACACCGCCGGTCGCCTGCACACGCAGTCGAACCTCATGGCCGAGCTCGAAAAGGTGCGCCGCGTGATGGCGGGCCGCCTCGAGGGAGCGCCGCACGAGACCCTCCTCGTCGTCGACGCGACGACAGGCCAGAATGGGCTTCAGCAAGCGCGCTTGTTCGGCGACGCCGTCGGAGTGAGCGGGGTCGCCCTGACCAAGCTCGACGGAAGCGCACGTGGAGGTGTCGCCATCGCCATCGCCGTCGAGCTCGGGTTGCCGGTGAAGCTCGTCGGGGTGGGAGAGGGCGTGGACGACTTGCGCCCGTTCGACGCGCGCGACTACGCTCGAGCGCTGGTTTCCGCCTAGCTGCGAACGACGCGATGCTCGTCCGTGCGACGAGCGGTCATTTCGCCTCAGCCCCTCGTTTTGACGTTGCGCCTCGCGCTCAGCCATGTACCCTGTGGATATCCCGTCGCGACCAAGGGTGAAGGAGGAACTGGGGATGGCTGTCGCGATGTTCATGCACTGGCCGGGGATGACATCCGACCAGTACGACACTGTCATGGCGAAGCTCGCGCTCGACGCGAACCCCGCCGCTGGCTGCGTGCTCCACATGGCGGCTCTCACGGACGAGGGCCTCGAGGTATGCGAGGTGTGGCAGACCGAGCTGGCCTTCCACGGCTTCCTCGAGCACCGCCTGCTGCCCGTCGTGGGTGAGCTGGAGATCCCGGGTCTCCCTCAGATCACGCTGGTGCCGCTGCACAACCTCTATGCGGCCGATCCGCACATGATCGACCGGATCGGTGCTGTCTCGCTCCCGGCGGTCGTCGCCGGCTGGGCAACCTGACGTTCCTTGGGCGGCGCGGGCCTGTTGCCGCGCCGCCGGGGGCACATATGATCGCCCGATGGACGGGGACCGCGACCTGACCATGGCGTTCGGCCCCGTCGGGCTTGCCGGCTGGGCGTTGCTCCTCCTCGGGATCCTGATGCGAAGCCGCTTCGTCGCCCTTCTCGGCCTCGGCGGGGTGGTTGCGGATGTCACGGTCGCCGAGCTCGGCGGGTTCAAAGCGATGAACGAGACGCGTCCGTACGACCCGTCCCGCGACACGATCGCGGAGTAGCGGCGCGAGCCGGCCGGCTATCCGCCGGGCGCGATCGTCACCAGGTACTCCTTGACCGGGTTCTCGATGCGAACGGACAACGCCACCACCTTGTACCAGCCGGGCCCGTTCCCTACCCCCTGCGCCTGCCTGTAGGCCTCCTCGATCGCGTCCTCGAAGACCCTGCCCTGCCCCGTGAAGCCTTCCTCCTCGTGATTGCTCACCGCTCCGCCTCCTCAGGTCGGATGTCGCCTCGACCATAACGTGCTCTGCCCCGAGCGGCCATGTCGAGAGGCCGCGAAACGCTGGGCCGTACGCTCCTACTCGGCGCCTCCCTCCTTGTCGACTCCCGCGGAGGCGAGGTGCAGCGTATGTACCTCGAAGCCCATGCGTACACCCTTGGCCTTCAGCTCCTCGAAGTGGCTCTCGCCCAGCGCGGCTTCCAGCTGCGGCCGGAATCGTTCGACCACCTTCCGCTCGGGGGCTTCGAGCGACGAGTCCCCGTACAGCGCCTCCGCCGCACCGAAGAGCAGCGCTGCCTGCTCGTGCGCTCCGCGGGCAGCGGCGACGCCTCCGAGCGCGAGCAAGCACGCGGCGCGGTGACGACTGGCTTCGAGCTCGGTATGGATCGCGAGGCTCTCGCGAATCCGCTCCTCGGCCGCCTGCGCGTCGCCCGCGAGCAGGTCGAGCTCCCCCAGCATGTAGAGCGATTCCGCGGTGTGCAGCGCCTCACCCAACTCACGCGCGAGCGTGAGGGACTCCTCGAGCGCCTCGCGGGCCCTCGCGGTGTCGTCCGCCAGGAAGGCCGCGACACCGAGGTAGTACATCGAATCGGCAACCAGCAAGGGGTCGCCGAGTGAACGGCGGAGCGCAACGGCCTCCTCGTAGTGCGCAAGCGCGAGCTCATGGTCGCCTTGCAGAGAGAGTGCTTCTCCGAGGCTGATCAGGGCACCGGACATCGCCCGGGCGTCCCCGAGGCGCCGGGCGACGGCAAGCGCTTCCTCGGACAGCGTCGCAGCGCGCTCGAGCTCGCTTCGACGGACCGAGATGAACGCGAGCTCGGAGAGCGTGAAGACGACTTCTCGCTCACGGCCACGCTCGCGGAAGAGAGGCAGAGCCGCTTCGAGAAGGGGCCCGGCGGCATCCCAGTCGCTTTGCGCTGCCGCCTGGCGGGCTGCCGTCCACAGCGCGTCGGCCCGCACGTCGGGCGCGACGTCGTAGGTCAGCCCGAGACCAAGTGAGAGCCACCTGCGTGCCTCGCTCGAGTGCCCGTGAGCGCGCCAGAACCGACCGAGCGCCGACATCGCCCGAAGGCCGTCCTCGACCCGGCCCGACGAGAGAAGCCAGTCGAGGGCCACCCGGAGGTTGTCGAGCTCGCGTTCCAGGCGCTCGAGCCACCGCGCCTGATCCGGACCGGCGAGCTCGTCCTCGGCCGCGATCGCGAGCTCCAGGAACCGCTCGGCGTGGCGGCGGCGAAGATCGTCCAACCGTCCGTCCGAGACAAGTCGGGCGATCGCGACCTCGCGGACCGTCTCGAGCATGGACAGCCGCGCCTCGTGGTCGGACAGGTCGCTTCGGAGCAGGCTTCCCGCGACGAGCGCTTCGAGGTCGGCGAAGAAGCTGTCGCCGGAGGTCGCAAGCGCTCGCGCGTCCTCGAGCGTGCATCCCCCGGCGAAGACGGCAAGCGCCTGGTGGAGCTCTTGCTGGCTCTCGCTCAGGAGCCCATAGCTCCAGTCGATGGTCGCTCGGAGGGTGCGCTGCCGCTCCGGGAGGTCGACCGGGCCCTCCATGTCCAGGGTGAGCCCTTCCTCCAGCGCGCGCAGCAACGGAGCCGGCGGCAGCACCGACAGCCGCGCCGCGACCAGCTCGATCGCGAGTGGCAGCCCGTCCAGCCGTCTGCAGATCTCGCGCACTGCGGGCAGCGCGTCGTCGTGCAAGACGACGCCGCGGGCGGCGGCGAGCTCCGCGAAGAGCGTCGAGGCGTCGTGGACCGTCAGCGGCTCGAGCGGCACGACGTGCTCGCTGGAAAGGCGCAGCGGTGCCCGGCTCGTCGTCAGCACGTCGACATCCGGAGCACGGTCGAGAAGTGCGGAAACATGTTGCGCCGCCGTCGGGAGATGCTCGAGATTGTCGAGGTAGAGCAGCGCCCCGCTGCCCGCGAGCGTCTCGGCGATGGTCTCGCCGAGCGAGCGGTCAGCCGACTCGTGAACGCCGAGCACGCGGGCGATCGCCGCCGGGACCAGCTCCGGGTCCGTGACCGGCGCCAGTCCGACGAGGTGGACGGGTCGCTCGACTGCTGCCAGGGCCGCAGCCTCGAGCGCCAGGCGGCTCTTTCCCGCGCCGCCGGGGCCGGTTATCGTGACCAGCCTGACCTCCGGACGCGCAAGGAGGGAGAGCGTCGCAGTCAGATCGCCGCGCCTTCCGACGAGACGGTGATGTAGCGCGGGAAGCGTCGCGCCGCCCAGCGTGCGGAGTGGCGGAAATGCCTCGGGCAAGCCCGGCGCGGTCAGTTGGAAGAGCTGCTCAGCGCTCGGAACGTCCTTGAGGCGGTGACTGCCGAGCGGCCGGAAGGAAATCCCGGTCTCGGGGTCGTCGCCGGCGAAGTCTCGTGTGCTCCGGGATACGACGATCTGCCCACCGTGTCCGGCGGCGCAGATCCGGGCCGCGACGTGCACGTCGAGGCCGACGTACCCGTCATCGTCGAGCTGCGGTTCTCCCGTATGGATGCCGATTCGCAGCCGTACCGGCGTTTCGTCCGGCCACGGCTCCGCGGCCAGGGCCCGCTGCAGTTCCACAGCGGCGCCGACTGCATCGCGCGCACTTCGAAAGACGAGAAACACCCCGTCTCCCGCCCAGTCGACCTCGTGGCCTGCGTATCGCGAGGCCGTGGCCCGAATCAGCTCGCGCTTGCGTGACCGCACGTCGAGGTAGCGACGGCCGAGCGCATGGAGCATCTGCGTCGACCTCTCGACGTCGGCGAACAGCAGGGTGACGGTACCGCTCGGCAGGACCTTGCGTGGATCGTCACGATCAGCCATGTCCCAACGAGTGTACGAGCCTCACGGTTTCGCGACCAGCCGGGACACCGATGTTGTCTCTCTACACTGCGGCGACGGTGTTCGACACGCTCTCCGACAAGCTGCAGGCGGCGCTCGGCGACCTGCGCGGGCGCGGCCGGCTCGACGAGGAGTCGGTCTCCAAGGCGATGCGCGAGGTGCGGCTTGCGCTACTCGAGGCCGACGTCAACTTCGAGGTGGCGAAGGATTTCACGGCCGCAGTGAAAGAGCGCGCGCTCGGGCAGGACGTCTTGAAGAGCCTCTCGCCGGGCCAGCAGGTGGTCAAGATCGTGCACGAGGAGCTGACGGCCCTGATGGGGTCGGGTGATTCGCGGCTCGCCTTCGGCCGTCCGCCGACCGTGATCCTCCTCGCAGGGCTCCAGGGCTCCGGGAAGACCACTGCCGCCGCCAAGCTTGCGCTCCTTCTCCGTCGGGACGGCAAACGGCCTGCGCTCGTCGCGTGCGACCTGCAGCGCCCGGCAGCGGTCGAGCAGCTCGACCAGCTCGGCCGCCAGATCCAGATTCCCGTCTATCGGCTCGAGACAACGGATGCCGTGGCCGCCGCCCGGCATGGGCTGGACAGCGCGCGACGAGACGGCCGTGACGTCGTCGTTCTGGACACGGCCGGCCGGCTGCACGTGGACGAGGAGCTCATGGCTGAGCTCGAGCGGGTTCGCGAGGCGACCAAGCCGCTGAACATCCTCCTTGTTCTCGATGCCATGACCGGTCAGGACGCCGTGAACGTCGCCCTCGCCTTCCAGGAGCGAGTCGCGTTCGACGGCGTCGTCCTCACGAAGCTGGACGGTGACGCTCGCGGCGGCGCCGCGCTCTCGGTCAAGGCCGTCACCGGACGGCCGGTCAAGCTCGCGTCGGTCGGGGAGAAGCTCGATCAGCTGGAGTACTTCCATCCCGACCGCATGGCATCCCGCATCCTCGGGATGGGCGACGTGCTCACGCTGATCGAGAAGGCGGAGGCCGCCGTCGGCGAGGACGAGCACGAGGAGATGGAACGCCGACTTCGTGCCGGCGAGTTCACCTTCGACGACTTTCTCGCGAGCTATCGGATGCTGCGACGGATGGGGCCGCTGCAGGGCGTGTTGAAGCTCGTCCCGGGGCTCGGCAAGCAGCTCCAGGGCGTCGACATGAACGAAGAGCAGCTCGCGCGCGTCGAGGCGATCGTCCTCTCGATGACTCCGCAGGAGCGGCGGATGCCCCACCTCATCTCGACCTCGAGACGTCGGAGGATCGCGGCGGGCAGCGGGACTTCGCTCGAGGAGGTCAACAGGCTCATGTCCGCCCGCAAGCAGATGGCGAAGATGATGAAGCAGATGGGAAAGGGCAAGATGCCGTCCCTGCCGGGAATGCCTCCTCCAGGGCGCATGTAGAACGGGCAGAATGCGCCGTCACACCGAACCTGAAGGAGTGGAATGGCAGTAAAGATCAGGCTGACGCGCGTCGGGTCGAAGAAGAACCCGATCTACCGCGTCGTCGTTGCCGACTCGCGCTCGCCGCGAGACGGCCGCTTCATCGAGATCGTCGGGCGCTACAACCCGCAGACCGAGCCCTCCACCATCGATCTCGACGAGGCAAAGATCAAGGACTGGCTCGCCAAGGGCGCACAGCCGACCGAGCCGGTCTCGCGGCTGATCAAGGTCGCCATTCCCGATCTGGCGATCGGGAATGGTTAGGGAGCATGGTTTCTAACCCTCATACGCGAAGCGGAAGAGGGCGTGGCTGAGCTCCTCGAGTGGATTGCGAGGCAGCTCGTCGACGAGCCGGACGCCGTGCGCGTCGAGACGGAGGAGCGTGACGACGCGATCGTGTTCCACCTCCACGTCGCGCCCGACGACGTCGGCAAGGTGATCGGCAGGCAGGGTCGGATGGCGCGGGCGCTGCGGAGCATCGTCCGCGCCGGCGGTGCCAGAGCCGACGAGCGCTATCTGCTCGAGATTGCCGGCTGACGCAGAGCAGGGCGGCTCCGGGCACGTCCGAGTCGGTCGGGTCGGTCGCCCGCACGGCATCGACGGCGCGTTCGTCGTCGAGGAGGGAAGCGACGATCCTCGCCGCTTCGAGCTCGGCGCGACGCTGCTCGTCGACGGGGAGCCGGCGACGATCGTCGTTTCGCGCCGCGTCGGTCGGGGCCGAGCGGCGATCAAGCTCGACCGCGCAGCCGAGCGAGGCGCCGAGCTCAGTGTCCCACGTGACGCCCTGCCTCCCCCGGAAGCCGGGTCGTACTACGTCGCCGACCTGGTCGGGATGGAGGTCGTCGAGATCGGGGGCGCGGCCCTGGGCGTCGTGCGGGACGTTCTCCCGGGTCCCGCCAACGACGCGCTCGAACTGGACACCGGACTCCTCCTGCCTCTCGTCGAGGATTGCGTGCGCGAGATCGATCCGACACGGCGCCGCGTTCTCGTCGCACCCGGCTTCCTGGGCGACCGGTAACCTCGAAACACCTTTGCGCCTCGACGTCTTCACCTTGATCCCGGGCGCGTTCGCGTGGCTCGAGGAGCGGCGTCCGCTCGCCGCGGTTCTGGGCACGCAGCTCGAGTTGCGGATCTTCAACTACCGCGACACGACTCCGCTACGCGCCGGACAGGTCGACGACGAGCCCTACGGGGGCGGGCCCGGCATGGTGCTGCGCGTCGACGTGGTCGCAGCAGCGCTCGATGCGGTCTACGGAGGGGTTCCCGAGCACCGGGTCGTGGCGCTCACGCCGCAGGGTCGTCAGCTCGACCAGGAGCTCGTAGAGGAACTGGCCGAAGAGCCCGAGCTCACCCTCCTTTCGGCGCGCTTCGAGGGCTTCGACCAGCGCATCCTCGAGCATTTCTGCACCGACGCGATCTCGATCGGGCCGTATGTTCTCTCCGGGGGCGAGATTCCGGCGCTCGCTGTCGTCGACGCGGTCGCGCGGCGGCTCCCCGGCGCCCTCACGAACGGATCGGGCGAGGTGGAGAGCTTCTCGCGCGCGCTCGACGGCGGGCTCGAGTATCCGCACTACACCCGGCCCGCCGAGTTCAAGGGCTGGACAGTCCCGGAAATCCTCCTGTCGGGCGACCATGGCCGGATTGCGGCCTGGCGTCGCGACCACGTCAGGAGCGCGACGTGAGCGAGACCGAAGAGCGGCAGCTCCCGCCGGTCGGTGTGCCGCCGCGCCCGGACGACGGACGGGCGCCGGCGGACGACGGGTGGCCTCGGCCGCAGCCGAGCGTCGCCGCCGAGCCCCCGCCCCCCGCGCCGCCGTTCTCCTGGCCGATCCCGCCGGCTGCGCCTGTGGCTCCGGAGCCGGAGAAGCAGGACTTCCATCATCCGCTCGACCGGGTCACGGGCCGTTTGCCGCGCAAGGCCCGGATCGCGGTCGACTGGATCGTCACGATTGTCGGTGCAGTCGCCATCGTGCTCGCGATCAAGGCGTGGGTGATCAACCCGTACCGGATTCCCTCGTCCTCCATGGAGCCGTCGCTCCACTGTGCCCGGCCGGCGCCGGGCTGCGAAGCCCGGTTCTCGGACCGCGTGCTCGCCAACCGCTTCATCTACCACTTCCGCGACCCGGAGCGCGGAGACGTCGTCGTCTTCGAGACGCCGCCGGAGGCCAAGGCGAAGTGTGGCGCGGGCGGAACCTTCGTCAAGCGAATCGTCGGGCTGCCGGGCGAACGCCTGCAGATCCGGATCCGGCGAGGAGCCGCGTTCGTCTACGTCGACGGGAGACGGCTGGAGGAGCCCTACATCGAGCACGACCGGCGGGACATCGGCCCGGAGGAAAGGTTCAACGTCCCGGCCGACCACTACTTCGTGATGGGCGACAATCGGTCACAGTCCTGCGATTCGCGAGTCTGGGGGGCGGTTCCCAGAGAGAACCTCATCGGGAAGGTCTTCATGACCTATTGGCCGCCCCAGCGGATCTCGTTTCGCTAGCGGATGGCCGGTCGCGCCAGACTCTGAAGGCGGCGCTTCGCGGCCACGTGCCGGGGTATTCCGCTACGATTCCGCCCGGCCCCGGCCGCCTCCTTTGCGATGAACACGACGATCGAGAGCCTCGAGCAGCGCCACATGCGCACGGACCTGCCGCAGTTCAAGGCGGGAGACACGCTCCGCGTTCACTTCAAGGTGATCGAGGGGAACCGCCAGCGGATCCAGGTCTTCGAGGGGATCTGCATCAAGCGGCAGGGGTCGGCGTTCCGTGAGACCTTCACCGTCCGCAAGCAGTCCTTCGGCGTCGGGGTCGAGCGCACGTTCCCGCTCCACTCTCCGAAGATCGAGAAGCTCGAGGTCGTCGCGATCGGCGACGTCCGGCGCGCAAAGCTCTACTACTTGCGAAAGAGAGTGGGGAAGAAGGCGCGCGTCCGCGAGCTCCGGCAGGGGTAGCCGTTAGTCTCAGCGCCGTGGCTCGTTCGAGCGGCCAGCGGCTTCTGGCTCACGACAGGCGCCTCGGTGTGCGGTACGTGGCAGGCGCGGACGAGGCGGGGCGCGGCTCGCTCGCTGGGCCACTCGTCGTCGCGGGCGTGCTTTTCGACTACGACACGTTGCGAGGGGCGCGGGTACGGGTGCTCGCCCGCCTGAACGACTCGAAGCAAGTCGCGCCGGCCGAGCGCGAGCAGCTCCTCCAGGCTGTCGTCGGGTGCGCTGCGGCGATCAGCATGCGGATCGTGCCGGTCGCCGAGATCGACCGGTGCGGCCTCCACAGGTCGAACCTGGCCGCGCTGCGGGCAGTTCTCGGCGACCTCCATCCCCCCGCAGACGCGTGCCTCGTCGACGGCTTCCGACTTGGTGCCGCCGCTCCGCCGCACCGGGCAATCGTCGACGGAGACACCAAGAGCGCCGCCATCGCCGCTGCCTCGATCGTCGCGAAGGTCGTCCGCGACCGCGTGATGCGACGCCTCGACGCCCTCTACCCTCGATACGGGTTCGTGTCGCACGTGGGCTACATCACGCCCGGGCATTCCGAGGCCGTTCGCGTCTTCGGCCCCTCGGAGCTGCACCGACGGTCCTTCCAGGCCGCCTGCTACGAGGCGGTGTGAATCGCGGCGAGCGGCGGGCGCTTCGCCACTACCGGCTCCGCGGCTACCGGCTCCTCGATGCGAACGCGCGCGCGGGCGGGTACGAGCTCGACCTCGTGCTCCGCCGGGGACGGCGTGTCGTGATCGTCGAGGTCAAGCAGAAGGGCGGTTCCGACTTCGGGCATCCGCTCGAGATGATCGATCCCGAGAAGACGAGGCGCGTGCTCACCGCGGCGCGGGCGTGGCTGGCCGTCCATCCTGAGGTGGCGGGGCTCGATGTCGCCGTCGAAGCCGCGGGCGTTCGCGGACGCCGAGTGGAGCGGGTGCCGCTGGTCTAGAGCTTCAAGGTCAGGTGGATGTCCGTTGGCTCGTTCTCCGCGCGTAGGCGGCGTCGACGCGTTCCGCGACCACACAGCCGTGCCGAGCTGGAAGCTGACAGCTGGCTCGGTGTCGCTCGACGCGACATAGAGCTGCCCGCTTCTCGTCGGTGTGCGCGGCGGCAGATCTGAGCTCTCAGCCCAGGATGGCGACCCCGATCAGTCGGTCGCCGGCGAGCGCCCCGAGCAGCACGCCGCCGGCTGCAAGCTTCGGTTCGGAAGGACCTGTGCCGTCCGGTCCGAACGAATAGGGGTGGCTCCTACACAGGCGGCCCTCTACAAGGAGATCGCCGGCGACCTCCAGCTCTCGTGGTCCGAGGTGGAGCTGCCCGAGCGAGAGCGCACGAAGCACGTCCATCGCTTGCATCCCTACCTCGGCAAGTTCATCCCGCAGCTCGTCGAGGCGCTGCTCGGGAGGTACGTTCGTCCGGGTGGTCGTATCCTCGATCCGTTCGCAGGCTCGGGTACGACGCTCGTCCAGGCACTCGAGTCCGGATACGACGCGGTCGGCATCGACGTCGCCGCGTTCAACTGCCTGCTGATGCGGGTGAAGACCGCCCGCCACGACTCGTTTCTCCTGGAGCGGGAGCTTCGGGACGCATTGACTCGTCGGTCCCGCTCGCGGGAGCGGCCGCAGGGGTACGTCCGCAAGTGGTACGCGCCACGAGCTGCTGCCGAGCTTCTCCACTTCAGGTCGCTCGTCTCGGAGTACGAGCATGCGGACGTGCTCCGCGTCGTGCTTGCGCGAGCCGCCCGCTCCGCACGGCTGACCACCCACTTCGACCTCGACTTCCCGAAGCGACCGCAGCGTGAGCCGTACTCGTGCCACAAGCACCGGAGAATCTGCCGGCCCGTTCAGGAGGCGGACAAGTTCCTCGCCCGCTACGTGCTCGACACCCTCGAGCGCTTGAAGGCGTTTCAGCGGCTCCGCGATCGCGCGCGGACGGCCCACGTGGTGCACGGCGACGCTCGTGAGGTCGCGCTGGACGGCCCCTTCGACGGCGTCCTCACCTCCCCGCCGTACCCCGGCTTGATCGACTACCACGAGCAGCATCGGTACGCGTATGAGCTGCTTGGTCTCGACGACCGGCGCGAGCGTGAGCTGGGAGCCGCTGCCCGCGGGCTGAGTCGGGCGGCGATCGAGGACTACGCGACCGGGATCTCGCAGATCCTCCGACGGTGCGCCGACACGCTGGCACCGGGTGCACCGGTGATCGTGGTCGTGAACGACCGCCGTGGGCTCTATCCCGAAATCCTCGAGCGAAGCGGTCTCGACCTCGTCGACCGCCTCGAGCGCCACGTCAACCGGCGGACGGGGCGGCGGGCAGGCGAATACTTCGAGTCCGTGTTCGTCGGCGTAAGGAGTCCGTAAGAACTCCGCCCTCCCGAGTGGCGCCAACCGAGCCCCTCGGTAGCCTGCCCGAAAACCCGGAAAGGGGGCACGACATGCGCACGCTCTGGCGCTCGGTACCGGCTTCCTGGCGGCCGTCGCCGGCCATGGTGGTTGCCTGCACGGCTCTCCTCGTCGCGCTCGGTGGGACGAGCATCGCCGCCGTGAACCAGCTTCTCCCGAGGAACAGCGTCGGGCCGCGGCAGCTGCAGTTCGGAGCGGTCACGAACCCGAAGATCCGGAACAACGCTGTGACTTCGGCCAAGGTCGCGAACCGCTCGCTCACCCGAAGCGACTTCGCACCGGGTCAGCTTCCAGCTGGGCCGACGGGACCGCAGGGGCCAGCCGGACCAGCCGGCGCCGCTGGGCCAGCAGGCCCAGCCGGCACGATCGGGGTGATCACCGTGAGATCGCAATCGATCGCCGTTCCCAGCGGATTGGGGCACGACGGCTCCTACGAGACGGCCGAGGTCCAGTCGCTCTGCAGCGGGAACGAGCGTGCGATCTCCGGTGGAACTGGCTGGAGCGACGGCAATCCCGGCCTCGAGTTGTGGACGGGCCGGTTAACGCCTGTTCTCAACCCGCAGAACCAGGTGATCGGATTCCAAGGCACGGGCGGGAACGACAGCGGGCAGAACAGCACGTTCATCGTCTACTCCCTCTGCTACACGCCCTGATCGACTCTTGACGAAGTTGGCATGCAGGCGTGACACAGCGGTCACGCCTGCATCCCTACCGTCGGGGCGTGCTTGCACGCGCGGTGACCCATGCCCTGGTCGGGCTCGAACCACGGAAGGTCGAAGTCGAGGCCCACCTGCAGACCGGAGTGCCGGGCTTCGCGATCGTCGGGCTCGCCGACCGGGCTTGCCAGGAAGCCAAGCACCGCGTGCGAAGCGGGATCGTCTCGGCCTCACTCGACTGGCCGTTCAATCGCCGGATCACGGTGAACCTCGCGCCCGCCGCTCTCCGCAAGGAGGGGTCGGGCTTCGATCTGCCCATCTCGCTGGCGGTCCTCGCTGCGAGCCGTCAGCTGCCGCCGGAGCGGCTCGCCGGCCATGCCGCGGTCGGGGAGCTCGCGCTCGATGGCCGCATTCGGCCGGTGGCCGGGACGCTCGCGGTTGCCGAGGGCGCTCGCCGAGCCGGACTGCGCCGAGTCGTCTGCGCCGCCGAGTCAGCGCCGGAGGCTGCGCTTGCAGGGGTCGAGCCGGTCCCAGCTCGCCATCTCGCCGAGGCGGTTGCCTATTTCCGCGGTGAGATCGACGCCCCCTCGTTCGAGCCCCTGGCTCCCGAGGCACTGGAATCGGAGCCCGTGCCCGACCTCGCCGACCTCCGCGGGCAGGAGCGCGCCCGCCGAGCCCTCGAGATCGCCGCCGCCGGCGCGCACAACCTGCTCCTCGCCGGGCCGCCCGGTACCGGCAAGACGATGCTGGCCCGGCGGCTGCCGGGAATCCTGCCGCCCCTGACACGACACGAGGCGCTGGAGGTAACGCGGATCCATTCGGTCGCCGGTCTGCTGCCGCACGAGAAGCCGCTCATCACCGTGCCGCCGTTCCGGGCGCCACACCACGGCGCCTCTGCACCTGCTGTCGTCGGTGGCGGCCCGAGCCCGCGACCGGGTGAGGTCTCGCTCGCGCACCGCGGTGTCCTGCTGCTGGACGAGCTTCCCGAGTTTCCACGCTCGGTCCTCGAAGCCCTTCGTCAGCCGCTCGAGGACGGCGTCGTCGCCGTCGCCAGGGTGGGTGGGCACGCGCTCTTCCCCGCTCGGTTCCAGCTCGTCGGGACGATGAACATGTGTCCGTGTGGCGGACGCGGAGATCCTGCTGTGGAGTGCGGCTGCACCCCGCAACGGCTGGCCGCGTACCGGGAGAAGCTGTCGCGGGCACTCCTCGACCGGTTCGATCTGGCGGTGCCCATGCCGCGTCCGCGCGCAGCTGAGCTGGCTGCGCCGCCGGGGGAGAGCTCCACGCGGATTCGTGAGCGGGTCGTGGAGGCACGCGAGCGCCTGCGGGCGGCCGTCCCGAGACGGACCGAGGCGGCGTCCGAGCTCCTGTCGAGCGCGGTCGATCGGCTGCCGCTCTCGGGCCGCGGGCGGGTTCGTGTCGCGCGGGTGGCTCGTACGATCGCGGCGCTCGGAGAGGCGAGCGACGTCGAGCCCGCGCACGTCGCCGAAGCGTTGTCGTACCGCATGCCGACCGAGCTACCCGCGGCATGAACGAGGTTCGACGGCTCGGCCGCGGCGACGCAGCGTACCCGCCCATGCTCGCCGAGATCCACGACCCGCCGCGGGAGCTCTTTCTTCGAGGAGGCGGTGACACGGCGATCCTGGCTCGCGCGGTAGTCGCCGTCGTCGGTTCGCGCTCCTGCTCCTCGTACGGTCGCTCCGTCGCTCGATCGCTCGCCCGGGAGCTTGCCGCCGCCGGGCTCGTCGTCGTGAGCGGGATGGCGCGCGGTATCGACGGGGAAGCCCACCGTGGCGCCTTGGAGGCCGGAGGAATCACCGTGGCGGTGTTGGGCTGCGGGATCGACCGCGACTATCCGGCGGCTCATGCAGAGCTAGCCCGGCGCATTCGCGACCGGGGCCTCGTAATCTCCGAGTACGAGCCCGGCGTGGAGCCGGCACCGTGGCGCTTCCCGGCGCGCAATCGAATCATCGCGGGTCTCTGCGCGGCGACAGTCGTCGTGGAGGCGCGGGAGAGAAGCGGTGCCCTGATCACCGCAGACTTCGCGCTCGAAGAGGGTAGAGACGTGCTCGCGGTGCCCGGCGAGATCACGAGTGCGCTCTCGTGTGGCACCAATGCTCTCCTCAAGCTCGGCGCCGCGCCGGTTACCCGCGCGGAAGACGTGCTGGAGCTCTTCGATCTCGTCCTCTTCCGGCCGGAACCGGAGCCTCTCGGGCCGGCTGCGGAGCTGCTCTCCAATCGGCTGCGGGACGGCCCGCTGACCGCGGACGAGCTGGTGCGAGCCTCGGGGCTCGATCCCGCGCAGACTTCGGCTGGACTCCTGGAGCTTGAGCTGGCCCGGCGGGTGGTACTCGAGGACGGGGTCTACCGGGCATCCGTCTAGGATCGGCTCCGGTGACGACCGTCCCCTACTGGCATGCCGAGCCGGCGGATCCGCTCCCGCAGGTCCGTTTGGACCGCCCTCCTGACGTCGCCGTCGTCGGTGGGGGGATCACGGGCTGCTCGTGCGCACTCGCGCTCGCCGAGTCGGGCTTGCGCGTCCGGCTCTACGACGCGCGGGAGATCGCGGGTGGAGCCAGCGGCCGGAACGGAGGGTTCGCGCTCCGCGGCGGCGCCGCCCCCTACCCGGTGCTCGTCGAGTCGATCGGCCGCGAGCGAGCGGCAGAGCTCTGGCGCTGGACCGAACGCGAGCTCGCGGAGCTCGCGCGGCTCGCCGGAGACGCCTTTCGTCCCGTGGGCAGCCTTCGGTTGGCCGCGGATCACGAGGAGTGCGTCGAGCTGAAGGACGAGTACGAGAGCCTGCGCGCCGACGGCTTCGCCGCCGACTGGCTCGACGAGCTTCCCGCACAGCTGAACGGTAGATATCCGGGCGCGATCTTCCACCCTCCAGACGGCGTCCTGCAGCCGGCACGACTCGTACGCCGGCTTGCGACGCGTGCCGCAGAGGCGGGCGTCGAGATCCGGGAGCGCGCCCACGTCGGCGACAGCGCCGAAACAGACGCGGAGACGATCGTCGTCGCGACCGACGGGTACCCGAGTGGGCTGCTTGGCGAACTCGAGGGGCTCATCGTGCCGACGCGAGGGCAGGTGATCGCAACCGAGGCGCTCCCCGAGATGCTCTTCGAGGTCCCGCACTACGGCCGCCATGGCTTCGACTACTGGCACCAGACGCCCGACGGCCGCATCGTCGCGGGTGGCTTCCGTGACGTCTCCCTCGATTCGGAGTTCACCGCTGAGGAGGAAACGACCCCGGTCGTGCAGGGCGCCCTCGAGCAATTCGTCGATTCGCTCGTCGGGCGATCGCTTCGAGTCGACTATCGCTGGGCGGGAATCTTCGGAATGGTCTTCGACTTCGTCCCGGTGGTCGGGCGCGTTCCCGGTGCCGACGGCCTCTGGGTCGCAGGCGGATACTCCGGGCACGGGATCGTGCTCGGCTTCTCCAGCGGAAGGCTCCTCGCTCGTGCGATCCTCGGCGAGCGCGATCCGCTCCTCGACGTCTTCGAGCCTGCCAGACTGCTCCAGTAGCCTAGACCTCGGCTCGATTGCTTTCCCGAGCCGCCCGATGAAGATGAGTCTGGGGAATGGGGAGGGCGGCTCTTCTTGCGGCGGGCGTCTGCGTGGTCGCTGTGCTGGCTGCCAGCGCAGCCTCCGCCGCCGATCCTGCGGTGCAAGAGCCTCCTGAGTCGTTCGTCATCGGGGTCGACGACGACCACTCGAAGTGGCTGGCACGCCCGGACGGGCTCGTGGCGAAGTACCGTGACCTCGGGCTCGAGGCTGTTCGGATCACGATTCCGTGGCGGCATGGGCAGAGCCGTCCGACGAACGTCCGCGTCTATCTGCACCGCGCGGCGATGCTGATCGAGCGCGGCCAGCGTGTCGTCATCAGCGTCTTCGGCAAGCCTTCCGAGGCTCCGCTGGACGCGACCAGCCGGAGGGAGTACTGCAATTTCCTGCACTACGTCCTGCTTCGGATCCCGTTTCGTGACGTCGTGATCTGGAACGAGGCGAACTCGCCCCACTTCTGGCCCGCGTCGGCCGGCGCGCCGGCCTACGAGGCTCTTCTCTCAGCCTGCTGGCGACGGCTGCACCGACTCCGCCCCGACATCAACGTGATCAGCACCACAGCCGCGCACCATGACCCGGCCGGCTTCGTGCGGGCGCTCGGCGAGGCCTACCGCGAGCGCGGGCGGACGCGTCCCATCCTGGACACCTTCGGGCACAACCCGTATCCGGACAATGCCTCCGAGCCGCCTTGGGTGCGCCACGACGATCCGAGGACCGTCGGTCAGGGAGACCTCGACCGTCTGCTCCACGCGATCGAAGACGGGTTCGGCGATACGGCTCAACCCTTGCCGGGTGAAGGCCCGACGACTGTCTGGTACGTGGAGACGGGATTCCAGACGGTCGTGCCGCCCGCGAAGCGCCGCTACTACCGGGGCGAGGAGACGGACCCGTTCGCCCTGCCTCCGCTCGCGCCGGAGGGGGCCGAGCCCTGGGTTCGCGACCAGGCGCGTCAGCTTCGCGATGCCCTTCTGCTCGCGCGCTGCCAGTCCGCCGTCGGCGCTTTCTTCAACTTCGAGCTGCTCGACGAGGACCGCCTGGCCGGGTGGCAGTCGGGTGTGCTCTGGCGGGACGGAACGCACAAGCCTTCATATGACTCGTTCAAGACCGCGATCCAGCTCGTCCGGTCGGGCGAGCTCGACTGCTCCACCGTCGCCGGCGCCGGCGGGCCCGTGCCCTCCCGAGGGCCGGAGGATCGACGAGAGGCGCCCGACTGACCCTTGGAACTCCTTTCAGAATGAGCGGCCATGTCGCGCGCCGGCGCTGGACGCCGCGATGCGGGTCCAGCATCCGACTCGCGACGGGCGATCATTCTGAAAGGAGTTCTTAGCGGCTGGCGGCGTGCCGGGCTGGAGAGCGCTCCCGCGACGACAGGTCGAAGGCGTCGAGTGGCCCCCAAGGCCCCATGTGGGGCGTCACCGCCTCGAGCTCATCGATGACCGCAGTTCGAAAGAGCCGGTCGACAAGGCTCCTGCGCGTCGGCGAGAACATCATCAGCAGGGCGGAGACACTCCCCACGATGACGACGACGTGGGCGACATCGAGAAGACGGGCCGAGGTCGCGTCGAGCTCACGGCCTTCCTCGAAGCTCGTCGCCACCTGGTACGTGATGTAGAAGGAAGCCGCCACCGCGGTCGCGATGGCGCCGCGAACGGTTGCGGCGACGAAGGAGGGCCCCCTTCCGGTCTTCGTCGAGACCGCGTGCAGCTCCAACGCGCGCATCCCGAACGTCTGGCTCGTTGGCAGCAGGTACCCGAAGTAAGCGACTACGGGTACGAGGGTCAACACCTGGGTCACCACGAACAGCACGTGGCCCGGTGAACCGCCGAAATCGCCCTCCCGCCAGGAGATGGCGCCCACCGACTGCACCATTCCGAGTGGAATCGACACCAGCAGGAACGCCACGTAACAGAGGCCCCAGTCGACCGTTGCGGCCACCACCCGGCGCCACGGCTCCGCGAACGAAGCGCGGTAACGACCCGTCGGATCGCGGTACTGGCCGCTGGTTCGTAGAAACCGCCCGAGCGTTCTCACGGTCGCTCCAACCATAGCCCGGACCTCGGCCCGACGGATCAAAGCTCGAGCCGTTGAAGATCGAATCGATCAGCCTTCGAATACGCGACGTTCGCGATCGCAAGATCCTGGATCGCTAGCCCGGTCGAATCGAACAAGGTGATGGCCGCCGCGTCGCGGCGGCCATCGGCATCACCCGTGAGCACGGCACCGAGGTCCGTGACGTCGCGACGGGTCACCACCCCGCGCTCGACGGCGCCCGCGACCTCGCCGCCGTGGCTGGCTTGCTCCCAGTCGTCGCAGAAGAGGCTCGCACGCCGCAGCTCCTCGATTGCGACCTCTGCCTTTCCCGGCCCGTCGGCGCCCATCAGCGAGACGTGCTGTCCGGCCCGGAGCGAGTTCGTCCCGTAGAGGACCTCTCGGCCCGGCGTCACGGTCGCCACGACGTCGCAGGCGAGCGCTTCTTCGGCGCTTCCGGCGACCCGCGCACCGAGACGGTCGGCCACTGATCGACGCCGCTCCTCGTCGACGTCCCAGACGAGAGGTGTCGCGCCGCGGGCGACGAGCATGCGTGCCGTTTCCGCTCCGTTCACTCCGCAGCCGACGACGGCATACGAGGCCGCGTCCGCACGGCGCAGCGCGTCCGCGGCCACCACCGCCGCAGCAGCCGTTCTCAGCGCGGTGACGACCGCGGCGTCCAGTATCGCCACGAGCCGCCCGTCCTCGGCGTCGGAGAGCAGGACGAGGCCCGTCACGGTGGGAAGCCCGCGGGCCGGGTTTCCGGGGAACGAGGTCACCCACTTGAGCAGCGCGTGCCCGCCACCGAGAGCCGGCATTGCACGGAAGTCACCTGCTGGGTAGTTCGTGACGTAGACCTTTGGAGGCATCGTCCACTCACCGCGCTCGTAGGCAACGAACGCCTCGCGCACGGCGTCGTACGCCTCGGCGGAGCTGACCGCGGCCGTGACGTCACGACCGCTGAAGAAGGGGACGGCCACGACTACTGGTTCTTGACCGCGGAGATCAGCTTGAGAACGGATTCCTTCGCATCCCCGAACAGCATCGTGGTCTTCGGATCGAGGTACAGCGCGTTGTCGATACCGGCGAAACCGGGATTCATCGAACGCTTGAGGACGACGATGCCTCCGGACTTGTCGACGTCCAGGATCGGCATTCCGTAGATCGGGCTCGACGGGTCGCTCCGCGCCGCGGGGTTCGTGACGTCGTTGGCGCCGATGACGAGCGCGACATCCGTCTGCGGGAACTCGGGGTTGATCTCGTCCATCTCGAAGAGCTGCGTGTACGGGACATTCGCCTCCGCGAGGAGGACATTCATGTGGCCCGGCATGCGCCCGGCGACGGGGTGGATCGCGTACTTCACGTCCACGCCCCGCGCCTCGAGGACGTCCGCGAGCTGCCGAACGTCGTGCTGGGCCTGAGCGACCGCCATCCCGTAGCCCGGGACGACGATGACCTTGCGGGCGAACGAGAGCTGGACGGCGACATCGTCGGCCGTTGTCGCACGAACGGTCCTCCCGTCGTCGCTCGGCGCGCCTCCCGCGGCGATCTGCACCCGCCCGAATGCGCCGAAGAGGACGTTGGCCACCGAGCGGTTCATGGCCTTGGCCATGAGGAGCGTCAGAAGCGTGCCGGCCGCACCGACGAGCATCCCGGAGACGATCAGGACGGCGGAGTCGAGCACGAAGCCCGTCGCGGACGCAGCGAGCCCCGTGAAGGCGTTCAGGAGCGAGATGACGACGGGCATGTCCGCGCCGCCGATCGGGAGGACGAACATCACGCCGAAGACGAGCGCGAGCCCGATCAGCGCCCAGAGCACGCCCTGCGCGTCGGCACCTGCGACCGCCGCCACCCCGAGCCCCGCTGCGGCGACGAGTACGAGCACGTTGACGACGTTCTGGGCGGGGAAGACGATCGGTCGCCCGCTGACCAGCTCCTGCAGCTTCGCGAAGGCCACGATCGATCCCGCGAACGAGATCGAGCCGATCAGAGCGGAGAGCACGATCGACACGGTCTCGTCCCACGCCGGACCCGCCACGTTGTGCCATTCGGAGAGCGCGACCAGGGCAGCTGCGCCGCCTCCCACGCCGTTGAAGATCGCGACCATCTGGGGCATGGCGGTCATGCGGACGTTGCGGGCGCCGACGACCCCGACGACCGTGCCGATCACGCCCGCGACGACGATCAGGGCCCAGTTCCCGATGCCTTCGAGCAGGAGCGTCGTCCCGATCGCCACGAGCATTCCGGCGCCGCCGACCCAGTTCCCCTTGCGCGCGTGCCGCGGTGACGAAAGGAAGCGCAGCGCCACGATGAAGCAGACAATGGTGACGAGGTAGAGGAGACCGACGACGTCCGGGTCGGAGATCATCCGCCGGGCTCCTCACGTTTGGGCTCCGGCCGACGCTTGAACATCCCGAGCATCCGGTCGGTCACGAACCACCCGCCGACGACGTTCGCCGTCGCGAGCACCAACGCGGTGAAGCCGGCGATCTTCGTGAACGCGTCGTCGGCGTTCCCGAGGACGAGGATCGCCCCGACGATGATGATGCCGTGGATGAAGTTCGCCCCCGACATGAGCGGCGTGTGGAGCATCGTCGGCACCTTCGAGATCACCTCGAAGCCCAGGAACGCGGCCAGCACCAGGATCGTCAGCTCGAGGACGAGCGGAAGCTCGATCACGCGCTCGCGTCCTCTTGTCGAGTGACGCAGGCGCCGGAGGTGATCTCGTCGTCCCAGTCGAGCGCGAGCTCGCCGTTCGGCGCCAGATGTTGAATCAACGCGGCGACGTTTCGCGAGTAGAGCTGGCTCGCGTGGTACGCCATCAGGGACGGCAGATTCGTCGTTCCGATGATGGCGACCCCGTCGTGCTCGACGACCTCGCCTGGGACGGTCAGCTCGCAGTTTCCGCCGGTCTCGGCCGCGAGGTCGACGATCACGGATCCGGGCCGCATGTGCTGCACCGCGGACGACGGGATCAGCTTGGGGGCGGGACGTCCTGGCACTGCGGCCGTCGTGATGACGACGTCGAAGTCTGGAATCCGCTCGGCGAGCGCCGCCTGCTGTCGGTCTCGCTGCTCGGCCGTGAGCTCCGTGGCGTAGCCGCCCGCGGTCTCCTCGGCGCGAATGCCGAGCTCGAGAAACGCAGCACCGAGGCTCTCGACCTGTTCCTTCACCGCCGGGCGGACGTCGAACGCCGAGACGACCGCTCCCAGCCGGCGAGCGGTGGCGATTGCCTGCAGCCCGGCGACGCCCGCTCCCACGACGAGCGCGCGAACAGGGGCGATGGTGCCGGCCGCGGTCATGAGCATCGGAAAGAGCTTCGGCACGCGGTCGGCGGCGAGGAGAACCGCCTTGTAGCCGGAGACCGTGGCCTGTGAGGACAGGGCGTCCATGGGCTGGGCACGCGTGATGCGCGGGATCGACTCCATCGCGAAGGCGATGACGCCACGCTCACGAAGGCGCGCGATCCCATCGCTGTCGGTGAGAGGCTGGAGGAAGCCCACGAGGACCGTTCCCGCCTGGAGCGCGGCGACTTCCTCTGCGGACGGCGTCGCGACCCGTACGACGAGTGCCGTGTCAGCCAGGAGCGCGCTCGAGTCCACGAGCTCTGCACCGGCGTCGGCGTAGCCTTCATCCGGGAATCCGGCGGCCATCCCCGCGCCACGCTCGAGTCGTACGTCGAACCCGGCGTCGCGCAACTTCGAAACCGTCTCGGGGACGAGCGCCACGCGACGCTCACCGGGAGCGGTCTCCCTCGGTACCGCGACTCGCATGGCGGGTTGGACTCTAGTAGTTGCGCAAGAGCGGAATCCGCGAGTGCAGATTCGCTTCTCTGCGCAAGACCGAAATCTGCTCGCGCAGATTTCGGTCTTGCCACGGCTTGGCGCGCGAAAATCCCTGAAGCCGGCCGCTTCGCGGCCGGGGCGCTGCTATGGCCGACCCTCAGAGCGTCGCCCAGACCTCCAGCTTCGTTCGCGTTCGCCGGATCACTTCGTCAGTGAACGCGTGAGTTCCGTCGTGCCCGCCGAGATCGGCGGTTCGAACTCCTTCGGCGACAGCTTCCAGGCACGCCTCCCTGATCGCCCTGCCCGCGTTCTGGCACTCCTCCGCGTCTGCGTGGGAAAGGAGGGCTGCTCCCGCGAGAATCATCGCCATCGGGTTGGCGACGTCCTTGCCTTCGAGGGCGGGAGCCGTCCCGTGTGCCGCTTCGGCCATGAGAGCGCTCGGGACGTAGTCGTCGCCGAAGGCTACGAGGAGCGACTCTGATCCGGCGATCGAGCCGAACAGCGGGAGCACGAGGTCGGAGAGGATGTCGCCGTCGCGGTTGAGCGCTGGAATGACCATCGGGGCACCGCTGGAGGAGATCAGGAGCGCAAAGGTGGCGTCGATCAGCTGCGGCTCGTAGGGAACCTCGGCGTGCCGGCCGGCGGCTTCGTCCATCTCTTCCTTGAGCATCCCCTCGTAGATCGGACTGACCGTGTACTTCGGCCCACCGAACACTTTCGCGCCCGTACGCTCTGCCTGGCGGAAGGCGAACTCCGCCACCGCGTGGCAGATTCGGCGTTCGATGCGCTCGGTCCGAAAGGCGATTTCGTCGTCACCCTCGCCCTCGCGCCACTCTTTCGCACCGTACGCGTCCCCGACTGCCATGCGCACGACGGAGATCGGCGAGTGGACGCCGCCGAGCGGGACGACTCCCGGTATGCGACGTCCCGTTCGGACGATGACCTTTCCGCCGATTTCCTCGCGAAGGATCCGATTCGGCGAGCCAACATCTCCGGCGCCCTCAGGGGTGATCGTCGCCGCCTTGAGCCCGAAGCCTTGCTCCCGGATCGCTATGGCAGCTTCGTGAACGACGCCGTTCCTCGTCGCGCGCCGGTTTTCGAGCGAGAGATCGAAGCGGAAAAAGTCGAGCTCGATTCCGATGACGTCCGGCACGAGGATGCGGAGCGCCTCCTCGAGCAGTTCCTGCCCGGTTTGATCGCCTTCGAGAACGACGAGTGTCCTCACGGCATGATCCTACTGCGTTAGAACGCCGCGAGAAATGCGAGACGGTCTTTCCGCTTGCATTTTGGTGATTACTTTTCTAGGCTTCGCTTCCCTCGGGAAGCGAAGCCTAGGAGAAAAGGCGTGGCAAGAAAGACGATTCTCGTGTGCGACAACTGCGGAAAGGAAGTCGCAGAGGGCAAGGGTGCGCTCATGCGCCTCAATTACACCGATGCACGCCGAGGGTCCAAGCAGGCCGACCTGTGCGACGGTTGTGCAGGCGGGATGCCCGGACAGTCGGTGGCCCGGCGGGGGCGCAAGCCGAAGGCCGCGTAACGGGAGGCTCCGGCCTTAGCACAAGGCCGGAGCTCTCGATTCTTCCCTCCACGAACGTCCGGTACGCAGTTTGTCGCTCTTTGCACACTGCGGCTCGGGCGCGTACGAAAGCGCGTCACAGGCCGGGACTACCATGGACAGATGGGCGTCTCGCTTGTCGTCGGGCCGGCGCATGCCGGCAAGATCGCGCTGCTCCTCGAGCGGTACCTTGCCGCACTCGATCGTGATCCTTGGCTCGTCGTTCCCAATCGTGGAGACGTCGAGCGCGTCGAGCGGGACCTGCTGAGGAGGCGTCCGGCTCTCCTCGCGGGCCACATCGGAACGTTCGAGGACCTCTTCGAGCACGTCGCGGGAGGCGCCGACGCCCCTCGGCCGCCGGCCTCGGAGATCCAGCGCGCGCTGGCGGTGCGACGTGCGATCGCGGGAACGGAGCTCGAGCGTGTCGGCGCGTCCGCGAGATCGGGCGGGTTCGCCGAGGTGCTTCTCGCCACTCTGGGCGAGCTCGAGTCTGCCCTGATCGAGCCCGACCAACTGCGCGGAGACCTCGCTCTACTCGTTAGGAGATATCGCGCCGAGCTCGACCGGCTGGAGCTCTCCGACAGGCACGAGCTCAGGCGCACAGCAGTGGAGCGGCTGCAGAGTGACCTGAGCGTCTGGAACCGGGAGCCCGTGTTCGCATACGGCTTCGAGGACCTCACGGGGGCCGAGTGGGCGCTGGTCGAGTCGTTGGCTGCACGCACGGACGTGACGGTCTCGATTCCGTACGAACCCGGGCGGGCCGCGTTCGCCGCACTCGAGGGAACGGTCGAGGCTCTTTCGCGGTTGGCCGCAGGAGCCGTAGAGGAGCTTCCCCGCTCCGGTGCCGACAACATCCCGGCTCCGCTGGTTCACCTCGAGCGAGAGCTCTTCGCGGACTCGCCCTCTGAAAGCGCGTCGCTCGACGGCTCACTCCAGTTCCTCGAAGGTGCAGGCGCTCGCGGCACGGTGGAGCTGCTGGGCGTCGAGCTTCTCGCCCTCGTCAGGTCGGGGACGCCGCCGGAGCGCATCGGAATCGTCTGCGACTCTCCAGACCGCTGGCGAGCGCCGATCGAAGCGGTCCTCGGATCACTGGGCATCCCGTACGCGATCGAGCACGGCTCCAGGCTCGGCGAGACGACGCTCGGACGTGCGCTGCTTGCATTGCTTCGCTTTGCCTGGCTCGAAGGAGGTCGCGGTGAGCTCTTCGTTTTTCTGCGGTCGCCTTTCTCGGGGCTCGAGCGGCGAGCTGTCGACTTCGTGGAAGGGCGCCTTCGCGGCCGGGCGATCGCCGATCCTGCTCGGGTCGAGGAGGAGTGCGAACGGCTCCGCGGAGCTCCAATCCCCGCTCTCGCCGAGCTGCGCTCGAGCGCTGAGCCGATCGCGGCCGCCCGAGGATTGCTCCGCACGATGGTTCGAAACGCCTGGGGGCTCGAGTCCCCGCCGACAGGCGGTGACGCTCGCGCCGATGCGCGCGTGTTTCAGGCGGCGGAGCGGACGCTCGAGGAGCTCGAGGCTTTCAACGCACTCGACGGCGGCACCGTTTCACCCGAGGAGGTCCTGGCCGCACTCGAGCGGACACAGGTTCGCCCGACGACCTCGGGTGAAGCAGGACACGTCGCCGTGCTCGACTACTCGCGCGCTCGGACGCGGTTCTTCGACGTCCTGTTCTTGCTTGGCCTCGAGGAAGGCACGCTTCCTCGCCGGGCCCGGCCGACGCCGCTTCTCGACGACGACCTCCGCGAGGAGCTCGGCGGCCGGCTCGAGCGCAGAAACGCGGTCGCCCATGATCGGTACCTGTTCTACAGCGCCTGCACACGTGCGCTGAAACGGCTCGTCCTCGTCCGTGAGGCCGCGGGCGATGACGGAAGCCCACGCGAGCCGAGCCCGTTCTGGCACGACGTTCGCGCGCTGTTCGACTCCTCCGACGTGGCTCACGCGACCCACCGACGCCCCCTCTCGACCCTGACGTGGCCCCTCGACTCCGCGCCGAGCGAGCGCGAGCGCCTGAGGGCGCTCGTCCGGCTGGCGGTGGACGACACCGATGGAGCCGCCGCTCTTGCCGCTGCCAACGGCTGGTCCCGGCGGCTCGATCGCGCGCGCGGGGCATTCGACCGATCTACCCGCCTGCGGAGCCCGACGGTCCTCGAGACGATGTCAGGCCGGACCGTCTTCTCGGCGACGGAGCTCGAGCGGTTCGCCGATTGCTCCTCCGCCTGGTTGGTCGAACGCGTTATCGACCCGAAGACGATCGACGCCGAACCTGACCCGATGCTGCGTGGCCAGGTTGTCCACACAGCGCTCCACCGCTTCTACGCCGCGCTTCCGCGGGAGCTCGACGCCGAGCGCATCACACCGGAGAACCTCGACGCCGCGCTCGAGCTCGTTCGGCGCTGCCTCGACGACGCGCTGGAGTCGGGAGTACGGCTCGACCTGACAGAGCTCCAGGCGGCCGAGCTCCGGCAGACGCTTCTCGCCGACCTCGAGGGCTTCGTCCGTGACGAGGCGATCTCGGACGTCTCGTTCGTACCGCGCCGACTCGAGGTCGCATTCGGCTCGGAGCGGGCGGCGCCCGAGCTGCAGCGAGGTCTCGCGCTCGGCGACGGGCTCTGGCTCTCCGGGAAGATCGACCGGATCGACGTCGACCCCTTCAGCGCGCGAGGGATCGTCCAGGATTACAAGTCCGGCAAGGGCGCGCACTCGGCACGGGACATCGACCGAGAGATGCGACTGCAGATCCCGCTCTACGTGCTCGCTCTTCGCGATCTCGTCGGAGTGGAGCCGCTCGGCGGGGTCTACCGCGCGCTCTCTGGAAAGCGGGTTACGCGGGGGATGTTGCGGGAATCGGCGCGCGAGGACCTTCCGGGCTTCGCCAGGGACGACTACCTCGACGAGGAGCCGTTCTGGGTGCAGGTGGAGAATGCCCGTGAGCGGGCTGCGACGTACGCCCAGCGGATACGCGCGGGTGACGTCCAGCACGATCCCAAGGGCGACGGCTGCCCGTCGTGGTGCGACCTCTGGCCGATCTGCAGGGTGAAACGCGCATGAGCGTGACCGTCGAGACCCGGGCCGGCCTCAACGACGAGCAGCTCGCTGCGGTCGAAGCGCTCGGCACCGTCTTCGTTTCGGCCGGTGCGGGAACGGGCAAGACCTCGGTCCTCGTCGAGCGCTACGTCAGGGCAGTCTGCGAACGCGGTCTCGATGTCGACTCGATCCTCGTTCTCACCTATACCCGCAAGGCCGCCGGCGAGCTCCGCACGCGAATCCGGGCGGCGCTCGTCGCACGAGACAGACCCGACTTGGCTCGGGACCTGGACGGCGCCTGGATCTCGACCATTCATGGTTTCTGCAACCGGTTGCTCAAGGCCCACCCGTTTCCCGTCGGTCTCGATCCGCGCTTCCGCGAGCTCGAGGACTCGGGTGCGGCAGTGCTCCGCGGTGAGGCCTTCGATCGAGCGCTCGAGGCGTTCTGCTCCGGAGGCGAGCCCGAACGCCTCCGGCTGCTTGCGACGTACCGTGCCGACGGCCTGCGCCGGATGCTCACGGGCGTCTACGAGACGCTGAGATCCGCGGGCACCGAGCTCGTCCTCGAGCTGGGTGAGCGCCCCGGCGTTGCGGATGCGATCACGAGGTTCCGCGAGGAGGCGACGTGTCTCGCGGCCGATGAGAAAGCAACCCCGACCCAGCGGCAGACCGCCGGCGAGGCCCTTCGCGCCGTCGCCGAGAAGTCGTCCCCCGAGCGCGTCGTCGATCTCTCGGGGCTTGCGTCGAGGGGCTCGCGCGCGGCCTCGTACGAGCTGGCCCGGAGGGCCATCGAGCGTGCGGCACTCGAGGAGCTCGCAGCACACGATCGGGATCTGCTCCAGGAGCTCCTCGAACGCTTCGCCGACGAGTACGCGGGACTGAAGCGCCGGGAGTCCTCGGTCGACTTCGAGGACCTCCAGCTCGCGGCGCGAGACCTGCTTCGCGACGATCCGGAGGTCCGCGACTCCGTCCGACTTCGGTACCGGCTCGTCATGGTCGACGAGTTCCAGGACACGAACCGGTTGCAGTGCGAGCTCATCGACCTCGTCGCGCACCCCCAGGCGACCGAGGTGTTCACCGTCGGCGACGAGTTCCAGTCCATCTACGGCTTCCGCCACGCCGACGTCGAGGTTTTCCGAGAGCGCCGCGCGCAGGCTCCGAACCTGCTCACGCTTCAGAGCAACTACCGTTCGCGGCCACAGGTCCTCGCCGCGGTCAACCTCCTCTTCGCCGACAGCTTCGGCGACGAGTACCAGCCGTTGGCCGCCTCTGCGGAGTTCGCCGATCCCGTGTTCGGGCATCCGGTGGAGCTGCTCGTCACGGACAAGGCCGGCTACCGCGACACGGGAGAGCACTGGCGCCAGGGAGAAGCGCGAACGATCGCCGAGCGTGTACGGGAGCTGGTCGACTCGGGGGAGGCGTTACCGGGCGAGATCGTGGTCCTCTTCGCCGCCGGAACGGATGCCGAGCGATACGAGGAGGCGCTCCGCCGCGTCGGTGTGCCGACGTACCGTGCAACCGGGCGCGGATACTTCGGGCAGCAGCAGGTCGCCGACCTTCTCGCGTACCTCCGACTCGTCCACAACCGCTACGACGACGTCGCGCTCGCCACGGTTCTCGCATCTCCTTTCGTCGGCGTCTCCAATGACGCTCTCGTCCTTCTGCGGCGCAACGCACCCCGCCGTCCCCTCTTCACGGCGCTCGAGAAGGGCCTGGCCGACGGATTCTCGTCGAGCGACCAACGGCTGCTCCGGGCGTTCCAACAGCGCTACGAGCGGCTTGTCCGCGCGTCCACTCGCACGAGCGTGGAAGGCCTGTGCGAGCAGATCGTCGCCGAGCACGACTACGACCTCGCCGTGCTCGCGCGCTGGGACGGCTCCCGGAGGTTCGCGAACCTGCGGAAGCTTGGCCGCCTCGCCCGCGACTACGAGGCGATACGCGGAGCCGATCTCGCCGGGTTCGTGCGATTCGTCCGGGAGCAGGAGTCGCTCGGGGCAAAGGAGCTCGAGGCAGTAGCGGAGGAAGAGGGAGCAGACGCAGTTCGCCTGCTCACGATCCACGCGGCGAAGGGGCTCGAGTTCAAGGTCGTGATCGTCGCCGACGCCGGCCGAGACACCGGCGGGCCGCGTGGCGGAGACGAGATCGTCGCGCTCTCCGACGGTCGCTTCGGGTTCCGCATGATCCATCCGACGCGAGGCGACCCCGAGCCGGTCTTCGGCTTCGACGAGGTTCGCGAGGCCGAGCGGGCACAGGAGCGGGCTGAGCGACTGCGCCTGTACTACGTGGCGATGACACGCGCCATCGACCGCTTGATCGTCTCGGGTGCGATCGACCCAGCGCGCTCGGCCGATCGGGAGACGCCGATCGGGTGGGTCCTCGAGCGTCTCGCTGCGCCCGACCTCGTCGCAACGGCGGGCGACGAGCCGGTCGAGCTCGAGAGGGGCGAGGCGCGATTCCTCGTGCGTGTTCACCGCTACGACGGACGGTCCGAGCAGGAGCCGAACGAACTCCCGGACGCGGGAAGCCAGCTCGCGCTCTTCGGAGATCTGCCGCTGGGAGGGGCTCACGTCGGATTCGAGCTGCCGCCGCTGGAAGACGTTCCGACTCCTCCTGTCCACGATGTGCGGCGTCTCTCCTACAGCGCCCTCGCGCTCTTCGAGCGCTGCTCGTACCGCTACTTCGCCGAGCGCGTGTTGGGCCTCCCGCCCGTCCCTGCAGTTCGCCTCGGTGACGACATCCAGAAGGGGCTCGCAGGCACGGCGATCGGCGACGCCGTGCACCGGCTGCTCGAGGAGATTCCGCTCGACGCTCCAGCTCCTCCCACACGAGCCCAGCTCGAAGCTGCAGTGCTCGAGTGGTATCCGACGGCGACCCCTGCGGAGGTCGACCGGATCGCGGTGCTCGTCGATGCGTATTGTGCGTCGGCGCTTGCGCTGCGGGTGGCCGAGCTTTCTGGGGCCCGGCCCGAGCGACCGTTCGCGTTCGAGCACGACGGCGTTCTCCTGCACGGCCGGCTGGATGTCCTCTGGCGAGACGGCCCTCGGGCGCTCGTCGTCGACTACAAGTCGAATGTCCTCGACGGCTCCGACCCAGCGTCCGTCGTCGAAACCGACTATCGGGTGCAGCGCCTCGTCTACGCGCTCGCGTGCCTTCGTGACGGTGCAGAGGACGTCGAGGTGGTGTACCAGTTCCTCGAGCGACCGAACGACGTCGTCTCGACCACCTTCTCGAGCATCGATGTTGCAGAGCTCGAGTCAGAGCTCTCGGAGGCAATCGCGCGCATTCGCGCGGGCATGTTTCGCCCGAACCCGAGCGAGCTCGTCTGCGCGGACTGTCCCGCTCTGGATCTCCTCTGCGCGGGGCCAAGACTCGCTGTCGCACGCTAGCCTCGCATCATGCGCGTTGCGGCGGTCAGCGACATTCACGGGAACCTCCCGGCTCTCGAGGCGGTCCTGGCCGATGTGGAGCGAGAGGGGGTCGACCAGATCATCGTCGGAGGCGACTCCGTCTCCGGGCCGTGGCCGGCCGAGGTCCTCGAGCGCCTGGAAGCGGTCGAGGCGCGTATCGTGCGCGGGAACGCCGATCGGCTCGTGCTCGAGCGCGACGAGACTCATCTCGGAGCGTGGTCTGCCGATCGTCTCGGGCCCGCGCGGCTTGCAGCCGTGGCGCGCTGGCCGCTGACCTTCGAGCTCGACGTTGTCGGTCTCGGTCGGGTCCTGCTCTGCCATTCGACCCCGGGCTCGGACGATCCGATCTACACGCGGATCACGCCCGACGACGACGTGATCGAGATGCTCGGTCCGGTGTCCGCCGACGTCGTCGTCTGCGGCCACACCCATATCCAGTACGACCGCCGGCTCTCGAGCGGGCTTCGCCTGGTGAATCCCGGAAGCATCGGCTTGCCCTACGAGGGGCGTCGAGGAGCGTTCTGGGCACTCCTCGGACCAGACGTCGAGTTTCGGCATACGCCCTACGACGTGGAGGCCACGGCTTCCGCGATTCGCGCGCTCGCCTCGCCGATGGAGGAGGAGCTGATCGAGCTCCTGGTCGAACCTGTCGATTCCGACACCGCGACCGCCGAGTTCGAACAGCTCCGTGGCACGTAGCTACGTTCGCGAGGCCAGGCGTCGAGGCCTCGGCAGGCGCCGAGACCGCATCCGCCCGATCATCGAGCGCCTGGCCGAGGAGCATGCGGACGCGCAGATCGCGCTCCGCTTTCGCTCGGACCTCGAGCTCCTCGTCTCGGTGATGCTCTCGGCGCAGACGACCGATACCAACGTCAATCGTGTGACGGAGGCCCTGTTTCGGAAGTACCGACAGGCGGAGGACTACCTCGCGGTCCCCCAGGAGCAGCTCGAACGGGACATCTATGCGACCGGCTTCTTTCGTCAGAAGGCGAAGGCGATACGCGGAACGATGCGGGTCCTGCTCGAGGAGTTCGACGGCGAGGTTCCCGACCGGCTCGACGATCTCGTCAGGTTGCCCGGCGTGGCGCGCAAGACCGCGAACGTCGTCGCCTCGGAGCTGGGCCATGCGCAGGGCATCGTCGTCGACACGCACGTCCGTCGTCTGTCCCAGCGTCTGGGCCTGACGCGCCTGGACGATCCCGTCAAGATCGAGCGCGATCTCCAGCGGATCGTCCCACGCGCCGACTGGGCACGGTTCCCGCATCTGCTGATCTGGCATGGCCGCCGGGTGTGCGACGCCCGCAATCCGCGATGCGAGGACTGCGTGGTCGAAGATCTCTGTCCGTCGTCGCGGCTGGCCGCTAGATCCAGCGCCGCCAGCGGAAGAGAGCGAGCTGGACGATCGTCGAGACCAGGATGAGGCCGCTCGACACTCCGATGGACCAGTAGCTCTCGTCGAATGCCGACTCGAAGTTCTGGCCGTAGTAACCGACGATCAAGGACGGCACGAGCACCAGCGAGGCGATGACCGTGAGCTTCTTGGCGACCTCACCCTGGCTTTCCACGACCTTCGACTGATGGTGGTCGCGCACACCCGCAAGGAGATCGCGGGCGATGTCGAGCTCTTCGGTTACGCGTACTAGCGCCTCGTACGTGTCGGCGAAGAGTCGCTCGACGTCGGGTGGGAAGAGGGCATGATCGCCCACCTCGATCCGGCCGTCGAGGATTCGGCGTACCGCGGCTCGTGTAGCCGATGCGGTTTTGCGACCGTAGAGGAGCTCGTGCCGAAGGTCCGAGATCCGCTGGCGGACGCGTCGTGGTGGCCAGACGTCGATGGCGTCTTCGAGCTCTTCGATCTCTCCGTAGACAGCGTCGAGCGCGCCGAGGTAGCCGTCGGCCACGTCGTCGACGAGCCGGTGGACGAGAACCCCCACCGGGGCATCCTCTTCGACGGCGGGATGAAGTCCTGACGGATCGAACACGGCTCCGTCGGGGCCAGTCTTCCGCACCGTCAGAAGCGCTGTGGGCGTCGCCACCAGGTCGACCTCGTGGTAGGCGATTCGATCTTCCTCGGGAACCGGGTGAACGGCCATGAGCACCGCGAACGCGTACGCTCCGTGCCCTTCGATCACCGGGCGAGCCTCGCGTCCACTGGCCGGCCGCGCGGCGAGTGCTTCGACGACCTCCGGGTCGACATGAAGCGGGAGCGACCCGAGGACCTCCTCACGGGTGGGATCCACGAGGTCGACCCAGCGTGTGGACACAGCTCGCGAGCCTAGCGACGCCTGCGGTCGGAAGGTCTTCGCCGGAGCCGCTACGCGGAGGTCGCCACTACTTCAGGGTGCTCGTGCTGCTGTTCGTCGAGGAAGCGCTGCGCGTCGAGCGCGGCCATCGTCCCGGATCCCGCGGCGGTGACGGCCTGGCGGTAGATGTGGTCCTGGACGTCACCGGCGGCGAACACTCCGGGGATGTTCGTACGCGTCGATCCCGGCTCGGTCACGAGATATCCCTGCTCGTCGTGATCGAGCCAGTCGAGGACAAGAGCAGTGTTCGGATCGTGGCCGATCGCCACGAAGATCCCGTCCGCCTCGAGCTCGCTCGTCTCGCCGGTGACGGTATCGCGGAGCCGGATGCCGGTCACGCGGCCGTTCTCGGCGCCGAGAACTTCCTCGACGACCGCGTTCAGGACGAACTCGATCTTCTCGTCGGCCCGCGCCCGGTCGACCATGATCGGCGAGGCGCGAAACTCGTCGCGGCGGTGGACGATGATCACCTTGGCCGCAAAGCGGGTCAGGAACGTTGCCTCTTCCATAGACGAGTCCCCGCCGCCCACCACGACGACGACCTTGTCCCGGAAGAACGCGCCGTCACAGGTCGCGCAGTACGAGACCCCGCGGCCCTGGAGGTTCTCCTCGGAGGGCAGTCCGAGCTGTCGCGCGCTCGCTCCGGTCGCGACGATCACCGACTCGGCCCGGTACTCCTCGTCCCCGACGTAGATTCGAAACGGGCGTTCCGAGAAGTCCACGCGCGTGACGTCGTCGGTCACGTATTCGGCGCCGAAGCGCTCCGACTGCCGTCTGAAGTCGGCCATCATCGCGGGGCCGAGTACGCCGTCCGCGTAGCCCGGGTAGTTCTCGACGTCACTTGTGATCATCAGCTGGCCGCCCCAGTTGAAGCCCTCGATAACGAGCGGGTTCAGGTTGGCCCGTGCGGTATAGAGGGCAGCCGTGTACCCGGCGGGCCCGCCGCCGATGATGATCACATCACGGACGTCGCTCACAGATGCTCCCATCGTAGGTCGGCCCCGCTACCGCGGGGCACACTTTTGTAAACGACGGAGCATGGTCCGATGTTCCCATTTCCGCCGCTACGCAGCGTCGGCGTCACCGGGGAGGATGGCCAGCGGCGCTCGCTCCACGAGCTCCGGTGCAGTCAGGGGTCGCGCTGTCCGGTCGACCGGCGCGGGGCCCTCGAGCCCTTCGCCGATGCCGTGGTCCTCGAGCCTACGCGCCGTCACGAGAACGCGGGTCTCGAGCGATCCCACGGCCTCGTTGTACGCGCCAACCGTGCCGTTGAGGCTGCGCCCGAGCTTCGCCAAGTGCTCGCCGACCTTCCCGATGCGCTCGTACAGCTCGCGACCGAGGGCATGCACCTCTCTCGCGCTCTCTGCCACCGTCTCCTGCTGCCAGGTCGCTGCCACCGTCCGGAGCAGGGCGACGAGCGTGCTCGGCGACGCGAGGATGACGTTCGCGCGCCATGCGTCCTCGGCCAGTGCCGGATCGTGCTCGTGGGCCACCCGGAGGTAGGACTCGTCGGGGAGAAACATCACGACGAAGTCCGGGGAAGGCTCAAACTGCCGCCAGTACTGCTTGCCGGAGAGCTTTCCGACGTGGTCGCGAACCTGTCGCGCATGGTCGGCGAAATGGCGGGAGCGCTCGGCCTCGTCCTGAGTCTCGAAGGCCTCCAGGTAGGCAGCAAGCGGCGCCTTGGCATCGACGACGACGTGCTTCCCGCCCGGGATGCGGACGACAAGGTCCGGCCGCAAGGTTCGTTCCTCGTCCGAGGTCGTCGCCTGTCGCACGTAGTCGGTGTGCTCGACCATCCCGGCCTGCTCCACGACGTTTCGCAGCTGCGCCTCGCCCCAGCGTCCGCGGACGTGCGGAGCCCGAAGCGCGTTGGCCAGGTTGCCGGTCCGTTCGGACAGCGTCGTCACCTGGGTGCGCAGAGTGACGTATGCCTCCTGCCTGATCCGCTCGACGCCCTGAAGCTGGCGATCCATGCGCTCGAGCGAGTCCTTGAGTGGGCGCACGTATCCGGCCAAGCGCGCGTCGGCGAGCTGTAGGAACCGTGCGCTGTTCGCGTCGAGCGCCTCGGCCGAAAGTGTCTTGATCGCCGCTGCCAGCCGGTCGTCGACTGCCGTTCGCTCGACGTCGAGCTCGGCGCGCGCCGCAGCGAGGGTGCGCTGGAGCTCGATCACCTCCTCCACGCGCCGCCTGCGCTCGAGCAGCGAGGGCCGTACAGCGAGGTACACGGCGAGTGAGCCGAGGACGAACCCGATGACGAGTGCCACGATGACCATACGGTCGACGAACGGTAGAGCCGCCCCCGGACGGAGTGTCGGCGCAACCCGGACGCAACCAGGCCTGTTGCTACATTCGCCCGCGGCATGGCCGACAAACCCCGCGTCAGCAAGCCGCGCGTCAAGGCGCCCAAGCAGCGAACCACCCCGGATCCGCGGGCGGCAGCCGAGAGACGCCGGATCCTGATGTACGGCGGGGGAGCGCTCGCGGCGTTGGCCGCCGCCGCAGTCATCGTCGCCCTCCTTGGCCTGGCCGGCGGATCACCGAGCCCGGAGGACGTACGCGCCGACCTGGAGGCAGCCGGCTGCACGCTGCAGGCCGTGAAGGCCCAGCCCGCCAGGCACTCCCTCGCGCCGGACGAGACCGTGAAGTGGAACACGGATCCTCCGACGAATGGCCCGCATTTCGGCTTCAACCCGGACGGAACGGTCGGCACGGTGGTCTGGGGTTCATACACGGAGCCGGTTCAGCTCGCCCGCATCGTCCACAACCTCGAGCACGGCGGCGTCTACATCTTCTACGGCGACGACGTGCCCGACTCGGTCGTCGAGCAGCTACGAGCGTTCTACGACGATCACAAGAATGGGACTGTGCTTGCCCCGTATCCGAAGCTCGGGAACCAGATCGCGCTCGGCGCATGGGTCGGGGGCACCGGCAACGGGACGGGATATCTGGCGAAGTGCAAATCCTTCGACCAGGGTGCCTTCTCCTCGTTCTTCGAAGGGTTCCAGTTCAAGGGGCCCGAGCCGCATTCCGCGGACTCGCTGCTCCCCGGCGGCCTGTAGCCGCCCGGGAGCGGGCCTATTCGCTCGGTGGTGGTGCGCCCTCGACGCGGCTGTGGAGCGCCGTCGCAACCTCCTGTGCCTGTTGCTCGGACACGGAGCCCGGGGGGCCCGAGACGTCGACGCTGTAGGCGAACGGGCCGTCGCTGAAGAGCACCGTATAGGACTCGAACGGCATGTCGTCCGGCTGGCCGAGTGCCTCGATGTCCTCTGCGCTCTGACTTCGACGGACACCACGCGCACCGGAGATGCCCTCGACGTCGAACTCGCTGATCCGCACGGCGCACGACCTCGGACATGGCTTCAAGGCGTCTTCGTGGAGCCAGTCGAGGGCGCTCTGCGCTCCGTCTTCGGATTCGAGCTGAATCGCGGCGGAAAAGACATGGGGCGCGTCGGGGCTGTGCGTGTCGCCGAAAAACCGGGCGTCCAGGATCGCGCCTTCGAAGCCGGCCTCCCGGAACACCCCGGCTGTCGTTTCCGGGTCCGGATCGACAGCCATGTCCTTCAACGTCGTGAGGAACTCCTCGATACTCGCGGTCTGCTGCCGTTGCTCGACGGGATCGGGCTTCGAGCCGGGCGCGTCCTCGGCCGTGAGAACCCGTTGCTCGAGGGTGAGCGGCTGAGCTTCGTCGCCGCCACATCCCGCAAAGGCAAGGACGGCGATCAGTACGAGAATGGATGCGTGCAGCCGCACTGCGGGTCGAGTCTAGGGCGCTCGGCAGAGATCGACAAGGCGCTCGCCCGCGCGTCGTCGGCGACCTCCTACACTGCTTCCGCCGGGGTGGCGGAACGGGTGAGACGCGCCTGCCTTAAAAGCAGGTGTCCCCACGTGGGACGTGTGGGTTCGACTCCCACCCCCGGCACCTGAGGCACGCTTCCGAACGGCTCAGGGATGGAAGCGGAGACGGTCGACGACCTTGTCGACCGCCTTGCGGTCGGCGCGGAACGCGATTCCGACCAGGTCGAGATCATCGGCCGCGACCGGCGCGACGGCGGCACGGTTCGCCTCGTCGTGATTCGTCGCGAACAGCTCGTGCGTGTAGATGGCCGGTGTGACGCCTCGGCTCATCGCGCGTTCGTAGGCCCTCCGCAGCGCTGCGGCGTCGGCCTCGTAGACGAGAACGGGTTGGACGAACATGGGCAGGTACTCGTTCCCGGATGCGTCCCGATACGGCTCGCCGACGACACCCGGATCGGTTCCCGCGATGCCGCTGACGAGAAAGGCCGTCACGTTCGTCTTCTGCCACACCGCGAGGTCGTCACGGAGCACGACGGCGATCTTCGTGTCGAACTGCATCGTGGTGCGGCCGCTGCGTCCTACCGCGGGACGAATTCGAGCCAATCGACGTACGTGAAACGGTCCGTATCCGGCTGCTGTCCTTCCAGCCAACTCGGGAACCACGCTGTCACGAAGACGTGCATGGGGGAGCGGGTGACGCCCCTGGACCATCCCTGCAGCAGCATCCCGTCGACCAGGAACCGAACAGAGCCCGGACGGTACTCGATCGCATACTCGTGGAAGCCCGCCGTGGCATCGAACGGCAGCAGCATCGTTCGAGTATTCGTCTGAGCGCCGTCGGCATACGTCGAGAACATGACCCGCCGGCTGCTGTCGTTCCAGAGCTCGATGTCGACCTCGCGCTGATAGTCCGGCGGCCGGTACAGAAAGAACGCCGTCAGCGACGACGGCGCATTGGCCACCTTCATTCGGACGCGGTACGAGCCCCACCGGTAGAGGCCTCTCGACCGCACTTCGCCTCCGTCGAGCGTGCCAGCCGGAAGCTCGACGGCGAGGTGGTCGTCGGCCACGGAGACGTTGGCGGGCTCGAGCGTCCCCTTCCCGGCCGCACGAGCGATGACGACCCACCTGCTCGCGTCGAAGGTCGCGAACTCGTCGCGAAAGCCCTCTGACCGAGCCGCTGCAGCGACAGAGACGCCGGCCGCGACCGCGATCGCCATGGCCAACGCGACCAGACGCGAGGAGCGTCGCACGGGTCCATTGTTCCACTGGCGCGTTTCCTCCGTCGAAATGACCACGGCTGGACAGCGGCTTGGCACGGGGTCGTGCTCTTGTTGTGTCGACGTCGTAATCGACGATCGAGGCTGCGCCCGCGCCTTCCATACTTGTCCCACCGAGGGAGGTTCGATGGTGACAGACCGCCACCAAGACGAATCCGGATTCACCGCCACAGCTCATCCTGTCGACCGCCGCGAGCATCCGGGCTGGGAGACGGCAGGGCATGAGTCGATTGAGGAGCAACGTGACCGTATTGCCTGGAATCTGCCGCTACCTCGTCGCGTTGCATTGCCCCTCGGGCCCGAATCCGTGACGCCACTCAGCGAGTAGACCGTACTCGCATCTGAATACGTGATCGATTCGGCCCCGTCCAAGATCGCTAACCGCATCCAGCGGCGCGCGGCCTTCTGGCGCCGATTCGCCGCGAGCGCTGTCCGCAGTCCGTTCTCGTCGGTCGACCATTCGGAACTGCGGTCGTTTTGTCTCTTCGTCGGGTACCCGCGCAGCGGCTCAACGCTGATTGCGTCGATGCTCAACGCTCACCCTGACATGCTGCTCGGTCACGAGCTCGACGCGCTCGGATTCGTCCGCTGGGGTGCCGGGAAGGATCAACTTCTCGCCGCGATACGGTCGAGCGCCGACGACTTCTGGGAGTCCGGGTCTCGATGGCAGGGCTACGGCTATCGCGTCGAGACTCCCTGGGCGAACGGCTGTCGCAGCCTGCGGGTCGTCGGCGACAAGGAAGCGGCAATGTCTGCGGTTCGTCTCGCGCGCGATCCCCAGCTCCTGCCTCGTCTGAGGGAGGCAGTCGGCGTGCCGCTCAAGGTCATCCACGTGGTGCGCAATCCATTCGACAACATCGCGACGATGTACGTCCGAGGGCGCTATCCCATTCTTCGACTTCCGCTGTCCGATTGCATCGGCGATTTCGCTCTCATGGCGCGGACGATCGAGGAGCTGAAGAGACACCTCCCGTCCGACGAGTTGATCGAGGTGCGGCACGAGGATGTCGTTCGGCACCCCGCCGAGTGCCTGCAGCGACTCTGCGCGTTCCTCGATGTCGACTCGGAGCCGGAGCATGTCCTTCCGGCGACCGGAATCGTGCGGCCGTCGGCAAGTCGGTCCCGGGACCGCGTGATCTGGCGCCCGAGCGATGTTCGTGCAGTCGACGAGATCATCGCGTCCTCGAGTGCGCACGGCTCGTACACGGGAACGCGGCCGGCACGAGTCGAAGCGTGCGCAAGGGGTTCCCGTCGGCGGCCACGTCATCGTCCGGACTTTCTCGTCATCGGAGCGCAACGATGCGGGACGACGCTGCTGCACCGCTTGCTCGTGCGGCATCCCGAGGTCTACGTCCCGCAACATCGCAAGGAGGTTCACTTCTTCGACCATCACTACGGCCGAGGCGAAAGCTGGTACCGGGAGCACTTCCCCGTCGATCGAGACGGCTTGACCGCGATCGGCGAAGTGTCTCCGAGCTACCTGGCGGACCCGAGGGTGCCGGATCGCATCCTCGAGTTCGATCCAAACATGCACCTGATCGTATTGCTTCGGAATCCCGTCGAACGAGTGTGGTCCGCCTTCCATCACCGCCGCCGTGTCGACCGGGAAGCGCGAACGTTCTCCGAGTTCATTCGCGAGGATCTCGATGCGCTGAAACGAGGGAACTACGCCGAGCAGCTGTCCCGATATCGGGAGCAGTTCTCGCGGCAGCAGCTGCTGGTCGTGATTCTCGAAGACCTTGTCCGAGATCCGGACGCGCCGCTCGCCGAGCTTCAACGCTTCCTGGGGCTGCGTGAGCCGTGGAAGATCGATCATGCCGAGCTTGCGCCAAAGGTCAACGAGAACTTCGTCGTTCGCTATCCGAGGCTGTATCGAGGCGCGAGGAGCGCGGGCCAGGTTCTCACCCACCGATTGGATCAAGGTCGAGCTGCGGGCCGCGTCAAGCGATCCCGTGCGATGTCTCTGTTCAGGCGCGGCGAGATCGTCGAGACGATGTCACCTCGCGACCGGTCCTATCTGACCGCGTACTACGCCGCCGATGTCGCCCACCTCGGTGATGAGCTGGGACTCGACGTGGCGAGCACGTGGGGATTCGGCCCCTCGGCGAATGGCCGACACACGCACGTCACGCTTCTCTCCGAGACGCTCGCCGCCTGATCCCGCCCGGAGCTGACGGCACCTGATTCGCGCAGGAAACGCTCCATGGCACGGGTACACTCCGCGCGCCGTGGCGAGCCCTCCGGAAGCGCTGGCCGACGCCCAGCTGGAGTGGGATACGCCTCTCTACCGCATGGCGGTGGCCCAGTTCGACCAGTCCGTGCCCCATGCCCGCATCCCGCCCGACATCGCGGAGCGTCTCCGCTTCCCTGAGCGTGCGACCATCGTCAGTGTTCCCGTTCGGATGGACGATGGGCGGCGGGTCGTCTTCCCCGGATACCGCGTCCAGCATTCGAGCATCCTCGGGCCTACGAAGGGTGGCATCCGCTACGACGAGGAGGTCACGCTGGGCGAGTGCGCGGCACTCGCCATGTGGATGACGTGGAAGTGTGCGCTTCTCCGTCTCCCCTACGGGGGTGCAAAGGGGGGAGTCCGCTGCAACCCGCGCGCTCTGTCGATCCGCGAGACCGAGCGCCTGACGCGTCGTTTCACCTCGGAGCTCCTGCCGATCATCGGCCCGCAGGAGGACATCCCCGCTCCCGATATGGCGACGAACGAGCAGACGATGGCGTGGATGATGGACACGTACTCGATGCAGCGCGGGTACGCCGTGCCCGAGATCGTCACCGGGAAGCCGGTTTCCATCGGCGGTTCGGTGTTCCGTCACGAGGCGACGGGCGTAGGCGTGGTGATGGTCATCTCCAGGGCCTGCGATCGGCTGGGATGGCGCCTCGAGGAGCAGCGGTGCGTGGTCCAGGGGTTCGGAAACGTGGGGAGCGTCGCGTCGCTCGAGCTCCACGAGCGCGGCGCGAGGGTCGTCGCCGTGTCGGACGTCTCGGGGGGCCTCCACGACGAGCGCGGGCTCGACATTCCCACCCTGCAGGCATTCGTCGCCGAGAACGGCTCACTCGCAGGATGTGACATGGGCCGCCGGATCACCAACGAGGAGCTACTCGAGCTCGACTGCGACATCCTCGTCCTGGCAGCGCGCGAGGATCAGATCACCGCCGAGAACGCTTCGAGAGTCCGGACGCGGATGATCGCCGAGGGCGCGAACGGACCGACGACGCTCGACGCGGACGCGATTCTCTCCGGCCGTGGCATCCCGATTCTGCCGGACGTCCTGACGAACGCCGGGGGCGTCACCGTTTCCTACTTCGAATGGGTGCAGGATCTCGGGCGCCTGTTCTGGACGCGGGAGGAGATCAGGGCGAAGCTGGCGGAGAAGCTGAGCGACGCCTTCGATCGCGTCTGGGATCTGTCAGACGAGCGCGACATCCTGCTCCGAACGGCTGCGCTCGTGGCCGGCATCCGGGAGGTCTCCGCAGCCCTCGAGGCGCGCGGGATCTTCCCGTGAGGCACGCATGAACACGGTCCGGGATGCGATGGTCATCGACCCGCGGCGCCTTCCGGCCGATGCATCGGCGCAGGCTGCGGGCGAGCTTCTCCAGCGCCCGGAGGTGCGCGCCGTGTACGTCACCGAGGGCGACCGGTTGGCCGGCGTCGTGACGCGCAAGACGCTGGTCCGCGAGGTGGTTGCGCCCGGCCGCGATCCCCGCACGACCCCGCTCGGGTCGATCGCCGAGCCTCCGCACTACACCATCGGCCCCGACGTCCCGCTGGAGGAGGCCTTTCGCTTCCTCGAGGCGGAGGACGCGGAGCGGGTGCCCGTGGTGGACGGACAGGGACAGCTCGTCGGCGTCCTCTCGAGAAGCGTTCTTCAGCGCCGGCTTGCCGAGGACGAGGAACCTCGAGACGAGGACGAGCGGCCGCCCGATCTCCCGCCGGCCGCGTAGACGCTCCCGACCTTCCCTGCGAAGATCCGGCGGATGCGTTGCCCCGCGTGCGGAGAGAGGAACCCCGGGCGCGCCTTCTGCCTTGTGTGCGGCGCCTCGCCGGCCGCGTCCGCCCCCGGCGGCCGGCTCGGCGCGACCCCTGTGGCAGTGCGCGCCGCCTAGGCTCGCGTCAGCAGCAGACGTACGCGCCTGGCGGCGCTGCGGCCTCCTCGAGCTCGGGCAGCCCGGCAGCTGCATACGCGGCCCCGTGCAGGATGTCCCGCTCGGAGACCTCGATCTCGAGCAGCCCGTACGCGTCCATGATCTCGCCGAGGATCACGATGCCGGCGACGATCACCTCGGCACGGCCCGGCTCGATTCCCTGGACCCGGGCCCGCTTGGCGAGCGGCAGCCCGGCGAGTCGTCCGAGCTGCTCATCGACTGCCGCGCGGGACATCCGGTGGCCGTGCGTTCGCTCCGGGTCGTACTCCTGGAGGCCGAGGTCGAGCGTCGCCAAGGTCGTGACGGTGCCGGCGACGCCGATGGCGGTTCGCGCGTCGTAGGTCGGAAGAGCCCATCCGACGTAGCCTGCGGCGGCGATCAGCTCTGCCTTCGTAGGTGGGTCGGAGACGAGAAACTGCTCGGTCAGGCGCACGCAGCCGACGTCGAGGCTCCTGGAGGCGGCCGCCCAGCCATTCGAGCAGAACACGAGCTCTGTCGAGCCGCCACCGATGTCGACGATCAGCGTGTCCCCGTTGGGCGGCGTCGTGGCGATGACTCCCCGGGCCGTCATCGCGGCCTCCTCCTCGCCGTCGAGAAGACGAGTCGTGAAGCCGTAGCTCCACTCGATCTCGCCCAGGAGCGCCTCCCCGTTGTCCGCGTCGCGCACCGCGCTGGTCCCGACCGCCAGCGTGCGGGTCGCCCCGAGCCTCTCGATCTCACGCCTGTAGTCGGTCAGGCAGTTGCGGACGCGCGCGATCGGGACCGGGAGGAGGCGCCGCCGACGGTCGACGCCTTCCCCGAGCCTCGTGATCGTCTGGCGCCGCACGACCTCGACGAGCTCTTCGGCGTCGACATCGGCGACGAGCAGCCGCGTCGAGTTCGTTCCCAGGTCGACGGCGGCGACGCGTGTCATGGAACCGGCAGGAACAGGCGGAGCCAGCGGACGCGCGCCCGCGCGCGCTCGAGTGCGTCGAGGAGTACCTGCAGGCGCGCTCGGGACAGGCGCAGCCGCTCGAGGGCAGCCTGGAGCTCGCGGTTCGACCGGTCCGCCTCGACGAGGAGCCGCTCCGTGCGCGCCGCGCGTTCGTCGAACAGCGTGACCTCTGCCGTGAGCGCCCCGCCCGTGCGCCTGAGCTGTCGCCAGAGGTCGAAGCCGCGGAAGACCACGAACGCCGTGGCGGCGACGACGAGCGCAAGCCCGGAGAGAAAGGACAGGAGAACCACCCCTTGCGATCCTAATCGGCGATGACTCGATCGTGTGTCTGGGATCCAAGATCACTGCAGATTGGATCCAGAAGTGGGGCGAGAATAGCCGAAAAGTCGCCGTTGACAGCCCCTGGCGCATACTTAGGATCCAATTAGATAGGATCCTGGATTCAATTCGAGCGGGGGAGGGACCGAAATGAGCGGGATCGGGCTGAACGGCAAGGACCGGTGGGCCGGAATCGTTCGGCCGTACACCGGCGCAGACGTCGAACGGCTGCGCGGAAGATTTCGGATCGAGCACACGCTGGCACGCCTGGGAGCAGAGCGGTTGTGGCGGCTTCTCCACTCCGAGCCGTACGTCGCGGCGCTCGGAGCGCTGACGGGCGCTCAGGCCGTGCAAATGGTCAAGGCCGGCCTGAACGCGATCTATCTGTCCGGCTGGCAGGTCGCCGCGGATGCCAACCTTGCCGCCCACACGTACCCCGACCAGAGCCTCTACCCGGTTTCGAGCGCTCCCGCGCTCGTCAGTCGGCTCAACAACGCCCTCCTGCGCGCGGATCAGATCGACGCGGCGGAGGGAAAGAACGGGACGTACTGGCTGGCCCCCATCGTCGCTGACGCGGAGGCGGGCTTCGGCGGGCCGCTGAACGCCTTCGAGTTGATGAAGGCGCTGATCGAGGCAGGTGCGGCCGGCGTGCATTTCGAGGACCAGCTGTCGTCCGAGAAGAAGTGCGGTCACCTCGGCGGCAAGGTGCTCGTTCCCACGGGCCAGTTCATCCGGACGCTCGTCTCGGCGCGGCTCGCGGCGGACGTGCTCGACGTGCCGACACTGCTCATCGCGCGCACCGATGCGCTCTCGGCGACGCTGCTCACGAGCGATGTCGACGAGCGCGATCGCGAGTTCCTGACCGGCGAGCGGACGCCCGAGGGGTTTTTCCGCGTGCGGCCCGGGATCGAAGCGCCGATCGCCCGGGCGCTTGCCTATGCGCCGTATGCCGATCTGCTCTGGCTCGAGACCTCGACTCCCGATCTGGACGAAGCCGCGGCGTTCGCGGAAGCAGTGCATGCCCGCCATCCGGGCAAGCTCCTCGCGTACAACTGCTCGCCGTCCTTCAACTGGAAGCGGAACCTCGACGACGACACGATCGCCTCGTTCCAGCGGGAGCTGGGCGAGATGGGGTACAGATTCCAGTTCGTGACCCTTGCAGGATTCCACGCGGTCTGCGCCTCGATGTTCGATCTCGCGAGCGGATATGCGGAGGAGGGGATGAGTGCGTACGTCCGTCTCCAACAGCGTGAGTTCGAGCTCGAGGAGCAGGGCTATACGGCGACGAGGCATCAGCGCGAGGTCGGCGCCGGCTACTTCGACGCCGTGCTCGAGGCGATCACGGGCGGTGAGAGCTCGACCCTCGCGCTCAAGGGCTCGACCGAGGAAGCCCAGTTCGAGGCATCCGCGGCCAGATGAGCCAGGCACTCTCCGCCGGCGTCACCGTTCGTGCCTCGGACGACGCCGGTGTCCTCACCTCCGAGGCGCTCGACCTCGTGGCCGCGCTCGAGCGGGAGTTCCGCGGGCGACGCGACGGGTTGCTCCGGGCCCGCGCTGAGCGGCAGAAGCGCATCGCGGCGGGCGAGCTTCCCGACCTTCTCGGGGCCACGCGCCCCGTGAGGGAGGGCGAGTGGCAGGTCGCACCCGCACCGGCCGATCTCCAGGACCGGCGCGTCGAGATCACGGGGCCGGCGGGAGACCGCAAGATGGTGATCAACGCCTTCAACTCCGGCGCGCGGATCTACATGGCCGACTTCGAGGACGCGAACTCGCCCACGTGGGAGAACGTCGTCGGCGGCCAGCTCAACCTGACCGACGCGATCGAGCGGACGATCTCGGTCGAGACGCCGGACAAGCGGTACGCGCTGGACGACGAGGTCTCCGTGCTCGTCGTCCGTCCTCGCGGCTGGCATCTCTCCGAGCGGCACGTCGAGGTCGACGGGCAGGGCATCTCCGCGAGCCTGTTCGACTTCGGCGTCTACTTCCAGCGCAACGCGGAGCGGCTCCTGGCGCGCGGGACGGGCCCGTACTTCTATCTCCCGAAGCTCGAGAGCCATCTCGAGGCTCGGCTCTGGCGAGACGTCTTCGACTTCGCCGAGGGCGGCCTCGGCCTCCCTCGCGGGACCATCAAAGCGACGGTCCTCATCGAGACGATCCTCGCCGCGTTCGAGATGGACGAGATCCTGTACGAGCTCCGCGAGCACTCGGCCGCGCTCAACGCGGGCCGCTGGGACTACATCTTCTCGGTGATCAAGAAGTTCCGTGACCGTGAGGACTTCGTGCTGCCCGACCGTGCCCAGGTGACGATGACGGTGCCCTTCATGCGCGCGTACACCGAGCTCCTCGTCCGTTCGTGCCACTCGCGCGGAGCGCACGCGATCGGAGGCATGGCCGCGTTCATCCCGAGCCGTCGCGACGCCGAGGCGAACGAGCTCGCGCTCGCCCGCGTCCGGGACGACAAGCTGCGCGAGTCGGGGGACGGCTTCGACGGGACCTGGGTCGCGCACCCCGATCTCGTGCCGACGGCGACCGAGGTGTTCGACGGCGTTCTCGGGGAGCGCCCGAACCAGCTGGAGCGGACGCGCGAGGACGTCTCCGTCGAGGCGAAGGACCTGCTGAACGTCTCTGCGACCCCGGGCGAGATCACCGACGAGGGCGTGCGGGCGAACGTCTCCGTCGGGATCCGCTACCTCGCGTCCTGGCTATCGGGGGCCGGGGCGGCGGCAATCGACAACCTGATGGAGGACGCCGCCACTGCCGAGATCTCCCGCTCGCAGATCTGGCAGTGGGTGCGCCACGGCAAGGTGGAGCGCGCCGATGTCGAGCGGACGATCGCGGGCGTGGTGGCCGAGCTGCCGCTCGAGCCGGTCGTCGACGAGGCACGAGCGCTGTTCGAGCAGGTCGCGCTCGGCGACGAGTTCACCGAGTTCCTCACGCTCCCTGCGTACGACCGGCTCCTGGAGCTCGAGTAGATGTCCGACGGAACGAAGGCCGACGACATCGCGCTCGCTCTCGAGGAGGCGATCGTCTGCGGCGAGATCCCGCCGGGAAGCGTGCTGCGCCAGGAGCACCTCTCCGAGCAGTTCGCAGTCAGTCGCACTCCCGTTCGTGAGGCGCTCCGGCGGCTCGCTGCCCTCGGTCTCGTCTCGTTCGAGCCGAATCGCGGCGTCCGGGTACGCATGCTCTCCCGCGACGAGCTGCGCGAGGCATTCCTGGTGCGGGCGGAGCTCGAGAGCCTGGCAACCGAGATCGCGACGCCGAAGATGTCGCTCGCCGACCTCGCGGCGCTCGAGGCGGCCGAACGTCGGTTCAGCGACGTCACGCGCCAGCTCGTGGAGATGAGTCACGCCGGCCGGCAGGACCTCCAGCTCGCACGCGGGTGGCTGCTCGCCAATCATGCCTTCCACGACGTCATCTACGCCGCGGCCGAGGTTCCGCTCATCGAGCGGATGGCCAAGGCTGCGCGCCGGACGTTCCTGGTGAGGCCGGTCTGGGCGACCGGTGCCGACCTCGACGAGCTGTATCGGAAGAACGATCGTCAGCATCGCGCGATCCGCGAGGCGATCGCCGCCCGTAGCCCTCAGGGCGCGCGCGTGCTCGCCCGCGAGCATGTCCTGTCGTCCGGGCGCCTACTGGAGGCGATCCTGGACAAGGTCTCCGCGCAGACGCGCGAACCGACCCGCGTCGGCTCGCACTAGGAGGATCAGGTGCCTGGCTGAAGCCAGGCACCAGTTTGAAGCAGGGTGCCTGGCTTTTAGCCAGTCACCCTGCTTCTAACGAGCCAGTGTCACCTTCGATAGCCCCCGCGGCTCGTCGGGGTCGAGCCCTTTCGTCCGCGCGAGTGCCCAGGCGAAGAGCTGGCCGGGAAGCACGGAGAGGAGCGGCGCGAGCAGGGGGGAGGGGGGCAATGGCACCTTCAGCACGTAGTCGGCGCCCACGACGGCGTCCGCCGCACTCCCGCTTGCGATGACCGTTGCCCCTGCCTCGCGGGCGCGGGTGGCAGCGTCGAGCACTGCGGGCAGCGTCTGGTCCTGCGAGGCGATCGTCCACACCGGAAAGAGCGGATCGAGGGCCGCAACCGGCCCGTGGGCGAGGTCGGTTGCTGTCAGCGGCTCCGCGGCCACGCGGCACGTCTCGAGGAGCTTCAGCGCGATCTCGCGAGCGGTCGCAAACTCGACGCCTCGGCCGATCACGAACATTCGTCCGGCGAACGCGAAGGGGATCGCGACATGGGTGATCCGCCTCTCGAGATCTGGAATGAGCTCTGCCATGAGCTCGGCGGTCGCGCGGAGCTCGCCCGCGAAGCGCCTCCCCTCGTCTGCGGTGTGCGCAGCGAGGAGGCCGAGAGCCGCGACCTGGTTCACATACGTTTTCGTCGCGGCGACCGCACGCTCAGCGCCAGCGCACAACGGCAGCACGGCCTCGGCTGCCGCAGCGAGCTCCGAGTCCGGGTCGTTGGTGATCGCAACCGTGAACGCGCCGCTCTGCCGCGCCCGTTCGACGTACTGCACGACGTCCGGCGTGCGACCCGACTGCGAGAGTGCGAGCGTCGTGCATCCGGTCATGTCGAGCTCGGCGCCGTAGTAGACGGTCAACGAGATCGAGTCGCGCAGGGCGGTCCACGCGGGCAGGAGCCCGAACGCGTACATGCCGTACGAGGCCGCATTGTCCGACGAGCCGTGCCCGACCATGCGAATCGTCTTCGCGCCGCGCTCGCGGATGATGCCCGCCACTTTCTCGAACTCGTCCTCCTGCTCCAGCAGCCGGAGGAGGGCGTCCGGCTGCTCCCGGATCTCCTCGAGGAACACGGTTCCGGGCATCGGTCTCTCGATCGGCTCAGCTGACGACACGGTCACGTCCGTCCACGAGCACTCGCTCGACATCAAGGTCGTCGGTCAGCACCACGACGTCGGCCGGTCCACCCACGGCCAGCCGCCCGGCGGCTGGCAGCCGGAGCACGCGCGCGGGCACCTCGGTCGCCGCTCCGATCGCCTCCTCGAGGGAGACGCCGAGAGCGTGCAGGTTACGCACCGCTTCGATCATCGTCAGGGTGCTGCCGCCGAGTGCGCCACTCGAGTCGCGGGCGACCCCGTTCTGAATCTCGATCTCGACGCCCCCGAGGCGGTACGAGCCGTCCGTGAGACCCGCGCCGGCAGTCGCGTCCGTGACGAGGGCCACGCGCCCCGCGGCCGCGCGCCAGACGACGCTCGCCGTCTCCGGGGCCAGATGCACGCCGTCGAGGATGACCTGGACGACCACGTCGTCGCGCGCCAGGGCCGCCCCCGCGATTCCTGGGTCACGATGACGGAATGGCCGCATCGCGTTGAACAGATGCGTGACGGTCCGCACGCCGCGGTCGAACGCGGCATTCGCCTCGTCGGCGGTGGCGTCGGAGTGCCCGCACGAGATCGCGATCTCGTGCCGGAGAAGGCGTTCGATGAGCGCGTCCGCGCCGGGAAGCTCGGGCGCGAGGGTTACGAGCCGGACAGGCCCCGCAGCGAGCAACCGCTCGAGGAGATCCTCGTCGGGATCTCGACGATCGGCCGCGCGGTGGACCCCGAGGCGCAGGGCGGAAAGGAAGGGCCCTTCCAGGTGCGCGCCAAGGATCCTGGGCCCGTCCGACTCGGCAGGCACCTCGCGGAGGGCGGCGAGGAGCTGCTCTTCGGGGGCCGTGATGAAGGTCGGTAGATAGGCCGTGACACCGGTCTCGAGCAGCGCCTCGCCGGCACGGCGGTAGCCGTCGGTGTCGGCCTCGAGGAAGTCGATGCCCGCGAAGCCGTTGACCTGGAGATCGACGAGCCCGGGTACGGCGATGCCCTTTCCGTTCGGCGACACGAGGCCATAGCCGGCGACGCGTCGGTCCGCGACCTCGACGTCGCCGCGCACCAGGCGGCCGTCCACGACGGCGGCTTCGACCCCGAGTTTCACCGGCCGAGTGCGAGTCGAATGCTGTGGCCGGCTTCGTCGAGTCTTGCGCGCGCCTGGGCCGCGTCGATGCGCGCAAGAAGCGATACGATCGCGACCTTCGCCTCGCCGTCCGCAGCCGCCAATGCCTCGTCGACCTGCTCCGGCGACGCGCCGGTCGCGGTTCGCACGATGCGCCGGACGCGAGCGCGAAGCTTCTCGTTCGTGGCGTTGACGTCGACCATGAGGTTGCCGAAGGTCTTGCCGAGGCGGATCATCGAGATCGTCGAGAGCGTGTTGAGGACGAGCTTCTGCGCGGTTCCCGCTTTCAACCGCGTCGAGCCGGCGAGGAACTCCGGGCCGACGACGACCGCGATCTCGTGGTCCACCAGCCGTGCCAGCTCCGAGTCGCGAACGGAGACGATGCAGACCGTGAGCGCCTCCGCCTCGGAGGCCGCCTCGATCGCGCCGAGCACGTATGGCGTTCGCCCGCTCGCGCTCACGGCCACCACCGCGTCGTCAGACGCCACTTCGAGGGCGGCGACGTCCACAGCACCGGCGTCGCGATCGTCCTCGGCCGCTTCCTGCTCACTCGCTGGTGCCTCTACGCCTCCAGCGAGGAGCGTGACGACCTTCCCCTGGGGAGTGGAGAAGGTCGTCTCGCATTCGGATGCGTCGAGCGCCGCGATGCGGCCGGACGATCCGGCTCCGACGTAGATCAGACGACCGCCACGCTGCAAGCGGTCGGAGATCGCATCCACGGCTGCGGCGATGGCGTGTGCCTCGGCTCCCACAGCAGCCGGCACCGTCTCGTCCTCGGCGTTCATGAGCTCGACGAGCTCCAGAGTCGAACGCAGGTCGTAGTCCGCGGCGGGCTCGCCTCCAGCCTCGGTCACAAGGCCGTCGAGAGCCGCGCCATCGGCGGCCGATCGATCGCTGACCTGGCGTCGGATGTGCTTCATCTGGAGCGAGTCTATGCGCAGACGTCGTCGGTGGTCAATACCACTTGTCGTGAAAGTGTGGTATCGGTATAGCCTTTGCGAGTCCAAACCCTCGGGAGGGCGATCCGGACATGGCCGAGATCGAGCTCGATCACATCACGAAGGTCTTCTCCAGCGACGTCGTCGCTCTCGACGACGTCTCGCTGCGCATTCGAGACGGCGAGTTCATTGCGCTCGTGGGGCCCTCCGGATGCGGCAAGTCCACGCTGCTCCGCGCGCTTGCGGGGCTCGAGGAGGTGACGAGCGGGAGCATCTCCATCGGCGGACGTGAGGTGACCGACCTCGCTCCTCGTCACCGGGACGTCGCGATGGTCTTCCAGAGCTACGCGCTGTACCCGCACATGACCGTCCGCGAGAACCTGGGCTACGGGCTGAAGGTGCGCCGGACGCCGAAACCGGAGACGAGGCGGCGTGTGGAGGAGGTGGCCGCCATGCTCGGCCTCGGCGATCTCCTCGACCGCCGGCCGGCACAGCTCTCGGGCGGGCAGCGTCAGCGCGTGGCGATGGGCCGCGCGATCGTGCGGGAGCCGAAGGCGTTCTTGATGGACGAGCCTCTCTCGAATCTCGACGCGAAGCTGCGGGTAGGCATGCGCGCGTCGCTTGCGCAGCTCCATCAGCAACTCGGCACCACCACCGTCTACGTGACCCATGACCAGGTAGAGGCCATGACCCTGGGACAGCGGGTCGCGGTGATGAGGGACGGCCGAATTCTGCAGGTGGACACACCTCAGCGGTTGTACGAGCAGCCGCGGGACCTCTTCGTCGCCGGCTTCATCGGTTCGCCGGCGATGAACCTCGTGCAGGCGACGCTCGACGGAGCCCACGTCACCTTCGGTCAGTTCCGCGTGCCGCTCGCCGCAGGGCGCCGACCGGCGACGTCCTCGCGGAGCGTCGTGCTCGGGATCCGCCCGGAGAGCTTCGAGGACGATGCATTCGCCACACCTGATCTGCCCCGCATCGAGGTGGAGGTCGTCGTGCTCGAGGAGCTCGGCTCGGACGCGCACGTGTTCTTTCACGCCGACGCCACACCCGTCACGTCCGAGGTGCTCGAGGCGGAGGGCGAGGACGATGCCCAGCTGGTCGCCGAGCCACAGGCGCTCCTGAACGCTCGCATCGATCCCCGTACCGGGGCTCGGGTGGGGGGACGGCTTCGACTCGCGCTGGACCCGGGCCGCTTCCACTTCTTCGATCCCGACGTGGGAGCAAGCCTCCTCGAGGCCGGAGCTCCGACGCTTCCGGACCCGGTCGCGATCGCCCCCTGAGCCTGCAAACCTCAGGCACCAGGACATGGTGGTATTGACCACAATGGCACGTCGACTAGGATTGGTTCTCCCGTGACGAAGCAGAGCGAGACCCGAGACCTCGTCCTCGATCTCATCGAGCAGCTCGACGTAGGGGACGCAATCCCGTCCGAGCGGCAGCTGAGCACGGATCTCGGCGTCTCGCGGCTGACCGTGCGGGCGGCTCTCGACGACCTCACGCGCGAGGGGTATCTCGTCCGGCGCCGCGGGGCCGGCACCTTCGTCAGCGAGCCGAAGATCGCCCAGGAGCTGACCATGACGTCCTTCACGGACGACATGCGCCGCCGCGGGATGCGGCCGTCGAGCCGAACGCTGGAGCTGCGCGTTTCACCGGCCGGCGCTCGCCTCGGCCGCCTCTTGCACGTTTCGCCCTCCGAGCCGGTGGTCGTCGCGATCCGCCTACGGCTCGCCGATGGCGAGAGCATGGCGATCGAAACAGTGCACGTGCGCGAGAAGGACGTGCCAGGACTCACCGCGAGGGATCTCGAGGAGCAGTCGTTCTACGAGCTCCTCCGGGACCGATACGGGCTCGTCATCGTCGGGGGGACGCAGACGATCGAGCCGACCGTCACCGACGAGGAGGAGTCCGCCGCACTCGGCGTTCCGCTCCATTCGCCGGCCTTTCGTTTCGAGCGAGTCACGCACTCGGAGACGGGCGAAACCGTGGAGTTCGTGGAGTCGATCTACCGCGGCGACCGGTATCGGCTCGTCACGGCGCTCTCCCGCCCGCAGGAACGGCGCTCGCGTACGTCGCGGCGGGCAGCCGTCGACGGCCGCGTGGTCTAGCCCGCCATCTGTGGCTAGTACCAAAGCTTCAAGCACTAGCAAGGGCGGCGCATGACCGCGTTTCGCCTTGCAAGCAGGGAATTGATCGCAATCTCTTTCGAAGATTGGGTCTTGACAGCGGCCTCGGTATGTGGAAGCCTCCCCCTGGTGGCAGATTGGTATAAACCACTTGGGCGTCCCGCAGCAAGCTGCCACGCGGGAAAATGCGAAGCCTGGACGCCCGGAGGTCTCGGGAGATGCGTATGAACCTACGTCACATTGCTGCTGCCGCGCTCATGGCCGCGCTCGCCGTTACGGCCGTGGGAGCGACAGGAGCCACAGGCGGCACCGCCGCCAACACTCTCACGGTCTGGCTCCAGGTCGATGCCCAGTCCGGCTGGCCCGAGGTCGTCGCGGCCGCCAATGCCCAGTTCAAGAGCCAGAACCCGGGTTGGGACGTCGACGTGCAGTACAAGACGTGGCCGACGCACCTGGGATTGTTCGACGCTGCCCTGGCCGGCAGCAGCGCGCCGGACGTGATCGAGATGGGGAACACCGAGATGACGAAGTACATGGCGGCAGGGGCGTTCCAGGACCTCTCTGGCGTCTCGTTCCCGAACCAGAGCACGTGGCTCGCGGGCCTTGCGAAATCGGGGCGGTACGGCGGCAAGCTGTACGGCGTGCCCTACTACGCGGGGTCGCGCGTCATCACCTATCGCTCCGATCTGTTCAGGGCCGCGGGGGTCAAGATCCCGACAAGCATTGCCGAGTTCACCGCCGGGGCGAAGAAGCTCGCTTCGAAGAACTCCGCAAAGAGCTTCTCGCCGGTCTACATCGCGGGCACAGACTGGTACTTCGCAATGAGCTTCGTCTACGACTACGGCGGAACGATCGCTGTCACCAACAAGGGCAAGTGGATCGGCACGCTGGACCGGCCGAAGGCTCTCGCCGGTCTGGCGGCATTCAAGAGATTCTTCGACGCCTCGTCGCGGGCAAGCAAGACGACAGACGAGGTCCGACCCAACCCGTACGACGTGTACGCGCAGGGTCAGGCGGCATCCATACAGGGGCCTGCCTGGTTCAGCTGTTGCGTCGGTGACAAGTACAAGCCGGTGACTCAGCAGTTCGTGATGCCGAGCCACACGAAGGGCCAGCCGATTCCGGGCTTCCTGGGCGGTTCCGACCTTGCAGTTCCCGTCGGCTCAGACAAGGAGCAGGCGGCGTCGTGGATCAGCGCCTTCACGGACAATGCGTCGATGACCGCCCTGCGGGCAAAGGGCAACATTCCGAACACGACGAGCCTGCTGGGAACCAGCGTCAACGAGCGCGCCGCCCGACGGAGCTGGTTCGTTCCGACGGCGAAGAACTGGGTCAACGTGGAGAACGGGAATATTCTCCGCACGATGCTGTCCCGGATCCTCACCGGCAAGATGACGATCCAAGAAGCCGCTAACACGGCGAGCGACAACATCACCTTCACGCTCAACCAGCGATAGACGTTCAACCGGGACGTGGATCTCGTTGCCGAGTAGCCAGGTCCCCGAAACTGCAGTCGCCGCCGAGGCCCCAGCCCACTGGCCTCGGCGGCGACGGCCCTTGACTCCGAGCCGCGTCCTACGCGGCTCGGTTCCGTACCTCCTCGTCTTCCCGGTCGTCGTCGTCGTCGCGGCGGTGCTCGCGTACCCCCTGTACAAGCTCGTCACCCTCTCCTTCCAGCAGTACGGGCTCGCCGAGCTGATCCAGCGCAAGGGAGAGTGGATCGGCCTCGAGAACTATCGCTCGGTCCTGGGCGATGAGGTGTTCTGGGACACGTTGCTACGAACGGTGGTCTTCACGATCGCCAACGTCGGCCTCACGATGGTGCTCGGGACCCTGATCGCCGTCCTGCTCGTGCAGATCAGTCCCTTCGTCCGCGTCCTCCTGACGACCGCCCTCGTCCTCGTCTGGGCCATGCCCGTCGTCGTCGCAGTTCAGGTCTGGTACTGGATGACGAACCCTCAGAACGGCGTCCTCAACCACATCCTCAACCAGTTCCACCTCGGCGACTTCTCCCAGCACGACTGGTATGCGACCACCTTTTCGAAACTCTCCATGGTGACCTTGCTCATGGTCTGGGGAGCCATCCCCTTCGTCACGATCAGCGTCTATGCCGCGCTCGCCCAGGTACCGCGGGAGCTCGTGGAGGCTGCGGAGATCGACGGTGCCGGCCGGTTGCGGGTCTTCCGAGACGTGACGTTTCCGATCCTGAAGCCGATCCTCCTGATCCTGACCAGCCTCTCGATCATCTGGGACTTCGGCGTATTCGCCCAGCCGTACCTCCTGATCGGTGCCTCCCACGTCGATGCGACCAACTACATCATGGGCGTGTACGTGTTCATCGAGGGGTACTCGCATTCCGACTTCGGCCGTGGTGCGGCGATCTCGCTCCTGATGGTGCTCATGGTCGCGGCGATGAGCGTGTTCTACGTCCGCAGCATGGTTCGAGCGGAGGGCGATACATGACCGCTGTCACACCTGCAGCGCCCGTCGCGCCGGCACGCGAGCGAGCCGCCCCACGAGCGGCTGTCGCCCGTCGCGGACGGCGGCGTCGCCTCGCCCGTACCGGCTGGAACGTCGTCGGGCTCCTCGTTTTCGCGGTGATGATCTTTCCGGTCTTCTGGATGGTCTCGACCGCCCTCAAGCCGGACGACGAGGTCAACAGCCTTACGCCCACCTGGTTTTCGCCGAGTCCCACGCTCGACAACTTCCGAGATGCGATCGATCCTGCCCTACACCCGGGGTTCTGGAGCAGCGTCAAGAACAGCCTGGTCATCGTGGGTCTCACCCTGGTGCTCTCCATCGTGCTCGCGTTTCTGGCGGCCGTCGCGCTGGCGAAGTACCGCTTCACCGGCCGCAAGGCCTTCGTTGCGCTGATGTTCGGGATCCTGATGTTGCCGCAGGTCGGGATCATCATCCCGCTCTTCGTCGTGCTCGCCCGCTACGGCCTCACCGATCAGCAGGACCCGCTGCCCACAGGAGCCTTGACCGGTGTCGTCGTCACGTACCTCACCTTCCTCCTGCCGTTCGCCGTCTGGACGCTCCGGGGCTTCATCATGGGCATCCCGCGCGAGCTCGAGGAAGCGGCGATGGTCGACGGGTCGAGTCGTCTGGGCGCGTTCGTCCGGATTCTCCTGCCGCTCGTGGCGCCCGGGCTGGTGGCGACCTCGGTCTTCGTCTTCATCACGGCCTGGAACGAGTACATCTTCGCCAACGTCATTCTCAGCGACCAGGGAAACCACACCCTGACCATCTGGCTCTCCTACTTCTTCGGCACGAGCCGAAACACCGACTGGGGGGCGCTCATGGCTGCGTCGACGCTGACCGCGATCCCCGTCGTCTTCTTCTTCCTCCTCGTGCAAAGGAAGATCACGTTCGGGCTGACGGCCGGATCCGTCAAGGGATGATGGGGTCAGACTCCACGGGTCTGACCCCGCAGGAAGCGCTTGGATGAGCTCGGAGCTCGGCCGGCTCGCCGCCGCGTGCATCTTCCCCGGCTTCGAGGGCCCGGTGGCGCCCGACTGGGTGCGACGATGGCTCGGAGACGGCCTCGGCGGCGTCGTCCTCTTCGCCTGGAACGTTGAGAGCCGCGACCAGCTCGCCGCGCTGACCGCGGCGTTGCGGGCGGAGGGAGGAGACGTTCTCATCGCCACCGACGAGGAAGGGGGCGACGTCACGCGTCTCGAGGCGGCGACTGGCAGTTCCTACCCGGGAAATGCCGCACTCGGTGCGGTGGACGACGTCGAGCTCACCGAACGCGTCGCCGCCGCGATCGGGGCGGATCTCGCCGAGGTGGGAGTCAACCTCGACCTTGCTCCGGTGGCGGACGTCAACACGAATCCGCTCAATCCCGTGATCGGGATTCGCTCGTTCGGCGCGGACGGGGAGCTCGTGAGCAGGCACGTGGCCGCATTCGTGCGTGGGCTCCAGGGCGTCGGCGTCGCCGCGTGCGCGAAGCACTTTCCCGGACACGGAGACACTGCGGAGGATTCGCACCTCGAGCTCCCGATCGTCGAGTCGCTCGCGGACGATGCCCTGCTCCCGTTTCGCGCCGCTGTCGACGAAGGAGCGCAGGCGCTGATGACCGCGCACATCGTCGTCCGCTCGGTCGGCGAGGAACCGGCCACGATGAGCCGAGAGATCCTGCACACGTTGCTGCGCCAGGAGCTGGGCTTCGAAGGGGTGGTGATGACCGACGCTCTGGAGATGCGCGCGATCAGCGCGACCGTGGGCGTCGAAGAGGGTGCGGTACGGGCGATCGCGGCCGGCGCGGACGCCCTCTGCCTGGGTCACGATCTCTTCGACGACTCGGTTCGAAGCGTGCGCGACGCACTCGTCGGTGCCGTGCGGTCCGGGCGGTTGCACGAGTCGCGCCTCGCCGAGGCGGCCGAACGCGTTCGTCGCACGGCCGCATGGTCATCCGCCGCAGGCTCGGGCGAGCGTGTCGGAACGGAGGTCGGTCGTGCGGCAGCGGAGCGTGCCCTCCACTGCATCGGCGACGGAGCCCTCACCCGCGCGGCGCTCGTCGTCGAGCTCGAGCCGGAGCCCAGCATGGCGGCGGGGCGGTTGTCGCAGAGACCGGGCGACTGGTTCCGCGCGGTCGTACCCGAGGCTCAGGTCGTTCGCGTGCAGGACGGCGACGTGGGGTCTGCGCTTGCGGCCGCGGACGGCCGACAGCTCGTGATCGTCACGCGCGATGCACATCGCCACGAATGGGAACGGGCAGCGGTCGAGGCGCTGCTGGCCGAATCCGCTGATGCCGTGGTCGTGGAGCTGGGATTGCCGTACTGGCATCCGAGCGGCGGCGCGGCCTTCATTGCGACGTACGGCGCCGCCCGTGTGAATGTGGAAGCCGCCGCCCAGCGGCTATACTCGGGCCCGCGACGCGGGGTGGAGCAGTCAGGTAGCTCGCCGGGCTCATAACCCGGAGGTCGCAGGTTCAAATCCTGCCCCCGCTACTAAAGAGCCCCGCTCAGCGGGGCTCTTCGCTCTTTAGGGTCGCGACGCGCGATGACTTTCTACCCCCCGCGACCGTGTTGATCGGGCTGGGGGCCTGGTGGCAGGGCCTCCACACCAACGCAGAGCCGCCGCGATGGGGCTACCCGCCGGAACCGGGCAGCCCCACGTCGGGTAGGCGCTACTCGTCGATCGTGGCCGCCGCAGCACCGACGAGCGATCCTGAGCGTGCGTGCTCCGTCGCCCACTCAAGCGCGTAGTCGGCGACCGCCTCCCAGCCAGGTGCGCCGCACGTCCAGTGGGGGCGCCCCTCGAAGTCGTAGACCTCCGTGATGGTGTTCGACTTGTAGTGCTTCGCATTCGAGTGCTGCACCGAGGGCGGCATGATGTGGTCTTCGCTGCCAGTGATGAACAGCAGCGGCGCACGGCTGTCGTTCCTGTAGTTCACCCACGTCTCCTGATGGCCGGGCGTGATGTTTGCGAACAGGCCGTATGCCCACAGCCACGCCGCAGGCGCCGGGATGTGGTACCGGTCGTAGACCTTCTGCGAGTCCTCCTCGCTCAACGTGTTCGTGAACGCGTAGTGGAACTGGTCGTGCGTGAACCCGAATGCGTCGTGGCGCTTGGACGGGTGGGCGAACGCCGGAAAGAACGTCTTGAGCTGCGACAAGGGCTGTACGTGGACGCCCTCCGTCGGCGCAGAGTCGATCGTGACGCCTGCAGCGCCGAAGCCACGATCGAGCAGCAGTTGTGTGAGGGTTCCGCCGAACGAGTGGCCGATGATGATCGGCTGCTGCTCGAGCTCGCCGATGGCCTCGCCGAGGTGAGCGACGACTTCGGGGACAGTCAGCTCGGCGATCACGGACGGGTTCTCGCGCAGCGCCTCGACCTCGATTTCGAAGCCGGGATAGGCAGGCGTGAGCACCTTGTAGCCCTTCGCCTCGTAGTACGGGACCCACTCCTCCCAACTGCGGGGCGTCATCCAAAGCCCATGGACGAGGACGATCGTGTCGGGGACGGTGGACATGGCGGCCTCCTTCCGGCGACGACGTGCTTCGAGCACCTGACACTACAAGAGGAGTGAGCCCCAAGTTTCGCCGACACGGCACTGGCTGGTAAAGGGCCGGCTGTAGGCGTTCGACCTCCTCGACGCCTACGCGCAGGAAGCTCCGCGAGATCCGTTAGAAGCCGCCTTGAATGTGGTCGGCTCCAGCCTGGGCTCAAGGATGCATTGTGGCGACCGCCCTCGAGCGCGAGTTTGCACGGACGTTCCGACCTGGAGAGTTCGGTTTCAGATAGCCGACCCGGGCGACGGCTAAGGTTGTTTCGTCCGAACGGGTGCTGGGAGGAGATGACGCATGGACACGGACAGCGAGCGCGATGGTTTGAGCTTCGATCACGACGTGAAGGCGCTCTTCAGAGAACGAGATCGCGGCTCGATGCTCGCCACGTTCGATCTGTGGCAGAGGGACGACGTCGCGGAGAACGCAGACGCGATTCTGAAACGGCTGGAAGACGGCTCGATGCCTTGCGACGGAGCGTGGCCCGCCGAGCGCGTCGACGTCTTCCGCCGTTGGGTCAATGCCGGAATGCCTGCGTAACGCGACGCGTTCTTCGCATGTCATCGCCGACGGAGAGGCAGAACGTCAGACGATGGCGCACGCGTGGGCGGTCGGAATCGACCCCTGCCTCCACGTAGCCTAGGCTACTGATGAAGCCGCGAATCTTCCTCGGGTCGTCGGGCCAGCAGGAGAGGCTGCTGCAGGCGCTCACCAGGGGTCTTCAGGACATCGCCGACGTCGAACCGTGGACGACAGTCTTCAACCCGGGTGTCTCGACGCTCGACCGGCTTGTCGAGCTCACCCGCGAGGTCGATTTCGCCGCGTTCGTCTTCGCTCGGGACGACTGGACGACGACAGGAGCGTCGCCTGACGCAGAACCTGGAGAGGCCTCACCTCGCGACAACGTGGTGTTCGAGGCAGGACTGTTCGGCGGCGCGCTCGGCATCCGCCGCACCTTCATCCTCCACGCGGACGGTTCGAAGCTGCCAAGCGACCTGCTCGGGCTGACCTCCGTCCGTTACGACCCGGCCACCAGCCCGGCGGAGGTTCGCACGATCAACCAGAAGCTCCGCAAGGCGATCGAGACCGAGGGTCGCCGCGGCCCGGTCGAGGGGCTGTGGTGGCAGCTCTCGCTGACCATACGTACCGAGGACGAACCCTCGGCCGTGAGCCTCCTGCGCATCTCGCGAGACCGCGACGGTGACCTGAACGTGAACGGCCGAGCCTGGCAAGAGGACGGCACCCTGTCCGCCCGCTACTGGAGCGAGGCCGCGAAAGAGCGCAGGGATCCGGCCGGCATCCTCTACTTCTGGAAGGGCGAGCGCCCTCGGCACCCGAACGCCCCTCAGCTCGAGGGCACCGGCGAGGTCACTTTGGAGAGCGCCGACCGCGCCACCGGGTACTGGACGACACGGTCGGATCGCGACCCCGGGCTGAATGCCCGAACCGCCGGCGTCTACTTTCGAGCGGACCCGTCAGATCTCCAGGTGCTCGACGGCGGGAGCGAGGAGGAGCGGGCCCAGCTCATCGCGCAGCGCCTCCGGGAGTGGAAGTCGGCCGCCAACGCTTTCTGAGCACCGAACGCCTCCGCGCGGAGAGAGGGGAGCGGATGATGTGGAGAGCGCGGTCGTTCCCCCGCGCGGGGGCAGCTGGGTCGCCGAGCTTGCTCCCGAAGAGAGGCCCGCGTCGCTTCGCGGGCGCGGCGCGCTCAGCTAGCGGCGAACCTGCTGACGAGCTCCTCCTGCCCGGACGTCTCGAGCGCGCGCGCGCCCCGCGCCGCCCGGACCGACGCGATCGCGGCCGTCGGCGAGGCGCCGACGTCGACCAGCGTGCAGGCGGCGATCATTCCGCTCCGGCCGAGCCCACCCATGCACGTCAGGACGACCGACTCGCCTCGCTCGAGCCCGTCGCGACACCACCGGACGAGATCGACGGCCTCGCTCAGCGAGCACGTTCCCTGGTCGGGCACGGGAAGCCAGCGGTAGTTGAGCCCGAACGCGTCGGCTCTGCTGCCGAGATCGGGAACCCCGGCCCAGTCGAGCTCGGCATCGGTGGACAGGCACAGCAGGCGATCCACGTCCTCGGCGCGCAGTCGGGCAAGGTCCGCTTCGAGGTTGCGATCGCGGTCCCGCCGTCCGGGACAGATCGTCATCCCGAGGCGGCCGGGCCCGATGTACGCGGATTCGACCCAGTCGACCCGCAGCACCAGGTTGGCCTCCACGGTGGTAGCGATCTGGTCGGCGAGCGAGCACGCGGCGACGAGCGCCGACTGCTTCTGCAGCCGCGAAGGCTCCGGAAAGCCGAGCGTGTGAACGGCGTAGCGCAGGCCGGCCACCTGCCACTGCAGTGGGTTGCGATCGTCGTGGCAGACCTGGCTGATCGTGCTCCGCAGCACCCGGAGAATCTCCCATGCTCGGACGAGGTGCGGCGACCGCACGTCATTCGCGAGGTCGGCAAGCGGGGCGCGCAGATCGGCGACCTCCCTGAGGGCGAAGGTGATCGAGATCGCCTCTCGCAGTTGGGCATCGTCATCGATGGGCGTGAGTAGATAGAGCAGGTCGTTCTCGAACTTCGCCAGATCTTTGAGGACGTGGCCGCGACCGGCGTGGAAGAAGTCGATGACCCACACGTTGTCGTGCGCGTCGATCAGGATGTTGGCGGCGTTGAGATCGCCGTGCACGTACGACACGTAGTGGTAGTCCTGGGTGGGGAGGGGGGTGCGTGCGAGGAACTCGTCGTAGAACCCGCAGACGTTCGGCAGCTCGAGTCCGCCGGGGAACTCGAGCGTCGTCCGGGTCGCGTCCGGCACCAGGGCTGCGACGGCGGCCCGCACGCGCGGGGTCTTGTCGGCGGAGAACTCGTAGTGGGAGAAGAGCGGCAGCCGCTCGTAGCGGGCCGCCGCGTACAGCGGCCCGAGGATCTCGTCGAAGGCGGTCTGCACGACCGAGGCTAGTTGTGTGGTCGGGATATCTGCTGCGAACATCGACTGCAGCGTCCGCACGCCGCCCTGGCCCATGGCCGCGTAGGAATACTTGAGGCCGGCGCGGTTGGCGAGGTCGACGAAGCCCCGAACACGCGGGGCGTTGTTGCCTAGCACGTCCTCGATCTGCTCAAACGCCACCCGCTCCTGCGCGATCGTCCGGTTCGGGCCGAGCTTGACCACCGCCGGTGCATGCTGCTGGCCGAGGGCGTCCCGGCTGACGGCCCGCCAGACCGTGGCCTCGGAGTAGCCGCCGTGTAAGGGCTCGAGAGCCACCTCCGTGCTATCGCGGAAGAGGTGGGCCACGATGCTCCGGTCGCCGTCTTGCAGCGCGGCCGCCTCACTGCCGCCGATCCGAGGTTCAAACCCCAGCGAGTGCCGGGGCAGGTCGAGCTCGGCGCCCGGCCGCAACCAGTCGACGAAGTCCGCTAGGGAGTCGAAGCAGCGGACGCCGAGGATCTTGTCCAGCTGCGAGAGGGCGTTGAAGTGCTGCGTACGCGACGCGCTGGCCGTGAGCGCTGAGCACGTCGCGAGCTCGTCGATGCCGAGTCGCGTACTCAGCTCGTAGAGCAGGAAGCTCACCTTCGCCTCGGTCCAGACCCCGACGACACCGACGCGCAGCGGTTCGCCTCCGTGCTCGCGCCGGATCCGGTCGAGCTGCGCTTCGAGATCGGTACCCTCGAGGTCGTTCAGCGTGATCGAGTCGACGATGCACTCGTTCGGCGCGGCCTCGGCCCACTCGTCCATCTCCAGCACGAGGCGCGCGCCGACCGTGCCCTTTATGCAGTGCGCGCCGAAGCGCACCAGGTGCTCGCGCTGTGTGGGATCGTCCGCGTCGTGCCAGTCGCGAATGTGCACGAGGTCGATCGCATCCGAGGGCAGGCCGCGCGCCCACTGGATGAGCTGGGCCAAGGGCCCCGCGGCCGGCTCCGGTCCGAGCAGGCGGGCCGCCTCCGAGTAGCCGACGTGAAGCAGGTTCGGCAGCGGATCGTGAGGGCCGATCGGGTCGACGAAGTCACGTTGCAGGCACTGCGTGATCAGGATCGTCGCCATCTGACTCCGATTCGCCGATTCTGACTACAAGAGAAGGTGTGAGGGTACCCCCACCCCCTCGAGCATGTTCAACCGGTCGGGCATGGTCGTTGGCCTACAACCCGAGTTCTGCCACCAGTTCCGATGGGAGTCGAGCGCGTATTCCAAAGTCCGACTCGAGTTCAGTAGCAAAGCGCAGGATCGACTTCTGATCCGTCGTGACGAAGTAGTCCACCTTGTTCCTGACAGCCTGAAAAACATGTTGTGCGTCGGCCGTGTGCGGAAGTAATTCTTCGAGCGCTCCGAGTTCATGCTCCTTCACAACCTCCGGGCCCGCCAGGCGAGACCACCGCGGTTCGTCACTGGACGTGGGAAGAGCCACTCCTCGTCGACGGCTGGAACATCCCTAATCAGCGCGTAAATGGCTTCATCGAGGCCTGGGTCCGTGCCCAGCTGAATCTCCTCGTTGGTCACGTGGGAAGTCACGAGCCCGAGCGTCCCTTGCTTGTGGGCGCGTAGGGTCTGGAGCAGCGCGTCCTGTTCATCCTCGAGATCCTGGCTGGCGATCCCGAAGACGAGGCTCGTGTCCAGATAGGCGCTCGGCGGGCTACCGTCGGTCTTCTCGTACGTGGTCATCACGCGGAGCTTGCCCCAAACGCGTGAGCCGGTCGCCTAGTCCCCTGCGGGACAGATGTCGCCGGCGCCGAGGTGTCACACTGCAGGCGCTCCTCGAAGTCGTGGCGCGCCACCGCCCCCGGGAGGACTAGCCTGCGTCGCATGAACAGGTTCCTCGCGGTAGGCGTATTCGTCGCCGTCGCCCTCACGCTCGCGACGTCGGGAGGAGCCGAGGTCAGCGACCATGTCTTCACAGCACGCATCAGCTCGAACGACTCGCGCGGCGACGTACAGCGCGACGAGGCGTTGCTCGTGTCCGCTCCAAGGCTGTTCGACGGTCGAAGGCTGATCGAGAATGGCGCGGTTCTGATCCGGGGTGGCAAGGTCGTCCGGGTTGGCAGGCTCGCGGGTCTGCGCGGGCAGACCGCACGTCGGGTTGCCCTCGTCGATGCGACGATCCTCCCCGGGTTCATCGACCTGCACGTGCATCGGGAAAAGCCGCAGCTCGTCCGCGCGGGCGTGATGACGGTGCGTAACCTCGGCCAGCCGCTCAGCTCGCTTCGCCCGCCACGTGCCCGGCCCGGCGAGCAGCGGCACCGTGGCGCCGGCCCGATCGTCAGCGTGCCGGGCGGCTACCCCGGTAATACCTGGGGTCGCTCGATCCACATCGACGTCCGCAGCCCGGCTGAGGCCGAGCGCGTCGTCGACACGCTCGTCAAGCGGGGGGCGAGCGTGATCAAGGTGGCTCTCGAGCCGGGGCCTGGCGATTGGCCCATGCTCTCGCTGGAAGAGCTCAAGGCCGTCGTCGTCGCCGCGCACGAACGCGACCGAGACGTCACTGCGCACGTCGAGCGGATCGAGCCAATGCGGCTGGCGCTCGAGGCCGGTGTCGACGAACTGGCACATACGCCCTGCGACCGCGCCGACTCGGAGGCCATGGGAAAGGCGGCGCGAATTGGCGTACGCATCGTCGCGACCCTTTACGTTGAAGGCCCCTGCCCGGCAAAGCTCGCGAACGCGCGCGCATTCGTCGCTGCCGGCGGGCGGCTTCTCTACGGCACCGACTACGGAGTGCCCGGCATCCCGGCCGGTATCTACACGGATGAGCTTCGCTTACTGGAGAAGAGCGGGCTGACCCGGCTACAGGTGTTCGCTGCCGCCACCTCGCAGGCGGGCGAGGCTCTTGGCGAAGCACCTCTCGGCTCGCTCGTGGCGGGTGCGCCGGCGGACTTCTTCGCCGTCCGGGGCGACCCATTCCGAGACCTGGCGGCGTTTCACCGGCCGATCCTCGCGATCGCGGGCGGAAAGCGGGTGCGCTGACATCACCCTGTCGCGATCGACGGCCCGCTCGTCGCCTTGATCGGGCTGGTCGAAACCACAGAGCCGATCTCCTAGCCGGGCGGGCCGTTCAAGATCAGCCAGGACAGCGTCGAGGTGGGAGCGAAGCGTGGTTGCCTCCGATGCGCGTCGGTAGAGGGCAAAGGCGGCAGAGCGTGCGCGCTGGTCCTCGTCGTCGGGAGTGAAGCTGCCGCCCAGGAAGGTCAAGAGCTTCGACTTCATGTGGGCGGCGATGATGTGGACGTCGCGGTTGTTCGCCCGCACGGTCACTTGCAGCGCGCCGCGCCCCATCTCACTCATCGTTCGCGGCCCGTCGCGGCCGGGAGGGTCGTCGCCCACCTGGATCGGCAGTAGCCCGCCTGGGAAGGGCCTGACGGGGATGGGGTCGTGCAGGACGCGCCTAGAGATGAACCCCACTCGGATGTCTCGGTCGTCGGGTTGGGCGAGCGCCCGGTGGGGCATCGGTTTCACAAGGGCGGCTTGCAGCCGCGCGAGAGCGCTCTCCGAACCGATCTCCTGCAGCGCGACGATATGCGGCGCCTGCGCGTCGATGACTGCTCTCAGTGACTCGATCTTGGCGGCGAGCTGAGCCTGCGCCTCGGGACCGGCCTCGGCGCCGACGTCGAACAGATTCTCGACGTTCCACGTCATCACTCGAAACTTGGCCGAAGCCCGACCTCCTTGAGTGCGACGACCCGGCCCGTGGGGAGGTGGATCATGCCACCCTCGAAGAAGAGAATCGGTTCGGTTGGCTAGCAGGGTGAGGCCAGGGCGAACCCCGGGAGGGTGAGGGAGATCTGACCCTAGGGTGCCTTACCGGCGACACGGGCGAGGCGCAGCATGGGGCAACAACCCTACGGCTCCAAAGGAGGAGACCATGAAGGGCAAGAGCAACAACCTGAAGAACCTGACGGTCGTCCATGCGGTCGCTGTGGCCGCGGTCGCCGTGCCGCTGGCCGCGCTCTCCGGCGCGATGGCGTACAACCACAACGAGACCTTCCTCCGCGACGCCTGAGCTGGCGAGCTGAGAACGGAGGAGACGACCATGAAGGGCACCTTGCACTCTCTGAAGGACGCCACCGCGGTGCGCGCAGTTGCCGCAGCTGCGGTCCTCGTGCCGCTGGCGGCGTTCGTCGGCGGCATGAACCTTGGCAACCACAACGAGACCTTCCTCCGCGACGCGTGAGTGGCGGGGAGACGGGAAGGAGACGGATCATGAAGGGCAAGAGCAACAACCTGAAGAACCTGACGGTCGTTCATGCGGTCGCCGTGGCCGCGGTCGTCGTGCCGTTGGCGGCCTTCGTGGGCGCCGCCGGCAAGCTCTCGTCGAACCACAACGAAACCTTCCTTCGCGACGCGTGAGCGGATCGCCGCCCAGGCGGGCAGTTCGCACTCGGCCGCTTGATCTTCTCGCGAGCGGCCGAGTGCCTGGGGGCGCAGGCCGAGCGCTCCTCGAGCAGGCGATCGTGCGGCGGGATCGGTACGAGCTTCCAGCTGCACTCGAGCTCGCACTCGCCGCAGTGGACAGGATCGAGGCGGGCGAGGGCCGCGAGTTGCCGTCGCTGATCCCGGCGCTGATCGTGCTGACGTCGATCCAGCAGGCGCGTTTCAACCTCGACGAGGCGGAGCGCACTTCTCGCGACGCCGTTGCGATCGCCGAGGAGCTGTCCGCTGACCCGGAGTTCGCAGTGCTTCGACTGCGCGCCGTCGAGTCGCTCGCCGCGACCTATCGCCTGCAGGGTCGATACACGGAGGCCGAGGATGTCCTCCGTCGCGCCATTGCGGAGGCCGAGAAGCACTTGGGTGCGGAAGCCGTTCCCATCGCCGATCTGCTCAACGGGCTCGCGATGACCTTCAAGTATTCGGGCCGCTTCGCAGAGGCCGAGGACTTGTATCGCCGTGCACTCGCGACCGCCGAGCGTGCTTATGGCGAGGAGAGCTCGGCCGTCGCGAGCATCTACCACAATCTCGGCGGACTCGAGCATGCCCGTGGGGACTACCGGGCGGCCGAGCCGCTCGCGCGGCGCTCGGTCGACCTGCGCGAGCGTGCTTCAGACGCCAACGAGCTCGAGATAGCCGCTGACAAGGCGGCCCTTGCGGCCATCCTCGACGGGCTTGGCGGCGACGAGGAGGCGGAGTCGCTACTCCGGGACGCGCTCGACGTCTTCCAGCGGGTGTACGGCGACAGGCATTACGAGCTCGCGGTGAATCTGAACAACCTCGCCGCGATCCTGCACAGGCGGGGCGAGCTCGTCGAGGCGGAGTCGTTCTACCGGCAAGCCCTGACAGTCAAAGGAGAGCTACTCGGCCTCGATCACCCGGAGCTCGCGTCGACACTCAACAACCTCGCCGTGCTCTGCCGGGCGCAGGGACGCTATGCGGAAGCGGAACCGCTCTATCGCCGTGCGCTCATGCTGCTCGAACGAGCGCTCGAGCCTTCGCATCCGAACCTTGTTTCCTGTCTTGAGAACTACGCCGCCCTGCTTCGACTGATGGGCCGCGAAGCGGAAGCCGCTGGGCTCGAAGCACGCGTCGTGTCGTGAGAGCGGACGCTTAGCCTAGGTCGGCCGATCCGACCTCGTGGGTTGGACGTGTCGGGACCGGAGCGCCGGGGCGAAAGATGTCCCGGCGCTCGTCCGTTGGAACCCCTAGAAGACCTCGACGCCCCTCTTCGTGTCTCCTTGCGCAGCTGAGAAGTCGGTCGCCGTGTCGTTCCCGGCGCCGCCCCTGAACTTGTCAGCTCCGAGGCCGCCGGTCATCGTGTCGTTTCCGCCACCGGCCTCGATCTCATCCTTGCCCTCGAGGGCGCAGATGACGTCGTTGCCCCCTCTGGCTGCGATCTCGTCCGGCCCGCTCGTTCCCACGATGACGTCGTTGCCTGCCATGCCAGGGAGCTTGCCCGCATAGGACTGGCCGTTCTTCGGTCCCCCGACGATCACGCCCTGCGCGTTGACGTAGATGGTCGCCGTCTGGCCGTTGCAGGTGGGCGCGGCGGGCGGAGCCTCGCGCTCGTAGGAGCCGGTGTCGCACAGCGCGTTGCTATCGCCGTTGCCGTCCCGCGGGCGGCTCACGTTGCGGATGTCCGTCGGAGGGCAGAGGGTGTTGGTGGTGTCGACGGCCTGGCTGGTGGCCAGGAGCGGGTAGAACAACGGCGGGCCGAAAACGCTCGTATCGAACCCGGGGTCCCCGGTGCGGTCCGTCGGATGGGTGAAACCACAGCTGCCATCGCCGGCCAGGTTGGCGCCGGTGGAGGTCACGGTGCCACCGAGCAGCACGCAGTCCCCACCCGTGGTGTTCTTCGCCACGAGCGTGGCCCCCGGGGACATCGTGTTCGCGTTCGAGATCCCCCCGCCTCCGAGCGACGCGGAGTTCTCGGCGATCGTCACGTAGAGCGTGCCAAGTTGGCCAAGATTCTCGATGCCGCCGCCGCGAGCGTCCGTGCTGTTCCTCGCGACCGTCACGTTCGAGAGATTGGCGATGCCGTTTCCGGCGTTGGTCATCCCTCCCCCGCCCCAACCCGGAGCCGAGCTGCTGTTGATCACCGCGACGCGGTCGAGGGTGAGGCTCCCGTGGTTGTGGATCGCACCGCCGTGCTGGTGCCCGGTGGCTCCGTCGAAGTCGCCCTTGCCGTTCTGGAGCGTCAGCTTGACGAGCGTCAGCGAGCCGCCCGCGTGCACGTCGAAGATGCGGTGCGAACCCGTGCCGTCGATGACCGAGACATCGGGGCCACCGCCCTCGACCCTGACGTTCGTGCTGATGTCGAGATCTCCTGTGGCGTTGCTCGGCAGGCCGGTGGCCTCGGCGCCGGCGGGGATCGTGAGGCGGTAATCGCCCAGGCCCACCGACAGGATGACAAGGTCATCGCCGGCCACGAACTCTGCCTCCTGGATTGCCGCCCGCAGGGTACAGAGCCCCATGTGCGTCGAGGCGCACACACCGTTGAGCTGGGCGTCAGGCGCGTCCGTGGGGTCGATCACGGTGAAGGTGGTGGCCGCGCGTGACGACTCGATCGGGACAACGAGCAACGCGGCGAGCGCGACGGCCGCGACCCCGACCAGCATCGCGATTGGTACGAGACGACTCATATCGCCTCTCCTCTCGTCCTTGAAGGACGTTCCCGAGTAGCCGCTTCCCACGGCTAAGTGCACCTTTGCACAAGGCTGCAGGCAGAGTCAACGCAAAGCCACAAGGAGGCACTCGGCTAGTTCCGACGCCGGATCGCGTGGCGCCGTGCCGAGCGTCGGGTCTGCGGCTATCAGATGCTTACCTCCGCGCCCCCGCTGCGCAGGAGCCGCAGATACTCGAGCTGGTTCTCGGGCGACAGCGCCCGGAAGTGCTCGAGGAGGAGCCGGTGGGGAGGATTCTCGCCGTCGCAGCGCACGCACTAGAGCGCGCCGTACTCGTCGCGCCAAAACGCCGAGTGGGAACGCCCACCACTTTCCCTTGCGCGCACGCGCGCGCACGCCTAACAGTAAGGAGTCATTCAGCTGCCTAGCAATCCACCTGACACCGCATGCATTCTCGAGCATCCGGACACCGGCCACTGGATGTTGCAGCACCCCTGCGGCGGAATCTTTGTCGCAGATCTGACCCGGGGGGACCTCCGTAGGATGCACGGCACCATAATGCGGCCGAAGTCGAAAGTGAGCCCGAGACGGCCGAGCGTCTTAACCTTCTTGGCGTGCTCTCAGGACTCTGAGCGCCTCGCCGATGGCGCTCGAAACAGCCCGAGTCGCAGTCATCGCCGAAACCCCATCCCGATGATGCGTTTGCTGATCGGCACTCGGCGAGAGGCGATCGAAGTCGCCGCAATCAGCGTTCGTGTCCCGCGGGGAAGTTCTCCCGATGGATGCGCCGCTTGACATGGCTAGCCTGCCGGATGCGATGAGCTCGACGAGCTACGAGGAGATCTGCGCACGTCATCGCTGGGAGGTGCCGGCGCGGTACAACATCGCCGCCGACGTCTGCGACAAGCACGCGCGGGAAAAGCCGGCATTGATCTGGGAGAGCTTCGACGGATCCACCCGCGAGCTCGAGTGGGGCGAGCTTCAGGATCTCGCGAACCAGGCGGCACACACCCTCGCGGCGTGCGGTATCACGCGGGGGGACCGGGTTGCCGTCGTCCTGCCTCCCACGCCCGAGACCGCTGCGATTTTCTTCGGAGTCTGGAAGCTCGGCGCGATCCTGCTCTCGATGTCCGTCCTATACGGCGACGATGGAATCGAGCATCGCCTCTCGGACTCGGGGGCGAAGCTGCTCGTCACCGACCCCGGTAATGCGCCGCGCTTTGACCGAGCGTGGGCGCCGGACACCCTTGTGCTCGAGCCCGATACGTTGGCAGCGGCCCAGAGGGATTTCGTGTGCGCCGACACCGCTGCCGATGACCCGGCGCAGCTCTACTACACATCCGGTACGACCGGGCTCGCGAAGGGCATCGTCCACGCGCACCGCTACATCCTCGGCCACGAGGAGTTCCTCTACTGCCACGAGGTGCAGGACGGCGAGCGCTTCCACGGGATGGGCGAATGGGCTTGGGCAGCGGGGATCGCACCGCTGCTCGGTCCTTGGCGCCTCGGTGCACTGCAGTGCGTCTACCGACGCGAAGGCGGCTTCGACCCACACAAGCAGCTCGACTTCCTGAGCCGTCACGCGGTGACGAACGTCTTCACCACGCCGACGGCGATGCGCTCGATGATGGCGGTCGAGGACGCGGGAATCCGCTATCCGCAGATGTTCCGCCGCGTGTGCTCGGCTGGCGAGCCACTCAATCCGGAGGCGATCCGCTGGTTTCGCGAGCAGTACGGCGTGACCGTGCTCGACTATTACGGCCTGACCGAGTCGTATCCACTCGTCGCGAACTACCCGTTTCTCGAGGTGCGCGAGGGTTCGATGGGCAGGCCGATGCCGGGGTGGGACGTCGAGCTCCTAGACGAGGACGAGCAGCCCGTAGGGCAGGGGGAGCGAGGCGAGATCTGTCTGCGCGCCCGCTCGAACCCGCACTATCCCCTCGGCTATTGGGGTAACGACGCAGCGACACTGGAGACCTTCGGCGGTGAGTGGTTCCACACGAAGGATGCCGCCGTCCGGGACGAGCACGGTTACATCTGGTACGTCGGACGTGCCGACGACGTGATCATCGCAGCGGGCTACCGGATAGGTCCCTTCGAGGTCGAATCAGCGTGTCTTGAGCATCCTGCGGTCCGCGAGGCAGCGGTCGTCGCTTCGCCCGACGAGCTCCGAGGCAATGTCGTCAAGGCATTCATCGTCCTCGCAGACGGATACGAGCCGTCGGACGCGCTGGCCGACGAAATCAAAGGCCAGGTCCGCGAGCGCCTTTCCGCATACGCGTACCCACGCCGTGTCGAATTCGTAAGCGAGCTACCGAAGACGCTGACAGGAAAGATTCGGCGGATTGAGCTCCGCCAACTCGAGCTCGACCGCGCAGGCATCGACCAACTCATGACCGCCCGAATCGACGGCTAGGCTCGCTCCGAGTTGCAGGAGGTCGAGGTGCGGTGGTCGCCGCGGGCGCGGCGATGGCGACTGGAGGTGCCATGGGGAGAGGCGCCGCGGCTTACCGTGCCACGGGGAACGAGTCACGCCGTGGTCCAGCGCTTGCTCGAGGAGAAGCGTCTGTGGATCGTGGATCAGCGGCGTCGCCAGATGCCGCGACTCGGCCTCGACCCAGCCGCGGTTAGGGAGTCGGAGGCGCGTACGAGCGCGCGAGAACACGTTTCAACGTTGGCCCAGAAGGAGGCCGTGCGCATCAGCGTCGAGTACCGCCGAATCCGTATCGGAGGGCAACGCACTCTTTGGGGCTCGTGCTCTCCACGCGGCACGCTCTCCTTCAACTGGCGGCTCGTACTCGCGCCGCTTGAGGTGCTCGACTACGTGGTCGTGCATGAGCTCTGTCACCTGCGTGTTCCAAACCACTCGCGACGGTTCTGGGCGCTCGTAGAGCGACATCGCCCGCAGTGGCGCCAGCAGCGCGATTGGCTGCGTGACTACGGACCCGAGCTCCTAGCATTCCGCCCGCAGGACTGATCTGGCAGAGCAGGTACCGGGTCACGCCCTAGGCTTGTCGCCAGCGTTTCGCTCTATCTTGGCTGGGTCCGCGCGTTGAGGGCCTACCCAACCCCCTGTGACGCCATCTCGGCGGGCACGCTGCATCCCGCCCCGCGCCCGGCACGCTCACCGTGCTGGTTACACACGGCGGCGTCATCGAGGACGCCACCGGCCACTCGCTCGAGGAGGGCGAGACGATCGTCTACCGTCCCCTCGGGTCGAGCCGCTTCCGGCTTCTCGGCCGCATACTCGCAAGCGAGTGGAGCACGCTCCGCCCAGCTGAGCAAGCTCCGCCTTGCGCGCGCGACAGCGAGGGGAGCGGGCGACCTCGCCCGCTCCCCCTCGTCGTTCGGCTCCCCCAGACGCTTGCGTCAGGCGCGCCTTGAAACGAGTCCGACCCGTGTGTAGTGTCGACCCGCGCTGACCAAGCCTGATTAGTGCCGGACAGAATTTGCAAGCCGGAGCTCACCGGGTCTTTCCGTTCGCGTTCTTTCACCGCCGCTGCGACTCACGTTCCTCTCTCACCGACCAGCCGACAGCCCAGCGATCAGAGTTTCTGCCCAACTTTCTACCCGGATGGGGTGATTTCAGCTGGTCTCACATGACCGAATTCCGCTTAGCAGCACAGAATGGGAGTTAGCAGACCTCCCTCGGACGATCTCATAACCTGGAGGTCGCAGGTTCAAGTCCTGCCCCCGCTACTCGAAAGCCCCGGAGACGGGGCTTTCGTTCTTCAGCGCCAGTGAGGCTCGGCTCCGAAGGCACGGGAGAGCCTGCGCTTACCGGAGCCGTCGGCGTTCATGATCCAGAGGCGGCCGAGATAGGAATCGGCATAGAGGATCTTTCTCCCGTCCGGTGACCAGCAGCCGGCAAGTCCGCTTCCGAGCCTCCTCAGCCCGGTGCCGTCGGTGTTCACCGTGTAGATGTCGGCGCGCCTACCCGAGCTGTCTGTGAAGCGCGTGAAGAGGATGCGCCTTCCGTTCGGAGCCCAGCCGGCCGTCTGTTCGACCTCGGGTGAGGCGAGGACGAGACGACGTCCGGCGCCGTCGGCGTCGACGATGAAGATGTCGCCGTTGCTCTTGGCAGTCGGCGCGTCCAGGACCAGCTTGGTTCCGTCCGGCGACCAGCGAGCGTGTTCGCCGCGAGCTAGTCGGCGTAGGCCGGTCCCGTCCGCCTCCACCGCCCAGATCCAGGAGTCGAGCCAGCCGTCGCTCGGCGGCATGCGCGTGAACGTCAGTGACTTGCCGTCGGGAGACCACTGCGCGTCCACGTCCCATTCCGTCGAGTCCGTCAACGTTCTCGGATTCGCGCCGTCCGACTGAACCACCTGGATGTCGAAGTCGCTGATGGGAGGCTTCCCGGGTGCTGCTCCGTCGAAGGCGATCCACTTGCGATCCGGCGAGAGCCTCGGGCGTTTGGCGTTTTGCTGGCTGCGGAGAATTCGCCGCGGCTTCGACCCGGCGCGCATCGCCCAGATCGAGGGCCAGGGCGAGTCGTCCCAGAATACGATCAAGCCACGGAAGGACGGCTTCGCGGGCGCGCCGGCGGCAGTTTCGGAAGCTGCTACCGCAGCTGCCGCGAGCGCGGCGCAGACCAAGGTCGCGAGCACGATCAGCGGTGCCTCGAGCGCTCGCAAGCGAGCTGAACCGCTGCACCTTCCCGTTACACCGATCGGGCTGGAGACGTTCCCTGCGCACGACCCTCCGACTGGCCCGTTCGAGTGCTCTTTCGGCCGTTGGGCTCAATGTGATCGTTTCGGAAGCCGATTCGTATTGCGATGGCTTCCGAAGCCGCCTCGAAAAGACCACGTGGTCGCCCACCCGTCTTCTCCGGGAAGACGCTCGAGAAGGCCACCGAATTCTCGTATGCACGAGAGGTTCGAACGCGCCGGGGAGCGCAGGACCTCGTCTACCGAATGTTCGCGGTTGCAGTGATCGAGCTCTATTGCGAGGCGTACTCCGAAAAGGCTGCGACGCTCGTCTGGCTGCTCGAGCCCCGGCGACACGCGCTCCTGTCCGAGCTCGGTCGAGTCGGACAACCGAAGACGGACGAGCAGGGCGAGCTCCGGTGGAGTGAGTCGGACGTCTCGCGGCTTATCGGAGTCGCTCTCCGAATCGCGGAGGCCAAACCGTCCACCAAGGTCGGCGTTGCGATGATTCGTGACCTCCGCCGGAGTGCTCGCGCGTGACTTTTCGGAGGCGGACGCGTTAACGACGTCAGAGCCGGCGGGCTAGCACGTTACGTGGAACAGCCCGATTGCGTCTCCCTCGGTCTCGTTCCAGACATCGATCACCTCGGGAGTGGGGAGAAGCACGACGCTGCACTTCCTTGCCTCCACGTACGCGGCAGCCTCCTGCGAGAGCTCGACTCTGCCGTGCTGGCCGCTGCCGACGATCAGTCGATCTGCGCCGGGAGCCTGGTCGCAGACGAATTCGGCTTCCGCCCGAGAGATCGTATGGGACGTCCCGTAGACGGCTTTGGACAGCTTCTTCTTTCGCTTCCTGACCTTGCCGTCCGGCCGGATGATGACGTCGTGGTCGAAGACGGCTCCGTCGATGGTGATCGAGCCGAACGTCGTTCCGTCGATGTGCGGCTTCTCCTGCACCCAGCCTTCCAGTCTACGGGGGATCAGCTGAGCGGCCGGCCGGCCTGGTCCTGGATGCCGAGTGCGCGTTCGAGAACCTCAAGCGCTGCGTCCTTGTCTCCGTGTTCCTTCAACAGCGTCGCCATGCGCTTGTACGCCTGCACGAGGTACCGGGTCGGTGCCTCCTGCTCGAGGAGGTCGATGGCAAGCTCCAGGACCTCGCGCGCGCGATCGGTCTCGCCGAGGTCCGCAAGGACTCCGCCGAGGAGCGCGTAGCTGCGTCCCGCGTCGACTGGATTCGTCCCTCGCAGCTGGTCCGTGACCTCCATGGCCAGGACTGCCGCAGTCTCCTTCTCGCCGAGGGCCGCGAGGGCTCGCGCTTCCTCGATTCGGTAGAGCGCAATCTCGAGCGGGGTGCCGGAGGCCAGGATGAGCGGGCTCCCCTCCTGCACGAGCGCGAGCGCCTCCTTCGGGCGGCCGAGGTCGACCTTGATGTGGGCAAGACTCTGGAGAGCATGCGCGATCGCGTAGTCGTCCTCGGTCGCTCGGAGGATCTCGAGAGTGCGCTGTGCGTACTTGGCCGCCTCCTCGCTCCGGCCCTGCTCGACGCGAAGCCTCGACTCCGACCAGTACAGCCTCGCGCGCGTGTAGGGATCCGCGATCTCGCGCCCCCGTTCGAGTGCATGCGCGAGGACTCGTTCGGCATCCGCGAAGCTCCCGTTGTCCGTCAGGGCTGCGCCCAGCAGGCCCGCAAAGCGGACGTACTGGATCGGATCGGTCGCATACGCCTCGACGCAGCGCTCGAGGATCGCGATGGAACGGGCGAGCTGCCCGAGAGAGGCATGCGCTCGAGCGAGGCTCTCGGCGAGCGTCGGGCGCTCCGAGGCGTCGTCGTCGACGAGGGAGAGCGCCTTCTCGAAGAGGTCGACGGCCAGCTCGGGATCGCCGCTTCTGAACGCGACCTGCCCGAGCCCCTCGAATGCCCGCGAGCGCTCCCGATCTCCTCGAGCGTCCTTCAGGGCACTCTCGAAGAGCCGGGCGGCCTCCTCCGTCTCGTCGAGCCGCAACGCCACCTCTGCGTCGTCGAGCGCTGACGGCCCCGTGGCGAGGCTCCCGGTCGCCAGGTACTCCTCGGTGACGTCGAGCCGGTGGGCAAGCTCGCGCAGCACTTGCAAGGAGGCGACGCGCGCTCCAGCCTCGATGCGCGAGATGTAGGCAGCGGAGCAGCCGCGGAACGCAAGCTGGCGCTGACTGAGGCCCGCCCGTCTGCGCGCTTCCTTCAGTCGGCAGCCCGCTGCTACAGGGTCGTCGACGTGTGTTGACTTTTCGCGTGGCATGCGGATAGTTTGTCACCAATCCGGGCGCCCGGACCGTCCAAATCGACAGGCAGAACAAAGAGAGGATGGTTCGGATGCGGCTTCGCCTTGTCATGCTCGTGGTCCTGGCCGGCGCGCTGGCGTCGTTCGTCGGCGCCGGAACTCCCTGGCCACACTGAAGCGATCGGCGTCATGGAGGGCGGTGGGGGCTTCGGCCCCCACCGCCCCTCCTCATTGACTGGCCTCCGCCGGGATCCCTATGATCAACTGTTGTCTAGTTGCCACCGTCAGTAACACTGTTGTCTTTAGACAGCAAGAGGGGCGTGTTGAGTCACCATTATCGTTCGAGGTCGACCGCCGACGATCTGGAGAAGCAGATCGACGACGCCGTCCGAGCGCTCGACGAGCTCGCCTCGACACAGACGTACGACCTGTTTCGGACCTCGGGAGGCGCGACGCTCGCGCGGGGACTGCGGGCGGCGCTGACCCTGGCTCGCGCGTCGGCCGGCGAATGTCGCCGGTCGCTGCCGTACTCGCCGCTCCGTCCGGTCCTCGATGCAGACGACCAGATTCGGTGGTGCTGTAGCCACGAGCCCGAGCACTGCGGCTAGCCCTTCAGGAACGAACGCTTCGCTTGCCGGCGTAGATAGCGTTCCCGGGATGGAGCTGGTCGAGCTCGGCGACAGCGGACTGCGTGTGTCACGTGTCGGGCTCGGGTGCAACAACTTCGGCGCCAGGATCGACTCCGGGCGAACCCGCGCTGTCGTCGAGACGGCGCTCGAGGTCGGGATCACGTTCTTCGACACCGCCGATGTCTACGGTGGCGGTGGAGGAAGCGAGCGGATGCTGGGTGAGATCCTCGCGGGCCGGCGCGACAGCGTCGTCCTCGCCACGAAGTTCGGCTACGACGCGACCGACACGTTCTCGCCCAGGGGGTCGCCGGAGAACGTGCGCCGGTCGATCGAGGGCTCGCTCGAGCGGTTGCGAACCGACTACGTCGATCTCTATTACCTGCATTCGCCTGATCCGATGACGCCCATCGGCGAGACGCTCAGCGCCCTCGACGAGCTCGTCCGCGCAGGGAAAGTGCGGGCGATCGGTTGCTCGAACGTGTCCGCAGAACGGCTTGCCGAGGCGGACGCCGTCGCGCGCGAGGGGGGGATGACCCGCTTCACGGCCGTGCAGAACGAGTACAACCTCCTTGAACGAAGGGACGATGCAGATGTCCTCCCGCTTTGTCGCGAGCTCGGGATCGGCTACGTCCCGTACTTCCCGCTCGCGAGCGGCTTGCTGACAGGGAAGTATCGGCCGGGAACTCCCGTCCCCGAGGGGGCGCGCCTCGCGGGCCGCGAGCTCGACGACAAGCAGGTCGACCGCGTCGAGATGCTCGCTCACTTCGCGGAGGAGCGGGGTCGAACCGTGCTCGAGCTCGCGATCTCGGCCTTGGCGTCGACAGTGGCCATCGCCTCCGTGATCGCCGGTGCGACGACGCCCGAGCAGGTACGCGCGAACGCTGACGCCGGGAGCTGGCACATGAGCGAGCAGGAGCTCGACCAGCTTTCCGGCCTGGCGCACCTGTCGGAGCTCTCGGAGCTCTAGATTCCGGCTCGGCCGTCGTGAGCATGCAGAGTTCAGCGCGTGCGGCTCGAGGAACTCACCGAAGCATCGGCTGACGTCGCTGCAACCTCTTCGCGCAAGGCGAAGATCGCCCGCATGGCCAACTGCCTCGCCTTCGCGAGCCCGGAGGAGGTTCCGATCGCGGTCGCGTACCTCTCGGGCGTATTGCCACAAGGCACGGTCGGGATCGGCTGGGCAGCGCTCCGCGAGCTTGCGGCTCCAGCAGCGACTCCGGCGACGCTGGAGGTCCTGGACGTCGACGAGGCAGTCTCTCGCATTGCGGGGCTGTCGGGACCCGGCTCGCAGGCCCTGCGCCGCACCGAGCTTGCCGGGCTCTACGCGCGGGCAACGGAGCCCGAGCAGCGATTCCTCACGGGCCTTCTCCTCGGTGAGCTGCGGCAGGGTGCGCTCGCAGGGGTGATGGCCGAGGCCGTGGCGCAAGCCGCAGGGGTTCCAGCTCGGGAGATCCGGCGAGCGCTGATGTTGGTAGGCGACCTCGGTGAAGTCGCCGCCGTCGCGGTGGCCGAGGGCCGTGACGGCCTCTCCCGAGTCCGGCTCACGCTCTTTCAGCCTGTGCAGCCGATGCTCGCCCAGACCGGCGCCGACCTCGAAGACGCGTTCGGGCGGATCCGGCAGGCAGGAGTCGAGTGGAAGCTCGACGGTGCCCGCATCCAGGTGCACCGGCTGGGCGGCGACGTCCGGGCCTACACGCGAAACCTTGCGGACATCAGTGACCGTGTGCCGGAGATCACCGAGGCGGTCCAGCAGCTTCCGGTCGAGGCCGTCATCCTCGACGGCGAGGCGATCGCGCTACGGGACGACGGCCGGCCGCTCCCCTTCCAGTTGACCATGAGCCGCTTCGGAAGCAGGGTCAACGTGAAGGAGCTTCGTCGTGAGCTGCCGCTGTCGCCGTTCTTCTTCGACTGCCTCCACGTGGACGGCGAGGATCTCATCGACCGGCCGGCTGCCGAGCGGGTCGGCGTGCTCGTCGCGCGCCTTCCCGAGTCGCTGCGGGTGCCGCGGATCGAGACCGGCGATCCTGCGGCGGCGCAGCGCACCCTCGAGGCCGCGCTCGCCCGCGGTCACGAGGGCGTCATGGTCAAGGCGCTCGACGCGCCCTACGAAGCCGGCCGCCGAGGGGCGAGCTGGGTCAAGGTCAAAGTCGCCCACACGCTCGACCTCGTCGTCCTCGCTGCCGAGTGGGGCCACGGGAGGCGCCACGGGCGACTGTCGAACCTCCATCTCGGTGCGCGCGACCCGGGAAGCGGCGGCTTCGTCATGCTCGGGAAGACCTTCAAGGGTCTAAGTGACGAAATGCTCGCTTGGCAAACCGAGCGGCTTCTTGCGCTTGAGACGCATCGAGACGAGTACACGGTGTACGTGTGCCCGAAGCTGGTAGTCGAGATTGCGTTTGACGGCGTTCAGACGAGCCGCCGCTACCCCGGAGGCGTCGCGCTCCGGTTCGCGCGGGTGAAGGGATACCGGCCCGACAAGCGTCCCGACGAGGCGGACACGATCGAGACCGTCCGAGCGATCCAAGCGATCCATGAGGGAGTGCCGCCATCAACGTGAGCTGCCACACCGAGGGAGGTCGTCCGCCGCGCCGCCTTAGAACTCGTTTCACAACGACGCTTCGTTGACGGGGTGCGCCGCGTGGTGCGAGGCGAGGACGCAGGGAGCGCCCATATGCAGGCATATGGGCGCGACCGAGGACGAAGCATTCGCGCCGCGCGGCGCACCCCGGCGGCACAAGGCTTCATTGTGAAACGAGTTCTTGAGGGAAGGACTCCGCGAGCCCTGAAACGGGCGCGCCGCGTCCTCGCTTCGCACGCGGGTTGCAGGGTCGAGCCAGTTGTCGTGTTCTGGCGGGTGCGCGACACGGAACCGCGTCGACGCGGTGTCTGCCTGGGGCGATCGAGGCCACTTGACCGGAGCCCGCCGATCCCCTAGGTTCCCAGGTGCGCCGAGCACGGAGCGCGACTAGGTCGAAGCCCAGCCTGAAGGCTCTACGCGGAAGCGAACAGTCAGTGGGCTGTGTGAACGAAAGCGCAACCGGCTCGGCGAATCTCTGGTCCCCCACCTCGCCAATCGACCGACGCGCGCGGAATTTCTCCGCGCGAACGCGACACCTGCGTGTCGCCTTCCGGCTCTTCTGCGACCACGGTGTGAGAACGGAGCCGTCAGCTCGAGTTGGCGAGGATGTCTTTGTCGCAGGTCACGGGAGTAAAGTCGACGGGGTGACCGGGGTTGCGCACATCCTCGGTGAGCTGAACGAAGACGACGTGGACTGGCTGCTCAGGAGCGGCGAACGGCGTTCGATACCCTCCGGGACGGTCCTGGTCGAGGCAGGCTTGCCGGTCGAGGCGTTGTTCGTCGTTCTCGAGGGCGTCCTCACGGTCGCAGCTGGAGAGCGAGTCGTTGGGCGGGAGGTCGCCAAGTCCGCGCCCGGCGACGTGATCGGAGAGATGTCGTTCGTCGATGCGCGCCCACCCGCCGCGACCGTTACGGCGCTCGAAGACTCGGTCGTGTTCGCGATCCCCTCCGCAGCGCTGACCGCCAAGCTCGAGTTGGACGCAGGATTCTCGGCCCGATTCCACCGCGCGCTCGCGGTGTTCCTCTCCGACCGTGTCCGCAGCCTCGAGGGTGCTTCAACGCTACCCGGAGACACCGAGCTGGTCGGCGCGCTTGGCGGAAACGTTCACCTCGCACAGGCGCGCTTCGAGCGGCTGCTCAGCAGACTCATGGGTGGTGAGCGCACGATCCTCTTGACTGGAAACGACCTGACAATAGAAAGCGTCGTATGCGTGGCGGAGCAATACGCCAAGGTGGACGTCAGCCCTGCCGCGAGCTCCCGCATCGAGCGTTCCCGCGAAATCGTCGAGCGCCTTGCCCGAGGTTCGGAACCGATATACGGGCTCAACACCGGCCTGGGGGCGCTCAGGCACCTGACCGTCGAGCCCGACGAGAACAGGCGCTTCCAGCGGAATGTCCTCATGAGCCACGCAGTCGGCATCGGGCCCGAGTATGGGACAGACGTCGTTCGGGCCATCATGGTCGCTCGCCTCAACGGCATGGCTCGAGGCGGTTCCGGGATCCAAGCCGCCGCCTTCGATCTACTGCTCGGCATGCTCAACACGCACATCCACCCGATCGTGCCGAGTCGTGGCTCGATCGGGATGTCCGATCTCGCTCCGCTCGCGCACCTCGCTCTACCGCTGATCGGACTAGGCGAGGTCGAGTTCGAGGGACGGCGAGTGCCGAGCACCGAGGCCTTCTCGCGGTGTGGCCTGCAAGCTGTGGAGCTCAGCGGGAAAGATGCGCTCGCCCTATGCAGCGCCAATTCGGCGTCGGTTGGGTACGGCGTCCTGGTCGTCGCGGGCGCTCTCGACGTCTTGGCCTCTGCGGAGATCACTGCCGCCCTCAGCCTCGAAGGGTTTGCAGCGAGCGTCGACGCCCTCGCGGTCCAGGTTCACGAAGCGCGCCCGTACTCAGGACAGCTTGCCTCGGCCGAGCGGCTCCGTACACTCCTGGAGGGCAGCGGCTTGTGGGAGACGCGCGGTGAGCGCCGCATGTACCAGCCGCTGAGCTTTCGATGCGTCGCACAAGTACACGGCGCCTGCCAGGACGCCCTCTCGTTCGTTCGCCGTACCGTCGAAACGGAGCTCAACGCGACGGGCGACAGCCCCGTTGTCTTGATCGAGCAGGAGACGATCCTCCCCACTGGGAACGTCCACCCGGCCGGGCTCTCGATCGCGTTCGACATGCTCGGGATCGCGCTGGCCCAGGTCATCAGCATGGCGACGAACCGAGTCATCAAACTCATGTCGACCCAGCTGGCCGGCCTGCCACCGCAACTCACGCCCGACCCCGGGGTCAATACCGGCCTGGGCGTCCTACAGAAGACGATCACGGCGCTGAACGCCGAAGCGAGCTTCCTTGCAAATCCCGCTTCCCTGGACTTCACACCCGTGGCGGAGAGTGTCGAGGATCACGCGACGATGGCCACCCTGAGCGTGTCGAAGGCCGCGCAGATCGTCGACTGTGCGCGACATGCACTGGCCGTCGAGCTGTTGTCTGCAGCGCAGGCGGTCGACCTCCGTGAGCAAGCGGTGCTCGGGAGGGGAACTCAGGCCGCGTACGACGCCGTCCGCGCCTGCGTCCCGTTCATGCCTGAGGATCGCTTGCTCGCGGCGGACGTCGAACGTGTCCACACGCTCCTTGCGACGCGGGGCTTGCTTCAAGCCGTGAACGCGTCGATCGTCTCTTGCTTCGGCCTCGACCTCGGCGAATCACCTCGGCGCCAGTCCGAGAGCGTCTCCCCTCTCTCATAGTCGGGTGCCGTCGGCCGGACTCTGACCACGGCGCTCCAAGGGCGCGGTTCGCGAGCGCCGTTTTTGCGTCGCACTTCCCGCAATATGCGACATGCCGATATCGGCCCGACAAGCGCCCAGACGAGGCGGACACGATCGAGGCCGTTCGGGCGATCCACGCGCGCACGGAGGAGCAATAGAAGCTCTAAGCTCGACGCGACAGACAACGAGGTCCGAGGAGGCGAGAGGATGACGCAGTATGGGACGCTTCGTCTGTGGGCGGCGCTGCTCACGTTCGTCGGAGTGCTCGGCATGCTCGCTGCCGCAGTTGGGTCGATCGTGTGGGCATTCGAGGTCGACGGGTTCTGGCAGACCATCGGCGTGCTCCTCTTCGGGCTTCCGATCTCGGTCTTCCTGGCCACGTTGCCCATCGCGCTCGCGCAGGCCCTGCGAGCGATCGCGGACGTCGGCGACACGGTGAGCGCGCGCTAGCGACGAGATGGCCGAGGCCCACTCGAAAAACCTCGCCGACCCTGACGAGGTCCTCGAGTTTCCGCGGCTGACCGTGCGAGTCGTCGATCTCGGCGACATCACGGTCGGTCACTTCGTGAACGAGCCGGGTTGGCGTTGGTCCGAGGACGTCCGTCCACGAGTGGGCGGCGACTGGTGCCAGGCACGGCATCTCGGCATGATCCTCTCGGGTCGGCTCGGGGTGCTCCTGCGGGACGGGACCGAGCTCGAGTTCGGCCCCAACGACGTCTTCGACATTCCCCCCGAGCACGACGGCTGGACCGTCGGCGACGAACCCTGCGTGCAGATCGAGTGGGCAGGGATCCGGGCGTTTGCAGGGTTCCCGACCGGGATCCACAGCCGCGTGCTGATGACGCTGCTGTTCACCGATCTCGTCGGCTCGACGGCGATGGCGGCGAAGCTCGGAGATGCCCGCTGGCGGGAGCTTCTGTCCGAGCACTTCGAAGCGGCGAGGGCGCTGCTCGAACGTTTCCGAGGACGAGAGGTGAAGACCACCGGAGACGGAATGCTCGCGACGTTCGACGGCCCGGGTCGCGCGCTTCGCTGTGCCGCCGCGATCCGCAGCGCAGCGCAGCGCCGCGGGCTCCACATCCGCGCGGGTGTTCACGTCGGCGAGGTCGAGCTCGTCGGTGAGGATGTCCGGGGCGTGACGGTCCACGAGGCGGCCCGGATCATGGCCGCCGCAGCCGAGGACGAGATCCTCGTCTCCGAGCTCACGCGTGGACTTGCCGGTGCGTCCGGCCTCGCGTTCGAGGATCGCGGAACCCATACGCTGAAGGGACTGGAAGGTCGCTGGCGCCTTGCCGTCTTCGTCGAGCCCCCGGGGGACTAGCGCATGACAAGCGACTTGGATACGAGACCTCTGATCCTGGCGGTCGACGACGAACCGGCTGCGCTCACGCGCATCACGAGCGAGCTCCAGCGATATTCCCGCGACTATCGCGTCGTCTGCGGGCCGTCCGCCGAGTCTGCGCTCAGGCAGCTCCGGGCCCTGCGCGACGCCGGGGAGCAGGTCGCGATCGTGCTGGCCGCGAAGTCGCCGAACCTGAAGGGCGAAACCCTGCTGGCCGAGGTACATGACCTGCATCCCCACGCGAAACGGGGCCTGCTCATTCCATGGGGCGGCTGGGGTGACGAGGAGATCGCCGATGCGATCCGCGATGCGATGGCGGTCGGGCACATCGACTACTACGTCCTGAAGCCGTGGAGCACTCCGGACGAGCTGTTCCATCGCCTCGTCTCGGAGTTCCTGCACGAGTGGAGACGGGCCAACGCTCCCGGTCGACGTGAGATCACGATCGTCGCCGACCCCTGGTCTCAACGCGGCTATGAGCTCCGGAACCTGCTTGCGCGAAACGGTGTACCCCACGCGTTTCACTCCTGCCATACCCCGGAGGGTGAGGAATTGCTTCGCGGGTGTGGCCACGAGGGATCGGACGCGCCCATCGTGCTCCTGCCGCAGGGACCGCCGCTCGTCGATCCACGGCCCGCCGACGTGGCCAAGTACGGGTATCGAGTCCCGACCGACCTCACGGACACCGGCCGGTTCGACGTGGTCGTGGTCGGGGCGGGCCCGGCAGGCCTCGCAGCCGCCGTCTACGCGTCGTCCGAGGGCCTTCGCGCGCTCGTCGTCGAGCACGAGTCGATAGGCGGTCAGGCAGGCTCCAGCGCCAGGATCCGGAATTACCTCGGGTTCTCCCGCGGCGTCACCGGCGCCGAGCTCGCCCAGCGCGCGTATCAGCAGGCGTGGGTGTTCGGCACGACCTTCCTGCTCATGCGCCGGATCGATCGGCTCGAGGCTCAGGAAGACTGCTTCGTCGTTTCGATCGCCGACGGTCCTGAGGTCGAAGCTCGGAGCGTCGTGCTCGCGATGGGTGTCTCGTACCGTCGCCTTGGTATTCCCGCGCTCGAGGAGCTCCTCGGCACCGGAGTGTTCTACGGCGCCTCGTCCTCGGAGGCGCAGCTCTACACGGGCGGGCACGTATTCGTTATCGGAGGTGCCAACTCGGCGGGGCAGGCCGCCGTGTACCTGAGCCGCTATGCAGCCGACGTTTCGCTCGTGGTTCGCGGGTCATCGCTGGCAGCGACCATGTCGCAGTACCTCTTGGACGAGATCGAGTCGAAGGCGAACATCGATGTGCGGCTTTCGACCCAGGTCGTCGACGGCGGAGGCGACGGCCGGCTCGAGCGCCTCGTGCTAAGGGACGAATCCGGCGAGACCACGGTGGACGCGGACGCGCTCTTCATCCTCATCGGAGCGCAGCCCAATACCGATTGGCTGCCGCAGGAGGTCGTGCGGGACGACTACGGGTTCCTCATGACGGGAGCCGGCGAGCACATGTTCGAGACGTCCGTGCCCGGGGTCTTTGCGATCGGGGACGTTCGCTCGGGCTCGGTCAAGCGTGTGGCGTCCGCCGTCGGCGAGGGATCGGTGGTGATTCAGCAGATCCACCGGTACCTGCAGGCGGCACAGGCCACCGGGGCGAAGGTGAGCTAGGCCGATTCATGCGCAAGACCGGAATCCGCTGCGCGCGCCCTAAAGCCGGCCGCTCCGCGGCCGGGGCGCCTCTCGCCTCTAACCTCCCCCGGAGCCGGTGAGCTCGTTGCAGGAGTCGGTTTGCTCGAACGCGGTCTCGAGCTCGCGGCCGACGTCGGCGTTCTGAATGGCCGTCAACGCCTCCTGGAACGCCGTGCCCATGGCGGACAGCGACGTGCCGATCGCCGTCACGGCCTCGGTAATACCGGTGATGCCGGAGGCGTCCTCGACCGCGGTCTGAACGTCAGCCTTCTCGGACTCGACCGTATCGGCCAGCGTCTGGAGCGAATCCTCCACCTCCTGACCGGACTCCGTGTCCGGTGCGCCGAGACCCCTCACGTCCTCGACGAACACCTCGGTGGCAGTGTCGACCTCGTTCACCGCCGACCGGAGGGAGTCGAGCGAGATCGAGGACGGATTTCCGAGCTCGTCACGGATCCGTTGGAGCTCGTCGGTCCAGGTCGTCACCGTCGAGCAGAAGCCGTCGGCCCACTCGGCGGCCGTGGACGTCGACGACTCGTCGCCTCCTCCACACCCGGCCGAGACGACGGCAAGCGCCGCCGCGACGGTCGCGAGGAGCAGGCTCGGTCTCATCCGAGGGGAAGGTACCTCGTACGGGATGAGCGCGGAGGCCGACCCGGGGTTCCTCGCTCAAAGCTGCCCTGGTTTCACCCAAAAGGGTGAGGTCCTCCCCGAAGGGGTGACAACACCCTAAAGAGGGATGTTCAATCGCCCGGAATGACCGTTAGCTGAGGTGGATCCCGGTGGAATCGACCTCGGAGGCACGCGTGTCCCACGCTAGGCGACATCCCGCATGGGCGGAGGAATCCGGCCAGGTTCTCGTTCTTGCTGCGGTCTCCATGGTCATGCTACTCGCCGTTGCCGGCTTCGCGCTCGACATCGGCCATGCGTACCTCGTGCAACGGCAGCTGCAGGCCGGCGTCGACGCCGCCGCGCTCGCCGGTGCTCAGCACTTGCCCGTGGCGGCCGAGGTCGTCCCGGTGGCGCACGACTACGGTCCGTCAAGCGGGGAAAAGAACGCGACGACGACCGTCACCAGCGCCACGACGACCGTGACGATGCGCTGCGTCCAGTCCGCGCCCGGCTGCCAGCAGGCCTCCGGCAACTACAACGCGGTGCGCGTCGACTCCGTCGCGCCCGTGCGGACGCTGTTCGGACGGGTCATCGGGATCAACAGCATTACGGTCAGGGCAACGGCGACCGCGTGCTCACCGTGCACGGCGAAGCCACTCGACATCGTGATCGCCCTCGACCGGACGGGCTCGATGTGTCAGACGGGCGGAGGGACTCCCGACCCGAGCTGCACGGACCTCAACAACGCGAAGAGCGGCATCCGCACGTTCCTCGGCTACATGGACCCCAATATCGACTCGGTCGGGCTCATCCTCTTCCCGCCGTCGCTCGACCAGAGCTGGGTCGACGATTGCCCGAACACACCTTGGGATGGCGATCCGTCGGGGCCGAAGCCGCACGGCCGGCACTACGGATACGACACCTGGAACCCCTATTGGGACCCGGGCATCCGCGGCACGCCCGCGATCTACACTCACGCGTCGCTCTCCAACGACTACCTCGTCCAGAGCAACGGCACCTGGATCCTCAACCCGAGCTCAACGCTCATCCAACGCCTCGGGTGCGCGAACGGCGCCGGTAACACCCACTACGCCGCGGCGCTCGAGGAGTCGCAGCACGAGCTCGACCGCAACGGCCGCGGAACCGTCCAGGACGTGATCATCTTCGTCTCGGACGGCGCCGCGAACACGGCCCACGAGACCGTGCCCACCGGGCACTGGCGGGGTACCGACACGTGGACCCAGAGGCCGTGCGGCTCCGGAGTTGAGACGGCCAGGCTCATCAAGACAGCGCCGCGACAGCCCGCGCCGACAGTCATCTACACCATTGGCTACGACCTGGATGCCGGCGGGGCCGCCCCCGAGAGATGTCGGGCAGCCCGGATTTCGGACGGCCACGCCACGGCCAACCCGGAACAATGCGGCTCCTGGGGATGCACGGCCTTCGACGCGATCCAGGCGATCGCCAGCGATCCGACGAACTTCTACAACAAGCCGGATCCGGGACAGCTGAACACGATTTTTGCTCGGATCGCCGCCGATCTGCAGCGTCCCGCCGCACGGTTGATCGACGACAACACCCAGTAGACGATGAAGATGAGACGAATAGCCAGGAGGCAGGACGGTCAGGCGCTCGTCGAGTTCGCATTCGTCGTGCCGGTGCTGCTGCTCATCATCCTCGGGATCGTCCAGTTCGGGATCCTCTTCAACAACTACATCACGCTCACGGACGCCGTCCGAGCCGGGGCTCGGCAGGCCGCCGTCAGCCGGACGCTCGCGAATCCCACACAGGTCACGACCGATCGAGTTCGACGGTCCGCCGCCGGCCTCGACAGCAACAAGCTCACCGTGAGCGTGGCGGTGTGGGATCCGGCGACATCGTCGGCCATCTGGGCGCAGGGTGGCGACGTGACGGTCACGGCGAGGTATCCGTTCTCGATCAACCTGATGGGCTTCGTCGTGCGAACCGGCGACCTGAAAGCCGAGACGACGGAGCGCGTCGAGTAGCTCGCGCGAGCGGAGCCCACGTATGCGGGTTCCGCTCGGGCATCAGATGACGTTGTGCTCGGGGCGCGCGGCGCCCCGAGCAAAGCGCGCGGTCGAGAGCGGCGTGACGTCCACGAAGGGCTCGCGGCCGAGGACGAGATCGCGGACGATCTCTCCGACAGCGGGGCCTTGCAGGAAGCCATGGCCCGAGAAACCGGTTGCGTAGAGGAATCGCGAGATGTCGTCCGCTTCGCCGACGAGAGCGTTGTGGTCCGGAGTCACCTCGTAATAGCCCTTCCAGCCACCGGCGATGCCCATGTCCACGAGAGCCGGGAGGCGACGCTCCGCGACCTCCAGCACCTTCTCGAGCCATGCCGGGACGGCAGGCTCGTCGAAGCCGGGCGGCTGAGCCGGGTCGGCCATGCCGAACAGGAGCCCGGGCCCTTCACGATGGAAGTAGAAGCCGGTCGAAAAGTCTACGGTCAGGGGGATCCGCTCCGGCAAGCTCGGGTCCGGAGCGGTGAACCCAACTTCTCGCAGGAACGGTCGCACGTCCAGGTCGACTCCGACCATTCGACCGACCTCCGGCGACCACGCTCCCGCAGCGCAGACGACGTTTCCGGTCTTCACGGTTCCCCGTGTCGTCTCGACGGCGCGGATCCTGCCGTCCTCAACGCGTATCCCCGTCAGTGGACAGCGAGTGAGGACGGTCCCGCCGTGCGTGCGCGCTCCAGCCGCGTAGCCCTGGACGACCGACTCGGGGCTCGCGTGCCCGTCGAGAGGGCTGTAGGTCGCTGCCAGGACTCCCTCCAGGCCGGCGAGCGGGCAGAGCTCTCGAACTTCCTCCAGGCCGACGAACCGGCTCGGAACGCCGAGCTCGTTCTGGAGCGCCACGCCGCGCTCGAAGACGGGCACGTCCTCCGCACGGTCGAGCAGGAAGAGGTAGCCGACCTGCTCGAAGTCGATCTCGCGACGAGGTCTCTCTTCGAAGCGCGCGAATGCCTCGATGCTGCGCAGACCGAGCGCGATGTTCAGCGGGTCGGAGAACTGCGCCCGGAAGCCGCCGGCGGCCCGGCTCGTCGAGCCTGACGCAAGCTCGTCGCGCTCGAGCAGGCAGACGTCGGCGCCGGCCTCGGCGAGATGGAAGGCAACGCTCGTTCCGATCACGCCGCCGCCGATGACGACGACCTCCGCCTGCCGAGGGAGCTCGGCGGTCACCGCCTCACCAGGTTGCGGAGGAAGAAGCCGATATTCGCCGGGCGCTCGGCGAGCCGGCGCATGAGGTAGGGGTACCAATCGGGGCCGAACGGGGTCGCGACGAGCACCTTGTACCCGGCCTGGGCGATCTGGCGTTGCAGCGCGGAGCGCACCCCGTACAGCATCTGGAACTCGAACCGGTTGCGGCCGATCCTCTCTCGCACGGCGAACCGCCGCACGGCGCTGATGATCCGATCGTCGTGGGTCGCGACGGCGATATAGGCGCCGGCCCGAACGCCCCGCTCGACGAGCTGGACGTACGCACGGTCGACAGCCCGTTTCTCCGGGTGGGCGATCTCCACCGGCTCGAGGTAGGCGCCCTTGACGATCCGCAGGTTCGGCTCGAGAGGGAGGAGGCGCTCCAGGTCGTCCGGCGTGCGGTAAAGGTACGACTGGAGCACCGTGCCGACGTTCTCGTGCCCGGCCTCGCGCAAGCGCTCGTAGATCCGGAGCGTCGGATCGACGAACTCTGACTGCTCCATGTCGATGCGTATGAAGGTGCCGAGCGCGGCGGCCCGTGCCGCGAGACGCTCGACGTTCGCGAACGCGACCTCCTCGTCGAACGAGAGTCCGAGATGCGTCAGCTTGAGGGCCACGTTCGCTCTCAGCTCTTCGCTCGCGAGCCGGTCGAGGATCCGCTCGTACTCGGCCACGACGGCCGCAGCGCCGTCGGGGTCTGGTATCGCCTCGCCGAGGAGCGTCGTGTTCGCGTACAGGCCCGCCGTGTTCAACCGCCGCAAGACCACGACACATTCGTCGAGCGTCTCGCCGGCGACGAAGCGGGCGGCCCCGAGACGCATCCCGTAGCGCTGCACGACCCGCTGCAGCTTGCCGCTGTCTGCGGCGCGGAGGATCGCCATCCGGGCGAAAGCGGAGAGGGCTGTCCCCACGCCGGCCACGCGGGCGCGAGCTTACAACGATGGCGGCAGACCGCCATGGCCTTGCAACGCATGGGGTCAGACCCGTGGGGTCTGACCCCGGGGTATCTGCGCGGCTGGGTCAGACCCCACGGGTCTGACCCCGGGGAATCTGCGCGGCTGGGGTCAGACCCCACGGGTCTGACCCTCAGTCTCACGTGGTGCCGTCGAAGCTGACCGACACGGTGTCTGCAACGTCGACGACCGCGTAGTGGCCGGCCGCCACCGGGCCGGGATTCACGATCCGGGTCGACCCGATCGTGTCCTTCCCGCGCGCCTCGTGGATGTGGCCGCAGAGGACGAGGTCGGGCTGCTCCCGCTCGACCAGCGCCCGCAGGGCCGGGCTGCCGACATGCTCGCCCGACCGTAGCCGGTCGCAGGCGGTCCCCTGGGGCGGCGCATGGGGACAGAGGATTCGGACCCGGCTCTCGCGGATCTCGTCGAGCCCTGCCGCAGCCCGGCGGGCGAACTCTTCGTCGGGCATCTCGTGCGGCGTGTGCAAGGGCGAGAACGGAGCGGCCGAGACGCCGGCGATCCCGACATCTCCGACCTCGACGCCGCGACCGTCGAGGGAGACGCCGAGCTCGACCAGGCGCGCGTCGATCGCCGCCGAGTCCATGTTCCCGGCGACCGCCAAGAGACGCGGTGCGAGCGGTCTCCACGATTCGATCGCCCGGGCGGCGTCCTCCGGCGTCCCGAGGGTCGTGATGTCGCCGCCCACGAGGAGAACGTCGACCGCACCGATCGGTGCGAGCGCGCGAGGCACCGCATCGAAGCGGTCGTGGACGTCGACCACGTACGCGATCCGCATCAGTTGAGCGACGGATCCGGCGGCATGAGGGCGAGAACGCCGAACGGGCCGCCCTTGCGGCGCAGGACGTCGCTCCAGAGCTGGTCTGGATCGGCCGTGAACACATCGTCGGGAAGCGCCGGCTCCACGATCCACGAGCCCTCTGCGAGCTCCCCGTCGAGTTGGCCCGGGCCCCAGCCGGCGTAGCCGGCGAACACTCGCGCACGGCGGAGCTCGCCGAGCGTGTCTCGATCGACCTCGGAGGGAAGGAATCCGACAGAGTCGAGAACGAGCGCACCAGCCCTCTCGGGCTCTACGAAGTCGGCCAGGACGACGATCGCCGAGGGCTGGACTGGGCCGCCGTCATGGATCACCTCGACGCCGTCGACCAGCACCGAGAGCTCGGGCACGGTCTCCTCGACGGTCGCCTCCAGGGCGCGGTTGAGGATCACCCCGAGGGCTCCCTCCGCAGAGTGCTCGCCGACGAGGACGACGGCCCTGCGGAAGTTCGGGTCGACGAGAGCGGGCCCTGCGATCAGGAGGTGGCCCTTGAGCGACTGCACGGGCATATCATCGTCACATGGAGGGCGTGTCTCGCGAGATCCGGCTCGTGGCGCGTCCCGCCGGGTTTCCCGGAGAGGACCTGTTCGAGGTTGCGGAGACGTCCATCCCGGATCCCCGTGAGGGCCAACTCCTGGTCCGAAATGCCTACTTCTCGGTCGATCCCTACATGCGGCCGCGGATGAACGACGTGCGCTCGTACGTCGCCCCCTTCACGCTGGGCGAGGCGATGACCGGCGGTGCGGTGGGGCGCGTCGCCGTGTCCCGGAATCCCGCGTTTCTGGAAGGAGACTGGGTGCTGCACTCGCTCGGCTGGCGCGAGTGGGCGCTGTCGGACGGCTCGGGCGTGAGGGCGATCGACGCCCGTGCGGCACCCGTGTCGACCGCGCTCGGAGTGCTCGGGATGCCTGGATTCACCGCCTACTACGGGCTGTTCGAGCTCGGCAGGCCGCTACAGGGCGAGACCGTCTTCGTCTCGGGCGCCGCGGGGGCGGTCGGAAGCGCGGCGGGGCAGATGGCGAAGATCGCCGGTTGCCGGGTCATCGGGAGCGCCGGTTCGGAGGAGAAGCTCGCGTGGCTTCGCGAGCTCGGATTCGACGCGGTCTACAACTATCGAGAGCGGCCTGCGCGGGAAGCCCTGTCCGAGCTCGCCCCGGAAGGCATCGACATCTACTTCGACAACGTCGGCGGCGACCACCTCGAGGCGGCGATCGGTGCGCTGCGCCTGTACGGCCGCGTCGTCGCCTGCGGCTCGATCTCGCGCTACAACGACGTCGAGCCCACCGCGGGCCCGCGCAACCTGTTCATGGTGGTGACCAAGCGGCTGCGCCTGCAGGGGTACATCATCAGCGACCACTACGAGCGCTTCGGCGAGTTCTACGCGCGGGCCAGGGAATGGGTTCGCGACGGCCGGCTTCGCTATCGCGAGACCGTGGTGGAGGGCATCGAGAATGCGCCGGGTGCCTTCGTCGGTCTGATGCGGGGCGAGAACATCGGAAAGATGCTCGTCAAGGTCGGCCCAGTCGAGCCTTGATGCTCCGCTGCCGAATCTTCGGTCATCGGCTCCCGCGCCGAAGGAGACCCTTCTTTCTCACGGATCGGTATCAGCGGTGCGAGCGCTGCGGGAAGCGCGTGCGTTTGAAAGACCGCTGAGCGGCTACTTGATGGGGAGTGCACATGCCGCACGAGTGTGATAGGAACCGCGCCATAGCGGGAAGCAACGAGAGCGGCGGAGTAGGCGGGCGGCTGCGAACGGCGCGGCGGAGTGCTGGCCTGACGCAGAAACAGCTCGCGGAGGCGCTCGGCGTCGAGCCGATAACGGTCTCGCGCTGGGAGCGGGGAGTGACGACGCCGTCGTTGCCCCGGTTGCGCCGAATCGCCGAGATCACGGAGACGACGGTCAGTGACCTCGTCCGCGCCCCCGACGCGGCAACGGGCCACGCCGTCGAGCTTGCCGCCCTCAGGGAAGAGCTTGCAGAGACACGGGAGCTGGTGGATCGTGTCGCTCGGGCGCTAGAGCGTCTAGCTCCGCCTCGATCCGACTCAAACTCTCTGCAAGCGTCGCGAGAGTCCTGACGTTCAATTCGGTTCGAGACCGCGGGTGGATCGCGAGCGACCTTCCGGACGGAACGATCCGTAGATCGACGGTTCTGCCCGCGTAGAAGACGGTAGTCACGACCGGGCGGCCCGTTCGGCGTGCCTCCTCGAGGTGAGGACGAAACAGAAACTCGGCGCGGGGCAGGTACTCCCAGAGTGGGTGGCCGAGGAAGCGACCCATGTTCTCGTGGTACTTCTCGCTGACCTGGATGATGCGGTCCTCTGCGTCGAGGACGAAGAAGCGCGGGACCTCGTTCATCCACTGCCTCCGACGACCTGCAGTGAGCTCCGAACGCCTTTGCGGCGAAGTGCCTCCTCCGAGTCCGCCAGCGCCTGGAGCGCAGCCCGGAGCGACATGCGGAGCCCGTCCAGTGTCAGGACGTCGAGCATGCCCAGCACCTCCCAGGAGACGACGAGCCGCGATCCTTCCGGGGTTGCGCGTAGCCGCATGATGTACCCGTCGTAGAACTGCGCGAACTCCACGACTCTGTTGGTCCGCCGCGCCTCGTCGTAGTACGGGAGGAACAGAGGTCGCGAGCCTGGGAAGCATTCGTAGACCTTCTCTCCCAGTAGCGCCCCGAAATGGGCCTGGGCAGCCGAACCTACCCCAACGATCCGGTACTCCTCGTCGAGCTCGATGTAAGGGTTGCCATCCACCGCGACGGCCACGGACGCAACGACATGGTACTCCCACCGGCAGCCGGACGACGGCCCTGGGTACGCTGACTTCGTGTCTCGGTCAGTGATCGTCTCGGCCGTCCGAACGCCCTTCGGACGGCTCGGCGGTGGTCTCTCGAACCTGCCGGCGACGGAGCTCGGAGCGATTGCGATCCGCGCGGCACTCGAGCGCTGCGGGCTCGAGGGCCGGGAGGCCGAGTACGTGATCATGGGCCAGGTCCTCCAGGCAGGAGTGGGGCAGGCCCCCGCACGCCAGGCTGCCGTCGGCGCCGGCATCCCGAAGGAAGTCCCGGCCGACACGATCAACAAGGTGTGCGCGTCCTCGATCCGGGCGATCGAGATTGCCGACCTGATGATCCGTGCGGGTGGGCACGAGCTCGTCGTCACGGGCGGCATGGAGTCGATGTCGAACGCGCCGTATCTCGTCCCGAGGGCGCGTTTCGGCTACCGGCTCGGGAACGGCGAGTTGGTCGACCACATGGTCTTCGACGGGCTCACGTCGACGTTCGACGGGCTGCACATGGTCGAGCAGGCCTCGAAGGTCGCGCGGCAGCTCGGAATCTCCCGCGAGGAGCAGGACGAATGGGCATTCCGGTCGCACCAGAGGGCGGCGGCTGCTCAGGATGCGGGTCGGTTCGGCGACGAGATCGTGCCGGTCGGGAAGGTTGTCGCGGACGAGGCCATCCGGCGCAACACCACTCTCGAGAGGCTCGCGGCGCTCCAGCCGGTCTTCGACCCGGAGGGGACGACGACGGCCGGGAATGCACCCGGCGTCAACGACGGGGCCTCCTGCGTGATCGTCTGCTCGGAAGCGTTCGCGCGCAGCCGAGGGCTCGAGCCACTGGCGACGATCCTCGCGCAGGGTTACGTGGCCGACGATTTCGCCTACCTGGCGAGGACGCCCGCGGCCGCCGCGCAGCAGGCTCTCACCAAGACCGGAACCGAGATCGGCGACGTGAAGAGGGTCGAGATCAACGAGGCCTTCGCGTCCGTGGCCAAGTATTCGACTCGGATGCTCGGCGCGGACGAGGAGATCGTGAACGTCAACGGGGGCGCTGTCGCTCTCGGCCACCCCATCGGCGCTTCGGGCGGACGGATCGTGTCGACGATGGTGCACGAGCTCCGGCGAGAGGGCGGAGGGCTCGGGCTCGCGGCCATCTGCTCCGGCGGCGGTCAGGGCGACGCCCTCCTGATCGAGGTCTGAACCACCGAGTGACAACTTGTCACCTGGCATGACTCGCTCGCTCCTCGTCCACTTCTCGGCCGTCGCGGTGGCAGGCCTGGTGCTGGCAGGTGGGGCATACGCATGCGTGTGTGCTTCGCAGCCTCTCGAACAGCGGCTCGAGCGCGCGGACGCGGCGGTCGTCGCTCATCTCGTGCGGAGGCAAGACTCGTCCGACTCTCCCCGAGGGCTGCTCAGGTTCGAGGTCGACCAGCGCGTGAAGGGGGACGTGGGGGACGCCCTGGTCGTCCGTAGCCCTGCCCGGACCGACTGCGACCTCGACGTTCCTCGAGATGCGCAGGTCGGCCTCCTGCTCACCAGGACGCCGGGAGGCGACTGGTTGGGAACGGCCTGCAGCGTGGTCGACCCGGGCCTACTCGTCGCCGAGGGCGGCGAGCCGCGCGGCGGGCCGATCAAGGTCGTGATCGGGGTCGGGATTCTCGCGATCGTGCTCCTCTGGGCGCTCCGTCGCCTTCGGCGGGGTGCTCGCCCCGAGCTTCCGGGCGCGCCCGAGCCGTGATACTCCGGTGGTGACCTTCAAGCACGTTCTCGTAGCCGGGGCGGGTCAGATGGGCGGGGGAATCGCACAGGTCGTCGCCGCGTCAGGCCGCACGGTGTCCCTCTTCGACGAGGTCCCTGGCGCTGTCGAGCGCGCACGCGAGACGATGGGTCGAAGCCTCGAGAAGCTCGCCGAGAAGGGCGGCCCCGATCCCGCAGAGGTGCTCGAACGCGTGAGGCCGGTTCGGGGCCTCGTCCCCGCCGACCTGATGATCGAGGCGGTCGTCGAGGACGCCGAGGTGAAGGAAGACCTCTTCCGGCGGGCCGACGAGACCCTCCCACGCGAGGCGATTCTCGCGTCGAACACCTCGTCGATCCCGATCACCTCGCTCGCGGCGGTCACCAGCAGGCCCGAAAAGGTGATCGGCATGCATTTCTTCAACCCGGTGCCGGTCCTGAAGCTCGTCGAGGTCATCCGCGCGGTTCACACGTCGGATGCGACTCGGGCAGCGATCGTCGCGCTCGCCGAGGATCTCGGGAAGGTGCCGGCGGAGGTTCGTGACTTCCCCGGATTCGTCTCGAACCGCATTCTCATGCCGTTCATCAACGAGGCGGCGTATGCCCTGATGGAAGGCGTTGCGGAGCCCGACGCGATCGACACGGTCGCGACGCTCGGGTTCGCGCATCCGCTGGGCCCGCTCGCGCTCGCGGACCTGATCGGCCTGGACACGTGCGTCGCGATCATGGAGGTCCTGCACGAGGGGCTGGGCGACCAGAGGTACGCGCCGTGCCCGCTCCTCCGCCAGTACGTGGCGGCGGGCCTGCTCGGCCGCAAGTCCGGACGCGGCTTCTACGACTACTCCTAGCGCACTTTGCGGGCGGAAGCTTTGACCATTCACCGCCGATTCACTACGATCGGGTTCAGTACGTCCTAGGGACGGGGAAGGAAGTCTGAGTTGGGGATAGCCGGGGGCGCGTGGTGTCCTCGGGGGAGGAGTGGGCACAGGGGGCCTGTTTTGAGATTTGGAAGAACCCGTTGTCGGGCCGTTCGCCAGCGCGCGGCCCAGGATTCGTCGTGCCGCGAGAGCGAGCGCGGCGTTGCGCTCGTCGAGTTCACGCTGATCGTGCCATTTCTGCTGATCCTGATCATCGGCATCATCGATTTCGGCTTCCTCTTCAATGACGTCATCAGCGTGCGCCAGGGGGCGCGGGACGGGGGCCGCCAAGCCGCGGTCGGGAAGTTCGGGTCCGATTCGAGCTGTCCGCTGTACGGCGCAACTGGCTTGCCCGCTGCAAGGGAGCTCATGTGCCTGACAAAGGACAGGGATAACGTCTCCGACGAGAAGACTCGTGTTCGCATCATCGTCGGCGACGGCTCGTCAACGACTGCGTACAGGGTCGGTAATCCCATCGCGATCTGCGTGCAGTTTCAGATGAGGTCCGTGACGGGCGTGATGCCCGTGCTCAAGGGCAGGGTGTTCACCACACGAACCGTGTTTCGTATCGACACGGTGTCCGGATTGCCACTCGTGACCGAGTCCGGGTCAGGAATCGAACTGGCATCTGAGGACCCCTTGCCCAACAGCACTTGGAAGTGCTCGCCCCCGTGAGCCGTCTCGTTTCGGGACGAGCCGCTCCGAGGCTAGACCTCGATCACGAGCGCGGCAGCGTATTGGTGCTCGTCGGCGCGAGCCTCCTCGTCTTCATGCTGTGTGCGGCTTTCGTCGTCGACGTCGGCAATGCCCGTCAGGTCGCGAGGAACTACCAGAACGCCGCGGACGGCGCGGCGCTTGCGGGGGCGCAGGAGCTAAATAGCGGCCAGGCGGGTGCAGGAAATGCCATCCTTCTCGCCGCGAAGTACGCCTTTCAAGGACTTGGCACTAGCGCCCCGCAACAGCCTGGTTGTCCGGGCGCGCCATCCGGCGAAGCCCCCAGCCCGTCGGCCGTTTGCTATGAGGCGCAGGGCGTCAGGGTGTACATCACGACCCCCTGGAACGATCCTGTTGCCAACGGTGTGGTTCTCCCGGGCGGCAACGAGCCCCGCCAGGTCAATGTAAAGGTCTGTGGAGAGGTTGTGGCCGGATTCTCCCGAATCGTGGGCATCAACTTCATCAAGCCCTGTCGGGTCGCAACGGCGATGAGCGGACTCGGCACAGGTCCGTGTGCCCTGTGCGTGCTCGGCGGCTCTTCAGTTTGGCTGGAAATGGCACCGCGACGATCACGGGGAGCAGCGCCTGGATCAACGGGAATGCGACGATACTCCGGCGGAACGTTCTCTGCGCCCGGAGGGGTTCTTTGTCGGAGGCACCGCCGACCCTGGATTTACTCCGCCGCCAAACTCGGTCGACGCGCCGGCGATAAGTCGATCCCCTTGACTGGCTTCCGGGAGCAATGCAGCGGCAGCCGAACTGGGCGCCGCCGTACCTGCCCGACCGGCTTAGCTTCACCTTCGATCCGACAGGTGGGCTCAACCAGTCGATCGATCCCGGGATCTGGAACAACATCCGGGTGAACGCGGGCACTTCCAACCACACCCTCACCCTGAACCCTGGCTTCTACGTCGTCCGCGGGAGGTTCGAGATCCTCGGTAACGTGAACGTCGTCGGCAACGGCGTCACGATCTACTTCGCCTGCAACAACTACTGGCAGAACCCTTGCGACGTTGAACCCGGTGCCTACTTCGATCACCAAGGCGCCGGGAACGTGACCTTTTCTGCGACCACGACGCCTGGCGACCCCTACCAGAACCTCCTGTTCTTCTTCGACCGAAACAACACGACCGCGCTGAACCGCTTCTCCGGGGGTTCGGCGAATGTCACGGGAACCATCTATGCACGCAGTGCGCAATTCGAGCTGGGTAGCGGCAGCTTCAACTCGCTCTTCGTGGTTGACTCGATGCATCTTTCGGGGAACGGACTTCTGAACATCATGTACAACCCGAGCGAGCAGGTCCCGATCTTCCTTCCCGCTCTTATCACCTGAGCCTTCGCTGAAGCGCGCCCTATAGTCAGGGCGATGGACTTCGAGCTCACGGCCGAGCAGCGTGAGATCCAGGTGCTCGCGCGCGAGGTCGCGGAGGCGGAGATCGTCCCCAATGCGGCAGCCTGGGACCGCGAGCACCGCTTCCCCGACGAGCTCTTTCCGAAGCTCGCCGAGCTCGGCCTCATGGGCGTCTGTGTCTCGGAGGAGTTCGGGGGCGCGGGTGCGGACTTCCTCTCGTACGTCCTCGTCCTCGAAGAGCTATCGCGGGCGGATGCCGGGGTCGGCGTGACCGTCGCCGTGCACACGAGTGCGACGACGCTCCCGATCCTCTCGTTCGGCAGCGATGAGCAGCGCTCGCGATTCGTCCCTCCGCTCGCGCGCGGGGAGCAGATCGGCGCCTTTGCCCTGACCGAGCCCGGTTCCGGATCCGATGCGGGCTCCCTCCGCACGACAGCCACGCCGGACGGCGACGGCTGGACGATCACTGGCTCGAAGCAGTGGATCACCAACGGGTCGAGGGCGGGCACGTTCGTCCTGTTCGCGCGCACCGACTCCTCGACCGCAGGCCCGCGAGGGATCTCCTGCTTCGTGCTCGACGCCGAGCACGTCCGCGCCGTGCGGGAAGAGGAGAAGCTCGGCCTCAACTCGTCGACGACGTCCGACCTCGCGATCGACGGCGCTCGGATAGGTCGCGACAGGCTCCTGCACGAGGAGGGGAGGGGCTTCCGGGTCGCGATGGCGACGCTCGACGGTGGACGGATCGGAATCGCGGCTCAGGCGCTCGGAATAGCGCAAGCGGCCTATGACGTCGCGCGCGGATACGCGCAGGAGCGGTCACAGTTCGGCCGCCCGATCGCATCCTTCCAGGCGATCCAGTGGAAGCTCGCGGACATGGCGACGGAGATCGATGCGGCCCGACTGCTCACCTATCGCGCCGCCTGGCTCAAGCAGCAGGGGCGTCCCCATACGGCCGAGGGGGCGAAGGCCAAGCTCTACGCCTCCGAGATGGCGCGCCGCCAGACTGCCGAGGCGATCCAGATCCTCGGCGGGTACGGATACACCAAGGAGTTCCCGGTCGAGCGGTTCTACCGCGACGCGAAGGTGACGGAGATCTACGAGGGGACGAGCGAGATCCAGCGCCTCGTGATCGCGCGCTCGATTCTCGGGAAACAGCTGCGCGAGGAGCCGGTTGTACGGGGTCAGACCCGTGGGGTCTGACCCCCGGTAGGCGCGTGGCGTCTGACCCCGGTAGGCGCGTGGCGTCTGACCCCGGTAGGCGCGTGGCGTCTGACCCCCGGGTAGGCGCGCGGGGTCTGACCCCACGGGTCTGACCCCCTGTCACGGGCGCCATTCGTAGAGCGCGTCGGGTTCGCGTTCCTCGTTCCCACTCCCGTCCGTCAGCTCCACCAGGCGGAATCCGTGCCGTTCGTACAGGCGCCGCGCGCCCTCGTTCTTCTGAAAGACCCATAACCGGAACCCCGCCGGACGGCGCTTCTTCGCGTTCTCGAGCAGCGCGGTGCCGATTCCTTGATTCTGGACTTCGGGATGCACGTACAGATGCCCGAGGAGGTCGTGCGCCAAGGCGGCGAAGCCGACGATTCGGTCGTCGGCTTCGGCAACCCAGACCTCATGCGCAGGAACCATCTGGCTGCGGATCCAGTTCCGGATCTCGTCGTCCGTATGAAGCAACGGCAGGTAGGTCAGGCCGCGGAAAGACGCGATGAAGACGTCGGCGATTGTGTCGGCCTCGCCGGTCCGGGCCAGCCTGACGCGCATGCGCCCTAATCTACGCGGGTGCCGCGCAAACGAGACGAGCCGGTTCGGCTGACACGCATCTACACGCGCGGCGGCGACGCGGGCGAGACGTCGCTCGGCGACGGAGGCCGCGTCTCCAAGCTCGATGACCGGATCGCCGCGTTCGGTACCGTGGACGAGCTGAACGCAGCCGTCGGAGTCGTCGTCGCTGCGGATTGTCCGGAACCGATTCGCGACGTGCTCGTCCGCGTCCAGAACGAGCTCTTCGACCTCGGCGCCGATCTTGCCGTGCCGATGGAGCACGAGTCGCGCCTACGCGTGACCCAGGTTCAGGTCGATGCGCTCGAGCGCGACTGCGACGTCTTGAACGACGAGCTGCCCGACCTGAAGAGCTTCGTCCTCCCGGGTGGGAGCGAGGTCGCCGCGAGGCTTCATGTCGCTCGTACGATCTGCCGTCGCGCCGAGCGCGAGGCCATCACCGCGTCCCGTAGTCATTCGGTGAACCCGGTCGCGCTGGCGTACCTGAACCGGCTGTCGGACCTTCTCTTCATCCTCGCACGCGCCGCCAACGCGGCGGATGGCTTCGAGGAGCCGCTCTGGAGGCCTGGGAGCTCGGCCTAGCGTTCGCGGGGTCGTTCGTCGCCGGCTACGTCGGCTCGATGCTGGGCCTCGTGCTAGGGACGCTCAGGCTCCCGCTGATCCTGCTTGCCACTGGGAGCCCGCTGGCAGCGGCGGGGACGAACATCGCGATCTCCGCCGCGGCCGCAGGCGCCGGCGGCCTGAAGCATGCCCGGGAGGGACGAGTGGCCTGGCGCGTCGTCGCCTGGACCGCACCGCCGTCCGTCGCAGGAGCGATCGTGGGTGCGCTTCTCTCCGATGATGTCTCCGAAGCGCTGCTCTACGGGCTGATCGCGGCCGTGCTCGTCTGGAGCGGCATCGATCTCTCGCTGCGCCCGATCGCGCCGCGTCCACGTGACCGCTTGCAGGTGGGGCGTGGAAGCGTCCTCGCGTTCTTGATCGCCATCCTCGGCGGCGCAGTCGGCGTGATCCTGGGCACGCTTCGCATGCCCGCGCTCGTCCGCTCGGTGGGGCTCGATGTCCGCCGGGCCGCAGGAACGAACCTCGTCGTGGGCTTCCTGCTCGGGGTCGCCGGTTTCGCCACGCACGCGGTGGGAGAGGGCGTCGATTGGGGAGTCCTCGGCGCGGGGCTTGCGGGCGCGATCCCGGGAGGTTGGCTCGGAGCCCAGGCGACCGGCCAGGTTTCCGAGAACGCGCTCCGGCTCGCGCTCGGCGGCGTCCTCGTGCTCGTCGGCGTGGTCTTCGCCGTGCAGGCGGTGCTGCGCTAGGCGACTGCGGGCCAGCGGCCACGGAGCCAGTCGACGAGCTCCTCCGGGGCGCGAGGGCTCGCGACGTAGAAGCCCTGGGCGTAGTCACAGCCCCAGCCCGCGAGCACGTTCCACGCCTCTCGAGTCTCGACACCCTCGGCCACGACGCTCAGCCCCAGGGCGTGGCCGATCTCGACCATCCCGTGCACCAGGGCGGCGTCGGTCGGGTTGCGCCCGAGCCCGTGCACGAAACCGGCGTCGATCTTGAGCTCGTCGAGCGGCAGGACTCGGAGAGCCGCAAACGACGCCGCGCGGCCGCCGTCGTCGAGCGACAGCCGCACGCCGAGCTCTGACAGGTATCCGAGAGCGTCGGCGTCCAGCTCGCCGCCGGCTCCCGGCCCGGCCGGGACGACCTCCAGAGTCAGGTTCCCGGGCCGGAAGCGCGACGCGCGCAGCAAGCCCGCGAGCCCATCGGCGAACTGAGGGTCGTCCAGCAGCCGGTACGGGATGTTCACCGAGACGCCGAGGTCGTGTCCGGCCTCCGACCAGAGGGCGGACGAACGCAACGCGTCTGCGACAACTTGAAAGGTGAGCTCCCGGACCAACGTGGTTCGCTCCACGTGCGGGACGAAGTCCGCCGGTGGGAGCAGCCCTCGATCGGGGAGCAGGCGGCGCACGAGTGCCTCGGCCGCATAGGGCTCGCCCGATGCAAGGTCCATGATCGGCTGGTAGACGACGACCAGCTCGTTTCGCTCGAGCGCGGTCTCGACATCCCGTACGACGTCGGCGTCGACGCCACGGCGCGCGAGCACTGCATCGTCCGTCGTGTCGCGCTTTGTCGCGTACATGAGCCCATCGGCGCGCGAGAGCAGCTCATCAGAGGTGGCGCCGTCCGTCGGGAAGACTGCCCAGCCGACGCTTCCGTCGATCTCGACCGTGGCGCCGTTGACCCGGAAGGGGCGCCGGAGAGCGTGGCGCAGCCGGCCGACCAGCGCTGCCGCGGTGTCGTCGTTGCCCGTACTCATCGACAGCACGACGAACTCGTCTCCGCCCACACGAGCGACGGTGTCGGTCTCACGCAGGATCGCCTCGAATCGGCGGGCGAGCGTCTTCAGGACGGCGTCTCCCGCTCCGTGGCCGCGGACGTCGTTGACATCTTTGAACCCGTCGAGGTCGACCACGATCAACGTGAACGGCTCGCCCGAGCGGCGGGAGCGTCGCAGGGCCTGCTCGATGCGATCTTCGAGGAGCACGCGGTTCGGAAGCCCGGTGAGCGGATCGCGCAGCGCCTGGGAGTTCGCCTTCCCGACCTTCCAGTTGAGGACGACGCCGCAGCCGCCGGCGATGAACGAAATGACGCCGAGGGCAATGGCCACATAGCTGGGAGACTCGCGGAGGAGAGCGGTGGCAACGCCGGAGGCGACGACGAGCGCGGCAAGAGAGATCGCCCACGCGAAGGTTCCGCTGAGATGCCGCCTGGACCCGATCGTCACCTGCTCCTCGTCGTTTCTGCCCCGAGCTTCGGGGCCGCCGCAGTACTCCGACAATAGTCGGCACAACCAGACTCATCGCCCCCGGATCGAGTGACGGGCATCCCTCGCGAGAGGGAACGAAACTCGGCTTGTAGCTGCGGTTTGCGACGTGCGGGTCGACCGGATGGGGGATCAGCGACCTCCTACTTAAGGTTGCGGAACAAATGGAATCGGGCCGGCGTGGATCCGCGCTCGGGCCAAGTCCGCTTGCCGGCCTGGCATTCCGCTCACCCGAGCGGCAGGCAGTCGAGCTCGGAGCGGGAGGGAGGAAGCCTGCTCGCTCCCGTGAAACGAGATGCCGTGGACCTCGCTGCGGGCCTCGTCGGGCTGCTCCTCGGGCTGGCGGTCGGCCCCCTCGCCGACCGGCTTGCGACGAACGCTCCCGTGAAGGATCCCCTCTTGCAGCGAGCCCCCTTCTCTTCCCGCGTATTCCTGGTCACTGCGGCCACCGCCCTTCTCGCCGCCGCGAGCGGGCTCGCATTCGGCTTCACGCTCGAGGCGCTGATCGCGGCGGTTTTCTGCTGGATCCTGGTCATCGTCACCCGGACCGACTTCGAGCATCGCCTGATCCCCGATCGAATCGTCCTTCCCGGGATCGTCGCGGTTCTCGTCGCCCGGACGCTCGACGACCCGAGCGTCGAATGGATCCTCGCGGCGATCGGAGCGGGGCTCGGCCTCTTCCTGGTCGTCTTCGCGTACCCGAAGGGGATGGGGATGGGGGACGTGAAGCTCGCAGCGTTTCTCGGTGCCGGCCTCGGCCTCTCGGTCGTCGTGGCGCTTTTCATAGGGTTCCTGGCAGCGTTCGTCCCCGCCCTGGTGCTCCTCGTCCGCCATGGGAGGGCCGCACGCAAGCAGGCGATCCCGCTCGGGCCCTTCCTCGCGCTCGGTGGGGTGGTCGCGCTGTTCGCGGGCGCCGCCATCATCGACTGGTACACGGGGGATGGCTTCGTAGGCGGTACCTGACACCGTTGACTGAGATTCGGCTTGAACAAGCCGTTTCTCACGCTCGGTGTCAGATCCCACTCGCTCGAAAGATCCTCAAGCACGAGTCCGCGAAAGCCGATCTCTGACGAATGAAACGCATGCCGGCGCGCGCCTCCAACGCGTCGCCTCTCGACGGCGCGCTGCTTGCTGCCGCGGCGAAGCGGGCCGTCCTCGCAGCCCGTGAAGCTGCTGAGCCGGCAGCCTCGATCGAGGCGGCCGTGGACGTCCTCTACGAAGCGCCCGGCGGTGTCATTTCAGCGGTGTTCGTGCTCGAGCACGGGCGGCTCTGGCTCGTCGCCCAGCGCGGGTATGCAGTGGTGTCGGAGGGAATCAACATCGACCGCGGGGTCATGGGCCGCTCCGTGCGGTTGGGTCGTGTCGAGCTCGTTCCCGACGTCAGGGCGGATCCGGACTACGTCGCGGCGCATCCCCGTGTCCGGTCCGAGGTTGCCGTGCCCCTACGAGCGGGAAACTCGATCGTCGGAATCCTCAACATCGAGTCCGAGCGGTCGCTGCCGGATCACGCCGAGGAGATGTTCGTGGAGCTCGCGACAGCCCTGGCTCCTCACGCCGAGGCCCTGCGCACGAGCCGAACCCTCGACCTCGCGGCGCTCGCACGGCTCTTCGTCCACCTCGGCAGCCTTCGCGATCCGGAGGAGATCGCGGCGCTTGCAGCCGCGTCGTTGCCCAAGGTGCTTCCCATCATCGGCAGCCAGATCGTCGTGTGGGACGAGCTCGGAGGCCTCGTGGAGCTGGGTCGGTTGAGACCGGACACGTCACCGGAGTCGTCCCTCTCCCAGGAAGCACTCGAGGCGGCGCGTGCGCTCGTCGATCCGACCGTCGTCTGCCAGGTGCTCGAAGCCGGGATGCCCGGTACGAGCTCGGTGGTCTGGATGCCACTGCGCGCCAACGGAAACGATCTCGGGGCTCTCGTGGGGACTACCGAGGCGGGGGCGCACGTCGACCCCGTGCAGCTCGATACCGCGGCCATCCTCGCCGCGCACGTCGCGGCGTCGCTCGACGCTGCCCTGGCGCTGCGTCGCGAGCAGCAAAGCGCCGACACCGACCCCCTGACGGGAATCCTCAACAGACGGGGGCTCGAGAAGCGACTGGAGAGCGAGCTCGCCTCGGCGCAGGCGCTCCGCACGCCCGTCAGCGTTCTCGTCATCGACTGCGATGACTTCAAGGAGATCAACGACCGTGCCGGGCACGAGTTCGGCGACGCTCTCCTCCGCGAAGTCGCCGAGGTACTCGAGAGTTCGCTGCCCCAGGATGCCGTGGCTGCAAGGCTCGGCGGCGACGAGTTCGTGGTCATGTTGCCGGGGGCCGACGCAGATGCTGCCGAGGCGCTCGGCGAGCGGATACGCACCCTTCTGGCCGACGGGCTCACCGAGGCGGGGTTCCCGTTACGGATGAGCGCCGGCAGCTCGACCTATCCATTCGACGGAGAAGGGCCGAGCACGCTCTTGCGAGCGGCCGATCAGGCGCTCTACGCCGCAAAGAGCTTCGGGAAGGACCGGGTGGCATCGTTCCGTGACGCCGTCCGCCCCTCCGCCGAGCCCGGGGGCCCGCGCTCGAGCACGGCCGATGACCGACGGCGCCAGAGCGGCGGCTCGGGCTCCATGCTGGCAGATGCCGTTGCAGCCTCGAAGGCGATCGACGCCGAAGAGACGATCGACGGGGTCGTCAGTCGCCTCTGCAAGGCGCTCGTGTTCGTCGTCGGCGCGACGGGGTGCTCGGCGTCGAGAGTTCTCGGCGACTATGTCGTCGACGCGACCGAGCATGCACTCCGCGAAGTGTCGCTCGGGGACGAAGCCGCATACCGCATCGCCGATTTCCCGCTCACGGCCGAGGTGCTTCGTACGGGGAGGCCTCGGGCGGTATCGTTCGTCGACGGCGAGGTCGACCCGGCCGAGGCATTCATCCTTCGCGAGCTGGGCATGAACTCCCTGCTCTTGCTTCCGTTGCGACTGCGAGGCGAGCCCTGGGGGTTGGTGGAGCTCTTCGAGATGCGCTTGCGGCGCTTCACGGACGACGACATCGCCATCGCACAGTTCCTGACGTCCCAGGCCGAACGTCGTCTCGAAGCCGTGGGCTCGACGGAAGCGCCGCGGGAACGGCCGCCCGTCTACGAGCTTCCGCTGGACGACGAGGCTCCGCCCACTCCCTGGACGAGGTAGGCGCACCTTCGACGGTCGCCGGGCAGTGGCGACGGTCCGATTCGTGCGACCACGAATCGCTTGCCGTCGAGCTCCAGCGTGCTCCCCGACGCGAGCGCAGTGTGCTCGAGCGTCACGAGCCGATACGCACTCCCGGGCACGAACGCGAGCTGAACCTCCGTCTCGGCCGGCTCCTCGTCAGAGCCCGGGATGCCATCACGCTCGGCCAGTCGAGCCTCGATTGCCGAGACCTGCTCCTCCCGAGCGGCAAGCGCGTGCTCTCGCCGTTCGAGGGCTGCGCGTCTCAGCTCCACTGCACCGAGCTCTCCCCGCCGTCGCGTGAGCTCTGCCTCAGCGGCGCGCAAGGCGGCCTCGCGGTCGGTGAGCTCGCGAATCAGATCCACCAGGTCCGACTCGCGGGCATCGAGATCGGTGATCCCGAGGCGAAGGAGCCGCTCGACCGAGGCGCGTGAGTCACGAATGAGCTCCTCCCGGCGCTCGAGGTCGGCGACCCGCTCGTCGAACAGCGCCGAGTATCCCTCCAGCTCTCGGCGGCGCTGGGCCATGAGCTCCTCGAGCTGTTCTTCCGAGGTCGGGCCGCGCGCGAGCACTCGTCGTAGAAGAGCTCCCAGGCGATCGGGCCCGGACGAGGGTGAGCCCTCGTCCGGATGCTGCTCCCGTCGACTCGGGCTTGTCACGGCCGATGATTCGCTAGGGAGGATGCCGGCGAACCGATCCTAAGCCGTCGAATTCGGAGCAGTTCGCCGGCAGAGGTCGACTTCGTCGGGCCCGGGGCGTCTCCTCCGTGCGAATTCCTCCGGAGGAGGGTCAAGCTCGCCACCGGCGAAACCGATATCCGAGCCATGGACGCACAGGGTGCCAGGTCCCTCGCAGCTCGTATCCGTGCCGGCGTCTCCATCGGGACGCGGATCGAGCTCGTCCAGGACCCGAGCGACGACTCTGGGCTGTGCGCCGGGGATCGCGGCGTTGTCGACAAGATCGACGACCGGGGCCACGTCATCGTGAGCTGGGATCGTGGCTTTGCCTCCGAGATCGATCCGGAAGCCACGCCGTTTCACCCGCTCGCAGCGTAGATTCGAGCCACCGTCACTCTCAGGGAGCCAGCGGCTCCCACCGGGGGAGCGTGAGCTTCAGGGTCGTCGGGCCGCCCGGCGCGCTTTCGAGCTCGAACGTGCCACCGAGCATCCGTACGCGCTCGCCGATCCCGACGAGACCGAGACGGCCGCGTTGGGCCGCCTTCGCGAGTGCTCGCTCGACCTCGAAGCCCATTCCGTCGTCCCAGATGTGCAGCTCGATCGCGCTTCTGCGGGCGCGGACGCGCACGATCACGGACGTCGCCCCGGCATGCTCGCGCACGTTCGCCAGCGCCTCCTGGATCGCCCGGAAGACGGTGATTCGCTGGGCAGACGAGAGCGAGTCGGGGTCTCCCCGAATCTCGAGCTCGGCCTTGACGCCGGCGCGTTCGGCGAAGTTGTCGACCTCGCGGTGCAGGATCTCTCCGAGCGGCCGGCTGATCACGCTCTTCGTCTCGAGTGAGTGCGCGATCTCCCGAAGCTGGCGGTCGAGCTCGACCAGGCGTGACGAGAGATCGTCGAATCGACCGTACGCCTGCTCGCGGTAGTCCTCGAGCACGAACGGATAGACCTGCTGCTGGAGCAGGCGGACATCCGCTGCCAGGGCGAGGACGTCCTGGATCGGGCCGTCGTGGAGGTCGAATCCGAGGCGCATGAGCCGGCGCTCGGACGCCGCGACAAGCGTCCGATCGCGGGCGGAGGAGTGTTCGAGCAGATACTCGCGCTCGAGGACCGGGCCTACGGCGGTCGTGGCTTCGGCGAGGAACGCATCGGCGATGTCCGGCTCGACTCCTCCGAGGCGGCCCACCACGGCCGCATACGCCTTGCCGAAGCGGAGAACCGGGGCAGAGCGCAGCTGAGATCCCCCCAGCAGGGAAAGGCGTGACCGCTGGCGGAGCGCCGCTTTCGCCTCGGCGCGGACCCGACGGCCCGGCCGGTCCGCGCTCCCGAGCGAGACGACGCACTCGAGCCCACTCGTCCGACGCAACCACAGCGAGGCGTCCGTCAGGACGTCGAAACCGAGCAGGAGGCCCAGCTGGATCTCCAGGGCGATGAGGGGCGGAAGCTCGAGCAGCCGCTTGTTCCCGACGGTTTGACAGAACAGGACATAACGCGCGGCAGGGAGTGGGAGCGAGCACGCCTCGGCCACGGCTGCTGCAGCTCCGCGAACATCCGCCTCGTCGAGCTCGAGTGCGGCTGCGAGCTCGACGATCGCCGCCGCGGCGTACCACACGGACGCGAGACCGTCGCCCACGTCGATGTCGTCGTATCCCGCCCGAACGCGGCGTGCGTCGACGAGCACGGACTCGAGGACGGGGCGAATCTCGTCAGGGCATCCTTCGAGGAAGTAGGCGTGGAGCCGATCGAGGCGCTCCTCGCGCTCGTCTCGATGTGAGCGCCCAGGCTGAATTACCCTCGGGAGGGGGAGCGGAGCTCCTACACCGCCCTGCGTGCCTGCCTCCTGCGTCATGCGGCTTCCCCTGCGGTCGGACTCAGCCCGCATATTGTGGACGGAAATCTCCCGTCCGTCGACATGGCAGCGGCAAACGGTTCCACGGTCACTCCGTGGGACTCGGGGTTGGGCTCGCGTGGCGCTCTGCGAGGAGACGCTCGACGTCGAGGAGCAACTCCTCCGTTTCGTTCCAGCGATCGAAGACCCTGACACCAGCCGGGCTCTTGCCGCCGGTATCGGCCGCGATCACGACCGGTATCTCGGGTCGTTGCGCCCGCGCCGCATTGGCCGTGCGGAGGGCCTCCGCGACTTCGCTCCCCCCGTCCAGCACAGCAAGGTCGACGTCCGGCTCGGTGACTGCTTCCGGGAGGCGCTCCGGCGTCGTCAGCTCTTGCACCTCGAAGTCGCGTCCGCCCAGCAGGAACCGCGCGAGCCTGACGAAGCGCGGGTCGCGGCTCGCCACGAGCACCCGTGCGCGCGGCTCGGAGTCCTCGTCGTCCCAGGGTGAGGACTGGCGATCGATCCGCGCGTCGATCACGCTCCGCGATGCCCATGCGACCCGGTCGCCCACCTCCAGGCCGCGGCTCTTGCACTCACCCGCTGCGAGCTCGACGATCTCGCGTGCCCCGCGGCAGGACACGGTGCGCCACGATCGGACGTCCGTCTCGATCTTGATGACGACCTGGTCGGCGTCCAGGAACACGACGTCGATCGGAAACCGCATGAACGCCGTGTGGATGCTCCAGGCCGGCCGCAGGACCATTCCTTCGCCCTTGCGAAGGTAGCGCCGGCCGAGAAGCCCGCGCATCCTGCGGTGCGCGCGATCGGCGACGACGACACGCTCGCAGACGATCCGTCCGTCCTCCCGGCGGAGCGTCAGCGTCGCCATGCGCTAGCCCAGTATGTCTGAGATGCGAATGAAGGGCGGGACGAGGAGGACGATGAAGATCGCGGGGAAGATCAGGAAGACGAGCGGGAACAGCATCTTGATCGGGACTTTCTGCGCCAACTCCTCGACGGCTGCCTTGCGGCGCTTCCGCATCTCCGAGGCAAGATTTCGCATCGTGGTACCGATGGAGACGCCCAGCTTCTCGCCCTGCGTCAGGGAGCGGACGAAGATCCGCATGTTCGGCGCATCCGCGCGGCGGCCGAGACTCTCGATTGCCTCGCCGACCGAGAGACCCATGCGCTGTTCCTGCAGGGTCAGCCGGAGCTCCTGACCGAGCGGGTCGCGGAGCGTCTCGGAGGCGACGCGCATCGACGCGAGGATCCCGAGACCGGCCTCGATCGTGACGATGAGGAGGTCGATCATGTCCGGCATCTGGCGGTCGATCGTCTCGAACCGCAACCGTCTCCGTCGATCGACGTAAACGCCCGGCCCGAACCAGCCGAACGCGCCTGCTCCTGCGGCTGCGAGGACCGTGAGAACGCCCGAGCCGCCCAGCGTGGGAACGATCCAGAGCGTGAGGAGGGTGAGCGAGATGCTGAGGATGACCTGATAGCCGAGCAGCTTGCGCGGAGTCGTCCCGTACATCCCGGCCGAGATCAGCTTCTGGCGTACCTCGTTCTCGCTGAAGCGTCCGATGCGGCGCGCGGCGATGTCGCCGAGCCGGCCCGCGAGGTTGTCCAGCGGGCGCCTGCCTCCACGAGCGTCCACCTCCGAGCCTCCGGTGGCCTCCGCGACGTACCCGTACGTCTCGATCTGATCGAGCGTGCCCGTTGCTCCCCGCTCTTTGCGCAGGTTGATGACGAGGATCGTCACTCCCGCTCCGAGGAGCAGGACGCCTGCGACTGCCATCAGCTCGAGATCCATATCACCCTCACAGTTCGATTCTGACGATCTTCCTGATGGCGAAATAGCCCGCGATCATCGCCACGAACCAGACGACGAGGAAGAAGTTGCCGACGGTTCGGTCGAACAGCGGATCGAGGTGGGACGGGTTGAGCATGAGAATGAACCCGGTCAGGACAAGTGGCATCGCCATCAGGACCCACATGGCCAGCCTGCCCTGTGCGGTGAGAACGCGGATCAATCGGCGGATCTCCATCTTTGCGCGGATGTTCTCTGCCACGCGGTCCAGGACCTCGGCAGTGTTGCCGCCCGCCTCGCGCGACAGCCGCGTCACGATCGCGACCTGCTCGACCTCTTTGTTCTCCATGCGCTGCATCATCACGGTGAGCGCCTGATCGATCGGCACTCCCAGCTGCTCGTCCTGGAGAACCCTGCGGAACTCTGTTTTCGACGGCTCGGCCGCGCCCTCCATCATCACGGCCATCGCTCCGATCAGGCTGTGCCCGGCCCGGAGCGACCCGGCCAGGACGTCGAGGTTGTCCGGGAGCTGCTCGGCGAAGGCCGCCCGTTTCCGGCTGACCCGGATCTTGACGATCAGTCGCGTGATGACGGGGGCCAGGAGCCCGACGAGCAAGCCCCAGAGCGACTGCACGAGGAGCGCGAAGACGAGCGACGCGAGGATGCCCCCGATCACTGTCCACCCCGCGATCGACATTGGAGACATGTTGAACCCGCCCAGTTCCACGTCGCGTTCGAACGTCTGCCACCAACGCTGGCTGCCGACCCGACGCTGAGCCTGGTCGCCGAGCATCGCCGCGACCTCGGCGCGCCTGACGCGCGACTCCTCCTCGGTCGGCACCGTGACGTACAGCGCCATCCGTCGCCGCACCGAGCGGTTGCGGACGTCGAGAGTCGTGAGGATCGCGAAACCGATGAGCGCGAGCACGGAGACGAGGACGAACACCATCAGCCACGGCGAGAGGATCACGTCGTCGATCCAGGGGCGATCGAACGACCCGCGAGCCGTGAAGTCGAATGTCGGAGTCGTATAGCTGGCCGTCGCGGGTGCGTATCCCGCGACTCTCGCGACGACGGCTGCCTTCTGGCTCGACCCGAGCAGCGACTTGTAGGTGACCTCGTACTCGCTCGAGAGCTGCTGCCCGATCTCCTGGAAGACCGGCTTCAGCTCGGCCGGAGTGGCGGTCTTCACGTACGTTCCGCCCGTCCGGCGGGCGAGGCTCTGGAGCGTCTCCGGATCGTATTGCGGAGAGCTGAGACCGACGGAGATGACGCGGATGTTGGCCGCCGCCAGTGCCTCCAGCGCCTGGGAGCGGCTCGCATCGCTGCCCACGTCCGTGCCGTCGGAGAGGAGGACGACCGTCGAGCGTCCGAACGATTGGGCTTCTGCGAGCTCTGCGGCCCGGATGAGCGCGTCGTAGATGTGCGTGCCCTCTGCGAGCGGCGGCGTTCCCGCAACCGCCGCGGTGAGCTGCGCCTTGTCCGTCGTGAAATCGGTCAGCACGTTGTCGTCCGGGCCGAAGATGACGACGGCGACGGGCAGGTCGGCCTTTCGCTGGGGCAGGAACGCGCGCGCAGCCGCCATCGCTCCCTGGATCGGGGCGCCCTTCATGCTGTTGGACGCGTCGATGAGCAGGAGTGCTCCGCTCGTGGAGCCACCCGGCGGAGTGACCGCGAGCCCGACCACCGGCAGGCCGTTCTCGGTCACGGTCAGCTGGGCCGGGGTCAGCTTTCGCTTCTGGGGGAGCGTGAGCAGGTAGTTGCGGTCGGGCCAGCTGGAATTCGGCGCTTCCGAGAGCTTCAGTGCTCCACCCTGCCCGGATGCGACGGCAGGCATCAGGAGCGCGGCGAGCGCCGCGCCCGCGACTGCGATGCGTGCGAGCAGCCTCACGCCGTCGCGCCCCTTCTCTCCTCGAGCGAGGCGACGCGCTCGCCGAACACGCTCTGAGGAAGCTCGATGCCGCGCTTGCGGAACTTCTCGAGGAAGACCGGGCGCAGGCCCGTCGCGCGGAGCGCACCCGTGATCGTGCGGTCAGGGGCGACCGACTGGATCTCGAACTCGAAGATGTCCTGAAGCTGGATCACGTCGGACTCCATCCGCAGCACCTCGGTGATCTGCACCACGCGACGTGAACCGTCCTCCAGGCGGTCGATGTGGACGAGGAGGTCCAGTGCCGAGGATACGTGCTGGCGAATTGCGCGCAGCGGAAGCTCGTAGCCGGCCATCATCACCATCGTCTCGATGCGGTGGAGGGCATCGCGGGGCGAGTTCGAGTGCACCGTCGAGAGCGAGCCGTCATGGCCCGTGTTCATCGCCTGGAGCATGTCCAGCGCCTCGGGCCCGCGGACCTCGCCGACGATGATCCGGTCGGGCCTCATGCGGAGGGAGTTCCGGACGAGCTCGCGGATCGGGACATGACCCTCGCCCTCGATGTTGGGCGGGCGGGCCTCCAGCCGGAGAACGTGGCGCTGGTGCAGCTGGAGCTCTGCCGCGTCCTCGATCGTGACAATGCGTTCGCTGTTCGGAATCGAGGAAGACAGGGCATTCAGGAGGGTCGTCTTCCCCGAGCCGGTGCCGCCGGAGATGAGGACGTTCAGCTGCGCCTCGATACAGCGCGCGAGGAAGTCGACGGACTCCTCGGACAACGAGCCGATGTTGATCATGTCCTCGACGGACAGTCGTCGGCGGCTGAACTTCCGGATCGTCATCAGCGGCCCCGACAGTGAGAGCGGCGGGATGACGGCGTTGACGCGGCTGCCGTCCGGAAGGCGTGCATCGACCATCGGCGAGGCCTCGTCGATGCGACGGCCGATCTGCGAGACGATCTTGTTGATGATGCGGCGGAGGTGCGACTCGTCCGTGAACCGGACTGTCGTCTCGTACAGCTTGCCGCCGCGCTCGATCCAGATGTCGTCGGGGCCGTTGCACATGATCTCGGTGATCGAGTCGTCTGCGATCAGGCGCTCGAGCGGCCCGTAGCCGAGGATGTCGTCGAGGATCTCGGCGGTCAGCCGCTCGCGGTCCTCACGCGCGAGGCCGGGCTCGTCGTTGAGGTGCCGCCTGATGTCGGCAGTGACGCGGTCGCGCAGCTCGTCCGGGTCGATCGCGATGTTGAAGAGCTGTGGCCCGAGCTCGCTGATGACGGTCATGTGGACGCGGTTCTTGAGCTCGGCGAACGGCTCTTGCTCCCGCGCCGCCCTCGAGCCCGTGCTGAGTCGCTCGTGGAGTTCCATGGACTAGGCCTTCCTTCCGAAGAGCCGGCGCCGAGAGCCTCGGTCAGCCGCAAGGACTGGGACCGGTTCCTCGGCGGTCACGGGGGTACCGGCGAGTAGGTCCGTCAGACGACCGAACGCCTCCGCCGGCTCCGATTGGGGCCGGGCGACGACGATCGGAATCCCCTCGTTCACCGTACGCGGAATCTCGCGGTCGGATGGGATGAACACGTCCGGCGTGCGGCCGAGGACGGCTTCCACGTCCGACTGGCTGATCCCGACCCGGCTGTGTGCGCGGTTCAGGAGAAGGAAGATCCGGTCCGGGTTGTACTTCATCAGCTCGAGCGTCTCGAGCCCGAGCTTCGTGTTCTTGAGGGAGAGCGAGTCGAGCATCCCGACCATGACCACCTCGGTCGAGCTGTCGATCGACGTTATGACCTCCGCGGTGAAGCCAGGCGGCGTGTCGACCACGACCCAGTCGAAGTTCGCACGCAAGATCGAGTAGACCTCGCGGAGGAGCTCCGCGCCGACGGCGCTGGCCTGGTCGGGCCGCCTAGGTGCGATCAGCGTGCGAACACCCGCGGAATGCGAGGCGAGGAACGCGTCGAGCTTGTCGAAGTCGAGCGCACCCGGAGACTGAGCGAGGTCGTACACGGTTTTCTCCGGGGGCAGCCCGAGACAGAGAGCGACGTCGCCGAACTGCAGATCCAGGTCGATGAGCGCCACGCGCTCACCGCGCTGCGCAAGGCAGACGGCCAGGTTCGTCGAGGTCAACGTCTTGCCGGTGCCACCTTTGGGACCGAGCACGCAGACGAGCCGGGATTGATCCGACATCGCGGGAGCAACTGCGCCCTGCTTGCGGGCGAGGAGCTTGTGGATCTCGAACCGAACCTGCTCCGCGGTCGCCGGGAGCATGATGATGTCGTCCGCGCCGGCCTCGAATGCGCGCCTGAGGAAGCCGTTCGGCGACCCGTGCCCCAGCACCATCACGTTGAGATCCGGGTTCTGGCGGGTCACCGCGTCTAGGAGCAGCAGGGCGCGGTCCGAATAGCCGGCACAGGCGACGAGAAGCAGGTCGGCGATGCCGTCGCGCAGCCAGCGCAGGGCGTCCTCGGCACCGGAGACGACGCCGACGACGTTGAAGTCCGCGTCGGCGGGCAGCGACTCCTGGACACCCTCCGCGTCGACGCCGGGCTCGACGGCGAGGAGCGCTTTGACTGGGCGGCTCGACATCAGTTCTCTGTCTACCTCGCGAACGACGACGCGCTGGCCGTGTCAGGGATGGTCTTCTTCGCCGCGACGACGGGCCGGAGGACGAACCAGAGCTGCGTGTTGTCGGCCGCGTACGCGAAGTCGGCCGCGTCTCTCGTCTCGATGCGCAGGACGAGGTTGCCGCCTCCACTGGGCCCGGCCGCGCTCGGCACCGCGAGTACCTTCACGTTCGGGCGGAAGAGCTTGACCACACCCTGCACGGCGGTGTAGACGTCGACGGAGTCGCCCGTCTGGAGCTGCGAGAGGCTTCCGTGAACGTTGTCGAGGGCGATCGAGATCGCGCGCTGCGTCCCGGTGATCTGAGATTTCACGGATGCCGTATCGGTTGTGGCGAAGTCCGCCGAGGTGAACTGCTGGCCCGGGTAGATGTCGACAGCCGCGGCGCGACCGACGAGGTATTGCGGGTCGGCGACTGCTCCGACCTCGATCTCCTTACGCGGGAGGGTTGTCGCCGCGTACATCTGCTGGGTCGCGACGATGCTCCCAGGCGTTCCCTTCGGGACGAGCTGCTTCGCCACGAGAACGGGCGTCGGCGCGTTCTCGCCTCCCACGCGGGCGCGATAGCGATCGAGGTACACGACGAGCAGGACCGCCGCAAGCACGATCGCCCCGATACCAAGGGCGATCGCCCATCCACGCGAGGTCATCCTGCCCGAAACTTTGCTGGTTAGCGTGTTCGACATGGCTTCCTCTCTTTGCTGCTCCTAGATCGGTGCTGCTCCTTGATCGGCACTTTCGGCGGATTCCATGAGCCGTGCACGCTCGCGCGCGTCTCCAGCGCGGGCGGGCTCTTCGCCGTGGGCGGGCATGCCGATCGTGAGCCTTTCATCGATGGGCACACGCCCTGGACCGGAGCAACTCGAGACCCTTCCCCTTCGACGACCCTGGTGCATCCTACAGACCGCATTGTGCCCCCCCTCGCTGCCTTTCGAAAGGGTGAATTCCTCGCTGGTCCACAAACGTGTACGCCGGCCCGGTCGAGGGGGTAACCGGGCCGGCGTACACTTGCTACAGACTCCGCTCGGAGTCTTCGATCGATCCGCCTACGAACCAGAAAGCGGCGGGTTCTCGACCGTGCTTGCCGTGTCGCTGAACAGGCCTTCGATTCTGCCGCCGAGCAGCCAGACGGCGAGGATCACGAGCAGCGCGATCCCAGCGAGAATCAGCACGTATTCGGTCATCGTCTGGCCGTCCTCGCGGTTCTTGAGGCTGGCGAGGGCGCTCTGCACCCGGACCGAAGCACGAAGCAGGATGTCACTCATCTTCGAGGGACCTCCCTCTCAGGGTCTTGGACGCCTAAGCGCCCCTGGTTGACGATGCGCCCGATGTTGCTTCTGGGCGCTTCTCACAGTGGTGGTGAAGCCACTTTTCTACAACCGGCCAATGGGATGGTTCCCACTGGACCATCGGCGCCACCTCGTCCTTCGAAGGAGTGACCATGATGTCCAGAAGGGTGACGATGCTCCCGAAATGACCTTGCGGCCTCGTCGATCGTTGCTCGTTGGGCGGTCTCGCTCCGAGCGAGCGTGCGTGGACGTCGACGGGGCACCACGGGGAGGCCCCGTGATCGTCCGATGAGGGCGGATTCGGTCAAGAAGGCCTCCGCCCGAGCTGCGCAACCCATCGGCGGGGTCGAGGTGGTCGTCGCTCCGCATCCGGCGGCGAGTGGCGACGAGTCGGTGCTCAGCCGTGCCTCTGCACGCGTCCGCGCCCGGCCGTGGCCCCTCGTCGTGTGGTCGGCGGTTTTCGTGTGGTCGCTGATCCTCGTCGCCGAGATCAGGTCCGATTACCTCGGCTTCCGTCTCGCACGATTCGACCTCGGCAACATGGTGCAAGCGGTCTGGTCGACGGCGCACGGCCGCCCACTCGAGACAACGCTCCTCTCGGGCGAGCAGGCGGTGCGGCTCGCGTCGCATGCGGATCCGATTCTCGTGCTGTTCGCGCCCCTGTTCATCCTGTGGCCGTCCCCGCTCTTGCTGGCCGGCGCTCAGGTCGTCCTGTGTGCCCTCGGGGCTCTTCCCGTTTTCTGGCTCGCCCGGCGCCACCTCGGATCGGAGAAGGCCGCCGCGCTCCTCGGTGTTGCCTATCTCGCGTATCCCTGGCTCTGCTGGACCGCTCTCGACGCAATGCACCCGGTGACGCTCGCAATCCCGCTCTTTCTCTACGCGATCTGGTTTCTCGATTCCGATCGGCTCTGGGCGTTCGCAGTCTGCGCCGTCCTCATCGTCGCGACCGGGGAGCTCATGGGGCTGCCGCTCGCCGCGCTCGGGATCTGGTACTGGCTAGGGCGTGGACGGCGCCGCGCCGGTCTGGTCGTTGCCACGGCCGGCTTCGCCTGGTCCCTGGTCGCCGTCAAGGTGGTCGTTCCGGCCTTCCACGGCGCTGACAGTCCCTTCTACGGCTACTACGCAACGGTTGGGGGATCGCCGGAAGGAGTTCTTCGCACACTCGTCACCGATCCTGGCGCGATCGCCGCTGCCCTGTTCTCGAGCCAGGACCTCGGCTACCTGGTCTGGCTCGGTGCGCCCGTCGCCTGGCTCTTCCTCCTCTCGCCCGGCCTCGCTGCAGTCGCGGTTCCTCAGCTGCTCGCGAACGCGTTGTCCGATTCGCCCGCGATGTCGGGGCCTCAGCACCAGTACATCGCGGCCGTGGTCCCGTTCTTGATCGCTGCGACGGTGCTCGGCCTCGCCCGCCTACCGATGGCTCGCCGCGTGTTCGGTGCGACGGTCGTGCTCTTCCTTTCGGTCATGTTGACGGTCTACGCCGGTCCCTGGTCTGGCGCCCCGGCGGCCGTCGACCTCTGGTACCAGGACCACGTCCCGCCAGAGCACGTCGTCGCGCTCGATGCCGCCATCGGGCTCGTTCCAGGTAACGCCCCCGTGAGTGCGACGAACAAGGCGGGATCCCACCTGTCTGCGCGGCGGTACTTCTACAGCGTGCCCTTCGTCGAGCGCTCCGACTGGATCGTCCTCGACCTGCAGGACCCGTGGGTGGTAGCGCAGGCTGACAATCTGACGCTGGGAGAGCACCCCGAGGTGCTTCTCGCCTTCAAGCAGCGGATCGAGCGGAGCCCGCTGTGGACGAAGGTCTTCGAGCAGGATGGCGTACTAGTGTTCCGGCGCGTACGGTCATAGATGACTGCCTCAGCGCGCACAGTCGCCGGAGCAGTGGCCTCGCTGTTCATCTGCGGATTCCTGCCCCTCATGGTGCTGTACTGGCTCTTTGGCTTGGTCGTCTCTGGAAGCGGTTACCTCGCGGATTTCCACTTCGCCTACTACCAGGCCGCCGAGGCGATCGTTGCGGGCGAGAACCCCTATCCGACTCATGGTTTCATCGTGCGAGGCGACTTGGAGCTTGTGATCGACTACGTGTACCCGCCGCTGATAGCGATCGCAACGATTCCGTTGACGCTCGTGCCGGTGGGCCTGGCAGAGGTCATCTTTGCGGGCTTGCTGGTCGTCGCCGTCGTCGTGACGCTCGCCGTGCTCGGGGTTCGCGACTGGCGCTGCTACGGCCTGGCGTTCACATGGCCACCGGTCATCGACGGGGTGCTGACCGGGAACGTCACACTCCTCCTCAGCCTGGCTGCTGCGCTCGTGTGGCGTCTTCGCGACCGTGGGTCAGTTCGGGCTGGGACGATGCTCGGCATCAGTATCGCGACGAAGATCTTCCTCTGGCCGCTAACGATCTGGCTTGCGGCAACCCGCCGAATCGCGGCTGCGGCGTGGAGTCTCGTCATCGGTGCAGCAGTCTTGCTCATAACCTGGGGCGCAATCGGCTTTCGCGGGATCGTGGAGTACCCGGACTTGGTTCGTCGTCTCGGCGAGAGGATGGAGGAAAGGAGTTACACGGTGTACGCGCTCGGCATCGACATCGGCCTAGCGCCAGGTGTTGCGAGGGCGCTCTGGCTGATCGTCGCGGTGACGACCCTTGCGTCGGTCGTGATCGTCGCTCGCCGCGGAGACGAGCGACGCGCGTTCCTCCTCGCGCTGGCGGCGGCGATCGCGTGTTCCCCGATCGTGTGGCTCCACTACTTCGCGTTGTTACTTGTCGTCGTCGCGGTGGCTCAGCCCCGGCTTGGGCTCTTGTGGTTCATGGGGTTCCCACTGCACGTGTTCGTCACGACGAGTGTCTACAACGGGTCGACGTTCCAGACCGCCGCGGTGCTCGCCACAACAGCATTCACAGTCATGCTCGCACTCGGCGCCTGCTCGACTCGACCAACGCGCCTCAGAGTGAGCTCGCCGGCCGTTGCACGACCGTGATCCGGTCGTCTCGGTAGAGAGCCCGGGCACCCGGTTCGACGAGGAAGTCGTTCACGTTCGACGGCTCCTGGCCGGACTCGAGGACGACGACTCCGTACCCGTCGGCGAGCGTCTTCCAGTCGTCGCCCTGCTCGCCGCGAAAGCGGACGATTCGGAAGAACGTCTCGGGGTCGAGGATCTCGAAGCGGACGTTGTAGGCGACTCGCCCGCGGAGTGAGGGCTCCTTCCAGAGCAGCCAGTCGCCGTAGCGGGTTGCGGCGTAGACGCGGGCATCCGGATCCGCCGCGGACTCGATCAGCTCGTGAACCGACGCGTCCGGCCAGTTCCGCTCGAACCAGGAGGCATCGCGGGCGAGCGACGCGGCGATGACGGCGACGAGGACAGCAGCCGCCCCGATCCCCAGCCCGAGATTGAGTCGGCGGAAGATCGGGCCGGGCTTCGCTTCCAGGGATCGGCCGATCGCCACCGGGAGGAAGACCATGCACGCTAGCGCGAACCACGGGATACCTCGGATCGCCGTTACCGCGCCGACGAACGTCAGCACGAGCGTCGCGATGTCGAGCGTCCGCAACCGTCTCCACCTCGACAGAAGGAGAACCAGAGCAAACGCCGAGAGGGCATAGAACGCGAGCGTGTTCCAGTCGGGATCGCTCCACTGCCACTCGGTCACGTACCGGTCGAAGGGCGGGTCGACGATCATGAGGTGGTAGTACCGCGCCGTCGTCACCGGCCCGTACGGCGTCGCGAGCACGGCGAGCGGCGCGAGAACGACGAGCGCGACGCTGCGGAGCCCCGAGCGCCCACGGCTCGAGACGAGCTCGATCGCCCCCAGGAGCATCGTGAGCAGCGCTCCGAGCACCACGCTTCCGTGGAGGTTCGCCCACACGACCAGAAGCGGGAACGCGAGGTAGGCGCGCCGCGAGGGACGTCTGGCCTCGGTGGCGAGTAGCCACAAGAGCCCTGTGAAAAGCGGAAGTGAGAAGACCTGTGCCCGGATCGTCCAGGCCCACGGCGCCGCCAGGATGACGGGAAAGAGCACGAGTGCGACCGCCCGGTAACCCGCGCCCAACGATCTGGCGGCGGCCGCCGCGATGACGAACGCGCTGAACACGAAGCCCAGCACCACGACTGCGAGCAGCGGATGGCCGCCGAGAGAGTGCACCCCATATGCGAGGAGCTGAGCGCCCCATTGCTGATCCGTCCAGGTGCGCCCCATGCCGAGGACGGTCAGCTCATCGCGCATGGGCAGCCCGTGCTCGAAGATCTCCCGACCGCCGGTCAACATCAGCCAGCTGTCGGTCACGAGCAGGTGCGGCGGGAAGACGAGAAGGACGATGACGCCGAACGCGGTCAGGAGGAGGACGAGGAAGAACTCCTCCTCGGCAATACGCCGCAGCGTTTTCACGCCTTACTCGTCGGCGTAAATGGGGCTCTCCACGAGCCCGTGCTGGTACGCGAGGCGGGTCGCTTCCGTTCGGTTCTTGACGCCGAGCTTCCGGTAGATGTTCGTCAGGTGGAACTTCACCGTCTGGGGCGCGACCCAGAACTCCTTCGCGATCTCGTCGTTCGAGAGCCCGCGTGCGAGCGCGCCGAGGATCGTGAGCTCTCGCTCGGTCAGGCCGAGCGCTTTGGCGCCGGCGCGCTCGGTCTCCTCGATGCCGATGGCCGTGTGGACGTTCCCCTCGAGCGCCTGACGTAGCGTCGCGGGAAGATCGTCGGGGTTGACCGTCTTGACCACGTAGGCCGCGGCACCTCGTCGCAGCGCCGCCTCGATCAGCTCCGAGCTGGCGGACGCGGAAAGCATCACGACCCTGACCTTCGGGTGTCTACGCCGAATCTCGTCGAGGCACGCAAGCCCGTCCATGTGAGGCATACGCACGTCGAGAAGCACGAGGTCGGGATCGGTCCTGCCGACCAGCGGGAGCACCTGCGTGCCCGACTGGGTCTCGCCCACGATCTCGAAATCGCCGTCAGCCTCGAGTGCTCGACGAATCCCGTCCAGGACGAGACGGTGGTCGTCCGCGATAACGACCCTCATCTCTACCAGTGTGGCACAGCACGCGGACCGCCATCGACATGAGCGGCCACGTTGCCTGTTCACGGCTCAACGATGCCGTTCCTTCGGGTCGGCCAGGTAGGCCAGCCAATGGTCCAGACCCTCATCCGAGGGATTGCCGCTCCCTCAGATGGGGGATACTCTCCGGGCAAGAACCGAGGCCCAGCCGGCTGCGGCTCGGGGGAGAGCAACCGGGCTTGGGCGAGTTCGAGCAGAAAGGGAGAGGGATGGGGACTGCCGGAAACCAGAGGCCGTTGCTACGGGCTGCGGTCCTGATCGGAATCGCACTCGTGCTCGCAGGCGGCGTCGGGGTTGCACAGGCCGGTTTCGGCCTCCTTCCGCACATTGGAAGCGACAACCCTGTTTCCGATGCCGACCGTGGATCGCCGCAGACGGATGGCTCGACGACGAGCGGCGGCGACGGGGACAACGGCAATGGTGAAAACGGCGACGGTGGTGGCAACGACGGCAACGGCAACGGCGACAACGGCAACGGCAACGGCAACGGCAACGGCGACAACGGCAACGGCGACAACGGCAACGGCAACGGCAACGGCAACGGCGACAATGGCAACGGCGACAACGGCAACGGCAACGGCGACAACGGCGATAACTGCCCGCCTGCGGACGAAAACAACGGGGCCGAGACCAGCGGCGCCAGCGGTGGCAGTGGGGGCGAGACCGGAAACGGCGACTGCGACAACGGAAATGGTGACAACGGCAACGGAAACGGCGACAACGGGGACGGCGACAACGGCGACGGCGACAACGGGAACGGCGACAACGGGAACGGCGACAACGGTTGTCCGCCTGGAGACGACGCGAGCGCGACCCACGGCGGCGGCGGCGACGGCGACAACGGAAACGGCGACAACGGAAACGGCAACGGCGATTGCGACGGCGACAACGGCGGCGGCGACAACGGCTGTCCTCCCGACGACAACGGCAACGGCGATGGGGCACACAGCGCCGGAGGTAACGGCGGAAACGGCGACGGCGACAACGGGAACGGCAACGGCGATTGCGACGGCGACAACGGCGGCGGCGACAACGGCTGTCCTCCCGACGACAACGGCAACGGCGATGGGGCACACAGCGCCGGAGGTAACGGCGGAAACGGCGACGGCGACAACGGGAATGGTGACAACGGGGACGGCGACAACGGGAACGGCAACGGCGATTGCGACGGCGACAACGGCGGCGGCGACAACGGCTGTCCTCCCGACGACAACGGCAACGGCGATGGGGCACACAGCGCCGGAGGTAACGGCGGAAACGGCGACGGCGACAACGGAAACGGCGACAACGGAAACGGCGACGACTGCCCTGAACCCGACGAGCCCGAGAAGCTGATCGTCAAGAAGGTCGTCGTCAACGACGACGGCGGCACTGCGACCGCAAGTGACTTCTCTTTCCAGGTGAACGGTGGCCCAGCGCAGCCCTTCGACAGTGACGGGCAGAACGTGCTGACGGTCGACCCGGGCACGTACACGGTGACCGAGCCTCCCGTGGCGGGCTATGCGACTTCCTATGACAACTGTTCGGAGGTGCGCATCAAGGAGGGCGAGAAGGAGACGTGCACGATCACGAACGACGACATCCCTCCGGGGCAGGGCCGAGTGATCGTGAAGAAGGTCATGAACGGCGGGACCGACACGTTCGATTTCTCAGGAACGCCATCGGGCTCGATCTCGCAGGACGGAGGCACCATCTCCGCAAACGTCGCCCCGGGTCAGTACTTCTCCACCGAGGCTCCCAAGGCAGGCTGGAACCTCGGGTCGATCAGCTGCGACGACAACAACTCGTCAGGGAACATCGGCCTGCGTCGGGCGACGTTCAACGTGGAAGCAGGCGAGACCGTCACCTGCACGTTCCGGAACAGGAAGCGGAGCGAGGTCATCGTCAAGAAGGTGATGATCGACGGCGCCGATACCTTCGAGTTCACGGGTACTCCCGCGGGCTCGATCTCCCTGTCGGGCGGCACGATCTCCGCCGAGGTCTCTCCGGGGACGTACAGCTCGACCGAGGCGCCCGAGCCCGGCTGGGAGCTGAGGTCGATCACCTGCGACGACGCGAACTCGACCGGGGACGTCGCCACGCGTACCGCGAACTTCGATGCGAGCCCTGGCGAGGTCGTCACCTGCACCTTCACGAACAAGAAGCGAGTCGGGTCGATCATCGTCAAGAAGGAGACCGATCCGAACGGCCATGCCCAGGTCTTCGACTTCGAGGCCAGCTACGACGCTGACGGCTTCTCGCTTTCGGACGGGCAGTCGAACGACTCCGGTCTCCTGTCGCCGGGCACCTACTCGGTGGCCGAGAACGTCCCGGCGGGGTGGGATCTGACAGCGGAGTGCGACGACGGCAGCAGCCCGAGCAACATCCAGCTCCAAGCGGGCGAGACCGTGACGTGCACCTTCACGAACAAGCTCCGCCGCGGGACGATCATCGTGGAGAAGCAGACGAACCCGGCGGGGGCGGCTCAGAGCTTCACGTTCACCGGCGATGCCGCGGGCTCGATCGGAGACAACGGGCAGATCGTCGTCTCGAATCTCCTGCCCGGTACCTATACGTCGACGGAAGCGGCCGTCGCCGGCTGGACCCTGTCCTCGATCTCCTGCGACGACGGCAACTCGTCGGGAAATCTCGGCTCGCGGACGGCCACCTTCCAGCTCGGGGCCGGCGAGACGGTGAAGTGCACCTTCACGAACACGAAGCCTGCACCGGTGGGGCAGGGGGCAATCGACGTCTCGAAGAGCGCGGACCCGACCTCCCTGAAGGAGCCGGGCGGCCCGGTCACCTACTCGGTGACGATCAGGAACGTGTCCGTGGTGAACGTGACGATCGAGAACGTGGTCGACGACAGGTTCGGCGACCTCGACGATACGGACGGGAACGGCTGCTTCGACGTGCCGATCAACCTCCTGCCGATGACGAGTGTCAACTGCACCTTTACGCGCACGATCACCGGTGCGGCCGGCACCGTGCATATCAACACGGTCACGGCCACCGGCCATGACGCGTTCGGCAACCCGGTCTCGGACTCGGACGACGCGCGGGTCGAGATCACGCCGCGATTGATCGACCTGGTGATGGTCAAGGACGCAACCTCGCCGACCCCGCTCAACGGCATCGTCAACTACACGATGACAGTGACGAACAGGGGGCCGGACGTTGCGACGAACGTCCAGGTCGCGGACCCGGCACCCGCCGGGATCGTGTACCTGACGGCAAGTCCGTCCCAGGGAACATGCACCGTCACACCATCTCTGATCACCTGCAGCCTGGGCACGATCGGGGCGGGTCAAACGGTGACGATCAACGTGACGGGGCGAGCGACGACCGTCGGCACGCACACGAACACCGCGACGGTGACGGGGAGCGGCGGCCGGGAGACGAATCCGCCAGACAACGTCGACTCCGCCACCACGGTCGTGCCGGCGCCGACGCGACCGCCGACCACGCAGCCGCCGACCCCGAAGCCGCAGCCCGAGGTCTGTCTGACGCTGACCGTCTCGCCGAAGATGATCAAGGCCGACGGCAAGCCAGACCGCGTCTCGGTGAAGGTCACGGCCGGCAAGAAGCGGATGGGAGGCGTCAGGGTCGTCGTGCGCGGAGCCGGGGTCGACAAGACGGCCAGGTCCAACCGCCGGGGATTGGCGGTGCTTCGCATCAACCCCAAGAAACCGGGATTGATCACGATCACGGCGCGCGAGACGAAACAGCGGATCTGCGGTCCGAAGCGGATCGGGGTCGTTGGCGTGTTCCGCCCACCGGTCACAGGCTGATGGGGAGGGGGTAGAGGGGGTGAGGGGCGGCCTGCGGCCGCCCCTCAGCAGTGCGACGAGGAGCAAGCGGAGTTCGTGGTGAAACGGGGGAACGTGAGATCGAGCGTCAGAAGGTGAACCGGATCGAGTCGGGAGCCTGGGCGCTTGCGGCTCTCGCCCTCTCGCTCGCACTGGCGCCCGGGGCAGGAGCCGACTCGGGTCGTGCGTCGACCGTCGACGTCGTCGGGGCGGGGACACTCGTCTGGCGGCAGGTCGCGGTGCGGGCGAGACCGGGCCCGACTGCGAAACGGATCGCCGTTCTCAGGCAGTTCCGGGCGGACTTCAGCCCGCAGTACGTGCTCGCGCTCTCAGCCGAGCGTGGGAAGCAGTCGGGATCGCCTACGTGGTACCGGATCAGCGTCCCCGGCCGTCCGAACGGGCGGACGGGATGGGTCCGAGCCGCGTCGGTCGAGCTCTGGCCCGTCCACAAGCGCCTCGTCGTGTACCGGACGGAGCGGAGATTCGAATTCTGGGACGGCGCCAAGCTCGTGCGGGCCGGCAGAGTCGCAGTCGGAAAACGCGGGGCAGAGACGCCCACCGGGCTCTTCTACGTGACGGCGAAGTTCGACCCGACCGCCCCGATTCTCGGCGCCTACGCTCTCGAGACGAGCGCATTCTCGAAGCTGTCGGACTGGCCCGGCGGAGGCGTCGTCGGTGTCCACGGAACGCCATGGCCATGGCTACTCGGGAAGGCTGTCTCGCATGGCTGCGTGCGCCTGCACGACGACGACATCCTGTTCCTGCGCTGGCGCATCCCGCCTGGGACGCCGATCAAGATCGTGCGCTAGTCGCGAAAGCGACTTGTCCGCGAAGCGGACCAGTGGAGGGAGTCTGAGGGAACCGGGAGGTTCCCTCAGCAGTAGACGGAGCGTTGCAGCTCTCAGCCGGAGGCCGCGACGAACGCGTAAGGCAACGGGCTTTCGGTCGCCAGGGTCCGGGCGTACGCGCCCGTCGCAGCAGGAGCACTCGCGAGCTCGCGGAGCCTGTAGCTGCCGTCGAGAAACCGGTATCCGGCAACAAACGGACGCCACGAGCCGCCGCCGCCATAGGACACCGAGACACGCTCGAACCGGAAGGAAAAGTGGTTGCAGGCGACCTGACCGCCATTCCAGCTCTCGGCGGTTGCGATCGGCGCCCAGCGTCCGGACGAGCCTCGGATTCGGACCGGCTTGGTCACCGGTGCGCCGTCCACCCAGATCCGCCACCAGCCGGGCCTCCGCGACATCTCGAGCACGGCCACGCGGTGGCTTTCGCCGACCCAAACGGCATCATCGAGGAGGATGAACTTCGGATAGCGGCCTCGGCGCGTGATCTCTGCGTAGAGGAACGGCTCCACGCCCGGCACCGAGGCGATGCCGGCCTGGATCCACGCATCCTCGCCGTTCACTCCCTGCCCCGGGCCGCCAACCCCCACCCAGCCGGCGACGTGGCCGGCCGCAACCTCCGGGGCTCGCACTGACGTGATCGTCGCGCGAACGCCGTGCCCGGGGTGCGTGGCCTGGTGCCCGGCGTACGTGTAACCGCCGTTCCCGGAGACGTCCGTGCCGCATGCGCCGCCGGCGGTCGCCATGGCGGACGCGCCCACGAGCGCTGCGACGACGCATGCTCCGGCCACGAGCGCGAGAGAGGGACGCAGGCTCACGCCGTTCTGGTCGGCGCTCGGCGCAGCGGCTCCCATCCCCCGATCGCGCCATCAAGCGGCGCCGGACGCCTGAAAGACGCGACCTACAATGCGACGATGGCAACCACCGAGGACCGGGACGCCGCCAATTCGGTCAGCGCCTGGCGCGAGCACACGTACGACCGGGCCCCGGAGCGCACCGACGAGCTGTTCTCGACCATCTCGGGGATCGAGAACGAGCCTCTCTACGCCCCCGAGAACGTCGCGCTCGACCCGGCGCGCGACCTCGGCTACCCGGGTGAGTACCCGTTCACCCGTGGGGTATACCCGTCGATGTACCGAGGGCGGCTCTGGACGATGCGGCAGTTCGCGGGCTTCGGTGGCGCCGAGGAGACCAACGAGCGCTTCCGCTACCTCCTCGACCACGGGCAGACCGGCCTCTCGACGGCGTTCGACATGCCGACCCTGATGGGGTACGACTCGGATCACCCGCGCTCGGTCGGCGAGGTCGGACGAGAGGGCGTCGCGGTCGACTCGCTGGCGGACGTCGAGACCCTGTTCGCGGGGATTCCGCTCGGCGACATCTCGACCTCGATGACGATCAACTCCCCGGCGGCGATCCTGCTCGCGTACTACGTGTGTGTGGGCGAGGAGCAGGGAGTGCCGCGAGCGATGCTACGCGGGACGGCGCAGACCGACATCCTGAAGGAGTACATCGCCCAGAAGGAGTGGATCTTCCCGCCCGAGCCGTCGATGCGGCTCGTGGTCGACATGATCGAGTTCTGCGCGCGCGAGATGCCGCGTTTCCATCCGATCTCGATCTCCGGGTATCACATCCGCGAGGCCGGATCGACGGCCGCGCAGGAGCTCGCCTTCACCCTCGCGGACGGGTTTGCGTACGTCGAGGCAGCCGTCGAGCGCGGTCTCGACGTCGACGACTTCGCACCGCGGCTGTCGTTCTTCTTCAACGCACATCTCGATTTCTTCGAGGAGATCGCCAAGTACCGCGCCGCACGCCGAATCTGGGCTCGGGAGATGCGGGAACGCTTCGGTGCGCGGAACGAGCGCTCGCTGCTGATGCGGTTCCACACGCAGACCGCGGGTGTCTCACTCACTGCCCAGCAGCCCGACGTGAACATCGTGCGAACCGCACTCGAGGCGCTCGCGGCCGTCCTGGGCGGGACCCAGAGCCTCCACACGAACTCGTTCGACGAGGCACTCGCGCTGCCGACGGAGGAGGCCGCGCGGCTCGCTCTTCGGACGCAGCAGGTGATCGCCCATGAGTCGGGTGCGGTCAACACGATCGACCCTCTCGGCGGGTCCTACTACGTCGAGCACCTGACGAACACTCTCGAGGCGGAGGCGTACGAGTACTTCGAGCGGATCGAGAAGCTCGGCGGAGTCATCGCGGCGATCGAGGACAACTTCTTCCAGCGCGAGATCGCCGAGGCGTCCTTCCGCTACCAGGCGGAGGTGGAGTCGGGGAAGCGTGTCGTCGTCGGCGTCAACCGGTATCTCCTGGACGACGAAGAGCCGATCCCGATCCTGAAGATCGACCCCGCGCTGGAGGGCGAGCAGATCGAGCGGCTCACGGCGGTCAGGGCGCGGCGCGATTCCGCCGCAGTGGAGGCGCACCTCGCGGCCCTCAAGAGTGCAGCGGCGCAAGCCGGCGTCAACCTCATGCCGCCGATCATCGACGCGGCGCGCGACTACGTGACCCTCGGCGAGATGTGCGACGCGCTCCGGGAGGTCTGGGGTGTATGGCGAGAGACCCCGGTCTTCTGAGCGGGGACAAGCATCTCTCCTCGCAATCGCCGTCCGTCCGCATCGCGTCGGTTGCGATCTTCGGCGTGCTTCCCTTGCTGTTGTTTGCGCTCGGGATTCGCAAGGCGGTCAGGGACGACGTCGTCGCCGTCGATTTCACGTATGCGTTCCTCCCAGCAGCAGAGGACGTACTTGCGGGGCGCTCTCCGTACGCGGACTCCGGGGTCCTCTCCTATGTCTACACACCGGCGCTCGCCTGGCTCGTAACTCCGTTCACACTGGTGCCGCTCGAAGTGGCGCAGGCTCTTGTCTCCGCGCTCCTGCTCGCCGCGCTGCTCACGAGCCTGTGGCTGCTCGACGTTCGGGATTGGCGGGTGTACGGGATCGTGCTTCTCTGGGCGCCCGTGGTACAGGGCTTTCAGGCCGCCAATGTGACCTTCCTCCTCTGCCTTCTCGGAGCACTCGCGTGGCGACACCGCGATGCCGAGTGGCGCCCCGGGCTCTGGATCGGCCTCGCCTTGGCTCTCAAGCCAATCCTCTGGCCGCTAGCGGTGTGGCTCGCATTTACGGGCCGATGGCGATCGTTCGTGCTGGCTCTGGGCTCGGCCTCGCTCTCGCTCCTGCTCGTGCTGCCTTACGAAGATCTCGACACATTTGCCGAGTTGCTTCGCGAACACACCGGTGCTCGCAGAGAAGACTCTTACACGCTGTTTGCGCTCTTCACGGACCTCGGCCTTCATGACGAACCCGCACGGGCCCTTTGGCTCGGGGTTGGCGCAATCTGCCTCTACCTCGCGCGTCGGTCCTTCCCGGGATGTGTCGTCTGCGCCCTTCTTCTTGCGCCACTGGTCTGGCTTCACTACTTCGCACTTCTCGTGCTGCCGATGGCGATCGGCGGCGCGCCGCTCTGGGTGTGGTCAACCCCGCTCGCTGGCTGGCTCGTGCCCGGGTTCGGCGCGATCGAGGGCCAACACGTCGCGATCATGCTCGGCGTTGTCGCAGTGGTCGGCTGGTTCACGGTTCCATCGTTCCTGCGGCGCTCGCGACCCGCTTCCTGGTGATGCCTTCGAGCAGCCCGCGCCAGCGACGCCCTAGAACTTCTTCGCTCGCTCGGGTCTCGTACGTCGATCTCCCTGCTGATCCGATCCGATTCCTCAGGGCATCGTCCCCCGCCAGCCGCCGGATGGCGGCGGCGAGTGCGCCGGGATTCCCGGTTGGGACGAGAAGCGCATCACGCTCATGCTCGACGAGCTCGCGCGCCCCGGGTGTGTCTGCCGTGACGAGCGGCGTCGCCGTAGCCAACGCCTGAAATGCCTTGTTCGGGATGACGCGCGAAGCCTTCTCGGAGCCACCGAAGATCCCGAGGGCGCACCCCGCAGAGCGATAGAGATCGGGAAGACGCTCGTACTCGATCCACCGCTCCCACGCGACGTTTTCCGGTCGGCTGGACAGAACGTCGTCCAGCTGACCGCTTCCGACGAGGCGAAATTCGATCTCCGGACAGAGCGCGGCGGCGCCGAGGATCGTCTCGAGGCCGTGCAGCGGGATCAGCTTGCCGACGAACAGCACGTGGAAGGCGCTCGTCTCTCTCGGTGCAGGCCTGAAGAGCCGGTCCTCCGCGCCGACGAAGCATACGGCGACCCGATCGTCCCCGAGCGCGAAACGCTCGACGAAGTAGCGGCCATGGGCGGCGGTGTCGGCGACGACGAGGTCGGCGCGGCGGAAGGCGAGGCGGTCGACCAGGCGCATCGCTCGCGCAACCGGGGAGCGTGGGCTCACGACTTGTCGGTCGCCCACCATCGTGTCCTCCAGCGAGACAAGCGGGTTGAACACGACCGGACGACCTTGCGCGACGCGCTTCGCGGTCACCATGTCCAGGTGTCCGGGATAGCCCACGAGGAGGACATCCGCGCCTTCCGCTGACGCGAACGCGAGCCGGGCTTCGGCACCCACTGCGCGACCTAGCCCGCGGATCCCGAGAGCGAACTTGTCGCGTCGACCTTCCCATACCGGAGCGTGGTGCTCGAGCACCTCTACTCCCGCGCTGCGCAGGCAAGAGATCACCTGCGCGTTGCGGGGATAGTCGCGCTCGTACGTGCCGAAGTAGAGGACGCGCACGACTCGAGGTCAGCGCAAGACGTCCTCGACGACCTGCTCGGTGCGCTCGCGCTCTCCCATCCGTTCCTCGTGCTGCGAGGTGATCAGCTCCGAGAGCAGCCCCAGCGACACGAACTGGATCCCGACGACGACCAGAAGAACACCGAGCGTCAGGAGGGGCCGGTGCCCGATGGCCTGGCCCCAGAGTCGGAGAACGGTCAGGTACACGAGGAGCACGGAGCCCACGGCGCCCAGCAGGACGCCGATCCCGCCGAACAGGTGCAACGGGCGGTGCCGGTAACGCCCCATGAACGTGACGCTGAGCAGGTCGAAGAAGCCGCGCAGGTAGCGCTCGGGGCCGTATCTGGAGCGACCGTGCTGACGTGCTCGGTGATTCACTGCGATCTCTGCGACACGGAAGCCGCGGTAGGACGCGAGAATCGGGATGAAACGGTGAAGCTCGCCGTAGATGCGCATCCCGCGGAGGACCTCCGCCCGATACGCCTTCAGGCCGCAGTTCACATCGTGCAGCCGTACACCCGAGACGACGCCGGTGGACCAGTTGAAGAGACGTGAGAAGAGCCTCCTCGTCCAGGGGTCGTTCCTCCTCGTCTTCCAGCCCGAGACGAGGTCGAAGCCCTCATCGAGCTTGGCGAGCAACTGCGGGATCTCGGAGGGATCGTCCTGGAGATCCGCATCCATGGTGACGACGGTGTCCCCGCGCGCCTCGTGAAACCCCGCCTGCAACGCCGCGGCCTTGCCGAAGTTGCGACGCAGGTGGACGACGATCACGTTCGTCGTCTCGCTGTGAAGCTGGCCGAGCACGGCGAGGCTGCCGTCGGTGGACCCATCGTCGACGAAGATCACCTCGTACGGCTGTCCCTGCTGATCGAGGGCGTCCGCTATCTCTCGGTAGAGAGTCTCGAGTGACCGCTCCTCGTTGAAGAGAGGGACGACGACCGAGATCACGTGCTGAGGGTACAGGCGTCCCAGGTCGGCGTCCTCACCCTCGGGGAACCTCCCTCAGACGTCGACCTCGAGACCGTCGTGGGCGAGCTCGTACCCCTCGGGGTCAGGTAGCTCGCAGGGACGATGAGTGACGAGCAGTCGCTTTGCTCCCGAGGCCTCGAACGCCTCGACTGCCTCCTCGAGCGAGAGGTGACCGCGCGGCTCGCCGTCGAGCTCACCGGCGAGCAGCGTCGCTTCGCAGACGAACAGGTCGGCATCGCGCGCTGCCTTCACGAGCTCGTCCGAGGGCGCGGAGTCGCCGGAGTAGGCAAGCACCCTGCCGTGCGACTCGACCCGAAACGCGTACGTCTCGAGCGTGTAGTGGGGAACTCTGGTCGCGGTCACCGCCAGGTCCCCGACCGTGAACGGGATACCGGGCTCGTACTCGCTCATGTGAAAGGTCCGTTCGAACATGTCCGGGAACCCGAGCCGGCTGCCGATGTCCTCGAGCCGCGAGCGCCCCGTCGGGGGGACCAGGAGCGCGGGGTGGGCCTCCCGCCCGTCGTTCCGGTACATCGTGCCCCAGACCCAGGGGACGAGGTCTCCCCAGTGGTCGAGGTGGAAGTGCGTGATGGCGACGGCGTCGATCTGCGGCCAGCCTTCCATCTCGCGGAGCCGCGGCAGGACTCCCGGCCCACAGTCGAGCAGGAGACGCTTCGAGTCTTCGACGAGGTAGCCCGAGTGCGCTCCGCCGGGATTCGGCCAGGCCGGCGAGGAGCCGATGACGGTCAAGCGCACCGCGGTATTCTGCCCATGTGCCGCGGAAGATCCGAGTGGTCATCGCGAAGCCGGGGCTGGACGGGCACGACCGCGGCGCGAAGATCATCGCCAGAGCACTCCGCGACGCGGGCATGGAGGTCATCTACACGGGCCTCCATCAGACTCCCGAGCAGATCGTCGAGACCGCGATTCAGGAAGATGCGGACGCCGTCGGAGTGTCGATCCTCTCCGGCGCGCACATGACGCTCGTACCGCGAATCGTCGAAGGGCTGCGCGAGAACGGCGCGGACGACGTGCTCGTCGTGGTCGGCGGCACGATCCCTCCGGACGATGCCGACGAGCTCAAGTCGATGGGGGTCGCCGAGGTCTTCGGGCCCGGAGCCACGACCGGCGAGATCGTCGACTTCCTGCGCGGCGCGGTCGCGGTCTGACCGATCGTCCAGCGCCCAACTCCACGACAAGCTCCCGCAGACGTCTTCCGCGAGGCGCATGCTGAGAGCGTGCGCGTGATGCCCGTGGAGGGAGAGGCTCGGGTGCGTACGCACGGAGCTCGGGCGACCGGGCGGCGGAGTCGTCGAATTGCTCGTGTTCGGCGCCTTGCCGCTGTCGATCTTCTGCTGGTGGCTCGGCTTCGCCCTGCTGGAGCTCCGAGGGCGACCACTGGGCTTTCGACTTCCGGCAGTTCTGGCAGGGCGGCAACGACGTCGTCCACGGTGTCTCGCCGTATCCCAGCTCGACCCTGCTCGCCACCTCGGGCGACCATCTCGATGGCAGCGGCGTTCAGCACGTGTTCCGCTTTCCGTATCCGGCAGGTGCGGCAGTCGCCCTGGCGCCGTTCGGCGCGGTCAACTTCGACGCCGCAGCGCTGCTCTGGGGCGCAATACTCATAGGCTCGCTCTTCGCGGCCGTCTGGATTCTAGGTGTACGCGACTGGCGAATCCTGGGCGTGGTGATCGGCTCGGCACCCGTGATCAGCGCGGTCCGCATCGGGACCTTGACGCCCCTGATGGTTCTGCTGCTGGCCGTGGCCTGGCGCTGGCGCGACCGCCGCTGGGCCACCGGTGGCTCAGTTGCCGCGGCGATCTCGCTCAAGCTCTTCCTCTGGCCGCTCGTCGTCTGGCTCGCGGCAACTCGGCGCTGGGCGGCGGCCGTCATCGCCGGCAGCCTCGCCGCGGTGGCGACTCTTGGAGCGTGGGCGGCGATCGGCTTCGACGGATTCGCGGACTACCCGGAGCTTCTTCGCCGACTGGCGGAGGTCGTCGCTGACCGCGGTTTCTCGCTCGTCGCGTTAGGAGTCGAGGCGGGCCTCCCCGAGCGCGTCGCCGAGATGCTTCCGTGGTTAGCCGGGCTTTCCCTGCTGGCCATCGTTGTAGCGGTCGCTCGACAGGAGGACGGAGATCGCAGAGCGTTCTCCCTCACCGTCGTCGCGGCGATCGCTCTAACTCCGATCGTATGGGCGCACTACTTCGCATTGCTCGTCGTCCCGCTCGCGCTCGCGCGCCCGAAGCTCTCGTGGGCGTGGGGGCTGATGTGGGTCTTCTGGCTGATTCCAGCCCAGGAGAACCGAGGTGACCTCTGGAGGATCCTGATTGCCATGACCGTTGTGGGCGGCGTCCTCGCGGTCTCGGTATCCACGCGGCTCCGACCGATAACGTCGCGATGAGTGTTTCCGGAGCCACCGGGATCCGGGCCGTCCCGCTTCGTGTCACGGTGCCCGTTGCTCTGGGCATGACAGTTCTGCTGGCGACCGCTCTGCATGCGACCCTCGCGCTGAGGATCTCGTCGCCGTGGATCGTGCCCGACGAGCTCATCTACGCCGAGCTCGCGAAGAGCCTCGGTGATGGTGGCCTGCCGGCCATTCGCGGCGAGGTCTCTTTCGCGTACGGGATCGGTTATCCGGCACTCCTGGCGCCACTTTGGGCGCTATTCGATGACGTCACGACCGCATACGCGGCTGCGAAAGTCCTCAACGCGCTGATACTCGGGCTCACCGCTGTCCCTGCCTACTTCCTCGCACGGCGCTTCGTTGCCGAAGTGCCGGCGCTGTTCGTTGCGGCGCTGTCCGTCGCGGTTCCCTCCATGGTCTATGCGGGCACGCTGATGACCGAGGTGGCGCTCTATCCGGCGTTCGTCCTCGCCCTGCTTGCCATGACCGCCGCCCTCGAGCGCCCAACCGTGGCCACTCAGGCGGGCGCTCTTGGAGCGATCCTCCTCGCATCGGCGATCAAAGTGCTGGCAGCAGTCCTTGTTCTCGCGTACGTAGCCGCCATCGCTCTCTACCATTGGCTCGAGACACGCGAGAGCTCTCCGTGGCGCATGCGTCTGAGGGCCTACATGCCGACATGGCTCGTGCTGATAGTTGCGCTCGTCACAGCCACAGCGGTCGCGGTTCTGATAGGGCGGAGCCCACTCGATGCACTGGGCGCGTACGCGGTGGTCGTTGGCAACATCGATGTGCTCGCCGTGCCCTGGTGGGGCTTGCTTCACGTTGCCGAGCTCGACCTCTACCTCGCGTTGATCCCGTTCGCGGCGACTGTGCTCGTTCTAAGTCAGGGCTTCCGGCCGCAAGCTGGCCGGCGGCTCCAGCTCTTTGCTGCTTTGGCTTGCCCCGTGATCATCGGGCTCATCGTCGTTGTGGCCGCGTACGCGTCCAAGCCCCACGCGGGCGCCATCGGCTATGCACCGAGCGATGCTCGCCTGCACGAGCGGAGCACGTTTGTGTTGGCTCCGCTGTTTCTGATCGGGCTCATGGTGACTCTCACCGGCCGGGCAGTGTCGAGGCGCGCGCTAGTTGTCACCGGCGTTGTTGCAGCCAGTCTGCCCGCAGTCATACCGCTTGATCGGGTCTCAGAGAATGCTGTCTTTCAGGCACTTGCGTTGGTGCCATGGATCGAGGTGAGCGACGTTGTGATGTGGCCCATCGGTTTCATCGCCACGGCTGGCGCTCTGGCGACACTGTATGTCGCCCATCTGCGCACCAGACTGATCATCACCGCTGTTGCGGCGGTGTTCCTGGCCACGGCGCTGACCGCGCACGGAGAGATGGGCTGGCTATCGAATTGGACGAGGGAACGAGCCTGGGGGCCGGATCCAACCTGGATCGACCTAGCCGCTGGTGATGCAACTGTGTCCGTTCTTTGGGCGGAGGGCGAGGAGCGCTTCGTCGAGCCCGCATCTCGACACCGGGTGGTCTGGCTCGGTGAGCTGTTCAACCGGAGTGTGGGAGCCGTCTATGAGCTCGGCACGCCGATGCCCTACGGCCTTCCATCGACACGTGTGCGACTCGACGACGGCAGGGTCGTGCTCGAGGACGGTCGACCCGCACCGCTCGGCAAGCTCGTCCTCACCCCGTGTCACGTTCGCCTGGCGGGAGTACAGATCGTCCGTGATCCGTCGACCGGAGCAACCGTTGTTCGTGTGGATGGAGCTGTACGCGCCACCGTCGTCGAGCCGGGTTCCTGTCCCGCAGGTCGCGTATCGTGAACTACTGGTGGCGCTTGAGGTCCTGACCACGCGTCGAGCAAAGGCCTTGTCGTAGCGATGCCCGCGGCTCTTCGCAGCCGCGCGGTGCTCATCGGAGTGGTGATCGGGCTGCCGCTTTCGGCCTTCTTCTTCTGGCTGGCGTTTCGCAACGCCGATGTGAGCGAGGTGTGGTCCGTGCTGACGAATGCGGACATCGCATTCGTGGCGCTCGCTGTCGCGGCGATGGCCGGCGTGTACGCCGGACAGGCGATGCGCTGGCGGGCGATCGCTCGGACGCCCTCCGTTTCGACGACCAAGTTCGGGGAGATGGTCGTCAGCGGTGTCGCGGTGAACAACGTCCTGCCCGGTCGCCTTGGAGATCTGCTTCGTGCTCGCTGGCTCCAGGTCGCGGCACGGATCCCGGCGGGTCGCGCTCTGGCCACCGTGTTCGTCGATCGCTCGTTCGACGTGCTGGCTCTCGTCGTCTTTCTCGCGATCTCTCTGCCGTTCGTCGCCGGGGCCGAGTGGCTCCGGCGGATCGCGATCGGTGGGCTTGCTCTGCTGATCGCGCTCGGACTCGTCCTCCTCGCCGCGCGCCTGTACACGCGTCACCGTTCGCGTGAACGTCGCAGCCAGCGGAGTCTCGTACGGCGGATCGCCCGAGACACGATCGAAGGGCTCGCCGATCCAATCGGGCGGTCGCGCGCGTTCGTGCTCGCCGGAATCAGCCTCGGCGTCTGGGCGATCTGGGCGCTCGCGGCCTGGTTCGTCGCCCGCGCGGTCGGGATCGAGCTGTCGCCGCTCGAGGCGATCTTCGTCACCGCCGTTATCAATCTCGGCGTCGCGATCCCCTCGTCACCTGGGTTCATCGGGACGTATCAGTGGCTCGGTGTCTCCGCGCTCGCGCTCTTCGACATCGGAACGGACGCGGCGCTTGCGTTTGCGATCCTCATGCACGCGGTCTGGTATGTCCCGACGATGCTCGTCGGCGGGGGGCTTCTATTGCGCCGCACTCTGCGATCGGTGCGTCATCCAGGACTCGGCGGCGCGGAGAGGATGAGCGACGCCACGGAGGCGCGGCCCTGATCTGAGCGCTACGCGGGATTCCGAGCCCTGGCGACGAGGCCGGTTCCCAGGTCCGTTCCGGCGAACGGACGCTGCAAGAGCCGGAACGGAACTGTGATCGTGCGCGTGGCAAATGCGGCCCACTCGGGAGGCTGCAGCCACCGTCCGCTCGCCGACGTCTGGTCTCCGATCGACCCTGGGGTCACCTTCCGGCTGGCGATCACGTTGCGCGCGGCACTGAGGACGTTTCCGAGCGGGAATGCATAGGAGGCGATATGCACGTCCTCGAGCCCGCAGTCGTGGAGGAGGCTCTGGAGGTGGGCTCGATCGTAGCGCCGATAGTGCCCCGCCCAATCGTCCTGCGGGCCGAACCGGTCGCTGCCCAAGGGGACGCTGACGAGCACCCAGCCACCTGGGCGCAGATAGTGCAGCCAACTCGACAGTGCGCCGCGATCGTCCTCGATGTGCTCGAGAACCTCGAACGCGCAAATCAGGTCGAAGATCTCCGCCGCCGGGAGGTCCTCGACGGCGATATTGAGAATGCGTCCGCGTGTCCCGATCCGGCGCTTTGCAGTGGCGAACGACTCCGTGTCAGGCTCGACGCCGACATACTCGGACCGTTCGGCCAGGAGCGCGCCGACGGAGCCGAGGCCCGCGCCAATCTCGAGGACGCGGTGTCTCCCGGGAGGAAGCATTCTCCGGATAACGTCGTAACGCAGCCAGGCCGAGAACGAGAGAGGGGGGCCAGCGTCCATTCGATCCATCGACATCATGCCCCTATGCCTGGTCGGCACCCGCTACGGCAGGGCTTCTAGGCGACCAGGCATCTGGGTCTAGGTCCGCACTCTCCGAAAGACATAGACGCCGTGGCTTGCCGACACCCGATGCCAGTCGGAGCTCCGTTCGAGCTGCAGCCTCACCCTTTCCAGAAGTGCCGGGTCCTGCCGTCCCCACGTCGACCGGACCGGCTTGCGGGGCGGGAGGGGAACCCAGGGGTCGTGTACGTCGATCACGACCCAGTCTGCCTTCTCGATCCTCGGGACGCTGAACACCAGGCGTCGGGCCGAGAGGTGCGAGCCGGCCTTGTTCGTGGCCGCGACGGAAACACCGTCTGGGACGCGGGCAACTGCGCCACGGAGCGCTGCGACGTTCGCGGCTGAAGGAATGCCGTCCGACCATAACCGGTCCCGGGCGGGCAGCCCGGGCCAGGGGCCGAGCACGAGGGACGACCCGACACACAGCACGAGCACCGCCGCAGCCGCCTGTACGCGGCGGGCCGAGGGAAGACGAGCGACGCCCAGGACCGAGGCGGTGATCAGGAAGGGCACGATCGCGGAGACGTGGTGGCTCCTTGGATCCAGGGCCGCCGTGATCGAGGAAAGGCCGTTGGCGGCAAGCTGGGGAGCCGCGCAGGCTGCGAGCCCCGGCGAGAGTAGAAACAAGAGCGCGAGGGGCACCGCCAGGGCAACGAGGTACGCGATATCGGCGCCCGTCACGAGCGCGCTGACGACCTCTGCGGGATCGGTCACGAGCGTTTGGAGGACGCCCTCGGGCGACCCACCGATGGATTCGTAGTACGAGTAGAACGGACTGTCTCCGCCCTGGAAGTACGGGACGACGACCTTGACGGCAATCGAGCTCCAAGCCAGTCCTGCGGCCGCGATCGTGAGCCCTGCCCGTCGGCGGCCGAGCGCCAGCCAGTACCAGATCCCGAGGCCCGCGAGCGGGAGGCCCATGAGCTCGCCCGAGGCAGCGACGAAGACGGCGCACGCGGTGAAGGCCCAGATGCGGTGCGAGTCCAGGAACCAGATGGCGTAGAGGAGAAGCGGAACCGCAAGGGTGACCGGGTGCACGGCGTCGAGGGCGTTCCACGCGACCCAGGGATAGCTGAGGTAGGAAAGTGCGAGGAACCCGGCAGCCTGCTCCGAGCCGAGGTGGCGGCGTGCGAGCCAGAAGACCGGTAGAGCGCCCAGGGCGCAGGCGAAGATCTGAACGGCCGCGAGGGTGAGCGGGCTCGGTGCGAGCATCCAGAACGGGGCCAGCAGGACGAGGATGGGGTCGGCGTGGCCGGCAAGACGTGCGACTTGCTCTCCCGTTGCAAAGGTCGTCTCGAGCGGTCTCCCTTGGGTCGTGCTCCAGACCGCCTGGACCATGTTGCCCAGGTCGTACCTACCGAATCGAAACTCCAGGAAGTACGACCTGGCCAGCGCCACCAGCACGACCGTCCAGCCGACCATCGCCGTCCAGAGGACGAGCGGCCAGCGCAAGTCGCGGGCGATGGTCAGTGTGCCCGTCTTTGGTGCAACGGCAGTTCCCTCTACCAAGCCCAGCTCACCCAAGCGTCCTCCCTTTGCGACCCGACAGGATCTATTCCCGACTGCACAGGATTTCAGTCGCGGCCTTCCCGCCGACGTCTGAACCGTCAGCTCGGCGCCCGCGGATAGAGTCCCGGACCGATGAAGATCGCCGTCTGCGTCAAGCAGGTGCCGGACGCGACCGTGCACAAGCGGATCGACCCCGCGACGAAGCGGCTCGACCGCTCCGGTGAGGCGGCGCTGAACCCGACCGACCTGAACGCCGTCGAGGAGGCGCTCAGGATCAAGGAGGCGCACGGCGGCGACGTCGTCCTCGTCTCCCTCGGCCCGGAGAGAGCCGTCGAATCGCTCCGGAAGGCGCTCGCGATGGGCGCCGATCAGGCGCTCCTCGTCGCCGACGAGACGGCGGCAGGGTCGGACCTTCTCGGGACCAGCCGGATCCTCGCCGCCGCGCTCGAACATGTGGCGGCCGACCTCGTCCTCTTCGGGCAAGCCTCGAGCGACGGAGACGGAGCCGTCCTCTGGGCGGCCGTCGCAGACCGGATGCGCCGCCCGCTCATCTCCCAGGTCGCGTCGCTGACGGTGAACGGGAGCTCCGTCACCGGGAAACGGCAGACCGAGCACGGCTACGACGTGATCACCGCGCCGCTGCCCGCGGTCGTGGCCGTGTCGGACGCGATCAACGAGCCGCGCTACCCCTCGCTGAAGGGAATCATGGGCGCGAAGACCAAGCCTCAGGAGACGAGCTCGGTTCAGGATCTCGGACTGGCGGCCGACACCGTCGGGGAAGCGGGATCGAGGACAACGGTGCTGGAGCTCGGATCTCCGCCGTCGCGGGGTGATTCCGTGAAGTTCGAGGACGACGGGAACGCTGCCCAGAGGATCCTCGACTACGTGCTGGAGAAGAGGCTCCTGTGAATTCTCTCGTCTTCCTCGAGCACTACCACGGCGAGCTCGAGAAAGGCGGGCTCGGCGCCTTGTCCAAGGCGGCCTCCCTGGGAGACCCCACGGGCGTCGTACTCGGTCCGGACGCGAAGGAGGTCGCCGCCAAGGCTGGGCCCTACGGTGCGACCAAGGTGTACGCGTCCGATGACGAGGCGTTCGCCACGCCTCTGCCACAGCCGCGGGTCGACGCGCTGGCGGAGCTCGTCGAGAGGACCGGCGCGGACACCGTTCTCTTCGCGGCCTCGGTTCTTGCGTCCGACGTGGCTGCGGGCCTCGCCGCGCGCCTCGACGCCGGTCTGAACTGGGACCTGACCGACCTCGTGCTCTCCGGCGACGAGCTCGTCGGCAAACGGCCGGCCCTCGGCGACACGGTGCTCGTCGACGTGGGGTGGACCGGGTCGCCGCGGCTCGCGCTTGCGCGGGCGGGGGCGTTCGACCCGGTGGAGTCGGGCGGCTCGGCCGAGGTCGTGGAGCTCGAAGCCTCGATCTCCGACTTCTCCACGCTCGCGACCCTCCTCGAGCAAACCCAGGAGGAGTCCAGCGGCCCGTCGATCGAGGACGCGGACATCATCGTCGCCGGGGGCCGGGGCCTCGGCTCTCCGGAGGCGTTCTCCCTGCTCGAGGAGCTCGCGGCAGCGCTCGGCGGCGCTGTGGGAGCGACTCGTGCGGTGGTCGACGCGGGCTGGTATCCGTACCCGACGCAGGTGGGTCAGACGGGCAAGACCGTATCCCCGAAGCTCTACATCGCCTGTGGGATCTCCGGGGCGATCCAGCACAAGGTGGGCATGCAGAGCTCGGGCACGATCGTGGCGATCAACAAGGACCCGAACGCTCCCATCTTCGACTTCTGCGATCTCGGCGTTGTCGGCGACGTGCACCAGATCGTCCCGAAGCTGACGGAGCTCGTTCGCGCGAATCGCGGCGCGTAATGGCCAGGCCGCTCGACTTTCCACCTCCCTTCGGCGCAGTCGACGCGATCGTCCCACCGACGGACCCGCCCGAGGAGCGCATCGAGGTCGGTGTCCTCATCGTCGGGGGAGGGCCGGGAGGGCTTGCCTGTGCGATCCGGCTCGGCCAGCTTCTCGAGGAGCATCCGGAGGTCCGAGAGCGACTCGGCGAGGTTCCGGTGGCAGTGCTGGAGAAAGGGAAGCAACCGGGCTCGCACCTGCTCTCGGGGGCGGTCGTGAACCCTCGTCCCCTGAGGGAGCTTTTCCGTGGTCGCCTGACGATGGCTGAGGTCCCGACGTACGGGGAGGTGCCCGGCGAGGCGGTCTATGTCCTGTCGCGGCGCTCCGCCCTCCGGATCCCGCCGCCCCCGACGATGCGAAACCACGGGAACGTGATTCTCTCGCTCTCCGCGCTCGGTCGCTTTCTCGGCGAGCAGGCAGAGCAGCTCGGCGTGGCGGTGCTTCCCGAGACCTCAGCGGCGAAGCTGCTCGTCCAGCACGGCCGCGTCCTGGGTGTTCGCACCGGCGATCGAGGCCGGGGGAGACAGGGGGAGCCGCTCGCGACGTACGAGCCGGGGTCGGACGTCGTCGCCGGCGTGACCGTGCTCGCCGAGGGAACGCAGGGGCTCCTCACGAGCGCTGCGATCGAGCATTTCGGGCTCGAGGGCGAGAACCCTCAGATCTGGGCGCTCGGCGTCAAGGAGGTTTGGCGCGTGCCGCGGCCACTGCGGCGGATCGTCCACACGATGGGTTGGCCGCTGCGCACGTTCGCAGGCTACGGCGAGTTCGGCGGCTCCTTCATCTATCCGATGGGGGAGGAGCTCGTCACCGTCGGTTTCGTCGCGGGCCTGGAGGCAAGGGATGTCCAGTTCTCGGTCCACGACGTGCTGCAGGAGTTCAAGACGCACCGCCTCGTCTGGAAGATCCTCGCCGGCGGCGAGCGCGTGGCCTGGGGTGCGAAGACGATCACGGAGGGCGGGTTCTACTCCTTCCCGAGCCGGTTCAACGCGCCAGGCTTGCTGCTCGTGGGCGAGGGTGCCGGCCTCGTCAACGTGCCGCGCCTGAAGGGGATCCACTACGCGATCGAGTCGGGCCGACTCGCTGCGGAGGCGGCCTTTCGCGCACTCCAGCGCGGAGAGGTCCCGAGCCGGGTCGGTGGGCTCGATTCGTACGACCAGGCCCTCCGGGCGAGCCGCCTGTGGAAGGAGCTCTACGAGGTGCGCAACATGCGCCAGGCGTTCGACCGAGGCTTCTACGTCGGCGGCGCGCTGGCAAGCATGATGACCGTGACGAAGGGGCGTGTGCCGAACGGGCGCTTTCCCACGCACTCGAATGCCGCGGCGCCGCTCACCAGGACCGGCAGAGCAGCGCGTTACCCGACACCTGATGGCAAGTACATCTTCGACAAGCTTTCGTCGGTCTTCGCATCGGGAAACCGGACACGCGACGACCAGCCGAACCACCTGAAGGTGGCAACGCGCGTCAGACGCCCCGTCGCGGAGGCCTGGGAGTGGATGTGCCCCGCGCACGTGTACGAGGTGGGAACGGATCTGGGCGACGGGATGGTGTCGGTCAACGTGACGCCGTCGAACTGCGTGCAGTGCGGGGCGATCAGCGCCAAAGGAGGTCGCCTGACGCCTCCCGAAGGAGGGTCAGGACCGGAATACACCTTGACGTAGAGCCGGTGGTCGGCTGAAGCAAGGCTCGCGTCACGGCCCGCGACCGTTCCGTTCAGCCCACGCGCGCGCCATCGCGACGCGTTCCTCGAGCGACGGGTGCGTTCCGAGCACGAGCTGTACCCAGCGTGGCGGGTCGGGGTCCCCGAGCGACGTCTTCGAGAATGCGACGAACAGCGCCTCCATCGACTCGGGGTCTCGCGTCACCTCGAGTGCCTTCCAGTCGGCCTCCGCCTCCATTCGCCGCGAGAGCGAGGTCGAAGCGGGTGCAGTGACGAGCTGGAGCACCGCGACGACGACGAGAGCCAGGGGCACCGCTTCGGGCGCCCCCATGCCGCCTCGCCCGCGCGTCGCCCGCATGAGGATCCAGGCGCCAGGGATCGCGAAGAGCGCGAACCACCCGATGCCCTTCGGAAGGTGGTCCTGCGAGTGGTGCGCGAGCTCGTGAGCGAGGACCACCTTCTGTGCGTCCGGCGAGAAGGGATCCGTGAGAATCGTGTCCCAGAAGACGACCCGGCGGGTCGGCCCGATCCCGTACGCGTAGGCGTTGGCCTGCTCCGTGTCCGCGCTCACCTCCTCGACGCGGATCGGAATGTCGGGTAGCCCGAGCTCCTGCTCGTAGGCCTTCGCTGCGGCCAGCAGCGTCTGGTCGCGCAACGGATCGGTCGTGTAGTCGAGGTACGGAGCGACGAAGGTGAACAGCGACGCGATGCCGACGAACACCGCCGCTCCCGGGAGCCACCAGTTGTCCCCGAGCCGGCGCGCAAGGCCCATCACGATCAGAAGCGCCAGGCAGATCGAAAGGAACTGGGCACCCAGCACCGTCCAGTCCTGGACCAGCCACGAGAGGTAGTCGAGCTCGCTCTGGCCGTAGCGGCGCTCCCACCAGTGAGCGGCGAGCCGGAAGGGGATCCGGACGAGCCAGACGATCGCGAGGCCGAGCATTCCGAGGAGCATCCCGGTACCGATCGGACCGGCTGCCGACTCGCGCGTGAACGCGACGCCGCGCCGAGCGTAGACCACGAGCACGGCGATCAGCGCGATCTGAGAGAGCACCCAGTCGGCGTAGAGGAAGCGCTCGTACCTCTCGGCTCTGGCGACGAGGTCCGCGCCGAACACGGCTCGCGCATCGATCGCAGGGAGTGAGAGATCGTCCGGGACCGCCGTCGGATGGAGGAGGAAAGCGCTCACTGCGAGCACCGCGGCGACGAGAACGACGAACGCGCTTCTCAGAACGCGTCCCAGGGAAGTACGGGCTCCGGTACCGCGTCGACTCGCGGCCTTCCTTCGAGCACGGGCGAGGCGTAGGGATAGCTGTCCGTGAGGAGCCCGAGGTATGCATACGTCTGTGCGCTGTAGCGAAGACACGAGACTCCGAGATTGCGCAGGCCCTCCGGCATTCGCCCGAGCACGAGACCGACCCACCACGCGAGGATCGCGATCACGAACAGGACATTGCCGAGCGCGCTCGCGACCAGGCCGGCCGGAATCGCCAGAAACAGGCGGAAGAGCGTCTTCCAACGGCTCTGCGGCTGCGGTGGGTCGATGCGCACGTCGATGCCGTACGAGCCCTCTCGTCCGGTGAAGCCCGGGAACTTGCGGCCGACGACGTAGAGGTACGCGAGGACGTGGGTCCAGTAGCGGACGTACGCAGCGAGAAACCGGTGGAGTGCCGTCGAAACGCGCCCGGTGACGAGGGCGACGAACCACGCTCCGATCACGGCGACGAACGCCGGGATGGTCCAGAGCATGAGCCAGACGATGTGCGGGAAGGCGAGGAGGAGCCTGAACAGGATGGTGAGCCGGGAACGCCCGAGGTCGTCGGTGACGACGGCTCGCACCGGATGCTCGGGTAGGTCCGGAGTCGGCTCGAGGAGGGCCGGGTCGGAGCTCGGGTAGCGATCGGTCAGGAGCAGGAGATAGCCGCCTGCCTGCGCGCCGTAGTCGAGGGTGTAGGCGATGAGATCGCGAAGTCCTTTCGGCGCGCTGGCGCGCACGACCGCCACGAACCACACGAGGAACGCGGCAATGCCGCCAACGCCGCTGAAGTAGAGGGCGCCGATGCTGAAGAGACCGAACGCGCTCCCGAGCGCTCCGGCCAGGAGGATCGCAGGGAGGGCCAGCACCAGCCGGAAGAGCGTCGCCCAGCGGCTCTGGCGGGCAGGGGGTGCGATCTCGAGATCGAGCGGGTATCCCGGCACACCGCGGAATCCGGGGTAGGGGTTCGCCGCGAGGGAGAGGTACGCACCGACGTGCGTGGCGTAGCGGAGATACCCGGCGACGAAGTCGTGGAGGACCTTCGGCACCTGGCCCTCGATGAGAATCGCGAGCCAGAGGACGAAGACGACGACGTTGACCCCGATCCCCCACAGAAAGAGCCACACGAGGTGGGGGATCGCAAGGAAGAGCCGAAAGAGGACGGTCAGGCGACTGCGGCGTAGGTCGTCGTCGTGGACGACGAGGCGAATGGGGCGCTCGTTGGGCGCGACGGGCACGAGCGCATTCTGTCCGACGATGTCTTAGGACGAGTAACGCCGCACGTCGGCGCCGGCGAAGCTCGTGATCCACATCGCATCGCCCAGGCGGGCGAGCGAAAATGCGCCCGGCCCGGCCGGGAACGAGTCGACGACGGTGGTGCTCGCCGGATCGACTCGATGCACGAGCGAGCGCTCCTTGTCGGTGACCCACACGAGGCCGTCCGGACCGGATGCGGCCTCTGCGGGCGTTCCACCGAGTTGAGCCCGTCCGAGCACCCGGCCACTTCGAGCGTCGAGCCGGAGCACGTGCGTCGGCGAGGTGACCCACACCTCGCCCCGGGCGCAGCGCGGCCAGCCGGGAGCCGGGGTGCCGACCTCGACACGCCGCATCCGATGCGTCGTGGGGTCGATCGACGTCAGCCAGGTGGCGGCTCTTCCATAACCCACCCAGACGCGCCCACCGCACTGAGTGATTCCCGCGGGGTTGCTCCCGGCGATCTTGTACACGCGAGTGAGCCTGCTGCTGGCGGAATCGAATCTCGCGATTGTTCCGATCTGGAAGCTCGTGACCCAGATAGAGCCGAATGCTCGGATCACGTCGAACGGCAGCGCGCCGACCTCGAATGTCTTCCGGCGTCCGCTGCGCAGATCGATTCGCACAAGCACGCCCGCCCGATCACGGGTGACCCAGGCGACCTTTTCGGCGATGGCAACCCTGCACGCCCACGAGCCGACCGAGAACCGCCGCGTCACGCGCCCGCTCTCCGGATCGAGGCGCAGGAGCTTGCCGGTCTCGTAGACCCCGACCCAGACCGCGCCGTCGGCAACGGTCGTGCCACACGGTGCGGGACCGGTGTCGACCACGTGCGTCTGGACCGGGGGTGAGGCGCCGTGCGCAAGCGCCGCGGTCGTGACCACGAGCGAGAGGAGGAGAGACCCGGCGAGACGCATCACGAGGTCCTACACTCCCAGGGGATCCCGGGTTCCCCAGTACGATCGCCGGATGGCAGGCCTGCCTATCGGACGAGAGGATGTCGAGCGGGCAGCGCAGCTCATCGCCGGCAGGCTCCACCGCACCCCGACCTTCAGCGCGCGTAGCCTCGGTGAGGGTCTCCACCTGAAGGCGGAGCTGTTTCAGCGCACGGGCTCGTTCAAGCCGCGCGGTGTCCTCAACCGGCTCGCGTCGCTCACACCCGACGAGCGAGCCGCAGGCGTGATCTCCGTTTCCGCGGGCAACCATGCCCAGGCGCTCGCCTGGGGAGCGACGCAGGAAGGCCTGAGCTCGCTTCTCGTCATGTGGCAAGGGGCGGACTCGGCGAAGGTCGCAGCCACGCGTGCATACGGCGCTGAGGTCGATCAACACGCGGCCGACCCTGCCGGAGCCTTTCGGCGTCTGGACGAGCTTCGCTCGGCTACCGGGAGGACGTTCGTGCATCCGTTCGACGATCCGCTCGTCCTCGCAGGGCAAGGGACCGTCGGCCTGGAGATCGTGGAGGACGTCCCCGAGGTCGAGACCGTCGTCGTTCCCGTCGGCGGCGGTGGGCTCGTCGGCGGGATCGCAGCCGCCTGTGCTCCCGGGATACGCGTCGTGGCCGTCGAGCCCGAGACCTCGCGGGCCTTGCACGCCGCTCTCGACGCCGGGGAGCCCGTTTCGGTCAAGCCTCGCTCTCTGGCCGACGCGCTGAACGCTCCCTTCGCCGGGAAGCTGCCTATCGCGATCTGCCGCGCGCTCGGGGTCGAGGTGGTGCTCGTGAGCGAGGACGAGATAGCAGAGGCGCTCCGCCTGCTCTACGCACGAGCCAAGCTGGCCTGCGAGCCCGGCGCGGCAGCGGGAGTTGCGGCTGTCCTCGCGGGCAAGGTGGAGGGAGGCGTGACGGTCTGCGTCGTCTCGGGCGGGAACGTCGCCGCGGCAACCGCCGCTGGTATCCTGGCGGCCCGATGAAGGCCGACATCCATCCCGACTACGTGCTCGCACACGTGACGTGCTCGTGTGGCAACGAGTTCTGGACGCGCTCCACGAAGCCCGAGCTGCACGTGGAGATCTGCGCTGCTTGCCATCCCTTCTACACGGGGAAGCAGAAGCTCGTCGACACGGGCGGTCGGGTCGAGCGGTTCCAGCGCCGGCTCGAGAAGGCCGGCTCCCGCCGCGGCTAACGCGTCCGGGTACGTGCGACAGCTCCCGTCCGGAGGGAACGCCCGCGCCGGCGCCGGCGAGGTACGCCCGTGAAGATCACATATGGCGGGCAGGCCGTCCTGGAGGGTGTGATGATGCGGAGCCCTTCGAGCTGGGCCGTCGCCGTCCGCACCCCCGAGGGCGAGATCACCGAGGTCGTCCGGGAGATCGAGTCGCCGATGCAGCGGCGAAAGATCTGGCGGCTCCCGGTCGTGCGCGGCGTGATCGCGCTCGGAGAATCGCTCGCAATCGGCTTCAGAGCCCTGGCGATATCAGCCAACGTCGCCTCGCAGGAGCGCGACGAGCACGGCGAGATCAAGACGCAGATCAGTCGCGGTCAGATCATCTTTTCATTCGCGATCGCGATCGGGTTCGCGCTGATGCTCTTCAAGGTCGGGCCGGCGCTCCTCACGAGCTGGCTCCCCATCGAGTCGACCAGCGCCTTCGTCGTCGTCGAGGGGCTGATCCGGGTAGCGGTCTTCATTGCGTACATCCTGCTCATCTCACTGCTCCCCGACCTGCGGCGTGTGTTCCAGTACCACGGCGCCGAGCACAAGGCGATCAACGCGCTCGAAGCGGATGCCGAGCTGACACCCGTGAACGTGCAAAAATTCAGTTTGATTCACCCGCGTTGCGGAACTGCTTTTTTGCTCTGGGTGATGGTGATCGCGATCTTCGTCTTCGCGTTCGTGGGGCGGCCGGTCTGGTACTGGCTCATCGCGAGCCGGATCCTGCTCCTGCCGGTGATCGCAGGACTCGCCTACGAGCTGATCCGATATGCGGGGAAGCACCAGTCCAACCGGTTCCTGATGACGCTGCTCGCACCCGGCCTGTGGCTGCAGCGGCTGACGACGCGCGAGCCGACGGACGATCAGGTAGAGGTCTCCATCCGCGCGCTCCGGCGCGTGCTCGAGCGGGAGGCCGCGGAGACACCCGAGCAGCGAAGGCAAGAGTCGCGCGTCGAAGTGATGGCGTAGCAATGCCACGGATCGTCCGTGAGGCCGAGGTTGCCTGGGAGGGGACGACGGCACGCGGATCAGGCGTCGTCTCCGCCCAGAGCTCCGGCGCGTTCGAGCTTCCCGTGACACTCGCCTCGCGCGTCGGCGACCCCGAGGGGAAGACGAGCCCCGAGGAGCTGCTCGCCGCGGCACACGCGAGCTGCTTCGTTGCCTCGCTCGGCAGCGAGCTCGCGCGGGCAGGCACCCCGCCCGAGCGGCTGCTCGTCCACTGCCGGATCACGATGGACGAGGTCCAGGGAGCCGGGCACCGGATCGTCGCCTCCTTCATATCGGCGAGCGGGGTTGCTCCAGGAGCCGATTCGGCCTCGTTCGCGCAGGCTGCGGGAGCGGCCGACGCGGGCTGTCCGTTCTCCGCTCTGATCAAGGCGAGCGCTACCGTGACCATCGACACCACGCTGGAAGGGGGTACGTGATGGCCGACCGCACCGCAAGCGTCACCTGGGCTGGCTCGCTCCTCGAGGGAGGTGGGACGATCGACAGTGTGGGAAGCGGCGCGTTCGGCCCGCTCGAGGTCACGTGGGCGTCGCGAACCGAAGAGCCCTCTGGCCGCACGAGCCCCGAGGAGCTGCTCGCGGCCGCACATGCGTCCTGCTACTCGATGGCCCTGTCGAACATCCTCGCGAAGGCAGGCTCCCCGCCCGACCGGCTGCGCACATCGGCGACGGTGTCCTTCGTCCCGGGCACGGGAATCACGAAGAGCGCCCTCACTGTCCGCGGCTCGGTTCCCGGCCTGGACGAGGCCGGATTCCTCGAGCACGCTCAATCGGCCAAGGAAGCGTGCCCCGTGTCGCAGGCACTCGCCGCGGTCCCGGAGATCACGCTCGACGCGGCTCTCGAGTAGCGCTCTAGCCTGGCGCAAGACCGAAATCGCTCTACGTGCGCAAGAGGGGAATCTGCGAGCGCAGATCCCCCTCGCGCGACCTTCGTTGAACGCGCCCGCTGCGCGGGCGCGGGGACACGCGGATTCCGGTCGCGCAAGATCCCTGAAAGCGCGGCCGCTTCGCGGCCACGCTGCTGCTGTTGACCTCAGATCTGACCGAGGCTGAGGCGGCTACGATCGACGTCATGGCCGCGATCGAGCCACTGGTCGAAGAGCTCGAACGTTCCTACGCAGAGGCGCAGGAGCGTCTGTCGGACCCTGCCGTCTACAACGATCATCGCGAGGCGGCTGACGCCGGCCGCCGGCTGAAGGAGCTGGAAGGCCCGAGGAAGCTCGCGGAGGCGTGGCGCCAAGCCCAGGCGGACCTCGAGGCAGCCCACGGGGACCCCGAGCTCGCCTCCATGGCCTCCGAGCTCGAGGCGGAGGTCGGCCGGCTCGAAGACGAGCTCAAGCTCGCGCTCGTCGAGCGGGACCCGGCCGACGAGAAGGACGTGCTCGTCGAGATCCGGCAGGGTGTCGGGGGCGACGAGGCGGCGCTCTGGGCGGGAGACCTCTACCGCATGCTCACGAGGTACGCCGAGCGGCGGGGCTTCAAGACGGAGAAACTCTCGAGGAGCGAGAACGAGGCCGGCGGTTTCAAGGAGGTCGTGTTCGCGGTCAAGGGGCAGGGCGCGTTCTCGGTCTTCAAGTACGAGGCCGGTACGCATCGGGTTCAGCGCGTGCCCGAGACCGAGTCGCAAGGCCGGATCCACACGTCCACTGCAACGGTCGCCGTGATGCCCGAGGCCGAGGCCGTCGAGGTGCACGTCGACGAGAAGGACCTCAAGATCGACGTCTTTCGCTCGACCGGGCCGGGCGGGCAGAGCGTGAACACGACGGACTCGGCGGTTCGGGTGACGCACCTTCCGACCGGGATCGTCGTTGCGATGCAGGACGAGCGCTCGCAGCTCCAGAATCGAGAGAAGGCGATGCGGGTGCTGCGGGCGCGGCTCTACGAGCAGGAGCGCGAGAGGCAGCTCGCCGACCGAGCCGCAGCGCGCCGCTCGCAGATTGGGGGCGGAGAGCGGGCTGAGAAGATCCGCACCTACAACTTTCCGGAGAACCGGCTGACCGATCACCGGATCAAGCTGACGACGCATCGGCTCGACCAGGCACTCGGGGGGGAACTGGACGAGTTCACGGAGGCGCTGCGAGCCGAGGAGCAGCGGCAGGCGCTCACAGCCGCGTCCGTCTAGGGGCCTTGTGGCTCAGAGCCGCGAGGTGAAGGGCGCGGCCGTGACGGTCGGGAAGGCGCTCGTGGCGGCTGCCGATCGACTGGCGATTGCGGCGTGCGAGACGCCTCGGGTCGATGCGGAGCTTCTCGTCGCGCACGTGCTCGGGTGCTCGCGCTCCGACGTCCGAATCCAGATGGGGCGCGAGCTCGAACCCGCCGAACGTGCGCGGCTGGAGGGCTACGTGTTGCGTCGCGAGCGGCGGGAGCCCCTCGCCTACGTGCTGGGCGAATGGAGCTTTAGACGGATCACGCTCGGGGTGGATTCGCGTGTCCTGGTTCCTCGGCCGGAGACGGAGGTCGTCGTCGAGCGTTGCCTGGCACGCATCGCCGGTATTCCGGAGCCACTCGTGCTCGACGTCGGCACCGGCAGCGGGGCGATCGCGCTGGCGATCGCCGACGAGCACCGCGGGGCCCGCGTCACCGGAATCGATGCGTCCGAGGATGCTCTGACCATCGCGCGGGGGAATGCCGCACGCACGGGTCTCACCGCGGAATTCGTGTTCGGCGATCTCTTCGCTCCGTTGCCCGGGGGCCCCTGGGATCTCGTTGTCTCGAACCCGCCCTATGTGCGGCCAAGCGAGATCGACGACCTGCCATCCGAGGTTCGCGACTGGGAGCCTCGCGCGGCGCTCGTCGGGGAAGGCGCTTCCGAAGCCGTCGCCACCGGCGCGGTGAACGTCCTGCTGCCGGGCCGTGCGCTCGTGCTCGAAACCGCCGACGGGGATGCAGGGCGGATCGCCTCTCTGCTGGGCGAGCTCGGCTACAGCGAGGTCTCGACCACGAAGGACCTCACAGGGAGGGACCGAGTCGTCGAGGGTGTGCGTCCGTGACCGAGGTTGAGAGAGCGATCGCGGCCATCGAGGCGGGAGACCTCGTTGTCATACCCACCGACACCGTCTACGGCCTCGGGTGCACACCTCACCGTGAGAAGCCTCTGCTCGTCCTGTCCCAGCTCAAGGGCCGCCCATCCGAGCAGCCGATCGCGGTGGTGGCGGCGACCGTGGACTGGCTCTTCGAGCACATCCCCGAGCTTCGCGGGCGGGCGGGCGCGATCGCACGTGAGCTCCTACCGGGGCCGTACACGCTCGTCCTCCCGAATCCGGCGCGCCGCTTTCCGTGGCTCACCGGGAGTCGTCCCGACACGATCGGGGTCCGGGTTCCCGACCTCGCGGGTCGCGGCCGGGACGTGCTCGACGGGGTGGGTGCCGTCGCGGCCACGAGTGCGAATCGACACGGCGCGCAGGATCCGCGGCGACTCGACGAGGTCCCACGCGAGATCCTGGCTGCGGTCGCCGCGGCCGTCGACGGCGGCGAGCTTCCGGGGACGCCGTCGACGGTGCTCGACGTGACGGGCCCTGAGCCGCGCGTGCTCCGAGAGGGTGCCGTGCCGGCAGCAGTCGCTCTCGAGCGGGTCGGGGCAGCGCTGGCGCAGTAGCATCCGGCTCGATGGCCGTCGCGCCGCTGACGTTCGAGGACCTCCGCGCAGCCGGTCTCGCGGATGTCGACCCCGACGTCGCCGATCTGCTCGAGCGAGAGCTCGAGCGGCAGCGTGGGGAGATCGAGCTGATCGCGTCTGAGAACTTCACGTGGCCGGCCACGCTCGAAGCCGTGGGCAGCGTGCCGACGAACAAGTACTCGGAGGGCTACCCCGGTCGCCGGTACTACGGCGGCTGCGAGGTCATCGACGAGATCGAGCAGCTCGCGATCGATCGCGCGAAGGCGCTCTTCGGCGCGGAGCACGCGAACGTGCAGCCTCACGCGGGCGCGCAGACGAACATGGCCGTGTACTTCGCGTGCCTCGATCCCGGGGACACGATCCTGTCGCTCGAGCTGTCACACGGCGGGCACCTGACGCACGGCCTGAAGGTCAACTTCTCGGGCCGCCTGTACCGGATCGTGCACTACGGAGTCTCCCGGGACACGAACCTCGTCGACTACGACGATGTCCTGCGCCTGGCGAAAGAGCACCGACCGAAGCTGATCGTGTGTGGGGGCTCCGCGTATCCACGAACCGTCGAGGCCTGGCGCTTCCGCGAGATCGCGGACGAGGTCGGCGCCCACCTGCTCTGTGACATGGCTCATTTCGCAGGTCTCGTCGCCACGGGGCTGCACCCGAATCCGGTCGAGCACTCCGACTTCGTCACTTCGACGACGCACAAGACGCTCGCCGGTCCGCGCGCCGGGTTCGTCCTGTGCAAGGAAGAGCACGCACAGATGCTCGACAAGGCGGTCTTTCCCGGGATGCAGGGAGGCCCTCTCAACCACGTCATTGCGGCAAAGGCGACGTGCTTCCGAATCGCCGCCTCGGAGCCGTTCCGCCGCTACCAGGAAAGCGTGCGGGCGAACGCCGATGTGCTCGCCGAGACGCTCGAGGACGGCGGCCTCGACGTACTCACCGGAGGGACGGATACGCACCTCCTGCTCGTCGACCTTCGCAGGACCGAGCTCACCGGGAGGGAGGCCGAGCAACGGCTCGCGGAGGTGCAGATCACGGTCAACCGAAATACCGTCCCCTTCGACGAGCGGCCTCCGACAATCGCGTCGGGGTTCCGCGTCGGCACGCCCGCCGCGACGATGCGAGGGTTCGACGAGGACGACTTCCGCGAGGTCGGGCGGATCATGTGCGAGGCGCTGGGCTCCAGGACCGAGCTCGAGTCGCTTGCCGCCCGGAGCGCCGCGCTGCTTGCCCAACGGCCGCTCTATCCCCAACAGGGCGCTTTCCCCACCTTTCTCGCCGGGGGCGAGAAAGGTTAAGGGAGAAAGGCTCGTCCGTGACCGACCAATTCCTAACCACTTCTGGCGCGGGAACCGTGACAGAAGTGGCCCATCCTCTCGTTCAGCACAAGCTCGGCCTGCTCCGAGACGTGACGACGACTACGCAGATGTTCCGGCAGCTCGTGAACGAGCTGACGCTCCTCTTGACATACGAGGCGACGAAGGATCTCGCCGACGAGGAGGTCGAGATCGAGACGCCGCTCGAGCACACGACCGCGCGGCGGATCTCGGGGAAGAAGGTCGCTGTCTGCCCGATACTCCGCGCCGGTATCGGCATGCTCGACGCTGTGCTCTCGTTGGTCCCCGGCGCGCGAGTGGGGTTCATCGGCCTCTTCCGTGACGAGGAGACGCTCGAGCCCGTCGAGTACTACGTGAAGCTTCCAGGCGACACTGCAGACCGCGACGTCATCCTCCTCGATCCCATGCTGGCGACCGGGAACTCGACCGCTGCCGCGATCGAGACCGTGAAGCGGGTCGGTGCGACATCCATCCGTCTGATCGCTCTGGTCGCTGCACCCGAAGGGATCGCGCGTGTCCACAGCGAGCATCCGGAGGTGCCGATCGTCGTGGCCGCCGTCGACCGCGGGCTGAACGACAAGGGCTACATCGTGCCCGGGCTCGGCGACGCAGGCGACCGGCTCTACGGCACGAAGTAACAGGGATGTTCGACGAGCTGCGGGCGACGCCGGAGGTCCTGTACGGGGCGGCGATCGCCTTCGGCATCGTCGTTCTGCTCACCCCCGCGGTGGGCGGCATGGCCCGCCTCCTCGGAGCCGTCGACCGGCCCGATGCGCGCCGCCTGAACCGGCGGCCTATCCCCCGGCTCGGGGGGCTCGCGATCTTCCTCGGGATCCTGGTTCCGGCGCTCGCGTTCCTCGACCTGTCGGGCGAGAGTCGCGGCGTGCTGCTGGGGGCGGCCGTGGCGACGGTCCTCGGAGCGGTGGACGACTTCCGTGGCCTCTCGCCTCTCATCAAGCTCGTCGGCCAGGTGGGTGCGGCCTCGATCCCACCCATGTTCGGGGTGTGGATCGACCACTTCACGTTTCCACTCATCGGCGTTGTCGACCTCCCGGCCGAAGTGGGTGTCCCGCTCTCCGTGCTCTTCATCGTCGCGGTGATGAACATGGTCAACTTCCTGGACGGGCTCGACGGTCTGGCCGCCGGGGTGTGCGCGATCGCCGGCTCGACGTATGCGATCCTCGCCCTCTCGCTCGGGAAGGCGGATCCCGCGATCCTCTCCGCGATCGTCGCCGGCGCGTGTCTCGGCTTCCTCCGCCACAACTTCTTCCCGGCCCGGATCTTCATGGGCGACTCGGGCGCCATGTGTCTCGGCTTCATCCTCGCCTCGGTCTCGATCCAGGGGCTCCTCAAGACGGCGTCGACGGTCGTGCTGGTCCTTCCGCTCCTCGTCCTCGCCGTGCCGATCATCGACACGTCGTTCGTCGTCGCCCGCCGCCTCAAGCACAGCCGGCCGATCTATGCGGCCGATCGCAGCCACCTCCATCATCGGTTCCTGAACATCGGCTTCTCGCAGCGCCGGGCTGCGATCACGATGTGGCTCTGGTGCGGAAGCCTCGCCGGAGCGGCGCTTGCGACTCGCTTCATCCCGTTTCGCGAGAGCGGCGACTGGCATCTGTGGGAGACGCTCGCGGTCGTGGGAATCGCGCTCTTCGCGTTGGCGTTCTCGGTCTACGTCGTGTACCTGCTCGAGATCGTCAAGCTCATGAACCCGCGAGTCCGCAAGCGCGAGCGCGAGCAGCCGCCGACTGCCGACCGGATGACCGCCTGATCGCCCGAGCGCCTGCGCGCGAAAGCGCCCAACCGCGAAAGCGCAACCCCCACAGCGCAACCGCCAAAGCGCTCAAGCCCCAACCTCAAGCGCCGAATGAGCGTCTCGGCAACGAGGGGCCGGCTCTCCAAGCCACGCCTCGGCGCGCCTTCGTACCAAGTTACAACTTGTAACTTGGGGCTCCTCGCCAGGCTCATTCGACGAGTTCGTAGAGGTCGTCGACGGGGCGCAGATACAAGGCCACGTCGAGCAGGACGTCACGCTTGTGTCGCCACCTCGATTGCTGGCGGCGTGCGTCCCTGAGATGAAGCCGCACACGTTCGTAGCTCGGCCTCGGCAGGCCGAACCCCTCCGCGATCTCACGCGTGCGTCGGTACGTTTCCGCCATCGGAAGGGAGGCGTCGTCGACGCGCGCGATGGCCTTCAAGAGCCGAGGGTCGAGCCGAGGCGCTGCCGTGTACACGCGAGAAGCGTGCCCGAGAGACGTTGACGGTTCTGTAGAAGAACCGTGCGGAATTTGCCCAAGTTGCAAGTTGTAACTTGGCATCCATTCGCGACATGCTCGCGTTCGACTGGTCCGGGCCAGCCGCTCCTTTGTCCGGATCGTCGGGTGGTGACCGAAGTTGCTCGCTTCCACGTGTTACGAAGTTGCCTGTTTTCGAAGAAATGAGGCGGAATGGGCTGTTACAAGCACCCTGATATGCTCACGCCGGGATGACGCCGGACGCGGCCTCCTCGCCTCACTCACTCGCCACCGCCTCGGGCCTCCTGCTGGGTTCGCTCGCCGCGGCGATGGCGGTCGGCGCGCTGGCCGGATGGTTACTGGGCTCGTGGGGTATCGGACTGCTCATCGGAGCGGTTCTCGGAATCCCTCTCGGAGTGGTGGTCGTGTACATCGTGTACGGGCAAGCGGGGCGGACGTGAACGCCGGGATCTTCTCCACACCGCGGCCCGTGCCGAGCCGCCTCGGGTCGACGGTCGCTGGCGGTGCACTGATCGCTCTCGCCCTGCCCGTCTTCGCGGTCGCCGGCTGGCCGCTCTCCGGCTGGGCGCTCGCCGCGGTCCTGTGGGCGGCTGCGCAGATCTTCGCGCTGGTACTGGCGCGTCTCCCGAGCGACCCAGATAACCTCGCCGCCGCAGCAATGCGGGGCATCGGCACAACCTCTCGGGCGTTCCTCGTCGGTATTCCGCTCGTTGTGGTGACGGTGGCGGATGCCCGCGTCGGCATCGCCGCGGCGGTGCTCTATGCGCTCGCGTTCACGGTCGAGCTGGTCGCCGGGCTCGCGACCTACTTCGGCGGGGAGCAGAAGGCGTGAAGCGCCTCGCGCTCGCCCTCTTCGGCCTCGCTCTGGCTCTGCCTTCGGCCGGACTTGCACAGGAGCCCGCTCAGCAAGAGGACAAGGGTGCGTTCATCGCCGAAGAGTGGGAGCTGCACGACTGGATCCCGATCCATCTCGGCCCGATCGACCTTTCCATCAACAAGGCGGTTGCGTACCTCCTCCTCGGTGCCCTCTGCTCGTGCCTGATCGGAATCCTGCTCATGCGGGTGAAGGTCGGACGTGACCCGGACCGGCGCCAGGCGCTCGGCGAGACGATCTACGAGATCGCGCAGGTGCAGGTCGCGGAACAGGGCCTGCCGAGGCATGCGATCGGGCGCTGGTTTCCGTACGTCGCCTCGCTGATGATCTTCATCTGGACGGTCAACATGCTGGGCTTCATCCCCTTGCCGCTCTCGGACGAGAAGGTGACGATCGCGGGCGTGGAGCTTCCGACGCTAGCCATCTTCGCCGCGACCTCGACGCTTTCGGTGACCCTCGCCCTGGCCCTCATGACGTTCGTCTTCACGCACGTCGAGGGGATCCGGGCGAATGGGCCTGTCAAGTACTTCAAGAGCTGGATTCCCGACGTGCCGAAGGCGATTCTGCCGCTGATCGTCCCTGTCGAGGTGCTCGGGCAGTTCATGCGGCTGATCAGTCTCTCGGTGCGTCTCTACGCGAACATGCTTGCGGGCCACATGCTGATCCTGACCTTCGTCGGGCTGATCATCGTGCTGGAGAACGTCTTCCTGGCGATCGTCACGGTCCCCGCCGCCGCGCTCTTCTACCTGTTCGAGGTCGTCATCGTCGTCTCCATCCAGGCCTATATCTTCGCCGCCCTGTCCGCCATCTACATCGGCTCGGCCATCGAGGCCGAGCACTAAGGAGGGTCTCCGAATGGTTTCCTCGTTCCTCTTCCTGGCCGCCGCGGAGGACGGCGCCGATGCCGGCAAGGCGATTGCGCTCGCGCTCGGCATCGGCCTCGGTTCCGTCGGGGCCGGCATCGGCATCGGCAACATCTTCGGCTCGATGATCCAGGCAGTCGCCCGCCAGCCAGAACTGCGTGGCGAGCTCACGGGCATCCAGTGGCTCGGCTTCGCGCTCACCGAGGCCGTCGTGTTCTACGGTCTCATCGGCGGGCTGCTCGCCTACGTCCTGGTCTGAGCATGCCGCGACTCCTCGCATCCGGCCTGATCGAGGTCGTACCCGGCCTGATGATCTGGACGCTCATCGCGTTCGGGATCACGTTCTTCGTCCTCCGGAAGTACGCATTCGGGCCGATCCAGCGCACGATCGACGAGCGCCGCGAGCGGATTCGAAAGGCGGTCGAAGAGGCCGACCGGGCGCGCGAGGAGGCACGCAACCTGCTCGAACAGCACCGCCAGCTCATCGCCCAGGCGAAGAGCGAGGCGGGGGAGATCCTCGCGGACGCGCGCAAGGTGGCGGACGCGCAGATCGAGCGGGTGAAAGAGGAAGCCGAGGCGGAAAGACAGCGCAGGCTCGAGGAGACGCAGCGTCAGATCGAGGCGGAGACAAAGCGCTCGCTCGACCTCATCCGCGCCGAGGTCGCCGATCTCACGCTGGAGGCCACGGCACGCGTTACCGGGAAGGTCCTCGACGCCGAGGATCAGCGCCGTCTCATCGACGAGGCGATCTCCGAGCTGGACTTCTCCGTCCTGGAAGAGAACGACTGATGGCGGTCGCGCAGCGCATGTACGCTCGAGCGCTTTTCGAAGCAGCCCTGGAGGAGGGAAAGCTCGAGCAGGTCGGCGTCGACCTCGCTGGACTGGCATCCGCGTTCGAGGAGGTTCCCGCGCTGCGCGCGTTCCTTCGCAATCCGCAGGTCGACCCGGCCGGAAAGGCTGACGTGCTCGACGAGATCTCGGCCGGCGCCGACGAGCTCGTACGCAACTTCGTCCGTCTCGCCGCCGAGAAGGGTCGCGCGGGCGAGCTGCCGGAGATGAACCGGGAGCTCGAGGCGCTGATCGCGCGCGCCCAGAATCGCCTTGCCGTCGAGTTGACAACCGCCTACGAGCTCTCCGACGAGGAGTCTCGGTCCATCGTGCAGACGATCGAGAAGGCCTCGGGCAGAACCGTCGAGGCGACCCGGTCGGTCGATCCGAATCTGATCGGCGGGATCGTCCTGCAGGTCGGCTCCTTCCGCGCCGACGGCAGCGTCCGGGGCCGCCTCGAACGCCTACGGCAAGAGCTCGTGACCACGCACTAACACCCGAAGGAGCCGCACGTGAAGCTACGCCCGGAAGAGATCACCGCGATCCTGAAGGACCGGATCCAGGAGTTCGAGGTCGAGACCGACCTCAGCGAGGTTGGGACTGTCCTCCAGATCGGGGATGGCATCGCCCGCATTCACGGGCTCGAGAACTGCGTATCACTCGAGCGGCTCGAGCTCGAGCACGGCGTGGTCGGGATCGCGTTCAACCTCGAGGAGGACAACGTCGGGGCCGCGCTCTTCGGGCAGTGGCAGCACGTGCGGGAAGGCGAGCCGGTGCGCCGCACCGGCGAGGTCATGAGCGTGCCAGTCGGGGAGGCCGTGCTCGGCCGCGTCATCGACCCCCTCGGTAACCCGCTCGACGGGCTGGGCCCGATCGAGGCGGCGGAGCGCCGTCCGCTCGAGTTCAAGGCCCCGGGCGTGATCCAGCGGCAGCCGGTGAAAGAGCCGGTGCAGACAGGGATCAAGGCAATCGACTCGATGATTCCGATCGGCCGGGGTCAGCGCGAGCTGATCATCGGTGACCGCTCGACCGGAAAGACCGCGATCGGAGTCGACACGATCCTGAACCAGCGGGCCGGGGATCTGATCTGCGTCTACGTCGCGATCGGGCAGAAGGGCTCGACCGTCGCCCAGGTCGTCGAACGACTGCGGGACGCCGGGGCGATGGAGTACACGGTCGTCGTGTCGGCGCCCGCCCAGGAGGCGGCACCGATCAAGTGGATGGCACCGTTCGCCGGCTGCGCCATCGCCGAGTACTTCCTCTACGGCGGCCGCCATGCGCTTTGCATCTACGACGACCTCTCGAAGCACGCGGATGCGTACCGGCAGCTGTCGCTCCTCCTCCGACGGCCACCAGGCCGGGAAGCGTTTCCGGGGGACGTCTTCTACCTCCACTCGCGGCTGCTCGAGCGCGCCTGCAAGCTCTCGGACGAGCTCGGAGCCGGCTCCTTGACAGCGCTGCCGATCATCGAGACACAGGCGGGCGACATCGCGGCGTACATCCCGACCAACGTCATCTCGATCACGGACGGCCAGATCTTCCTCGAGTCGAGCCTCTTCTACTCGGGCGTCCGGCCGGCGATCAACGTGGGCACGTCGGTCTCCCGCGTCGGGGGCAGCGCCAGAATCCGGGCGATGAACAAGGTCGCGGGTGGACTGCGACTCGATCTCGCCCAGTACCGTGAGCTGGAGGCGTTCGCCCAGTTCGGCTCGGAGCTCGACCAAGCGACACAGCAGGCCCTCGCCCGCGGCGAGCGGCTCGTCGCGACGCTGAACCAGCCGCAGTACCAGCCATGGCCGGTCGAGGAGCAAGTCGTTGCGATCTACGCGGGGATCAACGGCTATCTGGACAAGATCCCGGTGAACCAGGTCCCTCGTTTCCACGATGAGCTCCGCGAGCATCTCCGCACCGACGGCTCGGTTCTCACCGCGATCCGCGAGTCCGGCGACCTCGCGGAGGAAACCGAGGAGAAGCTGAAGGCGGAGCTGGACCGTTTCCTCCACGGCTTCAACATCGAGGAAGAGAAGGGCCTCGCCGGCTGACGCCGGCGAGGTTGGAGCAGCGTGCAACGACGACATGCCTCTCTAGACGGAAGTCGGGGAGCGTAGCTCCATGGCTTCTGTCCAGGACATCAAGCGACGGATCCGGTCCATCCGTAACACGCGGAAGATCACGCGCGCGATGGAGCTCGTCGCGGCGGCGAAGCTGCGACGAGCCGAGACGCGGATCAGGGCGCTGCGGCCATATGCGGAGACGATGAACGAGCTCATCGCGGGTGTCGGGCGGGCCTCGGCCTCGGTGAGGCTCCCGCTGCTCGAGCAGCGGGAGGACGTGGCGTCGGTGGCGATCGTCCCGCTGACGGGCGACCGCGGCCTCGCCGGTGCGTTCAACGCGCAGATCATGCGTCGCGCCTTCGCGCTCGAGCGCTCTCTGCAGGCAGAGGGGAAAGCGGTCCGCTGGGTCGCGGTCGGCAAGAAGGGCCGCTCGACCCTTACCTTCCGGCACCGCGACCTCGCGGGGTCGTACATCGGGTTCACCGACCGCCCCGCCTACGAGGACGCTCAGGCGATCGCGCACAGGATTGCCGAGCTCTTCACGGGCAGCGAGGTCGACCGGGTGACGCTCGTCTACAACACGTACATCTCAGCGCTCACGCAGCGCGTGACCGAGCAGGACGTCCTTCCCATCTCACCGGACATCCTGGAGACGGACGAGGAGGAGCGGGCGGCCGACGTTCTCCGGGGCGACTTCATCTTCGAGCCGGAGCCCGACGAGATCATGCAGCGCCTGCTTCCGGTCTACCTCGAGACCCAGATCTATCGCGCGCTGCTCGAGTCGACGGCCTCCGAGCAGGGTGCGCGCATGACGGCGATGCGGAACGCCACGAAGAACGCGGGCGAGCTGATCGACACCCTCACGCTCCAGATGAACCGGGCCCGGCAGGCCGAGATCACCCAGGAGATCCTGGAGGTCGTCGCCGGCGCGGAGGCGCTGACGTAGGGCGACCTACCGGTTGCTAACAATAGGCCGCCGCCTGCGTAGAAGTACGTGAACGCCGATGGCGACGCCTGCTCACAACACGCACGCAGATAGCATCCCGCGGGTGGAGCAGGCGCTTGCAGACAGGGACGGGGAGAGGGATTCGGAGCGCTTCGCGCGCGCCGGTGAGATCTCCACGCGCTTCCTCGACAACATCGAGACCGTCGTCTACGGCAAGCGTGACGAGATCAGGCTCGTGCTGACCGCCCTCATGTGCGGTGGACACGTGCTCCTCGAGGACGTGCCCGGGACGGCGAAGACCATGCTCGCACGCGCGATCGCCGGGAGCATCGAGAACGCGACGACATCCCGCGTCCAGTGCACCCCGGACCTCCAGCCCACCGACGTCACGGGGCTCTCAGTCTTCGATCAGAAGACGCGGGACTTCGAGTTTCGTGCCGGCCCGATCTTCGCGAACGTCGTGCTCGTGGACGAGATCAACCGGGCGACGCCCAAGACCCAGTCGGCACTGCTCGAGGCGATGGCCGAGAGCCAGGTGACGGTCGACGGCGTGTCGAGGGAGCTTCCCTACCCGTTCCTGCTCCTGGCGACGGAGAATCCCATCGAGTACGAAGGGACGTTCCCTCTGCCGGAGGCACAGCTCGACCGCTTCTTCCTCAGGGCAGCCCTCGGGTATCCGGGCTTCGACGACGAGCTCCGCATCCTCGAGGAGCAGCGGTTCAGCCATCCACTCGAGGACCTCGAGCCGGTGGTCGGTCTGGGCGACGTGCACGAGCTTCGGGAAGCGGCCCAGCAGGTGTACGTCGACAACGTGCTCCATCGCTGGCTCGTCGAGCTCGTGCGGGCGACCCGCGGCCGGGACTCGATCGTGATCGGAAGCTCGGTGCGGGGCAGCCTCGCGCTCGAGCGAGCCGCGCGGGCGTGGGCGCTCCTGGACGGTCGGGGCTATGTCGTCCCCGAGGACATCGAGCACTTGTTCGTCCCGGTCCTCGTCCACCGGGTCGTGTTCACGCCCAGCTTCGTCGCCAGGGCACGCGCGACGGGATGGGACGAGGCGATCGAGGAGTTCCGCTCGAGCTGCCTCGAAGCTGCGCCGCGCCCGGGATCCGAAGAGGATCCGCTCTTCGAGCAGCCCAGGCCCGTGTAGCCGCCGCCGCCGTGGCAGACGCCCGTCTGACCTTCAAGCTCGTGCCGAGGCGGCGCGTGATCGGACTTTCCTCCGGGACCGTGCGGAGTCTCCGCCGGGGCGCGGGATCGGATGTCGCCGGGTCGAGGCCGTACCGCCCCGGCGACGACATGGACGTGATCGACTGGGCTGCTTCGGCCCGGCTCTCGACGGCCCGGGGAAGCGACGAGTTCCTCGTCCGCGAGCGCTTCGCCGAGGAGGCGCCGAAGGTCGTGATCGTCTGCGACCGCCGACCGAACATGCAGTACTACTCGCCTCCGCTTCCCTGGCTCGACAAGCCGCTCGCGATGCGCCGCATCGTCGAGCTGATTCTGGCGAGCGCGGGCGCTGCGGGCGGATTCGTGGGCTATCTCGACTATGCGGACGGCAACCCGCATTGGCGTCAGCCGAAGGGTGAGCGAAAGATGATCGAGCTCCGGGACCCGCGCCTCTGGTCCTCCGAGTTCAACGGCCCACCCGACTGGCTCGAGCGGTCGATCCTGCATCTCGCGGGGCATCCGCGCGCCGTAACAGCGGGCACGTTCGTCTTCGTGCTCTCCGATTTCGTGCCGACGCCGTCTAAAGAGATATGGCTGACGGCGGTCGAGCATCGTTGGGACGTCGTCCCCGTTGTGATCCAGGATCCGACGTGGGAGCAGAGCTTCCCCGACGTCAGCGGCATCGTGGTCCCGCTCCGAGACCCGCGCACTGGACGTATCGCGCCCGTCCGGCTGCGAGCGAAGGAAGTCGCGGCGCGAAGGGCGGCCAACGAGGAGCGCACACGGGACTTGCTCGAGACGCTTCGGTTCGCCGATATCGACCCGGTCCTGGTCTCCTCCAGCGACCTGGCCGAGGTGCTCACCCCGTTTCTGGTCTGGACCGACCTGCGCCGAACGCGGCGGGTCCTGAGGGCGTGAGCCGGTGAAGCTGGACCGTCTCCCAAGGGCCCCGCTGGTCGCCGGGGCTGTGGCTCTGATCACCCTGGCCGTCCTGCTCGTCGCCTGGATTCGCGGAGGCGGAGGCGAGTCGACGCCGGCGACTCAGGGGCGGGCAATCCAGGCTCGCGCGGACATCACGCCGCGGAGGGTGCTCTTCGGAGACACGGTGACCGCACTCGTCGAGGTGACGCTCGATCGAGACCGCGTCGACCCGGACTCTGTACGAGTGACAGCCGACTTCAGGCCGTGGAAGCCGATACGGGAGCCAGAACGCCTTCGTCAGGACGGCGACACGACGAGTGTGCTCCGGCTGACGTACGTGCTGCGCTGCCTGACGAGCGGGTGCATCGCGACCGACCAGGCCGCGGTGCAGACCGAGAACATCATCGAGACCTTCGGGCAGGCGCGGCTGACGTACACGGCCCCGGAGGGAGTCGGGAGCGGTGAGCCGGTCTCGCGTCTGGTGCCGTGGCCGAGGTTCCTCGTCGACGCGCGGTACTCCCAGAGGGACGCGCAGAACGCCGGCGCGTCCACCGGCGGGTGGCGGGCGGACCTCCTCTCGATGCCAGCGGTCACCTACAGCGTCGCCCCGGGAGCCCTCTTCGCGCTCCTCCTCGCGGGAGGCGCTCTGCTCGCGATCGCGGGCATCGCGTTCGCCCGCCGCGTCCGGCTGCTTCGCCCCCCGCCGGCTCCTCCGAGCGTGACCGCGTCGCCGCAGCCGACCCTGACGCCGCTCGAACGCGCACTCGCCTTGCTCGAGGAAACTGCACGTGTGGACGGCGCGGCCGACCAGCGCCGTGCGCTCGAGCTCGTCGCCGGGGCGTTGTCGGAGCGGGGGGCCGTGACCCTGGCGCAGGCGTCCCGGGCATTGGCGTGGTCTCCGCCCGCGCCCGAGGTTCCGGAGACGAACGGGATGGCCGCCAGAGCTCGAGCGGCGCTCGGACAGGAGAGGTATGAAGCTTCGGCGTAGGGCGATCGGGGTCGAGAGCCACGACGTGGGGGCGCTGCGACGCGCGTCCCTTCGGACGCGGCTTCTACGGGCTGTGCTGGTCGCGGCGGCGGTGGCCCTGCTCGTGCTGGCGACCGCGTCGGCGCGCGGGCTCGATACCGAGAAGCCCACGCTGCTGCCGGACGGGTCCGGTGTGCTGGTCGTCGACCTCTCCCTGAGCATCGGAGAGGCGGACTTCAAGGAGATCCGCAGGATCGTGCGCCGGCTGGTCGACGACAACGGCTCGATCGGTCTGGTGGTCTTCTCGGATCTCGCGTACGAGCTGCTGCCTCCGGGAACGCCGGCAGCGGAGCTCCGCCCGCTCGACCGTTTCCTCGTGTCGCGCCGCGCGACCCGCGTCGATGCGGGGCTGCCGGTGAACCCGTGGTCCGAGAGCTTCTCCGCGGGAACGCGGATCTCGGGGGCGCTCGAGCTTGCGCGCGACATCCTCGTGCGTGACGGGGTGAAGAACGGCTCCATCCTGCTCGTCAGCGACCTCGTCACTGCACCCGAGGACGTCCCGGAGCTCGCCCGAACGCTGCACGAGCTCGAGGGGCAGTCCGTCAGCATCCGGGTCGTGCCGCTCTCGCCGTTGAAAACCGGCCGCACGGTCTTCGAGAACCTCCTGGGCAAGAAGGCGCTGATCTCACCCGCCGAGCTGCGAAATCCGCGACAGGTTCTGGCCGAGACCGAGGCGGCGCTCCCTTCGGGGCTCCTCCTCCTTGGCGGTCTTCTCCTCGCGGTGCTCGCCGTCCACGAGCGTCTCACCGGCCGCCTCGGCTTGCCGCGTGGCGAAAGGGGAAGCCCATGAGGCGCGTGGGACTCGTCGCCGGGGCCGTCGTCTGTCTCGTGCTGGCAACCCTCGTCGCCCTGCTCGCCGCCGATGTCTGGGGCTGGCGCGATGCCCTGCGCTCGGACGACGGTCGCTACCGCTCGGCGCCGAGCTCCAGTGACCTGTGGGATCCAGCGTCGTACTTCCCCCTCGCCCTGGCGCGGAACAGCCTCGGAGTCGACGACGATCTGGCCTTTCGGCGGGCGGTGCGCGCGATGCGGCTCGGGAAGCTCGAGGATACGCAGGCCTTCGACACGGAGGTCTTGCTCCAGCGCGCAGAGGCACAGACCCGTCTTACCGCGATCGCGGAGGGGAACGGCGCTTCCGAGCGACGCTCCCGAGCGATGACCCTTCTGGGAGTGGTCCTCCTTGCTACTCCCGCCCAGACGGTCGAGGAACAGAAAGCCGCGTTGAGGGCCGCCATCACGAACCTGCAGACGGCGATCGAGCTGGATCCGGACAATAGCGACGCCAAGTTCAACCTCGAGTTTGCGCTGCGGCAACGAAGCGCCGGCTTGGCCGCTCAGGGAGGGTCGTCGCCCAATCCCCTGGGGAACCCCAACCGCTCCAGGGGCGCCGCCACCGGTGCGCCCGGCAGCGGCTACTAGCGACGCGTGGGAAGCAGGACGTACTGATGTCGCTCGAGTTCCTGACGCCCTCGGGTGCGGTCGTCGCTCTCGCCGCCGTCGTCCCACTGGCAGCGGTCCTGCTCGTGTCGAGGCGCGCCGCTCGTGTGCGACGAGCCCTCGGGATCTTCGAATCTCCGGTGCATCTCCGTCTCATCCCCCTCGTCGCCGTCCTGGCGATCGGAGGACTTCTGGGACTTGCGGCGATGCAGCCGCTCCTCCAGCGGACCACGACCGTCCAGGTGCGCTCGGACGCAGAGGTCCTGATGGTCATCGACGTCTCGCGCTCGATGCTTGCGCGGCAAGGTCGCGGTGCTCCGACGCGCCTCCAGCGAGCCAAGCTGGCAGCGGCACAACTCCGTGGCTCGCTAGCGGACGTTCCGGTGGGAATTGCCTCGCTCACGAACAGAGTGCTGCCGCACCTGTTCCCGAGTGGGGACAAGGACGTCTTCCGAGCAACGCTCGAGCGGGCGATCGGTATCGAGCGGCCTCCGCCGGGCCGGAGCTTCATCGCTCCGGACCAACCTGTCGCGACGAACGTGACGGACCTCGCCGCGCTGGCTGACGTCGCAACTCAGCGCTTCTACGCTCCGACGGCACGCCGCCGGGTCCTCGTCGTCCTCACCGACGGTGAGAGCACCCCGGTTTCCCGATCGCTTTCGAGGACGCTTCGGCGAGCGGGGATCGAGACGATCTTCCTCCAGTTCTGGGCCGCGGACGAGGAGGTCTTCACCGGGGGCGCACCCGAACCGGAGTACGAGCCCAACCAGGCCGCCCGTTCGATCCTCGACGGCCTGGCGGAGACGACCGGCGGCAGCGTCTACGACGAGTCGAGTCTTGGGGAGGCCGAGCAGGAGGCTCGAAACGCGCTCGGCGACGGGCCGACGGCCGCTCAGCAGCGCCGCCCCGACCACGTCGCGCTGGCGCCGTACCTCGCCGTCGCGGCCTTTCTCCCGCTGACGCTCCTGCTCTGGCGACGTGAGCGTTAGTAGTGCGCAAGAGCGGAATCTGCGAGTGCAGATTCCGCTCGCGCGAAACCCCTAAGAACTCGTTTCACAATGACGCTTCGTTGACGGGGTGCGCCGCGCGGTGCGAGGCGAGGACGCAGGGAGCGCCCATATGCAGGCATATGGGCGCGACTGAGGACGAAGCATTCGCGCTGCGTGGCGCATCCCGGCGGCACAAGGCTTCATTGTGAAACGAGTTCTAAAGCCGGCCGCTTCGTGGCCGGGGCGCTCCCTTTTCACGTCAAGCCCAGCTAGCGGCGCTCGACGATCCTGAACCGCTCGGCGACGATCAAGGTGTCGTCGTCGATCTCGCGGTCCCAGAACTCCTCGTGTGCGCGGCGCCAGTCGTCGACCGTCTCGAATCCTTCGCCCTCGTCGTGAGCGAAGGCGAGATCGACGTCGGCGACACGGACCACTCGCACCTCGGTGGTCTCGACGACGGCAAGCGGCTCGTCGTCGAAGCCGAGGAGCACGCACCTGTCGCCGACCTGTGGGAGGGGCTCATCGGAGTGCTCCTCGTGATCGGCGAGCAGACCGGCCGTCGCCGTCTTGTCGCCGCGCAGCACGGAATCGACGAGCTTCTTCCGCAGTGCCGTCCCCGCGTAGCCGAGCCGCATCGGGGGAAGATCGGGCGGGGCTTCCGCAGGCACGGGAGCCGTCAGCTCTCTTCGGGCTGGACGAACCAGCGCTCGACGGCCTCGGGAAAGCCGGTCTCGTCCATGTAGGAGATCGCGCGGCTCGTGAACCAGACCAACGACTCCGGTTCCGCCTGAAGGAGCGCTGCACGAACTGCTTCGTCGCCGTGGGAAGGGCCGCCCTTCTCGCCCGCCCGCGCGCGACGGAGGCGGCAGAGCATGTACGCCGCGCGGTCGATGTCGTTACCGGGCCGTTCGTACCACTCCACGCCGGCGGCCCGGTCGAGCAGCTCTGGCGCCTCGTCCGCGATAAGTAGCGCCTCCGCCGAGGCTGTGGGGTGCGTGATGGGGTCTCTCGCGCCTTTGCCGCGACCTCGCATGGCTCTCCTCCTAGGAACTCGTTCTAACGAATGTCGATCGAGGACGTCACAGACGTATGATCCTGCACGTGACCAGGGCGGTGGAAGACATCGGATCGACCTCTCGACGCCCGCGTTGCAGGCGATGGACACGGATGCACTCGCTCGGGGTCTCGCTCGCTGCGCTGGTGATCCTCGGGAGCCTCGTCGTCGGCCCCGCGGCGACGGCGCAGCCGGAGCGCACTTCCGCCGGGACGGTCGTCATCATCCACGAGCAGGAACCGCCCTCACTCAGGGGCGGCTGGATCGACAACAACCTTCTCGCGACCGGGCTCGTCACCAACAACATCTGGTACGGCGGCCAGATCTACGACAGCAAGGCGAACTTGCAGCCGCGGCTCTTCGAAAGCAAGCCGAAGCTCGTCAAGAAGAGCCCACAGACGGTGACGTTCAAGTACAAGGCGTCGGCGGTCTGGAGCGACGGCAAGCCCGTCACCTGCGAGGACTTGAAGGCAACCTGGCGGGTGTTCGTCAACCCGCAGTTCAACGTCGTCAGCCGCGAGGGTTGGAAGGACATCCGTTCCGTCACGTGCAACGGCAAGTCGGGCACGATCGTCTTTGCCAGGCCATTCGCGGCCTGGGAGACGCTCGCGTCCGGCGGCGTCTACGCCGCGCACGTCGTCCGCGGCAGGAACATGAACCAGATGTTCAACGACTCGATCCCCGTCTCGAGCGGGCCGTGGAAGTTCCAGAGCTGGCAACGGGGCGTGCAGCTGACGCTCGTCAAGAACCCCAGGTTCAAGGTCGGCCCGCCCATGAAGCTCGACCGCGTCGTCTTTCGATTCATCCTGGACACGAATGCGCGCTTTCAGGCGATGAAGGCGGGCGAGGGGCACCTGATGGAGCCCCAGCCCCAGCTGCAGATCGCCGACATCGTCAACGACAGAGATTTCAAGGTTCAAAGGGCGCCCGAGTACGCGTTCGAGCACATCGACATCCAGCTCGGCCCGAGGGGCCACCCTGCGCTCAAGCTGCCGTACGTCAGGCAGGCGCTGGCGCAGGGGATCAACCGCTCACAGCTCGCGAATGCGCTGTTCAGGACGCTCGCTCCAGGCCTGCCCAGGCTCGACAACCTCGTCTACAAGCCGTTCGAGAAGGGCACGTACCGGGCGCACTTCAGGAAGTGGGCGCACAACCCCGCCAAGGTCATCAGCCTGCTGAAGAGCAAAGGCTGCTCGGGAGGGCCCGATGCGCCGAGCGACAGCAACACCGACATCTTCTCGTGCCCCGGGCCCGGCAGGCTGTCGTTCCGCTTCTTCACGACCGCGGGAAACCAGCTGCGGACACTCGCGTTCGAGGTCATCGAGCGACAGCTCAAGAGCGTCGGCATCGAGCTCATGCCGCGGTTCGAGACGGCCGGAACCCTCTTCGGTGGCACGCTTCCGTCGGGCGACTGGGACCTGATCATGTTCACGTACGCAGGCGGGCCGGACTCGAAGATCACGAGCAACAGCCTCTACTCCTGTGGGGGCGACCAGAACTACGGCAACTACTGCAACGGAAAGGCGTCAGCGGCGTTCAACGCGGCGACGAGGGAGTTCGACGTCGCCAAGCGACATTCGCTCCTGAACAGGGGTGACGAGCAACTCGCAGCGGACCTGCCGTCGATCCCGTTGTACACGCGGCCGAAGTTCGTGATCAGCGCCGGTGGCCTCACGGGCCCGCTCCTCAACCCGACCAGCGAGGGCGTGCCCTGGAACGTGACCACGTGGCAACTGAAGTAACACGAGTTGCCCGGTCACGTCTGGCCTGCTCGTAGTTGTGCGCAAGAGCGGAATCCGCGAGTGCAGATTCGAGCAGCTGGCTCATGCTGGGGGAACCTCCCTGTTCCCCCAGACCCCCTCCACTGGTCCGCTTCGCGGACAAGGCGCTCTGCGCCTTCCCTGAAGCCGGCCGCTTCGCGGCCGGGGCGCTGCCATTTCACATCAGCCCACTAGTCATAACCGCGCCCGCGACGCCGGGACCGCTTCCTAACATCCAGGGAGTGGGAACGTGTTGAGCTTCGCGCTACGGAGGCTGCTCTACAGCGTCGTGGTTCTCTTCGCGGCCAGCTTCCTCGTCTTCACGATGGTCTCGGTCTCCGGCGACCCGCTCGCGCAGCTGCGGATCACTCCGAACGTGTCCGAGCAGTCGAAGCAGAACATCATCGACCGCAAGCACCTCGACGACCCGGTCCCGGTCCGGTACTGGTACTGGCTGAAGGACGCGGTCACGAACGAGTTCGGAACGACCCTGCTCGGCGACCGGCCCATTCTCCCCGAGCTCTGGCGGGTGATGAAGAACACGCTGCAGCTGGTACTCGTCGCCGAGCTTCTCGCCATCCTCCTCGCGGTGGGGATCGGCGTCTACTCGGCCTTACGCCAGTACTCGGTCTTCGACTACACGGCGACGACGGCCAGCTTTCTCGGGCTCGCGACACCGGTTTTCTGGCTGGCGCTGATGCTGCAGGTGCTCGTCGTGCAGATCTATGAGCAGACCGGCCACCGGATCTTCCCGATCTCGAGCCTGAACTCGGTCGATCCCGGGACCGGAATCCATTTCGTCCTCGACCGGGCGCACCACCTGGTGCTGCCCGTCATCGTGCTGATGGTCGCGAGCGTCGCTAGCTACTCGCGCTACGTGCGGGCCTCGATGCTCGAGGTGTTGAACTCGGACTACGTCCGCACGGCGCGGGCGAAAGGCGTACCCGAGCGCAGGGTGACGATGAAGCACGCGTTCCGAAACGCTCTCATTCCGCTCGTGACGCTGGTCGCGCTCAACTTCGGGACGCTGCTGGGCGGCGTTCTGATCACCGAGACGGTCTTCTCCCTGGACGGGATGGGCCTCTACTTCGTGAATGCCCTGAACGCCAACGACCCGTATCCCGTGATGGCGTGGCTGATGGTGACCGCGACGATGATCATCGTCTTCAACCTGCTCGCCGACCTCGCGTACGGCTACCTCGACCCGCGCGTGCGCTATGACTGACCGCGTTCCGCCGAGCGCCGGCGGCCTGGCAACTGCCACCGACCTTTCGGGCGCCGCGCTCGCCTACGAATCGGGCATGAACGTGCAGGCACGAAGCCAGTGGTCGTACGTGCGCATGCGCTTCCTCCGACACCGCCTCGCCGTGGTTAGCCTCGTCGCCCTCCTCCTGATCGCGCTCGTGGGGGTCTTCGCGCCGCAGCTCGCCCCTTACAGGTACGACGAGATCCCGCTGGACAACATCGCCGAGAGCCAGAACCTCGCTCCGACGTTCGAGGACTGGCACCTCTTCGGCACCGACCAGCTCGGTCGCGACTACCTGAGCCGCGTCATGTTCGGGATTCGGACGTCGCTCTGGGTCGCCCTCTATGTCGCCTTCGTCTCCACCGTGCTCGGCACCGCTGTCGGCGCGGTGGCCGGCTACTACGGCAGGCAGGTGGACAACCTGCTGATGCGCTTCACCGACCTGATCCTCACTCTTCCGGGGCTCGCCGTCCTGCTCACCGCATCCGTCTACTTCGGCTCGGGAGAACCATGGAAGATCGGCTTGATTCTCGCCTTTCTCTTCTGGACGGCGATCGCGCGCATCGTTCGCGGCCTCTTCCTCTCGCTCCGCGAGAAGGAGTTCGTCGAGGCGGCGAAGGCGGCCGGCGCGAGCGATCTGCGGATCATCGTGCGGCACATGCTCCCGAACTGCCTGGGGCCGATCATCGTCAACGCGACGCTCGTCGTCGCCGCCGCGATCCTCGTCGAGGCCGCGCTCTCCTTCCTCGGCTTCGGGATCCAGCCCCCGAACGCCGCGCTCGGGAGGCTCATCGCCGACGGACAGAGCGAGGGGCTCGAGCTGTGGTGGCTCGTGACCTTTCCGGGGCTCGTGATCGTGATCATCGCTCTCTGCGTCAACTTCGTCGGCGACGGTCTCCGCGACGCGCTCGATCCCACGCAGCGGAGGGTCCGTGCCTGAGCCTGTCCTCTCGATCCGCGACCTGACCGTGAAGTTCGACACCGAGGACGGGGTCGTTCACGCGGTGACGGACGTGAGCTACGACCTGCGTCCCGGTGAGGTGCTCGGAGTGGTCGGCGAGTCGGGCTCCGGGAAGAGCGTGTCGATGCTCTCGATCCTCGGGTTGATCCCGGTGCCGCCCGGGAGGATCGTCAGCGGCGAGGCGATTCTCCAGGGCGAGGACCTGCTGCAGGTGCCGCGAGGCCGGCTCCGGGCAGATCCGCGGTGGGCCGATGGCCATGATCTTCCAGGACCCGATGACGTCGCTGAACCCGGTGCTCACGATCGGCGACCAGATCTCGGAGGCGATCACGGTGCACAACCGGGGACTGGGCGAAGACGCTGCGCGGAAGCGCACGGTCGAGCTGCTCGAGCTCGTGGGTGTCCCCCTTGCGGAACGACGCGTCAACCAGTTCCCGCACGAGCTCTCGGGCGGCATGCGCCAGCGGGTGATGATCGCGATGGCGATCGCGAACGACCCGAGCGTCCTCGTCGCGGACGAGCCGACCACGGCGCTCGACGTCACGATCCAGGCCCAGATCATCGAGGTGCTGAAGGCAGCTCAGCGGGAGACGAATGCCGCCATCGTGTTGATCACGCACGACCTCGGCCTGGTCGCAGAGCTCGCCGACCGCGTCGTCGTGATGTACGCGGGGAGGGTCGTCGAGCTCAGCGACGTCTTCTCGATCTTCGACTCGCCCCGCCACCCGTACACCGTCGGCCTGCTGAAGAGCCTTGCTCGGCTCGACGCGGACACGGATCGGCTCGAGCCGATCCCGGGCCAGCCCCCGAGCTTGATCGCGCTGCCGCCGGGTTGTCCGTTCCATCCACGATGCGCGCTGTCCCGGGACCGTGAGATCTGCCGGACCGAGGTGCCCGAGCTGCGCCAGGTGGGCACGGTCGCTCACCGGTCCGCGTGCCACTTCGCCGACGAGCTCGCGACCGGTCGATCCCGCGCCGGGGCTTTGTCGTGAGCGACGCCCCGGCCGCCATGGCCGCCACACCCGTGGCGTCGGCCAACGGCGACGAGATCCTCCGCGTCGAGGCACTTGTCAAGCACTTCCCGATCAAGGCGGGGGTCTTCTGGCGCATGGTCGGTCAGGTTCGCGCAGTCGACGGCGTCGATCTCAGCGTGCGGCACGGCGAGACGCTCGGCATCGTCGGTGAGTCCGGCTGCGGTAAGACCACGCTCGGGCGGACCATCGTCAAGCTGCTCGAGCCAACCTCCGGCAGGATCGTCTTCCAGGGCCGAGACATCACGGCGCTCAAGCGACGTCAGATGAGGCCCGTCCGGCGGGACCTCCAGATCGTCTTCCAGGATCCGTACGCGTCGTTGAACCCGCGGATGACGGTGCGCGAGATCGTCGCCGAGCCCTTGCGGATCCATGGCGAGTACCGTGGTCGCGACCGAAGACGGAAGGTCGAGGATCTTCTGCAGACGGTCGGGCTGAGCCCGGAGCACGCCAATCGCTTCCCGCACGAGTTCTCGGGCGGCCAGCGGCAGCGGATCGGCGTCGCGCGGGCGCTCGCACTGGGTCCCAGGCTCATCGTGCTGGACGAGCCGGTTTCCGCACTCGACGTCTCGATCCAGGCTCAGGTGGTGAATCTCCTCGCTCGGCTCCAGGACGAGCTCTCGCTCACGTATCTGTTCATCGCCCACGACCTGTCGGTCGTTCGCCATGTCTCCGACCGGGTGGCGGTGATGTATCTCGGCAAGGTCGTCGAGCTCGGAACCCGCCGACAGATCTACGACGCGCCGATGCACCCGTACACGCAGGCGTTGCTCTCCTCGGTCCCCATCGAGTCGCCGAGCCAGCGCGGCACCCGCGCGCGCATCGTGCTGGAGGGCGACGTTCCGAATCCGGCCAATCCGCCTTCAGGATGCCGTTTCCGGACCCGCTGCTGGAAGGCCCAGGAGATCTGTGCCACCGAAGAACCACCGCTGATCCCGCGGGCAGGTGGGGAGCACCCGGTCGCCTGTCACTTCGCCGAGGTGGCGAGCCCTCTCGCCGTCCGCGAGAGTGCACGCCGGAGCTCGTAGCTGCCGCGTCGTGCGTCCATTCCTCGTTTCGCTGCTCCTCGCGGCCGTCGCGGTCGTTTCCGGTTGCGGAGGCGGAGGTTCGGTCTCGGTGGAGGAGCTCGAGCGCTCGGTCGTGTCGACGCGTGACCGGATCGACTCCTCTCTGGCGAGGATCACGCAAGCGCAGTCCAAGGACGAGCTGCTCGAGCGCATGCAGGAGGCGGCCGCGGCGATCGGCGCTGCCGCCGGCGAATTGGAGCGCGACGGTGCGCCGGCCGACTATGAAGGCGACGTCGCCGAGCTCGTCGATTCCCTACGCCAGCTTGCCGTCGACCTCGAGGCAACTGCCGAGCAGATCGGCGAGGCCGGCTTCGAAGATCTCCTCACCGGCGCGGAGGGATTGAGCTTCGAGAGCTGGGAACGGGTGAATCTCGCGCTGGCGCGCTTGAACCGGCAGGGGATCGCTGTCGCGCCGTTAGGCCGACACTGAGGCGCGCTCAAACCGGCTCTGCCAGCGCGTGCTTGAGCTTCCGCCGCTCGGCCTTGCGCTCCCGCATCTGGCGCGGATCGGGAACCGGGACTGCGGCGAGCAGTGCCTTCGTGTACTCCTCTCTCGGCCGCTCGTATACGTCGTCCGCAGGCCCGATCTCGACGATCTTCCCGAGGTTCATGACGGCGATACGGTCGCTCATCCCTTTCACGACCGCGAGGTCGTGGGCGATGAAGAGGTACGACAGGAAGAACTCCTGCTGCAGGTCCTTGAGCAGGTTGAGGATCTGCGCCTGGATCGAGACGTCGAGTGCGGACACGGGCTCGTCGCAGACGATCAGCCGCGGGTTGAGCGCCAGTGCCCGGGCGATGCCGATGCGCTGCCGCTGTCCACCCGAGAACTCGTGCGGGTAGCGGTTGATGAAGTCGGGGTTGAAGCCGACGACCTCGAGGAGCTCCTCGACGGTTCTGCGCCTGCGCTGCCGCGTGCCGAGGCCATGGACGAGGAGCGGCTCGCTGACGATGTCGCCGATCGTCATCCGCGGATTGAGGGAGGCGTACGGATCCTGAAACACGATCTGCATCTCCCGGCGCATGGCGCGCAACGACTCGCGCTTCAGCTTGGTGAGCTCCTCGCCCTGGAAGCGAACCGACCCCGAGGTTGCGCGCAGCAGCTGGAGGACGCAGTAGCCGGTCGTCGACTTGCCCGACCCCGACTCGCCGACGAGGCCGAGCGTCTCGCCCTCGCGAACCTCGAACGAGACGTCGTCCACCGCTCTGACGTAGTCGACCGTGCGGTCGATCAGAAAGCCCTTCTTGATGGGGAAATACTTCTTGAGGTTCTCGACGACGAGCAGCGGCTCGCCGCCCCTGGTGATCACGGAGTGCCCGTCCGTCCCCGCTGCCTCGGGGGCCTTGACGCCGTGTACCGGCTCGCTCATACCGTTACGAGGGCTTCCGCGGCTCGCTCCGAGGCGGGGTGCGCCGACCGAACCCAGTGGCCGGGGCGGATCTCGCGCAACTCGGGCGGCACGATATTGCAGTCGTCCATCCCCGCGTGCTTACAACGGGGAGCGAAGCGGCACGCTTCCGGCGGAGCGATCAGGTCCGGCGGACGGCCGGGGATCGTCGCGAGACGGGCGTGCCGAGCGTCGCCCTCGAACTTGGGGAGCGCCCCGAGCAGCGCTTCCGTGTACGGGTGCTCCGGTCGATCGAAGAGATCCAGCGTCGTTGCCTGCTCGACGATCTGGCCGGCATACATGACGGCGATGTCGTCGGCCGCCTCGGCGACGACTCCCATGTTGTGCGTGATGATGATCATCGCCATGGCGTGCTCGTCCCGCAGTTCCTCCAGCGTGTCGAGGATGCCGGCCTGCACCGTGACGTCGAGCGCCGTCGTCGGCTCGTCGGCGATCAAGAGCTTCGGGTCACAGGAGATCGCGATCGCGATCATCACCCGCTGGCGCATCCCGCCCGAGTACCGGTGTGGGTAGTCGTCTAGACGACGGGTGGCCTGCGGGATGTGGACCTCCTCGAGGAGCTCGATCGCTCGCTTCCGCGCCTCCTGTCGGGACATGCCCCGGTGACGTTCGAGTGTCTCCGTGATCTGCTTCCCGATCGTCAGCGTGGGATTGAGCGACGTCATCGGATCCTGGAAGATCATCCCGATCCGGTTGCCGCGGAGATCCTCGAGCTGCCTGGACTTCATCGTCGTGAGCTCCTGCCCCTCGAAGCGGACCGAGCCGGAGACGACTCGTCCGGGCGGCAGAACGAGGCCCATGATCGACAGCACCGTCACCGACTTGCCGGAGCCCGACTCACCGACGATTCCGAGTGTCTTCCGCTCCTCGAGCGAGAACGAGACTCCGTCGACGGCGCGCACCTCACCCGCCCGGGTCTTGAAGAAGGTATGGAGGTCCTCGACCTCTAGGAGCGGCATCCGCTAGACCTCTTTCACCTTCGCCCGCGGATCGAGGGCGTCGCGGAGCCCGTCGGCGATGAAGAACGCGCTCAGGATAAGCCAGGCGATGCAGAGACTGGGGATGACGATGATGTAGGGGTGCGTCTGGTAGGCGTCGTACCCGTCCTGGGCCAGCGTTCCCCAGGACGCGTCAGGCGGGCTGATCCCGAGCCCGATGAACGAGAGGAAGGCTTCGCCCAGGACGACTCCGGGCAGTTCGAGGAAGACGAAGATGATGATGACGCCCAGCGTGTTCGGTAACAGGTGTCGGAAGAGGACCCGGTACCAGCGTGCGCCGACCGCATGGGCAGCGCGGACGTAGTCGTTCTCCTTCAGGGTGATGATCTGACCGCGCATGACGCGCGCGGTCGTGAACCAGGAGGCGATGGTCAAGGCGACGACCATCGTCCAGAAGTTGACCGTTCCGAAGATCGCGAGCGTGATGATGGCGAACGGCAGATAGGGAAGGCCGTACAGCGCGTCGAGGAAGCGCATCAAGCCGTTGTCGATCCAGCCCCCGAGGAAGCCCGAGATCGCGCCGTAGAGGATGCCGACGCCCATGATCGCGATCGTCGCGGCGAAGCCGATGCCGATCGAGATGCGGCCGCCGAGCGCCGTACGGAGGAAGAGGTCGCGGCCGAACTGGTCCGTTCCGAAAAAGTGATCCATGCTCGGCCGTTCGTAAGACTGCGAAAAGTCGATGACGTTCGGGTCGTAGCGGCTGAAGATCGGTGTGAAGATCACGTACGCCAGCATCACGAGAAACGCGAAGGCGGCGATCACGGAGGCGCGGTTCTTCCGGAAGCGATAGAGGGCGTCCCGCCACAGCGACGCGCGGACGCTCGCGGCGCCGGCCTCTCCGGCCCGTTCAGCCGCGGTGCGGGTCAGCGCCTCTTCGAACTCGGCCCGGCGGTCACGGGTGCGATCGACGACCATCAGGTGCGCGCGTCCCGGATCCGCGGGTCGAGGTACCCGTAGAGGATGTCGACCACCATGTTGGCGATGATGATGATGAGAGCGAGCAGGACGGTGATCCCCAGGACTACCGAGTAGTCGCGGGCCGTCACCGAGATGACGTAGTAGCGCCCGATCCCGGGGATGCCGAAGATCGTCTCGACGATGAACGAGCCCGTGATGAGGAAACCGAGTAGCGGTCCCGCGGCCGTCACCACGGGGATGAGCGAGTTCCGCAGGACGTGCACCCCCACGACCCGTCGCCAGCGAAGCCCTTTGGCTTTCGCAGTTCGGATGTAGTCCTGCTGGAGGGTCTCGAGCATGGAGCCCCGCGTGATACGCGCGAAGATGGTCATCGGCGCATGGCCTAGCGCGATCGCCGGCAGGATCCAGTACTGCCACGAGTCCCAGCCGTTCGTCGGCAGGTGCGTCTGCTCCCTCAATCTGACCGCGAAGAAGTAGATGAGCAGCGTGGAGATGAGGAAGTTCGGCAGCGCGTAGCCCACGTTCACGAAGGACATCGTGATGTAGTCGACGATGGTGTTCGGTTTTAACGCAGCGATGATCCCGAGCGGGATGCCGACGACGAGCGCCCAGAGCATCGCCAGCACCCCGAGATGGAGCGAGACGGGGAAGCGCTGCTTGATGATGTCGTTCACGGTCTGGTTTCGCAGCGTGAGCGACGGGCCGAAGTCGAGCGTGAAGATGCCCTTGGCGTAGTAGTAGTACTGCGTGTACCAGGGCTGGTCGACGTGGAACTTCCGCTCGAGGTTGCGCTGGATCGCCTCGGGGACGGCGCGCTCGCTCGTCCGGAACGGATTGCCCCCGATCTGGCGCATCATCAAAAACGTCATGAGGATGACCAGGAGGATCACCGGGATCGTCCAGAGCACCCTTCTGACGACGAATTTGAGCATCGACTAGAGCCTCGGCCCCGACGATAGTGGACGCGCGCGTTTCTCGCCAGAGCGGTCCGGGCAGGGCGCTTGACGCGCCCTGCCCGTTACCGCAGAGACGAACCCGCTAACTGATCGACATCCCTGTGTAGTCGGTGCGGTCAAGGAGGTCGACGTTGTAGCCCTGGACGTTCGGCTTGACCAGGGAGTGGAAGACGTACCAGTAGATCGGCATGATCGGCAGCGCGCCGTTCTTGCCGGTGAGGATCGTCTCGGCCTGCTGGTACAGCTTGAAGCGAGCGTCATCGTTCGGCGTCCGTGCTGCCTTCTTCACGATGGCGTCGTACTTCTGGTTGCACCAGCCGGTGTTGTTGTTCCCCGAGGCGCAGGTCCAGAGCTCGAACCCGTTGTACGCGTCCGGGTAGTCGTAGATCCAGCCGAGCCGGTACACATCGACGTCGGAGTTCGGCGGCGGCCCCAGGAAGTCGAGGTACTGGCCGAACTCCATGTTCTTCAGCGTCGCGGTGATACCGAGCTCCTTCCAGTACGCCTGGACCGCCGTGGCGATCGCAGCGTGACCGGTGGAGGTGTTGAAGTAGAGGTTGATGTTCAGCTTCGGGTTCTTGGCCTTCGCCAGGAACGCCTTGGCCTGGGCCAGCTTCGCGGTGGCAGGGAGGGAGGAGTTCTTGTTGATCTCCTTGGCCCCCGGGGTCCTGCTCGGCGTGAACGCCTTGGCCGGGAACTGGCCGCCCTTGGTGACGAACTTGATGATCGCCTTCTGATCGATGGCGTAGGCCATCGCGCGGCGCTGGTTCACGTCGGGGATGTTCTTGACGTTGAACCCGTAGTAGTACGTCCCGATCGTCCCGTACGTCTTGTACTCCTTGCTCTTCTCCCACTTGTCGACGAGCGGTCCGGTCAGGTCGACCTCGTTGATGTCGGCGTTGCCCGCGGCATACGCGTTCTCGGCCGTCGCGGCATCGCTGATCGCGGTGAACGTGACCCTGTTGACCCTGACGTTCTTGGCGTCACGCCACTTCGTGTTCTTGACGAGGACGATCGACGCGTCGTGCTTCCAGGACGCGAGCCTGTACGGCCCGAAGCTCACGATGGTCCCCGGCTCCGTCCACTTCTCGCCGAACTTCTCGACGACTGCGCGTGGAACGGGGATGAACGTCGTGTGGTTCAGCTGCTGAACGAACCACGCCTGGGGCGCGACCAACGTCACCTGGATCGTCGTCTTGCCCTGTGCCTTGATCGCGACCTGCGAGCGTAGGGCGGTGCAGTTCGTCGCCTTCGGGTCGCAGCTGTTGTACGCCTCGGCTCCCTTGATGCCGAAGAACTGGTAGGCGTACTCGCTACCGAGCTCAGGCGAGATTGCCCGCAACCAGGACCACACGTAGTCCTGCGCGGTTACCTGCTTGCCGGTCGTCCACTTCAGGTCCTTGCGCAGGTTGATCGTGATGTTCGCGCCCTTGACGGTCCAGCTCTGCGCCGCCGCGGGTACCGCTTTCAGCTGCGGGGGCGGGCCGAACTCGACGAGAGGCTCGTTGAGCGCCTGGATGATGTTGGACGAGGTCGTGTCGGTGGCCAGGCCCGGATCGAGCGAAGACGCGTCTCCGAGGATGAGGATCCGCAGGTTCTGCGCCTTCTGGTCCGGGGCGGCGGCCGCCGTACCGACCACGGTAATCGCGATGGCCGCTAGGGCAGCTGCCCACAGTGGCCATCTGATCCCCTTTCGCATTCGTTCCCTCCTTGGGGGGTTCTTGTCCCTCTTCGCACCGTTCCAAACCCTGGAACTGGCGAAGGGGCGGGCATCCTAACCGATCGTCGGGTCTGTTACGAGTCATGCCCGACCCGACTCAGATGTCACATGGCGCCACCTCCATCATCCACCTCGCTGGGTGGGATTCACGGTCGCGTTCCTGGCAGCCACAACGCCCCGAGGCACTCGCTTCGCGGGCTGGGCGGCCGTGGAATCGAGGTCTTGCATCAACTCTTCCTTCAGGACCATCCGATCGTGGGCGCTCCGAACGTCGGAGGCCGAGATCTGGGCCTGGGAAGAGCCAAAGCCGGCGTAACCGCCGAGTGCGATGGCGGCGGTGATCGTCGCCGCTGCGGCTGTCCCCGCCCGAGCGACGCCGAGCCGCGGTCGCCTCTGCGGGAGCTGGAAGTGCACGGGCGGCTCGACGAGCGGTGCTGTCCGCAGCGTGTCGGCGATCGTCGCGAGATCGTCGGCGAACGAGCGGCACGCTGCGCACCGCGCGAGGTGAGCGGCCATGAGGGCCTCTTCGAGCTCCGAGAGCTCCGAGTCGAGGCGCAGCGAAGCGTGTATGCGGGTCCGATGGCAGACCTCGGGCAGGATCGGACTCACGTGCACGTATACATAGACGTTCTGGCGCCACTGCGGTTAGCCGGAATCCCTCGATCTTGCACCTCATCTGCGTGCCGTGGAGTGGCCCTTCGCTAGACTCCGCGCGTTCGCCCGGGCCTGCGTGCCCGGTTCTTTTTCGAACGTACCCCGAGGAGTCGAATGTCGAACATCCAGGAGGGCGACGGCCCGAACACCGGCCGGATCGTCGAGGTGAAGGGCGTCGTCATCGACGCCGTCTTCACGGAGCGGCTTCCCGAGATCTACACCGCCCTTCGGCTCGACATCCCCGAGGCCGATGGCACGACGCGAACACTGATCGCTGAGGTGCAACAGCATCTCGGCGACGATCGCGTCCGCGCTGTGGCGATGGACTCGACGGACGGCCTTGCGCGGGGCGCGACCTGCGTGGATACCGAGGGCCCGATCTCCGTACCGGTCGGCGATGCCACTCTTGGCCGACTCTGGAACGTCACCGGGGATCCGATCGATGAGCGCGGCCCGGTGCCGGAAGACACGGAGCGCTGGCCCATCCACCGAGACCCGCCGGCGTTCCGCGACCTCTCGCCGAAGATGGAGATCTTCGAGACGGGGCTGAAGGTGATCGACCTCATCGCCCCGTTCGTCAAGGGCGGCAAGGTGGGCTTCTTCGGCGGCGCCGGACTCGGCAAGACCGTGCTCATCCAGGAGCTGATCCACAACGTCGCCAGGGAACACGGCGGCGTTTCCGTCTTCTCGGGAGTCGGCGAGCGCTCACGCGAGGGCAATGACCTCTGGCTCGAGATGGAGGAGTCGGGCGTTCTGGACAAGGTCGCGCTCGTCTTTGGCCAGATGAACGAGCCGCCGGGCGCCCGGTTGCGCGTCGCTCTCTCGGGCCTGACGATGGCCGAGTATTTCCGCGATCAAGGGCAGGACGTGCTCCTCTTCATCGACAACATCTTCCGGTTCGTCCAGGCGGGCTCCGAGGTGTCAGCGCTGCTCGGCCGCATGCCCAGCGCCGTCGGCTACCAGCCAACCCTTGCAACCGAGATGGGACAGCTCCAGGAGCGCATCACGTCGACGAGAACGGGGTCCGTGACCTCCGTACAGGCCATCTACGTGCCCGCCGACGACCTCACGGATCCTGCGCCCGCGAACACCTTCGCCCACCTCGATGCGTTCATCACCCTGTCGCGCTCGATCGTCGAGAAGGGGATCTACCCGGCCGTCGACCCGCTCGACTCCTTCTCACGTGCTCTCCAGCGGGGAGTCGTGTCCGACGAGCACTACGACACCGCGACCGCGTTGCAGCAGATCCTCCAGCGCTACAAGGACCTGCAGGACATCATCGCGATCCTCGGCATGGACGAGCTGACCGACGAGGACAAGCTGGTCGTCGGCCGCGCGCGGCGGATCGAGCGCTTCCTCTCGCAGCCGAACTTCGTGGCCGAGCAGTTCACGGGGACGCCCGGCAAGTACGTGAAGCTCGAGGACACCATTCGCGGCTTCCGGGCGATCATCGCCGGGGAGCACGACGAGCTGCCCGAGTCGGCGTTCTACATGATCGGCACCATTGAGGACGCGGTCGAGAAGGCGAAGCAGGCGGAAGCCGTCGCAGCCTAGAGTGAGCGACATGGGGCTCGCAGACATCGCGGCCGCGAAGCGGACGCCTTCAGGGATTCAAGCGGCATCAGAATCCGCGCGAGCGGATTCTGATCTTCCGCAGAACTAATGCCGGAGGCTCACCCCAAGTTCGACGTCGCCCTCGTGACGCCTGACGGACCGGCGTTCGAGGGCGAGGCGGAGATGATCGTGGTGCCCGGCGCAGTGGGGGAGATCGGTGTCCTTGCCCGGCACGCCCCGCTGGTCGCGACGCTGAAGGCCGGTTCGACACGTGTCCACCTCGGCTCGAACGAGGTGCTCGAGTTTGCGACGGGCCCCGGGTTCTTCAAGGTCGAGCTCGACCGGGCGCTCGCGTTGGTGGACGACGCGGTGAACGTGAGGGAGATCGACGACGAGCGTGCCCGCGCCCAACTCGAGGCGGCGCAGGCGGAGCTCGAGAAGGTCGATGCGGGCGAGTCGCAGGCCGATCGCTGGCAGCTCGAGCAGCGGATCATCCACGCCGAGAACCAGCTTGCAGTATCCGGCCGGACGACGGGTTGATCCATACCTTTTTGGCGTCTGGTCTTGGTCAGACCACCTTCTTAGGTCTTGAACACCTACCAACGGGGTCAGACTGACGTCTGACCCCACCCTGGCGAGCGGGTTACGCTGATGGCGTGGAAGAGATCGCCCCCGGCATCTGGCACTGGACCGCGACGCATCCCAAGATCAAGATCGAGGTCAGCTCCTACTACCTGCCCGCCGAGCGGGTCCTGATCGACCCGATCGCGCCGGAGGAGGGCCTAGACTGGTTCGCCGAGCACGGGCCTCCCGCAGCTGTGCTGCTCACGAACCGGCACCACTACCGCTCGAGCGCGGGGTTTGCCGAGCGCTTCGGTGTCAGTGTGCACTGCGTTCGCGAGGGCATGCACGAGTTCACGGACGGCGAGCGCGTCGAGCCGTTCGACTGCGGCGATGAACTGCCGGGTGGGATCGTCGCGCATGCCGTGGGAGCCATCTGCCCCGACGAGACCGCGCTGCACATTCCCGCTCGAAACGCGCTCGCGCTCGCGGACGGCGCCGTGCGCTGGGATCCCGGCGGCCCGCTCGCGTTCGTCCCCGACCGATACATGGACGAGCCCGCCAGGACGAAGGAAGGCCTGCGTGAGTCCTATCGCCGTCTTGCGAAGCTGGACTTCGAGCATCTTCTCCTGGCGCACGGCGACCCCGTCCTCGGGACAGGACGCGAAGCGCTCGCGACCTTCGCGAGCTGATCCGGCCGTCGGCGATTTGGGTCGACAAGGTCGAATCACGAAGCGACCTGATACCTTCTGAGTCCCGGAAAGCTTTGACAGGCAGCTTGGCGACCGGGTTACCAAACGCCTAAAGAGCCAGAGGGCCATGAGCGGCTCCCGACCTCTTTGGGCAGGAGCCGTGAACGTGAAGGACGCTCGCACACAACTCGAAGAGCTCCTAGCCAAGAGGATTCTCGTCCTCGACGGCTCGTGGGGCGTTCTCATCCACCGGCGGGAGCTCTCGGAGGACGAGTACCGGGGCAAGCGCTTCCGTGATCACTCGCACGACGTGAAGGGGGATCCCGACCTCCTCAACCTGACGCAGCCCGAGATCGTCGCCGAGATCCACGACGCCTACTTCGAAGCCGGCGCCGACATCGCAACGACCAACACCTTCACCGCGACCAGGATCGGACAGGCGGACTACGCGCTCGGGGACGCGGCGGCGGAGATGAGCCTCGAGGGAGCGCGCCTGGCCCGCCGAGCCGCGGACGAGTGGACGAGCAGGACGCCAGAGCAGCCACGGTTCGTCGCCGGCTCGGTCGGCCCGCTGAACGTCACGCTCTCCCTGTCACCGCGCGTCGAGGACGCCGCCTACCGCGCGGTCACGTTCGACCAGGTGCGTGAGGTGTACGAGGAACAGATCGCCGCGCTCCGGGACGGCGGCGTCGACCTCGTCATGGTCGAGACGATCTTCGACACGCTCAACGCGAAGGCGGCGATCGTGGCCGCACGGACCGTCGCGCCGGAGCTGCCGCTGTGGCTCTCGTTCACCGCGATCGATCGGAGTGGAAGGAACCTGTCGGGCCAGGCACCGGATGCGTTCTGGATCTCCGTCGAGCACGCGGAGCCTCTGATCGTCGGCGTCAACTGCTCGCTCGGGGCAACGGAGATGCGGCCCTTCCTGGAGAGACTGGCAAACGTCGCCTCGACGTATGTCTCGTGCCATCCCAACGCCGGCCTTCCGAACGAGCTCGGGCTCTACGACGAGCAGGCAGGCGACACCAGCCGTTTCCTCAGGGCCTTCGGCGAAGAGGGCCTCGTCAATCTCGTGGGCGGGTGCTGTGGAACCACGCCGGAGCACACCCGCGCGATCGCGCGTGCGGTCGAGGGGCTGCCGCCACGGAGCGTCCCGAAGCGCACTGCCCTGCCTCGCTTCTCGGGCTTCGACCCATTCGTGATTCGCCCGGACACCGGCTTCGTGATCGTCGGCGAGCGAACGAACATCACGGGCTCGGCTCGCTTCCGAAGGCTGATCGAGGCGAACGACTTCCAGGGTGCGGTGGACGTCGCCCTCGAGCAAGTCCGCGGCGGCGCGAACCTGCTCGACGTCAACATGGACGCCGACCTGATCGATGCGGAGCAGGCGATGACGACGTTCCTCAACCTGGTCGCGACCGAGCCGGAGGCGGCACGTCTCCCGATCATGGTCGACAGCTCTCGCTTCTCGGCGCTCGAGGCAGGCCTGAAGTGCCTGCAGGGAAAGGGAATCGTCAACTCGATCTCTCTCAAGGAAGGGGAGGAGCCGTTCCTGGAGCAGGCGCGCACGATCCGCCGCTACGGAGCCGGAGTGGTCGTCATGGCGTTCGACGAGCGCGGCCAGGCGGAGACGATCGACCGCAAGGTCGAGATCCTCGGCCGAGCGTACGACCTGCTCACCGGCGAGGCGGGATTCGCTCCCGACGACGTGATCCTCGACCCGAACGTGCTCGCCGTCGCCACCGGCATCGAGGAGCACGCGGGCTTCGCCAAGGCATACATCGAGGCGATCCCGCGGCTCGCGGAGCGGTGTCCCGGGGCGCTCGTCTCCGGGGGGATCTCCAACCTCTCGTTCTCCTTTCGCGGAAACGACGCCGTGCGAGAGGCGATGCACGCGTCCTTCCTCTACCACGCGATCCGCGCAGGGCTCGACATGGGCATCGTCAACGCCGGACAGCTGGCGGTCTACGAGGACATCGAGCCGGAGCTGCTGGAGCGGGTCGAGGACGTGCTGTTCGACCGACGTCCCGATGCGACGGAACGGCTCGTCGACTACGCCGGAACGGTGACCGGAGGCGGGACCCAGCGTGAGCTCGATCTTTCGTGGCGCGAAGCCCCGGTGGGTGAGCGGCTCGCCCACTCCCTCGTGCACGGAATCGTCGACTTCATCGAGGACGACACGGAGGAAGCGCGCAGCCTCTCGTCACGACCGCTCGACGTCATCGAAGGCCCGCTGATGGACGGCATGAAGATCGTGGGCGACCTCTTCGGCTCAGGGAAGATGTTCCTGCCGCAGGTCGTCAAGAGCGCGCGCGCGATGAAGCGGGCCGTCTCGTACCTCGAGCCGTACATGGAGGCCGAGAAGACGAGCGCGTCGACGGCTGCGCGGATCGTGATGGCGACGGTCAAGGGGGACGTGCACGACATCGGCAAGAACATCGTGGGCGTCGTCCTGGGCTGCAACGGGTACGAGGTGATCGACCTCGGTGTCATGGTGCCGGCCGACCAGATCCTGGACGTCGCGGTCGAGCAGGACTGCGACCTCGTCGGTCTCTCGGGGCTGATCACGCCGTCCCTGGACGAGATGGTCGGGGTCGCGAAGGAGATGGAGCGGCGCGGGCTCCAGCTACCCCTCCTGATCGGGGGCGCGACGACCTCGAAGCAGCACACGGCCGTCCGGATCGCACCGGAGTACAGCCCTCCGACGCTGCACGTCCTCGACGCCTCCCGGGTCGTCGGCGTCGTCGGCGACCTGCTCGACGCCGACCGGAGATCTCGGCTGGACGAGGAAAACCGGGTCGAGCAGGACCGACTTCGTGTGCTTCACGCCGAGCGCGGGCGGAACCCGATCCTCTCGCTTCGCGAGGCACGCCTGCGCAAGACGCCGATCGACTGGCACGAAGAAGACCTCGCCGTGCCCTCCTTCACCGGCTCCCGCGTCGTCGACGCAGACGTGTCGGTGCTCCGCGAGTACATCGACTGGACGTACTTCTTCCACGCGTGGGAGCTGAAAGGCCGCTACCCGGCGATTCTCGAGGACCCGAAGAAGGGGGAGGTTGCCCGCGATCTCTTCGCCGCCGCGAACGAGCTGCTCGACGAGATCGTCTCCGGCGGCCTGCTGCACGCTCGCGCTGTGTACGGCTTCTGGCCCGCAAGGGCCGAGGCCGACGATGTCGTCGTCGACGGGGGCGTGCGATTCCCGATGCTGCGTCAGCAGGCAGACCATGCCGACTCGCGCCCGAATCGCTCGCTCGCCGACTTCGTTGCTCCCGCGGATACGGGCCTGCAGGACCACGTCGGTGCGTTCGCCGTCGCGATCCACGGTGCCGAGGAACTTGCGGACCGCTTCGCCGCCGAGAAAGACGACTACCGGTCGATCATGGTGCGCGCGCTCGCCGACCGGCTCGCCGAGGCCTTCGCGGAATGGCTCCATCAGGTCGCGCGGCAGGAGTGGTACGCCGCCGACGAGTCGCTCTCGGGCGAGGAGCTGGTCAAGGAGCGGTTCCGCGGCATCCGGCCGGCCTACGGCTATCCCGCGTGCCCGGATCATTCGGAGAAGAGAACGCTGGTCGCTCTGCTGGAGGCCGAGCGTGCCGGGATCGGGCTGACCGAGAACTTCGCGATGACGCCGCCCCCGAGCGTGAGCGGCCTCTACTTCGGCCATCCGCAGGCCCGCTACTTCTCCGTCGGCAGGATCGGGCGCGACCAGGCGTCCGACTACGCGCAACGCAAGGAAATGGAGATCGCCGAGGTAGAACGCTGGCTCCGGCCGAACCTGGCGTATGAGCCTTAGACAGGATGGAGCCGTAGCCCCGGGGGCGCGGCGTCCGGTTGCTGGCGGAGAGTGGTCGGCGCCTACGCATTTGTCGTGGGTTGCCGGGGTGTGGCCCGGTAGAGCCACATACGGAGGTCGCCGACCATGTACGAGTCTACGACGGTAACCGTCGGTCTGGACGTCCACGCGCGCTCGATCCGGCTGGCTGCGGTTCGCGCCGACGAGCTGCTCGAGGAGCGGACGCTGCCCTACGACGAGCAGGCGGTCGAGCGGGTGCTGCGCCGCTGGCCCGCGGTGCGCTGCTGCTACGAGGCAGGCCCGACCGGGTTCGGCCTGTACCGGCATCTGAGCGAGCGCGGGATCGAATGCGCGGTGGTCGCGCCGGGGCTCGTGCCGCAACGGCCAGGCGATCGGGTCAAGACCGACCCGCGTGACGCGCGCAAGCTCGCTCGCCTGCTCGCCGGCGGGCTGCTCGAGCCGATCCACGTGCCCTCGCCGGAGCTGGAGGCGGCCCGCGATCTCGTGCGCGCCCGCGAGGACGCGCGCCTCGATCGCATGCGCGACCGGCACCGGCTCTCGAAGTTCTGCCTGCGCCACGGGCGCGCTGCTGCCGACCAGCTCCTGGACGCGTCACGCGTCGCAGTGGCTCTCCGAGCAGCGCTTCGAGTTCGCCGCCGAGCAGCTGACCTTCGACACCTACCTGCACGCGGTCGACCTCGTCGACGCCCGATCGACGCGCTCGAGCGGGCGATCCGCGAGACAGCCGAGCAGGGACCGTGGCGCGAGCTCGTCGCCCGCCTGCGCTGCCTGCGCGGCATCGACACGCTGACCGCGCTCGCGCTCGTCGCCGAGATCGGCGACTTCAGCCGCTTCCGCAGCGCCGCGGAGTTCATGGCCTTCGTCGGCCTCGTCCCCTCCGAGCACTCCTCCGGCGAGCACCGCCGGCAGGGCTCGATCACCAAGGTCGGCAACAGCCACGTGCGCCGGCTCTGGTCGAGGCCGCCTGGCACGCGCGCCGCGGCCCGAAGGTCGGCTACGAGCTCGCCCGCCGCCAGCGCGGCCAAGACGCGCCGTGATCGAGCGCGCCTGGCGCTGCCAGCAGCGCCTCTACTCCGCGCTGGCAGCGGATGGCCGGCCGCGGCAAGCCCCAGCAGAAGATCGTCGTCGCCTGCGCCCGCGAGCTCGCCGGCTTCGTCTGGGCGATCGCGACCGACCAGCCGCTCAGGAGCGCCTGATGCCCAGCCTCTCGGCCTCGAGCAGCGGATGCGCCCGACCACACGGAGAACCCTCGAGAGCTCTATGCGGCACCGCCCGCCGGTGACCCGCGACCTTAGACCGAGGCAGCTCCCGACGGTTACCAGTCATGCCGTCCCGACCGGCGAATGTCAGTCTGATCCACCGTCGCTGCTCCGGGCGCATCCGCTGCTCCAGGCCGAGAGGACAACCCATCGACCGAGCCTCACCCCTTGACGTCTTGCTCCATGTCAGAGCTCCTAACGCAATGAACGGCCATGTCGCGATGCGGCGCTGAGCGCCGCGATCCGGCGTCCTCGGTCGCGCCCATATCCACTGATATGGGCGCTCCCTGCGTCCTTGCGTCACGTCGCCCAGCATCCGCCTCGCGACGGGCGATCATTACGTTAGAAGCTCTTAGGCTCGGCCTTGCGCAAGACCGGAATCCGCTAACGCGCGGATCCCGGTCGCGCGAACATTCCTAAGAACTCGTTTCACATGACGCTTCGTTGGCGGCGCACCCCGGCGGCACAAGGCTTCATTGTGAAACGAGTTCTAAAGGCGGCCGCTTCGCGCCCGCAGGGTTTTCTTCAGCCCGGTCGTGCTTACGATGTGCATCGTGCGCCGTCTCCTCGCTTTCGCCCTCGTGCTCGCGCTCGTACCCGTCGGGAGCGCATTCGCGGACCACTTCGACCCGAAGCGGGAGATCCGGCAGGCCGATCAGGCCCGCGCGAAGGCGATGTTGCTCCGTGAGTCGGATCTCGCGACCGGGTATGCCGCGCGGTCGAGCGGCGGCGCAGCCCATCTGAACTGTTCTCCGCTCGACGAGTCCGACCTCACGCTGACAGGCGAGGCCAAGTCGCCCATGTGGGTCGCGGGGCTGACTTTCGTCTCGTCGTACGCGAACGTCTACACGTCGGTCTCCGACAACAACACCTCGTGGAGGCGAAGTACGAGCGCTGCCGGACGGAGGTGCGTCGCGACCGAGTTCCAGCGGCTGGCCGGCACGAGTGGCGTACGTCTGGCTTCGCTCAAAGAGCTGCCGTTCACGCGCGTCGCCCCGCGAACGGTCGTGTATCGGCTCCTGTTCGAGCTTCCCGCGCAGCCGGGAGCAACACTCACCATCGACCTCGTGGCGCTCTCACGCAGCCGCGCCCAGGCGTACTTCATCGTCGCCTCTGCGGCCGGACCTCCGTCCAAGGCGGAGGAGCTTCGACTGGCGCGCATCGTCGCGGGCCGGATGGCATCCGCGATGCGCAGCGGGTAACAGGGCAGGCAGCGCGCGGCGGGCGGCGAATTCCCGCCCGATGACTCTTGAGGACAGGCTCCAAAAGGCCGTAGAGAGCAGCTGGACCAGGTGCTAGCGTCACCGGCGGTCGTGGAGATCAGCAGCCGTCTAGGCCTCCTGCGCCGATCGCCGTCGTTCGGATTCCTGTTCTTTGCCACTGCCGGATCGAGCCTGGGGACCTGGATCGCGGCAATCGCACTGACAGTCGACGTCTACGACCGCACCGGGTCCGGCGTCTGGGTGGCTGCGCTCCTGATCGCCGACTTCCTCCCGATCGTGCTCATCGGGCTCCTGCTCGGGCCGCTCGTCGACCGCCTGTCACGGCGGCGGCTGATGATCGTCTCCGACCTCGTGCGGTTCGGCGTGTTCGCTGCCCTTCCGTTCGCGGACAGCGCCGGTCAGGTCGTCGGGCTCGCAGCCGTCTCCGGAATCGCGACCGGCTTCTTCGTCCCGGCTGTGTACGCGGGCCTGCCGAACCTCGTCTCCGACGAGGAGCTCCCGAACGCGAACTCGTTGCTCCAGACCTTCGAGACGCTCTCCTGGATGGTCGGGCCGGTCGTCGGCGGGCTGCTCCTCACTGGCTGGGGACCGTCGGTGCCGTACGTCGTCAACGCCGTGACGTTCCTCGTTTCCGCCGGGTTCGTATCCCGTATTCCCAAGGCCAAGCTGCAGTCCGCAGAATCGTTGACGCGCGGTCATTGGCGCGACGTCGCCGACGGCATCCGGCTGGTCGTCACCGCCCGGCCGCTCCGCACGGTCCTCGTCGTCTGGAGCATCGTCCTGCTCGGTGCCGGCGCGGTGAACGTCGCGGAGGTGATCTTCGCCAAGGACACGCTCGACGCCGGCAATCTCGGGTTCGGCGCGATCATCGCGGCGAGTGGCGTCGGGCTCGCGCTCGGGAGCTTCCTCGCGCCCGCGGCGCTCGGCAAGGTTGGGCTCCGTCGCCACTACATCGGCTCGATCGCGCTCATGGGCGTCGGCTGGGGAGGCGCCGCTCTGAGCGGGACGATCTGGGTCGCCGTGCCGTTCGTGATCGGAGGCGCGGCTGGAAACGGAGCGGCGGTCGTGTGCAATGCGCTGCTCGTTCAGCGCGGGGCCCCCGATCAGTATCGGGGCAGGGCGCTCGCGACGCTCATGAGCTCGAGCTACGCGGTCCAGGGGCTCGCGATGGTCGCGGCGGGCGTGCTCACCGACATGTTCGGAGCGCGCGCGATCTGGATCGCCGCCGGCTTGATCTACATCGTCGGCTCGTTCGTGGCCTTTCTGATGACGCGCTGGCTGCCCGTGACCCAGGCGGAGGAGCAAGAGGCCATCGAAACGAGCTCGGAGTCGGCACTGGCCGCGCTCGCCCGGCCGGATGCGGTCGAGCCCTTGGTCGCGGCCCGAAGCGCGGCAACGAGCGGTCTCGAGCGCATCGCCGCTTTGCTCGAGGAGGTCGAGCGCAGACGCGAGCTGGAGGCACGAAGGACAGCTTCGTAGGGCGGCGTGCCGCATAGAGTCAGGCCGTGGCTCGGCGGGAGTGGACGCTCGAGGAGTTGACGCAAGGCGTGCGCGAGGGGGATCGCCGTGCGCTCGCGCGCTCTATCTCCCTCGTCGAGAACGGCGACCCACTCTCCTATCCGCTCGTCCGTGAGCTGTATCCAGCGACCGGGCGTGCGGCGGTCATCGGCGTCACCGGCCCGCCGGGCGTGGGTAAGTCGTCGCTCATCGCGGCCCTCGTCGCCCATGTGCGCGGGCTCGAACGCAGCGTCGGCGTCGTCTCCGTCGATCCCTCCAGCCCCTTCTCACGTGGTGCGCTGCTCGGCGATCGAATCCGGCTCGCGGACCACTTCCTCGACCCCGGGGTCTACATCCGCTCCATGGGAACGCGCGGCCATCAGGGCGGGCTTGCCGAGACGACGCTGCAGGCGGTCCTCCTCCTGGATGCGTCCGGCAAGGACGTGATCTTCGTCGAGACAGTTGGTGCGGGCCAGAGCGAGGTGGAGGTGACGGCCATCGCAGATTCCGTTCTTCTCGTGCTCATGCCGGGCTCGGGAGACTCCGTGCAGGCTCTCAAGGCGGGGATCATGGAGATTCCCGACGTGATCGCCGTGAACAAGATGGATCACCCCGCCGCCAAGACGATGCTGAGCGAGGTGCGCTCCGTCGTCAGGCTCGCCGACGCCGACCGCCAGCCCCCGATCGTGCTGACGGAGGCGCATCGCGGTGAGAACGTCCCGGAGCTGTGGGCAAAGCTCGAGGAGCACCGCGCGGCGCTCGAGCGCGACGGTGGTCTCGAGCGGCGTCGCCAGCGAAACCTCGCCGCGGAGGTCTTCGCGGTTGCCTCGAGCCGCGCGAAGTCGCATCTGGAGGCGACGGTCACGGAGGATCCCGAGCTGCGGCGTCTGCTGGAGGCGGTGAAGCGTCGCGAGCTCGATCCCCTGACGGCGGTGCGCGAGATCATGGAGGAGGTCTTCAAGGTAGGGTCGGACTCCACGGCTGAGGTGGGGTCGGACCCCACGGGTCTGACCCCATGAGCGAGCCGCCCACCATCGCCGACATCGAGGCTGCCCACGCGCGCCTTGCCGGAGTTGCGCGCCAGACCCCGCTCAATCCGACGGAGACGTTCTCCCGCCTCACGGGGAGGCAGGTCTTCCTCAAGGCCGAGAATCTCCAGCGGACCGGCTCGTTCAAGATCCGCGGCGCGTACAACACGATCTCCGCGCTCGGGCCGGAGGAGCGCAACGCGGGGGTCGTCGCCGCGAGCGCAGGCAACCATGGGCAGGCCGTCGCCTGGGCGGCGCGCGAGGCTGGAATCCCGGCCACGATCTTCATGCCCGAGGACGCGCCGATGGCGAAGATCGAGGCGACCCGCTCGTACGGGGGTGCCGTCGAGCTCGCCGGCGAGAGCTTCGAGGGGGCCGTCGCAGCTGCGCAGGAGCACGTCGACCGCACCGGTGCGACGCTCGTCCACGCGTACGAGGACCCGCGCGTCATCGCCGGCCAGGGAACGATCGGGCTCGAGCTCGACGAGCATGCTCCGGGCGTCGAAACGGTTGTGATCCCGGTTGGTGGGGGCGGTCTCGCGGCTGGGATCTCGCTCGCGCTCCGCGAGCGCCGCGCAGGACAGCGGATCGTCGGCGTCATCTGCGAGCCGGGGCTCACGATCGCGGACGGAATCTCCGTGAAGGCGCGCGGCGAGCTCGCGTCTTCGATTCTCGATCACACGATGGACGAGATCGTCCAGGTCTCGGACGAGGAGATCTCCGAGGCACTCGTCCTCTGCCTCGAGCGGACCAAGCTCGTCGTCGAGGGCGCCGGAGCCGCCGGCCTTGCTGCGCTGCTCGCAGGAAAGGTGGGAGGCACCGGTGCTGTCGCCGTCGTCCTCTCGGGCGGCAACATCGACCTGACGACCCTCATCTCGGTCATGCGTCACGGGTTGACGCGCTCGGGCCGGTTCCTGGCGGTGCGCATGCTGATCCCGGACCGGCCGGGCGAGCTCCGCAACGTCCTCGACATCGTGGCGCGCGAGCGGGGCAACCTCGTGACGGTCGACCACCATCGCGAGGGCAGGACGACGACTGCGCTCCAGACGGAGGTCGAGCTAGTCGTCTCGACCCGCGACGAGGAGCACTGCGAGGCTATCCTCACGGCCCTCCGCGGCGGGGGCAACACGGTCGAACGCCTCGGGCCGCCGGAATAGACTCGGCCAATGCGGACCTGCCCGTCTTGCGGGTTCGAGAACGCCGATAGCGCGAAGTTCTGTTCCGAATGCGGATCGGCTCTCGCGGCGGCTCCAGCTCGCCGCTCCGCGAGGAGCGCAAGGTCGTCACGGTCGTCTTCGCCGACCTCGTGGGCTCGACGGCGCGCGCCGAGCGACTCGACCCCGAGGACGTGCGCGCGATCCTCGCCCCGTACCACGACCGGCTGCGCCGCGAGCTCGAGCGGCGCGGCGGGACCGTCGAGAAGTTCATCGGCGACGCGGTCGTCGGCGTCTTCGGGGCGCCAATCGCTCACGAGGACGATCCCGAGCGTGCCGTTCGCGCGGCGCTCGCGATCCAGGAGGCAATCGCAGAGCTGAACGAGGCCGACCCGACGCTCGAGCTCGAGGTGCGAATCGGCGTCAACACCGGCGAGGCGCTCGTGAACCTCGGTGCCCGACCAGAGCTGGGCGAAGCGATGGTGGCCGGCGACGTCATGAACACGGTGCTCGCCTCCAGTCGAACGCTTCCCCAGGCGGGATCCTGGTCGGGGAACAGACGTTCAGGGCGACCGAACGCGCGATCGAGTACGGCGAAGCCGAGGCGATCGAGGCGACGGGGAAGTCCGATCTAGTACGGGCCTGGCAAGCGCTTCAGGCCAGATCTCGTTTCGGTGTCGATCTTGCGATGCCGGGTGGGGCCGAGTTGGTCGGGCGCGAGCGCGAGCTCGATCTGCTCGCAGCCGCGCTCGCGCGCGTCCGCGCTGACCGGACCTCAGAGCTCGTGACCCTCGTGGGCGTGCCAGGGATAGGGAAGTCGCGGCTCGTCTGGGAGCTGTTCAAACTCGTCGAGCGGGAGCCTGACCTCATCTTCTGGCGCCAGGGCCGCTGCCTTCCCTACGGCGACGGCGTCACCTTCTGGGCGCTGGGCGAGATGACGAAGGCGCACAGCGGCATCCTCGAGTCCGACTCCAGTGCAGAAGTCGAGAAAAAGCTCCGGCGGACCATGTCCGACGTGCTGTCGGACGAGAGTGAGGCGCGGTGGGTCGAGACGCACTTTCGGCCACTGGTCGGTCTCGCCTCGGAGACCGATGCAAGCGCCGAGAGCCGACACGAGGCGTTCGCCGCCTGGCGACGGTTCTTCGAGGCGCTGGCCGAGCAGAGCCCGCTCATTCTCGTCTTCGAGGATCTGCAATGGGCCGACGAAGACCTGCTGGACTTCATCGACGGGCTGGCCGACCGCGTGTCCGGCGTCCCGCTGCTCGTCATCTGTTCCGCTCGCCCAGAGCTCCTCGATCGGCGGGCGGGATGGGGTGGAGGCAAGCGCAACGCGGCGACCGTCTCCCTCGCACCTCTCACCGATGAGGAAACGGCGCGTCTGCTCGCTGCGCTGCTCGAGCGCTCGGTGCTCGAAGCGGAAGTGCAGGCAGCTCTTCTTCAGCGCGCCGGCGGAAACCCGTTGTACGCGGAGGAATACGTGCGCATGCTGGGCGAGCGCAGCGAAGGGGGTGCGTCGCTCCCGGAGACAGTCCAGGGCATCGTCGCCGCACGGCTAGACCTGCTCGGAGGCGAGGAAAAGGCGCTTCTCCAGGATGCAGCCGTGCTCGGCAAGGTGTTCTGGACGGACGGGCTGGCCTCGCTCTCCGGAACCGAGCCACAAGAGCTCGACGAGCGCCTCCTCGCGCTCGAGCGGAAGGAATTCGTTCACCGTGAGCGGCGCTCGGCTGTGGCGGGAGCGGCCCAGTACGCCTTCCGTCACGTGCTCGTGCGCGACGTGGCGTATGGTCAGATGCCGCGTGCCGCGCGGGCGGACGGCCACGGGCGGGCAGCCGAGTGGATCGAGTCGCTTTCTCCGGACCGCGCCGAGGACCGGTCGGAGATGCTCGCCTATCATTACGTTGCCGCGCTCGACTACCTGCGAGCTGGAGGCTCGGACACGGCCGAGCTCGTCCCCCGTGCGGCCGCCGCGCTGCGGGAGGCGGGAGATCGCGCGTTCGCTCTCAACGCCTTTGCAGCCGCGGCGCGGTATTACGGCTCGGCTCTCGAGCTCGGCGATCTCGATGCGAAGCGACTCTTGTCCTATGGCCGAGCCCTGAGGATCGGCGAGCTGCGCGGCGAGGACGTGCTCGAGCGGGCCGTCGAGGCGGCGTTAGCCGCCGGAGATCGCGAGACTGCGGCAGAAGCGGAGATCGAGCACGGAGAGCTGCGCTGGTTTCGGGGCAACCGCGACGACGCCTTCTCCCACTTCGACCGTGCCGCCTCCCTAGTCGCGGATGCCCCGCCGTCTCCGCCCAAGGCGTTCGTGACGAGCAGCGTCTCCCGCTTTCTCATGCTCGCGGGTCGAGCCGAGGAGGCCATCAGGATCGGGGGCGAGGCGCTTGTCATGGCGGAGGAGCTAGGTCTCGAGGAGCTACGGGCGCACGCGCTCAACAACATCGGGGTCGCAAAGTTGAGCAGTGGCGACGTCTCCGGCCTGGACGATCTTCGCGGGAGCATCGAGATCGCCAGCGAGCGGAACTCGCTGGAGAAGATGCGGGCGGTTACAAATCTCGCCACGGTCACGTTTCAGCTCGGGGACATTGCGCGCGCCGAGGAGCTCCATCGTGACGGCCTCGAAATCGCGGCGCGGTTCGGAATCGTCGGTGAGGTTCACTGGTACCGGGCCGAGCTCGCGCTCGAGGCTTACTACTTAGGTCGTTGGGAGGAAGCGACCACGGCGCTCGACGCACTGATTGCAGAGTCACAGGAAGGCGCCGGCCAGTACATGGAAGCGGCGTGCCGCGACGTCCGCTCGAGAATGCGCATCGCCCGCGGGGACATCGGCGGCGCGATCGACGACGTGTCCACGATGCTGGAGCTCGCCGCCGGGATCAAGGATCCGCAGGTGCTCTATCCGTCGCGCGCAGTTGCCGCGCGCGTGTTTCTCGCCGCCGATCATGCGGACGACGCCACATCCCAGGTCAACACGCTGCTCGCCGAGATCGCGACGGAAGGCGTCCAAGATCAGGCCGGTTCCTGGGCTCTCCAGCTCGCGGCCGTGATGGAGGCCCTGGGTCGAGGACCCGAGTTCCTCGAGAGCGCGCGAACTCTCGGCGCCCCGACGCGCTGGCTCGAGGCCGCGACGCTGTGGACCGAAGGCGAGTTCGAGCGTGCGGCGGACCTCCTGGGGGAGATGGGCTCGCGGTCCGACGAGGCCCTCGCGCGCCTGCGGGCGGCAGACAAGCACGTGGTTGCCGGTCGGCGTGCCGAGGCAGACGAGCAGCTCGGCAAGGCGCTGGCATTCTTCCGCTCGGTCGGCGCGACACGTTACATTCGCGAGGCCGAGGCCCTTCTCGCCGCGACCGCATGAGCGAGATCAGCTACCGCAGCGGCGGAACTCGACGGTTGGCTTGCCGGCCGCCTGCCACGCGTACACGCCGCCGTCGGCCACTGCGCGCGCGTCGTAGCCTCGGGCGGCGAGGATGCTCGCAGCGATCGCCGCTCTCGGGCCGGTTTCGCAGATCGTAACGAGCGGCCGGTCGCGCGGAAGGTCGTCGCCTCCGAGGGCGAGCAGACGGTACGGGATGTTGCGGCTTCCGGCGATGTAACCCGTATCGCGCTCGTCCTTCTCACGGACGTCGATGAGCTCCACACCGTCTGCCAGAAGCGCGTCGAGCTCGTCGACCGAGACGACCTCCAGCTTCTCGGAGCCGCCGCCGAGCACGTAGCCGGGGATGTCGCCGACGCCGACGGAGCGCAGGTTTCGCAGTGCCTCTCCGGCCTCGGCTTCGTCCGAGGCGGCGACGACCACCGGCCGGTCGGGATCGAGCACGAACGCCGCCTTGGTCGAGAACCGTGTTCCCGAGACAGGCACGCTGAGCGCGCCCGGGAGATGACCTCCCGCAAACGTCGTCACCGGCCGAACGTCGAGGACCTGGGAGCCCTCCGGCGGAGTCTCGAGCTCGGGTGGATCCGGTTGAGCCCCCACGAACGGGCCGCGATTCAGCGCCACGATCCTCTCCATGTTCGGCGGCCGAGGCGCCGCGATCGCGGCGGTCTCGGCCACGAACAACGCGACATCGGTGTACGCCAGCGCGGGGTTGAACCGGCGCTCGAAGCCGACGGTCGTCGACGCCTTGGAGCTCATCGCCTTGCCGCAAAGCGAGCCCGCGACGTGCCCTGGATAGACCTCGACCCCGTCGCCGAGCTCGACCAGGCGCCGAAGGGAGTGGAAGAGGCCCTCGGCGCCCTCGCGCGCTGCGACGGCGAGGTCCGGCCGCGCTGCGTCGCCGACGAAGAGCGAGTCCCCGGTGAGGACGAGCCAAGGCTCGGGGGCCCTCGAGTGGTCGATCACGGCGAGGCAGCAGTGCTCGGGGCGGTGCCCGGGGGTGTGGATGCAGCGCAGGACGACGTTGCCGACGACGAGCTCCTCGCCGTCCTCCATCGCATCGTGCGGGTACGTGGTCTCAGCGGCCGGGTGGATGCTGACCGGAACGTCGCGCTCGAGTGCGAGGCGCCCGTGGCCGGAGAGGTGATCTGCATGAGTGTGCGTCTCGATCGTGCGGACGAGACGGACTGCACGCTTGTCTGCCTCTTCGAGGTACTGCTCGATCGCGAACGCCGGGTCGACGACGACTGCGAGCTCGGCATCTTCGTCTCCTACGACGTACGACGCACAGCCGAGGGCGTCGTCGACGAACTGCGCGAAGATCACGGCGCGGCGACCGTAGCAGCCTCCTCCGCTATTTCTCTTGAAGTGAGCGGGTGCGCCGGAGGAGCGCGACCCCCACGGCCGTGATGACCGCGATCCCGATCAAGGCGGTGACGAGCGCCCAGCCGAGGTTCTGGGACGACGAGCCGGACTCGGGCGTCACCGTGAGCCCGACATCCCAGGTGACGACGGCCCCGCCCGGGTAGCGCTGGACGGCCTCGAGTGAGTCCGTCCCCGGTGCGGACGGCGCCTCGAGCTCGAGCCTGAACGTGGCCTCGGCGCCCGGGGCGAGGCTGCCTCCGGTCCAGATCGCCCTCGATCCCTGGACGCTCTCGTCCCAGCCGTCGGCGGGGTGAGCGTGAACGATGCGGAACTCGCTCGGGACTGAGACCTCGAAGCCGGTCATCGGCTCCTCGCGCTCGTTCGGGCCCGTGAGGCTCACGACGTCCGTGCCCTTTGCGGGAAGGAACGGCGGCACGACGGTGACGTGCGCGGCTGCCGGGGCGGCGAGGACGAGCGCTGCGCTAGAGGCCGAGATGGCGAGCGATGACCATCCGTTGCACCTCATTGGTGCCTTCCCCGATCTCCAGGATCTTCTGGTCACGATAGAGGCGTGAGATCGCGGACTCCTCCATGTACCCGAACCCGCCGTGTATCTGGAGTGCCATGTTCGCCACGCGGTTCGACAGCTCGCCCGTGAAGAGCTTCGCCATCGCCGCCTCGCGGGCGAACGGCCGTCCCTGGTCCTTCAACCACGCGGCCCTGTACACCATCGTGCGCCCGGCCTCGATCTCCGTGGCCATGTCCGCGAGCTTGAACTGGATCGCCTGGAAGGACGCGATCGGCTTGCCGAATTGCTCCCGTTCCTTGGCGTATGCGTACGCGAGGTCGTAGGCGCCCTGCGCGAGGCCGACGCCCATGGCCGCAACGGAGATTCGCCCACCGTCGAGGATCTCGAGGAACTGGCGAAAGCCCTGGCCGCGAGGGCCGAGGAGGTTCTCCTCGGGCACGACGCAGTCCTCGAAGGAGAGCTCGCGGGTGTCCGACGCCCGCCAGCCGAGCTTCTTCATCGGCCCGGAGATGCCGTACCCGGGCGCCCCGTTCTCGACGACGATGTTCGAGATCTCGTCTGCCGTCCCCGTGCGTGCCGTGATCGTGACCCCCCACGTGATGTCCGTGCCCGCGTTGGTGATGAAGAGCTTGGAGCCGTTGATCACCCACGATCCGTTGCGCAGCTCGGCCGTCGTCCGGGTCGCCCCGGCATCCGAGCCCGCACCGGGCTCCGTGAGCCCGAACGCAGCCAGCCGCCGCCCGGAGGCGAGGTCGGGAAGCCACCTCATCCTCTGCTCCTCGGTTCCGAAGAGGAGGATCGGCATCGCCCCGAGCGAGGTGTGTGCGGCGACCGTGATCGCAACGGACGAGTCGACCCGTGTCAGCTCCTCGATAGCGATCGCGTACGAGACCGTGTCCCCGCCCGCTCCGCCGTACTGCTCGGGGATCGGTAGGCCCATGAGGCCAAGCGCGGCGAGCTCGGCGACGAGCTCGTACGGAAAGCGGGCCTCGAGGTCGAGCTCGGCTGCGACGGGAGCGACGCGCTCCCGGGCGAACGCTTCTACCGTGTCGCGGACCAGTTCCTGCTCTGGTGAGAGGTCGAAGTCCACGCCGCGCGGATCCTAGCCGCGCGGTAGGCTCCGACCCCGGGTCGGAGAGGAGAGGAGAGGAGCCGAGACGATGAGCAGCGTGCAGGAGTTCTTCGAGGGTCTCCCGGCGCGAGTGAGCCCCGACCGAATCGCCGGCATGAACAACACGTACGTGTTCGACATCGAGGGAGCGGGCACGTGGACGGTCGCGATCGCAGACGGTGCGATCCAGGTCACCGAGGGAGCCGGTGACGCCGACTGCACGTTCAGCGCCAGCGCCGAGAGCTTCGAGAAGATCGTCAGGGGTGAGCAGAACCCGACGACCGCCTACATGACCGGCAAGCTCAAGATCAAGGGCGACATCGGCGCAGCGATGAAGCTCCAGAAGCTGTTCTAGGTTCTGCGCAAGACCGGAATCCGCTAGCGCGCGGATTCCGATCGCGCGAAAATCCCTGAAGGCATCCGCTTCGCGGCCGCTGGCGCTGCGCTCACTCAGCGCTCGCTTGCGCAAGACCGGAATCCGCTGACGCGCGGATTCCGATCGCGCGAAAATCCCTGAAGGCGTCCGCTTCGCGGCCGCTGGGGCTGCGCTCTCAGCGCTCGCCTTGCGCCGGGCCGGCATCCGCTCACGCGGATCCCGGTCGCTGCGCTCAGTCGACGCTCGCGTTGGCGCCGCGTGCGCGGTAGGCTCGCGCTCCCGTGATCCTGCTCATCCGCGTCCTCGTCCTCTGGGGCATCAACATCCTGGCCCTGATCGTGATCGACTGGATGTTCGACGGCGTCGTGATCGATCGCTGGGGGCCACTCCTTCTGGGAGCGTTCGTCCTCATGGTCGGGAACGCGATCATCAAGCCGATCCTCGCGATCCTGACGCTTCCGCTCGTCATCCTCACGTTCGGCCTCTTCTATTTCGTGATCAACGTCGCGATGCTCGCGCTTGCCGAGTGGATCGCGCCGGACTTCTCGATCGACGGGTTCTGGACCTACGTGGGGGCGACGATCGTGGTCTGGCTGGTGAACCTCGTGGTCGGGGCGCTCCTCGGCAAGGTTCGGGGCGGGAAGGGTTACCAGGGGCTTGGTGTGAAATAGCAGCGCCCCGGCCGCAACGCGGCCGGCTTTAGGTTTCGCGCAGAGCGGAATCTGCACGCGCAGACTCCGCTCTTGCGCAGCAAACTAGCTCTCGAGTTCGACGAGAAGCGCGCCGCCCGCGACGCGGTCGCCCGGCGAGACGTGGATCGCGGTCACCGTCCCGTCGAACGGTGAGTGGACCGGGATCTCCATCTTCATCGCCTCCAGGACGACCAGTGGGCGCCGCGCTTCCACCTCGTCCCCGAGCGCGACCTCGACCCGGATCACCGTTCCGGGCATGGGCGCGGTGACGGAGCTCTCTGCCTGAGCGGGCCCATGGCCGCGCGCCTGGGCGTCGGCGTCGGGGGGAGACTGCGGCGCGGGGGAAGGGAGATTGAGCCGCCACGGAGCTCGCCAGGGACCGGGCGCGCGCACGACCGGCGGCGGCGCAAGGGGAGGGTGCTCGACGAGAAACGCCGTCGTCGCCTCACCGCTGCGCACCACGGGATGCGAGACGAGCCAGCGGAGGAACGGGAGGTTGGTGATGACGCCTTCGACCCGGGTCTCGGCGAGCGCCGCCGCCAGCCGGTCGAGCGCTTCGCCGCGGTCATCGCCGTGCGCGACGAGCTTGGCAATCAGTGGGTCGTAGGCGATGTCGATCCCGTCTCCCTCCGCCACTCCCGTGTCGACGCGAACGCCGTCGGGGAGTCGTAGACGCTCGATGGAGCCCGACTGGGGCAGGAACGTCCGCGGGTCCTCCGCGTACACTCGCGCCTCGACCGCATGACCATTTGCCTTGTGGCTCAGAGCCACAAGGTGCTTCCCTTCGGCGATTCCGAGCTGCTCGGCCACGAGGTCGAGCCCGGTCACGAGCTCGGTCACCGGGTGCTCGACCTGGATCCGCCCGTTGAGCTCGAGGAAGAAGAACTCGCCGTCGGAGACGACGAACTCCACCGTTCCGGCGCTCTGATACCCGATTGCGCGACCGAAGGCGACGGCGGCCTCGAGCATCGCCGCGCGGAGACCCTCCGCGAGCCGGGGGGCGGGCGTCTCCTCGAGAACCTTCTGATGGCGTCTCTGGATGGAGCAGTCGCGTTCTCCGAGTGCGACGACGTTCCCGTGCCCGTCGGCGAGGAGCTGGACCTCCACGTGACGCGGTCTCTCGAGGTACTGCTCGCAGTAGAGCGCCCCGTCGCCGAAGGCGCCGGCGGCTTCCCGCTCGGCTGCCGCGAGCGCTTCGTCGAGCTCCGAGGCGGAGCGAACGACGCGCATCCCGCGGCCGCCTCCTCCGGCGGCGGCCTTGACGAGCAGCGGGAAGCCGACCTCCTGGGGAGAGCCGTCCGGCAGCACCGGAACGCCGACCTCGCGGGCGATGCGCTTCGCCTCGAGCTTGTCGCCGCCGAGCCGGAGCGCCTCCGTCGGTGGGCCGATCCACGTAAGGCCTGCCGCTTCGACTGCTTCGGCGAAGTCGCCGTTCTCCGCGAGGAACCCGTAGCCGGGATGGATCGCGTCCGCGCCCACCTGGTTCGCAGCGCGGATGTGCTCCTCGGAAGCGAGGTAGCCCGCGATCTCGACCACCTCGTCCGCGGTTCGCGCGTGCAGCGAGCCGGTGTCGTCCGGCGCGACGACGGCAACCGTGGCGACGCCCAGCTCGCGGCAGCTGCGGAAAACCCGTAACGCGATCTCCCCCCGGTTTGCGACGAGCAGCTTCTCGATGGGCACGACGCGCAGCTTAGGGGTGGAGAGTCGTTAAATTCCTCGTCGTGCCCGAGGTTCACGCAGGCCGACTGTTCGACCACATGCACGTGCGCGTTGCCGATCTCGAGGCGAGCAAGCGCTTCTACGCAGGTGCGCTCGCGGCGCTCGGACTGGAGCTCAGTGGCGCGGGGGAGGGATGGTTCTCGGCCGACGAGCTGTTCGTGAGCGATGACGGAGAGCCGACCTCGGGCCTCCACATCGCTTTCCAGACCCCCGACCGAGAAACGGTAGACCGTTTCTACCAGGCGGCCCTCGCGGCCGGCGGACGCGACAACGGAGCGCCCGGCGAACGCGACTACCACCCCGGCTACTACGGGGCGTACGTCTTGGACCCGGACGGCACGAACGTCGAGGCCGTGTACCACGGGCCGGCCGAGCGCTCCGCGCCGTCCGTGGTGTTCACCTGGGACGAATAGCCCGCGCTCGCGCTACCGGTGTGCCCACCCGGGAGGTCGACGCTCGAGGTAGGCGCGCAGGCCGTCCTGGCCCTCGGCGCTCGTTCGACGGGCCGCGGCGATCTGCGCGGTCTCCATTCCGGAAGGCCGCTCCCGAACCAGCCGCTTCGCCTCGCGCACGGCCTCCGGCCCTCCTGCGAGCAGTGCCGTGACAATCTCGGCGACCGCGGCATCAGCGTCCTCCGCGACCTCGGACACCAACCCGATACGGAGTGCGGTCTCGGCGCCGAAGCGTTCGCCGGTCAGGAAGTAGCGCCGCGCCGCTGCCCCGATTCTCCCGAGCACGAACGGCGAGATGACCGCGGGGATGATCCCGAGCCGAACCTCCGTGAGGCCGAACTCCGCGTCACGGGAGGCGACCGCGATGTCCGCGCAGGCGACGAGGCCCGAGCCTCCCCCGAGCGCATATCCGTGCACCTTGCAGACGACCGGTGCAGGGCACGAGTCGATCGCCTTGAGCATCCGGTAGAGCCGCATCGCGTCCTCGACGTTCGCTTCGTACGAAAGATCGATCGACGAGCGCTGCCATTCCACGTCTGCTCCCGCGCAGAAGCTCGGCCCGTCGCCTGCGAGCACGACTGCACGCGCATCACCGACGTCCGCGAAAGCGTCTCCAAGCTCCGCGATCAGTGCGGCGTCGAAGGAGTTCCGACGCTCGGGCCGCGCGAGCGTGATTCGGAGGACGTCGCCGTCCCGTTCCACGCGCAGCGCGCTCACGGGCGGCAGCTTAGTGCTCCCCGCCGTCGAAACGGCCACGCTTCGCCAGAGCGAGGAGCACATAGAGTCACCGCGTGCTCAGGGGAGCCCTCGCTGCGTCGGTCACGCCGCTCTGCAACGCGGGCAGCGAGCTGGACGAGGACGCGTTTGCCCCGCTCGTCGACTTCTTCGTCGCTGCCGGGCTCGACGGCGTCCTCGCTCTCGGGACCGCCGGTGAAGGCATCCTGCTGAGACCGGAAGAGCGGCGCCGCGCGGCGGATCTCTTCCTGCAGGCGTCGGATCACAGGCTGCAGGTGGCCGTCCAGTGCGGTGCGCAGACCACCGCCGACACCGTCGCCCTCGCCGTCCATGCCGCGGAGGTGGGCGCCGACGCCGTTGTCGTCATCGGCCCGCCGTACTTCCCGCTCGACGAGAAAGCGCAATATGCGCACTTGCTGGCCGCGGCGATGGCCTGCGCCCCGCTGCCCTTCTACGTGTACGAGTTTGCGTCCACGAGCGGATACGCCATCGCGCCGGCAGTGCTCGAGCGACTCCGTGAGAGCGTTCCGAATCTCGCGGGGCTGAAGGTCTCGGATACCCCCTGGGCGGCGTTCGCCCGCTACCTGTTGCCGGGGTTCGACGTGTTCGTCGGCCCGGAGGCGTTGATCCACCAAGGGCTCGAGGAAGGGGCGGTCGGCGCCGTCTCGGCACTCGCGTCCGCGTTCCCCCGCGAGGTCGCAGAAGTGGTGCGGAATCCGACCGTCGAGGGCGCGGCTCGGCTCAGCCAGATGCGCGCGTTCGTCGAGCGCTTTCCGCGCCAGGCGGGGCTGAAGCGACTTCTCGGGCGGCAGGGAGTCCCGGTGCACGAGGACGTCCGCGCACCGCTCCGGGCGCTGACGTTCGAGGAACGCGACGAGCTCGACGCCTGGCACGCCTCGCTCTCCGAGTAGGGCCCTCCACCCGTTCGGGTGGCGACGGACATCCGTGCCGCCGCCTACCCTCGGGAGGGTGAACGGTGCCGCCAGGAAGCGGTTCGTCTTTCTGCTGCTCTGCGTGCTCGTCGTCCCTCTCGTTGCGGTTCCGGCGGTTGCGGTCGTCGTCTCGAGCGAAGGGGATGCCGAGCCGGCGCTGGCACAGGGCGCACTCGGCGGAACGTTCCATCCCGTCGCCGGGGCGTTCGAGCCGACCGCGACGAAGCTCGCGGATTGTGAGGGGAGCTTCGTCTGTCTCGAGCAGGCATTCGGAAACGTCGCCTACGTGCACGGGCCGAAGACCGCCCTCACACTCTTCGAGAGGCGTATCGCGGTGGACAAAGACGTCGCTGCCGACTGCCACAGAATTTCCCACTGGATCGGATCGGCATCGCTCGCGCGGTTCGCCGGAAGCGTTGCCCGGACGTTCGCCCAAGGCGCGCCGACGTGCGGGGCCGGGTACTACCACGGCATCCTCGAGCGAGCGTTTGCCGGCGTGGGCTCGAAGACTCAGCTGGCGAAGCTCGCGCGGTCGCTCTGCGTCGGACAGGGCCTGCGCCGGCGTGGGTACTTCGACCGGCAGTGTCAGCACGGCCTCGGCCACGGGCTGATGATCCAGACCGGTTACGACCTGCCCACGGCGCTCTCGCTGTGTGCCGGTCTCGCCACGCGGTGGGATCACCTCACGTGCTCGAACGGCGTGTTCATGGAGAACAGCAACACGAGTTTCGGCTTCCGCTCGCGCTGGATCGACGACGACGATCCGCTCTATCCGTGCAACGAGGTCGCATCGTTGGACCGGCGCCACTGCTTCGCCCGTGTCTCGACGCGTGTGCTCCAGGCAACCGGATCCGACTTCCAGCAGGCGGCGACCACCTGCTCTCACCTCGCTCCCCGCTGGGCCAGGTATTGCTTCCGAGGCTTCGGACGCGACGCGGTCGACGTACGCGGCGGCCCGGCGAGGACGCTCGAGCGCTGCCGGCTCGCCAGCGCCCGGCAGGGTGACTGCCTCTTCGGTGCTGCCCGCTGGGTGATGGACCGGGCCGGAAGCGACGGAACACGAGGCGCGATCGCGCTCTGCACCCGTGCGCCGTCGGCGTTTCGGAGTGAATGCTTCCGCGGCATAGGCGGCGTCGTCGGGCTTCTCAACGCGTCGAACGAGACCCGCAGGCGTGCCTGCGTAGCGGTGACACGGCGCTATGCCGACGCCTGCACCAGTGCGGCGACCGCGGAAGTGGACCCGGCCGCGCCCGACGAGGCGTGGGGATAGCGCCGGTCTAACTGAAGACGTCGAACTCCTCGTAGACGTCCGGGTCGGCGCCGATCAGGTCGCGTACCCATCCGACCGCCTCCGACACCTCGTCGCCAAACTGGACGAGCCCGAAGCGATCGGCGGCCTCGTTCCAGATCCACGCGCTGGGCGGATCGAGGAGAGGAACCGATTCCCGAAGCTCGTCGAACGTCGTCGTCGAGTCGAAGAGGCTCCAGATGAAGATGCGGACGATCATCGGCGGGATGGAGAAAGAGACTGCGGACGGAGCCGAGCCAACTGCTCCGCCCGCAGTTGCGGTCTGTCAGCAGACGACGACGAGATAGAACGCGCGGTCGACGGCCGCGCCCCCTGACGTGTACGTGGCGACGAAGACGCCGTTCACGTTCTGAAAACGCGGCGCGACGGCCACTTCACCGGGCACCGGCAGCCCTGCGTTGGGGGAGCCGAGGTTTGCGACGTACGTGCAGTTCGAGACGTCTTGATTGAAGACCACCTCGTACTCGCCGGTACCGACCTGCCTCGCCGAAGTGGTTCCCTGCGAACGCGCGAGGCCGCCGGTCGTGGTCACGACCGCCGTCAGCCTCGTCACCGAGCCTGCGGGCCCAGTGGGGCCTGCAGGTCCGGCGGGCCCGGTAGGGCCAGCGGGCCCGGCGGGCCCGGCGGGGAGCTGCCCCGACCTGAAGTCCGCCCTGAGAAGCGAGCCATTCCTGACCTTCGCAGATATGACAGCGTTGTTCCTGAGTTGTGCGGTCCCCACACTGTTGCGGGGAACGAGCTGGGAAACGGCGGCGACGCTTGTGCCTCCCAGTGCAACGAGCAGCGCGATGGACGCGATCACCGTCGCGGGCGACGGCTTGATTCCGCGTACGAGACGCATGAGATTGCCCCCTTTGGCGGGAGTAGGGAAGCGGGCAATGGTAGTCCACGCCGCGTGGGCTACATGCGGAAGACGCCGAACGTGGTTTCGGGAACGGGCGCATTACCTGCAGCTGCCAGGCCTAGCGCGAGCACGCGCCTCGTGTCGAGCGGGTCGATGATCCCGTCGTCCCAGAGACGTGCCGTCGAGTAGTAGGGGTTGCCCTCGGCCTCGTAGGTCGCGCGAATCTCGTCGGGATCGGCGTCGCCGACCATCGCCAGCACCATGGCCGCCTGCTCGCCGCCCATGACCGAGATCCTGGCGTTCGGCCACATCCAGAGCTGGCGCGGCTCGTACGCGCGTCCGCACATTGCGTAGTTGCCGGCGCCGAACGAGCCACCGATGACGACCGTGAACTTGGGAACGTCCGCGCAGGCGACCGCCATGACCAGCTTCGCGCCGTCGCGCGCGATGCCGCCTTCCTCGTACTCCCTCCCGACCATGAAGCCGGTGATGTTCTGGAGGAAGACGAGGGGGATCCTGCGCTTGCACGCGAGCTCGATGAAGTGGGCGCCCTTCTGAGACGACTCGGCGAAGAGAACGCCCCGGTTGGCGAGGATCGCGACCGGGTAGCCCTCGATCCTCGCGAAGCCGCAGACGAGCGTGTCGCCGTAGAGCTCCTTGAACTCCTGGAATCGGGATCCGTCCACGATCCGCGCGATCACCGCTCTCACGTCCAGTTCGTGGCGAAAGTCCTCCGGCACGAGGCCGTAGAGGTCGGCGGGGTCGCGGGCCGGCGGCTCGGGCTCCGCGAGCTCCCACGGGCTGGCAAGCGGTGGATTCAGATGACGCACGATCTGCCGCGCGATCGCCAGCGCGTGCTCGTCCGAGATGGCGTAGTGGTCGGCGACTCCCGAGCGGCGGGCATGGACGTCGGCTCCGCCGAGCTCCTCCGCGGTGACGTCCTGCCCGGTCGCCGCCTTCACGAGCGGCGGCCCGCCGATGAAGATCGTGCCGGTGCCCCGCACGATGACCGTCTCGTCCGACATCGCGGGCACGTATGCACCGCCCGCCGTGCAGGATCCCATCACGACGGCGATCTGCGCGATACCGAGAGCGGACAGGCGCGCCTGGTTGAAGAAGATCCGCCCGAAGTGGTCGCGGTCCGGGAAGACCTCGGCCTGGAGTGGGAGGAACGCGCCTCCCGAGTCGACGAGATAGAGGCAGGGAAGGCGGTTCTGCCGCGCGACTTCCTGGGCGCGGAGATGCTTCTTCACGGTGAGCGGGAAGTAGGTGCCGCCCTTGACGGTCGCGTCGTTCGCGACGATCACGCACTGACGTCCTTCCACCACGCCGATGCCGGTCACCATCCCAGCGGAGGGCGCGTCTTGCTCGTACATGTCCCAGGCGGCGAGCGCGTTCAGCTCGAGAAAGGCGCTCCCGGGGTCGACGAGGAGGTCGATCCGCTCGCGCGCGGTCAGCTTCCCGCGCGAGCGATGCCGCTCGATCGTCTTCTCGCCGCCTCCGCTGGCGACGAGCGCCGTTCGCTCGCGCAACTCTGCGACGAGTGCTTCCATGCGTTCGCGACGCCGTTCGAAGGTGTCGTCGCGGACCACCTCCGTTGTGAGCACGCCCATCGGCGCGTGAGCCTATCGCTTGCTCCTCTGATCAGAGTCGGCGAGACTGCTCGAGAGATCCACTGCCGTTCGGACCAGAGAGGGCAGCCATGAGCGATCAGGTCAAGTACGTCCTCGACGAGAGCCGTCTGCCCGAGGCCTGGTACAACATCGCCTCCGATCTCCCGGAGCCGCCGCCCCCCGTGCTGCACCCCGGAACGGGCGAGCCGGTCGGCCCGGACGACCTCGCTCCACTCTTCCCGATGCAGATCATCCTGCAGGAGGTCGCGACCGACCCCTTCATCGCGATCCCGGAAGAGGTGCGGTCCATCTACCGGCAGTGGCGGCCGACGCCCCTCCACCGCGCCCGACGTCTCGAAAAGGCGCTCGATACCCCCGCGCGCATCTACTACAAGTACGAGGGCGGCTCTCCGACCGGCTCGCACAAGCCGAATACGGCGGTCGCGCAAGCCTTCTACAACAAGCAGGAGGGTGTCAGCCGGCTCACGACCGAGACCGGCGCCGGGCAGTGGGGCTCCGCGCTTGCGTTCGCGGGAGCGGTCTTCGGGCTCGAGGTCGACGTCTACATGGTCAAGGTCTCCTACGACCAGAAGCCCTACAGGCGCGGGCTGATCGAGGCGTTCGGCGCCCGCGTCGTCGCGAGCCCTTCTGAAGAGACGAACTCCGGGCGAGCGATCCTTGCGGAGCGCCCGGATTCGACGGGAAGCCTGGGAATCGCGATCTCGGAGGCCGTCGAGGCTGCTGTGCCTCGCGAGGACACGAAGTACTCGCTCGGCTCGGTGCTCAACCACGTTCTCATGCACCAGACCGTGATCGGCGAAGAGGCCCTGCTCCAGCTCGAGTCGGCGGAGGACTACCCGGACGTCGTCATCGGCTGCACCGGGGGTGGCTCCAACTTCTCAGGGCTCTCCTTCCCGTTCATCGGGCGTGCCCTTCGTGAAGGAAGCTCGCTTCGTGTCGTCGCCGTCGAGCCGGCCGCGTGCCCGAGCCTGACGAAGGGTCGGTACGCCTTCGATTTCGGCGACACGGGGCACCTGACGCCGCTGGTGAAGATGCACACGCTCGGCTCGAGCTTCGTCCCGCCGCCGTTCCACGCGGGTGGGCTCCGCTACCACGGAATGGCCCCGCTGGTCAGCCACCTGAAGGAGCTCGGGCTGATCGAGGCCCGCGCCTACACGCAGACTGAGGTGTTCGCTGCAGGCGTGGAGTTTGCGCGCGTCGAGGGAATCCTTCCGGCTCCCGAGGCCAATCACGCGGTCAAGGCGGTGTTCGACGAGGCCGCCCGTTGCCGCGAGGAGGGCACCGCGGAGACGATTCTCTTCAACCTCTGCGGCCACGGGCACTTCGACATGCAGGCGTACATCGACTACTTCGCCGGCAGACTCGAGGATCACGCGTACTCGGAGGACGAAGTGGCGATGGCGCTCGCGGGGCTACCGGCAGTGGCGGTCTAGCGCCGGGTTTCGCCGAGCTGCATCCGGGCCCGGACCGATCCGCGACTGAGTTAGATCGGACTCTCGGCTGACGCCTGATCGCGTAGGGACGCGAGTGCTGCCTCGGCTTCGACAGCAGTGCGGGCCGGCGTCGAGAGAAAGAGAAGGCCGTCCCGGAACTCGAGCGCCCAGATAGCCGGATCGTCCCGCAGGACGCGCTCGTCGTCCATCCAACGGACGCGACCTTCGATGATGACGCGGTTCTCGTCGAGAGGTCTGTAGACATCGGCTGCCATGCCATGGAGATGGGTCGCCGTCTCCCTGAAGAACCGAACGACCTCGTCACGACCCCGCACGATGTGACCGGGGCGCACGCTCTTCAGGAGCACCACGGCGTCCGGGTGGATGAGATCCACCAGCTCGTCGAATGATCCTGCCTGGAAAAGTGCGAGATAGCGCCTGGCGAGGCGCTCACTCTCCACGATCGCTGCGGCGGTGTGGTCGGAGATGAATGGAGTATGCGTGCCCCGCGCCGACGCGTCTACGGGTGCTGCGTGCGGGCGGTCCCCCACCGCCCGCACGCAGCGACGTTGTCTCCGCGACCGCTAGACCGCGGAGCGATTGAAGGCGCCCACGAGAGCTAGCACGAGCGCGACGACCAGCAGAAGGAAGAGGAACTTGGACAACGCTACGCCCCCGCCGATCGCGAGTACCAACAGCAGCAGTACGAGAAGCCAAATCACCTGTTCTCACCTCCGTTTTCGTTCTGCCTCGCCCGTGTTACCCGGAACCGGAGGCCTCTAACCTCCATCCTCGTCGCAGCTTTCGCTCGCCGGGAGTCCGCACCGGCCGACAGGCGTTTCGGCCTCTGCGGAAAGGGTAGGACCGAGTCCAATCGCAATCGACGTCCAAGGAGGACGCATGCCCCAAGTGACATCGCCAGAGCAGCTCTTCGTCCACGAGCTGCAGGACATGTACTACGCGGAGAACGCCCTGACCAAGGTCCTGCCGCAGCTCGCGCGCGAAGCGAACGACCGCGAGCTCACCCGGGCATTCGAGACGCATCTCAAGGAGACCAAGAACCAGATCGCGAACCTCGAGCGTGTGTTCGGCCATCTCGGAAAGCGACCCGAGGCGCATCCGTGCCCGGGCATCGAGGGCATCAAGAAGGAGCACGACGAGTTCGTCGAGGAGCAGCGCCCGAGCCCTCAAGTTCTGGACATGTTCCTGACGGGCGCGGCTTCGCGCACCGAGCACTACGAGATCGCCGCGTACACCGGCCTCATTGCCCAGGCTCGGGCGCTGCGGCAGCGGGAGTCGGTCGAGCTCCTACAGCAGAACCTGAAGCAGGAGAAGGACGCGCTCAAGAAGGTGGAGACGATCTCCAAGCGCATTATCAAGGACGCCTCCAACGGGTCCTCCACCGCCAGGCGGCGGGCGACCGCCAAGCGGCGCACTGCGCGGAAATAGCGTCGGTCATGGCGGACGGGGCTTTCCTGAAAGCCCCGTCCGTTTCCGCACGGGTCGGCGCGCTGAGGGGCCGGACCGTGCACCTCCAGACGGCCTCCACGCTCTCGTCGCGATCATCCCTCGGCCGTCCTGCGTGCGGCGAGGACCGCGACCTACGCCGGGCGGAGCTCCTCGCCGACCTGGAGCTTGCGCCCGAGACGCTCGCCGAGCTCAGAGCATCTCAGAGGTCGAAGAACGTGAAGTCCCGACCGGTCACCTGCACAGCCACGTTGTGGACGGTGACCTCGCCGATGGTGCCGCGGGCCGTGCCGTGATGCGCGTGTCCGTGGACGACCAGATCCGGGCGGTGCATCCCGATCGGCGCCGCGAGACGGCCGGAGCCGAGGAAGGCCCAGATGCCTTGAGGCTCGCCGACGATCGTCTCCGACGTCGGCGCGTAGTGGAGGAGCACGATGCTCTTGTGACAGCCTGCGATCTCCTCGAGCCCATGCTCGAGCGCGTCGACCTCGAGGGTCGTCTCCTGGTAGATCTGGCGTAGGAGAGGTTCCCCGAAGTCCGGTATCTCCGCTCCGGGAAACCCGCCGACGAACCCTTTCGTGCCGACGATGCCGACTTCCACGTCGTCGATCTCGACGATGATGTGGTCGCGATCGAGAACCACGATTCCACCCCCCGTGAGCGCCTCGGTCACGTCCTGCGGTCTCCCAGAGTGATGGTCGTGGTTTCCGAGCACGGCGACGATGGGCACCGGTAGGCCCCTGCACGCGTCGGCGAGAACCGACGCCTCTTCCGGAAGCCCGTGCGTCGTCAGGTCGCCCGCGAGCAAGATCAGCTGGCTCTCTTCCGCGGCAGTCGCGAATGCGCGCGCAAGCCGCTCCCGCAGTGGCTCCGACGCATGGACGTCGCCCGCGGCAGCCACGCGAATCGTGGTCGTCACAGGTGGAGAAGTACCCGCGCGACACGTTCCGCGAACCCGGAAAGCGGGTACCCACGCCCGCGATGACCGCCGCGGAAAGCGATGCCGTCCACGATCTTGTTGCCACGATGAAGCGTGCCGCAGCGGCGCTCCGTGAGGCGGAGGTCGAGTTCATGCTCGGCGGCGGCCTCGCCATCTGGGCGCGCGGCGGCCCGGCGACTGATCACGACGTCGACTTCCTGGTTCGCGAAAGCGACGCCGAGCAAGGCCTCGACGCGCTCGTCGCAGCCGGGATGCGCGCGGAGCCGGCGCCGGAGGGATGGCTCTACAAGGCCTATGACGGCCCGAATCTCGTCGACCTGATCTTCCGGCCTGCCGGCGGTCCGATCGGCGACGAGCACTTCGCCCGGGGAACCGAGCAAGAAGTCGGCGCTCAGTCTCTCCTCGTCGCGTCGATCGACGACGTCCTCGTCACGAAGCTCCTGGCACTGACGGAGCAGGAGCCGGACTTCCGGCACGTCCTCGAAGTCGCACGGGCGCTGCGGGAGCAGATCGATTGGGAGGACGTCGAACGACGGTCGAGCGCGTCACCGTTCGCACGGGCGTTCTTCACCCTGGTACGGGGCCTCGCCATCCTCCCAGGAAGTCCGTAGGCGGCGCCGAAAACTTCGCGCATGAGTGCGCCCGAGGTGCACGTGGTCACGGTCCGCCCTCGGACGGTACTTGTCGTGCTCGGGATCACCGTGCTCGTCGGCATCGTGCTGTGGCTCGGGTACACGGCGTGGCACGTGCTGACGTGGATCCTCATCGCCATGCTGCTGGCCACGGCGCTCAACCCGGCGGTCGTTGCCCTCGAGCGAAGAGGGCTGTCCCGGGGATGGTCGGCCTCAGTCGTGTTTCTCCTGACGCTGCTGGTGATTGCGGGACTGGGGTCTCTGCTCATCCCGCCGTTGGTTACCCAGGTACGGGACTTCATCGAGGCCGTCCCCGACTTCATCGACGACCTTACTCGGGGCCGAGGCCCCCTTGGTTTTCTCCAAGACGACTACCAGATCGTGGATCGCATCCGGGAGGCAGTCGAAAGCCAGGGCGCGGGTGGTGTCATCGGGCTCAGCCTTCCAGTGCTCGATCTCGTGCGTAGCGTCGTGACCGCGGTCGTCGGCGTCATCACGATCATCTTCCTCACCTACTTCATGCTTCTCGAGGGCCCTCGGACGGTGGAGCGTGTCCTCGGCCTGTTTCCGGAGCAGTCGCGCGTCCGCTACGAACGAGTTCTGCAAGAGATCTACCGGACGATCAGCGGCTACGTCACGGGCAACCTCCTCATCAGCCTCATTGCGGGAACGGTCTCGACGCTGGTGCTCTTCGCCGTCGGCAGCGATTACGCGATCGCGCTTGGTCTCCTCGTTGCGATTCTCGACCTGATTCCGCTTGCAGGCGCAACGCTGGCGGCCATTCTCGTCTCGACGGTGATCCTCATCGAGACCGACTGGATCCGCTGTCTCATCGTGATCTGCTTCTTCGTCGCCTACCAGCAGCTCGAGAACCACGTGCTCCAGCCGCTCGTGTACGGGAGGACGGTGCAACTGTCCCCGCTCGCGGTGCTCTGCGCCGTGTTGATCGGCGCCGAGCTCGCCGGCATCCTCGGCGCACTCGTCGCGATCCCGGTCGCTGGGTCGTTGCTCGCGGTCGGGCGGGAGGTGCTCGTGTATCGGAGAGAGTCGGCTATCGAGACGCCCGTGGGGGCGCAGCTGACCTCTGAGACGACGGCCGAGGGCTCATAAGGACTCCAGGGAGGCCCGCGGCGGCGCCGAGGGCCTCCCTGGTGCTGCGACCTAGACCGTGTCGTCCCAGTCGCGGTAGCCCTGCCCGCCCGGCCCGTAGTAGGAGCCGAGCCGGGTCCGGTAGGCATCGTCCGAGATGAGCGAGTCGTCGAACTCGGGTGCGTTCTTGATGTCGTCCTTCGCACGATTGACGAAGACCTTCTTCTCGTCCTCGTCGATCCAGCGGACGACACCCGCGGGGAGCATGACCTTCTTGCCGAAGATCCAGGGACCGGTATCGACGATCAGGTAGCTCCTGCCGGTCTCGTACGTCGCCTCGTCGACCTTGCCGATCGAGCCGTCGAGCGCCTCGATCCCGAATCCGGTCAAGTCGGCGTGAGTGTCGAGCACGTTCGAGCCGAGCTTCGACTTCTCCCGGTATGTCCAGACATCGAACTCCATGCCTCAACCTCCTTGGTTGCGGGTGCGCTTGCACCCGCTTGCCTACCCCGGGTCGAGGGAGCGAAAACGTCCCCCAATCCGGCGCTGTGGCGATACTTCGACCAATGGACTGGGACTCGATCGATCCCGAAAGCCTCTTCGACGCGATCCGCGAGCGAGGGTCTGGATCGGACGCGGAGCGCACAATTTGGGCCTTCGAGCGCGGCCTCGCGGTTGCTCGGCTCGAGCCCGAGCTTCTCCGTTACCTCCTCGTCGCATGCGTATGTCTCGTCGCCTACGACGAGGGGCAGTCACCGCGTGCGGTTCTCGAACAGCTGTTTCGGCGCTCGGTGAGCGACAACGAGTGGCGCGACCGTTTCGAGCCGTTGCTGATCTGAGGCTCGCCGAACCGGGTTTCTCCGGATCCTCGCTGGGGTACTGCACTTGCGTGACCCTTCCAGCTGTCAGCGGGGGCGAACGTCGAAGCGTTCCCGAGGCGGAGAGTCCCGATGCCCGCACGGACGAGCAAGAGATCGCTTCGGGGAGGACCGCCGCGACTCCAGTTGCGGTCCTCAGCTCGGTCGTTGTCGTCGTGGCCGCTCTCGTTCTTGTCGTGCTAGCGGTGGTCGTGATCGCATACGCATTGGCGTAGTTTTCGACGTCTATACGGTGGGTAGGACCGGCGGGTGGCCACGGCTCTTCTCTTCAACCGGGACGAGGTCGACGCGGTCGAGGACTGGCCAGGCGAGCTCGACCGTCTCGGTCGATCGTCGATCCTCTGGATCGATTTGGAACAGCCGACGGAGCCCGAGCTCCGCGAGCTCGCCGACGAGCTCGGCCTGAGCTCCCGGACCGCCGACCTCCTCGCACAGGGGGCAGGCGATCCCTACTTCGGCGATTTCGAGTCGTATCTGCACGTGGTTTCCTACGCACCGCGGCAGGACGGAGGGAAGCTCGAACTCGAGCGGGTCGACTGCCTAGTCGCAAAGCAGTGGCTGGTCACAGTGCGGCGGAATCCCGTCGAGGTGATCGAGAAGTTCAGGGAACGTGCGGCAGGCTCCGGGGAGACGGGTCGTCTCGACGGACCCGATTTCCTCGCCAATCTGCTCGACTGGGTTCTCGAGGGCTACCTCGAGGCATTCGAGGACATCGAGCTTGCGCTCGAGGAGCTCGACTCCCGCACGATGGAGGGCACGCTCGCCGAGCCCGAAGACGCACTCCGGCGCCTCGTCGAGCTTCGACAGCAGATCGGTCGGCTGCGCCGAGCGCTGGTATCCCATCGACAGATGCTCCTGGCTCTGACCAGGCCCGAGCTCGAGGCGATTGCGAGCTCGAAGTCCGCCGAGAGATTCGCAGATTTGCGCTCGCGACTGGAGGAGGTCGTACAGGCAGCACGCGACAGTCGAGATTCCGTCTTCGGCTCGTTCGACGTCCTCATCGCCCGGACGGAGCAGCGGACGAACGAGATCGTCAAGGTCCTCACGCTCGCCTCGGTGCTCCTGCTCCCGGGGGCGCTCGTCGCCGGAATCATGGGGATGAACTTCAAGGTGGGTCTGTTCGAAACCGGCGCCTACTTCTGGGCCGTCATAGCCGGAATCGTCGCCATTGCCGTCGCGACCGTGGGTCTCGCCAGGGCGCGTCGCTGGATTTAGGTCAAGCTTCCTACATGAACGCCAGGGCGAGGGAGGACGCCTCGGAGTACGGGCCGGTCGCGAAATCGGCGAAGGCTCGGTACGGATTCGCGGTCGTCGCGGCGCTGGCCTCGGTTCTATCGGCGCTCGTCTTCCTGCCACTCACCGACTCGCCGGTGTACGCGTTCCTCGTGGGCGCCGTCGCCGTCACGGTCTGGTACGGAGGGTTCGTTCCGGGCCTGGTCGCCGTCGCGATCGGCTGGGCGGCGAGCTTCGTCCTCTTCGTGGGAGATCCGGAGCTCGTCGATGCAGGCGACGAACGCGACCTCCTTCGTTGGAGCGCGCCGCTGATCGTCGCGCTCGGCGTGGTGTGGGTGAGTGTCGTCATGCGACAGGCGCGCGAGCAGGCGGCCACGGCCGTGGACTTCGCCCAGGAATCCGTTCGCAACCTGGAAGCGCTGCAACGGCTCACCGCCGGCCTATCGGGAGCCGTTTCGTCGTCCGAGGTCGCGCATGTGCTCACCGCGCGGGCATCCGCTCTGCTCGGAGCTCAGGGTGCGGCACTCGGGCTCATCGAGGGCGAGGAGCTCGTCATCGTCGACCCAGCCGGCCTCGCCGCTCGAGCGGACATCCCGGGTGGCCGCCTCGACCTGCAGCAGACCATGACCGTCACGCTCGCAGCGAGAACCGGGTCGACGGTGCGCGTCCAGGACCGCCGGACGCTGTTGGCGTCGTTCCCCGACAGTGCCGCGACTCTTCCCTCCGAGATCCAGGGCGCGATTGCCGCTCCTCTGCGTGCCGGGGGACGTGTGGTCGGATCCATCGGCTTCCTCTTCGACCGTGAAGGCTCGGCCGACGAGGAAGCGGAGGCGCTCGCCGTCATCGTGGCCGACCTCGCCGGGCAGGCACTCGAGCGCGCGCGGCTATACGAGCAGGAGCGAGAGTCGCGCCAGGCGCTCGACCGGATCCTCCGCGTCGCTCCACGCTTCCACGCCGACAGCGCGGAAGAGGTCACGCTGGGGATCTGCCGCGAGGCTCGGACGACCTTCGGGGCCGACCTCGCGACGCTTTGGCGGTTGTCGGATCACCGGCTCACCCTCATCGCAAACGACCCGGCGGCCGAGCCTCTGGAGCCAGGTCTGGAAGCGTCGCTCGAAGACTTTCCGCGGCTGATGGAGGCGGTCGACAGTCTTCAAGTCTCGTTCGTCGCGGACATCCAGGAGACGTCGTTCGGGAGAGGGCTGGAGCGCGTTCGGCGGCTCGAGATCCATTCGTCTCTCCGCACTCCAATCGTCATCGGGGGGCGCGCAGAGATCATCCTGATTCTTTCCTGGCAGAGCGTGGTCTCCGAGCCGGACCCGTCCACTCTCGTGCTCGTGCGCCGGTTCGCCGACCAGGCCGGGCTCGCGCTCGAGCAGCTCGAGCGCAATCGGGCACAGGCCGAGGCGGCTCTGCGCGCAGACGAGACTCTGCGGCTCCAGAGGATCACGGCGGCCCTCTCTCAGGCGTCGACGGCAGCAGAGGTGAGCGGGACCTGCCTCGAGAGTGCGCTCGCCGCGGTCGGCGCCGACGCAGGGTTCGTTGTGTTGTCCGGGCCAGGGGGGACCTCTGTCGAGATGGTGGCGAACAGCGGCTACGACGACGCGACGCTCGAGGCCTGGCGTGCCTTTGGGCTCGACGAGGACGTTCCTGCCTCCCGGGCGATCGCGACCGGCGAGCCGGTCTGGGCGCTTCGGGCGGACGAGATGGCGCAGTTCGGGCCGGCTCGGGATCTCGGAGATGCCGGTTGGGTTTCGCTGCCCCTCAAGACCGTTGCCGGCGTACGCGGTGCGCTCCATCTCTCGTTCCGCAGGTCGCGAGAGTTGAGCGACGGTGAGCGGAGGTGGCTGCAGACGGTCGTGAGCCAGTGCGCGCAGGCCCTCGAGCGGAGCCGCCTCTTCGACGAAGAGCAGGTTCTGCGCACGCGGTCGGAACAGCTTCAGGAGATGACAGCGGCTCTGTCGAACGCCCTCACACGCGCAGACGTGGCCGACATAGTCGTCGACCACGTCGGGGAAGCGGTCGGCGCGGCCGGGAGCACGCTCGCGATCATCGTCGATGATCGTCAGGTTCTGAAGACGTTGGCGTGGCGGGGATATCGGGACGACGTCGTCGAGCCCTGGCTCGAGCTGCCACTCGACATGCCGTCGCCGAGCAGTCGCGCACTGGAGCGCCGCGCGTCTTCGTTTTACAGGACGCTCGACGAGATCCGTCGCGACTTTCCTTCGACGGCTGACGCCCTGAAGGCGGCAGAGCACGAGTCGTTCTTCTTCGTCCCACTCGTGGCAGGGCGGCGTGTGAACGCGCTGCTCACGATGTCCTGGAAGGGGCAGCACGATCTTTCTCGCGAGGAGCGTCGCTTCATCGAGTCGCTGGCCACCCAAGCGGCCCAGGTCCTCGATCGCGCGGGTCATTTCGAGTCGGAGCAGACGATCGCCGAGACGCTGCAGCGGAGCGTTCTCCCCGGCTCTCTCCCGCATGTCCCGGGCATCCAGATCGCCGCTCGTTACGTGCCCGGCACGGCGGAGCTCGATGTGGGGGGAGACTGGTTCGACGCAATCAAGCTTGCACAAGGACGGTTGGGGCTGGTCGTCGGGGACGTTGTCGGAAAGGGCGTTCAAGCCGCGGCAACCATGGCGCAGCTCCGAAACGCGCTGCGCGCTTTTGCCCTCGACCGACTGAAACCCGCGTCGACCCTCGCGCGGCTGAATCGCCTCGCAGACGAAGTGCTGGAAACTGCGTTTGCGACGGTTGCCTACGTCGTCGTCGATCCTGAGGCAGGAATCTGCCGGTACACGTCAGCGGGTCACCCGCCACCGCTCGTCGCCCATCCCGACGGCGCAGTCGAGTTCCTCGAGGGAGCACGGGGGTTGCCTCTCGGCACCGTGCCCGACGCGCGGTACACGCAGGCCGTGGTCGAAGTCCCTGCCGGAAGCGTGCTGCTCCTGTACACGGACGGGCTTGTCGAACGGCGAGGGCGCCCGCTGGACGAGGGGCTCGAGCTGCTGCGCACGGCGGTTCTCGACGGCCCGCGGGATCCCGAGCGGCTCGTCGATCACGTACTCGAGGAGATGATCGGAACCGGAGAACGCGGCGACGACATCGCGATCCTGGCCGTCCATGTCTCGCCAGTCGCGCCCCGCATTCTGGATCTCCGCCTACCCAGCGACGTCAGCTCGCTGAACCTCGTGCGCGACGGGCTGCGGATCTGGTTGGAGGGAGCCCCGCTCAGCCGAACGGAAGCAGAGGAAGTCGTCCTGGCGAGCTGGGAAGCTTGCGCCAACGCGATCGAGCACGCTCGCGATCCGGCGAATGCTCATGTCTCGCTTCGCGCTGAGCTCGACGGAGCAAAGGTACGTATCGTCATCGAGGACACAGGCCAGTGGGCCCCGCCCGCCGCCCGATTCGACCGCGGGCTGGGGCTCCGGCTGATGCATTCGCTGATGTCATCCGTCGAGATCGCTCCTGCCAAGACGGGTACTCGCGTGACTCTCGAGAAAGAGATCACCGAGAGCCGCGAACCCTCGGAGTGAGCCACCAAAACGCTCAGAACAGCAGGATCAGCAGCAGGATGATGACGATCAGGGCGAGAACGCCTCCACCGATGTACATGTCCGCTCCTTTCCGTCGTGACCACGCTCTGATTCCACCGCAGGCCTCGACCCAAACGTTTCGCTCACCCGCACCCGCGGGTACTTGATCGGCACAAGACGCTGAAGGAGGTCGACATGCCGCCACGCGGTGTCAAGAAGGGATCGAAGCGGGCAAGGCAGTACGAGCACATCAAGGACTCGCTCGTCGACCGAGGCTCGTCAGAGGATCGCGCTGAAGAGATCGCGTCGCGGACCGTGAACAAGGAGCGGGCGCGGAAGGGTGAAGCGCGGAGCGCTTCGAGGCTTTCGAAGCGTGATATCTCGTCGGGTCGTCGCGGCGGGATCAGAAGTCACCGGAAGGGCCCGAGAGGACGTACGCGCGACCAGCTCTACGAGGAGGCACGCCGGCGCAACATCCGAGGGCGATCGAAGATGACCAAGGCCGAGCTCGAACGGGCGCTCGGTGGTCGTTCGTGAGCAGATCGATCCGACTTGCCGAAGTGCTCGGCGCTCCCGTCACCGTCGATGGGGTCCGTGTCGGCGAGGTAGCGGCTGTTGTCGCCGACGCCCCGTTCGATCGTGTCGTCGGACTGGAGGTCGTGGGCGTCGACTTCAGGCGCAAGTTTCTGCCATGGGTCGCGTTCACCTTCACGCACGGCGCCGTGCAGCCGACGTCTTCGCTCGTGCTCTTCGAGATGAGCGAGCTCGACGATTTCAGACGGCTCGGCGCGCGACTCGTCCAGGACGAGGACGGTCTCGAGCGTCTCGAGGTGGCCTTGGACGGGCGCATCCTGCCGCAGAATGGTCGCGTTCCAGCCGGGAAAAAGGTCATGCAGAGGGCGCCGTCGTGACGATCGAGCTGCAGCTGCCATCTGGCCCTGCATTCGAGGCCGTCGGCAGGCTCGTCCTTGGCGGGCTCGGATCACGTCTCGGTCTCGGCGCCGATCGAATCATGGATTTCCAGCAGGCTCTGCATGCCACGCTCCAGCAGCAACCCTCGCGGAGCACCCTCGTCCTGACCATGAAACCCACGCCGGAGGACCTCCAGGTCACGCTCGGTCCCTTCGACAGCGGTGCGATGCCGAGTCGCGGCATGACGACCGGCGTTTCTGCGCTCGTGGATGAGATCGCGACTCACGAATCCGGGGACGACCTCTGGGTCGACCTCCGCGTCGCCCGAGGCCGGCTCCCGCTGGCAGGCTGATGTCCACGATTATGGAACGAAGCGTCGACTCACTCCTCATCGCGTATCACCGCGACGGCGATTCCGCAGCGCGCGACCAGGCTCTCGTCGAGCTGATGCCGCTCGTGCGGGCGCTCGCGTCCCGCTACGCGGGTCGCGGCGAGCCGCTCGAGGACCTGGTGCAGGTGGGTGCATTGGGGCTGATCAAGGCAGTCGACCGCTTCGACGTCGATCGCGGCGTCGAGTTCTCGAGCTACGCCGTGCCCACGATCGTCGGCGAGATCAGGCGTCACTTCCGCGACAAGGCGTGGGCGATGCACGTTCCGCGGCGGCTAAAGGAGCTGAGCGTCCGCCTGTCCCGGGTCCTGGATGAGCTCACGACCGAGCTCGGCCGCTCGCCGACGATCGCAGAGCTCGCGGACGCGACCGCATCGGACGAGGAAGACGTCATCGACGCTCTCGATTCGGCACACGCCTACTCGACGTATTCGCTGAGCACTCCCTTCGAGGCGGGCGGAGATGAGACGCTCGCCGACAAGCTCGGTACCGATGAAAGCGGCTACGAGGAGGTCGACGACGAGTCGCTCGTCGCCTATGGCCTCGACGCACTGGACGAGCGTGAGCGCCGAATCGTCGAGCTTCGTTTCTTCCGAGAGATGACGCAGTCGCAAATCGCAGCCGAGATCGGGATCTCGCAGATGCATGTCTCGCGCCTGCTTCGCCGGGCTCTGGCGACGATGCGTGGGAGGATCGAGGAGGTGGCTGCGAGCGATGGCTGAGGCGGTCGTCAGGTTGAGATTCCCCGCGAAGGCCGACTACCTGCTCCTCGCGCGCCTGGCCCTCGCTGGCGTAGCGCGCAGTCTGCCGGTCGATCAAGAGGTGCTTGCCGACCTGAAGCTCGCTGTGACCGAGGCGTGCGGGAACGCCGTACGCCACGCGTATGACGCGGGGGAAGGGTCAGTCGGCGTTGCCTTCGTCGTTGACGGCGACCGGCTGGAAATGATCGTCGAGGACCAGGGATCGGGTATCGCACTTCCGCCTCTCGACGCCGAGTGGGCCGCGTCGGGGCCTCTGCCCGAAGGCGGAATGGGGATGGCGATCATCCGCGCCATCGTCGACGAGCTCGAGGTCCGGGACGGCTCAGATGGTCACGGCACCGTCGTGCACATGACGAAGTACCTCGCGGCAGCCGCCAGCTGAAGGCCGGTCATCGCTCTGCGGCGAGCTCCGCGAGCGCCTCGCTGCGGGAGGCGCTTACGGGGAGCGCGCCGTCGAGGGTCGTGATCTCGAAAATGCGTCGCGCCGCGTTTTGCGGGAGCACGACGCGTACCTTGCTGCCGCGCTCGCCCAGCTCGCGGACCGCCCGGACGACCAGGCCGAGTGCCGTCGAATCCATGAACGAGACGGCGTCCAGATCGATGACGACGCGGGCTGCTCCGAGCGCCTCGAAGATCGCAGTCAGGTCCGGGGCGGCGTAGGCGTCGAGCTCACCCTCGCCGCTGACGACGGCCGTGTCGGAGTCGGTGTCGACCTGAACGCGGTGCATCGCCTGAGGAAAGCAGGTCTCGCGGGGAGTCTCGTCGGTTCGCGCGCGCTCAGATCGCAGTCAAGCCGTGGTCGTGAAGAAGAAGCCGAAGCCACCTCGTTCCTCGCCGGCCATGATCGCCTTTGCAATCACGCCGGCGAGGCCGAGGATCCAGCCGATGGTGCCCGCTCAGTCCTTCTCGATGATCGTCGTCTGCGGTGCGCTCGTCGCGCCCGCACCGCCACCGTCGCGCGCACCGCCGAAGCCACCCCAGCTCGACCAGAAGATGAGTGAGGTGACGAAGCCGATGATGCCGACGATGAGCAGGATGACACCGACCGCCGTGATGTCGACGCCCGAGGCCTCTACCGAAACGGCCCAGGTGAGAACGGCGCCGACGGCAATGAGGAAGATGCTCAGACTGATGCCCATGTCACTCCTTTCGACTGGGGCCAGCCTGTCCGCCAGGCCGGCCCTATGCAGCGGGTACCCGCTAGCGGGCCGCCGAAAACCTCCCGAGTCCTGATCAGGAGGCGGAAACCGCCGCTATCAGCTCGTCCAGCAACGCACCGCTTCTCGCGACCGTAGGAAGCCCCACGATCCCGAGTGTCCTCGAAACCGCCGCCGTGGGCTCGTACAGGAGGCCGAAGCGATCCCTGCCGAGGCGGCGTGCCGTTCGAAAGAGCACATGGAGGGCCGCGCTATCCATGAAGACGACGCGATTCAGGTCGATGAGGAGGCTCCGCCCGTTCTCGCCGGGCAAGGCTTCGATCCGGCCCTCGAGCTCACGCGCGTTCGTAAGATCGAGCTCGCCGGCGAGCACGACGAGCACGACACTCGGGTCACCGGTCTCTCGCTGCTCGAGCTCGTAGGGCGTCACTGTCTTCGTATGCGTGGCGGGAACCACGAGCATACGCCCGCGTCGAAGGCGTTTGTGCGAGGCGACGAGCGGGTACGCGACACACGTGCCAGATACCAGCGGCCACCCCGTCGCGACCGGTGCGTTTCGTATCGAGGAGGAACCCCACGGGACGGGCCTGGTCTTTCTCGCGATCTACGGCGATACGGACCTGCACGTTGCGAACGAGCTGCGAGGCCAGTTGAGCTCCGCCACCGCCGAGCGGGCGTCCTCACTCGTGATCGACCTCACAGGAGTCACCTTCATCGACTCGATGGGGCTGGGGGCTCTGCTCGGCAGCATGAAGCGCCTCCAGGGCAAGGGGGGTCAGTTCCGGCTGGTCGTGCCGACGGGGGACATCCGCAGGGTCTTCGAGATGACACTCCTCGACCGGGTCTTCGAGATTCACGCAACGCGAGATGCTGCCCTGGCCGCGGCTCGGTCGTCGAGTGCGCTTTAGAGCGCTGCGTCGAGCGTCGAATGAACTGGGAGCACGGTATCCACGGCTGCGATCTCCAAGACGCGCAAGAGGCCCGGGTTCGACGCGACGAGCGAAATGCTCCCGCCGGCCGCCTGGGTCGAGCGAGCCTTCGAGAGAAGGACACGCACTGCTGAGGAGTCGAGAAATGTGCACGCGGTCAAGTCGATGACGAGCCGGCTACGCGGTTCGGCCCCCTCGACGGCAGCCTCGAGGTGCTGCGTCGTCGCCAAGTCGAGCTCGCCCTCGACTCGCACGATGGAGCCCCCCTGTGCGAGCGCCTCGACCCTGATCTCGAGGTCGCCTGCCCTTGTCACGCACGTGATGTTACGAGAACGTGCATCCTGATCGCGATGACAGAGACAGAGAGCTTCGTCCTCACGATCCCGACGACCACGCGATTCCAGGGTGTGGCGACGCTCGTGCTCGGCGGGATCGGCAGCCGGCTCGAGCTCCCGTACGAGCGGATGGACGACCTCCAGCTCGCGGTGTTGAGCCTGCTCGCCGCGGGCAGCGAGGATCACATCTCGGTCGAGGTCGAGGCCGAGAGGGACGCGATGTCCGTTTCGGTCGGCCCGCTCGCTGCAGGGAGCAGTTCGGACGAGGGACTGGCCAGGGTGCTGCGACGGCTCGCGGACTCGATCGACTCGGTTCAGCGGGACGGCCATGAGTGGTTGACGCTCCGGCTCCTGTTCTCTCGCGCCGAGCAGCCGTGAGCGAGCTCACGAAGATCACACAGGAGGGGGATCGCCGGGGCGGGGTCCAGCCGCCCCGGCGGCCCTGGGGAGGAGAAGCCCGTGCACGCTCTCCTCGTCCTACTTCGGCGCTTCAACGATAGGTGCTTCCGATGAACTCACGATGAAGCGCGCTGGCGAGGTGCCCGGGGCGCGCGTCGTCGTTCACGTGTGCTTCACGCGTCGGTCATTGACCATCGTGCAATTCGGATTTACCGTGTGGAGCGGGGCAGAGTCAGCAACGGTGGGGTGAGGAGATGCTCTTTCGTTCGTCGAGTCGCGTGCTGAAGGACGAGCACGGCCAGACCAACATTGAATACGCACTGATCATCGCCGGGATCGGGATCCTCCTGATGGCCGGCGTCTTCCTGCTCGGCGGCAGGATCGGCGATCGCGCCGCTACATCCTCAGCGCCGATCAGCGTCCTGAAGCCGCCGACGACGCAGTGCGACCAGCACTACGCCGGAGCGTGCGTCCCGCCGGCTCCGCCCGACCTCGACTGTTCGCATCTGAGAGCGCTGGGTGTGGCGCTTCCCGTGCGGGTGGTGGGCGGTGACCCGCACAACCTCGATCCGGACGGCGACGGACTCGGTTGCTGAACCTCGGGGCGTCGTCCACCCCGAGGTTGTCACGCCTTTACTGGACCCGAGTCTGCTGGATCCGCGTTGCTGGGATCAGCGGGGGACTCTGCCGACGTGAGGATCGACTCCGCTTCGCGAACTGTGTGGACTGGGATTGAGCGAAGCAGCAGACCGTCGAGGAACTCAAGCGCCCACAGTTGGGGATCGTCGCGCAGGACGCGCTGATCGTCCATCCAACGGACGCGGCCCGCAACGACCGCGCGATTGTTGCCTAGCGTCTCGCACGCTTGCACTACGGCTTCCCATAGACGGTGCGGGAACTCCTTCCCCAAGAACCGGATCACCTCGTCGCGGCCCTTGAGGACCGTGGTGGGTACCACCGTATTCATTTCGAGAGTGACTTCAGGATGGAGAACGTCGCGCAGCTCTGCTAGAGCGCGCGAATTGAAGAGCGCGAAGTAGCGCTTGGCAAGAATCTCGAGCTCGCGTGATCCCGGATGAGACTCGATCTCACGGTTCGGATCCGGCACTAAGAGCGACATTGCGTCTCCTTGCGTTGCGCTTCTTGGATCAGGTAACTACACTTCCTGACTCATAGAAGAAGGTTCAAGTTACTACCTAACATATTCATGAATCAAATGTCAAGATCTGAAAGTGGTTGGTTCTTCTTCACCAACCACTTCCACGTCCTTCTGTACGTGGCACGCAACCCCGACGCTCAAGTTCGTGTCGTGGCCGAAGAAGTCGGCCTCACCGAGCGGGCTGCGCACCGCATCCTCACTGACCTGGCCCATGGCGGGTACATCACCGTGACAAAGAACGGCCGACGAAACCACTATCGCGTGAATCCCGGGACAACGCTTCGGCACAGGGCGTACCAGGAAGTCCCCCTCGAGCCGCTGCTCGCGATTGTCAATCCGCGAGCAAGAGACATTCACCCGCCGGCGTAGTTGGCGACAACACCGCGCCGGGGCGCGCCAACAGGTGATCGACGTCCGGTTCGGCAATCGATTGCGTCGGAGCACTCATGGATCGGTCAAGGCGAGCGGGGATCGAGACCCTCGCTCACCGCAGCCGCCACTCCGAGCTTCTCGACAACCCAGTAGCGCTCGTTACGCACGATGATGCGCTCGACATCCGGGACGACGTGGTCCTCTTCTGGCGCCACGAAAAAGTGCGTTGGGTCGGCGCGGACCGATTCATACTCGACGAGCGTCAACTTCACCCGTTCCGAACACGATTCGCGAGGACACTCGCAGAACCAGTCCGCAAACGGCGGGCGTACACGCTGGTGCGCCTCGTTGGAGGGCTCGAGGAGCTCGTTGTAATCGCGGAAGAGACTCTGATTTCTCGCCACGCGAGCCTGCAGCTCAACCTCAGACATGTGTCCACTTCCCGGCTTGGCCGATGACCGACACTCGGTCGGGGTGCGGCCTCGCAAGCACACGACCGTCAGGGTCGTCGCATCAGGAGGGCGCTTCGTGGGGACGCGCCTCGACTCCCCTCCATCATATCTCCGAGCCTGTCGTCTCCATGCCGCCGCCCTACAAGCTCGGGGCCGGTTCGGACTGCTCGCGCTCGGCGTCCGGTGGTTGGCGGCTGATCAGACGGTAGGCGTGGAGGCCTGCTGGACCCTGTCCGCACTGGGGAGCGACCCGGTTGGCGTCGCCTTGTCGACGGCGTCCGGAAGATTCTGTGCGAGCTCGTCCGCCGCTTCATCCTTGCCGATTCCGACCCTGGCAGCCAGCTGGTCGAGTTCCGAGCCAAGCGCGCTCTTGATCTGATCGGCGCTGATCGACTCGTTCGGTCCCGTCCCGATCCATGACTTGACCTTCTCGCCGAGACCAGACGACTCGAACCTCCGGACAAGCCCGTTGAGGTCGTCCCTGTACTTCTCGAGTAGTGAATCCACAGTAGTCATGTCCTCCCTTTCTCGTGACGATGAGGCTCGCTTACCCTCTACCTACGCGCGTAAACACTCGTGACACCGTAAAACCGTCGTGTCGTTCCTCATTCGCACCTGGAATGTCTTCCACGGCAACGCCGACCCGCCGCGGCGGCACGGATACCTGCAGGCCATGCTGGAGCTCGCGAGCGCCAATCGCCCCGACGTCCTCTGCCTGCAGGAGCTGCCGGTGTGGAGCCTCCTACGAATCGATGACTGGGCGGGGATGCACGCCGTGCGGGCCATCACACGCCCGCCGCTCTGGCCCGGCCGCGTCTCCGCGTGGACGACGCGCCTCCATCAGGGCCTCTTTCGCTCGGCGCTCGCGGGTCAGGCGAACGCGATCCTCGTCGATCGCTCTTACGAAGTCGAGGACCTCGGCCATGAGCGCATCAGTGATTCGGGTCGCGAGCGGCGTCTCGTCCAGGTCGTACGCATCGACGGACGGCTGGTCGTCGCGAACCTGCACGCGACGAATGACATGCGCCAGCCGGAAGTGCCGAGCGCGGAGCTCACGCGCGCGCGCCTCTTTGCGGAAGAAGTCGCCCGCCCGGGAGAACCAGTCGTGATCGCCGGCGACTTCAATCTGCGCCAGCCGAAGCTCCCCGGGTACACCGACGGTATCGATGGCATAGATCACATCCTCGTCCGCGGCGCGAAGACGTCCGGTCCGTTCGTCTGGCCGATCGAGAGGCGCACGCAAAACGGACTCGTGCTCTCGGATCACGCCCCGGTCGACGTGCAGCTCTCGTGCTGTACAGGGGAGACAGGACTCGAACCTGCAACCCCCGGTTTTGGAGACCGGTGCTCTGCCAGTTGAGCTACTCCCCTGGGTTGCGAGGGCACATGGTACCGCGGCCCCTCCGACTAGCCTTCCCGGGGTGCACCGGCGCGCGCTCGGGCTGCTCTTCGCCATGCTGGCGGCAGGTCTCGGGCTGATTGCCGTCTTCTCCGCGCTCGAAGGTGGTGGCGCGTGGGTGATCGCGCTCGCCGCCGCCGCGCTCGCCATGTGGATGGCCGATCTCGCGCGACGCGCGCTGAGGTGGCCGCGACTCTGAGGAATCCGCCCCTGTGCGGCGTATTCTCTTCCACGTGGCGGCGGTGGACGAGACACAGGCGCTCTGGCAGGAATACCGCAGGTCGGGGGATCAGCTGCTCCGTGACCGGCTCATCCTCACCTACGCGCCGCTCGTGAAGTTCGTCGCCGGCCGCGTCGGGGCGAGTCTGCCCTCGCACGTGGACGAGCAGGATCTCGTTTCCTACGGTCTCCTCGGCCTCATCGGCGCGATCGAACGCTTCGACCCCGACCGCGAGATCAAGTTCGAGACCTTCGCAATGGCGCGCATCCGCGGCGCGATCATCGACGAGCTGCGTTCGCTCGACTGGGTCCCGCGCTCGGTGCGAACACGGGCGCGTCAGATCGAGCGCGCGATCGCAGCGCTCGAGAAGGAGCTCATGCGGGCGCCGACCGACGAGGAGATCGCAAAGAAGCTCGGGGTGACGAACGACGAGCTCGAGGACAGTCTCCGGGAGATCTCTCGCTCCTCCGTCGCCGCGCTCGACGAGTTGTGGTCACCGTCGGGCGGCGGGGATCAGATCGCTCTCATCGACACGATCGAGGACGAGACGGTGCCGGACCCGGAGATGTCGCTCGAGCAGACCGAGATCAAAGAGGCGCTTGCCGAGGCAATCGCGGGACTCCCCGAACGCGAGAAGCTCGTGGTCACGCTCTACTACTACGAGGAACTGACCTTGCGCGAGATCGGAGAGGTGCTCGGCGTCACCGAGTCACGTGTCTCGCAGCTTCATACGAAGGCGATCCTGCGCCTGAAGGCGCACCTGTCCGGAACGGCTCGCGAGCCCGCCGAGACGTAGCAGCACTGTGCGAACCTGAGCTCGTGACGAGTCGAACGGGTGGGGGAGCGCCGCCGACGAACGCTGCGATCGCCGATCAGCTCGCGCTCTTCGCGTCGCTGCTCGAGCTCGCGGACGCGAGCCCCCACGCGGCGCGCGCGTACCGTCGAGCCGCCGATCTGATTCGGTCGCTTCCCGACTCTGCCGCAGAGCTCGTGCGCAGCGGTCGGATTCGCGAGCTCCGCGGCATTGGCCCCGGCATCGCGGAGAAGCTGGGAGAGCTCGTGGAGACGGGTGAGATCGCCGAGCTCCGCGAGCTGGAACGACGTGTCGAGCCCGAGCTCGTCGCCCTCGGGAATCTCGTCGGACTGGGTGCGCGCCGGACGCTCGAGATCGGACAGGCGCTTGGCATCACGACCGCAGTTGAGCTCCGTGAGGCCGTCGAGGAAGGTCGATTGCTCTCCGTCCCGGGGATCGGGCCGATCACCGAGGGACGGATTCGGGCCACTCTCGAACGGCCACCGAGAGCTCGCCGTGGGCTCACGTTGAATCGGAGCCGTCCACTCTCCGCGGCGGTCGCCGCTGCCCTGGGCGGCGTGTACGCGGGCGAGCCGCGACGATTCTGCGAGCTCTCGTACGAGCTCGCCGTGGTCTGCGCAACGGCTGAGCCTGCGGCAAAGCTTCGCCAGTTCGAGTCGCTCGCTCAGATCGTCAGTGTTCTCGAGCGCAGCGACCGACATGCGGTGGGCCTGACGGTCGAGGGCGTCCCGGTTCGGGTCGTCGCGTGCGATCCCTCGAGCTTCGGTACCGAGCTCGTTCGGGCGACGGGGTCCGACGAGTACGTTCGGGCGCTCGAGCCCATGCCGCCGATGCCGGACGAGGAATCGCTCTTCGCCCGCCTGGGGATCTCCTATTGCCCGCCGGAGCTGCGTGAGGTACCTCGCGCAATACCGCCTCCCGGCTTGATCGGGCAAGCGGATGTCCGAGGTGACCTACATTGCCACACGACCTGGTCCGACGGAAAGGCAACGGTTCACGAGATGGCCCTCGCCGCTCAGGAGCGTGGGCACGAATACCTTGCGATCTGCGACCACTCGCCGAACGTGCGAGTCGTGACCGGTCTGACGTCGGACGACCTCCGTCGCCAGGGAGAGGAGATCTACGAGTCGAACGAGCTCCTGGCTCCGTTCCGCATCCTGCGCGGGGTCGAGTGCGACATTCGGCCCGACGGAACGTTGGACGTCGAAGACGAGGTCCTCGCCGAGCTCGACTGGGTTCAGCTCAGCCTGCACGCGGGCCAGAGGCGTAGCCGTGACGAGCTCACGACGATCGTCACCCAGGCGATGAGGAATCCGTACGTCCGAGCGCTCAGCCATCCGAAGGGGAGGATCCTCAACCACCGCCCCGAGAACGCGCTCGACCTGGACGAGGTCTTTGGCGTCGCGGTCGAGACCGGTGTCGCACTCGAGGTCAACGGCCTCCCGGACCGGCTCGATCTCTCCGGCACGCACGCCTCCGAAGCCATCGCGGCTGGCGTGCGGCTCGTTCTCAACTCGGATGCCCACTCCGCACAGGGTCTCGCCAACATCGAGCTCGCTGTCGCCACAGCCCGCAAGGGTGCGGCGACCATCGACGCTGTCGTCAACGTGCAGCCGGCGAACCAGCTTGCTCGCCTGCGGGGAGAATGATCGTGTGAACGACTGTCTGGAGGCAGTCACCGGCACCATGCTGGCGACCCACGCTCGACGAGACGTAAGTGACTGTCTCGACGGCAACGTGAGCTTCGGCTCTCCGGCGGCCGACTAAGCTTGGGGCGGCGAATCCAGTCCGAGAAGGAGCCAGCCCATGCCCGAGCCCGCCAAGATCCGGAACGTCGCCGTCGTCGGCCACCGCGGGACGGGCAAGACGTCGCTGGTCGAGGCGCTGCTGTTCCAGTCCGGAGAGGTGAATCGGCTCGGCACTGTCGAGGCGGGGACGACGATCTCGGACTCGGACGAGGACGAGCACAAGCGCCAGCTCTCGATCGCGATGTCCCTCGAGCACGTCAGCTGGCAAGGGCGGAAGCTCAACCTGATCGACGTTCCGGGCGACCCGAGCTTCCAGGGCGAGCTGCGGACCGCCGCCCGCGTCGTCGAGGGCATGCTGGTCACGGTGTCCGGCGTGATGGGTGTGGAAGTGGGCACCTCCCGAGCCTGGAGGTTGGCGGACGAGCTCGGCCTCGCGCGCGTCGTCGTCGTGAACATGCTCGACCGCGAGCGCGCCGATTTCTTCCGGACGCTCGAACAGCTTCGCTCGCAGGTCTCCCCGCAGTGCGTTGCCGTACACATTCCGATTGGCTCCGAGCACGAGCTGACCGGCATCGTCGACGTGCTCCACCTGTGCGCCTACGCGAGCCCCGAGGGTGAGAAGGAGGGCGAGCCGGGGCCGATCCCGGACGAGCTGGCGGGCGTCGTCGCCGAGTACCGGGAGAAGCTCCTCGATGCCGTGGTCGAGACGGACGAGGGCCTCATGGAGCGCTACCTCGACGGCCAGGAGCTCGGCGCCGACGAGGTGGCATCGGCTCTCAAGACTGCTGTGACGAACGGGGAGGTGTTCCCGGTCGCGTGTGGGGTGGCCACGAAGAATCTCGGGACGCACGCGCTCCTCGACCTCCTCGTCGAATGCGTGCCTTCCCCGGCGAAGAAAGGGTCGCCGATCGACGTCGACGGGGCCTCGGCGGCGCTGTTCGTCTTCAAGACCGTCGCGGATCCCTTCGCCGGGCGGATCAACCTCTTCCGGGTGCTGAGGGGCACGATCACGGCCGAGACGACGCTCGCGAACCTGCGCACGAAGGGAAAGGAGCGGCTGGGGTCGCTCCTCGAGCTGCAGGGCAAGGAGCACAAGCCCGCGCTCGACTTCGTCGAGGGCGACCTCGGCGCCGTGGCCAAGCTCAAGGAGGCGCAGACGGGCGATCTCCTGGTCGACAAGGAGGTCCCGGTGGAGGTGCCCGACTTCGGGTTCCCGGAGCCGGTGATGAGCTTCGCAATCACTCCGAAGGCGAAGGGCGACGAGGAGAAGGTCGCGACCGCGATCCGCCGGCTCGCGGAGGAGGATCCGACGCTGCGTCTGCGACGCGACCAGCAGACGGGCGAGGAGATCCTCTCCGGAATGAGCCAGATGCACGTCGAGGTGGCTCTCGAACGTGCGAAGCGCCGTTTCGGCGTCGACGTCGACCTGCATCCCCCGCGCGTCCCCTACCGCGAGACGATCCGCCGCGAGGCGCGTGCTCACGGGCGCTACAAGAAGCAAACGGGCGGCCGCGGCCAGTTCGGCGACTGCCACATCGTCGTCACGCCCATCTCGGACGGCGACTACGAGTTCGTGGACAGGATCGTCGGCGGCGTGATCCCGCAGGGGTTCCGGCCGGCTGTAGACAAGGGCATCCAGGAGGCGATGCACCACGGAGAGCTCGCCGGCGCTCCTGTGCAGGGCGTTCGCGTCGAGCTGGTTGACGGCTCGTACCACACCGTCGACTCCTCGGAGATGGCGTTCAAGATCGCCGGCTCGATGGCCTGGAAGGACGCGTACATGAAGGCCGATCCCGTCCTCCTCGAGCCGATCATGGAGCTCGAGGTGACCGTGCCGGACGACGTCGTCGGGGCCGTCAACGGAGACCTGAACTCTCGGCGCGGGCGGTTGCAGGGAATGGAGCCGCTCGGGGGCATGACGACGATCCAGGCCGAGGTGCCGATGGCCGAGCTCCTGACCTACTCCCAGTCCCTGACGTCGATGACCGGCGGCAGAGGCGACCACGCGATGCACTTCTTGCGCTACGAAGAGGTCCCGACGCACGTCGCGCAGAAGGTGATCGAGGAGACGCGGCGTGAACGCGAGGCCGCAAAGACGTAATCGGAGGTCGGACTTCACGGGTCTGGCCCTCCACGAGGGCGCCCCGCTTCGTCCACAGGCCTGTGGACAACCGGAAGGCGGGTGCTAGGGTCCGATCATGCGCGTGACGAAGGCGAGCGTCCGTCGTGTGTGTGCTGTTTGCGAACGGACGCTGCTTCAGGGGGAGTACGCGTTGCGGTTCTCGCCGAACGGAGTCGAGTTCGTGGACGTGTGCCCCCTCTGCACCGACGTGGCGCTCGAGTACGGCTGGGTGCGGGAGGGAGGGCCCGTGTCGCCCGCCCTCTCGCCGCATGCCCGCCGGAAGCGCCCGCGGTGGGCGCAGCTTCTCGGTGTTCGAAACGGGGAGCCGGAGCCGGTCGTTCCGGAGCCGATCCTGCGCCGGCTGTCGGACTCGGAGGCCGCCCTCGTCGAGGCCGCCGACCTCTTCAACGCGAGTCTCTTCCGCCGCACCATCCAGGGTGTCGCGCGGGCTCTCGGCGCGCCGATGGTCTCCATCGTCCCGCTCTCCGGCGTCAACAGCGAGCTCGTGCTCACGTTTGCCTGGGAGATCACGTGGTACCAGTACCGCGTCCTTCCGGAGGCATCGCAGCCCATACGCCTCGCAGACCGCGGCTCGGACATCGTCGAGGTCGAAGCTGCGTTCACGAACTGGAACGCGCAGCTCGACGAGAGCGGGCGCGTCGTTCCCGACACGGCTCGATAGCTGTGCCCGGCTGGGCGGCGCTCAGCCTCGAGGAGCTGCCGGTCGCCCACGAGACAGGGCCCGGCGCAGCGTGGTATCCGCTCCAGCACGTGTTCGGCTTCACGGCCTTCGGCGCGAACGCGTTCGTCGCCGCGGCGAGCGGCGACGTGCTCGTTGAAGAGCACGATGAGTCCGGCAGCGGTCAGGAGGAGCTCTACCTCGTGACGCGCGGGTCGGCGGAGTTCACCTTTGACGGCGAGTCGGTCTCCGCGCCGGCGACCTTCGTCGTGGCAGTTCGCGATCCGTCCGTGCGGCGGGGCGCTGTCGCGCTCGAGGCCGGCACGATGCTGCTTGCCTTCGGCGGCGTGCCGAACGCCGACTTCCGCTCGACCTGGTGGGACGCCCACTTCGAGGGCGTCCCGCGACTGCTCTAGTCGACGATACGCGTCGCTAGCGTCGAGATGCCTGCGCCCCGCCGCGGATGTCGGCGAGCCGCGCCTGCGTGCGCTGCGTCGAGACGATGTTTCCCTTGCGTTCGTAGCGCGCGCGTGCCTGCTCGAGCGCGGCGACCGCCTCCGCGGGCTTTCCGCTCAGTAGAAGTACCTCGCCCAGGTCGACGTAGGCGTCTGCGTGCTGGTTCACCATGTCGGTCTTGTCGCCGATCGCCAGCGCCTCGCGGGCCAGCAGCTCTCCCTCGTCGTTCGCGCCGCGACGTGTGAGGACTTTCGCCCGTACCTGCCGCCAGAGCATCTGGGTGATCGCGTCGTCGCTTGCGCCGAGCTCCGCGGCGCGATTTGCCCAGGCCGCGGCCTCCTCGAGCCGCTCGACCCCGTAGAGCGCCTGCGCCAGGTTCCCTGCCGCAGTCGAAAGGAAACCCTTCTCTCCGAGGTCGTCGAGGATCCGGCACCCTTCTTGTCCGAACGCGACCCCGGCCGCTGGATCGTCTGCCAAGAGCTCCACGATCACCGCGTCCTGGCCCAGAGCGGTCCCGAGGACGATTCCTCCGCCGCGGTCGGCAAGCTCCGCTCGCAGTTCGGCTTGAATCGTGCGCGCCTCGTCGAATCGGCCGAGCATGGCCAGCGCAACTGCACGGAACCGTTTGATGTTGAAGGAGACGCGTGTATGTCGTTGCTCCTGTTCGTCACACCACGCGAGAAGCTCAGGGATCGGCGTCGTGCCGAAGAAACGAGCACTGGCGCGTCCGATCGCGATCTCGTGCTCCAGGCCAGCCGCCTGGGCGTGCTCGAAGACCTTCTCGTACGCCACGAGCATCGTGTCCATGCGGGCTCGGATGAGCGCGACCTCCCCGAGCGCGGAATATCCGATGGACAGAGCGAGGTCGTCTCCCGCAGCCTCGAGCTCAGGCATCGCCTCCTCCATGAGCTCCGCTAGCTCGTCTGTCGCGCCCTCCGGCTCGTAGGAGATGCGGACGGTGCCTTCCTTGATTCTCCCGCAGAGCTCGCCGATGCGGTCGCCCGCCGCCGCCGCCCGCTCGGTGAGGGACCGGGCGTTTCGAAGCGCGTCATCGCCTTTGCCGGCCCAGAACAGAGCATCGATGAGGTCGTTTTCGAGCGCGAGGTCGATCTCCGCCGCGGGAAGGAGGGCGACTGCTCGCTGGAGCAGGCTCACGGACGCCGCACTGTCGAGGCGGAGCAGTGCCCGGCGGCCGGCGGCGGCCAGACGTTGTCGTGCCGGCTGCAGGAGGCCGGCGTGCAGCGGCAGCCCGAGCTCGACGCGGTAGCGGCAAGCCTGCTCGAGGTGGTAGCCGAGGATCTCGTCCAGCTCCACCAGGTCGACGCCACGCTCCTCGAGCCAGGCTGCGAAGCGCTGGTGGAGATCTGCGCGGATGGCCTTCGGCAGCGCGTCGTAGGCGGCGTCGCGGATCAGCAGGTGGCGAAAACGGAAGCCGTCTTCGCCTGCGAGTTGAGGCTTGTCGGGCCGGATCAGCTCCTTACGGACGAGTGCGGCAAGGCGCGGAGTCACCTGCGTCTCCTCGGGCGCCAGCGTTTGCACGGCGCCCCGGTGGAAGATCTCCCCTTCGACCGCGCCTCGCTCCAGGACGCTCCGCTCCGCGGTCTCGAGCATGTCGAGGCGGGCTGCGAGCAGCGCCTGCAGGGTGGGTGGGACAATCACCTCGCCCCCCGCCTCGTCCGCCATGGCGAGCATCTCGCCGACGAAGAGCGGGTTGCCGCCCGAAGCCCGCGTGATCCTCTGCCGCAGCGCACCGGCGATGCTCTCGGGAATCAGCTCATCAACGTCCCCGTCGCCCAGCGGATCGAGCCGAATGCCAACCGGCCAGGCGGGGCGGCGTTCGACGAGCTCGGGGCGCGCGATGCAGAGCAGCAGGATCGACGCGCCGGAGGAGAGCAGCGCAACGTGCTCGACCAGATCGAGGAACGTCTCCTCGGCCCACTGGATGTCATCGAAAACGACCGTGAGCACCTGCGGTACGGCGGCCTCTTCGAGTGTCTTCCGGAACGCCCATGCGATCTCCTCGGCGGAGGTTGGCGTCTCCGACTCGCCGAGCAGGGAGCGGATCGCGGCCGCGGCGACTTCGTTCGCGGGACGCAGGTCGAGTTGCTTCAGCACCTCGATCACCGGCCAGTAGGTGATCCCCTCGCCATAGGGGAGGCAGCGTCCGCGGACGACCCTCACGTCGTTCGCGGCCAGGGCCTCGGCGACGAGCCGGGACTTGCCGACGCCGGCCTCGCCGACGACGGTGACCAGCTCGCAGCGTGCTTCGGCCCGTGCACGTTCCGTTGCCTCTCGGAGGATGACGAGCTCGCGCTCGCGTCCGACGAACCGCGCTTCGTGGCTTCGCTCCGGTGCTTCCCGCACGCGGACGAGCCGATACGCGGGGACGGGCTCCGCCTTGCCCTTCAGCTCGAGCGGTTCGAGCGGCTCGACCTCGGCTACGTCGCCGACGTGGTCGAGCGTCGGTCCTCCCACCAGCACCTCGCCTGGCTGGGCGGCCTGTTCCAGTCGCGCTGCGACGTTGACGGCATCGCCTGTCGCGAGCCGCTCCTCGGTCCCGGTCACGACCTCGCCGGTCGTGACGCCGATTCGTCCCTCGAGCCCGAGCTCGGCGAGCGCGTCGCGCATCTCCACGGCCGAACGGAGCGCACGCAATGCGTCGTCCTCATGCGATGTCGGGACCCCGAAGACCGCCATCACCGCATCTCCGATGAACTTCTCGACGCTACCACCGTGATGCTCGATGATCCTCTTCATCCGCTCGAAATAGCGGGCAAGGAGAGTGCGTAGCCGCTCGGGGTCGAGGGTCTCGCCGAGCGCGGTCGAGCCTGTCAGGTCGCAGAAGAGGACGGTGACCGTCTTTCGCTGTTCCCCGCGCGCGGGTGTGGCGGCCAGTGCGAAGCCACACGCCTCGCAGAACCTCGCGCCCTCACGGTTGTCGTGTCCACAGCTCGCACAGACCGGCACGCTGCGAGGCTAGAGCGCATGCGCACCGCCGGCAACCATCCGCTCGTCGCGCGATGAGGGCAATAGACTGGCTTCATGGCTACGACAACGGCGAAGTCTCAAAACTTCATCGGCGGCGAGTGGGTGGATGCCGCCTCCGGTGAGACCTTCGACTCGACGAGTCCGGCCGACGGCGAGTTGATCGGGACCTTCCCGAAGTCCGGCGCCGAGGACGTCGACCGGGCCGTGGCGGCAGCGAGGGAGGCCTACGAGGACTGGCGGCTGGTGCCCGCCCCGCGGCGCGGCGAGATCCTCTTCCGCTTCGCGGAGCTCCTGGTCGAGCACAAGGCCGAGCTGACCGACCTGATGACGCACGAGATGGGGAAGGTCAAGGCGGAAGCGGGGGGCGACGTCCAGGAAGCGATCGACATGAGCTACTACATGGGCGGCGAGGGCCGGCGGCTCTTCGGTCAGACGACGCCGTCCGAACTCCGGGACAAGTTCAACATGTCGCTCCGCATGCCGATCGGCGTGATCGGCGTGATCACGCCGTGGAACTTCCCGGTCGCCATTCCCTCGTGGAAGATCACGCCCGCGCTCGTGTCCGGTGACACGGTGGTCTTCAAGCCCGCGACCGACACACCCGCGCTCGGTCAGCGCTTCGTGGAGCTGCTCGACGAGGCAGGCGTGCCGAAGGGAGTCGTCAACATCGTCCACGGTGGGGGTGGGGCGGTAGGCGACGGGCTCGTCCGCCATCCGAGCGTCCCGGTGATCACGCTGACCGGCTCGCGCGAGACCGGCGTCACGGTGATGCGAAACGCGGCGGACGGCCTCAAGCGCATCCATCTCGAGCTCGGCGGCAAGAACGCGATCATCGTCATGGAGGACGCAGATCTCGAGCTCGCGATCGACGGGATCGTCTGGTCGGCCTTCGGTACCTCCGGGCAACGCTGCACCGCCGCGAGCCGGGTGATCGTCCACGAGCGCGTCTACGAGGAGCTGTCGAAGAGGCTCGTCGCGCGTGCCGAGGCGCTACGCCTCGGTCCCGGTTGGGAGGACGACACCGACGTCGGCCCCGTGATCAACGAAGCCGCGCTGGAGAAGATCCACTCGTACACGCAGATCGGGGTCGACGAGGGCGCGAAGCTGCTCACCGGCGGCGAGATCGCGAGCGACGGGGAGCTGGCGAAGGGGTTCTACTACCGCCCCACGATCTTCGGGGACGTCGATCCCGGAATGCGGATCGCACAGGAGGAGATCTTCGGCCCGACCACGGCGCTCATCCGCGTGGGGGACACGGACGAGGCCATCCGCGTCTCGAACGGGATCCGCTACGGCCTCTCGTCGTCGATCTTCACGCAGGACGTCAACCGCGCGTTTCGCGCCATGCGCGACCTGGAGGCTGGGATCACGTACGTCAACGCCGGAACCATCGGCGCCGAGGTGCACCTCCCGTTCGGCGGGGTCAAGGAGACCGGCAACGGCCACCGTGAGGCGGGGCAGGCAGCGCTCGACGTCTTCACCGAGTGGAAGTCGGTGTATGTCGACTACTCGGGAACGCTGCAGCGGGCGCAGATCGACAACGTCGAATGACCGGGGTCAGACCCCACGGGTCTGACCCCACATCCCAGGTCAAGCTCGTCTGGTTCGTGCCCGAGGAGGCTCTCGACACGACCCGCGATGCTGTCTTCGCTGCGGGCGCCGGGAGGGTCGGGGAATACGAACGCTGCTCCTGGTATGCGGCCGGGACGGGGACGTTCTTCGGCGGCGACGACACCGATCCCGCCGTCGGCGAGAGGGGGAGGGAGGAGCGTGTCTCTGAGCTACGCGTCGAGACGATCGTTCCGGCTCACCAGCTGGGAGCTGTTGTCGCGGCACTCAGAGGCGCTCACCCGTACGAAGAGCCTGCCTACGACGTGTACCCGCTCCTCGAGACGTGAAGGCGAGGCTGTTCACGGACGGAGGGTCACGCGGGAACCCGGGGCCGGCCGCGTACGCGTTCGTCCTGGAGGCCGACGACGGCACCGTGCTCGACGCGCGCGGCGAGTCGATCGGTGTCGCCACCAACAACGTCGCCGAGTACTCGGCACTCGTGGCCGGCCTCGAGCGGGCGGCCGAGGCAGGCGTGACGGAGCTCGAGGTCGTCTCCGACTCGGAGCTCCTCGTGAAACAGATGCGGGGCGAGTACCGGGTGAAGAACCGCGCGCTGCAGGACCTCTTCCTCGACGCCTCTCGTCAAGCTCGTCGAATCCCGCGTGTTTCGTATACGGCCGTGCGCCGCGAGCACAACGAGCTCGCCGACCGCCTCGTCAACGAGGCGCTCGACCGCGAGTCGCCTTAGATCCCCGATCAGCCGAGGCGGGCGACGGTCAGCGTGACGGTGCCCGCCTGCTCTCCTCTGGACCCGCCGGCGGGAGACTGACCGATCACCATCCCGTCCCGGCTGGGATCGGTCGTCACCTCGTCGGTCACCTGAACCGAGAAGCCGGCAGCCTCGAGCTGCACTCGGGCGGACTGCTCGTCGAGCCCGGTCACATCCGGGATGGTCATCTGGGCCGGGCCCGTGGAAACCTCGAGCATCACGGCTTGACCCTTGCGGAGCCGCGTTCCGGCACTCGGCGATTGCCCGACTACCGTGCCTTCGGGCTTCTCGGACTCGACCGGGCTGACGCTCCAGCGCAGCCCTAGGCCACGGATTCGCGCCTTGGCGTCGCTGGCGGTGGATCCCACGAGCCGCGGTACCGCAAGCGTCACCGGCGGCGAGGCCTTGGCGACGTCGAGCCTCACGGTGCCGTCTTTCTCGAGCTCGGTTCCCGACGACGGAGCTTGCTCGAGAACCGTGCCCGCAGGCTTCGTGGACTGCACGAGACGTATCTGCGCCTCGAGGCCCGCGTCTCGAAGTGCTCGGGTCGCGTCGGAGGCCCTGAGCCCGACCACGGCCGGAACCTCGATCCGCGGTGATGCACCGGACACCATCAAGACCACGACCGTCCCATCGGCGACGTCCGTTCCTGCGGCCGGCGTCTGTTTCAGCACCTCACCAGGCGTGGCAGTGTCCGACGTCGAGATCACCGAGCGAATCTCCACGCGCAAACCGGCGTCCTGAAGGCGGGACCGTGCGCGCGAGGCCGACACTCCGGCGACATTCGGAACCGCCACGGACGCCGGAGCTGCCTTCTTCGGCTTCGCCGGCGTTGTGCTCACGGGCGCCGAGGCGGTCTGTGTCCCCTGAGCACTGTCATCCGCTCGCAGTACGAGCCACGCCGCTCCGAGAACGAGCAACGCCAGCAAGGCGCCCAACAGCCCGATGCCCACGTAGAGCGGAAGCCGCCGCGATCCAGGCGGCGGGGTGACGACCAGCTCTCCTGCCTCGTCGGCCGGGCGTGGAATGCCCCCGTTCCCATCGGACGGGACCCGGTATTCGCGGGCAACCGGCCACTCCTCGCCTGCCTGCGTAGTCTCCTCCGGCCCGATTCCTCCCACCGAGTTTGGGTCCGGGTGGAGTTCTTCGGTCTTTTCGAGTGCCGCAGACTCTCGCTCGGTGTCCATCTCCCCTTCGTGCCACAATGCCCCGTTTCCACGGTCTGGAAACCTTCCGAGGCCGGCCTATGGCCGATACGGAGAGCGGGTTGGACCCGGCTATAATCGCGCCGCCCGCGGATGTAGCTCAGTTGGCTAGAGCGTCTGCTTGCCATGCAGAAGGTCGTGGGTTCGAATCCCATCATCCGCTTCACAAAGGCCCCGGAAACGGGGTCTTTTCGTTGCTCGGGCGGGCGACAAATCGCCGGATTGCCAGCGTTTCTGCCAGCGCCGGTAGGGAGAGGCGCCGGCGAGCCTCGCGAAACGGCACAGCCGGACTTGACGATTGAGCGCAAGCGCGTGAGGAACGGACTGCCGTAAGACTTCGGGAGGCCCGATCGCGATTCCTGACTGCTTGACTCACGAGGACTGGCAACACGCCCGGCTGATCCCTGTCGCCGGGATACGGGGGCAGGATGAGCAGGAAGCACGCGCGGCGTCCGCCTTCCTCGCGGTGCTTTCCGTCGTTCCGCCCTTCGCGCAGTCGATTCTGGTCCCGTTTGGCGCCCCACGCGGCAAGATCGAGACGTTCTCCGAGGTTCGTTTCAAGGACGCGGCGCGCTCGGTCACCGGATTGGGATCCGCGAGGAGGGGGAAGACTCGGGAGGACCCATGCCGCATCCGAAGCTGGTGTGAATGCCCTTCGCCTACAGCGGTTTTGACCAGACGAGAACCTTCAGCGTCTCGCTCGTCTCGAAAGACGCGTCCCGTGGGGTCGACGTTTTCTACAAGTACCGCGGCGAGGTGCTTCCCCGCGAGGGCCAGGTCATCGACGTCGTGCGCTTCCTCCGTGGCCGCGTGATTCGTGCTCGCGTGACCCGCGTCGACCCCAACTTCAACCCGCAGATCGAAGCTACGGAGATCTAGCGCTGGCGCGGTGAGAAGGCGCTCGGTCGTTCGACACCCGTCGCGCAAAGGGTCTAGGCTCGCAACTCCTATCCTTGACTGAATGAAGGAGCAGCTATGCATGCAGTCGTCGTGAGGGTCTCGATCAGCGACGTTGAGACTGCTCAAAAAGGGTTGACAGAGGTGGTTGTGCCGCGCGTGTCGCAGGCGCCGGGCTTCGTCGCCGGCTACTGGACTCGCTCTAACGACGGGAGCAACGGGCAATCGATGATCGTGTTCGAGTCGGAGGACGCCGCTCGGGCGGTGTCGGAGCGAATCCATGCCGACGTTCCTGAGGGGGTTACGATTGAAAGCGCCGAGGTCCGCGAGGTAGTCGCGAGCGCATAGGCCCGACCCACCTAGGAGCATCGCGGGCGCCTCCGAGTAATCCACAGCGCTCATGAGGTCGGAGGATCAGGTCAGCCCGCCAGCTTCGAGCTCGCGCTCCTCGATCCTGAGCTTCGCCGCCATTCGCGGGCCGCACTGACTTCAGCCCCGAGCAGACGCGGCCCGGTACCACGCTCGCAGCACGACGCGGCCATCGGGGTCGGTGAACGGCACGAGCGCGGAGCGGACCGCGTCGGCGACTGCGGGCTCGCCAGAGTTGGTAATCGCAAGCTGCGTGGGTCCCGCACCGAGGAACGCGCGCTCGGCCGCCTCCGCGTCGGCGAAGACGATCGGACATTCGATCTCCTCGTCCTCGTACGGCGTTAGGCCGGCGCTTGCGAGCACGTCCTCGAGCTTGCCCGGTTCGGAAAGCGCGAACATGCCGCTTCCCCTCATGCCCTCGAGCGCATCCGGGGCGAAGAGCGGAAACACCGGCTTGAGGACGGACGTGATCCCCGATTCGGGCACGCGAGTGGGGATGACGACCACGACGGGGCCGCGCGAGACCCGTCTCGCCTCGCTCAGGGCTCTCACCTTGTCGTCCGCGAACTGGAAGGCGCTGAAGCCCGTCACTAGGTCGAACCGGTCGTCATCCCATGGCAACGACTCGATGTCCCCAGCTCGGAACTCGCCCTCGGGCACACGTTCCGCCGCGATCGCGATCAGCTCAGCCGACGCGTCGATCCCCGCGACGCGCGCTCCTCGATCGGATGCCATGCGCGCGAAGCGGCCCGCGCCGCAGCCGCAGTCGAGCACTCTGACGCCGACATCAACGTCCGCCCGGCCGAGCACGTGCTCGTAGACCGGAGTCCCCCAGCCTGCCGGGCCTTCCCACGTCTCCGCCCATGTGGCCGCCTGTGCGCCGAACAGCGGTCCCCACCGACTTGCGCTGCCGCCAGCCGTACTCGCCATCGCCACGACCTCCTCGCGGCTCGACTCGGTGAGAGACTAGTTCAGTCCGCCGACTCCCTCGAGCTCGGGCTCCTCGATCCGCAGGCAACTCGCGAGCTCAGGATCGTCGCCGCGCACCTCCTCGATGAAGCGCTCGGCGTCCGCAAGTCGGAGGAGTCGCCTCGATGGTTTCACCGAGTGGGTGTCCCGCTCGAGCGTACGTCTAGGCCGGCACCCTGGATAGCGCGCACTCGAAGGGCGTCAGCGGCATCGTGTACTCAGCGACCGTTGCACCCGGTGGCGGGTACTGCATCTCAATGGGCTTCACCCCGCGGAACATCCAGGTCACAAACGCCGATCCAGGGCATCCAGCCCCTGGTGCCTATCTTGCTCTCCAGCCCTCGCAGTGTCCGCAGGGATACAGACGGGCAGCAGCACTCGCCAACACCACGGTCTGGGTGCTCATGAGCTCATGAACTGACCCCGCTAGTTCGCTTCTCCCGTCTTGAGGTCCACGCTCGGCGATCCGCAGCAGCACGGCGAGTTCTGGCTCGTCTCGCCGGACCTCTTCGATGCGCGTGCCTGTCGGCTCGAATAGCGCTGTCGCCGCCGGATTCGCTCGGCGGCGACAGCGGCTTTTCTCGTGCGCCGTTCCTACGCCCTAGGGAACGACGACGTAGTCGTCTTCGGTTGTGACGGCGTTGTTCGGGGTCGAGTCCGGGTCTGTTTCAGTGGAGGAAGCGACCTCGGCAAAGCCAGGGCCGAGGGGGTCACAGTCGGCAGTGAACGACAGCGACTCGCCGCTCGGGATGGGGTTGACGGAAGTCACCACCAGCTCTCCCGGTGGCCCCGGTTGGACGTTCCAGAAGGAAGGGTCGGTGCCGATAATCGCGCCGCCGAAGCTCGGACACTCCAGGTACACCGATACCGTGGCCGCCAAGGGGCCGGCGTTACTGACCGTCACTTCCGTTTCAGTCCCGCTTCCCGGATTTGCCGAGAGGGAGATGTCGGCGCCCGATGGGGGCGGTGTCGTCTGCTCGACGCCCCTCTTCGTGTCCCCCTCCGCGGATGAGAAGTCAGTCGCCGTGTCGGTTCCGGCGCCGCCCTTGAACTGGTCGGCTCCAGCGCCGCCGGTCATCGTGTCGTTTCCGGCACCGGCCTCGATCTCGTCCTTGCCCTCAAGGGCACAGATGACGTCGTTGCCCCCTCTGGCCGCGATCTCGTCCTTGCCAGACGTGCCGACCATGACGTCGTTACCCGGGGTGCCGCTCAGCTTGCCCCGGTAGGGCTGACCGTTCTTCGGCCCCCCGACGATGATGTTCTGGGCGTTGACGTAGATGGTCGCCGTCTGGCCGTCGCAAGTGGGCGGGGGAGGCCCCGGTTCGGGCGTCGGAAACTGCAACGGGGAGGCGGGCTGTGCGGCGTGTTGGGCGGCTCGTTGGGCATTGATCGCGAGTGGCAGGAGCAGGGCGAGCGCCCCCAGCGCAGCCGCGAGTACGAGGATCGATCGTTTCATCGGAAACCCCCAGACGTTTGACAGATGTTCCGCAGTGGCCGCTCCCCGCGGCCCCGAGCACCCTCTCACGGCGGTGGGGCAGAGTCAACGGGCCTCAGGAACGCTCGTATGCCTTCCGTCTCCGGGTGTGCACGGGGGTGTGCATCACTCGTGCTTTGCCGGCACCTCTGACACAAATGACCCGCATGGTTGAGCCAAATCGCTCTGTCCATGCGGGTCTTGAAGGCCATACGGGATTCGAACGCGAGGAAGCTGGACTTTCCTCAACCAGCTGTCGCGCGCGCTGGGAGGCACCCCCGCGTGAGCGGGTCCCATCTGCGGGACTCCTACTCGCGGGCCGGAGCCACGAGTGTGACCTCGCCTCGATCGTCGCGCGCGCCAGACGAACATTGCCGAGGCGCGAGGTCGAGCTCGAACACCGATGCAACGGCGAGCCCAAACGTCCGAGGCCGGTTTCCCGTGGTCGCTGCCTAAGGAAATCGGCGAGCGGCTTGACCTCGCCCGCAGCGCCGTCATAGTGTCCCGGCCGTCGCGCCAGTTGACACCGGGAAGACGGGAGGCGTCCGATGTGGACTGCTAGGACGAAGATCGGATGGGGCCTTCTCCTGTTTGGGGCTTTGCTCATGGCGCTCCTTGCGGCCAAGTACTTCACGTTCAATCCCGACGTGTATTTCGAGCGGCAGCGCGAGGTCTACGAGGATAAGACGTTCTGGCTCATGCTCCACATCACCGGGATGGTGTTCGCGATCCTCATCGGCCCGTTCCAGTTCTTCCGGCGCCTGCGGGAGCGCCACTTCCGTTTTCCACCGCATGCTGGGGAAGGTCTACATCGCCGCCGCGATCGTGGGCGCGGTCGGCGGCATCGCCTTGGCACCGTTCTCCGCGTCGGGCGTCGCCTCAGACATCGGGTTCGCGCTGCTTGGGCTCGGCGTGCTGCTCACCGTAACGGTGGCCTTCTTGCGCATCCGCAGCGGCAACGTGCAGAGCCACCGAGAGTGGATGACCCGCAGCTACGCGCTCATCTTCGCCGCCGTCACGCTGCGCATTTACATCGCTCCCCTTGAGGCAGCCTTCGGCGAGCACACCGGGTACGCCATCGTCGCCTGGGCCTGCTGGGTGCCGAACCTCCTCTTCGCCGAGTGGTTCATCCGGTCAAAGCTGCGCCGCCACCCCGAGCCGCCGAGGGCCGGGCGGGTGGCGATGGAACCCACGGCCCAAGCGACGTAGGAGTGACGCGTCCGGCGGTCGACCAACCACGCGGGTCTGCGGCTTCTCAGTGGCATCACGCGGCTCCCGTTACGTCGCCGCGTTCTCCTTCGTTTGGACGTCGTTTGGACGCGGAGCCGGATGGTGCGGGACGATGGAGCGCCGAAGCTCAGTACCCGCCTGGATGGTCTCGCCCAACATCCAGCCGAGCTGAAAGCCGCCAGCTCGGCCAGCACCTGGTGTCTGTAGTTCCCGTCCTTACGTGCTGAGCGCCCCTTTTAGGCCCAGCCCGGCCGAAAGACCGCGAATGCGAGGATGACGAGGCCGATTCCCGTCAAGAGCAGTGCCACCCCGACGACGATGCCGAAGATCGAGATCTGCTCGGCCATGTAGGAGACGTTCAGCCCGGTCGCCAGGGCGGTCTCGGTGATCCAGATAGTCCTCGCCCCGTTTGAGATCGGGTTGCCGCTCTCGTCCTTCGCGGCCGCCACTTCGTCGCTCGTGCCCGCTGGATCATCGGGCTTCGCGGCCGACTGAAAGCGTCCCATCTGCGCGTAGCTCAAGCCGCCTGACGCTTCGAGCGCGTGGACGCGCATGTACTGAGCGAAGCAGCGTGCCTCGGTTCCGGTGTCGATCGGTTCATCGACGACGTCGCACGTCGGCAGCTCGATGGTGGCCGGAAGCCCGGCTTCGCTGGCCGCCTTCTGGATCTCGGCAGGCGCCATGTCCGAGCCGCCGATGATGTACTCCTTGCTCAGTTCGTCGCCGACCGTCTGGTAGCCGTTGATGCCCAGGTAGAGAGCGACGGCGCCGAACGCGATCAGCACCGCGCCCGAGACGAACCCGCCGATCTTCCAGACTCTTCTGCCCTGCATCGCTCCACCCCCTATTGGACTCATTGCGCCCGGAACGTATAAGGACGGAGGCCCTCGCGCCATCGTGAGCGTGACCGCGTGCGACGACGCCGTAGCTCGGTGCGGATAAGAACCGCACGGAGGGCGTTCCAGGCGAAGAAGACATAGCTCCTAAGCCAGCTCTAGGTCCTCCGATTTACCGCTGGCGATCTCCAAACGCATGGATCGGGTCGCTTGCTCTCAGCTCTTCGTCCGAGCCGCCGCAGCCAGCGGCGCCATATCCGGCTACAACAACAACTGCGGCGAGCAGACCTGAGCGGCCACCCTTGTGCATCGCCGCACAATTATCTCCTGCTGTTCTCTGACGCGTCGACCCCCGATACGGGGGGCCGCCGAGATCAACGAAAGCACGGCTCGACGCTGTGACGCAGCTGCATCGCGTCCCTCCGACGCCCCCGAGGCGCGACTCGCGGGTCAGCGGTGGGTCAGCGAGCTATCGGAAATGGCGGGAACGCGCGAGAACAACCGAGATCTAGATCTGGCTTAACCAAGCCAAATAGGAGCCAATCGGAACGGCCCTCGGGTGCTTGCCATGCAGAAGGTCGAGGGTTCGAGTCCCTTCATCCGCTTCTAAAACCCCCGTAAATCGGGGGTTTTTTGCGGTCATGGCTACGTGAGTCCCCGATGAGTCCCAACGACTTGGCTCCACAACTGCGTCTTTGCACAGCACTTCCCAACCACGACGCACATCGCGAGCCGCGCGAAAGGCAAAGACGAAGCTGCGAAAAGTCGTCCTTACGACGAGGCTGCTTGCGTACCACGCGCCGCCGAACGTGCTGCTTGTCGCGGCCGATGAACCATGGCGTCGTCGGGTACACGGCCGTCCATCCGGAGGATGGTGAGATGTTCCTGCTCTTCGTCCATCCTGCCCACGCTGGTCCTGCCTTCCGATCCAAGAGAACGCCACGGCTCATCTCTCGTCCCTCGGTTGTGCCTCGGTCGTGCCTCGTTCACGGCGCCCTCGCGGGCTCGCGCTGGCCTGTGACGCCGAGGTCGGGGCTGCGGGTCCCGTCGCTCCCATACGCTCGATTTACAGGGGAAACCTGAGTAGGAAAGAGTGCAGGTACGAAACACGACCACTCAAGTCGGATGCTCGTCCGCCAAGCTCTGTCGCATGCGGCCGGCGCCGCGACCGCCGTTCTACACCTGAGTCAGCTCCGGTGCCGGCTCGTGAACGGCGAGGACGTTGAACGCCTGCACAGGTCGCGGGAATCCCTTGAGTGTGAACTCGCCGACCGACTCCACGTCGACGTCGTTCTCGACCTCCGCGTAGAGACGCTGCGCGATGAGAATCTGTCCACCGGTCGCCTCGTCGGCGAGCCGTGAGGCGAGATTCGTCACAGCCCCGATCGCCGCGTAGTCGGAGCGACCCTCGAAGCCAACCTCGCCGCAGGTCGCGTAGCCGAGGGCAATGCCCGCCCCGAAGTCGAGGTCGTACCCGCGCTTCGACCAGAGCGGCGTGAGCTCGGCCATCTCCTCGCGCAGCGCGCAGCCGATCCGGACGGCCCGGAGCGCCGCGTCGGGGATCTCGATCGGATCGTTGAAGAAGAGCTGTACACCGTCACCTTCAAGAAAGCCGACAGTCGCCTCGAAGCGTTTCACCAGACGCCCGATCACCCCATGGAACTCGCTGAGGACACGCATCAGCTCCTCGGGCTCGACAGTGTCGACGAAGCTTGACCAGCCGCGCAGGTCGGCGAAGAACATCGCGACCTGTCGGCGGTGGCTGCGAAGGATCGTCTCGTCTCCGGAGGAGACGACCGCGTCGGCGAGCTGGGGAGAGAGAAATCGGCGAAGCCTGCCCAGTCGCTCGAGCTCGGCGACCTGGGCCCGCACGCGTTCCTCGAGCGTGCGGTTGAGCTCGGCGAGCTCCGCCGCCTGCGCCTTGATCGTGTCGTGGTAGCGCTTGATCCGAAGCAGCGACCGCACGCGGGTGAGCAGCTCGTTGTGGTTGAACGGCTTGGGGATGAAGTCGTCGGCGCCGGCCTCGATCGCCTTCGTCTTCTCCTGGCCGATGCTCGACGTGACCATGATCACCGGCAGCACGGCGGTGTCGTCGTTCGCGCGGAGCTGGGAGCAGACCGCGTAGCCGTCGAGGCCGGGCATCATCACGTCGAGGAGGATGAGGTCAGGCTCAGCCGTCTGGACGCGCTCGAGCGCCGCCCGGCCGTCGTTCGCGGTCACCACCTCGTAGCCACGCGAGACAAGCACTGCCTCGAGCAGGCGCACGTTCTCCGGCACGTCGTCGACGACGAGGATCTTGGGCGGTCGCTCAGCCACGATCGCAGTGCTCCCGAACGGCCTCGATCAGCTCGCCGACGTCAACGGGCTTGGCGAGGTAGCCGTCGAATCCGGCCTCGAGGAAACGCTCGCGGTCGCCGCTCATCGCCTGCGCGGTCAGCGCCAGCACGGGAATCGAGGCGGTGCGCTCGTTCTGCCGCAGCCTCTCGAGCGCCTCGACGCCGTCGATCCCAGGCAGCTGCACGTCCATCAACACGAGCGCCGGTGCCTGCGACAGGGCGAGCTCGACGGCCTCCTCGCCCGTCGTCGCCTCGAGCGTGCTGTATCCCGTGGCCTGCAGCACGTCGCGGACGAGCTTCATGTTCTTCTCGTTGTCCTCGACGATCAGAACCCGCTCACCGAGCATGATCCGCCTCCTTCGCCGGCAGCGTGAAGACGAAGCGGCTGCCGTGCCCGGGCTCGCTCTCGACCCAGATGCGGCCGCCGTGCAGCTCGACAAGGCGCTTCGAAAGGGCGAGCCCGAGCCCAGTACCCTCGCGCTGCTGCACACCGACATCCGTCTGCTGGAACTCCTCGAAGATCCGCTCGTGGTCCTCGAGTGGGATGCCGGGGCCCGTGTCGGTCACCGATATCAGTACCTCGTGGTCGCGGCTCGCGCGTCGCGACGACGACCTCCCCTCCTTCCGGCGTGAACTTCACCGCGTTCGAGAGCAGGTTGAAGATGACCTGGCGCAACCGCCGCTCGTCGCCTTCGACCAGGTCAACGCCGGGCGCCAGCTCGAGCGAGAGCCGGACGCCGTGCTTCGTCGCCGGCTCGCGCACCATCACGACGCCGCGCTCGAGCGCCTCGCGCAGAGAGAAGCGAAGCGACCTCGAGCTCGACCTGCCCGGCCTCGACCTTCGACAGGTCGAGCACGTCGTTGATCAACGACAACAGGTGGTTGCCGGACGAGAGGATGTCGTCGAGGTACTCCTCCTGCTTCTCGTTGATCGGGCCGAACAACCGCTGCCGCAGCACCTGCGAGAAACCGATGATCGCGTTCAACGGCGTCCGCAGCTCGTGCGACATGTTGGCCAGGAAGTGGCTCTTGTGCTCGCTGGCGACCTCGAGTTGGCGGCCCTTCCGCGAAAGCTCCGCCAGCGCCTGCTGCAACTCCCGCGTGCGTTCCTCGACCTTTTGCTCCAGGCTTTGAACCGATGCCTGCAGGCTCGCCGCCATCCCGTTCAGCTCGTCTGCGAGGCCACCCAGCTCGTCGCGGCGGCGGAGCTCGATCCGCTCGTCGTAGGCGCCTGCCCCGATGCGGGCTGCTGCCGTCCGGATCTGCTTCACAGGGCGGACGAGACGGCGGGCGAGCAACACGCTCAGGCCGACCCCGACGGCGAGAAACGCCGCGAGCAGCAGCGCCGTCCGCCAGATCTTTCCGCGGACCGGCGCGAACGCCGCGCTCTCGGGCTGCTCGACGAACACCTTCCAGCCGACCGGCCCGACGGTCGCCCAGGTGCTCAGCACCTTTTGTCCGCGGAAGTTGCGGCCGACCGTCGATCCGGTCTGCGACGAGGCGAGCGCCCTGGTCACCTGGGGAAGAGCCAAGGAACGATTCGTGAAAGCGGCGCTGTTCGGGTGCGCGATGGGCACGCCTCTGGCGTCGATCGCGTAGACGTATCCGGACGTCCCGAGACGCGTCTGCCTGACGAGGTCCTGAATGACCCTGAGATCGAGTGTCTCGCCAACGACTCCGGTTCCTGCTACGGGTCTTCCTTCCGGAGAGCCGACGACGCGCGCGATTCCCTCACCACGACCTCCATCGATCGTGCTCCGGGGTTGGACAAGAGCCGTGGCGCGTACACGGGACCGAAGTAGACCCCGGCCGCGAACGCCTGCTTCACCGAGCGATCGTGTAAGAAGTTCCCCTTGACCACGGTGAGCCCGCCGCCCGCGCTTGCGAGTGTCTTGCGCCCGGTACTGTCGACGTAGAACGCATCGGTCGCGTGATCTTCGAGCAGGGGTTGAAGCGCCGAGCCCAGTGCGGTGAAGGACAAGTAGCGGCCCTCGATCGCCTTCATTCGCTTGGTCCGGTCTGTGAAGTACTGCTCGATCGTGACCGCGACCGACTTCGCCTTCTCCTGCTGCAGCCGGGTCAACGCGCGCTTGTTGTCCCGATAGGACGAGGAGAGCAGGTACACGCTCGTACAGATCACCGGAACGGCGACCAGCAGCGCGAACACGGCGATGTACTTGGCCGAGAGAGACGAAAGCCACCGGCGCGACCCGCTCGGTCACCGGCCGATTCCCCACCGGAGCTAGCCCCGGTTGAAGCTGTACGTCCCGTCCCAGTGCCACAGCTTCGGGATCGACGAATCGGCCGTGACACGCACACGGAGACGGAATCCGGCAAGCGTTCCCGTGCCGTCCGAGATCGTGCACAGTCCGACCCCGGTCGCGAAACGAAGGAGGCAATGGCCGGTTGCGACGCTGCCCCGCTTCACGTAGATGACCGTGTCGCTGTCCAGCGCGGTCTTACCCGCCACCTGGACGTAGAAGATCTTCGAGCCCACCTTGAGCGCCTTGACGTTCGAGGACCTGATCGTGCAGTAGGCGCCGACGAGCCCGGTGAACCCCGAGCAGTCCTTTGTCGCGTGGAATGCCTTCGTCCCTCCGGGCGCCTGGTTCTGGGAGGATGCAGCCGATACGGAGAACCCGAGCGCGGCCAGCAACGCGACGGCGGTCGCAAGCCCGAGAACACTCTTCGGCAACCCCTGTACGGCCGGCCATCGAGGCCTCCTTTGCTCGGAGAACGGGCGTAACAGACATTTGTGCGACGCCCAGCTTGGTCGCCGCCGACGTGGATCTGTTCCTGAGGAGCGGCCTCAACATCTTTCCTGACCTCCTTGTGAACCGCCTTGTTGCCTCGCTTCATCCGATGATCGCGGTCAGCGGAACCGATGTCCAGGGTGCCAGCATCCCGATCCGAGGGGTGTACCTGCACGGTGTCGGTCGCTCAGCCGCTGCAGTACTGGCGAACCTGGTGCGGAAATTCCTGAATGTCGATCGGCTTTTCGAGGTGGCCGGCGAAGCCGTTGGCCAGGAGCCAGGCGACGCCTCCCTCTAGCGCGAGCGCGCTCAAAGCGACCACCGGAATCGCCGATGTCCGTGGTCCTGTTCGCGAGTTTCCGGGCGGCGTCCGCACCGTCCATGTCCGGCAACCGGAGATCCATCAGGATGACGCTTGGAAGATGCTCATTGGCGAGCGCCATCGCTTCGGCACCGTTCGCGGCTTCGAGCGTCCGGAAGCCGGCTGCGCGCAGCACATCGCGCGCTAGTTTCACGTTCTTCTCGTTGTCGTCGACGATGAGGACGAGAGGCGTAGGCGAGGCGTCACGAGCGTATTCTCTGCGCATGCCGATCCGGCTCGTGCTGGCCGAGGACAGCTTCTTGGTGCGCGAAGGCCTCCGGCGCCTGCTCGAGACGCAACCCGATCTCGAGGTCGCGGCCGTGTGCGGCGATCTCGATTCGCTGCGCGCCGCGATCGACGACGAGGGGCCGGACGTCGTCGTCACCGACATTCGCATGCCCCCCGGCGGCCAGGACGAGGGGATCCAGGCCGCCACGGCGCTGCGCGAGACGCACCCGGAAGTCGGGGTCGTCGTGCTCAGTCAATACGCGAGCCCGAGTTATGCGCTCGCGCTTCTCGAGGGGGGCAGCGAACGGAGGGCGTACCTCCTGAAGGAGCGCGTGCAGGATCTCGACCACCTCGTCGCGGCAATCCACGCTGTCGCGGACGGCGGGTCCGTGATCGACCCGAAGGTCGTCGAGGCGCTCGTCGCGGAGAATGCGCGAGTCGAGGAGTCGCCGCTCAACGAGTTGACGCCGCGCGAGCGCGACGTGCTCCGCGAGATGGCCGAAGGAAAGAACAACGCGGCGATCGCCGAGTCGCTCTTCCTGACCGAGCGGTCGGTCGAGAAGGTGATCCACTCGATCTTCCTCAAGTTCGGGCTGACGTGGGAGACAGCGGTCCACAAGCGCGTCAAGGCCGTGATCTTCTACTTGGCCGAGAGCGGCTGAGCTCATCGCAAGAGGGGCAACGAGCCGGAGACGCGGGTGCCGCCGGCGGGCTCGTGCGCAATCGTCAGCTGCCCGCCGAGCGCCTCGACACGATCGCGCAACGGGCTTAGATCTTCGCCGGATGCGTCCGCGACGACCTCGAAGACGAGCGCACCGTCCTCCTCGCGGACGGTGACCGTCGCCCGCGCTCCCTCGCCGGCGTGTTCGAGAACCGCGAGACAGCAGAAGTAAGCCGTACTTGCGATCTCGGGTGGACAGCCCGCGACCGCTGCGACGTCCACGCGGGTCCGGACGCCGGCGCTGACCGCGGCCGCGCGAACCGCCGCCGCCAATCCGCCTGCATCGAGGAGCGGCGGGTAGATCCGCTGCGCGAGCTCGCCCGTCGCATCCAGCGCCTGCTGGACGTCTCGTCCGAGCTCCTCGACGAGCGCGTCTGCGGCGCCGGGGTCGGTCGCCAGCCGCTGCCGCGCGAGCTGCAGGCTGACCGCGAGGGCGGTCAGCCGCTGCTGAAGACCGTCGTGGAGGTCGCGCTCGATCGCGCGACGATCCGCGTCGGCGGCCAGGACGAGCCGCGCTCGGGACGCTTGCAGCTCCGCGACGTCGAGGCGTAGCCGGTCGAGCGAGTCCTGCAGCGCCTCGACGTCTCGAATCTCCACGGCCATCCAACCTCCTGGTCGTGCTTTGCGGAAGTTGTCCGTCATCGAGTCGACGGCGTCAAGCGGTCCAGCATCCCGCGCGACGGGAGGGCAGCCTCCCAGCGAACTCGCCTGCCGCCACCGTAGGCGCCGTGACTGCGCGCTCCTAGCCTCGTCGAACCAGTGAAAGACAGCAATGAGAGGAAAGGAGCAGGAGATGCGCAGACTCGAGACGAGCAAGCGCTTACGCGGGGCTGATCGCGGTGCTCGTGCTGGCCGCAGGCATCACGGCAGGCACCGCACAGACGGAGAACCGCAGTGGGCACGGCAAGCGCGCCGGCCTCGAGCTCACGTTCACGAAGTGGTTCGCACCGGACTTCCCGAACATGGTGGGCGACGTCGGAGGTGACATCGACGGCAAGTTCGGAGGGGCTGTTCTCAGGGCCACGCAGGACGGCCGCTTGTCGGCCATTTACATCGTCGTTGCGCCCGACCTGTCCCGCTCGCTCACCATCCGTCTCGACGGCGGTCCGGGCACCCAGCCGGGTACGGCCGTGCTGAAGGGCCGCGTCGTCGACGGGTTGCTGACCGGCGCGCGTGCGCGGGTCGAATTCGTGGTGATCACCAACTGCGCGCAGTCACTCAACGGCACGTGCTTCCAGGGCACGATCAGCATCAAGCAGCGCGACAACGACAGAGGATGACGACGACGACTGACCGGGGGATCCACCTCAATGCGAGAGCCCTGCGTTCGCAGGGCTCTCGCATTACAGTCCTCGTGTGCGGAAGCTCGCCGAGTCCGGCTTCGGCGCCTGGATCCGTGGCAAGGATGGCAAGGTTCGGCGTTCGCTCGGGTTCGCTTGCGTTCGCTCGCCTGGACGGAAGCCCCTGCAAACAGCCGGTTTGAGCGAACGGGCGCGAACGGGAGCGAACGGTCACTCGCATTTGCGACGCAGAAGGTCGTGGGTTCAAGTCCCATCATCCGCTCTAAAAAGTCCTGCAAATGCGCGACGTTCGTCGTCTGCGCGGAAAACTACCTTTGTAAAATGGCAAGTCTTAGCCGGAAGTCGATCGAGCGCAGCGCGAAGCTGATGCGCGCGACTTTCGTGATCGGGGCCCAACCGGTGCCTCAGTCGCCCCCCGGCTCGAGCGTCCCGATCAAGGTGGCCAGCTCGTCGAGGTCGGCGCGCGCGAGTCGGTAGCGGTTGCTCCGTCCGACCGGCGAGGCGCTGACGAGGCCGGCCTTTCGGAGTTCCTGGAGGTGGTAGGAGACGAGTGACTGGCGCATGCCGGTGACTTGCTCCAGTTCGCGCACGCTGCACTCGCTGCCCGCCAGCCAGAGCGCGATCAAGAGGCGCTCTTCGTTCGCGAGAGCATGTAGGACAGGCGCCCACGAGGCCGCGATCCGCCGGCACTCCTCGATCTCGGACGAGCGCGCAGTGTCGCTCACATGAAGATCCGCATCATCTATGGAAGTTGTTGGCATCAGGAATCATTGATACAGTACGGCAGTGGTCGCCGCAACCCTCTCACTCTGCGATGGCGAGCGAGACGTCCTGATTGCCCGCGTCAAGCTCATCTCCTGGCTCAGCCTCGTGTGGATGACCGCGGAAGGCGTGATCGGCACCACAGCCGGGATCATGGCGAACTCGATCGCCTTGATCGGCTACGGGATCGACAGCACCATCACTGGGATCGCGAGTGTGATCATCATTTGGCGCTTCAGCGGCGACCGCGTGAGCTCCGACGACGCCGAGAGACGCGCGCAGAGGATCGTCGCCATCACCTTCTTTCTGCTCGCCCCCTACATCATCGTCACGGCGATCCACCACCTCCTCACGGGGAGCGAGGCTGAGGCCAGCTGGATCGGCATCGCCCTCGCGATCGTGAGCGTCACGCTGATGCCGCTCTTCGGGCGCGCCAAGAAGCGGATCGGGAACCGCCTCCAATCCCCTGCGACGACGGGCGAGGGAACCCAAAACATTCTCTGCGCCTACCTCTCGTTCGCCATCCTCATCGGACTCGGAGCCAACGCCATCCTCGGGCTCTGGTGGGCAGACCCGCTCGTGGCTCTCATCGTCGCGACGGTCGCCCTCCAAACCGGCGCCCGCACCTGGCGCGGCGACGGCTGCGCCGACATGTGCTAGTGGCGCCGGTGGCCGTTCACCACGGGCGTCCGGCGTGCTTCTGTCGGCGGTTGAAGGGCGCAACTTGAGGAGGCGCATCGTGGTTACTCGTCTTCGGATTGCTCGCCGCGAGCCTCTTCGAGCGTCTCCCATCCCTGCCAGGCGATGACGGGCAGCATTGCGAGCGCGGCGACCGGATCCGCCCACCACCAGCCGAGGGCGAGGTGGAGGCCGATTCCGACGAGGAGAGCGAGCGAGAGGTAGGCGCACACCCAGGTCTCGACGGCGTCCGCTTGGAGGGCGCGGCTGCCAAGCGCGCGCCCGGTTTGCTGCTTGGCGTAGGCGAGGCTTGGCATGACCGCGAGCGAGACGACGGAGAGAATCAGGCCGACCGTTGAGCTCTCGGGCTCGTCCCTTGAGGCGAGTCCCTGGATCGCCTCGAAGGCGATGTAGGCGGCGAGGGCGAAGAAGGTCGCTGAGACGACGTAGAGCGCGCGCCGCTCGGCGCGACCGTGCTCCGCCTCGCTGGCGTCTGCCCTCGCGTGCCGGAACCGCCAGAGGAGCGCGCTCGCCGCGACGACCTCGATGCCGCTGTCGACGCCGAGGCCGATCAGCGCGACGCTGCCGGCCGCGAGCCCGGCCGCGATCGCGATGAGCGCCTCGGCCACGTTCCAGACGACCGTAAACCACTCAAGCCGCACGCCGCGCCGCTGCAAACGCTCACGGGCAACGAGCGCACCAGCCTCCAACTAAGAGCCTATCCCGGTAGATCGAACGCAGTCGCCATCCGCCATGCAATCAGACCGCACGCGAGCTGGAGCAGCGCTCGCTCTCCGCGGCTGCCCGCTCGAGCCGGTCGCGGAGCTCCCGGTCAACCAGGATCGTCACGGTCATCGGGCGCTCCTTCTCACCTATTCTAGCAAGTTGGACATCTTGCAAGTATACCTAGCACTTGGTGAAACAGACAAAACCGCTTAGCATGGAGGTCGTGGCGCAGATTAGGTTCTGGTCCTCGCCGAACTTCTGGCAGCCGCCGCGCCGCAGCTGGCCGTACCCGCCGACGCGCCTCGAAGTCTTGGCCAACTCGATCTGGGCTCAGTGACGAGGAGCTCCGCCGTCTCCTCACCAACGAGATCGAGCGACGGGACGGCGAGCGCGACGATCAGCCGACCCCGACCGACTAGTCGAATGCGCCAGGCTCACGCCTGGCGAGGCGCGCGGTGACGTCCGCGAAGTGCTGGAGCCGGGGCGTGCCTTCGCTCAGGTAGCGCTCGAGCCAGCGCATCGCTGCCTTCTCGTACTTCGGCGACCCGCACTGCGCGTCAGGTGGACGAGCTGCAGTGCGTCTTCGAGCGGAAGGTTCGGTAGCTCCCGAGCGGCGTCCTCGGCCATCCACAGAGCGCGGCGCTCGATCGCGCGGCGAAGGCGGACGTGAGCGTGAGCCTCTGCCGTCACGAACGTATGTTCGCATGCAGGTCGAGAGGATGCTGTTGCCGGACCCCGGCGGCGACAGCGGCTTCAGCTAGCTATGGGAGACGACGGACGAATTCAATGGGATTCGTGCCCAACCGCTAATCCGTCGTTCGAGTTCTGACGCCAGATTCGAATCACGCTCTTTACGGCGGAGTTTCGGTGCGATTCCGAAACACCACAATCGTTTGTGACGATCCACGGCCTTGCACAATGGTCACAGTGGCACTGCGGGCGCTCAGGTTCTCGCTAATGAGGCGATTAGCCGGAATGGTGTAGATATCGCTTACCGCGTATCCTGCTCTTGCGTCTTCCGTGACGGTCAACGGCCCCACCGGGACGACGATGATCGGGGCGCATGCTCCGACCGGGATAGTCCTCGTTTTTCCTGCGAAGCGGAAGGTGAAGTTGCCGGTGACGCCGGCGCCGTCGGCCTCCTTACAGATCTCGAGGCGGCCTTGAACGTCCTGCGCTACTGCCGTTTGTCTCGATGAACTCGATAGTAGGGCGGAGACCTTGTCGACATAAACGACCTCAGTCACGCCAGTACCGATCTTGACGACGACCTTGCCAAGCGCAACGTCCTTGCTCACGCGGCGGTTGTCGGGAAAGACCTGAATCGCGGAAACCACGTAGCCAGCGGGAATGACCTCCTGCACCGTGACCTGCGTATTGAGGGGGAACTGTCCGGCGAGGACACAGAGGCCGGGCGACCGTGCGGCCGGAACGCTGTAGGGCGTGCCGTTTACGTTGATGGTGAAGATCGTTCCTGGCGTCACACCTGGCCGGGCGATCTTGCAGACCTTGAGTTGCCCAGGCTCCGCAGGTGTGGGCGTCGGCTGCTGTAACCCGGAGCTGGGCTGTGCGACGGCGCTCTTGGCGCCTTGGAGATTCCCGAACGCGAGCGGGATGAGCAGCGCGAGCGCCCCCAGGGTCGCCGCCAGCGCGAGCACGGATCGTTTCATCGAAAACCCTCCCTCGGCGAATCGACGTACCGCCCGACGGCCGGGGGGCACTCTCTCACGGTGCTCGCGCTGAGTCAACCGAAAGTGGGCTCGGACAAGGCGCAGCTAGTTCCGGCCACTCGCCTCGACCTCCCGCTCCTCGATCCGCAGGTAGCTCGCGAGCTCGGGATCGTCGCCGCGAACCTCCTCGATGAAGCGCTTGGCGTCCTCGCGGCGAACGAACGTCTCGACGGCGTCGCCGAGCGGGTCGTCGGAGCTCGAGCGGGCGTCGACGACCGTGTAGACGAGAGCGAGAGGCGAACGCTGACAGACTCGCGCTCGGCTGCCTAGTGGCCGATCACGACCTGTCTTCGTTTCGCGGTATGCACCGGGTCGTCGCTACGTCGCTACGAACCAGCCGGCGGGCCGCCCTCGATCGTGCTTGCCGTGTCGCTGAACAAGTCGGAGATCCTGCCGCCGAGAAGCCAAACGGCGAGGATCACGAGCAGCGCGATCCCAGCGAGAATCAGCACGTATTCGGTCATCGTCTGGCCGTCCTCACGGTTCTTGAGGCTCTGCGCCCGGATCGAAGCATGAAGCAGGATGTCACTCATCTTCGAGGGGGATCTCCCTCTCAAGTCTTCGGACTACCGGCAATTTGAGCTGCTTCGCACAAGCGTACCACCGGGCGCAGTCGGTGAGCACGCTACAGGCTGGCAAGATGCGGATAGTCGACCTCGGCCTCGTCGGCGACGACGTGCGTGCACGTGTCCGCGGCTACGAGTGGCCCGTAGCACATCCGTGTCACGCGGCGAGTACCCACAAAGTCCCCAAACCTTCTGAAAGGTGCACGCAGAGCCAAGCGGAGTGATACCTGGAAACGACGGAGTGAAGCCACTTTCCGCCACTTCCGGACACCGCCCGCCATATCACTGAGGGGACTAGAGATGTGCTCCCGGTTCAAATCCGGGCGCCCCGATTGGAAATCCGAGGGGTTGTAGAGAGTTTCGTCGGCCCACTCTTGGCCCAAACACTTGAGCCTCGCCTGGCATTACCGACCGTTTCTCATTAACTGGCGCCGGCATGAGCGTGCGAATGCGTTCGTTGCACGGGGCCAGAACGAGGCCAGGTACATCGCGTGGAAGCCGGATCCGAACAGATGGTCGATCGGAAAGGCGGGTGACCTGGGGGAGCCGGTTCAAGTCGAGTCGGTGTACGGCGCACTCGTTCAGCGAAAGGACGCGGAGCTCATCGGAGCGGCCTGGGCGGTTGGCCTCGGCCATGACGTTGTCCGGAGTCACCTCGGCCACCACCTGGTGAGAGAAAAACGGCTTGACCGGCTGGGAATGTCGGACATGCAACACCGGTGGCCTGAGAAGCGACGCAAACCTCGCAGCGGCTGCAGCTCGAGGACATTGGCGACACGAGCTCGAAGTCGCCATCGAACTAGCGATCAAGACCCAGCTCACGCTGCCCATGCGACTGCGGCTGCGGTGCGGTACTCCCTACGGAGAGCACACGCCGTCTGCAATACCTGAATGACAGGCACCGTAGCCGCGCATGGCGCAGTCGCTAGCGGCGGTGCGTCCAGGCCACGTTGATGCCCCGGCCGAGTGTTATTTCCGTGGCATCCGTGCCGATACGTCCCACGGCCCCGAGCATTCTTCGGAATCGCTGATCCGGGGGCATAGGTAGCAGCGGCCAAGGCCCGTTGCCAACCTCCCCCGCAGCATTCCGAGGAAAGGTTCGGGGCCTTCTGAGCGGAGCGACGGCGTGCCGCTGCAACCGTCGTGATCCCGCGACAGGGTGCGGGCGACTAGCACCGCCGCTTCACGGGTACCCCGTCGACATGGCGCCGTCGGGGGATTCGCGGGAGTCGCTCCTCCACCGAGCGCTGCCGGTCTATACCGGGCTGCTGCTCGCCATCCTGACCGTCGTCGCGGTCCTCCTGCTGTTCATGATTCGCCACGTCCTGCTCGTCCTGTTCGTGAGCGTGCTCTTTGCCGCGGCTCTGACCGGGCCTAGCGAGTGGCTTCACCGGCGCTCTCGCCTGCCGCTCGGGCTCGCGGCGGTGCTGCTCTACATCGCGTGCTTCGCTCTCATCGTCGGCATCGGCTGGGTCGTGGTGCCCCCTCTGCTCGGCCAGGTTGTCGAGTTCGCCGACCGCGCTCCGGAGTACGCCGAGCGCTACGAGGGAGTCCGTGAGGCGTACGCCGAGCTTCGCGCCGACTTTCCGGCGCTGCCACCGTTCGAGGAACAGCTATCGCGGCTCGGAGACGCGATCCTCGACCGGGCGGGCGAGCGGGCTGCGGCGCTTCCGGGCGACGTCTTCTCGATCTTCATCGACCTGCTTGCGGTGTTTTTCATCTCGCTGCTCCTCCTGACGAACCGGCTGCGGATCCGCGACTTCGTCCTGTCGTTGACGCACCCCGATCATCGGCGTCGCGCCGGTTTGGTCCTCGACCGGACGTGGCTGCGGATCGGCGGGTACCTCCGGGCGAAGGTCATCGTGATGGCGATCGTTGGGGCGCTCACGTACGTCTCGCTGATCGTCATCGGAGTACCTTTCGCGGTCCCGCTCTCCGTGATCGTGGCCTTCGGGGAGCTGATTCCCCTCGTCGGCAGCTGGCTCGCGCGCATCCCACTCCTCGCGGTCGCCGCGCTCGACAGCCCGCGGACGTTCGTGCTGACGTTCGTGGCGTCGATCCTGATCCAGAACCTGCAGGGGTACGTGATCTCCCCGCTCGTCGAGGGCGATCAGCTCGACATCCACCCGTTGCTCGTGTTCGTCGCGGTCCTCGTGGGCGCCTCCCTCGGCGGAGCCATCGGCGCGTTCGTCGCGGTACCCGCCGCGGCGATCGTCGACCTTGTCGTGCGGGAGGTCGTCGTCCCGTGGCGCCGCGCGCAGCTCAGGGGCTCCGCTGCGGCTGCGCCGCGCCGACCTACAGCCCACGGACCGTGAGCGTGGGTGACGCCGTCTGCCGTGATCGTTTACGCCGTCGTCGACGACGCCCTCTCGCCCGACTTCCCGCTCGGCGACGCCATCGAGACGTTCATCCGCCGTGAGGTGCCGAGCCGCTTCGTCGCCGAGGTCCGGGGCGACGATCGCCACCGCTTTACCGGATCTAGGCGCTAGACCAAGCTGCGTAGCGTCGCCTGCTAGCCGTCTCTGTCCGACGGGCGGCTGAGAGTGCGAGGCGGCGGCGGGATGACCCACAACCATGCTGGCGGAATCGATCTTGCCTTGGATCCGACCTGTCTCCCTCCACCCTCTCGCTCGGCTGGCCGGTGACCTGATAGAAGCCTGCGTCCCTTGCCCGACACAGCCCTGTGCAGGCCGGTCGACCACCTCGAGGAGAAGGAGGCTAGGTCATGGAGTGGACGGTGGCAATCGGTGTCGACACGCACAAGAAGGTCCACGTCGCGGTCGCCCTGGACGCGCTCGGCGCCCGGCTCGACAGCCGGGAGATCACGACGACTCGGGCCGGCTACGAGAGCCTGCTCTCCTGGGCGCAGGCGCTCGGCCTGCCTGTCTTCGCCGTGGAGGGCAGCGGCAGTTACGGCGCGGGGCTCGTTCGCTTCCTCGAGCAAGCCGGCGTCAGCGTGTACGAGTGCGAGCGCCCGCGCCGGCAGGAGCGCCGGCGTGGGAAGAGCGATCTCATCGATGCGGCTCTGGCCGCGCGGCGGTTGCTCGCAGGCGAGAGGCTGAGCCTTCCCCGTGGGGGTGGTCGGCGGGAGGACCTGCGCTTGCTCTTGCTGCCGATGGACCACTCGTACGTCCGGCACCTGCTCCCGAGGCTTGCGCGGAAGGCGGGCGTCGAGCGCCGGGTGCACGCGCACGGGCTCCGCCACGCGTTCGCGGTCGACCTCGTCCGCTCCGGCGCTCCGCTCTACGTCGTGCGGGACGCGCTCGGGCACGCGAGCGTGGCGACCACGCAGGTGTACCTGAGCCGCGTCGGCGCCCACGAGGCCGTTGAGGCGATGCGCAACCGTGAGTGGCAGGCGGACGCGGCAGCGTGAAAAGGGCGGCCGGCTCCACGCGCGAGGCGGTGGGCCCTGACGCGGCGAGGGGAGGATTCGGCGGTTGCGCCTCGTGGCTCCGTTGCCCAGGATGTGCGAGGGACATGATCGACAGCTTCCACCCGTTTTCGGGACCGCATCAGCGGTTCCAGGACGCGCTCGTTCGCGCGGTGGCACTCGTCCGCGAGGGTCGTGCTCGCGGCCACACTCCTTCGTGCTCAGCCTCCGGGCGGCGCTGGGACTGCATTGGCTGTGATGCGCTTCAATCCGCTTCGCCTGCCCCGAGCCTGTAGATGAACGAGCGCCTGCTGAAGGACGTACTTTGGCTTCTGGCCGTGATGACGGCCTGCGGCGTGTTGGCACTCGCGATCTCGACGGTGCTCGGCGTCCCCGCGAAGTACGTGCCCGGCGTCCTGTTCTGGACGATGATCCCAGGCTTCGTCGGCTATGCCACGTGGATCAGGCAGCGGCGGTGACGCAGATCGACGCGACCTATCGGCACCTCGTTCCCGACTCTGAGGACTATCTACGGGGACTTCTGGATACCTATGACGCCACCGAGGCCGCATCCGCTGATTAGAGCAAGCGAAGGATAAGGGCGAAAGGCTCGGAACGCCCCGAGAGGGTTGTAACTTCTTACTCGCTCGGTTCCAGCACTGTGGCGAAATTGATCGCGTCGGGTGGCGAGCCCTCCGTTGGCTCGCCCGTCGAACACCAGAGGACGTATCTCTGGCCCGGCACCAGCATCTTGTCGGGAAAGGTGGGGTCGCCTATGCGCATCCCGCCCGTAAAGACCCCTCCGGCCCCGTACCCGTTGATGAGCCGCCACGTCTTTGGTGGGCCGGCAAACTCGCCACCCTGCGCGAGCACCTGCTGTGCCTCTTTGAAGAAGGCCTCGACCTCCTCGTTCGTAACGTTCGTGGGGATTCGATCGAGCTCGACCATGGCCCACGTCGTAACCTGCTTGTCGACGTCCATCCACAACGTGGGTGCCTTGGGCGTGGTATCCCCGTCGTAGACGCAATCCGATTCGTTAATGGTGATGCGAGCGTTGGCGCCGCTCCCTGTGGTGTCGCTCGGTTCCAGCACTGTGGCGAAATAGATCGCGTCAAAAGTAGGTAAGGGGGCTGGCGAGCCCAGCGTTGCCCCGCCCGTCGCACACCAGAGGACGTATCTCTGGCCCGGCACCAGCTTGCCGTCGTTTGTGGGAGACCCCAACCGCATCGAGCCGGTAGACGTCCCGTCCCCGTAACCTGCGCCGTTTATGAGCCGCCACGTCTCTGGTGGGCGGGCAAACTCACCCTGCGCGAGCACCTGCTGTGCCTCTTCGAAGAAGGCCTCGACCTGCTCGTTTGTAACGTTGGTGGGGATTCGATCGAGCTCGAATTTGACGTACGTCGTAACCTGCTTGTCGATGTCCACCATGAACGTGGGTGCCTTGGGCGTGGTATCCCCGTCGTAGACGCAATCCGATTCGTTAATGGTGATGCGAGCGTTCGCGCCGCTCCCTGTGGTGTCGCTCGGGTTCGTGCTCCCTCCGCTGCTGTCGTCCTCTCCCATACAAGCTGCAAGCGAAAGCGGGATCACGAGAGCTGCGAGCGTAAGGGCAAGACGGTTGCGGAACGCCACCGGGATCGCATTATCGTCACTTCCGCCCCTGACGCCGCGCGGGATGATCGCCCCGAAAGCAGATGGCACGGCGTTTGGGAACTTAGAGTGGACTCATTCGGCTCAATGTCCAAGTGCTCACGCCGAAGTAGCCAACGTCTGGGGCCGTACGGGCTCCATCGTCCGAGGTGCGGCTTGAGCGCTGCGCGCGTGATCTCGGGGTCGGGGGGCATGCGCGGCAGACTCGTACGACCAGGCCGGAGTCTTCAAGCCTACGAACCTCAGAGGTAGCCCAAAGTAAGGTCGCACCGGCGCGACCGCGAGGTCGGGTAGTGGCGCGAGCCGCCTCGACCTCGCGTTCGTTGAGCCGCAAGGGATCCGCTCGGACGCGCGCGACCACGACCTCAAGCACGTCCCGCTCACGGCGGGCCTTGGGTGTGACTTCGATGTCTCGGGAACCGGCGGCGGCCAGCCGGTGTATCCACAGCTCCCAACAGGAGGAGGTCTTTCGTGCGGAAGTCACTCATCATCGCCGCCGTCGTGGCGCTTGCATGTGCGAGTACAGCCTTCGCGGGGGGCTGGGCGACCGTGAAGCTCAACTCGTCGCCGAAGGGTCTGACCGCGGACGAGCCGTGGGTCGTGGACATCACCGTGCTCCAGCACGGCCTAGCCAGCCAGCCGCTCTGCTGCCTGAAGCCGACCGTGACAATCCGCAGGGTCGCGTCGGTGCGCTCGACGAGCGCGATTCGCAAGCCGCTGACCTTCAGGGCCCGACCGACGAGTCGCACAGGCGTCTACCGCGCACGCGTCGTGTTCCCGAGCGCGGGCACCTGGCGCTACGAGGTCTTCGACGCGTTCACGGAGTACGGCGGCGCCCGCACGCACAAGTTCGCACCGGTGAAGATCTTGGCCCCGAACACCTAGGCCGCGCGTCCGCCACGACGACTACCCGGCCGACGCCACGGTCTACCGGCGCTCGAGCTTCGCCAGACTTGCTGTGATCTCCGCGAAGTGCTGGAGCCTCGGCGAGCTCTCGACGAGGTACCGCTCGAGCCACCGCATTGCCGCCTTCTCGTACGCCCCCGGGTTGGAACGCTCAGCGCCGCGGCCTGACGGTGATCGTGAACCTCGCCGTGCGTGTATTTCCGCTCGTGTCGGTCGCCGAGCACGAGACGGCGGTGCGACCCATCGCGAACCAGCTGCCTGAACGGGGAATGCACAACACCGGAACGGCGCCGTCCACATCGTCTCGGGCGGTCACGGCGTAGACGACGCGTGCTCGCCTTGCTCCGCGCGGGGCGTGCACTGTCTTGGCGACGGCTCATCCAGGCGGGAGGATGCGCCTCGACGCCCGACCGTAGACTCCGCTCGACCTGTCGGCGTGGAGAGGAGACTGACATGCGCCTCGAGATCGGCAATCGCGTCCGCTGCACCGACGGGGTGTACGGCGAGTTGGCGGACATCGTCGTCGACCCGCTCGAGAAGCGCGTGACGCATCTCGTGGTCCAGCCGGAGCATGGCGAGGGAGAGGCGCGGCTGGTGCCCATCCAGCAGGCGAAGGGCAGAGACGACGAGCAGCGCGAGATCGAGCTGCAGTGCACCCTGGACGAGGCGCAGGGGTTCGAGTCCGTGCACGAGGGCGCCTATCTCCGGCTCGGAGAGAGCCCCGCCGAGGACCCCGACTGGGACGTCGGCGTCGAGGACGTCCTCGCGTTGCCGTACTACGGCTTCGACGAAGGCGCGTATCCGGGCGAGCTCGACTCCCACGTGACCATGTCCTACGACCGCGTGCCGAAGGGCGAGGTCGAGGTCCGGCGGGCGAGCGCCGTCATCTCTGCGGACGGCCATTCACTGGGCGATGTGGACGGCTTCGTGGTCGACGCGGACCAGCACATCACGCACTTCGTCCTCGAGCGCGGCCACCTCTGGGGACGGAAGGAGGTCACCATCCCGATCGGGGCCGTCGCCAGGGTCGAGAGCGACGCGGTGTACGTCGCCATGTCCAAGGACGAGGTCGGCGCCCTCCCCGCCGTTCGCGTCGGCCGACACGGCTGACGCCCTCGAGCGACCTACTTCCCAGTCGATCAGCCGTCTGTTACCGCAGCCCACATCCACGTCGGTCAGGCGCGTCGAGCGGGTGGGGACTCGAGCGGACGCCGACGATCGCGTAGACGCGCACGCGCGAACTCGTCTCCGTCACCCCGGGGGTCATGGATTCCTGTAGCGAGGCGTGGACGCGCGGCGAAAACGGGATCCCGCGGCGGACACCTTCGACCCGGGGCCCCCTCTGTGACGAGCAAGCCACGCGCCCGGCCTCACGCCGAGTATGGCCCTTCCCGCAACAGATCGTAAGGCTCCGAACGAGGGATTCTCGGTTCTCGTTTCTTCGTAACGATCGGGGCTGACCCCCGCGCATTCGAGGAGGTCCGCGGCGACGACCCGGAGCTTGCAGGACTCCAGTGTCGCGCGGGCCCCCGGAAGGTTAGGTTCATGGCTAGGTTTGGCTGTCAGTTAGGGGCATCCGGAGCCACCGGGACGGCGATGACAGCCGCATGACGACGCCGTTTGTCCGCTCGTGTCATCTCCAGTCGCCTCGCGCATCGTCCTTCCATGCAGAAGGTCGAGGGTTCGAGTCCCTTCATCCGCTCCTCGAAACCCCTGGAAACAGCGGGTCTCCTGTCCCGCGGTGGCGGCAGAATCGGCGACATGGGCTGCGGGCCCTTCACGAGCCAGAGGACGGAGCTGAGAAGATCGGTGCTTGCCCGCATGCGGGTGCCTTGAGCAATGTCGCGGCGGCTAAACAAACGGCCCGGAATGTCGGTCAGTAGGGGTGTGAGCGCCGATGATCGTCTGGCCGAGATCGAAGAGCTCTATCGAACGCGCTTTCGACACTTTCTCCGTGTTGCCATGGCGATTACCGGGAGGCCCGAGCTGGCCCTCGAAGCAGTCCAGGACGCGTTCGGAGACGCCATTCGAAGCCGAGACACTTTCCGCGGAGAGAGCTCGCTCGAGGCATGGGTCTGGCGGCTCGTCGTCAACGCGAGCCGCGATGTCCGACCGCAAGGTGGATCAGCACCCGTCGAGCCTGCCGCGGTCGCCGAGCCCAGCAACGGCCGCGTCGACTCCGCCGACCTGCGGGCGGCGATCGCCGCGTTGCCCGAACGCCAGCGGCTCGTGCTCTTCCTCCGCTACTACGCCGACCTCGACTACCGCGGCATCGCCGGCGCGCTCGAGATCAGGACCGGAACCGTGTCGGCGACGCTGAACCAGGCCCATGGCGCCTTGCGGCGCCTCCTTGAGGAGGTGGAGGCATGACCTCGCTCGAGGTGCGGCTCCGAGAAGAGCTCGACGCGCTCCTGCCGCTTCCCGACGACGCCCCGATGTCCTGGGAGGACGCTCTCCGCCGCGCGGAGGAAGCACGCGCGAGTGTCTGCAGGCCATTCGTCACCCGCGGCCGCGCAACTGCCATCGCTGTCGCCCTCGCTGCGGCCACGCTCGCCGTGCTCGCGCTCAGCTCGGTGGGCGGGGCGATCGCGCGCGGCTTCGGCGACTTCTCGGCCTGGCTCACGGGCTCGCCCGGCGAGCCGGCGTCGCAAGCCGAGCAGCGGGCCTTCGACCAGGCGAACCGCTCGTGGTTGGGCTTTCCGGACGGCTCGAAGCTCAGGCGTCTGATCGTTACCGGGGCCGCCGGCGGCACGTTCGAGCTATTCGGCTTCCGCAGCGGCGATTCCCTGTGTCTCCACGTCATCGTCGAGGGGATCTCGTTGCGCGCGGGCTTCGCGACGGGTTGCACGCCCCTTACGGAGCTACGCCGGGCGGAGGCTCCTGCCGTCGTATCCTTGGTCGATTTTCCTTTCGGGCGCCAGGACGTGGCGCCGAACGAGGATGGCTACGTTCCGGCTCGGGTGCAGGTGACGTTCGGCGTCGTCGCCGACGGCGTGAGCGGCGTCGAGCTCACAACGAATCGGAGTGACCGACGCGACGCGAATGTCGCCAACAACGCGTTTCTCGCCGTCACCGAGCACCCTCCGCTGGGTCTGCTTACACGTGAGATCACGGCCACCTCCGAAGACCATGAACGGCATGCCGTTCCTTTCGCGCAGGCGGTTTATGCCGGCGACGAGCCGAGTGCGAAACACGGCGAGGCACCGGGGCCGGAGGAGGTCGAGAGACAAGTGGACGGAGGGACGATCGGCTGGCTCAGTCGGGGCGAGGAGCGCGGACAGTCGATCGAGGAGGCTGGCCTGACCGAGCGCGAGCTGTTCCGCCCGGCGCCGTGGCAGATGTCTCTGGACGTACGCCATGCCCGCGTCATCAAGCCCGACCCGCGCGCCCTCGCACAGGTTGTGATCGGGCTCGTGCACGTCGAGCCCGCCATGCCGAACCCGCCACCGTCGATGTCGCACCGAGAGCTGCTCTGCACGTACACGATCGCCCCCCCGCGAAATGGCGGCGCAGGCTGCATGCCTGTGGGCCGGCTATTTCTCGGCGGCCCGTTCAACTACGCAATGGTAAGCGCCGATCAGTACGCCTGGCTCGATGGGCTGGCGAGCGACGACGTCGTGCGAATGGAGGCGTTTCTCGCAAGCGGAGAGCGGGTTGCCGTTCCGCTTCAAGACAACGTCTTCCGCCTCGAAGTTGCCCGTTTTAGGTTCCCGATCCGGGTCGTCGCCTATGACTCGGAGGATCGAGTGATCGGGGTTCGGACCGAAAGCCACGATCCAATGACGGGTTAGAGACTCCGTCACAGACCCACTGTGAACGCCAGCTTCCACCGACACCATGCCCCGATGAACAAGGGAGGGAAGATGCGAAACCTGCTTTTGGGCACCAGCGTCGGCATCGTCGCGACCATGCTTACCGCCGCACTAATCGTTGTCTTCTACCCGCGCAGTGAGACCGACCCGCTCACCCCAACGCCTGTACTCGTGGCAAAGCAGTTCATCGCAGCGGGGACGATGGGGGACTTCGTTCAGAAGAAAGAGCTGTACGTGCTGACGTCGATTCCGTACCGAGGGCTCGAGTACAAGGCGATCTCCAATCCCTCGGTTCTAGATGGGCGAGTAGTGGTCATGGACATCCGCCCTGGCGAGCAATTGACCGATGTCAACGTGCCCTAGTCCTAAGTGCATCCCGGACGAGAACCAGCGCCGGGGGAAGGGGAGTGCTCGGACGCGCCACGTCCAGCGTCGAGGGTTCGAGTCCCGTCATCCGCTTCTCAGGACCCGCTGAGGACGGCAGGTTTCCTTAAATTCCGCTGGCCCGATGACAATGGCTGGGCTGAAGTCAGCCTCTAGTCAGCCTTGGTTCGGGAGTTCGAGCATCTACGCGCATGGTTGCGTGGGTCAGGTGTGGCAGCGCTTCCGCTCGGGCCCCCGCTATCTCCGGCTGTTTCCGGTTGGATGGTCAGCGAGACGCGCCAGTTCCCGCATCAAAGCGTGGGCGCGATCAAGCGTCTCTTCGATGGCTTTCCGCTGCCCAGCACCCCACGAACTCGCCGCCTTCGACTCCAATGCCCGGTGAGCCTCTGTCACGAGGTCATGCACGGCCTCGATGCTGCTCGGGTCTACCCACTCCCATTCCCCGGCGTTCGCCCGTACGTTGTTCATCAGAGCATCGTTGGCCTAGATGATCGAAACGATGGTCGCGGCCGCTCCGACGGCTTTCTGCGCTGCGTCTGCGAGCGAGTCGATGTCGACGTTGATTCCCGCCCTGCAATGCAAGTGATGGCCGTCAACGAAAAGCGCATCCCAGTCATCAGCGAGCACGGAGTGGTTGCCAGACTCCTCCCAATAGTCGTCATGAGACCCTCCTTCAAGAGTGCCGTGCATCCGACCTCGGTGAACGAATTGGTAGCTCTCGTCGGTGCCGAGGTTCCTGACGACAAACACGACCGCGTCGTCGTAGCTTGGCAACCCGGAATCGCGAAGTCCGCCGCTGAAGTTCCAGGTGCCGTTCCTGCGAATCGTCAGTTGCGCCCAACCGGCTACGGGCGTTGGTCCGGAGAAATTGATCGGCACCATCCAAGGACCGAGCTGGTCCGGTGTTGACGGAGAGTCAGAATTATGCTCCTCCCACCATTCCTTCCATTGTCTTCGTTCGGTTTCGCTCAGCCCGGAAGGCAAGTCCTGGATTGGAATGTGGAGTGATTCATTCGCAGTGATTGCCTGGGCACCCGCCTCGATGCGCAGGCCATCGGCGATGTTCTCGACAAAGCGCTGGTCGATCGGTCTTGGAGGTCGGACGATCTTCTTGTAGGCGTCGCGGAACTCCCCTCCGATGACGCGATCCGCGACCGACCGCGCGTCGGCCTCGTTCTCGTAGCCGGAGCCGCCATCGGCAGCAAGGATGCCGTCGTTGTCCGCCTCCAGGCGCCAGGTCCACTTGCCGTCTGCCCGCGTATACAAGACCCGCTTAGGCATCTCCGCTCCTCCCTCAATCCCTGGATACACCGGGTACTTGCTCACCCGGTGGCGGTGGAGGATTCTCCGGGCGGTTCGTCATCTGCTGGACCATCTGATCCACGATCACGTCGCCCGTCGTCACACGAGCCCCTCCCCCGCGTCAGTGAACCGGCTGAGCGACCTCCAGCTCGCACTTGCGATGAGCGCCTCGTAGGCCTCATGCAGGGCGCGGAAGTGTGCGGGGGCGGTCGCGTCGTCGGGATGGAGATCGGGGTGCACCTGCTTCACCGCGTGCCGGTAGGCCAGCTTGATCTCCTCGAGCGAGGCGTGCTCGGGAAGTTCGAGCGTGGCCCGCCAGCGCCATCCGGCATCGTCCTCCGAGGCCTCGAATGCCCAGAACTGACCTGCGGCCATCCCCATCCCCTCGGCCTGCCGCGGAGTGACAATCACACTTGTGGCCCGACAATCCTCGAGGTAAATCCCTCGTTCGAGTAAATGTTTCAGGCCCCGAACCCGCGCTCCGCTCAGCGTCCCGCGCGGATTCGAAGCCTGGGGTCCGTTTGATTACCAGTCAATGCTTGACAAAGGGTGGAGCTGCGGCGGAGTCATCTGCGCGTGTCGATACTCCGATCGACTGTCGCGCGGACATCAGCCACGTCCACGTGAAGCATCAAGAGTCTCGTCACCCCGCCTTCCTGCGGATTCCCCCGTATTGGGCACGAGGGGAGCCCGGGCCCGCTTAACGTGATGCTTGACCCGGGCGGCCCGTGAAAACGGGTGCCTGCCGCAGGGTGACACCCCGCCCGGGTCATTCTCACGGCGTTCCGATTCGCCTTGAGGTGACGCTGACCTAGCGAAGAAGGCCGTTCGACCACTCGCGGCCGCCGAGATCGCGGTGCGGGAGCTCGGCTCCCTGAGCCTCCAGAACGCTCTCGCGCTCTCGTAGTTCTCTGCGCGCAGGAGGACGCGCGCTTGCGTGGACTAGCGCAGCCCGCGTACTGCGTAGGCGGCGACGGGACGGCCGAAACCCATGAGTTCGACCGTGCCTGCAGGCGCGCTGTCTCGACCGTCTCTTCGACGACCGCGAAGACGTGCTGGCCTATCAAGACTCGGCCTGCTGCAGCCCGAGTACTGAGCCGTGAGGCGAGGTTCGTGACCGGCCCAACTGCTCCGTAGTCGTACCGACCCGCGAAGCCGATCCGGCCGAGCGTCGCATACCCGGCTTCGATTCCTACCCCGAGTCCGAGCTCGATCCCTGGTTTCCGCCACGCTTGAGCGAGATCACCGCCGTGCCTCTTCAGGCCTCCATCCTGAACGACGCGGACTCCATCCTCGGGGGCGGGTTCGCCAACCGTCGAGCAACTCTCGCCGGCGGTTCTGCCAGCGGTGCGCTACGAGTCGGAGATCACGACGAGCTGAACCGGCACCCCGTCCACGCTGCGCGTCGGTGCATCCTCGGTCGCCTTCGACTCGATGAGGCCCTCCTCGTCTTCGGGCCGCACGACGACGAGGATCTCGTCTGCCGGGAATGTCGCGAGCGCGTCGCGGATCGCCAGCTCGACGTCGGCCTCCCCGGCAACAGCCTCCACCGTTTCGCCGGGAAGCTGCTCGGCGGTACGCTCGGCCACGCTCTCGGCGTGGGCGAATGCGCGTTGATCGTTTGCAAGCCAGTCGAGGACTCCCTGCCGAACGACGGGCACGACGACCTTGATCGTGTCGGCGGCGCCAACCTGGGCGCGAAGGGCCGCTTCGGCGTGTTCGACTGTGCTGACGACCAGAACGTTTCGCAAGAACCAAACCCTATCTCGGGATAGGCATCGGGAAGCGCTCGAACACGAGGTCATAGGCGCGCACCGACTCAGGGTCGTTCGTGACGTGCCCCTCGCTCGTCAGGTTGTCGCCGAGCAGCGCGCTCACGAGAACCACGGCGAGCACGATCGCTCCGATCGATGCGCCGACCGTCCGCCAAGGATGGCGTGCGCACGAGGCGGCCAGTCTCCGTGTCAAGTGAGTCCTCTCTGCTCGACCCGGGCAAGGAGTCTGCGACGCGCGTGGAGAGTCTGTCGAGGCGTCGCGCACGGGCGTCTTGGGTTCGATGCCTTGTGCCTGGCCCCGATCTCGTTCATTCTGGAGCTGGGCCATGTGGCGTCGGGTTGCCTTCCCCCTCTCACTCCTGGCCGCGGTGGTGGCTGCCGCTTTCGCCGCGTCCAGCCTTTCGGCCGCGCCTGCGGTATCCGAACGGTCCGCCTCGAGCTTTCCCGGCGGCCCCCACTACTCGATTGGGTGCAGTCTCAGCCATCAGAACAACGACGACCCGATCGTCTTCCCGGGTCAGCCGGGGCGCTCGCATCACCACACGTTCATCGGAAACCGGACGGTCGATGCCTGGGCGACGCCGGCCTCGCTCCGCAATGGGCCCACCAGCTGCTCCGACCCTGGTGATTCCTCCGGCTACTGGTTCCCGAGCCTCTTCGTGGGCGCCGCGACCGTCGAGCCCTACGCCGCGATCGTCTTCTACGTGAAGCGTTCGAGGGGGATGCTCGCGAAGCTGCCCAGAGGGCTCGTCATGATCGCCGGCAACGCCGCCGCTCGAAGCCCGCAACCGACGCGCATCGTCGCGTGGAGCTGCGGTGCCGCCGCGGGTGAGGGGCAGAGCTTCTCACGCGTCCCGGCGTGCCGCGCGGATGAGTCGCTCCACCTTCTGGTCACGTTCCCGAGCTGCTGGAACGGCCGGACCCTGGACAGCAAGGATCACAAGCGGCACATGAAATACCTGTCGAACGGCCGCTGCTCCGCGTCGCATCCGATCGCGCTACCCACGCTCGTCGTGAACGTGATCTATTCGCCTGTGCCGGCCGGAGCGCAGGTCGCGACAGGTCATTACGGGGCTCACGCCGACTTCATGAACGGCTGGAACGCGGACGTGTTGACGCGGATGCGCGTCTCGACGAGCTAGACACCCGGCCGGCACCCCAGGTCTAGATCGCTTCGAGCGTCGCGCGACGCCGTCCCTCCTCCTCGAAGAACCGGAAGAGAGCGAACGCAAGGAGGGCGTATGCGGCTCCGATCGCGGCCTCGGTCCAGACGAGAGTGCTGACGTCCGAGAGGGATGCCCCGGCCGCGATCTCACGTGCAGCCTCGATGCCGTGCGTCAGCGGCAAAACCTGGCTCACGGTCTCCATCCAGCCGGGCAGCGCGTCGAGCGGCACGTTTGTGCCGCAGAAGAGCAGGAGTAGGTAGACGACGAGGTTGGCGAAGAAGAAGACGTCGCGTGCACGCAGTCCGATGGCGCCGACCATCAGCCCGAGGGCCGTGCATGACGATGCGCTGACCACCACGACGAGCGCGAGAGCGGGAATGCTCGCAAGGGGAAGGCTGAAATCGAGGAGCAGCCAGCCGACCGCGAAGGCGAAGGCCGACACGATGATCCCGTTCGCGATGAGCGGCAGCGAGCGACCCAGGAAGAGCGCGAATCGGTTCGCCGGCGTGGCGAGCAGCGGGGCGAGCGTCTGGGTCCAGCGCTCGCCCCCGATTGCCATCGCCGTCCCGTAGATGCCCGACATCGCCGATAGCTGAATGGCGTTGCCGACGACGAACCACTCGTCGTCCTGAAGACCGCTGAAGCGGCCGATGTACGCGAAGAACAGGAGTTGGAAGATCGGTGCCCCGAGCATGGTCGGGATGTAGATCGAGGGACGCAGCCAGGCGAAGAGGGCGCGGTAGGCCAGGTAGCCGCCCACGAAGAACACTCGGACGTTGTTCACGCGATCGCGAGCGTGGCGCGCTCGCGCGCGAGCCGCTCGAAGTAGCGCAGGCAGAAGTGCCCGACGACGAGGTAGACCGCGCCCAGGACGAAGCACAGCGCGATCTCGGGTCGCGGGTCGCCGCCGAGTGCCGACTCGCGAAGCGCTCTCACGCCCCACGTCGGCGCCAGCACGTACGAGATCGGGTGCGTCCAGCCCGGCAACAAGGAGAGCGAGAAGAGGAGCCCGGTCACCACCCAGATCGGGTACTCGAGCAGGTTCGAGAGGGCGTTTGCATGCCGGTAGAGCACGAAGGTCGACGCCAATACGAGCCCGAGGAGCCCGAGCGCGAGCACGGCCGCGGGCAGCGAGATTGCGAACCAGACGGGATGCGCGACGTCGAGCGGCACGTCGAAGAAGAGCCATCCCCAGGCAAGGGTTGCAGTCAGCGAATAGAGGCCGATCGTCGCGGTCGCGATGGTCAACGGCAGGATGACCCAGATGAAGGCGGGCGGCACTGCGATGCAGTACTCGAGTGTTCCCTGCCACCGCTGCCACTGGATCGCGCCGCCCGAGCCGAAGAGCGTCGACGACCAGATGCCCATCATCCCGGCCCCGATCGCGACGTAGAGCAGCGAGCCGGGTCGCGCGCCCGCTCTGAACATCAGATAGGCGATCGAGGCGAAGATCACCGGCTGCAGGACGGATGTGAGGATGAAGAACCCGGAGAGCGTCAGGCTCTTCAGGTGAAACGCCCAGCCCGTGTAGAGGAGCCTGGCCAGCCTCATTGCCTGCCTCGGGGCCTCACGCCTCCCTGACCAGGGCGACGTAGGCGTCCTCGAGCGTCGGTTCGCGGTGCGAGACGCGGCCGACGTTGGCGCCGTCGAGATGCCCCAGGATCGCGGCCGTCAACTGTGTGTCTGCCCGCGTCTGCACGCCCAGCACCTGCGTCTGATCGCGTTCCTCGACCCAGACCGCGAGCACGCCGTCGAGCCGCCTGAGCCGCTCCACCGTCTCGCCGGGCAAGCCGTAGACCTCGACCTCGGTCACGCTGCCGGACGTAACCCGCCCCTTCAGCTGGTCGGGCGTGCCCTCGGCGACGATCTTGCCCTTTGCGATCACGGCGATGCGGTCGCAGAGCGCGTCGGCCTCGAACATGTAGTGGGTCGTGAGCAGGATCGTCTTACCCGCTTCTGTCAGCGAAGCGATCGTCGCCCGCAGCTCGCGGGCACCGACCGGGTCGAGCCCGATAGTCGGCTCGTCGAGAAACACGACCTCCGGGTCGTGCAGCAGGCCGCGGGCGATGTGCAGCCGCTGCTTCATTCCCCGGGAGTAGCCTTCCGCGCGCTCGTGCTCGCGACCCTCGAGACCGACGAGCTCGAGCAGGCTTTCGATTCGGCGCTTCTGCTCGCGTCCGGGGACGCCGTAGAGCTCGGCGAAGTAGCGGAGGTTGTCGTAGCCGGACAGCCGTTCGTAGACGCCCCGTTCACCGCCGAACACGTAGCCGATGCGTTTTCGCACCTCGCGCGCGTCCTTGACCACGTCGAAGCCGAGCACGCGAGCGCTCCCGGACGTGGGGATGAGCAGGGTGATCAGCATCTTGATCGTCGTCGTCTTGCCCGCTCCATTCGGCCCGAGCAGACCGAAGAGCTCTCCCTTCTCGATCTCGAAGCTCACACCGCGCACGGCCTCGATGTCCTTCGCGCGCCTGCGGACGGTCCCTGTGTGGGTGCGGTACGTACGGCACAGGCGCTCGGCCTCGACGACTGCCATCTGCAAGACCTTGCCAGGTTCGTCCCTTGCGCCGCCCGGCCGTCAGGCCGGCGGCCGTAACCTTAGAGCCCGCCGGAAAGCGAAGGCCGCTTCTGCACGGGCACGTCGGTCGTCTGACCGAGACCGGTGATGCTGCGGGTGCCACCGCCCGAGAGCACGGAGAACCAGAGGCCCGTCGAGCGGCGGAAGATCGCCGGGTCGACGGCGAGGTTGCCGTCGTAGTAGCCGGGAATGGGCACGTCACCGCTCTGGCCGAGGATCATCTGGATGACGATCGCGGCTGCGCCCGTCTGCGGCCCGTACCAAAGGCCGGTCGCGGGCCGGAAGATGACCGAGTCGGCCTTCTTGTCGCCGTTGTAGTCGGCAGGCACCGGGATGTCGCCGGGGGCGCCGAAGTAGATCTGGTGCACGCCTCCGCCCGAGAGGGTCGCGTACCAGAGCCCGAATCCCTGCGGCGTCGCGTTCTGGCGGTAGATGGCCGGGTCGGTCCTGCCGTCGCCGTCGTAGTCGCGCGGCACCGGCACGTCCCCGGGTGCCCCGAAGGCCGTGTTCAGCAGCACCTGCGAGCCGGCCGCGTTGGTGGCGAAGAAGCGCCCGGTGGAGGGACGGTAGTAGGCCGGGTCGGTCGCCCCATCCCCGTTGTAGTCGCCCGGGATGGGGATATCCCCCGCCTGTCCGACGATCGTCTGGATGACGATCTGCGCGGCGCCCGTGCGCGGCCCGTACCAGAGGCCGGTCGAGGGGCGGAAGATGACCGCGTCCGTCCTTCCGTCTCCGTCGTAGTCGCCCGGCACGGGGATGTCGCTCGTGGCGCCGAAGAAGATCTGGAAGGGGCCACCGCTCCCCGTGCCAGGTGCGTACCAGAGCGAGTCCAGGGGGGATCGCCCGCGGTAGAGGCCGAAGTCCGTGACGTGATCGCCGTCGAAGTCCGCCGAGTTGTTGGCGGCCCAGTTCAAGGGGCCGCTGGGCGGCGGCGACGGCGTAGTCATCTCGTACAGCTTGCCGTCGACCGCATTCGGGTCGAGGTTGTTGTCGAGGACCCGGTCGACGATGTAGAAGCGCTTCACTGCGGATCCGTCGCTAGCCGGTGCGTAGGCGAGGCCGTCGGGCCTGAACGAGTTCGAAGCCCCGACGTCGATCGTTCGCACCAGCGCGCCGCTGGTCGTCACCTCGATGATCAGGCGCTGGTTGCCGGTGCCGCTCAGGCGGTCGCTGAGGACGAACAGTGTGCCGCTGTCCGGGTTGAACTCGACGCTGTTGGGGTCGCTGATTCCGTACTGCTGGACATCGAAGTTGCTGACGAGCGCGCCGGCCTTCGTGTACTGGAAGATCTCGCGGTTGACACCGTCGGCGACGAACAGGTTGCCGTTGGCCGTGTTGTAGGTGAGTCCCTCGGGGTCGGTGTTCAGCGCGTTCGTGTTGAAGGACGTCACGGAATCGTCGGCTGTGCCTATCAGACGGTCCCCTCCCGTGTTCACGTCGAAGATCCTCCGGGTTCCGTCAGCGCAGACGTAGAAGTGCCGGTTGGTCGGGTTGTACGCGAGACCGGCCGGCTCGTTCGTCACCGGCACAACCACGCCCGGGGGAACATTCGAGATGTTGGCCGTGCGGTTGAGCGCGAGCCCGTTCCGGTTCAGTTCCCACACGTTCGCTCCCTGGAAGTGGGTGATGCCGTTGACGGTCTCTTCGACCTCGCCGTCAGTGATCACGAGCCGATTCGTTTCGGGGACGTAGGTGATTCCCGAGGGGTCGGGGCTAGGCGGTGAGAGCGCGCCCAGATTGACGGTCCTGATCAGCTGCGAGGTGAAGTCGATCGCAGCCGGGGTTTGAGTCGGCGCTGCGGCAGAGGCGCCGGCGACGACGAGCGCAGAGCTCGTGGCGGCGATGAGCACACATACGGCAAGCCACCACGATCGGCGTGGTTCGCGAGCCCACGTCACGTGACTATTCCTTCCCTTCCCCTTTTCCGACGAAACGTCACTGTACGCCGTTTCTCCCGGGAGCGCCAAAGCCGCTCTACGACGCCAGGCGCCCGGCCTCACGCCGAGTATGCGCCTTCCCGCAACAGGACGTAAGGCTCCGAACGAGGGATTCTCGGTCCTCGTTTCTTCGTCACGATCGGGGCTGACCCCGCGCATTCGTCGAGGGTCCGCGGCGACGATCCCGAGCTCACGAGCTGCCTGCGGATCGAGGAGCGCGAGCTCTTCTAGTCAGAACCGGCTAGTCGCGGAAGTGTCCGGATGCCCCGCCCGCAGGTTTTCTTCCGACGACCTACGGGTAGTCAACGCAGCAGCTGCAACGAAGGAGGCTGACGTGAGAATGAAGGTACGCGAGGTCATGACGGACCGGCCGCGTGGAGTCTCGCCGGAGACGCCGTTGAGCCAGGCCGCAGAGTTGATGGAGAGCGAAGACGTGGGGGCGCTGCCGGTGCTCGAAGGCGAGCATCTGGCCGGCATGGTCACGGACCGGGACATCGTCATTCGCGCCGTGGCGAAAGGGAAGGACCCGAGAGGGATGCCCGTGAGGGAGATCGCGACCAAGGACGTGGTCTCGGTGGGTCCCGACGACAGCCTTTCGGATGCCCTTCGGCTCATGGCGAGCCATCAGGTACGACGTCTTCCCGTGGTCGACGAGGACAACCGACTCGTCGGCGTTCTCGCCCAGGCCGACGTCGCCCTCGAGGCCAAGGAGAAGGCGGTCGGAGAAATGGTCGAGGAGATCTCCAAGCCGCCCGAAGGGCCGCGGCTCTAGATGGCCGGCCTCAGCCTCGGCGGCGCGCTCGTCATCGCAGGCATCGTGATCGCGATCTTCTGGAGCCTCTGGGTCGGGATAATCGTCGCTCTCATCGGGCTGCTCGCCTTCGGCGGATTCGCCCGCGGTCGTTGGTACTAGCGACCAGCGACTGCGCTGACGGCAGGTGTCGGGCCGGCGTGAGCCGGCCCTTCATCTACGTTCTATGACGGCTCGTTTTCCGCCGGTCCAGGACGGGTACCTTCCCCGGCATGCCTCGCGCAATCTGGTCCGGCACCATCTCCTTCGGGCTCGTCAGCGCGCCGGTCAAGATGTACGCGGCGATCGACGAGCACGATCTCGAGTTGCACCTCGTTCACGAGAAAGACGGGTCGAGGATCGGCTACGAGAAGGTGTGCAAGAAGGAAGGTCGCCCCATTCCCTCGGACGAGATCGTGAAGGCGTACGAGATCGCGGAAGGCGAGCTCGTGTACCTGGACGACGAGGACTTCGAGGCCGCCCACGAAGAAGGCTATCGCGCGATCGAAGTGCTCGACTTCGTCCGCCAGGAGGAGATCGACCCGATCGTCTTCCAGCGGACGTACTACCTCGGGCCCGACAAGGGCGCGGAGAAGGTGTATGCACTGCTCCGGCGGGCGATGGAGGAGTCCGGCCTCGTTGCGGTGGCCCGCTACGTCTTCCACGAGAGGCAGCAGCTCGGCTGCCTGCGCGTCCGCGACGGGGTCATCACACTCGAGAACATGTACTTCGCCGACGAGATCCGCTCGGTCAAGGGCATCGCGCCGAAAGGGCGGAAGGTCGACAAGCGGGAGCTCGAGATGGCGAAGGCGCTCATCGATCGGTTCATGTCCGAGTTCGAGCACACCAAGTACAAGGACGAGTACCAGAGGCGTCTCCTCGCAGTCGTGAAGCGGAAGCACCGCGGTGAGGACGTTCACGTCGCGCCCAGCGAGGAGAAGGAAGAGAAGCCCCCGGATCTTCTCGAAGCCCTGAGAGCAAGCGTCGAGGCCTCGAAGAACCGGAAGAACGGCCGCTCGAGATCACGCAAGACGAGCCGCCGCTCGTCGCGAGCAAGGACCTAGGTAGAGCGCCGGCTCAGGCCGAGTCCAGCAGGGCCTCTGCGAGAACCACCTCCGAGCCCGCGAGCCCGGTCGAGCAGTAGACGGTGACGTCGGCGGCGCGTGTGCGCCCCGGTCGGTCACCGGCGATGACTGCGCCGAGATGCACGGGCGATCGGGCGGTGAAGAACGGCTCGCCGTAGGCGAGCGCCTGCTCTGGAGAGTCGCTGAAGAGCCCAGCTGCTCGCTCCACAAGCTCGGAGGGCGTTTCGTGTGAAGAGGCAAGCTTCGGCCCGATGGTGTTGAGGTGTGTGCCGGGGCGGATCCAATCCGCCTCGACGACCGGCCGTTCCGAGCGGGTCGCGAGCACGACGAGATCGGCGTCAGCCACCGCGCCCTCGGCGGTGTCGCATGCGGCAGCCTCCACCTGCAGCTCCGCCTCGGCCCGTCGCGCGAATCGCTCGCGGTGCTCACGGGTGGGGCTGAAGACGCGTACCCGGCTCAGCGGACGGACGGAAGCGATCGCCCACAGCTGCGACCAGGCCTGTCTGCCGCTGCCGACGATCCCGGCGGTCGTGCTGTCCTCGCGAGCGAGTATGTCGACGGCGACGCCGCCGAGCGCGCCGGTCCTGCGAGCGCCGAGCTCGTCGCCGACGACGCACCCTTTCAGGCGCCCGTTACCGTCCCAGACCAGGACGGCTTGATCCGAGGTGCCGGGCCAGAGCCCGTAGACACGAAAACCGATCGGGCCCCCGGCGTAGCCGCCGGCAGTGAAGACGAGCGAGGTGTCGCCGACGTCCGCGCGCCGGCGCGGCGGTGCCGCGAGCAGGCCCCGATAAGCATCGAGTACGGCTCGGCGCGCGGCACGGACGGCATCGGCAGCCACGAGCCGGGCGCGGACGTCGTCGTCGAACAGAACGTTCACGGTTCGGATGATGCAGTGAGTCGCCCAGGCGGCGGAGTTCGCAGGTGAGCCGGGCCGTGTGCGACGGCTACCGTCGGGTCGTGGAGGAGCGATCGGACCCGCGTCTCGGCCCGTTGACGGCGCTTCGTCTTGCGCTCGTCGTGTTCGTGCTCGCCTGGATTCTCGGGCCGGGGGAGCTGCGATCGGCTGTTCCGATCTGGCTTCCGTTTCTCATCGCGCTCGGGCTGGAGGTGAACTTCCTCGTCGGCGCTTTCCGACAGGACCAGCTGGGGAGCCCGGACCGGAGGCCGCAGTCGGTCGATCGCGAGCGCTACGGGTACGAGGACGACGCGGGCGATCTCCTCCTCGTCCGTGCGGGAAACGAAGAGCTGTGGATCCCGTACGCGGGCGAGACCGACGAGGAGCTCGACGACCTCATCGCGGAGGCTCGAGAAAGGGAGGACGGAGAGGAGGGTGAGGCAGCACCGGCGCCGCGGGAGCGTGCAAGCGTCGGGCTCCGCCTTCGACGGTTCCTCGTCGGCCTCGGCGTCATCGTCGTTCTCGCCCTGGCGGTCTGGCTCGTCGAGAGCCGCACGGGGTGGAACGCGCTCGCCGGAGACACCCGCGCTGCGGCTGTCGCTCGCTTCTCGGAGGAAGCCTCTCGCATTGCCGGGAAGCCGGTGACGATCCGCTGCGACGAGTCCCGCGACTACGTGGGCGCCGTGCAGCACACCGAAGGCGTCGCGACCGTCGGGGGCGACCGCGCCTACCTCACGCCCGAGCGCTGTCACGACCTCTACCGACTGGCATTCGAGGGGGAGGTCACTTCGAGCCAGACTGCCCGCGCAGTGGCGGTCCTTGCGCACGAAGCGTGGCATCTCCAGGGCGTGGACGACGAAGGCACGACCGAGTGCTATGCGCTGCAGTCGGGCGTCGAGCTCGGCCGGCGGCTCGGCCTCTCGGAGGCGACGGCCAGGCAGATGATGCGGCAACAGCTGACGGAGAACCGGCTCCACGGTCCGGCGACGGTCGAGTACGTCGTTCCGCCTGACTGCCGCGACGGCGGGAGTCTCGATCTCACGCCGGCGGACGGGCAGTTTCCCTAGCCGAGACGGTCGAGGTTCGCTCGCAGAGACGCGACCGTGTTCGCTGCTTTCGAACGGGCGCTCTCGGCTTCGCGAACTGTCCGCTCGGCGTCCCTGAGCTCTTGCTCGGCGCTCGCCAGCTCGTCGCGCAATTCCTTCGCCCGTTGCCTTTCCGCCTGCTTCTTCTTCTCGGCTGCGACCTTGGCGCCCGTCCGTCCGGCCGGCTTCGGCGTGATCCCGGCGAACGGTGCGAAGCCGGCGATCTCCACTTCCTCCGTCAGCACGCCCTGCGCCAAGGCCTCTCGCGCAGTCTCGTCCGCAACCGCATTGCGGATGAGATCTCGGATGCGACGCCGAGCGGCGTCGCTCGCCTGTTTCCCGCGGGACACGTGGGCAATCGCGACGTCGGCGAGCATGTCCAGAGACTGGTCGAGCTCCTGACGCGCTCGTGCGTACTCGTCGGGCTTGCCACCGAACTGCGCTTTGACGACGCGCGCGGCGGCATCCGCTGCCGCGCGGGCTGCCTTCGGCCGATCGCGCGCCGCCCGATTGACGGCGAGCACGACCGGTGTCGGCTTCCGCATGCGACCGACCGTCGCGGAGTCGTCCGTTCGCCCTGCGTCGCGCAACTCGCGGGCGAGGCGCTGGCGCTCCGCCACGAAGTCCTCGGGCGCGATCGCAAGCAGCCGTCTCGCTTCCTCCGGTAGCTCGCTCGGAGTCATCTCGGCGAGCTTACGCGCGCTCGCGTCTGCAATCTCCTGTCTCGCCTTCGCAGCACCCGACCTTAAAGAGGCAGCGGGGACACTGCCAGGTTCCATGTCGCCACTCCATCGCCGCTCCGCAGCGGAGGCAAAGCTCGACTGTCACGCGGGGCTGCACACTGGGCTCGACGCTCACTCGGGGCTCAAAGTAGCCCCCGAGGAGGACGGCTACGATGACCCGCGCGGCGCCGTGGCCGAGAGGTTAGGCAGAGGCCTGCAAAGCCTCGCACAGCGGTTCGAGTCCGCTCGGCGCCTCTCGGCATCGCCCGAAAGTAGGGTATGCGGCGATGACGGCAGTCGTGATGGACGGACGGTCGCTCGCCGCCAAGCTCCGCGCGCAGATCGCGGAAGACGTTGCGGCGTTCGGTGAGCCCGTATGCCTGGCAACGGTGCTGGTGGGCGACGATCCCGCCTCGCACGTCTACGTCGGCAAGAAGCACGACGCGTCTGCTGAAGCCGGAATCGAATCGCGTGACCATCGTTTTCCGTCCGCCACGCCCGAGAGCGAGATCCTCGATCTCCTCGCCGAGCTGAACGACGACGACGGGGTGGACGGCATCCTCGTTCAGCTCCCCCTTCCCGATCACATGGACGAGCCGAAGGTCACGCGCTCGGTGGATCCGGCGAAGGATGTCGACGGGTTCCATCCCTTGAACGCAGGCCGGCTCTTTCTCGGGGAGCCACTGCACGTGCCCGCGACACCGCTCGGGATCATGGCGATGCTGGACGAGTACGGCGTCGACCTTCAAGGCCGCGACGCGGTGGTGATCGGGAGGAGCGAGATCGTCGGGAAGCCGATCGCGATGCTCCTTCTCGCCGAGCATGCGACCGTGACGATCTGCCACTCGCGAACAGCGGATCTCGCCGAGCACACTCGGCGAGCTGACGTGCTCGTCGCGGCGGTCGGTCGCCCCGGCCTCGTCACCCCGGAAATGGTCAAGCCTGGCGCTGCAGTGGTCGACGTCGGCGTCAATCGCACCGACTCGGGTCTTGTCGGGGACGTCGACCCCGCCGTGGCCGAGGTGGCCGGCCTCCTCACCCCGGTGCCCGGCGGCGTCGGCCCGATGACGATCGCGATGCTCCTTCGCAACACCCTTCGGGCTGCGCGCTTTCGCCGCTCGGGGCTTGCAGTGCCCGGTTCGTAGGCGCTACGGTTCGCGGGTTCAATAATCCGGCGTCGGGTCGTTCTTGGGTCGGCGTCTCGTTGTAGGAGGACGTAGTGGAGCAGGGCACCGTCAAGTGGTTTTCGAACGAGAAGGGCTACGGCTTCATCGAGCGCGAGGGTGGTGACGACGTCTTCGTCCACTTCTCCGCGATTGAGATGGATGGCTTCAAGACCCTCACCGAAGGCCAGCGTGTGCAGTTCGAGGTCGTCCAGGGTCCCAAGGGTGCCCAGGCCGCGAACGTCACGGCAGCGACGAGCTGACCGGACACGTATCGACGTGACGGCGGGCTCCCGAGAGGGAGCCCGCCCCGTTTGAGAGGATTTTTCCGTGGCCATTTCCCGAGAAGAAGTGCTCCACGTCGCGCGTCTGGCGCGGCTCGCATTGACGGAGGACGAGATCGAGCGGCTCACCGCCGAGCTCGGCAAGATCCTCGAGGCCGTTGGCGTCGTCTCCGAGCTCGATCTCGCCGACGTGCCGCCGACGTCGCATCCGCTCGACATCGTCAACGTCTGGGATGAGGACGAGCCGCGCGATTCGCTCAGCCTGGACGACGTCTTCGCGAATGCTCCTGCTCGCGAAGGCGACCTCTTCCGCGTCCCGCCGACCGTGTGATGGCGCCAATCGTCGACACGCTGCGGTTGACCGCCGAGGAGGCGCTCGATCTGGTGGACCGGCGGGAAGTGTCGCCCGTCGAGCTCCACACCGCGTATCTCGAGTCGATCGACGTGCTCGATGGCGAGCTGCACGCGTACCTCCGTACTGTCGAGTCGGCGGAAGGCGCAAGCATTCCGATCGCGCTGAAGGACGTCATCTCGACGAAGGGCGTCGAGACGACGGCCGGCTCGAAGATCCTCTCCGGATACGCTCCGGTCTTCGACGCCACCGTGGCCGCGCGCTGCAAGGCAGCAGGCCTGACGCTTCTCGGCAAGACGAACACCGACGAGTTCGCGATGGGATCGTCGACGGAGAACTCGGCCTGGGGGCCGTCGCGCAACCCCTGGGACCCCTCGCTGGTTCCAGGGGGCTCCGGTGGGGGCACGTCGGCGGCGGTCTCCGCCGGGCTCGCTCCCTGGGGGCTCGGCTCGGACACCGGCGGGTCGATCAAGCAGCCTTCCGCTCTGTGCGGCAACGTCGGGCTGAGACCGACGTACGGGACCGTCTCCCGGTACGGGGTCGTCGCATTCGCGTCGAGCCTCGATCAGGTCGGCCCGGTAGCCAAGACGGTGCGCGACGTCGCGCTTCTGTACTCGATCATCGCCGGCCGTGATCCACACGACTCGACCACCGTCGAGCTTCCCGAGCCCGTGCAGCTTCCCGACGACGAACGGCTCGACGGCCTACGGATCGGCGTCCCGCAGCAGCTCGAGTCGCTGGACGCACTCGAGCTTGGTGTACGCGCGGCGTTCGAGCGGGCGCTCGCGCTCGCGCGCGACCTGGGAGCGGAAGTGGGGGAGTGCGACTTGCCGACCTCGTATCGCTACGGGATGCCGTGCTACTACCTGATCGCACCGGCGGAGGCGTCCTCGAACCTCGCCCGCTACGACGGCGTTCGCTACGGCCCGCGTGCGGGCGCGGCGGCCACGTACGACGAGATGGTCGAGCGAACCCGTGACGACGGATTCGGCGACGAGCCGAAGCGGCGCATCATGCTCGGGACCTACGCTCTCTCGGCTGGCTACTACGAAGCGTTCTACGGCCAGGCACAGAAGGTGCGCACGCTCCTCATACGCGAGCACCGGGCCGCGCTCACGACGTTCGACGTGATCGCCACCCCGACGTCGCCGACGGTTGCGTTCCCGATCGGCGACAAGGCGGCCGACCCACTGGCGATGTACGCCTGCGATCTCCTCACGATCCCTTCGTGCCTGGCCGGGCTTCCGGGGCTCTCGATCCCGTGCGGTCTCTCCGACGATCTGCCGGTCGGCCTCCAGCTACTCGGGCCACAGTTCGGGGAGAACGCTCTGTTTCGGGCCGCTCACGCGCTCGAGAAGGCGATCGGGTTCGACACGGTGCCGCTCCGCTGGAGGATGGGGTCAGACCCCACGGGTCTGACCCCGAAGGACGTGCCATGACTTGGGAGCCGGTAATCGGCCTGGAGATCCACGTCCAGCTGAAGACGCGCACGAAGATGTTCTGCCGATGCGCGGTCGGGTTCGGAGCGGGGGAGAACACGCAGACGTGCCCCGTGTGCCTCGGATTCCCCGGAGCGCTTCCGGTGACCAACAGCCGCGCAGTCGAGTGGACGATCCTGCTCGGGCTCGCGCTCGACTGCGAGATCCCGGAGCGTGCTGTGTTCTCGCGGAAGAACTACTTCTATCCCGACCTGCCGAAGGGCTATCAGATCTCACAGTATGATCTGCCGTCTTGCATTAGTGGCAATATGATACTACCTACTGCGAATGGCGACCGTGTGATCGGTATCGTTCGGGCGCACCTCGAGGAGGACGCCGCGAAGACCGTGCACGTCGGCGGTCGCACAGGGCGGATCGGAGGTGCCGACCACTCGCTCGTGGACTACAACCGCGGAGGAACGCCGCTCGTCGAAATCGTGACCGCGCCGGACCTCCGCTCAGCCGACGAGGCGAAGCGCTTCCTCCAACTTCTCCGGCAGACGATCGTCGAGCTAGGGATCTCGGACGCCGAGATGGAGAAGGGGACACTTCGGGTGGACGCGAACGTCTCCGTTCGTCCGGTGGGCACAGACGAGCTGCGCACGCGGACCGAGATCAAGAACATGAACTCCTTCAACTTCATCGCCCGCGGGATCGAGGCGGAGGCCGAGCGGCAGATCGGCGTCTGGGAGTCCGGCGCCGAGGTGCGACAGGAGACATACGACTTCGACGCCGCGACCGGGACCCTGACGCCGCGCCGGGCGAAGGAGGAGGCGGACGACTACCGCTACTTCCCCGAGCCGGACCTCGTTCCGCTCGAGCCGCCCGCCGAGCTGGTGGAGCGCCTCCGCTCCGAGCTGCCCGAGCTTCCGGCCGCTCGCATCCGCCGGCTGGAGAGCGAGCTCGACCTCGAACGCGCGACGGTACTCGTGACCGGTGGGCTCGATCGACTCTGGGAGGCGACGGTCGCAGGTGGTGCTGATCCGGTCGTTACCGCCAACGTGATCGCAAACGACCTCGTTGGCGCAGGCGTCGATCCAGACGCCGTGCAGCCTCCCATCCTCGTGAAGCTCGTCGGTGCACGGGAACGGATTCCGCGTGCCGCCTTTGCCACGGCCATCTCGAGGCTCGGGGAGCCTGGCTTCTCGATTGATCCCTACCTAGCGGAAGACGCAGTGTCAGACACCGCCGAGCTGGAGCCGATCGTGGCGCGGATCCTCGACGCCAACCCGGGCCAGGTCGAGGCCTACCGAAACGGCAAAGAGGGCCTCCTCGGGTTCTTCGTCGGGCAGGTGATGAAGGAGACGCAGGGCAAGGCGAACGCACGCGTCGTCTCGGAGCTCGTCCGAGCCAAGCTCGACGGCGGCTAGAGCCTGAGATGCGGCCGCGAAACGCCGCGTCGGGGCGTTCGCGCGAGAGCTAATCCCTCGGAATGTGGAGCTCGCGGCCCGTGTAGACGCCTGAGGTCTCCGATTCGACGAACGGCGCCATCGCCTCCCGGCGCTCCGCCTCGACGCTCGACAGCCGGTACCTCTCGCAGGAGTCGAGCGAGTCCCAGATCGCGATGCCGACGACCTCGTTCCTCTCGCCCGCGTCGCACTCGTAGGCGCGGAGCATCCCGTCCGGGAACTCCTTGGGGCGCCAGGCTCGGCGAAAGTCCTCGTAGGTGCCCGGCTTGATCCTGCGGGTCGTGATCCACACGACGTTGTGATCCATCTCCATCTCCATGTCCATCCTCCTCGGCTCGCTTCATTGACGGTACCCGCCCGCCGAGCGACCGAACCGGATGACGGGGCGTGTCGAACCAGGCGCGTCCTTCGTCTCTCGCGAAAGGAGAAGGCATGAAGAGGGGAGCTCTGCTGCTCGTGCTCGTCGGGGTGGTCGCCGCTGCCGTTGCGGCCGCAGCCCTGGTGGGCTCGATCGGCCCATCGGGCGCGAAAGCCTCGAGTCATCGCGAGGCGCCCGTCATCTCGGACGACCCGGCCGCCGACAACACGGACGTCTATGCGTTCGTCAGCCCGGACCGGTCGAACACCGTCACGATCATCGCCAACTACTACCCGTTCCAGGATCCGGCGGGCGGGCCGAACTACTACCGGTTCGACCCGACCGTGCTCTACGAGCTGAACGTGGACAACGACGGCGACGCAGACGAGGACGTCGTCTACCAGTTCCGGTTCTCGACCACTGTCGGAAACCCGAACACGTACCTCTACAACACGAACCAGGTCACTTCGCCGACCGATCCTGACCTGAACGTCAAGCAGACGTACACGGTCACGCGGGTGACGTCCTCGGGGTCGACCGTGCTGGGCACGAACCTGCCGGTGCCGCCGGCGAATGTCGGCCCGCGTTCGAACCCGACCTACGACGCGGTCCAGGGCGTCTTCGACCTCACGGGCGGGGGCAAGGTCTTCGCCGGCCCGCGGGACGACCCGTTCTTCGTCGACCTCGGGTCGATCTTCGACCTGGGTGGGCTGCGGCCGTTCAACGCGGCTCACGTCATTCCGCTCAAGAAGGACGAGGGCGAGGACGGCGTCCTCAACTACAACGTCTTCTCCATCGCGATCCAGGTGCCCAAGACGGACCTGCTCAAGGCTCCTGCCGCTGACGGCACGATCGGGATCTACGCCAGCGCGAGCCGGCCGCAGATCCGCATCCTGAACGGCGACGGGACGGTTGGCACGAGTGGGCCGTTGGTACAGGTCTCGCGGCTCGGGAACCCACTGATCAACGAAGTAGTTATCCCACTGGGCCAGAAGGACCTGTGGAATGCGTCCGATCCGAAGGACGACGTGCAGTTCCTCAACCGCTACACGAGCCCTGAGCTCGGAGGCCTGATCAACTTCCTATACCCGGTGCTGCCCGACACTCCGACGTCCGGACGCGACGATCTCGTCGCCGTCCTGCTGACGGGTGTCCCGGGGCTCAACTTCACCGGAAATACGAAGGCAGACCTGCTCCGGCTGAATACCGGAATCGCGCCGACCCGGCGTCCGAACGCCCTCGGCGCCCTGGCGGGCGACTTCCAGGGCTTCCCGAACGGGCGGCGGCTTGCGGACGACGTGACGGACATCGAGATCCGCGCCGTCGCGTGCGGCTACGGTCCGATCCTCGCGGGTGCTCTCGGCTTGTGCAACCTCACGCCGAACAACACCCTCGCGGACGGTGTGGACAAGAACAGGGGCAACTTCCTGTCCCGGTTCCCGTACGTGGCCGCTCCGAACCCGGGCTACGAGCACACGGGCCACAAATAGGAGACGAACGGATGGGAGACTCTGCGTGAGACGGCGTACGACATTCCTCGTTGGCGGCGCGATTGCGGTCGCGCTCGCCCTCGGCGGCCTCGTCGGCGGCGTCCTCGCAGAGTCCCCATCCGCAGGCCCCTCGTCCGCAGCCCCCCAGGTGCTTGCCGACCAAGCGCTCACGGGGGTGACGGGCGGGATCTCGGCCACGGGCGTCGCGACGCTCGAGGAGCAGGTCCGCACACGGCCTGATGACTCGAGTCTCCTCGTCCAACTCGCCTTTGCATACCAGCTCCGCTGGCGCGAAACGGCGGATGCGTCGTTTCTGCCCCGCTCGGAGCTGGCCCTCCGGAGGGCGTTGCGCGCCCGTCCGAGCGAGGCGAATGCCGTCCTCGGGCTCGGCTCGCTCGCGCTCATCCGCCACGAGTTCAGAGATGCGCTTCGGTACGGGCGGAGGGCTCAGCGCGTGCTGCCCGGCTCGGCCCGTCCGTTCGGTGTCATGGGTGACGCTCTCGTCGAGCTCGGCCGCTACCCGGGCGCATTTGCCGCCTTCGAGCGGATGGTCGCATTGCGGCCGAGCCTGGCCTCGTATGCGCGCGTCGCGTACGCGCGGGAGCTGACTGGTGACCCGAAAGGGGCGATCTCGGCAATGCGACTCGCGCTCGACGCCGCTGCAGGGCAGCCTGAGCCGAGCGCATGGTCGCTCGTCGAGCTCGCACGGCTCGAGTTCGCGATGGGGCGAATCGAGGCCGCTGGGCGGAACGCGAGCACGGCACTGCAGACTCTTCCCGGGTATCCGCCTGCCCGAGCGATGCTCGCCCGGGTCGAGGCGGCGCGAGGAAGGATCGGGCGGGCGGTCGCCGAAGCGCAGCGTGCGGCCGACGCGGTGCCGACCTCACAGGCGGTTGCGCTGCTCGCGGACCTCCTCGATCGTGCTGGAAAGCACGCGGAGGCTCGGCACCAGCGCGCGACGGTCGCGGTCATCGACCGGCTGCTGCAAGCGAACGGCGTGCAGGTCGATCTCGAGTCGGCCGTCTACCGCGCCGACAACCGCATCCGTCCCCGCGAGACCGTCGACCTCGCGCGGCGTGCACGAGCGGCTCGTCCCTCGATCTACGGCGACGACGCCCTGGCCTGGGCGCTTGCCCGTGCGGGTCGCTGCGGCGAAGCTCTCCCGTTGGCCGCCGCTGCGCTCCGTCTCGGCACGCAGGATCCGCTCCTCTACTTCCATCGCGGGTACGCGGAAGGCTGTGCGGGCGATCGGCAGGAGATGCGCGAGTGGTATCGTCGCGCGCTCGCGCTCAGCCCGGATTTCTCGGTCCGGTGGGCGGCGGTCGCGAGGGCTGGGCTCCGAGGCTGATTGCGCATCGCCCTGTCGTGACGCCCGGCTAGGGTTGGCCCGTGCGTTCGAAGGCGATTGGAATCTGCGCCGTGATCGCCGTGTGTTTCCTCGCAGGCCTTGCGCTCGCATCGTGCGGAGGAGACGGGGGCGGCGACACGACCGAGACGACGACGAGCACCACGACCGAGACGACGACGGGCACCACGACCGAGACGACGACCGGCACCACGACCGAGACGACGACCGGCACCACGACCGAGACGACCACGACGACGGTGGAGCCGCCCGCAGGGCCGACCGTCGTTCGCGTGCGCGTGGTGGGGGGCGTGCCGAAGGGCGGAATCGTTCGGGAGACCGTGAAGCAGGGCGACCGTGTCGTCATCCTCGTGACGTCCGACGTGGCCGACCACGTGCACCTTCACGGCTATGACGTCATGCGGGACGTCGCTCCGGGCAAGCCGGCACGGATCCGGTTCCGCGCGACCGTCCCAGGGCGTTTCGAGGTCGAGCTCGAGGACCGCGGTGTCCAGATTGCGAGCCTGACCGTCGAGCCGTGAGCTCACCGCTGGCGCACGGGATCGGGGGCGGCCGCGACCTTCCGGTACCCGAAACGTTCTTCTTCACGACCGCGGCGATCGTCCTCGTCGTCTCCTTCGTCCTGCTCGGGGCGCTCTGGCGCCGCCCGCTGCTCGAGCAGCGGGCCGGGGGGCGCGCGCTTCCCGGCTGGCTTCAAACCGTGCTGCTGTCGTCTGTGCTTCGAGTTGTCGTGCAGGCGTTCTCGGTGGCGCTCCTCGGTCTCGTGCTCGCCACGGAGCTCTTCGGAACCACCGTCCCGCTCCTGAACTTCGCACCGACGTTCATCTACGTCATCTTCTGGCTGGGGCTCCCGCTTCTCTCGGTCGTTCTCGGCAACGTCTGGCGCGTCCTCAGCCCCTGGCGGGCAATCGCGGACGCGGTCGTGTGGGCGATCGAGAAGCCTGGACGCGAGGCGCGTCCGATCCTCGAGTACCCGGCACGTTTCGGCCGCTTTCCGGCCGCTGTCGCCCTGTTCGCGTTCGTCGTGCTCGAGCTCGCGCATCCGCACGGGGCAGATCCGCGCAACCTCGCGGTTGCGACGGCCCTCTACAGCTACTGGGCGCTCGCCGGCATGGCGGTGTACGGTCGCGACGCCTGGACGCGGGGTGGCGAGGGGTTCGCGGTCGCGTTCGGGCTCCTGTCCAAGATCGCACCGCTTGCTGTGCGGGAGGGCGCGGTCGTCGTCCGGTGGCCGCTCACCGGTCTCGCCCACGCCGAGAAGGTTCCGGGCACGCTCGTCTTCGTCGCGGTGATGCTGGGCTCGACGAGCTTCGACGGTTTCAGCGGAACGACCACCTGGCAGAACTTTCTCGGCGACGTCCGGGCCGACCTCGTCGACGAGTCCCAGCGCGTGATCGATCTCGCGACGACCGCGGTGAACGTGGCCGGGCTGGTGACCTTCATCGCGGCCGTAGCGCTGACGTACCTCGCCGCTGTGGCCACGGCCCGCCGGCTTGTTCGCGCGCCCCGCTCCCTTCTTCCCGACTTCATCCTCCCCCTCGTCCCGATCGCCTTCGCCTACCTCGTCGCGCACTACTTCTCGCTCTTCGTCACCTACGGGCAGTTCATCGTCACGCTCTCGTCCGATCCCTTCGGAAAGGAGTGGGACCTCGTCGGGACCGCGGACTTCGTGCCCAATCTCACCGTGGTATCGCCGGAGACGGTGTGGTACGTCCAGGTCGTCGCGCTCACGGTCGGGCATGTGGCGGGCCTGGCCGTCGCGCACGACCGTGCCGTCGCGCTGTTCGAGAATCGCGGCGACGCTCTACGCTCCCAGTACCCGATGCTCGCGCTGATGGTGCTGTACACGGTCGGGGGGCTATGGGTGCTCTCGCAGGGGTGAGGCGGGTGATGCCACGATCTCGCGCGTCCGGATGCGCGATCTGGCGCGTCGGGGCCGCTTCCGCCCGGACTCCGGCCGTGGAACGGCCTCCGCCCGGGCGCGCGCCCGAGCGGCCAGCTCACGCCCCGGAGGAGGCGATCTCGTGACATCACCCGCCCTCGCCCACGGAGGCGTCGCCGGAGCGATCGTCGAGTCGCTGATCGTGCTCGCGGTCATCGCGGTGCTCGTGGCCGTCTGGGTACGCGAGCGGCGCGCGGCGAGGGAGCGGGTAGGCGAAGGCCCCGCGCGGCTCAGGGACGACGACGAAGCGCCGCTGTCGTAGGCAGGACGAACCCGGCATAGAGAAGCACGGCCGCGCCGGCCACCGCGGGAGCGAGTGCGCCGACGCCGAGGCCCGCGAGCCCGCTTCCGATCGCAGCGACTGCGACGCCGGCGAGGAGGAGCACGTTTCCGAGCGGCCGCCGCCGCAGCGTCACGAGCGCGACGGCGACCACGGCAAGCGTGCCGAGCGAGTTCCCCGCGATCGCCAAGACCCGCACCGGCCAAGGATCGAGGACCTCCTGGGCCTCGGGTACAGCTATTCCAGTCAGATCTCCCTCGAGCGGGACGGCGAGGGCGATGCCGACCGCGAGGCCGGTGTAGACGAGCGCCACCGGGGTGATCCAACGGCGCCCCGTCAGGAGCATGGAGCCCGTTCCGAGGAGCGGTGCCGTCAGCAGGGCCCCGCCGAGGTAGTACACGCGAAAGGCGGCATCGCTCCAGCCGGCCGCCGCACCCCACGCAAGCGCGCCCGCGGCGAGGGCGTAGGCCGCGAGAGCCGCCGCCCAGGCGAGGAACTCGCGATCTTGGTGGCGGCGAAAGCGGCGCACGAGCTCTGCGGAGAGGCGGAGGGAGAGGAGCGCCGCAGCGAAGGCCAGGAGCGCGTCCACGGCGGCGGACCCTACTGATGAACGAGCTCAGCTAGTCTGCGGCGCGTGCACAGGCCCGCTGCGGCGCTTGTCGTGGCCCTCGTCGGCGCTCTCGGGCTCGTCCTCTCTCCTCTCGAGGCGGCAACGCCGAAGCGCGACTACGCCGCCGCGGCCTGGACGATCCTGCCTCCGGGGGAGAATGGCAGCCTCACGTTCGACCGCAACACGATCGATCAGGCGAGGCTCTACGACGGCCTGACGCCGCTCTCCGGCAACGTTGCGGCTCGCGATCTCCGCCGCTTCTTCAAGCCTGCCCCGCTGGGGCTGAAGCCAGCCGAGGTTCAGAGACGTGAGCGACCCCGCGCGGGCGTGACCATCCAGCGCGACCGGTTCGGCGTGGCGCACGTGACGGGGAAGACCGAGGCGGACGTCGCGTTCGGCGCCGGCTGGGTGACGGCGGCGGACCGCGGCCTCCTGCTTCAGCTGATTCGCGGTCCGGCCAGGGTGTCGGCGCTCGACGTTCCCGGTCTCGATCCGCTGGCCCTTGCACTCTCCGGTCGGAACTTCGTCCCCAGCGCGGAGGCGGAGGCGTTCCTCTCGAACCAACTCGACGCCGTGCGCTCCCAGGGGGCGCTGGGGCGGCGATTGCTGGCGCTGATCAACGCCTATGCAGCCGGCATCAACGGCTACTACCGAGCGAGAGGGATCCCGGCACGGCCGTTCACCCCGAATGACGTCGTCGCGTCAACGGCACTGATCGCAGCCCGGTTCGGGACGAACGGAGGCCAGGAGATCGCAAACGCGATGTTTCTCGACGCCCTCGAACAGCGTCTGGGCGGGGCGGACGCCCGCCGGGTATTCCTGGACCTCCGGCAGGCAAACGATCCCGAGTCGCCGGTCAGCATGCCGGGCAGCTTTCCGTACGAGCTCCCGCCGGCGAATGCCGGCGGAGCGAGCGTGGTGATCGACGACGGCAGCTTCCAGGGGGCATCCTTGGCGCCGCCCCCGGCTGCCTCGAACGCGCTCCTCGTCGGAGCCAAGCGGTCGCAGACGGGGCATCCACTCTTCGTCGCCGGTCCACAGGTCGGCTACTTCTTCCCGGAGTTCTTCGCCGAGATGGAGCTCGCCGGAGCCGGTTTCGCAGTCCGGGGCGCCGTCTTCCCCGGGATTCCGGCCGTGCTCGTCGGTCGGGGGGCCGACTTCGCGTGGAGTGCAACCTCGTCTCAGGCAGACAACCTCGACCTGTTCGTCGAGACGCTCTGCGACGACGACTACCACTACCTCTACCGCGGACAGTGCGAGCCCATGCGTCGTTTCGTCGTCGGGACGCTGGAGGCTCCGGGCGCGTCCGACCAGCCGGTCGCGTACTACGAGACCGCCCACGGCCCCGTCGTCGGCTACGCCACGGCGCAGGGGAAGCGGGTCGCCGTCTCGATGCAGCGATCCACGCGAGGGCGCGAGCTGCTCAGCATGCGCGCGTTCTACGAGCTCAACACCGGCCGGGTGCCGTCCGCCAAGCGGTTCCTGCAGGTGATGAACGCGGTGGAGTTCAGCTTCAACTGGTTCTACGCAGACGATCGAGACATTGCGATGTTCTCGAGCGGCCGGCTGCCCGTGCGCGCCACCGGGACTGATCCGGGGCTGCCGACGAACGGCTCGGGCGACTACGAGTGGCGCGGGTTCATCCCGTTCGAGAGACACGCTCGCGTCGTCAACCCGTCCTCGGGGCTCATCCTCAACTGGAACAACAAGCCTGCCGCGAACGTGGGCTCAGCCGATTCCAACTTCGCCTACGGCTCCGTGCAGCGGGTCCAGCTGCTCACCGAGGCCATGGCCGGACAGAAGAAGCACACGCTCACGAGCGTTGCCGGCGCGATGAACAAGGCCGCGACCCAGGATCTCCGCGTGATGCGGGTATGGCCGACGATCCGTGCCGTGCTGCAGACCGGATCGGCGCCGAGCGCCCGCGCGGAGGCAGCAGCGGGCCTCGTCGACGCCTGGCGAACGGCGGGCGGAAGCAGGCTCGACGGGGGACTCGACGGGAAGATCGACGATCCAGGCGCGGCGGTCCTGGATGCGGCCTGGCCGAGGCTGGCAGATACGGTCATGACCCCGGTGCTCGGGCCGCTCGTCCACCGGCTCGCCGGGCTCATGGGACGAAGCGATGACGCGGGCCCCGGCGGCTCCGCGTACATCTCGGGGTGGTACGGGTACGTCGACAAGGACCTGCGGGCGCTTCTCGGGAGGGAGGTTCGCGGTCCGTTCTCGCGACGGTACTGCGGCGCAGGCGTTCTCGCGATCTGCCGCGAAGCGCTCTGGGCTGCGCTCGAGGCGGCTGCAGCGGAACTGGAATCGACGCAGGGCCGCGCTCCTTCGGCGTGGCGGGCGGACGCCACGGCCGAGCGGATTCGGTTCACGTCAGGGGTGCTCCAGGACACGATGCGCTGGACGAACCGCCCGACGTTTCAGCAGGTCATGTCCTTCTCCGGACACAGGCCGCGCTGACGCCGCCCTGTCCACTTCGGCTGCCGAGCCGTGCGGGACTGGCGAGCAACCGCCGCTAGGCTCCGTCCCATGTCGCCGGGCAAGCGGTATCTGATGGCGCCGGGTCCGACGCCGGTTCCGCCCGAGGTGCTCGCGGCCGGAGCGAAGGCCGTGCTGCATCACCGTGGGCCCGACTTCCGTTCTCTCATGCAGCGGACGCTCGGGCGGCTGCAGGAGGTGTGTCGGACCCGGAACGACGTTCTCCTCTTTACCGCATCCGGCTCGGGTGCGTTCGAGTCGGCGACGGTGAACCTCCTCTCGCCGGGAGAGCGTGTTCTAGCGGTGATCGCTGGTGAGTTCGGCGAGCGTTGGGCGACCCTCGGCGCGACGTACGGCGCAGACGTGCAGGAGCTCCGGTACGCCTGGGGCGAGACGCCGAGGCCTGAAGATGTGCGAGCCCGCTTGGAGGAGACGGGAGCCGAGGTCGTGTTCCTCGTGCATTCGGAGACCTCGACCGGGGTCGTGGCGGACATCCAGGTGCTAGCTCAGGCTGCTCGGGAAGCAGGCGCGTTGGCCGTGGTCGACGCCGTCTCGAGCCTCGGCGCGGTCCCGCTCGAGACCGACGCGTGGGGCCTCGATGTCGTCGTCTCGGGCTCGCAGAAGGCCCTGATGACGCCTCCGGGGCTCTCGGTCGTCGCCGTCTCGCCGGCTGCCTGGGAGCGGTGTGCACGGACCACGACTCCCCGGTTCTACTTCGACTGGGCGAGACTCCGAGCCTCGCTCGAGACGGGCACGACGCCCTTCACGCCGGCGGTGTCGCTCGTGGTCGCCCTCGACACCGCTCTCGGAATGCTCCTCGACGAGGGGCTGGAAGCCGCCTTCGCGCGCCACGCCGCGCTCGGTCGCGCATGCCGAGCGGGGGCGAAGGCCATGGGCCTCGAGCTGTTCTCTCCCGACGAGGAGCGGTCGGCGGTCGTCACCGCCATCCTGACCCCGGAGGGCGTCGACGCCAGAGAGCTCGTCCTCGCGCTCCGGGAGCGGTTCGGCATCACCGTCGCCGGCGGCCACGGTGAGCTCGCCCCCCGGATGTTCCGAATCGGCCACATCGGCTACTACGACGTCTTCGACGTCACGACGGTGCTCGCCGCCGTCGAAGTTCTCCTCGTCGACAGTGGCGCGGACCTCGAGCGCGGGGCTGCGGTCGTCCGTGCGCTAGAGGCATACCGCGAGGCTGCGCGTGTCTGACGGCGGTGCCGAGCCCGAGCGACCCAGGGTTCTCATCCGGGAGCCGATCGCCGACGCAGGGCTCGAGCTCCTCCGCCGGCGTTTCGACGTGGTCGAGGACTCGCAGACCGATCTCGGAGCGATCATCGGTGACTTCGACGCCGTCGTCGTCCGCTCCGCGACGATGCTGGACGAATCGTTGATCGAGCGCGCGACGCGCCTCAAAGTCATCGGCAGGGCTGGAGTGGGGGTGGACAACGTCGACGTCGACGCCGCCACGAGGCGCGGAGTCGTGGTCGCAAATGCGCCCGAGTCGACAGTCGTCTCGGCGGCGGAGCACGCCATCGCGCTGATGCTCGCCCTTGCGAGGAACATTCCCCAGGCGCACGGCGCGCTCAAGGCGGGGAGCTGGGAGAAGCCTCGCTTCGCCGGGATCGAGCTGGCGGGGAAGACGCTGGGAGTGCTCGGCCTCGGGCGAATCGGCAGAGAGGTCGCGCGCCGAGCGATGGGGCTCGGGATGCGGGTCGTTGCACACGACCCTTTCGTCGCGCTCGAGCGTTTTCGGGAGTTGGGGATCGAGGGGGCTTCATCGCCGGACGAGGTGTATGCGGTCGCGGACGTGATCACGCTCCATCTGCCGCTGACGAACGAGACGCGCGGCCTGCTCGGTGCCGATGCCTTCGCACGGATGCGCGACGGCGTGAGGATCGTCAACGCGGCGCGCGGCGAGCTCGTCGACGAGGACGCACTAGCAGACGCGATTCGTACGGGCAAGGTGGCGGGCGCGGCCCTCGACGTCTTCTCGACGGAGCCCTACTCGGGCCCCCTGCTCGACCTCGAGCAGGTCGTCGTCACTCCGCATCTCGCGGCGTCGACGGCCGAGGCTCAGGATCGGGCCGGTGTCATCATTGCCGAGCAGGTGGCGGCGGCCCTGGACGGCGAGCTCGTCTCGACTGCAGTCAACATCCCGATCGTCGAGCAGGCGGACCTGGAGGTGCTGGGGCCGTACATCCCTCTCGCCGCGAAGCTCGGTCGGCTCGCCTCCGCGCTCGTGTCGGAGCGGCCGCAGCGGATCGTCGTCGCGGCGCACGGGCCTCTCGCCGCCTACGACACACGGCTTTTGACGGTCGCCGCGCTGAACGGCGTCTTCCAGGGTCGGGTCGATCAGGTGGTCAACTACGTGAACGCGCCGGTGATCGCGGCGGAGCGCGGGATCGACGTGTCCGAGCAGCGTCATGGAGCGTCGCAGCACTACACGAACCTGGTGCGGGTCGTGATGACCGCCGACGGCGAGGAGATCGAGGTCTCGGGAACCACGGTCGGTCCCGAGCACAGGCTCTTCCTCGCCGGTGCGCTGGGCTTTGCGATCGACATCGAGCTCGCGCCGAGAATGGCCTTCCTCGTCTACGACGACGTCCCCGGGGTGATCGGCCGCGTGGGGACCATGTTCGGTGAGGCGGGGGTGAACATCGCGAACATGGCGGTCTCGCGGACGAAGGAGGGCGGCAAGGCCCTGATGGCGTTCTCCATCGATTCGGCCGCACCGCCCAAGCTCGTCGAGCGCGTCGCCGGCTCCGGATTCGACGACGCTCGCTTCATCACGCTCGCCTGAGACCTGGGTAGGCTGGTCCGGTGATAGCGGCCTGGCCGGAGCCCGTCGAGCGGGTGTCGTCATTCCTGCGGGAGGCCGGAGTGGAGGCGCGAATCGAGGAGTTCTCCGCGGGAACTCCGACAGCCGCGGACGCTGCGGCAGCGGTCGGTTGCGGGCTGGGCCAGATCGTCAAGTCGCTCGTTCTACTCTGCGACGAACGCCCGGTGCTCGCGCTCGTGCCCGGCGACCAGCGCGTCGATCGAGCGAAGGTCGCGCGCGCCGTCGAGGCCGAGACCGCCCGCATCGCCTCGCCGGCCGAGGTCGAGCATGTAACGGGTTTCGTACCCGGCGCGGTAGCACCGTTTCCGCTGCCGAAAGTCGAGACTGTGGTGATGGAGCGTGAGCTGCTGCGGCACCCGGTCGTCTGGGCCGGCGCAGGCTCACCCCGCCACATGGTCGGCCTTCCTCCGGCTGAGCTCGGTCGTCTCGCCCGCGCCCGACCGATGGACGTGATCTCGGAACCAGCCTACGATTCGCCCCAACAGAGAGTGAGCTGAGATGCAAGAGACCGACAAGATCTGGATGAACGGCGAGCTCGTCGACTGGGCGGATGCGAAGGTGCACGTCGGGGTGCACGGCTTGCATTACGGCTCCGGCGTGTTCGAGGGCATCCGGTGCTACGAGACCGCGAGAGGACCGGCGGTCTTCCGGCTGCAGGACCACCTGAGCCGTCTCGACGACTCGGCGCGCATCCTCCACATGAACCTGCCATACACGGCAGACGAGCTGCGTGCCGCGACGCACGAGCTGGTCGCCGTCAACGCGATTCCCACCTGCTACATCCGGCCGATGGCTTTCTACGGCTACGGCGAGCTGGCCGTCGGGGCGACGGGGAATCCGGTGGACGTGGTGATCATGAGCTTCCCCTGGGGCGCGTACCTGGGCGAGGAGGGGCAGCGCACCGGGATCACGACCACGATCTCGAGCTGGGAGAGGATCGGCCCGAATGTGATCCCCCACGCTGCGAAAGCAACCGGCGTCTATCTGAACTCGCTGCTGGCGACCACCGAAGCCCGGCGCCTCGGCTACGACGAGGCGATCATGCTCAACCACGAGGGGTTCGTGGCAGACGGCCCGGGCGAGAACATCTTCGTGGTCAAGGACGGACGTGTGAAGACGCCGCCGCTGGCGATGTCGATCCTGCCGGGGATCACCCGCGACACGATCATCCATCTCGCGCGGGACCTCGGGTACGAAGTCGAGGAAACGCTCCTCATACGAACCGACCTCTATCTCGCGGACGAGGTCTTCATGGTCGGGACCGCAACAGAGGTGGCACCGGTGCGCGCTGTCGACGATCACGAGATCGGCGTCGGACCGGTGACGCTCGAGTTGCAGAAGGCCTATGTGGCGGTGGTGAACGGCATCGACGAGCGCCGGAGCGACTGGCTCGACGTCATCGAGATGGCGCCTGCCCGGGCGTGACGGCCACCACCCGCAGGGTCGAGCTCAGCTCACCCTGGATCGATGAGCGGGAGGGGGGCCTCGTTCTCGACGTTCTTCGCTCGGGCAGGCTCTCACTCGGTCCCACCATCGACCGCTTCGAGGAGGCGTTCGCAGAGGCGGTCGGAGCGCCGTACGCCGCAGCCGTCTCGAGCGGGACCGCGGGGCTGCACCTCCTTTGCGTCGCGACCGGGATCGGGGCGGGAGCCGAGGTCGTCACCTCCCCCTACTCGTTCGTCGCCTCGGCGAACTGCGCGATCTACGAGGGCGCGACCCCCGTCTTTGCCGACATCGATCGCCGCACCCTCAATCTCGATCCAGCTGCGGTCGAGGCCGCCGTCACAGAGCACACGCGCGCTGTGGTGGCGGTCGACATCTATGGCTACCCCTGCGAGTTGGACGAGCTACGCGCACTATGCGACCGGCGAGGGCTCATCCTCATCGAGGATGCATGCGAAGCGCTGGGAGCGCGGTACAAGGGACGGGCGATTGGATCACACGGCCCGTCCGCGGTCTTCGCCTTCTATCCGAACAAGCAGATCACGACCGGCGAGGGCGGCATGGTCACCACACATTCCGAGCAGGAATGGCGACTGCTCCGCAGCCTTCGAAACCAGGGGCGAGCGGACACCGGCGGCTGGCTCGAACACGCCCGGCTGGGCTTCAACTACCGGCTCGACGACGTCCACGCCGCCATCGGTCTCGGGCAGCTCGAGAAGCTCGACGAGATCCTCACGGAGCGCGCCTCCGTCGCGATGCGGTACCGGACGTTGCTCGGCGACATCGACGGGCTCGAGCTGCCGTGTGAGGACGATGCAGATCACGAGCGGTCCTGGTTCGTCTACGTCGTCGTCCTTCCGGCAGGAACCGATCGAGAGGCCGTGATCGCCGCGCTCGAGCAGCAAGGCATCCAGACTGCTCGCTATCTCCCGTGCATTCACCTGCAGCCCTACATGCAGGAGCGTTTCGGATTCCGGGTCGGACTTTGCCCCACCGCGGAAGACATGAGCGCGCGCACCCTCGCCCTTCCGTTTCACGCCCGACTCGAGGAGGACGATCAAGCCTTCGTCGCCGAGACGCTCGTCGCCGCACTCGGGTAATGCGCCGCCCGGGCCAGGGCGAGGCGCTCGCCTCCTGGGCTCTGTGGGCGTCGACGACGGCGGCCGTCGTCGTCACGTACAGCCGGCTCGATCCGGCGGAGCTCTACCACACGTCGCACGAGGGAATCGCGGGCGGGTTGAGCCGGGCGGTCGTCCTGCTCAACTTCCCGATTGCGCTCGTTGCGATCGGGCTCGCGCTCGTCGGGATCGCGGCGCTGTCTCCTTCGGCGCGCTGGGCGGCAGGACCGGCGATTGCGCTGTGCGCGGTGGTGGCCTGGCCCGGAGTCGTCGATCAGGCCGACCTCGACGCGCGTGCGGTCAACGCGATCCCCGTCGCGGGTGTCGTCGTTGCGTTGACGCTGACGCTCGCCGCGGCACGTCGCGTCGGAACGTCGTTCGCGCCGCGGCTCCCCGGCGACCGCCTGCGAATCGCCGCCGCGGCCGTCGTCATCGTGCTCGCGCTTCCTTGGGTGGCCGCGGAGCTCGGCGTCCATCTGCCGGGCGACGTCTCCCTCGGCGAAGAGCCGTATCGGGAGAAGGACGGGACGGTCATCGCGGCCGTCCACCTCGGCCACCACCACGGGCTCGATGGGGCGCTGCTCGTCCTTACTGCACTCCTGCTGTCGCGTCCAAGAGTGGCTGGTCCCCGTCTACGGGTCGTCCTCGCCGTGTACGCGGGACTGATGCTCGCCTACGGAGCGGTCAACTTCGTGCAGGATCTCTGGTTCGAGCAGGTCGTGAAGCGGGGTTGGACCGACCTCGCGCTTCCCACAGCGCTCGTGCCTGGCGCACGGCCGATCTGGCTCGTGATTCTCCTTCTCGCAGCGCTTGCGACAGTCGCCTTCCTCCGAGAAAGGGAGCGGTCCGAGTCGTCGTAGCCGGACGGTCGGTCCTTTGCGGCGCAGCGTCATACTCTGGTCGATGAATCCGTCGAAGATGATCTTCCTCGGCTTCGGGAAATACGCCCGCGCCGACAAGATCTACGCGCTCGAGCCCATCACCGGTGAGGACCGGGGCCACGGCCGGCGGACCCTGGTCTGGGTGGACGGGATCGCGGAGCCGATCGTCGCGTCGCGTACCGAGCAGACGATTCTCGAGGACATGACCGAGGCGACGGCGGTCGTCGCAGACGTTCGCAAGCGGCGCGGCCGCGCCGCCGCGCAGCACCCCCAGCTCTTCGAGGAGTGACGCCCGAGATTCGCTCCACGCTCGCCCGGAGCGTGCATGAATCCGCGCGGGCGCTCGTCGGTTGGGCGCTTCTGGTCGACGGCGTGGGCGGAACGATCGTCGAGGCCGAGGCGTACGCGCCCGGCGATCCCGCGAGTCACTCGTTTTCCGGGCCGACTCGCCGGAATGCGACGATGTTCGGCCCGCCCGGGCACCTGTACGTCTACCGCTCCTACGGAATTCACTGGTGCGCGAACATCGTCTGCGCGGAAGAAGGAGTGGGTGCGGCCGTCCTGCTCCGGGCACTCGAGCCGACCACCGGCATCGATCGCATGGCTGCGCGTCGAGGCGTCGACGACCTCCTGTCCCTCTGCTCGGGGCCGGGTCGTCTGACACAAGCTCTGGCCATCACGGGCGAGCTCGACGGTCTCTCGCTCGATCGCCCTCCGTTCCAGCTCGTTCCGCCGACGATGCCCGTGTCGGTCGTGACCGCGCCGCGCGTCGGAATCACGCGCGCAAGCGATCTTCCATGGCGCTACACGCTCAGGGGCTCTGCTTTCGTGAGCCGTCCCCGACCACGAGCCTGATCCTGAGCCCGGGCGCCGCAGCGATGCCCGGACGGAGGCTCTGGCGGAGAATGACTCCCATGGGGCCGGGTGCAGTGATCCCGTCGGCGACCAGACCGAGCCGGTCCAGCTCCCGACTCGCGTCCTCGAAGCTCGAGCCGACGAAGTTCGGAACGAGGCCGTGACGGGCCTTGGAGATCCAGATCGTCACCGAGTCGTTCGCGGAGAGCCCACCCGCGCGTGGATCCTGACTGACGACGATTCCCGGCAGCTTTCCTGACTTCGCCGGCGCGTAGGCGACGTTGGCCTCGAGCGGCTGCGCCGCGAGACGATCGACTGCTCCCTCCTGGGTCATCCCGACCACGAGCGGGACCTGCACCTCGTTGGGCTTGCAGTCCGCCGTCTTATCGGGAGCCCGCCCGGAGAAGTAGACGAGGAGCCGTGATCCCGAGCAGTAGCCATTGTCGAGCCTCCACTCGTCTCCGCGCTTCGCGACCCACGTGGGGACCGCACCGAGGTACGGCGGTGCGTCGAAGGTCGTGTCGTCCTCGTCGTCGAGGCTTCGCACGAACTCCCTCCAGATGAGTGCGGGAAGCGTGCCTCCGGCCACCGGCTCTCCGCCGAACTCGGTCCTCATGGGCCGGAGCCGGTCCGGGTAGCCGACCCAGACCGCGACCGCGAGCTCGGGCGTATAGCCGACGAACCACGCGTCGCCGTAGTTGTCGGTGGTGCCCGTCTTGCCCGCGACGCTCTTTCCGGAAACGTACGCGCGCCGCCCGGTCCCCGACCGGATGACGTCCTCGAGGATGTCGGTCAGCACTTCGGCCTGCCCCGGCTCGAGCACCTGCGTGGGCAAGGGGGGGTTCTCGTCGGTGCGCCCGGCCCGCTGCCGCTCGACGCGTTCGATAACTCGAGGCTTGTCTCCGAACAGCGAGCTGTCGACGCGCCGGCCCTCATTCGCGATCGTTGCGTACGCCCGCGCCATCTCGAGGGGATTGACGGCGACCGAGCCGAGCCCAATCGAGAAATAGGCGTCGAGTGGGCTCCGGATGCCGAGCTCGTGAGCCGTCTCGACGATCGCCTTCGGACCCACGAGGTCCGTCAGCTGGGCGTACACCGTGTTGTCCGACGACACCATCGCCCGATGCAGGCTGACGCGGCCGAGGTACGTGTGGTCGTAGTTCGTCACGGTCCAGACTCGATCGCCGGCGTCGATCGAGACCTTTTTGGACTGGATCTCGGTGAGAGGCGAGATCCCCTCACGCATCGCTGTCGCGAGGACGATCGGCTTGAACGCCGACCCCGGCTGACGCTCGGCCTGAGCGGCGAGGTTGAACTGACTCTCGCGGAAGTTCCTGCCCCCGAACATCGCCTTCACGGCACCGGTGCTCGGCTCGATGGCGACGAGCGCGGCGGCAGGACCGTCCGGGTTCCGGAGCACGCGCTCGATCGCCTTGCGTGCCCGTTCCTGCAGGCCCAGGTCGATCGTCGTCGTCACCCTGAGTCCCCCGCCGAACACGTTTCCGGCTCCGTACTCCTCGACCAGCTGGTCCTTGACGTAGTTGACGAAGTACTGGGCCGGGCCCGTGGTGCCCGGGAGCCGCACCTCGTCCGCGGCGGGAAGCGCCATCGCATCGGCCCGCTCGTAGTCGCGGGGCGTGATCTTCCCCTGCTCGAGCATGGCTGCGAGGACATGCCGTCTCCGCTCCCTGGCATTCGAAGGGTTGGTCACGGGGTCGTAACGGCTCGGATCGGCCGGGAGGCCTGCCAGGAGCGCCGCTTCGTGGAGCTCCAGGTGCATGGCTCCCTTGCCGAAGTACGCCCTCGAAGCCTGCTGGATCCCGTACGCGCCGTTCCCGAAGTAGATGGTGTTCAGGTATGCAGTGAGGATCCGGTCCTTCGACCAGCGTTGCTCGAGTTGCCAGGCGAGCGCGGCCTCGCGCACCTTGCGGGCGATCGTGCGTTCGTTGCGGATGTAGGCGTTCTTGACGAACTGCTGCGTGATCGTCGACCCACCTTCGACGATCGCCCGGTTACGAAGGTCGGCCCAGAGGGCGCGGCCGACGCCCCGGAGGTCGACGCCGTCGTGCTCGAAGAAACGCTGGTCTTCGACCGAGACGATCGCCTGCCGCATGATCGGGGAGATGCTCTCCGTCTCGATGACCACGCGACTCTCATCGCCACGCAGCACCGAAAGGACGGTGCGCCCGTTCGAGGCGTAGACGACGGTGTCGACGTCGGACCGCTGGGCGGCCGGGTCGAGGGACGGGATCTCGCTCGCAGCCGCTCGCACGAACCCGAACGTGAAGGCCAGCAGCACGAGGATGAGCAGGACGCAAAGGAGCGCCGCGAGGCGCAGCTTGCGAACCCGGCGCCGGCGCGGCGTCTCCGTCTTTTTCCGAACTCGCAAGGCGTGAAGTGTAGGCCAGTGCCGGCTGCGGCTCTTACCTGGCTGAAGCTCTCACACGGGTTCCGAAGCCACGATCGGCTGCGTCGTCGGTGTCGTCACCCCGCGCTTCCGCTCGATCGTCACTGCGACGACGTCGCCCTCGCCGACAGTGCCGTCCAGGCTCACGACGTCCAGGCCGTCCCTGCCAGGGAAGAGCCCGGCCGGGCGGGGGGTGTCTCCTTCGATGATCCATGCCTCGTAGGCCTTCTCGCTCGGAGCCGGGTTCAGCCCGTCGAGCACGAGAACAGCGCGTCCTTCCGGATCCACGACGAGACGGCCGTCTCCAGCCTGCAGCTCCACCGTGCGTGACGCCGGGTCGGCCAGGACGGCGGCAGCCACCCGCTCTCGATCGAGCGCAAGGCGTGTTTCGTCCAGGTCGTTCGAGAGGCGGGACGCCCAGAGGCCGACGGCGACTGCGACGACGGCTGCAATCGCTGCGGCTGCGGCAAGGACCGGGACGGCTCGCCGCCGGCGCGATTCCAGCGGGACGACCACTGGGCGCTCCGCTCGGGCGCCGGCGAGAATGCGGTCGCGAAGCTCAGGGGTCGGAAGTGGGCCGGAGGCGGCAACCGCCAGCGCCTCCGTGGTCGTCCAGAACGACTCGAGCTCTCGTTGGCACCGCTCGCACGCGGGGAGATGCGCCTCGTACACGCGGCGCTCCTCGGGATCGAGGGCGTCGAGCGCGTAGGCGGCGGTCAGTTCGTGAACTTCGGTCTCCATGACCTCTCCTCGGCGGCGTCCTCGAGAAGCTCGCGCAGGCGCGCGAGCCCGGTGAACATCCGGCTCTTGATCGTTCCGATCGGAACCCCAAGTCTGTCTGCGAGCTCCGACTGCGAATAGCCTCCGTAGTACGCAAGCTCGATCGCCTCGCGCTGGACGTCGGGAAGCTGCGCGAGCGCGCCCTGCACTCGCTCCCGCTCGAAGCGAAGCCAGGCGGCTTCCTCGGTGGACATCGCCTCCCCGGCCCGCGCCGCCAGCTCGTCCGCAAGGGGCTCGGCGCGCCGACGTTCCTCACGGCGGACGAGATCGACTGCCCGCCGGTGCACGAGAGTGAGGATCCAGGTGCTCGCCTTCGCACGCTCGGCCCGAAACGTGGCTGCCGTCCGCCAGACGGTGAGGAACGCTTCTTGGACAGCGTCTTCCGCATGTCGCTCGTCCCTGAGAACGCGAAGGGCCAGGCCGTAGGCGATGTTTCCGATTCGGTCGTAGAGCTCGGCGAGGGCACGCTCGTCGCCCCTGGCGACGAGCGCGACCAGGGCCTCGTCGGAGAGGTGAGCGAGCTGCTTCCGCATCGACCAAGGGGGCCGGGAGTCGGGCAACGCTAGCACGGTGGGGGCAACGACCTCCATCGCTGTTCTTCGCCTGGGCGGGCCGTCCGGTTCGGCCTCGGCCTCCGTCGAACCGGCTCCGCCTCGAACGCGAACAAGTGGCGTTCCCGAGTCAGGAAACCCAGGAAGGAGCAAAGATGCGCAAAGGGATCATCGTGGCTTCGGTCGTCGGCCTACTCACTGCAGCCGGCGTCGTCGGAGCCGTGACACTCGGTCCGGGAAGCGGTGCCGCCTCGAGTCACCGTGAGGCACCGCTCATCGCGGAAGACCCGTCGGCGGACCTGACCGACGTGTATGCGTTCCGCAGCCCGGACCAGCCCAGCACCGTGACCATCCTCGCGAACGTCATTCCCGGCGAGGATCCGGCGGCAGGGCCGAACTACTACTCGTTCTCGCCGACCGCTCGCTACGAGCTGAAGCTCGATACGGACGGCGACGTCCGGCCGAACGTGATCTATCGCTTCTCGTTCAGACAGAAGACCGGGCCGCTGTTCCTGGGCGACACGGCACAGCCGTTCACGCTGACCCGGATCAAGGGCGGGAAGTCGACGGTTGTTGCTCAGGGCACGACCCCTCCGAACAACATCGGCCCTCGCTCGACTCCGAAGTACGGCGGCCTCGTGACGAAGTCGATCGCCTCGTTCGACGGCGGGCGCTCCAAGGCGTTCGCGGGGCAGCGTGACGATCCGTTCTTCGGGGACATCGGGGCGATCTTCGACCTGGTGGCGATCCGCAAGGGCACCGGCAACATGGGTGGCGGGAAGGACTTCTTCGCCGGCTACGGCGTGCACACGTTCGCGGTGCAGGTTCCCATCGCTGCCCTCAATGCGAAGAGCAACACGATCGGCGTGTGGGCCTCCGTCGACCGGCGCAAGATCACGACCCGGGGCGGCCAGACCCGCCAGTCGGGCGCCTTCGTGCAGGTCAACAGGCTCGGCAACCCGCTCGTCAACGAGGTCATCATCCCGACCGGCCTCAAGGACCAGTGGAACGCGACGCAGCCGTGGCAGGAGTCTCGCTACCGCAAGTACTACGAGACCCCGCTGCTCGCCGCGGCGATCAACCAGCTGTACAAGCTCGACGTCCCGGAGAGCGGGCGTGACGACCTCGTCGCCGTCCTGCTCACCGGAGTGCCCAAGCTGAACTACACGGGCAAGAAGCTGGCGGACGTCCTGCGGCTCAACCTGAGCATCCCGGTGACGAAGAACCCGAAGCGGCTCGGCGTTCTCGCGGGAGACACTCAGGGCTGGCCGAACGGCCGGAGGCTCGGCGACGACGTCATCGACATCGCCGAGCAGGCGGTGGCCGGCTTCCTCAAGGGGAAGAAGGTGCCGCTTGGCGACGGTGTCAACGCGGACGACCGCAGGCTGTCGCGATCGTTCCCGTACGTCGCTGACCCGCAGAGCGGCTTCACGAACACGAAAGGCAAGTAGCGGATGCGCAATGGGGTCTGACCCGTGGGGTCAGACCCCATTGCGACCGTCCCAGGGTCAGACCCCACGGGTCTGACCCCCATTCCGCCCAGGCTTCCGAACCGTCCCGACGCCCGAGGCGAACTACGCTCGGATGAAGCGTCTCGCCCTCGTCGTTTTCGTCGTTCTCGCCGCGTTCGTCGCTCCCGCCGGAGCATCGGCGCATCCACTCGGCAACTTCACCGTGAACCGCTATGCAGGGATCGAGCTCGCCGGATCGAGCGTCTACGTCCACTACGTGCTCGACCTGGCGGAGATCCCGACCTATCAGCTCGGACCCGAGATACGAAAGCCGGCTTACCCCGTGCGCCTTGCTCGCGAGCTCGAGCTCAGGCTCGACGGCCGCCGCGCACGGCTCCGCGTCCTCGACCATCGCGTCGTCATGCGCAAGGGAGCCGCGGGTCTGAAGACGTTGCGTCTCGACGTCGTCTACCAGGCTGCGGGGACGGGACGGGAGCTCGCGTTCCGCGACAACGCCTTCCCCGGGCGGATCGGCTGGCGTGAGGTCACCGTTTCGGCCCGAGACGGGGCGCGTGTCGTCACCTCGACCGTGCCCGGCACGACTGAGAGCCGAGCGCTCCGCAGCTATCCGAAGGGCTCCCTTCGCTCCCCTCCCGACGTCTCGAGTGCGGTCGCGACGATCTCTCTCGGCGATCATTCGGGAGCGCGCCCGACAATCGTCGCTGCCGAGGGCGGGACGCACTCGAGCGGCGGCTTCGAGGCGCTGATCGAGCGCGGTGACCTCTCACCCGGCGTGCTTCTTCTGTCGCTGCTGATCGCTGCGTTCTGGGGTGCCGTGCACGCGCTGACCCCGGGTCACGGCAAAGCGATGGTCGCGGCCTACCTGGTCGGGACCCGCGGGAAGCCGCGACATGCGTTCATGCTGGGTGGGACCGTCACGGTCGCGCACACGGCCGGGGTCTTCGCGATCGGGATCGTCACCCTCGCGCTCTCCCAGTTCGTGGTCCCGGAGCGGCTCTACCCCTGGCTCACCCTGGCCTCCGGGCTCCTCGTCGTCGTCGTCGGGGCAGGCGTGCTGCGCCAGCGGCTCCGCTCAGGGCGTGGCGGCCGGCATCAGGGCCATCACCACCATCACGACGACGGCCACCATCACCACCATCACGACGACGGCCACCACCACCACGACCATGACGGCCTGACTTCGAAGGGAATCCTGGGGATCGGGCTCGCCGCTGGACTTCTCCCCTGCCCGTCGGCGCTCGTGGTCCTGCTCAGCGCGATCGCACTCCATCGGGTCGGCCTGGGGCTGGTCCTGATCGTCGCCTTCAGCGTGGGTCTTGCCGCCACGATCACGGCGATCGGGCTCGTGGCCGTCCTCGCACGGCACGCTTTCGGCCGGCTGTCGCTCGACGGGCCGCTGGTGCGGACGCTCCCGTCCGTCAGCGCGATGCTGATTCTCGCCGTCGGCCTCGTGATCACGGCGAAGGCTCTTCCCGGTGTCCTCTGATCGCGTCGAACCGCTGCGGCGACGCTGACGAACAAGAGGCATGTTCGGGCTCGACGACTGGATGGCAGGTCTCTCGGACGGAGCGTCGATCGGAGTCGTCCTGTTCGTGGCGGTGCTCTTGGGCCTCCGACATGCGACCGACCCCGACCACATCGCGGCGATGACGACGCTCGTCGCGTCGGGACGTGAGAGAGCGGCGAGATCGGGAGCCAGCCTCGGCGCCTGGTGGGGGCTCGGCCACGGCGTCACGCTCGTCGTGTTCGGCGTGCCGATCCTCCTCGCCGAGCGCTACCTGCCGGAGCGCTACCAGCAGGGAGCCGAGACCGCTGTCGCGGCGCTCATCGTCTTTCTGGCCATCCGTCTGCTCGTCCGGTGGCGGCACGGCTACTTCGACCTCCACGCCCATCCGCACGAAGCACAGGAGCACCGGCACCAGGTCCGGACTCCGCTCGGCGCGTTCGGGATCGGGCTCGTGCACGGAATGGGAGGAAGCGCAGGGGTTGGGCTGCTGCTCCTCGCAGCGATTCCGTCGGAGGCGGTCGCAGTCGTCTCCCTCCTTCTGCTCGCGCTCTTCACAGCGGTCTCCATGGCCGTCGTGACGGCAGGATTCGGCTTGACCCTCTCGGCGCGCCCTGTCAGGAGCGCGACGACCGCGGTCATCCCCGCAGTCGGTGTTGCCAGCTTCGCGTTCGGGCTCTGGTACGCCGCGGCGGCCTGGAGCCTCGCACCGTATCCCTTCTAGTAGTGCGAACGACCGGAATCCGCTGCGCGGATTCCGGTCGCGCGACTCCACAGGGGCCGCTCCGCGGCCCTGCTGGCCGAGGGGCGACTAGCTGGAGGGCGCACCGCGGGCCACGCTAGGCTCAGCGGCCATGGTGGAGCTGCTCAACCTCGACGACGCCGAGCGGCTCGCCAAGAACGTCGTTCCGGAAGATGCCTGGGCGTACATCGCCGGGGGCGCGGGGGACGAGCGAACGCTGCGCTGGAATCACGAGTCGTTTTCCCGGTATCGGCTTCGGCCGCGAGTGCTCGTCGACGTCTCCTCGGTCTCCACCGAGACGGCGGTGCTCGGCACTCCGGTGTCGATGCCGGTGCTCGTCGCGCCGATGGCGTTTCAGTCGATCGCGAACGAGGAGGGGGAGGTCGCCATGGCGCGGGGCGCTGCGGCTGCGGGAACGGTGATGTGCCTCTCCACCGTCGCGACGGCAACTCCGAGCGAGGTGGCCGCAGCGGCGCCGGAGGCGCCGCGGTGGCTTCAGATCTATGTTTTCCGGGACCGCGACGTGAGCGACGACCTCATCGCCCAGGCGCTCGAGGCCGGGTTCTCGGCGCTCGTGCTCACGGCGGACCTCCCGGTCTACGGCATTCGGCACACGGAGGCTCGGCTTGGGTTCGAAATGCCGGAGGAGAGCGTGCCGGCCCTCGTCGCTGCGCGCGCTCGTGGGGCGGACGCGGGCCATCACACGCTCGCGGTGTTCGAGTCGGGATTGCAGTGGGACTACGTGAGTGAGCTGCGCGAGCGTTGGCAAGTGCCGGTGATAGTCAAGGGGCTGGTGACTGCAGAAGACGCGGACCTCGCGTGCGTGCACGGCGCGGAGGGGGTGGTCGTCTCGAACCACGGGGGCAGACAACTCGACGGCGCCGTCGCTTCGGTCGACGCGCTGCCGGAGGTCGTCGATGCGATCGCGGGGCGGGCCGAGGTCTATCTGGACGGCGGCGTCCGGCGTGGCACCGACGTCGTCACCGCCCTCGCGCTGGGCGCGCGTGCTGTGCTCGTAGGCAGGCCCGCGATGTACGGGCTGGCGTTTGGGGGCGACAAGGGCGTACGACAGGTCCTCGACATCCTCCGGGACGAGACGGAGAACGCGCTGGCTCTGCTCGGCTGCCGCTCTCCCTCCGAAGTAACGCGTGCCCACGTCTCAATGCCCGCTTCGTGAGCATCGCCGATCTCACGCGCAACGCAGTCCACGTCTTGCCCGAAGGGGCGCTCGAGCAGAAGCTCGCGCTCGACCGCCCGCTCCGAGTCAAGCTCGGCATCGACGTCACCTCGCCCGACATTCACGTCGGACGGGGCATCCCGCTCCAGCGCATGCGAGCGTTCCAGGACGAGGGACACGTCGGTGTGCTCATCATCGGCGACTACACGACCAGGATCGGTGATCCGTCAGGTCGCTCGATCGAGCGCCCGATTCTCTCGGATAGCGAGATCGCCGCCAACGCCAGGACCTACGTCGAGCAGGCGTACCAGATCGTCGTTCCGGAGCAGACCGAGGTCCGATTCAACAGCGAGTGGCTTGCGAAGCTCAGCTTCGCCGATGTCATCCAGCTGACGCGGATCATGACCGTCGCGCAGATGCTCGAGCGCGACGATTTCGCCGGCCGTTACCGCGCGGGCCAACCCATCTCGATCTCGGAGCTGCTCTACCCGCTCATGCAGGCGTACGACTCGGTCGCCATCGAGGCCGATGTCGAGCTCGGCGGCACCGATCAGCTCTACAACCTTCTCGCTGGTCGCGAGGTAATGCAGGCGTACGGGCTGGAGCCCCAGGTCGTCTTGACGAATCCGCTGTTGCTGTCCTGGGACGGAGAGAAGATGAGCTCGTCGATCGGCAACAACATCCCGCTCACCGCGCTGCCGGAGGAGCAATTCGGGCGAACGATGCGGATCTCGGACGAGCTCCTCCCGGAGTGGTACCGGCTCGTCATGCAGCAAGAGCTCGCGAGCGCCGCTGACCCGCTGGACGCGAAGCTTTCACTCGCACGGTGGATCGTCGCCCGCTCGCACGGCGACGAAGCGGCGCGAGCCGCGGAGGCTCACTTCTCGCGCGTCGTGCGCGAGGGCCAGGCGCCCGACGAGGTCTCCGAGACCGCGCTTCCCCCGGGTGACCCGGTACATCTGCCGGCAGTGCTCGCCGACTTCTTCGGGCTCTCGACGAGCGAGGTGCGCCGACTGATCGCACAGGGAGCGGTCAGGGTCGACGGGAAGCAGGTTTCCGACGTCGACGTCCCGCGCAATGTCGTCTCGGGGGCGCTCGTCCAGGCTGGGAAGCGGCGTTTCGTACGGCTCGTTCCCTGACCGAGTGAACCGGATTCGGCGTCGTTGACACTCGAAGCCCCTGTGCTACCATCGTTCGGCCGCCCGTCAGGGAGGCGCAAGAAGCTTGTAACTCGACGACTAGGAGTGCCTTCGAGCGAACGGATACGACCTCAGTGGTTCCGTCCCGAAGGCCTCTGGCGCGAGTCGGAGGTTTTTTGTTGCCGCCCAGCGGCTCGGTCTTTGAAAACTCAACAGCGTGCGAAACGTCGAGAAGACAGGCTGGCTTTACGCGGTCCTGTCTAAACGAAAACCTCGTCGCGTCCGTACAGTGCTTATAGGTCTGGGCCTCTAGGTCTAGTGCCGACAGGTACTGGGACGTGACCTTTGAGCTCAAGCTCGAAGGAAGACAAGTTTGCCGCTGCTCGTCCGGCCTCCCTCCGCGGTATGCCCTTTGGGGCTACTGTCGGGCGGCAGATGGACTTGCAGAGGCAACTGATCTCTTCACGGAGAGTTTGATCCTGGCTCAGGACGAACGCTGGCGGCGCGCTTAACACATGCAAGTCGAGCGAGAACCGGGGCTTCGGCCCCGGGGACAGCGGCGAACGGGTGAGTAACACGTGGGTAACCTGCCCTCGGCACCGGGATAGCCCGAGGAAACTCGGATTAATACCGGATTGCCCCTTCGACCTTCGGGTCGATTGGGAAAGGTAGCTTCGGCCTCCGGCCGAGGATGGGCCCGCGGCGGATTAGCTTGTTGGTGGGGTAACGGCTCACCAAGGCTCCGATCCGTAGCTGGTCTGAGAGGACGATCAGCCACACTGGGACTGAGACACGGCCCAGACTCCTACGGGAGGCAGCAGTGGGGAATCTTGCGCAATGGGCGAAAGCCTGACGCAGCGACGCCGCGTGAGGGAAGAAGGCCTTCGGGTTGTAAACCTCTTTCAGGAGGGACGAAGCTACTCGGGTGAATAGCCCAGAGGGTGACGGTACCTCCAGAAGAAGCCCCGGCTAACTACGTGCCAGCAGCCGCGGTAATACGTAGGGGGCAAGCGTTGTCCGGATTTACTGGGCGTAAAGCGCGTGTAGGCGGCCGAGCAGGTCTGTTGTGAAAACTGGAGGCTCAACCTCCAGACGTCGACAGAAACCGCCCGGCTAGAGTCCGGAAGAGGAGAGTGGAATTCCTGGTGTAGCGGTGAAATGCGCAGATATCAGGAAGAACACCAATGGCGAAGGCAGCTCTCTGGGACGGTACTGACGCTGAGACGCGAAAGCGTGGGGAGCGAACAGGATTAGATACCCTGGTAGTCCACGCCGTAAACGATGGGTGCTAGGTGTGGGAGGTGTCGACTCCTTCCGTGCCGCAGCTAACGCATTAAGCACCCCGCCTGGGGAGTACGGCCGCAAGGCTAAAACTCAAAGGAATTGACGGGGGCCCGCACAAGCAGCGGAGCATGTGGTTTAATTCGATGCAACGCGAAGAACCTTACCAGGGCTTGACATGCACCGGAAATCCGTAGAAATACGGCCCTCCTTCGGGACCGGTGCACAGGTGGTGCATGGCTGTCGTCAGCTCGTGTCGTGAGATGTTGGGTTAAGTCCCGCAACGAGCGCAACCCCTGTCCCATGTTGCCAGCGAGTTATGTCGGGGACTCATGGGAGACTGCCGGTGACAAATCGGAGGAAGGTGGGGATGATGTCAAGTCATCATGCCCCTTATGTCCTGGGCTACACACGTGCTACATTGGCCGGTACAGAGGGCTGCAAACTCGCGAGGGTGAGCGAATCCCAAAAAGCCGGTCTCGGTTCGGATTGAAGGCTGAAACTCGCCTTCATGAAGGCGGAGTTGCTAGTAATCGCGGATCAGCAACGCCGCGGTGAATACGTACACGGGCCTTGTACACACCGCCCGTCACACCACGAAAGTCGGCAATACCCGAAGCCGGTGAGCTAACCTCTTCGGAGGAGGCAGCCGTCGAAGGTAGGGTCGATGATTGGGGTGAAGTCGTAACAAGGTAGCCGTACCGGAAGGTGCGGCTGGATCACCTCCTTTCTAGGGAATTCCGGAGCTCTTACTCCGGGGGCGTCTGTGCCGTTGATGGTCTCGGCCAGTTTCTGCTGGCTCGGCCGTCCGGATTGCAGGCTCGCCTAGAAGAACGTCGACCTCGACACAGTCGTTTTTGCGGCTGGCCACGCTGTTGAGTTTTGAGAGACCGGCTCCAGTCTTCGGACTGGCGGGCGAGTCTTCTCGTGGCATGCTTCTAGCCCGCCACGCGCACCTTGAAAACTCCATAGCGGCAGTAAAACGTGTTCTTTCGAATCAAGAGAACAAGGGCACACGGTGGATGCCTTGGCGCCAAGAGCCGACGAAGGACGTGGGCGGCTGCGATAAGCCCCGGGAAGGAGCTGACCATCCGTTGATCCGGGGATTTCCGAATGGGGAAACCTACGCGTGGTAATGCGCGCGTACTCCTGCCTGAATCCATAGGGCAGGGAGAGGCAAGCCGGAGAACTGAAACATCTTAGTATCCGGAGGAAAGGAAAGAAACCTCGACTCCCTGAGTAGTGGCGAGCGAAAAGGGAACAGCCCAAACTCGTGCGATGTGATAGGCGGCAGCCGTTGTCGTGCGAGGGTTGTAGGGCTCGTCTTGATCCGTCTGCCGGCGGGTCGGGAAGTTACAAAGCCGCGTGTTAGTCGAACCGGCTGGAACGCCGGACCACAGCGGGTAACAGTCCCGTAGGCGAAAGCGCGCGGCCTTCCTGGACGAGCTCCTGAGTACGGCCGGGCACGGGAAACCTGGTCGGAATCTGCGGGGACCACCCCGTAAGGCTAAGTACTCCTTGGCGACCGATAGTGAACTAGTACCGTGAGGGAAAGGTGAAAAGTACCCCGGAAGGGGAGTGAAATAGCACCTGAAACCGTGTGCTTACAAGCGGTCGGAGCAGGCTTGTCCTGTGACGGCGTGCCTTTTGCATAATGAGCCAGCGAGTTGCTCTTCAACGGCAAGGTTAAGGAAACGGAGCCGTAGCGAAAGCGAGTCTGAATAGGGCGTTCAGTCGTTGGAGGCAGACCCGAAACTGAGTGATCTACCCATGGGCAGGTTGAAGCGGGGGTAAGACCCCGTGGAGGACCGAACCGACGTCGGTTGAAAACGGCGCGGATGACCTGTGGGTCGGAGTGAAAGGCTAATCAAACTCAGAGATATCTGGTTCTCCCCGAAATATATTTAGGTATAGCGTCACGTGTTCACTGTCCGGTTGTAGAGCACTGTTTGGTCTAGGGGGCCTACCAGCTTACCGAAATCAGGCAAACTCCGAATGCCGGCAGTCCAGAGCGTGGCAGTCAGACTGTGGGGGATAAGCTCCATGGTCAAAAGGGAAACAGCCCAGACCGTCAGCTAAGGCCCCAAATTTCCGGCTAAGTGGGAAACGATGTTCGATTGCCGAGACAACCAGGATGTTGGCTTAGAAGCAGCCACCATTTAAAGAGTGCGTAACAGCTCACTGGTCAAGTGGTCGGGCGCGGACAATGTAACGGGGCTCAAGTCGGAAGCCGAAGCTACGGACTCAGCTGTGTACATAGTGCGCAACTGAGTGGTAGGGGAGCGTTCCCAAGCCGGTGAAGCGGCGGCGGAAGCCAGCCGTGGAGGCTTGGGAAGTGAGAATGCTGGCATGAGTAACGAAAGAGGGGTGAGAAACCCCTCCGCCGAATGCCCAAGGGTTCCTGAGTAAAGCTAATCTGCTCAGGGTTAGTCGGGACCTAAGCCGAGGCCGAAAGGCGTAGGCGATGGCCAACCGGTTGATATTCCGGTACCACGTACCCACCGCTATCACCGATGGCGGGACGGGGTAGGCTAGGGGATCCCAGGCGCTGGTCGACCTGGGGCAACCGCGTAGGGCGGGCGATAGGGAAATCCGTCGCCCATCAAGCCTGAGACGGGAGGCCCACCCTAGAGATAGGGGAAGTCCCTCAAGCCATGCCTCCTAGAAAAGCGTCTAGGGAGGTGGGGCGTGCCCGTACCTAAACCGACACAGGTGGGCAGGTAGAGAATACCAAGGCGATCGGAAGAACCCTCGTTAAGGAACTCGGCAAAATCGCCCCGTAACTTCGGGAGAAGGGGCGCCCCAGTAGAGTGACCGGACTTGCTCCGCGAGCTCGAGGGGGCCGCAGTGAAACGGCCCAAGCGACTGTTTACCAAAAACACAGGTCTCTGCTAAGTCGCAAGACGACGTATAGGGGCTGACGCCTGCCCGGTGCCGGAAGGTCACGAGGAGAGGTTAGCTTTCGGGCGAAGCCTTGAATCCAAGCCCCGGTAAACGGCGGCGGTAACTATAACCGTCCTAAGGTAGCGAAATTCCTTGTCGGGTAATCCAATCGGAATTGCCCGGTTCGGAAGTAATTCCGGACGGGAAACCGGCTAATAACGGGGAAGCCCTCCTCGTACGCGGCGTTCAAGGAAGCCGTAGCAGCGAGTGGGTAATCCCGTGGGAAGTCGGCTCTGTGCAAGCAAGATCGTATGGAGCTTGACCCCGTAACGACTGAGTGCCTTTCCAGGCACGAGATCGCGGTCTGTCGTCTGCATAGGCGACAATCTACGAGTGCGATCAGACGCCGGCCCCTGGAGCAGTCGCGAGTTCCTCTCGGCCTACATCTCCGGTTTCGTTGATGGAGAAGAAGGGTGCTTCACCGTATCCATCTCACCTCGCGGGAAGCTGCGAGTAGGATGGGAGGTGCGGCCCAGCTTCTCCGTCAGCCAGAACGGAGACAGAGCCGAGGTGCTGTACACGTTGAAGGCCTTCTTCGGATGCGGAAGCATCCGGCCTGACCGCAGCGACAAGACCCTGAAGTGGGAAACGAGACGGCTCGAGGACATCCTCGAGTGCGTCATTCCTCACTTCGAGCGTTGGCCGCTGATGTCCGGAAAGAGACGCGACTTCGAGCGCTTCGCTTCCGTCTGTCGACTGATGGCAGCGGGCGAGCATCGGAGTCAACTGGGCCTGATCGAAATCGTCGAGCTCGCTCGTGGCATGAATCCGAGTGGCAAGCGACGGTACGACGCGGCAGCGGTACTCAGACAGCTGCAGGGTGAAGGGATAGTCTGCGCCTCCGGAAACGGAGGAGGAACGCGAAGTTCCGACCTGCACGAATGGCGTAACGACTTGGGCGCTGTCTCAACGAGGGATCCGGTGAAATTGAAGTCTCGGTGAAGATGCCGAGTACCCGTGGCTGGACGGAAAGACCCCGTGAACCTTTACTGCAGCTTTGCGTTGAAGCTTGGGATACGTTGTCCAGGATAGGTGGGAGACTGTGAAGCGGGAACGCCAGTTTCCGTGGAGTCGCCCTTGGGATACCACCCTTCGTGTTCTGGGCTTCTAACCTGGCGCCGTTATCCGGGCCGGGAACAGCGTGAGGTGGGCAGTTTGACTGGGGCGGTCGCCTCCTAAAATGTAACGGAGGCGCGCAAAGGTTCCCTCAGCACGGTTGGAAATCGTGCGTAGAGCGCAAAGGCATAAGGGAGCTTGACTGCGAGACTGACAGGTCGAGCAGGGACGAAAGTCGGCCTTAGTGATCCGGCGGTGGAGAGTGGAATCGCCGTCGCTCAACGGATAAAAGGTACTCCGGGGATAACAGGCTCATCCTTCCCAAGAGTCCACATCGACGGAAGGGTTTGGCACCTCGATGTCGGCTCGTCGCATCCTGGGGCTGAAGCAGGTCCCAAGGGTTGGGCTGTCCGCCCATTAAAGCGGCACGCGAGCTGGGTTCAGAACGTCGTGAGACAGTGGACACCGCTGTCTATAAATCTGGCTGTTTGCTGGAAACTCCGAGTATCCCGCGCTACTCATCGTGTCGTCCGACTGGGCGTTTACGATAGTGACAACGTGACGGGTGCGGACAATCAGCAGGAAAGGCTGGGTGGCAGAGCGATGGCTTCAGGCCATCACCACACTCTCGCCGGCTTCGGTGAGCTTCTCGACCTCGCTCTCGCCATGAACGGCGGAGGGCGGTTCAGAAGAGTGCGATGGACGAAGCTCGTAGCCCTCCAGAATCCTCAGAGACTGCACGCCAGACGAGGCTTCGAAGCCTCGAAGATACAGTCCGAGCTGCATGGCGACATGCAGAGTCAGGCAGAAATGACCTGACCCCCGAGCTCTGTTGGTGCGCTCGGGAGTAACAATCCTGTCGGTCCCTATCCGCCATGGGCGTTGGAGGTTTGAGAGGATTCGTCTCTAGTACGAGAGGACCGAGACGAACGGGCCTCTGGTGTATCAGTTGTCCTGCCAAGGGCATTGCTGATTAGCCACGCCTGGATGGGATAACCGCTGAAAGCATCTAAGCGGGAAGCCCACCTCGAGATGAGACCTCCCATCCCCTAGAGGGAGTAAGGGCCGTGGTAGACCACCACGTCGATAGGCGGGCCGTGCAAGCACAGCAATGTGTTCAGCGGACCCGTACTAATTGCCCGAGGTCTTGATTTTGAACGCGTCGAATGTCGCTATGGAGTTTTGAGGGCGTGTGTGGCTGGACTTGTTGGCCAACAGACCTCGACAACTTGGGCGGTCATAGCGGCGGGGATACACCTCTTCCCATTCCGAACAGAGAAGTTAAGCCCGCCAGCGCCGATGGTACTCGGGGCGCAAGCCCCCGGGAGAGTAGGACGCCGCCCATTTGAAATCGTGTGGGGGACAGGATTAATCCTGCCCCCCACGCAGTGTCAGGAGCCGCCGAAAGGCGGCCTTCGGCGTTCGTAGACTCCCATTCGTGGAGCTCCGTGAGGGTGATCTCGTTCTTCGCCCGTGGGAGGAGGACGACGTCCCTGGGCTTGTCGTGGCGTGCAACGACTCGGAGATCAGGCGGTGGATTCCGGCGATCCCCTCTCCGTATACGGAAGATGATGCCGTGGCGTTCGTCCGAGGAGAGGTTCAGCCCGAGGTGGACCACCGGGCGATCACGCTTGCCGGCGTCGTGGTCGGATCGATCGGCATTGGGCTCAACGTGCACAAGTACCGGGGTCGCATCGGGTACTGGGTGGCAGCGCCGGCGCGAGGTCAGGGCGTGTGTACGCGAGCCCTGCGACTTCTCGCGCGCTGGGCGCTCGAGGAGCTCCAGCTTCAACGGCTAGATCTCATCACCGACCCGGACAATCTTGCCTCCCAGCGCGTCGCCGAGAAGGTGGGCTTTCGGCGCGAGGGCGTCCTGCGGGCGCACCTTCGTCATCCGGACGGTCGTATTCGAGACTCCGTGCTCTTCTCGCTGCTCCCCAGGGAGCTTCGCTAGTCGGAGGACGCTTGGCCGCCGGCCGCACGCAGCGCGGCGATCCTGCGATCGAGAGGTGGATGTGTCTTGAACATGCGGGCAATGCCTGCGTCCTCGAACGGGTCGATTGGGTAGAGCGGCTCCGTTGCGGGCGAAGCGGCGAATGAGACGAGGCCCGCCGCGGTGTCGAGACGGGTCAAAGCGTCAGCCAGATCGTGACCGGCTCCGGTGGCGCGGGCCGCGAGCGCATCCGCTTCGAGCTCACGTTTCGGTGAGAGAAGGAGGTGGACGAATGCCGACGCGATCGGTGCGAAGATGTACAGAAGAACACGCGAGATCCAGCCTCCGATGCGACTGAATTCGACCAGCGTGGTGGCGAAAAGGACGACGAATGTCTGCACGAGCACATCGCGCCGCCGGACGTGAGCCAATTCGTGGGCGATTGCCGCCTCGAGCTCGCCCGCACGTAGCATCTGAAGTGCGCCGGTCGAGATGGCCAACGCCGAACTCGTGGGCCCGCGCCCGACGGCGAACAGGCGTGGAAAACCGTCGAGGATCAGGTAGAGCTGTGGTGGCCGCACCTCGAGCTTGGCCGCGGCGGTGTCGGTGGCCGAGCGGAGGATCGGGTCCTCGGCCAGCGCAAACGGACGCGCTCCGAGCATCCCGAGCAGCGCGCGGTCGCCGTACCGGTAGACGCCGGTTGCGGCGAGAAGCGAGCAGAACGCGAACAGCAGCGCCGTGGTCAATCCGCCGATGAGCCAGCCGAGGCCACCCAGGACCGTGGCGAGGAAGGCGACCAGGAGCCAGGCCTTGGCGAGGTTCAGCGCAGCCGCGGGCAACGGCTCAGCTTCATGCGAGGCTCACGGAAGGAGCCTCTACGTCTCTCCGACGTCGTCCTCGGTCAGGCCGCGGGGAGGCCAGTCGGGCTCGGGCGCGTCGCAACGGCTCGAGCAGTGGAGCGAAGCGACGTTCTGAAGGGGAATCAGAATGTGGCCGTTGAGCTCGACGTGGGGGACGTCCTCGATCGAGCAGTACGCGGTCAGCGTGCCCTCCTGGTAGTCCCCGCCGAACAGGGCGACCTCGACCTGCTCGCCCTTGTACTTGTTCGTGTAGTCCTCCAAGCGTCGGAGGGTAGCCGAATGCCGCATGATTGCGTGTCCGTGCTTGCCGTGATCCGAGAGGCGGCGTGGTGGGAGGCGAATCGTCCTCGCGGGCTGCCCGCGGACGAGGTCGCGGGTGAGTTGCTTCGGAGCGGTCCGAGGGTGTCACGTACCGCGAGCTCGCGGAGAAGACAGGGCTAGCTCTCGGGACGGTGCACCGGATCGTGCGTGGAGGCGTGACGGTCGATCCAAGGCGCAGGGCGTGCTCGCCTCGCTCGGGTCGCTCCGAGGCACTCAGGAAGCGAACTAGACCCTCCACCCGTCCTGGCGGGGGACGAAACCTTCCCGAACGGACGTGGTCGGGGCGGATCGTCCGTCCTAGCGTTCAGCACTGGCCGGGGAGGTGCCCCTCACCCCCCCGGCCTTCTCTACGAGTCGTCGTCGATCCTTGGTCGGGAGCGAGTCGACTTCTGTGAACGCAGCAGTGTGCAAGCCGGAAGGTCCGCAATAGCGGGGAGTTTCGGCAAGCTCCCACACAACCCACAGGCTGCTGTGGAAAACGTTGACACCTTCGACCGCCCCCCTCAAGCGGTGAAGGGGCGCAGACTATTGCCCGAGAGCCACCGCGACAACCCCTTGAGCAGCCCCGGGCACGCAGTTTGCGAACGAAATGTGCGAGCCTCCAAGCGGCGCCGAGACAACTACCGTTCGAGGTCTGCGGCAGCAGATGCAAGCATCAGCCCGCAGACGCAAGATAAGCGCCCTGCCGCTCGAGGTTCGGCTCGGCACAAGGCGGCGGGTTCTACTCTGGTTCTCGCTGCGCCAAGCGCGTCGCGATCTCCGCGAAATGCTGGAGCCTCGGTTCGCCTTCCGCCAGGTAGCGCTTGAGCCAGCGCATCGCTGCCTTCTCGTACTTCGGGGATCCGCGCTCGGCGTACAGATGGACGAGCTGCAGCGCATCCTCGAGCGAGAGGTTCGAGAGTTCGCGAGCGGCATCCTCGGCCATCCAGAGCGCGCGGCGCTCGATCGCACGCCGGAAGCGGGCGTGTGCATTCGGCTGAGCGGCCACGAACGTATGTTCGCATGCTCGGGGCACCCGAGGGCGATGCAGGTCTAACCCTGAGGTGCCTTATCGGCGGAGCGGGCGGGGCTGCGCATGGAGGCAGACAAACGCCACCGCACTCCTAGAGAAGGAGACGAGAAAATGAACCTCACCCTCCGAACCGCACCTGCCGCCGTCATCGCCGCACTCAGCGTCGCCGTCATGGTCGCGCCCATGGCGTCGGCGCAAAACGTGCCGCCCGTCCTCCCGCCAACGGCCGGCTCCCTGCCTCTGACGCCTCCCATGTCTGCCAGTCTCTCCGTCACATACGTTGGTAGCGGTTGGGTCAAAGTGCTCGTAACGGCGTTCTGCGGACGAGCAGCTATGCCGAGGCGTACCAGCTGTTCGAAAGCGGCAATCGCGTCGAGTACACGCTCTGGGGCGAAGATCCGGGCGCAGACGACCGGCTCCACGGGCCCGTCCGCATCGATTCCAGTTACGCGTTTCGAGTCGACGCGAACGGAGTGACCCGAGTGCACTTCTCCCACTCGATCCAGTTGGACTGGCGGCTCCTCGACGAGGACTTCAGCACCCTGGCTTTTGGGGACGGGAGCAGTTTGGTTGGTCGCGACGAGATCTACGCCGACGTCCGGCTGGCCAACAGCTGGAACGGGGCGATCGTCTACCGGGTACAGACCCAGACGGTGTACGGCTATTTCTGATCCCAGCCGAAGGACTTGTTGACGGGAGAGCCTCCGCCCAGGCGGGGCTCACGCGATGCGTAGGCTCGTCCGCCCCAACCCTCGTCAGCGCAGCTACGTCGAGGACCTGCGGCTTCCCGATCCCATGCTGTGGTATCCGGGTGTTCGCGCTCGAGCAGGCAGAATCCGCCTGAGATGACCGGCCCTCCTACACCTGAAAAGCCGCTTCGCGGCTCGTGTCTGTGCGGTGGCGTCCGGTTCGAGGTGACGGCGCCGTTCCTTTGGGCCAATCACTGCCACTGCTCGCGCTGCCGGAAGCACTCGGGAGCGTTCGGTGGTACGCAGGGACGCGTTCCGCGCGACGGCTTCCGCCTCCTGGCCGGTGAGGAGTTGATCCGCGTCTTCAGGCCGGACGGCGGACGCGTGAAGGCCTTTTGCTCGGTCTGCGGCTCGAGCCTGTTCGGGGCGGAATGGCCGGAGGGCGAGCAGGTCGCGATCCGCCTCGGGTCGATCGACGGCGACCCCGGGGTTCGCCCGCAGTTCCACACCTTCGTCGCCTCGCGGGCGCCCTGGGACGAGATCCCGGACGACGGCCTGCCTCGCTACGACCAGGCCCACCCGGGAGCCTGAGCTCTTCGCCGCCGCGCAGTGGGTCACCGCCTGGCAGCGCCCTCGGGAGTTGGAACGGGCCAGGAGGGTGGGGTTCCTCAGCCCTCCGCATACGACGCCACGTCGAAAAGTGGCGACGTGCCGGGCGCACCTTGCCCCCGCAGCATGCGTCGCCTGATCCATCGGGAAGGTGTGGACACCACGGCTGACCCTGGCTAGATTCTGTGTCGAGCTGATTCGAGGAAGGGTGGGCCGTCGGCTGAAAATCGTGCGCTTCGGCGCCGAGGCTCTGTTCGGGTCTCGAGCCGGCGCCGGTCGATGACGTGGTCGTGTTCGACTGGTTCCAGGTTTGAAGGAGGGAACGCGCGATGTCCGACCTCATGGAGAACGTTCGGGTCGAGAGACCGTCACTGGGCACTGCCGTCGTCACGTTCACAGGCGAGCACGACCTCATGGCAAGGGACGCTCTGAGCACGTTGCTCGACTCCCTCATCGAAGACAACGATCTCGTCGTCGCCGATTTCTCGCAGGCGACGTTCGTGGATTCCGCGACCATTCACGTCCTTCTCAACTCCGACATGGCGGCCCGTCAGCGAGGGCGCATCTTCCGCCTCCAGCTCGGGACAGCGTCCATCGTCGAGGCTGCCTTCGAGCTGTCGGGAGTCCTGAAGCGGCTCGATTGGGTCCGCTCGCGAGAGGAAGCACTCGGCAACGGGAGCTCGCCGGAGTAGCAAGAACTCCCAAACGCGCGTTTGGCTCGATGCCGACGGGTCAATCCTCTTTGCGTGGAGCCATTCGAGGCCTCGCTACCTCCTGATCTGGCGCGGTTGCGCAAGCTTCGCCAGGACCTCGCCGAATGGCTCGCGAGTGTTCACGTGCCCCCGAGTCGGCGCGATGCGATCGTGCTGGCGATCCACGAGGCCGCCGCAAACGCGATCGAGCACGCCTGCAGCCGTGTGACGATCAAGGGCGCCCGAGACCAGGACAAGCTCCTCCTCGTCGTCGCGAACAGTGGACGCTGGAGAGGGCCCAGGTCGGAGGACCTCGGGCGCGGCAAAGGGCTCATGCTCATGCAGGCTCTCACGTCCCAACTGGAGATACACGCCGAATCCGGGCGCACCACCATTCGGATGAGAGTCGATCTCGAAGACTCTCGAGCGAGAACTGCTACGTGATGTCGGCGGGCTCGAGGATTCCGTCACGTACCACGAATCGAAAGAGAGCGCAGTTCGCGAGCGGTCCGATGTACGGCCGAGCGTCGTCGTAGGAGAGTCCCATCGATGCGGCGATCGCTGCGCGGATGGGGCCGGCGTGGGTCACTCCCACGAGATGAGCACCGTCGTGCCTCGAGCCGAGCGCGACGAGCGCCGGGACGACGCGCTGCTCGAGCTCGTGGTAGGTCTCGCCGTCCTCCCAGCCGGAGTGCCAGTCCCGGTCGAACCGCTCGGGGTACCGCTCTCTCACCTCGTCGACCGTCAGACCTTCCCACGCGCCGACGTCGATCTCCCGGAGCGCCTCGAGCGCCCGTAGCTGCAGGCCGAGCTTCGCGGCGATGATCTCGGCGGTCTCGCTGGCGCGTCGCAGCGGGCTCGTGTACAGGACGGTGACCGGCTCGGCGGCGAGGAGCTCGGCGAGCTCTGCCGCCTGACTCCTGCCATCCTCGTTCAGCGGCGTGTCGGCGTGACCTTGGTAGCGACGCTCGCGATTCCAATTCGTCTCGCCGTGCCTGACCAGCACGATCGTCGTCGGCACGCCGGTACGCTAGCCGCGCTCGTGGACCTCGGACTCGGCGGCAAGCGATGTCTCGTCACCGGCTCGACCGGCGGCATCGGGCGCGAGACCGCGCGGCAGCTCGTCGGCGAGGGTGCACAGGTTGTCACGTGCGGTCGACGTGAATCCCCTGGCGTCGGCGAGGCGGCTCACATCAGGGCGGATCTCTCCCTGCGGACCGAGCCCGAGCGAGCTGTGGCAAGCGCGGCAGAGGCACTCGGTGGCCTCGACGTGCTCGTGAACAACGTCGGGATCGCGCGCAGCGCGCGATTCGAGGACGTCGCCGACGAGGAGTGGGACGCCTACTGGCAGCTCAACGTCATGAGCTACGTGCGCGCGATCCGAGGGGCGCTGCCACTGCTTCGCGACGGGGGCGGTGCGGTAGTGAACGTCTCGTCGACGGCCGGTAAGCGTCCCTCAACGGGCATGCCGCACTACTCGGTGACGAAGGCAGCGGTACTGTCGCTATCGCGTCTGGTCGCCGATCTGTACGCCGGAAGCGGAGTCCGGTGCAACGCCGTCACGCCGGGCCCGACGGCGACCGAGGCGTGGCTGGGTAAGGGCGGGCTCGCCGATCAGCAGGGCGAACGCGAAGAGGTACTCGCGAAGGTCGCCGGCGGGCGCCCGCTCGGGCGTCTTGCACGACCGGAGGAGATCGCAGCCGTGATCGTCTTCCTGTGCTCCGAGCGCTCGTCGTACGTCACCGGCGCAGCCTGGAGCGCCGACGGCGGCACCGTTCCCATCATCCTCTGATGACAGATCGGCCGCGCGCGGTCGGCATCACCCTCCTCGCCGCCCTGGCGGCGTCACAGGCCGCGCTCGTCGTCGCGAACCCTTTGCTTCCGGATGTCGCCCGCGATCTCGATGTGTCGATCCCAGCGGCGGGTCAGATTCGCACGGTGTCGGGGCTTGCCGCCGGTGCGGCGGCGTTGATTGCCGGCCTGCTCGCCGCACGGTTCGGGCTTCGAGAGCTCCTGGTCGGCGGCATCGCGCTCCTCGCCTGCGGCTCGCTCGTGAGCGCAGTCTCTCCGGACTTCGCCGTTCTCGTCGTCGCGCAGGCGCTGGCAGGCGTCGGCATCGGGATTTCGTATTCGGCCGCCGTCGCCGCGACCGCGGAGTGGGCACCTCCCGAGGAGCGGTCGCGGGTCTTGGCGCTTGCTCTTCTCGGGCCACCGCTCGCGTGGATCGTCGGCATGCCGCTCGTCGGGGTGGTCGGCGAGGTCAGCTGGCGACTCGCCTGGGTCGTCGTGCCGGTTTCGATGGCGGGCGTTGCAGGGGCGCTCCTCCTCCGACGGCCGTCGACGCCACCGGCACCGACTCGCGCCGGTCTGCGCTCGGTGCTCACGTATCCGGGCGTCGCCCGTTGGTCGGTCGGCGAGCTGCTTGCCTTCTCGGGTTGGGCGGGAGCGCTCGTCTACATGGGCGCGCTCCTCGTCGAGTCGTACGACCTCTCGATCGCAGCCACCGGGCTCGCGCTCGGACTTGGCGCCCTCGTCTACGTGCCCGGAAACATCCTCTTCCGGCGGTGGGTGGACGAGCATGGTCGACTGCTGCTCATCGTGCTCGCGGTGTCCGCCGCCGCGACGGTCGCGGTGCTCGGGATGGTCCGGCCGTCCGCCTGGTTCAGTCTCGCGACGTTCTCTCTTCTTTGCTTCATTGCCGGAGGACGAACGCTTGCCGGAAGCGCACGTGGGCTCGGGCTCGCGCCCGAGTTGCGCCTGGGCGTCACGGGTGTGAGAACCGCCGCGCTCCAGACCGGATACTTCGTCGGCGCGGGAATGGGCGGGATCGCGCTTTCCGTCGGAGGTTACGGAGCCCTTGGGCTTGCGTTCGCGGCGCTCTTCATGGGAGCGGCCATCCCGCACCTCTGGCACGGCAGCTGACCGGGACGTGGGCGAGGCGGTGCGTACCAGTCGCTCGTCGCCGACCTGCTGCGCGAGTCGCCGCCTACGATGGTCTTCGCCCATGGACGATCTCCGACGCAAGGTCTTCTCCGAGCGCGTCGGCTGCCAGGTCTTCCGCCGCAGGACTACGCGTGGGTGGATCTCGCGGAGCTCTGCCTGAGGTAGGAGACCGATCCAGGTCGGCGATTACCCTGGCGGCATGAAAGTGAGGCCGCAGTCGGCGTTCGAGGAGCGGATTCGCGCGCTCGAAAGCAGCTTGTCGCCCCACGCCGTCCGTTCCCTCGAGACGCGCGGGCGCCTGCTGCACGAGGAGGAGTCCCCGGTCCGGACGCCGTTCCAACGCGACCGCGACCGGATCGTGCATTCGAAGCCCTTCCGCCGGCTGAAGGGCAAGACGCAGGTCTTCATCGACCCCGAGGGCGACCACTACCGGACGCGCATGACCCACACGCTCGAGACGACGGCAATCTCACGGGTCGTCGCGAGGGCGCTGAGCCTGAACGAGGATCTCGTGGAGGCAGTAGGTCTCGGACACGACATGGGTCACACGCCGTTCGGGCACGCGGGCGAGGACGCTCTCGACAACGCGCTCCGCGAGCAGTTCGGCCGCCGGTTCCGTCACAACGAGCAGTCCCTCCGGATCGCGCGCTCCCTCAACCTGACCCACGAGGTCTGCGACGGGATCCTGACGCACACAGGCGAGCAGGAGCCCGCGACCCTCGAGGGGAAGATCGTCCGGCTCGTCGACCGCGTGGCGTACATCAACCACGACATCGACGACGCCCTGCGCTACGGGCTGCTCGACGAGGACGACCTCCCGCGGGCCGAGATCGCGGTCCTCGGCCCGACGGGCTCGGCCAGGATCGACCGGCTCGTCCGAGACATCGTCGACTCATCGGACGGAGTGGGGGACATCCGCCAGTCGGCGGAGGTCGGCGAGGCGATGCTCTCCTTGCGGGCGTTCATGTTCGAGCGCGTGTACCTCGGGCCGCAGGCGGCGCCGGAGCACGCGCGGGCGCACGAGACCATCCATCGAATCTTCGACCACCTCGTCGAGAGAGGCGACTCGGTCGACGAGATCGTCGATTACATCGCCGGGATGACCGACCGTTTCGCGCTCGAGTACGCAGGTCCGCTCGACCGAACCTGACGACAGAGGCGCCGAGTAATCTCGACCCGTGGCGAGAATCAAGGACTCCTCCGTGCGCGACGTCGTTGCGGCGGCCGACATGGTGGAGGTCGTTTCGGGACGGACGCAGCTTCGCCGTGCGTCGGGCTCTCGCTACATGGGCCGCTGCCCGTTCCACGAAGAGCGCACGCCGAGCTTCTCGGTCAATCCGGGCGAGAAGCTCTACTACTGCTTCGGCTGCGGCAAGGGCGGCGATCTCATCTCGTTCGTGCGCGAGAGCGAGAACCTCGACTTCGTGGGCGCCATCGAATGGCTCGGGGAGCGGTTCCGAGTTCCACTCGAGTACGAGGAGGTCTCGGCACGTGTCGACGCGGAGCGGCGGCGGCGCGAGCGCGTCTACGCGCTGCTCGAGCAGACGACGTCCTTCTTCGAGCGACTCCTCTGGGAAGGGGACGCGGGTGAGCCCGTGCGCACATACCTCGCCGAGCGCGGCCTCGGTGAGCCGGGAGCGAGGGAGTTTCGACTCGGGCTCTCGCCAGGACGCGGTCTCGCGCAGAAGGCTGCGGAGAAGGGCTTCACGACAGACGAATTGCGCGCCGCTGGGCTCGCGACGGTCCGCGGGAGCGACTACTTCCCTCGGCGGCTCATGTTCCCCCTGTGCGACGCACGGGGGCGTGTGGTCGGTTTCCAGGCCCGCAAGCTCTCGGGCGACGATCCGCTGCGCGGCAAGTACGTCAACTCGCCCGAGGGCGACCTTTTCCACAAGGGGTCGATCCTGTACGGGCTCCACCTCGCGAGAGCGGCGATCGCCAAGCAGGATCGAGCAGCGGTCGTCGAGGGGAACACGGACGTCATCGCGCTTCGGCAGGCCGGCTTCGAACCGGTCGTCGCTTCGATGGGGACCGCGCTGACAGAGCGTCAGCTTCGTGAGGTCGGGCGGCTCACGCGGAAGATCTACCTCTGCTTCGACGCAGACGCCGCCGGACAGGACGCCACGCTCCGCGGGATGGAGCTCGCAGCAAGTCAGGGGTTCGATGTCAAGGTCGTCACGCTACCGGGCGGTCAGGATCCGGCCGACGCTCCCGAGGGCTTCGAAGACAAGCTGGCCGGAGCAGAGAGCTATCTCCTCTATCGCGTGCGCCTGGAGCTCGACCGCTCCGCCGACCGCCAGGAGGGATTCGTGCGCGCGCGGGAGGTTCTGGCGAAAGCCGAGGACTCCCCCGAGCGCCAGGACGCGCTTCGCCTTCTCGCGGATCGGCTCGATCTTCCGCGCGAGACACTCGCTGGCTTCGCGCCCGCCCGCGGGGCGGGTCCCGGCACGCGATCGCCGAGGCGCCGCGCCTGCTGGACGCGGGAGATCGCCTCGAGCGCGATGCCCTCGCTTCCTGCGTCGCCTACCCATCGCTCGTCCGCGGCCTGGCAGAGCTCACGCCCGAGCACTTCGACTCCGAGGTGAACCGCCGCTTTCGCGCCGCTCTCGTCGCGGGCCGGGAGGACGCCGAGCTGGTCCCGCTCAGGGCGGAGCTCGACGCCCGAGCCGCTCGCGAGGCGCTCGATGAGCGCACCGGGACGGAGCTCCTCCTGCGATTGCGCGAGCGGAAGCTGAAGCGAGATCTCGCGGGTGCGGACCTGGCACGCACGACTGAGCTCCAGGCGCATCTCTCCAAGGTCCGCCAGACGCTGGCGGAACTGACGTAGCCCTCGACGGAGGCACGACGCTGCGGCCGCGAAGCGGCCGCCTTTAGAACTCGTTTCACAATGAAGCCTTGTGCTGCCGGGCCGCGCCGCGCGATGCTTCGTCCTCGTCGCGCCCATATGCCTGCATATGGGCGCTCCTCGTCCTCGCCTCGCACCGCGCGGCGCACCCCGTCAACGAAGCGTCATGTGAAACGAGTTCTTAGGGATCTTGCGCGGCCGGGATACGCGCTAGCGGATCCCGGCCTTCCGCTCAGACATGTGGGGGTCGGGCAGCCACGCGAGCCAACTCGGCAGGTACCAGTTCCAGGCCCCGAGCAGTGTCATTGTCGCCGGTACCAGAACGCAGCGAACGAGGGTGGCGTCGATCAACAGCGCGACGCCGACTCCGAAGCCGACCTGCTGCGTCTCGACGAGGTCGCCCGAGGCGAAGCCGGCGAACACCGCGATGATGATCAGCGCGGCGCCGGTGATCACCCGCGCGGTCGTCCCGACGGCGTGCGCCACCGCCTCCCGGGTGTCGCGCGTGCGCAGGTATTGCTCGCGGATCCGGGTGAGCAGGAACACGTGGTAGTCCATGGAGAGCCCGAAGACGACCGCGAACAGGAACAGCGGCGCCCAAGGCGTGACTGCCTCGACCCTCATGAAGCCGAAGAGCTCGTTGCCCACCCCTTTCTGGAACACGAGCACCATGAGGCCGTAGGCCGCCCCCACGACGAGGAGATTGAGCAGGATCGCCTTCAGAGCGAGAACGATCGAGCGAAACGCAACCGTCAGCAGGATGAAGCTCAACCCGAGCACGAAGACGAAGATCCGCGGCAGCCATGTGCGCGTCAGTCCGCGGTAGTCGATCTCCTCGGCGGTTTCACCCGTGACGTAGACAGTCGCCTCGACGCCCTCGAAGGCAAGCGGCACGTCGCTGCGGCGGATGCGCTCGACGACCTCGATCGCCTTCCGGTCCCGGCTGTCGCCGACGAGAAACGCCTCGATTCGTGCCAGCTGCCGATCGGGGCTGACCTCGAGCTCAGAAGCGCGGAGAAGCGGATCTGCGCGCAGTCGAGCGACGAGCTCGTCGACGGCGCTCCGGACCGGCTCACGGGTTACGTTTCCCTCCACCGCGATCAGGACCGGGTCCACAGTCCCGACGCCGAATTCCTCCTCGAGCGCGATGAAGCCCTGCTTCGATGGGGCATCGTCGGGGAGCGAGCGGATTCCCGCGGTGGACAGACGCAGGTCGAGCACGGGAGCCGCCGCAAGCAGCAGGAGGGCGGTCGAAAGGGCCGCACTGATCGCCGGGCGTCGCATGACTGCCCGGGCGACCGCCGCCCAGAAGCGACCCTCTCGGCCTGCGTTCTCGACCGAGCGACCTAGGAGTGGGATGCGCAGCGCGTTGACGCGATCCCCGAGGATGCCGAGGAGGGCAGGCAGGAGGGTGAGAGCGGCGATCATCGAGACCAGCCCGACCGTGATCGCGCCGACGCCGAGGCTCCGCAAGACGGTTTCCGGGATGAGGAGGAGCCCGGACATCGCCAGCACGAACGCCATTCCGCTGAATACGACCGCCCGGCTGGCCGTGCCGCCCGACGCGGTGATCGCCTCGAGCTTGGCCCGGCCGGCCGCGCGCTCTTCGCGGTAGCGGGAGAGGACGAACAGGGCGTAGTCGGTCGCGACCGCAAGCCCCATGACGGTGAGCATGATCACGAGAAACACCGACAGGTCGAACGCCTGCCCGATGAGCGCCGAGAGGCCGAGCGCGATCACGATCGAGAACAGGGCGACGACCAGCGGCAGAACCGCCGCGACGAGCGCGCCGAAGACGAAGACGAGGATGACGAGTGCTGCGGGGATGCCGAAGTAGAACTCGCCGGTCTTCAGGTCCTCGTCCAGGATCTTGTTGACGTCGCGATCGAGGGTCCATTCGCCACTGATCAGCACGTCGAACGACTCGCTGTCGGCTTTCTGGACGATTGCGATCAGGCGCTCGGCTGCGACCTCGCCGTCGCCCTGGATGCCGATCGGGATCAGCGTCGCGCGGCGGCTCGGGGCGACGAGAGAGGGATCTCCTATCTCGTAGTAGCTCGTCGCGTTGTGGGCGACGCCGCTCGCCAGCACCTCGTCGAGAACGTCGGTGACCTTGCGGCGAAACACCGGTTCGTCGATCGTGAGGCGCACCGAGCGGATGACGATGAACTCGTTGACGTACTCGGCCGTCGGGTCCGGCGGGAAGTGGCGGCCGATCGCGGCGTACCCCCGCTCCGACTCGGGGTTCGACGTCACCTGGCCCTCGGTGGTGAGCTCGAGCAAGGCTCCTATCGAGCCGGCAGCAAGCACGAGCGTCGACAACCAGATCCCGAGCGTCGTCCACGGGTGTCGCGCACAGGCTCCGGCAATGCGCTCCGTGGAAAGCGTCATCTCACTCCGAGACGTAGCCGAGCTCGCGAAGAAGGTCGCCGGCTTCGGCGACGACGTCCGCGAGCTCATCCGCGGTCAGGCTTTCGCGGTACCGACCCACCGATAGCCGATGGGCACCCGAGAGCGCTTCTGCGAGGCCTTCTACCCGAACGTCGAGCTCCCGGGCGAGTGCGCGTGCTGCTCGGTCGGGAGCATGCGTGAGGTCTTCGTAACGAAGCTCGATGACGCTCGCCCGCGCGGCGCGCGCGGCCGACACGTATCGCCGCCAGGCCCAGGCCGCCCGTCGAGCATCGCTGACGGCTTCGAACTCGATCCGTCGCTCCGGCTCGACCCAGAATCTCGCGTAGGACCCGTACGAGACCCCGGCGTCGTCCGCCCGCGTTTCCCGAGGACGGAGCCAGGGCTTTTCGAGCAGCGAAGAGGCGACATCCCGCCCGTCGCGGAGGATGTGCACGATCCGCGCGCTCGGATAGGCGATGGGGAGGACGTCGACCAGGTGCGCCAGCTCCGGTGTCTGCTCGACGGCACGAACGGAGCCGACGAGGCCCACGCGCCGCGCGACCGTGAGGATCCTGCGCAATCGCCGGGCGGCTTCTCCGGGTGGCAGCGAGGCGAGCTCGGGAACCGCGGCCTTCAGCGGCGGCACCTCGCCCAGATCGACGAAGCCCGGGAGCGAGCCGATCGCGCCGGCGAGAAACGTCGTTCCCGAGCGTGGCGAGCCGACCACGAAGACGAGTCGATCGTCCAGCGGACCGAGACGCTCGCTCAGCGAGGCGCCACGCCGCGGTGCGAGCCGCTTTGTCACTCGTAGGTGAAGGGCGGCGGACTCGATCATGCCCGGCACGGCTGCGATTGTCGCAGGCAGCTCAATTGACAGGCGGGGCGGAGTGCTTGAGAGTGTGCCCACGGCGCGCCAGGTAACCCAGCGCGAAAGCACGCGATGAAGAGGGGCGTCGCAGGCGCCCTTGCACTGTGCATTCTCGTGTTCGCAAGCGTTGCGCTGGGTGCGGCGTCGTTCTCCGACGTCGCAGGCGACGACAATGCAGCGCCCGACCTGACCGGGGTGACCGTGTCGGAAACGCCGGACGGCGTTCTGACGGTCACCGTCGCCGTCGCGAACTATCAAACGCTTCCGGCCAACAGCTGGTTCAACCTCTGGTTCGACCTCGACTCGAACCAGAGCACGGGCGATGCCGGAGACGAGGCGCTGATCCGCTACATCTCGGACGGGGCAGTCGAGTTCTATCTCTGGGACGGGTTCACGCTGGTCGAGCGCCCGACCGCCGGGATGTCCGGCCGCTACGAGGCGGGCGTGCTCACCATGACGGCGCCGAAGAGTGCCCTCGGAACCATGGCGTCGTTCGGCATCCTGGCGGTCAGCTCACGCGGCCAGGCAGTCGGCAGCGACGAGCTCATCGCTTCGGACTACGCCCCGGATAGCGGCCGCTCCGGGTACGTCAGCCCAACTCAGACGGCGTTCCCCGATCCGGCACTGGACCAGGATGCCGCGCCGGACATCACGACGGTGCGCGTCAGCGATGCGAAGGACGGCTGGATCCGCTTCGCGATCTCGACTCCCAACTACGCCACGCTGCCTGGGGAATCGGTGCTCGCCCTTTCCATCGACACGGACAACGACGCCGCCTCGGGCGACGAAGGAGCCGAGATTCTGATCACCAGCGTCGGGGGCGAGTCCGTCCTCGAGCGCTGGGACGCCGCCGCGAGCGCGTGGCGGGAGGACACAGCCCCCACCCGGGTTCGGAGCCGCAACGTCCAGAATCTCGTCACGGTCGACATCCACCGCAGCGAGCTCGGCAACATTCGCCGCTTCGGATTCGAGGTCGTCGCCGCCGACATCGACACCGCCGAGGGCATCGTGCTCGCGGTCGATTTCGCGCCGGACAACCTCGGATTCTTCAAATACGCGCTCGTGAACAAGCCGGCACTCCGGCTGATCGCGGGGAAGACCGTCGGCAGCCCGCTCCAGCCTCGCGCCGGCAAGCAGTTCACCGTCAGCGCGCCGGTGCTGCGGTCCGACACCAATCGCGCGATCGCAACCGGCAAGGTGAGTTGTAAGGTCACGGCCGACGGCGCGAATGTGCGGGCAGCGGGACGCATTCGGGCGGGACGAGCGCAGTGCACGTTCGTCGTGCCGGTGGACGCGAGCGCCGTGCGGGGGTCGATGACCGTCCGCTCGGGCGGAACGGCAGTCACGGCGCACTTCAGCTTCAAGGTGCGTTAGCGCCGCGCGTGCGCTCGGGCTAGAGCGTCTCGGGCAGGCGCTCGCGAACCAGTGCGTCGAGCGCGTCCACCTCCTCAGGCGGGAGCTCCTCGTCGGCGCTTCTCAGCCGGGCGAGGACGCTCTCCCCGAGCTCGACCGCGTGGGGATGGTCTTCTTGCAGCCGGGGGAGCGTGAGGTGGAGCTGACCGCCTTCACGTGCGATGGCGACACCCCTGGCGAGGATGTCGCGGTTGGCCTGCTCCAGCGGCTCCTGATCGATGAGATCGAGAAGTCCTGAGAGTTCCTGGTTGAACGTCTCGCGGTTGCTCACATCTGGGTCAAGCTCGCCGGGTGCGACTCGAACGCACAGCCGTCCGATAACAGACCGCCCGATGGGGGGCGTGGGGTTGGCTGTCCATTCTAGAACGGTTTCAGGCCCGTCATATCCCCTCAGATACACGGAGCCGGGTAAGAAAGCTCGGAGTGCCGGTGATCCGAGACAGGCTCGAATGCTCGTCGGTCCGCACTGGAAGACCGGGGTGATCCGTGGGAACCTGTGACGGCCGGCACATGAAATACGTCATGGTCATCGTGATCGCCGTTTTGGTCGTCCTCGGAGGACTCCTCATCAACATGAGCGTGAACCATGGGTGCTTGCCCTGGGAGCAGGCAGAGAGGTCACCACCAAGCGGTCCCGGCATGGAGTGGGAGTGCCGCTGAAGCGGAATGAGCCCGTCGCTACCTTCGCAGCCGAAGAAATGTCGGCAGGGCAGTGGTCTCGATCACGATTCGTCGCCGTTCTCGTAGGAGGTGACGCGGTCGTGTCGTGTCACCCGTGCTTCAAACGAGAAGGAGTTTTCGATTTGTGGCGAAGCGTCAAATTGGCCGGGCCGGCCTTGGCGTCCCCGCCCTCTCCCCTGCACGCCGGGCGTGGATGGGTGCCGGCCCTGGCCGCTTGTCGGCGACCGCGCCGAGGAACATCCTCTGGCTGACAACACGAGGAGGAGAAAGGCCCCGACTAGCAGGGCATTTCGTACTTCCCGGGTGCGACTTGAACGCTGTATCTCCCGTTCGACCAGCGCCCGGAGATCCACGTCGTTCAGCCCACTCGGGTAGCCAGCATCTCGAGTCGCGTCGGCGGATATGGCCACGACCGACGTGGTGGCTGCCAGAAGGTCGGCGAAGCCCAGCGGTCTTGCACTACGCCAGTATGATACTCAGTTATTGCGAGCTTACCAAGTGATCGTATAAACTTGCAATATGTCCAACACGCCACCCGTCCTGGCGGGGGACGAAACCTTCCCGAACGGACGTGGTCGGGGCGTAGGGCAGTCACCACGGCCTTGCGTCGTTCCTCGAAAGCTAAGAGACTGACGCCGTATGTGTTGTCTCGTTGGTGGTGCGGCGCTCATCGGGCCCAGATTCGTGCTCGCCATCTGGTGGATCTTCGGGAACAAGGTTGAGCTGGCGTTTGATTCGTGGGTCTCGCCCCTCCTCGGGCTCATCTTCCTGCCTTGGACGACTCTCGCGTACGTCATCGCGTGGCAGCCCGGTGGCGTCAGTGGAAACGTAGACGTGGTGCTGATCTTGCTCGGGATCGGACTTGACATCCTGACGTACATTCATCGCTTTGCCGCGAAGGCGGTGTGTTCTTCGTCGTCTTACTGACCCGGGGGCTTTCCCCTCGGGATTCGCCGCGCTCTCGTTCCGTCAACACCGCAGCACGGTGATGATCACATCGCTACGTGCGCGGAGCGGTGAGTCACCCGGACGCTGCATCTCGGAGCCTCGTCTCTCCATCTCGGGGGAGAAACCTGAGTAGAAAGTCGCTCGGTGGAGCCTGAACGGTGGAAAGCCCTGAGTTTGCAGGGCTTCTTCACTCCCCGGGTGCGACTCGAACGCACAACCCTCCCGTTAACAGCCGACCTGACCGGGATCACGGGAGGCATATAGCGCATGGTTGAGCCATGTGACAGCACGCTCGATGCCCCTGAATCACGTCAGTCGGGTACGAAATCCGGTACGAAGTTTGATCGGGCATGCTCCCGAAAACGGTGCTCGTGTACGCGGTCGTCGACGTTCGCTCCAGTTCGACTCACCCGCTCGGCGACGCCGTCGAGACGTTCGTCCGCCGCGAGGACGCCGAGCGCTTCGTCCAGGAGGTTCGCGGTGACGACCCCGAGCTCGCGGGCTACCTGCGGATCGAGGAACGGGAGCTGGAGGCCGGCACCCGAGAACCTGATATCGAGCCGGGTCGCCAGCCGGTCATCCATTCGCGGCGCGGGCAGCTCGTAGCTTGCTGCCGAAAAGTCCACCTCCTCCAGCAGGTCCTCATAGGTCGGGGTAGTCGCAGTGCCGCTCATGAAGCCTCCTTCACTCGTTGACTTGCAAGCCAGCGCTCGAGCTCCCGCTCGTCGATCCGTACCGAGCTACCCCGCCCGCCGAGCTGGACGGCGGGGATCTCGCCGCGTGTGCCGTCGGCGAACGGTTATCCTGGCTGACCGCAAGACGAGCCGCCGTCTCTCTCACCGTAAGCAAGCGTCGTGCCGCAACAGTCGTCATCTGGCGGCACCTATCGGAGGTAGCTGCCGCAGCACCTCACCGTCTGACGCACACTCGTCGTCGCACGGGGTAATTCACTGGCGGAGCGTGCGACGGCGACGAGATGCTCGACCCCGCCGCCGTCTGCAATGAGCTTCCTTAGCGTTGTTTGAACGGATCGACCTGGAGATCGTCGATCTTCCAGCCCCGACGCTCGTCCTTCGACTTCACGTCCTTCGCCTTGAACTTGAGCGCCACCGCCGTCAGCCCGTCCTCTGAGGCCGCGGCAAACCTATTCACATGAATCGGCACGACGAGGGAGGGCTGCCACTCCGAGGAGCCGCGCAGCTTGGCCACCTTGAGCTTCTTCATATGCCCGTCGAGGTCCTCGTAGAGCACCTCGATCTCCAGGGTCGACTCGGGCGAGCCGGTGTTCGCCGCGAAGAACCTGATCGTCGGATGCGCTGTGCTGATACACGTCACCGGCGAGACCGCCTCGTCATTGTCACCCAGCAACAGCGAACGAGAGCCGCTTTGGCCCGGTCCGTTCTCGGCGAGCGTGACATCGTCGTCGAGATCCCAGCGGCTCACGTCCTCGACATCGCCCTGCGGTGCCGGGACATAGTCGGCTGTGTCGCCCCAAGCCGCAAAGAACTGAGAACTCGTCTCCTGCCCACATACCGCCGAGACCCAGAGCTTGCCGCGACGGGACCACCCACCCTTCTCTTTCAGCTCACCGATCTTCTTATCGATCTCGTTCGCCTTCTTGGTGACATCGATGATCTCGTCGTCGCCAGCCGCCGCCGCCGTGGCGCCGCAAGCAAGAACGAGAACGCTGATCACAGGCAGAAAAGCCACACGCCACCGCCGCAGAAATCCCAGCATCAGACAGCCCTTTCCGTTGCATCAAAGATGATGCGAGCCGCAGTACGAATGAATCCGAGCCGCATTAAGAGCGACGCGGTCAAAGCGGCCTTCACCCGGATGGGGGAGACTACATCCCCCGCGCAAGGGGATCACTGAACCGCACGCGCTTAAGCGGCGAGCAAGCTCGGGATTCGTCGCCCGCGACAGGTGGAGTGTCTACGGCCGGATCAGCACGAGGAAATGGGAAACGGGATGCGTAATACTGCGCCCGCGACCGTCGCAGGAGCGCGACGACACTTCCCACAGAGGAGGAGAGAGTTGATCCTGGCAACGGCGAAGATCGAGGACTTCGACCGCTTCTGGAATACCTTCTCAACCAAGGGCGCCGAGAAGCGAAAGCAGCACGGGTCCAAGGGGTCGCACGTCTTTCGGGATCCCAATGAGAACGACCGCGTCTGGGTGGTGTTCGACTGGGATGAGGAGGGCTGGCAGAACTTCGTCTCCGACCCCGAGGTCCCGGCGATCTTTCAAGAAGGCGGGCTACAAGGTAGGCCCAAGGCGGCGGAGCTCGGCGGCGAAACCGACGCCTAGTCCCTAGACCCGAATCGGACCCCTCGAAGTCGCCAGGCTGCAGAGGTAGGCGCGGCAGGTTTCGCTACACGCTCTCGCCGCTAGTTCAGCCCGCCGGTTCGTTTCCCCCCCGAAATTGAGGATCGCCGCGAATGCCTGCGGATTTCGCGAGATGAGGGAGGTAGAGCGAAGTCGCCCGATCTCGGCCACGACGCGTGGGGTGAGGTACGTCTAGCCCTGGGGCGTCTTACGCGTTGGACGGAACTCCCGGAGCATGGGGTCGCAAAGCCAGCGGCCCAAAGGAGTCCGAGATGAACCGCACGCTCCGCACCGCAATCGCCACGCTCGTCGCCGCGTTCAGCGTCGCCGTCATGCTCGCGCCCGTAGGGTCGGCGCAAGACGCGCCGCCCAACGCGCCGTGCGTCCTCCCGCCATTGGCCGGGACCCTCCCCTCGACGTATCCCTTGTCTGCCAGTCTCTCCGTCACCTACGCTGGTGGCGGTTGGTTCAAAGTGGTCGTATCCGGCGTTCTACGAATGTGCAGCTATGCCGAGGCGTACCAGCTGTTCGAAAACGGCAATCGGATCGAGTACACGCTCTGGGGCGTAGATCCGGCCTCAGACGAAGAACTCTACGGGCCTGTTCGCCAGTCGTTCGATTACGTGTTTCGAGTCGACGAGCAGGGTCGCACCCGGGTGTACTTCTCCCACTCGATCCAGTTGGCCTGGCACATCCTCGACGAGGACTACAGCTGGCCGCCCTTTCCCGACGGGAGCAGCAGCAGCTTGGCTGGTCGCGACGAGGTCTACGCCGATGTCCGGTTCGCCAACAGCTGGAGCGGGTCGATCGTCCGCCGCGTACAGACCCCTACGCTGTACGGCTTTTTCTGATCCCGACCGAAGGACGTGTTGACCTGAGAGCCTCCGCCTCGGCGGGGGCTCACGCGAACATGGGTCTAGACAAGGCCGGCTTACGCGGAGGTCGCTATGGCTAGTCTTTCTCAATGAGCGACCCCGGAGACAACGTGCCCGACGAGCTCGAGCAGGAGCTCGACGACCTCGCCGAGACGCTACGCGATCCCAACCGTGGCGATCGGGCGATCGAGGATCAGGGAGAGGAAGGCTCGATCGAGGGCGAGAACGCTTCGGACGACAATGCCGCCGGCCTCGACGAGTAGTTCCCGAAGTTCGGTACGAAAAGAGGGCGCCTCACCGGGCGCCCTCGTCGTATCCGGCCGCTTTGCAGGTACTTCGCGACTCCCCGGGTTGGACTCGAACCAACAACCCTCCGGTTAACAGCCGGATGCTCTGCCAATTGAGCTACCGGGGAAGGCGTCGCCGATTGTACCCGGCCCCTCCGCGGCCTCCCGGATGGGGAGGACGCTGCCGACGGGCCGCGAACGCCTCTCCATGCGTCGCGTGGTCGTCGTCTGCCTCGCGCTGTCCATCGGCTTCGGGTATGCGGAGGCCGGCTCGGCGGCGAACGCACGCGTGGCGGCTCTTCAGGTCGCGCTTCGGGCGCATGGCTTCGATCCCGGCCCGATCGACGGTGTCACCGGGCGGCTGACTCGAAACGCCCTGCGGTCGTTCCAGCGGAAGCAGGGCGTGGTCTGCAACGGAAAGCTCGATCGGGCGACGCGGCGGGCCTTCGGCCTGCGCGGACGGCCGCTCCTCGGTCAACGCCAGCTGGCGGTCGGTACGGTCGGTTGGGACGTCGCCGTCCTCGAGTTCCGGCTGCGGCGCTTCGGTCTCGGCGCACGCGCCGTCGACGGCCGCTTCACGAGGAAAACGGCAGTGGCGCTCCGGCGCTACCAGCGGCGTCACGCCCTGGTCCCCGACGGAATCGCGGGGCCGAAGACATTTCGGAGGCTCGCCGGACGGGGACGCGCTGAGCGCGCCGCCCCCGTCCGCTTCCACGTCGTTCGTCCGGGCGAGAGCTTCTTCTCGATCGCAGCTCGCTATCACGTGAGCCCGTGGCAGCTTGCTCGTAGGAACCGCGTCCCGCTGACGGACCTGATCGTTCCGGGGCAACGCTTCGCCCTTCCGAAGGGCGCGGGGTTGCGAAGCCCGCAGACGACGGGACCGCCTGCGAGTCGTCCCAGTGTCCGGACGACCATCGATCGCTGGGCTCGGGTCTACGGCGTCGATCCTGCGCTTGCCCGTGCGCTCGCGTGGATGGAGTCGGGCTTTCAGCAGGACGTCGTGTCGAGCGCCGGCGCGATCGGTGTGATGCAACTCCTCCCGGAGACATGGGAGTTCGTGGACACCGTCCTCCTCGGTATCCGCACTCCTCGGAACTACGAGGGCAACGTCCGCGCCGGAGTCCGGTACCTCCGCTGGCAGCTCGACTACTTCGGCGGCAACGTCCGTCTCGCTCTCGCCGGTTGGTACCAGGGAGCGCGGGCGGTCGGGCAGGTCGGCCTGTACGAGGACACCAAGCTCTTCGTTCGGGTCGTCCTCGCGCTCTACGGAACCGTCTGAGCCAGGAGCGATGCGGCCGCGTAGGCTCGCTGCGCTGCCTCGTCCGCGGGTAGCGCCCAGAACCGATCGGGCGTCGAGAAGATCTCCACGTCCAGGAACCCGTCCCAGCCCGCTGCGGTGAGGGCGCGGACGAGTTCGGCCGAATGCAAGCCGCCTTCTCCGGGAAGAACCCGATCGCTGCGATCCGGATCGCGTGGCACGTCTGCCACATGCAACCCCGTCACGCGTGCTGCCACCGCGACGAGCGCCTCCGGCGTCTCGTTCCAGAGGTTGTAGGTGTCCGCCATGATCCCGACCTCGCCGAGCCCGGCCTCGTCGAGCAGCGACACGGCCTCGGCGATCGAGTTGACGAATGACACCGTGTCGTGCTGCGAGGGGTGGATCGGCTCGAGACCGAGGCGCACGTCTGCCTCCTGGGCTGCGGCGGCGATCTCCCGCAGCCCTCCGAGGACCGCGTCGCGCGAGTCCGAGTCCTCGAGTTCCCCGACCGGCCCCGTGATGACGAGGATCGACTCCGGCTCGTAGGCCGCCAGGCGGCGCATGCTCGCGCAGAGCGCCTCGACGCGCTCGCGCAGATCGGCCGGGCCTTCCATGCCCGGGAGTCGAAGCGGCAAGACGGAGGGAACGGTCGGAACGCAGGTGGCAACGGCGAGCCCTGCCTCGCGGAGAAGTACCCGATTGGCTTCGTCATCCGCGGGGAGCTTGAACTCCCAGATCCCGATGCCGTGGAAGCCCGCCGCCGCGTAGGCCGCCGCGTCCTCTTCGAACGACGCCCCGACCGTCGAGATCTCGGAGAGGGCCAGCCTCACGAGGTCGCAACTGATCGTTGCAAGCGTTGTCCGGCGACCGGGACCCGGGCGAGGAGCCGCCGCGGAAAGGCAGGTCTCGTGAGCTCCTTGTAGACGAGATACCCGGAACCGGCTCCCAGTCCCGGCCCCGGATGCGTGGATGCCCCGATGTGCCAGAGGCCCTCGACGGGAGTCCGATGGCCCGGTGCCTGCGGAAGCGGGCGGAAGAGGAAGTTCTGGTCGAGCGCGCACGAGCCGCCATAGATGTCTCCGCCCTCGAGGTTGACGTTCATGGCTGCGATGTCGGTGGGCGAGAGGACGACGCGGCGCATCGTCGCGCGTTCGAGATTCTGAATGTGGCGGCCGAGGCGCGAGACGATGCGGTCCGCGTAGTCCTCGCGGAGCTCCTCCGTCCACGAACCGTCGCCGACGTCGATCTCACCTGCCGCGTCGCCCTTGACGCGGCCGGCAGGCAGCTCCTGGAGCTGGATCCAGATGATCCAGCTGCCGTCGGGCGCCCGGGAAGGGTCGACGGCGACGGGCTGGCCGCAGACGATCGTCGCCTCGGCCGGGAGGAGGCCGCGATCCGCCTCGTTCACCGCCTTCGAGACTCCGTCGAGCCCCGGGGTCACATGGACGATCGCTGTTCGTCCGAGCCTGTCGTCGCCATACCAGTCCGGGAGCTCGCGGAGCGCGAGGTGGATCTGCATCCCGCCGCGCCCATGCCGATAGCGCGCTGCCGCCCGAACGACCTCGCCGCGAACTTCGCCCTCGTGGAGCAAGTCGCCGTATAGCTGGGTCGGGGTGACGCTCGCGACCACCGCGCGCTCGGCCCGTATCGTCTCACCGCCGGCAAGCCGGGCGGCTGTGGCGCGGCCGTCGGATACGAGCACACGCTCGACGCCGGCGCCGGTACGGAGCTCGCCACCGGCGTCGCGAACGATGTCCGCGAGCCCCTCGACGAGCACGGTCCCGCCGCCCTTCGGCACCGGCATGCCGCCGAGCTGGAGTGCGCATGCGATCACCTGGGTCATGAACCCGGAAGTCGCCTGGTCGGGGCCCAGACCCGTATGCAGCACCCACGGCGCGAGCAGGCCGTGCGCCGCGTCCGATTCGAACGTGTCACCTAGCCAGTCGCGGCAGCTCGTGAGCATCGTCCCCGCATACGCGAGAAGCCCGCGCCGGCCGAACCGACGCAAGGCCTGGCGCCCGAGTCCGAGCCCGGCCGCCGACCAGAGCTCGGTGCCGAGCAGGCCGAACGAGAGGTCGGCGTTCTTCATGAACGCCTCGAACATGGCGGCCCAGGCATCTCCGTCCCCGGCTGCATGCCGGTCGAGCTCGGCCATGTTGTCCTCGAGCGACGTCGTCAGGAAAGCGCTGAACCCGTCCGGGAAGGCCGAGCCGGTCGGGAGCTCGGTGTTCAGATATTCGAGACCACGGCTGTCGAGGTCGTCTTTCAACTCGGCATATGCGGCCGAGCCCGTCCAGAGTGGATGCCACGAAGAGAGGAGCTCGTGCGTGAAACCGGGCTCGGTGAGGTCCGACGAGGTCTTGATGCAGCCGCCCAGCTCGTCGCCTCGTTCGAGAACGCAGACGCCCCAGCCCGCCTTCGAGAGCAGCGCTGCAGCGGCGAGAGAGTTGATCCCGGCGCCGACGAAGACCACGTCGAAGGGCGCCATCGACGGGCGACCTTAGCAGCGCGTTTCAGTGCGCATGGCCGGAATCCGCTCATTCGCGGATCCGGCCGCGCAAAAAGCCCTTGAAGTGCGCCTGCTTCGCGGCCGCAGTGCGCGCCTTCTCTTCGGGCGCTCATGGTCGCTTGACATGTCACGGCGACGTGTGACTGAATCTCGTCGTGCTCCTGCGCGAGGTCGAGTACGCACGCCCGGCGACGGTCGAGGAGGCGATCTCGCTTCTCGCCGGGTACGAGGGAGCGCGGCCACTCGCCGGTGGTCAGACGCTCGTCAACGTGATGAAGGCGCGGGCTGCCGCCCCGGACGTGCTGGTCGATCTCGCCGATCTCGCCGAGCTTCGCACCATCGGCTTCTCCTCGGACGGGCTGCTGGAGATCGGCGCGATGGTCACCTACGCTCAGCTCGTTTCGTCCTCGGAGGTCGAAGTGGCCCGGCCGATCCTCGCCGAGGTCGCGGCCACCATCGGTGACGTACAGGTGCGAAATCGTGGCACGGTCGGAGGAAACGTGTGCGTCAGCGATCCGACGAATCACCTTCCTCCGCTTTTCCTGGCGCTCGGAGCGACGTTCACGATTCGCGGTCAGGAGTCCGAGCGGACGGTGCCGGCGGAGGAGTTCTTCGTCGGCGTGTACATGACGGCAGTGGGCGAGGGCGAGCTCTTGACGAAGCTCGGCGTGCCTCCTTCGAGTGGCGCCGGCGACGGGTTCGCCGGCGTGACGATCGGCAAGCACGGGACGTACATCGCCAATGCGGCGGCGAGCGTGTCCGACGAGGGCGTGCGGGTCGTGCTCGGTTGCGTCGCGGCCGTACCCGTGCGAGCGCCGGCGATGGAGGAGCGGCTCGCCGGCGGTGACTTCTCGGAGAACGGTGTCCGCGCAGCCGCCGAGGGCCTGGGTGCGTCGCTCGATCCTCCGTCAGACGTCCACGGTTCCGCGGACTACCGGCGGCATCTCGCCGAGGTCTCGGCCGTCCGCGCGGTACGGCAAGCAGCCGAGCGGCGGAAGGGCTCGTAATGGCTGCACCGGCGGCGAGCCGAACCGTCTCGGTCGAAGTCAACGGGGAGCAGGTGGCGCTGGACGTGCCGGCGCGGCGCCTCCTCGTGCACTTCATCCGGGACGATCTCGGGCTCACGGGGACGCACGTCGGCTGCGATACGGGCAACTGCGGGGCGTGCACGGTCCACCTCGACGGCGAGCCGGTGAAGAGCTGCATGTCGCTCGCGGTCCAGGCCGACGGCGCCAGCATCACGACGGTCGAGGGGCTCGCCCCCGACGGCGAGCTGACTGCTCTGCAGCGCGCGTTCAATGAGCACCACGCACTGCAATGCGGCTACTGCACGCCCGGGATGCTGATGAGCGCGAGCGCTCTTCTCGAGCGTAACCCTCACCCGACGGAGGACGACGTCCGGTACGCGCTGCAGGGGAACATCTGTCGCTGCACCGGCTACGTGAACATCGTGGAAGCCGTCGTTGCCGCCGGCGGTATCGGGGAGACGTCGTGAGCGCGAGACCAAGTGACAATTTGTCACAAGGCCGTGGGTCTACCGTCGTCGAGACCGGGGCACCCGAGGTCCTCGAGAGGGGCTTCATCGGTCAGAGCCTTCCTCGCAAGGAGGACAAGCGGCTCGTCCAGGGGCAGGGAACGTTCTTCGACGACGTCCGGCGGCACGGCATGGGCTACGTGCACTTCGTCCGTTCGTCGTATGGGCATGCGCGGATCGTCTCGATCGACGTGTCCAAGGCGCTCGCGGTCGAAGGGGTGTACGGGACGATCACCGGCGATGAGGTCGCGATCCACACCGACCCGTTCTTCGAGATGTCGGTCGAGCCTGGCGGAAACATCAAGGATTACGCGCTCGCCGTCGGCCGGGTCCGCCATATGGGAGAGCCCGTGGCCGCGGTGTGCGCTGCGACGCGCGAGCTCGCACGCGATGCGGCGGACTTGATCGAGGTCGAGTACGACCCGCTGCCCGTCCTCGTCGACGGCGAGGAGGCGCTGAAGGACGAGGTCGTGCTCCACGACGATGCCGGCTCGAACGTCGTCTGGTCAGGAGTCTTCGACTGGGGCGACGTGGACCAGGCGCTCGCCGAGGCCGATCACGTGGTGAAGATCGAGCGGCTTCACTTCCACCGTTTCTCGTCGACTCCGCTCGAGTGCGCAGGGGCGCTCGTCGAGTACGACAAGGGCACCGGCGAGTGGACGCTCACGTGCAACCACCAGATGCCGGGCGTAGGCGCGATCTGGATGGCACCCGCGCTCCGGATAGGGATCGACAAGCTCCGGTTCGTCACCCACGACATCGGAGGTGGGTTCGGAAACAAGATCTGCCTGCATCCGCAGTACGTCGTCCTCTGCCTGATGGCGCGGAAGCTCGGGCGCCCGGTCCAGTGGACGGAGTGGCGCACCGACCAGCACACGGCGAATGCGCACGGAAACGAGCGGACGTTCCTCGATATCGAGGTCGCGGTGAAGCAGGACGGGACGATGACCGGCTTCAAGGTCAAGGCGATCGACGACTGCGGCGCGTTCCCGCGCTACGAGCCGCTCGGCTGCATCATCTGGGCGCAGGTCACCCCGGGGATGTACGGGTGGCGCAACATCCGCGTCGACTTCACTCAGGTCTGCACGAACAAGTCGCCGGTCTCCCCGAACCGCGGGTACTCCCGGATGCAGCACCTCTGGCTGACCGAGCGGATCATCGACATCGTCGCCTCCGAGCTCGGGTTCGATCCAGTCGACATCCGCAAGCGCAACTACGTCAAGGCCGAGCAAATGCCCTACGAGACGCCGAACGGCTGCGTCTATGACTCCGGCGACTACGCGGCCGCACTCGACCTGGCACTCGACCTGATCGACCACGGGTCGATCGAGGAGCGCCGGAAGGAGGCAGCCGCGCGCGGGAAGCTCCTAGGGTTCGGCATCGGCTCGACCCTTGACTCCGGGACCAACAACTTCGGGCAGTCGACGCTCCTCAACCCGGACCTGCAGTTCTCGGGGAACAACGAGGCCGCCTCCGTGAAGCTCGACATCTTCGGCGAAGTCGTCGTGACGCTCGGCACCGTGCCGCAAGGACAGGGGCACGAAACGACGGCTGCCCAGGTCGTCGCTGACATCCTCGGGTGCTCGCCGGAGCAGGTGAACGTCCGGCGTGGCCACGACACGTGGTTCAACTCGCACGCGGGCTTCTCGGGGACGTACGCGAGCCAGTTCGCATTCACGGGGCTCGGCGCGGTGAAGGGTGCGGCCGAGCTCGTCCGCGACGACATGGTCAAGCTCGCCGCCGCCGTCCTCCAGGCTCCTGAGGAGGCGATCGAGCTCTCCGACGGCATGGCACGCATCAAGGACGGCCCGGAGGAGGCCGCGCTCCCGTTCATGGCCCTCGGCGCAATCGTCAACGCGAACAACGCCTTCCTGCCGCCCGACTTCAACCCGACGCTGAACCACCGGTACGTCTGCCGCCCCTATTTCGGCATGGTGGACAAGGAGAAGAAGACCGGGCAGCTGACGTTGACCTACGCGACGCAGATCCACGCCGCCGTTGTCGAAGTCGACCGCGAGACGGGCGAGGTGGACATCGTCGGCTACGCCGCCGTGGACGACTGCGGCGTGCGGATCAATCCTCAGATCGTCGAAGGCCAGGTGCACGGCGCGACCGCGCACGCGATCGGGGCTGCTCTCTCCGAGGACTTCGTCTACGACGAGGAAGGAACACTCCTGACCGCCAACTTCTACGACTACCACGTGCCGCATGCTATGGACATGCCCCCGCTCAAGACCGGTGCGATGGAGTCGCCGTCGCCCGTCGCTCCGCTTGGCGCGAAGGGGATGGGCGAGGGCGGAGGCGGCGGTATCCACTGCATCTGTGCGGCCATCCAGGACGCGCTGCGGGCCGCGGGAGGGGCAATCGTGTACACGAGCTGCAATCCACCGCACCGGGTCTGGTCGATGCTCCGGGACCCTGGGGCCAGCAGTGCGAACGTCTCCGTGGAGTCCAGATGATCGTCTCGGGAACCAAGGAGCTCGCGGCCCCGCGTGAAACGGTCTGGAGCGTCATCAACGACCCCGCCGAGATGGCGACGCTCATGCCGGGCGTCGAATCCTTCGAGATCAAGGACGAGCGGCACTGGACGGCCCAGGTGAAGGTTCCGCTCGGCCTCGGAGGCCTCAAGATGACGATGAACTTCGAGAAGCTCGAGGAGCGGCCGCCCGAGTTCGCGTCCCTGCGGGCCAAGGGAACGGGTGTCGGCGCCCTCGTGGACATGACGACGTCGTTCACGCTGTCCGAAGCCGGGGACGGGACATCGATGGTGTGGGAGGCGGACGTCAAGATCGCCGGCCCGGTCGGCGCGATGGGCCAGCGGGTCCTCCAGCCGATCGTGAATCAGCAGGTTGGGCTGGTGCTCACGGCGCTGGAGAAGCGCGTCGCAGAGGCTGCCTCATCGGCGGGTGGCGTCGAGCAAGGCATCCATCCTGCGTCGCACGAGGCGTACTCGGCTGAGCCCGAGGGACCGACGCACTGCACCGAGGACTCCTGAGAACGTCGACCTCACTCGGAAGGCATTGCGCTCTTCCGCTCGCTTCCCCGATGTTCAGTTGATCAGCTTGTCGCGTCCGGCCCACACCCGCTCGCGGAGCACGTACTTCTGAACCTTTCCGGTCGATGTCTTCGGGAGCGAGTCGACGAACTCGACCTCGTCCGGCGCCTTGAAGCGGGCGATCTGACCGCGCACGTGCTCGATCAGGTCGTCTGAGTCGGCTTCGGCTCCGTCACGGAGCACGACGAACGCCTTCGGCCGCTCGCCCCACTTCTCGTGCGGCATCGCAACGACTGCGCATTCGAGCACGGACTCGTGGCTGACGACAGCCTGTTCGACCTCGATCGTCGAGATGTTCTCTCCGCCCGAGATGATGATGTCCTTCGCGCGGTCGCGCAGCTCGATATAGCCGTCCGCGTGCCAAACGCCGAGATCACCGGAGTGGAACCAGCCACCCCGGAACGCCTGCTCTGTCGCCTCCGGGTCGGCGAAGTAGCCGTCCATCACATTGTTCCCGCGCATGACCACCTCGCCCATCGTCTCGCCGTCCTGCGGCACGTCCTGCATTTCCTCGTCGACCACCCGGATCGGGTCGGCGCCGAGGTAGGCGACGCCCTGGCGGGCCAACAGGCGGGCGCGACGTTCCGCGGGCTCCTCTTCCCATTCGCGCTGCCATTCGCACACGGTGTAGGGACCGTAGGTCTCCGTGAGCCCGTAAGCGTGGACGATCCGCGCGCCAAGCTCGCTCATCCGGCGGATGATCGTGGGGCTCGGCGGGGCCCCTGCGGTCGTCACGGTAACGGGCCGCCCGAACGGGTGCGCGTCGAGGTGGCTCGCAAGCATGACCAGCACGGTGGGCGCCGCGTTGAAGTGCGTGATCCCCTCCTCGTCGACCAGTCCCCAGATCAGCTCCGGCTCGATCGCGCGCAAGCAGACGTGACGCCCGCCGATCGCGGTGACCGCCCAGGCCGTGCACCAGCCGTTGCAGTGGAACATGGGGAGTGTCCACAGATAGACGGAGTCGGTGTCGTGATGAGAGTGGACCACCTCGGCGAGGGCATTCAGGTGGGCGCCGCGGTGCGTGTACATCACACCCTTGGGCCGGCCTGTCGTGCCGGACGTGTAGTTGATGGAGATGACGCGCCCCTCGTCGTCGACCCTCCACGGACGTAGCGCTTCCGGGTCTCTCGAGAGGAACTCGGCGTAGGGCGTCGACCCGGCCGGGACTCCCGAGCCGACGTCGTCGACTGCGATCACCTCCCGGAGCTCTGAACAGTCGGCAAGATCGGGCGCAGCGGTGCCGAGCAGCTCCGTATCGGCCACGAGGACCTTCGCTCCGGAGTGCTGGAGGATGTAGGTGACCTCGGCGTTCGACAGACGCGTGTTGATGGCGACCAGCACAGCGCGTGCGAGCGGGACGCCGAAGTGGGCGACGAGCATCTCGGGCAGGTTCGGCAGCAGGTAGGCGACTCTGTCGCCCGGACCGATTCCCGATGTCGACAACGCCCCGGCCAGACGCTGCGCCGAGGATGCAAGTTCCGCGTAGGACTCGCGACGGTCCCCGTAGATAACGGCCTCCCGCTCGGGGAAGACGTCGGCGGCGCGCTCGAGGAAGAGCAGCGGCGTGAGCTGCGTGATGGACACCTTCTCGGCGAGCACGGTGGTGCTCACCGATTGCTCCAGGACGGCTGACGCTTTCCCACGAACGCCCTCATGCCCTCCTGGGCGTCGTCGAGACGGGCATTCGAGGCCATCACGCCCCTCGTCAGCTCGTATGCGCCGTGCTCGTCGAGACCGGCCTGCGCGTAGAACGCCTGCTTGCCGATCCCGGTCACGAGCCTGCTGGATCGAATGATCTTCGCGATCAACTCCTCGAGGCCGGCGTCGAGCTCGTCGTCGGGGACGACTCGGTTGACGAGCCCCCACTCGGCTGCCGTCTGCGCGGAGATCGGCTCGCCGGTGAGCAGCATCTCCAGGGCGCGCTTGCGGCCCACCGCTCGGCTCACGGGCACCATCGGCGTCGAGCAGAAGAGGCCGATCTTCACTCCCGGCGTGGCGAAGGTCGCGCTCTCCGCGGCAACCGCCAGATCGCACGCGGCGACGAGTTGGCAACCTGCGGCGAAGGCCGGTCCGTGGACGCGGGCGATCACCGGCGGTGGGATCCGGTGGATCGTCTCCATCATCACGGTGCATACGTCGAAGAGCTCGTCGTAGAACCGTTCGTCGCGGTCGAGCATCTCGACGAGATCGTGGCCCGCCGAGAATGCCGGGCCGTCCCCGGCGACGACGATTGCCTGCGTCTCGTCCGGAATCGCCTCCAGCGCGGCGATCATCTCTTGCATGAGGGCAAGGCTCAGTGCATTCCGCTTCTCCGGCCGCGCAAGCGTGAGGCGAGTGACGGAACCGTCATGGCTGATGCGGAGGAACCCCTGTTGCATCGACACCTCCTTCGGCGACATCGACAGTATCCACCCAGAAGGTGTAAGAACCGAATGCCCGTGGCCCCTCCGTTCCGAATCGGCGTCATGCAGCTCACGATGGAGCCGCTCCAGGACATGCTGGCGTCCGCCCGCGTGATGGACGAGGCCGGCGTGGACACGATCTGGCTCGCGGAGGCCTACCCCTGGTGGCGGAAGCACGGCATGGAGGCGCGCTCGTCCACCGTGGTCTCGGCGCTCATGGCGCGCGAGACGGAGCGGCTCACGATCGGCTGGGGGATCATCTCGCCCTTCACGCGCCATCCCGTGCAGGTGGCGATGGATGCGCGGGTCGTCCAGGAAGCGGCCGGTCCCGGACGATTTCTCCTCGGCTTCGGGACGTCGAAGATCTTTCTGAACAACATCCGGGCCCAGACGAATCGAACACTCGGTCCGATGCGAGACGCGGTCGCGATCGTGCGGGGCGTGCTCGGTGGCGCGCAGTTCGAGTACGAAGGCGGGACCTGGAGCGCGTCGGTGCCCCCACTGGCGGACGAGGCACACAGCCCTCGGGAGGTCCCTCCCGTCTACATCGCCGCCACCGCGCCGAAGATGCAGGCGCTCGCGGGCGAGATCGCAGACGGGTGCCTGACACCGTCGATCACGACTCCTGCCTTCGTCCGCTACACGCGCGCGAACGTCGGCGCCGACATCGACATCGGTTGCACGATCGTCGCCTCCATCCACGAGTCCGACCGCGACGCGGGCCGGGACGGCGCGCGCGAGATCGCAGGCATGTACCTCGCGAACAAGTTCCAGAACATCAAGGGCGCCGCGGACACCTTGCTAGAGCTCGCGGGGATCCAGATGGAGGAGCTCGCGCCGGTCGCGGAGGCCATGGAGCGCGGAGGGCGGCTGGCCGCGAAAGCGGAGGTCACAGACTCGCTGCTCGACCGCTGCAAGCCGATTGCGGGGACGCCCGCGGACTGCATCGCGGCGATCGAGGAGTACCGCGAGGCAGGATGCACGCACGTGATGCTGGAGCTCTGGGGGGACCGGAGGCACGACCAGATCCGACTCTTCGGCGAGAGAGTGCTTTCCGCCCTCCGCCGATGACGGAGATCGATGCAAAGGCGTTCGATGCGTTCGAGGCAGCCGGATGGGAACAAGCCACCGACGCCTATGACCGCTTCTTCGGCGCGATCACGACCCGGGCAATCGACCCGCTTCTCGACGCCGCGGGCGTCACCGCGGGCACGCGCGTTCTCGACCTTGCCACCGGGCCGGGTTACGCCGCTGGACGAGCGGCAGAACGTGGCGCGACGGTGGTCGGCGTCGACGTCGCCGCGCCCATGGTTGCCACGGCGCGCGAACGGCACCCGACGCTGCGATTCGAGAGGGCGCCCGTCACAGAGCTGCCGTTTCCGGACCAGTCATTCGACTCGGCGGTCGGGAACTTTCTCGTTCTGCACCTGGGTGCGCCTGAACGTGCAGCCGGAGAAGCAGCTCGCGTCCTCGTTCCAGGCGGAGGGGTCGCACTTTCCACCTGGGACGTCCCGGAACGTGCGCGGCTCTTTGGCACGGTGCTCGAGGCAATCGCCGACGTGGGGGTGGCTCCTCCGAGCGATGTGCCGCTCGGGCCGTCGTTCTTCCGGTTTGCCGACGATGCGGAGTTCCGGAACCTGCTTGCGGGGTCCGGCTTCGCCGAGGTCGACGTCGAAAACGTCTCCTTCGACCATCGCCTGAGCTCGGCGGACGAGCTCTACTTCGCGATGCTGGAGGGCACGGTTCGTACGGCCGCGCTCCTGCGCGGCGCGACCGATGCGGAGCGGGACGGGGTTCGACGAGCGCTCGAAAGTCGGCTGGCTCCGTATCGGACAGAGTCCGGCTTCGACGTTCCGGTGTCCGTCAAGATCGCCAGCGGGGTCAAGCTGCGGTGACGGAGATCTCGGTGGACGCGGAACGGCTGGTCGAGTGGGCGAAGCGAGCGATCGGGACACCGAGCTTCACGGGCTCGGAACAGCCGATGGCGGAGCTGATGGCGCAGACGTTCGCCGATCTGGGCCTGCAGGTGCAGTGGCAGCAGGTGGAGGAGGGCCGCGCGAACGTCCTCGGTACGCGCTTGGGGGCCGGCGGTGGACCGAGTCTCATGTTCAACGGCCACATGGACACCTCGTACTCGGGCAGGGAAGCGTGGCTGGCGCATGTGCCGGGGTTCCAGCCGAGCGGCTTCGTCGAGGACGGGCGGCTCTACGGGCTCGGAATCTCGAACATGAAGGGGGCTCTCGCTTGCTACGTCGAAGCCCTCCGTTCGCTCGACGACGCAGGCATCCGACTGCGCGGGGACGTCATGATCGCCGCCGTCTGCGGTGAGATCGAGAAGGCGCAGTGGGGTGAGGCGCAAGGAGCCGAGTTTCGTGGCTATGCAGCCGGGACCCGGCATCTCGTCACGCACGGGGGCGTTGCGGACATGTGCATCCTGGGTGAGCCGACGGAGTCCAAGGTCGTCCTCGGCCACTTCGGGTCGTTGTGGCTCCGCGTATCGACCCGAGGCCCGTTCGTGCATACGGCTTTCAGCGAAGGCACGCGTGACCAGAACTCGATCCTGCGTATGCGCGACGTGCTGGACGCGGTGCTCGGGTGGATCCCGAGCTGGGAGGAGGATCCCGAGAACGCGTTCCGCGGAGCCAACGCGATCGTCAACGTCAGCGCGATCCAGGGCGGGTTCGGCTGGCGGGTGTCCCGGACTCCTCACCGCACCGATCTCTTCCTCGACGTTCGAGTGCCACCCACGAAGGAGATGGCAGCCGCCCGAGCACAGGTCTTGGACCTGGTACGCGGTCTCGAGGAACGTTTCCCCGACTACGGCGTCGAGGGAGAGGTGTACGTCACGGCACCGGGCGCGCAGATCGAGGAGGATCATCCGCTCGTGAGCGCGCTCGACGAGGCACACGAAGAGGTCTTCGGGTCACCGCCGGAGCGGGACGTGACGCGCTGGTTCTCGGACGCTTCGGTGCTCAGCCGCTATGGGATTCCTACGGTCAACTACGGGACGTCGTCTGGCCTGTTGGACACGGTCAAGGGTGAGAACCTCGAGATCGACGGGCTGGTGTGCACCGCAGACGTCTACGCGCGCGCTGCGATGAAGGTCTGCGGGGTGGCCACATGAGCCATGCCCCCGCCCAAGTTACAACTTGGAACGTGGCACCTCTTTCGGGCATGGCCGGTGGGGTCACGTGAGGCCGCTCGACGACTTCCTTCCGGCGTACGAGTTCTCCGAGAGGCATTGGCTGGCGATCGACGCCACGCCGGAACGGATCGACGAAGCGCTACGCGAAGTGTCGTTGAGCGACATACCCGTCGCTCGCGCGCTGCTGGCCGCGCGGCGGCTGGGGCGAGCGCGGGGCGATGTGAAGCGCCCCTTCGTCGACGGAGCGCTGAGGGGCGCCGTCGTGCTCGACGACGTGCCCGGCGAGGGGATGATCCTCGGCGTGACCGGACAGTTCTGGCGGCTCCGCGGCGGGGGCGACAACGGGCCCCGCAGTGCCGGGGCCTTTCTCGAGTACGCGCGGCCGGATACCTGCAAGGCCGTGATCGATTTTCGCATCGGCCCTGGGAGTCTCTCGACCGAGACCCGCGTCCACGTGGCCGATCAGCGGTCCCGCCGCAAGTTCGGCCGCTACTGGCTGGTGATCCGGCCGTTCAGCGGACTCATCCGCATCCTGCTGCTACGGTCGGCGAGGCGCAGGGCCGAGGGACGCGCGTGACGCAGCTGGGTGCGCGCTTCTGGTTTCGAGCCGACTCGCTGTTCGACGCTGGGATGGGCGTGCTGTTGCTGAGCGCGAGCTGGGACGAGCTGTACGACACGTTGCAACTGCCCGTGGCGCGTCCGGCGCTGTACGCGCAGGTCGCAGGCGGCCTCTTGCTCGGGTACGCCTACCTCCTCTGGGTCGGCGTCGATACACCGGCCAGGGGCATGCTCGCCGGCACGACCGCAGCGGTGAACATTGCGGGCGTGCTCGTCGTCGGCGCCTGGCTGCTCTCGGGGAATCTCGACGCCGGCGGGCTGGGCGAAGTCATTCTCTGGCTCGCGGTCGTAGCGTTGACCGTGTTCGCGATGGCGGAGATCCGAATCGCACGGGAGACGGCATGAAGCTCGTCACCTTCGGTGACGACGAGCGTGTGGGGTTCGTCGACGGCAACCACATCGTCGTCCTCGACGTCCCCACGATGATCGAGTACTTCGATCGAGGTTGGGCGACCGCGACCGGGGAGCACATGCCTCTTTCGGAGACCTTTCTCTGCGCGCCGATCACTCCGAGGAAGCTCATCCACACCGCCGGCAACTTCCGCGAGCACGAAGAGGAGTCGAAACGTGTCGGCTGGTCGCACGAGATCGCGCCCTGGATCGTGTTCTTCCAGAACGTTGACGCGATCGTCGGCCCCAACGAGCCGGTGGTCTATCCGGAGCACCTGACCGAGGAGCTCGACTACGAGCTCGAGCTCGCGGTCGTGATCAAGAAGCCCGGAGCGTGGTTCCCGCCCGAGGAGGCGTCCGACTACATCGGGGGCTACGTGATCTTCAACGACATCACCGCCCGGGACATCCAGCGCCGTGAGATGCGATCCGGCGTCTTCTCCTTCTGTAAGGCGATCGAGACGTTCTGTCCTCTCGGGCCCTGGATCGTCACCCCGGACGAGATCCCCGATCCGCACGACCTCGCGATGGAGCTCCGCGTCAACGGGGAGCCGCGCCAGGAGTCGCACTCGAGCCGGATGTCGGTGACGATCCCGGAGATCCTGAGCCACTACTCGGCGCTCGGATACTCGACGGGAGACGTCGTCTCCACGGGCACGGTCTCGGGGGTCGCCGGCTTCTCGCCGGATGCGGCGTCGCTCTACCTGAGACCCGGTGATGTCATGGAGGCCGAGATCGAGCGGATCGGCGTCTTGCGAAACCCCGTGATCTCGTGGGAAGAGGCGCACGGCGAGCCGGCGCCGCCTCGTGTGCAGTGGTGACGTTGGTAGCGTCCAAGCGGTGAAGGACGAGTTCCGCGTCGAGGTCGAGCTCGACGACGCCGAGCACGGTTACTCGTTCGGCGAGCGGTTGCGTGCACTCGATCTCGACGACGACGCGCGGAAGCGCCTCGGCAAGAGCGTGGTGGTGACGCGGGACGGCTCGAGGCTCTTTCTCTACGCGGACAGCGAGACACAGGCGCGGGAGGCTGAACGCGTCGTGCGCGACCTCGTCGACGCGGATGAGCTCAGCGCGGAGATCTCGGTCACTCGCTGGCATCCGACTGCCGAGGAGTGGAGAGAGGCGTCACTGCCGGTCGCGCGCACGCCTGACGAGGAAGCGCAGGAATATGCCGCGCGCGAGACGGCCGAGGCACGGGAGGCCGAGGTCGAAGGGCAGTACGACTGGCACGTCGTCGTGCACGTGCCCGGGCGCGACGAGGCCGCCGAGCTCGCCGAGCGGCTCGAGCGGGAAGGGGTGCCGGTGACGCAGCGCTGGCGATATGTGATCGCCAGCGCGCTGACCGAGGAGCGTGCCGAAGAGCTCGCCGAGCGACTTCGTTCCGAGTTACCGGACGACGTCGACGTCAGGATCGACGTCGATCTCTCCGACGTCGCGCGGTCGCCGCTGCAGTTTCTGCCGTTCTGAGGAGGACGCCCGAGTTGACCGGCGGCTCGGTCGCAGCTTCCATGCGGACGTGAAGCGCGCCCTTCCCGTGACCGTCATCGGGCTCCTCCTCCTCGCCACCGCGGCATGCGGAGGTGATCGAGAACGAGCCGAACCTGGCCAAGGCGGTGGAGCGAACCGAGGCGACCGGATCGTCTCGTATCGAAGTCCGAGCCAGGCCGAAAGCAGGGCGACAGCACGTTCGTGCTCACGTGCGAGGGTGCCGCCGACTACGAGCGCGGGCACCTCCAGCTCGCCTGCGACGACGGCCTGGGGCACGTAATGCTCGCTCGGACACACCACGTACTTCAAGAGTGTTGTGTTCGGCGTCAGGACCCGTCCACCAAGACGTGGACAAGGTTGCCCGCCCGACGAGAGCGAATCCTTCCGCTACTTCTCGCCGAGAAGCTGCTCAGATGTTGCGTGAGCCAGCGTCCAGATAACTCGCGATCGGCGAGGATCCCGTTCGGGACGCGATCCACGGTGCGGTATCGACTCACGGTGAACTGCGAGACGGCACAGATCGGCTGTCGCGGGTGAAACCGGCACTGTCGACGTTTGGATCGACGAAGAAGGGCTCGTCCGCAGGATCGAGCTCGAGGACGGCGGAAATGACGCGACGATTGAGTTCTTCGACTTCGGCGTCGAGGTCGATATCGAGGCGCCGCCGGCTGACCAGGTTCTGGGGATCGGCGAGGGAGGGACCGGCTATGGACCGTCGCAGGATCCGGATCCTGCTCCGTGCTCGGACCGCGAGGCGACGCCGATCAGGGAACACCGGGCTCTCGACGCGCTTCACCGTCATGGTTTCAGCGTTCGCACTGACAGTTCGGGGTATTGCGTTGAGGGTGTCGCGGCTGTCATGACGAACTCCCATCGAGCGGACGCACTCGAACGCGAGGGCGTCGTCCACTGCTTCCTCCACGAGCAACCTGAGAACGACGCGCCCAAGTCCGTAGTGCGACGCGGCGTCGACGGAGGAGATGCCGAGCTGCTGCTCGCGAACCTGACCTGCATGATCCTCGCGGACAGCCCGAACGCCGAGGACATGATCCGCCCATTGGAACAAGCCTTCGAAGAGCTCGAGCGCGCTATTCGGCCGTAGGATCGTCCCGTGGCCTGGCCGCGGGATGACGCGAAGCTCGATCGTGTACGCACTCTCATGGCCGAGAGCGGGCTGGACGCCCTGGTCGTCCGTGCGCCCGACAACGTCCTCTACCTGACGAACTTCTGGGGGATGAAGGGCTACGACGTCTGCGTGTTCCCGCGCGAGGGCGAGCCGAGCCTCATCTGCCTCGAGGCGAGCGACGAGGACGCCGCGCGGATGGCGTGGACGTCGGACGTCCGGCTCTTCAAGGGCTATGACGAGAGCGATCCGCGCCCACCGACGGCCCGCGCGCTCGCCCTCGCCGTCGATGCGGCCGCGGAGTACGAGACGATCGGGCTCGAGCTCTCGCTCGGCACGCAGGCGGCCGACCGCATGGTCGGCGAGCCGACGACCTTCACGCACGACTGGTTTCACGCCTTCGGCGTCGAGATCGAAGACGCGGCGCCGCTCCTCGCCCAGGCACGCGCGCTCAAGACGGAGCAGGAGGTCGAGCGCATGCGCCTGGCCAACGAGATCGCAGCGGGCGGGATGGAGCACTGCAAGCTGATCGTCGAGCCGGGGATGAGCGAGGCCGAGATTGCGGCCGAGTGGCAAGGGTTCGTCCACGGTGAAGGCACCGGCTGGCAGCAGAAGGTCGACCTGGCGCTCGGGTTCTCGCTCGTCTGGTCGGGGCCGGGGATCAAGACCTTCACGGCGACCTCGTCTCGCCCGGTCGTCGAGGGGGAACCGACGCTGTTCGAGATCTGGGTCTGCGCGGACGGCTACTGGTGCGACCACACGAAGAACCTCGTCGTCGGAGAGCTGACCTCCGCGTACCGTGAGCTCGAGCAGGGGCTGCTGGCGGTCTACGCAGACGCCGCCGACTTCGCCCGCCCGGGCGCGAGCCTGGCGGAGCTCGACCGCCGGATCCGCGACGGGATCGCAGGGCTGGGCTACCCCGATCAGCCGTCCCATCCGATCTGCCACGGCGTTGGCGCCCGCGCGCACGAGCCGCCCTATGCTCATCAGGCTGGCAGCGGTGAGATCGGCGAGGGCATGGTGCTCGCGATCGAGCCGGGCTGCTACTGGGAGGGCGGCGGCGGTCTCCGCGTGGAGGACAACTTCCTGATCACCGACGCCGGCGCCGAGAAGCTCTCGAGCTTCCCGGATGGGATAGTCCAGTCGTGACGCTCGACCATTCGAAGGTGTGGACCGGCGACCTGAACAGCAAGGCGCTCGAGCCGCAACCTCGCGCGACGGTCGGGCTCTACGACACGACGTTGCGCGACGGCGAGCAGACCGTGGGCGTCGTCCTGTCTCCGGGCGACAAGCTCGCGATCGCCAAAGCGCTCGACCAGGCGGGGGTGGATCGCATCGAGGCGGGGTTTCCGCGGGTTTCCGCCGAAGACACGCGCGCGATCTCGTTGATCCTGGAAGCAGGCCTCGAAGCCGAGATCTGGGGCTTCTCGCGGGCGGTGCGGGCCGACGTCGAAGCGCTCGCCGAGCTCGGGCTCGAAGCCGCGGTCGTCGAGAGCCCGATCTCCGACGGAAAGCTCGCCGCACTCGGCGTCTCACGCGCAACGATGATCGACCGAATCCGGTCGGCGGTCTCCTTTGCGGCCGATCAGGGCATCCGGGTCGCGTTCTTCGGCGTCGACTCGACCCGCGCGGATCTCGAGTTCGTCCGCAGCGTGTACGAGAGCGCGGTCGAGGCGGGTGCGGCGGAGGTCGTGGTCGTGGACACGCTCGGGGTCGCGACGCCCGAGGCGGCAGCGTTCCTCGTCGGTGAGGTCGTGGAGCGGCTCGGCCACGAGGTGCCGGTCCACTGGCACGGGCACGACGACTTCGGGCTCGCAACCGCCGCTGCCGTGGCGGCTGTCCAGGCCGGCGCGACCTGGGTACACGGGACCGTGAACGGGATGGGGGAGAGGGCCGGCAATGCGGATCTGGTCGAGGTCGGGCTCGCGCTGGAGGCGCTGTACGGCATCCCCACCCGCCTGCGGCTCGAGCACGTGCGCGAGCTCGCGCGGTTGGTGCAGGAGCTCTCGGGCACGCCGCTCGCGCCCTGGAAGCCCGTGACGGGCGACAACCTCTTCACGCGTGAATCAGGCGCTGTGGCAGCGCAGTTCCACGATCCCCCGGCGATCGAGCCGTACGCCTCGGAGCTCGTCGGGGCGGAGCGGGGCATCGTGCTCGGGAAGAAGAGCGGGCTCGACTCGATCCGGATCAAGGCCGAGGAGCTCGGGATCCAGGTGCTCGAAGAGCACCTTCCCGACCTCTTGGAGGCGGTCAAGCGGGCGGGGACGCGTAAGCGCGGCCTGGTGACCGACTCCGAGTTCCGCCGACTCGTGAACCGAAGGAGAGGTCAGACCGGTACGACTTGATGCGCAAGAGTGGACGCTGCGATTCAGATTCGGTTCTCTGCGCAAGTCCGAAATCTGCTTGCGCAGATTTCGGTCGCGCCAGGACTTGGCGCGCCAAACACCCTCGAAGCCGGCCGCGTCGCGGCCAGGGCGCCGCTCCAACTCGGCCTGGAGTTGACTGACATGTCAGTTCGCGGGATACTCGCCCCGGCTGCGTGGAACGCGTCTGCATCGTCGGGGCAGGAGTGATCGGGAGCCTCTTCGCGGGCCACCTCGCCCAGGCTTGCGACGTATCGGTACTGACGCGGCGGAGAGAGCACGCAGAGGCATTGAATCGCGACGGCCTTCGCGTGACGGGGAAGAGCACCCGACGCGCGCGCCTCACGGCGACACATGAGGCCGCCGATCTCCCGGACTTCGACGTCGCAATCGTCGCCACGAAGGCATCGGGCCTGGAGGCCGCTGCCCGGGCGCTCGAAGGGCGCTTCCCCGAGGCGACGATCGTGACCGTCTTGAACGGAATCGGCGCCGAAGCGGTCATGCGTGCCCACGGCGACTGGCCAATCGTCTCCGGCGTCACCTTCATGAGCGGTACGAAGCACTCGGACACGCACGTCGAGTACATCCTCGACACCGAGACCTGGCTCGGACCGTACGAGGAAACGCCCTTCTCCGTGGTCGAGGACATCGCGGACACCATCGTGGAAGCCGGTCTGAGAGCGGAGGCGCTGCCGGACCTTCGTCCGGCGCAATGGTCGAAGCTGGTCTTCAACGCCGCGGTCAACCCAGTCGCTGCGCTAACGGGGCTACCGCACGACTTCCACTTCGCGCAAGAGGACGAGCCTGCCGACCTGGGGCGCCTCGTCCACGGCCTCGTGGACGAGGGCGCAGCCGTCGCCGCGGCGGCCGGAATCGAGCTCCACGACGACCCGTGGGAGATGAACGTGCTCGCAACACGGCGTGGGTCGGCCCACTATCCCTCGATGCTGGAGGACATCGAGGCACACCGCCAGACCGAGATCGAGCTCATTACCGGCTCGCTCGTGCGCGAGGCGGAGGGGCGGGGCGTCTCGGTGCCGCTCCACATCTTGCTGTACGCGCTCATACGAGGAAAGGAAGCATCGTGGCAGGCCTAGACAGGAGGGCAGAAATGGCGGGACGGAAGAAGGCGCTAGTCGTGCTCGCGGCCGCAGCGGTGACCGCAGTGGTCGCCGCAGCCGGTGGCACGGCGGCATCCCAGCAGGCGACCGTCACGATCGGCTGGGCCTTCGACGGCGTTGGGCCGATGGCAGCGTACGACGGCCCGGCGCTCGTGACGGCACAGGAACGAGTCAAGCAGCTGAACAGGTCGGGCTCGACGACGTTCAGGATCATCACCTGCAACACGCAGGGCAACAAGCCGGCGATTGCAAAGGCGTGCGCGACGAAGCTCTTGAGCCAGGGCGCGGACATCATCATGACGACCTGCGACGTCGACTTCGCCGCACCCGTCGTCCAGACGGCGATCAACCGCGGCAAGCTCACGGTCGCAGCGTGCATCGGGACCGACCAGATGGGGCCGAAGCGCTTCGGTGCCAAGGGCCGGCTCGCCTTCTCGTTCGGCAACGTCGCCCAGGACGAAGGCTCGGCGATGGCGGAGTACGCGTGGAGCCGCGGCTGGCGGACGGCGTCGCTAGCGACGGACACCGTGATCGTCTACTTCCGCAACGTCGTACAAGCCTTCAAGGCCCGCTGGCAACAGCTCGGCGGGAAGATCGCGACCGAGGAGACCTACCAGTCGCTCGGAGGCAACCCTGCGTCCTGGCAAAGCGTCGCCACTCGCTTGAACGGCGAGGACGCCGACGTGATCGTCACGTCGACCGCACCGCCCTTCGGCGCACAGGTTCCGATCATGACGAACATCCGAACGCTCGGGAACAACACGCCGATCCTCAACTCGTGGGCCGGCGACGGGAGCTACTGGTACACGAAGGATCCCAAGATCTCGAACTACTACTACGTCACCTTCGCGTCTGCATTCGGTGACGATCCCGCCAAGGCCGTCAACGCATTGCGGAAGCGCTACGCGGGAGCGATCGCCAAGGGCGGCAGCACGGGCGCGTTCGTCACGGGCTGGTCGGCCATCGAAGGAATCGCATTGGCCCTCAAGAGAAGTGGCGGCAACAAGAGCGGCGCCGCTCTCGCGGCACAGATGGAGAGGTTCAAGAACGTCCCGACGCTCTCCGGGCTGGTGAGCTTCTCGAAGACGCTCCACACGGTGTTCGGCCGGCAGTACCGGGTGATCCGCGTGGAGAACAACGTCCCGAAGGTCGTGGCGACGATCAAGGCGAAGGTCGTCCCGAAGATCTAGTAGGTGGTGTCCCCAGAAGCGGAGACGCAACAGCACGAGACTGGGCGGTCCGGGGCCTCGCTCCGGGCCGCCGCCGTCTCGCGTTCGTTCGAGGGCGTCCGGGCTCTCCGGGAGGTCACCCTCGAGCTGCATCGACACGAGGTCCTCGGCCTGATCGGCCCGAACGGCGCGGGCAAGTCGACGCTCGTCAACGTCCTCACCGGTTTCGACTTCCCTGACGCAGGGTTCGTCGAGCTCGAAGGGCGCGACGTCACACGGTGGCGGCCCCACCGCCGGGGACGCGCAGGCTTGTCACGCACCTTCCAGCACAGCCGCTCGTTCCGCGGCCTGTCCGTGCGGGAGAACGTCGAGGTCGCGGCGCTCGGAGTCGGCGCGAGCCCACGCGAGGCTCGCCGGCGGACCGGCGAGCTCCTCGAGTCGCTGCAGCTCGCGTCCTACGCCGATGCTCCCGCGGGGTCGCTCCCGCACGGGGACGAGCGACGGCTCGGTGTTGCACGCGCGCTCGCCACGGAGCCGCGGTTCGTGTTGATGGACGAGCCGGCGGCGGGCCTCCCGGAGGCGGAAGTGCCCGCGTTTGCCGAGCTCGTGCGGTCCGTCCGCGACGAGCACGATGCGGGCGTGCTCCTCATCGATCACAACATGGCCCTGATCATGGGTGTCTCCGACCGTATCCAGGTGCTCGACCAGGGCCGAACGCTCGCCGAAGGTTCACCGAGTGAGATTCGCGGCAACCTCGATGTCGCGGCGGCGTATCTCGGCGAGTCGGCGGTAGCCGAGTGACCGTACTCGAGCTCCAGGACCTGGAGGTGACCTACGGCGGTGTCGCGGCGATCCGCGGGCTTTCGTTGACTGTCGCCCCAGGCGAGATCGTCGGCCTGATCGGCCCGAACGGCGCCGGGAAATCGACGACCCTGCACGCGATCATGGGGCTCGTCCCGGCAGCTGCCGGCGAGATCCGCTTCGGCGACAGGTCGCTTCGCCGGCGTGCGCCGGAGGAGATCGCGCGGAGCGGGATCGCGCTCGTACCCGAAGGGCGCAGGCTGTTCGGGGAGCTCACAGTCGACGAGAATCTTCGGCTCGGGCTTGCCGCACGGCCCGGCTCGAGCGGCATCGACACCGACCTCGCAGAGATCGCCGAGCTGTTCCCGATCGTCGCGGAGTCGCGAAACCGCCCTGCAGGTGCCCTGTCCGGCGGACAGCAGCAGCAGCTGGCGATCGCCCGTGCACTGATCGCGAGGCCCAAGATCCTCCTCCTCGACGAGCCGTCCCTGGGCCTTGCGCCGACAGTCGTCGACCTCGTCTTCTCCACACTCGAGGCGATCCGCGAGCGCGGAATCGGTGTCCTGCTCGTCGAGCAGCGCGCGCAGCGCACCGTCGCGCTGGCTGACCGGACGCACGTCCTCTCGAGCGGCGAGCTTCGGCTCATGCTCACCCCGAACGACGCTGCAGATACCGACCGCATGGTCGCGGCATACCTGTCGTGAACTTCGTCCGAGACGCACTCGACCTGCAGGTTCAAGTGGACGCCGTCGGCCTCGGTGCGGTCTTCGCGTTGATGGCGGTCGGCGTCGGCCTCGTCTTCGGCGTCATGCGGCTCGTCAACTTCGCCTACGGGCAGCTGATCATGGCCGGAGGGTTCGCCCTCGCGTTCGCCTCGGACCGCGACTGGCCGGTATGGGTCGGGATCGCACTCTGCTTCGCGGTGGTGCTCGGACTCTCGCTCGCCATGGAGCGGGTGGTGTTCCGGCCGCTCCGAGCTCAGTCGGCGGCGGTCATGCTGATCGCCACGTTCGCGGTCGCGTTCTTGTTGCAGTCGATCGCGCTCCTCTGGTTCGGACCGCTTGGGAAGACCGCGACGTCGCTCGTCGAGCTGAATCGGCCGGTCTCGATCGGCGGCGTCGACGTCCGTAAGGTCACCATCGTCGCGATCGTCGTGGCGGCCGTGTGTCTCGCGCTGCTCGTGGTGCTGCTGAATCGCACCTCCATCGGGCTCCACATGCGGGCGGCCGCGATGGACTTCTCCACCGCCCGGCTCCTCGGCGTGCGCGCGAACCTCGTTAGCGCGGTCGCCGTGCTCATCGCGGGCGTGCTGGCTGCAGTCGTCGCAGTCATGCTCACGGTGCAGTACCCGACGGTGACTCCCGCGTATGCGCTGCAGGAGACCATCCTCGTCCTCGCCGGAGTTGTCGTCGGAGGAATGACGCGCCTGTTCCCGGCGACGCTCGGAGGCTTCCTCATCGGCTACATGTCGGGCCTGCTCGGCGGCGCGCTTCCGTCGAGTCAGAGTCAGTACCTGCCGTCGTTCCTCTTCGGTCTCGTGATCCTCGTGCTCCTCGTCCGGCCCGACGGGCTGTTCACGCGCGGGCGAGGGCTCGTGGAGCGGGTGTAGACGGTGCGTCGTGTCGCCGAGATTGCCGCTCCCGCCGCGCTGGTCGTCGCGACCGGCCTCATGGGCGCTGTGACCTCGCAAACGACTCAGATTTACTTCGTGACGGCGTTGATCTCGGTCTCGACCGTGGTCGCCATCTACGTCTTCGTCGGCAACTCGGGCGTGCTGTCGTTCGGGCATATCAGCTTCTTCGCCGTCGGCGTGTGGGCCGCCGGGGTTCTCACGATCCCGGAGCAGGAGAAGCCGGCGACGATGCCGTACCTCTTCGATTTCCTGAGCTCGACGACGATCGGGAACGTGCCGTCGCTCCTTATCGCAGCCGTTGTCGGCGGCGTGTTCGCGCTCCTCGTCGGGCTGCCGCTGATGCGGCTCTCGGGGCTCGCGGCCGGAATCGCGACCTTCGCCGTGCTCGGCATTACGAACAACCTGCTGCGCTACTACGAGAAGATCGGGCCCGGCCTGAACACGTTTTCGTCGGTGCCGGAGACAACCGACCTCCGCCAGGCGACGATCGGCGCGCTCCTCGTCATCGTCGCGGCGTTCGCGTACCAGCGGAGCCGGCTCGGGCGGCAGCTCCGGGCGACGCGTGAGGACCAGGCGGCGGCGCGCGCAGTCGGGGTCTCGATCTACCGACAGCGCCTCGCAGCGTTCGCGCTGTCCGGCTTCCTGGCGGGCTTCGCGGGCGGTCTCTACATCCACTTCATCCCGATCAATGTCGACGCCGTGTACCTCGACCTGACGTTCATCACCCTGGCGATGCTCGTCATCGGCGGCACGACGAGTCTCTGGGGCGCGGTCGTCGGAGCGCTCTTCGTGAGCGCGCTCGACTCGGTCCTCGCGGAGATGGAGGATGGGATGACGCTGCTCGGGCAGACGATCGACCTCCCCTCCGGGTCCCGGATCGTCGTCGTGAGTGCCGTCATGGCGCTCGTCCTCATCGTCCGGCCGCGCGGGCTGACGGGTGGGCGTGAGTTCGCGCTCCCGCCCCTCGCGCGACTTCGGCCAGTTGAGGCGAAGTGAGGGTCTGCGTCGTCGGATGCGGCGCCGTCGGCTCGCTCTTCGCAGCGAACCTGGCCCAACTCGAAGACGTCGAGGTCTGGGCTTACGACCTCTCGCGCGAGCACGTCGAGGCGATCAACGCGGACGGGCTGCGGCTGACGGGTGCGGACGACGTCGTTGGGCGGCTGAGGGCGACCGCGGATGCCTCCGACCTCCCCTCGTGCGACTTCGGGATCGTCGCAACGAAGGCGATCCACACCGACTCTGCGATCACCGCGTCCGCGCACGCCCTCGCAGACAGTGCGGTCGCCTCGGTGCAGAACGGAGTCGGAAACGAGGAAACGATCGCGCGGCACGTCTCGCGCGTGATTCGAGGGACGACCTTTCCGGCAGGCAAGATCCTCGAGCCCGGCGTCGTGCACTGGGACGTCAAGGGCGATACGACGCTTGGGCCGTTCGAGCCGAGCCCCGCGTCGACCGAGGAGATCGAGCGCCTCGCGGATGCCTGCACGCGGGCGGGCATGCCCACGGAAGCAGCGTCCGATGCTCGCCCGGCCCAGTGGCGCAAGGTTATCTTCAACGCGGCCACGAACCCGATCGGGGCTCTGACCGGTCTCACCCACGGACGTGTCTGCGAGCGTCCGGACCTGCGTGCGCTCGTGAGCTCGCTCGTCGACGAGGGGAAGGCAGTCGCCGCGTCACAGGGAATCACTCTGGACGCAGATCCCGAGGAGCTGATCGACCACGCCGCGCGCCCCGACGTCGCGTACGACCACAAGGCGAGCATGCTCCAGGACGTGGAAGCGCGCCGCGCGACCGAGATCGACTTCCTGAACGGTGGTATCTCGCGCTTCGGGCGGGAGCTCGGCATCGCTACTCCCCTGAACGACGCCCTGACCGCGCTCATCAAGGGATTGGAGGCCTCATGGCGATGACACCAGAGCTCGAGCGGCGCCATGCGTTGGTCCGCGCCGCGATGGCCGAGCACGACCTCGACGCGCTCATCGTCTCCGGGAGCGAGTACACGGGCTTCGAGGGCGCCGTGACGTACCTGTCCGGATTTCAGATCGTTCACCGCTACGCCTACGTGGTCGTCCCCGCGGACGGCGAGCCGGTTGTCGTCTTCCCGAGCGAGGCGAGATACGTGGGCGAGCACGGGACGGCCCTCCTCGAGCAGGTCTTCCACGACCGCCCCGGAGAGCACATCGCCGACCGGGCGCGCAACGAAGGGTGGAAGCGAATCGGCGTGTACGGGCTCGACTATGTGATGGCGGTGCGCGACTACCGGGCGCTCGAAGCGCTCGAACCGATCCCGTTCGACGTCGAGTTCGATCTCGCACGCGCGATCAAGAGCGACGCGGAGCTCGAATCGGTGCGCGACTCGGTCCGCATCAATCAGCGCGGTTTCGAGATCTTCCTCGAGAGCTACGCCCCCGGGAAGACGGCCGCCGAGGTGATGGCGAGCGCGGAGGAGTGGTTCATAGGCGAGGGCTGCGGCCGGCTCACCATGAACATGGTCCTCACCGGCACCGATGGGTTGGCGCGACCGGAGTTCAAGATCGCCCGTCGCGAGGAGGTGCTCGGGGAGTTCCTGCTCCCGTCGCTCGAGGTCGCGGGGCCGGGAATGCATTGGGTGGAGGTCTCGCGCGCGATCGCGGCGCATGGAGCGGAGGTCTCCGCCGACACCGAGCGGATGGTCGAGGCGTACCTCGAATACTTCGAGGCGGCCAGGAGCGCCATGCGCCCCGGGGCGAGCTGCCACGACCTGCATCGCGCCGTCGCTGCAGGGTTCGCCGAACGGGGGTACCACCTCGGACACGTGACCGGCCACTCGATCGGCATGACGATGATCGAGTTCCCGAAGATCGGCGAAGGGATCGAGACGGAGCTAGCCGAGAGCATGGTTCTCTCGATGCACCCGCACGCAATCGCTCCGAACGGCGAGGACTGTCTCTACATGCAGGAGACCTGGCTGGTGACGGCGGACGGAGGCGAGCCGCTCTCCACCCTGCCGATGCAAATCTTTCGTGCTTCGGTGTGATGAGAAAGTCGCGGTATTGAGGCTACAATCGGCCAGGTGAGCTGGCCGTGGCTCGTGGTGCTCGTTCTCGCGGCCGCACTTGTGATTGCGGTCGAACGGCCGCGCCTTGCGCGCCGGTTCGGCACTGGGGCCAGGAAGGAGCGCGAAAGACGCCGCCGCAAGGCTCAGCTACGCGTGCTGACGCCCGAGGACGAGAGCGACGAGTTCATCCGCAGCGTCCAGAGCGACCTCGACCAGCTCCCGACCATCGAAGAGCGCGACCGAAAGACGTAACGGCACCTCTGGTGCCTGGCTTAAGCCAGGCACCCTTCTGCTCTCAGCGGATCCTGAAGGTTGCAACGAGCGTGCGCGTGTTGGGAAGGATGCGCGCGACGTTCTCCGTGTTCTTCGTCTCCTGATAGTCGGAGACCCGCAGACGGAGACGGTGCCTTCCCGGTTCCAGGCCGCCGGTGTCGACACGGACGACTCCGCGCCGGTACCTGGCCGTGGCGCGGCGCCCGTCGATGGTCGCGGGGATCTCGTCCGGATACACGCCAGAGCCCGCGTCGGTTGCCGTTACCAGAACCGGGTCCCCCCGACCGACCGTGCGCGTCCGGAGCCGTAGCGTCGGCGGGGTGACGTCGTTCACCCAGAAGCGGAACGTGAACCTGCCCGCCGTCGCCCGGGTCGCGCTGTCGAAGACGATCCCGTAGTCGCGCGGCAGCGGCGACAGGGCTCCAGCGGCGAGCACAGGCGTCCGGAACTCCTCGAGGTACGGGTTGTGCACGACCGGGAGTCCCGCGTAGCCGGTGAGGCTGTTCTCGTCGAGCCCGCTGACGACGCGTGGCTCCACGCGGCTTCGAGGTCCGCGTCCGAGGACGACGACGCCGAAGTTCGCCCTCGGCCGGGTCAAGCGGAGGCGATAGACGACTTCCGGCCCCGCCAGGGTGGTCGTGACTCCCATGCCGCTCGCGTCTTCCGGATATCGGTAGCGCGAGACGAATGCCTGCCGCCCGACTGTGGTCCCCCGAAACACGCCCGGCCGCCGCAGCTCGAGGCGCGGGTGCCGTTGGAGGTTGAGGGCCGTCACGCGACCCCAGAACGGGATCCTTCGCACGGCCGTCCCGCGCCGAAGTGCGAAGTAGCCGGAGATGTCGCCCTCCTGATTCGAGTCGGCAAGGCGGACTTCGTAGGTCAACTCGCCGGGCACCGAGACCTGCGATGTGCCTATCACCAGGGAGGCTCCCGGCGCGGCCCGCAGCCGCTCGATGCTCACGTCCCAGGTTCCTGCGCCTCCTCCGGCGTCATGGAGGCCGATGCGGCCCCCCACCGCGAAACCGCGCCCGTGCAACAGCCCGAAGGACACGGCCGCCGGGTCGGTGAGTACGAGGGGCTGGTCGGCGTCACGCAGAGAGATGAGACCACCTCCAGCGGCTGGCGGGCCCGCAGGCGCGTCGCCCTCAGCGATCCTCGAGCCCGTCGACACGAGAGCCGATTTGATCTCCGCCACCGTCCACGTCGGGTGGCGTTGCCGGAGGAGCGCTGCTGCACCTGCGACGTGAGGTGAGGCCATGCTCGTCCCGGAGAATCGCGACCAGCCGTCCGGGACCGAGGAGAGAACGGAGACGCCGGGTGCCGCGACGTCGGGCTTCAACCGGAGAGAGATCGTCGTCGGCCCCACCGATGAGAATCCGGCGTGGGCGCCCGACGGGGGAGTCCCTCGTACTTCGACCGCGCCGACCGTGATCGCCCCCGCCGAATTCCCAGGAGAGGAGACCGATCCTGCGCCTGCCTCGCCGTAATCGTTGCCGGCAGCGACCACCGGCACCACGCCCGCCGCCGCCGCTGCGTCGAGCGCGAGGGCGACGATGTCTCGACTCGGCTCGATCTCGGGCTCACCGCCGGAGAAGTTGATGACGTCCATCCCGTCGGCCACGGCCGCCTCGATCGCGGCGACGATCGCGGGCGAGTTCGCATTCGGGCTGATACCCGAGTCCGTCTGGACGAAGACCTTGTAGTTCCCGATGTACGCCCGGGGCGCGATTCCCGAGACGAGGCGGCCCGCGGAGGCCTGCGTTCGGGCATTGCCCGCGGCGATACCCGCGACGTGCGTCCCATGGCTGTCGTCGGCCGCGTGGAACGGAACTCGGGCGGAGCTCGATCGCGCACCGGCGGGAGCGAACACGCGTGCGACGATCACCTTCGCCGTCGTGTACGCCTGCTGTCCCTTCGGGAACCCTGCCGGCATGGAGTGGCCCGCGGGGTCGAAGAACGGATGGTCCTTGTCCACACCGCTGTCGATGATCCCGATCTTCACCCCCTGGCCCGAGGTCTCGAGGCCGGGGCCCCAGAGCGCGGTTGCGCCGATCTGCTGAGGGGTCGAGTCGAGCTGGGGCCCGTACCGCGCCCCGTGGAACAGGTTCGCCACGCCGGGTAGCGCCCGGAGCTGCGACAGCCGCGAGCTCGGAACGACGACCGAGAAACCGTTCGTGACCAGGCGGTAACCCCAGCGCACTCGTGCCTCTGGAAGCCGATGCGCCAGCTCGCGCCGGAAGGCACGGTGCTCCGCATCGATACGAGCTGCAGAGCCGGGGGCGAGAGCGAGCGGAGGAGCCGAGAGCGTGACGACGACCTCGCTGAGGCCGCCCCCGTCCGAGCCCAGCAACGGTCGATCGTTCGCGTCGAAAGCGAGAACGGCGAGCGCGAGGACGAGCAGCGATGCGATCCGGGCCATCGAGACATGAGACGACGTGGTCGCGCCGAAAGCGGTGCTACGGCCAGCATCTACACTGGCGGCACCGCGCGGATGTGGCGGAATTGGTAGACGCGCACGGTTCAGGTCCGTGTGCCCGTAAGGGCGTGGAGGTTCAAGTCCTCTCATCCGCATCGGCGCTCCACCGCTCGCAATTCTGGCGACGCGAACCAGCCGGCGGGCGGATCACCCATTCGAGGGAGAGCGCGCACCCATTTTGGGGACGACCACACGAGTGTGGGCGAGCTCGTTCCTCGTGTCGCTATTGCCGTGCTCGCGGTCGCTTTCCCGGCGTGGGCACTGCTCAGCATGGTCGTCGTCCTGGGCCGCGTTCGGTACGACCGGAAGAGGCGCGAACGCTCCTCTCACACGCTCTCAACGCGCGAGGCCCGACGGCTGGCCCGGCTCGCGGGCAGCCGGCCTAGAACCGACTGGGGGAGATGGCGGCGGATCGCAGCGCTGACCCGCCTGACGCGATCGCACCACGTGGCTGCGCCGCGGTTGGTTCGCCGCGCGGTCGCCGACCGCGATCCAGTCATCGCCGCCGCTGCGGTTCGCGCGCTCGGGGATCTCGGAGACCATTGGGCGATCGAGCTCCTGCTCGCCGCCATGCACGAAGAGCACGCGCCACGTTCGCGCATCGCCGCCCAGCTGGAGCGTCTCGCGCCACGTCCGGGAGCGCGCCTCCTTGCCCTTCTCGCTGACCCGGACCCCGTCGTGCGCTTCTGGGGCGCGACCCTCCTCGCTCCCTACCCTGACCTTGGCCAGGCGGGCCTGCTCGGTCTCACCCGAGACGTCGATCCCAACGTTCGTGCTGCCGCCGTCGAGACCCTCGGCGGTCGCGGCGGACCCGGAGTCGCAGAGGCGACGCTTTCGCTCCTCGTGGATCCCGCCTGGTTCGTCCGCGTCCATGCGGCGCGTTCTGCCGGTCACGTGCTCGGGGCCGCGGCGGCGCCGGCGCTTGCCAGATTGCTTGCGGACAGCCGCTGGTGGGTGCGGACCGCGGCCAAGGACGCACTTCGCGGGATCGGGCCCGAGGCGGTTCCGTCGCTGCTCCCGGTGCTGACCGACCCCGACGCGTTTGCACGAAACGGGGCCGCGGAGATTCTCCAGGACATCGGATTCGTGGACAAGCTTGCGCTCGAACGCCCCGACAGCCCTCTGCTCGAGCGCATCTACGCGGCGGGCGGTGAGCGACTGCGTGCGGCGGCAGAGCTCCGGGCGCGCGACCGGAGGCCGCCCGAGGAGGAGGCTCGCGCGGCGTGACGACGAACGAGCTGCTCGCCGTCGTCGTCGCCGCCTGCCTCGGGTATCTCCTGCTCTCGAACCTGGTGCATCTCTCGTTCGCGCTCGTCGGGGCCGTCGAGAACGGCATCCGACGACGTGAGAGCGTAAGCGAGGATTACGCAACGCTCGCGAGGTCGCGCTTCACCATCCCCGTGAGCGTCATCGTCGCTGCATTCGACGAGAGGAACGTGATCGAGACGACGATCGCGTCGTTGCTGGCCTTCGACTACCCCGAGCACGAGGTGATCATCGTCAACGACGGCTCCACCGACGGCACGCTCGAGGTGCTACGCGATCGGTTCGAGCTCGAGCCGTACGAGATCTTCGTTCGGCACGTGTTCCCGAGCGCTGCGGTTCGGACGGTCTATCGAAGCCGCACACATGCGAATCTGGTCGTCGTCGACAAGGAGAACGGAGGCAAGGCCGACAGCTGGAACGCAGGGCTCAACGTCGCCCGCTACCGGTACGTCTGCGGCGTCGACGCGGACACGGTGTTCGAGCGCGACACGCTGCTCAAGGTCATGCGGCTCGTCGTGCAGGATCCCGCGCGAATCATCGGGGTGACGAGCTATGTCACGACCGCGAGCGATCCGGCGCGCGCCATCGCCGAGCCACCCGGGAGACGACCGATGGAGTGGAAGCCGCTCATGGCCTACCAGCACATGGACTTCCTGCGCGCCTTCTTCAACAACCGCCTGGCGTGGTCGAAGCACGGCTTCATGCTCTGCTCGCCCGGCGGCTTCCAGATCTGGCGGCGGGACGTGCTCGAAGAGGTCGGCGGCTACTCGACCGTGTTCACGTGCGAGGACATCGAGCTCACGTTTCGTGTTCACGAGCAGTTCTTGCGCGAGAAGCGTGACTACCGCATCCACTGCCTCCCCCACAACGTCGGCATCACGGAGGGCCCCGACGACGTCCGCAAGCTCGTGTCGCAGCGCGAACGGTGGCAGCGCGTGATCAACGAGACCGTCTGGGCCTACCGACGGATGTGGTTCAACCCGCGCTACAAGGCCGTCGGGCTGATCGGCGCTCCCTTCTACCTCATCACCGAGACCCTGTCGCCGATCGTCGAGGTGCTCGCCATCGTCTCGGTCCCCGTCGCGCTGGCACTCGGTGTCTTCGACCCTGCCGCGTTCTTCCTCATGCTCGGGGCCGTCGCGTTCGTGAACGCGGCGCTCACGGCCTGCGCGATCCTGTTCGACGACCTCCAGTCGCGCATGTACCGGAGGCGCGATCTCGCGCTGCTCCTTGTCCTCGCCCCCCTCGACCTCGTGCTCTACCGACCGATCATCATCTGGGCGAGGCTGAAGGGCTCGTGGCGCTATCTCCGCGGCGACAAGGCCTGGCACAAGTTCGAGCGGAACGTACGCGCGACCGCGTAGCGGACGCCTTCGTACCTGCCCACAACCGGGCACCTATGTTGGACGTTGGGGCTGCTCGGTAGGGTGCTCGCGATGGGAACGGTGCACGTCGTCCTCGGGGTTGTCGTGATCGCCGTCTGTCTCGGCGCGGCACTGCTCGGGTTCGTCTCCTCCCGCGGTGCCGCGGGTGCGGGCGGGATCGTCGCACACTCGCTCGCCCTCGCTCAGACGGTGCTCATCGGCCAGGCGGCGGTCGGCCTTCTCCTGCTGTCGGACGGCCGGCGAGCGCCCGACCGTCTCCACTACACGTACGGTGCGCTCGCACTGGGTGTCGCGCTCTCCCCGTGGTTCTATGCGCCGGCCCTCGGGCCCAGGCGACTCGCCTGGTTCGCCGTGACGACGCTGCTGGCCGGCGCCCTGGCCGTCCGCGCCTTCATGACGGGCTCGTGAGGGAGCTCTGGGATCGAATCCCTCCGCTCGCCCGAGGGCTCGGGATCGTCGCTCTCATCGCGCTCGTCGTCGTCGTGCTGTCGCTGGAGCCGGTGCTGGCGGCCGTGGGCGGCCTACTCCGGATCGCGTTCTTCCTCGCGATCGCGTTCTTCCTCTTCCTGGTCTGGCGCGAGCGAAGGGGGGACCTGGAGGCGTGGTCCGACTGGAGTCGCAAGCTCTTCTACGCGTCCATCGTCCTCGCAGTGGTCGCGATCGGGCTGGCCATCGGCTACGGGCTGCCCGGGGGCCGAGATGCCCTGGCGTTGATCCTGGCGCTCGCCGCCTGCGCCTACGTGCTCGTCCGCGTGTGGCGCGTCGAGCATCGCTACTGAAATCGCGCTACGGCAGCGCGAACGCGGGGCCCTGGCGGGCCGTCGGCGGCCCGGGATTGACGGGGTGAGCGAGGCGCAGCGTGTAGCGGTACTGCCCAGGTGCCAGACGCCGTGAGCCGAGATCGACCCGTACGGGCTCGCCTACTTCGGCGCGACCCTTCCGCCCGAGCATCGTCTTCCGCGTCGAGACCCGTTCCAGCCGCACCTGGTACAGGCAGTCCAGGCCGCACTGGAAGCTGACCCGGAACACGCCGCGCCTGGCGGCGGAGCGCGTCCCGAAGCGGAGGTAGGTCGTCCTCACCGCGAGCTGCACGCCGGGGCAGCGTGCGATCGAGCCGCCGGTCGTCCGGTCGAGCGCCTCCGTGACGCGCGCAAGGCTGGACTTGGGCGTCCCGTCCACGTAGCGCACGCCCGACTGCCAGCGGTCGAGCGCACGCTCGTCCTGCGCGTGCAGGATGAGCATGCCCATCACGTTCGGCTGGCAGAAGGCGAGCGCGAGCGCTTGCTGGTAGAAGGCGGCCTGCGTCTCTTCGGGCACCGGGAACGTCGTCGCGGGCTCCGTCCCCGTGTAGAGGCCGGCCTTGCTCTGCGGGATCTGGGACTCCACGCCGAACTCCCCGTAGAGGATCGGCAGGTCCGATCCGCGTTGTGCCGTCCCGTCGAACGCTGCGGCGAGCAGCCCGACGAGCTTGTCGTAGTCGGCGACGCCGATGGACGTGTTCAGGGGATGGGCGACCGTCGGCGGCACGGCCGAGTTGTCCGCGTAGACGTGGATCGAGAACGCATCCATGAGCGGTCGGTCGCGGCCGCTCGCGCGATAGGCGGCCCCCAGACCCTGGATGAAGGTCGTGGGCGAATGCGTGGGACGGGCGCCATCGGATCGGTCTGTGCCCCGTGGCGACACCGCTGCTCCGTAGACCTGGACGCTCGTCGAGACGGCCTTCAGCGCGTCGTAGGTCCGCGCGAGCAGAGGGAGATACGCCGCGGGCGCGGCGCTCGTGCCGTCGAGCTCGAACTGGGGAAGCCAGAAGCGATTGAGGTTCGGCTCGTTCGCGACGATCAGGTCGCGTATTTCGGGGACCTCGCGAGCGATCGAGGCGGCGAAGGAGGCAAATTGGGCTCGCGCCTCATCGGTGAGTGGTGTCGTGCGCGAGCCCGGGTGCATCACGGTGACGTACGTGCGAACGGCGTTCCGTGCCGCGGCCGCGGCGACCGTCGCGAGGCCCCGGAGCTCGTCGTCGGACGGGCGTGTTTCACCCGGCAGCCAGTAGCTCGTCAGCCGTACGGCTCGAAAGCCGGCGACCCGAAACATCGTCATTTTCGTCTCGGCTTCGACCAGCGTGGAAGCTCGCACGTCCTCCTCGACGGCGCCCACGACGAGGCCAGGACCTGCCTCGGCGATGGCGGGTGCGGCAAGTGACAAGAGGCAAATCGTGGCTCCGAGCGCCGCCAGGTGACCCCGATGCATGGGGATACGCTAGCGACGGAATGCGAGAAAACCTTGAAGGCCATCTTCGCTCGCTCCCCCGGTCGCCGGGCGTGTATCTCTTCCGCGACGGACGGGGCGAGGTGCTGTACGTCGGGAAGGCGAAGTCGCTTCGTTCCCGCGTCCGCAGCTACTTCCAGCGCGGCGACGGGCGCGTGGCGATCGGCCAGCTGGCGGACCGCATCGCCGACGTCGAGGTGATCGTCACTCGAAACGAGGCCGAGGCGCTTCACCTCGAGCAGAACCTCGTCAAGCGCCACCGCCCGCCCTTCAACATCAGGCTTCGGGACGACAAGTCCTTCCCCTATATCGCCGTGACCCTCACGGACGAGTACCCCCGAGTCATGTTCACCCGCGAGCGGCATCGCCGCGGAACCGTCTACTTCGGGCCGTACGCGAACGCGAAGAAGGTGCGCGAGACGCTGGACGTCCTCAACCGCGTCTTCCGCTTCCGGCCGTGCGAGGGACCGCGACCGGGGCGTCACTCGGGGATTCCGTGCCTCGACTACCACATCGACCGCTGCTTCGCGCCGTGCATCGCGGCGATCTCGCAGGATGCCTATGGCCGGATCATCGAAGGCGTGATCGAGTTCCTCTCGGGTGACACGGCGCCGATCCAGCGGGAGCTCGAGGAGCGCATGCACGAGGCCGCGGCGGACGAGCGCTTCGAGGAGGCGGCGCGGTACCGGAACCGGCTCTTCTCGATCCGGCATCTCGCCGAACGTCAGGCCGCGGACAAGCGCACCGTGGGAACCGTCGATGTGATCGGGCTCGCCATCGAGGGCGAGCGTGCGGCCGTACAGGTCTTCCCGCTCCGCGACGGGAAGATGATCGACCGCTACGGCTTTCACCTCGAATGCCTCGTCGACCAGGACGCGCAGTCGGTGCTCGAGGCATTCGCGGTCGAGTACTACGGCTCGACGCCGAGCACGCCGCCAGAGGTGCTCGTCCCGCCGGAGGTCGCGGATACGGCTGCGCTTGCGGAGTTCCTCTCCACGCGGCGCGGGTCACGCGTCGAGGTGCGCGCGCCGCTACGCGGCGAGAAGCGGCGGCTGGTCGAGCTCGCCATGGAAAACGCCCGACTCGCGTTGCAGGCAGATGCTGCCCAGCGCGAGGAGACGCGACTCCGCCGAGTGGCCGCGCTCGAGGAGCTCCGCGAGGTGCTCAATCTCGAGAGCCTGCCGCTTCGGGTCGAGTGCTTCGACGTCTCCAACATCCAGGGAGAGTCGATAGTCGCGTCGATGGTGGTCTTCGTAGACGGGCGGCCCAAGAACGCTCATTACCGGACCTTCGCGATCCGCGGTCTCGACGGTCAGGACGACGTCGGAGCGATTCGAGAAGTCATCTCCCGCCGGTTCGCGCACGCGCGCGAGGGCGAGCCGGACGAGAGCTTCTCGCAGATGCCCAACCTGGTGGTGGTAGACGGGGGACGGGGTCAGCTGGCGGCTGCACTCGCCGCGCTGGACGAGCTCGACCTTCCGCGGGTCGCCGTGATCGCGCTCGCGAAGCGAGAGGAGGAGGTTTTCGTCCCCGGCGTGGCGGTGCCGATCGGGCTCGACCGGCACAGCCCCGGGCTCCAGCTGCTCCAGCGCATTCGCGACGAGGCCCATCGCGTCGCGCTTCGCTACCACCGTCGACGCCGTGACGCAAAGGCGATGGAGACGATCTTCGAGACGCTGCCCGGCGTCGGCCCGGTGCGCCGACGGGCGATCCTGCAGCACTTCGGCTCCGTCGAGCACTTTCTCGAGGCCTCACAGGAGGAGCTCGAAGGCGTGCCCGGGCTACCTCAGAAGACGGCCCGCGCTCTTTACGCCCAGCTCCACAAAGCCGGCCCGTCCTGACGGCAGAGGCGACCGGCCGCTTCGCAGCTCCCGACCGGCGGAGCCGGGCTCTTCCTCGCAGCGACCGGCTGACGACGCCTCTGTGACGTCAGGGCGCTCGTGTCTGGTCCGCCGGTCGTAGCTCCGAGTAGCGCAACGTCCGCATCGTCAGCGCGATCGCAGTGAACCCTGCGACGACGTTGACCGCGGTGATCGTGAGCCTCGCGCCCACGCTGAACGCCAGTAGGACCGATGCCGGCGCCGCGCCGTTCAGGATGTAGAGGAGGAAGGCTTGCTCGGTTCCAAGGCCGCCCGGCGTGATCGGGAGCAGTGTCGCCGTGCTCTGCGAAACCTGCACGAGCGCGGCGTTGTGAAGCGTCTGCGGGATGTCGTACGCGTCCAGGAGGAACCAGATCGTCGCCAGCCGGAGTAGCCAGTCGCCCGCCTGCCAGGGCGCCACCTGACGCACGTACCGCGTCGGCGGACGCAGGACGGCGAACGCCTGCGCCACCCGGCCCCAGAAGTTCCTCACGTGTCCGTGTATCCACACTCCGAGGCCGGCGAGCCCGATGAGAATGGCCGCGAGCACGAGCACGAACGCGAGCGGTCGGTCGAGCAGGAACGCGAAGTCGAAGCTGTCGAGGCGCGGAAGGACGTCGAGGCCCGGGAGCTCGCCGAGGGTCAATGCCCAGGCGAAGAGGAGCGTCGCCGCGGTGAAGTCGAACAGCGTCAGGACAACCGTGCTCGAGACCACCGTCGTGTAGGTGCTGCCTGGCACAGCACGGTGGGCGAGGTAGATCCGGGCCGCGTCGCCCGCGCGCGCCGGAATGATCGCGTTGATTCCGACGCCCGCGAGATAGGCGCCGAAGACGGATCTCCATGGCACTTTCGCGTCCGGGTACGCAGCCGCCAGCACGTTCCGCCACGCTCGGCTGGTGCATGCCATCTTCGCGAAATGGCACAGGATCGCGAGGAAGAGGGGCATGAGCTCGACCGAGCCGAGACGGTCGAGGAAGACGTCGATCCCGTCGAGGATCCGGACCACGCCTATGTCTACCTGCTCATAGGAGAGGGTCGATGTGAACGGAGCGCCCCGGCCGCGAAGCGGCCGGCTTCAGGGATGTTGGCGCGAGCAGAATCTGCGCTCGCAGATTCCGCTCTTGCGCAGTTAGAAGGAGAGGGTCGATGTGAACGGAGCGCCCCGGCCGCGAAGCGGCCGGCTTCAGGGATGTTGGCGCGAGCAGAATCTGCGCTCGCAGATTCTGCTCTTGCGCATCTACGAGCTCGGCCGGTCGCCGTCGGGACCGAGGAAGGGATAGCGGTAGTCGGTCGGGGGAACGAAGGTCTCCTTGATCGTCCGGGGCGACGCCCAGCGGATGAGGTTCCACATCGAGCCCGCCTTGTCGTTCGTTCCGCTCGCCCTCGAGCCGCCGAACGGCTGCTGCCCGACGACGGCTCCGGTCGGCTTGTCGTTGACGTAGAAGTTGCCGGCGGCGTAGCGCAGCGCGTCCTGGGCCTCTTCGATCGCCGACCGGTCGGTGGCGAAGACCGCACCCGTCAGGCCGTACGGCGCCGTCTCGTCGACGAGCTTCAACGTGTCGTCCCAGCGCTTCTCGTCGTAGACGTAGGTGGTCACGATCGGCCCGAAAAGCTCGTCGCGAAGCAGCCGGAAACCCTTGTCGTCGGTCGTGATCACCGTCGGGGACACGAAGTACCCCTCGGAGTCGTCCGTCGAACCTCCGGTGAGGATCTCGGCGCCCGTGGAACGGGCCTCGGCGATAGCCGAGCTGTGCGTCTCGAACGCGTTCTTGTCGATCACGGCGCCCATGAAGTTCTCGAAGTCGCTGACGTCGCCCATCTTGATCGTGCCCACGTCCTCGACGAGACGCTCTTTCACCTCGGGCCAGATGTTCGAGGGCACGTACAGGCGGGATGCCGCAGAGCACTTCTGCCCCTGGTACTCGAACGACCCCCGGACGACCGCCGTCGCCACTGCCTCCGCCTCGGCGGAGGGGTGAGCGAGGATGAAGTCCTTTCCGCCCGTCTCGCCGACGATGCGCGGGTAGTTCCGGTACGAGCCGATGTTCGCGCCGACTGTCTCCCACATGCCGTTGAAGACCTCGGTGGAACCGGTGAAATGGATCCCGGCGAGCTCGGAGCTCGCGAGCGCGGCGTCGCCGATGGTGGCACCGGAGCCGTAGACGAGGTTGATGACGCCGTCCGGGAGGCCGGCGGCCTGCAGGACCCGCATCAGGTAGTAGGCGGAGAGAGCCGCCGTCGAGGCCGGCTTCCAGATGATCGTGTTGCCCATGAGGGCCGGCGTGGAGGAAAGGTTCCCCCCGATGCAGGTGAAGTTGAACGGGCTCACCGCGAAGACGAACCCTTCGAGTGGGCGGTACTCCATCCGGTTCCACGTGCCCGTCGGCGAGTACGGCTGCTCCGAGTAGATGCGGACGACGAACTCCGCGTTGTAGCGCCAGAAGTCGACCATCTCGCAGACGGCGTCGATCTCCGACTGGTGGGCGGTCTTCGACTGGTTCAGCATCGTCGCGGCGTTGACCGTGGCGCGCCATGGGCCGGCGAGGAGCTCGGCGGCGCGGAGGAAGACCGCGGCGCGCTCGTGCCAGGGTGTCCGCGACCAGTCGGCGTGCGCCTCGCGGGCGGCGTCGATGGCTTGTTGGACGTGCTCGGGGCCGCCCTTGCTGACGTCCGCGAGGACGTGGCTCTTCCGGTGCGGCATGACTGCCTCGAACGTCTCGTCGGTGGAGACGTCCTTGCCGCCGATGATGAGCGGGATGCGGATTTGCTCGCGCTCCATGGCGTGAAGCCGGTCCTTCAGCTCGGCGCGCTCCGGGGAGCCCGGGGGCATACGACTTGACGGGCTCGTTGACGGGGTTCGGCGGCGTGAAGATTCCGTGTGCGCTCATGCCGCGATTGTAAGGTCGAGGATGGTGCGGGTGGAGCAAACGCGCTACACGGTGCCCTCCTGGGGAGTGGGCGAGCTATGGACGTCGAACGGCCGCGTCCTTGCCCACGACTTCACCTTTGAGGTGGTCTCGGACACCGGCCCTGCCGCCGAGACACGTCAGGACCTGGTCGAGCGGCTCCTGGCGTTCTTCAGAGGCGAGGAGGTCGACCTGGGGGACGTCGAGCTCGACCTGAGCTGGGCCACGCCTTTCCAACGCGCGGTTGCCGACAGCTTGCGAGCCGTACCGCGTGGCGAGGTCGTCAGCTACGGCGAGCTCGCGGCGCTCGCGGGGCACCCAGGCGCCCAGCGAGCTGTCGGGACCTTCTGCGCACGCAACCGGTTCATGCTCCTCGTCCCCTGCCACCGCGTGGTTGGAGCGGTGGGGATCGGGCCGTACGGGTCGGCCGGCGTCTCGGTGAAGCGCAGGCTGCTGGCGCTCGAGGGCGTCACGCTTTGACGTCCTCCGAGGACATCAGGGAGGAGCTTGCTCAAATCGCGCCTGCGCGCGAGTGCGATCGGCGGGCCGAGCTTTCGGCGCTCTTCCACTCGGCGGGCAGCCTCCATCTGAGAGGGAGAGGGGAGTGGGCGCTCCATCTCGATCTCGCCAGTGGCGCGGCCGCGCGCCGGGCATTCAGCCTGCTTCGTGAGGACGGGATCCGTTCCGAGATCCGCACCTACAGGCGACGCGCATTCGACCGCGCCACGCGGTACCAGATCCACATCGAGGGCACTGCCGATGCCTTGCGCGTCCTCAAAGCCGCCGGCGTGCTCGATGCACGTCATGCCCCCCTCGAGAGACCTCCGCGCCGAGTCGTCGCGCGGTCGTGCTGCCGCGGCGCGTACTTGCGAGGCGCCTTCCTCGCCGGCGGCTCGCTCTCACTGCTGCGCTCGCCGCACCTCGAGCTCCGAACCTCATCGGTTGCAGCGGCCGCGTTCCTCAGAGAGGTGGCGGACGAAGCCGGATCGGCGCTTCGTGTCGCAGAGCGCCAGACCCATGCGGCCGCCTACGCGAAGAGCTGGGACGCGATCGAGTCGCTGCTTGCGATCGTCGGTGCTGCCGAGACCGTTCTTGGGCTGGAGGAGCGAGCAGTCGTGGCCGCGACCAGCGAGCGGGCCAACCGGCTCGCAAACGCCGATCATGCGAATCTCGTCCGGACGAGCAGATCCGCGGAGCTCCAGCTCGAGGCCGTCGAGCGCCTTCGCGTCGACCGAAGGCTCGAGCTGCTGTCGGCGCCCCTCCGGGAGGCGGCGGCCCTCCGGCTCCGACATCCGACGGACTCGCTGCGAGAGCTCGCCGCGCGAGCGGATCCTCCCGCGAGCAAGGCGGCGATCCACCGGCGCCTGCGCCGGCTCGAGGAGCTCGCGAAGACCCCTCGTTAGACTCGCGCGAGATCGGGTATCGACGGACGGAGGAACGATGGGCATTCGCGTCGGCATCAACGGGTTCGGCCGCATCGGGAGAAACTTCTTCCGAGCGCAGCACGCGCTCGGCGGGGGCATCGAAGTGGTCGCGTTGAACGACCTCGGTGACGCGAACACGATGGCCCATCTCCTCCGCTACGACTCCAACCTCGGGCCGTTCCAGGGCGAGGTCGAGCTCGCGGACAACATCTTGCGGGCGGCGGGGGACGAGGTGCAGATCCTGTCCGAGCGAGATCCTGGTGCTCTTCCGTGGGGCGAACTCGGCGTCGACGTCGTTCTGGAGTCGACGGGATTCTTCACGGACCGCGAAGGGGCGCAGAAGCACCTCGGCGCCGGCGCGAAAAAGGTCGTCATCTCCGCTCCGGCCACGGATCCGGACATCACAGTGGTCCTCGGCGTGAACGACGATGCGTACGACCCCGCCACACATCACATCGTCTCGAACGCGTCCTGCACGACGAATTGCGTCGCGCCGATGGCGAAGGTTCTGCACGAGCTGGGGCAGATCCAGACGGGCTTCATGACGACGATCCACGCGTACACGAACGATCAGGTCATCCTCGACTTCCCGCACAAGGACTTGCGCCGGGCGCGGGCAGCCGCGATCAACCTCATCCCGACTTCGACCGGTGCCGCGAAGGCGATCGGCCTCGTCCTCCCGGAGCTGCAGGGAAAGGTGGACGGGATCTCGGTGCGCGCGCCGGTCGCGACCGGCTCGCTCACCGATCTCGTCGTCGTCCTGGGACGGGAGACGACGGTCGCCGAGGTCAACGGCGCCTTCCGCGAGGCGGCGCAGGGCTCCCTTTCCGGTCTTCTCCAGTTTGCGACAGACCCGATCGTTTCCACCGACGTGAACGGGAATCCGTACTCGTGCATCCTCGACAGCGAGCTGACGATGGCGCGCGGAACCACGGTGAAGGCCTTCGGCTGGTACGACAACGAGTGGGGCTACTCGTGCCGCCTCGTCGACCTCATCGGGAAGCTTCTCGCCTGAGGTGCGCGCGGCCGTCACTGGACGAGCGGTGAGAAAGCCGCGCTCCGTGCGCGAGGCTGACGTCGAGTCGAAGCACGTCCTCGTCCGAGCCGATCTCAACGTCCCGCTCGAGGACGGCGCGGTGGCCGACGATTCCAGGATCCGGGCCTCGCTTCCGACCCTCCGCCTGCTGCTCGACCGGAATGCAGCCGAGGTTGCCGTTTGCTCGCACCTCGGACGTCCGAAAGGGCCGGATCCTGCGTTCTCGATGGCGCCCGTCAGGGAGCGCCTGCAGGAGATCTTGCCGGACGATCGCATTCGAGTCCTCGAGAACACACGCTTCGATCCCGGCGAGACGACGAACGACCCCGAGGCGGCGAAACACCTCGCGGAGGGCAGGGATGTCTTCGTGAACGACGCGTTCGGATCCGCGCATCGCGCGCACGCGTCGACCGTCGGAGTCGCCCGTCTCCTGCCGGCCTACGCGGGGCTGTTGCTGGAGAAGGAGCTCGCGATGCTCGGTCGCCTCCTCGCGGATGTCGAGCGCCCATTCGTTCTCGTCGCCGGCGGTGCCAAGGTCCAGGACAAGCTCGGCGTCCTCGAGAACCTCGGCGGCCGGGCAGACGCCGTGCTCATCGGAGGCAAGATGGCGGAGGAGCTCCGCGACGAGAACCCCTTGCCGTTCGAGGCGGTCCTCCCCTCGGACGTCGTCGCGGCGGCCGCCTTCGAGCCCGAGTCGGAGAGCCGCGTGGCCGCCTACGACGCCGTCCCGGAAGGCTGGCTCGGACTCGACATCGGACCGGAGACCCGCGAGCGTTTCACCAAGGAGATCCTCGCGGCGCGAACCGTGTTCTGGAACGGCCCGATGGGGGTGTTCGAATGGCCGCGCTTCGCTGAGGGGACGCGCGCCGTTGCTCAGGCTGTGGCTGGCGTGGACGCCTTCACGGTCGTCGGCGGCGGCGACTCGGTGCGCGCGATCCAGGAGCTCGGCCTGGCCGAGAGCGTCTCCTGGGTCTCCACCGGCGGTGGCGCCGCTCTCGAGGTCCTGGGAGGGAAGGAGCTCCCGGGGGTGGCTGCGATACCGAAGGAAACTCCATAGTGCTGATCGCAGGGAACTGGAAGATGTTCAAGGGGCCGCATCAGGCGCGGGAGTTCGCCGCGCAGATCAGGCGCCTCTCCGAGCGCGTGCCCGGGGTCGACGTCGTCGTCTGCCCGGCCGCGGTCGCGCTCGAGTCGACCGTACGTGCCCTGGGCGAGGAGAGCAGCGGCATCCGCGTGTATGCCCAGAACGTCCACTGGGAGCTGGAAGGCCCGTTCACCGGCGAGGTGTCTGCCCCGATGCTCCTGGAGATCGGCGTGGTCGGATCGATCGTCGGTCATTCCGAGCGGCGGCAGCTGTTCGGGGAGACCGACGAGACCGTTCGGAATCGTGCGGAGACCGCACTGGAGGCGGGGCTCGCGGTCATCGCGTGTGTCGGCGAGACCGAGTCCGAGCGCGAGGCCGACGAGACGGAGTCCGTGCTCGAGCGCCAGGTCACGGGGCTTCCGCGGCACGAACGGCTCGTGATCGCGTACGAGCCCGTGTGGGCCATCGGGACGGGACGCACAGCCGGCCCGGAAACGGCGCAGGAGGCACATGCGTTCATCAAGTCCCTGCACCCGAGCGATGTCCTCTACGGCGGCTCGGTCAACGCCGAGAACGCGCGCGGTCTTCTCGCGCAGCCGGACGTCGACGGCGCCCTGGTCGGCGGCGCTTCGCTCGACATGGCGTCTTTCGAGGCGATCTGCCTCGCTGCCGCCGACGCCGCTTCCGGGTGACGGAGCTCGTAGCTTTGGTCGTCCTCGACGGGTGGGGGATTGCCCCGCCAGGGCCCGGAAACGCCGTCGAATTGGCCACTACACCTGTCTTCGACGGGCTTCTGGAGCGGTATCCGGATACGACCCTCGCCGCCTCCGGGGACGCCGTCGGGCTTCCCGATGGGCAGATGGGGAACTCCGAGGTCGGTCACCTCACGATCGGCTCGGGGCGCATTCTGTTCCAGGATCTCGTGCGGGTGAACCGCGCGATCGCGGACGGGTCGTTCTTCGAGAACGCTGCGCTCGTCTCGGCGTTCCGACGAGCTCGGGAGCAGAGCAGCGACGTGCACCTTCTCGGCCTCGTCTCGTACGGTGGCGTCCACTCGCACATCGACCACCTTCGCGCGCTGCTTCGGCTCGCGGAGCGCGAAGGAATGGCAGGTCGCACGTGGCTGCACGCGTTCACCGACGGGCGTGACGTGTCGCCCCACGCAGCGGCGCGCGACCTCGCCGAGTTGCCGCTCGAACGGATTGCGACCGTCAGCGGCCGCTACTACGCGATGGACCGCGACCAGCGCTGGGATCGCACCGAGCTTGCGGTCAGTGCGATCCTAGAAGGCAAGGGCACCGTTGCCGATGATCCCGTGGCTGCCGTTCGGGAGAGCTACCAGCGCGGTGTTACGGACGAGTTTATTGAGCCGATCGTCATTAACGGCCGTCCGAGGCTTCAGCCGAGGACGGACGCCGCGGTGTTCTTCAACTTCCGCCCGGACCGGGCGCGACAACTTACGGAGCGGCTGCTCGACGCCGGCGTCGCTTTGACGACGATGACCCGCTACCGCCACGACTTCCCCTTTCCGGTCGTGTTCGAGGAGCAGCATGTGAAGAACACGCTCGCGGAAGTGCTCGCCACGCACGGGGCTCGCCAGCTCCACGCGGCGGAGACCGAGAAGTACGCCCATGTCACGTACTTCTTCAACGGCGGTGAAGAGCGGGAGTGGGAGGGAGAGACGCGCATCCTCGTGCCTTCGCCGCGCGACGTCCCGAGCTACGACCTGAAGCCCGAGATGTCGGCCGACGAGGTTGCGAGGCGCTTCTGCGAGGAGATCGGGAACGGCTACCGGTTTGCGGTCGTCAACTTCGCCAACCCCGACATGGTCGGCCATACGGGCTCGATCCCGGCCGTGAAGGCTGCGGTCGAGGCGACCGACCGCTGCCTGGGTGCCGTGGTCGACTGCGTGGGCGCCGCCGGCGGCGTGTGCCTCGTGACCGCCGACCACGGGAACGCCGAGATCATGCTCGAGCCTGATGGCACAAGCCCGCACACGGCCCACACGACGAGCCCGGTTCCGCTGCTTGCCACTGACCAGAGTGTCACGTTGCGCGATGCGGGGAAGCTTTCCGATCTCGCACCGACCGTTTTGGCGATGCTCGGGTTGCCCATCCCGTCCGATATGACCGGCAGACCCCTCACAACGGGCCCGTAACCCGACGCCCACAATCCCCTTACCACTCCGCCTCTATACTCGCCACGTCTGTGTCATTGCCACAACCCGATCTCGGTGTTTTGCGCAAGGCCCAGCGCGGAGATGAGCGAGCGTTTTCGATCATCGTCCGCACGTACGAGCAGCCGGTCTACAACTACGTTCTACGGCTGACGGGCGACCGGGCCCTCTCGGAGGACCTGACGCAGGAGGTGTTCCTGCGGGTTTTCCAGGGACTTCCGAGCTTCTCGCTGCGCTCACGGTTCACGACGTGGCTCTTCCAGGTGACGAAGAACCGCGTGCTCGACGAGCTGCGCGCCCTGGAGCGCCGGCCACGCGCGGTTGTGGCGCTCGAGGATGTGCCGCCGCTCGAGGTCGTCGACGCTCCCGTGGAGCGCTCGGAGATGATCGACGGCGTTTGGCGGGCCGTCGAGGCACTCAACCCCGATCTGAAGATGGCGCTCCTGCTTCGTGACATCGTCGGTCTGTCCTACGGCGAGATCGCGGAGACGCTCGAGATCACGCTTGCGACCGTGAAGTGGCGGATCTACAAGGCGCGGGAGGAAGTCCAGCACGCCCTCCACCGCGAGGGGACCGTCGTCCCCATTCAGACCGCTCCGTCGGCCAAGCGACGCTAGCGCCAGTTCGCGGCAGACGCCGCGCACGTTTTTCGTTCCAAACCGACTCTGGACGGATGACGCATCGTCTCCTGAAAGGACGGACTCATGCCGCGCATCCTCTTCCTCCTCGCTCTGATCACAGGTCTGCTGGTACTTCCAGTTGCGGCCGAAGGCCAGTCGAGCGCCCGCATCCGAGGGACGGTCGTCTTGAAGGACGAACCGAGCCATATCGTCACTCTGCGGACGCCGCGGCAAGCGGTCGCGCTCCGTGTGCCTGGCTCGATGGCACGGATTCGCGTGGGCCAGCGGGTCGAGCTTCGCCGTGCCACCCTGCGAGCCCGCGGCAACGGATCGCGCGTTGTCGCCCGAAACGTCTCGATCGCAAGCACGAGGTCCTTCCCGACCAGCAACGAGCCCGCAGATGACGAGGTCGAACTGAAAGGCACGATCGAGTCGCTGTCTCCGCTGACGGTGTCGTCCAGGACGCGCAGCGCGACGTGCACCGTTCCGGCTGGGGTCACCGTCGCAGGCTTCGCGGTAGGCGATTTCGTCGAGATCACCTGCGACCTGATCGGCGGCTCCTGGGTGCTCCGGGTGCTGAAGCACGAAGACGAGGGGGAGCAGGAGGACCAGGCTGAAGACGAGGACCAGGACCAGAACGAGCACGAGGACGACGAGGACGAGGACGAGCACGACGACGACGACAGCGGTCACGGCGGAGGCGGCAGTGGCGGCGGAGGGAACAGCGGCCCGGGTGAGGGAGGCAACGACGACTGAGCGACACGGTGCGTGAGGTCGTGACGAGCGCATCTCTCCCGGAGCCAGGGCGGCGGCGGCAAAGGCCCGAGACCGAGGCCGCCGCCCGAGTCGCCCGGATCTTCGAGCGCCACGGGCAGATGGTCTACGGCATCTGCAGGACGATGCTTCGGGACGGCCACGACGCGGAGGACGCCACTCAGCAGGTCTTCCTCTCGGCGCACAGCGCACTGTTGACGGGCACGCGCGTTCGGGACTACAGGTCGTGGCTGGCAGCGATCGCTCGGAACGAGTGCCGTGGCCGGATCAATGCCGGAATGAGGTCGCCGCTCCCAGTCGCCGACGAGGATCTCGAGGTGGTCGCGTCGTCAACAGATGACGTCGAGCGTCGCCTGCAGGTGCAGGAGCTCAAGAGGGCGCTCTCGGAGTTGCCGGACCGGCAGCGGGAAGCCCTCGTCCTCCGGTACGTCTACGGGCTCCGATACGGCGAGGTGGCGACCGCGCTCGGGCTCTCGCGCCCCGCGACCGAGGCACTCCTCTTCCGCGCCCGGCGCGCGCTGCGGATCCGCCTTCGACCCGTGGTGGGCGCCGTACTCGTCGTGCCAATCGTGGTGCGAGACGAACTCGCGCTCGCGATCCCGGGCTTCCCTACTGGTGGGGGAATGAGTGCCGCAGCGGCGGGCACCGCAGGTGGAGTGCTGGCCAAGCTCACGACGGGCTCGCTCGGTATGAAAGCCGCGACGACCGCTGTGGCGGTGACGACGATCGGAACCGTCGGTGCGACCGAGAAAGGACCCGCCCGAATCCTCTCCGATCGCCCGCAGGTGACGACCCGGGCTGACTCGGCGCCGGCCGAGGACGAGCGCGGCCAGAGCGTTCGCGGCCTTGGCCACGACCGCCGCAACGCTGAGCCAGCGAACACGGCGCGAACCGGCGACGACGGTAAACAGGACGCGGACAGCGGCCCTGGAGACAGGGTCGAGACCCGTGAGGATAAGGGCTCGGAAGACTCGAGCGGGCCAGGCTCGGGGGGCGCCGAGGACGAGAACGTCCGCGGCGGCTCGTCTGGCTCGTCTGGCTCGGGCTCATCCCACTTGCCAGCTTCGTCCGAGCCTTTGAGCCCGGAGGAAACTCGGTATGACTCGAGCGGCCCAGGACCCGGTGGCAGCAGCGAAAGCTCAGGCTCGGACTCCAGTGGGTCGGGATCCGGTAGCAGCAGCGGAGGCTCCGGCTCGGATTCGAGCAGGTCCGGATCCGGCGGTAACGGCGAGAGCTCGGGATCGAGTATTTCCGGCTCCGGCGATGGCGGCGACAGCTCGGGCTCGAGCGGGCCCGGATCCGGCAGCGGCGAGGAAGACCCCAACTAGCCCGGTGCCTGGCTTGTGGCCACGCACCTGGTGTTCCGGGGGCGCAGGACTGCGGCCGCCTACGATGGCGGCGTGGCAGTGGTCACCGATCCCGTCTCGCGTCTCGAGTCCGCGCTCGCCGAGATCGCCGGTGCACCCGTGGAGCTCGAACGCCCGAACGACTCCGAGCACGGCGACTATGCGACGAACGTCGCCCTGAGGCTCGCGCCCGTTCAGCGGCGCGCACCCCGGGAGATCGCCACCGAGATCGCCGAGCGGGCCGTCGAGCAGGAGCTCGCCGAGAGCGCCGAGGCGGCAGGCCCTGGCTTCGTCAATCTGCACGTCTCGGATCGGTGGCTCGCCGACGCGCTGGCCCACGTCCTGGCCGCCGGCGAGTCCTACGGAGCAGGCTCTGCCGAACATCCCGAGCGGGTGCAGGTCGAGATGGTCTCCGCCAACCCGACCGGCCCGTTGACGGTGGCGACCGGACGAAACGGGGCCTACGGGGACTCGGCGGCGAGACTGCTCGAGTTCGCCGGGCACGAGGTCGAGCGCGAGTACTACTACAACGACGCAGGGAAGCAGATGGAGCTCTTCTACGCCTCCGTCGAGGCGGTGCGCCGCGGTCAGGAGCCTCCGGAGGACGGCTATCGCGGCGAATACATCGCCGAGCTCGGGGCCTTACCCGGAGACCCCGTTCCGGCAATGCTCGAGCGGATCGGAGCGACCCTCGAGCGCTTTCGCATCCGCTTCGACACCTGGGCGCTCCAAAGCGAGGTCGAGGCGGAGATCCCCGAGGCGATCGCGCTCCTCGACGTGTACGAGGCCGACGGGGCCGTCTGGGCGCGGACGACCGCCCACGGGGACGACAAGGACCGCGTGCTCGTCCGGTCCGACGGACGGCCAGGCTACTTCGCCGCTGACGCCGCGTACATTCGCCGGAAGTTCGCGCGTGGGCTCGACCGACTGATCTACGTCCTCGGAGCCGATCACCACGGGTACGTGCGGCGCCTGCAGGCACTCGCGGAGATGCTCGGGCAGCCGCGGGACTCGGTCGAAGTGCTGATCTACCAGCTCGTTCACCTCGTCGAGAGCGGCGAGGCGAGGAAGATGTCCAAGCGTCAGGGGGATGTCGTCTTCCTCGACGAGCTGTTGGACACGATCGGCGTGGACGCGGCGCGCTGGTATCTCGTCTCGAGAGGCCACGACCAAACGATCGAGCTCGACGTCGATCTCGCGAGGCAGCGGACGCAGAAGAATCCCGTCTACTACGTCCAGTACGCGCACGCGCGAATCGCCGGAATCCTGCGCAATGCAAGCGACGCAGGCCCTGTCATTGCTCGTTACCCAGTCGATTTCCCGGGCTCGCTCGCGGCCGAGGAGCGCGAGCTCGTGAAACGACTCCTCGAGTTCCCGGCCGTCGCGGCCGAGGCAACCGAACGCCGTGCACCGCACGCCATCCCGACCTATGCGATCCGGGTCGCCGACGACTTCCACCGCTTCTACCACGAGCATCGCGTGCTCGGAAGCGAGTCCGAGGGGTTTCGCCTCGCGCTCTCCGCCGCGACACAACGGGTGGTCGCCCGCTGCCTCGATTTGATCGGGGTCGAGGCGCCCGAGCGGATGTAGGATTTTCGTGTGAGCGCTGCGGTTCCCGACCGTAACCTCGCGCTCGAGCTCGTTCGCGTGACCGAGTCGGCGGCGACGTTCGCGTCACGCTGGATCGGGCGCGGAGACAAGATCGCGGCCGACCAGGCCGCGGTTGACGCGATGCGCCTGATGCTCGACACCGTGAGCATGCGCGGCCTCGTCGTCATCGGCGAGGGGGAGAAGGACGAGGCGCCCATGCTCTACAACGGCGAACCGGTCGGGGACGGGACGGGCCCCGAGGTGGATGTCGCGGTGGATCCGCTCGAGGGAACTCGGCTCACGGCGCTGGGCATGCCGAATGCGATCTCCGTCATCGCCGTTGCCGAGCGCGGAACGCTGTTCTTTCCCGGCGCGGCCTTGTACATGGACAAGATCGCCGTGGGGCACGAGGCGGCGGCGGCGATCGACATCGAGGCAACCCCGACCGAGAACCTCGAGCGGGTCGCGGAGGCAAAGCGGGTCGACGTCAACGATTTGACCGTGGTCGTCCTCGAGCGCGACCGCCACGACGACCTGATCGCCGAGCTCCGGGAGGCCGGCGCGCGCGTGAACCTCATCCGAGACGGGGACGTCGCGCCCGCGATCGCCGCCGCTCAACCGGGCACCGGGGTCGATCTCTTGATGGGGATCGGGGGCACGCCGGAGGGGGTGATCTCCGCGGCGGCCATCAAGTGCCTCGGTGGTGCGATGCAGGGGAAGCTCTGGCCGAGGAACGACGAGGAGCGCCGGAGCCTCGAGAACGCCGGGTACGACATCGACCTGGTGCTCTCGACCGACGACCTCGTCCAGGGGGACGACGTGTTCGTCGCCGCCACCGGCGTGACGAGCGGCGCGCTCCTCCGGGGGGTCCGTGTGATCGGCGACCGTGTCGAGACCGAGTCGATCGTGATGCGGTCGCGGTCGGGAACGTTCCGCCGCATCGTGGCCTCCCATCCTTTGACGAAGATCCAAAGCCTGATGAAAGGAGCGCGCTGATGGCGGCCCAGGAGCTGCACGAGACCGCCCGGGCGATCGTCGCCGACCACAAGGGGATCCTCGCGGCCGACGAGAGCACGGGGACGATCAAGAAGCGATTCGATTCGATCGGCGCCGAGTCGACCGAGGAGAGCCGGCGCTTCTACCGCCAGCTCCTCTTCACCGCGCCGGGGATGGAGGACTCCATCGGCGGCGTGATCCTCTACGACGAGACGCTTCGCCAAGCCACGGACGATGGAACGTCATTCCCCGAGGTGCTCTCGTCGAAAGGCGTCATCCCCGGCATCAAGGTCGACACGGGTGCACACGACCTGGCGGGGTTCCCTGGCGAGAAGGTGACCGAGGGCCTCGACGGGCTGCGTGGGCGGCTCGAGGAGTACCGGCAGCTCGGCGCCCGCTTCGCCAAATGGCGGGCGGTGATCACGATCGGGGACGGCATTCCGACGGATGCGTGCATCGAGGCGAATGCGCATGCGCTTGCGCGGTACGCCGCGCTGTGCCAGGAGGCGGGTCTCGTTCCCATCGTCGAGCCAGAGGTCCTGATGGACGCCGACAACACCCTCGAGGCCTGCAGGGAGGTGACGACTCGCACGCTGCACGAGACCTTCGACGAGCTCTACGACTTCGCCATTGACCTTGCGGGCACCCTGCTCAAACCGAACATGGTCATACCGGGCAAGGGCTCCTCGGAGCAGGCGTCGTCGGAGCGGATCGCGGAGGCGACCATCGACTGCTTCCTGGGCGTCGTCCCCGCCGCGGTTCCCGGCATCGTGTTCCTGTCCGGGGGCCAATCGGAGGTCCAGGCGACCGAGAACCTGAACGCAATCAACCGGATCGGCGGCCCGTGGGCGCTCTCCTTCTCCTACGGCCGCGCGCTCCAGCAGTCCGCACTCAAGGCCTGGGCCGGCGATGCGGGGAACGCGGAGGCCGCGCAGGCGGCGTTCGTCCACCGGGCGCGCATGAACTCGCTTGCGGTCGCGGGTGAGTGGAGTGCGGAGATGGAACAGCCGGTCACCGCGTAAGCGAGGAGCGCCCCGTTTTTGCGCAAGTCCGGAATCCGTGTGCAGATTCCGGACTGCGCGAACGCCTGAGGGCGGCCGCCTCGGGGTCACGGTCGCCGCGTAAACGAGAAGCGCCCGGGGCCACAGGCCGGGCGCTCCCGTTTTCCCTCACCTCCGTCGACTACGAGATCGTCAGCGGCACCGCCGCGATCTGACCCCGGATCTCACCGGCCTGGTTCCGAGCTGTGTGCACGTTGACGTACGCGCGGCCCGCCTCGAGTGCCGTGAGAACTGCGGCCGTCAGCGGAGTGCTCCGCCGCACCCCGTTCCGGCAGGGCCCGCACAGCGCGACGCCGACCGGACCTGCCTGCCCGCGCCGCCCGATGTGGATGTGGGCGGCAAGAGCTCGGCCGGTCAGATCGCTGAACCTCAGCCGCCACGCGAGCGTTCCCGTCGTCCCCGACTTCGTCACCGTCGCCGTGAAGGCCCCTTCTGCCTGGCGGACCCTTCCCTTCGGCCTCGGCACTTCCTGACGGCTCGAGAGCGAGGTGCGCACGCTCGCCAGCACGCCGATCTGGCCCCGGATCTCACCGGGGGCGTTCGTCGCCGTGTGGACGTTCACGTACGCACCGCCGGTTTGGAGAGCCTCCAGCACCGAGGCGTCCACGTTCGCTGATCCACTCGCGGGGCTCTGACAGGGGCCGCAGAGCGGCACGACGACCCCACCCGGCTGCCCCTGCGGTGCCCTGTGGATGTGCGCGGCTCCCGCAGCACCGGTGAGACCCGTGAAGGTCAGCTGCCAGTTCAAGCTGGCTCCGGTGTCCGTCTTCGCCACGGTCGCGGTGAATGTCCCCCTTGCCCCGGCGACGTTGCCGGTGGGCGCCGGTACCTCTTGAGTGGCGCTCATCGCGGTGCTCAGCTGGATCGTCGTTGCCTGGGTGCGCGCGACTGCCGCCCCGGCGACCGTTCCTCCGAAGAGAAGCGCTCCGACGAACGCGCCCGCTGCGAGCTTCTTCACGAGATCCTCCTCCCGAGTGGATGCAAGACTCGACGTGTCTGCGGGGTCCTACGGGGCGACCCAACGTGCGGTTTGGCGCCCCCGCGCCGAGGGGCGGCGTTGGCGCGTGCTCCGCGCCGCTGGCATGCTCCAACGCATGTCCGAGCAGAGGGCCGACGTCATCGACAACCCGATCGAGCGCCTGGAGCTGCTCGCTGGTGATGACGAGGCGATCGCCTCCTTCCTCGATCAGATCGAGGTCACGGGCCCGCGGGAGCGGGAGATGCTCGGCGAGCTCGCACGGACGGGAACGCTCGCCGACCCGGAGCGGTTCCCCGCCGCGCACAGGCGCGCAGTCGCCGCCCTGGAGACGTTGGGGCGGCACGGCTATCACGGTGCGAGCGCCGGCGAGGCGGCCGTCGGCCCGACCAAGGGCCTGCTCCGCTGGCTGATCCAGCTCGTCGCGCGATTCGTCGTCGTCTCGTATCTGAGACAGGTCTCGACGGAGATGCGGAACCTCTACTGGCTCCGAGAGATCGAGACCGAGCCTCTCTCGGACGATCGGCGGGCGTTGAGCCAGGCTCGGCTGGACGCGGAGGGGTTGACGACCGTCTTCAAGCGTCGCGAGATCGGCCTTCCATCGTTCGTCATCGGCGGGCTCCTGATCCCGGTGTTCGCCACCGGCTGGCGGCTCACGCAAGGAGTCGCCTTCCGCAACTGGTGGGTGGCTGTCGTCACGGGCCTCATCGTCACGATCGTCGTCGTCGGTGGGTCCTGGGTGATCCTGCGAGGTGCCGCGATGGCGAGCCGGCGGATCCGGCTCTCGACGCGTTCGCCGCTCGAGGACCTCTGGCGAACCGTGGGCCACTGCCGCACGCCGCCCAAGGACCAGAGCAGGAAGTTCGCGATCATCGCCATCTCGCTGACCGTCGGAGCCTGGGTCGTGCTGCCGGCCGCCGTCGCGATCGCGTTCACCAACTAGCCACACCGCGTACACCAAAGAGCTACATGGACTGCGATCCGACTCGCTCCTGACCTAGCCGAAGGGGCCTGTCTTCGAGGGGAAGCTCGATGCTCGTCGCCGCGGGCCCGCGACGACTACTCCGCTGGTGGTGCCGGCTCCTCCGTCGGCCAAGGTTGTGCCGGCTCCTCGGCTGGCCAGGGTTCCGGCGGTTCCTGGGGTTCGGGAGGCGTCGGCGGCTGCGGATCACTCTCCGGAACGCGGGTAGGTTGAGGCGGCTGAGGATCCTCCCCCGGCTGCCCGGGCGGCTGGGGCGGCTGAGGCAGCACTTGTGGTGGGCTCCCGTCGGCCGGTACCGGATCAGTTGCGCCGTAACCGCTTTCCGAAGCAAGCCCCTGATGAGTGGACGACATCACACCTCCTGTCTGTGTGGACGCAGGTCGCGCGCGCTGTGTCTGTACCCCGCTTCGCGCGTCGAAAACACGGATCGCGGCGCTGCTCGTGCTGCGCTCCGGGGGTCGGCGGGGGCGGCCGATGTCGTTCGTGAACCTCGTGGGCGTGCTCGTGACCGCAGCCGCGGTTGGCGGTGCTGGCGCCCTGGTCCCGCTGGCAAATCATCGGCATGTTCGGCGTCATGGAGGCGGCTTCGGGCTGGCGAACGTCATCTCCCCGAACATCAGGCGGCGGAGAGCGACATCAGTGGCGACACCACCGATCCTGACGAGCGGGTTCTCTTGGACGGGAACCTCGAGAAGGCCATGGTGGAAGCCAGGAGGCGGGACCCGAGCGTGATAGCTAGGTTTGTCGTATGAGCCCCGCGCCGATCGCCCTGGTTCCCGGGTTCTGGCTCGGCGCCTGGGCGTGGGACGAGGTCGCCGCCGCGTTGCGCACCGACGGACACGAGGTCACGGCGCTGACGCTGCCCGGTCTCGAGTCGGCTGACACCGACCGGTCCTCGATCACGTTCGCCGATCACGTCGACGCGATCTGCGAGGCGGTAACGGCAGCGGGGCGTCCTGTCGTGCTGGCAGTGCACAGCGGTGCCGGGGCCCCCGGCTACGCGGTCACCGACCGCATCCCGGAGCAGATCGGGGCGATGGTCTACGTCGATACCGGCCCGGCGATCGGCGCGCTCGACGCCGACTTCGAGGGCGTCGAGCAGCCGCTGCCGTCGCAGGAAGAGCTCGCGGCGAACGAGAACCTCGACGGGCTCAGCGAGGAGCAGCTCGAGACGTTCCGGCGGCGTGCCGTTCCCGAGCCGGGAGCCGCGCTTCGCGAGGGTGCCGAGCTGACCAACGACGCGCGCCTCGACGTGCCGAGCACGGTCGTGTGCACGGGATATACGTCCGAGCAGTACAAGGAGGCGGTGAAGGAGGGGTACGAATTCGTCGCCGGCCTCGCCGAGCTCCGCAACGTCACCTGGGTCGACCTGCCGACGAGCCACTGGCCGATGTGGTCGCGTCCGCAGGAGCTCGCTGCGATTATCGGCGACGTCGCGAAGGGCGCCTCCGGGGCCTGACCGCGGTCCCTAAGCTGCGACCGTCTCCACTCGTTCGAGCAGGCCCTAACCGAATGCTCACCAGAGAGCAACCAGACGTTCCCGGGAGCGCGTCCTGGTACCGGCACACTGAGCACATGTCGGCGGTCGGGTTTTCACTCTTGTTCGGCTCGCCGTGGCTCGTCGCCATCGGCTGGGCGTGGTCGCGTGCGCCTCGCAGCGATGCCGTCCCGATGTCCATGGCCGAGTCGGCCCGCCTCCGCCTCTGGCCGAACGAGGGCCAGTAGCAGAGGAGCTCGAGCGGACGACGGGCTCGACCTGCGACACCTGGCTCGGGAAGCCGCGAGCGTGCGATAGGCGGAGCGAGCGCCGCTCGGATGCAATGACGCGAGCTGACGGACTAGCGAACTAGACGTCACCCGCGGTCAGAAGGCGGCCTCGTGGATCCTCTCGAAGGGAATGCCCGCCGCTCCGAGTCGGGGCTATCTCGGAAGCCGACCGCGCCATGCCCCTCAGGACCAGTCGCGGTCGACATTCTCAGCGTAGGAAGCGCGACGACGATGAGCAGGTCCCGCGGGACCCTCGCAGTGTTCCCACGTGCGCGCCGGAGGGTTGTAGGGTTGCCCTAATCCACATGGGAGGCTCCGATGGCGCTCGCACGTGTCGTGTCTTTTGAAGGTGTCAGCAAGGAACGAATCGAAGAGATGAAGCGTGAGTGGGCCGGAGGTCGTGAGCGGCCCGAGGGAATGCCCGCGTCGGAATTCATCATGCTCCACGACCCGGAGTCCGAGAAGTCCGTTGCAATCGTGTTCTTCGACACGGAGGACGACTACAGGAAGGCCGACGAGATACTGAGCGCGATGCCGGCGGGCGATACGCCCGGCAGGCGCACCTCGGTCACGAAGTACGACGTCGCACACCGTATGACGGCCTGACGTTCGGCGGCGACGACCCCCGAGCTCGCGACCTACCTGCCGATCAAGGAGCGAGTGATCGCGTACGCGAGCCCGGCCGCTGGGGCACCACATTCATGCTGCCGGGCCGGGCCAGCGCTACGCGTTGCGTTTGTTCCGGTCGCGCATCTTCTTCCGCGCAGCATCCCGGCGTTTGCGCTCTTCGGACGTCGCTTGGCGATCAGAGGTAGCGGAATGCTCGTCCCAGTGCGCCCGCTCGGAATCCGTCATCTGACGCACGACGAGCTCCCCCGAGGAGACCTGGTCGCGGATGTGCTCGAGCTTCCCCTCGCGTGCGTCGTCCTCTCGTTCTCGTCTCGTCTTGGCCATACCTATCTATCGTCCGAAGGCGCGGTTTCCGCGAGTGGTGAAAGCATACGTTCGTGACCGCGGAGGGTCACCGTGAGAGGCACCTCTAGTCGCTCTGGTTCGCGCCGTGGGGGTTGTCGGGGAAGGCCAGCCACGCCCAAGCCTCTGCGAGACGCAAGGCGGTGGTCGGGCTGATGGGCTCGGCCGCCTGTTCGAGTATTCGCTCAAACAACGCGATGCGGGCAGCCTCCGACGCCTCGGCACGGGGGGATCCGGTCGACATGCAAACCTCCTCCTTCGTAGAGAGGTCATGGCCCCGATGGGGCCACAGGTCGATACGAGTATGCGCCGGACCGCCTGGTAAGTGGTTTGGATCCTGCAAGCGGACGATGGGACTCGAACCCACGACACCTGGCTTGGGAAGCCAGTGCTCTACCGACTGAGCTACGTCCGCGTGACGCCGATTCTAGCCCGGCGTTGACAGAGCCTTCATACGTCGCCCGTATGGTCTCGGCGTGCGCACGCTGCTGATCGGCCTCGGGATCGCGCTCGTTGCGGCGTGCGCGGGTGCGTCCTCGTCGACTGCGTCAGCGGAGGCGGATCCGTTCGTCTTCGGTGGGCTTGGGACGTGGGTCGACATCTACGACGGCCGGGTCTACGCCGCTCCCGAGGCGACCGCGAGCCGCATCGCGGCGCGAGGGGTCCGAACGGTATGGATCGAGACCGCGAACTATCGGGCGTCTGCTGACGTCGTGAAGCCCGCCCAGGTCGGCCGGCTCGTGGAGGCGCTGCACGTGCGCGGGGTCAGAGCCGTTGCCTGGTACCTTCCGGGCCACCTCGATCCGGCCCTCGATCAAAGGCGTGCCCTGGCAATGCTGAGCTTCCGGAGCCCGAGCGGCGAGACGTTCGACGGGGTGAGCCTGAACATCGAGGGAACGAAGCTGCGAAACGCAGGACTTCGCTCGCGCCGGGCAGTGGCGCTCGCGCGCTTTCTTCGCGACCGCGCCGGAGAGGTCCCGCTCGCGATCATCCCCTTCAACCCTCGCGGGCTCGAACGCCGTCCGAGCACATGGCCCGGCTTCCCGTGGGCGGAGCTCGCCGAGGTGGCCGACGCCTTCGCGCCGATGGTGTACACGGGCGGCGCGCTCAAGGGCTTTGACGCGACCTACGGATACGTGACGCGCGCGTTGCGGTTGCTGCGAGTGCAGACCGGAAACCCCGGCGTCTCCATCCACGTCGCCGGCGGAGTCGCCAACCGGCTCGGAGCCGAGGAGCTCGCCGGCTTCGCTGCAGCCGTCGCGGACGACGGCAACACGATCGGCGTGAGCCTGTACGACTGGGATACGACACCGCCTGCCGCCTGGCGGGTGCTCGCGGCGTTGAACCGCTAGCTGTCGGCCCAGGCCTCGCGCAGCCGGTCGCGCGTCTTCAGCAGGTGCTCGGGGAGGACCTTCACCTCCGCGAGAACGGGCATGAAGTTCGTGTCACCGGACCAGCGGGGGACGACGTGGAGATGGACGTGGTCGACGATCCCAGCGCCCGCGATGTGACCGAGGTTCCAGCCGAGGTTGTATCCGTCGGGACCATACGCGCGGCCGAGGGCGTCCACGGCAGCGACCGACAGCCGGTGCAGCTCGAGGGCCTCGTCGTCGGTCAGCTCGCCGATCGAGCCGACGTGACGGCTCGGAGCCGCCATCAGGTGCCCCGACGAGTAGGGGTACTTGTTCAGGATCACGATCCCGAGTCGACCACGTCGAACGACGAGCGACTCGTCCTCGGGTAGCTCCCCGGCAACCTCGGCGCAGAAGACGCACCGTTCGAGCTCTCCGGCTTGCTTGATGTACTCGAGCCGCCAGGGCGCCCAGAGGGGCTTCGTCATTCCGGGGTTCTACCAGCGACCATCTGGATCGCGGAGGCTGGCCCCCTGCCCGCCTGCGGGCCGCTTACCATCGTCCGTCAGGGACATGGCCTCGCGACTCCTCCGAGCAGCCGTCGCCGCTGCTCTCTTCGTGCTCACGCCCATGGCTGGCGCGGCCGTGTCCGATGACGGCCCGTTGCGCTCCTCTGGAACGGTTGCTCGGATCTCCGACGGGGACACCCTGGTCCTTCGGAGCGGCGCGCGGGTCCGGCTCGTCCAGATCGATGCGCCCGAGGCGGGAGGAGAGTGCTACTCGGCCGCTGCGACGCGGGAGCTGGCCCGCCTGGCGCCTGTCGGCGCGAGGGTCGTTCTCGAGGCCGACGGGCTTCTCGATCGGATCGACCGCTTCGGTCGGTTGCTGCGCTACGTGCACGTGGGGAGGACGACTGTGAACGTCGAGCTCGTCAGGCGTGGAGCGGCGACGCCCTGGTTCTACGGTGGTGATCGCGGCCGCTACTCCTCGCGCCTGCTCGCAGCCGTGACCTCCGCTCGGACCACGCGTCGCGGCATGTGGGGTGCCTGCAGGGTTTCGTGGCACCCGGACGAGCCGGTGGACACGCACTCGCGGTAACAGTCCCCCATCCGAGGGACGTTCATACCCTGGAACCGGACCTTCGGCTCGGCTGGTCAGGACTTCAAGCGGGCGCCGCCCGAGGCTCCTCCGGGTCAACTATGACCTTGGTAGCCGAGACAGAGAGGGAGGCAGGATGACTGCGGCTCAGTTCGAGCTGATCAACGAGACCGAAGCAGAAGCGATTCTCCGCTGGCGCTTCGAAGAGCTCGTCCGCGCCGGATACGACATCGGCTCCGCACTCGTCCTCGCGTCCCACGTCGAGGTCGACCTGCACACGGCTTCGGCGCTGACGCGCCGCGGCTGCCCACCTGAGACGGCGCTGCGGATCCTCCTTTGAGTGGACGGCAGGGCCGGGCCCCGATGCGGCGGGGACCCGGCCCGAAAGCGCCTTGGCTATGGGCCGAGCGCGGGGCCGACCGTCACGGGAAGCGTCTTCGGGGCGCGGATCTCGTGCTCTCCGAGCTCATAGCCATCGCTTCCAGCGGAAGAACCCGAGTGTCGCGACCGCGGTTACCACGAGCCCGACGATGATCACCCAGAACGCCTCGTGCGTCCCCTCGCCGGGATAGAGCACGTTCATGCCGAAGATGCCCGTGATGAACGTGAGCGGGAGGATCGTCACGCTGATCACGGTCAGGAGCCGCAGGACGTCGTTCTGGCGGTGCGAGATGACCGACTCGTTGGTCGACTCGAGGCCTTCCACGACTTCCTTGTAGTTGTCCAGGAGGTCCCAGATCCGCTCGGCCGCGTCCACGATGTCGTCGAAGTAGAGCTCGAGCTCCTCGGCGAGGAAGTTCTCGACGCGCCGCTCGAGGACACGGATCGTCGAGCGCTCCGGCTTGATGATCTTGCGGTACGAGATGATCTCCTGCTTGACGTCCGAGAGGTCACGCACGATCTCTTCGGCCCGGCGCTCGAACATCTTGTCCTCGGCCACGTCGAGCTTGTGGGCGATCTTGTCGAGGATGGGGAAGCAGTAGTCGAAGAGGTCATCGAGGACCTCGTACAGAAGGCGGCCCGAGCCTCGCGCGAACAGCTGGTCGCGCAGGTGTTCGTCCCCCTCGCAGCGGGCGAAGAGCCGAGTGACCGGGAGAAGCTCCCGGTTCGGGATCGTCACGATGTAGTCGTGCCCGAGGAAGATGTCGAGCTCGGCGGCATTGAGCCGCTGCACGGCCTGGTCGTAGACCGGGAAGTGCAGGACGGCAAACAGGTACCCCTCGTCCTCGTAGGCGTCGACCTTCGGGCGCTGCCGCTTCGAGACGATGTCCTCGACGTCGAGCGGATGCCAGCCGAAACGCTCGGCTAGCGCCAGCGCCGTCTCGACGTCGGGCCCGACGACGTTGACCCAGGTGAGGCCGCTAGCGGAAAGCTCGTGGACGGGCGGGGGCGCGACGACCTGGCCCGCGCCGCGGGCCGTGCGGGAGCGCCGGATGCGGGGCAGGCTTGGCACGGGTACTGAGAGGGTCGTCGACGTTCAGGGCCATATTCGTGATTTTACCCGCGGAGCCTGCTCGCCACGTGGCGAGGTGGACATCGAAAGACCCGCGCGCCGCGGGCTCTGTCCGAGGCTCTGGAGAGAATCTGGTTCGCCGCTCCCTCGATCGAGGAATGGCGCTGTCGCGTGCGGCAACGAAGATGGGACGAGGGACTGGGTAGCTCGGGACAACGTAAAGGGGATGGGGAGATGAAGCTCCGCGCGCACCTTGCGGGCAGCAACCGCAAGCTGGAGACGAAGGCACACTGGACGACGAACGTGGCCAGGTACACGATGCGTGAAGACGAGACGCACGACTCGTCCGAGGACCTGCGGGACGCGATCGCACGCTCCTCCGGCCTCTCGAGCCACGAGTCGAAGGCCGCGTAGTCACCGGAAAGTCGCGAGGCTGCAGCGACGAATGCGCCCGGCAGGATTCGAACCTGCGGCCTATGGCTCCGGAGGCCATCGCTCTATCCCCTGAGCTACGGGCGCACGCGCGGAGCACCAGTCTACCGTGCGCCCCGTTGTGGCTCTGAGCTGCGAACTCTCGTAGGCTCCCGCTGTGCCGCTCGCCGACGTCAACGAGGTCTACACCGACATCGTGACGACGGTCTTCTCGTCGACGATCGTGGCCAAGGCCTGGCTCGCGACCGCCGCTGTCATGCTCGCGCTCGTCCAGGTCACGACGGCCGCTCGGATGTGGGGGAAGCTCACGTTTCTCCCCGTTCGCGGGCGTGCAGTCGCGCGTATCCATCGCTGGTCGGGGCGACTCGCCTTCCTCTGCACGCTCCCCGTCTTCTTTCACTGCGTGACGATTCTCGGGTTTCAGACGCCGGACGTCCGCGTCGCCGCGCACTCGCTCCTCGGCACGTTCGTGTACGGCGTCTTCGCCGCAAAGGTCCTGATCGTCCGAGACCGCTCGCTGCCCGGCTGGGTGCTTCCCGCCGCGGGGGCGACGCTGGCCTCGACCCTCGGGCTTCTGTGGCTGACGTCGAGCTGGTGGTACTTCTTCAACGTCAGGTTCGGCTTCTGATGGGTCGCGCGTGGCGGCCGATCGTCGTGGGCGCGGTGGTCGTGATCGCGACCTTCGCGCTGGCGAAGGCGCAGATCTTCGAGCCGTCCGCGCCGGCCGCCGGCCCGGTGGCGGGCGGCAACGTCGATCGCGGCCTGGCCGTCTTCGAGAGCACGTGCGCCGGTTGCCACGGGCCGGGCGGCGCGGGGGGCACGGGGCCACGGCTCCAGGCGAGCGGCCTCGACGCCGCGACGGTCGCCTCGGCGATCGAACAGGGAAGAGGGATCATGCCCGCGGGGCTCGTCTCCGGCCAGGACGAGGCCGACGTCGTGGCCTACGTGGTGTCGATCTCGGCCCCGTAGCACCGCGATACGCTCACATGGTGGAGATCGACGCGCGGATCGTCCGCCTGGAGCTCGCCGAGACATTCGTCATCGCCCGCGAGGCGACGGACTATGCGGACGTGGTCCACGTATCGATGAGTCACGAAGGCGTCACCGGCTTCGGCGAGGCGGCGCCCATCGACCGCTACGACGAGTCGGCCAAGTCGGCGAAGAGGTTCGTCGAGGAGCACGGGCAGCTGCTCGGCGCCGATCCGTTCGCCCTCGAAGACATCGGCGAGCGGCTCGCGACGGTTCCGGGAGAGCAGGCGGCGAAGGCAGCCCTCGACGCCGCCCTCCACGATCTGCAGGGAAAGGTGCTCGGCCTGCCGACTGCTCGGCTGCTAGGCCTCCCGCGTGCCGGCCCGCCGACGTCCTGGACGGTGTGGCTGGGCGATCCCGACGACATGGCCCGCCGCGCGGAAAGCGCCGCCTCCTCGTTCAGGCGCCTGAAGCTCAAGCTCGGAGGTGGCGACGGGTTGGACGTCGAGCGGGTGCAAGCGGTCCGCAAAGCCACCGACTTGCCGCTCCAGGTCGACGTCAACGAGGCGTGGTCCCTTGAGGAGGCACTCGATGCCCTCCCGCGGATCGGAGAGCTCGGCGTCGAGTACTGCGAGCAGCCCCTGCGCGCACGAGACGGAGGAGGACGCGAGCTCCGGGACCGCTCGCCGATCCCGATCTACGTGGACGAGGATTGCCACACGCTTGCCGACGTCGCGTTCTGCGCCGAGATCGCGCACGGGATCAACATCAAGCTCGCGAAGTCGGGAGGCATCCGGGAAGCGATCCGCATGGTGCATGCCGCCCGGTCGCTGCGGCTCGGCGTGATGCTCGGCTGCATGCTGGAGTCGGGCCTCGGGATCGCCGCCGCGTGCTGCGTCGCTCCGCTCTGTGACCACGTTGACCTCGACGGGAATCTGCTCCTGCGCGAGGACCCGTGCCCGGGGGTGGAGCTCGTCGACGGCGTCCAGGTGCCTGCGGTCGCTCCGGGCCTCGGCGTCTCCGTCGCTCCTTGATGAGCAACGCTCGCCGCATCCTCATCCTCGGCGAGGGGTTCTCGCACGACCCGCACTACGGGAAAACGATGCGCGGGATCGTCCGCTACGGACGGGACCCGGTGGTCGCTGTACTGGACTCCGCGCGCGCGGGTGAGACGCACGACGGGATCCCGATCGTCGGCACAGTCGGTGACGCGCTCCGCTTCGAGCCGACGGTGGCCGTGGTCGGCGTCGCGACCCAGGGAGGTCGCTTCCCGCCCGCCTGGCGAGAATTGCTGAAGAGCTGCATCGCCCACGGCCTCGACCTCGAGAGCGGTCTGCATCAGTTCATCTCCGAGGATCCCGAGCTGACGGAGCTCGCTCGGCGTCACGGAGTCGTGCTGCGTGACCTCCGCAAGCCGCCCGAAGGGCTGAGCGTTCCGACCGGTGCCAACCTCGAGGTCGACGCGAAGATCGTGCTCACTGTCGGTTCCGACTGCGCGATCGGTAAGAAGACCGTCGCCGTCGAGCTCGACCTGGAGGCGAGGCGGCGGGGAATGGCGTCGGTCTTCGTGCCGACCGGCCAGACCGGGATTGCGATAGCCGGCTGGGGAATCGCCGTCGACGCCGTCGTCTCGGACTTCCTGGCCGGAGCGACCGAACGTCTGGTCGTCGAGGGCGCCGAGCGGGGCGGCAAGCTGCTGTTCGTCGAAGGCCAAGGATCGCTCGTGCATCCGATGTACTCGGGAGTCACCCTGGGGTTGATCCACGGAGCGACCCCACACGCCTTCGTTCTCTGCCACATGGCGGGCTCGACCGAGATCGAAGGCTGCCCAGGGCACCCGATTCCGCCGCTGTCGGAGCTCGTCGAGCTGCATGAGCGAATCGCGCTGCCCCGCCGTCCGGCGAAGGTCGTGTGCGTTGCACTGAACACCGCTGCGCTCGGGGACGACGACGCTCGCGCAGCAATTGCGGCCGCGGATAGGGAGACGGGGCTGCCGGCGGACGATCCGGTTCGCTTCGGCAGCGGACGGCTCCTTGACGCTGTCCTGGCCCCACCTTAGGCTGCGACCACCCGGGGCTGAGGGGGGCCTCGCGGAAGGATGGGTATGCGAATTCTCGCTGCGGCACAGGCGCTCGTCGCTGCGCTCCTGATTGGAGCGACGGCTGCCTCTGCAGCGGACATCGGCGCCAACGACGACACTGCGAAGCACAGCGCGGACGGCGGTGCCGGAATCTACAGGGAGATGGCGGCGCTCGGCCTGCGACAGACGGTCATCGGCGTCCGCTTCAAACCCAGCGAGCCGATCGTGATCCAGGACAAGCGGCTCCTCGACGTCGTCATCCCGAACGCCCTGGCGGCCGGGTTGAGAGTCGTGATCGCCGTGTACCCCTACCCGCCGAGGGAGATCGAAGCCGGTCTCGGGTCGCCCTCGCTCTTCGGGTCGTACGCCGCAGCCGTTGCGTCGATCTATCCGCAGGTCAAGCAGTTCGTGATCGGCAACGAGCCGAACCAGCCCGCCTTCTGGCGCCCGCAGTTCGACGCCGCGGGAGCGAACGTATCGGCGAAGTCGTTCGGCCCCTATCTTGCTGCGGCATACGACGCGCTCAAGTCCGTCGATCCTGCCCTGTCGGTGATCGGCGTCGGGCTCTCCGCCGCGCGGCAACGACCGCCCGAAGGCGAGGAACAACGTCTCCACCTCGCCTGTGCGCTTCCTGCGCGCACTCGGCGCGTGGTATCGCACGAGCCGCCGGGACCGCCCGCTCATGGACGCGTTCAGCTTCCATCCCTATCCGAACGAGGCGACCGACTCCCTCGACCGCGGGTACGCCTGGCCGAACGCAGGCTTCGTCGACCTGGGCCGGATCAAGCAGGCGCTCTGGGATGCCTTCAACGGCACCCCGCAGCCGACCACGCTGGAAGGGCTGAAGCTTCATCTCGATGAGCTCGGCTGGCAGGTCGGGACCGCGGGACGTCTCGGCTACAGCGGCTCCGAGAACGTCCCGGTGACGGACGAGCTGAGCCAGGCGGCGATCTACGGCGACCTGATCCGGCGGGCGGCGTGCGATCCCGACATAGCGGAGGTCAGCTTCTTCGGCTTCCGGGACGACGGCCTCCGGACCGGGTTCCAGGCCGCGCTCCAGCGAGCCGACGGGTCCTCGCGGCCCTCGGCGGAGGCGGTACGCGCCGCGATCGCCGAGGCCGCTGCAGGTTGCTCGGGGGAGACGTCAGCGTGGCAGCCGGGGGCGGACGTCATCGGCGCCGACGTCGCGGTTGGTGCTGCGGCCTCGCAGGTCAAGGCGCGAGTCACCACGGGCGAAGACGCTCGCGCGCTCGTGTGCGTGCGGCCGCTCGCACGCGTGCCGACCGCGATCGTCGCACTGCACGCTCCCGAAGTTCTCTGCCGGAATACGAAGGTGATCGGGCTTCGCCCGCAGACGGTCGCCCTCCCTGCGCCTGCAGGCGTCTCAGACCGGCTGGCGGTGGCCGTGGAGCTCGCCGCCGAGGCGAACCGCGCGCGACGAACCATCGTGGTGCGCGAGGCCGTCGTCCTGCGCTGACGCCCTGGCTTGACACCGAACATGTGTTCGTCCATACTACGAACACATGTTCGGGCGGATCGTCATCGTACTCGTGGTTGCGGCAGTTGTGTGGGCGGTGTTCGCGCGCGACACCGGAGCCGGGGCGCATCGCCGGTATCACACCGTGGTAGCGGGCGACACGCTCTGGTCGATCGCAGCCGAGAGCTACGCCGGGGATCCGCGCGAGGGCGTGTGGAAGCTCCAGCGGCGGAACGGCCTCGACGGCGCGACGATCGTGCCCGGTCAGCGCCTTCTGCTGCCCTAGACGCTTCCGGGGCGCGCCTCACTCGTAGCTGATAGAGAATCGGAACCGCCCCGAAAGGAGATGCATGGCCTCCGAGCGCATCCTCGAGCTGCTCCGGCGACCGGTCGACCCGGACGAGTACACGGAGATTCGCGAGCTGTGGAAGACCCACTCGATCGCGGAGGACAACCGCGATCTACCCGGTCTGATCTCCACGCTCACGGAGGACTGCGTGTACGAGGTCATGGGTGCGAACGCACGCTGGGAGGGCCACGACGGCGCAGCGCGTTTCTATACGGAGCTTCTCACCGCCTTCCCCGACATCCACTTCGATCTCGAGTACATCGTCATCGGGCCGCAGGGCGTCTGCGAGGAAGCACGCGTCACGGCGACGCACGCGGCTCGCTGGCTCGAGCATGAGCCGTCGGGCGCACGGCTCGCGTGGCGAAACGCGATCTTCTTCCCCTGGGACCCCGACGCCAGGAAGTTCAAGGGCGAGATGGTCTACACCGACCTCGAATTCGGCCGAGTAGCGCCTCCGAGTGAATAGGGCAACGCCGCGGCCGCAACGCAGCCGCTTCAGGGATCGTCGCGCGACCTGAAACCGCGCGTAGCGGATTCCGGTCTTGCGCAAGAACTAGAGGACTGCCGCGGTGGTTGCCGGCGACTCGGGCGGTAGCACGTCCGCCGGGCGCCTTCGGGCGACTGCGAGGAACGTGTCGACGACGCTCGGGTTGAACTGCTTCTCGCGGCCCGCGCGAATCTGCAGCATCGCATCGCTCGACAGAAGCGCCGCTGCGTACGGCCGGTCCGTCGTCATCGCGTCCCAGGCATCGGCGAGTGCGATGATCGCGGCCTCGAGCGGAATCTCCTCGCCGCTCAGGCCGTCGGGATACCCAAGGCCGTCCCAGCGTTCGTGATGGTGCCGTATGGCAGGGACCGAGTCCTGGAGGAACGAGCAGCGGGAGACGATCTCGGCGCCCCGCGTCACGTGCTCGCGCATCACCGCCGCCTCCTCGCGCGTCAGGGCCTGTGGCTTCGTCAGGATGGAGTCGGGCATCCCGATCTTGCCGACGTCGTGGAAGAGCGCGGCTGCTCCGAGTGCACCGAGCTGCTTCGGGTTCAAGCGCAGGTCGCGGCCGATCGCGAGCGCGACACGGCGGACGCGCTGCGAGTGGCCCGCGGTGTAGGGATCGCGGGCCTCGACCGCTGCGTTCAGCGTCTCGATCGTCTCCAGGAGGCTCTCCTCCAGACGCCGCGTGGAGTCGGTGAGCTCACGGGACCTGGCGTCGCGCTCCTCGTTGTCCGCCTTGAGCCGGGACGAGGCGCGGCCGACGAGGAGTCCGAGCGTGAGCCAGAGCAGGCCGAAGAGGATCCCGACGGCAAGCCAGATCGTGCGAGTCGAGCCGGCGACGACACCGTCCACCACGCGTTTGTCGAGGGTGACCTCCGCCGCACCTACCGGGCGGCCCTTCCGCGAGAGCAGCGGCGTCCAGACCTTGACGACCTCTACCTTCGCGTTGGTGGGCCTGACGAGCTCGGCGCGGGACTTTGCTGTTCGGAGCGCGCGCTGGAAATCCGGCCCAGACGTCACACGCCTTCCGACTCGTCCTGGCTGGGTGGTCGACAGGCGAAGCCGCCCGTTCTGCGACCAGAGGTTGATGCCTCGGATGTCGCTGGGCTGACGCACCGTCTTCGCGAGGCGCTCGAGCGCGAGCGGCGTCACCACGACCCGGTCCGCACGGACCACACTTGGCGCGAGCACGGCGTCGACGTACTGGGCGACGTCGCGAGCGTTGTCCTCGAGCGCGTGCTTGCGAAGATCCGTGGAGATCGTCGACGAGAGTCCCACCGCCCCGATGCCGAGGATCACGGCGGACGCGAGGACGAAGGACCGCAGCAGGGTCAGCGACCGAAGCAGTCCCGACGAGCGGTATGCTCGCACCCTCCGCATAAGGCCTATATCGGCGCTGCAAAGGCCGAGTTTTAGGGTCGAATACAATCGGCTCCGTGGACCTCGACGTCGTGTTTCTCGGGACGTCCGGATCCACGCCCACCGCGAAGCGCGCATTGGCCGCGACGCTCGTGCGACGCGGGGGAGAACGGCTCCTCTTCGACTGCGCCGAAGGGACGCAGCGGCAGCTGCTGCGCTGCGACTTGGGGCTCGTCGACCTCGAGGAGATCTTCCTCACTCATTTTCACGCCGACCACTACCTCGGCCTGCCGGGAATGCTGAAGACGTATTCACTCAGGGGCCGGGAGCTTCCGCTGACGATGTACGGGCCCCGCGGCTTGCGTGACCTTCTGACGACCCTTCGACGTATCTTCGGACGGCTCACCTACCCCGTGGAGCTCGTGGAGCTGGAGCCGGGGGCTCGCCTCCGTCGGGGCGGATACACGCTCCAGACGTTCGCTGTCGATCACGGCGTCTCGGCGGTCGGCTATGCGCTCGTCGAGGACGAGAGGCCAGGACGCTTCGACGTCGAGACGGCCATGACGCTGGGCGTTCCGGACGGTCCTGAGCGCGGGATCCTCCAGCGCGGCGAGCCGGTGACGCTCCCCGGCGGGCAGGTGATCACCCCCGAGCAGGTGCTGGGGCCGGCGAGGGCCGGCCGGAAGCTCGTGCTCTCGGGCGACACCGCGCCCACCGCGTCGGTGGTGGAAGCGGCGACTGCTGCCGATCTCCTCGTCCATGAGGCGACCTTTCTCGCGGAGGAGCGAGAGCGCGCTCGGGAGACACTGCACTCGACGGCGGGCGAGGCGGCGCTCGTCGCTCGGGAGGCAGGCGTTCACATGCTTGCGCTGACGCACGTCTCGACCCGCTACTTCGGTCACCAGGTCGTCGAGGAGGCACGCGAGCTCTTCCCCGCCACGGTCGTTCCGCGAGACTTCGACGTCGTGGAGATCCCGTTCCCGGAGCGCGGAGCTCCAGAGCTCGTCCGCGACGGCGCCCGCTCCGGCAGGGCTGTTGTAGGGTCCGCAGAGACATGACGAGGCTCGTTCAGGTGACCGTCGCCGGGGACGTTACGGAGGCCGAGGAGCTCCAGGAGCTCCTCTCTGCGGCAGGCATCGAGTCCCATCTGGAGCCCGCCTCGGAGCACGATCCGGAGGCGCTGGACGATCCGCCGCTCAAGGTGCTCGTCCCCGAATCCGATGTCGACGACGCTCGCGAGGCGATCGAGGCACTCACCGAGCCCGACGACGAGTTGGGAGAGGACTAGCCGCCTCTAACCGGAGGGAACCCACTCGACGCGGGTCGACCCGACGAGCCCGCTGCTTTCGAGCCCGAACACGCACCTCGACCTACCGCCCCCGATCGCGAGCGCGGGCACCGAGCCTCGCCAGACGCCACCGGGGGGAGGCTGGATCGTACGCCAGGGAAGCCCGTTGACGGTGATCCTCACCGGCAAGCCAGCCTTCCCGAGCAGGGTGAGCGCGAGTGCCCCTGCCGAGCAGCTGTAGACGAAGACGCGTGCGGCGGTGAAGTCGCCGACAGGGCTGAAGCCCTCCATCCGGGAGACCAGTCGGAGCGGCTCCTCGACGCGCCAGAGCCTGTACCCGGGCCCAGCCTGGGTCGGCGGCGACGAGGCAAGCGGCTCGCCGACGACGGTGATCGTCGCCGGCACGAGCACATGCTGCTCGCTCACGACCAGACCCGACGGGTCCACGAGCGCTCCCTCGTAGGTGATCTCGACCGGAGACTCCGGGATCGGGCTCCTGGCGTCGACTGCCGAGAGCCTCACGGCCTGCCGAATCGACCGGTTCCAGAACGTCAGCCGCGCGATATTCGACGAGGGCCGCTCGCCGGTGTCGACGAAGAGGATCGACGGCGCATCCGCCGCGTCCACCCAGCGAGAGTCCGCGTCCCCGAACGTATCTGCGTGCTCCACGCGCGAGAAGTCGTCGATCTCCCGAGCAACGAGGGCCGACACCCCTGCGAGCCCGACCGCGACCGCAACCGCGGCTGCGGGAAGCAAGCGCCGCGGCAGGAAGAGGAAGCCGGCTGCGACGAGCGCGCCGAGCGCGGCGAGCGCCGCGCGGAAGCCCGCGTCACTCGGATCCACGAGCTCGACGAACGGGAGGATGGTGAACGCGTCGTGGGCCTCCGGTCTGGTTTCCTCCCGCGCAGCGGGGAGCGTGAGCAGCAGTCCGATCGATGCGGCCGCGAGAGGTATCGCGACCCGCCTGGGCCGCGGGCCGCCGCGGGCGATCCAGACGCACATCCCGAGGAGGAGCGGAGGCATCGCGGTGACGAGGTAGCGCTCGCTGACGTGGTCGAGATTCCCGACTGCGAACGCGGAGACCTGAGCCACCAGGAGGGCGACGTAGGCGGTGGTCACCGCGAGGAACGCGCGGACTGCGGCATTCTGCTCGGTGCGTGCTGCGGCCATGACGACGAGCGTCGCCGTCGCGAGGAACGGGAGTGCGAGCGTCATGACGACGATTGCGCCGCTGTGCCATGCGACCTGGGTGAGGGCTCCGGTCGACGACGGTGTGTCCTCCGCGAGTGTTGCGTACGCGCCGAGCAAGTCGTTGCGATCGGCTCCGTACGCCGCGATCGTGACCACAGCTGAAAGCCCTACGAGGGCGAGCATCGGAAGCAGGCGCCGCAGGGTCGCCGCCGAGCGCCCGAACCAGGCCTCCAGCCCGACGGCCAGGATCAGCGCGGGTAGGAGCACGAGCGCTTGCAGCCGCACCGCGGCCGCGACGCTGAGGAGCAAGAGAAACGTCCCCTGGCGCATGAGCGTCGGCTCCTCGAGCATCCGAGCAAGCGCGAGGAGCGCCGCGGTGACGAGCGTGTAGAAGAGCGCCTCCGTCATCAGGAGGCCGCCGTACCAGAGGGCAGGGGGAAGCACCGACAGCGCAGCTGCTGCGATCGCCCACCGCTCTCCCGCGAGCCTTCTGCCCCAGAGGTAGACGGGCACGGCGACGAGGGACATCGCAACGGCCTGGAGTGCCTGGGCCACGGCGACCCCGGCACGGAGATCCTCGAGCGTCAACGGCAGGCCCACCAGAACGGGGGTCAGGAGGCTGTAGTAGGGAACGGAGATTCCCCGCACCGACAGCGTGCCTGTCTCCCAGAGCGATTGGCCGACGAGACCGTAGATCATCTCGTCCGGCGAGATCCAAGGTACGTCGAAGGTACGCGCGACCGCGAAGCGCAGCGCCGCGGAGACGAGCACGATCCCCCCGACGGCGACGGCGGAGCGCCGGGTACGGCCCGCGGCGCCCGCATCGTCTCGGGAGCTCGTCAGCAGACCCGTGTGAGCCGCGTCGGACAGGGCGGCTAGACTACCCCGCGACCTTTAACCCGGTCCGGTGAGGCCGGAAAGGAGCGAGATGACCACGCACGTCCCCGATCGCGCTCGACGAGCCACCGAGCTTCTCGACGCCGAGTCGATCTCACGGGCGCTCTCCCGTATCTCCCACGAGCTCATCGAGCGAAACGCTCTTTCGGATCCATCTGGATCGGATCCATCTGGATCGGATGCATCCGGCCTGGATCGCGTCGCGCTGGTCGGCATCCAGACGAGAGGCGTCCCCCTCGCCTCGCGGCTTCGCCGGCTCGTCGCCGAGCGGAGCGGCTACGAGCTCCCGCTCGGCGCGCTGGACATCACGTTTCACCGGGACGACGTCCACGTCCGCGACGGCGGGAGGCCGCCGGACCGTCAGCCCGTCGTGCGGGCAACGAGCATCCAGTTCTCGCTCGAGGGGATGACCGTCGTGCTGGTCGACGACGTCCTCTTCACCGGCCGCACCATTCGCGCTGCCATCGACGCGCTCCTGGAGTTCGGGCGTCCCGCTCTCGTGCAGCTGGCCGTCCTCGTCGATCGCGGGCACCGTGAGCTTCCGATCCGGCCCGACTACGTGGGCAAGAACCTCCCGACCGGGCATGACGAGCGGATCCACGTCGAGCTCGTCGAGGTAGACGAGATCGACCGGGTGCTCCTCGTTCGGGAGCCCGAGGACGGCCATGATGTCTGATCTGCGGGGGCCCGCACCGCCCCTGCGCCACCTGCTCTCCGTGGAGGACCTCTCGCTCACGGACGTCGAGCGGATCCTGGAGACGGCACGCGCGATGGCGGGCTCGCTCGACCGCGAGGTGAAGAAGCTCCCGACGCTTCGCGGCCGCACGGTGGTCAACCTCTTCTACGAGGCATCGACGCGGACGCTGGCGAGCTTCGAGCTCGCCGCCAAGCGGCTCTCCGCGGACACGATGTCGCTCCGTTCGGTCGGATCCTCCGCGGACAAGGGCGAATCGCTCAAGGACACGGCCCTGACGCTCGCCGCCTACGACCCGGACGTGATCGTCATCCGTCATCCGTCGATCGGTGCGCCGCAACTCGTGGCGCGGACGACCGACGCGCACGTCGTCAACGCCGGCGACGGCAAGCACCAGCACCCGACCCAGGCGCTCCTCGATCTCTACGCCATGCGGGACGCGCTCGGTCGTCTCGAGGGGCTTCACGTCGCGATCGTCGGCGACGTCCTGCATTCGCGGGTCGCTCGCTCGCTCGTCCAGGCACTCGGGCTCGTCGGGGCTCGCTCGACTCTCGTCGGCCCCCCGACCCTGCTGCCCCGCGGGGTCGAAGCGCTCGGCTGCGAGGTCTCGACGGACATCGGCGCGATCGCCGACGCAGACGTGGTGTACGTCCTTCGCATGCAGCGCGAGCGCATGGGCCCCGGCGAGGCGTTCGTGCCCTCGCTACGGGAGTACACGGCGCTCTACGGGATCACGCCGGACCGCGTTCGCGCCGGCCAGGTCGTCATGCACCCGGGGCCGATGAATCGCGGGATCGAGATCGATCCGCGGGTCGCGGACTCCGCCGCTGCGCTGATCACAGACCAGGTGCGTGCGGGGCTGGTCGTCCGTATGGCGGTGCTGTACGACGTCATGACGGTCGCTCCCGTGCAATCTCCGGTGTCGGCAGTCGTCGCCTGATGCTCGTTTGCCGCGAGGGACACGGTGACTCGCTGGCCATCGAGGGCCGAGTCGTCGCTCCCACGCAGGGGATCGACGAATGCGTACGGCTCACCATCGAGGAGGGTCTGATAACGGGAATCGAGCCCGCGAGCGCGAGTCGTCTGGTGGTCTCGCCGGCCTTCGTCGACCCGCACGTGCACCTGCGGACGCCGGGGCGAGAGGACGAGGAGACACTGCAGTCGGGAACGGAGGCGGCTGCGGCCGGCGGCTACTGCGCAATTCTGGCCATGCCGAACACCGATCCGGTGGTCGATTCCGCCTCCGCGCTCGGCGCGCTCGTCGATCGAGCGCGCGTGGACGCCGTGATCCCGACGGGCTTCATGGCTGCGATCAGCAAGGGTCAGCGTGGAGAGGAGCTGACCGAGATGGTCGAGCTCTCGGCGGCGGGTGCAGCAGCGTTCACGGACGACGGACGGCCCGTCGAATCGGCTGCCCTGATGCGTCGCGCACTCCAGTACAGCGCCCTCGCGCGCCTCCCGCTGGCGCTTCATTGCGAGGAGCCTGCGCTCTCTCACAACGGACACGCCCACGAAGGCCAGGTCTCGGCGGAGCTCGGTCTCGGCCCGTATCCCTCGGCAGCCGAGAGCCTCATGGTCGAGCGCGACCTCGCTCTGGCGGGGGTCGAGGGACGGCCGGTTCATCTCATGCATCTCTCGGCGCGGGAATCCGTGGATGCGTTGCAGCGGGCGCAGGCAGATGGGGTCCGCGCTACAGCCGAGGTCACGCCTCACCATCTGTGCCTGACCGACGAGGCGGTCCGCACGCTCGATCCGAATGTGAAGATGAACCCGCCCCTGCGGGCCGAGCAGGATCGTCGGGCTCTCGTCGACGCTTTGCGCCACGGCACGATCGGGGCGGTGGCGACCGACCATGCCCCGCACGCACGACACGAGAAGGACGTGCCGTTCGAAGAGGCGCCGTTCGGCGTCACCGGGCTCGAGACCGCGTTCGCGGCCCTCTACACCCGCCTCGTCATTCCTGGTGAGCTCTCGCTCGAGACGCTTCTGGAGCGGATGTCCGCCGGGCCTGCGGCAACGTTCGGGATCGATGAGCCGCGCATCGAGGTGGGCGCGCGAGCGAACCTCGTCGTCCTCGATCTCGACGCCGAGTGGAACGTCGTCGAGGGCGGCTTCCGCTCCCGCTCGGCGAACTCGTGGCTTCTCGGGGCGACGCTCCGTGGTCGCGTGCTCGAGACCATCGCGGACGGACGGGTGGTGTTCCAGGCGTGAGCGGCTACGTACTGCTCGAGGATGGCGCGGTCTTCCGCGGCCGCTCCGTAGGCACCGGCGGGGTCGCGTTCGGTGAGGCGGTGTTCACGACCGCCATGACGGGCTACCAGGAGACGCTGACAGATCCGAGCTACGCGGAGCAGCTCGTCTGCTTCACGGCCCCCATGGTTGGAAACTACGGGGTGTCGAACGAGCGCGGCGAGTCGGATCGCCCCCACGCGAAGGCAGCGCTGATGCGGCAGCTCGGGAGCCGCGAGTGGGCTTCGTGGCTGGAGACGGAGGGCGTGGTGGGGCTCGACGAGATCGACACACGAGCGCTCGTCCTCAAGCTCCGCGAGGCGGGCGTGATGCGGGCCGCGGCGGTGGCGAACGAGTACGAGCTCGCGGTCGAGGACGCACTCGAACAGGTACGTGCCCGCCCTCTGATGGAGGGCTCGGCCCTCGTCGCCGATGTCTCGACTCCCGAGCCGTATGTGTTCAACGACTCCGGTGATCTTCGGGTCGCGGTCGTGGACTACGGGACGAAGCGGTCGATCCTTCGCCGGCTCGCACACGCCGGCTCGCACGTGACCGTGTTTCCCCACTCGACGCAGCCCGACGAGCTCGACGGCTTCGACGGGGTCGTCCTCTCCAACGGGCCCGGGGATCCGGAGCCCCTGCGCGACGAGGTGGACGCGGTGCGCGGCCTGCTGGGCCGAGTCCCCGTTCTCGGAATCTGCCTCGGCCATCAACTGCTCGGTCTCGCGACGGGCCGCAAGACGTTCAAGCTCCCGTTCGGCCACCGCGGCGCCAATCATCCCGTGCTCGAGCGCAGGACCGGGCGGGTGCTCGTGACGAGCCAGAACCACGGCTTCGCGGTCGAGCCCTCGGACTCGGAGGAAGCGACGCATGTCTCGCTCTACGACGGAACGGTCGAGGGCTTCGACCTCCCGGAGTTTCGCGCCCGGTCGGTGCAGTTCCATCCCGAAGCCGGGCCCGGGCCGCACGACGCGTGGTCGATCCTCCAAGGCTGGGTGGAGGACCTCAGAACGTAATGCCGGCCAGACGTGATCTCGAGAGCGTGTGCGTGATCGGCTCGGGCCCGATCGTGATCGGGCAAGCCTGCGAGTTCGACTACGCCGGTTGCCAGGCACTGAAGGTGCTGCGGGAGGACGGATACCGGACGATCGTGGTCAACTCGAACCCGGCGACGATCATGACCGACCCAGGGTTCGCCGACCGCACCTACATCGAGCCCCTCGACCTCGCAAGCGTGGCTTCGGTGCTCGAGAGGGAGCGCCCGGACGCGCTCCTGCCCACGTTGGGAGGCCAGACGGCGCTGAATCTGGCGGTGGAGCTCTGGGAGGCCGGTGTCCTCGAGGAGCTGGAGGTCGAGCTCATCGGCGCGCCCGTGGAGGTGATCCGGCGCGCCGAAGACCGCGAGGAGTTCCGTGCCGCCGTGCGCAGCTGCGGTCTCCAAGTGCCGGCGTCGCGGATCGTCACGGCCCTCGACGATGTCGAGGGCTTAGCAGTTCCAGCCGTGGTCCGCCCGGCATTCACTCTGGGGGGTCACGGAGGTGGATTCGCGGATAACCAATCCGAGCTCCAGCGTCAGGTGGAGCTCGGATTGGCGGAGTCTCCGATCGGCCAGGTACTCGTCGAGGAGTCGGTGCGAGGCTGGGACGAATTCGAGCTCGAGGTGATGCGGGACCGGATGGACAACGTGGTCGTGGTCTGCTCGATCGAGAACCTCGACCCCATGGGCGTCCATACCGGCGACTCGGTCACGGTCGCTCCGCAGATGACGCTCTCGGACGAGGCCTACCAGGAGCTCCGGGACGCCGCCGCTGCCGTCATCCGCGCGGTCGGGGTCGAGACCGGGGGCTCGAACATCCAGTTCGCCCGCGACCGCGAGACCGGCGAGCTGCGCGTCATCGAGATGAACCCGCGCGTCTCGCGCTCCTCCGCGCTTGCCTCCAAGGCGACCGGCTACCCGATCGCGAAGGTCGCCGCCAAGCTCGCGGTCGGCTACACGCTGGACGAGATCCCGAACGACTTGACGAAGACGACACCGGCGAGCTTCGAGCCGACCCTCGACTACGTGGTCGTCAAGTTCCCGCGCTTCGCCTTCGAGAAGTTCCCGGGCGCCGACCGCACGCTCGGGACGCAGATGAAGTCGGTGGGGGAGGCGATGGGGATCGGACGCACGTTCACGGAGGCCTTCCTGAAGGCGCACGGCTCCCGTGAGCTCGAACCAGGTGCTCCCACCCCGTGGGCCGGCGTGGACGAAGAGCAGCTGCCTGAAGGCCTGCATCCCTGGTTTCGAGAGCAGATTGCGGCCGCCAGGGAGGCGCTTCGGTCCGGCGATCTGCTCCGTGCCAAGCGCGCGGGCTGGGGAGACGACACCATCGGTGCGGCCATCGGGCTGTCCGGAAAGGAGGTCCGGCGGCGTCGTCACGAGACCGGCGTGCTGCCGGCCTTCAGACGGGTCGATTCCTGCGCCGGCGAGGTCGAGGCAGCCTCGAACTACTACTACTCGACGTGGGGGGAGGACGAGGAAGCTCAGCCGGCCGGCGAGAAGCCCCGCGTCGTCATCCTCGGCTCCGGGCCCAATCGCATCGGACAGGGGATCGAGTTCGACTACTGCTGCGTCCACGCGGCGCAGACCTTCCGTGCGCTGGGGTTCGAGGCTGTGATGGTCAACTGCAACCCGGAGACCGTCTCGACCGACTACGACACGTCGGATCGGCTCTACTTCGAGCCGCTGTCACCGGAGGAGGTCCTCGCCGTCTGCGACCGCGAGCAGCCCGTGGGCGTCGTGACGCAGTTCGGGGGTCAAACCCCGCTCAGGCTGGCGCAGCACATCGAGGAGGCCGGCTACCGGATTCTCGGGACGCCCCACGCGGCGATCGATCTCGCGGAGGATCGCGAGCGATTCGGCTCGCTCGCGCGCGATCTCGGGATTCGGTGTCCGCCGTGGGCGACCGTCTCCGACGCCGCAGGGGCCGTCGCGGCAGCCGACCAGATCGGATATCCCCTGCTCGTGCGGCCGTCGTACGTGCTCGGGGGACGTGCGATGCGGATCTGCTACGACGACGCCCAGCTCGAGGCCGCCATGGCGGCCGTGGACGGATCGGTCCTCCTGGACCGGTTCGTCGAGCATGCGATCGAGCTCGACGTGGACCTGCTCTGCGACGGCGAGGACGTCTACATCGCCGCCGTCATGCAGCACGTGGAAGAGGCGGGGGTGCACTCGGGCGACTCCGCCTGTGTCCTTCCCGCTCCCTCGTTGACGCTTGCAGCGGCCCTCGAGGTGGAGCACGTCGTCAAGCGACTCGGCCCTGCGCTCGGGGTCGTCGGGCTCCTCAACGTCCAGCTTGCGATCGCGGACGCCACCGTGTACGTGCTCGAGGCCAATCCCCGGGCGTCCCGGACGGTGCCGTTCGCGAGCAAGGCGATCGGCGTGAACCTCGTCGACGCCGCCTGTCGGCTCGCCGCAGGCCAGAAGCTGCGCGATCTCGCGCTTCCGACCCCGAGGCCGACGCAGGTGAGCGTGAAGGCCGCCGTCCTGCCCTTCGCTCGCTTCCCTGGGGCAGACCCGGTCCTCGGCCCCGAGATGCGCTCCACGGGCGAGGTGATGGCGAGCGCGGCCGATCTGCCCACCGCGCTCGCGAAGGCAGAGCGGGCTGCGGGACGTCCGCTGCCCACGACCGGAACGGCGTTCCTCTCGGTACGAGACGAGGACAAGCCCGCAGCCGTCGCAGTTGCAGCCGCCCTTGCGGGGCTCGGGTTCGAGCTCGTGGCCACCGAGGGAACCGCGCGGACGCTCGGGGCGGCCGGGCTGGAGATCGAGGAGGTCGCCAAGGTTGCCGACGCGGCCGCGGACGAGTCGACGGTCGTCGACCTCGTCCGGCGTGGCCGCTGTGACCTGGTGATCAACACCCCGCAGGGGAGCGGCGCACGTGCGGACGGCTACCTCATCCGCGAGGCCGCGCTCGTCGCGAAGGTGCCGTGCATCACGACCATCTCCGGCGCGGCTGCAGCGGTGCACGCGATCGCGAACGCGCGCGCGGAATCTGCGCTGTCCCTCCAGGAGCGCATCGGAATCGAGGCCTGACGATGCCTTGTGACATGTTGTCACTTGCCGGGAGGGTTGCGCGCCGGCAGCTCCTGGAGGTGGTGAGCAGAGAGCGAATCGGGCCGTACACGCTCCTCCGGCTCGAGCGGGGACGCCTGGAGCCGGGGGTGCCGGGCCAGTTCTTCATGCTCGAGGCTCCCGGGCGACTCCTGCCACGCCCCATGAGCCTCAGCCTGGCCCCGTCCGGCATGCTCGGCTTCCTGATCGAGCCGATTGGGCCCGGAACGCGCGCGCTGTGCGCGCTGGAGGCCGGAGAGGCAATCCACGTTCTCGGCCCGCTCGGCAACGGGTTCGACCTCGACGTCCGGCGGCCGCTCCTGGTCGCGGGCGGGATCGGGATCGCGCCCATGCCGTACCTCTCGGCGGTGCTCGGCGAGCCTCCGGCTCTCCTCGGCTTTCGCAGCGAGCTCCATGCCGAGGCGGCCTCGCTTCTCCCCGGCGCCGAGGCGGTGGTCGAGCCGCGGCTCGTCACCGAGCTCCTGCCCGATGATCCCGGGGACGTCCTGGCGTGCGGGCCGGAGCCGATGCTCGAGGCGTTGAGAGGGCTCGTCCCCGACTCCCAGCTCGCGTGGGAGGCGCCCATGGCGTGCGGCTACGGGGGCTGCTACGGGTGTGTGGTCGAGATCGACGACCACTATGTGCGTCTCTGCGTCGACGGTCCAGTCCTGCGAGCTGCGGCATGACGATCGCGATCCTGAATGGGAGCGGCTGCCTGGACGCCCTGACCGCGCCCGACGTCGCGAAGCGCCTGGACGCATTCGTCACCAAGACGGTCACGCCGCTGCCGCGCCAGGGCAACCCTCCACCGCGGATCGCCGAGACACCCGGCGGCATGCTGAACTCCATCGGGCTGCAGAACCCCGGGATCGACGCATTCGTGCGAAATCAGCTGCCGCAGGCTCGAGGAGCTCGACGTGCCGATCTGGGTGTCGGTGGGGGGGTTCAGCGCGGACGACTACGAACACGTGTGCGCCCGTCTCGACGTGTGCGACGCCGTTGCGACCATCGAGCTGAACCTCTCGTGCCCGAACGTCGAGGAGGCGCCTGAGACCGCCGCGGAGCTGGTGTCCGTGTCAAGGACGGCGACGAGCAAGCCGCTGTACGCGAAGCTTTCACCCGCGACCTGGGACATCGCCGAGACCGCCCACGCGGTCGCAAACGCCGGAGCCGACGGTCTTTCGCTCGTGAACACGATCCGCGGGCTCGACGTCGACTCGGCGACCCTTCGCCCGAGGCTCGCGCTGGGCCCGGGCGGGTACTCGGGACCCGCGCTTCGACCGATCGCACTCGCCTGCGTGCACGCGTGCGCAAGCGCGGTCGATCTTCCGATCGTGGGCATGGGAGGGGTCTCGTCCGGACGCGACGCGCTCGACCTCGTCGCGATGGGCGCGACGGCGGTCGCCCTCGGGACCGTGCTGTTCTCCGATCCCATGGCAGCCTCTCGCGTACGAGCCGAGCTGGAGGCTGAAGCGAGGTCCCACGGGTACGGCTCGGCGGCCGAGATTCGGGGCGTCTCACCAAGAACGGCTTCGTCCGCTTCCGCGTAAGCAAACTGGACAACGCAAAAACCCCTGCAAATCATACAAAACGTTCCCGCTTGACCCAGAGACGAGTCTTGGTAGACTCGTCCGGCTCATGGTCACAGCGAAGACTCACGCGAAGGCGCCCGCCCGCTCGCTCGACCAACGGATGGAGGCACTGCAAAGGGCGAACGACGTGAGAGTGCGGCGGGCGCAGCTCAAACGAGACCTGAAGGCGGGCAGGAAGCACATCGAGACGATCCTCCTCGACCCACCCGAGTTCGTGTCGACGGCAAAGGTCTTCGACATGCTCATGGCCGTCCCCAAGTTCGGGCGCGTGAAGGCCGCTCGGCTCCTCAACCAGTGCCGGATCAGTCAGTCGAAGACCGTGGGCGGCCTCTCCGAGCGCCAACGAACCGAGCTCGTCGATCTCTTCAACCACCGGTCGTAGCCTCATCCCGTGCCGTCGAGGCCCGTCTTCGTCGTCACCGGGCCATCCGGGGCGGGCAAAGGCACGCTGATCAAAGGCCTTCTCGAGCGCGTAGACGGGCTCGAGGTGGCGGTTTCGGCCACGACGCGACCGCAGCGCCCGGGGGAGGTGGACGGCCGCGAGTACTGGTTCCTTTCGGACACGGAGTTCACACGACGGGTCGACGCAGGCGAGTTCCTCGAGCATGTTGCGTACGTCTCGGGGCGGCGTTACGGCACGCTGCGGTCCGAGATGGAGCGCATTGCAGCCGAGGGGCGAACCTGCGTGCTCGAGCTCGAGCTCGACGGGGCGCTCGTCGTCCAGAGCGAGGTGCCGCGGAGCGTCACGATCTTCATCGCGGCCGACGTCCCGGAGCTCGAGAGGCGGCTTCGCGAGCGCGCGACGGAGAGCACGGGCGAGATCGGCGAGCGGATCGCGCTCGCCCGGGCGCAGCTGGAGCAGGCGCATCGCTTCCGCTACACGGTGCGAAACGACGACGTCGAGCGCGCGACCGCTGCGCTCGCGGCCCTGGTGGAGTGCGAGCTCGCCCACGCAGGTACCATGAGCCGACCATGATCCATCCTCGAATCGACGAGCTGCTCGGGAAGGTGGGCGAGTCCCGCTACGCCCTCGTCATCGTCGCTGCCAAGCGGGCCCGTCAGATCAACAACTACCACCACCAGCTCGGCGAGGGCATCGGCTTCGAAGAGGCGCCGCCGCCGCTCATCGAGTCCCGCTCGAAGAACTACCTGACGATGGCGATGGAAGAGATCGCGCGGGGCAAGATCACGTACCACACTCCGCCTGCCTAGCGGTCGGCAGCGCTAGCGGAGACCCATGGCACGCGTCCTGCTCGGCGTCACCGGGGGGATCGCGGCCTACAAGGCGTGCACGCTTGCACGTCTCCTCGTCCGTGCCGGCCACGACGTCTATCCCGTTCTGACCGCGGCCGCCGAGCGGTTCGTATCGCCGGAGACCTTCCATGCGCTCACGCGGACGTCGCCGAGCGACGGACCGTACCCACATCTCGAGCGTGCGGACCTGATCGTCGTGGCTCCGCTGACGGCGAACACGCTCGCTCGCCTCGCGCACGGCCTCGCTGACGATCTCCTGACCGAGGCTGCCCTGGCGCACGCAGGGCCAATGCTCGTCGCGCCGGCCATGAACGTCCGGATGTGGGAGCACCCCGCCACGCAAGAGAATGCAGCGCGGCTCGAGGCGCGGGGTGTCGAGTTCGTGGGGCCGGTGGACGGAGAGCTCGCCGAGGGCGAGGCCGGCATGGGGCGGATGGCGGAGCCCGAGGTGATCGCCGCGCGAGCCGAGGAGCTGCTCCGCGGGAGCGAGGTGGCTCGCGGTGCGCTCAGTGGGCGTCGTGTGCTCGTGTCCGCGGGCGGCACGCGCGAGCCCCTCGACCTCGTCCGGTTCGTGGGCAACCGCTCGTCCGGCCGAATGGGCGTCGCGCTCGCGGAGGAGGCCCTCCGGCGTGGTGCCGAGGTCACGCTTCTGGCCGCCAACCTGGCCGTACCGGCGCCGGAAGGGGCAACTGTGGTCGACACTCCGACGGCCTCGGATCTCGAGCGGGAGGCGCTCGCGCGCGGGGACGCGGACGTGATCGTGATGGCCGCTGCCGTAGCCGATTACCGCCCAGCCGAGGCCGGGCAGGCCAAGCGACCGAAGGACGGAGCGCCGTGGACGGTCGAGCTCGAGCCCACGCCCGATGTCCTCGCCGCCCTTGGAGCCGCGCGCAGGCCGGGGCAGGTTCTCGTGGGCTTCGCAGCGGACGGCGCCGGCGCGGGGCTGGAGCGGGCGCGCAGGAAGCGGGTCGAGAAGAACGCCGACCTCCTCGTTTTCAACGACGTGAGCCGCGCAGACATCGGCTTCGATGCCGTCGACAACGAGGTCGTCGTCCTCTGGGACGGGGGGGAGCGCGGGGTTGGCAAAGCGCCCAAGAAGGTCATTGCCGCAGCTGTTCTGGACGAGGTGGAGCGGGTACTCTCGAACCGATGAGCGACGGCGTCTCCGCCCGCGAGGCGGTCTCTCCTGCGGCTGCGGCAGACGTCGTTGCGCGCGTCGTCGCAAATCTGGAACTTGCGGTTCGAGCCGCGCACGAAACCCTCGAGCTCTGCGTCCTCGGCCTGCTCGCGGAAGGCCACCTGATCATCGAGGACTTCCCCGGCGTCGGGAAGACCGTGCTGGCGAAGTCTCTCGCCCGGTCTCTCCACCTCTCGTTCTCACGGCTCCAGTTCACGCCCGACCTGTTGCCGACGGACGTGACCGGAGTGAACGTCTTCAACCAGAGGACGAACGAGTTCGAGTTCCGCTCTGGACCTGTGTTCGCGAACGTGCTCCTCGTCGACGAGATCAACCGCGCTTCGCCGAAAACGCAGTCGGCGCTGCTCGAGGCGATGCAGGAGTCTCAGGTCACGATCGACGGCGTCACGTATCCGCTGGAGCTCCCGTTCCTCGTCGTGGCCACGCAGAATCCCATCGAGTACGAGGGGACGTATCCCTTGCCCGAGGCGCAGCTGGACCGTTTCACGGCGCGGCTCTCACTCGGCTACCCGCCGCTTGCCGAAGAGGCGCGAATGCTGGGGGAGCAGACGACGGCGCCGCCCCTCGACCGACTCGAAGCCGTCGCCCATCACGACGACGTGCTCCTCGCGATCGAGGCGGCGCGGGCGGTGTACGTCGAGGAGAGCATCGGCCGCTACGTCGTCGCGATCCTTCGACACACTCGGGCGAGCTCGAGGCTCGCGCTCGGCGCGAGCCCGCGCGCCGGAATCGCGCTCTTGCGCATGGCGAAGGCCCGAGCAGTGGCGGGAGGCCGCGACTATGTGCTCCCCGAAGACGTGCAGGCGGTGGGTGTGGCCGTGCTCGCGCACCGCCTGATACTGGCGCCCGAGGCACGAACAGCGGGCCTCACGGGCGCGGACGCCGTTCAGGAAGCGCTCGATCAAACACCGGTGCCTGTATGACCAACGCTCGCCTTCGGCTCACGTTCGCCAGCGTAAGACGAGACGGACACCATGTTTCCCTGAGGCCTCCTTCCTCTTGAGAGCGTGGGGAGCCGGGTTGTCGCTGGGGAAACCTCCCGGTTTCCCCAGATCCCTCCCTCTGGTCCGCTTCGCGGGCAAGGCGCTTCGCGCCTTCCCCACGCCCCTCCCCGCTCATGGGCATTGGGATCGCCCATGAGCCGGCTCGGAGGAGCGCTGGGCCTGGGTCTCGGAGTGATCGCTGCCGCCCTCATGTTCGGATCGCGCCCGCTCGGAGTCGCGGGAGTCGGGCTCCTCGTCGCCGCCGTTGCAGCCCGCATCTGGGCATCGCTGGTACGTGAGCCTGTCGAGGTCAGGTATCTCGTCGAGCCCGAGCCGTCGATCGAAGGCGACCGAGTTCGTCTCCGAATCGATGCACGGCGAGCATCGCGAGTGCCCGTCGGCTCGTTGGTCGCGTACGGCGTGCTCGGCCGACTGGGTGCCTACGAGTGCCGATTACAGGGCCGCGGACGTCGTACGACAGGTGTGCTCGATCTCGGACGGCTTCCACGCGGGGTCTTCTCGATGTCCGAAACGCGGCTGGTGCTAGGCGACCATCTCGGCCTCGAATCGGTGTCCATTCCGGTGGATCCCCGAGCCGCGGTCGTCGTGCACCCTCGCCTCGTCACGTTGCAAGCCCTCTTCAGCGATGCAGGCAGGCATGGAGGGGACGGACGCCGGCTCCTGCTTCGGAGGTCCGCCGGGTTCGACTTCCATTCCGTGCGCGAGTACGAGCAGGGCGAGTCGTTGCGGCGTGTGCACTGGCCGACGAGCGCGAGGCGGGGCCAGCTGATGGTCAAAGAGCTCGAGGACGCGCCCCGCGACTCCGCTGTGGTCCTGCTCGATTGCGACCCGGCTGGAGCGATCGGGAAGCCACCGGTTTCGAGCTTCGACGCGGCCGTCCGTGCGGCGGGGTCGGTGCTCCGTGCCTACGTTGCTCGGGGCAGGAAGGCGACGCTTGCCACCACGGGGAGGGCCGCGTCCGTCGTGCAGACATGTTCGACCGAGAGTGATTTCCGCGCCGTGCTCGATACTCTGGCTGCGGTCGAGCCGGATGCGCTGGATGGCCTCGCTCGCTCGCTCAGGACGGAGGCGCTCCTCGCTGCGCAGGCCGGAGAGCTGGTGGTCGTGACCGCGAAGCTCGAACCTGCGGCAGCTGTCGCCCTCCTCGGGGTCGCGACGCGGCGGCTCGTCTCGGTCGTCTGGATCGACGCAGCGAGCTTCGTTTCGCGCCCCGCGCGCGCCGATCCCGGCTTGCTGCGGCTCTCTGCAGCCGGCATTCCGCTTGCAGTCGTGCGACGTGGGGATGACCTCGCCGATGCGCTCGACATGCCACGCGTGGAGGCTCAGGCCCGTGTCTAGGACGTTTGCGGCGTGCTCGCTCCCTGCCGTCGCGCTCTGTGTGTCCTGGCTCCGCCTCGAGAGTCCGCGCGCGGGTGGCCAAGCGCTCGCCGTTCTCGTTCTCGCGCTGGCACCGGCGTTGCTCCGGCGAGCTCGGCACCGCGGCGTCGCGGCCGTGCTGGCGTCGGCCGGCGCGATCTGGATCGCGTTCAGCGTCGAGCCATGGGAGCTGCTTCCGTACCGAGACGAACGTGCCATCGGTCCGGTCGCAGGCGCCGTCGGTCGCGGGCTCAACGACTTCTACGGAGTCCTGGTGCCCTTCGACCCGCAGCAGAACCCCGAGATGCACACGCTCGTGCTCGTCGCGATCTTCGGCTTCGTCCTCGTGGTCTCGCTTCTTGTCGCCGCGAGGCTCCCCCTGTGGGCCGCGGCCGTGACCGTGGCCGGTGTCGGGTGGCCCGCGACGCTCCTCGGCGCTCGGACGATTGCGATTGGGGCGCTCGCACTGGCAGCGGCGCTCTCGATCCCTCTCGTTCTCCGCGTGCGGCCCGGCCCCGCGCTTCTCGCCGGCGCCGCGGCCGCCACGCTCATCGTCTCCGGAGCCGCCTGGACCTCGTCGGCCACCCGGATCGCCCCCGAGGCCGCTTTGAACTGGCAGGCGTGGGACCTCCGGGGATCGGAGGCGCACGTGACGGGGGTGAGGTTCGTATGGAACTCGAACTACGAAGGCGTCCGTTTCCCCGCAACCAAGACTGTCGTCCTCACCATCGAAGGGCCGACCCTGGCCGAGTACTGGCGAGCATCCACGCTCGATCTCTTCAGCAAAGATCACTGGTTCGAGGATCTCGTACACACGGGTACGTGTGGATGGAGCTCCCGAGGTCCTGCAGCGCGACCGGCTGACACCGCCACGCGCTGCGCAGCGCGAGCACTGGCTCGAGCAGGAGATCGAGATCAAGGCTCTCGTCGGGGATGAGCTCGTCGCCGCTGGAACGCCCGTCGCGATCGACTCCAGCCGGCTCGGAACGGTCTTTCTCCTCTCCGGTGGTGTCCTGCGTGTGCGGGACCCGCTGGGGCGAGGGCGCAGCTACCGCGTATGGAGCTACGTTCCGAATCCCGCGCCCGCCGCGCTCATGACCTCGAAGCCGCGATATCCGGCGGCCGCGTTGGGCTATCTGGTGATCGACGGCCGGGCGTTTCCGGAGTTCGGTGCGCCTCGACGTGAGGCGAGGATCCTGGCCCTCTTCGACGATCCGTCATTCGAGCCGTTCCGCGTCTATGAGTCGGTCTACCGGGCTGCGCGACGGGTCACGGGCTCGGCGCGGACGCCGTACGCGGCGGTGCTCGCACTCGAATCGTGGTTCAGACACCGGGGAGGCTTCGTCTACGACGAGCAACCCCCACGCGTGGCCGGGGCGCCGCTCGTCAATTTCGTGACGAAGACGAAGGCCGGCTACTGTCAGCACTACGCGGGGGCGATGGCCCTCATGCTGCGGATGCTGGGAATCCCCGCCCGGGTAGCCGTCGGCTTCACGAGCGGCACGTTCCGGGAGGGGAAGTGGGTCATCACCGACCGCGAAGCACACGCCTGGGTCGAGGTGTGGTTCGAGGGAGAAGGCTGGGTGCCATTCGACCCGACTCCCGGCCGCGGGACTTTCGGCGGCATCTACTCGTTTGCCTCGGATTCGGAGGAGGCCGTCGCGGCACTCCGCCGCGGCCAGCTCAACTCCGGAAGGACCACCCCTCCGAGGGGTCCGGACATTCCGCTGGATGGCGCCGCCGCTTCGAGTGATCGAGGCGTCTCGCTCCTCGCGGTGCTGCTCGGACTGGGCGCGCTCTGGGTCGCTCTGGTCGGCCTCGGCAAGGCTGTCCTCCGACGGTCGCGCCAGCTCACGCGCGACCCGCGGCGGGCCGCGACCGCGAGCCGGAGGGAGCTCCAGGCGTTCTTGCGTGACCAAGGGATTGCGGTTCCGCCGAGTGCGACCCTCGACAGCCTCCAAAACGCCGTGCGGGAGGAGCTCGGGGTCGACGGTCGCCGGTTCGCCCAGGCGGCTGCTCGGGCTCGTTTCGGCTCGCCCGACGAGGCATGGCATAGCGCCAGCGCCGCGCGACAGGAGCTCCGGGCACTCCTCAAGCGTGTGCGGGACGAGCTCTCGCTCTGGGCTCGTTTCCGCGGATTCGTCTCTCTGCGGTCGCTTCGAGGCAGCGCCTCTCCATGACGGAGACGTACGACCTCTTTCAGCTGGGCCGGAAGCATCTGCGAAGCGGGATGGCTGCGCAGGCCACGGTGCCGCTGGAGAAGGCCAAGCGGCGGGAGCCGAACTCCCGTTCGATCCGCGAGGCGCTCGGGATCGCGTACTTTCGGATCGGTCGCTGGGAGGAGGCTGAGGCTGAGTTCAGGGCCCTCGTCGAGCTTTCACCCTCGGACGAGTTCGCCCACTACGCGCTGGGCCGCGCGCTCGTGAACCAGGGTCGCCGCCGAGAAGCGATCCCGCACATCAAGCTGGCGCGATCGCTTCGGCCTCGTCCGCGCGAGGCCGACTCGCTCGAATAGCGCCAGAGCAGAATCTGCTCGCGCAGATTCGGGTCGCGCACAACCTTGGCGCGCGAAATCCATTGAGCCGGCCGCTTCGCGGCCGGGCTGCGATTTCACAACCGAAGACCAGTTAGCTCAGTCGCTCCTGCAGTCGCACGGTGACGGTATCGCCTGCTTCCTTCCCGATCGCCCGTCGGACCTCGGCCTTGACCGGCAACTTGTGGGTGCCGTCGCCCATCGCCATGAACGAGCTCCGGAAGGGATGGCCGTCGATCGTCCCGCGAACCTTGACGAGGCCGCGCGTGCCGAAGAACTCCACCGACCGGGGCCATACGGCATAGGTCCAGCCGCCCCTGCTCGGGCTCTTCTGCAGGGTCGCAGTGAATTGCTCGTTCATCGACTCTCCTTCCTGCGTTCTTTCGAGTTGGACCCGAGCTCCCGCGAAAATTCATCGCGGATTCGGGCACTCGGGCGATCGCCGCGAACGCAGTGCTGGCGAAGAGATCTACTGGTCCCAGTCGCCGGTGACCCGCCGCACTTCCGCGGGGGTGGTCACACCGTCGAGGCAGAGCCGGATCGCTTCCTCGCGGACAGTGCGCATGCCGGCCGCGAGGGCGGCACGCTCGATCTTCGGCGGCGACGCGGCTTTGGCGGCGAGCGAGTTGACATCGCCGGTCAGCGGGAGGACCTCGAAGACCCCGACGCGACCGCTGTGGCCCGTGTCGCCGCACGTCGCGCATCCACGGCCGCGGGCGAGCAGCCGCGGGCCTTCGCCGATCGCAGACCGTCCCAGCTCGACGAGATCTGCCTCGGTGGCGTAGTAGGTCTCCCGGCAGTCGCCGCAGATACGTCGCACGAGGCGTTGAGCGACGACGCACGTCAGCGTCGCGGCGAGGAGACCCGGCTCGATTCCGAGCTCCAGCAGGCGTCGAATCCCGGCCACGGCGGTCGGCGCCTGCAACCCGCCCAGTACGAGCGAGTCGGTCATCGCGGCCCGGATCGCGATCTCGGCGGTCTCCGAGTCCCGTATGTCTCCCACGAGCACGACGTCGGAATCGGTGCGAAGGATCGTGTCGAGGCCCCGAGCGAACGTGAGGCCTGCCGCCGGGTCGACCTCGACCTGGTCGATTCCTGGCGTGAGGTGCTCGATCGGGTCTTCGATCGTCGTCAGCGTGCGTTCCGGGGTGTTCAGCTCGTGGAGGCCCGCATAGAGCGTCGTCGTTCTTCCGCTCCCGGTCGGGCCGCAGACGACAATCGCGCCGAACGGTTGCCGGATCGCCTTGAGGACGGTCTCTGCGGCGTCGCCGGCCATTCCGAGCTCGGCGAACGACGTCAGTGCGGCGATCCCGCCGTGCACACGAAGTGTCACCTTGTCGCCCTGCTTCGTCGGGATCGTCTCGGCACGCAGACCCGCGATCCGCTGGTCCGCGTGAGTCTGCGCGATGGCTCTCAGGCGGCTCGTGACGGACTCCTGTTCAGACGTCTGAAGCGTGTGGAGGTCGCGCATGACGCCGTCGACCCGGGCCCGTACGACGAGTCCGGTGGGCTGTGGGGAAAGGTGGATGGAGGACGCGCCCAGGGCGAGCGCACGCTCGACCAGCACCTCGACGTCGCCGTCGACATCACCGTCGACCGGTGCGTCGTCGACGGACTCCTCGGCGTCAGCGTCCGCCTGGAGCACGTCGGGAGGCCCGCCGTCGAGCTCCGCGAGCGCGACCGGCTCGCCCGACTCCTCGAGCGCGAGAGGCGTCTCGGGGTCCTCGACGGTGTCGATCGTCTCGGGGGCGAACCTGCCGGTGGCGTCAGCGTCGTTCTCCGCGTGCTCGTACAGGGATTCAATGGCAGCTTCGACGGCAGCGGGGGAAGCGACCGCGAGGTTGAGGGGCACTCCGAGCGCGGCGTGGAAGTCGTCCGCATAGAGGACCCTCGTCGGGTCGGCGACGACGACGCGCAGCGAGCCGTCGGGCAGCAGCCCTGTGGGCACCGCCGTGTATCGGAGCGCGATCTCCTCCGGAAGGAGCGCTGCCGTCATCGGGTCGGCTTCGTAATCGCCGAGCTCGACGTACGGAAGCTCGTACTGTTCCGCAACGAGCCGCGCGACGTCCCTGCGATCCACCACACCGCGATCGACGAGGATCTCGCCGACTCGACGACCGCCCGAGAGCCGCTGCTGCGCGAGTGCGGCCTCGAGCTCCGATTCGGTGACGAGGCCGTCGCGAAGGAGCAACGCGCCCAGGAGCGACCACACGGGGGCCGCGGTGTCCAGGTAACCGATATCGGGATCGGTGCCCGCATCCGGGACGGGCTGCGCGTGCGTCTCGGGCCTACTCATCGAAGCCTTGTGGGCCTCGGCCTGCTGCTCGGTGCGACGTTGCACGTACACGATCGCGGAGTCGAGAACCTCTTTTCCGACAACGGCAAATCGGGGCGGGGCCCCAAGCAGGCGGCGCAACTCCTCCGAGAAGAGCACATCCGCCGGGTCGGCAATCCCCACGAGAATCGAGCCGTCAGGCCAATCCCGGATGGGGAGCGCCGAGAAGCGGCGTGCGTCCTCGATCGTGAGGAGGCCGGCCACCTTCAGGTCGATGTCCGCCGTGTCGATCTCGACGAATGGCAGCTCGTACTGCTCCGCCAGAAGCTTCGCGACCTGGGTTTGGGTGAGCACCCCTCGCGCAACGAGTAGCTCGCCCAGGCGCCTTCCAGAGACTCGCTGCTGCCGCGAATCGCTCTGTTCGCGAAGCACGGCCTCGAGCTCCTCCTTCGTCACGAGGCCGTCGCGCATGAGCAGTACGCCGAGCGCAGGCCAGGGATGGGGGGCGGCTTCCATTCCTCGAAATATCGGCTCCCGCGCGAGAGTCCTTTACCGAAGCCAGAATCTAGGCATGCGCGCGGTGGTGCAGCGGGTTCGGGACGCCTCCGTGAGTCGCGGACGGGAGGTCGTCGGCTCGTGCGGCCCCGGTCTCCTCGTTCTCCTTGGCGTTGCCGCCGGCGATACCGACGCAGACGCGCAGCGGCTTGCGGGGAAGGTGGCGCGGTTGCGCATCTTCGAGAACGAGGAGGGTCGCTTCGATCTCTCGCTTCTCGACGTTCGCGGCGAAGCGCTCGTCGTCAGCCAGTTCACGTTGATCGCGGACACGAGCAGGGGGAATCGTCCGAGCTTCACGGACGCCGCCGACCCGGAAACCGCAGAGCCGGTCTACGAGCGCTTCTGTGCGGCGCTCGAGCGGGAGGGCGTGCCTGTAGCGCGGGGTGTGTTCGGCGCCCGCATGGAGGTCTCGCTCGTGAACGTCGGCCCGGTGACGATCATCCTGGACGTCGCCTCCTCCGAATAGGCCCGGACGATGACCCTCCGCCTGGCTCGAAAGGGTTCGTTCGCTCCCCGAGGCCCCGTCTCCCGCGGTGCTCGCGACGTACCGGAGGGACGGCAGCGCGTTCGTTTCCCCGGTCTGGTCCCGCCGGACAACGGCCTTCACCGACGCCGCGCTCTCGAGACCTGAACGGAGCCCGGCTCAGCGCTGGACGGTGGTATTCTTCTGATCACCACATTTCACCGGCCAGGAGAAATGGGCGCGCGGCGCCCATTTTTTGTGAGAAATAGGTTCGAGCGACAGGATGACGACGACATACGCGAGAGAACGAACCTTGCAGGACGAGATCGTCCCGGCGGTCGAAAACAGCCTGCCCGGCGTCGAGGTCCTCGCGGTCGAGCTGCTCTCGCCGAGCCGCTTCTGCGTGTACCTCGACACCCCTGCCGGGGTCGATCACGCGCTCTGCGAGCGGGTGACGCGCCTGCTCGACGCGTACCGCACGCACTACACGATCGACGTGTCGTCACCGGGACCGGAACGGCCTCTGCGCAAGCCTGCGCACTTCGCGGCGGCGGTCGGTCGCCGGGTCGCCGTCCGCACCGGGAGCATGATCGGCGGACGGAACAAGTTTCGCGGCGAGGTGCTCGAGGCCCGAGACGACGCTGTCACGCTTGCGCTCGCTGACGTCGAACCGCTGCGAATCCCGTACGGCGCGATCGTGCGGGGGAATCTGATCGACGAGGGGTTGAAGCCATGAGCCAGGAGATCATCGAAGGAATCCATACGATCGAGAAGGAGAAGGGGATCGAGGAAGGCATCCTCATCTCCGCTCTCGAGGACGCGTTGCTGGCGGCGTACAAGAAGACGCCCGACGCTAGCCGTCACGCCGAGGTCAAGCTGAACGCAGACGGCGAGTTTCGCGTGTTCGGGATCGAGATCCCGGAGGACGTCGAGACGCGCCTCGTCGACCAGGCGCGGGAGGCGCGAATCGTGGAGCTCGAGCGAATCGAGGAGGAGACGGGCGAACGCCAGCACACCCTGGTTGCCGACGAGGATCTCGACCTCGACTGGGCTCAGGTCCCTCCGGACCAGATCGTCCGCACGGACGTTACGCCTGACAACTTCGGACGCATCGCGGCTCAGACCGCCAAGCAGGTCATCCAGCAGCGCATTCGTGAGGCCGAGCGGGCGATCATGTACGAGGAGTACGTCGATCGCCAGGGCGAGGTCGTCACGGGGATCGTCCAGCAGGCTGGCGATCGGAACAACGTTCTCGTCGATCTCGGGCGTGTCGAGGCGCTCCTCCCGCGGTCCGAGCAGGTGGACGGTGAGCGCTACGAGCAGGGCAGCAGGATCAAGGCCGTCATCGCAGAGGTCCGCTCGGGGACGAAGGGCCCCCAGGTGATCCTCTCTCGCCGCGACCCGGAGCTGATCCGCGCGCTCTTCGAGCTGGAGGTGCCCGAGATCGCCGACGGCCTCGTCGAGATCCGCGGCGTCGCACGCGAACCCGGATACCGGTCGAAGATCGCCGTCGAGTCCCACATGCAGGGCGTCGACCCGGTGGGCGCGTGCGTCGGACCGCGTGGATCGCGTGTACGCATGGTCGTCTCGGAGCTGCGGGGCGAGAAGATCGACATCATCCCCTGGAACACGGAGCCGGCCCGCTTCGTCGCCAAGGCGCTCTCCCCGGCGAGGGTTCGCGAGGTCTACATCGACGACGAGACGCGCGAGGCGACCGTCATCGTTCCCAACGACCAGCTGGCGTTGGCGATCGGCAAGGAGGGGCTTAACGCCCGCCTGGCCACGCGCCTGACCGGCTGGAAGATCGACATCCAGTCGGAGGCGGAGTTCGCGCAGGCTGAGGCAGAAGCGGCGTTCGTCGGAGCGGAAGACGACGAGGAGTTCTCGGGCCGCTGCGCCGCGATCCTCTCGAACGGGAAGCGTTGCCCGAACACGTCACTGCCGGGCTCCCGCTACTGCGGGGTTCCGGCCCACCAGGCCCTCGCAGCAACGGACGGCGCCGGCGAGGCTACTGCCGCGCAGGCGGCGCCCGTAGCGGTGACCGAAGCCGCCGCCGAGGGCGGAGTGGTCGAGGGCGTCACCGAGGAGCCGACGGCGGCGGCTGAGGACGCGCTCGAGGCCCTGGACGCACCTCCGGAGCCCGAGCTCGACGATGTCCGGGAAGAGCCGAAGGTCGAAGTGGCAATCCGGGAGGACATGCCCGACGAGGACGCGTAGCGCTCTACACTGACGCGTGATGGCAGACGGGAGAAACAGACCAAACCGCCCAATTCGCCCCCGGGGAGGCCCTGGAGGGCGAAAACGGCGTGTCGTGATCGAGGGCGGCGGCGCCCGGAGCCAGGGAAGGCAGGCGCGCGACCGCGATCGCACGCCCGGGCCTGCGCCGCGGCAGCCGCCGGCCGCGCCTCCGACGGGGCCCGTGACGGTCGAGTCCGGCGTCACGGTCAAGGACCTCTCGCAGGCCCTGTCCGTCCCGATGCCCGAGCTCATCAAGATCCTCATGTCCCTCGGGCAGATGCGGACGGCGACGCAGTCGCTCTCGGACGAGGAGGTCGAGGTCATCGGCTCGGAGCTCAAGCGGGAGATCACGATCAAGCACGCCGCCGACGAGGAGCTCGAGCCGGCCGAGTTCGACGACAGCGAGGAAGACCTGGTGCCTCGGCCACCCGTGGTGACGATCATGGGGCACGTCGACCACGGCAAGACGACTCTGCTGGATGCGATCCGCGAGACATCGGTGGTCGAGACCGAGGCCGGGGGAATCACGCAGCACATCGGGGCGTACCAGGCCGAGGTCGACGGGCGGAGGATCACGTTCCTCGACACGCCGGGGCACGAGGCGTTCACCGCGATGCGAGCGCGTGGCGCGAAGGTCACGGATATCGCAGTGCTCGTGGTCGCGGCCGATGACGGCGTCATGCCCCAGACGAAAGAGTCGATCTCTCATGCGCGCGCAGCCGAGGTCCCGATCGTCGTCGCCGTCAACAAGATGGACATCCCGGATGCGAACGCTGATCGCGTGAAGAGCGAGCTGGCGGCCGAGGGCCTCCAGCCCGAGGACTGGGGCGGTGCTACGCAGTTTTCGGAGGTGTCTGCGAAGCAGCAGTCGAACCTGGGCGACCTCCTCGAGAAGATCCTGCTCGTGGCGGACGCAGAGCTCGATCTCCGCGCCAACGCAGGAGCCGAGGCCTCGGGCGTCGTGATCGAGTCCCGTCTCGATGTCGGCCGCGGGACGGTCGCGACGGTGCTGGTCCACCGAGGCACGCTGCGCGTCGGAGACGCCGTCGTTGCCGGCGACGCCTCGGGGAAGGTCCGTGCCCTGAACGACTACCGCGGCGAGAAGGTCAAGGATGCGAAGCCGGGCGATCCGGTGGAGGTGCTCGGTTTCGACCATCCACCCGCAGCGGGTGAGTTCGTCCGCGTGGTCGAGCACGAGCGCCAGGCGAAGCATCTGGCAAACCTCCGCGCCGAGCGGCTTCGCCGGGAGCAACTCGCCCAACGCCCCCGCCGCCGCATCTCGCTCGAGACCCTTCACGAGGACCTCCAGGCCGGGGAAGTGCAGGACCTGAACATCGTCCTCAAGGGCGACGTGCAAGGCTCGGTCGAGGCGCTGCTCGGGGAGCTCCAGAAGATCCAGCACGCGGAGGTGCGCGTAAGCGTGATCCACACCGGCGTGGGCGCGATCACGGAGAACGACGTGAACCTCGCCTCGGCGTCCGATGCGCTCGTCATCGGCTTCAACGTGCGGCCGAGCGCGGACGCGCGGGCGCTTGCCGAGCGCGAAGGCGTCGACATCCGCACCTATCGCGTCATCTACCAGCTGACCGAGGACATCCAGCAAGCCCTGGTGGGGATGCTCTCTCCGGTGCAGACGGAGGAAATACTCGGCGAGGCCGAGGTGCGTGCCCTGTTCAGGGTCTCCCGGCTCGGCACCATCGCGGGCTGCATGGTCACGAGCGGCGTCGTGCGCCGCGGGGCGCGGGTGCGCATCGTCCGTGACGGAACGGTGATCCACGAGACCTCGATCGCCCAGCTCAAGCGGTTCAAGGATGATGTGCGCGAGGTGAGCGAGGGCTTCGAGTGCGGCATCCTCCTCGACGGCTTCAACGACGTGAAGGAAGGGGACATCCTCGAGGTCTTCGAGACGCGCGAGATCGAGCGCACCGATCTCGACGAGGTCCCCGCGGCAGCGGCCGCCGCACCAGCCGACGCCGAGTAGGCCTTTGCGGCGGTGGCGACCGGCTACGTCGGCATCCTCACCGTCGAGCTCCATTTCCCGGAGAACGGCTCACTCAAGGGCAAGCGGCGCTACCTGAAATCCGCCAAGACTCAGCTCCACGAGCGGTTTGGAGCCTCCGTCGCAGAGGTCGACTACCACGATCTCTGGCAGCGGACCTGCCTCACCGTGGCGTGTGCTGCGAACGGGCATCGCGAGCTCCAGGAACTGCTCGACGCCGTCGTCCGCTACCTGGGCTCGCAGGAGTTCGAGCTGCTCCGTGCGGACCGGGAGGTGGTCGTCCCTGGCGAGTGAGAGACAGCGGAAGGTCAACGAGGGGATCCGGCAGGTGCTGTCGGAGGCCCTTCCCACCTTGAAGGACCCCAGGATCGGCTTCGTGACCGTGACCGGCGTTCGGGCGACGAAAGACTTCGCTGCGGCGAGGGTCTTCGTGAGCGTGCTCGGCGGCGAGAAGGAACGGGAGCGGACGCTCGAGGGCCTCGAAGCGGCTCGCGGCGTGCTGCAGGCGCACGTCGCGCGGGAGCTTCGCCTGCGACGGACCCCCGTGCTGTCCTTCGAATACGATCCCGCGGTCGAGCGGGGCGTCCGCCTCACCACGATGATCGACGAGCTCGCGCCGAAGGACCCTGATGACGAACTCGAATGACATACAGGCGGTCGTAGACGCGCTCAGGAAGCACGATCGCTTCCTCGTCACCTCGCACGAGAACCCGGACGGGGACGCCCTGGGGTCGCTGCTCGCGATGCACCTCGCGCTCGGTCAGCTGGGGAAGGACAGCGTCATGTTCCTGTCCGGTCCCGAGCGACCGCTTCCGGCGGAGTACAGGTTCCTCGATCACGGGATCCTGCGCGAGCCTCCTGCAGACCATGCAGAGCGGGTGCTCGTTGCGGTCGACTGCGCGAAGGAGGAGCGGTTGGGGCCAGACCCCTCGGTCCTCGCGCGCGCCCCGCTGACGCTCGACATCGACCACCACCACGACAACACGCGCTTCGGGGACGTGAACCTGATCGTCGCCGACGCCTCGTCGACCGGAGAGATCCTCGCCGATCTCTTCCGCGAGCTACGCATCGAGATCACACCGGAGATCGCGGAGCCTCTCTACACCGCGGTCGTCACGGATACCGGACGCTTCCAGTACGCGAACACGACTCCGAAGGCACTCCGGCTCGCCGCCGACCTGATCGAGGCGGGCGCGGACTGGCACAAGGTGTTCCAGGTCGTCTACGAGAGCGTCCAGTTCGCGAAGCTCAAGCTCCTGGCACGCGCACTCGAGCGTGCAGAGATCTACTCGGGCGGCCAGCTCGTCGTCTCGTGCCTGCTCAAGGAGGACTTCATCGCGGCGGGTGCGACCGAGCCGTACGCCGAGGGGATCATCGACTACCTGCGGGCCGTGGAGGGCGCGATCGTCGCCGCGTTCATCCGCGAGCCGCCGACGGGAGGCGGACCGACGCACCGCGTCTCGCTGCGTTCCGCAGTGGACGAGGTGGACGTGTCGGTCATCGCACGCAAGAGCGGGGGCGGGGGACACCAGCGGGCCGCCGGGTTCTCGAGTGAGCTCCCGCTCGACGAGCTCAAGCAGTTCATCGTCGAGGAGTTCGAGCGTGCGGCCCAGGGCGCTCGTTCCTAGCGGCGTCATCCTCGTCGACAAGCCGGCCGGGCCGACGTCCTTCGCGATCGTGGCCTCCGCTCGACGCCGCACCGGCGCGCGGACCGGGCATGCCGGGACGCTTGACCCCTTCGCGACCGGCTTGCTCCTCCTTCTATCGGGAGCTGCGACGCGTCTCCAGCCGCGATTCGTCGGGCTCGACAAGCGCTACGTCACGGATATCGACCTGACGACGACCACGTCCACCGGCGATCCCGAGGGCTCGGTCGTCGGGGAGCACGAGCCGCCGGCGCGGGAGGAGCTCGAAGAGCTGCTCCACACGATGCGCGGCGACGTCGACCTCCCGGTGCCCGCGGCCTCGGCGGTCAGGATCGGTGGAGAGCGGGCCTATCGCCTCTATCGGCGTGGCGTCGCGGTCGAGATGCCGGTGCGTCGCATGCACGTTCGAGAGCTCCGGCTCGAGAGTTATGCCGCGGGGATCGCGCGACTCGATCTTCTGGTGTCGTCCGGGACCTACGTGCGGTCGATCGCGGATGCCCTCGGCGGGCACTGCCGTTCGCTGCGGCGGCTCGAAATCGGCCCCTTCACGGTCGACGAAGCCGACTCCGAGAGGCTGATTCCGCCCGAGGAAGCGCTCGCGAGGCTCCCGGGATGAACGTCGTCGACACGCCCGAGGCCGTCGTGCGGCAACCACGAGCGGTCGCGATAGGAAGCTTCGACGGCGTTCATCTCGGTCATCGCGCCGTCCTTCGGGCCGTGCACGACACCGGGCTCGTCCCTACGGTGACCACCTTCGATCCACATCCGCGCATCGCGCTCGGGAACCGGGTCGCGTTGCTGACGACGCTCGCGCGCCGGCTCGAGCTCCTGGGCGAGACAGGCGTCGAGACGACGCTCGTCCTCACGTTCACGCCCGAGCTGCAGCACCTGACACCGGAGGCGTTCGCGGAGCACCACCTCCGCGCGATCGGTGCGGAGGTCGTCGTCGCCGGAGCCGACTTCCGCTTCGGCGTCCGGCGCTCGGGCGACCTCGCGCTGCTGGAGCGACTCGGGTTCGCGGTGGTCGTGCCGCCGCAGGTCGAAGGTGTCTCGTCTACGGCGATTCGAGCGCAGATCGCAGAGGGAGACGTCGTCGGAGCAGCGGGGATGCTCGGCCGGCCGTTCGAGCTCGACGGGACGGTCGTCGCCGGCGACCAGCGAGGAGGAACGCTCGGCTTTCCGACGGCAAACCTTCTCCTCGAGCCGGAGCTCGCCTGCCCACGCTACGGGATCTATGCGGGCTTCGCGCTGGGGCACCGCGCGGCCGTCTCCATCGGGACGAATCCGCACTACGGCGGGACCGAGCGGCGAATCGAACCGTATCTCCTCGATTTCGAGGGCGATCTCTACGGCGAACGCCTGCTCGTCGAGCTCTGGGAGCTACTGCGCGACGAGGCCGTCTTCGCCTCGGAGGAAGACCTGATCGGACAGATCGCAAGGGACGTGGAGGCCACCCGGCAGGCACGACGGCCCTCATAGCCCCGAGCGTTCTCCTGGAGCGATCAGAGCACGATCGCTGCTCCGCTCCGCCGCGGATCTCCGGCGGCACCCCGCCGGCCGACACAGCTGACGCCGCCGAAGTAGTGGTGGAAGCGCTCCCAGCGGCGCACGGTGCGCCCGCGCGCCTCGAGGTCCTGGAGGGCTGCCTCGTCCACGCCCGGCTCCGCGTCGACGAGCTCGGGCGTCGTGTGGACGCGAGGCCGGGAGACGGCGGCGTCGGCATCGAGCCCCTCGTCCAGGATCCCGGCGAGGACCGTCGCAAGCGCGGTCCGGAGGCGGGTCGCACCTGCCGCGCCGATGGCCAACGCGAGGCCCTCCTCGTCGAACGCCAGCGTCGGTGCCATCCGACTCTCGAGGTGATCGCGCGGCCGTGGCTCGCCGAACGCGATGTCGGACTCGCCGAGCAGGTTGTTGAGCTGGAGGTCGAAGCCCGGCAGCCAGACTCCCGCTCCGACTCCGAGGCTGTGCGTGAGCACACAGGCCTGGCCGTGCCCGTCGACCGCGACCATGTTCGTCGTGTGCTCGCCGCCGTTCGACGTGGTTCCGAGCGCCTCCACCAGCGTCAGAATCCGGTCGGTCTCGGACAGCCCCGCCAGGCTGGGGAACCGGAAGAGGAGCTCGGGGACGCCCGAGAGCCCGCCCCGGGTGGCGATGCGGTGCCCCTGGAAACGGGTCAGCACCGGGTCCCTCCACCGTGGGCGATAGCTCCGGAGATCGTCTTCGGTGAGCACGATCCCGTCGACGCCCAGGAGCGATTCGGCCAGCGAGCCACGGTACACGCTGTCCGGCCCTTCCTCGGAGAGAGCCTCGAAGGTGGCGACGAGGCCGGGCTGGACCAGCTGCTCTCCCGCACCAAGCGTTCGCCCCTCCTGAGCGAACAGCTCGGCTCCGCGCTCGCGCGTGAAGACGTCTTCGAGCATCTCCAGCGAGCGGGCGTGCATCTCGGGAAGGGGCGAACCATCCCGAGCGAGGAGCAGCGCCGGCTCGACCAGGCGTCGCCAGGGCAGTCCCCCGAGCGCCTCCCAAAGCGCGCCGAGGGCGGCCGGGAGCCCGGGTACCGCGCACGACGCGGGCCCGATCGAGTAGACGACGAGCTGGTCGCCGAACGCAACGGGCAGCTCGAGAAGCTCGCCTTCCCCGGTGGGCACGGCAGCGAACCCGTCCAGGTTGCGGACCCGCGAACCGTCGAAGACGATGGCGTGGCATCCCGCGAGAAGCCCGCTCATCACGGTCTCCGTGACGCACGAGGCAAGGCACATGGCGACGACAGCGTCGGCTGCGGTCCCACCTTCGGCGAGGGTCTCCGCTCCCACCTCGGCGGTGCCTGGATGCCCGGCCGCGACCGCAGCTTTCATTGCGGGCATCGTCCCAAGTGACAACTTGTCACAAGGATCTGCCTTTCGGAACCACGGCTACGAGGAGCAGCTCACCGGGCCGAGCGCGGCTCCAGGATGCCTGGGCTCCGGCCTACCGAAGTCTCCGGCCGGCCAGAGGACGAGCAGCACACGGCCATAGATGGCGTCCTCCTGTACGGGTCCGAAGCTGCGGCTGTCGGCAGACGCCGAACGGTTGTCGCCGACCACGAAGTACTGGTCGTCGCCGAGATCGACCCGGGGGAAGGCGGCCGTCCGGATGTCGTCGAACTTGACGCCGTTGACGTAGATGCTGCCGGCCCGCCCCGCCACCTGATCGCCCGGCAATCCGGCCACGCGCCGGGTCACCGTGAGGTCGCGGGCCTCTGGGTCCGTGCGGATGTCCCCGCCGGACGTGCGACGGGCATGAATGGTCACGATCTCCCCTCGATGCGGCCCGCGAAAGAGGTACGTGACACCCTCTGCGAGCACACGCCCGTTGCAGGCGGGAATTGTCGGATCCATCGCCGAGGCCCCGTTCGACTCGACCGTGAAGAGCATTCTCGTCACGTCGAGAAGCAGGAGCACCAGCCCCACGACCACCAGCGCCGTGACCGTCCGGACGAGTCGGCGCCGCAAGACCGCTGCTACCCTTCCCGAGACCGCAGTCGCGGCCGCGGCGTGTCACTTCCTTCACGCGGGGCGGGGACGGCGGAGTCGTCTACCAGGAGGAGCTGCATGACCCTCACCAAGGAAGTCAAGCAAGAAGTCATCGGAAAGCACGGACGCGGCCCCGCGGACACGGGCTCCCCACAGGTCCAGATCGCGCTTCTCACCCGGAGGATCAACGGCCTGACCGAGCACCTTCGGACGCACCCGAAGGACCACTATTCCCGGCGTGGCTTGCTGAAGCTCGTCGGGCGCCGCCGCCGCTTCCTCGACTATCTGCAGCGGAACGACATCGAGGGCTACCGAGCCCTCATCAAGGAGCTCGGCTTGCGCCGGTAGCGCTCCCGTCAGGGAAGGTGGAAGTTTGAGCGAGTCCCGGCTCTGCTCATGAAGCGGCGCGGGCTCATGAAGCGGCGCGGGGCTGACTCAAACCTCCACCTTCCGACCACAACCGAAAGGTGAAGGGATACAAAGATGACCACAGTTACCGGGCTGGCTGGCACCGGGCGTGGCGCGACGGTGTCCGTCGACGTGGGCGGTCAGGAGATCGTCTTCGAGACGGGCAGGCTCGCGAAGCAGGCAGACGGCGCCGTCCTCTGTCGCTCCGGCGAGACCATGATCCTTGCGACCGCCGTGGGCCGCCAAGACGCTCGACCCGACGCCGACTTCTTCCCGCTCACGGTCGACGTCGAGGAGCGGATGTACGCCGCCGGGAAGATCCCGGGCGGTTTCTTCAAGCGGGAAGGCCGCGCCTCCGAGCGGGCAACGCTCACCGCGCGCATGATCGACCGGCCGATCAGGCCTCTGTGGCCGAAGGGCTTCCGCAACGAGGTGCAGGTCATCTGCACCGTCCTCTCGGCCGACCTCGTCACCCCTCACGACATCCTCTGCATCAACGGCGCGTCGGCCGCGCTGATGGTCTCGCCGCTGCCGTTCCTCGGCCCCGTCGGCGCCGTCCGGATCGGACAGCTCGACGGAACGCTCGTCGTCAATCCGTCGCTGGAGCAGCTGGACGAGTCGACGCTCGACCTCGTCGTCGTTGGTACGAAGGAAGCCCTGACCATGGTCGAGGCGGGGGCAGATCAGGTACCGGAGGAGACGATTCTGGAGGCGCTCGAGCTCGCGCACGGCGAGATCCGGCGGATCTGCGACGCGCTCGAGGAGCTCCGAGCTCAGGCAGGCAAGCCGAAGTGGGTAGATCTCCAGCTGACGAACGAGCTCGAGGCGAGGCACGGCGAAGCGGTGCGGGCGGCGATCGCCGAGCACGGGTTGCGCGAGGCGGCGGCCGTCGTAGACACGCTCGTCGCGCAGAACTCGCCTGAGATCACGATGTCCTCGACCGAGGAAGACATGGTGCGGCGGGCGCAGGTGCGTGCGGCGTTCTCGTCGATCCTCGAGAAGGCACGGATGGCCGCCGTGGAGGGCCCCATGCGGGAGCAGTTCCTCTCCGACCTCCGTGGTCTCACGGACGCCGAGCAGGACACCAGGGAGCTTCGCAGCGCGAAGCGGGATCTCCTGTACGAGCGCATTCTCGACGAGGTCGTGCTCCCGTTCCCGGTGGGCCCTGCGCCCCCGGAGGGCGAGCCGGCCGTCAAGGACTCGACGACGAAGCAGTACATCAAGCGTGCGTCCGAAGCGATCTACAAGGACCTCGTCCGGAAGAAGATCGCCGTCGAGAAGCGACGTCCCGACGGTCGCGGAGCCGAGGAGATCCGACACGTGGACTGCGAGGTCCAGGTCAGCCCGCGCACGCACGGCTCGGCGCTCTTCACCCGCGGACAGACGCAGATCATGACGCTCCTCACGCTGGGAACGGTCAAGGAGGGCCAGAAGATCGACGATCTCTCCCGCGAGCAGCAGCGCCGCTACATCCACCACTACAACTTCCCGCCGTACTCGGTCGGGGAGACCGGGTTCATGCGGGGCCCGAAGCGGCGGGACATCGGGCACGGCGCGCTCGCGCAGCGGGCGCTCGAAGCCGTGATCCCGTCGGTCGAGGACTTCCCGTACACGATCCGCCTCGTCTCCGAGACCCTCGAGTCGAACGGGTCGTCGTCCATGGGCTCGGTGTGCGGCTCGACGCTGGCGCTGATGGACGCAGGCGTGCCGATCGAGGCTCCCGTCTCGGGAATCGCCATGGGCCTCGTCAAGGAGGACGACGACTACGTCATCCTGACGGACATCCAGGGGGCCGAGGATCACCTCGGCGACATGGATTTCAAGGTCGCCGGCACTGCCAACGGGATCACGGCGCTCCAGATGGACATCAAGATCACCGGGGTCACCCAGGAGGTCATGCGGTCGGCGCTGGAGCAGGCGAGGCGGGCGCGTGAGGTGATCCTGGAGAAGATGGTCGGGGCCATTCCGGAGCCGCGCACGACGTTGGCGGGGCATGCGCCGCGCATCTCGACCGTCAAGATCGCGCCGGAGCAGATCGGCCTCGTCATCGGCAAGGGCGGTGAGACGATCCGCGCGCTCGAGGCCGACTACGAGGTCCAGATCGACATCGAGGAGGACGGCACGATCCTGATCTACGCCACCGCGGGCGATAAGGCCGAGGCGGCGATCGCCGCGATCACGGCGTTGACGAAGGAGCCGGAAGTCGGCGACAGGTTCACGGGCAAGGTCGTCAAGACGACCCAGTTCGGGGCGTTCGTGGAGCTCAAGAAGGGAACCGACGGGCTGCTCCATGTCTCCAACGTCGGCCCCGGACGGGTGGCGCACATCGAGGACGTCATGACTCGTGGCGACGTCGTCGACGTGCTCGTGCAGGAGGTCGACAAGGAGCGGGGCCGCATCGGCCTCAAGCTGATCGCCAAGCACGAGGACGGACGGCTCGTCCAGCCCGAGGAGCTGATCGAGCGCGCGAAGAACGCACCCCCACGCGAGGAGCGCGATGAGCGTCCTCGCGGCGATCGCCGGGGCGGCCGCGACCGCGGCCGGCCTCGCGAGCGCGAGCGGCAGCAGTAACAACGGGGGCGGCGTCAGCCGCCCCCTTCCGTCAAGGGGTCAGACCCACGGGTCTGACCCCGCTGGACCTTCCGGGGTCTGACCTCAGTACCATCCGCGCGTGACCAAGCACGAGCTGACCGAGCTCGCTACCGGCGAGCGGGTGATCTCGGAGCGAATCCCGGGCGTCCGCTCGATCGCGCTCGGGTTCTGGATCGGCGCGGGCTCGCGCGACGAGCCCGACGCCCGCGCGGGGGTGTCTCACTTCATCGAGCACATGCTCTTCAAGGGCTCGGCTCGATACACGGCACAGGCGATCGCGGAGATCTTCGACGAGCTCGGCGGAGAGCTCAACGCGGCGACCTCCAGGGAGACGACGGTCCTCTACGCACGCGTTCCCGACGTAAGGCTCGAGACGGCCCTGGAGGTGATGGCCGACATGATCTACCGGCCGACGTTCAGCGACGTCGACTCCGAGCGCGAGGTCGTGCTCGAGGAGATCGCGATGGTCGAGGACACGCCACACGATCTCGTCCACGACATCGCCGCGGAGACCGTATTCGGGCGCCATCCGCTCGGTCGCCCCGTGATCGGGCGTGCCGAGGTCATCTCGAGCGTTTCCAAACGCGCGCTGTCCGCGTATCACGGGCGTGCGTATGTCGGAGGACGCCTGGTGCTCGCGGCCGCGGGCAACGTTCGTCACGAGCACCTGGTCGATCTGCTCGAGAAACGCCGGAACAACTCGAGCTCTGGCACCGGCCTGCCGCCGCGGAAACCGGTCCGACACCGGCTCGATCCCGAGCTTCGCTTCCTGCGGAAGGACACCGAGCAGTACCACGTCTGCCTGAGCGGCCGTGGAATCCGACGCATGGACGAGCGGCGCTTCGCCGCAGGCGTCCTCGACGCGATCGTCGGAGGCTCCGCGTCCTCCCGGCTCTTCCAGGAGATCCGCGAGAAGCGCGGGATGGCGTACTCCGTCTACAGCTATTCGTCGCAGTACTCGGACGCGGGCCAAGTGGGGCTCTACGTCGGCACACGCGAGGACAACCTCGCCTCGTGCCTGGAGATCGCCGTGTCCGAGCTCGCCGACCTCGCCGCGGGCAACATTCGCCCGGAGGAGCTCGCCCGCGCGAAGGAGAACGTGAAGGGCCGGCTGCTCCTGTCCCTGGAGTCGACGTCGAATCGCATGACCCGGCTTGGCAAGGCGATGATCACGGAGACTCCGCTCCTCCCGATCGAGGAGATCGTTCGGCGAATCGACGCAGTGGGGACCGACGACGTGAGCGAGCTCTCGGGCGAGCTCCTCGCTCCCGAGCGCCTTTCGGCTGCCGGAATCGGCTCGGACGAAGCCCGCTTCCGGGAGGCTGTCGCGCGCATCAACCCGGCGCTCCTGTCGAAGGCTGCGTAGTGAGGGTCGCGCTTTACGGAGCTGCGGGTAAGGTCGGTTCGCTGCTCGGACCGGCGCTCGCGGCCGCAGGCCACGAGGTCGTGGACGGACGAGAGGTCGGCCCCGAGGGGTGCGAGGCAGCGGTCGACTTCACGCGTCCGGATGCCGTGGAAGAGAACGTCGGGCGGTGCCTGGTGGCGGGCGTTCCCGTCGTCATCGGGACGACGGGCTTCAACGCGGTGGCGGTGGACGCGCAGGCGCTGGAGGCCGGAATCCCGTGCTTCCATGCTCCGAACTTCTCGCGCGGGGCGGTCCTGATGATGCGTTTGGCCGAGCAAGCGGCCGGGATCTTTCCTCGAGCGGAGATCGTCGAGCTCCACAGCGAGGCCAAGGTGGACGCACCTTCGGGGACGGCCAGGGCGACGGCCGAGCGAATGGGGACGGAGCCGCCGATCCATTCCATCCGACTCCCTGGGTTCGTCGCGCATCAGGAGGTGATCTTCGGCGGAGCGGGGGAGACGCTGACGATCAGGCACGACACGACGTCCCGCGAGGCCTTCGTGCCGGGCGTCCTGCTCGCGCTCGAGCAGCTGCGTAGCCTCCCCCCGGGCCTCACGGTCGGCCTCGACGCGCTGCTGTAGAGCGGCGCTACGCTGGTCCGGATGTCGACCGTCGGCTCGACCGGGCGATGAGCATCACCTTCGCCGTCGGCGACCTGACAGAGCAGAACGTCGATGCAATCGTGAACGCCGCGAATACGTCGTTGCTCGGTGGAGGCGGGGTGGACGGCGCGATTCACCGCGCGGGAGGTCTCGACATCCTTGCCGAGTGCCGCCTGCTCGGCGGGTGCGAGACCGGAGACGCCAAGGCGACTACCGGCGGCCGTCTGCCAGCACGCTGGGTCATCCACGCGGTCGGGCCAGTCTGGCGCGGAGGCAGCGACCGCGAGCCCGACCTCCTCGCGTCGGCACATCGCCGCTCGCTCGAGGTTGCGATCGAGCTAGGCGCCGTTACGGTCGCCTTTCCAGCCATCTCCTGCGGCATCTACGGCTACCCGCCGGAGGAGGCTGCGCCGGTTGCTGTCTCCGCGGCTCGGGAACTCCAGGACCGCTTCGACGAGATCCGCTTCGTCTTCCTCGACGACGCCTTGCGGCAGGTGTTCGAACGAGCTGCCGGACAAGAGCGGTAAACCTGGTGCCTGGCTGAAGCCAGGCACCAGCACGGAGACACCCACGCGAGGACAGACCGGGTGCCTGGCTTCAGCCAGGCACCAGCACGGAGACACCCACGCGAGGACAGACCGGGTGCCTGGCTTCAGCCAGGCACCCCTCCCGCAACGCGGCGTAAGATCCCCAAGGTGCTCGGCGAGATCCTGACCGCGATCGTCACGCCGTTCAAGGCCGACGGGTCGCTCGATCTCGAGAGCTTTCGCGCCCTCGCGTCCCACCTGGTCGAGAACGGCTCGGATGGGCTGGTCGTAACGGGTCCACCGGGGAGTCGCCGACACTCTCCGACGAGGAGCGGTTCGCGCTCTACGCGGCGGCGGTGGACGAGGTGGGCGACCGCGCGACGGTGATCGCCGGAACCGGAACGTACTCGACGGAACACTCCGTCCACCTGACCAGCCGCGCGCACGAGCTCGGCGTGCACGGCTTCCTCGTCGTGACGCCGTACTACAACAAGCCGCCCGTGCGCGGCATCGTCGAGCACTTCAAGAGGATCGCCTCCGTGTCGGACCGGCCGATCGTCGCTTACAACATTCCCGGGCGCGTCGTCCTGAACCTCGACCCCGAAGCGATCGCCCAGCTCGCGGAGATCCCGACGGTGCGAGCCGTCAAGCAGGTGAACCCCGACCTCGAGCAGGCGAGACGGATCGTCAGCCTCGGGCTCGATCTCTATGCCGGCGACGACGACCTCGTGTTTCCGTTCCTCGAGCTCGGAGGGACGGGAGGGGTATGCGTCCACACACATGTTGTCGGCCCGCAGGTGAAGGAGATGGTGCGGCGTTTCCGGGAGGGCGACGTCGACGGCGCCCGCGCGTTGGACGACGAGCTCCGTCCCTCGATCGACCTCCTCCGCGTCGTGGTCAACCCGATCGCGATCAAAAGTGCGCTGAACCTCCTGGGGCACGAGGTGGGAGCGCTTCGCCTCCCGCTCGTGGAGGCAACCGAGGACGAGCGTGACGCCGTCCGCGGGTGTCTCGAGCGGTTGGGCCTGCTTCAACCCGCGGCTGCATAGGCCACGCTAGGTCGACAGCCTCGTCGCGGGGCGCGCATAGACTCAACGGCGATGAGCGAAGGCTTACGGATCATCCCCCTCGGCGGTCTCGGCGAGGTCGGCAAGAACACCACCGTGTACGAGACGGCCGGCGAGCTGCTGGTGGTGGACGCCGGTCTTGCGTTCCCGCGCGACGAGCACCTGGGGGTCGATCTCCTGCTCCCCGACGTGGGCTACCTCCGGGGACGCCGCGTGCGCGCTGTCGTTCTCACGCACGGCCACGAGGACCACGTCGGGGGACTTCCGTACCTGCTGCGCGAGATCGAGGTGCAGACGGTGGTCGCCACGCGCCTCACGCTCGGTCTCGTCAAGTCGAAGCTCGACGAGCACGGAGTGGGGGCCGCATCCGAGCTCGTCGAAGCGGTGCCCGAGGAGGCCCCGCTGGAGCTCGGCCCGTTTCGCGTCGAGTTCGTCCGGGTCGCGCACTCGATTCCCGATTCCGTCGCGCTGGTGATCGAGACCGCGGCCGGGCGAGTCGTCCACACGGGCGATTGGAAGCTCGATCACACGCCGGTGGACGGGTTGAGGACCGATGTCGGAAAGCTGGCCGAGATCGGAAACCGCGGTGTGGATCTGCTGCTCGGCGACTCGACGAACGCGGAGCGACCGGGGACGACCGGATCCGAGCGCCTCGTCGGTGAGGCGTTTCGCGCGCTCTTCCCGCTGCGGAGCGGCCGGATTCTCGTCGCCTCGTTCGCGTCGAACATCCACCGGATGCAGCAGGCGGCGGACGTCGCGATCGAGTGCGGCCGCAAGATCACGGTGATCGGACGCTCGATGCGCAAGAACCTCAACATCGCCCGCAATCTCGGGTACGTCGACATCCCGGAGGACGAGATCCTCGCCCCTGTCGATGCTGCGGCGCTGCCGGCCGGGAATGTCCTCGCACTCTGTACGGGGAGCCAGGGCGAGCCACTGTCCGCGCTCACCCGCATCGCCTACGGCGACCATCCGATGCTCTCGGTCGAGCCGGGCGACACGGTGATCATCTCCGCCAAGCCGGTTCCGGGAAACGAGCTCCGCGTGCACGACTCGATCAACCAGCTCGCACGGGCCGGCGCCGAGGTCCTCCACGAAGAGATCGCGCCCGTCCACGTCTCCGGACACGCGTATCAGGAAGAGCTGCGGACGATGCTGTCGCTGCTCCGCCCCCGATACGTGATGCCGATTCACGGTGAGTATCGGATGCTCGCCGCGCACGCGAAGCTCGCCCGTGAAGCAGGAGTCCCCGAGGACCGGATCATCCTGGCGGAGAACGGATCCGTCGTGGAGCTCGTTCGCGGCGGCGCCCGCCTCGTGGATCGTGTCGACGCGGGGGTTACGTTCGTAGACGGGCTGCGGGTCGGTGATGTCAGGGACGTCGCTCTCCGCGACCGGCGGAGGCTTTCGGAGGACGGCGTCCTCATCGTGATCACGACTCTTGCGTCCTCCGACGGGGGCGAGCTGGCTCCGCCGGAGCTCATCGCGCGTGGATTTGCCGAATCCGACGACCTGCTGGACGAGCTGCGCGACGAAGCCGATCGCGTCGTACGCGCACTCGCCTCCGAGCACGCGATGGAGATCAAGCTCCTGCAGGAGCACATCCACGACGCCGTCGGGCAAATCGTGTACGACCGCACTCGGCGGCGGCCGATGGTCCTCCCCGTCGTCATTGAGGTTTGACGGCAATGCGCGATGATCTGCATGGGATGGTTGGTTGGGACGCAGTCATCGAGGACAACGCGGCGAGCGTGCCGACGGCCGCACGGCTCGTCTCACAGCTGCGCGCGTGCGAGGTGGCCGCCCTCGCCTTCTGCCGGCTGCTCGAGCGCTGGGGGAGGGGGGAGGCGGTACCCGCGACGGCCGGAGGGCGACAGGCGGCGCTCCGGCGGGCCGCAGATCGCGTCGAGACGGCGCTCGCCGGGCTCGAAGGCCCGCTGTCGCGCTACCTGCTGGAGCTCGAGCCCGAGCGCGCGGAGGGGCGATCGTGGTACGGAGGCCCTGGAGCGGGCGAGCTGGTCGAGTGGCGCCCGGTGCTCGACCGTGCGGGTGTCCGTGCCTGCCCGAACCGGGTGACGGCGGTGTATCTCGAGCTGGCTGTTCTCGTTCGCGCGCTCGAGGGCCTGGCGACTGCAGCGAGCCTCGGCGCCGTCCCGGACCGCTCGTCGCTGTGGGCCGGGCTCTTCGACCTCCGCGACACGCTGCTCGGGTCCACGGTCGACGATCTCCGCGCGTTGGCTGCCTGACCTCGGGTCTTGCCGTACTTCCTCGTGCCCTTGCATCCGGCCGAGGTGCACCGCGACCTCCCGGACCACGAGCCCTTCATCGACTCGCTCGTATCGACGGGATGCATGCGCGCCGAGGTCGTCGAATGGCAGCTCGTCGGCTTCAATCCTGACGCCGTCGATCCGAAGCTTCTGCTGCGGCCCGACGACGTCGCTCGCTGACCGGCGGTGTCGGCTCCCGCTCCCCGGATCGTCGTCGTCGGCTCGATCAACCTCGATCTCGTCGCGCGCTGTGAGCGGCTGCCAAGGCCGGGGGAGACCGTCAGCGGTGCAACGTTCACTCGGGTGCCGGGAGGGAAGGGTGCGAACCAGGCGGTCGCGTCCGCTCGTCTCGGTGCGGACGTGACGATGATCGGGGCTGTCGGCCGCGATTCCTTCGCGGACGAAGCGCTCGTCGGGCTTCGCGAGGCACGAGTGACCCTCGACCTCTGCACCATGGACGAGCCGACCGGCGTCGCCTCGATCCTCGTCGACGCGACGGGCGAGACGGAGATCGTGGTCGCTCCTGGTGCGAACGCAACGCTGGGGGAGGTCGAGCTGCCCGGGCACGACGCGGTTCTCTGCCAGCTCGAGGTCCCAGACAGAGCCGTCCTTTCCGCGTGGGAGCGGTGTTCCGGGCTGTTCTGCCTCAATGCCGCGCCGGCGAGGCCGGTCGCGGTGGATCCCGACCTGACCGTCGTGAACCGCTACGAGCTCGAGGCGCTCACGCGGCGCGACGGGCTCGTGGCCGTGACGCTCGGTGCGGAAGGTGCCACGCTGCTGGAGGGCGGCGAGGAGATCGCACGTGCGGAGCCGCCCGAGGTCGAGGCAGTCGACGGCACCGCAGCAGGGGACGCGTTCACCGCGTGCTTGCTCGTCTCGCTCCTGGAGGAGCGGAACCCGCAGGAGGCGCTCGAGCGAGCCTGCGCGGCGGGCGCGCTCGCGGCGTCTCGTTCCGGCGCCCAGCCGTCGCTCCCGACCGCGGCCGAGGTCGACGCAATCCTGGCCGGTTGACGACTCAGTCGGCGCGAGTGCTCTGCGATCGTCCCTCGAGATCCAGGACGAGCCGCTTGGGCGCCACGATGCGGTAGCTCTCCTCGACCCAATCCCGCAACAGGTCCAGGGAGACACCGGGTGCGCGCAGCGGCACGGTCACCCAGCCTGCCTTCCCGAGGCCGTAGCCGGTGAGCTCGGCCCCCTCGATCGACAGCGCATGCCCGTGTGACTCGTCGAGCTTGACGGTCATGCGTCTCGACTGGCCCGAGCCGAGGAAGACGAAGATCTTCCCGCTGACCTTCGCGACGTCTTCACCCCACGGGTGATCCTCGCTCGCTCCCGGCAGCGAAAGCGCGAACGTTCGGACCTTTTCGCGGACGGTCGCCATCCGCGGCCACGATACTGCCCCCGTGCCGACGCCCATCATCCTGGACTGTGACCCGGGTCATGACGACGCGATCGCGCTGCTCCTTGCCCTGGCGAGCCCCGAGGTGGAGCTCCTCGGCGTCACGACGACGTACGGCAACCAGACGCTGGACAAGACGACCGCGAACGCGCTGCGTGTGCTCGAGCTCGTGGGACGGACCGACGTACCTGTTGCCGCCGGCGCCGAGCGCCCTCTCACGCGCGAGCCGGTGGTCGCGGCCCACGTACATGGCGAGAGCGGTCTCGACGGTCCTGCGCTGCCTCCGGCGCGCGAGAGGCCCGTTTCGCAGGACGCAGTCGGATTCATCGCCGACCGCATTCGCGCGTCACAGAGGCGAGTGGTCCTCGTGCCGACGGGCCCGCTGACGAATGTGGCCCGGTACCTGGACAGTCACGGCGTGGAGGGCATCGAGCGGATCGTGCTCATGGGCGGCTCCATCGCCGAGGGGAACATCACGCCCGCGGCCGAGTTCAACGTCTGGTGCGACCCGGAAGCCGCGCAACGAGTGTTCTCGAGCGGTCTCGACGTGACCATGATCGGGCTCGACGTCACACACCGGGCACTTCTCGGGCAAGCGCAGGAGCAGCGGTTTCGCGACGCCGGCAGGATCGGAGGCTTCGTGGCCGACCTGAACGCGTTCTTCAGCCGCTACCACCGAACGACGTACGGGTGGGACGGCGCGCCCGTCCACGATGCGGTAGCCGTCGCGTACGTGATCCAGCCGGAGCTCGTCGAGACCCGCCACCGCAACGTGGAGGTCGAGCTCGAGTCGGAGCTGTGCCGGGGACGAACCGTCGTCGACCTCTGGAATCGCACCGCCCGTGCGCCGAATGCTCGGGTCGGCGTCGGTCTCGACCGGGACGCCTTCTTCGACCTCCTGGTCGAGCGGATCGCGAGCCTGGCTTAGCCTGCTCCGCGTATCTGGCTGAGGACGCTTGTGGCTCTGAGCCACGAGGGCGTCGATGGACGGAACCGATGGCGGAGGAGCGCGTTCGCCCGCGTCGAATCGGCCGAGCATGGCTGCACGGAGGAAGAAGCGGCCTCTTCGGCCGCGCGTCCCTGCGCGGGTGAAGAGGCGCAAGCAGCGTCGCGTACGCTCGCATCACGAGAACGAGCTTCTCGGTCTGGCGCTCGCCGCGCTCGGGCTCGTCCTCTCGGCGATCCTGTACGGCGGCCTGGACGGTGGCGCCGTCGGCTCCTGGCTCGCCGACACGCTCCGGTCCCTCATGGGAGACGGCGCCTACGTGCTGCCGCTCGCGCTCCTGGGAACGGGCGGGCTCATGCTTGCGCGAAGCGAGCTGCTCGACGTGCGCCCGTTCCGGCTCGGCCTCGGGGTCGGCTTCCTCGGCCTGATGACGCTCCTCGGGAAGGACAACGGCGGCTGGATCGGGCTTGCCCTGGGGGGCGCGCTCGCCGGTCTCATCGGCGACACGGGTGCCGCGATCGTGGGTGGAGCGATTCTCCTCGGCGGAATGCTCCTCGTCACGGGTGCCTCGACCGGCGCGATCCTGCGGCGCACCGGGCACGTCGTCCGCCAGGCAGGATCGAGCGCCCGCCGCGCGCTCGACTGGGTCTCGCTGGAGTCGCAGAGCGAAGAGCAGACGGAAGAGACCTGGGACCTACCGTCCGAGCCCGACGAGCCCCCGCCCAGGCGCTTGCTCGACGGCGCGGAGGCATATCCCGACCTCGTCGGCGCGTTCGCTTCGGGCGAGGCTCCTCCGCTGCACCAGCCGGAGGACCTCGAGCCCGTACAGGAAAGCCTCGAGACCGTCTTCGCCACCTCCACGGAACACGTCGAGTATCGCCTTCCCGATCGCGAGATCCTGCGGCGGTCGCCCGCCGCTGCCACCGCGAACGGCGACTCGGGAACGCGCATCGCCGACCTCCTCGTGCGCACGCTCACGGAGTTCGGCGTCGAGGCCAGCGTCGTGGGGCAGATCTCCGGCCCACGCGTGACCAGGTACGAACTGCAACTCGCACCCGGGACCAAGGTTTCGAAGGTTGCCGCGCTCAAGGACGACCTCTCGTACGCGCTCGCGACGACGGAGATCAGGATCCTCGCGCCGATCCCCGGCAAGCAGGCCGTGGGCGTCGAGGTCCCGAACCTCACCCCGCGCCTCGTGACCCTCGGAGACATCTACGACGACCTTCCGGCGACGGCGAGCCCGCTCGCAGTCTGGCTCGGGAAGGACATCTCCGGGAATGCGGTCTGGACCGACCTCGCGCGCATGCCGCACCTGTTGATCGCAGGCACGACCGGGTCCGGGAAGTCCGGCTGCATCAACACGATCCTCACCTCGACCCTCCTGCGGGCAACTCCGGACGACGTGCGAATGATCCTGATCGACCCGAAGCGGATCGAGCTCGGCTACTACGAGTCGATCCCGCACCTCCTCACCTCGGTCGTCTCGAGCCCGAAGGAAGCGGCGACGGTCTTGATGAACGTCGTGGCCGAGATGGACCGTCGGTACGAGCGGCTCTCGCTCGTCCGGGCCCGGAGCCTCCCGGAGGCAAACCGGGCGCTCCGTTCCCGCGGCGAGGCCCCGCTTCCGTACCTGCTCGTGGTCATCGACGAGCTCGCCGACCTGATGATGGTGTCGCCCCAGGCCGTCGAGGACTGCGTGATCAGGCTCGCGCAGAAGTCCCGTGCGGTCGGGATCCACCTCGTGCTGGCGACTCAACGCCCGTCGGTGGACGTGATCACCGGGATGATCAAGGCCAACGTTCCCTCGCGGATCGCCTTCGCCGTCTCCAGCCAGACCGACTCGCGGGTGATTCTCGACACCGCGGGTGCAGAAAGCCTGCTCGGTCAGGGCGACATGCTCTTCAAGCCACTCGGGACCTCACGGCTTCAGCGGCTCCAGGGGGCATATGTGAGCGAGGAGGAGGTCGCACTCGTCGTCGAGCAGTGCCGCTCGCAGCGCGGCCAGGACCTCGACGAATCGCTGCTCGAGGCCCCCGAGGCGACGCACGAGGAGGGGGAGGAGGACCTCGACTTCGACCCCGACGAAGACGCTCTGCTCGAGCGGGCGATCGAGGTCGTCGTGCAGACGCAGACGGCCTCCGTCTCGCTCTTGCAGCGCCGGCTGCGGGTCGGCTACACGCGCGCCGGCCGGCTGATCGACATGCTCGAGCGACGCGGGATCATCTCCGGCTACGAGGGCTCAAAGCCCCGCCGTGTACTCGTGTCGGAGACCGACCTTCACACCGTTTGAGCGCCGGACGCCCGGTAGTCTTTCGGCTGCAGAAGGCCCCTTTAAGTACTTGTGAAGGGGCCCAACTTGCGGTTAGATCAAGCGTCCAACCAGGGCGACAGGCTTACTCGTAAGGAGGGCACGTGAGGAACAGATCCATCAAGGCTGGTGTCGTGCTCGCTGTGGCGATCACGGCGCTGGCCGCACTCGCCGCTGGCTCGGTCGGCTCGGCGGCGACGAGCCAGGGAAGCTTTCAGGCAGCGTTCGAAACGGACACGGCAGGCCTGAACGACAAGAGCTTCAACCACCTCGGGAACCTCGGCCGACTGGCAGCCCAGAAGCAGCTAGGGATCCAGACCAAGGTCTACGAATCCCGCTCGGAGGCAGACTACTTGCCGAACGCGGTCGCCGCCGCCCAGTGGGGCGCCAAGGCCGTCGTCATGAACGGATTCCTGCTCGCCGACGCCACCAACACTGCGGCGAAGCAGTTCCCGGACATCAAGTGGGCGATCACCGACTTTCCCCGTGTCGCGCTCGCCGACCAGCCGACGAACGCGTATGGACTGACCTTCAAGTCCGAGGAGTCCGGCTTCCTCGTCGGGTACCTCGCCGCCGAGATGGCCAAGGCGAAGATCGGGCCGTACGGAAAGTCCTCCGGCAAGCTCGTGCTGAGCGCGGTCGGCGGCAAGAAGATCCCGTCGGTCGACAACTGGATCGCCGGGTACCGTGCCGGCGCGAGAGCGGTCGACAAGCGGTTCAAGGTCCTGATCGACTACTCAGGCGACTTCCCGCCGTCCGTGGCTCCGAAGTGCAAGGAGATCGCGCTCAAGCACATCTCGCAGGGCGCGCAGGCGGTGTTCCAGGTCGCCGGCGGCTGCGGCCTCGGCGCGCTCCAGGCCGCGAAGCAGAAGAAGGTCTGGGGTATCGGGGTCGACGCCGATCAGGCGTACCTGGGCTCGCACATCCTGACGAGCGGCGTGAAGCGCGTCGACACGGCCGTCTTCACGTTCTACAGGCTCGCCAAGGTAGGCAAGCTCGGCGCCGGCAGGGACCTCGTCTTCAACCTGAAGAACAAGGGCCAGGACGTCGGCAAGATCAGCAAGCGCGTCCCGCCGGCTCTCATCGCGAAGATGAACGCGCAGAAGCCGCTCATCATCAAGGGCAAGCTCAAGCCGCCTACAACCCTCTAGGGAACGGAAGCTCGACTCGAAGGGGCGCCGAGGGCGCCCCTTCGTCGTTTCAACCCGCCTAGAATCGCCCCCCATGGCCGCCGCGTCGTCCGTCCTGGAACTGCACGGCATCACGAAGCGGTTTCCCGGGATCGTCGCGAACGATCGGATCGACCTCGACCTGCGCCGGGGCGAGGTGCACGCGCTCCTCGGCGAGAACGGCGCCGGCAAGTCGACGCTGATGAACGTTGTCTACGGCCTGTACAGGCCGGACGAGGGCGAGATCCTCATCAAGGGCGAGCCGGTGACCATGCATTCGCCGTTGGACGCGATCGAGCACGGCATCGGGATGGTGCACCAGCACTTCATGCTCATCCCGGTCATGACCGTCGCCGAGAACATCGTCCTCGGCAGCGAGCCGAACGCCGCAGGTGTCTTCCTCGACCATCGAGCCGCCGACCGACGCGTGCACGAGCTCGCAGCGAGCTTCAACTTCGCGATCGACCCCGATGCTCGCATCCAGAACATCAGCGTCGGCCAGCAGCAACGTGTCGAGATCCTCAAGGCGCTCTATCGTCGCGCGGACATCCTCATCCTCGACGAGCCGACGGCGGTGTTGACGCCGCAGGAAGCGACTGACCTGTTTCAGATCCTGCGGTCGCTGACGAGGGAGGGAATGTCGGTCATCTTCATCAGCCACAAGCTCAACGAGGTGCTCGACATCGCGGATCGCATCAGCGTTCTACGCCGCGGCAAGCTGATCGACACGGTCCCGCGCGAGGGCGCCACCGAGCAGGGGCTCGCGCAGATGATGGTCGGGCGCGAGGTAGTCCTCCAGGTCGAGAAGCCCCCCGCCCATCCCGGCGCGACGCTCCTCGAGGTCGAGGACCTCGAGGTCGAGGACGACCGCGGCCTGCCAGCCGTCCGCGGCGCGAGCTTCACGGTGCGTGCGGGAGAGATCGTCGGCATCGCCGGCGTGGACGGCAACGGGCAGACGGAGCTGGTCGAAGCGCTGACGGGCCTTCGGCGCACGAAGGCGGGACGTGTTTCTCTGGGTGGCGTCGAGGTCACGAAGAGCCGGGCCCGCGACCGCTTGGAAACGGGCCTCGGGCACATTCCGGAAGACCGCCTGCGCCGTGGCATCATCCTCGACTTCTCCCTCGCGGAGAACCTCGCTCTGCACGACTACCGTCACGAGCCGAACGCACACTTCGGCTGGCTGCAGCCGAGCCGCATGATCGCAGCCGCGAGAGGGCTCATCGCCGAGTTCGACGTGCGCGGCGGCAATCCCGGAACGAAGGCGTCGGCGCTCTCCGGAGGCAACCAGCAGAAGCTCGTCGTGGCACGCGAGGTATCGCGCGACCCGCACCTGCTGATCGCCGCGCAGCCGACACGCGGGCTCGATGTCGGAGCGATCGCGTTCCTGCACAGCCGGCTGGTTGCCGAGCGCGACGAAGGCCGTGGGATCATGCTCGTGTCGCTCGAGCTCGACGAGATCCTCTCCCTCTCCGATCGCATTCTCGTCATGTACGAAGGCCGGATCGTCGGTGAGTTCGGGCCGAACGTGGATGCCGAGACGCTCGGGGTCGCCATGATCGGCGGCGGCCAGGAGGACGAGGCGGCGTGAGCGACACCCCGGTCGAGGGCCCAGGCAAAGCACCGCAGGGCGACCCCGGCGGCTACGCGCCGAGCGTCGCGGAGCGCTTCTCCGCGTTCCAGCGGGCCGGGGGGCTCGTTGTCCCGGTCATCACGACGCTCCTCGCGTTTCTGATCGGCGGACTGGTGGTGCTCGTGACGACCGGCCACAACCCGCTCTCGACGTACCACGCCATCTTCAACGGAACCGGCCTGAGCTGGTTCTTCCACCCGGGGAACCACAGCATCGCCGTCCCGTTCACGGACTCCTCGGTCTGGTTTCCGCTGGACACGAACAGCCTCGAGTCGCGCGACGCGTACGCGCTGCAGCAGACGCTGCTGCTCACGACGACGTTGATCTTCACCGGCCTGGCCGTCGCGTTCGCGTTCCGCTGCGGCCTCTTCAACATCGGGGGTCAGGGTCAGTACATCGCGGGATCGCTCGCCGCTGTCTGGGTAGGGTCGTCGTTCGCGGGCATGGCCCAGCTCCCGCACGTTGTCCTCGGGATTGCGGCTGCCGGGCTCGCCGGCGCCTTCCTCGCCGGGATCGCCGGCATCCTCAAGGCGACCGTCGGGGCACACGAGGTCGTCGTGACGATCATGTTGAACTGGATCATGTTCTGGACGGGCCAGTGGTTACTCGGCTCCGACGGCCCTCTGAACGCGAACGTCGCGACGTCGACGTCGGCGGAAGTGACGGACTCCGGCAAGCTGCCGACGTTCTGGGGGCTCGGAGTCCTCCAAGGCGCCCATGTGGGGTTGTTCCTCGGTATCGCGGCGCTCGTCGTGTACGCGCTCGTGCTGAATCGGACGACGCTGGGCTACGAGGTGCGGGCCGTCGGCCACAGCCCAGACGCCGCCCGCTACGGCGGGATCAGCGTCGCGCGCAGCTACTTCCTCGCGATGGCGATCGCTGGGACGTTCGCCGGAGTCGGGGGCGCGATGGACGTGCTCGGGTGGGAGTACCGACTGGCGGCGAGCACGATCTCGCTCTCGCAGATCGGCTTCCTCGGTATCGCGGTGGCGCTCCTCGGCCGGAACACCGCCGTCGGCACGGGCCTCGCGGCGCTTCTGTTCGGTGCGCTGCTCACCGGGACGTCGCAGCGGAACCTCGACCCTGAGATCTTCAAGCCCGAGCTAGCGAGCAATCTGACCCTGCTGATCCAGGGGCTCGTCGTGCTCTTCGTCGGGGCAGACCTGCTGATCCTCTACGCGTGGAACGCCCGGAAGAAGTTGAACCGCGGCCAGTCAGCTCCCCAGGCTCACCCGGAGCGCGCGTGAGCGGGCTCGCGATCGCCGCTCGCCCCGTCACGCGGCTGACGACGCCGCAGGCGATCGGAACGCTCGGGATCGTGCTCGGCATCGTCGCCTGCTGGCTCACCCTGCCGCCCATACACGCGCGAGGGCTCGGGTGGCCGATGGTGTTCGGCATCCTCGCGCTGGCGGCTGCGATCGTTTCGATCACGCGTGGCGGCGGTCGGGTCGGGTGGGGGGCAGCGGTCACGGCGTTCGTCGGGATGAGCCTCGGCATTGCCGCCCAGCAGTCCGGAATCGGCAACCTCGACCTCGTCTTCGCCTGGTCGGTGCTGCTCGGCGCGACGCTCCGCTACGCGACACCACTGGCTTTTGCGGCGATCGGGGGCCTGTTCTCGGAGCGCAGCGGCGTCGTGAACATCGGGCTCGAGGGGATGATGTTGATGGGCGCGTTCTTCGGGTTCTACGCCACCGACCAGTTCGACTCGTGGCCGCTCGGGCTCCTCTGCGCAATGCTCGCCGGCTCAGCGCTGGCTGTCGTGCATGCCTTCTTCTGTATCCACCTGCGAGCCGACCAGATCGTGGTCGGGACGGGCATCAACTTCCTTGCCCTGGGCATAACGGGGTATGCGTTCGTCGACCTGTACGGTGAGCAGGGCTCGCCGACGGACGTTCCGAGCGTAGGGAGCCCGTCCTTCGACTTCCTGGGTCGCATTCCGGACGTCTCGATCGGTCCCGTCGAGTTCGGCGGCACCTTCCTGAACGCCGTCTTCGGCGACCTGAACTGGATGATCTGGATCAGTTTCGTGCTCTTGATCCTCAGCTACATCGTTCTCTTCAGGACGTCGATCGGACTGCGTGTCCGTGCGGTCGGGGAGCATCCCCGCGCCGCCGACACCGTCGGCATTTCGGTGTACGGCATCCGCTACGCCGCCGTCATCACATCGGGCGCACTGGCGGCGCTCGGGGGCGCCTACCTGTCGGTCGCCGACGTGGGCCTCTTCGACCAGAATCTGACAGGCGGACGCGGCTTCATCGCGATCGCCGCGTTGATCTTCGGCAACTGGCGACCGTTCGGCGCGTACGCGGCATGTCTGCTCTTCGGCTTCTCGAGCGCGCTCGGCGACCGGCTGCCTGCCTACTTCGAGCAGGGCAGCGCCACGCCGCTGCTCTTCAACACCCTGCCGTACGTCCTCACGCTGATCGCGGTTGCAGGTGTCATCGGGCGCTCGATCCCGCCCGCCGCCATCGGGCGCCCGTACGCCAAGCAGTAGGGCCGTGCGTCCGAGCGGAGGTGGAGCAGCCTGGGGCTCGCTCATCGCGGGAATCGCATCGATCGCGACCCTGCCGGTGGCCGTCTACCTGACCCGCTTCAGCGAAACGTACGAGCTGCTCCACGCCGGCTTCGCCATACCGGTCGGCGCGCTGCTCGGCTTCCTCTCGATCAGGCTTGCCCGGCGCGCGTCACAGCGAAGCGCACTGAGCCTCGGGCCGGGTGCCGGTCTCAGGCTGGCCCGAGTCGGCCGGGTCGCCGGCATCGTGGGCGTCTGCCTCGCGCTCGCGGGCATCGTCGCGCTGGCGGTCTACGGGCTGCTCGAGTACGCCGGCTCCCGGAGCTGACGCTTCTCTGGATGGGACTGTGTCGGGGTCGGACCCGTGGGGTCAGACCCCGACCGTCTACAATCCCCGCGCGTGTTCGACATCGGCTCCAGCCTCCGCGAGGCCCGACTTCGCCAGGGACTCGATTTTCCGGCTCTGGAGGAGAAGACGAAGATCAGGGCCAAGTACCTGCGCGCGCTCGAGGACGAGCGCTTCGACCTTCTGCCTGCCCCGACGTACGTGCGTGGCTTCCTGCGCTCCTACGCGGAGGCGCTCGCGCTCGACGGACAGCCCTTCGTCGACGAGTACAACACCCGCTTCGCGATCGTGGATGACGAAGCGCCGATCCGGGCACGCCGGGTGCCGGTGCAACGCCACGACCGCGGGGGGCACGAGTCGAGCATCGCCGTCTTCGCGCTGCTCGCAATCGCGATCGTGACCGCCCTCGTGATTGCCGCGTGGCGGTTTGGCGGCCCCGAAGGAGAGAGGGTCCCGGGCCTTGAGACACAAGGCGAGAGGACGACGAATCCGTCATTCGGCCCTGGCGCGGGGCCTGCACGTCTCGTCGTCCGAGCGGTGGAGGGCGCCTCCTGGATGGAGGTGCGCTCGGGCACGTCTCCGGGCCGGCTGCTCTACAGCGGGACGCTCGAGCGGGGGCAGAGACTCGACTTTCAGGGACGGAGCCTGCACCTGGCGCTCGCCAAGCCCGGGAACGTCTCGGTGCGCCTGAACGGGAACCGTGTCGAATTACCCGCGGGCAGCACCTTCGTCGTCACGTCGCGGCGGATCGCTCCGGCTTCCTCTTGAACCGTCCGCGGGCGGCGATCGTCGTCACGGGTAGCGAGCTGGTCCGCGGTGAGCGGGAGGACCGGAACGGGTCGTTCCTGGCAAGCGAGGCAGTGCGGCTCGGCCTCGAGCCGGAGCGAATCACGATCGTCGGAGACCGCCCCGACGATCTGGAGCGAGCGCTCCGGGAAGGGTTTGCCACCGATCTCTGTCTCGTCTCGGGCGGTCTCGGTCCGACGCACGACGATCGAACCGTCGAGTGCGTGGCCAAGGTGGCTGGTCGCGAGCTCGTCGTCGACGAGGGGCTCGAACGCGAGATCGAGGCGGTCTCGCGGATGATCGCGGAGCGCCTCGGCCGGCCCTACAGCGAATTCACGACCGGAGTCCGAAAGCAGGCCACGCTGCCCGAGGGCGCGCTCTCCCTGGGTCTGGCGGGGACGGCGCCGGGTATCGTGCTGGAGGCGAACGGCTGCGTCGCCGTCGTCCTGCCGGGACCGCCGCGGGAGCTCCGGCGCCTCTGGCCGCGCGCGCTCGAGACAGAGCCGGTACGCAGAGTGCTCGGCCGTGCTCCGGTTCGCGGGCGGACGGTGCTCCGGTTCTTCGGCACGCCCGAGTCCGCAGTTGCGCAGGCGCTCGAGGAGGGAGGAGGCGACGGGGACGGGGTCGAGGTGACGATCTGCGCGCGCGACTTCGAGATCCACGTGGATCTCGTGGTGGAACCGGGTGGGGAAGCGAAGGCAGCGGCTCTCGCGTCCTCGCTGCGGGCCGCGCTCGGGAAGTTTCTCTTCAGCGAGGACGAGCGGTCGATCGCGGAGATCGTGCTCGAGCTCTGCCGTGCCCGCGGGCTCACACTCGCGACCGCCGAGTCGTGCACGGGCGGGCTCGTCGCGGCGCGTCTGACGAGCGTGCCGGGGTCGAGCGACGTCTTCCTGGGGAGCGTCGTTGCGTACGCGAACGGCGTCAAGGAGGAGGGACTCGGGGTCTCGCGGGAGGTCCTCGAGCAGCATGGAGCCGTCTCCGCCGAGGCGGCCGCGGCCATGGCCCGCGGAGCGCAGGAGCGCCTGGGGGCGGATGTGGCCGTGTCCGTGACTGGCGTGGCCGGGCCAGACGGTGGCAGCGAGCAAAAGCCCGTCGGGCTCGTCTTCGTTCACGCGATCGGCCCCGACGGCGAGGAGGCACGCCGCACCGAGCTGCCCGGAGACCGGGAGATGATCCGCGGTCGCGCGACGGCGGCTTCGCTCCACCTGGTGCGTCGAGTGTTGGAACGGAACCGACACGAAGACGTTTGAGATCGCCCGCTAGCCTCGGCGCCAGTGATCGGGTCCGGCTGTTCTGCGCCGTTCGGCTGCCCGGCGATGTCGTCGAGCAGCTCGTGTCCTGGCAGGCGAAGGCGTTTGCCGACGCCGACGTGCGCATCCTCCCGCGTGACCATCTCCACATCACGCTGGCTTTTCTCGGAAGTCGTCCTCGATCCGACGTCGAGCCGATCGCAGGCGCGGTCCAAGCGGTTGCCCGCGCGGCCCGCCTGCCCATCCTCGGCATCCGCGGCTACCGCGAGACGGCTCGGGTCGCGATGCTCGTTCTGCAGGACGAGCTCGTCCCCGGCGACACGTCCATCGGTCGTGCGAACGAGCTGGCAGGTGACCTCATGCGGCGGCTGGAGGCGCTCGGCGTCTATCAACGGGAGCGCCGCGACTGGCTGCCCCATGTCACGGTCGCGCGATTTCGCACGCAGCCGAAGCTCTCGCCTGAGCTGCCGGACCTCGGTCCGTTCAGTCCGTCCGAGGTGGCTCTCTATTCTTCGGTGCTGCGCCCGACCGGGGCGCGGTACGAGGTACTGGAGTCGAATTCGCTAGCTGCTCGTGCGTAGTGAAAGCTGTCGAGCCGGGAGGATGAAGGCATGAATCGTGAGGAAGCGCTCGATGTCGCGCTCGGACAGATCGAGCGCCAGTTCGGCAAGGGCTCGGTGATGCGGATGAGCGATCGGCCCCAGGTTGCGATCGGAGCGGTCTCGACGGGATCGCTCGCGCTCGACATGGCGCTCGGCATCGGGGGCCTTCCCCGCGGCCGAGTGGTCGAGATCTTCGGCCCCGAGGCCTCCGGAAAAACGACGCTCGTGTACCACGTGATGGCGGAGGCACAGCGCCGTGGCGGCATCTGTGCCTTCATCGACGCCGAGCACGCGATGGACCCGTCCTATGCGCGCCGCATCGGTGTCGACATCGACCAGCTCCTCGTCTCCCAGCCGGACACGGGCGAGCAGGCACTCGAGATCGCCGAGCTCCTCATCCGCTCGGGTGCTCTCGACATCGTCGCGGTGGACTCGGTTGCCGCGCTCGTGCCGAAGGCGGAGATCGAGGGCGAGATGGGTGACGCTCACGTCGGCCTGCAGGCCCGACTGATGAGCCAGGCGCTGCGCAAGCTCGCCGGCACTCTCAATCGCACGGACACGATCTGCATCTTCACGAATCAGCTTCGCGAGAAGATCGGCGTCATGTTCGGCAACCCCGAGACGACGCCCGGGGGTCGTGCGCTCAAGTTCTACGCGTCGGTACGACTGGACATCCGGAGGATCGAAACGATCAAGGACGGCGCCGAGGCGATCGGCAACCGCGTGCGGGTCAAGGTCGTCAAGAACAAGGTCGCTCCGCCGTTCAAGCAGGCCGAGTTCGACATCGTGTACGGCTCCGGGATCCCGTGGGAGGGAACTGTCCTGGACGTGGCGCTCGAGCGGAAGGTCGTGCAGAAGGCGGGCTCCTACTTCAGCTTCGGCGACGAGCGGCTCGGACAAGGCAGGCAGAACGCGACGGGCTTCCTGACCGAGAACCCCGACATCGTCCAGCAGATCCTCACCCGTGTTCAGGCCGAGGCCCCCGAGGAGCAGGTCATCTCGGCTCGGCTCCTGCCCGCACGCCCGCACGCCGAGGAGGCGGTCGAGGTCGAGGTCGAGATCGAGGAGGCAGTTCAGGTCGAGAGCTGAGCGAGAGGCAGGACGGCCATGAGCGGCGAGGACCCCGCGCTCGAGCACGCGCTCCGTGTGCTTCGCCACCGGGACCGAAGCGTCCATGAGCTCGACGAGCGGCTCCGGCTGAAGGGCTTTTCGGGCCCGGAGTGCGAGCAGGCGATCGCAACTCTCCTCCGGACGGGGCTCCTGGACGACCAACGGTTCGCGGAAGCACGGGCGGTGTCACTTGCAGAGCGGGGCGCGGGCGACGCGCTCATCAGGCACAGGCTGGAGTCGGTCGGCGTCGCGTCCGAGATCGTCGACGATGCTCTGCTGGCTGTTCCGCCCGAGGTCGAGCGCGCCCGTCTGGTCCTGTCACGGCGCGGAGGAGGGCCGGCTGCTGCTCGCTACCTGGCGGCGAAAGGGTTCTCCGAGGACGTGCTGGACGGCTTCGTATCAGACTGAAACGGCCCCCGCGACGGTCTCGACGGGGACGATCGTTGCGGGACAGAGTGGCCGGGAGTTAGGATACGTCCGCTTTCACCTGGCAATTCCTGCTCGAACGCGATCTCTGAATCAGTGAACTTCACCCACACTCTCGATGACCGACTCGACCCGCCGGACATAGGCTGGCAGCGGGGGGTGCGCGAACCCCTGCGCTGAGGCTTGCGCGGAGACTCCGGACGCGGCCGAGCAGGCCAGCTTGCCGGGTGTGAGCACCGCGGCCCCGCCGCGGACAATGGAATCCTCGACGGAGGCTCTCATGCTCACGGGTGTCGCGGCGCTCATCGGAATCCTCGTCGGAGCTGCCGCGGCCGCCGTCCTTCTCCTCGTGCTGTCGCGCTCTCGCGTGCGAGGTGCCGAGCTCCAGCGCGGCCGTATCCTGACCGAGGCTGAGCGCCAGGCGGATGCGGTCCGGCGCGAGGCGCAGGTAGAGGCTCGCGAGCAGGCCGTTCAGCTCCGGAGCCAGATCGAAGCCGAAGTGCGCGACCGCCGTCTGGAGATCGTGAAGATCGAGGAGCGAATTCTTCAGAGAGAAGCCGAGCTCGATGCGAAGCTCACGGACCTCGAGCGGAAAGAGCAGGGGCTGGGGGACCGCGAGGTGCACATCAAGACGCTTCAGGAAGAGCTCCGCGAAGCCCAGAGGGAAGCCCTCTCGGCCCTCGAGCGGATCTCGGGCCTCACGGTGCACGAGGCCCGGCAACAGCTGCTCGAGCGCTCCAAGGACCTCGTTCGGCACGAGCTCGCACGCGATGTTCGGCAGATGGAGGAAGAGTCCCGCGCCGAGTCCCGGCGCAGGGCGCGGGCGCTCATCGCCGACTCGCTCCAGCGCGTGGCCGCAAGCCACACCGCCGAGGCGACGGTGTCGGTCGTCGAGCTCGCCTCCGACGATCTCAAGGGCCGCATCATCGGCAGGGAGGGACGCAACATCCGAGCGCTCGAGCATCTGACGGGCGTCGACTTCATCATCGACGACACGCCGCACGCGGTCGTGCTCTCGTCCTTCGACCCGCTTCGCCGCGAGGTTGCGCGCCTGACGCTCGACAAGCTGATCGAAGACGGGCGGATCCATCCTGCCCGGATCGAGGAGATGTTCTACCAGTCGAAGGCGGAGCTCGAGGAGCACGTTCACCAGGCAGGGGAGCAGGCGGTCTTCGAGGCGAACTGCGGAGAGTTCCACGAGGAGCTCGTGCGGATCCTGGGCCGTCTCCGGTACCGGACGAGCTACGGCCAGAACGTCCTCAAGCACACACTCGAGGTCGTCCATCTCAGCGGGATCATGGCCTCGGAGCTGAAGGCAGGCGTCAAGACGACCAAGCGCGCCGCGCTCCTCCACGACGTCGGCAAGGCGATGAGCCACGAGATAGAGGGGTCGCACGCGCTCATCTCGGCCCAGCTCGCGCGCAGGTACGGCGAGTCCGAGGGGGTCGTCCACGCGATCGAGGCGCATCACTACGAAGTCCAACCTCAAACCGTCGAGGCGGTCCTCCTGATCGCCGCCGACGCCGTCTCCGCATCCCGCCCCGGCGCGCGCGGCGAGGGCCTCGAGAACTACATTCGCCGGCTCGAGGCGCTCGAGGAGATCGCCACGGCCAAGGCCGGCGTCGCCAAGGCGTACGCGCTGCAGGCGGGCCGCGAGATCCGGGTGATCGTGGAGCCGAGCGAGGTCGACGACGACGGGGCCGTGCTCCTCTCGCACGAGATCGCACGCGAGATCGAGGATCAGCTCGAGTATCCCGGTCAGGTGAAGGTCATCGTGATCCGCGAGTCGCGCGCGGTCGAGGTCGCCAAATAGATACCGAGGCGGCGGCGCGGCGCTGGATCGAGGTCTGGTCGCAGGGGTGGCCCGCCGCGGACGTGGGTGCGATCGCCGCGTTGTACGCGCCTGGTGCGGTCTTCTACTCCCATCCCTTTCGGGCACGGCAAGCTCCGCAGGAGTACGTGGGGTGGGCATTCGCCGACCAGGAGGCAGCGGACTGCCGGTTCGGCACGCCGGTGGTGTCGGACGAGCGAGCGGCGGTGGACTGGTGGGCAGCGATCACGGCGAAGGACGGATCGGTCGAGACGGTCGCGGGAACCTCGCTCCTCCGCTTCGACGCCAACGGGCTCGTGGTCGAGCAGCGCGACGCGTGGGCGGGCGAGGGAGGCCGACACGAGCTGTCGAGCTGGGCCCGCTAGCCAGTGTCGATCGGCCGGCCGACCGTGAGCGCCTCCCGCACCGTCGGGTCGAGCTCCGCGTAGGCAGCGTCGGCCTCCACTCCGAGTGCGTCTAACGCCTTCGAAAAGAAGCAACGCGCGGACGCGGCGAGCGCGACGTCGAGCACCTCGAGGTCGGTGAGGCCGAGCTCCCGGAGACGATCGACGTCGGCCTGCGTGACGGACGCAGCGTCGGTGACGACCCTGTCGGCGAAGTCCATGACGGCGACGTCGATCTCGTCCAGGCCCGCCGCGTGATGGTCGACTGCGATCGCGCGCATGGTCCCCGACTCCACGAACCCGTCCATGAGCACTTTTCCGTGCGCGAGCATGCAGTAACTCGACCGTAGCCGCCGCGCGGCGGCGATGGTCGCGAGCTCGTATCTTCGTGGGTCCATGTTCGTCTTGATCGAACCCAGGAGCTCACCCCAGGCCTCGTACACCGCAGGCCGGTGGCCCAAGATCCGCAGGTAGTTGGGTACGTAGCCTCGGGCTGTCCGCTCGTCGTCGAAGACCTCGTGCAAGGCACCCGACGTGTCGTCGTCGCGCACCACCTCGATGAACGCCATCTGCCCTCCTTCCAGGACCCCCGAAGCGTCGCACAGGCCAGGGCTACACTGCCCGGCGATGCGCCGGTATCACGTCACGACCTTCGGGTGTCAGATGAACGCTCACGATTCCGAGCGCATCAAGGGCATGCTCGAGTCGCTCGGGTTGGGTGAGGCGGTCTCGCCAGAGAGTGCGGACGTCGTGGTCTTCAACACGTGCACGGTCCGCGAGAAGCCGGACACGCGGCTCGCGGCGTATCTCGGCAATGCTGCCGCGCGCAAGCGGGAACGGCCGGACCTCGTGATCGCCGTTGGCGGCTGCTATGCGGAAGCGCAGCGCGAGCGCATCTTCGAGCAGTACCCGTTCGTTGACGTCGCGTTCGGCCCTGGATCGATCCCACACCTCGGAGACTGGATCGGGGCCGGCGGCTACGCGGTCCCTCGCGGCAAGTTCGGTACTCACGAGCACTTTGCCGCGGAGCTGCCGATGCGCCGTGAGCGCCGCTTTCAGGCGTGGGTGCAGGTCTCGATGGGCTGTAACTCGAGGTGCGCGTACTGCATCGTCCCGGCTGTCCGGGGGCGGGAGCAGAGCCGTCGCCCCGGCGACATCGTCGCCGAGATAACGCTGCTCGCTCGCGACGGTGTCCGGGAGATCGCGCTGCTCGGCCAGAACGTCAACTCGTGGGGACGCGACCTCGCACCCGTCATTCGTACCGAGTTCGGCGAGCTCCTCCGAGCCTGCAACGAGATCGATGGGATCGAGCGGATCCGCTTTACGAGCCCGCATCCGAAGGACTTCCGCGAGCCCGTGATCGCTGCGCTCGCGGAGTGTGACGCGGTGTGTGAGCACGTTCACCTCCCGCTCCAGTCGGGTTCCACTCGGATTCTGAAGAACATGCGACGGACATACGACAGTGAGCGCTACCTACGGCTCGTCGAGAAGCTTCGCGCGGCGATTCCCGACCTGGCGCTCGGAACCGACCTCATCGTCGGCTTCCCCGGTGAGAACGAGGAGGACTTCGCACAGACGCTCGAGGTGGTCCAGGAAGTGCGCTACGACAGTGCGTTCACCTTCATCTTCTCGCCGAGGACGGGGACGGAGGCGGCAACGATGGCCGATCAGGTCCCTGAGGAGCTCAAGCACGAGCGCCTCGAGCGTCTCGTCGACGTCGTTCAGAGGATCGGAGCGGAGCGGAATGCGACGCGCGTGGGGCGTGTCGAAGAGGTTCTCGTGGAGGGTCCGAGTCGAACCGATCCGTCGCTGCGGCGAGGACGAACACGCAGGAACACGATGGTCAACTTCGTCGGAGCGGCAGGCGCCGGCAGCCTCGTGGACGTGTTGATCGAGGGGTCGACCTCCACGACGCTCAGGGGGCGCGAGGCCGCACTCGCAGCCGCCTGACGGGCGTGGATTGAGACACACTCGGCACGATCAGCGAAACACCCGCACACGCTCGGTCGTTACGCTGGAGGCGGGTGGTGGGTTGGGGTGCCCCATAGGGACATGACCCGTTCCGCGCCTCCTGTGACCGCTCTCTTCGGGCCGACCGCCTCCGGCAAGTCGGCGATCGCCGAGGTCCTTGCCACTCGGCTCGGCACGGAAGTCGTCTCGGCAGACGCTCTGCAGGTGTACCGCGGTCTGCCGATCCTCACCAACCAGCCCGAGACGCCGACGCAGCTCGTTGCCATCCGCGAGCTCTGGGAGGAGATGTCGCTAGGCGAGTACGCGTCGCTTGCCCACCACGCGATCGACGACTTGGTGGAGAAGCACGGGGCGGCCGTCGTCGCCGGCGGGACCGGCCTCTACTTCCGGGCAGCGCTCGTCGATCTCGCCGTGCCGCCTGCGCCCCGTAACGGCGCCCGTGCGCGCTGGGAGGCCCTGTTCGACCACGACCGTGAAGCAGCCCATGCTCGCCTCCTGGAGCTCGACCCGGCGGCGGCCGCCGTGGTGCATGCGAACGACCGTCGCCGCGTCGTCCGTGCCCTCGAGCTCGCCGAGGCCGGGTCGTCGCTCGTTCCCGACCGCAACATGCTCTGGTCCGGGGAGATGCGGCGGCCAACGATCGTCATCGGGATCGAGGTCTCCGACGCTGCGCTGGAGCGCCGGATCCGCCAACGGACGGCCAGAATGCTCACCCGTGGCGTGGTCGCGGAGGTCACGAGAGCGCTGGCAAGTCCGGTTTCGCGGACAGCGGAGAACGCGCTCGGCCTGCGCGAGCTCGTCGAGCTTCCCCCTGATGAAGCGGTCGCAGAGATCGTGGTTCGGACGCGGCGCTACGCCGCCTACCAGCGGAAGTGGATGCGGCGGATTCCGGGCATCGTCATGATCGACGCCGATCGGCCTCCGGAGGAGGTGGCGGATGCGGTTCTCGAAGTGGCACGCGCTCGGTAACTCGTACCTGCTCGTCGAGCGGGCCGAGCTCAGCGAGCATCTGTCGCCGGAGGACGCTCGGAGACTGTGCGACCCGAATCACGGCGTGGGCTCGGACGGGATCCTCGAGATCGTCGACGTTCGCGGCCCCGAGGCCGAGGTTGCGGTGTGGAACCCGGACGGGTCGCGGGCGGAGCTCTCCGGAAACGGAGCCCGCATCGCCGCGATGTGGCTGGCTCGCCGCAGCGGTGTGGCGTTTCCGCGGGTGCGCCTCGGTGAGCGCACGATCCCTGCGCGCGTCGAAGGTGACGACGTCGAGGTGGACCTCGGTGCGGTCGATGTCGGCCGCCCCGAAGCGCTCGAGATCGACGGGGAGCGCCTCGAGTTCACGCCTGTCTCCGTCGGGAACCCGCACGCCGTTCTCCGCCGAGAGCCGGTGCGGGACGAGTTGCTCCGCCTGGGGCCGCTCGTCGAGCGTCACCAGCGCTTCCCCGCCCGAACGAACGTTCAGCTCGTTCGGGCGGACGGCCCGAACGACCTCACCGTCCTCATATGGGAGCGCGGGGCGGGGGAGACACTCGCCTCCGGATCGAGCGCCGCAGCGGTCGCAGCCGCTGGAATCGTGCACGGCTGGTGCGAGACGCCCGTACGCGTACACATGCCGGGTGGGACGCTGGACGTGGATGTTCGCGAGGGCCGTGCGATCCTCACCGGGCCCGTCGTCGAGGTCTTCCGCGGCGTGACCGTCTGAGGCTTCGGGGGCGAGGGAGACCAGGCAGAGCGCGAGAACGGTCCCTCAGGTCGCGATCTCGAACTCGCGCAGGACGTCGTTCAGAGATGTCTTGAGGTCTGTCGAAGCGCTCCGCTCGCCAACGATGAGCGCGCAGGGAAGCTCGTAACGACCGGCGGGGTACTCCTTCGGTCGCGACCCCGGGAGAACGACCGACCGCGGCGGGACGTAGCCGCGGTGCTCGACCGGCTCGGATCCCGTCACGTCGATGACGGGTATCGACGCCGACAGGACGACGTGTGGGGCGATCACGGCGCCCTCGCCGACGACCACCCCTTCGACGACGACCGCGCGCGAGCCGATGAAGGCGCCGTCCTCGACGACGACGGGCGTGGCCTGGGGCGGCTCGAGCACGCCGCCGATTCCGACCCCGCCGGCGAGGTGAACGTCAGAGCCGATCTGTGCGCAGGACCCGACCGTCGCCCACGTGTCGACCATCGTCCGCGGCCCGACCCAGGCGCCGATGTTGACGAAGCCGGGCATGAGAACGACGCCTTCGGACAGATACGAGCCGTAGCGCGCCACCCCAGGCGGAACGACCCGGACGCCGTGCTCCGCGTAGTCCGACTTGACCGGGATCTTGTCGAGGAAGTGCAGCCCCCCGATCTCGAGCCGCTCGACCTTGCGGAGACGGAAGTACAGGAGGATCGCCTTCTTCGTCCACTCGTTGACGACCCAGCGGCCGTCCCGTTTCTCGGCCACGCGCACCAGGCCGCGGTCGAGAAGCGCGATCGCCTCCTCGATTGGGCCCGGGTCGAGCTCGCCGCCCTCCCAGAGCTCCTCGATTCGGGCGGCGACCTCCATCACGCCGCATCCTCTCTCATCGCACCTCCGAGAAACCGAGCGAGCGTCTCGTACGCGTGCACCAGCGCTCTGATCTCGACGAGCTCGTCCCGGCGATGCGCGTAGGCCGTGTGCCCCGGGCCGAAGTTCACGGCGTCGATTCCGTTCGCCGTGAAGTCGGCGACGTTCGTCCAGGCCTGCTTGGGCTCGATCTCGAGATCACCGGCGACCTGCAGCTCCCGTACGAGCGGCGACTCGGTCACGACTCGCCCCGGGGCTGCGTTGCCCACGATCTCGAGCGTCGCCCGTTCAGGGACGAGCGACTCCAGGTACCCCGCGGCCTCGGCCGGGGACCGATCCGGCGGATATCTGAAGTTGAGCGTCGCCGCGGCTTCGCCGGGGATCACGTTGTCGGCGATGCCAGCCTCGAGACGTGTCACGGAGAGCACCTCCACGAAGGAAAGACCGCCCACGACGGCCTCGCGCGGTTCGATCGCCAGCAGCGAGCCGAGGCCGGCGACGGCATGGCCGATCGCATTGTCCGCAAGCCACGGTCTCGCGGCATGTCCACTCGTCCCGTGAAACGTGAGCCGCGCGACGACGTTCCCCAGACAACCGGCCTGGATCTTCCCGTCGGAGGGCTCGAGAACGATCGCAAGCGCCGCCTCGTGAACCGCGTGCGAGCCGGCGAAGAGCGCCGGGAGCGGGTCGTGCTCGATCGGAAGCTCCTCGCGACCGAAGAGGAGGAGCGCGACATCGTACGGTCCGGGAGGGCGGGTCGCGAGGTCTCGCACGATCTCGACTGCGACCGCGAGACCACCCTTCATGTCGCTCGCTCCGAGACCGTGCACAGCCCCGTCGTCGATCCGACCAGGATGGTTGCCCTGCGCCGGAATCGTGTCGTAGTGCCCGGCGAGAACGACCAACGGTGCGTCGTCTCGGCGCCTCGGGACGAAGAGGTACGCCTCATCCCGCGCGTACTCCGCCGTCAGCGTCGGCGGTACGAGCGTCAGGAGATACTCCCGGATCACCTCCTCGTGGCGGCTCTCCGACGAGATGTCGACCAGCTCGAGTGTCCGCGCGGCGAGGCGGTCGGCGAGCCCAGTCACCGGCGGAGCGTACCGCGGCATAATCCTCGGGTGACCGCGCGCCAGCCCGATCCCGCACCTGGGGCGGAGCCGGAGCGCGGCCTCGTGCTCGGGGTATTCCCGAAGGGCGTCGAGAGCGAAACGGAACTGGCCGAGCTGCGTGACCTCGCGCGCACCGCAGGCGTCGCGCCCGTCGGGGAAGTCGTCCAGCGCCGACTACGTCCCGATCCCCGGACCTTCGTCGGCAAGGGGAAGCTCGCGGAGCTCAAGGACTCGTACTCCGCCCTCTCGGCGGAAGTGCTCCTCGTGGACGACGAGCTGAGCCCGACCCAGCAGCGCTCCCTGGAGGACGCTCTGAAGGCTCGCGTCGTCGACCGCACGCAGCTGATCCTGGACATCTTCGCCCAGCATGCCCGGAGCGCCGAAGGAAAGCTCCAGGTCGAGCTGGCACAGCTCGAGTACAACCTGCCCCGCATGCGAGGCCTGTGGCAGCACCTCGAGCGCCTCGGGGGCGGCGTAGGTACGCGGGGCCCGGGGGAGAGCCAGCTCGAGACCGACCGGCGCCTTGCCCGAACCCGCGTCGCGCTGGTCAAGCGTCGTCTGCGCGAGCTCAGTGGGCAGCGGGCGACCCGGCGCAAGGAGCGGCGGCGGACCTCGGCCCCGACCATCGCCCTCGCCGGGTATACGAACGTGGGGAAGTCGACGCTGCTCAACGCGCTCACGGGTGCGACCGCGTCGATCAACGACCGGCTCTTCGAGACGCTCGACCCGACGACTCGCGGCTTCGAGCATCAGGGAAAGCGCTATCTCGTGACCGATACGGTCGGCTTCATCCGTCGCCTGCCGACGCAGCTCGTGGAAGGGTTCGCCTCGACGCTCGAGGAGACCCTCGTCGCCGACCTCATCCTGCACGTGGCCGATGCGTCTCTTCCGGAGGAACGCCTACGCGAGACCATCGAGGCCGTCCGGTCGGTACTCACGGAGATCGGCGCGGACGACGTGCCGATCGAGCTCGTCCTGAACAAGGTCGATCTCGTGGATCCGCTGGGGCGACGTCGCCTCGCTCATGCCTTTCCGCGCGCGCTCACGATCTCGGCGGGAACGGGGGAGGGGCTCGATGCGGTGAAATCCAGGATCAGCGAGCTCTTCTCCGATCGCTTCGAGGACGTTCGTCTCCTCGTCCCCTACCAGGATGGACGCGCTCTGGCCGAGCTCTACGGACTCGGCGCGCCGATCGCCGAGCGCCGGGACACGCCCGAGGGCGTTCGTGTGCGCGCTCGCTTGCCACGGCAGGAGATCCCGCGCTTCGCGCGCTTTCTCGTGGCCGGCGACGCGGGGGCGGAGGCTTCCGCACAGTGATCGACGTCGGCGTCCGGCGTCTCCGCAGCGGGGCAGTTCTGCCGAGCCAGGCCTACGAGGGTGACGCCGGCTTCGATCTCGCGGCTTGCGAGGTTGCGACGCTCGGGCCGGGGGAGAGGGCGGTCGTGGGGACCGGCATCGCAGTCGAGATCCCAGTGGGGTACGCGGGGTTCGTGCAGCCGCGCTCGGGTCTCGCAGCGCGTCACGGGATCGGGGTCGTCAACTCGCCCGGCCTGATCGACTCGGGCTACCGGGGCGAGATTCGCGTGGTCTTACTGAACACCGATGCCCGGGAGTCGTTCGTCGTGGAGCACGGTATGCGGATCGCGCAGCTGGTGATAGTCCCCGTCGCATCCGTCCGGCTCGTGGAAGCGGACGAGTTGGCGACGAGCGAGCGCGGGACGCGCGGCTTCGGCTCGTCCGCCGGCTGACATGGGCGAGCCGAGGATCCGGGTGTCGGCAATTCTCCGCTGGCGCGGGCGGATCCTGCTCTTGCGCCACGAGAAGGGAGGCGAGGAGGTCTGGCTACTTCCCGGCGGAGGCGTGCGCAGCGGTGAGAGCCTGCTGCGCGCGCTCCAACGCGAGCTCTGGGAGGAGACGGGGCTCTTTCCGGAAGGTTCGGAAGTGCCGCTCGAGGGACCTGTAGCGCTCGTCGACTCGATCGCACCGCACGCGGCTCCTTTTCGGAAGCACGTGGTACACGTGATCTTCGCCGCGGACGTCTCGGGCTCGCTCGAGGATGTGAGCTCCCAGGACACCGCCGTGCGCGGGCACCGCGCGTTCAGCCTTCCCGAGCTCGACTCGATCGCGCTTCATCCGCCTATCCAGCGGTTCCTCCAGCGCTGGCAGCCGGGGGATCCGGCGGTCTACCTGGGCGAGATGTGGGTGCCGTAGCCCGTCGTCCTGTCCCGCCACTCCTTCGACACAGTCCGTATCCCATACGTCACACTGTGCGGGCTACGCTGAACGCGGGTGGTGGGATGGGGTGCCCCACTGGGCCGCATTTCTCAGCGCCGCCCGCCGCGAGCTCGCGCGCGCCCGGCAGACACGCGGAACGCCTCCGCCTCGAGCTCGTCGGCGAGCGGCGAGAGCGGCCGGGCTTCTCCGCCAGACGCGTGCGCCAGCGCCTGTGCGAGCAGCCAGTCGGCGATCCACGGGTTCCGCGGCAGGAGAGGGCCGTGCAGGTACGTGCCGATAGCCCGACCGACCCGGCAGCCCTCGAACCCCGACTCGCCGTCGTTCCCGAACCCGAACACGACCCTCCCGAGCGGCTCCGCGCCCGGATCCAGCAGCGTCCGGCCGGCGTGGTTCTCGAATCCGGCAAGCGGGTGCCGGGCGCCCGGGTAGAGCTCGCATTCGAGGAGCACGTCGCCGATCATCCGCGTCGTGCCCGCGACAGTCTCGTGTGGAAAGAGCCCGGCGCCCGGCATGAGCGAGCCGTCCCGCCCGCGATATCCGCGCCCGAGGAGCTGGTAGCCGCCGCAGACCGCGAGTAGCGCGGTGCCTCCGGCAACCGCTTCGCCGATCGCCTGGGCCTTCGCTGCCAGATCGGGAGCGATCAACGCCTGCTCGCGGTCCTGGCCCCCTCCGACGTAGAGCAGGTCGTGCTCGCCCGGGGAGACTGGGTCCCCGAGCCCGATCGCCTCGACGTCGAGCTCGTGGCCGCGGAGAGCGGCGCGGCGAGTGAGGACGGCGATGTTGCCACGATCGGCATAGATGTTCAGGTAGTCCGGGTAGAGATGCGCGACCCGGATCCTCACGGAGCGTCGTCCTCCCAGTAGGGCCGCACGAGACCGCGCCGGACGAGGATTCCACGGAGCGCGAGCATCGCCGTATACGTCGGCAGCACGACGAGGTCGTCTCCGGCCTCGCTGAGCTCGAGCCCGCGATCGAGTGCCTCCTCGAGCGAGGGCAGGACGTCGAGCTTCTCCCGCGCCAGGCCGCCGTACAGAAGCCGGAGGCCCAGCTCCGCGGCACGATCGCCAGTCGCGACGATTCGCTCGACGTGGGCCAGGATCGGCTCGAAGTCGACGTCCCAGATCCAGGACACGTCCCGACCGTCCGCGATCGCGTCGTTGAGCGCAAGGACGAGAACGGGCGGGACACCCGTTTCGAGCGTCCGAAGGACCTCGTTCGCACCAGCCGGGTTCTTGACGAGGAGCATGACGACTCGCTTGTTTCCCGCTCGGATGCGCTCGAAGCGACCGAAGGCGGCCCTGAACCCCCCGAGAGCTTCCCGGATCGTCGCCAGCGGCACACCCAGGGCGATCCCGAGGGATGCGGCTGCGGTCGCGTTGTAGACGTTGTAGAGCCCCGGCAGCGACAGCTCCACGATCGCATCCGCTTCTGGTGTGACGAGCCGGAAGCTCGAGGCGGTGAGCCCGTGAAGCTCGATGTCGCGCGCGACGACGTCGAGCGCCGGTCGGGCGTGCCCACATGCGGGGCAGCGGTAGTCGCCCAGATGTCCGACGTACGCAGCGGCGTAGGCGTACGGAGTGCCACAACGGACGCAGTACTTCGAGTCCGCTGCGTGCTGGAGCGCGGGTCGTGCGTGCCGAGGATCGTCGAGCCCGAACCTCAGCACCCGCGCGTGACCGTCCGCGAGCGCTGCGACGATCGGGTCGTCGGCGTTGACGACGAGCGTCGTCGGGTCGGCGAGGTCGGTGACAGCGGTCCTCCAGCGCTCGGCGACGAGCTCGAGCTCCCCATAGCGGTCCAGTTGATCGCGGAAGAGGTTCGAGAGCGCCACGACCCTCGGGCGCGTGCGCTGGATCGCCTCCGGGAGCGCGCCTTCGTCTACCTCGAAGAGCCCGATCTCCGCGCCGCGCGCCGACACCAGGGCGGACGCGATTCCGGAGAGAAGGTTCGCCCCGGCGCGGTTCCACGCGAGCCGGTGCCCCGCACCGAGAATCCGCGCCGCCATGGCGGTCGTCGTCGTCTTGCCGTTGGTGGCGGAGACGAGTACGACCCCCGACGTCAGCCTCTCCGCAAGCGCGTCCACGGCTCCTGGGTCGACCTTCCAGAGAAGCTTTCCCGGCAACGTCGTGCCGCCACCGCGCCCGACGGCCCGCGAGAGTCTCCCGACACCCCGTGCTGCGATCGTCTCCAGGCCGAGCCGCATGCTCATCGGCGGCGAGGGTAGCGAGTGGGGGTGGGGGACGCGTGCTCTGGAGTGCTTGCAGATCTCACAGAACGCTCTAAGCTGTTTGCAGGATGGCCCGGCCTCGCCGACGCGGACATGCGCACCCTCGTATCGACGAGAAGGAGCTGGCTGCCTTCCGCGCCGGCCTGCGCCGGCGGTACAGCGACGATGAGATCCTCGAGGAGCTTCGTCGCGCGGCCCGGAGGCTCGGCCGGTCTCCGACGATGCGCGAGTTCGCGAACGACCCGGACTCCGGCGTTCATCCGCAGACGGTCATCGAGCACTTCGGGACCTGGAACGCGGCCAAGCGCGCGGCCGGTCTCTTCCCGCGCCGGTTCCTGACGCGGGAGGAGCTGCTGGAGCAGCTGCGAGGCCTGGGTGAGGAGCTCGGGAGGACGCCCACGGCCCGCGACCTCGCAGCACGGCGACGCTCAGTGCCATCGGCGTCGCTCTACGCCCATACATTCGGATCGCTGGCCAATGCCCTGCGCGAGGCTGGATTCGAGGTGCTGCAGGGCGAGGAGCGCCTGGAGCGAGCGATTGCCCAGGGGGCGGTCCTCGCGCGGACGATCGGCCGTCTTCCCAAGATGGCCGATTGGGCGGAGGCGCGCCGCGGAAATCCAACGCTTCTTTCGGAGTGGCAGGTCTACCGGCTCCTCGACGTGCCGCGCGGAGCGTGGACCGCGTTCCAGTACCTCGTTCGCGAGCGCCTCCGTGAGGAGGGCGTCACCGTCCTGCCAGACGGGACGCTGGGGGCCGGCTGAGCAGGTTCTAGACTCGTACCGTGCCCAACTCCTGCGTCTCCTGTGGCGCAGAGGTCTCGGAGGTCGAACGCTTCTGCCACGCCTGCGGCGCGCCGCTCTGGATCGCGTGTCCCGCTTGCGGCGCAGAGCAGCGGGCGGGCGCGGCGTTCTGCTCGACGTGTGGAACCCCGCTCCGGAGCGGAGCGCGCCGTGCCGCCTCCGTCTCGGAGCAGGAGGAGCGACGCGTCGTCACCGTCCTCTTCGCCGATCTCGCAGGGTCGACCGCTCTCGGCGAGCGGCTCGACCCCGAGGACGTCCGTGCCTTGCAGGGAGACCTCTTCGACCTCGTCAACTCTGCCGTCGAGCGCTACGGCGGCATCACCGAAAAGTTCATCGGGGACGCGATCCTCGCGGTCTTCGGAGCGCCACAGACGCACGAGGACGATGCGGAACGGGGTGTGCGCGCCGCCCTGGCGATTCGCGAGGACTTCCCTGGGTTTGCCGCGCGAATAGCCGAGCAGCACGGCCTCGACGTGAGCCTGCGGACGGGCGTCAACACCGGTGAGGTGATCTCGGGACGAGAGGCGGCTGCTCGCGGGGAGCTCGTCGTGAGCGGCGACGCGGTCAACGTTGCCGCACGGCTTCAGCAGCTCGCCGATCCGGGCGCAATCCTGGTGGGTGCGCGCACACAGCTCGCGACGCATCGCGTGATCGTCTACGGAGAGCGTCGCGAGCTTGCCGCGAAAGGCAAGGAGGCGCCGCTCGCCGCCTGGGAGGCGCTCGGGAGCCGAACCGAGGGAGCCGGGAGAGTCGCCGCGCATCCGGCGCCGCTGATCGGCCGCGAAAACGAGCTCTCGCTCCTACGCGTGGTCTCAGCCCGGGTCGTACGGGAGCGCATGCCGCAGCTCGTGACGATCTTCGGACAGGCTGGAGTGGGGAAGTCGCGCCTGCTGGCCGAGTTCGTCGAGGGCCTGGAGGGCGCTCGCATCGTCGTCGGTCGGTGCGTTCCGTACGGGGACGGCATCACGTATCTCCCGCTGGTGGAGGTCGCGAGTGAGCTCGCCGGCATCCTGGACGACGATCGCGTCGAGATCGCGCTCAGGAAGCTCCGGGGCTCGATCGAGCAGACGGTCTCCGCGGATCTGGTCGACCGGGTCGCCGACGCCGTCGCCTGGACGATGGGCCTTTCGCTTCCCGGCGGCGCTGCAGGCGTCGCGATCGAGATAGACGTGAGGCGAACGCTGCACGATGCCTGGACGCGATACCTCGCCGCGCTAGGGCGCGAAGCCCTCCTGGTGCTCGTGATCGAGGACCTCCACTGGGCTTCCGAGCCGCTCCTGGAGCTTCTAGAGGATGTCGCGAGCGGTCTCGAGAGCACCCGTGTCCTCATCCTCTGTCCGTCTCGTCCCGAGCTGCTCGACACCAGGCCGTCCTGGGGTACGGGCAGCCTCATGGCGTCGTCGCTCACGCTGTCTCCACTGAGCACCGCGGAGTCCGAGGGGCTCCTGCGGGCGCTCCTCGACACGGAGACTGTCCCCGAGCACGTGGCCCGCGCGATCCTCGAGCCGGCCGAGGGCAATCCGTTCTTCGTCGAGGAGATGCTCGCGATGCTCGTCGAGCAGGGAGCATTGGAAGAGCAGAACGGCGGCTGGGTGGGGACCGATCGTCTGGAAACGGTGCCGATACCCGACTCCATTCACGGAGTGATCGCGGCTCGCATCGACCTCCTCGATGCTCTCGACCGCACCGCACTCCGACGGTGCTCGGTCATGGGCCGTGTCTTCTGGCCGTCGGCGGTCGGCGTCGACGACGACGTCGTCGCCGGGCTCGGTCGGCGAGCGATCGTCGCCGAGCAGATCGATTCGTCGTTCTCGGGAAGGCGTGAGTTCGCCTTCAAGCACGCCCTCACTCACGAGGTGGCGTACGCGACGCTCCCTCGGGTCGAGCGCCGCGACCTCCACCGCCGTGTGGCGGAATGGATCGCCGAATCCGTTCCGGATCGGCAGGCAGAGACCACGGAGGTGATCGCGTACCACTACGAACAGGCGCTTCGCCACGGTGAGCGCGACGAAGAGCTCGAGCGCCGCCTGTTCGCGGCGCTGCGGGCAGCGGGCGAGGCGGCGGTCCGCCGCGGCGCCTACGAATCGGCAAACGTCCTGCTCGACCGTGCGCTCGAGGTCGCTCCATCGCAGGTCGAGCATTCGAGCGCGCTGCTCGTCGCCGCGCGTGTCGATGTCGCAACGCGGAGGTACGAGCGTGCGATCGAGCGGCTGACCGAGGTCATCCGACTGGCCGAGGAAGAGGGGGATCCCGCGCTCCGCGCAGACGCCCTGGGCTGGAAGGCGCGTGCAAGCTGGCTGCGCGGGAGCTGGCAGGACGCGATCGAGTCGAGTGAGGACGCCGTCGCGACGCTCGAGGGGCTCGAGGAGTCGGCGGAGCTCGCTCGAGCCCTCGCCCGCCTGTCCCAGATCCAGATGCTCCGCGCGTTGCCGGAGACCGCTGCGACTGCTTCGCGTGCGATCGAGATAGCACGTCGAACGCGTGAGCAGACCGCGGAAGCGAACGCCCGCACGAATCTGTTCACGGCGCGCTCCGCCGCCGGCCTCATGCCGTCGACCGAGGAGCTAGGGGAGATCGTCGGCGTCGCGCTGGCTGCGGGCGCCCACGACGAGGCCGCACGGGCAGTCATCAACTACCTCTGGTCCGCCGCGCTGCTCGGCGCTCTCGAGCCTGTCGAGCGCGTTCTCAAGGACGCCATTTCACGCCTCGGGCCCGGCTTCGCCGCCGAAGGTTACGAGCAATATGCGCAGCTCTCACTGGCCGCGCTCGTGTACGTGCCGGCGGGCCGCTGGCGCGAGGCCGACGACGTGCTCGAGTCGACCGAGCTCACCCCGAGCGTCTCGGTCCGGCTCGTCTGGTTGTGGCTCGTTGCCGGGTTGGCGCTGAGACGGGGCGAGCTCGACGTCACCGACCGCCACCTTCCGGAGCTTCGGGCGACCGCCATCGCCAGCGAGGAGCCGCAGCGGATCCTGCCGATGGTCAGCATTGCGATGCCGCGCGCGCTCCTCGCAGGAGACACGGAGAAGGCCTCGGAGCTCGCCGACATCGCGCTCGGCCTCCGAATCCAGACGCTCACGCTCTCCGCCGCGTCGATTCCGATCTGCCGTGTGCTCGCGGCGACCGAAGATCAGCGCCGCCTCGCGAGGCTGTGCGACATCTTTCGCGGCCGCTCGGGGGGCGGTCAGCCCGGCACCGTCCTGAAGGTCGCACACGGTCTGCTCGAGCTGCTCGAAGGGAAGGCGGCTAACGCGGGTCGACATCTGCTCGAGGCTGAGGAGGAGTTGAGCACATACGGCCGTCACTACGACGCGGCGTGCGTGGCGCTCGAAGTCGAAAGAGCGCTCGAGCAAGCCGGTGATTCCCCAGGAGCCGTGGCCGCCCGGCATCGGGCGCGCGCGCTCCTCGACGTGATCGGCTGCGTCAACCCGTATTGACTAACGCAAGACCGGCATCCGCTGCAGCGCGAATTCCGGTCGCGCGAAATCCCTGAAGCGCGGCCGCTTCGCGGCCGCGGGCGCTCCCTTGTCCCGACGTCGCTCGTATCCCTACGTCGCCGGGACCGATGCGAGCTGGGCGAACTGGGCGAGGCAGGACACGGCCTCGTGAGGCGAGTGGACGGGCGACACAGCCGCCTCTTCGCGATACGTCCGGTCCGGGCGAAAACGTCGTTCGCGTACGACTCGCCCCGCGACGACCTCGAGCAATCGTCCCTCTCGGAGCTCACGCGCGTCGAGGCGGCAGCGGAGCGCAGCCTCGACGATGGCGAGCGCCCGGCGGGTCGACGCGAAGAAGAGATCCGTTTTCGTGCGCCCGATCCACAGCGGCCGCGCGATGCCACGCGCGAGAAAGAGGCGCTCCGGGTGTCGCTCATCGAGCCAGGCTGCAGCCATGGTTCCGTGGAGCTCGCGAAGCGCGCCCGCACGGTGATTGCGAACCTCCATGAGCGCGAAGATCGCCTCGGAATCGACGGTCATCTGCGGTGACCAGCGCTCGATCTGGTACCGAGCGAGCAGGTCGTCATCGTTTGCGATCACGCCGTTGTGAACGCCGACGACCGCCCCGTGCCGGATGGGATGATTGTTGACCTCGATGTCGGGGTGGCCCTTCGTGTAGTCGCGCACGTGCAAGAGCGCCTGGGAGGCGTCGCGCGGAACCTCGATCTCGTCCAGGAGGGCACTCGCGCCACCGCGGAGCTTCGTCAGCTCGATCGTGTTCGTCCCCGCCCGAAATGCGTACCCGACGGCGTCCGCTCCCCGCTCGGCGATTCCGGCGAGTAGCGCCTGCGCCCCGAGCGTGCGCTCGACGACGGACTCGTCACTCAGGCTGTAGCCAGCTATGCCGCACATGAGACGCTCTTCGACTCCCGATTCAGACGATACTCGAGAACCTAGACGACAGGGACGACCAGTCGGTTTGCACCGTCGAATCGGCTCCTGCCCCATGAGGCAGATCCCTCGTCCAAGATGTCATCCCTCAAGCGGGTCAACTTCGAGGCCGATACATCCGCCGTGGAAGGGAACGCCGCTGAGCACCTCTTCGATCCGACGGACGAGGAGACGCATCTCCCAGCTGACGAACCGACGACGCGAGAGCTTCCGGATCTGGCGGGGCCGAGCGCCGACGACCCACTGAAGCTGTACGTCCGCCAGATCGGCGACGGCAGACTCCTCACGCCGTTCGAGGAGCGCGAGCTCGCACGCCGCAAGGACGCGGGGGACGAGGTTGCGAAGCGCAAGCTGATCGAGTCGAACCTGCGCCTGGTCATGTCGATCACCCGCAACTACACGCGTGCCGACGTCCCGCTGCTCGATCTGATCCAGGAAGGGAACCTCGGCCTCATCCGAGCGGTCGAGAAGTTCGACTACCGGATGGGGTTCAAGCTTTCGACGTACGCGACGTGGTGGATCAAGCAGGCAATCTCACGCGCGCTTGCGGAGCAGGGGCGGACGATCAGGCTTCCCGTGCACGTTGCGGACCAGGTACGCAAGGTCACGAAGACACGCCGTTTGCTGGGCCAAAAGCTGAACCGCGACCCGTCGCTCGACGAGATCGCGGCCGAGATCGGGATCTCGCCGGAGCGTGTGCAGGAGCTGCTCGACCTCGTTCTGGACCCCGTGAGCCTGGAGACGCCGATCGGGGACGGAGACTCGAGCGTCGCCGACCTCATCCCGGACACGAGCGCGGACCAGCCGGAGCTGGAGACGGCCGATCGTGCCCGATCGACGGAGCTCCTCGACGCGCTCGCAAAGCTCCAACCCCGCCAGCGGCGAGTCGTGATCGAGCGCTTCGGTCTCGACGGAGTCCGCCCGCGCACGCTCGAGGAGGTCGGCTCGAACCTCGGGATCACGCGCGAGCGCGTCCGGCAGCTCGAGGCGCGTGCGCTTCGGGAGCTCCGCGCCGTCGCTCCGGGACTCGAGCTGTATCTGCGTTCCTAGCCTGCACGCGGCGCGGCCTGGCCACCCGCAACGACAAGCTCGCCTCCGTCTACCGAGGAGGCGCCCGACGTCGTACTCACCGGCGAGCAACGGCACCGGCTTCCAAGATCGTCCTGTTAGGAGTTCCTAGGAGACACCGCGTTAGGTGACGTCCACGGATTCCATCTCGCGTAGGCTCGCGAGGCGCCGGAGCGACTCGAGCTCTATCTGACGAACGCGTTCGCGCGTGAGCCCCAGCCGACGTCCGATCTCCTCGAGCGTTTGCGGCTCGGCGCCTGCAAGGCCGTAGCGCATCACCACGACCTCGCGCTCGCGTTGCGGCAACGCGGCGAGCGCGCGACGGAGAGCCTCGCTGCGGAGATGGAGCTCGACCGCCTCCTCGGGCAGTGGCTCGTCGCCCGAGACGAAGTCGCCGAAGACAGCGTCCTCACCCTCGCCGACGGGAGCGTCGAGACTCGTCGACGCGCGCGCGGCAGCACGGACCTCGAGCACCTGTTGCACCGTGAGCGACGCCTCCTCCGCGATCTCCTCGAGGCTCGGCTCCCGGCCGAGCTGCGTCCAGAGCAGACGATCGGCGCGATTGATCTTCTGAAGCCGCTCGACGATGTGCACGGGCATTCGAATCGTTCTCGCCTTGTCCGCGAGCGCCCTGGCGACCGCCTGGCGGATCCACCAGGTGGCGTACGTCGAGAACTTGAAGCCGCGGCGCCAGTCGAACTTCTCGACGGCGCGGATCAATCCCAGCGTCCCCTCCTGGATCAGGTCGAGAAACGGCAGCCCCTGGTTCCGGTAGTTCTTCGCAATCGAGACGACCAGTCGCAGGTTGGACTGGATCATGCGCTCCTTGGCCTCCAGATCACCGCGCTCGATGCGCTTCGCGAGCTCAACCTCCTGGGCCGCGGTGAGGAGTTGGTGGCGGCCGGCCTCGCGGAGAAAGAGCTGCAGTGCGTCCGTCGTTGTCTCGACCGGTGCGGTGATGGCCGCGACGACCTCGGAGTGGGAGGGCTGCTCCACGATCTCGATGCTGCGCTGATCGAGCTCGCGAAGCAGAGCATCGTGCTCCAGCTCGGTCAGCTCGTAGGCGTCGGCGATCTCCGCGAGGTCGGCCGCACGAATCGTTCCGACCTGCTCGGACTGCTCGAGCAAGTGCCGGATGTCCTCGACGATGAGGATGCTCTCGATGTCGATCTGTGTCACGCGCGGCGGGGTACGCGAGCTGTGTTCCGACACTCTCTCGCATTCGGCCGTCCTCTGTCTAGGGGGAGCGCGAGATTTCCCCCGGCCGAGTCAGTCGAGCGCAGGACCACTGCGTGCCTAGAAGCCGCGGCCCTGCGGTCGCACCTACCGGCGCGAGCTCAGCTCAGAAGCTCGCGAGGAGAAAAGCCAGCGTGATGATCGAGAGCACCGCAACGGCGATGAAGAACCATCGAATGCTCGTGATGAACATTCGCCCACCCCTTAAGTCGAAACGTATGCGGGACATTACGCCGACTGCGGCCTCTCCGCAATGCACATGAATCGGCGTTATGTCAAGTAGAAGCGCGGCCTCAGAACGAGGCCTCCCGCACCCCACTCAGGATGACGAGGGCGACGATGCCTGCGGCGATCAACCGGTAGAGGACGAAGACGTCGTACGTGTGCCGGCGGACGTAGCCGAGCAGCCACTCGATCGCCAGGAGCCCGCTGCCGAGCGAAGCCAGCGTGCCGACGAGGAACGGCCCCTGCCATCCGGACGGAAGATCCCCGAGCAGGACGTCCCCCACACCCTTCAGCACGAGCGCGCCGAGCACGGTCGGAAGGAGCAGGAGGAACGAGAAGCGCGCAGCGCTGTCCCGATCGAGGCGCATGAAGCGGCCGGCGGTGATCGTGATACCGGACCGTGAGACGCCCGGGGCAAGGGCGAGCGCCTGCGCGAGCCCCATGACGACGGCCTGCCGGAGCCCGAGATCGCCCATTGCCCGCTCCTGCCGGGAGCGATCCGCCCACCAGAGGAGCGCAGCACCGGCGGCGAGGAGGATCGCAATCTGCCACGGCTCGCCCAGGTTGTCCGCGATTGCGTTCTCGCCGACAAGGCCGGCGACTCCGGCCGGGATGGTCGCCACCAGGACGAACCATGCGATGCGCTCGTCGGAGCTCTCGATGCGACGGCGGCCGATCGATCCGCCGAAGGCGCGGAGCAGCCGGATGACGTCTCCCCAGAAGTATGCGGCGACAGCGACGAGCGTCCCCAGGTGGAGCGCGACGTCGAACGTCTGGTTGAAGCGATCGTTCTCCTTCAGGTACGTCCAGTCGGATGCCCACGGAACGAGGATCAGATGCCCGGACGAGGAGATCGGCAGGAGCTCCGTCAGTCCCTGGACGACTCCGAGGACGAATGCCTGACCGTTCGGCAGCGCGTCGGGATCGTCGGCGACTCCGAGCAGCGTGAGCAGGAGGGCGAGACCGAACGCCGCCCCCGCGATGCCATAGACGAGCGAGCGGCGCACAGACGGATCCTACGCAGATCGCAGGTTGAGACCGCCGTAAGAAAATCGACGCAAATTGCGGCAAACCGGTGAACGGAGGACTTGACCGGCTCCGGCCTGTCGCTTAGCGTGCCCCCTGCACCGAGCACGGAGCGCGACTAGGTCGAAGCCCAGCTCGAAGGCTCTACGCGGAAGCGGACGGTCAGCGGGCTGTGTGGACGAAAGCGCCACCGGCTCGGTGAATCTTTGGACCGTGGGGGAAACGATGTTCCCCCACGAGCCCCCCTTCCTCTTCGCAGCGCATTGCACGCACCGCGCTTGGCCTCGCGGCCGGCAAAGCCGGCCTCCGGCCACATGGCTGAGTGCACCGTACAGCGAGAGGAAGTCCGCGCTTCACGGCCGAGATAGGATCGAGCTCAATGCATCTCCGCATGCCGAGCATCGACCGGGGCGTCCAGTCGTTCATCTGGGCCCTCGTCTTCTTCCTCTACATGTGGCTCGGCGCGCTCGCGCTGGACTACCCGGGCGGGACGTCGTTCGTCGTCTCGCTCGTTCTCGCGGCAGGGATCTTCCTGCTCGTTCGCACCCGGGGTGGCGACCACCCCGGTCGACGGTAGCGCCTGCGGTTCGGGCCCTAGCTTCGCGGTTCGTGGCTTCCGTCGCTGAGAGCAGCGACGAGGCGGTCCGCGAAGTCACGGCCGAGAGCGGCCTCGAGGCGGACGAGAGCAGGTGTACGCGTGCTCTGGTCTTTCCCCTCGAGCGCCTTCACGTCGGCCAGGAGACGGGTCGAGCCGGTTGGAGCGACCTTTGTCAGGACGGCGGCACTCATGACACGGCTATCGGCGCGCGCTCCGTTGGCGCCGATCCCTGGCGGGAGTGAAGCCCGCCGCTCAGGTTTCTCAAAGCTCGAGATCGAGTCGCCTTTCGTCGAAACGTGCCGATTCGAGCTCGGCATGGAAGTCGTCGACTGCGCGCATTGCGTCTGCGTGAAAGACGTGCCCGACGACACCCACCCTGTCGTCGTTCCAAAAGGGAATGTCCACGTGCTCGCGCGACACGAGGTTGACGGACACGGCCGAGCACGCCGGACAGCGAACGGCGACGCCGAAGGCGCCCCCGCCCGGGGCAATGAGCGCGAAGGATGACGGCGTCACCGGGCGAGGCCGGCCCTCGAGGAAGCAGAAGAAGCTCCACGGCCACTCCCCCGCGCCGATTCGACCCGCCGCAAGATCCGTCAGCTCCACGGCCAGCGGGTCGTCGTGCGACGTCATGAGGTTCCGGAACGTCCCAATCGTCGCGGTTCCGAGCGGCGCCCAGTCGAGCTCGTCGTGCGAGACGAGCCCGGGATGCTGTTCGCCGCACCGGCAGGCGAAGACGATGCGGTACACAGCTGGGTGTGCCGTACCCGGGAGTCGCTCGAGCATACGGAAGGCCGAGAGCGGGACCTTCGCCTCACGCTCGTGCGGGCACGAGAACGAGTAGGTGCTCGTCAGCGGGTCGTACATGTTTTCTCGTTGTAGTCGCCCCGTCGGACGCCATGCAAGTCGCGTAGCGGCTTTACGCGAGCGGAACAGAAGTCTGCTTTGCGAACAAGGCGCTGCGCGCCTTCCCCAGCCCAACCACAACGCCTAGTACTGAATGAGCGAGTGGACGTCGTAGCCCGCGAGGCGCTCGCGTCCGGTGAGAAACGTCAGCTCGATGACGAACAGGATGCCCGCGACCACGCCGCCCAGGCCTTCCACGAGCTCGACCTTGGCCTTGGCCGTTCCCCCCGTCGCGAGGACGTCGTCGAGGACGATGACGCGGGCACCCGGCGAGACTGCATCTCGGTGGACCTGCAGGCTGTCCGTCCCGTACTCGAGCGCGTAGGTCGCCTCGACGGTCTCTCTCGGGAGCTTTCCCGGCTTGCGGGCGGTAATGAAGCCGGCTCCGATCGAGTATGCGAGCGCCCCGCCGAAGATGAACCCTCGTGCCTCCGCGCCCAGGATGAGGTCCGGCTCCCGTGGCTTCGCCCAGTCCGCGAGTTGCCGGATCGTCTCCGCGAAGTACGCCGGGTCGGCGATGAGCGGCATGAGGTCCTTGAAGACGATCCCCTTGGTCGGGAAGTCGGGAACGTCGCGGATGCGATCGCGGAGGTCGAGGCTCACTGGCGCGTTCACGAGCTTCGCTCCGCCGCTGCGCGCAAGTCGCGCAGCACGAGCAGGTGGGAGAGTTCCTGCGCAACGCGCGAGAGGGCCTCGAGGTCGTCGAGCGCAGCCTTCCGCCGCTCCGGATTCCGTGATCGGAGGCCCGGGGCCACGAGCTGCTCGACGAGAGTGGCCTGCCGGCCGGCGGCAGTGAGGAAGATGCGGAGGTGGCGTGCATCGATCCCGAATCGAGCGAGACGGGCACACGCCGCCGCGATGTCGGCCTCGCTCTCTCCGTAGAGACGTTCTCCACCCTCCGCTCGCGAGACGACGAGGCCGAACTCCTCGAGCTGCCGCACGAACTCGGGGGAAACGGACGCGCGGTCGCACAACTCCGCGTCGTCGATCTCGTCCTCCCTACCGGTGACGCCGACGCTGCGGCGCCTCGTTCGCTCCGCAGAGGCCCCCGGCCCGGCGAGTTCCTCCCGGATGACGCGGAGCGGCAAGAACTCGTCGCGTTGGAGCCGCAGAACCGTCGTCAGGCGATCGATGTCCTCGGGCGAGAACAGCCGGTAGCCCCCGCGCGTCCGGCGCGGAGCAATCAGGCCCTGATCCTCGAGGTACCGGATCTTGGACACCGAGATGTCGGGGAACTCCTCGCGCAGCTCTTCACAGACGGAGCCGATCGTCCGCAGTCGGGGCTCAGCACCCCCTCGGTCGCGCCGTGTTGGGGTTACCGTGCTCATCGCAGAAGGAAGGTCAGTCGGTACTTGCCGATCTGTACCTCGTCGTCGTTCTCGAGCACCGCGGATTCGATGCGCTTCCGGTTCACGTAGGTGCCGTTGAGGCTGCCGAGGTCGCGGATGGTGAAGGTCTCCCCCTCACGGACGAGCTCCGCGTGTCGCCGGGAGACGGTGACGTCGTCGAGGAACACGTCACATTCGGGCGAGCGACCGATGAGCGTCCGCCCGTCCTCCGGCTCGAACGACTGTCCTGCCATTCCACCGCCCGAGCGAACGACGAGCGCCGGGCCCTTGATGCCCAGCGACTCGAGGAGCGACTCCATCTCTTCGGCTGCGTCCTCCACGTCGAAGCTCAGGGTCGTCTCTGCGCCCGCTTCCTTGGTCAGGAGCGCACCGCACCGCGAGCAGTAGTTCGCCGCCTCCGGGTTCTGGAAGCCGCATTCTGGGCAGTAGACGTGACTCACTCGTCCTCGATGGGCGCGGCCTTGGCAGCGAGGATCTCGCTCAGTCGGTCGAGGTCTGCGAGCTTCGCCTCCCCCGCGCTCACCTGCTCACGCAGGCGCGCGACGAGCTCCGCCCGCAGGATGTCGATCCGGCCATGAAGCATGCGCCGCCGGAAGGAGATCTCGTCCTCCTCCTTCTCGAGCTCGCGGATCATCACCCGCAGGTCGTCGTCGGTCAGTGTCGTGAGATCGGGAAGTGGTTCCACCGGGGGCCTTTCCTCGTGGGTCCTGTGAGTAAAGCAGCAGCCGATCCAAGGGGTCAACCTCAGGTTGAGAGTTCTGTTGACTCTTTCGCCTTCACACCGGCTGTCCCTGCCGAAAATCCGTCATCTCCGACGCAGCACGCCCGCTGCTCGAGCGACGTACTGCACCGCCGCGACGATCGCGAGCACGAGCCCGATCCAGAGGAGCACCTGCGGCCACGCGGCTCCCTCCTCTGTCACGAGTACGAACGAGAGCGCGGCGTACAGGACCCAGGTGGCCAGTTTCCCAAGGAAGCTGACGTCCAGCTCGTACCCGCGCGGCGCGAGCAGCTTGTAGCCGAGGACGAGCGCCAGATCACGGCCGAGCACGATCAGAGCGGCCCCGAGCGGGATGCGGCCAGTCACCCACATCAGGACGACCGCGGTGCCGATCATGAGCCGGTCGGCGAGCGGGTCGGCGACCCTCCCGAACGACGATTCCACGTGCCAGCGGCGGGCGAGGTAGCCGTCGACCTGGTCGGTGAGAGCGGCACCCGCGAAGAAGACGCCGGCTCCCCACGCCGGGCCGTCCCCGGCGCTCAGATACAGCCATGCGAAGATCGGGAGCGCCGCAAAGCGCGCGATCGTGAGCGCGTTCGGAATGCGTCGGCGGAGATCGTCGCTCGAGGTCACGCGGGAACCCTACGATCCGAGCTCACCCATGGGGCAGAGCCCGGTGCTAGCGTCGCGCCTCGTGGCTGAGACTCTGTCGCTGCCGGGCTTCGTCAATGCGCACAGCCATACGTTCCAGCGGGCACTCCGCGGCCGTGGCGCAGGAAAGGACTTCTGGGAATGGCGCGACACAATGCTCGTCGAGGCCGAGCGCCAGACACCGGAGCTCGTTCGCGAGTCGTATGAGCGAACCTACCGGGAGCTGCGAGCCGCCGGCTACACCGCGGTGGGCGAGTTCCATTACCTCGGCTTTCCAGAAGCCCTGGCTGCCTCCGATGCGGCCGCGGCTGCGGGCATCGAGCTCGTCATGCTCCACGTGGCCTACGCGCGCGGGGGCCTGCCTCGCTTCAGGCAGGACTCGGTGGTGGCATACCTGAGGGAGCTCGAAGAGCTGAGAACCGTCGGACTTCGGGTCGCGGTGACCCCGCACTCCGTCCGCGCGTGCCCCGCCGATTGGCTGGAGGAGCTGGCCCGTTACTCGGACCGCGAGGCTCTTCCGCTGCACGTGCACGCGGACGAGCAGCCGCGCGAGATCGAGGAGTGCGTCGCGGAGCACGGCTGCCGACCAATCGAGCTGCTGGAGCGCACCGGATGCCTCGGCCAGCGGACCACCATCGTCCACGCGACGCACGCCGACGGGTACGAGCTCGACCTCGTTGCGGCATCAGGCGCCACGGTGTGCGTCTGCCCGACGACCGAGGCGGACCTCGGCGACGGGTTCGTCCCCGCCGGGCGTCTACGTGCACGCTCCATCCCCCTGTGTATCGGGTCGGATTCGAACGTTCGCATCGACCCGTTCGAAGAGCTCAGGGAGCTGGAGGGGGTTGCACGCCGCCAGGAAGGGCGACGTGGCGTGTTCACGACCGACGAGCTTCTCCGCTTCGGCTCCGAGACCGGCGCCGGCGCCCTCGGGCTCGAGTCGTGGCCGCCCATCGAGATCGACCTCGAGCACCCTTCGCTGGCCCGCGTCGAGCCCGCTGACGTTCGTGCTGCGCTCGTCGCCGGCTGCGGGGCAGACGTGGTGAAATGATCCGGCGCCTGATCGTCGTTTGAGACCATATGGACGTCACCGAGGAGACCTTCGAGCGGGATGTGATCGAGCGGTCGCGGGAGGTCCCCGTGATCGTGGACTTCTGGGCGGAGTGGTGCGGCCCCTGTCATGCACTCGATCCCGTGCTCAAGCAGGAGGTCGAGCGTCGGGACGGTGCGGTCGTTCTCACCAAGGTGGACATCGACGCGAATCCGGCCCTCGCCACCCAGTACCGCATCCAGGGCATCCCGGCGGTGAAGGGATTCCGTGACGGTCGCATCGCGGCTGAGTTCGTCGGCGCTCGCGCTGCGGCGGGTGTCGCGTCGTTCGTCGACGAGCTCCTCTCGCCTCCGCGCATCCAGGCGCTCGTGGAGGAGCTTCGTGCGAGCGGCGAGCTCCCAGAGGTCGTGGCCGCCCTCGACGGGGAAGAGCACGAGCGCGCGCTCGAGCTCATTCTGGCCGCGATCCCGGGCGGGTCGCCCGAGCAGAAGGACCGCTTCAGGGAGCTCGCGGTCGCGATCTTCGACGACCTCGGACACGACGATCCGCTGACCGTCGCATATCGGCGCCGGTTGGCGACTGCGCTGTACTGAGCGCCAGAGCGGAATCTGCGAGTGCAGATTCCGCTCGCGCAAGATCCCTAAAGCCGGCCGCTTCGCGGCCGGGGCGCTGCCTCGCATCAACCCCGCAGGGCGCGGAATCGGGCGGCCCAGCGTGCGGTGGCCTCGAGATACGCCAACTCGGCGGCGGCGCCGCTCCTCCCCCACGCCCCGTCGTATCCGCGCCGGTCGACCTGCACCTGAGCAGGTTCGATCTGCGTTCCCTCCTGCCATTCGTTGTAGCTCGTGATCGTGACGATGTCGGCGCTTGCCGCCACCGCTCTCTTCCACATGTGATCGTAGGTTCGGCCGTCGCGCCGCGGACGGACGAGCGCATGCTGAGTTGCGAGCCGGGCGTCGTAGCCCGGGCCGACCGATGGGGCGCAGAGCAGTCCCACTCTGTGAGCCTGCGCGCACCCACGGCGGAACGTGGATCCGTTCCAGACGGCGACGTCGTACGTGTAGACGCCGTCGAAGCCGGAGGCTTTCGCACGTCCGACGAGAGTCGTGTGGCCGAAGATGCGTAGCTTCGGATCGAGGCGGCCGAGCTCTTCGGACCATCCGCTCGCAGCCTCGCGGTCGGCGTCGTAGACGTAGAAGTCGCTGTATCCCGCCTCTCGCAGCCGACCGATGTCCGCCACGGCGCTCGCGGGTGTGCGGCCGACGTAAGGCTCCAGATGGATCGCGACGGCGAGCCCGTGCTGCCGAGCCGTCTTCGCGACCAGGGCAAGCCGGCCCGCCTCCGGAGACGTCCGCCCCCACCACGAGACGATCACGGTATTCACACCGGCGACAGCGATCTCGCGCATATGTGCGTCGACGATTCTGGCGTTGGAGGACGAGTAGAGCCCGCGGACCGGGTAATAGGTCGTCGCAAGAACGGCTCCGTCGCCACGCCCGAGGTACCAATGCGCCCACCCCCCATCTTTCGGCGGGGTCGAGTACCAGGGGTAGTAGAAGATCGCCACCTCGCCCTTGCCCCCGGGCGCGTCCGGGCCCCCCGCGGCCGGAAACGCGAGAACGGCGGCGCAGACCAGCGCCGCGAAGACCGCCGAGACGCGCGCTCCGCTCATCCTCGCCCGGACTCTAGTTCGCGCCTTGCACGTGTGGAACCCGCGACGACCGATTCATGTTTCGTCGCAATCGCTGAAGGCTAGGATCACTCGAGGTGGGCGAGTTCACGTATCTGATCGTGGGTGGAGGGATGACGGCGGATGCTGCATGCCGCGGGATCCGCGACCACGACCCCGACGGGCGGATCGGGCTCGTCGGAGAGGATCCGCATGAGCCGTACGCGAGGCCGCCGCTCTCGAAGGGGCTCTGGAAGGGCAAGCCCGAGGACTCGATCTGGCGAGGAACCCCCAAGCTCGGGGTCGACCTCCATCTCGGACGCCGGATCGTGTCACTCGACCTCGACCACCGATCCGCGACCGACGACACCGGTGAAGTTCACACGTACGAGCGACTACTGCTTGCGACCGGCGGGACGCCCCGCCGGCTTTCGGAAGACGAGGACGGTGTCATCTACTACCGCACGTTCGACACGTACAAGCGCCTGCGCGAGATAGCAGGCGAGGGCGTGCGCGTTGCTGTGATCGGCGGCGGCTTCATCGGCTCGGAGCTTGCAGCCGCTCTGGCCATCAACGGATGTTCGGTGACCATCGTCTTCCCGGACGCAGGCATCGGGGGAAGGGTCTTTCCGGCCGGCCTGGCTGCGTTCGTCAACGACTACTACCGGTCGAAGGGCGTCGAGGTCCTCCCCGGCGAGAAGGTCGCGGGGATCGAGCGCGCGGGCGACGGATTCCGGGCGACGACCGAGAGCGGACGCTCGATCGAGGCGGACGCCGTCGTCGGCGGACTCGGGATCGAGCCGAGGATCGACCTCGCGGAGCAAGCGGGCCTCGAGGTCGACGACGGCATCGTCGTGGACGATCGCGGTCTCGTCAGCGGGCGCCCCGACGTGTTCGCGGCGGGCGATGTCGCGCGGTTCCCGGCCCGTGCCCTCGGAGGATCGAGACGCGTGGAGCACGAGAACCATGCCAACACCCACGGGCGCTGCGTCGGGGCGAACATGGCCGGTGCGGACGAGCCGTACGACTACCTCCCCTTCTTCTACTCCGACCTGTTCGAGCTCGGTTACGAGGCCGTCGGCGATGTCGACTCGCGCCTCGACACGATTGCCGAGTGGGCGGAGCCGAACCGGAAAGGCGTCGTCTGCTACCTCGAGGAGGGTAAGCCTCGCGGCTTCCTGCTGTGGGACGTCTGGGAGAAGGTGGACGCCGCACGCGAGCTGATAGAGGCGGGTACGCCGATTCAGGCCTCAGCCGTGCGCGGCCTCATGGACTGAAGCCTGCGCAGGCGCCCGAGGCGCATGAGCTGCGCTGTGAGCAGCAGCGCGCAGATGTCGAACATCACGTAGCCGCTCGCGACACCGCTCGGCGGATTGCCCTGCGAGAGCCCGAGGCCCGGGACGATCGCCTCCCAGCGCCAAGTGCTCATCGCGGTGCCGTACAGCTCGAGGACGGCGACGGCGAGGAAGACGCCGGCATACACGGGGATGCGCGTCCAGAGGAGCACGGCGACCAGGAATGCACACCCGATCGCACCGGACACGTCGGAGGGAAGCACGGTGAGGCCGGCAATCCCCCACCCTGCCGCGCCGGCGACCGCGATCGCGACGACGGCTCGACGCCCCAGCAGCGTGGCGATCGAGAATCCGGCGAGGTACACGAGCCCGTGGCCCGGAGGCACGAAGGCGGGGATGTTCTCGAGCCGGTACGTGTAGAGGCCCCAGATCAGCGAGCCGACGATCTCCCCGAGCGTCGCAAACCCGATGACGCCGAGCGCCTGGAGGCGGACCGCCGGAGCGTGGAGCCAGACCAGCCCGACGAAGACGAACGTCGTGAGAACACCCAGGTACAGCTGCTCGGTCCGGTCGACGTGACTGTCGAGCCAGAGTCCCCCGAGTGCCCACGCCGACGCGATCGTGAGCGTGACGAGAGCCGTGCGGCGCACGGAATTGCTTCGCCGCCCGGCTCTCATCGGTTCAACTGTTTTGGGTCAGTCCAGCACAAAGGTCACGAGCATGTTGACTTGGTACTCGGAGATCGCACCGCCGTCGAGCCGCACCTGCTGCTCCTTGATCCACGCGCTCTTGACGTTGCGGAGCGTCTGATTCGCCCGCTCGAGGCCCTGCTTGATCGCGTCCTCGAAGCTCTGACTCGACGTGGCGCTGATCTCGGTCACCCTCGCTACGGCCATGGCCGGCCTCCTTTCGGTTCAGTGTAGGTGGCAGTCTGCTAGAAGCCGGGGAAATGTACGAGACCGACCGCTCCCGTGAAGTCGTGAACGCCACGACGAATGAGATCCTCGCCGTTGCGGGCCTCATGGACTGGATTCCATACGGGAAGGGCTTGACGGCAGCCGCGCTCGGCCTGCTCCTCGCCGGCTTCGTGGGGATCGTGGTGGGGGTGTGGCTCGCGAAGCGCCGGAGGAAGCGGGCAAGAGAGGTCGATCCCAGGTTTCTCGATCAACCCACTCGGCGCACGGATTTCCTGTGGGAGGACCGCTACGGCGGCAAGGACTACGAGTGACGAGGGCTATGAGTAAGAGGCCAGGTCGGCAGCCCATCCGCGCCCCAGGGGGAGGGAAGGGGACGCGCTAGACCGGCCTGGCCGATCGGACGCTTTCGGCGTGCGACGCCGATCCCCTCCCCGCGGAGCGCCAATCTGTCGTGGGGAGAGGTGGGACTGACGGCTCTTAGAGGAGGATCTGAAGGGCCAGCTCCACGGAGCAGCCCAGCCTCAACAGGTCGACCGCTTCGTGGAGGTCGATGTCGTGATTCACCGCCAAGACGAGCGCGCTCGCGGAGTCGTACCCCGCCCGCTGGAGCTCTTGGCGGCGCCACGTCTCGACCCGATCGAGCTCGGACGCATCAGACGTTTCCAGCCTCGCCGCAGACATTCCCTGACTCTTCATCGTTCTCATTCACCTATTCGTCAAGTGCGATGTTCCGGTTTTCAACTCTCCGCCCGATTGTCGCGCGGCCCCGTGAACGTTCTGTGAACTGCACGCAACGCTCCGATTACGTCCTGCACGCCGGACACCACTCCTCGAAAACGAGCGGCTGGAGCCAACGTTCCTCACTCAGGGAGAAGAGCCGAATCTCCACGCCTTTCCCGCGACGCGCGCACCGTGTTTCGCGCCGCACGTGAGCGGGTATTCAATGCACCTTCCTCAATGCACCTTCCTCATGTGGGGGTCCGGCTGGCGGTCTGGCTCGTCACCGACACGTCAGTCTGGGCCCCCTTTCCGCCTCTCCCCAGCGGACTCGGGCTCGACTGCGCCGGGCCAAGCTGATGGCTAGGCCGCGATCTCTTCCTCGGCCTCGCCGAACTCGATCGGGTTGTTTCGCGGATCCTTGCTCCATTCGAACCAGCCACCGTCGTAGACGGCGATCCGCGGCCAACCCATGAGGTAGGCGTAGAACCAGGTCTCGCTTGCCCGCCAACCGGTGCCGCAATAGAACGCGACCCATTTCGAGGGGGTGATCCCGGCCTCCGCCCAGTTGGCGGCGATCTCCGGGTACGCGCGCATCGTGTTGTCGACGTTTCGGTAGTGCTCCATGTGGTACGCATCCGAGCCGCAGTTCCCCCAGACGTCTCCGGCGATGCGACCGGCAGGGCCGATGTAGTTGTAACCGCTGAGCTCGCCGATGTGCTCTTTCCACGTCCGGACGCTCACGAGCGCGGCATTCTCCGGGTCGGCCAGGATCTGCTTGGCCTCGCCCAGGTCGACGATCACGTCCGGACGAAGGGGAATCCGGGCGCCGAATGATGCGACCGGCGCAGGGTCTCGTACGGTCGTCTCGAGGGCGTTACCTTCGCGCACCCAGCAGTCGTACCCGCCGTCCAGCAAACGGACGTCGTCCACACCGCAGTAATGCAGGATCAACGCCGCACGCGTGGCGGCGATCTGCCCCGCTCGTCGACCCGGCCACTTCTCGTTCGCGTGCCCCTCGGTATCCCTCCCGTAGAGAACGACCGTCGTGTCGTTCGTGACACCGAGTGCGCAGAGAGCGCGCTCGAGCTCGGCAGGTGAGCGACGGTTCCAGTCAGCTGGATCCTCCAGGCGGTTGGTGTCGAGATACAGCGCGCCCGGGATGTGATCTTCCTCGTACTCCTCGGGAACCCCGAAGTTGACGTGGAAGAGCAGGACGCGCCCGGCGGGTGCTGCCTCGGGACGCTCGCCTGCGAGCACCTGCCGCAGCCAATCGGGGTGAACGAGCTTCTCGTAGTTCGGGAGACACTCGACGGGCACGGCCTCGTCGGCGGCCCACCCCGCCCACCCGTGCTCGAGAATCCGCACCCCCGCGTGGCCCAGTTCCTCCAGCCTCGCCTGGACGGACAACACCTCTTCGGCGCCGTCGCCGTAGAGGACGACCTCCCTGCTCGGAACGACGTCCTTGGAACCGAGCAAGCGTTCGACCTCGGCGTCGTCGACGCTCGTCAACCACGCGCTCGGGAAGGCGACCGCTCCGGGGATGTGACCGCCTCGAGCCTCGCCACCTTGACGCCAGCCGTTGTACGCAGGCAGTCGTCGCGTATCGACGATCGTCAGGTCCGGGTGGGCAAGCCGCTCCCGAAGCTCGGCCTGGGAGATGTTCGCGGCGTCGTTCGGAAACGCAACCCTGCTCGTTCCTGCGGGCGCACTACGACGTCGCCCCGGCGACCCGCTTCCGTCTGCGAGACCTGGCGCTTCGATTCGCGACATTCGACGATCCTCCGGGCCGAAGTGACGGCGCCGCCGTCGTCCCACGACGCGACGTCTTTGTGTGTGCGACGCGATCCTAGCCTCATTTCTTCAAAAAGTAAAGCGACGGTGCAACGGAAGCTTTGTGGTCATCGATCGTCGCCGCAGCCAGAGCGGAACGCTGGACCGAACCAGTCGGGCCACTCGTGCGAATCACGGCGGAGCCGGCGCGGTGTACACGTCGTGGTTGCTGCGGCTGACTGAGGCGGGTCGCCGCTCCGGCTCGAATAGCGGTTCGGTTGTCGCCTGCCGGACACGGCCCTACAGCAGACCCAGCAACGCCCTTTCCGCCCTCTCGCGCCTGAGACCGCGCAGGCTCGAAAGCGCCCCCGCGGCAGGGGTTGCCCGCGAAGCCGATCCGCGAGAAACTCAGAGTCTTGCAGGGAGTCGGGCTCTGCGCGTGCGAGGGGGAAGGAGCACGCTCCCACAGCCAGCTCCAGCCGTCAGCGAGGAAGGAGCCTGGCCGGTTTCGACCCGGCTCCCTGCGGATGAACTGTAGCTCGACGCAGGGCGCTGTCGCCGGCCTCGTCTGCGACAGAGCGAGAGCCGACCGCGACGCCCCCTCACCGAACTGCCGCGGTCGACTCTCGCAGCGTACGACGACATGCCGACTGAGGACAGTAGGTCCCTGGCAGGCGCTAGGCAGCCCTGCCGCAATGTGTCATCTTTGTGGCGGGGCCGGGTGGGCGTTGGGTGGAGCCGGGGCGGCCACGGTGTTCAAACAACCGGGCTCGGCCCCGCCACTGAGTCTGCCTCCGCAGCTCGCCTCGAAGATTCGGCTGGCGGCTTTCCCCGCGAGGGCCGAGAACCGCCAGCACTAGTTCATTGGACGACGGGTCCGGAGCATCCGCTTGCCGTCTTCATCTTCCGAACGTCAGCTTCGTGAAGTCGTCCTCGCCCAATACAGCATCCGTGTGCAAAGAGGGAAATTGTCCGCGAGCGGCGAAGCGAATACCCAGCCAGGCCGGCTTTTGGCGTCCCCGCCCGACTTTCCCCTAGACGACGGGTGTGGATGGGTTGCCGGCCTGGCTGCCTTGTGCCGGGCTTGCTGCATACAGATGTCAAGTCTCACGGTCCGGCTGCCGATACCGCGTCCACTGGCCCTGAGGACTCTTCGAGATTGCGACAAGGGTGTGAGAGGAACATCGGCCACGGCCGAAGACACCTCCCCTAGCAGTCAGAGGAATCCTCGGGGCCTTTGCTCGATCGCGCCGGATCTCTGCAGTTGCCTGCGTGGCCCAGGACGGAGCCCTGCACTCGGTTGAGCCCCCGCGCCTGCGGGGGCTCCGTGGCTGGGACTCGAGGAGGCTCTAGTCCAGTCCGACCACGATGATGCGACTTACTCGAACCGTCGGCGTTGCCTCGCCGTCGAGGTCGTAGCGCCATTGTCCAGGAGGCAGCAGCGTTCCCTTGACCCGCAGGATCGCGTCGTTGAGGCGGCCTCGGGTGACTGCCCGCCCGTTGACGTCGACAGCCTGGGACTGAGTGTCCACGAGCAGGACGTCGCGGCCGACCAGCAAGCGACGAACCATTTCGAAGGCGCGTGGCACCCCGGAGGTGGTTCGAACCTTCAACTCCAGCACACCCGAGTCGTGGAGGTCCGCCTCGCCCTCGAACGTCCAGGCACCGGAACGGGCGAAACTTCCAGTCATTGTCGGTTGCGCGACCGGTCCCTTCTCGGCTGCGGGCTGCTTGGCGGCTGAGGTCACGCTCGGCAAGCTCATGCTTGTGAGGGGGGCGAGTCCGGCGACGACTGCTACGGCGGTGAGGATCTTGTTGTTCATCTCTATCTCCTTTGCTGTGTCATGGGTTGTGGCCCAATACTCCGCGATGACCGTTCAACCGGTAAGACACCCCAGGGTCAGACCGACCTCACCCCCGGGGTGCGGTTTTCCGCAGGGACGCACCGCGCTTTCAGCGCTTGACTACTCGCGCTCAGTGAGCTAGGAGCGAGGGGATGGCGAGTCCTCCACACCCCCGCGAGGGCCCGAGCCCAGCAACGCCGGCCGAGTCGCGCGCGGTGTTCCACGCCGAGCAGGCGGGCATTCCCTTCCTCGTCTACCGTGACCACGAGGGCGCGCAGCAGCTCTTCGGCCTGCCGCCCGAGCAAGCCACGCTCGCGGTCGGCCGAAACTCAGCGGCGGATATTTGTCTCAGCTGGGACGACGAGGTGTCAGGGCTGCACGCGCAACTCGAGCAGGTGGCGGGCGAGTACGCCCTCGTCGATGACGGCCTCTCGCGGAACGGCTCGTATGTGAACGGTGAGCGCGTGCACGGAAGGCGCAGGCTTCGCGACGGCGACATGCTGCGGTTCGGTCGCACGGCCGTCCGGTTTCGGAATCCCGAGGCAGCGGCACGAGATGCGACGAGGGTCGCCGAAAAGGGGCTGACACCTGCGGATCTCTCAGCCCAGCAGCGCAAGGTTTTGATCGCGCTGTGCCGCCCGTTCCGCGATAGCAGCGTGTATGCGACGCCCCCCACGAACCAGCAGATCGCCGACGAGCTGTTTCTCTCCGTCGACGCCGTGAAGCTCCACCTCCGCGCGCTCTTCGAGAAGTTCGACGTTGGGGATCTGCCCCAGAACAAGAAGCGTGTCGCGCTTGTCGCCCACGCTCTGCAGAGCGGGTTGGTCAGCGAGCGAGAGCTCGGGTAGCCCGGGCAGGGTGCGCGGTCCAGCTAACGAGCCCTGGCCCTCGTCCAAGCGCGCGATCGGGTCGACGCTCGGCGCGGGGTCGCCGTCGTCGCGGCGTGAGGCAAACGCCGTTGCGAGCTGGAACGGCAGCACAATGCCCCGCACGACCGTCGCGACGATCGTGAGAAGGACGATCGAGATCGCATCCATGCCGAGAAAGATGCCCCGGGCGAGTGTTTCTTACGTGGCGTCCGTGCCGATATCCGAGCAGCTGGCCCCGAGCGCTCCTCGGGCATGTGATCGAGAGGGTGTGGAGAGGAACGTCGGCCACGGCTGACGAGCACCTCCCCAAGCAGTCCGAGGAGCCCTCGGGGCCATTGCCTGTTGTCAGAGCGCGGACCACTATCCGCTGTTAGGTTCGGCCCGACGACCGCCCGCCCCACTGCGGGCGATCCTTCCTGATAGGAGGCGATGCGCCGGCTCCCCACCTGCGTGTTGCCTCCTATCCCCGCTCCGGCCCTTCCTCACGGCTCGGCCCGTCGAGCGTCACGGCTGCGGTGGGGGGCCGCTGTCGAGCCGGTCGTGTCTCGGAGATCCGCTCGCGTCCATGCCAAGGTCTCCGGCCGGGAACGAGGTCGATCTCGAACCAGACGTGGCAGCCATCCTCTCCACGACGAAAACCCCACCGGTCCGCAAGCGCGTTGACGAAGTAGATACCGCGATAGGTTTGATCGCGGCGCGCGTGCCCTCCCAAGACACTCAGGGCGTTGAAACCGGCGCCACCGTCCGTCACCTCGACGCGCAGGGTCTCGTCGCTGCACTCCACAGAAAGCGTCAGGGCTTCATCCGTCGCCAAGCCTGCATGGCGCACGGAGTTCGAAAGGAGCTCGCTTGCGAGCAGCTGCGCCGCGAAGAGCAGGTCCGGATAGCGCCCGAGTTCTTCGACCCCGTCGAGATTGCGCCGGGCGAGCCCCGGAGCCGCCACCGATACGGGCAGCCGCAGGCGCAGAGTCGTCCCCGCCCGATTCATCAGAGTTGTGGACACTCCGAGACTGCGCGTGGGTGGTCATCTCTTGTGACGTTAGGCTGCTACCCGGTGGCTGAGCGGGACAAACGGCTGGCGGTGAACGAGGCGCTCTTCCGAGAGCTGAACGAGCGCGTCGAGGAACGGGTGCAGACGTCGGTCGGCAGCGAGGAGACGTTCGCGACCCTCTGCGAGTGCGCCGACGTGGACTGCGTCGAGCGGATCATGCTCACGCCCCTCGAGTATGAGGCGGCGCATGCCGACCGGGCCCAGTTCACGGTCCTCCCGGGCCACGCAGCCGTCGACGTCGAGATGATCGTCACGCGGAACGAGCGCTTCGAGGTCGTACGCAAGTTCGGTCTTGCCGGGGAGGTCGCAGAGGATCTCGACCCCTGAAGGGCGCCCTCAATCGAGACGAGGGGCGCAGAAAGCCCTCCATTCGACCCTCGAATACCAAGCCGAGCCAGTGGGACGTTCCGCCGAGCGCGAAAGCATGGGATTCGGAAGCCGAGGCTCCAGGGAACGAGCGGCGCAAGCGTGTAGCGAAACTGCCGCGCCTACTCTGCAGCCCGGCGGCTGCGAGGGTTCGGCCGGTCGGGGGGCCTGCGAAGACCGACCGCCACCCCTCCTCGGCGCGGTTCCACGAGATCCTGACGGAGCCCTGGGCCACGTTGATCGCCCCGAGGACGTTAGTCTGAGGTCCGACTCAGGGTGCTGGGTTAGCCGTCTAGCTGGCCGGCGAGTTCCGCGATCTGCGGCCTACTTGCGTGCCCGGCTTCTTGAAGGATCGCCGGGACCTCGGGGTCGGAGACGAAGTTCTGCCAGCCCTCAGCATCCCAGTCGAAGAGCACCCAGACCCGGCCCTCCTCATTGGGATCGCGAAAGGTGTGCGAACCCTTGGACCCATGCTCCTTTCGCTTCTCAAGGCTTGTGGTCGTGAAGACACTCCACCACCGGTCGAAATCCTCGACCTTCGACGTTGCTAGAAACATCTCTCTCCTTCTCTATGGAGACCGTGATCGCACCTGCGGCGTAGCCCGCGGAGTATCGCGCACCCCATGTCCTCGTGCCTGATCCAGCCTGTGACGCTCCACCGGTCGCGAGTCGGCCGCGCACCTGCGGATTGAGGAGCGCAGGTTCGGGTAACGGGCTCCGGCCAACGGGACTGGCTCGTACACGGACGGGGTAAGCCTCGGCTGTGAGGTTCCTGGAACCCGGCCGCAGGAGACGTGGACAGCCGACAGCAGTCTGGCTCTGGTTTCTAGTTGGTGTGTTCGCGATTCTCCTCGTACTCGTGTGGGTGCTTCGCTAGGCGCGAGCTCGCGCGCTTGAAGGACCAGGCCGAACCCATGGGAGGATCGCCCGGATGCGAGAGCATGGGATCCGGTAGCCGCAGCCGGCAAACGTACCTAGCGACAGAGCGTTTGCCCAGGCGCAGTTCGGCAAATCCTGGCCGGCTCGACCTTCCCCGCCCAGGTCTTCATCACGGCCATGAGCGCGATCACGCTCGCGTGGAGCGGCTCCCGGCGACGAGCCGGAGCTCGCGAGCTCCGTGCGGATCGGGGAGCGCGAGCCCGAAGGCGTCAGTGCGCTGAGTTAGCCCCTTGCTTTGCCGCGGATCGCGGCCGTAGGAGGCTACTTCGCGGCGCGGGCAATCTCGAGCCTCTTCGCGCCGTCCAGCCGCATGCGCCGGCAAACGGCGAAGAAGGCATCTGCGTCATAGAGCCGGGCGAACACGTTCACGGCGATCGGCCCTTCGGGCATCGAAGGCGTTGCGTCGAGGTCGTAGAACCAGCAGACCTCCGAGTAGCCCTCCTCGATGCCGTACCCCGAGCCCTTCTCGACCGTGAGAAAGCCCACATCGCCGGGGCCGACGATCGTTGTCGCGTGCTCGCGCGGTGGCTCAAGCAGTACGGGAAGGACGAGGTAGACCTCGCTTCCCGAATAGATCCCGTGGCGCGCGAGGCCGTCGGCGGGGAGCGCGTCCAAGACGGCGCGGCACGTCTCCGGAGCCCACTCCCGGAGGAGCCGCGCCGACGCGGCGACCCCCTCGTCGAGGAAGCGGAAGACGATCTCGTCCTGCACGCGCACTGCTTACCACGCCTGCTCGCCTCAGGCGAAGCATTCCCGATCCGTCGTGCGAACATACGTTCGTGACCGCGGAAGCCCACGTACACCTCCGCTTCCGCTGAGCGATCGAGCGACGAGCTCTGTGGATGGCTGAGGACGCTGCCTGTGAGCTGCCGAACTTGCCGCTGGAGGACGCCCTGCAGCTCGTCCACCTACGCGGAGCGCGAGCTCGAGGCGGGCGGTACTACGGCGTCGGCTCGACGGCCACCTGCGAAGCAGTGAAGGTGGCACCTCGCCAACTCACCGCATTAGGCGCCATCCTCACGATCTCGTCGCCTCGACACCCCAGACTAACCAGATACTCCATCACTGCCTCCGCGGGCGACCACGCTTTCCGAACTCCGACCGCTCGCCTGCCCGAGTAGACGGAGTAACTAAGTATCTGGTCCGACGCCATTGATGCCTCTGTGTGGGTGTCTCTTGCCGCAGTCCCACAATCGTCGGGACGCACTGAGTGTAAGGACGAGCGCCCGGAGCTCATGCTCCTGTCGGGTAGAGCCAATCCCTCGTTTGGTAGCGCTCGGGGTGACGATCCCGAGCTCGCGAGCTACCTGCGGATCGAGGAGCGGGAGCTCGAGGCGTCGGCGTGGCTCGTGAAGACTCGCCCGTGTCGCACACTTCGAGGCGGGACCCAACGCGCGGCAACGGCAACCGTCGGGCAGCGACAGAATTAGGCGACGTGAGAGTCAAGCTCCCTTTGGTGCCTCGTGCGTTTCCCCAAGGCATCGGGTCGTGTAAGGACGCGCCGCGTCGTCTCGCTGTCGTCTCGCTTCTCGCGCTCGGCGTCGGGGCGATCATCGTCGCGGCCTGGTCACTCACTCGGGGCGGCATCGGTTGGGATTCGCGGGGGGACACGCAGGCTGCGCTCGATGCGCGGTCGGTCGATTCGTCGTGGCCGCTCGCCCAGGCGTACGACGCGGTGCCGTCCACCTCCGAGTTCTACGGGGTGCTCCTCTACCAGCTCGCGGACGGCCTGCACCTGCTGACCACGGGCGCGACCGAGCCGCTGGGGCCGGATGAGCGCGTGACGTACCTCTACCAGGGTGCCGCGACGCTGGTCCTTTCGGTTGTGTCCGTCACCGCTCTTGCGGTCGCGCTAGCGATTGCTTTTCGGTCGCTGCTCGCCGGTACGTTCGCGTGGTCGTTGACGCTCGCAACGCCCTTGTGGCTCGGGATGTCGCACGTCGATTTCAAGGACCTGCCCGTCGCCGCGGGCCTCACGCTCATCACCGCTGGTCTCGTGCTCAGCCTCGCCACCGAAGCGCGTCTCAAACCAACTCTCTTCGCCGCCCTTCTCGCAGGTTCCGGAGGCGCGATCGCACTTGCGACGCGTGCGGGCTCGCTGGCGCTGATCGTCGTTCTCGCGTTGGGGACCGCCGCTGTCGCCGTGGGGTGGCGGATCGGTCGCCGCGGGACGCTCGCGATCCTGCCCGTCCTGATCACCTGCGGCTCGGCGCTCATCTGGGCTCTAGGGTTCACGTGGGCCACGAATCCGATCGCGCGCATAAGCATGCTGCAATGGCTCAAGGACTCTGCCGAGCTCGCACGATCATTCACCTGGGAGCTCCCACCGATGCGCGTCGCGGGCACGGACGTCCGAGGCGACGACCTGCCGTGGTGGTACGTACCTGCCTGGCTGGCCGCGCAGCTTCCACTCCTCACGCTTGTGGCGGTCGTCGGCGGGCTAGCCGTGCTCATCGTCAGCCTTATCCGCCGACGAAGCGTCGTAAGCGCCGGAGCGACGATCGCACTCGTTCCCATTGTGCTGCAGGCGATCGTCCTCCCTATGGTGATACTGCTCGGCGGGGCGGTGATCTACGACGGTCTCCGCCACCTGCTCTTCATTGTCCCGGCGCTCATTGCGATCGCGGCTATCGCGCTCGCCGTGCTCGACCAACGCGCAAGCGTGCACCGTTCCCGACTGAGCGTCGTCCTTCCGCTCGGCGCGATCGTGATCGTCGCGGCGAGCCTGTGGGCGTCGATTCGTTGGACGCCGTACGCGTACGCATTCGTCAATCCGATCGCCGGCGCCGAGAAGGACGGCCGCACCTGGGACCTGGATTACTGGGGAGTGAGCGCCAAGGAGGGTGTGGAGCGACTGCATGACCTGGGTTACTCGCCGGTGCACGTTGAGCCGTCCGCGTCGGTGGGAATCCCATACGGCGCGGCCGAAGGGCCGACCGTCGGCGGCGCTCACACCGGCCTCTACGTCTTTTTCCGCTGGACGCGAGCTGCGGACTACGGATGCACCACCATCTTCACCATCAAGCGGGACGGTCACGTGCTCGGTGAGGGCGCCCGCTGCCCGGCTGGAGCGCCGGAGTGAATCAAGGTGGCCCTTACGAAGGCGATCCGTCGACCGTCGGGCGACCAGGTCGCGCCGCTCCCCGCTCCCGTCGGCGTTCACGACGTAGACGTGGAAGCAGAAGTCGCAGCTGGTGGGGGCGCTAAGGACGACGATCTTCCGGTCGTCGGGCGACCAGGCGGGGCCAGAGCCATCGAGGGCTCGATCCGTGCCTCGATGATACGAGGCCCTGTTTACGGACGAGCTGACGCTCTGACGAGTCCCTATCCTCGACCGGACCGCCGAGCCAGGAAGGCGATGCGGAGGAGGTCGAACGCCATCCGCGCCGAGGAGCCTACGAGCCGGACCTGTGTGTCCGGGTGATTCGTCCAGCGGACGGGAAACTCGGTCACGCGAAGGCCCTGCTGCCGGGCGAGCACGCAGATCTCCGCGTCGTAGGCGAACCCTGGTACGCGCTGCTGCTCGAAGAGGATGCGCGTCGTGCCGATGCGGAAGAGCTTGAAACCGCACTGCGTATCCCGGAACGGCAGACCTGTCAGGAGGCGGAGCGCCACGTTGAACGCTTTGCCCATAAGCTCGCGATGGGTGGGCTGGCGCACGAGGACTTGCGACCCGGGAAGTGCCCGCGAACCGATCGCGACGTCGACCTCCGACGTAACAAGACCGGTGGCAAGTACCGGGAGGTCTGCGAGCGGCGTCGACAGATCAACGTCTGTCACGAGGCCGAACGCGCCTTTCGCCGCGAGCATGCCTTCTCGAACGGCGGCTCCCTTCCCTCGGTTGTGCTGGAAGTGGACGATGCGAAGGCGGCCGTCGAGCCCGGCATAGGCGTCGAGCATCTCTCCTGTCGAGTCGACCGACCCGTCGTCGATGACGATCACCTCCACAAGTCGAAATCCTGCGCTCTCGGCAGCGCCGTCAGCATCACGCTCGAGCGCCTCGAAGAGATGACCTAGACGGCGAGCCTCGTTGTAGGCCGGAACGACGATCGAAAGGGTGCGCTCGCTCCCGTCCGATGCGACTCCGGTCATCGGGGCGACGATAGATGATTGATCGTCGCGTGCTCCCTGGCCTGAAGACATCGAGATCACCGCGGCTCCGATCGCCGTGATCGTGTCGGCCGCCGCGATCGCAATGTTCAAGTCGGCGTCACGAAAGTTCAGGGACGGCCTTGCGGGTCTCCGGGCGGGCTCTGAATGAGTCGTCTCGTTCCTTCTCCAGCTCCCCCATCGGGAACCTCCTCCTCGACGACGAAGGCCACCTACGTCGCCTCGCGAATGCGCGCGAGCGAGCGGTGGCCCTCCTACGAGTCGATGTTGTTGGGTCGGGGAAGTAGTAGCAGGCCGGTCGGACTCTCGCACCACTCTCGCACGCCATAGCGTGTTGGATGAAGTGCAAACTTCTGAAACTAAGAAAACCCGCCTTTACCAGCGGGTTTTCTCATCGGGGCGCCGAGATTTGAACTCGGGACCTCTAGTCCCCCAGACTAGCGCGCTAACCAGGCTGCGCCACGCCCCGTGGCAGCTGACACCTTAGCCGCTGTCGGCGGCTCGCTCAGGCCAGGCGCTTGTAGAGCCGGTCGATGAGCTCGGGCATCGCCTCGAGCTTGTCGGTGATGACGCGGATCCGGTACTCGCGAAAGTGCTCCGGCGCGACGTCGAGCGCTTCGGCGATGCGCGCGATGACGTCGTTCGAAGGCACCGGTCGATTGCCGTGCACGATGTGGTTGAGGTAGCCGGCTGACAGGTCGGCCTTGTCGGCGAGGCCGCGGTACGTCGTCCCGGTCTCGATCATCAGCCGCTCGATCGTGGGGCCGAAGTGCTCGTCGCTGTATCTCCGACGCTTCGCCATCAGCGCTGTGCCACCCATTTCAGCACGTCTGAGCCCGGAACGCGGTCGTCAGCAGCGCCGTCGCGCATTCGAACGTCGACCATCCCGTCCTCGAGCGTCTTTCGCCCGACGATCACGCGGAGCGGGCAACCGATGAGATCGGCGTCTGCAAACTTCTCCCCGGGACGCTCGTCGCGTTCGTCGAGGAGCACTTCGAGCCCCCCGTCGTCCAGCGTCGCAGCCACCGTCTCAGCCTCGGCGAGCACGTCTTCCGCACCGCTGTGGAGTGCGAGCACGTGGACGTCGTACGGCGCGATCGATCGTGGCCAGATGATCCCGTTCTCGTCGTTTCGTTGCTCGACGGCCGCGGCCATGACACGAGCCGGCCCGACGCCGTAGCTGCCGCCGATGAGCGGCTTCTCCTTGCCGTCCTCGTCCAAGAAAGTGGCCCCGAGCGGCTTGGAGTAGCGGTCCGAGAACTTGAAGATGTGGCCGACCTCGATGGCGGTCTGGAAACGCAGTCCGCCGCCGCACTCCGGGCAGCGGTCCCCCTCGCGGGCTTCGCGGACGTCGGCAAAGCGAGGACGATAGTCCCGCCCGGCCTCGACGCCCAGCAGGTGCCAGCCATCTCGGTTCGCGCCGGCGACGAACTGCCCGTTTCGCAACGCCTCGTCCGCAATCACCTCGAGGTCGACGCCCACGGGCCCCAGCGAGCCCCCACTCGCGCCGAACGCTGCACGGATCTCATCGTGCGTGGCGGGACGGTAGTCGCTCCCGAGGGCGCCGACCATCTTCGACTCGGAGAGCCGGTCGTCGCCGCGGAGCACGCCGAGAACGAGTATGCCGTCGGTCCTTACGACGGGCATGGCCTTTGACGTCGCCGCGCTGTCGATACCGAGCTCTTCCGCGAGCGTCTCGATCGTCGTCACCCCCGGAGTCGCGACCTCCCGTGGCGCGTCGCGCCCGTCCGGGAAGGTCGGCGCACGCGGAATGCCGCGAGCGATCTCCAAATCCGCTGCATAATCGCCGTTCTCGCACGTCACGAGCGTATTCTCGCCCGAGCCGGCGGGCGCGAGGAAGTCGAAGGACTCCTTGCCCCCCATCATCCCCGACTCCGCCTGCACGTAAAAGACCTCGAGCCCGGCCCTCTCGAACATGCGGTGGTACGCGCCCCTGTTCGCCTCGAACGCCACTGCGAGGCCGGCTTCGTCCCGGTCGAACGAGTACGCGTCCTTCATGATGAACTCACGGAGTCGCAAGAGGCCACCGCGTGAGCGTGGCTCGTCGCGCGCCTTGATGGAGAAGTGGTACAGGAGCTGCGGCAGCTGCCTGTAGCTCGAGATCTCCTTGGCGTGGAACGTCACGGTCTCCTCGTGGGTCATGGGCAACATGTACTCGCGACCGGCCCGGTCCTGCAGCCGGAAGATTTCCTGGATGTAGTCGCGCCCCGACTGCTGCCAGAGCTCATAGGGCGTGAGAACCGGCATGAGCATCTCTTGGCCGCCGATCGCGTTCATCTCCTCGCGGATGATCTGAACGACCTTCTGGTGCACCCGCCAGCCGAGCGGCAGGAACGTCCATACGCCGGCCGCGACCTGGCGGATGTACCCGCCGCGGACGAGCAGCTTGTGCGAGACCGCCTCTGCGTCGGCAGGCGGCTCGCGCAGCGTCGGGATGAAGAGCCGTGACTGCCTCGCGATCATGAGGCGGGAAGGCTAGTCCAAGGGAATGAGCGAGGCCTCGGCCATGGCCAGCGCTGCCGGCTTGGCCATCTTGAGGTGCTTCGGCCGCACCATCCCGGCTTCGAGCCACGCGTCGATCTCGCGGAACAGCTCGTCCACGAGGACCTCTGAGGAAACCTTCTTCAGCACGCGCCCGTGTGCGTAGATGAAGCCGACATCGCGACCACCTGCGATGCCGAAGTCTGCGTCCCCCGCTTCCCCTGGCCCGTTGACGGCGCAGCCCATGACGGCGACCTCGAAGGCTTCCGGGTACGTGCGCAGCCGTTCCTCGACCACGCGCGCGAGGCTCTCGACACCGACGTTGTCGCGGCCGCAAGAAGGGCAGGCGATCATGATCGGCCCTCGCTCGCGCAACCCCAGGGCCTTCAGGATCTCCCAGGCGACCTCGACCTCCTTGACCGGGTCGGCCGTGAGCGAGACGCGAAGTGTGTCTCCGATCCCGTCCGCGAGCAAGGACCCGATCCCGACGGCGCTCTTGATCCCGCCCGCGAACTCCGTTCCGGCTTCCGTGACGCCGAGGTGGAGCGGGTAGGGCACCTTCGCGGCGAGCATCCGGTACGCGCGGATCATCGTGGGAACGTGCGTCGCCTTGACCGAGATCTTGAAGTCGCGATAGTCCAGTCGCTCGAGAAGCTCGACCTCCTCGAGAGCAGCTGCCACGAGAGCCTCTGCCTGATCCTCTCTGGCAAGGTCGTGGACGTGCTTAGGCAGGGAGCCCGAGTTTGCGCCGATCCGCATCGGAATCCGCGCGTGCTTCGCAGCGGTGACGACCTGTTCGACCTTCTCGGGGCCGCCGATGTTCCCCGGGTTGATCCGGACGGCGGCGACGCCTGCGTCGATCGCCTTCAAAGCCAGGGAGGCGTTGAAGTGAATGTCTGCGATCACGGGCAGCGGCGAGAGCCGCACGATCATCGGCAGCGCAGCCGCATCCTCGTTCTTGGGGACGGCAACGCGCACGATCTCGCACCCCGCCGACGCGAGCGCCGCGATCTGCGCGGTCGTCGCGTTGACGTCGTGGGTCTTCGTCAGCGTCATCGACTGAACGGCGACCGGCGCACCGCCGCCGATCGGGACGTTGCCGACCGTGATCTGCCGTGCGCTCGCCACGGCTAGGAGAGCCGGCCGATGTCGTTCGAGACGCCGACGAAGAACAGGAGCAGGACGATCGCCAGCCCGACGACGGAGACGCGCTCGTAGATCTCCCGCCTCAGCGTGCGGCCGCGAGCGCCCTCGAGCAAGGCGAAAAGGATATGACCGCCGTCGAGCGGAAGGAGCGGCAGAAGGTTGAGCAGCGCCAGCGAGAGCGAGATCAGCCCGAGCACGAGGAGGTAGCGCTCCGTGCCTTGCTCGACGGCGTCAGACGACGCCTGCGTGATCCCGATCGGGCTCGAGACGTCCTTGCGCCCTTCGCTCGTGACGAGACGACCGAGCCCTCGGAAGATTTCTCTGGAGACGATCGCGGTCGCCTCGAAGGAGCGCTTCGTCGCCGCCAGCAGCCCGAGGCCCGTGCCCTTGAGGCCCAGTCCGAGGCGGTATCCCTCCCCTTCCACCAACTGGGCTGCCACCGGGCCGAGCTGAAGCTCCTGTCCGTCGCGTACGACGGTGAAGGTCATGGGGCGGCCCTCCGAAGCGGCGATCCTGTCGGAAATGTCGCTCGCCTTCACGCGGACCCCGTCGATAGCAACGATGCGGTCGCCGGGCTTGAGCCCGATCCTCTGCGCAGGCGAGGCGACTGCGCTTCCCTGTTCCAGCTCCGGAATCACCACTGCGACCGTCGTTGTCGCCCTTCCGCTCCCGGACATGAAGAGGATCGTGAAGAGGATGATCGCGAGCACGATGTTCGCCGCCGGGCCGGCCGCGATCGCGAGGAGCCGCTTCCAGGTCGCGGCCTTCCAGTACGCGTCCGGGCCCAGCGCATCGCGGAGCTCGGTGAGACCCTTCTCGGCGGCGGCCAGTGCTCCGGGAGAAAGCTGCCTGGCCCGCAGCTCCGGCTCGAGCTCGTCGAGCGCGGCCAGCGCGGACCCCAGGTCGTCGCCCTCGAGGGCGCGCTTCACCCGGTCGACGGGCCCCGCGAGCTCGGGTGCCTCGGACACCGCCCTCGAGAAGCGCCGGTCCGCGTCGTGCGGGATCGGGCGGTGCATCCCCGGGATGCTCACGAATCCGCCCAGCGGGATTGTCCCGATGCCGTACTCGATGCCCTTGCGTTTGACTCGGACGAGCGGAGGCGGGAACCCGACGTAGAACTTGCGCGGGCGGAGCCCGACCGCGAGCGACGCGAAGAAGTGACCGGCCTCGTGAATGAGGATCAGGAACCCGAGCCCCAGGATCGCGATGAAAAGGCTCATGCTGCCGCCAGCCTCGCCCCGGCCAGCCGTCGTGCCTGCGCGTCGGCCTCCACGAGCTCTCCGAGATCGCGAGCGGGTGATCCGTCGACGTGCGAGAGCGCGTCCTCGACGAGGGGCGCGATCTCGAGAAACCCGATGCGGCGATCGAGGAACGCACCGACCGCGACCTCGTTGGCCGCGTTGAACGCACAGGGGTAGGTGGCCCCGCGCTCACCGGCCTCTCGAGCGATGCGCAGAAGTGGGAAGCGATCGGGGTCCGGCGGCTCGAACTCGAGAGTCATCCCTGCCGTGAAGTCGAGCCCTGGAACGGACGTCCCCCGCCGGTCCGGATACGTCAGGGCGAACGAGATCGGAACTCGCATGTCCGGGTACCCAAGATGCGCGAGCGTTGCACCGTCGCGGAACCGCACGATGGCATGGACGAGCGAGCTCGGGTGCACGACGACTTGAATTCTCTCGTACTCGAAGCCGAACAGGTAGTGCGCCTCGATCAGCTCGAGACCCTTGTTGGCGAGTGTCGCCGAGTCGATCGTGATCTTCGGACCCATGGACCACGTCGGATGCGCGAGCGCTTCCTCCACGGTCACTGATTCGAGATCCTCGAGGGTTCGGTTTCGGAACGGCCCGCCGGATGCGGTGAGCACCACGGAGTCGATGGTTTCGCGCCGACGGCCTTCGAGACACTGGAACACCGCGGAGTGCTCACTGTCGACCGGCAGCAGGAGGCCTCCGCCCCGCTTCCATGCGGCGACAGCAAGATCGCCTGCGGCGACGAGGCTCTCCTTGTTGGCGAGCGCGAGCGTGATGCCGTGTTCCAGCGCCCAGAGCGTCGCTCCGACTCCGGCGAAGCCGACGACGGCGTTCAGGACGACGTCGGGCTCGGAGGCCTCGAGAAGCCGGGTCACGTCACCGCCGACCTGCACGTGCTCCACCTCGTGCATCGCGGCCAACTCCTCGAGCGGCTGCGAGCCCGATGACAGCGCACAGACCCGGAGCTCGGCCCGCGCCGAGATCACCTCGAGCGCCTGCCGACCGATGGAGCCCGTTGCTCCGAGCAGCGCGACCCTCCTCCGTTTTCCTCCCACATGCCGAAGGCTAGCCGTCGTTGCGTTCAGAACAAGCTGTGTCTAGGGCCCTTTTCGCGCTAGGTGCGGACAGTCCCTAGTAGCCGAACGCAAGGATCACGAAGTACGCCGCAGGGCCGGCCCAGAGGAGCGCGTCGAGACGATCGAGCATGCCCCCGTGGCCCCCCAGGATCCGTCCCGAGTCCTTCACCCCGAGATCGCGCTTGACCGCAGACTCGAAGAGATCTCCGAAGACTGCGGCGAGGGCGATCGCCGCTCCCAAGACGAGCAGCTCCGGGATTGCCAGGAACTGGTCTCGGTCCTGGTAGAGGATCAAGAACGCCGTGATCATCGCGGCCAGTGTTCCGCCCACGAAGCCCTCCCAGGATTTTCCCGGGGAGATCGCCGGCGCCATCTTGTGCCGCCCGATGGCGCGGCCGACGAAGAATGCCCCGGTGTCGGCCGCGAACACAGTGAAGAGAACTGCCATGACCGCCCAGAAGCCGTGGTCGGGGATGTCGCGTACGAGGAGGAGGAAGCCGAGGCCGGACCCCACCCAGGCAACGCCCAGGAGCGTCACGCCGAACGACGCGGTCGCCGACGGCCGAACGTCGGAGAGACCGAAGAAGACAAAGGAAAGGAAGAGCGTCGAGAGGAAGCCGCCGACCATCCAGGAAAGGCCTCCGAGCTGGAGGCCGAGCAACCCGAGCACGAATCCGATGTACCCGGCAATGACCAGAGGCCGGAGCTCGCGCGCCATCGTGTAGAGCTCGTGGAGCGCAAGGAGCCCGGCGACCAAGCCGAGCGCCAAGAGCCACCAGCCGCCGAGGTACGCGAAGCCGATGACGAGCGGTAGCAGGCCGACTCCGACGAGGATGCGCGACGTGAGAGCGCTCATGACCGCGTGGACCCTCTCACATCGGTTGCGGGACCTACGCTAGCGCGCTCCGAACCGCCTCCCTCGCCGCGAGTACTCGTCCAGGGCAGCTCTGAGATCGTCCTCTCCGAAGTCCGGCCACAACGTTTCCGTGAAGACGAGCTCGGAGTAGGCGGACTGCCACAGGAGGAAGTTCGACAGACGCTGCTCGCCGGACGTTCGGATGACGAGATCCGGGTCGGCGAGCTGGGGAGCGAAGAGCCGCTGCGCCAGGACCTCTTCCGATACCTGCTCCGGCGCGATCCCGTCGGCAACGAGGCTTCGCATGGCCTCGACCAGCTCGGCCCGGCTTCCGTAATCGAACGCGATCCAGAGCAGGAGACGATCGTTTGCTGCTGTCTCGGCCTCGAGCTTCGCCATCTTCGCTTGCAAGGGCGCCGGGACGCGGTCTCGCCGCCCGAAGAAGCGGGTCCGGACTCCCTGGCGCGCGAGGTCCGGCAGCTCGCGGTCGATCGTCTCGTCCATGAGCTCCATGATCGACTCCACCTCCTCGGCGGGCCGGGCCCAGTTCTCGGTCGAGAACGCGTAGACCGCGAGCGACTCCACGCCGAGGTCGATCGCAGCCTCCACGGTGCGTCGCAGTGCACGCGCGCCCTCGCGGTGGCCCTCTGCTACCGGGACGTTGCGCGCGGCGGCCCAGCGCCCGTTCCCGTCCATGATGATGGCCACGCTCCGAGCTGCGCCCGGATCGTGGCTAGCTTGAACGAGGTCCTCGGGCTGGGTCAGCGACACCATCCTGGGCTCTTCGAAAGGTTTGATCCGTACAGCGGATCAAACCTCGTCAAACCTCCATGATCTCGGACTCCTTGACCTTCAGGAGATCGTCGATCGACTTCGTGTGCTCGTCCGTGAGCTTCTGGACCTGCTGCTCGGCACGACGTTCCTCGTCATCGCCGACCTCGCCCTTCGTGACCAGCTCGCGAAGGTGTTGCAGGACGTCCCGCCGGACGTTGCGGATCGCCACCTTCCCGTCCTCGGCAACTCTCCTCACGACCTTGACGAGCTCCTTGCGCCGTTCTTCGGTCAGCGTCGGGATCGGCAGCCGGATGATCTTGCCGTCGTTGGAAGGGGTCAGCCCGAGGTCGGACTCCTGGATCGCGCGCTCGATCGACTTCATCGACCCGGGATCGAACGGCTGGACCGTCAGGAGCCGCGCCTCCGGCGCAGAAATGGAGGCCAGGCTCTTGAGGGGAGTCGGCGTCCCGTAGTAGTCGATCGCGATGCGGTCGAGGAGGGCCGGCGACGCACGACCGGTGCGGATCGAGTTGAACTCCTGGTGCGTCGCTTCGATCGACTTGTCCATTCTCCGCTTTGCATCCGCGAGGAACTCCTCGATCGCCGCCATCTGACTCTCCTTCCTACGAGCTCACGGGGTGGAGATGATCGTGCCGACTCTCTCACCTGCCGCCACCCGGCGGATGTTCCCCTCGGCAAGCTCGAAGACGTAGATCGGAAGTCGGTTGTCCATGCACAGCGAGAGAGCCGTGGTGTCCATCACTTTGAGCCCGCGCTCGATCACCTCGAGATGGGTCAGCTCCGGTATGAACCTCGCATCTGGATCCTCGCGGGGATCGCCGTCGTACACGCCCTCGACGGCGTTCTTCGCCATCAGGATCGCCTCCGCTCCGATCTCGAGCGCACGCAACGCCGCCGCCGTGTCCGTGGTGAAGAACGGGTTCCCGGTGCCCGCCGCGAAGATCACGACACGCCCCTTCTCCAGATGGCGGATCGCGCGCCGGCGGATGTACGGTTCGGCAACCTCGGAGACGGCGATCGCGGACTGCACACGCGTATGCACCTCGAGGCGTTCGAGCGAGTCCTGCAGAGTCAAGGCGTTCAGGAGCGTGGCGAGCATGCCCGCGTAATCGGCAGTTGCGCGGTCCATTCCCTCGGCGGCCGCGGACATCCCGCGGTAGATGTTCCCGGCACCGACGACGACGGCGAGCTCGGTGCCGGCCTCGTGTACGGCGAGGACCTCCCGGCTGATCGCCTGGATCCTCCTCGGGTCGATTCCGTACTCGCGATCCCCGAGGAGCGCTTCGCCCGAGAGCTTGAGAAGGGCGCGATGGAACTGAGCTCCCGCCGAGGGGACCTTCTCCGCCACTTCCTCCGCGCTCGTACTCATGACCCGGCGACCGAGACTCGCTTGAACCGCACGACCGAGGCGCCGGCCTCGTCGAGCGCCTGGGCCACGGACTTGGACGGCTCGTGGATCCACGCCTGGTCGGCGAGGACGCCGCCTGGGGTAGCCGCGAAGAAGCGCTTGTCGAGCATGCCGTCGACGATCTTCTCACGCGCGCCATCCGGCTTCGACTGCACCTCCTCCGAGTTCGTGTAGATCTCGCGCTCGGCCTCGACTACATCCGCCGGAACGTCCTCGCGCGTCCGCCATTCGGGCGCCGCGAAGGAGATGTGCATGGCCAGCTGACGGGCAAGCTCGGACGTGCCGCCGTCGAGCTCCACGAGCACTCCGATCTTGTTGGCGGGCGGGTGCGCATAGCCCTGGACGACGTGCCCGTCCAAGTCCTCGAACCGTGCCGCGTCGACGATCACGATGTTTTCGCCCAGCTTTCCAACGAGCTCCTGGCGCTCGTGCTCGAGCCTGGGGACGACCGTCTCACCCGCGTCGTGGACCGCCTGCAGGACCTTCTCGGCGAAGGCTCGGAACTCGTCGTTCTTGGCCACGAAATCGGTCTCCGAGCCTATGCCCACGATCGAGCCCGTGCCGTTGGACACCTGGTACGCGACCAGGCCGTCGTGCGTGACGCGCTCGGCCTTTCTACCGGCGGACGCCTGCCCTCGCTCGCGAAGCAGCTTCTTGGCCGCCTCGAGCTCTCCCCCGGTCTGCTGGAGGGCTCGCTTGCAGTCCATCATCCCGGCGCCGGTCTGGTCCCGGAGCTGCTTGACGAGGCTCGCGGGAATTTCGCTCACTGCGCGTCACGACCTTCCGAGACAGCGGCCGCAGCCGCCTCGGGCTCGAGCTCGGGCTCGGGCTCGGAGGCGCCCTCCGGCTCGGCTGGTGCCTCGACCGAGGCTTCCTCTGCTGCAGCCGATTCTCGATCCGCGACGAGCTCCGCTGGGGCGACCTTCGCCTTTCCGAGCGCGATCCCGTCCGCGACGACGCTCGTAACGAGGTTGCACGCGCGAATCGCGTCGTCGTTGCCCGGAATCACGTACGTGGCCTCATCGGGATCGGCGTTCGTGTCCACGAGGCCGACCACGGGGACACCGAGCCGTCGCGCCTCGCGCACGGCCAGCTGCTCCTTCTTCAGGTCGATGACGAACACGGCATCCGGCTGACGCTTCATGTCCGCGACACCACCGAGATTGGCCTCGAGCTTCTCCAGCTCGGCCTCCATCGCGATGCGCTCTTTCGGCGGGAGGAGGTCGAGCTGCCCCTCCGACTTCAGGCGACGAAGGTCGTGGAGATACCCGATTCGCTCCGAGATCGTCCGCCAGTTCGTGAGCAGGCCTCCGAGCCAACGGTGGTTCACGTATGGCATGCCCACACGCGTCGCGTGCTCGGCGACTGCATCCTGAGACTGCTTCTTGGTGCCGACGAAGAGCATCGTGCCGCCGCGGTCCGCCAGGTTGCGCGCGAAGTCGTGAGCCTCCTCGAGGAGCTCCAGCGTCTTCGTGAGGTCGATGATGTAGATCCCGCCGCGTTCGCCGAAGATGTAGCGGCGCATCTTGGGATTCCAGCGGCGCGTCTGGTGGCCGAAGTGCACGCCGGCCTCCAAGAGCTCCCGCATCGTGACGACTGACACGCGATCAGCCCCTTTCCGGTGGTTGACGATTGGTTCGCCGGCGGGCCAGGCGGAACCGCGCACAAGGCTGCGGCACCCCCGCCTCGGCTGGGTCGCCGGGTGGTCGGGACAAAGGTGGGGAGACAGTGTAGCGAGGCATTCGAGCCGGACGCACCGAGCGCCTAGGATCGGGCAAGAGCCAGCGCTTCCTCGAGGTCTCGAGGAAGCGGCGACGTCACGTCGATCTCGGCTCCCGTGAACGGATGCTCGAGACGAAGCCGGTGCGCGTGCAGGAACTGGCGCTCCAGCCCGAGATCGCCGCGTACCCCGTACTGGGCGTCACCGGAGACGGGGAGGCCGATCGCGGACAAATGGACGCGGATCTGGTGCGTGCGACCCGTCTCGAGCCGCACCTCGAGGACCGCGTGCTCGAGCAGGGTCTCGAGGACCTCGAAGTGTGTCACCGCGTCGCGCGGCTCGTCGGTGTCGAGCGACCGCCGGGTCGGGGCTCGGCGATCGCGGCCGATGGCGGCGTCGATCCGGCCGGCGTGCGACTGCGGCCGGCCGCGCACGAGGGCGAGGTAGCGCCGCTCCACCTGTCTCTTGCGAATTGCCTCCTGCAGCGCGCTGTACGCCCGCACCGACCGCGCCACGAGCAACGCTCCGGAGGTGTCACGGTCGAGCCGGTGCACGATCCCCGGTCGATCGGGATCGGGACCGCCCACGGCCCCGAGTGAGAGAAGCTGTCCCGCGAGGGTTCGCTTTCGCTGCCCCGCCCCGGGATGCACGGAGAGCCCGGCCGGCTTGTCGACGACAAGGAGGTGGTCGTCCTCGTAGAGGACCTGGACGGATGCGGGCTCCGACACCAGCCCTGGCCGGGCCTCGGGCAGCTCGACCTCGACCACCGAGCCCGCTTCGAGCCGGTGACTCTTCGGCCTGGCGACGCCGTCCACGAGGACTGCGCCCGAGAGGAGCAGTCTCTCGGCGAGAGAGCGAGACCCGATCTCTTCTCGGGCCGCGAGCGCCTTGTCGAGCCGCTGGCCGGCCTCCGCCTCAGCGACGCTGAAGCGGAGCGTCTCCACTGCGCCGGTCGGCGAGTACGAGCGTGAGGAAGAGTACGGCCACGCCGACCACGATGAACGTGTCCGCGAGGTTGAAAGCCGGCCACGCCTCGAGGTCGAGGAAGTCGGTCACATGCCCGAGGCGCACGCGATCGATGAGGTTGGCGATGCTTCCGCCGAGGACGAACCCGAGGGCGACAGGCAGCACTGGATGCCGCCGGCCCGACCGCGCGAAGAACCACACCATCCACCCGACGGCGATCGCCGTTATCGCGATCACGAAGGTCGTCCGGCTCGCGAACAGCCCGAATGCGATTCCCGAATTCTCCACGTGACGAATGGAGAACGGGCCGATGATCTCGACGCTGTCGCCGACCGTGAGCGTGCGGGCAATGACCTGCTTCGTCAGCTGGTCTGCGACGATCGCTGCGGCAGCGACGGCGAGCAGCGCGAGCCATTGCGCAGACCCTGCCGCAAGCGAGCGCTCTGCAGCCGAGATCGGCTGCAGCGCATTCGCCGTCGAGCCGATGCGGACATCGGGCTGCAGATCACTCCGGGCGGGCTCACTCATCGGCCGCGTGCCGACCGCGCAGAGGCCGCAGCGTGCGTGACGCTCATCCGCGTTCCTGTGCTCGCTTGTCGTCGATGCAGAGCGTCGCGTACGGGACGGCCTCCAGGCGCTCTGCCCCGATGGGACGGCCGCAGACGACGCAGCTCCCGTAGGTCCCTTCCTCGATTCGGCGCAACGCCGTGTCGATCTCGGCGAGGAGGTGCTCGGCGTTTTCCTCGAGCCCCTCGTCGAGCTCACGCATGTACGTCTCGGTCGCGCTGTCGGCGAGGTGGTCATCCGAGCCGATCGACAAGTCGCCGGTCTCCTCGGTCAGCGACTCGGTGTGGTTGACGCTCTGCAGCGCAGCCCGTAGCCGCTCCTGCTCACTCTGGAGCTCCTTGCGGAAATACTCGAGGTCGAGCGTCACGCCCGCACCCCCGCCGGGGCTCGGAGCATGGTGGCCGGAAGATGTCACCGTACGGACCTCGCTGCGTCTGCGAGCTTGCTCTCCACCTCGGTGCGCGTCAACCCCTCGAGGATCACGACCTTGTCGCGGGCGGCGCCTCCTGTCGCGAGCGTGACGCTGCGCCGGGGAACCTCGAGGGCTCGCGCAAGGAGCTCGAGAACCGCCTCGTTGGCCCTCCCGTCCTTCGGCGGAGCTGAGACGCGCACCTTCCACGCGTCGCCGTGGCGACCGACGATCCCTGTGCGGCCGCCCGATCCGGGACTTACACGAAGGCGCAGGCGGGTGCTCGGGCCGTCCACGGCCCGAAGGATATCGGCGGCGGGGGCGGGGGCCTCACCTAGCCGCTGAGTCCGGTTGCTACGCGACGACCTTGCGGATGCCGCTCTCGACGGCCTCCGCGACCGTCTGCGGCTCGCCGGCCTGCGCCTGAGCCTCTTCCTTGACGGCCACAGGCTCGTCGCCGAGCGACTCGAGAGCTGTCCGGAGCTGCGCCCGGATCCTCCGAATGTCCTCTTCGAGGCGACGCTTCTCCCCGGCTGACTCGCGCGTCACTCTTCGCCCCTCCGCGTGAGCCTCCTGGACGATCAGATCCGACTCGCGCCGGGCCTGTTCCTTCATGTCCTGAGCGGCCCGCTCGGCAGCGACGAGAGTCGAGCGGAGAAGCGCCTCCAGCTCCCGGTGCTTCTCTGCCTCGGACTCGAGCTCGTGAAGCTGGTCCGCGAGGTCGGCCCGCTCGCGCCACACCTCCTCGAAGCTGTCCGCGATTTCCTCCAGAAGCTGGTTCACGGCGGGACGGCGATATCCGCGCAGGAACGTGCGGCGAAGCTCTATGTGTCGGATCTCGACTGGGGTGAGCGGCATTACGACCTCCTTACAGGAGTGCCCCGATCAGGGAGTTGACGAGCCTGGCCGCAACGAGCAGGACGACGACAGCGACGATGGGCGACAGATCGAACGGCCCGAGCGTCGGCAGAAACCGGAACAAACGTAGGTACGGACGGCAGATTTCGTCCAGGAACTGTTGCACAACGGAGGCCGTGCGGGAATACGGCAGCCGAATCCAGGAGAGCAGCACGTACGCGAAGATCAGAATGACGTAGATCCCCACGAAGACGCTCACGAAGTTCTGCAGCGACGAAGCCGTGTCTGCGAGCAACGCGATCGGGGCCAGAACGCCCATCGGGCACGTGTTCGCCGCCCGGGTCTCGTTCTCCTACGCCTGGTTGTAGAAGCCGCACCGCTCCGCTGTGCGCCAGCGGGGCAATCCAATGCGGATTGCCCCGCGCGCATGAACCCCTGAAGGCAGCCGCTCCGCGGCTGCGGCCAAACTGCCCGGCGCTAGGCCTGGTTGTAGAAGCCGCCGCGCTCCCTGTGCGCCGGCGGGGCAATCCAATGCGGATTGCCCCGCGCGCATGAACCCCTGAAGGCAGCCGCTCCGCGGCTGCGGCCAAACTGCCCGGCGCTAGGCCTGGTTGTAGAAGCCGCCCCGCTCCAGCGCGCGGGCGCGCTCCTCGGCGGAGAGCTCCACATTCCGGGGCGTAAGCAGGAAGACCTTGTCGGCGACCCGCTGCATGCTGCCGTCGAGCGCGTAGGTGAGACCGCTCGCGAAGTCGATCAGTCGCTTCGAAAGGTCGGTGTCGGCGCCCTGGAGATTGAGGATCACGGGGTTTCCGGCTTTGAACCGGTCGGCGATCTGCTGCGCGTCGTTGAAGCTGCGCGGGACGACCAGGTGGACCTTCGCGGGGGGCCCGCTGTCGACACTTCGGAGCCGTGCGGATTGGCGCCGGGTGCGGGATTCGTCGGCTGCCCACTCGTCAGCCTCCGGCGCGCTCGGCAGTCGGCGGACGTTTTGCCGGTCGCGGCGTCGATAGGTCTCCTCGAGCTGCTCGTTGGTGGCGTAGCCGTTCTCGTCCCACTCCTCGTCCTCGGCGATGCCGAAGTAGACGAGCGTGCGGTTCCACAAGTCCGAGAAGCCCATGACCGGGCGATTCTAGCCCCGTGTAGTGCGGAAGAGCATCTCACCCACCCGGACCATCGTGGCTCCCTCCTCGACCGCGACTCGGTAGTCCTGGGAGGTCCCCATGCTGAGCTCCGCGAGCCCGTGCTCGGTGGCGAGCTCGTGCAGGCGACGGAAGGTCGGGCGTGACGCCTCCGGGTCGGAGGAGAGGGGCGGCATCGTCATCAGACCGCGGATAAAGGGATAGCGATCGACGAAGCCGGCGATCTCCCCGGGGGCCACGCCGGACTTCGTGTCCTCGCCTGCGAGGTTCACCTCCAGCAGCGCGGGAACCGACAGTCGCCGTGCGGCGGAGTCGGAGTCGAGCGAGTGGACGAGCTCGCACGTGCGATTGACGACCTTGACCTTGTTCGACTGGAGATGGCCGATGAAGTGCCAGCGAAACAGGTCTCCGTAGCGGGCGTGCTTCGCCAGGAGATCCTGGGCTCGGTTCTCACCGACGACCTCGACACCCGCGTCCGAGAGGATCTCCATCTCCGCCTCCGAGACGTACTTGGTCGCGACGACCACGGTGACCGCAGGACCGACCTCTTCCCGGACGGCCCGATACCGCTCCGCGATCTCTTCCGGCGCCGCGACCGTCATGCTTCGGACGCGGCGACGAGCTCCCGCGCCGCCGCCAGCTCGGACTCGCGTCCGTCGAGCAGCTCCCCGTTCAGCTTCCGCCGGCGGAGCTCCGCCAGCACCTCGCCGACGCGGGGGGACTCGGAGAGGCCCAGCGCTGCGAGATCGGCGCCGCCGATCTCGAGCTTCACGTCTCGCAGGCGCGTGAAGTACTCCCGCAGCTCGGAACGCTCCTCGCGCGCGAGCGCGAGCAGCGGCGCGTCCGGCGCGAAGGGATCCGCCAGGCCGACCACCCGCGCAGGGTCGAGCCGCTCCGCGTGGAGCCGCTCCACGATCCTCGGGGCAACCGTGATCGCTCCGACGACGCGGTTGACATCGCGTCGCCGCACTTTGAGCCGCTCGAGCCAGCCGTACGCGTCCTCGGGGGTCATCTCGCGTCCGAGCACTGCCAGGCCGATGCGCCACGCCGGAACCTCGGCACATAGCTCGTCCCGCAGAGCGATCGCACGCTCGAAGAGGGATGCGGCTTCGTCGTCTCCCCGCAGACGCGGATGAATGGCGCGGTCGGCGCCGAGCTCCCCCAGCCGCCGGATGCCGCCCGCAGCACCCGGGTCCTCGAGCAGGGAGACGAGCTCGTCGCGAAGGCGCGCCGACGAGAGATCACCCACGAGCCCCATCTCGATGCAGCCGTATGCCAGGCGCGCGGAGTGCTCGTCGAGCCGAAACCCGTATCGGGCCTCGTAACGGATGCCGCGGAAGATCCGCGTCGGGTCGTCGATGAACGAGAGGTTGTGGAGGACGCGAAGGGCGCACTTGGCCAGATCCGCGCGGCCATCGAAGGGATCGACGAGGCGACCGAAGTCAGCCGGCCTCAGGGAGGCCGCCATTGCGTTGACGGTGAAGTCGCGCCGGAACAGGTCCTCCCGCAGGCCCGCGCGTTCGACGGTCGGCAGCGCTCCGGGGGCGTCGTAGAACTCGGTCCGCGTCGTCACGACGTCGATCCGCTCGTCCTCCCCGTAGAGCACGATCGCCGTGCCGAACTTCTCGTGCGGCGTCGCCCGGCCGCCGAGAACGGATGCGAGCTGTCGGGCAAAGACGATTGCGTCGCCCTCGATCGCGATGTCCACGTCGAAGTTCTTCTCGCCGAGGAGGATGTCGCGGACCGTCCCGCCGACGAGGTAGACGCCATCCACCAGCTCCCCGAGCGACGCAACGGCCTCGTAGAGTGGATGCAGCGACTCCACCAGGGTGAGCTCGGAGGCCAGGCTTTCCACGGGCTCCTCGAGTCTCGGCTCGACGCCTTCGAGAGCCCTGAGCAGGTCGGCCCGGGTCACGACGCCGATGAGCTCCTCGTCCCGGAGCACCGCGACCCGACCGTCGGCGGCCTCGGTGACGAGCGATTGGAGCTCGCGAAGCGTCGAGTCCTCCGACGCGGTGAGGACTCGCCCGCTCATGATCCCGCGCACGGGAGCGTGCGCCAGCCCGTGACCGATTGCCTTGTCGAGATCCTCACGGCTGACCGCGCCGACAACTCGTGCGCCCTCGACGACGAAGACTCCGCTCTGCCCGTGGCGTTGGCAGAGCGCCATGGCGTCGCGGACGTTCTCGGCAGGCCGGACGACGCGAGGCGGCGTCGACATCACGTCGCGAGCGCGAAGAGGCTCTCGGCGAGCTCGCTCGAGCGCGTTGAGGACGGCGTCACGCGTTTCATCCAGCCCCGCACGCGATATCGCCGACGCCGCCTGGGCGTGCCCGCCACCACCGAGAGCGGCGGCGAGCACTGACGCGTCGATGCGGTCGCTCCGGCTTCGCACGACGGCGAAGACGCGAGCGTCCATCTCGACGAGCAGGACGAGCGCCTTCGCGTCGGTCAGGTCGAGGATCTTGTGAGCGAGATTCGAAACACCTTCGACGTACTCCGGCCAGCTGACCGCGGCGAGCAGCACCTCGTCCCCTTCCGAGTCGACCGGCTCGAGCGCCTCCATCAGCTGGTGGAGGAGATCGCGCTCTCCAGCAGCCAGAGGCGAATGGAGATACCCGGAGATCAGATCCTGGCGCGCGCCGTGACGAAGACACCACACGAGCGCATCTGCGTCGCGCTGCGTGCTCGTCGGATACGTCAGCGAGCCCGTGTCCTCGTGGATACCGAGAGCGAACGTCGTGGCCTCCAGAGAGGTGGGCAGGAGCTCGCGCTCGGCGAGGATGCCGACGAGTGTCGTCGTCAGCGCCCCATCGGTCGAGCGGACCGCGGCATCCGGGTCGATCCAGTCCGGGAGCCCGACCTCGCCATGATGGTCGAAGAGCGCCTTCTCGACGTCTGGGTCGAGCGCGACCTGCTCGAGCTCACCCAGCCGTCCGGCACTGGACGTCTCGATGACGATCAGCCGCCGAATCGCATCGAGCTCGAGGCGCGAGATCTCGACGATGGGGCCGAGCTCCTCCGCGTGGAGGCGGTAGAAGTCGCGCACGTTCCGGTTGAGGGCACCGATGGCGACGACGGCCCCAGGGTAGAGCTTGCGGGCGGCGAGCATCGCCGCGAACCCGTCGAAGTCCGTGTTCCCGTGGGTGGCGATGACCTCCTCGGCCCGCATGCGCTCATTCTGCCGGGCTGCCGGAGTGCGGCCGGCAATGCCTAGACGTGCGCGACCGCCTCGATCTCGACGATCGCGCCGCTCGGGAGCTGCGAGATCCCGATGGTCGAGCGCGCCGGCGGGCGATCTCCCACATGGCGGGCATAGACCTCGTTCATGGCGGCGAAGTCGCCGAGGTCGAGGAGGAAGACGGTCGTCTTCACCAGCTTCTCGGGGCCGCTACCCGCCGCCTCGAGGATCGCGGAGAGATTTCGCATGATCTGCTCGGTCTGCTCCTGGATCGCAGGCCCTGCGAGCTCGCCCGTCTCGAGGCTGATCCCGATCTGGCCGGCGACGAAGACGAGATCTCCGATGCGGATTGCCTGGCTGTACGGCGCCCCCTGGAACGGCCCGGGCGCACGGTCGGTACTCACGACGTCCTTCTCTGCCATTCCAGCCTCCTCACCGGGGTCAGCCTGATGGTGACGCCCCCAGGCGCTTTCGGCTAGCGACGCGGGGGCGGCTCCGAGCACGCCTCGCCGAGCGCGACTCCGAGAGCCTTGAAGATTGCGGACAGGACGTGCTGCGAGTCCTCGCCTTCCATGAGCCTCACGTGGATGGTGAGGCCCGCGGCCTCGGCCAGGCTCTCGAGGAACGCCGCCGCGAGGTCGGTTCGGAGCCCTCCGGCCCTCGTCGACGTCAGGTCGGCATTCGAGGCGACGAGGGGGTTGTCCGAGACCTCGACGACCACCATCGCCAGCGCCTCGTCGGCGGGGACGATCCCTACTCCACGTCCGGTTACCCACGTTGCTTCGAGAAACGGCGCCAGCGCTCTGCCAAGAGCCTCGCCAGCAGCGCCGACCTCCGTCTCCGGCTCGCTCGGGGCGATCTCGAGTCGAAGCTCGAAGCCTCCTGTGAGCGCAAGCTCGGCGATGAGATGGTCGAGGACGGCGACTCCGGTCGCGACGCTGCTCTCACCCTTCCGCGTCAGCCTGATCTCTGCAACGCCGGTTCCCCTCACAGCTCGGCCCTTTCGACCGCCGCCCCCAACCCGCGAAGGCGCTCGTCGATCCGCTCGTAGCCGCGGTCGATCTGGCGGATGTTCCCGATCGTGGAGGTGCCTTCCGCGCAGAGCGCGGCCAGCACCATCGCCATACCGGCCCGGATATCGGGGCTCTCGAGACGCTCTCCGTACAGCGTCGCGGGCCCGGTCACGACGACACGGTGCGGGTCGCAGAGGACGATCCGTGCCCCCATCGACACGAGCTTGTCCACGAAGAAGAGCCGGCTCTCGAACATCTTCTCGAAGATGAGGATCGTGCCAAGCGCCTGCGTTGCGACGGTGACGGCGATCGACGTCAGGTCGGCCGGGAAGGCCGGCCAGATCCCGCTCTCGATCTTCGGTATCTGACCGCCGAAGTCGTCCTCGACGTGGAGGTTCTGCCCCGGCGGGACCCGCACGCTCGAGTCGGAGACCTCGATCTGAATTCCGAGCTTGCGAAATGCGGGGACGATCGAGATCAGATCGTCCGGCTCCACACCGTCCACGACGACGTCGCCACCGGTCGCCGCAGCAAGCCCCACGAAGCTCGCGACCTCGATGTGATCGGGCCCGATTCGGTACTCGCCTCCACCGAGCTCGTCCCGGCCGTGGATATGGAGGACGTTCGAGCCGATACCCGTGATGTCAGCCCCCACGGCCGCGAGGAAGCGGCACAGGTCCTGGATGTGTGGCTCGCAGGCGGCGTGCCCGAGCACTGTCTCGCCGTCCGCGAGAACGGCCGCCATGATCGCGTTGCCGGTGCCCATGACCGAGGCCTCGTCGAGGTACACGCGCGCGCCCTTGAGCCCGTTTGCGGACAGGTCGTAGACACCGTCGAGCTCGATCTCGGCCCCGAGCGCCGTAAACGCGTGGACGTGGGTGTCGAGACGCCGGCGCCCGATGACGTCGCCCCCGGGAGGCGGAACCGTGACGCGGCCGAACCGTGCGAGCAGAGGGCCCGCTAGGAGGAAGGACGCGCGGATCTCGCGCGCCAGCCGGGGATCGAGGTCCGTCCTCTCGACGCCTCGCGGGTCCACGCGAATCTCGTTCGGGCCGGTCCAGTCGACGGCGGCGCCGAGGTCGGCGAGGAGCTCGGTCATCGTCTCGACATCGCGAATGCGAGGGACGTTCGACAGGTGTACGACGTCGGAGCAGAGCACGGTCGCGGCCAGGATGGGCAGCGCCCCGTTCTTGTTCCCCGACGCTCGGACCGTACCGCTGAGCGGCCTTCCCCCTTCGATCACGAAGGACTCCATGGAGGGGGCAATGGTACTCGCCGCCCGTAGGGCTCGATCAATGCTCATCGGATCTCCAACCGTGTCGGCACTTCAAGCCGTGAGGTGCTCGATCGGGAGCCGCGGGAGTGGATCACCTGGCTCGATCCCGAGGATCTGCGTGTAGAACGAGAGCTCCGCCTCGAGGGAATGCGCGATGTTCTCCGACTTGCGGAAGCCGTGCCCTTCGCCCTCGTAGAGCAGGTACGCGTGCGGGATCCGCCGCTTCTCGAGCGCGCTCACGATGAGCTCGGCGTGTACGGGCGGGACGACCTTGTCGTCGGCTCCCTGCAGGACGAGCATCGGAGTCGTCATCCGGTCGGTGAAGTGGATGGGGCTTCGCTCTCGATAGAGAGCGGCTGCTTCCGGGTACGGGCCGATGAGCGTGTGCTCGTACTTGAGCTCGAACTTGTGGGTCTCGCTTCCGGTGAACTGCTCCAGGTCGGCAAGGCCGAAATACGAGGTGCCGGCCGCGAACTCGTCCGTGAAGGTGAGCGCACAGATCGTCGTGTACCCGCCCGCGCTGCCGCCGGTGATGAGGAGACGCTCTCGATCGGCTTCCCCTCGGTCGGCGAGGTAGCGGGCGGCGTTCACGCAGTCGTGGAGGTCGACCACGCCCCACTGGCCGTTGAGCCGTTGCCGGTACGCACGACCGTAGCCCGTCGAGCCGCCGTAGTTCACGTCGACGACAGCGAAGCCACGGCTCGTCCAGAACTGCATCTGGAGATCGAAGAGGGCGGTCGAGTGACCCGTAGGGCCGCCATGACACACGACCAGCAGCGGTGGCAGCTCGTCCTCGGGCGCAGCAAAGTCCGGGTTCGTGGGCGGATAGAAGATCGCGTGCGCCGTTAGGCCGCCCTCCGTCGGGAACTCGATCGCGCGGGGCACCGACAGATACGCGGTGTCGACCGGGATGTCTGTGCTCGTCCGGACGACCTCGACCGCACCTGTACCGAGGTCGAGACGTGCGAGCTCGTGCGGGATCTTCGCTGCACCGGCGACGAGGAGCACGTTCGTGCCCTCGGCCGCGATGGACGACAGCGCGCGCAGCGAGTCGTATTCGAGGTCGAGGTTCGACAGCTCGCCGCTACCGGGGTCGAGCACGGCGAAGAACGTCCGGCCGTCCCGGTCGTACGCGCACACGATGCGGCCGTCCCCGAGAAAGGCGAACGTCCGCCCGTCGAAAATCCATGCAGGCTGTCCGAACTCTGCCTCCGCCTGATGCACCACCCGCCGCCCCTCGTCCCGAACGGCCTCGAGGTTCCACCAGCCACTCCGGTCGCTCGCGAACACGAGCTCACCGGTGGCAGGGCTCCAGCCCGGCTGCCAGATCGACTCCTCCCCGTCGCTTCCAGCCACATGCGTCGCGGTACCCAGGCTGCCGTCGGAGTGGAGCTCGGCGATGAAGAGCTCGCAGCCGTCCCACGGCATCCAGGGCAGGTTCCAGGCGAGGAACGCGAGCCTGGTGCCGTCCGGTGAGATCCGGGGGCTCGCGTAGAAGTCCCGCCCCCCCGCGATCCTCCGGGGCTCGGCCGTGCCGTCGGTGGGAATCGCGACGAGCTCGTTGACGACCTCCTGAGGACGGCCGCTTCCTTCATGGCGTTCGCGGACGCCGATCCACAGGGAGCCGTCCGCCGTCACGCGTCCGTCCGCGTACCGGTGCCGCTCCTCCTCGACCGGAGGCGTGATCGCTAGGGGCTCCGATCCAGGGTCCAGGCGGTAGAGACGCTGATCGTCGAAGTTCGAGAAGAAGGCTGTCTCCCGGTGGAGGCAATAGGCGCCGCCGCCGTACTCGTGGGCCATGGAACGAACGTTGAAGCCGGCAGGCGTGACGTCGACGGGGTCGGAGCCGGGACCGGCCCTCATGAGCACAACCCTCCCGTGCTCGCTCGGACGGCCCTCGAGCCACCACGCCGTTCCGTCTGTGAGCCAGGGCGCGCTGAGCGTCTTGCCGGCACGCGCCACCATCTCGGCCGTGATCGGCGACGACCACGCCCCGCAAGGGGCGACGGTCTTCTGTTTCGGCTGGGTGGCCAACGGCGGCGGCTATCGTACTCCGCCGTGCGGCCGACCCGCGAGCAGGCCTGGGAGACGATCACGCGCTACACGACGAGCGAAGCGCTTCTGCGACACGCGCTCGCAGTCGAGGCCTCCGTGCGCTTCTACGCAAGGCTGTACGGCGAGGACGAGGAGTCGTGGAGCTGTGTCGCCCTGCTCCACGACTTCGACTACGAGATCCACCCCACGCTGGACAAGCACCCGCAGGACGGCGCGGCGATCCTGCGCGAGGAGGGGTATCCCGAGGAGCTGATCGAAGCAGTGCTTTCCCACGCGGAGCATCTCGCCATGCCTCGCGACACTCGGCTGAAGAAGGTGCTCTTCGCCTGCGACGAGCTCTCCGGGTTCGTCCACGCGTGTGGGCTCGTCCGTCCGACCGGCCTCGACGGGCTCGAGCCGAGGTCGGTGAAGAAGAAGCTGAAGCAGCCGTCGTTTGCCGCGGGCGTTCATCGAGACGAGGTGTACGCAGGAGCCGAGCTCCTCGGCCTCGAGCTGGACGAGCACATCGCAAACGTCGTCGCGGCACTGCAGCCCATTGCGGGCGACCTCGGGCTCCGAACAGCCGCAGACGCAGCCTGAGCCCGTATTGCCGTTGCGGCGGGCGTCCGTTAAATGCGACTGAGGGACGCTGCGGCTGGACGCAATGCACCGCGACGCGTCGGCGAGGCGATCGCCGGAAATCGAGAGGAGAGCGAGCGATGAGCACCGTAGCGGCTGTCATTTCTTCACTGACCCCCTCCCCCAGGGAACGCGCGCCTCAGCGGGGCCGGCGACTCCCTGCTGCAGCCCTGGTTGTCGCCTTGACGGCTCTCGGCCTTGCGTTCGCCGTGCTGTCTCCCGCGGAAGCGCAGGAGACGCGAGCAACCAGTGAGGCAGAGGAGTTCGCCCGTCTGCCGCTTCCGGCTCGGGCGACGGTCTCCGGCGTCCTCGGCCGCGACGACCGGTCCTACCGCGTGCTCGCAACCGACGGCGGGTTCAGAGCGACGAATGCCCGGCACCGGCTCGACCTGCGATTCAACCCCGAGAGCGTCTCGGTGCGCGCGGGCGCTGCGCGCCTCGACCTCGCCGTTCGCGCCTGGGGCTACGAGGACGGCATGCGCCCGCTTCCGCAGGTGGAGCCGCGGGCGCGTGCGAACAGGGTCGAGTACCCGCGCGGTCCACTGACCGAGTGGTACGTGAACGGCCCACTGGGGCTTCAGCAGGGCTTCACGCTCGCCGCTCCGCCTGCCGCCGGGCGGGAGGGTGGGCTTGTGACGCTTGCCGTCGAGCTCACCGGCGGTCTCCAGCCGAAGCTCGACTCCACGGCCGGCGGCTTGAGCCTGGGTGACTCCTCGCTTCGCTACCAGGGCCTGTTCGCAGTGGATGCGCTCGGGCGCGAGCTCCCCGCACGATTCCGGCTTCACGGGAGCACGGTTCTCGTACAGGTCGAGGACGCCGGCGCTCGCTACCCGGTCACGATCGATCCGTTCGTGCAACAGGCGAAGCTCAACGCCTCGGACGGGGCAGCCGGCGACCAGCTCGGTTTCTCGGTGGCGGTCTCGGACGGCATCGTCGTCGCGGGCGCACCCTTCGACGCCGTGGGCGAGAACAACCAGGGCTCGGTCTACGTCTTCCAGAGGGCCGCCTCCGGCTGGGCGACCACAACGGAGAGGGCCAAGTTGACGGCGTCTGATGGAACCGCCGGCGACCACCTCGGTTCCTCGGTCGCCGTCTCGGGCAACACCATCGTGGCCGGCGCTCCGTCCGACTTCGTCAACGGGAACGGAAATCAGGGATCGCTGTACGTCTTCCAGAAGCCGGGTTCCGGCTGGGCCAGCGGGACCGAGAGAGCCAAGCTGACCGCCTCCGACGGCACCGCGGGCGACCAGCTGGGCTTCTCCGTGGGAGTGTCGGGCAACATCGTCGTTGCGGGCGCGCCCTTCGACTTCGTCAACGGGAACGGAAACCAGGGATCGCTGTACGTCTTCCAGAAGCCGGGGTCCGGCTGGGCGAACGCAACCGAGAGGGCGAAGCTGACCGCCTCGGACGGCGGCCCCGGCGACCAGCTCGGGTATTCGGTCGCGGTCTCGGGCAACTTCGTCGTCGCGGGCGCGAACCAGGAAGCCGTGAGCGAGAACTTCCAGGGCGCCGTCTACGTGTTCCAGAGGCCGGGTTCCGGCTGGGCCAGCGGGACCGAGAGAGCCAAGCTGACCGCCTCGGACGGCACCGCGGGCGACCAGCTGGGCTTCTCCGTGGGAGTGTCGGGCAACATCGTCGTTGCGGGCGCGCCCTTCGACTTCGTCAACGGGAACGGAAACCAGGGATCGGCCTACGTATTCCGTTGGGCCGGATAACGAAAGGCCGGTCGGAGCGGGCGATTCGGCGACGAGTCGCTCGCTACCGCGCTGCGTGGCGCTCGAGGAAGTCGAGCACGCGGTTCCAGGCGTCCTCCGACTCGGCCGCGAACTCCTCGTGCTTGCGGTCGAAGAAGCTGTGCGGAGCGCCCGGGTAGATCGCGATCTCATGTACCACACCCGCAGCGGTGAGTGCCTCCTCGAACGCGTTCACGTCCTCGACCGGGATCGCCGGGTCGTCGCCGCCCATGAGTCCCAAAATGGGCCTTCTCAGCTCACTCGCTCGCTGCTGCGGCCCGGGTGAGCCGTCCCGCCCGGGCCCAGGTCGTCCGTAGAACCCGATCGCGCCGGCGAGATCGTGCCCGTACGCCGTGGCGAGCCATGAGTGGCGACCCCCGAAGCAGAACCCGACCGTGAAGACGGCGCGCGCGGAGCCTCCCTCCGGCGAGCGCACGTGCGCGACGGCCGCTCCGACGTCCAGTTGGATGGTGTCCTGCGCGGTCTGGTCGACGTGCGGCATGTACTCGAAGCTCTCGTCGCGTTTTCCGACTCCGGCCGTCCGCCCGAAGTAGTCGATCGCGACGGCGCCGTATCCGCGCTCGGCGAAGCGGAGCGCGAGCTCCTCGTAGAACCGATACAGACCGCGCACGTCAGGGAGGACGACGACGCCCACGCCGCTCGGCTCGTCGGGGAGCGCCGCGAAAGCGGCGAGCCGGTTTCCGTCCGCAGCCTCGAGGACGAGGTCCTCGTGCGAGACGGCGGCACCGGAGATCGGAGGAATCGGCGGGCGCGAGTCGTGGTCGAAGCACACGCCGCGACGATACTCCGCTCAGAGCGCCGCAACGAGGCGTGCGAGGTCCTCGTCGCTCGTCCACCAGCCCACCGACGCCCGTACGAGACCCGTGCCGGGGAGGTCGCGCACGCTGACGCCGGCTGCAGCAAGTCGCTGCACGACGACTTCCGGCTCCTCGTCGTGGACGCGCCAGGAGACAAGCGTGGCTCGGTCCGCGGGGACGACGACGTCCGCGCCCGCCTCGCGAAGGAGCTTGCGACAGCGCTGCGCCATGAGCGCCGCACGCTCGAACGACCACTCGGGCCGCAGGTCGATCGCGGCCTGCAGGCCGGCCATGAGGCCCGACGGAACCCACATGGGGTCGAAGCGGCGAGCGTCCGGCCACGGTGTGAAGGCCCCGTTCGGCTCGTAGCCCTGCTGCGAGAAGTAGCTCGGGCGCGCAACCCGAAGACGCTCTGGATCGGAGACGACGAGCGCGCCGGTCGCCTCGGGGCCGCAGAGCCACTTCTGGCCCGAGACGGTGAAGAACTCGAGCCCTCGGGCAGCGACCGCTATCGCGCCGACCGACTGTGCGCCGTCGACCAGGATCGGGAGCCCGGTCCGCTCCCGTAGCTCGTGCACGGGAAGCACCTGTCCCGTGGTCCACAGGACCTGCGAGACCGCGAGCAGACGCGTCCGGGGAGTTACCGCGGCGACGATCCGATCGGGATCCGGTGGGACGACGACGACCCGGGCCCCCGACATGTGCAGCGGACCGAGCAAGCCGAAGTGCTCGTCAGTCGTCGTCACGACTTCGTCCTCGGGGCGGAGATCGAGCCCGGCGAGAACGATGTTGCAGCCGTCCGTCGTCGAAGAGGTGAGCGCTACCTGGTCCGGCTCCACCCCGACGAGCGCGCCCACACTGGCTCGGAGCTCTGCGCGCAGGGTGAGGATCCGGTCGATGTACTCCTTGCCCGCACGGCCGGTCTGGAGGTTTCGCTCCTCTTCGGCGTGCATTGCCTCGACGCTCGGCCGGCCCAGCGGGCCGACACTGCCGGCCTGCAGGTAGGCGATGCGCTCGAGCACCGGAAACTGCGCGCGTGCTTCCTCGAACGTCACGCGCGGGATTGTGACGGCACCGCGTCTAACGTTCCGCCGATGCGCGTCGTCCTCGCCGACCCGCCCGCCTACACGCCTCCCTACGATCGGTCGCTCGCGCGGGCACTTGCCGCCGCCGGTGCCGACGTCGAGCTCGTCACGTCGCACTTCCGCTTCGGCGACGTCGCTCCGCCCGTCGGCTTCCGCGAGCGCGAATGGTTCTACCCCCTCTCCTCCCGCATGGGGTCGTCGCGGCTTCGGCTTCCGGTGAAGGCGATCGAGCATCCCTTCGGGATGGCCCGGCTCGCGCTGCTGGGTCCCGACGTCATGCACGTGCAGTGGCTGGGCGCCCCCGAGGCCGACCGGTGGCTTTTTCGCCCGCGGTCGCCTGCCGTCCTCACGGCCCACGACATCATCCCGCGACGAACCGCCTCGAAGAAGCGCCTCTGGCAGAAGCTCTTCGAGCGCTTCGACCGCGTCGTGGTGCACTCGCAGCGAGGCCGGGAAGCGCTGGTTGAGTTCGGCGTCCTCGACGAGCGGCTGCGCGTGATCGCTCATCCCGCCTTTCGCTCCGAGGTCGCCCGCGAGGACGACGGTCGCACGGCGCTCATGTTCGGGCTCATTCGGCCACACAAGGGCATCGAGGACGCGGTCGAGGCCGTCCTCCGCGCGGACGGCGTTCGACTCCTCGTCGCAGGGGACCCGCGAGTCCCCCTCGACGGGTTGATGCAGACAGCCGGCGATCGCGCCGAGTGGCGCCTCGGCTTTCTCCCGGACGCGGAACTGCGGCGCGCGCTCTCCGAGGCGACGGTCGCCCTCTTTCCTTACCGAGCCGAGATCGACGTCTCCGGCGCCCTGTTGCAGGCGCTCGGGGCCGGCGTTCCGGCGATCGTCTACGACATCGGGGGTCTCGGAGAGGTCGTCGGCAGATTCGGCGCCGGCGCGGTCGTCGAGCCGGGAGACGTCGAGGGCATGACCGCAGCGCTGCAGCGCCTGCTGGGAGACTCGACCGCGTTGGCCTGGGCCCGGAAAGGAGCCGAGGCGGCGCGCGAGGAGCTCACGTGGGAGGCATCCGCGGCCGCCCACCTCGACCTGTATCGAGAGCTGGTCTGATGCTCAGACGCGCGCAGTTTCACGATCTGATCGAGCGGCAGCTCGAACTCTTCGCCCTCGACGAGGCTGCGTTGCTGACAGAGGCCGACGAAGTCGACGCCGCCTGGACGAACGCGAGTGCCGAGGAATCCGAGGAGCTCTACGGCGACTACCAGCTCGTCGTGGACAGCCTGGGCGAGCGGCTCTACGACGTCCGCGAGGCCTACGCCGCCTCGCTGGACGACGGGAGGGCCGAGAAATACCGCGCAGCCTTCAACCGTGCTGCGGGCAAGCGGTTCCGGCGGTTCGCGGGGTTCCTCGAAGAGGGCGGGTGATGGCGCCCCTCGAAGACTACGGCCTCATCGGCGACCTGCAGACGGCTGCTCTCGTGAGCCGGCACGGCTCCATCGACTGGCTCTGCATGCCGCGCTTCGACTCTGGCGCGATCTTCGCCGGGCTGCTCGGCGATGCCGAGAACGGACATTGGACGATCCAGCCCAAGGGCGAGTTCCGCTCGCCGGGACGGCGCTATCGCGGCGACTCACTCGTCCTCGAGACGGAATTCGAAACCGACGAGGGTGCGATTCGACTGATCGACTTCATGCCACCGCGCGGAGTAGCGCCGGACGTTGTTCGGATCGTCGAAGGGGTCCGCGGACGCGTTGCGATGAAGATGGAACTCGCGCTTCGCTTCGACTACGGGTCGATCGTCCCGTGGGTGCGGAATATCGAGGGATCGCTCGTCGGCGTTGCCGGACCCGATGCAGTCTCGTTCCGAACCCCGGTCGAGCTCGAGGGTCGCGATCTTCGCACCTTCTCTGAGTTCGTGGTCTCGGAAGGCGATCGTCTCCCGTTCGTGCTGACCTGGTTCCCATCGCACGAGGTCCTGCCGGAGCCGATCGACGCGGAGCACGCCCTCGCCGACACCGTCGGCTACTGGGATGACTGGGCGGCAACGTGCACGTACGAAGGCAAGTGGCACGATGCGGTCCACCGCTCGCTGCTGACGCTCAAGGCCCTCACGTATGCCCCCACCGGAGGGATCGTCGCGGCGGCCACGACCTCGCTGCCCGAGGCCCTGGGCGGCGTCCGCAACTGGGACTACCGCTACTGCTGGCTCCGGGACGCGACGCTGACCCTCCTCGCGCTGATCAGGGCCGGCTACATCGACGAGGCCCGCGCCTGGCGTGATTGGCTCCTCCGAGCAATCGCCGGCTCACCCGAAGCGGTGCAGATCATGTACGGCGTCGCCGGCGAGCGACGTCTGGTCGAGGTCGAGCTGCCGTGGCTGGCCGGATACGAGGGCTCGAAGCCCGTCCGGATCGGGAACGGAGCCTCCGACCAGCGCCAGCTCGACGTGTACGGCGAGATAGCCGACGCCCTGTATCAGGCCCGCAAGCAAGGTCTCGAGGCCTCGGACGACGCGTGGTCGCTCCTCCGAAGGCTGCTCGAATGGCTGGAGTCGGACTGGCGTGAGCCCGACGAGGGGATCTGGGAGGTGCGTGGGCCCCGCCGTCACTTCACGCACTCGAAGGTCATGGCCTGGGTCGCGTTCGATCGAGGGGTGAAGCTCATGCAGCGGTTCGGGCGTGAGGGCCCACTGGACAAGTGGAAGTCCATGCGGAAGACGATCCGCGAGGAGGTGCTGCGCAAGGGCTACGACGCGGACCGAGGGAGCTTCGTCCAGTACTACGGCTCGGACCGACTCGACGCGAGCCTCCTTCTCATCCCGCTCATCGGCTTCCTCCGGGCGGACGATCCTCGTGTGGTAGGCACTGTCGAGGCGATCCAGCGCGACCTCATGCGCGACGGCTTGGTCGAGCGGTACCGCGCCGACGAGGAGAACGTCGAGGTGGACGGGCTACCTCCTGGTGAGGGCGTCTTTCTGCCGTGCTCGTTCTGGCTCGCCGCCGTGCTGGCTCAGCAAGGGCGGCACGAGGAGGCGATCGAGCTCTACGAGCGGCTGCTTTCGCTGCGCAACGATCTCGGCCTCATCTCGGAGGAGTACGACCCGGAGCGCAAGCGGCTCGTGGGCAACTTCCCGCAGGCCTTCACGCACCTGACGCTCGTCGAGACGGGGTTCACGCTCTCGCGGAAGCCAAAGCCCGCCAAGAACACGTAGTCGTCAGCGAGCACAATTCGTATGTGACCCAGCTTCAGGCCCATGCCGTATCTCGAGGTGTGAGGGCTCTTTCGCTGGCTGTCCTCGTGCTCGCGACTGCGGCACTCGCGGCCGCGGTCGAGCCGGCGCGTGCGTGCTCGTGCGTGCAACCGGATCCGTGGGCCATTCTCCCGAAGGCGGACGGTGCGTTCGTCGGTCAGCTCGTCAGTCGCCGGGAAACCGACCAAGGGCGAGTTCGTCCTCGTCTTTCGGGTCGAGCGCGCAGTCAAGGGAAAGATCGGGACCACAGTCGAGGTCACCACTGCGGACAACAGCGCTGCCTGCGGAATCGAGATGTCTGTCGGTCAGAGGACCGGTCTCTTCCTCTTCCGCGAGGGAGGGAGATGGGTCGGGCATATGTGCTGGCAGGTCGAGCCCGAGGATCTCCTGGCCGCGGCCGCGCTTCCGGCGCCGAACGGCAAGGGGCCGGTGGCGATGTTCGTCGGTGGTCGCTTCGGGCCCGCGAGGACGCTTGCCCTCGACGCGCGGGGGCGCACGCTCGCGTACGGGATGGGTGCGGGCAAGGTGCGGGAGTTCTCAGTCTGCCCGGGCGGACGTCGCGTCGCAGAGCTTGTCGCTCGCGATACGCCTGATCCGCCTCATACGTCTTTCATCGTCGCGATCCGCGAACTGCCCACGCTGCGGCTTCTCCGAGAGCAACGGCTCCAGCATCGTTACTTCGACACGTCCGAGCTTCGCTGCATGAGTGCAGACGGAGAGCAGGTCATTGCCTTCTGGGGCAGTGGCCCGGATCTCGAGAGGCAGGCTCGGCTCGTACAAATAACGACGACGAAGACCACGACGATCTGGCACGGGATGGCTTGGTACGCATCGCTCGAGGAGCGCTCGGCGTACCTCCAGCTGTTCGACCGCGTCGGCACGAGGCTCGCAACAATCGACTTACGAACGGGTGTACGACGCACACTCGGCACGGTTCCGGTGCACGGCCTGTACGACCTCATCTCAGATCCAGCTCGCACGCGCTTCGCCGGTCTCGCCTACGACGAAGCCAGCGGCTGCTGCTCACGTCTTGTCGTTGCCGACCTGAGGCGGCGGCTCGTGTCAGTCCGCACGGTACCGCTCCCAAACGCCGTCGGACAGCTGTTCTGGCTCCCCCGTGGGCGTTTGGCGCTCTTCCAGAACACGGATAACGGGGCTGTCATCTTCGATCGCACTTTGCGAGTCGTCTCCCGGTTCCGCTGGCCTGGAATCTCCTCGGTTGTCGTGGGCTCGAACGTGTTCGGCATCGGTCGCCAAGGGCAGCTTGCTTCGGCGAAGCTCCCTGGAGGACGCCCTCAGCGGGTCGTCCGGCGACTTCCGGGGGAGCCGAGCGTGATCGTCTCCGCAACGCACTGAGCTACCGCCGGCCGAAGGAGTGCGGCCGCGGGAGCGACTCCCAGACCGTGTCGTTCTCGGCGACCTGCCGCGCGAGCGGCCCCAGTGACTCGACCTCCGAGACGAGCACGTTTCGGTTCTCGCCGACGCGCTCGTAGCGGCCGCGGGCAAGGACGAGCGGCTCGGCCCGCACCGTCGCACGGTGTCGGTCGTAGACCTGCGGAGGGACGATCAGGTTGACTTGACCGTGCTCATCCTCCAGGAGCATGAAGACGATGCCGTTCGCAGTCGACGGCCGCTGGCGGGCAACCGTCATCCCCGCCACGGCCACGTGCCGGCCGTGCCGCTGCTCCTGGAGCTCGGCACTCGAGAGCGTTCCGGGCGGCAGGTGCGCGCGTAGGAGCGTCAGCGGATGCGTCCCTACCGACATCCCGGTGTGGCGGTAGTCCGCCAGCATGTGCTCCCAGCGCGTGAGGTCCCGGAGCGCAGGCGTCTCGGCCGTCGGCTCGATGGAGAGCGGGAGCTGCTTCGCCTCTCCCCCCGTGCCCGGAACCGACTGCGGCCGAAGCACGAGCCCGAGCTCCCACAGAAGGTCTCGGCGAGGATGCCCGAAGCTGTCGCAGGCGCCGCTCTTGACGAGTGCCTCGAGCCCATCACGGGAGAGCTTGCTACGTCTGGCGAGGTCGGCAACGTCGCGGTAGGGCCCGTCCTCGTCGCGCTCGGCGACGAGAGCCTCTGCGTCGTCTTCTCCGACCGAGGCGATGTAGTTCAGGCCGATCCGCACGGCGACGGTGCCAGGCTGAAGCCAGGCACCTTCCCGAGTGTTGGTACCTGGCTTTAGCCAGGTACCGGTTTCGATCGAGCACTTGGCGCCGCTGATGTTGACGTCTGGCGGGAGCACCTCCACTCCACGCCTCTGCCCATCACGAACGAGCGTCGCAGGCGGGTAGAACCCCATCGGCTGGGCGTTCAGGAGCGCACAGAGGAACTCCGCCGCGTAGTGGTGACGGAGCCACTGCGACTGGTAGCCGAGCAGCCCGAACGCGGCAGCGTGCGCTTTGGGAAAGCCGAAGCCCGAGAAGCCGACGAGCTTGTCGAAGACGCTGTCGGCGATCTCCGCGTCCACGCCCATGCCGGCTGCGCCGGCGACGAACCGCGTGCGATAGGCCTCGAGCGCATCGTGGCTCCGCTTGCGGCTCATCGCCCGCCGCAGCCCCTCCGCCTCACCGACGGTGAATCCCGCGAGCACGATCGCCACCTCGAGCACCTGGTCCTGGAAGACGACGACGCCGAACGTCGAACGAAGCGGCTCGCGCAGGAGCTCGTGGTCGACGGGCCACACGTAGGACGGGTCCTCGCGCAGCTTCTCCCGCGCGTCGATGTAGGGGTGCACCGCCTTCCCCTGGATCGGCCCCGGGCGGACGAGCGCGACCTGGACGGTGAGGTCGTCGAGGTTCTCCGGCTTCGTCCGCAGGAGGCTCTGCATCTGCGCCCGGCTCTCGATCTGGAACGCGCCGACGGTGTCCGCGTGCTGGATCTCCTCGAAGACGTCCCTGTCGTCGAAGGGGATGCGCGAGAGGTCGATCACCTCGCCGTGAGTCCGCGCGATCTGCTCGACGCAGTCCTCGACGGCCGAGAGCATCCCGAGTCCGAGTAGGTCGATCTTGAGGAAGCCGGCGTCGGAGCAGGAGTCCTTGTCCCACTGGCAGAGCTGACGCCCGGCCATTGCGGCAGGCTGCACGGGGACGAGCTCGATCAGCGGGCGCGTGGAGACGATCATCCCGCCGGGGTGCTGCGAGACGTGTCGCGGCAGCCCGGCGATCTCACCGGTCAGCCACGCAAAGGCGCGCCAGCGTCGAGAGCCGAGCTTGCGCTCTCCGTCCGGCAGCCGCTCGAGCTCCTCCGCCACCCTTCGCGCATTCCAGCCGTCGGAGAGACGAGCGAGCCGCTCCAGCTCTGCTTGTGGCAGCCCGAGCGCCTTCCCCACGTCGCGGATGGCGCCGCGCGAGCGGTACGTCGCGAAGCTAGCCACGAGGGCGGCATGCTCGCGCCCGTAGCGCTCGGTGACCGCAACGATGAGCTTCTCGCGGATGTCGCGCGGGAAGTCGAGGTCGATGTCCGGCACCGAGGCCAGCTCGCGGTTCAGAAATCGCCCGAGCGAGAGGTCGTTCGCGACCGGGTCGACGTGCGAGAGGCCGGTGAGGTAGCAGACGATCGAGCCGACCGAGCTGCCGCGCCCGCGTCCCGGAGGGAGGAAGCTCCGCGGCGAGTCGTGGCCGCGCACCTCGACCGCGGCTTCGCGCGCGAGCTCGAGCACCTCGTGGTGGAGAAGGAAGAAGCCGGCGAGTCCCAGTTCATCGATGAGGGCGAGCTCGGACTCGAGTCGGGCTCGCGCCTCACCTTGCAGCTGAGCGTTACAAGGTGAATAGCGCTCCTGCAGCGCGCGGTGGCAGATCCCCCCGAGTTGCCGGATTGCGGGCTCCTCGTCGTCCGAGAAGTCGGGGTAGCGGTAGCCGAGCTCCTCGGTCAGGTCGAACTCGAGGCGCTCCGCTAGTTGAGAGCTTCTCGCGGCGGCTGCGCGGTCGAAGGAAAAGTGCTCCAGCATCTCGTCAGGAGACCGCAGGAAGCCCTCTCGGTTCCCGCGCCGCTCGGGCTCGCAGCCCTCGAGCGAGGTCCGGCAGCGGATCGCCACGAGGACGTCCTGGAGAAGTGTCCGCCGTGGGTGGTGTGCGTGGACGTCTCCTGTTGCGACCGTCTCCACGCCGAGGTGCCCTGCGAGATCGCGGAGGAGGGCGTTGCGCCGCGCGTCGCCACGCTCGAACGGCCGCTGGAGCTCGACGTAGAAGCGGTCAGGCCCAAATGCAGCCGCGAGGAACACGGCTGCATTTGGGTTAACAGTTCCCAGTCCGTGGCGCGCGCAGCCCGAGAGGCAGACGAGGCCTTCGGAGAGCTCGGCGACGAGCTCGAGAGAAACGGACGGCGGCAGCGGCTCCCGGTCCTCCATTCCCGGCCGACGCGTTCCCGCATGAGCCGCAGTCAGCAGGCGGCAAAGGTTCCCGTAGCCCTGACGCGTCTGGACGAGCAGCGTGACGTGAGCACCGCCCTCGAGCGTGACCTCGGCGCCCGAGATCGGGCGAACGCCGAAGGCCTTCGCGGCGTGCGCGAATTCCAGCGAGCCGCAGACGCCGTCGTGGTCGGTGAGTGCGAGCGCTTCGTACCCGAGCTCCGCAGCGCGCGCTGCAAGCTCCTCCGGCTGCGACGCGCCATCGAGAAAGCTGTACGCCGAATGGCAGTGGAGCTCGACGTAGCCGCCCACGACTAGGCTGAAGCTCCGTGGAGCAGGTGTTCCTCCAGATTGGCGAGGGCGAGCGTATAACCGGCGGCGACGAGCTCGGCGTCACGCTCCTCGCGGACCGCGAGCAGCTCGGCGTCGTCGACGTCAGCTCCGCCCCAGGCGGCGTCGCTTCGCCGCTTCACGTTCACGAGCGGCACGCAGAGGCGTTCTTCGTCTTCGAAGGCGAGCTCACGTTCCGGCTCGAAGACGGCGAATACAAAGCGGGACGAGAGACCTGGGTGTTCATCCCGCCCGAGGTCGTGCACACCTTCGCCGTGACCGGGGACGACCGCGCGCGCTTCCTCGATTTCCACGTCCCCAGCTTCGGGTTCGGCGACTTCGTCCGCGGCCTGCATGCGGCACGGGACGAGAGTGAGCTGAAGGCGGTTCGCGCTGCTTTCGACCAGCGACCGGCGCCCGAGTATGCCGCCGGCGATCCCGGTCTCGTAGCGCTCCGTCGGACCGGAGGCCTGGAGGGAGAGACGATCGTCGATCGGCCTGGGCGTCGGTTGACCCTGCTCGTAGAAGCTGACGAGCTCACGGTGACGGAGTTCGTCCACGGCCCCGGCGAACGCGGAGCAGACCTCCACGTCCATCACCACCATGCCGACGGGTTCCTCGTCGTCGAGGGAGAGCTCACATTCGCCACTCGAGATGGCTCGTTCGCCGTGCCGGCGGAAACGTTCCTCCTCGTCCCTCCCGGCGTCGTCCACGGCTTCGACAACGACGGCACGACGACTGTCCGCTGTTTCAACTTCCACGCGCCGTCGGTGGGCTTCGGCGACCACCTGCGCCAGCGGAACCCTGACTTCGATCAGCACGATCCTCCGGCCGACGGTGGCGTCGACCCGGCATCCTTGGTAGCGGCGCGTCTGACTAAGGTGGCGGTGTGACCTGGGAGGAGCTCGTTGCGGATGTAACGGCTCGGTACCCCGTGCGCGAGTCGAAGATGTTCGGGATGCCGTGTCTCAAGCGCGAGAACGGCAAGGTCGTCGCCGGCCACTGGAAGGACGGCGGCCTCACGGTCAAGCTCACCGACGAGGCGGAGCGCGAGCAGGCATTGGCACTCCCCGGTGCCGAGGCCTTCGACCCGGGAATGGGCCGTCCGATGCGGGAATGGGTTCTCGTGCCCGCTGTGCAGTCCGGCGAGTGGAAGCGCCTCGTCGAGCACGCGATCGGCTAAGAGGGCCTCGACGCGTACCCACGGGGTCAGACCCGTGGGGTCTGACCCCAGCCTCTGCCACCCCAGCCTCTGCCCGCACTGCCTCTGCCCACACTGCCTCAGGCGTTCTGGGTGAACCAACTGCTCGCCTCCCGATCGCGGTAGACGCAGACGTTCTGGCCGCTCTCGAGGACGACCTCGAAGTAGCGCCGGTCGACCGGCTCCTCAGTCCACCAGCGGTCGACGACACGCCATTCCTCCCGGATGAGCGAGACGAGCTCGCGATTCACGATCCGAGGTATCCCGTCGAACCCCACTTCGACCAGGGCAGGTCGCGGGGCATTGAGTCGTCCCGCTATTCGTCCCGAGGGACGACCAGCGCTCGCGTTTCCGGAATTCGCGACCACGGTGCGACCTCCACCACCGCACACACCGATCCTGTCCCCGTGCTCGCTCGCACCTGCCGCAAGCCTTCGCGCAGCCGGCCGACGGCCTCTTCTCCCGCCGGCTCGACCAGCGCGAGCTGCTGTCCCATGTGCTCCGCGAGCTCGAGCGCCTCGAGGCGCAATTCGACGATCGGGGCCGGCAGCTCCTGAAGCTTCGGTCCCAGTGCAGCACGCAGGCGCCCCAGCTCGGCGGTCGCCTCGCGGAGCGTGACGGCACGTCGCCACGAGCCTCCGTCGACGAGCCGGGCGGCCAGAGCGAGTTTTCGAAACGGCCGCCCAGCCCGTTCGGGGCGGGCGAGCAGGCGCTCGAGAAGAGAGCCGAACGCCCGCCGCAGGGTGAGCTCGTTGCCGACCGCGTCCGGAAACGCGAGAACCTCGGCGAGCTCGAACGCCGGCTTTCGCCCGCGAACCTTCGCTTTCGGGCCGCCGTGAGCGAGCCGCCAGGCCTTTCGCCCTTCGACTCCCAGCCTCTCTGCGACCGCGCCGCCGGGGAGCTGCGCAAGGTCCCCCAGTCGGCGCAGCCCGAGCCCCTCGAGCTCGGCATAGCGATCAGCCGTCAGGGGGAGCAGCGAGAGCGGCAACGGCTCGAGGAACGACTCCTCGTCCTTCTCCGCGACGATCAGGATCTGACCAGGCCGCGCCACGCTCGCCGCCGCGAGCGCGGTGAAACGTCGCCCCGCGGCGCCGACACGTGGATCCCACGTCGAGCCGACGGCGTTGAGCGCTCGCTCGAGTGCCGGCGGCACGCCGCCGTACAGCCGCTCGACCCCTCGCGTCTCGAAGTAGACCGCTCCCTGCTCGGCGGAGTCGACCGCGAAGCCGGCGTCCTCGAGACGACGTAGGACCCCCTCCCACTCCCGCTCGACCGCGGCCGGATCGCGCTCGACGAGAGCGAGCGACGGGCACGTGGCGAGCGCCTCCCCCAGGCGCATCCCCGGCTTCACCCCCACCTGCTCGGCGGCCGCGGTCACCGGGCCGAGAAGCGGTTCCTCACCTGCCTCCGGGGCAAGTGCAGCGGGAACGAGGGCGAGCCGCGGACGCGTGCGAAGGGCCGCTCTCAGCTCGAACCCGGGAATGAGCAGACAGGCGATCATGGGAACACATGTTCTATACGAACGTACGTTCTCCTGTCAAGCTGAAAGCGGTACGATTTCGCCACCCGAGGTCTGCAACCTTCGACGCCACGTCCCTCTGCGTATGCGCGGGCCAGCGCTCAGACGCTGGCCATGCCGCGGAAGGGCAATGCCACCTCGCAGTCAATTCCTTGGCTTCGGGCCGCGGTACTCGTATGCTCCGATGTCCGGCCGGGAGTCTCGCGGGCGACCGTCGATGTCTCGCCGCGCGCTGAGGCGCCTGCTCGCGCGGTCGATGAGCAGGGTCGACGCGGCAGTGGGGCGGCCGTACGGGTCGAGGTGGACCCGGCCGACACGATTGGTGCCACGGCACCGAACTCCGCGTAGCACGACGTTCGAGACTGCCGTGCGGGCAACGCTGCAGACGTGGTGCGGGACCTCGACGAGGCCGATGACGTTGTTGGCGAGGAGCGGTCGCCTGTGCGGCTGTAGGCCCCAGTACACGCCGCTCATCCTGATCGAGCCCGCGTATCCGTCGATGCGGCGGGCGCCTGTGAGGATCGTGTTGTTCACGATGCGGACGCGGCGCGGGACGCGCTTCGAGCCCTTGCTACCGACGATGATCGCTACGCGTGCCCGATAGCCGGGCACCCTGGGGTCGGTACCGCGAAACACGTTGTTCACGATCGACACCCTGTCTACCGCGCCGATGAGGTAGAGCTGCGCCGCGCCGAGCTTGTAGACGCCGAACGTGTTCCGTTCGACGAGCAGACGGCTCCCGGACCAGAACGACACGAGGTCCTGGTGCCCGCAGCGGTGGCGGTTCATGCGGCACGGGAGTGCGCGCTCGAATCGATTCCCACGCAGCGTCAGGTCGTAGCCGAAGCGGCCGTGGACGAAGTCGCAGCCTCGGCAGTCGTGGAACCAGTTGTCGACGATCCGGATGTGTCTCGTCCCCTGCTTGAGGTGCAGGCAGTTCGAGAACAGCGGCGAGCGGTCGCCACAGCGACGGAACTCGCTCCGCCGGATGACGACGTGGCTCGATACGGACGACCTGGACCGTCCCCCGGTACCGCGTTCGCTCGGCCGTCACGAGCAGGTCGTGCAGCTCGATGTGATGTGACCCCGTGATGCGCAACCACGCGTCCTGTCGGATTGGTGCGATCGTGAGTCGGCTGACGGAGACGTGCTGCGCCCGCTCGAGCAGCAGGCTCTCGACTCGCACTCCGTGCTCGCCCACGATGCGCAACGGTCTGGCCGAGCGGGAGCCAACGACGAGCTCCCCGCCGTAGTAGTTGCGGCGGAGCCTGATAGTGCCGCCCGTGTCTCGAAGCGCGGATACCGCCGCGGCGAACTCGGTGCCGTTCCGCACCTGAATCGCGCCGATATCACCGTCTGCGGACAGGGGGAGAACGAGCCCGACCACGGCGAGAACAGCGAGTACGCGCAGTCCCGAAACCTGACCCCTCCCTTGACGAGGGGCTGACTGTATACGGCTGTCGACTTCGACGAGCTGTCAATCAAGCGGTGCGCGACATTCCCTATCACTCCGGAAGTCGACCGGGTCAAGGGCGCCCCTCCCCATGGCTGGGCGACCTCCTAACGGGCTCAGCCTTCGGCCGCATTCCACGAAGTCGGCTGCGCTGCTAAAGAGCCTGCTCGCTCCGAAGCCTGCCCGATTCGTCGCCGTCCCAGTTCGATAGATAGATCAACGTATTGATCCAGAACCACGTCGACCCCGCGAGGAGGCGGAACAGGTGCGGTTCGTACCTCCGGTCGAGTGATTGACAACGCCACGTGCTGCTCCGACGTCAGGCTGTGATGCGTCACGCCGCATTCGCCGCCCTCGCCCTCCTTGCAGTCGCGTTGGCTGTTGGCGCGGCCGAGCCTGAGCCCACCGCGGCGGGGACACGTTTGCAGGCAGCTGCGTCCCCGGTCTACTTCGTTCCGCTCGGCGCCTTCCCGCAGCAAGACGCTACGACGCTCGCACGCCACTTCGCACGAGAGCTCGGGCTCAACACCGGTGTCATGCCACGGGCCGCGCTGCCCGTGTCGTCATTCAACCGGCAGCGAAAGCAGTACGTCGCCGAGAAGCTGATCGAACTGCTCCACCGTCCGGTCGGAGATCCGCGGGTGGTGATCGGCCTGACGGCAGAGGACATGTACACGCGCGCCAAGCCGTCGGCGCGGTACACGTTCTCGATCCGCGATCCTGATGGCTTTGCAGTCGTCTCCCGCACCCGCATGGATCCTCGCGTTCTCGGATTGACACCCGACCCGGGACTGCGCATGCGGCGCTTGCAGAAAATGGTGATGAAGAACATCGGCGTGCTTGCTTTCGGCCATCCGCTGAGCGCGAATCCGCGCAGCGTCCTCTACGACTCGATCAACAGCCCCGACGATCTCGACTACATGACGCAGGAGTTCCGGCCGCCCGCTCTGAGCCGTGCGAAACAGCGTTGGCTCCGGCAGGCAAACGGCACCTGCCAGGGCGCCGTCTCGGAGGCGAAGGCGTTGATCGCGCGCTCGCCGATCGTGACGAGCGAGGACTTCCTGACCTTCGCCCGGGAAAGCATCGCTCTGCAGGCAGGACACCGGTCAAGGCTGGCCGCGTTTCCAGCGGCTCCCAAAGACCGCGGCGCCGTGCGGGAGATGCTCGCGCGCTTCACCCGAGCCGGGAGCGCCGACCGAGACGCGGTCGCGAAGCTGAGCGCCCACTGGAGCGAGCCCGCGCTCAAGCGCTGGCTCCAGGCGGGGATCCGGTTCAGTCTGGCGCTCAAGGCGGACGCGCTGGAGCTTGGTTCACGCGGCTGCGCGCGCTACTTCGATCCGGTGACATATGCGAGATAAGACATCCGAGGCGAGATGAATCCCTCGTCATGTCGGATGTGCTGCGCAGCGTCTGGCTAGCCGAGCCGCTCTAGGTTCGTCGCTCTCTCACCTGGACGGCAACAACGTCGAAGCAGTCTGGCCCGAGTTCTAGCGCGTGGCTGCGCGGCAGGGGCCCCCTCAGAGCTTGGCGGCGCGGAAGCACTCGGTGACGTAGGGAAGTCGGAGGCCATCCGCCCCGGCAACCTCGTCGTACAGTTGGCCGACGGCTTCGAGGATCGGCTCACGCTCGGGCGGCGAGAGCTTGGCGCAGTAGCTACGGGAGAGCACGAGGTCCAGCAGCGTCTCACGGTCGAGGAGCTGCTCGAGCTCGAAGAGGGCCGTCTCGACGGGGCCGAACACGCCGCTCTTGTCGATCGTCACGTCCACGTCTTCGTCGTCCACGGTCTCGCTTCCGATCACTGCGCTCAACCGAGCAACCCAGGGCACTCGGTCGTCACGCGTGTTCCAGACGACCCCAAGCCGGCCGCCCGGACGGAGCACGCGCGCGATCTCGGGAAGCGCGACGGCGTGATCGAACCAGTGGAACGACTGCGCGCAGGTGACCACGTCCGCGAACGAATCCGGGAGCGGGATGATCTCGGCGTTGCCGAGGATCGCGCTGGCGCCAGGGGCGGCCGCAGGAAGGAGCTCGAGCATCTCGGGCAACGGCTCGATCGCGGTCACCCGATGCCCGAGGCCCACGAGCGCCCGGGTCAGCTTTCCGGTCCCGGCTCCGAGGTCGACGACGTCCCGGGGCTCGTCCCCGGCGAGCCAGCGGACGGCTTTCTCCGGATAGCCCGGTCGCCCTCGTTCGTACGAGTCTGCAACCTCGGCAAACGCCGTATACGGCCCGCGTGCGTCGGGGTCGCGATTGACGATCATGTTGCGGGCGAGTCTAGACCGACATGGCTGCCGTATCGTCCGGGTGTGAGGACGATCGGAGTCCTGCTCTGCTCTCTGACCATCACAGCCGCGGTGACGGCTTCCGCGGCGCTTGACGTGACTGTGCTTGCGAAACCTGGCTTTGCCGGACCTGCGTCGGACGTCAGCCCGACAGACCGCGCTCTGGTGCTCGTGTCGTCGAGGTACCCGTCGCCAATGCCCGCACGTTCGTCGTGACCGGGGATCTCATCGTGTTCGGCTACGGATTCACCGCGGAGCCGGACATTCTCTACCTGCTCGATCGTCGGAGCGGCGAGGTGCTGGACCGTCTGCCCGTGCCGAGCGCGCCCGAGGTCGTCAAGCTCCGCGGCGACCGGCTCCACGTTCGGACCTACGACCGCCAGGTGGTTGCCCGAATCACTCGGCCGTAGGCGCCTCCGGTAGCGCCTTGAGCCGGGCCACGGGCGTCGGAAGCAGAAACAGCACGCCCAGCAACGCGCCGGCCGTGCCGATCCAGAGTGTGGGCCGCAGGCCGATCGTCGCCCCGAGCAGACCGCCGGCGAGCGAGCCGAGCACGCGGACGCCGTAGTTGACGAAGGTGTACGCGCCAGAGACTCGGGAGCGGAGTTGGTGCGGGATCACAGCCGCAAAGATCGCGCCCGCGCTGATGTCGAGCAGCATCACGCCGAGCCCGGAGCCGAACTCTGCGAGGAAGAGGCAAGCCAGCACGACTGCGTGGGATCCACCCGCGAGCGGTACGAGCAGGATCGGGGCGGTGAACAGCACACACCCGAGGACGAGCGCGGGCCCGACTCCGATCCGTCGCGTGACGGGCGTCGTGACAACCGAGCCGATGAGCCCTCCGACCGCGCCTGCTCCGAGCACGAGGCCGAGCGTCCCGGGCGAGACGTCGAGGGTCTCGACGGCATACAGGACGAAGATCGCGAAGAAGACGAAGTTGAAGAAGTTGATCGTCGCGGTCGCGAGGAGCGTGGCGCGAACGATGACCGAAGCGGTGATCCAGCGCAGGCCGACCATGGCCCCTCCCCGCTCGGGATCCGGCGGAGGCTCTTCCGGCCGGATGCGTGCCAGAAGGGCTCCCGATCCCAGGAAGGAGAACGCGTCGACGAGCAGCGCGCCGGGCGCCGACAACGCCTGCACGAGGAAGCCCGACACGGTCGGGCCGGCGACGAACGAGAACGCGCGGCTCCCGTTGAGCAGGGAGCTCGCCTCGACGAACTGCTCGCGCGGGACGATGGCCACGAACAGCGACGCGTCCGACACCGTGAACAGGACGGTCAGCGCACCGGCGACGAAGGCGACTCCGTACAGCTGCTCGATCGTCAGCGCGTCGAGCACATAGGCGAGCGGGATGGTGCTCAGCACAAGCGCCCGTCCGATGTCCGCAGCGATCATCGTCTGGCGGCGCCGCCCTCGCCGGTCGACCCACGCGCCGGCGTGGATCGCGATCAAGAGGTTGGGCGCGAGCGCGATCGCCGTGAGATAGCCCATCTGCGCTGCGTCCGCCTCGAGCGTCAGCACCGCGACGAGCGGGACGGCGAGGAGAGACACCTGGTCGCCGAAGAGGGAGATCGTGTGCGCCCACCAGTAGCGGCGGAAAACACCGCTCTCGCGCAACAGGCATGGCACCGCCCGGGATCTCCGCCCAGTGCCGCCCCGGGGCTCGGGCGTCACGAGTCGTCGTCCGGGAACGCAAAGCGGAGCAAGGCAACGCTCCTCGCGCCCACGGGTCTGAGCTCCGGCTGCGCCACGCGCTGGACATACGGCTCCGCGAGCTCGTCGAACGCGTCGCGGAGCTCTGCGAGCTCGTCGGCCGTGAGGTAGAGCAGGCTGTCACCGAACGCCGCCGCGTCCTGCCACTCCGGGCGGTCGGTCCTCCGTCGGTCGAGCCAGCGCTCGAGACGATCGATGTAGCGAGCCAGCACGACGCGCTCGAGGGTTTGCATCGCCTCTGCGAGCTCCGTTGTCTCGGCGACGTTCGGCCAGGAGGTGAAGAGCGCAGTCGCGCGCCACGGGCGCTCGCGCCCTCGCCCACCCCCCGCTTCCTCGACGAGCCCGAAGCGGGCGAGCTGGCGCAGGTGGTAGGACGTGCTCCCGGAGCTTTCGCCGATTTGCCGGCCGGCCTGGGACGCCGTCAGCGGCCCCTCGCGCCGCAACAGCCCGACGAGCTTCATGCGCACCGGATGTGCCAGGGCACGCAGGGCGGTGGCGTCTCTCAGCTCGATGGCTCGCTTCATGCAAAGAGATCTTTGCAAAGATTTCTTTGCAAGTCCAGCCGAACGCTGCCAGGGTGCTCCTCAGGAGGTGATCTCGGCGGCGGGGCCGTGCATCCCCGCGAACCGGGGCACGACGTCCAGGACGCTCTCACGAGCGCAGAAGGCAAGGTCATCCTGCAGCTCGGGAGCGTTCTCGAGCAGGTTCCGACCGCTCTTCGAGGCGCGGAACGCCTCCTCCGCCCCGCTCCACGACCCGGCCAGTCTCGCCGCGACCTCGGACGCATCGGTCCGCTCCCAGCCGAGCTGCTCGACGATGCGGCCCGCCACGTACGCGTCGTCGAGAGCGACCGTGCCGAGGACCCCGGCACACACGACGACGGCATCCGTGCCGGCCCGCCGCGCCTCCTCGACGACGGCAGCGAGGTTGAGAAGCGACGCGACGAGCGTGCGCTCCGAGCGCTGCGCGGCGGCGACGATCGCGCGCGTCCCGTTCGTCGTCGAGAGGATCAGCGTGCCTCCGAGCGGCTTCAGGTACTCGCGAGGTGAGTTCCCGAGATCGAAGCCGGGGATGGGGACGTTCTTCCGCTCGCCCCCGAGGACGCCTTCGCCGAGCTCGTCGCGCAACGCTCGCGCCTCCTCGACCTCGGCCGTGCAGAAGACCCGCTCGTACCCCGCTGCGAGCGCCTGGCAGATGGTCGAGGTGGCGCGGATCACGTCGATGACGAGCCCGGTCGGTGCCGCTCCGGCCTCGCCCGGAGTGAACGCGACATCGACCCGCACGTCTGTACGCTAGCCGCGGTGGACGAGCCCCTCCGCTGCTATCGCCATCCCGAGCGCGAGACCTACGTTTCCTGTTCGGAATGCGGGCGCGGGATCTGCCCCGACTGCATGACCTTCGGCCCGGTCGGCATCCGGTGTCCCGACCATGCGAGCACTGGAGGGAGCGCTCCCGCAGCGAGACGTGCCGCCCGGAGGGCAACCGGGTCGTTTTCGCTCAGCGGCCCGTTCGTCACGTTCACGCTGATCGGGATCAACGTGGGCGTCTACCTCCTCCAGCTGCTGATGGGCGCCGGGATCAATGCCAACACCGGGTGGATCTACGAGCACGGCGTGCTCATCTCGAGCGCCCTCGATTCGTCAGGGCAGGTCGTCGGAGTCGCGGAGGGCGAGTGGTGGCGTCTCGTCACCGCCGCGTTCCTGCACTACGGGCCCCTCCACCTCGGCATGAACATGCTCGTGCTCTGGATCCTCGGCCCTGCGCTCGAGGAGTACCTCGGGCACGGCCGGTTTGCGCTGCTCTACCTCGTGTCCGGCCTCGCCGGCTCCGCGGGCGCGCTTCTCTGGTCGCCCAACGTGGCAACGGTCGGTGCCTCTGGCGCGATCTGGGGGATCATGGGCGCCGCGCTCATCCTCGAGTGGCGCAAGATCTACGTCTTCGGTGGGCAGGCGATGGGGCTGGTGGTCTTCAACCTCGTAATCACGTTCATCCTTCCGGGCATCTCGATCGGCGGGCACGTCGGCGGGCTCGTCGGCGGCGCCGCAGCCGCGCTCGCGTTCCTCTACCTGCGCCGCCAGCCGGCGCTCGCGACCCTTTCCGTGGCGGCCGTCGGGGTCGTCAGCGTCGCTCTGGCCTTATCGCAGGTCCGGATCTAGTGACAGGATTCGGGGTCAGACCCGTAGGTCGGACCCCGACTAGCCGCCGCTGGCGACGGCCGTGACTCCGGCTTCGGCCAGCGCCGCCTGGGCGGCCGCAAGCCTGGCCACGGGCACCCGGTACGGCGAGCAGGAGACGTAGTCGAGCCCGAGCCGGTGGCAGAACGCGACGGAGCGAGGCTCCCCGCCATGCTCCCCGCAGATCCCGAGCTTGATCCCGGGCTTCGCGCCTCTCCCGCGTTCGACCGCGATCCGCATGAGGTCGCCGACGCCCTCCTCGTCGAGCACCTCGAACGGGTTCCGCTCGAGCAGGCCGTGCTCGAGGTAGTAGGTGAGGAACTTTCCCTCGGCGTCGTCGCGTGAGAAGCCGAGCGTCGTCTGGGTGAGGTCGTTCGTGCCGAACGAGAAGAAGTCCGCGTCCTGCGCGATCTCGTCGGCCCGAAGGCAGGCCCGTGGAAGCTCGATCATCGTCCCGCAGAGGTACGCGACCGTCGGTTCCTCCTCGGCGACACGCTCGGTCAGCTCCCGGAGCCTGGCGAGCTCCTCGCGGAAGCCCACGAGCGGATGCATGATCTCGACCAGCGGCGCTTCGCCCGTTCGGTCCGAGACGGCCCGCGCCGCGCCGACGATAGCTCGCACCTGCATCTCGTAGATCTCGGGGAACTGGAGCCCGAGGCGGCAACCGCGTGTTCCGAGCATCGGGTTCGCCTCGTGCAGCTGGCGGATGCGATCCCGCATGGCCTCCGACGTGGCCTCCTCGAGCGGCGGCAGGAACTCGTGCAGGGGCGGGTCGAGCAGTCGGATCGTTACGGGGAGGCCAGCCATCGCCTCGAAGATCCCCTCGAAGTCGGCCCGCTGGAGCGGCAGCAGGCGTCCGAGCGCCGCCCGGCGCTCCTCTTCGTCGCGCGCCATGATCATCTCGCGCACGACCGGGAGCCGGTCCTCGGACATGAACATGTGCTCCGTCCGGCAGAGCCCGATCCCTTCGGCGCCGAACTCCCGCGCCTTCGCGGCGTCTGCCGGCGTGTCGGCGTTCGCCCGGACGCGCAGTCGCCGTAGCTCGTCCGCCCAGCCGAGAAGGGTCCCGAAGTTCTGGTCGATCGCCGGCGCGACGAGCGGAACCGCCCCGATGATGACCTCGCCCGTGCCACCGTCGATCGTGATCGTGTCCCCGGCGGAGAGCTCATGGTCTCCCAGCCTGATCGTCATTGCCTTCAGATCGATGGAGAGGGCCTCACAGCCGACGATGCACGGCTTCCCTTCTCCACGTGCGACGACGGCCGCATGGGAGGTCATTCCGCCGTGGGAGGTGAGAATGCCCTGCGCTTGGTGCATTCCGGGATAGTCGTCTGGGGTTGTCTCCCAGCGAACGAGGATGACTGGCTCCCCCGCTTTGCCCTGCTCCTCGGCTGATTTCGCATCGAGGACGATCGCCCCGACCGCAGCTCCAGGCGAGGCGTTCAGACCGGTAGCCGCGATCTCGAGTGGTTTGCTCCGGTCGATCATCGGATGCAGGAGCTGATCGAGCTGGGCCGGATCGATCCGCGCTACCGCCTCCTCTCGCGAGATGAGCCCCTCGTCGACCATCTCGGCCGCGATGCGCAGGGCAGCGGCCGCGGTCCGTTTCCCGGTCCGGGTCTGCAGCAGGTACAGCCGCCCCTCCTCGACCGTGAACTCGATGTCCTGCATGTCGCGGTAGTGGCCTTCGAGACGCTCGAGCGTGTCCACGAGCTGCTCGAACGGCTCGGACATCCGCTCGCGCATGCGGTCGATCGGCTCCGGGGTCCGGATCCCGGCCACGACGTCCTCGCCCTGCGCATTCGAGAGGAACTCGCCGAACAGGCGCTTCTCCCCCGTCGCCGGGTCGCGTGTGAAGCAGACGCCGGTTCCGGAGCTCTCCCCCCGGTTCCCGAACACCATCTCAACGACGTTCACCGCCGTCCCGAGGTCGTCGGGGATGTCGTAGGTCCGCCGGTAGACCTGGGCGCGCGGTGCGTTCCACGAGTCGAACACGGCCCGATAGGCGCGTCGCAGCTGCTCGCGGGCGTCCTGCGGGAAGCGGCCGCCGGTCTCGTCCTCGTAGATCGAGTTGAAGGTGTCGACGAGCTCACGCAGATCCTCGGCCGTGAGATCTACGTCCTGAGCTGCTCCGCGGGCGGACTTCAGCTCACCGAGCGCGTGCTCGAAGCGATGCCCGTCGATGCCGTCGACGACCTCGCCGTACATCTGGATCAAGCGGCGATACGAGTCATATGCGAACCGTGGATTGCCGGTCGACACGGCGAGCCCTTCCACGGCGACGTCGTCCAGGCCGAGGTTGAGGATCGTGTCCATCATCCCCGGCATCGAGACGGCCGCGCCCGACCGCACGGAGACGAGGAGCGGGTCCCGCTCGTCCCCGAAGCGCTTGCCGGTTCGTTCCTCGAGGGCCGAGATGTGGTCTTCGATCTCGCCGTCGAGACCCTCCGGGACGTCTCCGCCCGCGGCCAGGTACGCGCGACAGGCATCGGTCGTGACGGTGAACCCGGCCGGCACGGGAATGCCGAGCTCCGTCATCTCGGCGAGGCCGACACCCTTCCCGCCGAGGAGCTCCCGCCCGCCGCTCGATTCCTCCGCGAAGGAGTAGACGTAGCGCATTTGCGGGAGGAATCTATCGGCACCGCTAGGTGAGCGGGAACCCGCACCGTTACGCGGCTGTCCCGGCCGCATACGTCGCAGAATCGCGTGCTGGTGTGCCACCGGTGTGACATGGAACCGGGGCTACTCGCCGCCGACCTCCTGCACTTGACGACACATCTCGAACGGCCATCTTGTCGCCCGATTCGAAGCGCGTCATCGTGACGACGGGCCGGGGTGCCCGTTGGGTGGAGCCCGTGGCGTCACGGTGTTCAAACCACGACCCGTGCCCTCGAGGTGTTCGTCTCGCCGCGAGGAGGCGGAACGCTTCATCGAGGAGGTTCGCGGGGACGATGCCGAGCTCGCGAGCTAACCTGAGGTTCGAGGAGCGCGAGCTGAAGGCGGGGCGGCTGAGCGCATGCGAGGTGATCGACCTTCTAACACGCGAAAGCGGTGAGACGTACACCGACTACCTCGGACGCATCTGCACCGCGGGATGCCTTGCGTGAGCGATATCAGCAGACCCTCCCGCTCGTACAGAGCGCACTCGCGAGGTGAGCTGACGGCCGCGTTCGCGAGCTACCTGCGGGTCGAGGAGCGCGAGCTCGAGGCGGGCGGCGCGAACTAGACGCGAGCTCGCGCCCGGCGCTCGTGCTTCCGAGCGATTGCCTCAGCCTTGGCTTCGCGTCGCCAGTAATTCGGGTTCTTGACCTTCACCAGCCGCGGCGAATCCATAGGGGAGGGAACGTGATGCCTCCCCGATGGCTGGAGCCCCGTAGCAGATTCCTGCTATCGCCACGATCCACCAGGCGCTAGGCGAGCTGGCCACTGTGGTGGCACTAGAGCGGAGAGCGCCAGGGGCGCACGCTCCCTCCTTTTTCAGGTGGGGATGATCTCCTTCTTCACTAGGCTCGTGAGCGCGAGTAGCCGAGTCGGCATTGGCTCGTGGCTGGATCTTGCGTCAGAATCCCCCTAGGGGTCGGACGCAGTCTGCCCCGTTGGGGCGACGAGGGGGCGGTAGTGCCGCAGCTACTCCTCCCTCCTGCGTCCGGCCCGACCTCCTGCGCCGGCTAGACATTGCTTGTCCAACTCGTGCCTAGAGGCGCATACTCCCTCCGAGGCCGGGCGTGACCTTTTCTGGCAAAGGCCGCGAGGGGGGCTGACGGCAAAATTGCCACTTGGCTTTTCCTCCTCAACGTCCGGCCTCGCCATCGCGCCGCAAAGCCATCCGATATGCGGGCTACATGTCCACGCTCGTCCAACGCCGAGAACTCCTGACCGTTCGAGGGCAACTTCCTGGAGTCGATGTCGCTCGACGTCTACAGGCACGTGATGCCGTTCGCGGAGGTCACGGAGGAGCGCTTCGTGCCCTCGTGCGACACCGGTGTGACACGGGCGCTGAGAGCGCGCCGCAAACCCGCACCAGTTCGCGAAGTGCAGATTTGCGGGAGGAATCTACACTCGTCCGCATGCCCGGCCGCATCCTCGCGCTCGGCGGCTCCTCTCTCGGTGGTCCGATCGACGACGTCGTGCTCGAGCTCGGCGGTCCCCGAGTCTGCTTCGTGCCGACAGCGAGCGCGTCGCCCGAGTCGGCCCTGCTCCGGTTCTACGAATCCTTCGCCGGACGTGCGGAGCCGAGTCACGTCGTCTTCAACCCCTGGCCCCGGGAGGACCTGCGGGAGCACGTGCTCACCCAGGACGCGATCTACGTCGGCGGCGGCTCGACCGCCAACATGCTCGCGATCTGGCGAGTGCACGGATTCGATCTCGTCCTGAGGGAGGCATGGGAGCGCGGAATCCTCCTGTGCGGCTGGAGCGCGGGGATGATCTGCTGGTTCGAAGCCGGCGTCACCGACTCGTTCGGGCCGGAGCTCGCCGGCATGCGGGACGGGCTCGCGTTCCTGCCGGGAAGCGCCTGCCCGCACTACGACGGTGAAGAGAGGCGCCGCCCCGTCTACGCGGAGCTGGTTGCGAGCGGATTCCCGCCGGGGTACGCCGCCGACGACGACGCGGGCCTCTACTTCGCAGGCACGGAGCTCCGCGAAGTGGTCGCGACGCGGCCCGGAGCCCGCGGGTATCGCGTCGAGCCGGGTCACGAGACCCCGCTCGACGCGAGGATCCTCGGATGAAGCGCGTCGCCGTGATTGCATCCGCAAGCGGCTGCGGCAAGACGACCGTCGGCCGGGCGATCGCCGCCCGACTGGGTGTCCCGTTCGTCGAGCTCGACGCCCTCCACCACGGTCCCGGCTGGACCGAGGCCACCGCGGCCGAGCTCCGGGCGCGCGTCGAGCCGGTCGTCGCCACGGAGGCCTGGGTCATCGACGGGGGCTATCGGGGAAAGCTCGGCGATCTCGTCCTGGGCGCGGCGGACATCGTCGTCTGGCTCGACCTTCCGGTCCGCATCTGGCTGCCTCGCCTGCTTCGCCGTACGTTCGGTCGCATCGTGCGCAGGGAGGAGCTCTGGGGCGGTAACCGCGAGACCTTTCGCGGCACGTTCGTCGGACGGGACGCTCTCATTCCGTGGAGCCTCCGCCACTACCGGCGAAGCCGCCGCGTATACCCGACCCAACTTGCGCGATTCAACGTCGTACGTCTGCGCACGAATGCCGATGTCGAGCGCTTCCTCCTGTCCCTCTGAGGGATGGCGCAGTCAGACCCCTGGCGTAGCCTGGGCTCGTGAGATCGAGTGTGTGGGCGGTCGCCTCCGTCGTCGGAGCCGCGTTGCTGGGCCTGTCGCTGCCGGGATCACTCTCGGCAGGAGGCGCGGTGACGATCGCTGTCCGCGTGGACGCACGCGACTACTCGTTCAAGCTCTCGCGCCGCGCGGTACCGGCCGGCTCGACCGTCCGGTTCGTCGTGCGGAATCGGGGCAGCACGGTTCACGACTTCGTCGTCAACCGCCGGCGCACGCGCATCCTCCGGCGTGGCCAGCGGCAGACGATCACCGTGCAGTTCGCGCGCAAGGGCCTCTACCGCTTTCTGTGCAGCGTTCCCGGCCACGCCGTGCTCGGGATGAAGGGAACGTTCTCCGTCGCCAGGAAACCCGCGCCGGAACCTCCACCTCCTCCGCCGGTAGACGTCTCCGACCTCGCGGTGCTCACCAAGATCGGCACGTTCGGGCGGCCGGTGCTGGTGGCGGCTCCGCCGGGCGATACGCGACGCGTGTTCGTCGTCGACCAGGCCGGGTACATCCGTGTCGTTCGGGATGGAGAAGCGCTCGCGACGCCGTTCCTCGACCTGCACGAGGACGTGAAGATCTCGAGCGAGCCCGGGCTGCTCTCGATGGCTTTCGCACCGGACTACGCGACGAGTGGGCTCTTCTACGTCTTCTACAACTCGACCGCGGGGAACGGGGACATCCGGATCTCCGAATTCCGGCGGCACGCGACCGACCCCGACCTCGCCGAGCGCTACAGCGAGCGGATCCTGCTGACGATCCCGAAGCCGTGGGAGAACCACAACGGGGGGATGCTGCAGTTCGGGCCCGACGGCTTCCTCTATGCCTCGGTCGGAGACGGGGACAGCGGCGTCTACTCACCGCCGGGGTTCTTCGCGCAGAGACGCGACGAGCTGCTCGGTGACATCATCCGAATCGACCCGAGAGGCGGAGACCCCTATTCGGTGCCCGCGGACAACCCGTTCGTGGGCGTCGACGGGGTGCGCCCGGAGGTGTGGGCGTACGGCCTGCGAAACCCGTGGCGATTCTGGATCGACCACGAGTCGGGCATCACCTACATCGGAGATGCCGGAAACGAGCGCCGTGAGGAGGTGGATCTCGTGCCGCGAGGCTCGGCCGGTCTCAACTTCGGGTGGCCGTGCCTCGAGGGCACGCTCCCGTTCGACGGGACGACGTCGTGTGACAAGCCGGTCGCGCCGTTGCTCGAGGTCCCGCGGGAGAACGGCGTGTGCGCGCTCATCGGTGGGGTCGTGGCTCGCGACCCACGGCTCCCGGACCTCGCAGGCCGGTACCTCTACGGCGAGTTCTGCACCGGGAAGATCACTGCCGTCACGGTCCAGGATGGGCGCGTCGCCGGTTCTGACGACGTCGGGCTCGTCGTCCCGCAACTGTCGAGCTTCGGCGTCGACGGCAGTGGGCGGATCTACGCGATGTCGCTCAGCGGCGAGGTCTACCGGCTCGATCCAAAGGCCGAGGTAGCGCGCTAGAGCGGAATCTGCGAGTGCGCCGAGAATCTTGAAGGCGGCGGCTGCGGAGGCGCGCCGCCGAACGTCGGCTCGATCAGCGCCTGCTGGCCCGAGACCTGAGCTCCGCCGCCCAGGCAGCTGCGCGGAGCCCGAGCCAGATCGGCGTGAGCAGGACATAGAAGACGACGATGCTCATGAAGAGCAGGAGCCACCAGGCGGCGAGACGTCCGGGCGGAGCCCACCCCTTCTCCCGCAGGTCGCCCCGCCCGCCAGGAGGAGGGCGCCACGGCTTCGGAAGGGGCGGCTCCCCGGGAGCGCCGTAGGGGCTCGGCCGGCTCACACCTTTGCGGCTCGCCTGCGGCGCTCGACGAGCCGGATGATCCGCATGGCGGTCTCCTCGACCGAGAGCTCGGACACGTCGATCACGGGGCACCGCAGCCTGCGATGGAGCGCCGCCGCCTCCTCGAGCTCGGCGTAGATCGACTCCAGCTCTGCGTACCGCTTGCGCGGCGCACCCATGCTCCGAACCCGCGCGGTGCGGATGTCGGCGAGCCGTTCGGCGTCGATCGTGAGCCCGACGATCTTCGCCGGGTCGATCTCGAACAGCTCTTCCGGCGGCTCGATCCCGCGCACGACCGGAACGTTCGCCGCTTTGTGTCCCAGGTAGCCGAGGTAGATCGAGAGCGGCGTCTTCGAAGTCCGCGAGACGCCGACGAGCACGACATCGGCTTCGTCGAGCCCGCGCCCGACCCCGTCGTCGTACTTGACCGCGAACTCGATCGCCTCGATCCGCTTGAAATAGGTTGCATCGAGAGGAGCGCGGGCGCCGGGCTGCATCCGCGCCGCGACACCGGCCACACGAGAGATCGAGTCGATCGGATGCCCGAGCAGGTCGCAGTAGTGGACGCGGGCGCGCCGGCACAGCTGCCGCATCGCGTCGCGCAGCCCGGGCTCGACCAGGGTGTACACCATGACCGCAGGTCGTCCACGCGCCTGCTGCACCGCGATGTGCAGATCGTCGACGTTCTCGACCCGCGGGTGACGGATCTCCACAAAAGGCTGATCCGGAAACTGCGCCTCGAGCGCGAGCACGAGCCTCGCCGCCGTCTCCCCGGTCGAGTCGGAGACGATGTGAAGCTCGACGGGCTCCCGAGCGGGGTCTTCCGCGCTCATCGGCGGGAGGCTAGCGCCACGACCTGCGCACCACCGCCGGTGCCTGTCAGAGCACCCGTACCTCCCCTCGCTTCGAGTATGTCCCTCGCTTGCTCCTGACCACGAACGAGAGGACGTACGGAGGTGGAATCCCAGCAAGCGGGTATGTGACCGTGCCGCAACGCTTGGTCACCAGCGAGTTGTAGCCGCGTCCTTGGTGCCGATCGTTTGCGTTGATCAGCGTTACGGCCAGGAGGTTCGGCCGCGTCGACGGGTCGCGCGGTAGGGTACGGAAACAGTACGAGATCCGCACTGCTCTTCCGTACTCGGTGCCGGTGACAACACGAGCGACCAGTCTGTGCGGTAGGGCTGGGTGACGTGCAAGCTCGGGCCGCGTTCTCAACCGGAGCAGCCCTTGCTCGGACCATGCGCCACTCTGGCTTTCCGTGGTGTAGCGCACCACGTATGGCTGCTGGATGGCGCTGACGGGATGGATGACCGTGTTGCAGCGCGTCGTCACGGGCCAGCCAAGACTCAGCGGTGGAAGGTCGTCTTTCAAATTGTCGACCGTCAGGCGCAAGCGTGCAGGTCGTCTGGATGGATCGCTCGGTAGCGACGCGTAGCAGTACGAGACGCGAACCGCAGTCCCGAATTTGGTGCCAAGGACGACGCGGGCGCTGAGGATGCGAGGCAGATCCGGACCGGTCTGAGACGGCTTCATCGCACTCGCCCCCGCCTTCGCTGGGCAGAGCGAGAAAACCGCGGCTGGCGCCAGAGCGGCGAGCACAGTGAGCCTGCGAGCCGAGCGGGTCACATCACGAATTGTCCACGCGTCGAAGGTGACAGCAACCTGGGCGAGTAACGTCTCGCCAAATGTCAGACGTGGTGACGATGGAGAAGATCGTCTCGCTCGCGCGTCGCCGCGGGTTCGTGTTTCCGTCCTCGGAGATCTACGGCGGGCTCGGGTCCGCGTACGACTACGCCCACTACGGCGTGCTCATGAAGGAGAACGTCAAGGCCCGCTGGCTGGAGGCGATGGTGCGCGAACGTGAGGACATCGTCGCCCTCGACTCCTCGATCATCCTCCACCCTCGGATCTGGGAAGCGTCAGGGCACGTCACGGGCTTCACCGACCCGCTCGTTGATTGCCGGACGTGCAAGCTTCGCTTCCGGGCTGACCACCTGGAGGACGGCGAGCACGAGGAGGTCCACTGCGGTCGCAGGCCGAGCAAGCGGCCCGGGGAGACGCCGGAGTGCGATCTGACGGAGGCGCGGCAGTTCAACCTCATGTTCAAGACGCGCATCGGCGCCGTCGAGGAGACCGGGCTCGACGCCTACCTCCGCCCCGAGACCGCGCAGGGGATCTTCGTCAACTTCAAGAACGTCGCCCAGATCGCCCGGCGCAAGCCTCCATTCGGCATCGCGCAGATCGGCAAGGCGTTCCGGAACGAGATCACACCGGGCAACTTCATCTTCCGCACGCTCGAGTTCGAGCAGATGGAGCTGGAGTATTTCGTGCCGCCCGCCGAGGCGGACCGCTGGTTCCGCTACTGGGTCGAGGAGCGGCTCGCGTGGTACAGCCGGCTGGGAATCCGTGAGAGCCATCTCCGTGTGCGGGAGCACGAGGCGGAGGAGCTCTCTCACTACTCGAGCGCAACGAGTGACATCGAGTACCTGTACCCGATCGGCTGGTCGGAGCTCGAAGGCGTCGCCAACCGCGGCGACTACGACCTGAAAGCCCACACCCAAGCCTCCGGAACGAAGCTCGAGTGGGTGGACTCGGAGTCGGGTGAGCGTTACACACCCCACGTGATCGAGCCTTCTGGTGGCGTCAACCGCTCACTGCTCGCCTTCTTGATCGACGCCTACGACGAGGAGGTCGTCGCCGAGCGACCCCGGACGGTGCTGCGACTCCACCCCGAGCTCGCTCCCGTGAAGGTCGCGGTGCTGCCGCTGATCCCGCGGAACGAGGAGATCTCAGGCAAGGCGCGGGCTCTGTACGAGGAGCTTCGGCGCGCCCTCGTCGCCGAGTACGACGACTCGGGCCAGATCGGACGCCGCTATCGTCGCCAGGACGAGATCGGCACGCCGTATGCGCTGACCATCGACGAGCAGACGCTGCAAGACGACACGGTCACGATTCGCGACCGGGACACGCTCGAGCAGGAGCGGATCCCGATATCGGGCGCGCGAGCGGTCGTCCAGGACAGGCTTGCTCAGGACTGGAAGACGCCGAAGAGCGGCTAGCGAACGCCTGGACGCGGTCGCTCCATCACGCGGTCCGTGGAAGGGCCGAAGCCGAACCGCTGGTACAGCCCGTGGGCGTCCGCGGTGTGCAGGACCCAGCGGCAACCGGCAAACGCGCTCTCCTCGACGCTGAAGCGCACGAGCTCCACGCCCAGCCCGCGCCCTCGCGACTCCTCGAGGACGTAGACGTCTGCGAGATATGCGTGCACGTGGCCGTCGGTCACCGTGCGCGAGAAACCGATCTGCCGACCTTCGCGGTAGAGGCCGACGACACGCTGGGAGGAGTCGATGAGCGCGTCCTGGATCTCTCGGGGCCGCCCCGCCGCCCAGTACGACTCCTCGTTGAGGTAGCGGTGCACGGCGTCCCGGTCGATTCGCCCGCGATCGTCGTCGAGCTCGTAGCCGTCGCCGAGATCCCGCCTCACGCCGTCAGCGTCCGAAGGCGGAAGCCTCCGTGGAACTCATAGGAGGCGACGACGACCGCGAGGGCGTCTCGTGCCCCGCGCTCACCGAGCCCGACACCGTGTGCATCGGCGAGCGGGTTGCGCAACAGGGCCGCGATTCCGCGAAAGCCTTCGGGCGAGAGCGACACGGTCTCGGACGGAGCGCACGCCGTGCACACGGCGCCGCCGGCGCGCGGCAAGTAGCCGATGAGCTCGTCCACTCCACCGCACTCCACGCAGCTCTCGAGATGCGGGACGTACCCGGAGAGCCAGAGGAGCTTGAGCTGGAATGCAAGAGCAAGCGGGTCGAGCGCCGCCCGTCCTCGCAGTCCCGCAGGAATGACGTCGAGCGCGGTCAGGAAGCGCTTCAGCGCCTCGAACGCGCGCTCGTTCCGCTCTTCCTCGACGAACAGCCGCAGCATTGCCTCCGCCCCGATGAGGCCGATCGCCAGCCGGTACGAGTCCTCTCGCGCAGGCCGGTGAGGATCCACCAGGGAGGCGCCTGTGACGGTGTGCAGCTCACCGGACCCTTGGTGGAGGAGGAGCTCGACGTGAGAGAACGGCTCGAGCCGCGCCCCGAAGCGCGACTTCGTCTTTCGAACGCCCTTGGCGACCGCGCCGACCCGCCCCCGATCGAGCGTGTAGAGATGGAGGACGCGATCGGCCTCGCCGAACCGAAACGTCCGAAGGACGACGGCCTCCGTCTTGTAGCTCCGCCCCACGCCGTCAAGTCTAGGCCGGGCATGGGCTGGGCTCGTCGCTCATGGGGTCAGCGTTCAGCCTGACCCCGTTCTTGTTCAACTCTCCTTGGGCTTGGGGTCAGACCCGTGGGGTCTGACCCCATTCGGGTTGGCAGCGGGGGCAGAACCACGTTCCCCGTCCACCGACGCGAGCCTTCGTGATCGTCGTGCCGCAGCGCGGGCACGGCTCGCCGTCACGGCCGTAGGCGCGAAACTCCTCCTGCATCCGTCCGCTCGAGCCCTCCGGAGTCGCGTATTCGCGCAATGTCGAGCCCTGCCGATCGATCCCCACCTTGAGGGCCTCGCGGATCGCTCGGTGCAGTCGGCGCACTTCTTCCCGGTCCAGCGTCGCCGCCGGCCGGAGCGGGTTGATCCGCGCCCGCCAGAGCGCTTCGTCCGCATAGATGTTCCCGAGGCCGGCCACGACGCGCTGATCGAGGAGAACCGACTTCACGGGCGCACGTCGCACGGCGAGCATCGTGGCGAGCCACTCGGAGGTGAAGCGCGGCCCGAGCGGCTCGGGCCCGTTCTTGCCGGCGAGGTAGGGGTCGATCTCCGCGTCGTCGACGACGAGCCAGGTCCCGAAGCGTCGAACATCCCGATAGACGACGCGGGTTCCGTCGTCCAGCTCGATCACCGCCCGTTCGTGGCTCGCCGGCTCGAAGCCGAAGCTCCCGGTCATGCGCAGGTGCACGAGAAGCACGAGACCGCTCTCGAGGCGGAGGACGAGATACTTCCCGCGGCGCCCGACACTCACGATGCGGTCCCCCTCGAGCTCTTCGGCGACCTCGAAGAGGTCGAACGGGCGCGTCAGCCGCGGATCCAGGATCTCGACGCGGGTGAGCTGCCGTCCTTCCAGGCGTGGCGCGAGCTGGGCACGAATGGTCTCGACCTCGGGAAGCTCGGGCACTTAGATGGGCGATGCCACGATCTCGCGCGTCCGGATGCGCGATCTGGCGCGTCGGGGCCGCTCCCGCCCGGGCTGCGCCCGGTGTCTGGCATCGGCCAGACACTGGTTCGCGCGCCGCGCGTGCGCTTCGCGACGCGAGAGTGGCCCCGAGGCGTCCAGCCTCGCAACCACTCTCGCGTCGCGACCCCGAGCGGCCAGCTCACCCACCGGAGACGGCGATCTCATGGCACCCCTCATCACGAGATGACGTCGAGCAGGATCCCCACGGAGTGCGGAGGCTCGTCGCCGAATGCGTACGCGGCGAGGACGGCATCGGCCGCGCGAGCCGCGGCGTCCTCGTCGCGGGCGTGCACGTCCGCGAGCAGCTGGCCGGCGTGGACAGTCTCTCCGCGCTTGACATGGCAGACGATGCCGACCGCGTGATCGATCGAGTCGTCCTTCGTCCTGCGACCGGCACCGAGCTCGAGTGCGGCCATGCCGACGGCCAACGCACGGAGCCGAGTGACGACCCCCTCCCGCGGTGCGATGACCTCGCGGACGACGGGCGCTGTCGGAAGCGCGGAGAGGTCCGGATCTCCTCCCTGCGCCTGAATCCAGTGCTCATACGTGCGAAGCGCCGAGCCGTCCGCGATGGTCCGCTGCGCACGACGTCGCCCCTCGTCGACATCGACCTCGAGGTCGGAAAGCGCCAGCAGGCGCGCGCAGGCATCGAGCACGAGCTCGGTGAAGTCTTCGGGGCCGTGCCCCTTGACCGTCGCAACGGCCTCGCGGACCTCGAGTGCGTTCCCAACGGCATGCCCCAACGGCTGCTCCATGTCGGTCAGCAGGCACACGACCTCGCGGCCGGCCCGTCGTCCGAGATCCACCATCTGCTCGGCGAGGATCCGCGCGTCCTCGAGCGTCTTCATGAAGGCGCCGTCCCCCACCTTGACGTCGAGCACGATCGCCTCGGCCCCCGCCGCGAGCTTCTTCGACATGATCGAGGACGCGATGAGGGGGACGATGTCGACCGTCGCGGTCACGTCACGTAGCGCGTAGAGCTTCTTGTCCGCGGGAACGAGGTCGCCCGTCTGCCCGATGATCGCGAGCCCGACATCACGCACCTGCGCGACGAATTCGTCGATCGTCAGCTCGACCCTGAAGCCCGGAACCGACTCGAGCTTGTCCAGCGTGCCGCCCGTGTGCCCGAGCCCGCGGCCGCTCATCTTCCCGAACGGAACCCCGCAGGCCGCCACGATCGGGCCGACTGCGAGCGATGTCTTGTCGCCGACGCCGCCGGTCGAGTGCTTGTCGACGACGCGGCGGCCGAGCGCAGCTCCGAGGTCGAGCGTCTCTCCCGAGCGGATCATCGCGTCCGTCAGCGCGTGCGTCTCGCGGCCGCTCAGGCCGCGGAAGTACACGGCCATGCACCAGGCGGCCATCTGGTAGTCGGGCACCTCGCCGCGCGAGTAGCCGAGGACGAGCTCCGAGATCTCCTCCGTCGACAGCTCCTCGCCGTCGCGCTTCCGCTCGATCAGCTCCGCGGGACGAATCGGCACCCGGGTTTCCGCATCGACTTTCATAGCTCGAGGGCGCGGCCGGGAAGCCGCCTCCCTGGTGCCTTGCCTCCGAGCCAGGCGTTCACCGTATGGCCGACGTCCGCGAACTCGCCCTCTTCGTGAATCCTCCCTGCGGCGTTTCGGCCGGCCGCATACGCGAGCAGAGGGGCGTGCTCGCGCGAGTGGTCCGTCGACGGCGTCGTGGGGTCGCAGCCGTGATCGGACGTGAGGATCAGGAGGTCGCCCGTGCGCAAGGCCTCCAGGATGTCGGGCAGGCGCCGGTCGAAGTCCTGGAGACACCGGTGGAAGTTCTCGGGGTCGTTGCGGTGGCCCCAGAGCATGTCCGTCTCGACGAGGTTGACGAACACGAAGCCCTCGTCGACGGCGCCGAGGAGCTCGATCGTCTTCGAGATCCCCTCGACGTTCGACTTCGTCGGGTTGGACTCGTCGATGTCCTGGTTGGCGAAGATGTCTCCGATCTTCCCGACGCCGTAGACCGTGTTGCCCGCCTCGCGGATGGTGGTCAGGTAATTGGGGCGAGGAGGCTCGAGCGAGAAGTCGTGCCGGTTCGGAGTCCGCTCGTAGCGGCCGGGCTCACCCGTGAAGGGACGGGCGATCACCCGTCCGACGGCGTGGCGTCCGGTCAGGAGATCGCGTGCGACCCGCGACCCCTCGTAGAGCTCCTCGAGCGGGATCGTGTCCTCGTGAGCCGCGATCTGGAAGACGGAGTCCGCGGACGTGTAGACGATCCACTTCCCCGTCCGCTGATGCTCCTCTCCGAGCTCCTGGATGATCTCGGTCCCCGACGCCGGCTTGTTGCCAAGCACGCCGCGCCCGGTTCGGTTCATGAACGGGTCGATGATCTCGTCCGGAAAGCCGTGCGGATACGTCGGGAACGCAGTGGGCGTGATGATTCCCATGTGCTCCCAGTGCCCCGTTGTGGTGTCCTTCCCCTTCGAGCGCTCCACGAGCCGGCCCGCGACGGCAGGCGCTCCCGGTTGCGGGGGACAGCCCTCGAGCGGCATGACGTTGCCGAGGCCGAGCGCCTCCAGATTGGGCAGGTCGAGGCCTCCGACGGCGCGGGCGACGTTGCCTAGCGTGTTGGAGCCTTCGTCTCCGAATTCCTCCGCGTCCGGCAACTCACCAGCGCCGACGGCGTCGAGCACGATCACGCACGCCCGCGGCACGCCGCTATTCTACGGCGGCTTTGGACCAGCTCCTCGGGCTCCTCCTCCTCGCCTTCTACATCATTACGGTCGTCGGTCTCGCCGCCCTGATCACGTACGCGGTGATCAGGATCTTCCCGACCCAGCGCACGCCCAAGAAGCCCGACACGCCCGACAAGCCGCAGCCGACCTCGGGGGACGGCGTTGTCGGGGAGAGCGGCGCGGGGAGACTCTTCCGCAGGGCCAAGCGCGGAACGGCTTAGCTCGTCCGGCGGCGCAACGCCAGTAACCCGCCCACCGCGACGACGACGGCGCCGAGGACGAGGAGCACCTGGATCAGATAGTCGTTGCGCTCGAAGAACGTGCGCGTGTCGGCCGGGACCTCGAAGAGGTCGTTCGCACGCTCGCGCCCGAGGCTCCCATCGCGCGCCCGCTCGAAGCCCGTTGCCACGGCGGGAAGCTGCGCAAAGTCATACGCGGGCGCTGCAAGGTTCGGGGCCCCGTAGAGCAGCCGGAACGGCGGCCGGTGGCCACCGGCCAGGAGGAGAGGGCGAGGTAGCGCCTCAGCCGTCACTCGGAGCGCGGCAAGCGGCGCGTCGTCGCCGTTCTGGATCGTCACGCGGAGGTAGCGATGGCGGGCCGCCACGGAGAGCTGCGAGAGCTCGGCGCCCTGGAAGCGAGCGATCTCGCCACCCCCGAGCGGGACGAAGCTGATCCCGTCGTTGGAGCCCTCGACCGTCGCCCGCCGAACGTAGCGAGCCGTTTCCGACTGGATCCTGACCGCATCGACCGGAACACGCTCGAATCCGAGATCCAGCTCGACGGTCGTCGCTCGCTGCCCCTCTCGGCGCGATGCGCTTGCCTCCACCGGCTCGAGCGGCGGCCGGTCCGGGTCCCGGGAGACCGTCGCGCCCGTGATGTCCGAGACGCCGCCGGCGTGGACGAGGAGGAAGCGGTAGTCGGTCGGCGGGAAGACGGCCGTCGTGCTGCGCGCGTCGACTGCTCCGCGAACGGCGTAGATCGGAGTCGTCGACAGCGTCGCGTACGTGCCCTCCGCGCCGGTGGCACTTCCCTCCACGACGACGTCGCCGACGAAAACTCGGTCTGGGACCTCGAGCTCGATGCGGTCGATCACGGGTCGCTTCGCACCTCGGTCGACGACGACGGACACGGTCCCGTTGCGGCGGCCCCGAGCGACGAGTGGCACCCGCTCCCTCGGGACCGGCGCGGGCTTCGACTCAGGTCGCCAGGGAACCTGCTCGCCGCGGGAGTCGAGAACGCGGAGGTCCGGAAACTCCGGCCGCGCGTGTGCGTACAACGGCCCGTCCGGCTCGAACCGCACCGCCGCTCCCGCTGGCGCGCTCAGGGACCTCGTGTACCGAAACTGAGTCTCGTCGATGTCGGCCGCGAGGCCGGCAAGTGCTGCCGCAATGAGCGCGAGCCGCGTCACGCGCTCCTCCTGAGCGCCCGCACGCGCTGGTACGCGTACGCCCCCGCGAGCAGCACGAGCCCCACTGCGACGAGCGACAGCACGCGGTACAGCTGATCCAGCTCCGTCAGGTCGTAGGCGAAGACCTTCGCCACCCCGATACCCAGCAGGACGAGCCCGCCCAGCCGCAGCACTCGCACGTCGCGGACGAGCCCGACGACGATCGCGACGAGCCCGACGATCCCCCAGAACGAGCTCAACACGACCTGCGCAGTCTGAGAGCGTTCTTGTTGGTCGCCCTGGATGACGTCGACGATCGCGAGCGACGGCGCGTAGACGAACGACACAGCCGCGACGGCAAAGAGCGCTCTTCGACCGTCTCTGTGCCCGACGAGGGAGCCGACGATGAATGCCGCGACGCCGACGCTCAGGACCGCGACGACGGCTTGGCCGAGATCTCCCACACCGTCGAGGAGCGCATCCGACGGGGCCTCGTCCACGAGAACGTGAACGGCGGCGAGCGCCAGGAAGATGCCAGAGAAGACCAGTGCGCGTTCCTCTCCGGTCCGTCGCGCGACCCAGGCCAGAATCACGGCTTCCGCCGACCAGCCGACGACGAGCGCCGGCCCGTCGAGCGCGAGCGCGAGTGTCACGCCCGACAGCCCGATCCCGACCGCGACGAGGAGTGCCGCGATCTCGCTGCTCATCCGCTCGCGGAAGCTGAGCCCGCCCACGACGATGTGTGCTGCGGTCAGGCCGAGCACCCAGGCCGTCGCCCCGTTGGACGACCCGCCGTCGTCGATGAGGTACCAGCCGAGAGCCGCGGTGAACCCCGCATTGACGAGGAGCACCGAGGCAGACGAGGCGCGCAGGGCCGAGGTCGGCACTCGCAGCTCGTACCCGATGGCGGCGACGACGAAGAGGCACCAGTTCAGGCCGAGCACGGCCAGCGGCAAGGCGAGGCGGTCCTCGTCGACCGCCCACGCAGCGAGCTGCGGCGCGCTGATCAGGAACGCTCCGATCGCGAGCCATCCCCAGCGCTGCCAGACCAGCACGGCGACGGTCGCGACGAGGGCGATCACCATGAAGGTCAGAGCGAGAGTCGAGGTGTCGCTCGAGACGAGCACCGGAGCGGCGAGCGCGCCGAGGATGCCGAGGACAGCGACGACCTGCGACTGCCAGCGGATCGCTATCACGGCCCCGGCGGCGCCGATCAGCCCGGCAACGAGCAGGCCGACCTCCTGACCGATGACGTCCTGAACGGAGGTCGCGTACGTGAGCGAGGCAAACAAGCAGGCGAGTGCGGTTGCCACCGCCGCAACTGCTGCATCTGTCTGATCGCGCCGCTCATAGAGGAACAGGCCCACCGCCAGCAGCGCGGTCGAGCCGAGGAACGCCAGCGCGACCCGGGCCTCGACGCCGATCCAGCCGCGGTCGACGGCGATGACGAGAAAGAAGATGACGCCGACGAAGATCGCGAGCCCTCCGACCCACGCGAGGACGCGGCCGCCGAGCAGGTCCTCGAGCGTCTCGCCGGGGCGCACCAGTGGACGCTCCTTGACGGCCGCGCGCGGGGCGGACGTAGGCGGGGGACGCGAAGGCGCCGCCAGCCTGGCTTCCGCGGCAGGCGGTTCAGCCGCCGGTGCTCGCCGTTCCGGAGCAGGAACGACCGATTCGAGCCGGTCGATTCGTGTGTGGAGCGATTGCAGCTCCGCTTCGATGCCTAAAAGCCGCTCGTCGAGCGCTGGGTCCATCGCCCCACCTATTCGCCCGGCGACGCATGTCGCCTGCCCGGTTTCGGCTAGGCCACGCCGGCTGCCAGGGCGTCGTCGAGCGGCGTGTACTCGAGCCCGTGTGCCTCGGCGACTGCCTCGTACGTGACTCGCCCGCCGATGACGTTGACACCGCGCGCGAGCTCGGGGTCCTGCCTGATCGCGCCCACCACGCCGTGTTCTGCGATCTCCTCGACGTACGGCAGCGTGACGTTCGTCAGGGCGCGCGTCGAGGTGATCGGCACCGCTCCGGGCATGTTCGCGACGCAGTAGTGGATGACGCCTTCCACGGTGTAAACGGGATCGTCGTGCGTCGTCGGCCGCGACGTCTCGGCGCAGCCGCCCTGGTCGATGGCGACGTCGACGAGGACCGACGCCTCCTTCATCGCGCGCAGCATCTCGCGGGTGACGAGCTTCGGCGCGAGCGCTCCGGGGATGAGAACCGCCCCGATGACGAGGTCGGCGTCCTTGATCGACTCCTCGATCTGAAGACTCGAAGACATGAGCAGGGTCACTCGCCCGCTGAGAATCTGCTCCAGGTAACGCATCCGCTCGACCGAGCGCTCGAGGATCGTCACGCGCGCACCCATGCCGAGCGCGATGACCGCCGCGTTGTAGCCGACCATGCCGCCGCCGATGACAACCACGCGCCCAGGCACGACCCCGGCGACTCCGCCGAGGAGCACTCCCCGGCCTCCCTTCGGCTTCTCGAGATGGTGCGCCCCGGACTGCGGCGCGAGCCGCCCCGCGATCTCGCTCATCGGCGCGAGCAGAGGCAGCGCCCCGCGATCGGTCTCGACGGTCTCGTACGCGATCGCCGTGACTCCTGAGTCCAGGAGGGCCTGGGTCAGCGGCTCGTCGGCTGCGACGTGGAGATAGGTGAAGAGGGTCAGATCGTCCCGAAGTCGCGGATACTCGGGTGCAATCGGCTCTTTCACCTTCAGCACGAGCTCCGACCGCGCCCAGACGTCGTCCACCGATCCGATGGACGCGCCGACGCGCTCGTATGCCTCGTCCGCGAACGCGCTGCCGATCCCGGCGCCCGTCTCGACGAGCACCTCGTGCCCGTTCTGCGTCAGCTCCCGTGCACCGGCGGGGGTCAGCGCGACCCGGTACTCCTGCGGCTTGATCTCTGTCGGCACGCCGATCCGCATCGCGCGCGGACGATAGCGCTCGAAACGTCAGATACGCCAGATTAGTCTTCTGCGCAAGATCGGAATCCGCTGACGCGCGGATTCCGATCGCGCGAAAATCCCTGAAGGCGCCCGCTTCGCGGTCGCTGGCGCTGCGTTTCAGTGAGCGTCACCCCTCTTCTGCGCCAGATCGGAATCCGCTGACGCGCGGATTCCGATCGCGCGAAAATCCCTGAAGGCGCCCGCTTCGCGGTCGCTGGCGCTGCGTTTCAGTGAGCGTCACCCCTCTTCTGCGCCAGATCGGAATCCGCTGACGCGCGGATTCCGATCGCGCGAAAATCCCTGAAGGCGCCCGCTTCGCGGTCGCTGGCGCTGCGTTTCAGTGAGCGTCACCCCCCGTCGGAAGGAGCAGGCGTGTACACGACAGGCGTGTGGATAGTGAAGAAGGGACGCGAGGACGACTTCGCCCGGCGCTGGCAGGAGAGTTCGGACAGCCTCTCCCTCGACTTTCCCGGGGTGACGTTTCGATTGATGAGGGACCGCGAAAACCCTCAGCGCTTCGTCAGCATGGGCGAGGGCTGGCGAAACGCCGAACAGATCGAGGCCGCCCGGAGCTCGCCCGGCTTCCAGGACGCGATGGCCTCGATCTGGCGGATCCTCGAGTCGGGTGAGATCGCGACGCTCGATCTCGTGGCCGAGGTCAGCTGAGCTCTAGGCGCTGTCCCGCGCGGCGTCGACGAGCGCGAGGGTCACCTCGACCATCGAGTCGAGATCGGCGACCGCAATGTGCTCGTCGGGCGTGTGGATCTCGGCCATCCCGTTCGCGAGATTGACGCAAGTGAGGCCGCGTGCGTTGAACACGTTCGCGTCCGCACCTCCCCCGCTCAAGGCGTAGGTCGGCTCGAACCCGGCCCTGGACAGCGCCCCGGCTGCGAGCTGCACCGGCGGGTCGCTCTCCCGGAAGCGGTAGCCAGGGAAGCTCGGGCGCACCTCGCTCTCGACCTCGCATTCGCCGAGGCTGGCGGCAAATGCGACCGTCTCGAGCATCTCGCGGACGAGCTCGGTGGCCTTGCGCTCGTCGTGGGATCGCACTTCTGCCTGGAACGAGCACCATTCCGGAACGACGTTCCGAGCCGTGCCTCCGGTGATCGCGCCGACGTTCGCGCTGGTCTCCTCGTCGATCCTGCCGAGCCGGAAGTCCGCAATCGCACGGGAGGCAGCCGAGATTGCCGAGCGGCCGTCCTCGGGAGCCATCCCCGCGTGCGCCGCTCGGCCGTGGAAGCGGAAGTCGAGGATACGTCCGTGGGGAGAGCCGAGCACGATCTCGCCGATCGGGGCACCCTGGTCGTAGACGAAGCCGGTCCGAGCTTCGAGCCGCGTGTGGTCGAAGGCACCGGCACCTCGAAGTGAGACCTCTTCCTGAGCCGTGAACAGGAGCTCGATGCCGGCATGCGGCCGACGATCCACCACGACCTGCCGCATCGCCTCGAGCATCACCACGACGGCGGCCTTGTTGTCGGATCCGAGGATCGTCCCGGCCGCGTTGCGGACGATGCCGTCCTCGATCACCGGCTCGATCGGCGCCTCCGGGGGAACCGTGTCCGTGTGCGCGCAGAGGAAGATCGGCAGCCCGCTCGCCGTCGCAGGCAGGCGACAGTAGAGATTTCCAGTGTCGCCCTCCAGCAATCCGGCCGCGTCGTCCTCATCGACCGACAGCCCGACCTCCTCCAAGTAGCTGCGGACCCCGTCCGCAACCTCCCGTTCCTGCCCCGACGGACTCGTGATCGCGCAGAGCTCGCAGAAGTGGTCGAGAAGCGAGGGAAGGGCCACGGCGCGATCGTAGGCTTTGGCGCCCAGAGTCACCCGCTTCTCGAGACTCTTGTCACGCCGTGATAGGACGCAGCAGGTGGCATGTGGTGAAAACGGGGATATATAGTGACTCGGCTTTGACCCGGAGGCTCCGGTGGCGGGAGTAACGTTCGAGCGCGTCGGGAAGATCTACCCCGACGGTACTCGTGCGGTCTCCGAGATGAACCTCGAGATCGGGGACGGCGAGTTCATGGTGCTCGTCGGGCCGTCGGGCTGTGGCAAGACCACCGCGCTGCGGATGGTCGCAGGTCTCGAGGACATCAGCGAGGGAGTTCTCCGGATCGGCGAGCGGGTCGTCAACAACGTCCCGGCGCGCGACCGCGACATCGCGATGGTGTTCCAGAGCTACGCGCTCTACCCCCATCTCACCGTATTCGACAACATCGCGTTCGGCCTTCGCCTGCGCAAGACGCCGAAGGACGAGATCGACCGGCGCGTGCGGGAGGCCGCTCGCGTCCTGGGGCTCGAGGAGTTTCTCGAGCGGAAGCCGCGCGCGCTCTCCGGAGGCCAGCGTCAGCGGGTCGCGATGGGACGAGCGATCGTCCGACAGCCGCAGGCGTACCTCATGGACGAGCCCCTCTCGAATCTCGACGCGAAGCTCCGAGTACATATGCGCGCGGAGATCGCCGGTCTCCAGAACGAGCTCGGCGTGACCACGATCTACGTCACCCACGACCAGGTCGAGGCCATGACCATGGGTGACCGCGTCGCAGTCATGCGAAAGGGCGAGCTCCAGCAGGTCGCTCCGCCGCAGGATCTCTACGAGCGCCCCGTGAACCTCTTCGTGGGGGGCTTCATCGGGTCGCCTGCGATGAACCTCGTCGAGGCGAGCATCGCTCGCCGAAACGGCGGGCTCGCCGTGCATGTCGGCGAGCATGATCTCGCGCTGAGTGACGAGCTCATCGCATACCGCCGGACGCTCGAGGCGTATGTCGACAAGCGCCTCATCGTCGGCATCCGCCCGGAGAACCTCGAGGATGCGGCTCTCGTGCCGGAGGCGCCGGAGGATCAGAGGCTGCGCGGGGTCATCGTGCTCCGTGAGCCGTTGGGCTCGGAGATCGTCGCCCACTTCACAGTTGACGCGCCTCCCGCTCTGACCGAGGACGTGCGCGAGCTCGCCCGAGACGTAGGCCAGGAGAGTGCGGTCCAGGCGGCCGCAGCCGAAGGCGAGAACGAGACGGTCATGGTAGGTCGCTTCGGCCCGCGCTCGCGCATCAAGAACGGCGACGTGGTGGACGTCGCGGTCGAGACGGGCGCTCTCCATTTCTTCGATCTCGAAACCGGCCTCGGAATCTACGGGGCCGAGCAGACGACAGCCGGTACACAGCCCAACCATGGGGAAGGAGCTCACGGATGAGACAACGATGGCTCGTATTCGCTTTGCTCATAGCGGTGCTTGCATTCGTGGCCGCCGGGTGCGGCGGCGGCGACGGCGGTGGCGCCACGGGCAGCGAGGACGTCACAGGCGAGATCTCGATCATGGCGACATGGGGCGGCGCGGAGCAGGAGTCGTTCCAGGCGGTCATCGACGGCTTCAACGAGCTGTACCCGAACGTGACCGTGAACTACACCTCCGCAGGAAACAACCTTGGTCCGCAGCTCTCCACGGCGGTGGAAGGCGGAAGCCCGCCTGATCTTGCGGCCGTCGCCCAGCCCGGGCTGATGACGGACTTCGCCGAGTCGGGGGCGCTTCAGTCGATGGACGACCTCCGCGAGACGATCATCGCGAGCTTCGGCGAGTCCGTTGCGGACGTCGGAGCCATCGACGGGACGCAGTACGGGCTCATGTTCAAGGGCGCCAACAAGTCCACCGTCTGGTACAACGTCGCGGCCTTCGAGGAGGCGGGCGTGGAGCCGGCGGAGACGTGGGAGGACCTCGCGGCAACCCGCGACACGCTCAGCGCGGCGGGCATCACGCCGTACTCGGTGGGCGTTGACGCAGGATGGCCGATCACTGACCTCTTCGAGAATGTCTACCTCCGGAGCGCGGGGCCGGACATGTATGACCAGCTGTCGAGGCACGAGATTCCGTGGACCGACCAATCCGTGAAGGACGCCCTGACGCTCATGAGAGACGTCGTGGGCGAGTCGGACTACATGGCCGGCGGGACCGAGGGAGCACTGCAGACGGCATTCGATGCTTCGGCGACTCAGGTCTTCCGCGACCCACCGGAAGGCGCGATGTTGCACCTCGGCGACTTCGCTCCGGGAGTTGCGGACACGACGCTCGAGCCGGAGACGGGCTTCAACGTGTTCGCCTTCCCGGCGATCGAGGGATCGGCGCCGGCTGTCATGGGCGGCGGCGATCTGTTCATCAAGTTCTCTGACAACCCGGCCACGAACGCGTTCCTCGAGTACCTGACGACGGCGGACGCTGCCGCGATCTGGGCCGAGCGTGGCGGATTCTCCTCGCCGAACAAGGATCTCGACGTCGGCGTCTATCCGGACGAGCTCACGCGCACGACGGCGGGCGCTCTGGCCGAGGCGGAGGTGTTCCGGTTCGACATGTCGGATCTCCAGCCCGCGGCATTCGGCGGGACACCGGGACAGGGGCTCTGGAAGCACCTGACCGACTTCGTCGCGAATCCGGACGACATCGACGCGATCACGCAGAAGATGGAGGCCGACGCCGCAAAGGCATTCGGCCAGTAGGCACTGCCGCTCGAGGCGATGAGCGAATCTTCGACAACGGTGGAAGCCCCCGCACCGGGGCTTCCGCCTGCGTCGGACGGATCCGGCTTCTTCCAACGCTACGGGGTCACGCTGATCTTCCTCGGCCCCGCACTCGTGTTGCTCGGAGTCTGGATCGTCTATCCCACGATCCGTACGATCATCCGGAGCTTCTACGACCGGAGCGGGGACGGGTTCGTCGGCCTCGACAACTACGGGGCGCTCTTCTCGGATGACACGCTCGTCATCGCGATCAAGAACAACTTCCTCTGGCTCCTGATCGTCCCCGCCCTCGTCACTGCGATCGGGCTCGTGTTCGCCGTCCTCCTCGAGCGAGTGCGCTTCGCTACCGGGTTCAAGGTCGCGGTGTTCATGCCCATGGCGATCTCGCTCTTCGCGGCAGGGGTGATCTGGAGGTTCATGTACGAGAAGAATCCCGACCAGGGCACGATCAACGCCGGGATCGCCGTCGTGAAGGACGCGGTCTCGCCGTCGGGCGTACTGTCCGCCGCCCAGCCCTCGACGGACGCTTTACAGGGAGGTCCGCAGGGCGGCCTCGTGCTCGAGACGGAGCTCCAGCCGGGGAGCGTGGCGCAGCTCGGCCTCACCGGAATCCGGTCCTCCGATGTTCCGGCAGGCGCCGAGCAGGCGATCGTCCCCGAGGCGCTCGCGGCAGGCATCACTGGAGTGGTGTGGAGGGATTTCAAGCCCGGAGGCGGCACCCCCGGGCAGGTCGAAGACGGGGAGCTCGGGCTCCCCGGCGTCACCGTCGAGCTTCGCGACGACAGCGGGACGACCGTCCTCGAGACACAGGCGACGGCCAACGGTACGTTCTCGTTCGAGGAGGTCCAGGCGGGCTCTTATCGCGCGGCGATCGGGCCCGACACGTTCTCCGAGCCGTATGCAGGCGTGTCCTGGCTCGGAGAAGGTCTGATCCTACCCTCGGTCATGATGGCCTACATCTGGGTCTGGGCAGGCTTCGCGATGGTCGTCATCGCGGCCGGGCTCGCCGCCATTCCGCGCGACCTGCTCGAGGCCGCACGGACGGACGGAGCGACGGAGATGCAGGTCTTCCGGCGGGTCACGATCCCGCTGCTCGCACCGGTACTCACCGTCGTCTTCATCACGATGCTCATCTACGTCCTCAAGGTCTTCGACATCGTGATCTCCGTCGCCCCGGGGTCGGTCCAGGACGACGCGAACGTCATTGCCCTCGCGATGTGGCGCACGTCGTTCGGTGGCGTGAACGACCACGGGCTCGGCGCCGCGATCGCGGTCTTCCTCTTCCTGCTCGTCATCCCGATCCTGGCGATCAACATCCGGCGCTTCCGGAGGGAGGTCTAGACCCGTGACCACCGCCGAGCTCGAAGCCGGTCTCCCGAGGGCGGCCGGCGCCGAGGAGTCGTTCGCGACGCGGATCGTCCGCTTCCTGGGGAAGACGCCGATTTATCTGCTGCTCGTCTTCATCGGCGTGCTCTGGCTCCTCCCCACGCTCGGGCTCTTCTTCACCTCCTTGCTCGACCCAGCAGTGATCGGGACAGCGGGCTGGTGGGAGATCTTCACCGAGCCGAGTCTCGCGACGCTCGAGAACTACGGCAACATCCTCGACAACAACGCGATCACATCGGCGATCTGGACGACCCTCTGGATCTCGCTCGGAGCGACGATCCTGCCGATCTTCATCGCCTCGCTCGCCGCCTATGCGTTCGCTTGGCTCGAGTTTCCGGGGCGAGACTGGCTGTTCCTGATCGTTGTCGCGCTGCTCGTCGTGCCGATCCAGATGGCCCTCATCCCGATCTTCTCCCTCTACAACGACCTCGGGATCTTCGACACGATCATCGGACTCGTGCTGTTCCATACGGCCTTCGGGCTGCCGTTCGCGATCTTCCTGCTGCGCAACTTCTTCATCGGAATACCACGTGACCTGCTCGAGGCGGCGCGCATCGACGGCGCGTCCGAGATCCGGATCTTCCTCCGTCTCATCCTGCCGCTCGGCCTGCCGGCGATCGCATCGCTTGCGATCTTCCAGTTCCTGTGGGTCTGGAACGACCTGCTCGTGGCGTTGACCTTCGCGCGCGACACCCAGCCGATCACGGTCGCGATCTTTTCTCAGATGCGGCAGTTCAGCGGCAACATCGAGCTCATCGCGCCCGCGGCGTTCATCTCGTTGGCGATCCCGCTCGCGGTGTTCTTCGCGTTCCAGCGCTACTTCGTTCAGGGGCTGCTCGCGGGCTCCGTGAAGTAGCGTCGTCAATCGCTCGTACGCGATCGTCGGCCGAGTCTACGCACGGGCAACGTTCTCTCCGACAGCGGAATCGCGGACATCCCGGGTGGCCCTAGAGCGCGCGAGCGTGCTATCGCAGGATCGCCCGGTCGATCGACCCAGTGGCTTCGACCCGGCGTGTAGGCCTCCAGCGCGAACGAGCCGCCGGCAGAGACCCGACGAGCTCACGACCAAGAAGCGCGTGCAGCCGGGAACCACCTGCTGCAGGTAGCCGCCTCAGTCGGGCTCATCCCCACAGAACCTCGACCGAGCCGTCGAGGTGCAGACGTTCGAGGTACAGGGATGCAGGCTCCACTTCTCCTCGGAGGTACGCCGCAGCCAGTTCGAGCCACTGGGTTCGCCCAAGGCGCTCCGCCGCCTCGGCCACGGGCACGAACTCGGCGTCGAGAACAAAGCCGTCGGGGTCGCGCGCCGCGATCTCACCGCTCCATCGCTCCACCTCGAAGACCCACACGGTGGCGAGATACCCGGCACCCGGCCCGCGGCTCCCGAGGAGCTGCTCGGGCCTCCGGTTGTCGATCTGGCGGATGTACGCGAGCCGCGCAGGAATCTCGATCTCGAGGCCCGTCTCCTCGAGGACCTCGCGCGCGAGCGTCTCGTGGATGAGCTCTCCCTCCTCGAGCACGCCACCCGGAAGAGCCCAGAACGGCTCACGGCCCGGTGCGCCTTGCCGGACGAGCGCGACGGTGTCACCGCGCCGCAGGATCCCGACGGCGACATGGGGCGTCGTCCGCTGGACTTCGATCAACGAGCGGCAGCGCGGACGCCGACGCGAGCGCGCGCTCGCTCGAGCGCAGCGCCGACGAAGTCGCGGAAGAGCGGCGCCGGGCGCGTCGGTCGCGACTTGAACTCCGGGTGGAACTGGCTCGCGACGAACCAGGGATGGTCGGGAAGCTCGACGATCTCGACGAGCCTCCCGTCCTGGAACGTTCCGGAGACGACCAACCCCGCCTCGACGAGGCTGGGACGCAGCTCGTTGTTCACCTCATAGCGGTGCCGGTGGCGCTCATGGATCACGGGCTCTCCGTAGCTCTCGCGCGCCTGCGTCCCCTCGGCCAGCTCGACGGCCTGTGCTCCAAGCCGCATCGTCCCGCCGAGGTCCTCGATCTCCTTCTGCTCGGGCAGGAGATCGATCACGGGATATGGGGTCTCCGGGTCCATCTCGGTCGAGTTCGCACCGTCCATCCCACACACGTGCCGTGCGAACTCGGAAACTGCCACGTGCATCCCGAGGCAGAGGCCGAGATAGGGAATCTCCCGCTCGCGCGCGACCTGGCAGGCGAGGATCTTCCCCTCCCAGCCGCGTGACCCGAACCCCCCGGGCACGAGGACCCCGTCCGCCTGCTCGAGCTCGCGAACGGCCTCGTCGTAGGACATGTGCTCCGCGTCGACCCAGCGGACGTGAATCCGCGAGCCGTGCTGGACGCCCGCGTGCTTCAGCGCCTCGTGGACCGAGAGGTAGGCGTCGTGCAGCTTGACGTACTTGCCCACGAGAGCGATCTCGACCGTCCCGTCCAGCGCGCGGCTTCTCTCGGTCAGCTCGTGCCATTCGCCGAGCTCGGCGGCCTGGCAACCGAGGTCGAGCATGTCGCACACGAGCGTGTCGAGCCCTTCCGCCTGGAGCACCTCCGGCACGAAGTAGACGTCGGGCACGTCCGGCGCTTCGATGACCGCGCGGCGGTCGACGTCGGCGAAGAGCGCGATCTTCTCGCGGATGTCGTCCGAAAGGGCCTCGGTCGAACGGCACACGACGACGTCGGGATGGATACCGATGCGGCGGAGCTCGTTGACCGAGTGCTGGGTCGGCTTCGTCTTCAGCTCCCCGGCGGCCGCGATGAAGGGGACGAGTGTGACGTGGAGGTAGACGACGTTCTCGGGCCCCACCTCGCGCCTGAACTGCCGGATTGCCTCCAGGAACGGAAGCGACTCGATGTCACCGACGGTCCCCCCGATCTCGGAGATGACCACGTCGGCCGGAGCGACCTTCTCGGCGCGGCGTATCCGCGCCTTGATCTCGTTCGTGATGTGCGGGATGACCTGCACGGTGGCGCCGAGGAACTCACCCTTGCGCTCCTTGCGGAGAACCGCGTCCCAGATCGCACCGGCCGTGTGACTCGCGTTCCGCGAGAGGTTCTCGTCGATGAACCGCTCGTAGTGGCCGATGTCGAGGTCGGTCTCGGCCCCGTCCTCGGTCACGAAGACCTCGCCGTGCTGGAACGGGCTCATCGTACCCGGGTCGACGTTCAGATACGGGTCGAACTTCTGTGCGCTGACGGAGAGGCCCCGAGACTTCAACAGGCGCCCGAGAGACGCCGCGACGATCCCCTTACCGAGCGCGGAGACGACGCCGCCCGTGACGAACACGTACTTGGCCACGGGGTCTCACCGTAGCACGCCCCGAGGTCAGAGCCGCCGCGGCTCCAACCTGAAATCAGCTCTCCGTCACCGACGCGAGAAACTCCTGCCCGCCGAGCATCCGCTCCAGCTCCTCCCGGCGAACGAGGTCGCCGAGCTCCTCGATCCGCGTGTGGGTTGGATCGCCGGGCACCTTCTCCACCCGGAAGTGGCGCTCGGCCACGCTCGCTATCTGCGGCAGGTGTGTGATCGTCAGCACCTGCGCCCGCTCCGCGAGCCGCTGCAGCGTCGCTGCGACCGCGTGCGCCGTGACGCCGCCGATCCCGGCGTCGATCTCGTCGAAGACGAGCGTCTCCCCTCCCGCCACCGCCGCGAGCGCGAGCGCTATCCGGGAAAGCTCGCCGCCGGACGCCGTCTCGGCGACGGGCGCGAAAGGAAGGCCGGGATTCGGCCTGACGAGGAACGCGACGTCGTCGGAGCCGGTCGATCCGAGCTCTCGCTCGCGAAGCTCGACCAGGAACTCGCCCTCCCCCATCCCGAGCCCCTGGAGCTCTGCGCCCACGGCCTCTGCAAGCGGCTTCGCCTGGGAACGCCGCACCGCGCGAAGCTCCTCTGCGAGTGCGCCGATGCGCGCGTCGGCCGTGGCAACCGCCTCGGCGGCTGCTTCGACCGGGTCGTGGCCGGCGGCCGCCTCCTCGAGCTCCAGCCGCGCGGCTTCCGCCCGTTCGAGGAGCTCCTCGTACGAGGCGGCGCCGAACCTTCTCTTGAGGTCGACGATCCGCTCGAGTCTTTCCTCGAGCTCCTCGAGCCGTCCTGGATCGGTGTCGAGCGTGGAGAGGAAGGCACGGAGATCGCTCCCAACTTCGCGAAGGCGGAGGGCGACGTCGCGCAGCTCGCCTGCGGCCGACGCGAGCTCCGGCGCGATCCTCTCGAGCGGCGCGAGCATCCGTTCCGCATGGGCAGCCAGAGATGCCGCCCCGTCGCCCTCGTCCGGGGCGATCGCCTCCGCCGCCTCGTTGGCAGCCTGCCCGAGCTCCTCGACGTGGCGGACGCGCTCACGCGTCGCCTTGAGCTCCTGTTCCTCTCCCCGCGCAAGCCCGTCGGTGCCCTCCACGAGGGATTCGAGCTCCGCGAGACGGGCAGCCGTCGCGTCCGCATCTCGGGTCAGCTCCTCGTATCGCCTGCGTGCGATGCCGTGCTCTCGCCACGCGAACGCCGCCTCGCGCCGCCGCGCGAGCTGCTCGGGGCCGCAGAAGGCGTCCAGGACGTCGAGCTGGAACGAGGCCCGCGCAAGCCGGCGCTGCTCGAACTGGCCGGACATCGCGATCAGACGCTCGGCGGCAGCGGCAACGTCCTCACGCGCGACCGCACGTCCCCACGCGTACGCGCGGGTTCGTCCATCCGCGAAGACCCTCCGCGCCAGCACGAGCCCGCTCTCGTCCTCGGGACGGACCTCGCCGAGCGCGGCGAGCTCGTCCTCGTCGAAAAACCCGTCCGGCACGTCGAGCTCGGCCTCGACGAACGCCTCGCGAGCATCCGCTCCGACCGAAGCCGCGTCGGCACGCGCGCCGAGGAGGAGGCCGATCGCCTGCGCGAAGATCGTCTTCCCGGCACCCGTCTCCCCGGTTACCGCGTTCAGGCCCGGGGCGAAGGACAGCTCGGCCTCCCGGATCAGAACCAGATTCTCGATCCGGAGGCTACGAAGCAAAGCTCTGGCGGTAGCGCCGCACGAAGGTGGCTTCGGGAAGCGTGGCGAGCAGTGAGCGCTCCGCCCCGATCCGGACGACCGCGCGCTCCGCCTTCCCGAGGGTGGCAACACGATGGCCGTCCACGAGGACGCCCGCCTCGACGTCGTGAGTCCGATTCCACACGATCACGTCGGCGCCCGGCGGGATGACCAGCGGACGCGCATGGAGCGAATGCGCGGCGACGAACGTGAGTGCCATCGCCTCGAGCCCCCACATCAAGACGGGCCCGCCATTCGAGAGGTTGTACGCGGTGGAGCCCGAGGGAGTCGAGCAGATGATCCCGTCACAGGGCTGACGACCGAGCTCCTCTCCTCCTACGGCCAGCTCGAGCTCGATCATGCGCCCGAGTGAGCCGCTCGCAACGACGACGTCGTTCACCGCGCGTCCGGTGCCGTCGGGATGGTCGACCTCGAGCGTCGGCAGCTCGATGACGTCGTACTCGCCTGCGAAGACGCGGGACAGGCCCGCCTCCAGGTCACGCCGTCCCATCGAGCTCAGGAACCCAACCCGGCCGAAGTTGACGCCGACGACCGGCACTCCCGTCCCCAGAAAGCGCGTCAGCGCACGCAAGACGGTCCCGTCGCCACCGAGGACGACCGCGATGTCCGCAGCACTCGTGTTCGACGCGGCTTCCAGCCCGTGCTTCTCCGCCTCGTCCGGTGGGAAGAGGAGCTCGACGCCATGCTCCGCAGCCACGGCCTGGAGTCGCGCGACCCCGGCTCCGATCTGGCCGGGCGTCCCATGCGTGACGACGGCGGCTCTGGTGACCGTCCTAGCCGACAGCCTCGGCGATCCAGCGGTCGATGTCATCGGGATTCGCTGCGCCCGCGCGGTTCACGAAGTGGACGAAGAACTCCCGGTTCCCCTTCGGGCCGGGCAATCCTGAGTCTACGACTCCGGCCACCTCAGCACCCCAGTCATGTGCGGATTCGATCACGCCTCCGAGGACGTTCCGTTGCACCTCGGGGTCGCGGACGACTCCCTTGCCGACCTCGGAGCGCCCGGCCTCGAATTGCGGCTTGACGAGGACGAGCGCCTCCCAGCCCGGTTGCGCGAGCGCAAGGACCGGCGGCAGGGCCTTTACCACGCTGATGAAGGAGACATCGCAGACTACGAGCTCGGGCGCGAATGGAAGCTGCGTGATCGTCCGCGCATTCGTCCGCTCGAGCACCGTCACGCGCGGGTCCGAGCGCAGCCGTGGGTGCAGCTGCCCGTACCCCACGTCGATGGCGACGACGCGCGCAGCACCTGCCTGGAGGAGGCAGTCGGTGAAGCCGCCGGTGGAAGCACCCACGTCGGCGCAGTCGCGTCCCTCGACATCGACACCGAGCCCGTCGAGCGCGTTTCGGAGCTTCACCCCACCCCGGGAGACGAAAGGAGGCGGGCTCTCGACCTGCAGCTCCGCGTTCACGTCGACCTGCTGTCCGGGCTTGTCGACGCCCGGGACGAGGCCCGCCAGCACGAGCGCCTGCGCCTGGGTGCGGCTCTCCGCGAGACCTCGCTCAACGAGCAGCGCGTCGGCGCGCTTCTTCACCGTTCACCTCCTGTTCACCGTTTCACGTTCGTTTCACGCGGTATCGGGTAGAAAGGTCTTGGCGATCCCCCGCCGAATATCTTTCTCCGCCCTCCTGGCTCGGAAAGAGGTAAACGAATGCCCACGTGGCTCGCGATCCTGACAGTTGTGGTCGTCGTCGTTGCGCTCTTCGAGGACTTTCGGCGCGCAGCCTCGCGCGACCGGCTATCCGGTCTCACCCGGCGCCACTATCCCATTCTCGTAAGCGAAGACGACCGCCTGTACCCGATCACGCAGTCGCAGCTTGCGGAGTATGTGCGCGACGTGAGTTTTTACCGTCGTCTCGGATACGAAAGCCTGCTTCGCGATCTCGGCGTTGGACAGACCCCGGGCGACGTAGCGGAGCATCTCCAGCTCGCGCGCGGTCAGCTCATCGAGCCCGGGAACCGGCTTCTGAACTGACGCCGGCGCACACCGCAGGAACTCCTCGATGACCCGGCGCATGACTGCCGCGGAAAGCGAGGATGGCGTCGACGAGCTGCTCCGGCGGCGTGTCCTTGAGCAGGAATCCGCTGGCTCCTGCACGCAGCGCCTCGTAAACGCACTCGGTGGAGGTTCGAGAATGCGTCGGCGTCAGTCGCCGGCCATGCGGCGCGCTCCGATCAGCCGCGAGCCGTAGTTCGTCGCGCCCAGACGGACGATCTCGACTTCTCTCCCTGTCTGGGGCGCGTGCACCATCCGGCCGCGGCCGAGATAGAGGCCGACATGCCCCAGCCCCTCGAAGAAGAGCACGTCGCCGGGCTCCATCCGAGCGCGCGGCACGCTTCGGCCGACGCTGTAGAGAGCGTACGAGTTGTGCGGGAGGTCGACCCCGATCCTCCCGTAGGCCCAGCGAACCAGTCCCGAGCAGTCGAAGCCTGTCTCCGGAGACTCGCCGCCCCAGCGATATGAGACCCCGACTGCCTTGACCGCGACTCGCGCGACGCGCTCGCCCGGTGTGGGTGCAGGTGCAGGCTCGGAGTCGTCCCGCGTCAGGTGCTCGGGCAAGGGGGGATTCGTCGTCGCGGCGACAGCGGGTGCGGCGAGGGCGAACGCAAGCACGAGGACGATGGTGAAAACGACCCTTTCCAGGGCGAACGCGGGCATGCGGCTGCGAAGGTGGTTCGACATGAGACGGAGAGGAACGACGGGTCCGCGCGCGAGGAAAATGGGCAGCGCACGGCCCTGGCGTGTTCAGTGAAGGTCTGATCCTAGTCAGAAAACCGCCGGTGTCCACCCCTAACTCGTACGCAAGCTCGGAATCAGCTGAAACGCAGATTCCGAGCGCGAAAACCCCTAAAACGCGGCTGTCTTGCGGCCGCAGGCCGACCCCTTTCGAGGCAAGCCGAAGGTGCAGTCTCGTCCTAGGCCTTTTCAGACACTGCTCACCCAGTTCGTACCGCGAGCCCGTCGACGAGCTCGCGCAACACCGACGTATCAGCAGGCAAGGCGGCCAGACGCTCGCGAGCCCGCTCGGCGCACTCGTCGGCCAACCGTCGGGCACCGGGGAGCCCCAGTCGCTTCGAGAACCCGTCGCCGTCCAGGATGTCGTCGATCGCCTGGAACAGGATCCCGAGCTCGTCTCCGAACGCCCGCCAGGGAGCTTGGTCTCCGTCCGGGGCACCGGCAGCCCGCAGTCCCAACCCGACCGAGGCGGAGAACAGGCGTCCCGTCTTCAGACGCTCGAGCTCGGCGAGGTCCGCGTCGTCGCCGGTGATGTCACGGTGCTGGCCGCCGATCATGCCGACGGTCGCCTCGATGAGCTCGCGGGCGATCGCCGGGTCGTCGTACGAGAGAGCAAGCCGGAAAGCCTCTGTGAGTAGGGCGTCGCCGGCGAGAAGGGCTACGCCTTCCCCGTAGACGACGTGAGCGCTCGGCCGGCCTCGCCGCTCGGAGTCGTCGTCCATCGACGGGAGGTCATCGTGAACGAGCGAAAACGTGTGCACGAGCTCGACGGCGGCGGCTGCCGGGAGCGCATCCTCGAGACGTCCGCCGGCCGCTTCCGAGACGGCGAGGCAGAGAACCGGGCGGATTCGCTTCCCTCCGGACTCGAGCGCGTAGCGGAGCGTTTCCTCCAAGCCGCCGAGGTCCGGGGCAAGCGGGAGCGCGCCGAGATAGGCCTCGACCGCCTCCCGAAGCTCGTCAGGGCTCCGCGGCATCGGCCAGGGTGCGCGCCCGTGTCAGTTCGGCCTCGATCTGCCGGGCGAGCTCCGCGAGCTCTGCGATGAGGTCGACCGCGGCATCTCCGTCGACCTCGACCGCCTGTGCGAGCCGCTCCAGCTCCCCGCGCCGCTCGTTGAGCTGCGCGAGCAGCTCTTCGGCTCTTGTCAGCGCTTCGTCGACGCCGCTCACGCGGCGTGCTCCTCGCGCTCGATCCTGCCGAGAATGCCGTTGACGAGTCGGGCGGCGTCGTCGGACGCATACCGCTTCGCGAGGACGACTGCCTCGTTGATCGCGACCTCGGGCGGCACCGTTCCCTCCTCCAGCTCGTAGACCCCGATGCGCAGGATGTTGCGCTCGAGCGTACCCAGCCTGTCGGCGGGCCACTCGTCGGAAGACTCCGTAATGCGCCGGTCGAGCTGGTCGGCGTGCTCCGCGACCGCTTCCGCCAGCGACCGCGCGAACTCGTCGGGCTCACCGTCGAACAGGGACGCAAGCTCTTGCCCGGTCAGGTCCCATTGGTAGAGGAGGAAGAGGGCCTGCCTCCGGCCGGCGCGACGCCCGACAGGTTGCGTCATGCGAAGGAGAGGGACGGGACACGGCCCTCGAGCTCCGCGAGCGTCGAGGTCGAATACTCGCCACGGCGGAACTCCTGCGAACGGAGCACGTCGAGGGCGAGGTCGCGCGTCGTGGGGATGCCCTCGATCTCGAGCTCGGAGAGGGCGCGTACGGAACGTGCAATGGCCAGGTCTCGCGTCTCGTCTCCGACGATGACCTTCGCGATCATCGAGTCGTAGTAAGGCGGGATCACGCTCCCGTCCCGGACGGCCGTGTCCACGCGGACTCCGGCTCCGAGCGGCGGCTGGAATCGGGTCACCGTGCCCGGCGACGGGACGAAGCCGCGTGCAGGGTCCTCCGCGTTGATCCGGACCTCGATCGCGTGCCCGCGCCGCGGCGCTCGCCCCGCCTGCTCGAGCCTTTCCCCGGCCGCGAGCCGCACCTGTTCCCGGACGATGTCGATCCCGGTGACGAGCTCGCTCACCGGATGCTCGACCTGCAGACGGCAGTTCACCTCGATGAAGTGGAACCCGCCTTCCGCGTCCAGCAGAAACTCGAACGTCCCGGCGTTCCGGTAGCCGATCGACCCGCACGCGCGCTCAACGGCGTCCTCCATCGCCTCGCGGGTCTCGGGGTCCAGGGCGACGGACGGCGACTCCTCGATGAGCTTCTGATGCCGTCGCTGGATCGAGCACTCCCGCTCGCCCAGCGTGAGCACCCCGCCGTCCGCGTCGCAGAGGACCTGGATCTCGACGTGGCGGGCTGGTGAGAGCGCCTTTTCGAGATAGAGCGAGTCGTTGCCGAACGCGCCGTCGGCCTCGGCACTTGCCGCGGCGTACGCACTCTCGAGCTCGTCCTCCGACAACACGAGGCGCATTCCCTTGCCGCCTCCGCCTGCTGCCGCCTTGAGCAGCACCGGGAACCCGGTCTCGAAGGCTGCCCGGCGCAGCTCGTCGAGGCTTCCGGCACCGTCGGTGCCCGGAACGAGCGGGACGCCGGCCATACGCATCTCCTCTTTGGCGCGCAGCTTGTCCCCCATCCGCTCCATCACGTCCGCCGGAGGTCCGATGAAGACGAGATCCGAGTCCTCGCAGGCACGCACGAAGGCGGGATTCTCCGCGAGAAAGCCGTAGCCGGGGTGAACGGCCTGGCAGCCGGTCGTGACGGCGGCTGCCACGACGTTCGGGATCCCGAGATAACTCTGCGCAGACGGTGGCGGACCGATGCAGACGGCCTGTTCGGCCAACTCGACGTGGAATGCGTCGCGGTCGGCCGTCGAGTAGACAGCGACCGCTTCGATGCCGAGCTCGTGCAGCGCGCGGATCACCCGAACCGCGATCTCACCCCGGTTCGCGACGAGGACGCGGGAGAACACGCCCGCGCTCCTCAGAGGGTCGGCGGCGCGAGAGCCGGCTCGAGCTCGAACAGGAGCTGTCCGTACTCCACCGGCTGCGCGTTCTCGACGTGGATCGCCCGTACGATCCCCGACGTCTCGGCCTTGAGCTCGTTGAAGAGCTTCATCGCCTCGAGGAGGCAGAGCGTCTGACCGGGCTCGATCGGGTCGCCGACGTCGACGAATGCGGGCGCGCCCGGGTTCGGAGCCCGATAGAAGACGCCGACCATCGGCGACTCGACCCGAACGACTCCGTCCCCCGCGGGCGGCTCGATGGTCGCAGTTGCGGCTTCGGTCTGGGCCGCCGCCACGCCGGTTGCGGGCGCGACACCGGGCTCGTCCGCCCTCCGGACGGACACCCGCATGCCCTCGTCCTCGATCTCGATCTCGCCCACGCCGCTCTCCTCCACGATCTTGACGAGCTCCCGGATCCGCTCGGCACGCTCGGCGTCGGCGTCCTCGGCGACGAGCAGGGTCTCCTGCGAGTGCCGCGCGCGGATCCTTCCCAGGAGCTCCTCCGCGTCATGACCGAACATCGCGATCAGGACGAGCTCCTCCTCGCTTGCGGCGAGCCCTTCGGCGCGTTCGCGAACCTCCTCGGCCGTGGGCGGATCGTCCGCCAGTGCCGCCCTCGGAGCAAGGAGCTGCACGGCGCGCTCGACCGTCGGATCGACCGGCTCAGGGGTCGTGCCGTAGCCGCCCTGCACAAGCGCGCGGAACTGGTCGACGACGGTCCCGTAGCGCTTCGCCTCGAGCACGTGGAGAAGCGCCTGGGAGGCGAGGATCTGCCCGATCGGGGCTGCAAGTGGCGGCCATCCGGCTTCGGCGCGAACACGGCCGAATTCCTCGAGGACTTCGAGGAGGCGGTCTGCGGCCGAATTGGCGCGGAGGTGAACCTCCAAAGCTGCCACCAGGCCCGCCGGCAGGTCGAACTCCGCTGCGCGCACGGCGATGCGGGGCGCCACCGATGCCACTGGCTCGTCGCCTATGTGCTCGTCGATCACATCGGAGGCCTCCCACAGCTTGGCCGTATCGAGCCCGGTGGCGTGGCCCAGCCCTTCGAGCGACTCTGCCAGCGATTCACCGGCAACGCGATGGAGCGTCAGCGCCAGCGGGTAGACGGCCGTCGCCACGAGATCGGCGCCGGCTTCGACAGCGGCAAGAGCGGAGGCGAGGCCCATGCCTGCCGCCCCCTGAACGTAGAAGCCGACCGGGAGGCCGCTCGCTTCATGGAGCCGCCCCACGAGCTCCTGGGCCCGGTGAGGGACGAGCGCCCCCGTCGGGTCGTTGACGATCACGCGCGTAGCGCCGAGATCCGGCAGCTTCCGCGCCTGCTCGACGAGCGTGTCGGTCTCGCCCGTTCGGCCGGGGCTGTAGACAAGGCCAGCGTGGAACGCGCCGCCCGCGCTCGTGATCGCCGCTCCTGCCTCGCGCAGGTTGGAGACGTCGTTCAGTGGGTCGTGGAGGCGAAAGACCTCGATCCCGTTCTCGGCCGCGCAGACGACGAACCGCCCGACGATGTCCCCGCTCACCGGACGGGAACCGACCAGGAAGCGGCCCCGCAGGGCGATGCCGAGCGGCGTCGAAACGCGAGCCTTGATCCCGCGGATTCGTTCCCACGGGCTCTCGACGCGCCGCTTCACGGTCGCGTCGAAGACACCGCCGCCCGAGATCTCGAGGCAGGCGAACCCGGCCTGGTCGAGGATCTCGGCCACACGCAGCACCTCGGCCGTCGGCAGGCGCCCAGCGAGAGGCTCCTGCGAGAGGAGCCGGATCGTCGTGTCGACCAGCTTCGGCACGGCCCTGGACCTTAGCGGCGTGCGCGCTCGAGTACTGCGCAAGACCGGAATGCTAGGCGCGCGAGATGTAGCGGCCCTCCCGGGGATCCACCTTGATCCGCTCGCCGCGGTCCACGAACAGCGGGACCTGGACGACGGCGCCGGTCTCGAGCGTCGCCGGCTTCATCACGTTCGTCACGGTGTCGCCGCGGACGGCCGGCTCCGTCTGGGTGACCGTCAGCTCGACCGAGGCGGGCAGCTGAATGCCGGCGGGCTTTCCGTCCACCGCCAGCATCTGCACCGAGCTCGAGGGAGCGAGGTAGGCGAGCGCATTCGCCACCTCGGAGTGCGGCAGCCCGAACTGGTCGTAGGTCTGCTCGTCCATGAAGTGCGCCTCCGCGCCGTCGTCGTAGAGGAACTGCACGTTCTTCACCTCGGTGTGCACGCGCGCGAACTTCTCCCCCGCGCGGAACGTCTTGTCGACCACCGCGCCCGTGTCCAAGGCTTTGAGCTTCGTGCGCACGAACGCGCCGCCCTTGCCGGGCTTCACGTGCTGAAACTCGACGATGCGCCAGACGCCGCCGTCGATCTCGATGTGCATCCCGTTCCTGAACTGGTTCGTGGAGACCATCTCCGCCATGACAGCGGCGCAGTTTAGATGCCGATGTGAAATAGCAGCGCCCCGGCCGCGAAGCGGCTGGCTTCAGGGATTTCGCGCGATCGGAATCCGCTCGCGCGGATTCCCATCTTGCGCATCAACGGAGTCAGGCGACGGTGATCAGCTCCTTCGGAAACGTGGTCAGCCGCTCGCTGCCCTCCGGGGTTATGAGCACAAGGTCCTCGATGCGTACGCCGCCTTCGCCCGGCAGGTAGATCCCCGGCTCGACCGTGACGACGTTCCCGGGCTCCAGCACGTCCGTCGATTCCGGACGGAGAACGGGCGCCTCGTGGACTTCGATCCCGACGCCGTGCCCGAGCCCGTGGCCATACGCCCAGCCGAGGCTGGCCTCCTCGATTGGAACACGCGACGCGGCATCCGCGTCCCGCCCCGAGACGCCGGGGCCGACTGCGTCGAGCCCGGCGACTTGCGACTCGAGACACAGCGCATGGATCCACGCGAGCCGGTCCGGAATCCGGCCGACCGCGAAGGTACGCGTGCAGTCGGAGCAGTATCCGTCGAGCACGCAGCCCGCGTCGACGGTCACCAGCACGCCCTCCTCCGCGACCCGCTCGCCGGGCACTGCGTGTGGCGATGCTCCCGTTTCGCCGACGGCGACGACCGTCGGGAACGACACGTCCTCGGCGCCCGCTTCGCGAAAGCTCCGCTCGATCCACCACGCGAGCTCCCGCTCGGAGCGGCCGGTGAAGCGCTCCTCGGCCAGTGTGCCGAAGATCTCGTCCGAGAGCGCTCCCGCACGGCGTATTGCCGCGATCTCGTCGTCGTCCTTCACTGACCGAAGCGACTCGACCAGCCCGGCGACGGGCACGGGATCGACACCCGCGTCCACGAGCGCTCGGTAGCCGGCGAACGGGAGATTCGCCTCTTCGAACGCTATTCGCCGCCCCGCGAGAAGCTCGCCGACAGCCGGCAAAAGGTTTCGGGCCGTCTCGACGAAGGTCACGCCCTCGACCTCTCGCGCGCGCGCCGCGTACCGGAAGTCCGTATAGAGGGTCGCGCTCCCATCCGGTTCGACGAGCAGAGCCGCGTTCGAGCTTCGAAGCCCGGTGAGGTAGCGAATATTCGCCTGCCCCCCGAGGGAGTGCGGCGGTCCGGCGACCAGAAGCGGGTTCTCGAGGAGCGCAGCGAGCCGCTCGGTGCGGCTCACGCGCTGCCCTGAACGAGAAACTCCAGGGCTTCGCGATACCCCTCCGGGCCCTTGCCCACGATCCGTCGTGATGGGAGGCCCTCGAGCACGGAGAACTTCCGCCAGTCTTCACGGGCATCCACGTTCGAGAGATGCACCTCCACGACGGGCACGGTGAGGAGCTCGACCGCGTCCCGGATCGCCCAGGAATAGTGCGACCAGGCCCCGGGATTGACGATCACGCCGTCTGCCCAATCGAACGCGTCGTGGCACCAGTCGACGAACTCGCCCTCGTGGTTCGTTTGGCGGCACCGGACGGTGCAGCCGATCGCGTTGGCCCACTCGTAGATCTTCGTCTCGAGCTCCGACAGCGTCAGGCCACCGTAGATATCGGGATCACGGCGTCCGAGCACATCGAGGTTGACGCCGTTCAAGACGACGATGCGCATCGCTCGACCTTAACGACTCCGGTGCCCGCGCAGCGGCCCGGAGTCGGATTGTCGCGCGAGCGAGATCTGCATTCGCAGACTTCGCTCTTGGGCACACTCAGTCGATAAGTGCGTTCAGGGCCGCGCGGAGCTCCTCGGGCTCCACCTCGACGTGGACTCGCGGCTTGCCAGGGGCCTCGAGCAGGACCAGGCGCGGACGTCCGCCTACAGCCTTCTTGTCCCGGGTGAGCGCGGCCCAGGCCGCCTCCCGGTCGACGCGCACGGGTTGCGGCCCCAGCAGCTCCTCGACCAGGCAGGCGTCCTTCTCGAGGCCGGACAGCCGAAGCGCGCCGAGAAGGCCGAGCGCGACCGCGCGCCCATGGGGAAGCGCGTAGCGGGATGCGGTCTCGAGGGCATGCGCGAACGTGTGGCCGAGGTTGAGCTGGGCTCGTTCGCTGCGGTCCAGCGGATCGCGCAGGCACACGGCCGCCTTGAAGGCCGCGGAGCGGCGTACCTGCTCGGGGGTGGCAAGCTCCCAGAGCGCCTCGCCCGCGAGCAGTCCCGTCTTGACGACCTCGGCGAGGCCGTTCTCGAGCTCCTCGGACGGCAGCGTCGCCAGAAGCTCCGGATCGATCACCACGCGAGCAGGCCAGTGGAACGCACCGACCAGGTTCTTGCCCCCCTCGAGGTCGATGGCCGTCTTCCCGCCGATCGCCGCGTCCACCTGACCGACCAGGGTTGTCGGCACCGCGACCCAGGACACCCCGCGCAGATACGTGGCAGCCACGAACCCCGAGACATCGGTGGTGGAGCCACCCCCGAGCGCGACGATCGTGCCGTGGCGGTCGAGTCGGAGCGCGGACCAGAGCCGTTCGGCCTCCGTGACCGTTTTTGCGTTCTTCCCGGCTGGAACGATGTGAGCTGCGAGAAGCCGGCTCTCCAACGCGGCACGAATCGTGTCCCCGTGGAGCGGCTCCACGCCACCGTCCACGACGAGCTCGACAGCTCCTGCGGCGGGCACCAGCTGCCCGAGCTCGCCGGCCGCGCCTGGGCCGAAAGAGATGCCTGCAGCCGCCAGCACGGAACCGTCCAGGTCGTTTGCTCGACCGTCCGCGGTCGAGTCGTAGAGCGGCCACCGCTCCTGGTACAGGCCGCGGAACTGCTCCGGATCGCGTGCGAGTGGCCGCCCGCTGGCGGCGACGCGCTCCCAGGCCTCCTCCGGAGTCGTCTCCAGGAGCAGCGTGAAAGCATGCTCCGACAGCGCGGCCCTGGTCGCCTCCGAACCGAGCCCGCCGCCGCCGAGCTCGATCACCGCCGGCGGCTGTCGTGCCAGGGCCTCGAGCGCAGCGCTCGCCTCGAGCTCGCGAAAGCGTGCCTCGCCGTGCTCCGAGAAAAGCTCCTCGATGCTCGCCCCGGTCCTATCCTCGACGATCGCGTCGACGGCGATGAACCGGCGCCCCACGCGTTGGGCGAGCCTCGGGCCGAGCGTCGACTTCCCCGCACCCATGAACCCGATGAGCACGAGGTGTTTGTTCAGTGCGTTGAGGACGACCAGTGGATTCGCTCCAGGTATGCGCGGTGCGCACCGACGAAATCGGCGAGCGCATCGCCGCCGAACTTCTCCCGCGCCGCGTGCGCGAGCTCCCAGGCGACGGCTGCCTCGGCGACGACCGCAAGGGCCTCGACCGCCTGGACGTCGCTCCGCTCGACGAGCGCCTCTCCCGGCTCACCGCTCGCGAGATCCACCGAGCGAAGCGGGCGCATGAGCGTCGGGAGCGGCTTCATCGCCGCTCGCACGACGACGGGCTCGCCGTTCGAGACGCCTCCTTCGATGCCACCTGCTCGGTTCGTTTCCCGCCGGAGACCCGGCTCGATCTCGTCGTGCGCCTCCGAACCGCGCTTGCGGGCCAACGCGAAGCCCCCGCCGATCTCTACTCCCTTCACCGCCTGAATCCCCATCAGCGCCGCGGCAAGCCGCGCATCCAGACGATCCCGCTTCTCCGCATAGGAGCCGAGACCGGGTGGAACGCCGTCGGCGCTGACTTCCACGACTCCGCCGAGCGTGTCGCGGTCGGCGCGCGCGCCATCCGTCGCGCGCTTCCACCCGTCCTCTGCCTGCTCGCCGCCGACCTCGAGTATCCGGCCCACCACCGAGACGCCGACCTCGCGGAGGAGGGCCTTCGCAACGGCCCCCGCGGCGACATGGGCGGCCGTCTGGCGCGCGCTCGCTCGCTCGAGCGCGTTCCGAGCGTCGTCGTGCCCGTACTTGAGGGCGCCCGCGAGATCGGCGTGGCCCGGCCGTGCGAGTGTGACCGGCGAGGTTCCCTTGCCGGTCGGCTCACCGTCGGGCGGCCACGGGCTCATCCCCCATGCCCAGTTTGCGTGGTCGCGGTTACGGATGACGAGCGCGAGTGGCGTCCCGAGGGTCTTTCCGTGTCGTAGCCCGGCCAGGAGCTCGACCTCGTCGTGCTCGAGCTTCTGCCTCGGGCTGCGCCCGTATCCCTCTCGGCGTCTGCTGAGGTCGCTCTCGATCGCGCTGCGGTCGAGGACGAGGCCGGCCGGAAGTCCCGTGACGATCGCGACGAGCGCCGGCCCGTGCGACTCCCCCGCAGTGACGAGCTCGAGTGTCACGCCGATAAGCCTACGGCGGTTCGCATGACCTCGATCGGAGGCGGCAGGCCCGTCCAGAGCTCGAACGAGGCCGCCCCCTGCGCGACGAGGACTTCGAGGCCGCTCACGACCGACGCGCCGAATTCGCGGGCGGCAGTCGCAGTGGCGGTTTCCGGATACGGAAGGTCGACGAGCGTCTGGCCGGCCGCGAGCTCCACGAGCACCTCGTCCCGGACCGGGATCGTGTTGACGACGAGATCGGCCCCTCGGACGTCGGGGGGCCACTCTCCCCGCCGGGAGAACCGTCGAGCGCTCGGAAGCGCGTGGAGGAACGCCGTCGCCGCGCCGCCGTCTCCGATGATCACTGGGCTTTCGGCGTCGATTCCTGCAAGGACGGCAGCATCGGTCGTCCATCCCTCGATGCGCCCTTGTCGCACGACGAGCGTGTTGACCGAGGGGGCGTCCGTCTGACAGAGCTCCGCTGCGGCGAGCTTGTGCGGGGCGGTGACGTTCGCCCCGGCGAAGCCGAGCGCGGCGAGCCCGCGCACGGCTTCGGCCAGGCTCTCGGGGGGCGTCGGGAGCGGAACGTACGCCCAGTCCAGATCGAGCGCGGCAAACGCCGCGTTTTGCATCCGGGGCGAGAGGGAGTGCTCGACAGGCCAGCCGATGATCCCGACGAGCGTCGTCGACCCGGTGATTCTGGTCACGAGCGGAGTATGAGGAGACGGTCGCCTCGTCCCACGTCCAACCGTCACCCAACGTCGGCCCATCCCGCCGAGCAACGGCCGCGCGCCCAAACGCCCCAGGGGAGCTCCCGTTCCCTGTAGCCAGCGTAGCGGCGAACGGGTAACGGATGGGAAACGACTTCGCGTCGACGCCCGAACGGCTCGACCGGGCGGAGCGTCGGTGGGAGCTCCGTCAGCAGCCGAAGCCGAACTCGCACTTCTTGCGCTCGAACTCGGCCTCGCTCGCGGTGAAGAAGTGATGGACGCCGTCCGGCTTGCGCACGAAGAAGAGGTAGTCGACCTTCGCCGGCCGAGCCGCTGCGCGGATCGACGCTAGCCCGGGATTCGAGATCGGCGTCGGCGGGAGCCCCGCCCGCCTCCGTGTGTTGTACGGATCGTCGCTCTCGATGTCCGACTGCTTGAGAGGCTCCGTGCCCGGGACGTTGCGCCCGTAGCGGAGCGTGGCATCGATTCCGAGCACCATCCCGAGCCGCAGCCGGTTGTAGATCACCGCCGCGACGAGGGGTCGCTCCTCCGCCGCGGCCGCCTCCTTTTCGACCATCGAGGCGATGATCAGCACGTCGTATGGCGTCAGATTCTTCGACCTGGCGTACCGCAGGTCGACCTTGCTCCACTGCCGGCCGAAGTACGCGAGCTGGTCACGGACGAGCTCGGCCGAGGACGTGTACTGACTGAACTCATACGTGGCGGGGAACAGGAAGCCCTCGATCGAATGACGAGCCCAGTCCTTTCGGAAAGCGCGAGGCGGCTTCGCTGCATTCGTGGCGCGCAGATAGCCGGCTCGCGTCAGCCTGGGCGTCACTCCGCGCTTGTCGATCGCGATCTGCCTCACGGCCTCGACTCGCTCCCCCATCTCACGACGCGTGAACCCTTCGGGGAAGATGATCCGCAATCGTGCCAGCGGTGGCGCCGTCTCGGTCGGCGCTGGGGGCGGCTCGTTCCCACCCCGGACCAGCGAGGCTCCCGCCCAGCCGGCGACACCGACGACGCCGAGCAGAACGAGAACTGCCACCCAGCGCCCCAGGATCGCTCGCCGGCGGGTTCTGTGCCGTCGCATGGACGCGCTCATCTGTCCTCCGAGCGGTTCCGGTCGAGGTAGCTCGCGAGCAAGTGCGCCGCGGCTCGGGCATCCTCGGGCGCCTCGCCGGCGTCCCGCGAAGCAAGTGCGGTGGTGAAGCGCTCGTCGTAGGTCTCCACGGGAATGCCGAGAGCTTCGCGGAGAATGCGGACGAACTCCCGGGTCTCCTCCGCCTGTTTCCCGTGCTTGCCCCGAAGGGTCAGTGGCAACCCGACGACGATGCGCTCCGCCCCCTGTTCGTGGACGATCTCCCGGAGCCGTGCCAGGCCTGCGGGAGTGCCGGCCGACTCGACCACGCACAGGGGTCGCGCGATGATCCCCGTCGCGTCCGAGACCGCGACGCCCGTTCTGGCCGCACCGTAGTCGAGAGCCAGGACTCTCACCTCGCTGGCCGCGAGCGGAGCCCTGCTCTGCCGGGGAGCCGGCGGCGGCCAGGGACGTGAGTCACAGTGCGGCCAGAATGAGTCGCTCTGCCTCGGCGAGGGCCTCGGGCAGCTTCTCGGGATCCTTGCCTCCCGCACGGGCCATGGTGGGCCGTCCTCCACCCCCGCCCCCGACGATCGCGGCCGCCTGACGTACCACATCGGATGCGCTCACCCGCTCCGCCACAGCGGGGTCGAAGTTCGCGACGAGATGGACCTTGCCGTCTTCCTGGGCTCCCAGAACGACTGCCGCGGGCGCGTGGCGTTGCTTGAAGCGGTCTGAAAGATCGAGCAGGGCGTCCGCGTCGAGACCCGGGACAGACTGGACGATGACGTTGACCCCGTTTTCAACCCTGACCTCGGGCTCGGGAGCCGCGGCCGGGGCCGTTCCGCGACCCGTTTTCACCTCCTTCCGTACCCGCTCGAGCTCCGAGCGAAGCTCGACCAACTCGCGCGAGCGCTCGTCCAGGAGTGCCCAGGCATCCCCGGACGTGACCGCCTCGATGCGTCGCGCTCCGGCCCCAACCGATCCTTCGGAGAGAATCACGAAGGGGCCTATCTCCGCGGTCGACCTCACATGCGTGCCGCCACAGAGCTCGACGGAGTAGCCCGGGATCTCGACGACACGCACGATGTCGCCGTACTTCTCTCCGAACAGCATCATCGCGCCCAGCTGGCGCGCCTCCTCGATCGGGGTCTCGAAGACGTGGACGGGGAGGTTCTCGTAGATCTTCTCGTTGACTCGGCGCTCGATCGTCTCGCGCTGCTCGGCAGTCACGGCGTGCTCGTGGGTGAAGTCGAAGCGAAGCTTCTCCGGTCGAACGGCGGAGCCCGCCTGTCGCACGTGGTCGCCGAGGACGTCGCGAAGGGCCTGGTGCAGAAGGTGTGTCCCGGTGTGGTTCGCCATCGTCGGGAAACGGATGCTCCAGGGCACCACGGCGCGCACGCGGTCGCCCTCCTTGAAGCCCGACCCTCGCAGCAACAGAGCCTGATCGTCCTGGAAGCGGTACGCCTCGACGAGCTCGGCGCGAGTCCCCGAGCCGTCGTCGAGCTCGATATACCCCTGATCGGTCGCCTGGCCGCCGCCGGACGGGTAAAACGGGGACTCGCGGAGCTTCGCCAGGAAGAGGCCCTCCTCGAGCTCCTCGAGCGGGCCGATCTGCGTCAGCACGTCCGTCTTGTGATAGCCGACGAACTCGGCCTCGAAGCCCGCCGCGCCGGCAAAGTCGGCAGCGCGCTGTAGGTCACCTCCTCCGCCGGCACGCGAGATCACGCGATGTCGCTCCATTTCCATGCGGTACCCGTCGACATCGACGGCCTGGCCGCGCTCCTCCGCCAGCTCCACGGTCAGCTCGACCGGAAAGCCGTAGGTCGCCGCGAGCGTGAACGCCTCCTCGCCCGAGATCGCCTCCTTGCCGGCAAGGTCCTCGAACAGCCGCAACCCACGCTCGAGCGTCTCCAGGAAGCGCTCTTCCTCGTCACGGACGACTCGCTCGATCTCCTCCGCGCGTTCGGACAGCTCGGGATACGCCTCGGCCATTTGCCGGATCACGACGGCGGGCAGCCGGAAGACGTCCCGCAGCCCGATCTGCCGCGCCTGCTGAACGGCCCTTCGAACGATGCGGCGTAGGACGTAGCCGCGTCCCTCGTTCGAGGGAGTCACGCCGTCGCCGACGAGGAACGTCATCCCGCGTCCGTGATCGGCGAGAACTCTGTGTGCCTTCGTCGCCGCCGGCGAGTCTCCGTGTGCGACCCCCGACTCGGACGCGATCCATTCCATGATCTCCCGGTAGCCGTCCGTCTCGTAGACCGACATCACGTCCTGGAGGATCGCGCTCGCGCGCTCGAGCCCCATCCCCGTGTCGATGTTCTGGGCGGGCAGTGGCGTGAGCTTCCCGTCCGCATGCAGCTCGAACTCCATGAAGACGAGGTTCCAGAACTCGAGGAAGCGCTCGCAGCGCGTGCAACCCGGCGCGCAGTCTGCATTGCCGCACCCGTGCTCCTCGCCCCAGTCGTAATAGAGCTCCGAGTCGGGGCCGCACGGCCCAGGGCCGCCGACGGACCAGAAGTTCTCCGACGTGGGAAGCGGGACGATTCGCTCGGCGGGCATGCCGACCCGTCCCCAGAGCCCGATGGTGACCTCGTCGGGACCGAGCTGGAGCTGGGGGTCTCCCGCATGCACGCTGACCCAGATTCGATCCCAGTCGAGCCCCATTCGCTCCCTGACGAACTCGGTCGCAAGCTCGATCGCGCCCTCCTTGAAGTACTGGCCGAACGAGAAGTTGCCGAGCATCTCGAAGAAGGTCAGATGCGACCCGTCGAGGCCGACCTCATCGATGTCAGGCGTGCGAAAGCACTTCTGGACCGTCGTCGTCAGCGGCGCGGGAGGTGGCTCCTTCCCCAGGAAGAACGGCATCTGCGGTTGCATTCCGGCGGTCGTCAAGAGCGTCGAGTGGTCATCGGGGCGGGGAACGAGCGACGCCGACGGGCACCGAAGGTGACCCTTCTCCTCGAAGAACGCGAGGAACCCCTCGCGAAGCTCTGCTGTCGTGCGCATGCCTGGATTCTACGAGCGGCCCGCGGAGCGCCTTGTCCAGCGCGCGACCGGAATCCGCTCAGGCGCGGATTCGGGTCGCGCGGGAATCTCTGAAGGCGGCCGCTTCGCGGCCGCGGGGTTTGCCTTGACCTCTGGCCTCTAGGTGCCCGGTGGCGGCTAGGTGCCCGGTGGCGGCGGCTCGTCGGGCGCCGTGCGCCCTGCCTGCCGGAGCTCCTCGTCGAGCTCCGACTCCCGCCTGGCCGCCGCTTGCTTGGCGACGGTCACCGCTTCGCCCACATCACGCCGCGTGCGGAAGGCACCGAAACCGTGCGAGATCGCCGCCGCAAGCCCGGTGATCTTCTTCACGGGGGTCGTGATTGCCGTGGACACGGCGCGGACGGCCGTATCGGCGCTGTCGGCCATCGAGACGGCGCTGTCGGTGACGACGTCCAGCTTGTCGAGCTGGTCGTTGACCCGGTCGACGGTTCCTCCGGCCTTCACCAGCACCGGCAGGAAGTCGCGCTCCGTGCCCCTGATCAACGAGGACAGTCGCGCGAACGTCCCTCCGAGCCGGACGAGCATGTACGCCAGTCCGAGCCCGCTCGCGACGAAGAACACGGTGAGCGCGTAGTTGAGGACGTCACCCGAGGTCGAGGCCAGAATCGTCATCCGCAGGATCCTAGATGGTCAGGCGACACGCGTTACGACGCCGGCGCCCACGACGGCCTCGTCGTCGTAGAGCACGGCCGTCTGGCCAATCGCCACGGCGTGAGCCGGCTGCTCGAGCTCCAGCGAGAACCCGCCGTTGGACGCGGCCACCCGAGCGGGAACGCACGACGACCGGTGGCGAAACTTCGCTTCGGCCCGGGTGACATCGAGATATCGCCGGCCGCGGGCCTCGACTCTCGTGACGGCGAGGCGTTCTCGAGGGCCGACGACCACTGCGTTCGTCGCGCGGTCGGTCCGGAGGACGTACAGGGGACGCGTTGCCGCGATCCGGAGGCCCCGGCGCTGACCTGGTGTGAATCGCCAGTACCCGTCGTGCTGGCCGATCTCTCGGCCGCCTGTGTCGACGATCGCTCCGGGCACCCGAGGAAGGCCCTGCCGCTCGAGGAAGCTCCTGTAGTCGCCTCCTGCCAGGAAGCACGCCTCCTGGCTCTCCGAGCGACCAGCCGCAGCCAATCCGGCTGACGCCGCCTCCGCTCGGGTCTCCGCCTTGGACTGGTCGCCGAGCGGGAACCTGACGCGTTCGAGGGTTTCGGGATCGAGCGCTGCGAGCATGTAGGACTGGTCCTTCTGAGCATCGGCGGCCCGGGCGACGAGAAGCTTCCCGCCCCGCTCGACGACGCGGGCGTAGTGTCCCGTCCAGAGAGTGTCGGCCCCCGCACGCTCAGCGAACTCGAGCAGCGCGTCGAAGCGAAAGGCGCCATTGCATCGCGTGCACGGGTTCGGCGTTTCCCCGGCCTCGTACCCTGCGGCGAAGGGCTCGACGACGGCGTGCCGGAACTCCTCGCGCAGGTCGAGCGTGACATGCGGAAGGCCGAGCGCATGACAGGTCGCGCGTGCGGCGGCCACGGCCGCGGGTGAACAGCAGGCCCGCTCCGCCGACGGTCCGGCGGGATCCTGCCAGAGGCGGAGTGTCACGCCGACGGCATTCGGCGCGGCGCGCAGGAGCGCAACCGCGCTGTCGACTCCTCCGCTCATCGCCACGGCGGCGCGTCCCGGCTGTGACGCGGCTCGAAAGACCTGGCCGAGGGCGGAGGCGAGCGCTTCCAGCACGAGCGGCTCGCCGCCGACGGACGCCGCCTCCAGCAGCGTGAGACCCGAGAGCGGCCGGTCGAGCCCTTCCGCATCGTCGCGGACGATCCTCTCCCCCTCGACGGCAAGGCGCACGGCGGCCCACTCATCCCCTCGGGTCGCATCACCCAGCACTTCAACCGCGGCCATGAAGCCAGGCTAGCGACCGAACCGGGCTCGAGACGTGCTCCACCCTGCCGATGAAGCCCCGGCCGTTGCGAACCTGGCACTGCCAGGTGGGTGCCGTGCGGAGCGTCGGCCACGCCTAGCTCCGACGCCGGCTCCCTTCACGTGTCTGTTGGTTCACGTTGGAGCCGAAGGCCACGCACAGGGTCGAGCAGCACTCATCTTAGTGGCTGGGTCAGCGGGCCGCGCGAGCTAGCTACCCACGTCCGTCGCAAAGCGCCACTCGATCTCCACGGTCTCGTCGAGCCCGAGCATCGTGGCGAGGGCCTCGGTCACCTCGAGTTGCCGTCCCGGCTCGACGAGCACGTTGTCGATGACCTCGGACAGCACCTGCGTGCCACCCGCGCGAAGGACGAGCTTGGCGCCGCAGGGAAGGACGGGGTGCGTGACCCCGAGTGACTCCGGTGCCAGCACATGCCCGCAGGTCGTGCGCTGGGCGTCTCCGGCTGGGCCGCGTGAACCCGCGAAGGCCGTGTTCCAACCAGACGGCGCCTGCGCGGTCGCAAGCGAAATGGTGCCCGCATCCTGCCCCCGCTGCTCGACGATCGCGATGACCGCGACCGCGGCGACAAGAGCGACGCCGGCGAGAAAGACGAGGCGCTGCGGCAGCACGTGAGTCACGGCCGAAGTGTGACGGACGGTGGCGCCGGACCGGCGGCCGAGCAACTCCGCGCTCCCCAGCACGAGCTCGTCCTGGCGTACGACCAACTGCCCCCAGGGGATCCCCGAGACCCCCTGTTGTCAGGCTAGCGAGGAAACCGTCGCGAAAGGGAAGCGCCTTCGACGCGAGACAGAGCCGATTCGCACGGCTCGGCTACGCACGGCGTCAGTGCCCGAATACGACGCTACGACGGCTCCTCGACGAGTCGGATGCCGAGCTCGTCGAGCTGCTCCTTCGGTACCTCAGATGGCGCACCGCTCATCGGGTCGACTCCTGCCTGGTTCTTCGGGAACGCGATGGTCTCCCGGAGATTGGATTCGCGAGCCAGGATCATCGTCATGCGATCGATGCCGAAGGCGATGCCGCCATGCGGCGGAGCCCCCATCGAGAGGGCATCGAGCAGGAAGCCGAACTTCACGCGCTGCTCGTCAGGAGTCAGCCGGAGCACATCGAACACGCGCGCCTGCAGCTCCGGCTCGTGAATTCGCACCGAGCCGCCACCGATCTCGTTGCCATTCGCGACGAGGTCGTACGAAAGCGCAAGGGCTGCGCCCGGATCCTGATCGAACGTCTCCTCCCACTCTGCCGTCGGCCGCGTGAAGGGATGGTGCTTCGCTCCCCATCGGCCTTCCTCCTCCGACCACTCGAACATCGGAAAATCGGTGACCCACACGAACTCGAAGCTGTCCTCGTCGATCAACCCGAGTAGCCGCGCGAGGTGCTCGCGGAGGACCCCGAGCACGCGCGCGACGAGATCCGGCTCGTCCGCACCGAAGAGAACGGTCGAATTGGGCCCGGCATGGAACGCCGCGAGCTCCTCCTCGGAGAGAAACTTCGCGATCGGCGACCGCGCCGCTCCTTTGTCGTCATACACCAGATACGCAAGGCCCTTCGCACCGAACTCCTTCGCAAGTTCCTCGAGCCCGTTCAGCTCCGCCCGCGAGAAGGCACGCGGTACGCGAAGAAACCGAACAGTGCGGGCATCCGCGAACACCCCGAACTGCGAGCCGCGCGTGACCGTGGTCGCGTCCTGAACCTCGAGGCCGTAGCGCAGATCGGGCTTGTCCGTGCCGTACCGGAGCATCGCCTCCTCATAGGTCATGCGCGGGAACGGCGGCGTGAGCTCGACCCCGAGGCACTCGCTCCAAACCTCGGCACACATCTCCTCCATCAGCGAGAGGATGAACTCGGTGTCCGGAAACGCCATCTCGACATCGAGCTGGGTGATCTCCTGAACGCGGTCGGCTCGCAGGTCCTCGTCCCTGAAGCAGATCGCGATCTGGTAGTAGCGCTCGAAGCCCCCGATGACGAGTAACTGCTTGAGGATCTGGGGGCTCTGAGGCAGCGCGAAGAATCGTCCTTTCTGGAGCCGGCTCGGGACGATGAAATCGCGCGCCCCTTCCGGAGTCGGCTTGAAGAGAATCGGAGTCTGGATGTCGACGAAGCCTGCCGCCTCCATCACTCGCCGAATCGTCGAGACGAGCCTGGCCCGGAGCGTGATGTTCCGCTGGAGCTTGTCGCGCCGAAGGTCCAGCCAGCGGTAGCGCAGGCGCAGGGTCTCGTCGACGCCCTCCTCGTCGAGCTGGAACGGAAGCGGAGTCGAACGCGAGACGATGGTCAGCTCATCGACCTGGAGCTCGACCTCGCCGGTCGGGAGATTCGCATTCGCGGTCTCGGGCAGGCGGGCGACAACCTCGCCTCGTGCCCGGAGGACGAACTCGTTCCGGATCTCCTTCGCCAACTCGGCTGCGGCCGGAGCGCGTTCCGGGTTGATCACGAGCTGCATCAGCCCCGTGCGGTCGCGCAGATCGACGAAGACGAGGCCGCCGTGGTCCCGGCGGCGAGCGACCCAGCCCGCGAGCGTCAGCACCTGCCCGACGTGCTCCGAGCGTGGTTCTCCGCACGTGACGTCACGCCAGGCCGTCACGTCCGGAGCCTCTTCACGACTTCGGAGTGGTCGATCGTCTCGTCGGGCCGCGTCGCGCTCCGGAGGACCGTCGTCTTCCCGCCGACGACTGCTGTCGTCGACGCTCCCATTCGAGCAGCCTGCGTCAGCTGGCCTCTGAGCGACCGACCCGCGTAGTCGGTGTCCGCAGACACCCCATGGGCACGCAGCTCGGCCAGCCAGCGCGTCACATCTCGGCGAGGCGCACCTTCCTCGAGAGCGAAGAACACGTCGATCGAGGGCGGCTCGGCGGTGACTCCCGCGTCCTCGAGGGCGAGCAGGAGGCGCTCGATGCCGGCTCCGAAGCCCACTCCGGGAGTGTGTGGCCCACCGATGTCCTTCACCAGGTAGTCATAGCGCCCTCCTCCGGACAGCGAGCTCTGCGCACCCCCCTCCGGCCCGACGAACTCCCAGGTCGTCCGCGTGTAGTAGTCGAGCCCCCGGACCAGCGTCGGGACGAGCTCGAACGTAACCCCGGCCGCCTCCAGGTCTGCGCGTACGGCCGTGAAGTGGGTCGCACAGGCGTCGCAGAGAAAATCGCCGATCGCGGGGGCCTCGGAGAGCGCTTCCCGGACCGCCGGCGGCTTGGCCGAGATGTTGTCGAGGACCCGCAACGGGTTCGTGTGCATCTTCTCGCGCGTTTCCTCGTCGAGTCGCGAGGCGTTCTCGTCGAGCCAGGCACGCAACGTCTCCAGATAGGCGGGGCGGCAGTCTCGACAGCCGATGGAGTTGAGCTCGAGCCGATAGTCCGCCACGCCAAGCCGCCCGAGGAGCGTGTCGTAGAGCTGGATCAGCTCGGCGTCGACCGAGGGATCGTCGGAGCCGATCGCTTCGACCGAAGCCTGCCAGTGCTCGCGGTATCGGCCACGCTGTGGCGCGGCGTAACGGTAGAAGGAGGCGATCGTGTAGAGCTTGACGGGCTGCGGCTCGCGGTGCATGCCGTGCTCGAGATACGCGCGGGCGATCGGAGGCGTCGCTTCCGGGCGCAGGGTCAGCGACCGGTCGCCTCGATCCGTGAACGTGTACATCTCCTTCTGGACCAGGTCCGAGCCCTCACCTGACGTACGCAGGAAGAGCGCGGTGTCCTCGAAGACCGGGGTGACGATGCGTCGGTAGCCGTACAGAGCGCAGAGTCGCTCGATCTCACCGGTCACGCGTTCCCAGAGCGGCATCTCGGCGGGGACCACGTCGTGGGTCCCGCGCGGTCGCTCGATCTTGGGGGTGGCGCTCACCCTGCACGCTCCGCGCGGAGGTCGGCCAGGAAGGGATTGCGGGCGACCTCCTCGCCCAGCGTCGTCGCCGGTCCGTGGCCCGGGTACACGATCGTCTCCGGCGGGTAAGCCTCGACGAGCGAACGGATGGACGCGAGCAGGGTGTCCCAGTCCGCCCCCGGAAGGTCGGTGCGCCCAACCGATCCGGCGAACAGGACGTCGCCCGAGAACAGGCTCCCGTCCGAGTGGTAGGCAAGATGCGCGGGCGAGTGCCCAGGCACGGAGAGGACGTCGAACTCGATTCCGGCCACCGTGATCGTCTCTCCTCCCTGGAGAAGCGTGTCCGGCGTGTACGCTCGCAGCGAAATCTCCGGCGGCGTGAACCGCCCTGGATCCTCGAGCAGCGCTCGCTCCACCTCGGACATGTAGACGGGCGCACCGGTGCCCTCGGCGAGGTCGGCGATGCCTAGGAGGTGATCCCAGTGGCCGTGCGTCACGAGAATGCCCGAGCAGCGTGCCCCGAGTCGAGCCAGGAGCAGGCGGAGCTCCGTGGCGTCGCCGCTCGCATCGACCACCGCCGCCTGGGAGGCGTTGGCATCCGTCCGGACGATGTAGCAGTTCGTTCCGATCGGTCCGAGCGGGAGCTGTTCGACGCGAAGCGCCAAGATCGGAGCCGTCAGCCCCCGCGCCCACGGCCGTGCTGCTCCTGCCGTGCCGCGCGCCTCTTGTAGGAGCGCCAGAAGAGCCCGTCCAGGAAATAGCTGAACGGAATGAAGATGGCGACGATGAGCGCCGTCTGCGTGAGCTGCTGCGCGAGAGTGAGGCCGCTCGAGAGCAGCATCACGGTGATGAACATGATCGGAGCGAAGATGAGCGCGCGCCTGAATGTCCGGCGCCACGAGGGAGTCTGTGGTTCCCTGCCCGGTCCAGAGCGCCCCCGGGGCGTCGGCGACTGAGCCTTGCGTTCGGGGAGCTCGCTCGAATCGAGCTCGTTGCCCTCCTCGTCCTCCCAGACGTATTCGTGACGCTGCTCCTTCGCCCGGCGACGCCTCTGCTTGCGGGTCGGCATCCTGCGATTATGCCCGGCCGCTCCACGCGATCCGGCCGTCTCGAACGACGGTGTGGACCACCGCGCCACCGAGGTGATACGCGAGGTAGCGCCAGTCGTGGGCTGCGATGAGGACCACGTCCGCGTCGAAGCCGGAAGCAAGGCGCCCCTTTCGGTCGGCGCGCGCCAGGACGTGGGCGGCGTTCACGGTGCACGCCGAAAGCGCCTCCTCGGGCGTCAGCCGGAGCTGCGTGCAGGCGAGCGCGCAGACGAGTGGCAGGCTCTCGCAGAAAGCGCTCCCGGGGTTGAAGTCCGTCGCGAGCGCGATCGCAGCCCCTGCATCGACGAATGCACGCGCCTCGGGCATGGGCCGCCCCAGGAAGAGCGCGCTCGCCGGGAGGAGGACACCGGCGACGTCGCTTGCCGCGAGTGCGGCGATACCCGCTGCGCCCGTGCTCTCGAGGTGGTCGACCGACCTGGCTCCCAGCTCGATCGCCAGCGGGATCGCTCCGGCCTCGGTGAACTGATCGCCGTGCAGGCGGAGCCCAAGCCCGGACTCCCGGCAGGCTTCGAGGTAGCGGCGCGCCTGCTCGACGTTGAACGCCCCCCGCTCGAGAAAGACGTCCGCGGCCTCCGCAAGCTGCGCGGCATCGGGAAGCACCTCGCCGAGCAGGAACTCGAGGTAGTGGTCGATCCCCGCCGCGGCGAACTCGGGTGGAAGAGCATGCGCTCCGAGCCATGTCGGGATGCCTCCCACAGCTCGGATTGCTCGGAGTTGTGCGAGCTCTGTCTCTCGATCGAGCCCGTAGCCCGACTTCGCCTCGAACGTCGTCGTTCCGGCCTGGAGCATCCAGTGCGCATGCCGCTCGAGGGCGACCACGAGCCCGTCCTCTCCGGCCGCTCGCGTCGCGCGAACAGTGGCCAGGATCCCGCCTCCCCGGGCGTGGAGCTCCTCGTATGACGCCCCGGCCGCCCGCAAGGCGAACTCGTCCACGCGGTCTCCTGCGAAGCAGGCATGCGTGTGGCAGTCGACGAGGCCCGGCACGGCAGAGAGCCCGCGGCCGTCGAGCTCCTCGACCTCGCCTGCCGCCGACGTCAGCCGACCCATCGGTCCGACATCGGTGATGCGGCCGTCTTCGCACAACACGTACGCGTTCTCGAATAGCTCCACCGCCCCCAGTTGCCCGCCGCGGAGCGGGACCGATCGACCCGCCGGCGTCGCGACCTGCGCGAGGTCGCGGATCAGCAGGCGATACGGCGGCTCCTCGTCGCCACTGCTCATGCGTCGCCGCCCGGGACCGACGGGAGATCGATTCCCTGCTCGTGGGCGGTCGTGATCGCCTCCTCGTATCCGGCGTCGGCGTGACGCATGACGCCGGTCCCCGGATCGGTCGTGAGCACGCGCTCGAGCTTCGCGGCAGCCGTCTTGCTTCCGTCGGCGACGACGACCATGCCGGCGTGGATCGAGTTGCCGATCCCCACCCCTCCGCCGTGGTGCACGCTCACCCACGTCGCCCCGGCGGCGACGTTGAGGAGGGCGTTGAGGATCGGCCAGTCGGCGATCGCGTCGGAGCCGTCGCGCATCGCTTCCGTTTCGCGGAAGGGCGAGGCAACGGAGCCCGAGTCGAGATGGTCGCGCCCGATCGCGACGGGAGCCGCGACCCTGCCCGAGCTGACGAGCTCGTTGATCGCGAGTCCCGCCTTGGCACGATCGCCGTACCCGAGCCAGCAGATCCGGGCGGGCAGGCCCTGGAACGCGACCCGCCCGGGTGCGAGCTCGAGCCACCGGCGGAGAAGCACGTCGTCCGGAAACAGATGCATCAGCTCGCGATCGATCTCCGCAATGTCCGCAGGTTCCCCCGAGAGAGCCGCCCAGCGGAACGGCCCGATGCCGCGACAGAACAGGGGCCGGATATAGGCCGGGACAAAGCCCGGGTATGTGAACGCATCCACTACGCCCGCCTCATACGCCTCCCCTCTGAGGTTGTTGCCATAATCGAAAACGTAGCACCCTGTCCGGACGTATTCGAGGAGACCCTCCACATGCGCTGCGATCGAAGCGCGTGCACGGCGAAGGTACTCGTCAGGGTCGCGCGAACGGAGCTCGGCGGCCTGGTCGACGTCGAGCCCCTGCGGCACGTACCCGGTGAGCAGGTCGTGGGCGGCGGTCTGGTCGGTGACGAGGTCGAAGTGCTCACGACGGCGTGCCAGCTCGGGGACCACGTCGGCCGCGTTCGCACAGAGCCCGACCGACAGGGGCGCCCTGGCCGCCGCCGCTGCGCGGACGCGTGCCAGGGCGTCGTCCAGCGAGTCGGTCGACTCGTCGAGGTAGCCGGTCTCGAGCCGGCGCGCGATGCGCGACGGGTCGACTTCGACACAGAGAATCGACGCCCCCGTCATGGTCGCGGCAAGCGGCTGCGCTCCTCCCATCCCGCCGAGGCCCGCGGTCAGGATCGTCCTGCCCGCGAGGTCCGGCGTCCCGAAATGCTTCTCACCCGCGGCTGCGAACGTCTGGTACGTCCCCTGGAGAATCCCCTGGGTCCCGATGTAGATCCAGCTCCCCGCGGTCATCTGGCCGAACATCGTCAGCCCCTCGGCCTCAAGCCGCCGGAACTCGTCCCAGGACGCCCACCGCGGCACGAGCAGCGCGTTCGCGATCAGAACCCGCGGCGCCCACTCGGTGGTGCGAAAGACGCCGACCGGCTTGCCGCTCTGGACGAGCAGCGTCTCGTCGTCACGGAGGCGCAGGAGCGCCCGCACGATCGCCTTCAGTGCGTCGTGACTCCGCGCCGCCCGCCCGCTTCCGCCGTAGACAACGAGCTGCTCGGGGTGTTCTGCGACCTCTGCGTCGAGGTTGTTGAGCAGCATCCGGAGCGGCGCCTCGGTCTGCCACGAGAGCGCGTTCAGCGTCCCGCCGCGAGGTGCTCGGATACGGGTGAGATCGCCGCAGAGCGACTCCGTGACGACGTCCGGCATGACCACGTCGGTCATGCGAGCACGCCGATCTCGCGCTCGGCCGCTTCCAGGACGGCGCCCGATCGAATCGCGTCGGCGACGCGCTCGATGTCCGCGCTCAGCGAGCGATCTTCAGTGAGCCGTGGCGAGAGCGTGCGGACGAAATCGTGGACCGCGCTCACTCCTTCTCCCGGCCGGAGCGGGGCGAGGAACTCGATCGCCTGTGTGCCCGCGAGCAGCTCGATCGCCAGCGCCCCCTCCGCGTTGTCGAGGACGCGAAGCGCCTTGAGACCTGCCGCGTTGCCCATCGACACGTGATCCTCCTGTCCGGCGCTCGTCGGGATGGAGTCGACGCTGGCCGGATGCGCCAGGACCTTGTTTTCTGATACGAGCGCTGCGGCCACGTACTGCGGGATCATGAAACCCGAGTTAAGCCCGCCCTCCTCGACGAGGAACGGCGGTAGCCCGTCGGACAGGCTGGGGTTCACGAGCCGCTCGAGACGTCGCTCCGAGATGTTGGCGAGCTCTGCGACCGCCATCGCGAGCGCGTCGAGTCCGAACGCGAGCGGTTGGCCGTGGAAGTTCCCAGCGGAGACGATCTCTCCCTCCTCCAGGAGAACGAGGGGGTTGTCGGTTGCTGCGTTGAGCTCGACGTCGACGGTTGCGCCGACGTAGTCCAGAAGATCCCGACAGGCGCCGTGCACCTGGGGCGCGCAGCGAAGGGCGTACGCATCCTGAACCTTGTCGCACCAACGGTGGGCCTCGATGATCGCCGAGCCTTCGAGGAGCTGCCAGACGTTCGCAGCTGCCTCCTGCTGCCCCTTCAGCGGGCGGGATCGATGCACGGCACGTGTGAAGCTCGTCCGCGAGCCCTGCAGCGCCTCGAGGGAGAGCGCGCACGCGAGATCGGCTGTGGACGCGAGCCGCCGAGCGCGGACGACGCCGAGGGACGCCATCGCAGCCATGAACTGCGTGCCGTTGACGAGGGAGAGCCCTTCCTTGCTCGCGAGCCGGACCGGCTCCAGCCCGACGCGGGCGAGCGCGGCAGTTCCGTCGAGGCGCTCCCCGTCCACGACGGCTTCGCCCTCTCCGACGAGCGGCAGCGCGAGATGCGCAAGCGGCGCGAGATCCCCGCTCGCCCCGACGGACCCACGGGCCGGAACGAGCGGCAGGACGCCGCGGTTCAAGCACTCCACCAGGAGCTCGACCGTCTCCACGCGCGCCCCCGAGTACCCCTTCGCGAGCGCGTTCGCGCGGAGCAGCATCGCGGCGCGAACGACGTCGTCCGGATAGGGCTCGCCCACGCCACACGCATGGCTTCGAAGAAGCCGTAGCTGAAGCTCCCCGGCGAGCTCGTCCGGAACGTGCGTCGACACGAAGCGCCCGAACCCAGTATTCACGCCGTACGTATGCTCACCGCGAATCGACTCGAGCAGCTCGCGGGAAGCACGCATCTTGTCTCTCGCGTCATCCGTCAGTTCGGCACGAGCGCCGTGTACGGCCGCGTCCCAGACGTCAGCCAGCGTCAGGTCCTCTCCGGACAGGACGATCGTCCGCGGCACGGTTCGAGTCTACGGCCCCTCCGGGCGCGGCTGCCGCAACTGTTCGAGGACATGCTCGAGGACCCGCGACTCGTCGACACCGGGGATCCTGGCGCCGGCGGCGCTCGCTGCAGCAAGGACACTTTCCGGAACGAGTCCGACGAGCTCGCCGTCTGCGACCTCGACTCCGCGTGCGGTCGCCTCCTCGGTGACGCGCGCGAACACCTCGTGAAGCGGGGAACGCTCGAGATCCAGCACGTTCATGCTCACCTGCACGCGACCTGAGCGGCGTAGCTGAAGCCCGATCGCCTGAACGCCGGGCATTCCACCACTCGATTCACGGATCGCGGCGGCGACCTCGCGCGCCACGCGCAGATCGCCGGCGGCCAGATCGACGTTGTAGGCGACCAGCGGACGTCGCGCTCCGACGAGGACCGCGCCGGCACCAGGATGGATTCGGCGCGGTCCAGCGTCGGGCACGAGTTCACCGTCGTCGACGCGACGCCGAAGCTCGTCGAGCCCGCCCCTCCTGAAGAACACGGGTCGTCTCCCGCCGCCCACTCCCCCGTAGAGAAAGACCGGCACTGCCAGCTCGGCACCGACCCGTTCGGCAACCAGGAGCGCAGTCGCTCTGGCCGTCTCCATCTCAGTCGGATCGAGTGGAACCAGCGGAACGACGTCGACGGCACCGATCCGCGGGTGAACGCCGAAGTGCCCACGCAGGTCGACGAGCGCGAGCGTCCGGGCAATCCCGGCGAGAAGTGATTCGACGAGGGGGTCGGCTTCTCCCGCGAGCGTGAAGACGGACCGATGATGGCCGGCGTCCGAGTGCACGTCGAGTACCGACGCGAACCTCCCAAACGCGCCGCGAATCTCCTCGATCGCGGCGGCGTCACGCCCCTCGGACACGTTCGGCACCGCCTCGAGCACGATCCGTACCCTACGAGCACGTGACGGCCGAGGAGGAGTCCACGACCCGACCGCGCGAGGCGCGGCGTACGTTCGTCCGGCTGCTCGGCTTCCTCCGTCCCTACCGCGCATCGCTCGCCGTGTCGTCCGTGCTCGCGATCGCGTCACAGGGCGCCGGCATCCTCGCGTTCGTCCTTACCGGCATCGTCATCAACGAGCTGACCGGTGATGCGGATTCGGCGGTTCTCACTCTCGAGATCGCCGCCGTTGTCGGGCTCGGACTGCTTCGCGGTGCTCTCATGCTCGGCCGTCGACTCATCTCCGGCCGGCAGGCGTTGGCGGTCGAGTACGACCTCCGAGACGAGCTCTACTCGCACTTTCTCAGATTGTCGTTTGGCTTCTACGACCGGAGCCAGACCGGGCAACTGATGTCGCGCGCGACGATCGATCTCCAGTCCGTCCGCTTCTTCCTCGGCTACGGGCTGATCTTCTTCGCGCAGCACGTCGTCACGGTCCTCCTCGTCACGGCAGTTCTTTTCGTGTACAGCTGGCAGCTCGCTCTCGTCGCGCTCGCGATCACGCCGGCGATCGTGCTCATTGCCTGGCGCTACAGCCACGTCTCCCACCCGGTGCTACGCGACGTTCAACAGCGGCTGGCGGATGTCGCGATCGTTGCCGAGGAGAACATCGCCGGCGTTCACGTGGTCAAGTCGTTCGCTCAAGAGGAGCGAACAGGCGCGCGGTTTGCGGATGCTGCAAACGCCGTCTTCGACCGGACGCTGATCGCGAACCGTCAGCGCGCGCTCTACGTTCCGCTCCTCGCGTTCCTACCGCTCGTCGCGCAAGCGGCGGTCTTGCTCGCCGCGGGTCGGATGGTTGTCTCGGGATCGCTCACACTCGGCGCCTTCTTCACGTTCAACTTCCTGCTGGCGATGCTCGTGATGCCGCTTCGCATGCTCGGCATGTGGATCGGCCAGGCTCAGCGCGCTGTTGCCGCGGGGGAACGCATCTTCGAGATCCTGGACGAGCCGGAGGAGATCGCGGACCACGCCGACGCCCGGCCGCTGCCTGCCGGACCCGGGCGCATTCGGTTCGACGGCGTCGACTTCGGGTACGCGCCGGACCGTCGTGTCCTCGAAGAGATCGATCTGGAGATCGCCCCGGGTCGTGTCGTCGCGCTGATCGGTCGCACTGGATCAGGCAAGACGACGCTCGCAGCGCTTGTCCCTCGCTTCTACGACGTCACTGCAGGGCGCGTCCTCGTCGACGAGATCGACGTGCGAGACCTGGAGCGAAGGTCGCTGCGGCGCGAGATCGGCGTGATCTCGCAGGATCCCTTCCTCTTCTCGGCTTCGGTCCGCGACAACATCGCGTTCGGCCTGCCCGACGCCCCACACGATGCCGTCGAGGCCGCGGCCCGAGCTGCCGAGGCGCACGAGTTCATCCTCGAGCTTCCGCAGGGGTACGACACGGTGATCGGCGAGCGCGGGATCACGCTCTCCGGGGGACAGCGCCAGCGCGTCGCGATCGCTCGCGCGCTGCTGATCGATCCGCGGATCCTCGTCCTCGACGACGCAACCGCCTCCGTTGACGCGACGACCGAGGCGAGGATTCGCGCGGGGCTGCGGGAGGTGATGCGGGGCCGGACCACGATCATCATCGCCCACCGCCTGTCGACGATCGCGCTCGCAGACGAGATCGTCGTGCTCGCGGACGGGCGGATCGCTGCGCGTGGCACCCAGGCCGAACTGCTCGAGGAGAACGCGCTCTTCCGCGAGATTCACGACCACGGCCTGCTCCAGCAGGTGGTGGCCGGATGACCGCTCGTTCGAGCGGTCAAGGGGAAGGATCGCGACACCGGCACTTGACACGCTCTTGGCCCGAAGTCGTCACCCACGCGTGCGAGCTCCGGCGTTACGCTGGCAGCGGGTGGTGGGCTGGGGTGCCCCGTGAGGGCGGGGCATCGCGATGAAGATCTGGCAGGCGGGAAGCCATCTCACGGACCAGCGAGAGGCGCGGGTCGAGGACTGGTCCTGGCGCCAGACGCGCCGACGGCTCGCGACGCTCCTCCAGCTTGCGCGCCCATACAAGACCCGAGCCGCCCTCGCCGGCGTCACGCTGATCGTGTACACGCTCGTCGCGCTGCTCCCGCCGTACCTGGCCAAGGTCGCCGTCGACGACGGGATCGCGGAGGGAGACCTCGACACGCTCACGGGAGTCGTGATCGCCTTCATCGCCGCCGGAGTTGCCGCGTTCGCGCTCTCGGGAGCGCAGACGTACGTCACGGGTTGGGTCGGCGAACGCGCTCTCGCGGATCTTCGAATCAAGCTGTTCGCACATCTCCAGCGACTCTCGCTCGGCTTCTACGAGCGCAATCGCACGGGCGCCATCATCAGCCGCATCACGAACGATGTCGAGGCCCTCGACCAGCTCGTCACCGACGGTCTCTCGAGCCTCGTGCAGAACACGCTCGTCCTGGCCGGAACGGCCGTCGTGCTCTTCCTCCTCGACTGGCGTCTCGCGCTCGCGACGTTGGTCGTCTTGCCCTTGATGGCGGCTGCGACGGCGTGGTTCCGAGCGCGCTCGAACCGTGCATACCGCCGTGTTCGAGAGCGCCTCGGGCTCGTCACCGCGACGCTCGCCGAGGACATCTCCGGGATGCGGGTCGTGCAGTCGTTCACGCGCGAGCCGGCGAGCCAGGCCAGCTTCCGCGGTGTCAACGAGCGCTACCGCGGCGCGAACTACGAGACGGTCGTCTTGAACGGCCTCTACTTCCCGGCAGTCGACGTCCTGTCGTCGGTGGCGATCGCGATCGTCCTCGGCTTCGGCGGAGCGCTCGTCGTCGATGGAAGCATTTCGGTCGGCACGCTGTTCGCGTTCACGCTGTACCTCGCCAACTTCTTCGACCCGGTCCAGCAGCTCTCCCAGCTCTACAACACGTTCCTCGCCGCGACTGCCGCGCTCGACCGGATCACGAGCGTCCTCGACGAGGAGCCGGAGGTCGTGGATACAGGGGCCGCGAAAGAGCTCCCGCGGATCCACGGACACGTCAGGTTCGAGCACGTGCGCTTCGGGTACGGCGACCTGCCGGATGTCCTGCACGATTTCGATCTGGACGTCCAGCCCGGGACCACGGTCGCGCTCGTCGGTCATACGGGGGCCGGCAAGTCGACGATCGCCAAGCTCCTCGCCCGCTTCTATGACCCGCGCCAGGGCCGGATCACGATCGACGGCCATGATCTCGGCAGCGTGACCCAATCGTCGCTCCGGCGGCAGCTCGGGATCGTCCCGCAGGAGGGCTTCCTGTTCGCCGGAACGGTCGCAGAGAACATCGCGTTCGGCCGGCCGGAGGCGAGCAGGGGTGAGATCGAGGCTGCAGCGGAAGCGGTGGGCGCCGACAGGTTCGTCGCCGAGCTGCCGGACGGATACGACACCGAGCTGGGCGAGCGCGGCTTCAGGCTCTCCCTCGGCCAGCGACAGCTCGTCGCGTTCACGCGAGCGCTGCTCGCCGATCCGCGCATCCTCATCCTGGACGAGGCGACCTCCTCCGTGGACATCGGAACCGAGCGGAGAATCGAGCGGGGACTCCGGCGCCTCCTGGCGGGGCGCACGGCCTTCGTGATCGCGCATCGGCTGTCCACCATCCGCCGCGCGGATCTGATCGTCGTGCTCGATCATGGCCGTATCGTCGAGACGGGGACGCACGACCAGCTGATCGACGCCCGCGGGACGTACATGCGCCTCTACGGCGACTGGGCCGCGGAGGTGGCATAGGCCGCCCGCGGCAACCGAACAAGGATGCTTCGACCCGTCTAGGCTTCACGCAGACGGACGCGGAGGTCCCACCGGTGACGACTGACGGCGAGCCAGACCAGGTGGTCGAGGAGTCGCTCGCGCTCGACAGCACGTACGCGACCCGCTTGACCCCGAGCGAGGCCGTGGAAACGATGCGCCTTCGCGTTCCTGCGCGAGGGAACCGGAAGCTGCGACGGGTTCTCGAGAAGGTCGAGGCCGACAAGCAGATCAAGGCCTGGTGGCACTGCGCAAACGTGAACGCCGTGCTCCGCCTGGCGATCAACGACCACTCCTGGGTGCACATCCAGATCGTCACCAACATCGCTCTCAAGCTCTTCCGGCAGCTGACCCGGCACGGCGTCCAACCCTCGCTCATGAGCGACTATCGCCTGACTGCCGAAGACTCCGAGCTCGTGGTCGTCCTCGCCGCGCTCCTCCACGACGTCGGGATGTCCATCCACCGCCGAAACCACGAGGACTGGAGCCTCTTCCTCGCCGAGCCGAAGCTACGGGAGCTGCTCGCGGACCTCTATGAGGAGCCTGAGCGCACGGTAATGGTTTCCGAAGTTCTGCAGGCAATCACGAGCCACCGCGCGGACGGCGAGCCGCTGTCGCTGGAGGCCGGAATCCTCCGCGTCGCCGACGCGCTCGACATGGCCAAAGGGCGCTCGCGAATCCCCTTCGAGCGCGGATCCGTCTCCATGCACTCGCTCTCTGCCGCCGCCATCGACGAGGTCCGCATCGCCGACGGTCAGACCCGGCCCGTCATGGTCGAGATCGTCATGAACAACTCTTCCGGCATCTACCAGGTGGACGGGCTGCTGAAGGCGAAGCTGCAAGGCTCGGGGCTCGAGCCCTACGTCGAGGTCGTGGCGCGAATCGACACCGAGGCGGAGAAACGGCTCATCCCCACGTACCGGCTCGAGATCGGCGGCCGGCCGGAGGGATCGAGGTCCTGACAAGCTAGACTCCGTGCGCCCGGTGCGGGGTCGTCTAATGGTAGGACGCCTGGCTCTGGACCAGGAAGTTGGGGTTCGAATCCCTGCCCCGCAGCCATTGCTCCGCTGATCGCGCGGAGTGAGCATGAACTAGCCTTCTGTTGTCACCATCGGAGACGATCGTGACGCCGTTTTCACGGTTTTGTAACGCCCTCCGGCGTTGCTCGTGCTGCTTCAGGTAGGCTCACAAGCATCGAGCGACACGAGCGGCAGCTGTGCGTGCCGCGCCCCTGTCCCCGTCCAGGAGGTCAGTGATCTGAGAGCCCTACTCGTTGGCCTGTTCGCGTTCGTTCTCGTGACACAGGCCACTGCGGCGGCGACGTCTGGGCATGCGGTCGAAACGGATCGCAAGGCGAAGAAGGAACGAGTAGTGCGAACCCTCGAATCCAGGCTCGCACGCAAGTTCCACGCCGCCAACAGACACCGGAGCACGATTCGGTTCTTCACGAACCACCGCTCGCTCCTGAGCTCGACGGAACACCAGGCCAACGCGCGGACCGCCCTCCAGCGCGCGCAGCGGCGTTTGGCCAGGGTGACGCGGACGATCGAGGCGATACGACGGCTCCTGCACAAGCGCGAGGCAACTCGAGCTGCGGCGAGATCGCCGCGGGGGGCGATCTGCGACGTGTTCGGGCAGTACTGCAAGCAGGCCCTCGCTGTGGCCTGGTGCGAGTCGCGCCTCGAGCCCGACGCGCAGAACGGCCAATATCTCGGCCTCTTCCAGATGGGCTCGCAGGAACGTCGTCTCTTCGGGCACGGACAGACCGCCCGTCAGCAGGCGATCGCAGCGCATACGTACTTCGTCCACTCGGGCAGGGACTGGAGCCCCTGGGGCTGCAAGCCCTGGTACGTCACGTAGGCGCAAGCCGCGCACGTGTCAGGGAGCGCCCGCGCAAGCGGGCACCTTCAGGGATTTTCGATCTTGCCCAGAGCTGAGTTTGGTCGCAAAGAGCGCGCCGCCTGCGGCTTGCGGGTTTCATTTGGGCATCGGTTCTGGTAAGTGTCCGTGGAACGTGTGGGGACGGCGGAAGCGCGACCGCCTGCGGACCTTCGATGAGGCCGCGGCCTACGCTCGCTGTCACGGAGACCGCGACGACAACGTCCGGCTCGTCAAGCTCCCGCCACGCCGGATTCGCTACGAGCAGGTTCTCTCGAGCGGGGAGCTCATTCGCCGGGAGTTCGAGGAACGGCTCGACACACGCGAGCCGGAGTCGGCCGTCTAGCCGAGCCTGCCCCGCAAGCCCACGACAGGCGTGCGCTACCCTTTCGCCTCCGGCCCATTCGTCTAGTGGTCTAGGACACCGCCCTCTCACGGCGGCGGCACGGGTTCGAATCCCGTATGGGCCTTCTGGGCCGCATAGCTGAGCGGAATTTGGCTTAGCTACGCGGGTCAGGTGTGCCGTCTGTGCCGGGTCTTGCGCGCCTGATGCACACCCCCGTGCACACCCGCCACGTTATGCGTACGGCAAGCGGACACTCGAAAGGCAGTACCGGTCACGCGCGCGTTAACCCCACTTCATGTCCAGCTGATGCTCGAGAGTGGCGTAACCGAGCCGGGCAAACGCCCGCGCCATCGGCACATTACCGACGTCAGTGGCGGCACGGATACGCGGAACACCTTGTGCGGCAAGGATGCGGGTGCCCTCGGCGAGGATCTCGCTGACGTAGCCGCGGCCGCGATGCTCCGGCACGACCCCGAGGTACGCGACAATCGGGTTGTACGCGTTGCGCGACGGGATCACGAATCCGATCGGCTCGCCATCCGGCGTCGTCGCGATCCGCCACCACTCGCGCGGGCCCTTGTAGCCCGGGAACTCCTCGTCGTACTGCGCCGCCGCGACCTGCTCGGGCGTCTTGTCCGCCAGATCGCTGCGGCTGTGCGCGTCGAGCGTCCCGTCAAGCGCGCGGGTTAGCAGATCGATGAGCTCCGCGCGCTCGCCCACCGGCCGGAACCGCAACCGTCCGCTGGGCTCAGGGATCGGCGTGCCGGCTGTCCACTGTAGACGGAGCCGCTCTACGAACAGCCGGGCTCCGGTCTGCTCCAGCGCTTCCAGCCATGGCGCCGGCGACTCGCGCCAGCCGGGCGGCACGAAGCGGATGTACTGCGTCTTCGGCATGCCCGCCATCGCCGCCTTGAGCAGCTGCACGCCGGTATCGACGTCTTCGCTGTCGAAAATATCCATCGTGTACGGGTCTCGGCCCGCCTCGATCGCCCACCACGCGACCCTGGCCACCAGGCGGTCACCGCGCAGGGCCACCCACAGCCACTCCGGCCTTCTGCGGCTAGCTTGCAGGTCGCCCGCCAGCTCCGCATTGAGCACGTACGGGATGCGGCAGAACAGGTCGAGTTCGTCGGGCCCGGTGATCGGGCGAACGGTCAGGTCGTCACTTCCTTGAGTCATGACACTCCTGTGAGTTAGACGAGCCAGGCACCCCCGAGGACGCTGCACGCGAGCTCCCGAGCCTGCCGCTGGAGGATGCGCCACAGCTAGTGCGTCCTAGCCGTGAGGGAACCGGCACGAATGTCTGTCTTGGCGTACATCGCATTCCCTCCTTCCAATGTACGTCTGGCTCTTGCGGTCGACCTCGGGCGCCTGCGAAAGCGATGTGTCAGACGACAGGCTCGTCCGATGGAGCCTCGTTGTGGATAAGGCTGAGCAGCTCGTCCCACTGAGCTTCCTCATGCTGAACCCGGTGATTCCGTGAAATCGCGCCCTTTGCGAGCCCAAGCGAACCCATCGCACGGGAGGAGCGAGCTCATTGGCAAGCGAGGTGGAGATGTCACCCATTCGAGTGATTCCCGGCGAGTGATGTGCCCCGTTGGGTAGATGCGAGGAGGTCGATGGCTTAAATGCGTCGTAGGGAGCGGTGCCGGGGGACACCGCCTCCTACTTCGAGAACAGCGTCCCGGCGCAAGGGGAGGGACAGCGTGAAGAAGTTACTCATGCTGCTTGCCATCGGCTTGGGCGGGCTGGGCCTCGTGGCTGCTCACGTTGCATCAGCACACAACGGGCAGGCGAGCATTACCTGCACCAGCGTCACCTTTTCGTACACCTCCTTCTCCGACGAGGAGAACACCGTGTACGAGAGCGTCATGGTCGACGGGGTGGGTGTCTACGCAGACACGTTTACGTTCGGCGGCTCGAACGGCACACATACCGTCGGCATCGCCGTTCCGCAGGACGGTGAGGAGCACCTCATCGAAGTCGGGGCGGGGTGGAGCACCAACGGCCATCAGGGGTCGTTCTCGGACTCCGCGAGGCTTGTCTGCGGCGAGAAGCCGCCGCCTCCACCACCACCGCAGCCTCCTTCGGAGGAGCCACCTGGCCCACCGCATGTCTGTCCGGACGGATTGCCGCCGGACGGGGGCAAGGACGGGGAGCAAGGAAACGACGACTGCGATCACACGCAGCCGCCGCCCGAGGAGACAGTTCCTCCGGCGACGCCTCCCTTGACCCGGGTCGAGACTCCTCCTGCTCCGGCAGAGACGACCCCACCGGTGGTAGAGACGGAGAATCCTGCTCCGATCGTCGGCACGCCCCCGGTCTCCAAGGAGAAGGCTGCGCCCAAGTCGCAGAAGAAAGTCAAGGGGAAGGCCGTCGCGGGGAAGGCCGTCGCAGCGAAGCCGGACACGACTCCGCAGGCGTCTCCTTTCACCCGCTGATGCGCAAGGCCAGCCTCATCATCCTGGTGGGGCTGGCCCTTGCTCTTCTCGTGGGCTGCTCCGGGAACGTCGACCCGACACAAGCTGGGGCGAACTCGTCGACCCGGATCTGGATCCCACGACTGGAGCTCGACGAGCCGGTGACCTGGTACGTGAACCGCGGCCCGGCCTGGTGGCGTCGCACGGGACGCCCTGGTGGCGGCGACACCATTGCCATCGCCGGGCATCGCGTGACGCACTCGCGGCCGTTTCGGTACCTCGGGCGTCTACGACGAGGAGACCTCGTCCGTATCCGCTGGAGGGGACGCATGCACCGATACACGGTCACGGGCAGCCGCGTTCTCCCCGGTACCGATCTGCACATAGCCGACGCGGTCGGACATGAGAGGCTACTGCTGTCGGCTTGTCACCCACCAGGATCCGCGGAGTACCGCCTGGTGGTATACGCCCGTCCTGAGCGCTGAGGACGCGCGTCCCGATCGACGATCTGACGCGGGCCGCTCCGAACGTCAGGCTGTGCCTACTGCTGCGCTGGGGGGCCCTCACGCCGAGCGCAACCACGCCGACGGCGAACAGGACGCCAAGAACTGGAGGCCGGGCGCGTCATCGGACCCCTGCACACGATGGCGGCGACGCCGATCGCGGCAGCAAGGATGGCAAGAAGGAACTTCATGGGGCGAGCGCCCGCGCAAGGGCGGCGCGGTCGGTCGGCCCGCCGTGAGTCGCGAGCACGTGCTCGACCGGCAACTCGAGCAGCGGGCGCAACCCCTCGGCGATCTCCTCGCACGTCACACCAGGGCGGAGCCACCTCTCGTTGATCTGGAGGCCATGGCCGAAATCGACGAGCGTGTCACCGGAGATCACCGCACGCTGGCTCTCGACCCAGAGCACAGTGTCGTTCTGCTTATGCCCGGGGAACACCTCGGCACCGAACGGCAGCCGGTCGCGTGGCGAGTAGGGGCGTGCCTCGCCTTTCTTCTCGCGGAGCAGCCAGACGAGGTCGGGACTGCCGTCGCCAGCCTGCTCGGCGGTGAGGCCGTACGTGTCCATGAGGTACTGCGCGGTGTCGGGCAGCGGCGTGAGCACCGGCACGCCGAGCCGCTCCACGATGCGCTGTGCGTCCCGCTCGTGCCACGGCGCGGTGAGCACGATCGCCGTCTCACGCTCGGCCGCGAGCGCCTCGATCTCGCGCGGCACGCCCAGCGGGTCGAACAGCAGCAGGCGTTTTTCGTCGTCGATCGCGTAGGACGAGACGTTCTGGTCCCACGGCTCGCTCGGCGTCCAGTCCGGATGGGGTGCCTGCCAGTGCCAGAGGCCCGGTCGCAACTCGCGCAAGCTGCGATCCTATGTGAGCGGCCGCGGCACGGCTGACGGCCCGAGTCGTGGAGCTCGGCGAGGTCGTCGCCGCCGCCGTCCGAGCGATGACCCCCGGAGTGGGACGGTCGGGAGCCCTCTCGGCGGGTGCCGCCTCTACCCCACGTCGACGACCAGGACCGCGGTGGTGATCCAGAACGCCATGGCGACGACGGCGATGGTGGCGGCGGCCAACAGCGGTCGGCGTCGAAAGATCGGGACGATCTGACTCGCGCCGAAGGCGATCGCAGGCCAAAGAACTGCGAGCCACCAGGTGAACCCGAGCGAGCCTGCGTACCCATCGCAGAGATCAGCTTCGAACGATCCAGGTGCCTCTTCGCCGGACGAGCATGCCCATCCCACGAGCCGGCCGACGAGTAGCGAGAAGGCAACGACCGCGATGACGACGACGAGTGCAGCCGCGTGCATCGATCTAACGAGTTGGACTCATCTCTCGGGACCGCACGGCGCGGATCGTGCCATCGAAGGCTCGTTGGGGCGCCCCCTCGACGCCGCGAAGCGGCCGACTAGCAGGGCCGTCGAACCCGTATGGGCCTTAGAGGCCTAGGTAACGCGGAACGTGCCTCGCATCGTGCCCGCGTGCGGGTCGCAGAAGAAGGTGTACGTGCCTTTGCGGAGCCTCACGGTCCAGATCGCCTCGGTCCTAGCCGGGACCTTCGTGGCCTTGTTCAGACCAGGGCCCTTGAGGCGGAAGTTGTGAACCGTGGCCTTGTCCTCGACCTTGAGGCGGTAGGTGCCCGCCCGCACGCTCTTGAGCTTCTTCCCTGCCTTGTTCTCCATCTCGATCTTGAAGAGCGAGTTGGGATACACCTCGCCTTTCAACTGAAAACTGTCCTTACCCAGCCCGGCCGCAGCGCCCGCGACGACGAGCAGGCCGGCTGCGATAACGGTGACGACGGTTGCAAGCACACGCATGAGCTGTCCTCCAAACCTCGCGATATTGCCTCAGTACGGTGCGACCCCTCGGTCGGATTGCCCCCTCGGCCGACCCTGACCAGCTAGTGAGGAACTGAGACGGCGCCACCACCGAGCACGGTCCCCGTCGCTCGCGCCAAAGTCCGCCGCGCCTCGACGGGAGCACGCGCCCGAAAGACGTTCGGCGAGATCGCCGTGACTCTCGGGACGAACGGCCGACCGCGGACGAAGACCCGCGCCTGCGGCGCCTCGTGCACGAGGCAGAAGCCACCTAACACAAAGGTGTCGCAGCCAGGCTCCGCGCAGGTCGTCAGCATCGACCGCGGGCGTACCCGCTCACGTGACGAGTCAAACGTAGCGGCCATCAGCTTCGCGCTCTCGAAGCGGCAAGCTTCGCCCGGGCTTGCTCGATGTCAGGCGCCAAGCGCTTGGCAAGAGCGGCAGGACGCAGCCATTGGAGGACGCGATGACTGGCGATCGCGGGAACGTGACGCCGCTCGAGCTCGTCTCGCGCGGGGCCCGCTCTCCGCGGATCGCCGAGAACCAGGATGAAATCCCAGCCGCGCCTCTTTGCAGCGGCCGCCGCGCGCACGGCGGCCGAGCGGACGAAGCGGACCCGGTGGTCTTCGAGCCTGCGTTCCCAGAGGTCACGCTGTGCGTTCGAGGTCGACGCCAATGCCTTCTCTCCGGACCCGCGCGGATGCGAGTAGGACGGTCCGACGAGCTCGTGCTCCTCGGCCTCGGTCAAGCGGAGCTCGACGCTCTGCAGCTCCTCGACGCGATTCGGACTCCACTCCGCGATCGTCGCATGGTCTGCAGAGACCAAGAGAACGCCCACTGCACCGTCCGAGCCGTCCTTCTTCGTCATCGTCGACCTCCTCCGGTCTCCCAGAGTATGACCGCGCGCAGCACTTTCCGCGCGGTCGCCGAGCTACCGGCGGACGACGAGCCTGACCGTCGCGGTCGCTTTCACGCCGAGCGCGTCGACCATCTCGACACCGATGCGCCACGTGCCCACCTTGGTCGGCGCACCGTAGAAGACCCCGACCGTGGGGTCGAACAAGATGCCGCGTGGGAGAGGACCGCGCTTGATCCTCGCTTTCCAGGGAGCGATCCCTCCGCGAGCACGAAGCTTGAACTGGTAGTAGCGGCCGACCCTGCCAATCTTCAGCTGCGTCGTCGCGACTGCAAGCTTCGTAGCGACCGTCAGGACGCCGTTGTAGGTTCCCGTCCGCCCCTCCGTGTCCGTTGCGGTGACCGTGAATTGGTACGTGCCGGCTGCCGTCGGCCTGCCCGTGATATCCCCGACGGTCCCGAACACGACTCCGGGCGGGAGCGAGCCCGTCTGCGACCACGTGTACGTTCCCGCGCCGCCCGTGGCCGCGAGCACCGTGCTGAAGCGGACGCCGACCTCCGAGGGCAGGAAGTCGGCGGTCGTACCGTCCAGGGCCGGTGCAGCGATCGAAATCGGGTCCCGAACGACGATCGCCAACGTCTTGGTATCGGAGCGCTGCGCGTCGATCTGGGCCCGCACCGTGAACGGGTACGTGCCAGCGGTCGTGGGCGTTCCGGAGATGACACCGTCCGTCCCGCCGAGTTGTATGCCGGGCGGAAGCGTTCCGGATCCCTCGACAATCGACCACGTCTTCGCGTCCGGCAGGCTCGCCGTCATCTGCAACGAGAACGGCGTGCCGACGGTCGAGATGGGCACGCCGGACTGCTCCGGACCGATGACCAGCCTCGGCACACCGGGGTTGATCGGGATGATGAACAGGTCGTCCGACGGAGGCTTGGCGCAGCCTTCCTTGTCGTATCTGACCGTGAGATAGAACTGGAAGTTGCCCGCTTCCGTCGGCGTCCCGGTGATGTAGCCCTCGTCCGAGATCGACAATCCGGGCGGGAACGACCCCGACGTTGAGTGGAAAGTGGCGCAGTCGAAATCCTCTCCGCGCCCTCCGTCGGGCGGGACGAGGTAAATCGTCAACGAATAGGGCTGCCCCACGGTGCCGGTGGGACACGTGGCCGGGGCCTCGCCCGTGCAGCCCATCTTCTCCTCGTCGAAGTTGCCCGCGCCGGCACCCGGGACGAGCAGAATCGAGGCAATCGCCGCCAGACAGACAGCAAGGAGAAGCCGCTTCACGCCCACCGGCCGGGGAAGCTAGCAGACATGTCCGACGGCGCAAGGAGTTGTTAAGACGCGATCAGGACGACGAGCTGCGCGACGCAGACCGGCTTCTCGCCACGGTCGGACTCGATCTGCGCCTCGATCACCGCACGCTCGCCCGCGGCCGTCTCCTCCGCCGAAAGCACCTGGAACCGGCCGCGAATCAGGCTCTCCGACGGCACCGCCGCAGGAAAGCGCACCCGGTCGACGCCGTAGTTCACGACCATGCCATCGACCCGCGGAAGAACCTCGTACAGCATCGGGACGCAGAGCGAGAGCGTGAGGAAGCCGTGGGCGATCGTGGTCCCGTACGGGCCTTCCGCCGCGCGCTCCCGATCGGTGTGAATCCACTGCGGGTCGCCCGTCGCCTCGGCGAACGCGTCGATCCGCTCCTGCGACACCTCGAGCCACGACGTCGGCCCGAGCTCCACTCCGGCGAGCGCCTCCAGCCACGTCACGCGGCAGCCCGCCGGCCCGCACGAATCCGTGCCAGCGCCGTCTCTTTCCCGAGGAGCTCGAGGCTCTCGTACAGGCCGGGCGAGATCCTGGACCCGGTCACCGCAACTCGGATCGGAAGAAAGACCGTCCTCGGCTTCTCACCGAGCTCGTCGCAGAGCCGCTTCAGCGCAGCCTCGATGTTCGCCGCGGTCCACAGCTCGACAGCTGCGAGCGCGCGCTCGGCGAAGCCGAGAATGCGCTCGTCGAGGAGGGCCGAATCGGGCTGGACGTCGCGGAAGAGGAAACCGGCGAAGTCCGGGAACTCGCCCAGGCGACCGATCTTCTCCTGGACGAGCGGAGCTGCCGCCCGGACGCGGTCCTCCGGCCATTCGATCCCCTGCTCGCGGAGGTATCCGACGAGCCGGTCGGCGTACTGGTGCGGCGGGAGCGCACGCAGGTATACCCCGTTCATCCAGTCCAGCTTCGCGTAGTCGAACGTCGCCGGGCTCGAGCCGACACGCGCCAGCGAGAAGCGCTCCACGAGCGCCTCGCGGGACATGATCGTCGTCTCACCATCGGGCGCCCACCCGAGTAGCGCGAGGAAGTTCATGAGCGCCTCGGGGAGGTACCCGGCGTCTCGGAACTCGTCGACGGACACCGCGCCGTGCCGCTTGGAGAGCTTGCGCCCGTCCGCGCCGAAGACGTTCGGAACGTGAGCGTAGACCGGCGGCTCCGCTCCGAGCGCGCGCAGGACGTGGATCTGCTTCGGCGTGTTCGAGACGTGGTCGTCCCCGCGAACGACGTGAGTGATCGCGTCGAGCCAGTCCTCGAGTGGGGACGCGAAGTTGTACGTCGGGCGGCCGTCCGAGCGCACGAGCACCAGATCCTCGAGCTCGGCGTTCGGAAACTCGATGTGGCCCTTGATCGCGTCGTCCCACCCCGTCACGCCCTCGCCGGGCATCCGAATGCGGATCGCCCCCTCGTCCTCGTAGGCCGACCCTTCTGCGACGAGCCGCCGCGCCTCCTCCTGCGCCCGGTCGAGCCGGTCGAGCTGGAACGTCGTCTCGCCGTCCCAGTCGATCCCGAGCCAGCGCAGCGAGCGCTCGATCTGGGCCACCGACTCCTCGACCTCGCGGCTCGTGTCCGTGTTCTCGATCCGGAGCAGGCAGTCGCCTCCACGTCCGCGTGCAAACAGCCAGTTGAACAGGAACGTCCGGACTCCGCCGATGTGCAGGAAACCCGTGGGCGACGGCGCCATGCGGACCCGGACGGACATGGCGATCTAGCCTACCCCGATGCTCTTCGGCGCCCATGTCTCCTCCGCGGGCGGGATCTCGAACGCGATCGACCGGATCGAGGCGATCGGCGGCAACGCTGTCCAGATCTTCACCCAGAGCCCGCGGATGTGGCGCCCGAGCGCGCACAGTGACGAGGAGGTTCTGCGCTTCCGCGAGCGGCGCGAGGAAGCCGGGGTAGGAGCCGTCCTCTGCCACGCCGTCTACCTCGTGAACCTCGCCAGCCGAGACGGCGGGGTCCGCGAAAAGTCCTTCGCCTCGCTCCGCGCGGCACTCGAAACGGCAGACGCCATCGGCGCCGACGCCGTCGTCTTCCACGTCGGCTCCCACCTCGGTTACGGATTCGAGGACGCGGTCGAGGTTGTCGCGAAGCAGCTCCGGGAGCTTCTCGAGCTGACGACGGACGATCTCTGGCTGTGCATGGAGAACTGTGCCGGTGCCGGCGGGACGATCGGCAGGTCGGTCGACGAGCTGGCGGCGCTCTGCGACGCGCTCGACCGTCACCCCCGCTTGGGGATCTGCCTCGACTCCTGCCACTGGTGGGCGTCGGGGATCGATGTCACGGATGTCGCGGCGCTCGACGAGGCAATCGCCGATCTCGAGGCCCTGGTCGGTCTCGAGCGCCTGCGCGGGCTCCACGTGAACGACGCGGCCGTGTCACTCGGGGCGAACCGCGACCGGCACGAGGTCGTCCCCCGCGGCCTGATGGGCAAGGGTCTGGCCACCTTCCTCGGTCACCCCGCGTTCGACGGGCTTCCGGCAGTCCTGGAGACATGGCCGGAGGGCGGGATGCAGCGAGCCGACATCGACGAGCTGCGACGGCTGCACCGCCTCGGAAAGCGCCGACGGCGTGCTAGAGGCTTGATGTGAAATAGCAGCGCCCCGGCCGCGAATGCGGCCGGCTTCAGGGATTGGGCGCGACCGGAATCCGCGCATCAGCGGATTCCGGTTCTGCGCAACTAGTACTAGCTCTGGCCGGTGATGCGGGCGAACACGCGGAAGTTCGCGCGCTCGCGGGGGAGCTCGTGGAACTCCGGGTTGCGGCACCCGAGCTCGTCCTCGCGGCTCCGGTAGCACGGAACCACCTCGACCTCGCACATCGGAAGCGGCGCCCGCCGGGCGCGCACGGCGCCGAAGCCGTCTGCAGCCTCGGCCGCCTCGAGGAGCGACAGATCGATCTCGACGTCGAAGACCTTCTGCATGCAGCCCACGTAGGTGTGACCCCAGGCCTCGTAGGCGTAGACGAACGGACAGGCCATCCGGATGCACGCGCCCGGATAGACGACCTTCTCGCAATGCACTTCGCACCGGCGGCACTCCACCTCGTCCTGCGCTCGGAGGGGGAGTCCGACCTCCACTGCGGTCTCGTGCATATACCGATTGTGTTCCTCTGGTGGCCGCGGCCGCAAGACTTGACAAATCGCCTATTTTCAGGCAGTGGCGACGGCTGCAGTCGCCCGCCCCAGGGTGCCGGATAGAGTCCCGCGCGCCCGGTGCTTCGCAAATTCCTCTTCGGAACACTCGCCCTCGCACCCCTCGCGATCGGGCTCCACTACCTCGCCAACCTCTCCCAGACGACGGAGTTCGTCCTCTCTGCGATCGCGCTCATCCCGCTCGCCTGGCTCATCGGCGAGGCGACCGAGCACGCCGCCGAGCACACGGGCCCGGGCATCGGAGGATTCCTCAACGCGACCTTCGGCAACGCACCGGAGCTGATCATCGCGTTGATCGCCGTCCACGAAGGTCTGACCGAGGTCGTCCGCGGGTCGCTCACGGGCAGCGTCGTCTCGAACCTGCTGCTGGTCCTCGGCGCATCGCTCGTGGCGGGCGGGAGAGGGCAACTCGACCGCTATTCGAGCTTTCTCGCCTTCGGGCTTCTCGCGTTCGCAACCGTCCTGTTCCTCGTGACGGCGATCCCCGGCTGGGAAGGCGATCCCGACCGTCACTCGCTCGCGGTGCTCGCCGTTCCGATCTCGATCGTCTTGCTCCTCGTCTATGTGGCCGTGACGTGGTACTCGCTCCGGAGACACGCAACGCTGCACGTCGCCAGCGACGCGGAAATCGGCGCCTGGTCGCTCCGGGCCTCGCTCGTCGCTCTTGCAATCGCGACGCTTACGACCGCGCTCGTGGCCGAGATCCTCGTCGGGTCGATCGAGGTCTTCTCCGAGAAGGCCGGGCTGAGCGAGTTCTTCGTCGCGGCGGTGATCGTCGCGATCGTCGGCAACGCAGCCGAGCACGGGGGAGCAATCGTCGTGGCCTATCGTGGAAAGATCGCTCTCGCAGGAGAGATCGCCCTCTCCTCGGCCGCCCAGGTGGCGGTCTTCCTCATTCCGGCGGTCGCCCTCCTCTCGTGGCTCCTCGAGCCGCTGGCGCTGAGCTTTCGCCCGGTGGAGATTGCGGCGCTTGGTGCTTCAGTCCTCTTCACCGCCCTGGTGCTCTTCAACGGCCAGTCGAGCCGCCTCCGAGGGGGCCTGCTGATCCTCGGGTACGGGGTCGTGGTGCTCGCGTTCCTCCTCTCAGGCGATCGCACCCCCGGCTGATGTGCGAGTCTCGGCCGCGCACTCGCTGGACAAGAGTCAACGCTTTGTCACGAAGTCATGAGCCAATCGCTTCCGGCCCGCGTCGATCGGGTATTGCTACGCGCATGAGGATCCTCGTGCTCGTTGTCGTCCTCGCGTGTGCGCTCGTCCTCTGGGTCTGGCCCGCATCGGCGTCGTCGCGCGTCCAGTTCGGCATCCAGGACGATGCCTGGCTCGAATTCGGGCCCGGCAGGCTCGCCGATCGGGTGGCCGTCCTCGATCGGCTTGGTGTCGACGTCGTGCGAGTGACGCTCCACTGGCACCAGATCGAGGTGAGTCCCGGCCGGTACCGGTGGCGGCGGCCGGACCGACTGCTCGGAGCGCTCCGCAGACAGGGCCTGGAGCCCGTCGTCACGCTCTGGGGGACCCCGAGCTGGGCGAACGGAGGCGCCCCCAACGCTGCTCCTGCTCGCGGCGATGACTTCAATCGCTTCGCGAATGCCGTGGCTGCCCGCTACCTGTTCGTGCGGAAGTGGGTGATGTGGAACGAGCCGAACAAGGCCATCTGGTTGAAGCCGGTCTCGCCGAAGCTCTATGTACAGCGGATCCTCAACCCCGGCTACCGCGGCATCAAGCAGGTCAACCCCGACGCACGCGTGGCGGGCGGTGCGACCGGCCCGAGAGGCGGGAAGGGTGGGATCGCGCCGGTCGACTTCATCCGCGCGATGGACCGTGCAGGCGCGCGTCTCGACGCGTTCGCGCACCATCCCTATCCGGACAACGCCAGCGAGACGCCCTTCGAGGGAGGCTGCGACCACTGCAAGACGATCACGATGGCGACCCTCGAGCGGCTGCTGCGCGAGGTCGGTCGCGCGTTCCCTCGAGCCCGCATCTGGCTGACCGAGTACGCCTACCAGACGCGACCGCCTGATCCGTTCGGGGTCTCGCCGGCGACACAGGCCCGCTTCGTCGCCGAGGCGGCGCGGCGGGTGCACGCCGCGCCGAAGGTCGACATGCTCATCCACTACCTGTATCGCGACGAGCCCGACCTGGGCAGATGGCAAAGCGGCCTCGAGACGATCGACGGGCGACCCAAGCTCGCCATGGCCGCCACGATGCTTCCCCTCGCACAGGTGTCACGGAGCGGCTCCCGCACGACTCTCTGGGGTCAGGTTCGTCCCGGAGAGGGACGGCAGCGATACGTCCTCCAGACGCTGTCGGGCGGTCGCTGGATCGGTGTCGGCCGTGTACGTCTGACCGACGTCCGCGGATACCTCCGGCTGACCGTGCAGGCCGGCAGAGGCACGCTCTTCCGCCTCCAGTATCCCGCGCGGCGGCTAGCGAGCCCGGCCCTGATCGTGCGTTAGGAGCTCCTTAGCCCGAGTTCACACCGACGCGGACTCGCAGGGCACCTGGGATCAGCTCCAGCGCCCGATGCACGTCCTCGTCGGTGATGTCCAGATGTGTGACCGCGCGGATCACTGTCGGGTGGACGGTGGCCGAGAGCACGACGCCGGCAGCTCGCAGCACCGCGAGCGCCTCGTCGCGGTCGAGCCCGAGGGGCGCGAGGTCGATCTGCACGAAGTTCGTCTCGACCTGCTCGACGTCGACCGGAAGGCCGGCGGCCACGAGACCTTCCCCCAGCCTGCGCGCCCGGGCGTGGTCCTCCGCGAGCCGGTCGACATGCTCCTGCAGCGCGTAGACGCCGGCGGCAGCGACGATCCCGGCCTGCCTCATCGCACCGCCGAAGAGATGCTTCTCCCGCCAGGCGCGCTCGAGGAGCTCCCGCGAGCCAGCGAGCAACGCCCCCAGGGGGCAGCCGAGCCCCTTCGAGAGGCAGAGCGTGACGGTGTCGAAGCCGGCGGCGACGGCCGCAGGTGCGGCACCGAGCGCAACGGCGGCGTTGAGAAGACGGGCGCCGTCGAGGTGAATCGCGAGCCCGAGCTCGCGAGCCGTTGCGACGACGTCCTCGAGCTCGTCGAGCGGCCAGACCCGCCCTCCTGCGTTGTTGTGGGTGTTCTCGAGCGAGAGGACCGCCGCCCGCTGGTCGGCCGGCTTGGTGCTCGGGGCGGCAGCCGCCCGAACCTGCTCGGACGTGACCCGGCCGGCCGTTCCCGGCATCCCGTGCGTGACGAGACCTGCGTGAGCTGCTGCGCCCCCGTACTCGAAGACGAGGACGTGCGAGGTCTGTTCCGCGAGCAGCACGTCGCCCGGACGGCCGTGGAGCTTGAGCGCGATCTGATTCGCCATCGTTGCCGTCGGTAGGAAGACCGCAGCCTCCTGCCCGAGCAGCCCGGCCACCCGACGCTCGAGCTCGAGCACGGTCGGGTCCTCGCGCTTCTGTTCGTCCCCGACGGCCGCCTCGGCGATCGCGGCGCGCATGCCCGGACCGGGTTGCGTCACCGTGTCGGAGCGGAGATCGATCACGTGCAAGGACCGTACCCTCACGGGCCTCGACTTACCAGGACGCGCGTCCACGACGCGCCAGCGCCCGCGTGGCGGGCGTCTTCGAGGTCGTAGGCAGCGCGAAGGCCGCCCACCGCATGAGGGCGGCCTTCGCTAACGGAAAGAGGAGCGTGTCTGCAGGCTCGTCTTGTCTAGACCGCCGGCAGGTATCGACCTGGTTGTGGCCGGTTCGGTATCTCGTTGGGCTGCCTCCTTGCGGGCGAGGACGATCCGTTCCCAGGAGACGATGCCGGCAGCGCCCGAATCGGACGCGCCACCCCCGAGAATCACCCGTTCAGGCGACGGAGCTCACACCTTCGAGGAGCTCGCGGCCGATTGGCCGTGAAAGCTGCGGAGGCCACGGGCCCTAGCTCGTGGCCTCCGCTGAGAGAGGAACCCTGTCGTGCCGCGCTAGCCGAGAGCCGGCAAACGGACCGACCGAAGCGTGATCGCCCGGGCCTTCGGCGTGCGGGCGGAGATCTTCAGAAACAGCCGCTTGCCGAGCGACCGCTGGTCCACGTGCACGAGCACGTTCGCCTGGCCACGCTTGTTGCTGAAGGTCGAGCAGGTGCCGGAGACCGTGTTCGGTGCGCCGGGGGCCTTGCCGATGCTGACGATGGCGCCGCGCACGAGCCGTCCGTGCAGGTCCTTCAGCGTGACGAGGACGCGGAAGTGCTTGGTCTTGCCGACACCCTTGGTCGAGGGGCGAACGCCCGCGATCCTCAGACCAACCGCGTTGGCGGACGCGACCGAGGCCCCCGAGGCCGATCCCGACCTCGTCGCGCCCGACGTCCCGCGAGTCGAGGTCGGCTGCTTCGACTTGCTACCGGCACCGGACTGGCTTGCGGCTGGCGTCCCCGCGCCGGCTGATCCGCTGCTCGCCTGGCAGCTTCCCTGATTGAGATTGACGGCCGATCCCGACTCCGCCGCGGCTGGATCGGCCTGGGAGCGCTCGTCGTTGACGCAGGCGTCTGCCTTGCCATCCGAGCCGACGTCGCCCGAGGCCGTGTTGCCGCTCGCGGTAACGGGCCCGACCGACACGATCGGCGGGTCCTCGGCGCGGGCGACGGATACGAGCAGGAATGCGGCGGCCAGGACCACGAGAACAGCGCTCGGAAGCACTGCATACCTCTGGCGTGTGGTCGTCAGATCGTTGCTCATTCGTTGCCTCCTTTGCAGACGAGTGTCGTCTAGTCGAAAGGAGAGATGCCGGGGCCGCCCGATTCGGACGCGCGGGGGCGACAAATCACCTGTTCAGGCGCCGAGGGGTACGCCTTCGAGCTTGCCGGCCGCGTCAGTCAGCCTCGACGAGCGCAGCGCCTTCGTTAGCGGCGCCTTCAGGGATTTTCGCCCGACCGGAATCCGCGCGTCAGCGGATTCCGGTCGCGCGCATTTGCCGGCTCGTCGAAGAGGTAGCGCACGACCGGGTGCTTCGCTGCGCGGACCTCGTCGAGCCGCCGCACCGGCCGGGCATGCGGCGCCTCGCGCAGCAGGTCCGGCGCCTCGGCGGCTTCCTCGGCGATGCGGCGCATTGCGTCGACGAAGTCGTCCAGTCGCTCCTTCGGCTCGGTCTCGGTCGGCTCGATCATGAGCGCCTCCGGGACGACGAGCGGGAAGTAGATGGTCGGCGGGTGAATGCCGTAGTCCATGAGTCGCTTGGCGACGTCGAGCGCGGTGATCCCATGCCGGCGCTTCAGACTGCGTGCTGAGAGCACGAACTCGTGCATGCAATGGCGGTCGTAGGGCAGCTCGTAGTCGTCCCGCAGGCGTGCGAGCAGGTAGTTCGCATTCAGCACGGCCACTTCGGACATCTCCTTCAACCCCGGCCCGTACGCGCGCATGTAGGCATACGAGCGCACGAACACGCCGAACGGCCCGGCGAAGCCGCGGACACGGCCGATCGACCTCGGACGGTCCTCGTCCAGCCGGTAGCTGCCTCCGTCCCGGACCACGCGTGGCACCGGGAGAAACGGCTCGATCGTGTCGCGAACCGCGACAGGGCCTCCGCCGGGGCCGCCGCCTCCATGGGGCTGGGAGAAGGTCTTGTGCAGGTTGTAGTGGACGATGTCGAAGCCCATGTCCCCCGGGCGCGAGATCCCGACCACAGCGTTCAGGTTCGCTCCGTCGTAGTACAGGAGGGCGCCCGCGTCGTGGAAGATGCGCGCGACCTCCTCGATTCCCTCGTCGAAGAGGCCGAGCGTGGAAGGATTCGTCAGCATGAGCCCGGCGGTGCGCTCGGACACCTTTGCGCGCAGGTCGGCGAGGTCGAGATTGCCGCGCGCGTCCGTCTCGACCTTCTCGAGCCGGTATCCGGCCATCGTCACGCTGGCCGGATTCGTCCCGTGCGCGGTGTCCGCGGTGATGATCGTGTCGCGCTCCTCGCCACGGTCGGCGTAGTAGGCGCGCATCAGCATGAGGCCGGTCAGCTCTCCTTGCGAGCCGGCGGCCGGCTGGAGAGTGACCGCAGGAAGCCCGGCGATCTCGGCGAGCATGGTCTGGAGGCGCCACATGAGCTCGAGAGCGCCCTGCGCCGCGGCATCCTCCTGGTACGGGTGCAGGTCACGAAAGCCGGGGAGCGCCGCCAGCCGCTCGTTGAGCCGAGGGTTGTGCTTCATCGTGCACGAGCCAAGCGGGTAGAAGCCGGTGTCGACCCCGAACGTCCGGTCGGCCAGAGCCGTGAAGTGCCGGACGATCTCCGGCTCGGCGAGTTCGGGGAGGCGAGGCGGACGAGCGCGGCGGAGAGACTCGGGCACATCGGCTGCGGGGAGGTCCGGCCGCGGCGGGCGTCCAGCGCGCCGCCCCGGTCGCGACCGCTCGAAAATCAGAGGAGCATCGGGCCAGGCCCGACCGGGCTCTGCGCTCACCGGCAGACCTCGTCGAGAACGTCCGCCAGGCGGTCGACGTCTGCGACCGAGCGCTTCTCCGTCAGCGCGACGAGCAGGACGTCGTCCATGCCCTCGTAGTCGCGGCCGAGCGCGTATCCCGGATGCACACCGTGCTCCCGCGCGCGCCGGATCACCTCTCGCGCCGGGATCGGGGTCCTGAACGCCACCTCCTTGAAGACCGGGTTCGCGAAAGCTGGCTCGAGCGGAACGCGCTCACGCGCGTAGTGCGCGAGGGCCAAGCACGATTCCCCCACCTCTCGAAGGCCCTCAGGGCCGAGCCACGAGATCGTCGCGAGGCCGGCGAGGGCGAGGAGCGTCTGGTTCGTCGTGATGTTGGAAGTTGCCTTCTCCCTGCGGATGTGCTGCTCACGCGTCTGCAGCGTCAGGACGAAGGCGCGGCGGCCGTCTGCGTCCACCGTCTCGCCCACGATCCGCCCCGGCATCCGCCGGATGAACTCGCTGCGCGCGGCGAGGAAGCCGTAGTGAGGACCGCCGTAGGACGGCCAGTTTCCGGCGGACTGTCCTTCCCCGAGCGCGATCGCGCAGCCGTACGCGCCCGGAGCCTCGAGCACGCCGAGCGACATCAGGTCCACGTGAGCCACCGGCAACGCTCCCGCCTCGTTCGCGGCTTCGGCAAGATCGGGCGCGGGCTCAAGACAGCCGAGGAAGTTCGGCTGCTGGAAGAGAACTGCCGCCGCGTCTTTCGACGCGGCGGTTACGTCATCCGGATCGGTCGCTCCGTCACGGTGAGGAACTTCGACTACTTCGAGCCCGAACCCCGGCGCATAGGTCTTCACCACCTGTCGCACCTGGGGATTCAGCGTCTCCGCCAGCACGAGTTTCCTGCGGTCCGAGACATGCCGAGCAACGAAGCACGCATCGGCCGCAACCGTGCATCCGTCGTACCCCGACGCGTTCGACACGTCCATTCCGGTCAGCTCGCAGATCACGGTCTGGTACTCGAAGACCGCCTGCAGCACTCCCTGGCTCATCTCGGGCTGGTAGGGCGTGTACGCAGTCAGGAACTCGCCGCGCGAGAGGACGACGTCGGCGACGGCCGGCACGTAGTGGTCGTAGATGCCGGCGCCGAGGAACGACAGCTCGGCGCCGGTGTGGACGTTTCGCGCCGCGAGCTCCTCGACGTGACGCGCGAGCTCCGCCTCGCCGAGCGCCGGTGGGAGGTCGAGCTCGCGGTCGAAGCGAACGCCCGCGGGCACCTGCTCGAAGAGCTCCGCTACCGATCCGACACCGATCGCCGCGAGCATCTCCTCGCGGTCGGCATCCGTGAGGCTCAGATAGCTCACTGCTCTGCGACGCGGGCGCGGTAGGCCTCTGCGTCCATCAGCGCGTCGACCTCGGATGGATCGGACATGCGGATCCTGATGAGCCAGCCTTCGCCGTAGGGATCGTCGTTCACCGTCTCCGGCGCGTCGACGACCTTCTCGTTCACCTCGAGCACCTCACCCGAGAGCGGGGAAATGAGGTCCGACACCGCCTTGACCGACTCGACCTCCCCGTACGACTGGTCCTTGGCGACGGTCTCTGCGACGGCCGGCGCCTCGAAGTGAACGAGCTCTCCGAGCGAGTCCTGCGCGAACCAGGTGATCCCGAGCGTCGCCTCGGAGCCTTCGATGCGCGCCCAGTCGTGCTCGCGGTGGTACTTGAGATCGTCGGGGTAGCTCTCCGCGGCTGGCACTCATCCCTCCTTTCGGTAGATCGGTTTCTTGACGACACGCGCACGCCTCGGTCGTCCACGTACGTCGATGACGAGCTCGGTGTCGGGCGCCGCGCTCGACGCCGGCACGTAGCCCATCCCGATGCCACGGTCGAGCATGGGCGAGTGAGTTCCGGAGGTCACCTCGCCGCCGCCCTCGATCGGCATTCCCTGACGGGGGACGGCCTTCTCCTCCATCACGAACGCGACGAGGCGGCGGGCCGGCCCTTCCTCGCGGATCCGGCGAAGCACGTCGACGCCCGTGAACTCCTTGTCGAGCGCGCACGCCCAGCCCAGGCCCGCAGAGATCGCGTCGGTCTCCTGAGTGATGTCGTTTCCGTGCAGCGGGTAACAGACCTCGAGGCGGAGGGTGTCCCGCGCCCCGAGACCGCACGGAACGGCGCCGCGCGCGACGACAGCGTCCCAGAGCGCCGGCGCGTCCAGGTCGGCGCAGCACAGCTCGACCCCTCGTTCCCCGGTGTAGCCGGTGCGACAGATCATCACCTCGATTCCGTCGACCTCGCCCAACTGGTGCGTGAAGGCGTCGGCCTCGGGAAGCCCGAGGCGCTCGATCGAGCGAGGTCCCTGAACCGCGACGAGCCCGTACTCGTCCGATGCGTCTCTCACCTCGGTCCCGCGGGGCTCGCGCTCCTTGAGCCAAACGTACACCGCTTCCCTGTTCGAGGCGTTGACGACGAGCAGGAACTGGCCGTGGGCCAGCCGGTAGACGATGAGGTCGTCGACGATTCCACCACGGTCGTTCGTGAGCAGCGTGTACTGCGCCTGGCCGTCGCCGATCCGGTCGAGGTCGTTGGAGAGCATCTCCTGCAGAAAGGCCTGCGCTGTCGGGCCATCGACGTGCAGCTCCCCCATGTGGGACACGTCGAACACACCGCAGTCGCTTCGAACCGCCCGGTGCTCCGGGATGACGCCCTCGTACTGAACGGGCATCTCGAAGCCGGCGAAGGGCACCATCCGCGCCCCGAGGTCGACGTGACGCGCGAAGAGCGGCGTGCGCTTCAACGTGGCTACCACCGCTGCGACTTTAACCCTTCCCTCGCGCCGCTCGCCGAGACCTGCTGCCGCCGGGCGAAGCCGGCGCCGCCGGTGCCTGACGCGAGCGCCGGATCAGTCTTCTCGGAGGAAGCTCGGTATGTCGATCTCGACGTCGGTGACGCTCGGCGCCTGGATGGCCGGACGCTCTCGGGACTCGTCGGCGGCCTCGATCCGGCGGCGGCGCGGCCTGCCGCCGAACCCCGTCGCGATCGCGGTGACCCGGACGTCGTCGCCCATGGCGTCGTCGATGACGGCGCCGAAGATCACGTTCGCGTTCGGATCGGCCGCGCTCGTCACGACCTGCGCAGCCTCGTCCACCTCGGCGAGGCCGAGGTCCGTCCCGCCGGTGATGTTGAGGAGGATCCCGGTGGCGCCCTCCAACGTCGTCTCGAGCAGCGGCGAGGAGATCGCCGCTCGCGCCGCGTCGACGGCGCGGGTATCGCCGCGTGCGACACCGATCCCCATCAGGGCGGAGCCCGCGTCGCGCATGATCGTGCGTACGTCGGCGAAGTCGAGGTTGATGAGCCCGGGGACGGTGATGAGGTCAGTGATCCCCTGCACGCCCTGCCGCAGGATGTCGTCCACCATTCGGAACGCCTCGGTCACGGGTGTCGAGCGCTCGACCACCTGGAGCAAGCGGTCGTTCTCGATCACGATCAGCGTGTCGACCTTCTCGCGCAGGGTCTGAATTCCCTGTTCCGCCTGGTCGGCCCGGAGACGGCCCTCGAAGGCGAACGGCTTCGTGACCACGCCCACCGTGAGCGCCTCGAGCTCCCGCCCGATCTCGGCGACGACGGGCGCACCTCCGGTGCCGGTGCCGCCTCCCTCGCCTGCGGTCACGAAGATCATGTCCGAGCCCTTCAACGCCTCCTTCAGCTCGTCGCGGCTCTCCTGAGCGGCCGCAATCCCGACACGAGGATCCGCGCCGGCGCCCAGGCCCCGGGTCGCCTTCGATCCGATATGGATCTTGACGTCCGCCTCCACCATGAGAAGTGCCTGTGCGTCCGTGTTCACGGCCACGAACTCGACGCCGGACATACCGGCTTCCACCATGCGCGTCACCGCATTGGACCCGCCTCCGCCGATCCCGACGACCTTGATGACGGCGAGGTAACTACCCTGTTGATTGCTCATGTCTCAACTCACCTGAACCTGAAGCTCGCATTGAACGTGCGACTCGACACCACCGTTCGCCCTCGAGGGTAGGGCTCCTCCGTCGGGATGTCAATGGGGTCTGCTGGTCGTAACCTTAACCCTCAAGTTGAGAGTTGAAGTAAGTGCTGGCGACGGGCCGCTCGGGGACGCTCACGTCGAGATAGAGGGTCCCCCGCTCCAGGAGCGGGAACACCCGTGCGGCCACGGCGAGCTTGAGGAGCAGGTCTCTCGGCTCCCCGAGCCGGATCTCGGGGCCTCGCCGGAGGACGAGCGTCATCTCGGAGCCTGTGGAGCGGACGGCCTTGACGCGCCGGGGAAGCCGGGCGTCTTGTACCGCCCCGAGAGCGCGGGTCGCCTCGGTGAAACCTGCGGGCAGGGTCCCGCCGACCCGAACGGCGGTGCCGCGCTTCAACCACAGGCGGGGGAGCGCGCGTTCGGAGCCCGTTTGGATCTCCCTGATCACTTTGCCCGATCCGGTCACGAGCCAGGAGGAGTGGCCGCGCCGGACGACCGCGACAGCTCGTTCCGGCGCGACCTTGACCACCAACGTGTGCGGAAACGCACGGTCCACGGAGGCCCCGGCGACCGAGGGCAGCGACCGCACGGCGCCTTCGAGCTCGCCGGCGTCGATCGTCAGGAGGCTCTTCCCGACGGCGTCCTTCGTTTCCGCCTCGACCTCCCGGGCGACGGCGGGCGGCGCCCCCCGAACCTCGACTCGGTCGACGTCGAAGACCGAGGACACGTACGCGCCCCGGTAGACGAGAAGCACGGCCGCGACGAGCCCGAATGCGAGCAGAAGCGAACGGCCGGACGGGACGATACGAGCGAGATCGAGGCGATCGCCGGCCTCGCCGCCCGGAAACGGGACGACGACGCTTGCCGCGCGTGCGCGCCGGCGTGCTCCCCGCTCGCTTCGTCCCCCGGCCATACGGCGAGATTCGCCGCTCCCGGGGCCGCTCCTACGTGCCGGATGGAAGCTCGATCCCGCCGACGAGCACGACCTCGCGCACGAGCTCGATGCCGAACTGCTCGCGAGCCCGGTGCCGCGCCTCCGTCATCAGCGCAACGCAGTCGCTGCTCGTCGCTCCGTCTGCGTTCTCGATGAAGTTCGCGTGCATAGGGGAGACGACCGCCCCGCCTAGCCGGTGGCCCTTGAGACCGCAGAGCTCCAGCATCCGCCCGGCACCGACGGCGCCCGGGGGATTCTTGAACACGCTTCCGAAGGTCCGCTTGTTCGTCGGCTGCGTCGCCTTTCGTCGAGCCACGAGGGCTCGCACCTCCGACTTGATCTCGGCGGGCGAGCGCGGCTCGAGGCGATACTCGGCCCGCGCGACCACCTGACCCGGGCGAAGCTCCGAGCTCCGGTACTCGAGACCGAGCTCCGCTGGGGTCATCCACTCGCTCCCTTGTGCGGTCGCCACCAGCGTGCGGGCGAGGATGTCCGACCAGTCGTGCTCGTACGCGCCTGCGTTCATGCGGACGCCGCCTCCGGCGGTGCCGGGGATTGCGCAGGCGAACTCGAAGCCGCCCAGCCCCGCGGCTCGAGCGCGGTGAAGGCACACCGCGTTGGTCGCGCCCCCGCCCGCGACGAGAGTTCCACCGTGCACGTTCACCTCGGCGAGCTCTCCCTCGAGGCGAAGGACGAGAGCATCGACACCCTGGTCCGAGGCGAGCATGTTCGAACCGAGGCCCACCACGACGACCTCGAGCCCCTCGCCACGGGCATGACGGAGTGCCTCTTCGAGCTCTGCCAGCGAGCGAGGACGCGCAAACGCCCGGGCAGGCCCTCCCGTTCCGATCGTCGTCAGCCGCGAGAGCGGGACACCGGTCTCGATCCTCACCCGAGGCCCTCCACGATTGCTCGGGCTGCCCGCCAGGGCTCGCCCACGCCGAGCGTCACGACGACATCGCCGGGCCGAGCCCACGCGAGCACCACCTTGACCGCATCGTCGAGCGAGGGGGCCCAGCCCCGGCGAACGCCGGCGGGGATGCTATCGAGCACCAGCCTCCCTGTGACGCCGGGCCGAGGCTCGTCGCGCCCTTCCAGCACATCGGTGACCACAGCCATGTCCGCAAGACCTAGCGCTGCGCCGAGCTCCTGCGAGAGCTGGCGCGTACGCTCGTAGACGTGCGGCTGGTACACGGCGATCAGCCGCCGCGTCACGCCCTCCCGCGCCGTGCGCAGGGTCGCGGCGATCTCCGTCGGGTTGTGCGCGTAGTCGTCGTACACGCGAATCCTGCTGCGCTCACCCACCAGCTCGAACCTTCGCCCCACTCCCTGAAAGCCGGTGATGGTCGTCTCCGCCTCCTCGCGCGCCACCCCCGCGAGCTCGAGGGCTGCGAGGGCGGCTGCGGCGTTCACGCGGTTGTGCTCTCCCGGCACGGAGAGCTCGAGCGCCACCGGATCGAGCTCCCAGCCCCGGACGGTCGCGCGGGCCGCAGCAAGCCAGTCGTCGAAGAACGTCGCGAGCTCCGCTTCGGAGGCAAACGCGGCGTGGTGGTCGAGCTCGACATTGGTCACGACGGCGACCTCGGGGCGCAGGAGGGCGATCGAACGATCGGACTCGTCGCCCTCGACGACGAGCCGTCCCGCGCCCGCTCCGGCGTTTCCGCCCAGCTGCGGCACGACGCCCCCGATGATCCAGGAGGGGTCGTGCCCGAGCTCCCTGAGCACGTACGCGATCATTGCCGCAGTCGTCGTCTTCCCGTGCGCGCCGCCGACCACGATCGACGGCCTGAGAGCGACGAGCTCCTGCAGGAACTCGGCGCGCGAGCGCCCCTCCACCCGACCGACGTGCGCGGCAGAGACGACGACCTCGAACCCCGGTGGTGGAGCGGGATCTCCGCCGATATCGACCTCGACGCCTTCGAGTGCCTCCATGAAGATCGTCTCGCGGACGTCCCAGCCGCGAACCTCGGCTCCCCAGGCCCGGGAGATGTTGGCATACGCAGAGAGCCCGGCCCCGCCGATTCCGACGAAGAAGAGCCGTCTCCCCGCGAGTGGCGACTCTGGTTCCGCGGTCACGGCCGCCGCTCCTCGGCGAGCCTCACGAGCTCCTCCGCGATCTGGTCCGCGGCGTTCGGCCTGGCCAGCGCGCGCATGGCGTCGCTCATGGTCCGAAGGCGGGTCGGATCCCCTAGCAGCTCGGCGACGAGCCCGGGAGCTCGTGCGAGCTCGGCCTGATCCACCACGACCGCGCCGCCGCCCTGCTCGAAGTGGCGGGCGTTCAGCCTCTGATGATCGGAGGTCGCGTGCGGGTACGGGACGAGGATCGCGGGCGTCCCCGCCGCGGCAAGCTCCCAGACCGTGCCTCCCGCGCGCGAGATGGCCAGGTCGGCGACAGCGAGCGCCTCCCCGAAGTGGTCGGTCGCGGGAATCAGCACGTAGTCGGAGCGGCCAACTCGCGGGCGCAGCGTTTCGTAGTCCCGCTCCCCCGAGATGTGGAGGATCGCGGGGCCTTCCTCGCCGTACGCGGCGACTACGAAGTCGTTCAGCGCCTGCGCTCCCGCCAGACCACCGAACACGGCCAGGACCGGGCCCTCTCTCGGGAGACCGAACCGGACCCGCCCCGCCTCGCGGCCGGCACCGAGATGCGCGGTCGGGATCGGACGCCCGACGACGCGGTACTTCGGACTGCCTCGTCCGGGAATCTCGTACGCGAGGAAGACCGAGCGCGCGAACGGAGCCGCGAGCCGGTTTGCCAGCCCGAGGTGTGCGTCGGCCTCTGTCAACGCCGCGGGAATCCTCCGCGTTCGCGCCGCGAGCACCATCGGCCCGGCGACGTAGCCGCCTGCGCCGAGGACGACGTCGGGCCGCCTCGCAGCCAGGATCCTCCGACACGCGAACGGCGCGCGAACCGCCCGCACGATTGCCCGGACGAAATCGAGGCCGAAGCGCCGCGGAAGCCCCGAAATGGAGAACGTATCGAGGTTGAACCCGGCCTCAGGAACCAGCCGCGACTCGACGCGGTCGCGCGACCCGGCGAACGTCACCGTCACGCCGCGCGCCCGAAGCGCCTCCGCGACCGCGAGCGCGGGCCGGACGTGCCCGGCGGTTCCGCCCGCTGCGATCAGACACGCGAGCCTGGGCGACCTTTCCATTGACGGCGATGTTAAGGAGAATCCCCACCCCCGCGAGGAGCACGATCAGGCTCGACCCCCCGTACGAGACGAACGGAAGCGGGATTCCGGTCAGCGGCGCGATGCCGAGCACCGCAGCGAGGTTGATCGCCGCCTGTCCGGTGACGAGCGCTGTCAGGCCGGCAGCGAGGAGCTTTCCGAAGGGGTCGCGACAGCGATGGGCGATGCGGAAGCCGGCGACGGCGAAGGCTGCAAAGGCGGCGATCACGAACGTCGTCCCGATCAGGCCGAGCTCCTCGCCGATGACCGCGAAGATCATGTCGGTGTGCGCCTCGGGGAGGTATGAGATCTTGCCCACGCCCTCGCCGAGGCCTGCTCCCGTGAATCCCCCTGAGCCGATCCCGATCATCGCCTGGACGATCTGGAAGCCCGAGCCCTGGGCGTCGCTCCACGGATCGAGGAAGCTGAAGACGCGCGCGCGCCGATACGGCTCCGCCCAGATCGCGATCAGGCCGACCGCGATCGCGAGGAACGCCGCCAGCGTCAGAAGCCGCACGGGCACGCCCGCGACGACCAGCACCGCGAGCATCATCCCGCAGAGCGTGATCGTCGTCCCGAGATCGGGCTCGAGCAGGATCAGACCGCAGAAGATCGCCGTCAAGAGCCCCAGCGGCCGCACGAGCTGGCCGAGCGTTCGAGGGGGGCGCCGGCGAGCGAGGTACACGGCTGCGAAGAGGCAGAGCGCGAGCTTGGCCAGCTCGGACGGCTGGAAGCTGGCGGGGCCGAGGAGGAACCAGCGTCGCGCACCGTTGATCTCCGGGGCGACGACGAGAACCGCGGCGCAGAGCCCGAGAGCTACGAGGAGGAGCGGTGGCGCAAGGTAGCGCAGGCGGTGGTAGTCGAACCGCGATGCGGCCGCCATCAGGACGACCCCGATCAGCGCGTAGACCGCCTGGCGCTTGAGGAAGCTCATCGGGTCGCCGTCGCCGAGGGTGGCGGATGCCGAGGTCGCGCTGTACACCATCACGAGCCCGAACGAGACGAGGCCGAGCGTCACGAACGCCAGCAGCCGCTGGTCGAAATGCCCGTCACGCTTCATGGCAGCTCCTCCACGAGCCGGCGAAACTCGTCACCGCGCGCCTCGAAGCTCTCGAACTGGTCGAAGCTCGCGCACGCGGGCGAGAGGAGCACCACGCCGCCGGGCGGAGCCGCCGACGAAGCTGCGCGGACGGCAGTGGCGAGGTCTCCGCTCTGCACGAGTGGCACGCCTGCGTTGTCCAGCGCGGGTGCGATCTCGGCAGCCGCCTCGCCGATCAGGTACGCACGGTCGCCGGCCTTGAACGACGAAGCGAGCGGCTCGTACGGCTCCGCTTTACCCCGCCCTCCCAGGATGACGTGCAACGGCGACTCGGGGAACGAAGCCAGAGCGCGCCGCGCGGCGGCGACGTTCGTCGCCTTCGAGTCGTTGACATACCGGACTCGGTCGCGCTCGCGAACGAGCTCGATACGGTGCGGCACCCCCGGGAACGTCGACAGAGCTTCCGCGATCGCATCGTCTCCGAGCCCCGCAGCGCGCGCCGCCGCAGTCGCGGCGGCAGCGTTCTCGCGATTGTGGGGCCCGGGGATACGTGGTTCAACGGGCAACTCATCGTCGAAGCGAAAATCGATGCGGCTCGCCGCGCCGGGCACGGCGCCGAAGCCGCGCGGGACGACGGCGGTGTCCTCGCCGGTCTGGCGCTCGAAGATCCGCAGCTTCGTGTCGGAGTACGACTCGAACGAGCCGTGGCGGTCGAGGTGATCGGGCTCGAGGTTCAGCAGTACCGCGATCCGTGGTCGCAGGGTCTCCACATCCTCGAGCTGGAAGGAGGAGAGCTCGCAGACGATCCACGATTCCGGTGACACCGACCCAGCGAGGGACGTCAACGGACGTCCCACGTTCCCCGCGACCTCGACCGGCTCGCCGGCCGCTCGGAACACGGCGCCGAGCAGCTCGCTCGTGGTCGTCTTCCCGTTCGTGCCGGTCACGCCGAGAATCCGATTCGGGAGGAGCCGGGCGCCCAGCTCGATCTCGCTCCACACCGTGACCGAGCGAGCGCGGGCACCCGCGACCAGCGGCGTCTCACCCGGGACGCCTGGGCTCTTCACGACGAGATCTATCCCCTGTAGCAGTCTCTCCTCCTCGCGTCCGAGGTGAACTTCGACGCCGAGCTCCCGGAGCCTCCCCACCTCGAGTGCTTCATCGCGGTCGTACCCGACGACGGCGGCGCCCCTCGCGACCAGCGCTTCCGACGCTGCTTTCCCGGAGCGGGCGAGCCCGACGACGAGCACACGTCTGCCGGAAAGCTCTTCCGTAGAGCTCAACGCTCGACGAATTGGAGGAAGTCGCGGTAGAAGAGCGCGAACCCCGACGCGCAGAGAATGGCGCAGACGATCCAGAAGCGCACCATCACCTTCGTCTCCGACCACGCCTTCATCTCGAAGTGGTGGTGGATCGGCGCCATCAGGAAGACGCGCCGGCCGGTCCGCTTGAAGCTGACGACCTGGATGATCAGCGAGAGCACTTCGATCACGAAGATTCCCGCGATCAGGAGCAGGAGGATCTCGGTGCCCGTGACGATCGCGAACCCCGCGATCGCGCCTCCCAGCGCCATCGAGCCCGTGTCCCCCATGAAGACCTCAGCGGGAAACGCGTTGTACCAGAGGAAGCCGATCGTCCCCCCGATCAGCGCGGCAGCGAGCGTCGCCAGATCGAGGTAGATGTCGCTGCGTTCCCCGGGGGCACCGGAGCGAAGCCACGAGATGCCGGCGATCGCGAGGAAGGTGAGCAGCATGATCGTTCCGGTACCCGCCGCGAGGCCGTCGATGCCGTCCGTCAGGTTCGCGCCGTTCACGGTCCCCGCGAGGACCACGAAGAGGAACGGGTAGAAGAAGATGCTCAGATCGATGTTCCAGCCGGCGAGCGGGACGTAGACGGACGTCGAGAAACCCTCCTGTTCGTGGAGGAGGATGGCGGCGACGACCGTGACCACGACGAGCAGGACCATCTTCGCCCGCGCCGGCAGGCCGAGAGACCGGCGGCGGCGGAGCTTCAAGTAGTCGTCGCTGAAGCCGATCGCCGCGCAGCCGAGCGTGATGAAGAGAACGGTCAACGCCTCGGTCGTGTACTGCGAGAGCGCGAGAAACGGGAGGACGGCCGACGCGATGATCAGCAGACCACCCATCGTCGGCGTCCCCTGCTTCACGACGTGCGCCGCCGGGCCCTCGGCACGGATCTGCTGTCCGAGATTCCGCGTGCGCAGGATCTCGATGAACTTCGGCCCGATCACGACGGCGACGACCATCGCGATCAGGCCCGCAATCAGGACGGGGACCATGCTCGGGCGAAGTTCGTGATCTCACCGGCGATGCCTTCGAGCCCCACCGCCCGCGATGCCTTCACGAGCACTGCATCGCCGGGGCGGACGAGCGAGCGCGCCGCCTCGACTGCGTCCTCCACTCCCGCGCTCCAGACCGTCGGGCCGTAGGCGCGGGCACGGCTCCCGACCCCGATCACCTCGACGCCGAGCTCTGCCGCGAGCTCGCCGATCTCCCGGTGGTAGCTCTCCGACGCCTCGCCGAGCTCCGCCATCTCGCCGAGGATGGCGATGCGCCGTCGCTCCCCCGCCCGTTCGGCGAGATGCGTGAGCGCCGCCCGCATGGAATCGGGGTTCGCGTTGTACGCGTCGTTGACCACGAACCCTCCGCCTGGAAGTGGGAGCTCCTCGCCGCGCCACGGTGAGAGCCGTATGTGCGCCGCACCCTCGGCGGCATGCTCGAGCGGGAGCCCGAGCGCCGCATACGCGTGCAGCGCTGCGAGCGCATTGACCGCGTGATGTCGCTGGGTGAACGGCAGAGCGAGCTCGACGACGCTGCCGTCGAGGTGAAACCGGCCACGGCCGTTCGTCAGCTCGACGTCGCGTGGGTCGAAACGACGGAAGGTGACGTCAGGGCGCGTCAGGTGCGGCTCCAGCTCGGGGCTGTTCGCCGGGACCACGGCCCGTCCGCCAGGCGGAAGCGCGGCGATCGCCTCGGCGTTCGCCTCCGCAACTCGCTCGACGGTCTCCAGCAGCTCGAGGTGCTCCGGTCCGATGTGCGAGACGACGACGAGCTGCGGGCGCGCGATCGCACAGAGCGCCGCGACCTGGCCGACCCCACGCATGCCCATCTCGGTGACGAGGATGGACGTATCGGGCTCCAGCCTGAACAGGGTCAGCGGCAGGCCGATCTCGTTGTTCAGGCTCCTGTCGGCCCAGATCGTCGGCGCCTGCGGCGCGCACAGTGCGCCGAGGATGTCCTTCGTCGAGGTCTTTCCGGTCGAGCCGACGATCGCCACAACACGGGCGCTCGACTTCGAGCGGACGAGCGAGGCGAGGGCTGCGAGCGCGCTTTCCTGGTCGTGGGGCACGAGTGTCGCCGCGCCGCGCGCACGAGCCTCCTCCACGAAGCCGATGCCCGTGTTGAGCGCGACGAAGAGGTCGCCGGGACCGACGTCTCGGGAGTCCGCCTTGATCCCGGTCACCACACTGCCGTCCCGGCCGCCCTCCAGGCGACCGAGCCGGAGGGACACGATCTCTTCCCAGCGAACGGGAAGCACTCGGCCTGCCTTCCTAACCCTTCTCGCGCGCCAGCGCGAGAAGGGCTTCGCGCGCGACGGCGCGGTCATCGAACGGATGGACCGAGCCCGCCATCTCCTGGCCTTGCTCATGGCCTTTGCCGGCGATGAGGACAACGTCACCTGCCTCGGCGAGCCCGATCGCACGCCCGATCGCGCTGCGCCGGTCGGGGTCGATCTCGACGTCCGTGCCGGACCCCTGCAAGACGTCCTCGATGATCGCGATCGGTCTCTCCGAGCGTGGATTGTCGGAGGTGACGATGACGAGGTCGGCGTTCTCGACGGCGACCTTGCCCATCAGCGGGCGCTTGCCACGGTCTCGATCGCCGCCCGCCCCGAACACCACGATCACCCTCCCCTCGCCGAGCCCGCGGGCGGCGCGAAGTGCCGTCTGCAGCGAATCGGGGGTGTGCGCGTAGTCGACGAGGACAGCGAACGGCTGCCCTTCCTCGATCGCTTCGAAGCGTCCGGGGACCTCCCCGGTGCGGGCGATCCCCGCGGCGATCGCGTCCTCGTCGAGGTCGAGGAGGAGCCCGGCGGCGACCGCTCCGAGGACGTTCTCGACGTTGAACATCCCCCTCAGCGGAGTCTCGATCTCGATCCCGGCGGCTCGAAACCGGCTCCCGCGCGCCGTCAACTCGAGCCCTTCCGGCCGAACGTCGGCCCCGTTCCGAAGCCCGAACGTGACGAGCGGAGCGCGATGCGCGTCGGAGAGATCGCCGGCCAGGCGCTCACCCCAGTCGTTTCCGACGTTCACCGCGGCGGGCGGTGGCTGCGCCCCGGTGAACAGGCGCCGCTTGGCCTGGAAGTACTCCTCCATCGTGCCGTGGAGATCGAGGTGATCCTGACTCAGGTTCGTGAAGATCAGCGCGTCGAAGCGGACCCGGTCGAGTCGTCGGAGCGCGGCCCCGTGCGACGAGGCCTCGACTGCCGCACTGCGATCGCCGGCATCCAGCATCTCGCGGAAGAGCCGCTGGAGGTCGATCGCCTCCGGGGTCGTGAAGGGCGCCGGCCGGTGTTTTCCGCCCACGATCCAGTCGACGGTTCCGACGAGCCCCGGGCGCCTGCTCGCGGCGCCGAGCATCGAATGGAGGAGAAAGACGGTGGTCGTCTTTCCGTTCGTTCCCGTCGCGCCGACCAGCTCGAGCGCTTTGGTGGGCTCGGCGAAGAACGTGTCGGCGGCGACCGCCATCGCGGCCCTGGTATCCGGCACGACGAGCTGCGGCACGGAGACATCGAGCTCGCGTTCGGCGACGATCGCTGCCGCGCCTCGCTCGACCGCTTCCCAGGCGAGGTCGTGCCCGTCGACGTTCTCGCCACGCACGCAGAAGAAGAGGGAGTCCTTCGTCACCCTGCGCGTGTCGTACGCGAGGTCGCGGACCTCGACCGGGCGAGCTCCGGTCACCTCATTCGGGGCGAGTGCCCGGATCAGGGCCTCGAGCTCCACGTCCCGGGAAGGCTAGAGAAACCTTCCGAGAGCATGCCCTGCAGGTGTCGCGGTTACTTGAACGTGCGTGGCGCATCCGGAGGCACTTCCAGATGCTGAAGATTGAAGCGGGCGATCTGCTTGAAGGCCGGTGCCGCCACGACACCGCCGTAGATGGAGCCGCGCGGCTCGTCGACCATGACCATGATCACGAGTCGTGGCCTCGTCGCCGGGACGAGACCGACGAACGAGGCCACGTAGCGCGACGTCGAGTAGCGCCCGTTCGGATCGATCTTGGCCGCGGTGCCGGTCTTGCCCGCGACGGTGTATCCGGGGATCGCAGCCTCCGTCCCGGTGCCCTCGAGCACGACGCCGCGCAGCATCGAGAGCATCTGGCGCGAGACGGAGCGCGACACGATCCGCTGCCTCTTCCTCGTCTCTACCGGCCGGCCGTCGACCAGCTCGACCAGGTGGGGTCGCACCAGGACTCCTCCGTTCGCGATCGCAGCGTACGCCCTCGCCATCTGGATCGGGGTGACCGCGATGCCGTGGCCGATCGGAACCGTTCCGATCGTGGACTGCGACCATTCGTCGAGCGGCAAGGCGAAGCCCGAGGACTCGCCCGGGAAGTCGATGCCGGTCCGGTGCCCGAACCCGAACCGGTCGATCCAGTAGGAGAGCCGTCCTTCCCCGAGCCTCTGGGCGACGGTGATCGTGCCGATGTTCGATGACCGCTCCACGATCTCGCGCACGGTCATCCGCTCCGTCCCGCGGGAGTGGGCCTCGTGGATCACACGATCTGCAAAACGAATCGTCGGCGGTAGCCGGAAGGAGCTGCCCGGGCTCACGATGCCGTCCTGCAGCCCGGCGGCGATCGTGACGAGCTTGAAGGTCGAACCAGGCTCGTACGTGTCGGTGACCGCACGGTTTCGTCGCCTGTCCGCCCGGGTCGTCGGGAACCGGTTCGCGTTGAAGCGCGGTGCGACGGCCATGGCCAGAACGTCACCGGTATGCGGGTCCATCACGATTGCGGAGGCCGAGCGAGCGCTGAAACGGCGGACGGTTTCCTGCAGGACGGCTTCGGCATTCGCCTGGACTTGATGATCGAGCGTGAGCCGCACGTTCCTTCCGGGCGTCTCGGACTTCGTCGCGATCACGTCGAGTGCGGTTCCGAACGGGTCCTTCACGATCGTCTGGCTCCCCGACCGCCCGGCGAGTACCTTCTCGAGCGATCGTTCCAGCCCCTCGAGGCCCCTGTTGTCCAGTCCTGCGAAGCCCAGCACCTGCGCTGCAACAGGTCCCTGCGGGTAGGTGCGAAGCTCCTCCGGATAGAAGCCGAGCCCGGCGAAGCCGAGCTTCTCGAGCTCCTCGACCTTCAGCGGATCGGCCTTCCTGGCGAGGTAGACGAACCCGCGCGAACGATCCGTCAGCAGCGGGTACACGTCTGCCGGCTCGAGGCGGAGCTTCTTGGCGACGGCCAGGGTGAGGTCCTTCGGCCGGTCGACCTGCCTCGGGTTCGCGAACACCGTCGTCGCTTGCTCGCCGATCGCGAGCGGCCTGCCGTTGCGGTCGAAGATGGTCCCGCGGGGGGCGGGGACGACGATCGTCTCGCGGTGCTGACGCACCGCCATTCGCGCATAGTCCTCACCCCTCACGGCCTGCAGCCACGCGGCCCGGCCGAGCGCAACGAAAAGGAGCGCGACGAACGCCGCCGCGAGCAGCACGATTCGCCGGTTTGCCGCTGCCGGTCTCACCGCCGCAGCCGGACGTAGACGGGCTCGTCCACATGGACGAAACCGAGCTCGTCCCGAGCCAGGCGTTCGATGCGCGCGGTCGCGGACGCGCTCGAGAGCTCGGATCGGAGACGGGAGATGTCGGCACGCAGCTCCGACCGTTCGCGTCCCACCTGATCGAACTGGAGGTTGAGCCGGAGGACCGCGACATTCACTGCCACGACTCCTGCCAGGAGCGCCGCGAAGAGAACGATCCAGAGGATCCCGCCCGCGAGGAGACGAGGCTTCGCACCCGCCCGCATCCCCGGGCGGCCGGCGCGTGCGCTCTGGACGAGCGTGGACATGTCAGACCTTCACCGCTGCTCGGAGGCGAGCCGACCCGGCGCGGGGGTTGACGTCGATCTCGTGCGCCGACGGCCGCACCGGCTTCGGCGTCAGGATCCGAACCTCGGGCTCGTGTCCGCAGACGCATACGGGAAGCTCCGGCGGGCACGTGCAGCCGCGCGCAAGGTCGCGGAGGAACCGCTTGACGATGCGATCCTCGAGCGAGTGAAAGCTGATGACCGCCAACCTTCCGCCCGGACGGAGCATCTCGAACGCCGCGGGCAGCCCGGCCTCCAGCGACTCGAGCTCGTGGTTGACCTCGATCCGAAGCGCCTGGAACACGCGCTTGGCCGGATGGCCCTCACCAAATCTCGCGGGAGCAGGAATCGATGCGCGGACCGTGTCCACGAGCTGTCCCGTCCGCTCGATCCGGGTCTCCGCCCGACGTCGCACGATTCCGCGCGCGATCTGCCGTGCGTAGCGCTCTTCGCCGTACTTGCGAAACATGGTCTCGAGCTCCCGCTCCTCCCACGTCGCGACGACGTCCGCGGCACTGAGCTCCTCCGAGGGATCCATGCGCATGTCGAGCGGCGCATCGGTCGCGTACGAGAATCCGCGCTCCGGTCGATCGACCTGCATCGAGGAAAGCCCGAGATCGAGCAGCACCGCATCGGCCTGCACGCCGTTCCCGGCGAGCTGTGAAAGGACGACCGCGTAGTCGCCACGGAGGAAGCGCATCTGCAGGCCTCTCACCGAGGCCTTGACGCGGTCGAAGTACGGCCGCACGGTGGGATCACGGTCGATCGCGACGAGCTTTCCGCTCCCCTCGAGGTCGGCGGCCAGAAGACGGGAATGACCCCCGGCACCGAAGGTGCCGTCGACCACCGTTTCGCCCGGCTGGATGGCGAGAAGCTCGCGAACCTCCTCCGCGAGCACCGGAACGTGATCAGCCGCGTTTGTCCGCAAGACGTTCGGCAACATCGCCCGCGCTCCCTTCGATCGCGCTCAGATGGGCCGCCCATTCGGCGCGGTCCCAGATCTCGATGTGGTCGTGCACCCCGGCGACCACGATGTCCTTGCCGAGGTGCGCGTGGTCTGCCAGGTGGGTTGGGACGAGCACCCGTCCCTGCCGGTCCGGCTCGGTCACCGCTGCACCCGCGAACACGTACCGCTTCATCTCGCGGGCCTCGCGGGTGAGCGAGTCGAGGTCGGCGATGCGAGCCACGTTCGCGTCCCAGCTCTCACGCGGATAGACGTCGATGTTGCGCTCGATTCCTCGCGCGAGCACGACTCCGGCCGCAAGCGCGTTCCGAAACCGCGCCGGCAGGGTGAGCCGGTTCTTCTCGTCGACCGTGTGCTCGTATTCGCCGTAGAACATGGAGTTGGCCGGGACAGCCCTCCCACGAATCCCCACAATACTCCACATTCTCCCACTCCGCAACCCCTGCGGGCCATTTTCGGATGGCCTGCTGCAGCGGCGCCGATCGCAGCTATGACTTGCGCGTCGTGGTGACGATCGACGACGTGCGAGCGCTGGCGGCCGGGCTGCCCAGGTCGTACGAAGCGTTCGTCCGGGGCCGGGTCAAGTTTCGCGTCGGACGGTTCGTCTACCTGGCCTTCTCACGCGATCAGACGCTCATGGGCTTCGCCTTTCCCAAGGAAGAGCGCGAGGCGCTGTTGCAGACGTACCCGGAGAAGTTCGTGCGACCCGAGCCGTCCGACCTTCGCTACAACTGGGTGGTCGTGCGCCTGGACGCGATCGACCAGGCGGAGCTCCACGAGCTCGTCCTCGACGCCTGGCGGATGGTGGTGCCGAAGCGGCTCGCCGCGGCTTCCGACGATGAGCTCCTCCGCCGGCTGCAAGCGCCGGGGTGAGGCCTTCGCGGGCTACGGAAGCGGGATCGCCTCCGCATGCACGCCACGGCCCGCAAGGGCGCCCGCGCCGCAGCGCGCCGCGAAGTCGAGGGCGGTGGAGCGTTCCAGCCCAGCCCCGAGGGCAAATGCGAGCCCCGCGGCGAAGCAGTCCCCCGCTCCGTACGAATCGGCGGTGACGGGAGGCAGCGGCGCGGCCGAGAACGGGCCGCCCGGCTGCGCCCAGCCCCCGAGCGCCCCCGAGGTCGTCACGATCAACCGGGGCTCCGGGTCGAGGTCTCCCGGGCGATAGAGCTCGGCCTCGTCCTTCCCGCTCCCGACGAGCGCATCGAGCTCGACGGCTCCACGGCGCAGCGTCGCAAGCTCACGCGCGGTGGCGACCAGCACGCGACCGCGGCGTGCGAGGAGCAGCGCGTCTGCGTCGCCGGCACAGAAGTAGACGGCGTCACAGCCCGCGAGCTCGTGCCAGGGGAGCGTGTCGTCATGCCCGCGTGGGCCGATCTTCGGGCCGATCGTCGTGATCGTCCGCTCGCCGGTCTCGTCGAGAAACGTGAATCCCTTCCGCTGCGGCCTTTCCACGAAGGCGGCGTGAACCTCGATCCCGTGCTCTTCGAGCTCGGCCTTGGCGAGGTGCCCTGGCTCGTCCGAGCCGAGCGTCGTGAAGAACAGGACCGAATCGGCCAGCTGCAGAAGCTGCGTCGCCGCAACGGAGCCACCCCCCGCCGCCTGCGCCCACGACTCCGGTGCGGACACGATCTCCCCCTGGCGCGGCACGTGCTCGACCGGGACGAACTCGATCCACTCCACATGACCAACGACGGCGGCTCGCACGGCGGCATGCTCACAAATGCGCGCGCCTCGGCGTTGAAGACAATGATGCAGGCCGTGTCAGTTCCCCCGTTCGAGCGCTTCTACGAGGAGCATCGGGCCGAGGTGCTGCGGCTCCTGCGCCGCCGGCTGGGCGCGGAGCGGGCGGAGGATGCGTTTCAGGAGACATTCCTGCGCGCGCTTCAGGCGTACCGCCGACTCGACCACAGCGAGCATCTCCGTGCCTGGGTGCTCACGATCGCTCGGAACGTTGCGGTCGACGTGCTTCGTCGCACGAAACCTGGAGCCGAGCTCGTCGAGCCGGGTGCCGACGACAGCCGGCCCGCATACGAGGAGCTCGCGCACCTGACCGACGGCCTCCCGCCCAAGGAGCGCGCGGCCGTGGTGCTCCGGTACGGCTACGACCTCTCCTACGACCAGATCGCATCGGCGCTCGGCTCGAGCGAGGACGCAGCCCGCCAGGCTGCGTCCACGGGCGTGCGCAGGCTGCGCAGGAGGACTGCCCCATGACCGTTTCTTCCGATCTCGACCGTCGCTTCCGGGACGCCGCAGCCGCACTCGGTCTCATCGACGTGGGCTACGACGTCGTCGAGACGCCCGTCGGCGAGCTGCTCGTCGCGGTCTCCGACCGAGGCCTGGCGTCGATCTCCTACGACACACGACCCGAGGAGCACCTCGAGCGGCTCGCCCGCATCGCGGGTCCTCGCGTCCTGCGGGCTCCACGCAACGTCGACGACGCCCGCCGCGAGCTCGACGAATACTTCACGGGCCGCCGGCGCGCCTTCGATCTCTCACTCGACCTTCGGGCGTTGCCTTCCTTCACGACCTCCGTGCTCCGCGAGCTCGCCCGCGTGCCGTACGGGAAGACCACGACCTACGGAGCGCTTGCCTCGCGCGTCGGTCATCCGCGCGCCGCCCGTGCAGTCGGAACAGTGATGAACCGGAACCGGATCCCGATCGTCCTCCCCTGCCACCGTGTCGTGGGCGCCTCCGGCGACCTCGTCGGATATGCAGGCGGACTCGCACGGAAGACGGCGCTTCTCGAGCTGGAAGGCGCCCTCCTAACTGAGGAGACGTAGGCAGGCGGCCTACTCCAGCAACCGATAGCCGACGCCCCAGACGTTGACGACGAATCGGTCGTCGTCTGCCACGCGAAGCTTCTTCCGGAGGCGCGAGGCGTGCGACTCCAGGGTGCGCGTTCTTCCGAGGGCGCGAAAGCCCCAGACCTCCCGCAGGAGCTCCTCTTTCGTGAACACCCGATACGGCTCCGACGCGAGCCGCGCGAGGAGCTCGAACTCCTTCGCGGAGAGCGCCAGCATCATCTCGCGCACGGACACGCGTCGCGTTCGCCGGTCGACGACGAGGTCGCCGGCGACGAGCACCTCGGCGGTCCCCGCACTGCTCCGGCGCAGGAGCGCGCGAATTCGCGCGAGCAGCTCCTCGTAGGCGAACGGCCGTCCCATCACGTCGTCAGCGCCACGGTCGAGAGCGCGCACCCGCTCGACGGGATCCGAGGACGGCGCGAGCAGGATCACCGGCACGTTGCGGTCCCAGTTCCTCCCCGGCTCACCGCGGCGTAGCCGCAGGCAGAGGTCGAGCTCGGCAAGGAGCACGACGTCGGGCCGCGCGCGTTCGGCGAGCTCGAGCGCCTCACTCCGCCGCGCAGCGCCGAGCACGTCGAAGCCGTCGTCGCGCAACTGTCGCCCCAGATACTCGCGGGTCTCCGGTTCGGGCTCGGCGACGAGAACGGCGTTGGGCACGCTGGCGACGCTAGCCGGGGCTCACGCTGCGCGCCAGATGTCCTTTCGAGCGAAAGCGTGACAAGCATTCCTCAGCCGTCTTCGAAGGACCCGACTCCTCTGACGTTGCTCGCCAACCGGGTGTCTGGCTTCAGCCTGACACCGGTTCCGATTCACGCGGTGTCAGAGCCTTCCGTGGCGCATGACGCCCCAGATGAGCCAGAGGCCGAACGCGCCGGAGACGACGAAGCCGAGGAACGCGAGGATGTGGATGCCGATGATATGCGGCCCCTCCCTCGCGAAGACGCCGACGATGGCCGAGCCGACCAGTCCGCCGAGGACGACGAGCGCAACCGAGAGGCGGTTCGATGCCTGGTCGATGTGCTCGTCGAGCTGGTCGAGCCCGGGATTGTCGAACCGGATCTGGAACGTGCCGTCCCGCATGCGTTCGAGAACATCGTGGGCTTGGTATGGCAGCTCCCTGGCGATCGAGCCGAGCGCGAGCGCCTCCGCCCTCGCCCGCTGCGAGATCACGCGCGGGTGGAACCGGTCTGCGAGCAGGCCACGGGCGTACGGCTTCGCGATCTCGAAGACGTTGAAGTCCGGGTACACCTCCTGGCCCACGGAAGCGAGCGTCGCGATCGCCTTGTCGAGCATCACGAAGCGGGAGGGCAGTCGGAGGTTAAGCGAGTAGATGAGCTGGAACCCCTCCCGAATCACCTGTAGCGGGTCGATGTCCGAGAGTCGAGTGCCGTAGTAGCGATCGAAGAGCACGCGAAGCTCTGCTCGGAACTCCTCCTCGCGTTCGGGCGCGTACCGCACCCCGAGCTCGCGGAGTCGGCGGGGGATCGCGTCGATGTTCTCCGTGGCCGCATCCACGAAGAGCCGCGTCAGCTTGGCCATGTCCTCGTCCGAGAGCTTCCCGGCCTGGCCGAAGTCCACGAGGCCGAGCTCTCCGGAGTCGAGGACGAAGATGTTCGCGGGATGTGGATCGGAGTGGAAGAAGCCGTGCCGGAAGACCATCGTCATCCACGTGTCCGCCATCCGGTAGGCGACGTCGCGCCGCTCGTCGGGCCTCATTGCCTCGAGGTCGAGCTCGGACACCTTCGTCCCGTTCAGGTACTCGAGCGTCAGGACCCGGCCCGTCGAGTACTGGCGGATCACGCGTGGAACGACCACGTCAGTCCCGTGCTCGAAGTTGCGACGGAATGTCTCCGCGTTCCGCGCCTCATGCCCGTAGTCGAGCTCGAGCCGGATGGAACGTGCAAACTCGTCCACGAGCTCCTGCGGGTCGATGAACTCGAGCGCTCGGACACGCTCGCGGAGGAGCCTCGCCGCCTGGTACAGCAGGCCGAGATCGGCCTCGATCTGCGCCGCGGCCGCCGGGCGCTGGACCTTCACGGCGACCTCCTGCCCGTCCGGGAGAGCTGCGCGATGCACCTGTCCGATCGACGCTGAGGCGATCGGCGACAGGTCGAACGCCAGAAACGCCTGCTCCAGCGTCAGGTCGAGCTCGGTCTCGACGACGTCGCGGATCTGCATGAACGGGACGGGACTGACCTGGTCCTGAAGGCCGCGGAGCTCGGCGACGATGTCCGGCGGCACGACGTCGGGTCTGGTCGAAAGCAGCTGCCCGAACTTGACGAAGGTCGGGCCGAGCTCGTCGAGCATCTCGCGGAGGCGCCTCCCCCGCTCCGAGGCTGCGACGTCGCCGTCGCGCCCGTTCCCCGGGGGCAGGAGGTCGCCGAGCCGGTTCCGGCGGAGGAAGTAGCCGAAACCGTGTCGCGCCGCCACCTGCGCGATCTCGGTGAGGCGGCCGAGGCTGCGCGTCGGCCGTTGCCGGATGGCCATGGGCGGGATTGTAGGGACGGCGCGTGACGCGCCTAATCCGCAGCTGTGCGCCAGATCGGAATTCGCTTGCGCGAACTCCGATCGCGCGAAGAACCCTAAGAACTCGTTTCACAATGAAGCCTTGTGCCGCCGGGCCGCGCCGCGCGGTGCGAATGCTTCGTCCTCAGTCGCGCCGCCCATATGCCTGCATATGGGCGCTCCCTGCGTCCTCGCCTCGCACCGCGCGGCGCACCCCGTCAACGAAGCGTCATTGTGAAACGAGTTCTAAAGCCGGCCGCTTCGCGGCCGGGGGCTGCTATTCCACATCAGGCAGCTGCCCGCGCTCCAGCAGCTTCAGACGATGCTCCAGCTGGGCAACGCGAAGCCGTAGCTCGTCGTACGCCTCTCGCGGGGGAAGCCGAGCTCCGCGGCGACCCGCGAAGCGGCGTCACCGGTCGAGTCGCCGATGCGCTGCGCCTCCCGTCGCCAGCTCTCGAGCACGTCCGCGAGCGCAGCTCGCACCTCGTCACGGTCGATGCTGAATCGGCCGGCGAGCTCGTCCGCAAGCCTGTCTGCGCGCTCGGCCAGGTGCGCGAGTGCGCCGAGACCGGCGAGGGCGACGGTCTCGAGGGAACCGCGGTCGCTAGCGCGCTCGGCCATGCGGCCTCGAGGCGCGCCGCTGCCGCCGGCGCTCCCGCTTCGACGAGGCGGTCGGCGGCTTGGCGCCGCCCGCGCCCGCTGCGGCGGGGACGCGCTCGGGCTCCTCCTCAGGAGCGCCGTCGTCGCTTGCCGCGATCTCCTCGGCCTCCTCCGCCAGGGCCCCGCCCACGGAGGACACCCCTGCCAGCGCGCCGAGGTCGTCGCGACGGCGCTGGAACTCGGGCTCCCTCTCCTTGAGCACCGCGAGCAGCGGAGCCGCGAGGAAGATCGACGAGTACGACCCAGAGCCGATGCCGACGAGCAGCGCGAAGGCGAAGTCCTTGAGCGTGTCGCCACCGAAGACGTACAACGAGGCCACCGGGAGCAGCGTGATGAAGGTCGTCGCCAGCGAACGCGGGATCACCTCCCAGAGGGAGACGTTCCCGATCACGCGGATCGACGCGCGCCGCATCAGCGGGATGTTCTCGCGGATTCGGTCGAAGATGATGATCGTGTCGTAGATGGAGTAGCCGAGGATGGTGAGGAGCGCCGCGACCGTCGCCGTCGATACCTCCCGACCGGTCAGGGCGTAGATCCCGACCGCGATCAGGAGGTCATGGGCGAGCGCGACGAGGACGCCGACCGAGAACTTCCACTGGAAGCGCACGGAGATGTAGATGACCATCAGGAGCAGGCTGACGACGATGGCGAGCACCGCGGAGTTCGCAATCTGCCGCCCGAAGCTCTCGGACACACTCTTGGCGCCGAAGGCGGTGGCGCCTACCGCGTTCGCGAGCTGCTCTTGAAGGGAGTTCTGCTCCTCGATCGTGAGCGACTCGGTGCGGATCTGGAAGCTCTTGTAGTTGCCGTCGGTCGTGGCGCCGCGGCCCTGGATGACCGCGCCTGCCTGACCGATCTGCGCCGCCTCGTTTCGCACGGTCTCGAGCGAAGTCGGCTGCGGCGTGTTGAACCTGATCTGCGTGCCGCCCTCGAAGTCGATCCCCAGGTTGAGCCCCTTGGCGCCGATCGCCACGATCGAGATCGCGACCACGACGGCTGAGACCGTAAACCAGATTCGGCGGCGCCCGATGTAGTCGATTCGCAGCCAGCGCGGAAGCCCCTCCCCGGTCGCTCCCATCAACCTCGGGTTGTCGAGCCAGCCGAAGCCGCCGAGCAGCGCGAGGATGGCTCGGGTAGCGAGAACGGCGGTGAGCATCGAGAGGGCGGTGCCGATCAGGAGCATGAGCGCGAACCCGCGCACGCTCGCCGTTGCGACGGCGAAGAGAACCAGCGCCGTGATCGCCGTGACGACGTTCGCGTCGACGATCGTCGCAAAGCCCTTCTTGTACCCCTGGGCAATCGCGGCGCGCATCGATCTCCCGGACCGCACCTCTTCCTTGATCCGTTCGAAGATGACGATGTTGGCGTCCGCTGCCACGCCGAAGGTCAAGACGAGCCCCGCGAAGCCGGGCAGCGTGAGCGTGACATTGAAGATGAGGATGGTCGCGTAGATGAACGCCGCGTAGATCGCGAGCCCCGCAACGGCGACGAGGCCGAGGAAGCGGTAGAAGAGAAGCAGGAAGAAGACGACGAGGACGAGGCCTCCGATCGCAGCGCGGTACGCCTCCTCGAGCGAGTCCTTGCCGAGCGTCGCTGAGATGTCGGTGCGATCGAGTGTCTCGAACTTGACCGGGAGCGCACCCGTCTGGAGCACGATCGCGATGTCGTTCGCCTCGTCAATAGAGTCGAGGCCCTCGATCTGAGCCCGGCCACCGCCGATGCCGCCTGCGAGGCTGGAATCGGTGTAGTCGATCTGCGGGAAGGTCCGGATCTCACGATCCAGGACGATCGCGAAATGCTGCGGCCGGTTGAACGTGTTTCCGCGGACGTACTCGTCGCGGGTGATCTTCTCGAACTTGTTCGAGCCGCCGCCCGTGAACTCCATGGTCACGATCGGCTGGCCGCCGCCACCCGGGCTCGTATCGAAGTCGGCCCGCGTGCCCGAGAGCTTGAGATCCTCCCCCGTCATCTGCGGGACGTTCGGTGGGTCGTACTTGAAGAGGTAGTAGTACGTCCGGTCGGGCACCACACCGCTGCCGTCTCGACCTCCGGGGCAGACGACCGCCGGCGGGCCGCACGTGATCACCACCATGCCTTCCGGAACCGCGAACAGCTCGCGACCCGGCGGAAGCTTGCCCTTGAACTTCCTGAGCGCATCCGCTTCCGAGCCGAACGGCCCCGACACGATGCGCTTCGTCTCAGGGTTGACGACGTAGTACGCATCCGAAGTCCCCTCCCTGGCCTGGGACTGAACTCGCGCCAGAAGGTCGTAGAGCGACGCGTACTCGATCGGCACGAGGCGGATCGAGGTCGACGGCCCCGTCAGCGACGTCTCGAGGTCGTAGAGCTCGAGCTGGGCGGTCGTGCCGATGATCTCGGCGGCTGCCTGCGGATCCTTGACTCCCGGGAGCTGGATGACGATCTGATCGTCGCCCTGCTTACGGATCTCGGGCTCCGTGACGCCGAGCTTGTCGACGCGGTTGCGCATGATGTCGACGGAGCGGTCGAGGTCGTCTTCCGTCAGCTGGCGGTTCGGGGGCGGAACCGCCTGCAGCGTGACCTCGAGGCCGCCTTGCAGGTCGAGGCCAAGGGTCGGCTCCTGCTGAATTGGCGATCCCGGCACGACGAGCAACGCGACGGCCGCGAGCGCAGCCGCCAGAAAGCCTACGACGATGAAGGAAGCGCGTCGGTTCAAGGGCGCCGAGGCAGGGTAGCGGCGGTGGCACGCGGACACGGCTCCGCGTACACCGTTCGTAACATCGTTTTCGTCGGCCGCAACCGGAGCTTCATGGGGGTCAGACGTGTTCCTCGCGCGTTTGCCGCCTGAGCTCTCCTGCGCTCTCGGCATCGGACGCGGTATCGGCCTCCTCGACGATCTCCGTCTCGGGCTCCTCGGGCGGAAGGACGGCCGCGATCCCACGCCGGGTCATGTGGACGGAGAGCCCGTCCGCGATCTCCACGACGATGTCGTCGCCCTCGGCTTCCTTGACCGTCCCGTAGATACCGCCGGTCGTCAGGACGTCGTCCCCCACTCCGGCGCCCTCGATCATCGACTGCTGTTCCTGCTGACGCCGACGTTGCGGACGGATCATCATGACGTACATGACGACGAGCAAGAGCGCCATCACGATCAGAAAGCTCACAATTCCTCCTCGGGCGCGTTGGCGAGCCGCGCGAGCGCGTCCCGCCGGAAAGTCGAGAACGTGCCCCGCTCGATCGCCGCTCGCGCGCGTGCGGTCAGGTCGAGTACGAACCAGAGATTATGCAGGCTGAGCAGGCGTAACCCGAGGATCTCGTCCTGTGTGACCAGATGCCGGATGTACGCCCGCGAGAAGCGAGCGCACGCCGGGCAGGAGCAGTCCTCCACGAGCGGGAGTGGATCCTCTCTGTAGCGGGCGTTGCGCACGTTGAGGCGGCCGTGCCAGGTGAGCGCGGAGCCGGTCCGGGCGGTGCGGGTCGGGAGCACGCAATCGAAGAGATCGATTCCCCGCGCAACGACCTCGATGATTCCTGCTGGATCGCCAATACCCATGAAGTACCGTGGCCGGTCGGTTGGAAGCGACGGCGCCGCCCACTCGACGCAGTCGAGCATCTCGCCCCGCGACTCGCCGACGGCCAGGCCGCCCAGCGCAAAGCCGTCGAACGGCAGCGCTGCAGTCTCTTCGAGTGAGCGCCGACGCAGCTCTTCGTCGGTGCCACCTTGCGAGATGCCGAAGCGCAGCTGGTCCGGGGCGCGCGGTGCTTCCGCTTGCTGCTCAGCCCATCGCGTCGTGATCCGGACTGCGCGCTCGAGCTCCTTTCGAGGAGCGCCGGCCGGAAGGCAGACGTCGAGGCACATGGCGATGTCGGAGCCGAGGCGCCGCTGCACCGCTGCAACGCCTTCGGGCGTGAACCGAGCTTCGGATCCGTCGTAGACGGACCGGAACGTCACGCCGCCGTCGTCGAGCTTGAGGATGGTGTCGCGAAGCGAGAAGACCTGGAAGCCCCCCGAGTCGGTGAGGATCGGCCCGTCCCAGCCCGAGAACGAGTGGATCCCGCCCAGGCCCTCGACGACGGACTCGCCAGGGCGGAAGTGCAGGTGGTACGCATTGGCGAGCATCACGCGTGCCCCGAGGCCGCGCAGCTCATCGGGGTGAAGCGACTTGACGGACGCCTTGGTGCCGACGGGCATGAAGGCCGGCGTCGGTATGTCCCCGTGCGCAGTTCGAAGCACACCCGCGCGCGCCTGGCCGTCGGTGGCAGCAAGGCTGAACGCGCTCCGCGGGCGGGCCTCGCCAGTCGCCCACTCACTCGTCAAACCAGCCACGGCCCTCGGGGCCACCCCGTGCCTCCTCCCACTTCGAGCCTATCGGGGAAGCGTTGACGCATGGAGAACGGGATCGTGCTGAATGTGTGCCGAAGACCGTCCCTGACGTCGCAGGCGCGCAGCACCCATGGCCTCAGAGGACGAGCATTGCATCGCCGAATGAGTAGAACCGGTATCGCTCGGCGATGGCGGCTCGATAGACCTCGTGCGTCTCCTCGATGCCCACGAACGCCATCACGAGCGCGAGCAGCGTCGATCGCGGGAGGTGGAAGTTCGTCAGCAGCGCGTCCACCTGCCGAAATCCGAAGCCTGGGGTGATGAAGAGCGTCGTTCGCCCCGAGAGCTCCCCACTCCTCGCAACAGTCTCGAGAACACGTACCGTGGTCGTCCCGACTGCAAGGACCCGTTCCGCGTCCTCGATCCGCGTCCACGAGTCGGCGGCGACGTGATACCGCTCCCCGCGGAGCTCGTGGTCCTCGAGGCGTGCGCCCGCAACCGGCCGAAACGTGTCGAGCCCGACATGCAACGTCAACCGAACGGGCTCGAGCCGCTCGACGAGCTCCGGAGTGAAGTGGAGCCCCGCGGTCGGAGCCGCTGCCGACCCCGGCTCGCATGCATAGACGGTCTGATAGCGCTCGGCGTCGTCCAGCGGCTCCCGGATATACGGCGGAAGCGGAGCCTCTCCGACCGGCTCGCCTTGGAGCTGCAAAAGCCAACGGCCGTCTCCGAGCGGCTCTACCAGCTCGACCGGGCCGAGGCGCTCCCCGGCGCGCAGGCGCCGCCCCGGCCGTGCCAGGCCCTCCCAGAGCCCATTGTCACCTAGCCGCTCGAGCAGCAGCAGCTCGACCGCGCCTCCGGATCGCCTTCGGAGACGAAGCCGAGCCGGAACGACGCGGCTGTCGTTGACGACGACGAGCTCGCCGGACAGCAGCTCTGGAAGCTCGGAGAACACGTGGTGCTCGATCTCGGACGACCCTCTCCTGTAGAGGAGAAGCCGCGAACCGTCGCGCTGCACTGGAGGACGCTGTGCGATCAGCTCGGGCGGGAGCTCGTAGTCGAGGATGGCGGTGTCCATCCGGAGCTGAGAGTAGCCTCGGAGCCCATGGACGACGCCGCCTTCGAACGAGCGATGCAGCGCATCGCGGACGCGGGCGCCGGACGCCCCGAGCCGGCGCGGCTCGAGGCTGCGCTCGAGCGCTCCCGACGTCAAATCGAGACGCTTGCCGCGGTCGCGGCGGACCTTGAGTCATCGATCCCCGCCCAAGTCGGAACTGCCGTGCGTGACGGCCTTCGGGCGGAAGTTCTGCCCGTCGCACGACACATCGCCGAGATCCGAGGCCTGCTCAACCAAGCGATCAGGCGACTCGAGCGGCTGGAGGGCGAACTGCTCGCCGAACGGCATGCCCGGGTCGACGACCTCGCGCTGCTCGTCGACCTCGTGAGCTCCGGGTGGAAGGGAGTCGACTCGCGACTGGCTCAGCTCGAGCAACGCAGTGCCAGTAGGGACGGGATCACAGCGGACGCCGTGACGACCGCAGTCGTGGAAGAGGTCGAGGCCCGAGACGCAGAGGTCGAACGTCCCGGTATCGACGGGTTCGACGCGGCCGGCCCAGTCGAGCACGCCGCCGCCGCCTGAGTTCTCACTTCCGTCGCGCGTGATGCTGTATACGCGCGACTCAAGTCGCGCGCAGTGCCGGCAACACGAGCCGGAAACGGCTCCCGTTGCCGATCTCCGACTCGAGCTCGATCCGGCCGCCGAGCGCAAGAGCCAGCTCTCGCGCGATCGGCAGACCGAGGCCCGTTCCGTTCAGATCTTCCGAGACGAACGCCTCGAAGATCCTCGCCCGCTTCTCCGGGGGGACACCCGGGCCCGTGTCGACGACGTCGACACGGACGGCGCCGGTGCCCGAGGCAAGCTGCAGCTCGATTCGGCCGCCGTCAGGGGTCCAGCGAAAGGCGTTCGAGAGGAGGTTCGAGATCACCTGCAGCACCCGATCGCCGTCGGAGACGATCACGGGTGCCGCTCCGTCGGCATCGAGCCTGTAGTCGATCTCCCGACGGCGAGCTTCCTCGGTGAAGGCGCCGAATGCATGGTCGAGGACCCGGCCGAGGTCGACCTCCTCGTTCCGGACCGTGAACCGGTGCGCCTGCAGCTTGGCGAGGTCGAGGACATCACCGACGAGTCGCTCGAGCCTGTCCGTCTCGGCGGCGATGATCTCCAGCGAGGTACTGACCTGATCCGGCTCGCTCACGATTCCCTCCCGCAGCGCCTCGACATGACCGCGGATCGCGGTCAGAGGAGTTCGGAGCTCGTGCGACACCGACAGGAGGAACGAGCGCTTCAGCTGCTCCGCCTCCGCGAGTTTCTCGACCATGCGGCGGAAACGCTCGCTCAGAAGTGAGATCTCGTCGCTTCCATGCGCGTCCGGGATCGCGACGTCGTAGCGACCGGCGGCGACGTCCTGGGTCGCCCGGGTAAGCGCAAGCACAGGCTCGGTGAGTCGTCGGGAGAGCCACCAGAAGAGAACTGCGCCGAGCCCGACGCCGACGGCCAGCGCAACGGCAAGCCGCCCCAGCAGGGTCAGCCATGCCTCTCGAAGCTCCGCGATCGGCTTTGCCACGATCAGCCATCCGAAGGGCTCGGTTCCCTGCAGGAGTTGGACAGGATGGGCGGCTGCGAGCAGCTTTCGGTTGTCGTCGGGTGGAGTGAACTCGAACGTCACGAGTCGGGTCCGGTCGAGCTCGACGCCTCCTATAGCGCTCTGGGGAAGTCGAGTCAGACCGAAGCGCTGACCGGGGAAGAGCGATGCTCCGACGTAGAAAAGCTCGTCTCCCGTGGCGAGCTCGAGCCTTTCCGCCGCAAACTCGGGCGCGCGGGCACCCTCGTCGCTCGACTGCAAGGCCGAGTCGGCGTACAACGCCGCGAGGCCGGAGGCCTCGCGCTCGAGCTCCAGAACGGACTGCGAGCGGGTCACCTGCTGGAAGAGACGTACCGCGAGGGCGATCGAGACGAGGCCGAAGACGAGCACGACCACCAGGAACAGCGCGGTCAGACGGAAGCGGAGCGTCCCGAGCATCTCGGTGCCCGTAGGGTAGCCCGCACCCGCTACACCGCAGGCGAAGGCGTGCGCTCGGACGCGACCTTGTAGCCGACGCCCCAGACCGTGACGATCGGCGAGGCATCACCGAGCTTGCGCCTGATCTGCCGAACGTGCACGTCGACGGTACGGGTATCGCCCGCAAACGTGTAGCCCCAGACGCGCTCGAGCAGCTGGTCGCGTGTCAGGACGATGCCGCGGTGGTCGAGCAGCTCCCACAGGAGGTCGAACTCCTTCGGGGCGAGACGAATCTCCTCGTCCACGACGTACACCTCGCGCTTCCCGGAGTTGATGACCAGGTCACCGTGGCGCAGCTCCTCGGTCTCGCTTCGACGCCGCTCGGGAGCCGCGCGGCGCAGGACGCTCTTGACGCGTGCGACGAGCTCGCGGGGATTGAACGGCTTGGTCATGTAATCGTCGGCACCGACCTCGAGCCCGATGATCTTGTCGATGTCCTCGTCCCGCGCGGTGAGCATCAGGATCGGGACGTCGGAGCCCTTGCGGATGCGGCGGCAGAGCTCGACACCGTCGCCGTCGGGAAGGTTGAGGTCGAGGACGATCAATGCGGGCGGCTCGTTCGCCAGCTCCGTCACCGCAGCGGCGGCCGTCGGGGCCGTACGCACGTTGTACCCGGCGTTCCTCAAGTAGGCGGCGACGAAAGATGCGATCGACGTCTCGTCTTCGACGACCAGGATCGAGTGCTGTGTCATGGGATTGTCAGCCGCGGTGTCGGTTCCTCGGGCGGCGGCTCCAGAACGAATCGCTCCAGAAAGTCCGGAAGAGGCGTGCAGAGCCCCGGCTCGAGCTCGCAGTCCACACCGTCGAGCGAGTACACGCCCGCGTCGTCTCCCGGCAGCTTCCGCTCGCCTTGCACCGAGACCACCCCCCGCCCCACTGCCGACAGGTCGATTCCGGTGCCGCGGACGACGATTCGGTATCCGCCACCGACCATTCGAAATCGGAGCCCCTGTCCGCGATACAGCGTCATCCGGGGCGCGACCCGCTCCTGCGTGAGCTTCCTCCCCACGACGAGCCCGGTGTAACGATCGCGCGGAGTGAGGTCGGTCACGCGAAGCGAGCCGGACGTGAGACGGCCGAGCACGGAGCCGCGGATCTCGAGCATCACGACACCTTTACCCTGCTCGACGGACAGCACGCCGACGGTCGGGTCGGCCGCCGCCGCCGTGAGCGCGAGGATCGTGGCCGCTAGGGCCGAGCACGCAAGAGTGGTGAGCAACCGCATGGCTCCAGGCGCATTGTCCGGATCCGGCGTGAGTCCGTGATGAGAACGCTGTAAGGAGAGTGTAATCAGCGCCCGCGGCCGCTCCGAGTCGTAGATTCCCGGGTCCTCGCTGACCGAGAGCTCGGACTTCGCTGCGATCGTGCTTCTGGTAATCGGCAGGGCTTTGAAGGCGGCCGCTTCGGATGGCTCGCGTTGGCTGCCCTAGTCGTAGATGTAGAAGCCACGACCGCTCTTTCGTCCCAGCAGGCCGGCGTTCTTCATCGCCACGATGCGAGGAGGCGGGGCCATGCGCGGCTCGCGCAGCTTCGCGTACAGCGCTTCCGACGCGTGGACATGGACGTCGATCCCGACCAGATCGACGAGTGCGCACGGGCCCATCGGCCAGCCTGCCCCCGCGGTCATCGCGGTGTCGAGGTCCTCCGGGGAGATCCGCGCCTCGTCGAGGACGCGGAGGCAGTCGTTGAGCAGCGGGATGAGGATGCGATTGACGACGAAGCCCGGCGTGTCATGGCAACGGATGGGACGCTTCCCGAGCCGCTCGCCGACACCGTAGGCCGCCTCGACCGCCTCGTCGGACGAGAGCTCGGCGCGAACGATCTCGACCAGGGGCATCAACGGCGCGGGGTTGAAGAAATGCATGCCGACGACGCGCTCCGGAGTCGATGCCGCCGCGGCGATTTCGGTCACCGACAGCGCCGACGTGTTCGTCGCCAGGACGGCGTCAGGCCGAACGATCGTCTCGAGCTCGGAGAAGAGGGCGAGCTTGGCACCGAGCTCCTCCACTATCGCCTCGATGACCAGGTCGCAGGAGGCGAGTGCCGACAAGTCCGTCGAGAGCGAGAGGCGCGCCAATGCCGCCTCCCGTTGCTCGCTCTCGAGGAGCTCCTTGTCGACCTTCCGCTGGAGAAAATGGGCGATGCGCCCGCGGGCGCCTTCGCCGAGCTCGTCGGAGACCTCACGGCCGACGGTCTCGTATCCGGCCTCGATGGCGAGCTGTGCGATCCCGGCACCCATGGCACCGAGGCCGACAACCCCGATCGTGCGAATCTCCGGGACAGCCATGCGGCGCGATCCTAGCGTCGCGTCCGAAGACCGCGAGCGGGACCGCTTAGCCCTGGTACCGGCGGCGCCGAGCGACGTCGTCGATGCGAGAGTCTGCTCCTGCGACGACTACCAGCACACCCACGACAGGCACGAAAGCGATGACGACGAATGCGACATGACCATAACTGCCGACGAGCAGATCGATCAGCGCCAGTCGATATTACTTCAGGATCGATCAGCTGGGCTGATCTAGACCAGAGGAATCAAAGCCGCTCGACGACGCCCGCGATGGCTTGGCCCTGGCCGATGCACATGGTCGCGATCCCGTAGCGCGCCTCGCGGCGCTCGAGCTCGTTGAGGAGCGTCGCCGTGATGCGTGCACCGGTCGCGCCGAGTGGGTGCCCGAGGGAGATCCCACCCCCGTTCGGGTTGACGTCGCCCGCCAGCCAGCGCTCGTGCAGCCCCGTGTCCTCGAGGAACTGCAAGACGACAGACGCGAATGCCTCGTTGACCTCGATCACGGCGATGTCGTCCCAGCTGAGCCCTGACTTGGCGAGCGCCCGCGCACACGCCTCCGGGTTGCCGTGCAGCATGCGGTAGGGATCGACGCCCGACAGGCCGAACGACACGAAGCGCGCCCGCGGAGTCAACCCCAGTCGCCCGGCGGCTTCTCGACTCGCAAGCAGCATCGCGGCCGAGCCGTCCACGATCGAGCTCGAGTTTCCCGCCGTTACGACACCGTCTGCCTTGAACGCAGGTTGAAGCGAGGCGAGCTTGTCGAGGGAGGTGTCACGCCGCGGCGTCTCGTCGACCGCGAAGAGCACGACCGCCCCAGCGGCGTCGACGTCGATGGGGACGATCTCGTTCTCGAACTTTCCCTCGTCGCTCGCGGCGACGGCGCGCCGGTGGGACTCCAGCGAGTACTCATCGAGCTGCTCCCGCGTGAGATCCCATTGGTCAGCTAGCACCTCGGCCGAGATCCCCTGCGGGACGATGGGCCAGCGCTCGCCGATCTTCTCGTTCACGGCGCCCCAACCCGCGTCACCGAGGTTCGATCCCATCGGCACGCGGGTCATGTGCTCGACCCCCGCTGCAACGACCACGTCGAGGTGACCGGACTGGATCGCGGCGGCGCCGTTGAACGCCGACTGCAGCGACGACCCGCACTGCCGGTCCACGGTCGAGGCGCAGACCGTCTCCGGCCAGCCTGCCACCAGCACGGCCTGTCGCCCGACGTTGAGCGCCTGCTCGCCGACCTGCGTCACGCAACCCATCTGGACGTCCTCGATCTCGCCGGGCTCGAGATCGAGCCTCCCGACGAGCCCGTTCAAGACCTGGGCTGCGAGCTCGTCCGCACGAATGCCTGAAAGCGACCCGTTGCGTCGCCCGATCGGCGAGCGCACGGCATCGACGATGTAGGCCTCGCTCACGCTCTGACGGTACCACCACGAGCTCAGGTGCTTCCCGGAGGTTCGCTGCCGAAACCGTCCCACTAGACTCTGCTCGTGGCCACTACCGCGACCGAGAGGAGGCTGCTGATCGGCGGTGAGTGGGTCGAGACGGGCGAGTGGCTCGAAGTTCGTTCGCCCTACGACGGAGCGCTCGTCGGCCGTGTTCCGAAGGCGGGCGCAGCCGACACGCGCCAGGCGCTAGACGCTGCCGAAACGGCCATGCGAGTGCCGATTGCCGCGCATGAGCGCGCGGCAATCCTCGACCGTGTCGCAACGATGCTCCAGGAGCGAGCCGACGATGCAGCGAGGACGATCTCCGCGGAGGCTGGGAAGCCGATGAAGGCCGCGCGGATCGAAGCCTCGCGAGCGGTCTCCACCTTCACGATGGCGGCCGTCGAAGCACGCAAGCTCGCAGGAGACGTCGTGCCGATGGACGCCTCGCCCGCAGGCGAGGGCAAGCTGGCGTTCACGCTCCGGGTTCCGATCGGCGTCGTCGGGGCGATCTCGCCTTTCAACTTCCCGCTCAACCTCGTCGCCCACAAGGTCGCGCCGGCGCTCGCAGCCGGCTGCGCCGTGGTGCTCAAGCCCGCCTCGCAGACGCCGTTGTCGGCACTTTTTCTCGCCGAGCTGGAAACGGAGGCGGGATTGCCGGCGGGATGGCTGAACGTCGTGTGTGGGCCTGCAGGCGAGATCGGCGATGTCTTCGTCGACGACGAGCGCGTGAAGCTGATCACGTTCACGGGCTCGGCGCCCGTCGGCTGGGCTATTCGGGAACGTGCGCCGAGGAAGCGCGTGAACCTCGAGCTCGGGAACGCGACTCCGGTGATCGTCGCGGCGGACGCGGACCTCGACGACGCTGCGGCACGTCTGGCCGGGAACGCCTTTTCGTTCGCCGGCCAGAGCTGCATCTCGGTTCAGCGCATCTACGTGGAGCGCACCGCGTACGACGCATTCCTCGAGCGCTTCCTGCCCCGCGTCGAGACCCTCAAGGTCGGGGACCCGGCGGACGAAGAGACGGATGTCGGACCCCTGATCGCCGAGTCCGAGCGAGATCGGATCCTGTCGTGGATCGAGGAGGCCCGCTCCGCAGGCGCAGAGGTGCTGACGGGCGGGACGCGCGAAGGCGAGCTCATTCGCCCCACGGTCCTGGCCAAGGCCCCGCCCGAGGCGAAGGTCTCGTGCGAGGAGGTCTTCGGGCCGCTCGTGACGGTCTCGGCTTACGAGACGCTGGACGAGGCGATCGCTCTCGCGAACGGCACGCGCTTCGGGCTCCAAGCCGGCATCTTCACGAGGGACACGAAGGCGTCGCTTCGCGCCTCCCGGGAGCTCGAGTTCGGCGGCCTCACGGTGAACGAAGCACCGACTTTCCGCGCCGACCAGATGCCCTACGGCGGCGTGAAGGAGTCCGGGAACACCCGCGAAGGGCCCGCCTACGCAATTCGCGAGATGACCGAAGAGCGGGTCGTCGTCTTCCAGCTCTAACGTAGTCTCGTGCCGAGGCGCCGAAAGAGAGCCGACGAGACGCCCGGTCTGCCCGGACCGTCGTATGCAGTGCCACCGGTACGCGAGCTCAAGCGAGAACGAAAGGCCCTGCTCTTGATCCGCGAGGACCGTCTTCGCGACCTCGGGGGACTCGCGCTCGAGATGTACAAGCGTGATCGATTCAGCGCAGGGCTCGTGGTCGAGCGTTGCGCCGAGCTCGTTGCCATCGAGGCGCGCGTGCAGGAGATCGACGCTCTCCTGAACGGCTCTTCGGATGTGCCCGGAGGGGCGGCGACCTGCATCTGCGGTGCCCCCCTGCTGCTCGGAGCGCGGTTCTGCGCCACGTGCGGGCGCCCGGCCGGAGGCGCCGGGACTGGGCAAGGCGGGGACTAGGCGGATCCGACGTGACTCGCTGCCCGCACTGCGGCCAAGGCGTCGTCCCCGGTCAGGAGTATTGCCTCGAGTGCGGTGCCCGCCTGCCGCTGACGAGCCCGTTCGGTCGGCCGAGAGATCCCGGGCGAGGCTGGATGGTTCGAACGGTGGTCGCACTCGTCGTCGCTGTCGCCGGTGCGGCTGCGGCCATCGCGGCCACAGGGGGTGAAGACGGAGGCGCTCGCGTCCTGACGGCCACTGGGGGCTTCGCGACCGTTCCGTCTTCGAGCACGCTTCCGGCACCCGGAGCCGGCCCGGCCGGGATCGTGGACTGGCCCGCAGGCGAGGACGGGTGGACGATCGCGCTCGCTTCGGTTCCTCAGACGCGAGGTCTCGGGGCTGCGCTTGCGCGGACCCGAGAGGCTCGCAAGCGCGGGCTGTCGCCAGTCGGCGTCCTGGACTCGTCGCGCTACGCGAGCCTCCATCCTGGTTATTGGCTGGTCTTCGCGGGTATCTACGCGTCCGAGGCGGAAGCGACGAGTGCTCTCGAACCTGCGCGGCGAGTCTCACGGACGGCAACTGTGCGCCGTATCGTTTCGTGACCCTCTGTTGTCACAACAGACGACCGTCGTCTCAGACTTTGTAACAACTCCGAAAAGCCGCTACACTCTCGCGTGCGGGGCATGCACTTCGCCTCTTTTCGCCCGGCTAGAGGGATCCCAGGAGAGTCCGCGAGATCCGATGGATGACCACGCCGCCCAGCTTCGCTCCTGCATGTATCAATACTCGCGAGCGATTTACCGCTCGATCAAAGATCTGATCGACCCCTACGCGAGCCCGTCGACGCAGATCGAATACCGTCGCTCCGTGCTCTGCGAATGCGAGGGGACGATGGAACGGCTCGCCGAGGACCCGCATTACTTCGCCCGGCCGGACCGCGCGCTCTTCGCCGACATCAGGCGCTACTTCCCGATCACGGCGCAGGCGCAGGTCGCCTGGTCCGTGCGCGAGGGCATCTCCGCCGCCACGGCGTTCATCGAGCAGCAGATCGAGGCGGGCCTCCTCGACGGAGGCGTCGCGCGCTGTCACGCGACGACGCGAAAGGGTAAGGCCTGCCAGCGAACTCCGCTGCCCGGCCGCGACTACTGCCCCTCGCACCAGCATCTCGAGCACACGGCCACGGTCGCGGCCTGACGCTTCCGTTCGCTGCGCGATCGGAAGCGCTAGACCCGCGGACCCGCGGACCCGGCCGTCCCTATCGGTTTCCGAGCGGTAAGCTCGGAAACTGATGTCGCACGACGCGGACAAGCTCATTCGGCAGCTCTCCCTCGTCGCGTTCCTCATGGCCGAGCGCCGCCCCCTCACGGCACGCGACGTCAAGTCGAACGTCGAGGGCTACAGCGAGATGTCGGACGAGGCGTTCGCGCGCCGGTTCTACTCCGACCGCGCCGAGCTGACCGCCCTCGGAGTCCCGCTCCAGTCGCAGCGGGACGAGTTCACGGGAGAGGAGCTGTACACCCTTCGGTCGGAGAACTATTTCCTCGACCGGCTCGAGCTCGACAACGAGGAGCTCGCAGCGCTCCAGACTGCTCTCTACTACCTGGAGGGGAAGTTCGCATACGCAGAGCCGCTTCGGCTGGCGCTCCAGAACCTCGCTCTGGGCCGTTCGGGGTTCGCAGAACCGCCGACCGTGACGGCGGAACGCGTTCGCGTCAGCGCTCCCGACTACTCGCCCGAGCTGGCCGGCCGGCTGTCGAAGCTCGAGTCGGCGATCTCCAAGCAGCGCACGGTGCGGTTCGGATATTGGAGCCCACGCCGCGTGCGGCCCGGGGAGCGCGTCGTCAACCCGTACGCCTTGCGCCTGGACGACGGCAACTGGTACGTCATCGGCCACGACGTCGAGCGCGATACCGTCCGCACGTTCAAGGTTTCGCGGATCCGGGGCGACATCCGCTTCGCGACGCGCAGAGAGCGTGACTTTCGTGTTCCCGCGGACTTCGACGTCGAGCAGCATCGGATCCCGAAGCCGTGGCAGATCGGAGACCTGGTGGGCACCGCACGGATTGCGGTCTCCGACGACACGGCCTGGTGGGTCGAGCGCACCCTTTCGGACGCCGGAACGGTCGACCATGGCGTGTTCGAGACCGACTACGCGAACGTCGAGCTCCTCGCCGGGTGGGTCCTGCGGCAGAACGGCCGGGCGACCGCGCTCGAGCCCGACGAGCTCCGCGATGCGGTGTCCGACGGCCTCGCCCGCCTCGACCAGGCGCACTCGGGCTCGGCTCCCGTGCCTGCCGGGCCGAAGCGGAGCGATCCACGGCTCCCCCTGCCTGAACGTCCGACGGGGCCGGTGGCTCCCGAACGCTTCGGCGTGCTGCAGGCGCTCCTCGCCCAGCTCCTTGCCGCCTGTGGCGACCAGAGGACGGCGGTGCTGGACGCCGCCGAGCTGGCGGCCCGCTTCTCGATTCCTCTCGAAGAGCTCCAAGACCATCTCTCGCTGCTCAATCTCGTGAACTTCGGTGGCGGCTGCTATGCCGTCTATGCTGTCCACGACGGGGACGTCGTGCGCGTCGACAAGGAGCTCTATGGCGACGTCTTCCGTCGCCCTCCGAAGCTCACGCCACTCGAGGCGCGAGCGATCCGCCTCGCGATCGAGTACGTCGGACCGACCATCGCCGCCGACGCCCATACGCAGCTCAGGCGGGTCCGGCGAAAGCTCGAGGAGACCTTCGGGCGCTTCGACCTCGCAGCGACGCCCGAGCCACGCGATGCCTCCGACGAGGAGGCGCTCGTCAAGGTGCTCAGCGAGGCGGCTGAGAAGCGTCTCGTCGTCGAGCTCGAATACCTGAAGGAAGGCGATGAGCATCCCTCCGTGCGCCGCGTGGAGCCCTACACGATCGAGCGCGAGCTGCCGGTCTGGCGCGTTCACACATGGGATCGGAGCGTCGACGCCGCCCGTACGTTCCGCCTGGACCGGATGCGGTCCGCGCAGCTCACCGACGAGCACTACGAGCCACGAGCCGGATTCGATCCTTCCTACCTCCGCAACCCACGGGTTGCGCGGCTGCTCCACTCGCCGCTCGTCGCGCGCTGGAAGCTCGAACGGGGGGCGCGCGCGCTGACAGACGGGTCGGCGATCGCCGACGTTCCCTACAAGACCGAGGAGTGGCTTCTCTCTGAGGTCCTCGCCGACCGCGGAGAAACGGTCGTGCTCGAGCCGCAGAAGCTCCGCGACCTCATGGCTCGGCGAGCTCGCCGGCTCCAGCGCGAATCCAGACGCGCTCTGACCCGCCGCTGATTCTCCGGTAACTGCAACGAAACGTTGCCTATTCGTTCAACGAGACGGCGCATGAGTTCCGTCATCCGCTACTGTTGTCTCAATGGCCAACAGAGAGACAGGGAGCAGGAGGCGGCGGATGCGTCGTGGGCTCACGATCGTCACGTGTCTCACGACGAGCGCCCTCGTCGGCATCGCTACCGTGGCCCTCGCGGGGAGTGTCGCCGTGCATCGGCTGGCAACGAGCTCGGCCGCGCCGGTGCTCGAGGCGACGCACCTGCCTCCTCTCCTCACTGCACCCAGGGAGCGCATCGAGCTCCGCTACGACGTGTACTGCGTCCTGCCCGACGAGGCGCAGATCGACGCACCGTGCGACGCTTCGGGGACGGCGTTCGTCCGCTCGGACGACACCGGCGTGTTTCGACCCCTGACGCTTCGCGAGGATCGCACTGCGGCCGAAGGTCGCCTGTTCACACCGGTCCCGGACTCGATCGCTCGCTCGCGTTCCGGCTTCTCGTACTACGCCACCCTGCGGAGCACGACGAGCGGCGCCACGGTCACGCTCCCGACCGGAGGCGCATCCGCTCCTCATAAGAGCCTGCCGCTCGAACGGAGCGTGATCGTCCGGCTCGGTGCGCATCGGTTCGGATTCGTACGGAGCTCGGACGCGCGCGTTGCAGAAGCCCTCTGGGGAGCCCGCCCGGGCGAGGTCGGCCTGGAGCAGGGGCGCAACCTGCCGCCGATCGGCGGCTCCGCATTCGACGTCGACGGACGCGGGATGGTGCACGTGCTCGACGAGGCAAACCGGCGTCTCCTCCGCTGGTCGCGGGGCGCTCGAACGCCCGAGTCGATTCCGCTTGCGATCAACGGCACCCTTGCGGACCTGGCCGTCGGTCGAGACGGGACGGTCTACGTCCTCGAGACGACGAAGGGCAGCGATCGAGCACCACTGCTCCGCATCTTCGGCCCCGACGGGGTCGTCAAAGGTGCGAGTGAGGTCAGCGAGCGCGCGTCCCAGGTCCGGGTCGGCCTCAGCGGGCCCGCTGTCCTCCAACAGCCGTCCGGCCAGTGGACGAGCGCGGCAGAGGGACAATCGGCCGACGAGTCGGTGCAGAGCATGTCGGGACGTGCCGGCCGCCCGCTGCCAGATGGGTCTGAAGTGGTGATTCTGCGCCGTGACAACGAGGTCCGGGCAGCACGTGTGGGCCCGGACGGCATCCGGCGTTCGTGGCGTGTCCTGAGCGAGACTCCGCTGGCAGAGGTTCAGCTCGCAGAGCCGGTCGGGAGCGGTCTCCTGATCGTCACCCGTGTCTACTCCGACGCCCGTGCCGAGTTCCTTGCGCTCGTCCTCGACGAGAACGGGCTCGCGCAGCGCTTCTCGCTCGAAACGGCCGACTGGGCGGAGACCGCTCCGCTATCACGATTCCGCTTCGTCGGCTCGTCCCTCTACCGGCTCGGCTCGACTTCCCGGGGATTGTTCGTCGACCGCTTCGACCTGGACGCGAGCTGATGTCCACGATCCTCAAGTTGCTCGTCGGATCGGTCGCTGCGTTCAGCCTCGCAGCCGCGGGCACGGCCGGCGCGTATCACACCCGATTCGTCGCAGACAACTGCAACTACGCCGCGCCGACCCCCACCTCGTACATCACGCGTGACGGATCGGCGACAGTCGCGCTTCGCGCACGGCACGAGGGGTACCAGTGGGGCGGCGGCTGCTGGAACGACAACGACCGAGACGACTCGCCTGGCGATCCCAGTGAGGATCCGGGCACGGGCGGCGAAGGCGGCGACTGCTCCGGCTTCACGTTCAAGGTCTGGCGCGAGTCGACGAATCAGAGCGATGGGGGCTTCTACCAATGGGGGATGCTCCGGTACGTGCACGGCCCCTACACCGCTGCCGACTTCAAGGTCGGGGCGGGGGCCCCGAACGTCACCTCGTCCAAGTCCGGGCTGACCCGGATGGACGCATTGGCAAGCTCGGGGCACGTCGGGATGATCTATGCGACGAACGCTGACGGAACCGACCAGATCATCGAGGCGAAAGGCGAGGCCTACGGCACGAACATCTGGACCCGAACCTATCGGGGAAGCTCGAGCTATGGAGGTGTTCGCCGCCTCGGCTGGAGCTACTGAGGCGGTGGCGGTAAGGCGCGCGATGCTCGGATGCCTCGCCCTCGGGATGACACTTGTCCTCGGCACCGTGGCGATGGGCTGCAGCGGCGAGGATCACGCGCCTTCTCGCCTGGTCGACGGCTCGCCCGCGCCCGAGTTGCCGGTCGAGCTCGAGGGCGTGACGGCCTCGTCGGTGCTGACCAGCGCGCGAGTCGTCTCCGTCCGGGACGTCGAGCCAGGCTCGATGTCTGCCTCGTGCCTGCACGCGAACTGGAGCGAGGCGGAGCCCGCTGGACGCATCGTCGAGCGCATCGGGGTAGCGAGCCAGTCGGTCACGTTCCGCGACGGCTCCGGGCGGGGGCTGTACGGCTGCGACAACAGCGCAGGAAGAGAGGAGGACCGCCGCTGGTGCGGCAGGGCCTTCGGTCGCCTGTACGCGGGACGCCTTCGCGACCCCCGTCTCGATCTGGGCGGTTGCAGTACTGGCGGCGGGGACCCTGTCGGGTTCGCGTGGGTCGAACCTGAGCGGGGCGTCCACTACGTGGTTGTCGAGCAACCCGGATATGCCGAGGTCTATCGAGTTGCCGAGGACCTTCCGGTGCGCGTCGCCACCACGACCGACATGGAGATCGAGGAGTCGCGAGCTACCTTTCGCCTCTCGGAGCACGAATCGACGGGCCGGCTCCTGCGGCGATACCAGGTCGACGCAGTCGTCTCTGGCTAGCGCGAGACGAATGCTGCGCCCACCCGCATTGGCGGCCGGCTTCAGGATTCGTCGCTCGACCGGAATCCGCGCTCCCCACCCCGCGCAGCGGGCGCCTTCAGGGATGTTGGCGCGAGCGCAATCTGCACTCGCGGATTCGCGCTGCGCACCGAGGCCACTCCGATTCTGCGCACGACTCGTCTTAGTGACGGGGAGCAAGTGGGAGGGTCAGAGTGAACGTCGCCCCCTCTCCGGGAGCCGATTCAACGGTCAGCGTTCCACCGTGACCTTCGGCGATCGCGCGTGCGATCGCAAGGCCGAGACCGGCCCCCGGCCGCTGCAAGTCCAGTCGAACGCCGGCATTGAAGATCCTCGTCTGGTCCTCGATCGGGATCCCCCCACCCGAGTCCGTGACAGTGAGCAGCAGGTCGTGTCGCCGCGGGGACGCTGACACGAGCACCTCGGTGCCGGCGGGTGTGTGGGCGAGCGCGTTCGACACGAGGTTGTCGAGAGCCTGCCGCAGTCGCAGTGGATCGGCGTCGAGCAGAGGAAGTCCGGGGACGAGCTCCGCTCGAACCGAGGCGCCGGCAATTGCGGCGGCCGCAGCGGTCTCCCGAACGAGGCGGGCGACATCGACCGGCTCGATCCGGACTGAGGCGACGGTGGCATCGGTCACGACTCGCTCGATCCCACGACAGGCGGCGAGGGCGAGACCAGCCAGCTCGGCGCGAGCAGAGGGCTCGAGACTCTCCTCGTGCATGGTCTCGGCGATCGCGCCGAGCGCCGCTACCGGGCTGCGTACCTCGTGGACGAGGATCGCCAGTCGATCACGGTCCGCGTCGGTGATCACGACGCTCGGCTCGCCATCCGCCGGAGCGCCCACGATGCGGCATCGCTGAGGACCGGATCGCCGTCGTCCGCGAGACGCCCCACAGCAGTGGCCAATTCGACGCTGCCCACATTGCCTGCCGCGAGCAGCGCGTTGCGCCGGAGCCAACGTGGATCGTTCCGAGGAACGTAGAGGCGGTCGAGCTCCGCGACGAGCTCGTCACCGTCGCGCTCGAGCCAATCGCGAAGCGACACGGTGGGTGTCGCGTCCTCGGGAAGCGGCGAGCTTTGTCTCCGCTTCTCGATTCCGCGGTTCCAGGGACAGACGTCCTGGCAGATGTCGCAGCCGTAGACCGTGTCTGCGAGCTCGTGTCGGTACTCGTCGGGCGTGGGAGCGGGAGCCTGCGACCAGTAGGAGAGACACTTCGTCGCGTCGAGGACACCGGGCTGGTCGAGCGCGCCCGTGGGGCACGCGTCGATGCAGAGTCGGCACGAGCCGCAATCGAGCTCGAGCGGAGGCGTCGTCTCGATCTCGACTTCCGTAACGAGCGTTCCGAGCACGACCCAGGATCCGAATTTCCGGGTGATCGCCATCGTGTTCTTGCCGTAGAAGGCGACGCCCGCTCGAATGGCCGCCTCGCGGTCGACATGGTCGTTGTCGTCGACGAGCACCCGGTGGCGACCGCCGAGCCGACGGCCGAGCTCGTCGAGCATTCGTCGAAGCTCCGCGTACTCGTCCCGCCACGTGTAGCGAGGCAGGCGACCCTCGTCGGCACCGCGCTCCGGCGCGGGCGTGTAATAGCAAAGCGCTGCGGAGATCACGGTTCGGGCTCCCTCGACGAGCCGCTCGGGATGGCAGGACACTTCCGGCTGCGCCATGGTGAAGCGCATGTCTGCGAAGAGCCCTCCGGCTCTTCGCTCCCGGATGTGCCGCTCCGTCTCCCCGTACGGCTCGGCGCGGGCCGCGCCGACGACGTCGAGCCCGAGATCCGCGGCCAGCCGAGACAGCTCGGCGCTCGTCATGCGAGGATTCTGCCTCGTGAAGGCCGTGCGCATTCACGAGGACGGGGGACCTGAGGTTCTCCGGTACGAGGACGTCCCCGATCCGGAGCCGGGCCCGGGCGAGATTCTCGTCGCGCTTCGCGCAGCCGGGCTCAACCATCTCGACGTTTGGATTCGGAAAGGTCTGCCGTCCGCGCCGAAGCCACGGATCCTGGGCGCGGACGGCGCGGGGATCGTCGTGGGGCTCGGCGAGGGTTCGACGGGGTTCAAACCTGGCGACCGCGTCGTCGTCAACCCAGGGATCCCACACGACGATCGCATCACCGTCATCGGCGAGCACACCGACGGGACATATTGCGAGCTCAAGTCGATCCCCTCGGGTCAGCTCTATCCTCTGGACGAGTCGCTCTCGTTCGAGGAGGGCGCTGCCTTCCCGCTCGTCTTTGAGACTGCCTACCGGATGCTGGTGACGAAGGCGTCGCTACGCGAGGGCGAATGGGTGCTGATCTGGGGAATCGGCGGCGGCGTCGCGCTCGCCGCCTTCGAGCTCTGCCGAGCGCTCGGCGCTCGTACCATCGTCACGTCCTCGAGCCGAGACAAGCTCGAACAAGCGCGCGGTCTCGGGGCGAACGTGGCCTTGAGCCATTTCGACGACGACGTCGTGGACGCCGTGCGCGAGGCGACCGGAGGACGCGGTGCCGACATCGTCGTCGAGACCGTCGGCGAGGCGACGTGGGAGCGCTCGCTCGCAGCCGCATCGTACGAGGGTCGCATCGTCGTCTGCGGCGCGACCTCGGGCCACAGCCCGCCGGCGCGCCTCTACCGGCTCTGGTGGAAGCAGCTCGTCGTCTATGGGTCGACGATGGGGATGCCGTCCGACTTCGAAGCCGCGTACGACCTCATTCGAACCGGGCGCGCGCGCGTGCATGTCGACCGCGTCTTCCCGCTCGCCGAGGCCGCCAAGGCGCACGAACGCCTGGAGACGGGCGCGCAGTTCGGCAAGGTCGTCCTCGCGATTCCCGGCTGACCGAGGGAGTGTCAGCTGGCGTTTGCGCCGTTCGTATCGGTCACGACTACGATCACCTGCACAATCTTTCCTCTCCTCTCCCCAAGGGCGCCGGGGCGGAGGAAACTCGGTCCCGGCGCACCTTTCGAGGTCTTGAGAACCTCGAGGCTGGGTGCCGCGGGCTATGAGCTTCTAATGTAATGATCGCCCGTCGCGAGGCGGATGCTGGGCGACGTGAGGCGAGGACGCAGGGAGCGCTTGGAAACTGTGTTGGGGTCAGACTTAAGCCTGACTGAGAGAGTGGGGAGGCCGTCCTGACCGACGGTCAGGCTGGCGCCGACCCGCTCGCCCGTGACCCGAAGCCTGACCGACCTCCAAGCGAGTGTCCTTCCTGGGGATGCGTCCGAGCGAGCGGGCGGTGCCGGCCGGACAGTCCGCTGGCTTGATCAGAAGCCCGTCCGCCGAAGCGGCGTGACCACTCTCAGTCCTGCCGCGGCACGTCGAGTCACGACCGGCACCACCGATACCCCCATCTACCTGGAGGTGCTGCACATGCTTGCAGACGAGCTCGCCTACGTCCTCGGCGTCGACACCCACGCCGACCAGCACACCCTCGCCCTGCTCGAGGTCGCAAAGCCAGAAGACGCGGCGCAGCCTGACGCTTCCCGCCACCCGCCGCGGCTATCGGCAGGCGCTGCGGCTCGCCCGCCGGCAGGCGCCCGGCCGCCGCGCCTGGGCGCTCGAGGGCACGGGCTCCTACGGCGCCGGGCTGGCGCGCTTCCTGCACGCCCGCGGCGAGCAGGTGCTGGAAGTCGAGCGTCCACGCCGCCAGGGCCGCCGCGGACGGCTCAAGTCCGATGCCCTCGATGCCGAGCGGGCCGCTCGCTCCCTGCTCTCGGGGCAGACCGGGGCGCTGCCGCGGCTCGACCCCGAGACGCAGGCCCTGCGGGCGCTCCTGGTCGCCCGGGAGGGAGCGGTGGTGGCGGCGCACGGCCGCGCTCAACGAGCTCAAGGCGCTCCTCCTGAGCGCGCCAGACGAGCTTCGGGAGCGCCTGCAGCGACTGCCCCGGAGGGCACTGCTCGAGGCCTGCGCCCGCCTGCGTCCCGGCGCCGACTCGGAGAGGGCCGCCCTGGCGCTGGCCCTGCGCTCGCTCGCCCGCCGGGTGCTGCAGCTGCGTTCGGAGGCCACCCTGCTCGAGCGCGAGCTCAGCCGCCGCCTGCACACCCTCGCCCCGGCGCTGCTGGCCGAGCGCGGGGTGGGACCCGATCTCGGCGGCGGCGCTGCTGCTCGCCTGGTCGGCGCCCGGGCGGGTGCGCTCGGAGGCCGCCTTCGCCCGCCTGGCCGGCGTGGCCCCGATCCCCGCCAGCTCGGGCAAGGTCGTCCGCCATCGCCTCGACCGTGGAGGCGATCGCCGCGTGAACCGGGCGCTGCACACGATCGTCCTCAGCCGGCGCCGCCTCGACCTGCAGACGAAGGCCTATATCGCTCGGCGCGTCTCCGAGGGCAAGAGCGAGCGGGAAGCGGTGCGCTGTCTCAAGCGCTACCTCGCGCGCTCGCTCTTCCGGCTGCTGGAGGCGATGCCTCAGGACTTGACGCTTATAGAAGCATCCCCAACTCCCTTTTTCTATGGGCGCGACCGAGGACGCAGCATCGCGGCGCTCTGCGCCGCATCGCGACATGGCCGTTCATTGCGTTAGGAGCTCTGACTCGGAAGTGCTCGGCTAGCCGAAGCCGAGAATGAACTTGGCATCGTCCGACATGCGGTCTTGCCAATAGCCCGTACGCAAATCGCTTGATAAAGCGGAAACGCAGTTACCAAGCCAATTTCCGCGACTCTCTCCCACGCGCTTGATGTGCGTTCGTGAGGGGTCGGAGGCGCACGTTTGTACCCACTGTGTACCCGCGCCGCGCGAGTCGTCGTAGCGCACGACGGGAGCGCGGCTAACCTGCCCCGTCGTGCCAAGGCTCGTCCTCCTCATGGTCTGCATGGCGGCTGCACTGGTTGTGACCGCACCGGCAGGAGCGAAGGTCAGCAAGGTGACGTTTACCGGAGTTGTGAATCCCAACTCGTACGCGTCACTCACCGTGAAGGTGTCACCCGAGCTCGGTGCACGATCAAGGTGATCTACCACACGGTCGTTTCGAAGGCCAAAGGACTCGGCCCGAAAACGGGTACGTGCCTCACCTGGCGCTGGAAAGTAGGCTCGTCGACCCACGCGGGCCGCTGGCCGGTAATCGTCAATTGCGGCAAGAGCGGGAAGCTCTCGCTGCGGTTGCGCGTTCTCTCCTAGCCGCCGATCCAGCCTGCGGCGGCTACCCGCTAGCTGGTGCCAGAGCGGCTCTCTGCGACGAGGCTTGCCCAGATTGGGGTACAGATCCGGCCAATGGTGATCGTCCTGTTGATCGGCGCGGCGCCCTATCGGCTGAATGAGGACGCGGCGCGTTGGCTCGAGACGATGATCCGCCGGCGAACTCACGCACGCCTCTAGGGAGGATCTTCAAGAATCGCGCCTGTCGGCACGAAGCCGGAAAGCAGTGCGAACCGTCAGGCGTCGCGGAACCGTTGCAGCCCCCAATGCAAGGTCGTCAGCTCCTCGTCACCCTGGAACGTCTCGTCCCGCAGGACGTATGCGAGAAGCCCTTCGACCTGCAGGCGGCCGAGTTCGATCGGCTCAAGGGACGCGCCTCGCTCAAGGTCCTCCGCGATCACGTCCGCGAGCTGGAGACACGCTCGAGCGGGGATGTCGAGCGCGTGCCCACCGTCGTCGACGCATAGCCGGCGCTCGTGCTTGCGAGCCATCGCGTCCCGTTCATCGTCACGGCGCCAGTAGGTCAGGTTCTTGGGGGAGAGGCTGCCGCCAGTTCCCAGCGCCGGGCCAGACCGACACCGGGCTGAGCCCCTCCCCCTCTGCGCGGCAGGAATGTCACCCTTGCGCGACCTGGTTCGTACCCGTCGACCAAGCCGACCAAACTAGGGGGCCGCATCGCCACGGTTTCCTATCGATGGCGCGGGGACCTCCCAACCGGCTTGGATACTGCGATAGCCTCCGACGCGGACACCTACCGAGACAACTCGAAAGTGACCGACATGAGCACAGAACAGAGTGCCAAGCAGCCGGCGGCGTTGTCGCCGGACCAGGTGGCCACGCTCACCGGGTTTCTTCCTTCAGGGGCAACGGTGATTGGCGGGGTAGTTCTCTCGTACGAGGCGAAACCGTCCGACGCGCCCGGGGATTGCGTCATCGTCATCTACACCATGGACGATCACACGATCCACAAAGTCACGATGTGCGAGGTGCGGCCCCTTCACTACGAGCTCAGCGGAGATACCGTCATCGGTCATTGGTGAGGACGGGGCTCTTTCCCGCCGCAGCCCGCGAAGACTCGCGAGCGCACCGGCGCGGAGCGCTGCTTCGAGGGCTCGTCCCCTTCTCGTCAAGGCGAGCAAGCGTCGGAGGCGTCGCCGGCGACCGATCTGACCAGCCGACGCCCCCGACGCTTCAGGCTCCGAACTAGCGCCACTTGCCGCCGGGGCTCGTGCTGATTCCCGCGTTGAAAAGTGCAAGCAGCAGCGACGTGACCACAACGGAGAGGGTTATCAGTCGCGCCTTCATGGTGAACCTCCTTTTGCCTGTCGTATGGGTTGGCTCCATATTCCGCCTCCCCCGCTGCGCCGGTAAGGCACCCCAGGGATAGACGTACCTCACCCTCGCCCGCGTGCGCTCAGAGCTCGGGATACGCGTTCCGCTAGCTCGGCTCGTGGATTGCGCTGTCGCGCTGGGCCAGACTCGCTGCGATCTCTGCGAAGTGCTGGAGCCGGGGCGTCCCTTCACTCAAGTACCGCTCGAGCCAGCGCCTCGCGGCCTTCTCGTACTTGGCGATCCGCGCTCGGCATAGAGGTGGACGAGTTGAAGGGCGTCTTCAAGCGACAGGTTGGGAACCTCGCGTAGCAGCGTCCTCGGCCATCCACAGCGCCCGCCGCTCGATCGCCCGACGAAAGCGAACGTGAGCCTGGGCTGCGCCATACAACTATTTCCACACTCATCTTCTATCCATAACATTTCTCTTCAATCTAAATAATTTACCTATTCTTTTCAATATAATCAACTCATACACTTCATTTTACCTAAATCACATAATACATACTCTATTTATCTCACAAATCTAATACCTCCTAACTTACACTCATCATTTCTAACAAACCCATATACACAATATACCATACCACACCTACTCTACCTCCTCAATCCTTAACTCATAATATCTACAACTTCACTAACCCTACCTACCTCTATTCAAACCACCTCCATAATATAAACATCAATAATTTTACTCTATTCACACAATAACATTCTCATTCACCTTAACCTATCCATATATTATTCCTCTTCTACCAATAACCAAACAATCACCTATCAAACAACAATTTATTCTTATCTATAATATTTTATTTTAATTTTTATTTCAATTCTTAATCTATAACACTTTATATTTCTTATTAAATTTATCTTTTTTCTTACTTAATCTATTTCAATTTTCAACCTAATTCTATTTATTTTTCAACTCACTATATTCAATCATATTTTTTTATATCTCAATTTTATATTCTTTCATTATTTCCCTCAATTCAATTCTATTTCTTTAATTCCTTAATTTTATTAATCTTTCAAACTCAAATTCATTATACTTTTTATTTATTATTTAACTTTTCTTTTTTATTACTTTACATCTTTTTTTATTATTTTCATATATTTACCTCCAAATATAATTCTTATTCTTAAATCTTAATCAATTATATTTACCTAATTACTTTATTCAACTTAATATCTTCATTTACTTATTCTCAATTTTTCATATTCTTATCAATTAATTCATAATATTTATACTTCATCTTTCATTATCTATTATATTTAATTTTATCAATATATCTTTTACATTTCTTCTTATAATAAATTCATATTTTCATTATTATTACATTTATTTTAATCTCATTTATTCTTATTCCAAAATTCTTCTATTTTACATTTTTTTATTTATATTCATTATTATTTTTTTAAATTATTTATATTTTTATTTATATTAATTATTTAAAATTTTTTTTTCATTAAATTATTTATAACAATCTTAAAAGCGACTTGCTTCGTCGTTTCGAGTAGCCAATGCCTCAAGCGCGTCGCCAGATGCTTCGCACGCGGCACCGATGAACTCGTTTCGTCTCGGGCTTTGTGAGTGTTGAACTCATTGCCAACTCTTTATAGCAAACACGCGGACGCCAAATTATCCATATTACGTTGTGATTCTGCAAAGACACTTCTGAAGCCAGGAATTCTTCGCTGGAGGAACCCATACCCTTCTGATTTCGTGCGGAATGCGCATACTCGTGCGCGAGGCCGGCGTAGCGGTTCTCGCCAGAGGTGGGCCGTGCCAGGGGATCGTCTGCGCTCGTCCGGGTCGTCCGGCCTCAACATTCCATCCGGCCAGAGGGACCGTCGGGGAGGGAACCAAGGCGTTTCCCTTTCCTGTAATCGCAGACGCCAGGGGACCAAAGCCAGGATTTGGCTTCGATGCGTCTGAGCACGCCCGAGGAGGCTCAACGGCCGCGAGCAAAGCAGCAGGGTGGCAGGCGTACCCTCGCCCCATCGGCATACGACCCTGCGCACTTGCCAGATGCATCCGCGACGACGCCCGACCGAGGTTGAGCACAGACCGGACGCGCAACGATAGAAGAACTCGTATGCGACGACGCGACTGCGGGTTTGTCCCCACACGTGTACCCGCAATCCCCGGAGACGGCTCAGTCATGCGGAGTGTCCTCAGACGAACCATCCGGCCCGGCGGTTTCAGCCTGTGCCATCGAGCGCTTGATCGCTGCGTCGGCCTCGCTGTTCCAGATCGGAGGGAGGTCCTCGTCCTCGACGAGCTTCAACCTGCCAGCCCTGTTCAGGACGAACAGCTGGCCTTTGGTCGCAATCCTGGAGTGACGCGGGGTCTTGAGCTTACGGCTCATAGCGCGTATACCCGCGCTCGCGTTATCGCGTATTCCGTGGCCCGAGTCGCGTATACGGGGATCCACGCGCATTGCAGGCGATGATAAAGAGCGTGCGTATGACTCTTGCGGCTCTCGTGCCGCTCAGAACGGGATGTCATCTGAGCCCTCCTCGGCTTCATCGAGCGTCGGCCCGAAAGCGTCGTCCAGTGTCATCCCTCTAAAGGGACGGGACAACTGAGACCACGCTGTTCTCTTCGGGGTGTCGTCCGGTGTCGTCCCGAAGAGTTGGGACGACTCAGAACCCGCATGAACAATGGCACTCCAGTACTTCGCTCCCTTGGGTCGTCCCGTCAACGGCCCGCCGTCTTGGGACGACGGTTTGACGCGGGACGACGCTTGAAGGTGGTTGAGGGTTTGATCAACCCTAGAACCGCGTCCCCCATGGCCTTTCGAATGGCCTTCGTGACCTGTAGAGGGTTGGCGACGATCCAGGCGAAGACGCGCTCGGTGAACTCCTCGTCCGCCTCTTCCTGCTGTTTCGTGTCGACCAGTCGAAGCTCCAGCGCTTCCGCGTCCCAGTACGCAGGCGTCTTCTTGAAGCCTCGAATGTTGTTCCCCCGCGCCTCGACATCGACCTCGACCCCTCGCGTCGATGTAGATCCCGGCCCTCGCAGCGGCACCCTTGAAGACGTCGCCGTACGAACGCAGGCGCTTGCGGTTCGTCTCGGTCGCCCACGGCATGTGGTCGACGAGCACAACCGTGCACCCAGTTACGTCGCAGATGTCCGCCTTGATTCGCGCGAACAGTTGCCCGACGTCGCGATCCTTCAGGTCGAGTCCTGGCGTGAAGTTGTAAACCGAGTCGAGTACGACCATCACTAACCCGAACTCCTCCACGGTTGCTCGCAGATCAGCTCCAGGTCGTTCGGAAGCAAGACGCCCTCGTTCAGGAACCAACGGATCGGCAAGTCACGCGGCGTCTCGTGCACCTCGCGAACAGCTGACCGTTTCCGCTTCGTGACGCGTGGAGTCGTCCTGCCAGAAGTAGCCGACCGGTCCAGAAACATCCACCTCTCGGCCGAACAGCTCGCCTTCGCCAGCAGCGACTATCGCGCTTGCCTTAGCGCAACCCACCCTTTTTTGTATGTCTCAGGCAGCCCGGCTACGACGACAAGAACACCGCGTGGAATAAGTCCATCGATTAGGTCGGCAGGCTCGTCTCCAAATTCGAGATCGAGTACCTCCGCATGCGAGCGTCCCGCGAACGGACCTTCTGTTGGTTCGAAGCGGAGATCGTCCCGTCGGGGCCGGTGACTGTGCGAGCAGAGGTGGAGGTTTTTTCCACCTGCTCGATGTCGTATTGAACAACGCCCTTTGGAGGTCGCGCCGACACCTGCGCCGCCCGGTACTCGGACTCCGGGAGGCCGGGGGTTTTGCGGAGGACGTCAACCAAGTGATCGACGTTCACCTTCACTCTTCCTCCTCCCCTGACCAACTCGAAGCCCATGCGGGTCGCCATCCGAAGGCGTACCGCGCAGCTAGCGGTCGGTCGGCGCATAGAAAGTCTCAGCCTTAACCGAATCAGTCTGTCGAGCAGATGAGAAAACGGAAAATCGGTTGCATCCGTCCCGTGTTCGCCTCCTGGCCGGCCGAGACCTTTCGGACGACCGCGGCTCATACCGCTCGTCCCGCGCTTCGAACTCCAGCCACCGCCTGATTGCGTGCCAGCAGTCCTCACGCTGATGAGGCCATGGCGTACTGCTTCCGAAGCTCCTGGCCAGCTTTCATCCAAAGCCTCGACGACCGTGGATCGCGCCCGAAAACCTCAGCCCGTTCAAGGTCGCGGAGCAGAACTGTGGCCCTGCTCATCGGGACACCTTTGGCCGCACGATCCGACCCGCGACCATCCCTCGTCGCGGATTACCTGGCGCTCAAGCTCACACCCCGAGTCCCAGGCGTCGAGCCAGTCCTCTCGGAACAGCAGGTCTTGCTGCCCGGATGCTTGATGTGGGGAAGCTCACTCGGCGGCCTTCTCCTCAACGTCCATGCGGAGAACGCATTGCCATACCGCCGCACGACGCGGGGAGGTGACGTACGACGTCGTCACGCCGCACCCCTACGGGGCGCGACTCTGAAGGTGGCAGGTAGGAGATTCGTTCAATTGCCCGCGTTGGCCGTCCAGAGACAGCCTTCGTATTATCAAGACGTTGACTCCGTACCGGAGGCAGAGAACGGGCCGGCGCGTCCGAAGTGGCTTCCAGACCACGGGAGGACCAGCCCGGCCCTCCCGTGATCGTATCCGCCTACGCCTGCGGTTCCCGCGCCACCTCAGCTGCGAGCATGTCCGCGTCCAGCCTCCGTACACGCCGTACGTCAACTCAAGCGAGCCGTGCCCCAGCGTCGCCTCGATGAGCCGAGGTGATAGCCGCGCCGCTGCATAGCCACGCTCGTCGTGTACCGCAACGAATGGAGTGTTCGCGGAAGCCGAAGCTCCGGATGCTCCTTGGGGATGCCAGCGGCTTCCCTAGCCGCCTCGAACCTTCGCTGTAGCACGCGCCAATTGAGACGTCCGTCCGTTTCCGGTTCGGGAAGACCGGGCCGTCCTCGTGAACCCCCACGAGCGCGATCCATTCGTCGAGCACCTTCCGTGCGTGCGCGTCAAGTAGACCACGCGCGACTCTCGGTCCTTCGCTCGATCAGCCCGTGCGCCGGGTCGTATTGCATCTCGATGCGGACTCGGCCGTTCAGTAGGTCGACGTTCTGCCAGTCGAGTCCGATCAACTCACCGAGCCTCGCGCCCGTCTCAAAGGAGAACCGGCAGGCGTAGAGGTAGACCTCCTCCTCGTCGAGCTTGCCGAGTTCCACCCACAGCCGCTCAAGCTCCGCATCTTCGAACGGAGCCTTCCCTCGCTTCGGAACCCGGAACTTCGAGGCCTTCGTGAATCGCGGAACGGGGTTGACATCGAGCCATCCGTCACCGACTGCGACGGTAAGGCACGCGGACAACTCGCGGAGATAGCGCAGCCGCGAGACGGGCCGCAGCTTCTCGAACGCTCAAGGAAGCGACGGAGTTCCGGTTGCCGATCTCCCGCAGGTGGAGATTCCCGAAGGTCTCTCGCCCACGTGCCAACGTTGCTCGCATACGACCCCTTTGTGCGGGGATGAAGCTCGCCCGAGCGGATGCGGCTGTCGAGGATCTTTTCGTACTGGTCTGCCCAGTCGTCGAAGGTGATGTTCTTCTCGCGGACGATTCCGACGCGGCCCTCGTCGATCTTCTCTTTTGCGCGGAAGCGAGCGCACGATCCGCCGTCTGCCGATCCTTTACTCGCTTGCCCTTCATGGCCGTCCATCGCGGTCGCGGTGGAACACGTAGTAACTCGTCGCAGTTGCAACCCTTCAAGCTGTCGAGTGACGTCTGCTCGCGTTCTTGCACGAACGCTGATGCGCCACTCGAGCGAAGCTTTTCTCGACTCATCGGAACCTCCTGAGGTGGTCTGAAGCCTCCAGAGTGTACCCAATTTGTACCGCACTACAAATCGAGCGAGCGGCTCCGAAAAAGACCTGCAAATCAGCTATCCGAAACCGAATAAATTTTCGTCTTCTGATCCCTTTTTCTATGGGCGCGACCGAGGACGCAGCATCGCGGCGCTCTGCGCCGCATCGCGACATGGCCGTTCATTGCGTTAGGAGCTCTGACTCGGAAGTGCTCGGCTAGCCGAAGCCGAGAATGAACTTGGCATCGTCCGACATGCGGTCGGGAGTCCAGGGCGGGTCGAAGGTCAGCTCTGCCTCGACCTCGTCGACACCTGGCACCGCCCGAGCAGCGTCGACGATCCCATCGGCGATCATTGCCCCGGCGGGGCATCCCATCGACGTGAGGCTGTAGAGCACCTTGACTTTAGGCCCGTCGACCTCGACGTCGTACATGAGCCCGAGCTCGACGATGTCCATGCCGAGCTCCGGATCCTCGACTGCGTGCAGTGCCTCGACCACATTCTCGCGGGTCACCATGCGGCAAGTGTAGAGACGCGGGCTCGCTAGGCGGTGCCGACGAGCTGGTCCGCGCGACGAAGCACGAGGTCCAGGACCTCGGCGATCGCACGATCGAGCGAGTCGTTCCGGATCACAGCGACGTCGTACCGCGCGGCACGCTCGACGATGTATTCCTGAATCCGTCGGATCTGGGGCAGAGCGTCGAGGTACTTCTCGAGCGGCCGGAGGCCTTCCGTCGCATATTCGCGCACCCAGAAGTGGCTCCGGTGCAGCGTCTCGTCCTCGATCGCAACCACGCATTGGACGACGAAAGCCCCCGGAAAATCCGTACCCACCATCCCTGGCACGAGATGGACGCCCTCGAGGACCATCGACCAATGCTCGGTCGCGGCGCGCTCGAGGGCAGCCTGCGCGCCCACGAGCACGTTCCTCGTCTGGTCGAGGAAGCCGAGAATCGCCGAGTCGCCGGACTCCTCCTCCTCGGCCCTCGTCAGGGCGAGCTTGGCTTCGAAGCTCGAGTAGTGGATCGAAGGCATGAACTCCTCCGAGAAGAACGCGCGCATGGTCTGGCGGATGAAGTCGGTCGAGGTGACCCGTGTGATGCCCAGTCGGTGCGCGGCCTCCGTCGCGATCGTCGACTTCCCGGTTCCCGTGGCGCCCCCGACCAACAGGAGGAGCGGCTCCTCGATTCGGCCCAGCGCATCGAGCGATCGGAGTCGGAGAACGGTCTTGGCAGCCTCGTCGTCACCGATCACATCCGCGGCGAGCTCGCCCAGCCGGTCGAGATCGAGTGAGCTGATGCCCCGGTCCGTGAGATCGCGGTCGGCGAGTCGCGCGATCAGGTACGAGCGCTCGGGATCGAGCCCGGTGACAACCAGCGCGCGGGCCATGAGGCCTTTCGAGAACGGGACATCCTCACCGAGCGGAAGCGGGATCGTATGACGGCGTTCGCTCACGAGTCTATTCGTGCCACTTCGAGCAGCACTTCGTCAAGGTCCGGTTGACCGGCAACCGCGACCACGTCGTTCGCGGCGAGCACGACCTCGACTCCCCGCTCGAGCGCGGCCTCCACCACGACGTCGACCGCAGCGGCCTTCAGCTCCACCACGAAGACCTCCGCCTCGATGCGTTCGAGCTCGGCCTGAAGCAACCGGCGGTCGGCGAGATTCCCCGAGACATGCGCGACACGGGCTCCATGTCGTTCTTCGAGGTGAGCCGCGAGCGCCGCATGCGCCGTCGCTGGTGCCGTGCAGAAGTACGCAACCGACCGACCATTGACCGCAACCACGGGACGGGGACGCAGCACGGTGGCGACGATGGCCACGTGCGACGGTACGAGTCTGCTGACGGCCTCACGGACGCGCTCCCAGGCCGAGCCCTGCTCAGCCATCGTCACCACGATCAGATCCCCGAGCAGGAGCCGATAGGCATTCAGGTAGCCGACGGCGACCGCAGGGCTCTGGTGACCGCCCACCGCCACGACCTTCCTGTCGGACGCGATCGGCGGCAAGGCAGCGCCGCTTCCATCGAAGATCACGAGGTCGGGTGCGAGTGCAACCGCAGCCCGCGCCCCAGCCGCCACGTTGGACGTGAAGACCTGGCCTGCGAGGCCGCCTCCGCAGCGACGGCAGCCGATGGTCTCGACCCCGGTGAGTGCCGCCGTCTCGAGGTGATCGGATGCAGCGTGCCGCCCCGACCTGGACAGGTCGACGAGCGCATCGACCGTCGGAGGAACCCTGATTGTCTCGGGCTCAGGCGGGCCGCCGCGGCCCATCGCCACGACGACGACGTGACGCTCCGAGGCGGCGAGTCGCGCGAGATGCCCTGTGAGCGCGGTCTTGCCGACGCGCTTGCCCGTGCCGACGACGGAGATCGAGGGAAGCTCGAACGGCTCCTGCCGGGGCGGATCCAGGCGGAAATCGGCTCCCGCATACGGGATCCCGGAGAGAAGCACGCGGCTCGCCAGCGCAAACCGCTCCACCGGACCGAGCACGGGCTCGTCCGAGAGATCGAGCACGATCTCGGGCTGGTAGCGCTCGATTCCCTCGGCGACGTCAGCGGCGAGCGGAACGCCGTACTCCGGGTTCCCCCGTAGCTTCTCCGTTCCGCCCACGAGAACGGCGGCGACGACCTCGTATGGAACCTCCGCGAGCGCGTCCCGGACGACGGGAGGGTAGTGCTCGCCGTCGACGATCGCGAGGGCTTTCACGTTTTTGCGGTGACTTCTTCCTCGATGGCGCCGGTGAACTTCGCGTACTCGAGCGTGTCGAGCGAGAAGGAGACGAGCTTGACCTGGCCGTGGAACGGATGCCGCCGCCAGATGTGCACCCTTCGGTCCGCGACCTCGATCAGGTTGTAACAAGGCCTCGTCTTTCCACGAAGGCGGAGAGACGAGACCGTGCCGGCGTTGACGACGAACAGGTCCTCGAGCCTCCAGACGTACGGAACGTGCTTGTGGCCGGACAAGACGAGCCGGACTCCAGATCTCTGGAGGCACTCGATCACGTCGCCCGCGTCGTAGACGACGTTACGCTCGCGGCCCGTTCCGGGCACCGGGAGCAGATGGTGGTGGAGTACGAAGATCTTCAGGTCCGCGGGCTCCTGGCCGAACTGCTCCTCGATCCAGAGGTAGCGGCCACGGCCGATCTGCCCGTGGTCGAGATCTGGCTCGCTCGAGTCCACCGCCACGATGGCGACTCCGTCCTTTCGCAGGACCGAGTTGCGGTCTCCGAACATCTCCTCGAAGTGGACGTACCCCACGTTGCGAGAGTCGTGGTTTCCGGGTACGACGACGAGTGACTCGCAGTCGATCCTGTCGACGTACTCGCGCGCCGTCAGGTACTCGTGCCGGAAGCCGAACGTGGTCAGGTCACCCGAGCAGACGACGACGTCCGGTCGCAGCTCGTTGATCTCCGCAATCGCCCGCTCCAGCAGGCTGACCTCGAAGTACGGCCCTCCGCAATGGAGGTCCGAGAGCTGAGCGATCCGAAAGACGCCGTCACTGCTCGACATGACGACAGTCTAGGACGCGGCCGTGGGGGTCGTCCGAGGCGGTTGATACTCTGGCGCAGGTGCGGGAGGAAAGTCCCGTTTTCCAGGCATATTGCGGCATCGAGCCGCCACGGTTCGCAAATCGGGTCGAGCTTGAGTGCGCGAAGATCCTCGACTACTACGCGGTGCCGTGGGACTACGAGCCCCACTCCTTCGTCCTTCGCAAGGACGACGAAGGACGGGTCATCAGCGCGTTCACGCCCGACTTCTACCTTCCGGAACAGCAGCTCTTCATCGAGGTGACGGTGATGAAGCAGTCGCTCGTGACCCGTAAGAACCGGAAGCTTCGCGAGGTCCAGGAGCTCTATCCGCACGTCCGGATCAAGCTCTTCTACCGGCGCGACATCGAGCGCCTCGCGCAGCGCTACCGGCTGCGATTGGCGTCGTAGTGGCCCTGTCCGACGAATCGGTTCACGGTGAGGTCGGCGCCGTCTTCCTGACACGCAACGAGATCGCCGCCCGCGTAGCGGAGCTCGGAGTCGAGATCGCCCACGACTACGCCTCGCTCGATCCGATTCTGATCGCGCCTCTCAAGTCGAGCGTCGTCTTCCTCGCGGATCTGACTCGGCAGTTGCCGATCGCGCACACGCTCGACGTCGTGGAGCTTGCGCCGTACACGGGCGGCGGTGGCGGAGTCCGGCTCCTCAAGGACGTCGACACGCCCCTTGCAGATCGACACGTGCTCGTTGTCGAGGACGTCGTCGACACGGGCCTTACCCTGCACTTCCTGTGCCGCACGCTGGACCTGCGTACCCCCGCCAGCCTGTCAGCCGTCACGCTCCTCGACCGTCCCTACCGGCGCCTCGTCGACTCGCTGCCGCTTCGCTACGTTGGGTTCACGGTCCCGGACGAGCTGTTCGCCGGATACGGGCTGGGGCTCGACGAACGGTGGCGCGCTCTCCCCGACCTCCACCTTGTAGTGCCGGCCGGCCTGCCCAAGGCTGCAACCGAAGCCGCGTGACGGTCGAGTCAGCGGAGCGCCAGCGGCCGCGAAGCGGACGCCTTTAGAACTCGTTTCACAATGACGCTTCGTTGACGGGGTGCGCCGCGTGGTGCGAGGCGAGGACGCAGGGAGCGCCCATATGCAGGCATATGGGCGCGACCGAGGACGAAGCATTCGCGCCGCGCGGCGCACCCCGGCGGCACAAGGCTTCATTGTGAAACGAGTTCTTAGGGATTTTCGCGCGTCAAGTCTTGGCACGACCGGAATCTGCGCGAGCAGATTTCGGTCTTGTGCAGTGAAGCGAATCTGCACTCGCAGATTCCGATCCTGCGCATTAGAGATAGAGCAGCGGGTCGACGGCGACGCCGTTGACGCGGACCTCGAAGTGGAGATGCGGGCCGGACGAGTTTCCCGTCGACCCCACGAGCGACAACGTCTCGCCCTGTGCGACCTCCTGCCCCAGCGCCACGAGGATGACCGAGGCGTGCGCGTACGCCGTGGCCAGTCCGTTTCCATGGTCGACCACGACGAGGTTCCCGTAGCCGCCGAGCCAGCCAGCATGGATGACGGTTCCGGCTGCAGCCGCCCAGATCGGTGTTCCGGTGGGGGCGGTGATGTCGATTCCCTCGTGCATCCGGCCCCAGCGCATCCCGAAGCCGCTGACGACGGCTCCGTTCACCGGCCAGATGAACCCGGAGTCCGAGACGCCGGTCCCGGTCGAGCCTGCCGTGGCCTGCGCGTTTTGGATCGCCGCTGCGAGTGCCGCACTCTGCGCGGCGAGCGCCTCCACCTCCTCGAGGTACTCCTCCCGCGTCTCGCGAGCGTTCGCGAGCGCACTTTGCTTCAGCACACGCGCCGAGGCGAGCGTGTCGCGGCTGTCCGCAAGACGGTCTCGTACCGAGCGTGCCTCCTCGGTGCGTGCGGAAATGACGGCGACGGCCGCAGCTGTGAGCCGCCGAGTGCTTGCAGTCGAGCGGCGCTCTTCCGCCGCTCGATTCTTCGCCGTCTCGACCTGCCGCGCGACTCGGCGATCCTGAAGGCCGATGCGGCTGAGGAATTCGTAGTTGTCGATCACATCGTCGAAGCTCGAAGCCGAGACGAGAAACGAGAGGAGATCCGGCGATTCCTGGATGTAGATCGTCCTTACGCGCGCCTCGAGGATCTCCACCGCGCGTGCGTACTCCGCTTCCAGTCGCTCGAGACGGCGGGTCTGCTGCTCGAGCAGCACCGTGAGCGTGTCGAGGCGCTCCTGCTCTGCCGCAAGCTCGGCCTCGAGAAGGACGAGGCCGCCCTGAGCCTCGTCGACCGCCGACTGCGCAGCCTTGAGCTCCGAGACGACCGCCGAGAGCTGCGACGTGAGGACGCCCTCTTGCTGCCCGGCCGCGTCGATCTCGGCCTGTAGCGCTGCGATTCGGGCGTCGACTACGGCCTTCTGGTCCTCGATGTCCTGTCCGGCGGCCGGCGCGCTGATGACGAGCGCCAGCGCAAGCCCGAGCACCACCAGGGATCGCCGTCCCATGGAGCTAGGTTCGCCCGCGCGTCGGACGTCCCTCCCCCCTACTCTCGACCTCGACCGCGGGCGCTGCACCGTCGCGCCCGAGGGCCTGCAGCGCGCTGGCCGCCTCCCGCCGAAGCGGGCCGACGAGCCTCCGGTAGTCGTCGTCGGACACGGTTCCCGTTCTATGGTCGAACTCGAGCTCCTTGAGCGCGGCGAGCGCCCGGTCGCGCGTCTCCAGCAACTCGAGACGGCGCCGTTCCGGCTCGTCGAGCTCGTCAAGGCTATCGGAGTCCGGTTCCGGTTCCCTGAGGAAGGGCAGCGCAACCGCCACGACGCAAGCGATGGCGATAAGCGCGGCCAGCACCAGCGCGATCGTCAACGGGTCGCAGGGACGCCGATCTCGCTCGTTCGTGCGACCAGCCTCCGCTGCTCGCGGGCGTCCGGCCAGAGCGTGATCACCGATCCGAGGAGGAACACGAGCCCGGCCACCCAGATGAGGTTGACGAGCGGCTTGACGAACACGCGGAAGTACACGCTCCCATCGGGATCGATCTGCTCCGCGATCACGAAGAGGTCCTCGCCGGTCAGCGGGTCGCTTCGGATGCCGACCTCGTTCGAGACCTGCTCCTCGATCGTGTAGGCGTTCTTCCCCGCCTCGAGCGTTCCCAGATCCCGGTCTCCGCGGCGGATAGGAAGGATCGCACGGACCTCGGTGGCGTTCGCTGATTGACGCTCCTCGAGGGACTGGTATCTCACGGTGTAGTCCCCGACCTTCATCGACTCGCCGGGTCTCAGCTTCGCTTCCGCGACCGTGTCGAAGGCGCTCGAGCCCGCGATCCCGACCGCGAGCAGGACGATCGAGGCATGGACGATGTAGCCGCCGTACCGGCGCCGGTTGCGGGCCAATAGGGAAGAAAACGCACCCGGCCACGATGCGGCGCCAAGCGCCTTCCGGGCCCGGGTTCCGCGCACGAACTCCAGTACGATCGTCGCTGCGACGAACGCAGAGAACGTGTACGCGATCAGGCCCGGGACGGAGCTGCCGGCTCCGAGCAGGAGCAAGACGATTCCGGCGCCGAGAGCGACCGCCGAAGGCCAGCGGAACGTCGTCAGCAGGCTGCGCAGCGATGCTCGCCGCCACGCAATCAGCGGACCGATCCCCATGAGCAGAAGCAGGGGGAGCCCGAACACCCGCAGGAAGAAGTCGTAGTACGAGCGCCCGAGGACGACGGCCTCGCCCCGCACCGCCTCGGAGAGCAGCGGGTAGACGACACCCCAGAGAATGGTCAGGCAGAGGGCGAGCAGGAGCAGGTTGTTGTAGAGAAACGCCGCCTCACGTGACACCGGCGACTCGAGCTTGGTCGGCGAGCGGAGCAGCGGCAGCCGCCAGAAGACGATCGCCAACGACACCCCCACGGTCACCGCAATGAAGGCGAGGAACCACGGCCCGATCGAGCTCTGCGTGAACGAATGGATGGAGTTGACGACGCCGGAACGAGTGAGAAACGTCCCGAACAGCGAGAGCGAGAAGGCGAGGATGACCAGCAGGACGTTCCAGACTCGCAGCATCCCGCGCTTCTCCTGAATCATCACGGAGTGGAGGAACGCAGTCGCCGCGAGCCATGGCATCAGAGCCGCGTTCTCGACCGGGTCCCACGCGTAGTACCCACCCCAACCCACCTCCACGTAGGCCCAGTGGGCGCCGAGGAGCTGACCGATCCCGAGCGCCGTCCACGCAAAGAGCGTCCAGCGGCGAGTCGCGACTAGCCACCGCTCGTCGGTCCGGCGTGAAAGGAGGGCAGCGAGAGCGAAGGCAAAGGGAACGGTGAGGCCGACGTAGCCGAGGTAGAGAAGCGGTGGATGCGCGAGCATGTACGGGTTCTGGAGGCTCGGGGTCATTCCCGCGCCGTCGGCCGGGGCAGGTTGCGTGGCGAACGGGCTGGCCACCGCGACGACGAGGAAGGAGAAGAACACCGCCACGGCGGCGAAGACCGGAACGACCCACACGATCAGGTCTCGTGCCCAGCCGCGATTCAGCCGCACGGCAGCAGCGCCGAACCCGGTGAGAACGAGCAACCAGAGGAGGAGCGAGCCTTCCTGTCCTCCCCAAAAAGCCGAGATCGTGTACTCGGTCGGGAGCGCTTCGCTCGTCGTGCGGGCGACGTAGGTGAACGAGAAGTCGTGCCGGAGCAACGCGGCAAGCAGCACGGCCGCCGCCACAAGCGTCGTGCAGAACGCCGCGACGAGCGCGTTCTGCGCCGAGTGCGCCAGCCGTCGGCGTCCGAGCCTGGCAGCAGCCGCCCCGGCGACCAGCGCATAGACGGACAGACCTAGGGTGACGACGAGGGCGGCGCGACCCAGTTCAGGCATGGCGCTTCGCTCCCTTCGGTCGCGAAGCGCTAGACGAGCACTTGGGCACCAGTCTGCCTAGACGGCTTGCTTCTGGCCCCATCTAGTCCTTCCCGGATTTCCGGGAAGGACTGTACTTCGACGGGCACTTCGTGATCATCGAGCCGGGCTGGGCGACGAAGGTGCCGTTCCTGAGGCGCCCGTCGATCACGATGTGACGTCCGGGCTTGAAGAGATCCGGGACGGAGCCCGTGTAGCGCACGGGCACCGCAGTCCGCGACGTACCCTCGATGTCTCGCAGCCTGAACCGAAGGCCGCGGGCGTGGGCATCTCCGGACACCGGTCCGAGAACGATTCCGGCGAGCTGCACGGTGCCGGTGCGGCCGGCGAGCTCGCTGGGAGCAATCGACGGGTTACCGCCGCCTGCGATCGAGGTGTAAAGGAGGAAGACGGCCAGGACCGCAGCCACCGAGAGCGCGATCACGAGCCGCGCAGGACTCGCTTTCCGTGCCACGGTGGGAAGTGTAGTCCCGCAGCGCCGCCCGGCCCGCTGAACAGACGAGTAGTTGTGCCAGAGCGATTCCGCGAGTGCAGAATCCCTCTTTGCACAAGACCGGAATCTGCTCGCGCAGACTCCGGTCGCGTCCGGGCTTTGGCGCGCGAAAATCCCTAGGCCGGCCGCTTCGCGGCCGGGGCGCTGCCATATGACCTGGCGGCCCTGGCTACGCGGCGTCGCGCTCGGCGACGTAGCGGTCCGGCAGCCGGTATCCGTGATCGAGGCAGAGCGCGCCGGGCGCGTCCTCGGTCAGCGCGTCGCAATACCCTTTGCCGTACGCGGCGCGGATGAACGCTGCCACTACCTCGAGGCTCCAGTCCGAGACGTCCACCGCCTCACGCCACAGATCTGCGAGGCGCACGTCGATATCCAGCTCGAGAAGCTCGATGCGGGTCGGCTGACTCAACATGACCCGAGCGTACGCAGGCAATCGGACGGAATGCGCGTAGCGCATTGTCCGCGAGCGGACCAGTGGAGGGAGTCTGAGGGAACCGGGAGGTTCCCTCAGTTGGAGACGCGTCGCCGTCCGCGAAGCGGACCAGTGGAAGGGAGTCTGAGGGAACCGGGAGGTTCCCCAGCATCAACCGTCCCTCGGTCAGGCCTCTTCGCTGCGCACGGTGAACGGCAACGTCCAGTCCTCGCGCGATTTGCCGTCGATGGTGAGACGCCACTCGTAGCGCCCAGGTTCGAGCGGCAAGGGAGTCGAGTTCACGGCCACAGGGAAATCGAGCGGCGTGCCCGGTTTCAGGCCGGGCGGCCGCCCCACCTCGAACTCGCCGCCGAACGCAACCTGCTGGTCGCCCTCCTCGTCCCCCTCGAACGAAACGGGAACGCCGTCGGTGTCGACGAGCTCGACGGAGAAGGCATGCGGCGTGTTCGCCTGGTCCCATGGGACCTGGATCAGGAGCCCGATGCCGAAGGCTGACGGCTCCGGCCCTGTTTGCGACCACCCGCCGCCCACGATCGTGAGCTTGCCGTCCGAGACGACCGCATAGTCGGCGAGAAGCATCGTCGCCTTCACGGCCGTGAAGGCAATCACATCGACGGCATACGATGGTCCTGTGTCGTCGCGAGTGCGTATCGGCCCCTCGCGCCTCCCGTCGCGTGACTCGCCCGAGGAAGCGATCCAGCTGCTCCACGAGCGGTCGTATTCAGCGTGTGAGATCGACTTCGAGACGGGTTTCTGGATGGACTACCCCTTTGCGGAGCATCTTGGCGAGCTTGCGCGTGAGGAGGACGTCCTACTCTCCGTGCACGCGCCGCTGTTCGGCTTCATGGGTCACGTCGAGCCGAGTGGACGCAAGTTCACGTCCGCCGTGGGCGCGCTCGACCGCAGCGCCGGCATCGCGGCCGCCAGCGGTGCGGAGCTCGTCGTCTTCCACCCTGGCTTCCTGCTCGAGCGGAGCCGCGAGGACGCGATCGAGGCTGTTGTCGAGCAGCTCGGTACGCTCCGAGAACGCCTCGAAGGCAAGGGCCGGGCGGTGCCGTTCGGCGTCGAGGTGATGGGGCGCGTCCGCGATCTCGGCTCGCTCGACGACGTGATCGAGATCTCACGCCGCACGGGCTGGGTCCGACCCGTGCTCGACTTCGCGCACATGCACGCGACGAGCGACGGTGCGTTCGTGGACGCCGAGCCGTTTGCAGCCGCGCTCGCCGAAGCCGACGAGGTGCTCCCGCCGGGAGCGCCCTTCCACATTCACTTCTCGGACATCGCGTTCGCGAACCGCAACGAGACGAAGCACCTCCCGTACGGGGAGGGAACGCTTCGCGCGGAGCCGCTTCGCGACGCGCTCGCGCAGTTCGAGCGCCCGGCGACGATCGTGTCCGAGTCGCCCGACGAGCGCTCGAGTCAGGCGATTCGCTCGGTTCTCGAGTCGGTCACCGGCGAGAGCTCTGCGATCCGCGCCTCGTAGACAGCTGCCTCGTCCTCTCGCGCGCGGTCGCGCAGGAAGCTCGCGAGGTGCTCGAGTGGGTGGAGCTCGAACAGCTTGTAGTTGGACTCCCTGGCAAGGGAGATCGCCGAGAGGAAGAGCTCCTCCGCCTCGTCGTCGCGCCCCTGGGCGGCCCTGATGGAGCCGAGCGCGGTCACCGCGAAGATGTGGCAGCTCGTATCCTCGGGCACGGCGTTTGCGCGCGCCTCGAGCGCGAGCCGCTCCCCCTCGTCGACCTTGCCGAGATCGGCCAGCGTGGTCGCGAGCGCCACCTGGAAATCGGGCACGAGCCCGCGATCGCCGCGCGCTGTCGTGATCCGGAGCGCCTCGCGAAAATGCCTCTCCGAGCTCCTGAGATCACCCTTGAGCCGTGCGATCCAGCCAAGTCTCATCAATGCGGACGCCACGGCCGGCTCCATGCCCAGCTCCTCGGCGGTTGCCCGTACCTCCTCGACCATCGTCTCCGCCGCGTCGAGCTCGCCCTTGACCCTCAAGAACCAGGAGTAGACCAGCGTCGCGCCCACGCGAGCGCGCACGCTTCCGCTCTCTCCCGCAAGCTCGAGCGCGCGCGTGAGCAGAAGCTCCGCCTCGTCGAGCTCCAGTCGCTGGATGTGGGCCGACGCAAGGGCCTGCGCCGCGATCGTCTGCAGATCCTTCCGACCCGCATCGATCGCGATGACGTAGGCGCGTTCCATGTAGCGCACGTAGTCCTCGTCCGAGCCCAGCCACGCCCCGACCATCGAACGTGCAGTAAGCGCGTCGAAGTGGGCGACGGGATCGTCGGCTCGAGCGAGGATCTCGAGGGCCTCGTCGACGAGCGTCCTCGCACCGGCGGCATCGCCGTCGCGCTTGATCGACGCCTCGCCGAGCGCCGTCAGCGCCAGCGCTTCGGTGACACGATCGCCCTCCTCCCGAGCTTGAGCACGGACCTTCTCCATCTCGAGCTGGACGGACGCCCAGTCGTGCAACCTCCAGGCGGCCCGCGCAGCGATGTACCGGGCACCGAGAGTCGGCCGCAACTCGAGCGCTCGCAAGCCAAGCGTGCGAGCCTGCCCGTACGACTCTCGCGCAATCGCCCGCTTGGCGGCCTTGACCAGCGCCCCCGCGGTTTGCTGAGCGAGCTCCTCCGGAGGCGCGCCCTCGAGCTCCGTGAGGAACTCGACGGCCTGGTCGAGGTGGTACGCACGGATCTCGATGAGCTCCTCGCCGGTCCGCTCCGCAAGCCATTCGGCGAACCGCGCGTGATGCTGTGCACGCGCGAGCTTCGCCAGGCCACCGTACGCGACCTCACGGATGAGGAGGTGCTTGAAGCGATACGCGGTCTCTCCGGAGATCGACGAGCGCGCCTCGCGGAGCACGAGCTCGCGCAGGAGGAGATCCTCGAGGAGCGCATCGATGTCCTCGACGTCGGGCGAGAGGTGCTCGAGTGCCCCGCTCCAGAAGACACGCCCGATCACGGAGGCGCGCTGGAGCAGGAGCTTGCCGGCTGCCGGCAGGTGGTCGATGCGGGCGGCGATCAGCGCCTGCAACGTGTCCGGGACGCGGTCGGGTGAGCCATTCCCCGTGCCGCTCTCGACGAGCATTCGGATCGTCTCCTCGACGAAGAGCGGGTTGCCCTCGGTCCTGTCGAGCATCTCTTTCGAGAGTGACGGGGGCACCTCCCCCGACGCGCCGGCGAGCTGATCGAGGAGCTTCTCCACGAGCAGCTGGCTCTCCTCCTCGGTGAGAGGCTCGAGCTCGATCGCCGTCGATCGCACACGGCCTCCTCCCCAGCCCGGCCGAGTGTCGAGCAGCTCGGGGCGGGCGAGGCAGAGGATGAGCACGGGTTGCCGCACCCAGTCGGCGAGATGCTCGACGAGATCGAGCAGCGGCTCCTCTGCCCAGTGGATGTCCTCGAAGAGCAGGATGAGCGGTTGAACGTCCGCGATAGAGTCCATGACCTCGCGGGCAGCCCACGAGATCTCTTGCGGGCTGCGCTCGCCCTCGAGTGCTTCCATCATCCCCGCCGCGAGGCCGATCACGTCCGCGACCGCGTCCTCCGTGCAGCACTCACGCAGTTTCTCGAACGCCTCCTCGAGCGGATCGTCGTCCGAGATGCCCGCAGCCGCCTTCACCATCTCCGCGAGTGGCCAGTAGGTGACGCCTTCACCGTAGGGGAGCGCGCGGCCGACGAGCACGCTGGCACGCTCGACACCGTCCACGAATTCACGGGCAAGCCGGCTCTTCCCCACTCCGGGCTCGCCGTAGATCGTGAAGAGGTGGGCACGGCGATCGCGCACGGTTCGAGCGAACGTGTTCTCGAGCAGCTCCAGCTCGGTGTCGCGGCCCACGAGCGGCGCGCGAGGCCCGAGCGAGCGGGTCGGACCGTCGTGCGCGGCCACGAGCCGCCACGCGCGGAGCTGACCGTTCAAGCCCTTGAGCTCCAGGGGCCCGGCGTCCTCGACGACGAGGCTCCCTGCTGCGAGACGATGCGCAGTCGGCCCGACGAGGATCTCACCCGGTCGTGCGACCTGCTGGAGACGCGCCGCCAGGTTCACCGCTTCGCCGGTCGCAAAGGTGGACTCCGCGTTCTCGACCACGAGCTCACCCGCCTCGATGCCGATTCGCGCTTCGAGGCCGAGCTCGCGTACAGCTTCGCGCATCGAGAGCGCGGCACGTGTCGCGCGCTGCGCGTCGTCCTCGTGTGCCTGTGTCACTCCGAACGCCGCGAGGACGGCGTCCCCGGCGAATTTCTCGACGATGCCGCCGTGGACGGAAACGCAGTGGGAAACGGTGTCGAAGAACTGGTTGACACGGCGGCGCACGACCTCCGGGTCGGTACCGGTGACGAGACTCGTCGAGTCGACGAGATCGACGAACAGCACTGTCGCGAGCTTTCGCTCCATGCCCTAAGTGTAGAAACGATGCAGGAGGCCCAGGGCATCCCGCAGCGGGCCGTTACCAGTCCGACACCTGAGCCGCGAGGAGCTGGGGCTGTTCGATCGTCGGGTTCTCCCCGTCCCAGCGAACCGTCGCGAGCACCGAGCCGCTCACCAGGTCGACAACCTCGGTGCTGATCTCACCGAGAGGGACGTAACCCACCAGACCGGCCGGATCGAGCCACCGGTATTCCCCGGGATGTAGGCGCCAGCGCTCCCGGCCGTCGATCCCGAATGCCCGCAGGCCCGGCCCTTGACCTCGCTCCTGCCCGGAGTCCCAGCGTCCTCCCTGGGCGACGACGAGCCCCGCTCCGACGGCGAAACCGCTTGCCTCGTGGTCAAGAGCCCGCGTCCTCCAGGACCGCGTGTCGACGAGGATGACCCCCGCGGGAGCTGCGACCATCTGTGGCTCTCCGTTCGCCTTCGCCGTCACCGAATAGTCGACACCCGACAGCGCGATCATGCCGTCGCCGAGCCAGCGGGCCTGGCGCATCGGTCCTTCCAGCACCTTCGCCTGGGCGTCGGGCGTGAGCCAGCGGAGAACGCGGCCGAACAGCGACGGCCGGTCGAGCTCGTGATACGAGACGGCGAGCATCCGAAGGTCGATCTCGGCCACGGGGCCCTCGTGCGGAACGACGAACGCTCGGCGCCCTTCCGGATCGACGGCGAGGCCGGGCTGAATGGATCGCGAGCGGTACTCGGAGCTTCCTTCCTCGACGACCGTGCCCGCGAGGATGCGGTCAACGGTCGCGATCCGAGTCAGCCCTTCGGCATCGACGACTGCAACGCGAGCGGGCGCGAACGAGCCGTGATTCCCGAGGAGGAGCACGAGCTCTTCTCGTGTCCGGCCGGTCGCCCACGGGCTCGCGGGCAGCGCTTCGCGTCGCAGCACGCGGCGCGCGACAGGATCGACGAGGACGACCGACATGCCGCCCTGGACGACTGCGAGCAACCGGCGCGGGGCCAACCAGGTCAGGGAGCTCGTGCAGTCCGAGAACGAACGCGAAAGCTCGAGATCGCCGAGCACCCTCATCGAACGCGCGTTGACGAATCTGATCCTCCCGCTCCGGTGGTCGCCACAGCTCGCGATCGCGAGGGTCGCGCGGTCGGCCGAGAACGCCCAGCTGCCGTAATGCCCGCCCAGCAGCGCCTTGCGGCCGGGGAGCATGCGCAACGTCAACGGGTCGAACCACGCGAGCCGGCCGCCGGGCCACTGCTGGGAGATGCCGAGCACCGGACCCGCCTCCTTCGTCGCTGTTACAGGCTCAGCGGGGGCTGCTCCGGATCGCTGCGCGGCAGCAGCGGCAACGAGAGCGATGACGACTGCACAGATGAGCGGAGCGCGCATCGACCGGGATACACCGCTCAGCCGCATCGGGTTCCCTGCTCGGCGTTAGCATCGACCCGTGCTCGATCCCGCCGTGTTCAAAGCCTATGACGTGCGAGGCCTCTATCCGACCGAGCTCGACGAAGACGGGGCGTACCGCGTCGGTCGCGCGTACGTGGAGCAGTTCGAGCCCCGTACGATCGCCGTCGGGCGCGATATGCGACTGTCATCGCCGGCGATGTCCGCCGCGGTGATGGACGGCGCGGCCGACGGCGGTGCGGACGTCCTGGACCTCGGCCTCGTCGGCACCGAGATGGTCTATTACGCGGTCGGCGACCTCGAGCTCGACGGGGGGATCTGTGTCACCGCTTCGCACAACCCGAAGGACTACACGGGGATGAAGATCGTGCGCCGCGGGGCGCTCCCCGTCGGAGGTGACTCCGGCCTGGGCGAGATACGAGCGCGCGCCCAGACTGAGTTCGGAGCGGTCCGTACGCGCGGAACGATTCGCACCGAAGACGTCTGGCCGGGGTTCGTGGAGAAGGTTCTCTCCTTCATCGAACCAGAGGCGATACATCCGCTGCGCGTCGTCGCCGACGCGGCAAACGGAATGGCCGGCGCAATGCTGCCGCCGGTACTCGAACGGCTGCCGCAGCTCGATGTCGTCCGCTGCAACTTCGAGCTCGACGGGAGCTTCCCGAACCACGAGCCGAACCCCCTGCTGCCGGAGAACCGGGAGTTCATCGTCGCGAAGACCCGCGACGAGGGAGCGGATCTCGGCGTGGCGTACGACGGCGATGCGGACAGGTGCTTCTTCGTCGACGACACCGGCGAGTTCGTGTCGGGTGACTTCGTGACCGCGCTGCTCGCCGAGGCGGTGCTCCAGAAGGAGCCCGGCGGCAAGGTGATCTACGACGTCCGCGCGAGCCGCGCCGTCCCCGAGACGATCGAGCACGCGGGCGGAGTCCCACTCGTGAACCGCGTCGGGCACGCGTTCATCAAGCACCGCATGCGCAAGGAAGGAGCGGTGTTCGCCGGCGAAGTGTCCGCCCACTACTACTTCCGGGACTTCTCGCAGGCCGACTCGGGAGTCGTTCCCTTCCTGCTCGTTCTCGAGCTGCTCTCCCGGAGCGGCAGGAAGCTGTCCGAGACGCTCGCGCCCTTCCGCGAGCGCTTCTTCCTCACGGGCGAGATCAACACGCCGGTCGACGACGTCCCACTCAAGCTCCAGGAGCTGAAGGAGCACTACACGGCGCAAGGTGGCCGCATCTCCCATCTGGACGGGATCTCGATCGATTTCGACGACTGGCACTTCAACGTCAGGCCTTCGAACACCGAGCCGCTCCTGCGTCTCAACCTGGAAGCGCTGTCACAGGAGCTGATGGAAGAGAAGCGCGACGAGGTGCTCGCGCTGATCCGGGGCTAAGATCGAATGGCGGATCCTTTGGAGCTCGGCCGCGTGACCGACCGCCGGCCGCCGTTCAAGTACTCGGCGCTCGCCCGCGTCTGGTTTTCCGATACCGACGCGCAGGGCATCGTCTACTACGGGCGATACCTGCCGTACTTCGACCACGCCCGCACGGAGTACCACCGCCATCTGCTCTCGACACCCTTCACTCAGGTCGCGGGCGACCTCGTCATGCGCGCGCTGAACGTCGAGTACCACGCACCCGCGCGGTTCGACGACCTGATCGAGGCGTTCGTCCGCGTCAGGCGCATCGGGCGGACGAGCATGACGTACGAGTGCGCTGCCTATCGCCTTCCCGACGAGGAGCTGATGGTCACAGCCGAGCTCACCGTCGTGCTCGTCGACCTCGACGAGCGTCGGCCCATGCCCATCCCGGCGGAGGTGCGAGGGGCGATAAGCGCCTTCGAGGGCGCAGATCTCGAGCAGTGAGCTCGGGAGTGCTGGACGATCTCGACCAGACCCTCACGCGGGGCGGCGAGCCCGACGACGTTCTGCGGTCGGTGGTACGCCGCCTCGCCGACGAGCCGGCGATCGTGTGGGCGGGAATCGCCTTCCTGGAGGACGGGAAGCTCACGCTAGGTCCAGAAGCAGGCGCGGCAGACACGTCTTGCCGAGTTCGCGTTCCGGTTTTCTACGAGGGAGCTCAGGTCGGAGAGCTATGGATCGACGGTGAGGTCGAGGAGTCGTTCCTAGGACAGGTGGCAGCTCTCATCTCGACGCACGTCCTGATCGGCTGGGACACACGAGGCGAGCACTGGGATCCGTAGGGCTTCAGCCGGGAAACGCGGCGCGAGCGATTCACGTCGCGGCCGGGCCAGCCGACCGCTGATCCCGGCACACACCCTGAGAGGCGTGGGGAGGGGGGCGGTTTGCCCCGACCGGTGGGGGTCGAGATCTGCCGCGCGCCCGCCCAGAGGCGGGCGCGCGGCTCCCTTCCCCTCTCCCCAATCTCCTTGTAGTCACGCTAATGGGGGATGCAATCCCTCGAACGAGGTACCCCGCCACGGTGAGAGCGATATCCCTCGTTCGAGTGATTCGAAGAGAAGTGCCCGCGACGCCGCTGCGCCGCCCTCGGGATCCCGTAAGGGCGGAGCTGCCTTCGCAGACTCCGCCCTTACGCAGCCGCTACGTGCGCGGGCCCTGAAACTCCCAGGGACCGTCGAGCCGGAACCCGAACCCACGATCGAAGTCGGAGCCGTGGAAGTCGAATCGTGGCGCTCGGAGCTCGCCGTTGACGAGGGCGGTAACCCGCTCCTCGAGATCCTGCTTCAGATCGGCTGCCTGCTCCTTTGTGAGGCGCCCGTCGGCCACCGCATCATCGATCTTCTCCGTCGCAGCCGCTACCAGCGCGTTCACGAGGCCGTCCACCGACTTCCCTTCCGCCTTCGCGATCTCGGCCAGCGTGTCACCGTCCGCGAGCCGTTGACGGATCTCCGCGGGTGTCACCTCCAGGTACGAGGCCGCGGCCTCGAGGTTCCGGAAGTGGCCTAGGTGGCCGAAGTGGCCGAAGTGGCCCCGACCCAAGCGGCCGAAGCCACTCAACACGAGTGGGGCCTGTCCCGCTTCGATGCGTTCCTTGAGCGCGTTCCCCTGCTCCTCTGTCAGTCGGCCTGCCTCGACCGCATCGTCGACGCGGTTCTTGAGTGCCTGCTTCAGCGCGTCCTCGAGCGCGCTCGGCGTCACGCCGAGCTGCTTCGCAGCATCGTCGATGACGGCCTGGCGCCGATCGTCGGAGAAGAGGACCTCCGAGGCGGCGATCGCCCCGGCGGCGCCGAGGGAAATTGCGATCGTCAACGCGGTGATGACCCCCGCCGCGATCTTGGTCTTCCTGGTCATCTTCATGCGCTCATCTCACCAGCGGCACCTAAGACCGGGCTAAGAGGCGGGTAAGAATCTCGCCTGAGTCGTGCGACGGTGCGCTACAGCTCGATACCCGAGACCGGGTGCGGGAGGTACGGCTCCTGGAGCCGCGCGATGTGCTCGTCGCCGAGCGAGAGCGTCTCGGCGGCAAGCGCGTCCTCCACGTGCTCGAGCTTCGTGGCTCCCACGATCGGCGCCGTCACACCCGGCTTGTGCAGGAGCCACCCGAGCGCGACCTGCGCGGCGGAGACGCCACGCTCGGCTGCGACATCGGCAACCCGATCGATGACCGGAGAGTCGAGATCGGGCCGATAGAGCGACTCCAGGAAGGGATCGCTGTTGGCACGCGTCGTCAGTCGCTCGCCTGTGGCCGTACGGCTGCCGGCCAGGAGCCCACGGGCGAGCGGGCTCCAGGGGAGCACACCGACTCCCTGGTCGACGCACTGCGGGATCATCTCCCGCTCCTCCTCGCGGTAGATCAGGTTGTAGTGGTTCTGCATCGAGACGAAGCGCGTCGGCGCGACCCGCTGCGCCTTCGCAAACTGCCACGCATACATGCTGCTCGCGCCGATGTACCGTGCCTTGCCCGCCCTCACGACATCGTGCAGCGCCTCCATTGTCTCCTCGATCGGCGTCGCGTCGTCCCAGCGGTGGATCTGGTAGAGGTCGACGTAGTCGAGCTCGAGCCGCTGCAGCGAGGCGTCGATCGACGCGAGGATGTGCTTCCGGGAGAGGCCGCGGCCATTCTCCCCGGGCATCGTCGTCCCCCGAACCTTCGTCGCAACGACGTACTCCTCCCGCATGCCGAAGAGCTTGCGCAGCAGACGCCCGGTGACGATCTCACTCTGGCCGCCGTTGTAGACGTCTGCTGTGTCGAAGAAGATGATCCCGCCCTCGACGGCGCGGCGGACGATCGGCTCAGCCGCTTCCTCGTCGAGCGCCCACTGCCTGCTCTCGTGCTTGCCGAAGCTCATCATCCCGAGGCACACGCGCGAGACGCGCAGCCCTGTGCCGCCGAGGTTCACGTACTCCATCTCGTCCTCCCAAGATCAGCGGATGGTTCGTCACAGTAGTCATTGGGAGGGGCCCGGCACAGGAGCGATACGAGACGAGCTACGAGTGGGAGAAGAAACAGCCTCGGCGATCCCGCCTTCGCCGTCCGCTGCGCATTCGGATGTCTCGCCCGGCGCGGCGCGCGATGTCGGCGTCGTGCGTGCCGACGATACCGGCCGTCGCCTCGGACGGTCGCTGAGAGCTCCTAGGAAGAGACTTCTACGCCGGCAGCCACGGGTGCGGGGCCGAAGCTGAGGACCATTCGCGTCCCGCCTCCGTCGGCCTGCTGGGCGACGACCCCGCCTCCATGCGCCTCGGCGACCTGGCGAACGATGGCGAGGCCGAGCCCCGAGCCTGGCATCCCCCGTGCAGACCTGGCTCGATAGAAGCGGTCGAAGACATACGGGAGATCCTCGTCGGCGATGCCGGGCCCGTGGTCGCGAACGATCAGGCGGCCCTCGCGGACCTCGACCTCCACCTCCGATCTCGGCGGGCTCCATTTGGCCGCGTTGTCGAGCAGGTTGGCGATCGCCCGCTCGATGGTTGCCGGAACGCCGTGGACGACAGACTCCTCCAGGTCGGCAGAGAACACGACGCCGGGCCGATTCCGGCGTGCGCGCTCCACAGCGTCTGCGGTCAGGAGGTCGAGCCGGACATCCTCTGGCTCGCTCGTCTGTTGCTCCGCACGGGCCAGCTCGATCAGCTCGGCGATCAGCGTCGTCATCTCGCCCAGCTGCTCGACCACGTCGGACAACAGTCGGCCCCGTTCTTCGGGCGGAAGGGCGCGATCGCTGGCGAGCACCTCGATGTTCGTGCGGAGGCTGGTAAGCGGCGTCCGCAGCTCGTGCGACGCATCGGCGACGAGCTGCCGCTGTGCCCGCGTCGACTCCTCGAGCGCGGCGAGCATCGTGTTGAAGCTCGTAGCGAGTCGGCTCAGCTCGTCGCGGCCCGACACGTCGATCCGCTCCGAGAGATCGCGCGTCTCGCTCACGCGCTCCGCGGTGTCGGTCAGACGTCGCACGGGGGCAAGCGCGGCTCGCGCGACGACCAGGCCGAGCAGAGCGGCGATCGCAACCCCGCTCACGGCGATCAGGAGCAGGAAGATCCCGATCCGCTCGAGCGACTGATCGACCTCGCTGAGCGGCCGAGCCACCTGGAGAGCCGCGCCCGGGCCGTAGTTGAACGTGAACACCCGCAGGTGCGTCCCCGAAACGTTCGTGTCGGTCCAGAACGCCTCGGCTCCACTGCCCGCCACCGCGCGCACGTCGTCTCCCGCCGGGAGCTTCAGATCCTGCAGAGGCGGGACGAGAACGGTCCCGTCCTTCTCCACGAGCTGAACGTAACCCCGAGCCTCACCGAATTCGGGCCGCAAGGCGAGAAACGTCTCACCTCGGTCCGTTTCGAACACGCGCAGCTCGTGCCGCAGGAGCTCCGCCGAGCGCCGCTCGAGTGCGTCGTCGATCGGCGCGCGGAGCTGGCCGCGGGCGACGACGTAGACGAGCGCGGAGGCGAGCACGACCGCGAGCGCAACCGCAGCGGCTGACGCGATGGCGATGCGCGCGCGGAAGCTCATCGGTCGCGGATCGCGTACCCGACACCGCGAACGGTGTGGATGAGGCGGCGCTTCCCTCCCGCCTCCGTCTTACGCCGCAGGTAGCCGATGTAGACGTCGAGGGAGTTCGAGGTCGGTCCGAAGTCGTAGCCCCAGACGCGCTCGAAGATGACCGATCGGGTCAGGACCTGGCGGGGGTTTCGGAGAAAGAGCTCGAGCAAGGAGAACTCGGTTCGCGTCAGCTCGATCGAGTCACCCGCGCGTCGAACCTCCCTCGTTCCGGGATCGAGCTCGAGATCGGCGAAACGGAGAATGTCCGTCGATGCATCTCCGTTTCCGGCGCGGCGCAGCAGCGCCCGAACGCGCGCGAGTAGCTCTGCGAGGGCGAACGGCTTCGGCAGATAGTCGTCGGCTCCCGCGTCGAGCCCTGCCACACGGCTGTCGACCTCTGCCCGGGCGGTCAGCATCAGCACGGGGACGGCGCTCCCGCTCGAGCGTAGGCGCCGACAGACCTCGAGGCCGTCGATGCCGGGCATCAGGACGTCGAGGATCGTTGCGTCGACGGGCGGCTCGAGCCCGAGTCTTCGCAGCGCCTCTTCGCCGTCCGCGGCGAGCTCGATCTCGTAACCCTCGAGCTCGAGGGCCCGGCGGAGGGACTCGCGCACGGCGCGCTCGTCGTCCACGACCAGGATTTTCATCGTCAGCATTGTGCGCGCTCCGCTCGAAGCCAGGAGGAGGTCTTAGCGACTTCTTAGGCGCTCACACACGCTCATCCATCCGCTCAGCCATGCGAGTCGTCGCATCCCGATTGGCCCGCTGAGCGGTGATGACAGCTAGGAACTCGTACCGCGACGCGCGCTCGGGGGCGCGTCTCAGAACCCTCGCGGCTCTAGCCGTGCTCTCTGGCGACGATAGCCCCCGCACGCTCCGCCGGCCCGATCCGTACGAACCCTGCATGAAGCTCGTTCACGACGACGGGCGCGTCTCCCAGCAGCTGCGCCTTCTGGCGCATCTGCTCCAGCACGGCCTCGCTTGGCCGCCCATAGAAATCGACCCTCGACAGCTTCACCATCTCCGTGAACTTCCGAAAGACCGGGCCCGCGACCCTCATGTGGAACTCCATCGCTGCAGAGTTCGGATGGATCTGCAGAACCGTCATCCGGGTGCCGTCCTCGTCGAAGTAGACGTTGTACGCGATCGGGTCGGCCTCGTTGGCCTCGACGAACTCGACCAGTTCCTCGAGGGCCGTCTTGAGCTCCTCGAGCTTTCCCTCGAGGATCTCAGAGCTGTCGATGACGATGATGGAGTCAGACATGTCTTCTGCGGTCGACACAGCGGTTTCTCTCGGGAAGCGTATGCCTCCGAAGAGATCGTGGCAGGTCCTGCCTGCCGACTAGGCTGTGAACTTATCCACTTCTTAGGCCGTTCTCAGTCGGCATTTAGGCATCGCCGGTGTCATCGAGACCGACCAACCGAAAGGACTTCAGCGAGATGATCTCCAGCCGCACCCGCACACCCATCGTCATCGGAACCCTCGTGGCCGCGATCGGCCTTGGTGCGGGCGTGGGCGCGGGCGCGTACGCAGTCCTCACCGATGACTCCGCGACGACCGTGGTGCGCCAGGTCACCGTAACCGACTCGGAGCCTGCGGCTACAGCGGGCGGAACCACGATCGGGCAGATCTACGAGCGCTCGTACAAGGCCGTGGTCGAGATCACGTCGACGTCGTTCGACGGTTCCGAGCGATCGCAGGGGTCGGGCTTCGTATACGACCGCAACGGCAATGTGGTGACGAACCAGCACGTCGTCGAGGGCCCCGTGGCGGGGGCGATCTCCGTCCGATTCTGGGACGGCCGGACGTTTTCGGCCAAGATCGTCGGCAGCGATCCTTCGACGGATCTCGCGGTCATCAAGGTCGATGCTCCTGCCTCGGTCTTCGAGTCCCTGCGGCTCGGCGACTCGAGCGCGCTGAACGTCGGTGACACGGTCGTCGCCATGGGCAGCCCCTTCGGGCTCGAGGGCACGGTCACCAGCGGCATCGTCAGCGCGCTGCATCGACAGATGGAAGCTCCGAACGGCTTCAAAATCACCGATTCGATCCAGACCGACGCGGCGATCAACCACGGCAACTCGGGTGGGCCTCTCCTCGACGCTCTGGGTCGCGTCATCGGCGTGAACGCGCAGATCGAGAGCGAGTCGGGCGGGAACGACGGCGTCGGATTCGCGATCCCGTCGAACACCGTGCGCTCGATCGTCGCGCAGCTTCTCGAGACCGGTCAGGCGCGGCACGCCTATCTCGGGGTCAGAATGGCCGCCACCCCGACGGGCCTCGCGGTGACCGAGTGACGTCTGGGACTCCAGCCGAGCAAGCGGAGCTTCGGGCGGCGACAGGGTCGAGGACGGTCAATGGGCAGGAGATCCCGACCGGCGGCGACGTGATCGTCGCGCTCGACGGCAACGCGATCGCGACCTCGGCCGACCTTCAGAGCGCGGTGGACGCGAAGCGGCCTGGCGACGAGGTTTCCATCACCGTGATTCGGGACGGCCAGCGCCGCACTGTCAACGTCACGCTCGCGACGCGTCCTTCTTAGGAGCTTCTTCCGGCGCTCTCACGGGCTGCTTAGACGCCCGTGATTCGATGGCTCGAGTGAGCGCGACACGCGCTCGAGTCGAAGAAAGGAGCCGGATGCAATAGACCAGGCGATCGCGACAGACACGTCCTTGCCCGAAGGCCGCCGCGAGCGGCCTTCGGCATGTTGGACGGTAGAGTCGCAGCGTGGGTGTGGGCGAAGGCTGGCAGAGCATTCGGCTGGACGAGATCGAGCCGATTCCGGTCGTCGGCGGCCGGCTCCTCTGGCGGCCACTCCGGCGAACGCTCGACATCGAAGCGTTCGGAATCAACGCATACGTGGCGCCGAAGCCCGGCGACGACGTCGTCGAGGAGCACACCGAGCAGGCGCTGGGACACGAGGAGGTGTACCTCGTGCTGGCCGGTCGGGCGACGTTCACGCTCGACGGCGAGTCGCTCGATGCCCCGGCCGGCACCGTGGTCTTCATCCGGGATCCGCAGATCCGGCGCCATGCGCGAGCCGAGGAGCCCGGCACGCAGGTTCTCGCAGTCGGCGGGCCGCGAGAAGCCGCGTACGAGCCGTCGCCGTGGGAGGACTACTTCGCTGCAGAGAGGCACCGCAATGCGGGTGACTACGACGCCTACGCCGACGAGCTCGTCGCCGCGCTCGAGCGCCGTCCTGACCATCCGGCGACGCTCTACAACCTCGCGTGCGCGGAAGCGCTCGCCGGCCGTACGGACGACGCGCTCGCGCATCTGAAGCGAGCGGTCGAGCTGAGACCGGAGGCGGCCGAGTGGGCCGAGAAGGACGACGATTTCACCTCACTCCGCGAGCGTGCGGAGTGGCGCTCACTCGTCGATCCCGACCCGGTGCCTGGCTAAAGCCAGGCACCTCCTTTACGAGGGTGTAACGCGGTAGGCGTCGAAGACGGCGTCGAGGTTCCGGAGCGCGGTCAGGAGCGAGCGAAGCTCCTTCACCTCACCGACCTCGGCCGTGTACCAGTTGCGCGCCATGCCGTCCTCGACGACGCCGCCGTAGGAGACGATGTTCGCGCCGTGCTCGGCGAACGTCCGCGCGACGTCCTCGAGGAGCCGCGCCCGATCCCAGGCATCGACGGCGATCTGGACGAGGAAGCCGGCTGACGCCCCTCCCTCCCACTCCACTCCGGTGAACCGCTCCGGGTTCCGCTGCAACGCGCGCACGTTCGGACAGTCTTCGCGGTGCACCGTGATGCCGCGCCCGAGGGAGATGTAGCCGACGATCGGGTCGCCCGGGACCGGTGTGCAGCACTTCGCGAGCCGAACCAGCACGTCCTCGACCCCGGGCACCGTGATGCCGAGGCGTGTACTCGAAACCGCAGTCTTGGCTCGTGAACGCTTCGTCGAGATCGCCGGCTCGGCTGCGACCTCGCCCGTCTTCAGGCGCTGGATCACCTTGTTGACGATCTGACCGGGCTGGAGCTTCCCCGCGCCCAGCGCGACATAGAAGTCCTCGGCCTTCTTGAAGCCGTTCTCGCGGATGACCTGGGCGAGGACGCTCGAGCCCTGAAGCTTCCGGTAGGGGAGCTTTTGAGCCTTCAACGCCTGGTCGAGGAGCTCGCGTCCCTTTGCCTCGGTCTCGCCTCGCGTCTCCCGCTGGAACCACTGCCGGATCTTGTTGCGCGCGCGAGAGGAGGTGGCGACCGCCAGCCAGTCCCGCGAGGGGCCACGGCCCGATTTCGAGGTGAGGATCTCGACGAAGTCGCCGCTCTTGAGCCGGTAGTGGAGAGGAACGATCCGCCCGTTCACCTTGGCGCCGACGGTGCGGTGGCCGACATCGGTGTGAACCGCGTAGGCGAAATCGATCGGCGTTGCGTTCGACGGAAGCACCTTCACCTCGCCCTTGGGCGTGAAGACATACACCTCGTCGGCGAAGAGGTCGGTACGGAGCGTGCGCATGTACTCGCCCGGGTCCTGCTCCTCCTGCTGCGAGTCCATGAGCGACTTCACCCAGACGAGCCACTCGTCGTCTGCCTTCGCACCCCGCCCTCGTTTGTAGAGCCAGTGGGCGGCAACGCCGTACTCGGCTTCCTCGTGCATCTGCCGCGTTCGTACCTGGATCTCCAGCGGCCTTCCCTCGGGCCCGATCACGGTGGTGTGGAGAGACCGGTAGCGGTTGAGCTTCGGCATCGCGATGAAGTCCTTGAAGCGCCCAGGCATCGGCTTCCAGAGGGAGTGGACCAGACCCAGCGCGGCATAACAGTCCCGCGTCCCTTCTTCGCCGGTCCGCTCACAGATGACGCGCATCGCGGTCAGGTCGTAGATCTCGTTGAACTCGCGGCCGCGCTTGGCCATCTTGTCGTAGATCGAATAGAGGTGCTTCGCGCGACCCGCGATGTCCGCCGGGACGTCTCCCTTCTCGAGCTCGTCGCCGAGAATCTCGGCGGCCTTGTCGGCCTGGGCCTCCCGGTCCGCGCGCTGGTCGGCGACCATCGCCTTGATCTCGGCGTACTTGCGCGGATGGAGCGTCTGGAACGCAAGGTCCTCGAGCTCCCACTTGAGCGCGTGGATTCCCAGCCTGTGCGCGAGCGGCGCGTACACCTCGAGGGTCTCGCGCGCCTTTTGCGCCTGCTTCTGCTTGCCGAGGTACTCGATCGTCCGCATGTTGTGGAGGCGGTCGGCAAGCTTGATCAGGATGACCCGCACGTCCTGGGCCATCGCCACGATCATCTTCCGATAGTTCTCGGCCTCGGCCTGCTCGCGACTCTGGAAGCTGATCCGGGTCAGCTTCGTGACGCCCTCGACGAGCTGGGCGATCTCTCCGCCGAACTCGGATCGAATCTCCTCCAGATCGGCACCCGTGTCCTCGACGACGTCGTGAAGGAGCGCCGCGGCGATGGTCTGCTCGTCGAGGTGGAGCTCCGCGCAGATCCGTGCGACGCCCAGAGGATGGTGGATGAATTCCTCCCCCGAGCGGCGTATTTGCCCCTCGTGCGCGCGCTCTGACGCCTCGAAGGCACGCCGGAGCAGCTCCTTGTCGACCTCCGGGTTGTACGCCTCGACCTCGGCGATCAACTCCTCGACGAGATCCTCGTGGTGTCGCTTTGCATCGAGGACACTCATAGATCCAGTGTACTGAGCGATCTCCCCGACCCCTGCTTGGGAAGGACCTGGCCCTTTGGTGCGGAAGAGGCGCTTCCATGAGCACGTTTCGACGTTGGCTTCGGCAACGCCTCGCACGGCGCCTCGCGATCGCGATGCACGACGCGCTCGTTCAATAGCGCGAGGCCGGAATCTGCGAGTGCGGATTCCGGTTGCGCACAAACCCTCAAAGGCGGCCGCTTCGCGGCCACAATCGCCGTGTGGACTGAACGGCTATGTCGTCCCGGCCCACGCCGTACTAGTTCACGCCGCGCGGGGCAGCGCCTCGGGCTCGAGCATCGCGCGAAACGCCTCCGACTCGAGCAGCTGCCGCCGGCGCCCGGATCCCCTCTGCAGGCCCAGCTCGACGAAAACGCGGCGCGCTTCGGGCGTCCACGAGCCCTCACCCGAGCGCCAGAGCTCCCCGAGGTGCGCACGAAGCTCTTCATAGCCGTCGGGGGTGTCGAACAGCCGACGGACGACCAGCTGGGGCGAAACGGTGCCATTCCAGTAGTTCTCCTTCAGCCGGCACGCGATGTCGAGGAGGCCCTCCGCGCGCAGTCGATCGAGCTGCGAGCCCTGGCCGAACGCGATCGCGCTTCCTGCGTCGCGCCCGTGCTGGCGAACGCGGAAGCGCAGGTGCTTGCCGTCGCCAACCGTTCCCGGCTCAACGGCCTGTGAGCCGGGTACGAGCAGCGTCACGTCGGGGTTTCCGAGCCCGAAGGGCGCGAGGCGATCGAGCTCCTGCGCCATCGGAAGCGTCAGGTCCTCGGCCGAGACCACCGCGTCTACGACGGTCACCGGATGAAGATCCTCCGCCGTGAGCTCGGCGTCGGCGTGTGAGGCGAAGGCATCTGCGAAGGCCTCGATGCGCGAGTGCGCGATCAGGAGCCCCGCGGCCGCGCGGTGCCCGCCGAAGCGCTCGAGGTGCTCGCTGCAAGCTGCGAGCGCTCCGTGCAGGTCGAATCGGGACACCGACCGTCCCGATCCCTTCCAGCCGTCCTGGGACTCCGCGATGAGCACGACCGGGCGATGGAATCGCTCGACCAGCCTCGAGGCCACGATTCCGATCACGCCTTCGTGCCAGTCCTCGTGCCACAGCACATAGCCTCGGCGGCGCCGGATCGGCTCGGACATCGACTCGACCAGTTGGGAGGCCTCGCGGAGGATTCGGTCCTCGACGGCCTGGCGCTCGCGATTCAGGTCTTCGAGCTCGAGCGCAAGTCTGCGCGCCTCCTCGTCCTCCTCGGTCAGGACGAGCTCGAGCGCGATGTCGGGGCGGCAGAGCCGGCCGGCCGCGTTGATCCGTGGTGCAAGCCGAAATCCAACCGCCCCCGCATCGACAGTGGCTGGATCGACGCGTGCGCCACGCATCAGCGCCTGGAGCCCAGGTCGTCGCGTGCAGGCGAGCGCACGCAGGCCCGCGGCGGCGAGGGCGCGGTTCTCGTCCACGAGCGGGACGACGTCCGCGATCGTCGCCAACGCCACGAGATCGAGATTGCGCTTCAGAGCCGGGTGCTCGGCGCCGAGCAGAGCTTCGCCGAGCTTGTGCACGACGCCGGTGCCACACAGCTCCGGGAAGGGGTACAGCGACGGTCGCGTGGAGACGATCGGACACTCCGGCAGCGTCACTCCGGGCCGGTGGTGGTCGGTCACGATGACCTCGAGCCCGAGCGCCTTGGCCTCGGCGATCTCGTCGACGGCGCTGATCCCGCAGTCGACCGTGAGCACGAGGCCGACGCCCTCGTCCGCGAGCTTCGCGAGCGTGTCGCGCGACACGCCGTAACCCTCCTCGAACCGGCTTGGAAGGTGCCAGACGGCGTCGGCTCCCAGCTCGCGCAGGAGGAGAACTGCGAGCGCGGTCGCGCAGATCCCGTCCACGTCGTAGTCGCCGTGCACGCAGATTCGCTTCCGATCCTCTATTGCCGCCCGGATCCGCTCGACGGCGCCGGCCATGTCGCCGAGCAGAAACGGATCGTGCCCGGGTGGCTTCGCGTCGAGGAACCGGCGGGCCTCGACCGGGTCTTCGTATCCGCGACGCACGAGAACCGACGCTGTCACCTCGCTCAGCCCCAGCTCGCGCGTCAGAGTCTCGGCAGCTTCCGTGTCGAAGGGTTCGATCGTCCAGATGCCCGTCACCTGGAAGACGGTAGGGCCGGTACCGGACGGCTTTAGAGCGCGGGGTCAGACCCGCGGGGTCTGACCCCGCGCTCCTGGGTGGTGCGGGGGGATCCGACCCGCCGCTCTCTCAGGATTCGCTTCGGTGCCGGCGGAGCGAGTCGAGCACGATCTTCACCCACAGAAGCACGAGCCCGACGGTCGCGCCCACGACGACGACCGCGATCGGCGTGTAGTACGCCATCTGCTCGAGCGAGTACTTCGTCACCGCTGCGCCGACGAGCCAGATCACGAGCACGACGAGGATCATTCCGACGACGAGTCCCCGCTGCTTCACGTCGAAATCCTAGGGCCAATGGAAATGAACGCGCCGCGGTCGCGAAGCGACTGCGCTTCAGGGATGTTCGCGCGACCGGAATCCGCGCATCAGCGGATACCGGTCTTGCGCATGAAGCGTAGTTAGGCTGAGTGAGATGCTTGCGGCCAACTACCGCTCCGGCGACGACTTCGTCGTCGAGTTCCTGGGTCACCGTTTCGAGTTCAGCGCCGGCGACTTCGAGGAGCGGGTCACCGCCGCAGCAGTCCGCCTCGGGCTGATCGGCTCGAACGACCTAGCTGACGACGAGGCCGCCGACCTCGTCGAGCTCGTCGCCGACGGCCGGATCGTCGATCCGCGGAGCGGCCTGGGTCTCTACCTCGTACGGCACTGGGAGCGGATATCGCTCGTGGACGGCGAGTCGCTCGTCTACTGGCTGCGGAAGCTGGTCTTTCGAGGCGCGTGGCTCGACCACCGGGTCAAGGAAGGGCTGCTCGACGTCTCCTGGATCGACGACACCGGCGACTTCGGCTACGCCGAGCCTCAAGGCGGCCGAACACTGCTCGAGCTGGCCCCCGTTCCATCCTGGCACGAGCACCAGTTCCGGCACTGACGCCGGCCGCGACCAGCTGGGTCAGGTTTCAGCCTGACCCGTCTTCAGGTTGAACATCGAACACCGGGCCGGACTTGAGCCTGGCCCCATATCGACTAGGCCGCGCCGGCAAAGCCGAATCGACGCTCCGGATCGGGCGCGGAGATCTCGATCGACTTGACCGCCCCGATGGGGACGATGACGCGGCGAGGCTCATCGCCGCCATCTCGGTGCGGCGTGAACGAGAAGAAGCCGAAGCCCGGCTCGGCGGTTGCGGCCGCGACGAGATAGCGGGAGCCGTCGGTGAGCTCGAGTCGCAGCTCCGCCTGCTCGAGGCTGTGCTCGGCGACGAAAGCACCGACCATGTGGGTGACGCGAGACACGAACTCGTCGAGCGGGCCAGCCATCCCGGGAGTCCAGATGTGCGTGGCGGCCACGTCAAAAGAGCCCGTCGGCGGGTACCGGGGCGCCGAGATGCTCGCGGCCGAGCTCTGTGATCACGCGGCCACGTGGCGTCCTCTGGAGAAAGCCGAGCTGGAGCAGGTACGGCTCATAGACGTCCTCGATCGTGTCCGGCTCCTCACCGAGTGACACGGCCAATGTCGAAAGCCCGACCGGACCTCCGCCGAACTTGTGCACGACCGCCTCCAGCAGATCGCGATCGGTGCGCTCCAAGCCGGCATGGTCGACCTCCAGGAGCTCGAGCGCCTCGCGAGTGACGTCGAGAGTGACCGCGCCTGCGTGCCGCACCTCGGCGACGTCGCGGATGCGGCGCAGGATGCGGTTCGCGACTCGTGGAGTCCCACGCGAGCGGCGTGCGATCTCGTCCGCTGCTCGGTCGTCGATGTCGATGCCGAGGATGCCGGCCGACCTGCCGACGATCGAAGCGAGCTCGCCCGGCTCGTAGTACCCGAGGCGAAACGTCATCCCGAACCGGTCGCGGAGCGGTGTCGTGAGGAGACCGGTCCTCGTCGTCGCGCCCACGAGCGTGAACGCGGGCAGATCGAGCGTGAGCGTGCGCGCGCCCGCCCCCTGCCCCACGACGATGTCGAGCCGGAAGTCCTCGAGGGCCGGATAGAGGATCTCCTCGATCGCCCGGTTCATGCGGTGGATCTCGTCGATGAAGAGAACGTCCCTCGTCTCGAGGCCGGTGAGGATCGCGGCCATGTCCCCCTTGCGCTCGAGTGCGGGCCCGGCGACGGTGCGGAGGCCCACCCCCAGCTCCTCCCGAATGATCCCCGCCAGGGTGGTCTTGCCGAGGCCGGGAGGCCCGACGAGCAACACATGGTCGAGGGCGTCACCGCGCGCTCGGGCGGCCTCGAGAGCGATCTCGAGCTGCTCCTTCGTCCGCTCCTGGCCGACGAAGTCATCGAGTCGGCGCGGGCGGAGCGAGCGCTCGACCTCTTCGTCGCCCTCGTGCAGCACGGGCGCCAGGAATTGCGACGTCACGCCGCGCTCCGCAGTGCCTCGCGAACTCGCTCCTCGGCGGGCAGATCGGGATCGACGCCCGCCAGCGCCTGCTCGGCCTCCACCAGCGAGTACCCGAGCTCGACGAGAGCTTCCCGAGCAACGAGGTCGCCCGACACGGGCGTTCGGTCGTCGAGCTCGATCCCGTCCGCAATCGAGCCTTTCAGCTCGAGCACGATGCGCTCTGCGGTCTTCTTGCCGATCCCGGGGATCGCCTGGAACCGCGCAGCGTCGTCCAGCGCGATTGCACGACCGAGCTCCTCCGGCCGTCCGCTCGAGACGACCGCGAGCGCGACCTTCGGGCCGATCCCGCTGACACCGAGAAGATGGACGAAGAGCTCCCGCTCGGACGCATCCGCGAAGCCGTAGAGCTGGAGCGTGTCCTCGCGGACGTGAAGATACGTCTCGAGCGTCACCTCGCGCGCGCCGTCCGCGCGCCGGAGCGCGGTCGGAGTCGCCGCCACGAGGTAGCCGACGCCGCCGACGTCGAGTACGAGCCCGTCCGGAGAGCGGCCTACGGGTGTTCCGCGCAGCCGCGAGATCACCTGGCCGCCTCCAGCAGTGGGGATGCGAGCGCGTGGCAGATCGCCACAGCGAGCGCGTCTGCCTCGTGGGAGGAGGCGGGCTCGGCTTCGAGGCCGAGGACGAGCTTCACCATCCGCTGTATCTGTGCCTTCTCAGCCCGCCCGTAGCCGCAGACCGACTGCTTGACTCGGGCCGGTGCGTATTCCGCGCATTCGACCCCGGCGGACGCGGCCGCGACGAGCACCGCGCCGCGCGCCTGTCCGACGGAGAGCGCGATACGGGCGTCGGCACCCACGTAGGACTCTTCGAGCGCGACGGCGTCCGGCCCGTGGTCCGCGATCAGCTCTCGAACGCCCGTGAAGATCGTCAGCAAGCGGATGTCCTGCTGCTCGCCGGCGGGTGTCCGCCAGCAGCCGAAGACCCCCGCCCGGAGGCGGTCGCCGCTTCCGTGGACGATCCCGTACCCGCACGCAGCCGTCCCTGGGTCGATGCCGAGGACCTTCACGAAGAGAAGTTAGGCAGGCCTTCGGACGTTCCTGCGCTCGGCTCTGCGCAAGAGCGAAAATCTGCGAGTGCAGATTTCGCTCGCGCGGAAATCCCTAAGAACTCGTTTCACAATGACGCTTCGTTGACGGGGTGCGCCGCGTGGTGCGAGGCGAGGACGCAGGGAGCGCCCATATGCAGGCATATGGGCGCGACTGAGGACGAAGCATTCGCGCCGCGCGGCGCACCCCGGCGGCACAAGGCTTCATTGTGACACGAGTTCTAAAGCCGGCCGCTCGCGGCCGGGGGTGCTGCGCTCCTTGAACGTGTCGCCTCGGCTCAGCTACCGCTGAGTCCAGGACAGTTCTGGTTCACCCACGTAGAGATCCGCTCGGAGGCGGCGGCGACGTTCGGCTGATCGATCGAGGCCAGCTCCTGCTGAAGTTGCTGCAACTGCTCGACGGTGGGAGTCTGGCCCGACTCGAGCCCGACGTCCTGGAATGCTCGGGCGTATTGCGCATAAGCGTCGGCGAGGATGCGGAAGTCTGCCCGAATCTCGTCGGGAGCCTCGAAGCGGTCGAAGAACTCGGAGGCCTGACCGAAGTCGCCTGTCCCGCCGGCGGCCGCGAACGCCTGAGCGAGCTCCGCGGACGCATTGACGAGCTCCTCGCAGTCACCCGACCCGAGACCTCCGGAGCTGTCGGTCGTCGTCTCCTCGGTCGTGGTCTCGTCGGTGGTCGTGTCCTCGGTGGTCGTCTCGTCGGTGGTGGTCGTCTCGGTGGCGGTCGTGTCCGTCGTGCCGCTCGCCTCGTCGCCTCCGCCGCAGCCCGCTCCGGCGAGCGCGAACACGGTGAGCACGATCGCGATCGTCAGCCGGCGCATCGGGGCGACCCTAGCGGGTTACGTGAGGTGCTGTGAGAAGAACGCGACGATGTCCTCGTAGCAGCGGACGCGGTTCGCCAGCTTGAGGACGTCGTGCCCTTCGTCGTCGAAGACGAGATAGTCGACGTGTCGCCCCAGCCTCCGGAGCTCGTCGACGAGATCGCGTGACTCCTGCTCGACCACACGAGGGTCGTTCCGGCCCTGAATGACGAGAAGCGGGCACGAGATGTCGGTGATGGACGTTCGTGGTGACCGCTCGACCAGGAAATCGCGGTCGCGCTTCGCATCACCCATCGCGAGCGCGAAATACGGCTTCCAGGTCTCGGGAATCCGCTCCATGAACGTGAGCAGGTCGAAAGGCCCGAACATGTCGACCGCCGCGCGCCATAGCTCCGGGTGCCGGGACGAGAGCATGAGCGTCATGTAGCCGCCGTACGAGCGGCCGACCACGCCTGCGCGAGAGACGTCCACCCGTTCGTCCGACGGCAGTACCTCGGTCATCGCGAAGACATGGTCGAACCGGTCCGCGCCACCCCAGTCGCGATCGACCCTCTTCGTGTAGTCGAGGCCGTAGCCGGTCGAGCCGCGTACATTCGGGACGAAGACCGCGAACCCCTCGAGCGCGAGAATCTGGATCAGGGGCATCGAGAACCAGGCAAAGTTCGGCCGCTCCTGGCTCTGTGGCCCGCCGTGCACGTAGTACACGAGTGGCCGCGGTCCCTCATAGCCGAGGTCCGCCGACGGGAGGTAGAGGCGAGCGGAGACGCGGAGACCGTCGTATGAGTCGAATGACGCATCCTCGCCGCGGGAAAGCAGCTCAGGCGCGAGCCCGAGCGGGCGCTCGCGTGTTCTCTGCGCCGCCGGCGACGGTCCGTCCTCCTCGAGGACGTAGAGCTGCGTCGGACTCGTCGCGGTGCAGAAGGAGAGGGCGAATCGGCCGCTCGAGCGGTCGTAGTGCAGGCCGTGCATTACACCGCCCCTGAGCTCGTCTTCCCCGACGAGCACCCGCTCGACGGCGAACGCCCGTGGAGCCTCGTCGAAGCGGCCGTCGTAGGCCCAGGTGGCGCCGTCGATGTTATAGACGACCACGAACCGGTCCTCCCCGAGGTGCTTGATGCGCTCCAGCTCTCCTACCCCGTCGTGCACCAGCCCGGCGATCGAAACAGGCTCGATTTCGCCGGGGCGCGCAAAGTCGAGATAGCCGAGAGCTCCGGTGTCGTCGAACAGCGCCGTGACGAGCAGGACACCGCTCCCGCTCGCAGTGCCGTGGGACGAGCGGAATCCCGAGAGGGGGTACTCGACATCTTCCTCCCGCTCGTCGATTGGCGTTCCGTACAGCATTCGCCGGCCCCCGGTCGCATCGCGCTCGTACAGGACGACGTCACCCATCGTGTAGCCGTCCGAGTGGACGACACGTGAATGGTCGGGAGTCCAGGCGGCGACCAGTGCTCCGTAGGGACTCTGCCACAGCGTCTCGGCGCCGGCGGTCGCGAGATCGACCCGAATGGCCGTGATCAGCGACTCCTGGCGGGCCTCGACCGCGAAGTACGCCGTCTCGGTCGCGTCGTCCACCTCGATGAGGTGCGAGCGGCCCCCTTGGAAGACCTCCGCCGCCAGTGGCTCGGGAAATCCGCCTTCGAGCGGCACGAGGAACGGCACGTAGTTTTCGTCGCCGTCATGATCGATCATGACGACGATTTCCCCGAGCTCCGGCAGAACGTGGAAGAGCTCGCCGTCGACCAGCTCCGGGTTCTGTAGGGCGATTCGCGCAGGAAGCAGCGGCTCGGGGACCCCTCCAGCCGCGTCCATGCCGTACAGGCTCAGGTGGCCGGACAGGTTCGAGGCGAAGTAGAGCCTCCCTGCCACGAGCTGTGGCTCGAGGAAGAGCCGCGCGGAGAGGAGCGATTCGATCCGATTCGCTCTGAGGCCTGTCCCAGGGTCAGCCGCTACGGAGTCGGCCACGAGCCTAGGAGGCTACCGCCTCCAGCACCGTCTCGGGGATGTCGAAGTTCGCATAGACGTCCTGGACGTCCTCGGACTCCTCCAGCCCCTCCACGAGCCGCACCACCTTTCGCGCTGTCCCCTCGTCGGAGATCGCCACCGTCGCTTTCGGGATCATCGCGAGCTCGACCGACGCGACCTGGAGCCCCGCCGCCTCGAGCGCCTGGCGCACGCCCGCCAGCGACTCGGGTGCCGTTGAGATCACGAAGCTCGAGCCGTCGAGCTCGACATCCTCCGCGCCGGCCTCCGCCGCGGTCAGGACGAGAGCGTCCTCGTCCACGTCCTCCGCCGGGACGAGGACGACTCCGCGGCGTTCGAACTGCCAGGCGACGGCGCCCGTCGTGCCGAGGTTGCCTCCGTACTTGGAAAAGAGATGGCGAACCTCGGACGCGGTGCGGTTGCGATTGTCGGTCAGGGCCTCCACGAGCACCGCGACGCCTTCCGGGCCGTAGCCCTCGTAGACAACGGTCTCGTAGCCGGAGCCGTCCGCGTCGGAACCGGCCCCCTTTGCGATCGCCCGCTCGATGTTGTCCTTGGGCATCGAATACGAGCGGGCCTTCTCGATCGCATTCTGGAGCGCGAGATTCGCGCTTGGGTCGGCCCCACCCTCCCGCGCCGCGACGATGATCGCCCGCGAGAGCTTCGAGAAGAGCTGGCCGCGCCTGGCGTCCGCAGCGCCCTTCTTGTGCTTGATCGACGACCACTTACTGTGACCGGACATGTCTCACCTCACCGGTGCCAGACTGAGGTCTGACGCCGGCTGTCGATTCTCCTCGACCAGCTCCAGAAACCGCTCGTGCACGCGGGGATCGTCGGTGAGCTCGGGGTGGAACGCTGCCAGCAGCAGCCGACCGTCGCGCAGGAGCACGGGCTCACCGTCGAGCTCACCGAGGATCTCGACTTCGGCTCCGACCTCCTGGACTCGGGGCGCCCGGATGAAAACACCACGCAGCGCTCGATCCCCGCCGCCGAGCTCGACGTCCGCCTCGAAGCTCCGCACCTGCCGCCCGTACGCGTTTCGGTCGACCACCAGATTCGCGATCCCGAGATGCCGACGGTCGAGGACGATCATCCCAGCGCACGTCCCGAGGATCGCGCCACGATACTCCCGGATCGCCTGGTCGAGGCCGTACAGCCCCGCGAGCCGCATGATCGTGGTCGATTCCCCGCCCGGGATCACGAGCCCGTCGAGCCCGTCGAGCTCTTCCGGAAGGCGAACTTCGACCACCTCGGCACCGAGCCGGCGCAGGGCCTTCGCGTGCTCGCGAAACCCTCCCTGCAGCGCCAGAACCCCGATTCTCAACGGTCGGTCCATCAGAGAGAGTCTAGATTCGGGGCTCTCCCAGGCAGCTTCCCGGAAGAGGAAGTACCTACCAGCCGCGTACTTCGAGCCGCTCCGCTTCTGGCAGCGAGCTCGCAGAGATGCCGACCATCGGCTGGCCCAGCCCAGCCGATACCTCGGCGAGAACCTTGGCGTCGTCGAAGTGCGTCGTCGCCTCGACGATCGCGCGCGCGCGTCGTGAGACGTCGTCGACCCATCCGTCGTGGTCGAGGACCGGGTCGCGGCCGGACTTGAAGATGCCGGAGCCCACGAAGACCCCGTCGGCCCCGAGCTGCATGCAGAGCGACGCATCCGCCGGAGTCGCGATCCCGCCGGCAGTGAATGTCACCACCGGCAAGCGTCCGTTCTCGGCCACCCAGCGCACGAGATCGTACGGTGCACGATGCTCCTTGGCAGCTGCGTACAACTCGTCCTCGCGCATCGCCTGGAGGCTCCGGATCGCGCCGAAGACGGCGCGCATGTGCGTCACCGCGTTCACGATGTCGCCCGTGCCGGCCTCCCCTTTCGTCCGGATCATCGCCGCACCCTCCGAGATCCGACGCAAGGCTTCTCCGAGGTTCGTCGCCCCGCAGACGAAAGGCACCGTGAATTGCCACTTGTCGACGTGATGCTCGACGTCGGCTGGCGTCAGCACTTCGGACTCGTCGATGTAGTCGACCTCGAGCTCCTCGAGGATCTGCGCCTCGACGAAGTGACCGATCCGGCACTTCGCCATGACCGGGATGGACACGGCCTCCTGGATCTCCCGGATCTTCTGCGGGTCCGCCATGCGTGCGACGCCGCCCTCGGCACGGATGTCCGCAGGCACCCGCTCCAGCGCCATCACCGCACACGCGCCAGCATCCTCCGCGATTCGGGCCTGCTCGGCGTCGACGACATCCATGATCACGCCACCCTTGAGCATCTCCGCGAGCCCCGTCTTGACCCTCTGCGTGCCGTATTCGGCCACGAGCGGAGTGTAGATGAGCGTCGAAGACTCGAGACTCGCGACTGGGTTTCCACAGCGCTGTGGGACCCGGTGACGCAGTTTGTCGAATTTGCGTCATTCCATCTGTGGAAATCGGCTGGGGAGCCTCGCAACCGCCCGCACGATGTGAGACTGATACCCACTTAGCCGGCGCGACTCCTCTCCCCGCAGGCGAGATCGCCTGACCGACGTTGCGCCGCAGGAGCAGGGGGCCCGCCCACCCGGGCCCCTTGCCTTCTCTCGGCTGTGACATGGGCGAGTAGCCCCTGTCGGGATCGCCCTGAAGCGTCCGAGCCGAGAAACCGCTACCCGCGCAGAACGTAGAGCGCCGCGTACCAGACGAAGCCCACCGCTGCGAGGACGTATCCGTGCAGGGCGAGATAGCCGAAGCCCATCAAGGTCACGCAGGCGAACTCGTTGAGACGGAAGAGGCGAACCGCAGCGCCGCTCACCGCTGCCGCCCCGGCGCCAGTCACCGATGCCGCATCCTGCCGTCCCCAGTTTTGCACCATGCCACCCCCTTGAGACGTAAGCTAGCGCGCTCCACAGCGCCGGTCAAGCCTTTTGGCTAGGTAGGACCTAGACCCCGGCCCCGAGCCTCTTTTTTCGTCGCGACGCGCGGTCGCGAGGCCGCGTCCTTTCGCGGAGCGTCGTGACGAGTACGCTGCGAGAGATGCCCTCTCGGCCCGAGATCGCACGCCTTCTCGACGGGCTCGCAACAGAAGACCAGTTCCTCCTCAAAGGCGTTCTCGAGGGCGAGATGCCCGAGTCGGACCAGCTCGTCCTGGTGGACTGCGGCGACCAGCGTCGCTCGCTCATGCGGGTCGTCGGCCCGGCGCTCGTCTTCTACTTCGTCACCGGCCGAGGGACCGAGCAGGCCGACGGGCACGAGCTCCCCCAGATCCAAACGACTCGAGTCATTGCTCCCAGACGGGCCCGGATCACCGAGGAGCGTGACGTGCGCCCGGCGGGAGCCGTCGAACCCTCTGAGCAGTACCCGCTCGCGACCCGGCTCGGCGGCGGCCCTGTCGTTTCTCACTCCGTGACCTCGACGACAGTGCTGGTTGCCGAGCACGAGGCCCTCCCCGGCGGACGCATCCGCTGCGACTGCTCCAAGCTCGCCCCGGAGCAGCGGACGAGAGTGCGCGATCTGTTCGAGTCCTGGGCGCAGCCGCGAACGCAGAGATAGAGAGTTGCGCGCGCGCGCGGCTCTGGATGAGCACGTGCTGGCGACGAGCGCCGCGACGTCGTGCCCAGGGAACCCCTCGCGGAGCGCAGGCGTATCTCTGTCGGCATGCGTCCATGGCTTCTCGTGCCCCTCGCGGTCGTCGCCGCGGTTGCTGTCGCGCTCACGCCGTCGGCTGATGCGAAGTTCCGCCTGACGCTCACCGTGGAGCCGGCGCAGTCTGTAGCCGGCCGCTCGGTGCGCGTGATCTTGCGCACTGACGTCCCCCTTGCGAGGCCCCACGGCATCCGCCTCTCGGCCGTCGGGCCGTGGCGAAATCGTCTCGGGCAGGCGTTCTTCGAGATCCGGCTACTGCGGATTGGCCCGCGCACGATCGGCGGAACCGTGCGATTTCCCTATCCGGGACGTTGGCACCTCGACGTGCCGGCATCCGCGGCCACGGCTCCGTTCGGATGGTGGATACAAGTCCGACCTCGGGCATGACCGAGCAGGCGCGCCCGGGTCCGTCATCGCGTTGCACCGACCGACTCAGCCAGCGACAGCCCGCTGTCTGCGACGACGCTGCCGTCGCGAAGCTCGATTGCACGGTCGCCCATCCCGATGAGAATCGGATCGTGGATGGCGACGACCGCCGACACACCGCGCTCGTCGACGAGCTTGCGCGGCAACCCCATGCAACGACCAGCGCTACGGCCGCAAGCGCGACGCTCCGGGCCGGCCCCACCCGCGAACTCGCGCCGCCTCTAGGAGGGAGGACCGCGTCAGCGCGTCTAGCGGCGGCGGTACCCGATACCCCCGGTCAGCGCCAGGACGAGCAACACGATAAGCAGAATCCAGAGCCAAGTCGGCATGTCTTCACCTCCCGCTCAAGCGTTCCCACTCGCGGTCATGCTCAAACAGGGCCAGCGGGCGCAAGATGAGTGGTCTCGGTGCGGAGACCATGAGGTTGAGACCAGGCGGAGAGACATGCTCCCTGCCCTTGATGCGGTACACGGAAGCCCCGTCTGAGCGGGCGTGAAATCAGTGTCAGAGAACGCCTACGGCGAGTCGCGGAACCGCCGCAGCCCCCAGTACAGGGTCGCCAGCTCCGCGTGACCCTGGAACGTCTCGTCCCGCAGGACATATGCGAGAAGCCCCTCGACCTGCAGACGGCCGAGTTCGATCGGCTCGAGCGACTCGCCTCGCTCGAGGCTCTCTGCGATTACGTCCGCCAGCTGAAGACACGCTCGAGCGGGGATATCGAGCGCGTGCCCGCCGTCGTCGACGCAAAGTCGGCGAATCATCGTCTCGAGCCACCGCGACGTGTCCTCATTCAGCCGGTACGGGGCGGCGCCAATCAGGAGGGTGAAGGTCACGACCGGACCGTACCCCGGGCGCGGCGCGAGCAATCGGCTCTCGAGCGCAGCAATCCTGTGCGATGCGCATGCACCACCCTGCATCGTGGGCAGGTCTGACACACCTGGCCAGGTCTAGCACGGCGGATGGGGAATGCCGATCGCGCTTCCGAGTCGGGCCGTATCCGGGCCGGCGAGGCTGAAGTCGACGTACGCCACGCTCAGTGCGCGGAAGTCCTGCCGGCGGGCGGCGCGCAGCGCGCGCTCGAGCATCCCGATCCGCCGGTCCTGGAGCCTGAACCACCGTGCCAGCTCGGCCCGCAGCTCGGGCGGGGCCTCGAGCGCCTTGACCTCGCGCTCCTGCGCCGCGATGAGAGGCAGTGCACGCTCGACCGCGGCGATCACGTTCGCGGGCTCGGCCACGTCCGGCGGCCGGATCTTGTCGAGCTGCGGTCCGTAGACGCGGCAGATCTCCGCCACCTGGACGAAGTACTGGGCCTTCGTCGGCTCGGCACGCGAGCTGGCGCTGAAGAAGAGGACGAAGACCCCAGCCACGCCGGCCGCGACGATTGCGCAGGCTGTGCCGAGAAGCGCACGCCGACCACGCAGCTTTCGCATCACGAGTATCTTCGCGGAAACGGCGGTTGCGGATCGTACCCGGCCCACACGGACGTGCTATCTCTCGCGGCGAGGGCCAGCCGAGGTCGAGCGTGCTCGTCTTCGAGAGGGGTATCGGTCCCGAGGGCGCCGGAGGAAGTCGAGGGTTTGAGACGGAGGGCCCCGACGCAACTCCCCCGCGCCGGGACCCTCCGCGGGGAGTAGGGGGCGCGACGGCTCGACCCCCACCGGCGGGGACCTTACTCCGATCCTCTGCGCTCGGCGAAGATGCCCCGTGGCTAGCCAGCAGCGCGGCGGAGCTGCTCGTCGAGCGGGACGAGCGGGAGCTGGAACGTCGTGACGCTGTCGTCGCTGGTGACGACGTTGTCGCCGGCCTCGAGCATTCTCAGGAGGTCGCGGGTGAGCGGGATGTTCCCCGGGAGGCGCTCCGTAACGAGCGCGTTCAGCCGCATGAAGGCCATCGGCATGTGCACGCTCGGCCGCCTGACCCCGAGCGCCTTCTTCAGCCGTTCCAAGAACTCGTTCCAGGACACCTGGTCCGGCCCGCCGAGCTCGAAGACGCGGTTCGCGGCCTCGGGCTTGTCGACGCCCGCGGCGAAGTAGGCGGCCAGGTCGTCGATCCAGATCGGCTGGATCTTCTGAGTGCCCTCGCCCATGATCGGCGTCACCGGCGCGCGGGCGAGCTTGCGGAACGTCGGCAGGATGCCGCCCTCTCCGCTGAAGATGAAGCTCGGCCTGAAGATCACGTGCTCCAGCCCCGAAGCTCGGGCGTCTTGCTCCTGGGTCCATTTGGCGTTGTAGTAGGGGACGAGGTCCTTCGTCTCCTCGCTGACCCCTAGCGCGCTCATCAACACGAATCGGCGGACGCCGGCCTCCTTCGCCGCCCCGATCAGCGACCGTGTCCCCTCGATCATGACCCGTTGGAACTCCTCCTTGCGGCCCTGTCGAATCGCGACGAGGTGTACGACCGCATCGCGGCCTGCCACGGCACGCTTCAGGCTCTCCGGGGCGGTCATGTCCCCCTGGACCGCCTCCTGGCAGCGAATGCGGGCCTTGCTCCACGAGCCGGGCTTGCGCTCAAGGACGCGCACTTCGTGGCCGGCGTCGACGATCGCGTTCGCGACCCTCGGCCCGACAAAGCCCGTTGCTCCGGTGACGATGGCTTTCACACGGTTTCTCCGTCGAAGTCTTGCAGTTGCGCCTCGAGTTCCCGCTCCTCGATCCGCAAGTAGCTCCGGGACTTCAAGAAGACTCCAGGAAGATTATGTTCGGAGAGGTTGAAGACCGCTGGCGCGAGAGTCGTGCTGTCGTCTTACGAAGTAGTGCTGGCGGCTCTCGGCCCGAACGCCTGCCCGGTACGACAGCCGCCAGCCGAACATCAGACTGACGCGGGCCTCGGTCCAGCCCTGCTGCCTCCACTCTTTTGTTCTCGTGCGGGAAGGCGCATACTCATGCGTGAGGCCGGTTGCGCGGCTGGCTCGTCACAGAGAGGGGCCGCGGGTCGTCTTAGGGCGACCTAGGAGGGAGTGACGAAACGATTGGCGAAACGCGCCCCGCCTAGCGCTTAACGATGTTGTGGACCTCGAAGACCTCCGGCTCGCTCTCAAGTTCTATGCCAGCCTCGCTCAAGAGCGGCATGAGGCGCTGACCAAATGCCTCGAACTGCTCACGCGAGTCCCAGACCTCACTCACCCGGAAGTCGGCACCGGGCGAACCGAAGGCGACGTGGAAATCAAGCCCGTCCGGCGGCCAGTCGCCCGACTCCTGAAGACGGTGAAGGACCTGGTCGTACTGCTCGGTGGTCGTAGCGTCACCCACGAAGCGGACAACGATGCTCATGGTCGATCCTCCAAGGTTGGAACGACAACCTTAACGCCCTACGGATCGAAGTGGGGACTACGCCGCGAACGGACAGGCTGTTGCCATGTTCGAAGAAATCCGGGGACAGCACCGGGACAGCACCGCTTGCTGCATTCGGGGCACTTCCGGCACACCTGACCCACGCAACCATGCGACTTCCGCTCAGCCACGCGCCTGCGAATGGGCCCGCCTGGACTCGAACCAGGGACCAACCGATTATGAGTCGGCTGCTCTAACCAGCTGAGCTACGGGCCCGTTTCACAAAAGTATTCCCTCTCAACGAAAGCGCGGAGCGCTTTCGGCGACCGCGCGGCCAGCGTACTCGACGGTTCCGCCGAGCCGATCATGCGTCCGGCTGACACAATGTCGGACGGTGTGAAGACGTTCCAGTCCGAGTCACGACTGCGCACGGCCGGTGGGCTCACCGTCACGGACATCACCGAAGAGGTGCAGGACGCCGTCCGCCAGAGCGGCATCCAGGAAGGTGTCTGTGCGGTGTACTCGCCGCACACGACGTGTGCCGTACGAGTGAACGAATGGGAGCGCGGGTTGCTCGAGGACTTCGCCGTGCTCCTCAAGCGCCTCGTCCCGAGCGACCGCTACTACGCCCACGACGACTGGGACCGGCGCACCGAGAACGTCTGCGAGGAGGACATGGAGGTCGGCAACGGCCACGCGCACTGCATGTCGATGCTCCTCGGCCCGGCCGGCGAATCGATTCCCGTACGGGACGGCGAGCTCGCGCTCGGGCAGTGGCAGCGCGTGCTCTTCCTCGAGCTCGACCGCGCTCGAGATCGACGCTGGCTGGTTCAGGTCGTCGGCGTTTGAAGTGGGCTCAGACCCGTGGGTCTGCCTGAACGCTGACCCCGTGTCATTCAGGTGTGACGTAGGCGGCTGTGATGCCGCCGTCGACCACGAACGCCGCTCCGTTCACGAACGAGGACTCGTCGCTCGCCAGGAAGAGCGCCGCATTCACGATCTCTCTCGGCTTTCCGAGGCGGCCGGTGGGCCAGTGCACCTGGCGGCGGGCGAACGCAGCCGGATCGTCCCCGTAGATCGCGAGCAGGAGGGCCGTCTCGACCGGCCCCGGGCAGAGGGCGTTCACCCTGATCCCTTGGCGCGCGAACTGCACTCCGAGCTCCTTGCTCATCGAGAGCACGGCCCCCTTCGAGGCCGTGTACGAGATCTGCGACGTGGCCGCTCCGAGGATCGCGACGAACGAGGCGACGTTGATGACCGAGCCGCCACCTCGTTCGAGCAGATACGGGATCCCGTGCTTGCAGCACAGGAAGACGCCTTTGGTGTTCACGTCCTGGACGCGCTGCCACGCGTCGACGCTCGTATCCAGCACCGAGGCATCGTCGGCAGGCGAGATCCCCGCGTTGTTGTAGAGGACGTCGACGCCGCCGAACCGTTCGGCGGTCGACGAGTACATACGCTCGACGTCCTCCTCGTCGGCGACGTTGACGCGAACGGCGAAGGCGTCCCCGGAGCAGAGTGAGACGGTCTCCTCGGCGAGCTCCTGGTCGACGTCGGCCACACACACCTTGGCTCCCTCGCCGGTGAAGACGATCGCGGCCTCGCGGCCCATACCGCCGCCTGCGCCCGTGATCACGCACACCTTCCCGTCGAGCCTGCCCGCCATGTCGCTCCTAGTCCTCGGTCGAGTAGAAGACGCTCTTGACCTCGGAGTAGCCCTCGAGCGCGTGCATCCCGAGCTCGCGCCCGAACCCCGACTGCTTGAAGCCTCCGAACGGCGTCTGCACGCGCACGGAGGTATTCGCGTTCACTGAGAGCACACCCGCCTCGATCCCTCGCGCGACGCGGAGCGCCCGGGCACCGTCGCGGCTCCAGATCGAGCCGGAGAGCCCGTACGGCGTGTCGTTCGCGATGCGCACCGCATCCGCCTCGTCCTCGAACGGGATCACGGCCGCGACCGGGCCGAACACCTCCTCGCGCGCGACGCGGTCCTCGTTCGTCGCCTCGACGAGCGTGCAGGGGAACCAGAATCCTTCGTTTTCCGGGGCAGAGCCCCGGAAAGCGATAGAAGCACCTTCGAGATACGACGCAACCTTGCTGCGTTGCTCGGCGGAGATCAGAGGTCCCATCTCCGTGTCTTCGAGCGAGGGATCGCCGACCCGGACCCTGGACGTCGCGTCAATCAGGCTATCCAGAAATCGGTCGTAGATCGAGTTCTGGACGAGGATGCGGGAGCGCGCGCAGCAATCCTGGCCGGCGTTGTCGAAGACCGCGTACGGAGCGGCAGCCGCGGCCCGCTCGAGGTCGGCATCCTCGAAGATCACGTTCGCGGACTTCCCGCCGAGCTCGAGGGTGACACGCTTGATGGTTCCGGCGGCGCCCTGCATCACGAGTCGCCCCACCTCGGTCGAGCCGGTGAATGCGATCTTTGCGACGTCGGGGTGCTCGATCAGCCGCTGTCCGACGACGGAGCCCTTGCCGACGAGCACGTTCACGACCCCATCCGGGATCCCGGCCTCGAGGCTGAGCTCGGCGAGCCGCAACGCTGAGAGGGGCGTCAACTCAGCCGGCTTGAGGACGACCGTATTCCCGCAGGCGAGCGCCGGCCCGAGCTTCCAACTCGCGATGTTGAGCGGGAAGTTCCAGGGAACGATGAGGCCGACAACACCGAGCGGCTCGCGGAAGGTCGCCGCGACACCGCCGGCGACCGGGATCGTCTCGCCGAAGTGCTTGTCGACCGACCCCGCGTAGAAGTGGAAGACCTGCGCGACCATCCCGACCTCGCCGCGTGCACCGGAGATCGGCTTACCGACGTTTCGCGATTCGATGCGGGCGAGCTCCTCCAGATGCTCCTCGACGAGGGTTGCCAGCCGGCGCAGCAGCCGCGCTCGGTCCCCTGGAGCGACGTCGCGCCACGCCGGAAACGCGGCCTTGGCGCGCGCGATCGCGGCGTCGGCCTCCTCGACCCCGGCCTGCTCGAGCTCGGCGATAGGCTCCTCGGTCGCCGGATTGAGGACGGTCAGCGTCACGAGCGGCGCTCGTCGCGATACGCGCGTGCCTCCTCGACGAGCGCGGCGAAGAGAGCCTCGTCCTCGCCGGCCTCCGGATGCCATTGCACCCCGATCGCGAAGCGGAGCGCCGGATCCTCGACGCCTTCGAGCGTACCGTCGTGCGCCCGGGCGTTTTCGACGAGGCCCTGCCCGAGGCGCCCCAGGCCCTGGTGATGGTGCGAGGTCACGTCTGAGCGCGCGCCGATCATCGAGGCCAGCCGTGTCCCCTCCTGCACCTCTACCGGATGCTCGGCGAAGACACCGGGGGTCGTCTTGTGCTCGTCGTGACCGAGGGCCTCGGGGAGATGCTGGACGAGGTCTCCTCCCCGGGCGACGTTCAGCAGCTGAACGCCTCGGCAGATCGCCAGCGTCGGCATGTCGCGGTCGAGGGCTGCCCGCAGCAAGGCGAGCTCTCCTGCATCGCGCCGTGCCTGCGGCGAATCGGTCTCCGGATGTGGATCGGCTCCGTAGATGGACGGATCGACGTCCGCGCCGCCGGAGAACACGATCCCGTCGAGCGCCTCGAGCGTCTCGTCCACGCCCTCCTCGCTCGGCGGGACCAGGACAGGCCGTCCGCCCGCCCGTTCGACGGCCTCGACATAGTCCAGGGGAATCAGCGCGGCGGGAAGCCGCCAGACGCCCCAGTTCGCCTCTTGCGCATACGTCGTGATCCCGATGACGGGGCGGTGTGCATTCACAGGCTGCAAGTTACCCGGGGGACGTGACTTCGTGGCTCAGAGCCACAAGGATTCGAGACTAGCCGCGCACCACGCTAGCCGCGCTCGAAGTAGCGGACCCGTTCCCAGTCGGTGACCACCTTGTCGAACAGCGCCTGCTCCGTGTGGGCGTAGTTCAGGTAGTGGTCGACTACCTGGTCCCCGAAGGCCTCACGCGCCATTCTCCCGAGCTCGAGCGACATGATCGCCTCCCGCAGGGTCGACGGAAACCGTTCCGCGTCCGACTCGTACGCGTTGCCCTCGAGCGCCGGGGGTAGAGGGAGCTCGTTCTCCATCCCGTACAGGCCCGCGGCGATGATGGCCGCGAACGCGAGGTACGGATTGACGTCTCCGCCGGGGATGCGGGTCTCGACTCGGCGCGACGCCCCATGGCCGACGATCCGGAAGCCGCAGGTGCGATTGTCGTGGCCCCAGGCGAGCGTCGTCGGCGCCCAGCTCCCGGCCGCGTAGCGCTTGTATGAGTTGATCGTCGGCGCGAGGAAGATCGCCAGCTCCTTGAAGCAGGCGATCTGGCCGGCGAGCCAGCGATCGAAGATCGTCTGGTCGTAACGGAAGGCGGGCTGCCCGTCTCGGAAGAGCGACGAGTGGATATGGCACGAGTTGCCGATCCACGACTGGAACGGCTTCGCCATGAAGGTGATCGAGCAGCCGTTCGCGTGCGCGATCTCCTTCGCGCCGTTCTTGTAGATCGTGTGGTTGTCGGCCATCGTCAGCGCGTCGGCGAAGCGGAGGTTGATCTCCTGCTGGCCGGGCCACGCCTCGCCCTTCGAGCTCTCGACCTTGATCCCGGCCCCGTGCATGCCGTTGCGGATCTGTCGAATGAGATCCTCGTCGTAGGTCGTGGCGAGGATGTGGTAGTCGAGGATGTAGGGGACCGAAGGGACGAGGTCCTCGTACCGCTGCGCCCAGGCCTCCTGGTAGCTCTCGCGGAGAAGGTAGAACTCGAGCTCCGATCCGGCCATCGGCGTGAACCCGAGAGCCTCTGCCCGCTTGATCTGCGCCTTCAGCACCTGCCGCGGCGACGGATGGACAGGGGTGCCGTCGTGCCAGAGGACGTCCGCCAGCACGAGCGCCGTCGACTCGAGCCACGGAATGCGGCGGAGCGTCGCGAGCTCCGGCTTCATCGCGAAGTCCCCGTACCCGCGCTCCCAGCTCGCGATCTCGTAGCCCGGGGTCGGGTCCATCTCCATGTCGAGCGCGAGCAGGTAGTTGCAGCCCTCGACCGCATGCCCGGATTCGATCTCCTCGACGAAGAACTCGCCGTGGATCCGCTTGCCCATCAGGCGGCCCTGCATGTCGGTGAAAGCCACCACGACCGTGTCGATCTCGCCGGTCGCTACCTCCGCCTCGAGCTCCTCGAACGTCAGCACCACGACGATCCTATTGCGTCCACGCGCGGTTGACATGTCACCCGGCGAGTGCGCGTAATACCCGCCTGGGATACGTCCGCGACCCCCGGGAGGCCATATGAGTACCGCTCCGCCGCCCAGCTATCACACCTCGGAGGACGAACAGCTCCTTCACAAGCTCGGCTACGCGCAGGAGCTCTTCCGCGCAATGGGAGGGTTCCGCAACTTCGCCATCTCGTTCACGATCATCTCCATCCTGGCCGGGTGCCTCACGTCGTACTGGGTGGCCTTCGAGAGGGGTGGCCCGGTGGCGATCACGTACGGCTGGCTCCTCGTGGGCCTCATGTCGACGATCATTGCGCTCTCGATGGCCGAGATCGCGTCCGCGTACCCGACTGCCGGCGGCCTCTACTACTGGGCGTCGAAGATGGGCAGCCCCGGCTGGGGCTGGGCAACCGGGTGGTTCAACCTCATCGGGCAGATCGCGGTCACGGCAGCGATCGGCTACGGGCTCGCGACGTTCGCGACCGTGTTAGCAAACTACTGGTTCGACTACACGGTCCGCATGGACGACTGGTTCGGATTCTCGGCGAACGTGGCGATCTACGTCATGTACGCCGTCCTCCTGACCGCGGCGCTACTGGTCAACATGTTCAACGTCAGCATCACGTCTCTCCTGAACCAGATCTCCGCGTACTGGCACATGATCGGCGTCGTCGTGATCGTGGCCATCCTCATAGTCGTCCCTGACAACCACCAGTCCTTCTCGTACGTCTTCTCCGAGACGGTGAACAACTCGGGCTTCGGCAACCCGGACGACAACTTCTCGAGCCTCGCATTCTGGTTCGTGTTCGGGCTCGGTCTATTGCTCTCGCAATACACGATCACCGGGTTCGACGCGTCAGCGCATACGGCCGAGGAGACACAGAACGCCTCACGAGGCGCCGCGGTCGGCATGTACATGTCGGTTGTCGTCTCTGTGGCGTTCGGGTGGATCCTGCTGCTCGCGGTGACCTTCCAGCTTCCGAGCACGCAGTTCGGGGTCGATCTCGGCCTCGACGTCGGCTACATCGTGCCCTTCTCCTGGGCGGAGTCGATGAGCCAGAACTGGGCGGAGCTCCTCCTCTTCATCTGCGTCGTCGCCCAGTTCTTCTGCGTGACGGCTTCCGTGACTTCGGCCTCGCGCATGATGTTTGCGTTCTCGCGCGACCGTGCGGTCCCAGGACACTCGCTGTGGCGACGTGTCGCGCCGAACAGGGTTCCGAGATGGTCGGTATTCGGGATCGGAGCCTTCGCCGCGATCCTCATGATTCCCGCGAACTGGAACTACTTCATCGGCTACGCCGTAGGGACGGCAATCGCCGTGATCGGCTTGTACATCGCTTTCATTCTCCCGGTCTGGCTTCGCTGGCGGCTCGGCGACAGCTGGGACGAGCCCAGGGCGTGGAGCCTCGGACGCCATTACAAGTGGCTGAATCCGATCAGCATCGTCTGGGTGGCGATCATCACGGTCCTGTTCGTTTTCCCCTTGTACGACGTCGGTCTCCCCTGGAACCCCGGCCCCTTCAGCTGGGAGTTCACGAACTACACGATCCTTTGGTTTGCCGGGATCGGCCTCATTTTCGGAGGCTGGTGGGTGCTCTCCGCCCGTAAGTGGTTCGAGGGCCCTGTACGAATGGGAACGGAGGAAGAGCTCGAGCGGATCGAGGAGGAGCAGCGCGCACGATTCGAGCTTCCGACCGAAGCCGGCGCCTAAGCCAGCTTCCATTCCAGGTCTCGAGGGGCGCCAGCAGGCGCCCCTCGTTGTTCAGGAGCCTAGTGCTGCCTGGAATGCCGGCTCTGCAGCCGTCCGCTCCAGCCGCTCGAAATGCTCCGCTGCGTAGGCAGCGAAGTCGAAGTCGAGCTCGGAGACGACTGTCTGAACGACGCCCCACATCGCCTCGCGGAAGTCGGACATGAAGCGCATGAGCTCCAAGGTCCGCCGATCCGGCGCTCGGACCTCGCCGAAGTACGCCCCGAGCAGCGAGCGGCGCGCCTCCTCGTCCAACTCGTTGTTGATCGCGAAGTTCGCGAGATCGAAGAAGCGGTCGCCCATCCCCGCATACTCCCAGTCGACGATCCTGATCCGCTCGCCGTCGAGGAAGTTCGCGTTGAGGAGATCGTTGTGACAGAAGCACAGGCCCTCGCCGGCTCGAGTGCTCTCGATCCTGCGGGAGACGTCATGCGCCCAGGAGTAGCGATCCGGCTCCTCTCCGCCACGACCGAGCGCAGTCTCGAGGTAGCGCTCGACGACGCGGAACGAGTCGAAGCTCCCAGACACCGACGGCGCGCCGTGCACTGCGCGAAGCGCCGTCGCAACCCGTTGAAGGTTCGGAGGCTCTCGGATTTGCTCGATCGGGATAGGTTCGCCGTCGATGAAGCGTGTGACGAGCCATCCTTCGGGCTCGACGAAGTCGACCACCTCCGGCCCGACGCCGAGCGCCGCTGCTGCCTTCGTCGCGTCGTGCTCGACCTGCCTGTCGATCCCGAGCAGGTCGGTGTCCCTGCCGGCGATACGGAGCACGTAGACGTCGCCGTCCAACTCGACCTTGACGTTGTGGTTCGTGATTCCGCCGCCGAGCACTTCGAAGCGCGCGCCGCGGCCCGGCCACACCCGTTCGACTGCCGCCGCGAGCTCGTTCACGAGCGGATTTTCTCCCCAGCCGGGTCGTAGAGCGGCTCAACAGCCACGCTGCCTCCCACCCACTCTCCGAAGATCTCGACCGCCACCTCGGTGCCGACGTCGCACGAGCCCGGGAGGTACGCGTAGGCGATCGATTTTCCGACCGTGTAGCCGTACCCGCCACTCGTGACGCGACCGACAAGCTCTCCGTCGACGCGCACCGGCTCGGATCCGAGGGCGACCGCTCTCGGATCCTCGAGCGTCAGGCACCGCAGGACTCTCTCCCGGTCGCCGGGCTGGGCGAGCGCGGCACGCCCGATGAAGTTCTTCTCGAGCTTGACGGCGAAGCCCAGTCCCGCCTGGAATGGCGTGTCCTCAGGCGTTATGTCCGCTCCCCAGACGCGATAGCCCTTCTCGAGCCGCAACGAGTCGATCGCCTTGTACCCACCAGCGACCAGGCCGTGCTCGCGCCCGCCCTCCCAGAGTGTGTCCCACAGAGCGAGACCGAACTCAGCCGGACAGTAGAGCTCCCAGCCGAGCTCGCCGACGTACGTCACACGCAGAGCGAGACATGGCACCCGGCCGACGCTCAACTCGTGGGCCTGCATGTAGGGGAACGCGGCATTCGAAAGGTCGGCGGACGTGAGCGGTTGGAGGATGTCCCGAGCCGCGGGCCCCCACAGGCCGAAACAGGCGTACTGGGACGTGACGTCCCCGACCTGAACCGACCCGTCCTCCGGTGCGTGCTGGCGGATCCAGGCGAAGTCGTGCTGACCGAACGCGGTCCCGGTGACGATGCGGAAGCGATCCTCGCCGAGCCGCGTGACGGTGAAGTCGCACTCGATCCCACCGCGTGGATTCAGCATCTGCGTGTACGTGATCTGGCCGACGACACTCGCGACACGGTTGTCGCAGAGACGCTCGAGACACTTCGCGGCACCCTCGCCGCGGACCTCGATCTTCGCGAACGAGCTCTCGTCGAAGATCGCCGCGGCCTCACGGCAGGCGTGGTGCTCGACCCCGATCGCGGGTGACCAGAGCTTGCCTGCCCATCCTCGAGGGCGAAGCGACTCGTCTCCGCGCTCGGCGTTCGGCTCGAACCAGTTGGCGCGCTCCCACCCCGACTTCTCCCCGAAGGCGGCGCCCAGCTCCTGCAGGCGCGGATACGCAGGCGAGACGCGCAGCGGCCGCCCGGCAGAGCGCTCGTGGCCCGGGTACTTGACGTCGTAGTACGTCTCGTAGATCTCCTTCGTGCGGGCGACGGTGTACTCCTGGCTTCGATACGCGGCCCCGAAGCGACGCGAGTCCATGTGCCACACGTCAAGCGACGGGACCCCCTCCACGATCCACTCGGCGACGAGCTGCCCCATCCCGCCCGCGCCGGCGAGCCCGTGCGCGCAGAAGCCTGCCGCGACCCAGAAGCCGCGCACTTCCGACGGCCCGAGGATGAATTCGCCGTCGGGCGTGAACGCCTCGGGCCCGTTGATGAGCCGGACCACCTCCATCTCGGCGAGGTCGGGCACCCGTACGAGCGCGTTCTCCATCAGCTCCTCGAACCGGGGCCAGTCCTCCTCCAACAGCCGGGAGTTGAAGTCGACCGGGATGCCCTCGAGGCCCCAGGGTGCGCACTGCCGCTCGTACCCGCCCATGACGAGCCCACCCGACTCGGGGCGAAAGTAGACGAGGAGCGAGGGGTCACGCATCGTCGGCATCTCGAGCGGGAGGCCCGCCGGCTTCGTGATGAGGTATTCATGCGCCATCGGGACGATCGGGACATTCACGCCGGCCAAGGCGCCGAGCTCGCGGGCGTACATCCCGCCCGCGTTGACCACGACCTCGGTCTCGATCTCGCCGCCGTCGGTCTCCACAGCTTCGACGCGACCGTGGCGCACGCGAATACCGGTGACACGCGTCCCTTGCTCGATCTCGGCACCCCACCTTCGCGCGCCCTCGGCGAGAGCGAAGGTGAGCTGGCTCGGGTCGATGTAGCCGTCGGTCGGCAGGTACGCCGCCCCGAGGACACCCTCGGTCGTGATCGGGGGAAACAGCTCATGCGCCTCCTGCGCGGAGATCAGCTCCAGCGGAAGCCCGAAGGTCTTCGCCCACCCCGCTTGCCGAGCGATCTCCTCCATCCGCTCCTCCGAGGAGGCGAGCCGGAGGGAGCCGACCTCGTGCCAGCCGGTCTCGAGCCCGACCTCGGCCTCGAGCGCCCGATAGAGGTCCACGCTGTCCATCATCATCTTCGTCAGCGAGAGGGAGCTCCGGAGCTGCCCGACGAGACCCGCCGAATGGAACGTCGACCCGCTCGTCAGCTCCGCGCGCTCGACGAGGACGACGTCGTCCCACCCGAGCCTCGCGAGCCAGTAGAGGACGGCGCACCCGCCCACTCCTCCTCCGATGACGACCGCCCGCGCTCGCTCTCTCACTCCGCCCCCGACTCGGTAGGACTCGTCAACCTAAACCGAACCGAGGGAAGGTGGGGAACCTCCGACTCTCCACGCTCACTTCACCAGTCCGCTTTCGCGGACAAGGTGCTACGCGCCTGCCGCAAATTGCGGTGACGGCGCGAGACGCCCTCCGCAATTTGCGCTGAATTCGTGTGGACCAGCCCTTGAAGGACACCGCCCGATTTGCAAGAGTCCCGCCTGCGCCGAGCACGGGGCGCCGGTAGGACGAAGCCCCCCGAGGAGCTGTACGCGGAAGCGGAACGTTCGTCGGGAAGGTGGACGAAAGCGTTCCCGGCTCGGCGAATTTTGCGGCCGGGCCTCGTGCCCGGCCCCTTTTTGTCCTCTTCCGGCACTAGAGCATGCGACTTGATGCGCAGCGCCACTCTGTGCGAAAAGAAAATACCGCAAAATGCGACAAGTTCGTCCGGCGAGGTCTTGACGTCCTTGGACACCCCTTCTAGAGTCCTGCCTGCACCGAGCACGGAGCGCGACTAGGTCGAAGCCCAGCTCGAAGGCTCTACGCGAAAGCGGACGGTCGGCGAGTTGTGTGGACGAAAGCGCCACCGGCTCGGTGAACTTTTTCTCTCGTGCGTTTCGGGAGCGCACGAATATCCTGGCCGGCGTGCGGAAGCTGCTCGCTCTCGTCAGCACGATCATCTTCGTGGACGTGATGCTGTTCACCGCGCTCACGCCGCTCATCCCGGGCTACGCCGAGGAGTTCGACCTCTCGAAGACCGGGGCCGGGATCCTGGTCGGCGCATTCGGGGCTGGAGCGATATTCGGGGGCGTCATCGGCGGCATCGCTGCGGCGAAGCTAGGCCCGAAGCACGCCGTCATCGCAGGCCTCGTCCTCCTCGGGCTGGCGAGCCTGGGGTTCGCCGCCGCGGACAGCGCGGCAACACTCTCGACCGCCCGGTTCGTCCAGGGGCTCTCGAGCACGATCACGTGGGCGGGAGGGCTGACGTGGCTCGCGCTCAACGCGCCCCGCGAGCGTCGGGGGGAGGTCATCGGAATCGCGTTCGGAGCGGCCATCTTCGGCGCGGTCCTCGGGCCCATCTTCGGAGGTATCGCCGACGTCGTCGGAACGCGCCCGTCGTTCGCGGCCGTCGCGCTCGTCGCCTTCGCCTGTGCAGGAGTTGCCACCCTTCCACGGGCAAGCGCGGCAGAGGCCGTCTCGATGGCCGGTCTCTCCCGCGCGCTCCGGGATCCGCGGTTCCTCGGAGGTCTCTGGCTCAACGCGCTGCCTGCGTTTCTCTTCGGGATGCTGGTCGTCCTCGCCCCGCTCGCCCTCGATGCCAGCGGGTGGTCCGCTCTGGCAATCGCAGTCGTGTTCTTCGTGGCCGGCCTGCTAGAGGCCGCGCTCAGCCCGATCGTCGGGCGTGTGACCGACCGCCGAGGCCGGCTGCTTCCGATCCGCGTCGCCCTCGCGGCCTCCATTGTGGTGGCCGCCGGTCTCGCAGCTGCAAGCGAGCCGCTCGTCATCGCACTTCTCGTAGCCGCAGCGGCGCTCGGCTTCGGAGGCTTCTACACCCCCGGGACGGCTCTGACGTCGCATCGGGCCGACGCTGCCGGGCTCGCCCAGGGGCTCGCGTTCGGGGTCATGAACAGCGCCTGGGCGCTCGGGGAGATGACCGGCCCGGTGCTGAGCGGCGCGCTCGCGAGCGCGTTCGGTGACGCGGTGCCGTACCTCGCCGGATCCGCGCTCTGCGCGCTCACGCTCCTCGCGACACAGTGGGTCGCCGGGCAGAGGATGAGACCTCGTGCGGCGTGAGGACTGGGACCGGCGCTACGAGGAGAAGGAGCTCCTCTGGAGCGCGGCGCCGAATCGTTTTCTCGTGGAGGAAGCCGCCGCTCTCACCCCGGCGCGTGCCCTCGACCTCGCCTGCGGCGAGGGACGGAACGCGATCTGGCTGGCCGAGCTCGGGTGGCAGGTGACCGCTCTGGACTTCTCGGAGGTCGCGATCGCAAGGGCACGCGAGCGGACTGCCCGAGCCGCGGTGCACGTCGACTTCGAGTGCGCCGACCTCCTCGACTTCGAGCCCGAGCCGGCCGCCTACGACCTCGTCATCGTCCTCTACCTGCAGCTACCCACGGACGAGCGCCGCCTCGTCCTCGCTCGTGCCGCGCGCGCCGTTGCCGAGGGAGGAACCTTCCTCCTGATCGGCCACGATCTCACCAACCTGACGGAGGGCGTCGGCGGCCCCAGCGACCCGCGTGTCCTGTACACGCCGGACGACATCGTGTCGGAGCTCCCGGAGCTGGACATCGAGAAGGCCGGGCGTGTGCTCAGGGGCGTCGAGGGCGCCGACCGGCCCGCGATCGACGCGCTCGTACGAGCCGTGCGCAGAACCCGTGACTGAACGCGGTGCCGCGGCCGCCTAAGCGCCGCCTTTAGAACTCGTTTCACAATGAAGCCTTGTGCCGCCGGGGGTGCGCCGCGCGGCGCGAATGCTTCGTCCTCAGTCGCGCCCATATGCCTGCATATGGGCGCTCCCTGCGTCCTCGCCTCGCACCGCGCGGCGCACCCCGGTCAACGAAGCGTCATTGTGAAACGAGTTCTTAGGGATTCATCGTGCGGGCGGAATCTGCGCTCGCAGATTCCGCTCTTGCGCAGAACTCAGTCGAAGGGGCCTTCGGCAAGGAGGCGGCGGAACTCGGGAAACTGGCCGGCCTTGCCGACCGCGACCAGCGTGTCGCCCTTCTGGATGACATCGTCGGGCTGAGCACCGCTCACCGGCTCGGGCTCGCGGAGGATCGCGATGACGGTCACACCCGTCTTCGCCCTCAGTCCGAGCTCGGCCAGGGTGCGTCCGATCGCTGGGCTCGTATCCGGCACCGGAATCCACTCGATCTGCAGCTCGCCGAGCGCCATTTCGAGCTCCTCCACGATCTTCGGGCGCTCGTAGGCCCCGCCGAGGATGGCGCCGAGCTGGCGGGCCTCGTCGTCGTGGAGCTCGATCACAGCCGTGGGATCCTCGGCGTCCGAGCGGCGGTAGAAGTAGATCTCGCGCTGCCCGTCGTTGTGGATGATCACCGACAGCCGCCCGCCCTGGGCGATCCGGAACGAGTACTTGAATCCGACTCCCGGTAGGCGCGTCTCTCGCAGTTCAACAGTCATGACGACGAACTCTCGGGGGCCAGTGTACGGATCGGGAAGAGAATGCGTCCGAGTCGCTTCGACTCCTTCATCAGGACGATCCCGATCGTCGCGGTGACGAGCACGTAGAGACCGGCAAAGGCGACGAGGTCGGTGCGGTCGGCCTCGGAGATCGAGCTGTTGCCGGACGCGAGCTGGGCAAGGATGATCGTAAACTCGCCGTGGGCGACCAGCGCGACTCCGGCGTTGAAGCTCTGCCGGCTGGTGAACCCGCCGACGCGGCCCGCCACCCAGCCCGCCCCGACCTTGCCGACGATCGTCATTCCGACGGCAAACGCCACGATCCAGCCCACGTCACCGAACGCCGAGACGTCGATCGACAGTCCGAAGACGAAGAAGAAGAGCGCGGCGAAGATGTCGCGGAAGCTGAAGAAGCGCTCCTCGATCTGCTCGCGCACGGAGGTCTCCGAGAGCACGATCCCGGCCATCAGCGCGCCGATCGCCTCGGAGAGGCCGACCTCCTCTGCGAGCGCGGCCATCCCGACCAGGAACCCGAACGCCGCGAGCAGGAAGAACTCGACCGGAAGCCGGTCGAGGAGCCGGTCGAGCGGCTGCGAGAGCCAGCGTGACGCGGCGAGGCCCAGTGTGACGAACGCCAACGCGGTCCCGACCAGGACGAGCGTGTCCGACGGCCCCTCACCGCCGGCGGCGGCGAAGCCGAGCATGAAGGCGACAACGAGGTCCTCGAACACGAGGATCGCGAGCACGAGGTCGGTTTCGTCGTCGCCGAGCCGGCGAAAGTCGATCAGCCCCTTGACTGCGATCGCGCTCGAAGAGACGTAGATACAGGCGGCGAGGACGAGCGCCGCCAGGCTCACTCCGAACGCCGCGTACCCGACAATCAGGCCGAGACCGGCATTGGTGACGAGATCGACGGTGCCGCCCAAGCCAATGTGCCGGCCCGTCCTCATCAGCCGTCCGGCGCTGAACTCCAGGCCGAGAAAGAAGAGCAGGAACACGAGCCCCAGCTGGGCGACGAACTCGGTCACCTCCGACGGCTGGATGAACGCGAGCTGCTCCGGCTCGTTCGGGCCCAGGAGAAGCCCCGCGAGCAGATAGGCCGGAATCGCCGAGAGCCCGAACTGCCGCGCCACGAGCCCGAGCGCACCCAGGACCGCGATGGTCACGGCAAGCTCGGCGAGAGTCACGCCCCTATTCTTCCGCCCACGCCGGGCACGCGCGCTAGGCGGCCGGGAGCAACACAGGCGGAAAGCGCTCGAGCACCCAGGACTCGTCGAGCTGGGCGAGGCGGTAGTTGCGCCCGTTGACGAGCACGTAGTCACCCGTCCTCGGGTCCATCGGGAGCCGGGACTCGATCGGATACCAACGGTTGTGCCGGTCGATGAGATCGTTCACGCCGTCGAACGAGAGTTCCCGCAGCAGCGACCGCCAGCGGCGCGAGAAGCGGCTCTCGTCACCGGCGCATTCCTCAGCGAGTGCGTCCCACGCCTCCCGGAGGGCAGCCTCGTGAGTTGCGGTCAGCAGCTCGATCTGGCGCAAGCGGAGCATGTACGGCCGCGGGCCACGCGCGGCAGCGAGATAGGAGTCTGCACTCGCGTGGAAGTTGCGCAGTCGCAAGGCAAGCGGCCGGCCGGTCAGCGGGATCGACCGGAGATCCTCCTGGAGCGCTCGGTGCACGCTTCGTATTACAGCGCGCCAGGGGGAGGCTGGTCGGCCTCGGGCTGCGCGAGCCGGCGTCGCAGACGGGCGGCCCAGGAGAGACGCGCCTGCCCCTCGGGCTCGGCAGCGTCGTCGTCGGAATGCGGCTCGGACGTGTCGGCGGGGATGCGCATGAGCTCCTGCTCACCCCGCCGGTCCGCGAGGCGCTCGAAGTCGCCGCGGATCGCAGCGCGCATCTCGTCGAGCTGGCTTTCCTCTCTCATCAGGCCGGTGGTTCCCGGCGCGCGTGTCGACTCCTGCCGCTGTTACGCGCAAAGGACCCCCGTAGCGGCAGCACGAGCCGGAAGGCGTGGCGAGCGCCGGCTCCAACCCGCCCGGCCGGGCCACGAACGCCGCGAGGGAGGCGAGAACGATCGTGGTCGAAGCCGGGAAGGACCGGTGCTGCCGCAGCAGGGGTCTTGGCGCACGGTAGAGCCGATTCCGCCGCTTTCCCTACCCCGATCGAGGGATGCTCGACCCCTCGTTTGGCGCAGGCTCCAGACGCTCGCCGGGATGGTGCGTTCGCCAGGTCGCGGCCGCGAGAAGGCCCAGGCCGAGGGTCGGGAAGACCGTCAGCGCGCGGTAGAGAAGTGTTGCCGCGACCGCTTCGGCGTTCGGCGCGCCGAAGGCGACCAGGGCTCCAGTCAAGCCGATCTCGACGATCCCCACACCAGCCGGGGTGAGTGGAATAGCTCCGAGAATGCGGACGAGGGACCACGCCGCGAACGCCTCGACCGACGAGATCTCCGAGCTCGACACCCCAACCGCCCACAGACAGGTTGCAAGGAGCACGAAGACAGTCAGGTGCCCCACGAGAGTGGCCACGGTGATGACGTGCCAGCGACGCTCGAGCAGGCCGAGCGCATCGGAACGAAAGCGCGCGAAGCTCTCCCCGCCCCATGAGACGGGTCTTTTGCGAACCAACCGCATCGCCCAACTGGCGAACCGAGCGGCGAGGTCACCGACTCGATGGGCTCGCTGCGCGCTCGAGAGCGCCAGGCCGAAGGCCACCAGGACGACGACAAGCGCAGCCACGCCGACGAGGGCCGTCGTCCGCAACAGCGGATGATCCTCGCCGGCCGCGGTGAGGAGGGCAAGGGCAACGATCGGGAAGGCGAGATTCGAGAGCTGGTTCCACATCCCGGTGACGGCGACGGCGAGGCCCACTGGTCCGGAAGCGAAGCCCCACGAGCGGAGCATCGTGTACGAGGCGGCCATCCCGACCGCGGCGCCCGCCGGCGCGACGATCGACAGCGCCGTGGACGCCTGGGTCATCACGAGCGCCTGCCGGTAGCGGAGGCCGGGAAGCGCCGCCATCCAGGGCGGAGGGAACGTCGCGATGTTGAGGAGCGTTGCCCCGGCCAGCAGGGCCGAGTCCTCCCAGCTGAGCTCCCGCAGCACGTCCCAGACGTCGCGATAGTCCGCGATGCGCGGCAGGAAGAACACGAAGACTGCGACGACGACCGCCGCCGCGAAAACGCCGCCGAGCAACCGCCCCCGGCTTCTGCCAAAGCGCGATCGTCCAGGGGCGGCGTCGTCCGTCACTCGCGGAACCTACCGCGTCAGTTCGTCGATCCCGCCCGGGTCCGCCCCTGTGTCACTCTCCGGCGAATCCAACCGTCCTGAAAGGAGCTCGAAGTGAACACCAACCGGCGCTTCTCGATCGACCCGGGGACTGCGATCGCGCTCGTCGCCCTCTTTTTCGCCCTCGGAGGCTCGGCGTTCGCCGTCGGCGAACGAATCCAGAGCACAGCCGTCGCACAGCAACGGTGCACGACCGGGGCGGTACGCGGGATCGTCGTCGTCACCGGCGACCCGAGAGCCGGGATGGCGAACCTCCCGGATCAGTTCACGAGCTCGAAAGCGGTCTTCGGCCGGACGTTCAACTGCACGGGCCGCGGAATCCAGGTGCGGCGGGTCTCGATCGGCGTCTACGAAGCGCGCCTCGTCGGAAACGGAGCACAGACCGCGTTGGCAAGCGGCCTCAACGGCGGCTACGCATCCGCGGACCCGGCGTCGGGCGGCGTGTTCAAGGTCTCCGTCTACCCCGCGGGAAGGTCGGATCCCGAGGACCGTGGCTTCGTGCTCGTCGCGCTCTGACGGCTCGCCGCGGCGACGCCGTGTTCGACGCGAATTTCAGTGAAATAGGAGCGCCCGCGGCCGCGAAGCGGCCGCCGTTAGGGATCTTCGCGCGACTGGAATCTGCACTCGCAGATTCCGCTCTTGCGCACGGTAAGAGCATTCCGGTCTTGCATGCATCTAAGGAAGTCGCGGCGCGATGAGCGCCGAGAAGACTCCGGCCACGAGCAGCAGGCCCGCGGCGAGCGCGACGAAGAGGAACGTGATCTCGCTCTGGCCCGGCTCTCGGCCGAGCCTGGAGCCGAGGCTTTCGTACGCCTTCTCGAGGGCATCGGCCGTGCGCGCCTCCGAGAACTCACCGCCGGTCGTCTCGGCGATCTGCCGCAACGTCTCGGGGTCTGGCGGCACCGGAATCAGTTGGCTGCCACCCTGGTACCCGAACGGCTCACGCTCGATCACGCCGTTCGGCGTTCCGAGCGCGATCGTGTACACCGGGATACAGGCGTCTCTGGCAAGAGCCGCACCTTCGTGCGGCTGGAGAGCCCCGCGAGTTTGCGCGCCGTCGGAGAGGAACAGAATCGACACGGGCCCCTGCTCGCACCCGGCCACCTGCGCCAGAGATCGCGTCCCCGGACCGCCCCCGAGCGCGATCTCCTCTCCCTCCGGCGGGCCCCCTTCGTTGGCCCGCCGACCGAGCTCGACCGCGGTCGCGAGCGCGTCGCCGATCGCAGTCCCTCCGTACACGAGGAAGGTGTCGATTTCGTCAACGGCCGTACGGACGAGATCGTGATCCCTGGTCGGCGGGGTCGCGACCTGCGCTTCGCCGGCGAAGACGACAAGGCCGACGCGTAGACGATCGGGCACCCGTTCGAGGAACAACCGCATCGACTCCTGGGCGGCACCCAGCCTCGTGGGCTGGACATCCTTCGCCTGCATCGAGCGCGAGGTGTCGGCGACGAGGATCACCGTCGCGCGCTCCTTGAGGAGCATCCTGCTGACCTCCGGACGAGCCAGGCCGACGAGCAGGAACGCCAGGGAGAGGGCAAAGAGGAAGGGCGGTACGAACCTCCGCCACGAACGCCCGGAGACGACGCTCGCGAGAACCTCGACGTTCGTGAACCTGACCGCGTACCGCATCCGACGGCGCTCGGCAAGAACCCAGATGCCCGCCGCAACGGCGAGCAGGAGGAGCGCCAGCAGGAACCAGGGGCTCCGGAAGCTCATCGGACCACCGAGCATACGGCGTGAACCTGCACCACTGCGCGAACGCCCTGGAGCTCGGCGTCGCCGCGGACCGTGACGACCACCCGCTCACCCCGAACACTCTGGGACCCGCTGAGGCTCGAGGCCAGGCTTGCGCTGGGAGGCGTCGGCGTGAAGAAGCCGAACGCATACGAAGCGCCGACGAGGCGCTCCCGCGCTGCGCACGCCTGGCCGACGGTAACGGTGCCTGGCTGCACCCTCACCGTCCGCACGCGCCGAACGGTCGGCCGACCGGGAGGAAAGGCCGTGACGGCGGTCGGCACCCGACTGCCTCCTCCCGTAGCCGGGATGCAGCCGATGAAGGGCTTGAAGCTCGGAGCGCGCGGCGACGCGCCGACGTGCGACGCGACGAAGACCGTCGACCGCGACGTCGAGATGCCCGGGTTCACCGGACTGCCCAGCGTCCCGAGAAAGCTCACGTCGATCGCGCGCTCGCTGAGCCGCGCGTCGAGGCCGCCGACGATGTAGCCACGCGGGCACGAAAGCTGATACTTGACCTCCGGACGAGGCACTCCCGTCGACGTCGGCACGATCACCCACGGGCCGGCGACCGGCACGCACACCATGAGCCCGTCGCACTCGTTTGCGCTGCCTGCCGGAGTCGCAGCCGCCAGGGCGGCAACGAGCGTCGCCGCGACGAGAGCCGCTCGCAGGACACGCTTCACGGGACCCTCCGAAAGAACAGTGCCGAGAGGGCGCCCCCCGTGAGCAGCAGCGCGGCAGCGCCCGCCGCGAAGACGTCCGTGATCTCGCGCGGCTCCTCGCGCGTCCCCAGCCTGGAGCCGAGGTCCTCGTAGACCTGGCGGAGCTGCTCGGCGTCCGGGGCAGTGAAGAACGCGCCGCCCGTCGCCTTCGCCAGCTGCTGCAGCGTCTGAGGGCTCGGCGGCACCCGGATGATTCGCGTGAAGCCCCCTGTCAACCTCTCCTCCACCACGCCGTCCGGGGTTCCGACGAGCACGGTGTAGACGGGCACCCCACGAGCCTTCGCCTGTTGGGCCGCGGCTGCCGGCTCCACCCTTCCGCCGTCTCGAGCACCGTCCGAGATCAGCAGGATGGCGCGAGGAGGAACAGCGCCGTCGCTTTCCCGCCGCCGTTGGCCCAGCCGGAGGGAGAGCGCGACGGCGTCTCCGATGGCAGTGCCCTCGCCGGGGGCGAGGGTATCGAGTGCCTCGGCGGCCAGGGCTCGGTCGTCGGTAGGCGGCACGGCGACGGCGGCTCGGGTTGCGAAGGAGACGACGCCGACACGGAACTTGTCCGGCACTTCGGCGAGGAACGCCTTCGCCGCCGTTCGGGCCGCGTCGAGCCGAGTCGGCTGGACGTCGGTGGCCTTCATCGAACGCGAGACATCCATGGCGAGCACGACCGTCGCCTCCTCCCGCTTGACGCTGACGGTCGCGTTCGGGCGCGCGACGCCGACGATCATTGCCGCGAGGGCCAGCAGAAGCAGCGCCGGCGGGAGATACCGGATCCTTCCCGGAGCTCGGTCGATCACGTTGGACAACAGGTCCGGGTTTCCGAACCTGGACTGAGAGGCGGCTCGCCGCCGCTCGTACCAGACGGAGAACGCGACGAGGACCGGGACGACCAGGAGGCCGATCAGAACGAGCGGCCAGGTGAAGCTCACGACCTGCTCCGGCGGAGAAAGGCGACCAGCGTGCGGAGCCAGTCTCCCGACGTCGTCAGAACCACGTGCCGGACACCGACCGAGCTGAAGATGCGCGCAACCTGGGCGCGCTCGGCGGCCGCGGCGACGGCGAAGCGCTCGCGAAGGCGACGATTGCGAGTGTCGACATGGAGCTGGCGCCCGGTCTCGGGATCGACGAGCCAGAGGAACCCCATGTTCGAGAGCTCCTGCTCACGCGGATCACGGATCTCGACGACGACGACGTCGTGACGACCGGCGAGCTCGAGCAACGGGCCACGCCAGTCCTTCGGGCCCCGGAAGTCGGAGACCACAATGACGAGCGACTTCTGACGGGCAAGCGATCCCGTGCGCGTGATCGCCTCCCCCACCGACGCTGCTCCGACCGGCTCCTCCGTTGCTTGCCGGAGCGCGACGAGGAGGCCGATCAAGCCGGCACGGCCTTGCCTCGGCGGCAGGGTTCGCGGGTGTGCGCCTCCGAACGTCGCGACCCCGAGACGATTGCCGCGTCGCGTCGCGAGGTGGCCGAGCGCGATCGCCACACCCTCGGCGACGTCGGCCTTTCGACGATCGGCGGTGCCGAACTGCATCGACGGCGACGTGTCCAGCGCGAGCCACGTCACGAGGACCCGCTCGGCGAGGTCGACCCGTACATGCGGCTCGTTCGTTCGCGCGGTGACGTTCCAGTCGATTCGCCGCACGTCGTCTCCCGGGACGTAGGGCCGAACCATGGCCAGCTCGGATCCCGCCCCGAGAAGATTCGAGCGGAAGTCGCCTGCCAGCAGGCCTTCCATCCTTCTGCCGATCGTGACATCGAGCGCACGCAGCAGCCCTTCCGACATCGGGCCCGGCCCTGGGCGAGCCGGAGTCGGGTGGGGCAGCAGTGCGCTCGCCGACCTCATGCGCTCATGCGGGCCAGGTCGAGCTGAGGAGCCGGGACGGCTGCGAGCACCTGGTCGAGTATGGCGTCGGAACTCACCTCCTCGGCGAGCGCCTGATACGAGAGGACGAGGCGATGCCGCAGCGCATCCCGGGCGAGCGCCTGCAGGTCCTCGACCAATGCGTACTCGCGCCCCCGGATCAACGCGAGCGCTCTCGCTCCCTGCACGAGGCTGATCGGGCCTCGAGGGCTGGCGCCGTACGAGACGTACTGCTCGACGTCGGCGAGGCCGTACGCAGCAGGCTCGCGCGTCGCGGTCGCGATGTCCACCGCGTAGCTCACGAGCGATGGGTCCACGTAGATGTCGAACACGGCGCGCTGCAGAGCCTTGAGGTCGTCGAGCGCGAGCACCTGGCGCAGCTCGGGAGGATCGACGAGCTGCCGCTGGACGACCGTGAGCTCCTCGTCGTGGTGGGGGTACCCGATCACCACCTTGAGCATGAAGCGGTCGATCTGCGCTTCCGGCAACGGATACGTGCCCTCCGACTCGATCGGGTTCTGAGTCGCCATGGCCAGGAACGGGTCGGGCACTGGGAAGGTCTCGTGTCCGATCGTCACCTGGCGCTCCTGCATGACCTCGAGCAACGCGGACTGCACCTTCGCCGGCGCGCGGTTGATCTCGTCCGCGAGGAGGAAGTTGCAGAAGACGGGCCCGAGCTCCGTCTCGAACGTCCCGTCCGTCTGGCGGTAGATGCGCGTGCCGACGAGGTCGGACGGAACGAGGTCCGGAGTGAACTGCACCCTGGCAAACGTGCCGCCGAGGACGCCCGCCGTCGTCTTGATCGTCAACGTCTTCGCGAGGCCCGGAACGCCTTCGATCAGCAGATGGCCCTGCGCCAGCAGACAGACGAGCACCCGCTCGAGCATCTCGTCCTGCCCGGCGATCACGCGCCTGATCTCGAAGAGGGCCTGCTCGAGCTGCTCCTGCGCCTCCAGCGGGGTCGGTCCGGAATGGCCCGGCGTCTGCTCGCTCACCTTCACTCCTCTCGTCGTCTAAGGCATATACGAAAGCAGACGAACCTGAGTTTTGGCTGAGAGCGCGGTGAAAGTCGGAATCGGGCCTCCCCCTCCGGCCAGAACGCCGAGAGCGCTACGACCGCTGCACCCCCATGGTGATCGAGCCGACGTAGCCCCTGCCGCTCCTGCGGAGCTTCAGCGTCGAACGCTTCCCGCCGTTTCGATAGATGCTGTCGGCGACGTTTCGGGTCGTTCGGCCCGGCCGGCGACGATACGGCGAGCTCTGGTAGACCGTGTCCGTCAGCGCGTCCGGGAAGTAGAGCTGGCCCGTGTGCACGACGTTGCCGCCAATGTGGACCATCACGTGGATGTGGACGGTCCGGCCGCTGTACCAGCCCGGATACAGGGTTTGGAAACGGGCGAGACCCTTCGCGTCCGTCCGTTGGATCCCGCGGAGGAACCGCTCGTCCTCGGTCCCTTGGGCACTCGTCCCCGAGTAGACACCGCCCGCGTCGCAGTGCCAGATGTCGACCGTGGCGCCCTTGATGGGCTTGCAGGTGGAGACGTCGACGACCGTCAGCCGCAGCGCGAGAGGCGCTCCGGGCCTCCCCTCGGTGATGTTCCGGCGAACCTTGTGGTCGTCGAGGTAATAGGGGCCCTCGGTCTGTTCCGGAGCAAGCACGCAGCTGACCGCGCCGGAGACGACTCCTGCCGGGCCCGCACTCGAGGCGTCGTCGTCGGTCGCGCTGAGCGAGTCCGCCGTCTTCACGCCGCCGACGGCGACGGCGCCTGCCAGGAGCCCCCCGAGCTTGACGAGAGACGCGCGGCGAGAGATACGAGTGTCGTCGTCCATCGGACGAGGGTAGCGAGCCTCGCTGAGAACGAACTAAGAGTTCGGTCCCTCGAGCCCTCCGATACAGGCAACCGCCTTCACGACCTCGTGCGCCATGAACGCGATCGAGTAGCGACCGTCGTCCGAGAACGGCACGAGCTCGATCTCCTCGCCCAGGTCGATCGCATGGCGGTATCCGAGCACCGCCCGCATCGACGCACGCGGGTCGGGGCCTGCCCGGAGCAGGCATTGCTCCACGGCCTGCCAGTAGACGGCATTGTTGACGTGCCCGAGACGATCGATGTCCGTCGTGCGCAAGGGCCAGCCGATTCTCGGCCCATCCGCGGGCGGGTGGGGAAGCTCGACCCGCGGAGACACGATGCGCCCGGCGGCGGCAACGGCGTAGGCGCCGAAGTCTCCGATCCGGGCAGGTCTTGCGTCCGCCGCGAGATGCACCCAGACGCTGTCGAGCTCGACCCACCCACCACGATCGCCCGTGATGGACAAGCGCCGACCGGCCGCGACCGCCGCCGTTCCGCTGCACCACGTCCGGAGCTCGATGCGGTCGTCCTCGATGAGCGGGGCGAGAACGTCCACCCTGATGTGGCGCAGGACCCAGAGGTGCTCGGGCGCGCCCCAACCGGTTTCGTCCACGTCGTCCATGGCCACGTCCTGGAGGTAACGAGCGACCGCATCGAGCCGAAGCCGTCCGTCGACGTCGCGATCGGAGAGCCGGATCCGGCGACTCGATTCAAAGGCCCTTCCTGCGGTCGGTGGCGGTACGAGAGGCTCCACGGCGACGCCAGCCTACGTCTCCCGCGCCTCGTGGCACGAACCGGGGCCACGAGCAGCGATGGAGCCCGCCGCAGACGGGCTCCATCCCGCACCCCGGTCGGTTACTTCCTCTTTCGGCCGAAGGCGTCTTCCCCCGCGTCGTCTGACATCTCACCTACATGACGCGGATCGCGGCCGCAATCTTCCGCCACGGCGCCGAGGCGCGAGCTGCAGGTGAGCTGCTCGCAGCGTGACGGCGCGCATCGGCTCGCCGAACCGCTTCGCGTGCTCGCGGGTGTCGTTCGAAACACCGATCTGCGCAGGCCTCGGCAACAATGACACGAGGTGTCGCCGTGACCGCCTACAGCGACGATCGCCGGGTCGTGCGCCGCCGACGCGTCGTCGTTGCAGCGGCGATCGCTGTCGTCGCTGCGGTGGTGGCGTTGGTCGCCGCCCGGGTCGTCGACGGTGGCGCGTCGGCAGCGGTTCTCGTACCGCGCGCCGAGCCAACCACGCCGGATCCGCTGACATACGAGGAGTCGCAGGCCGAGGATCTCGAACAGGCCGCTGCGTTCGGGCTCAGCCACGCGCTCTACGCCAAGAGCCCCGGCGGGGTGTTCGCGTCCGCACAACGCACTGATTCGTTCCGGCCGCTCGTGGAGCATGCGGTGGCGGACAGCGGCTTCGACGCCGACGTGATCGAGGCGATCGTCTTCCTCGAGAGCGGCGGACGCCCCGATGTCATCGCGGGAGACGACCCCGAGGGAGCCTCGGGGTTGACTCAGATCCTCGCGGAGACGGCGGCCAATTTTCTCGGCATGAACGTCGACCTCGCCGAGAGCCGGAAGCTCACCGCGCAGATCGCCGAAGCCGCACAGCGGGGGAACACGGCAGAACTCGAGCGCCTACGGGAGGAGCGCCAGGAGATCGACGCGCGTTTCGACGCCGCGGAAGCGCTTGCGGGCACCGTTCGATACCTCACTGCCGCTCGCGAGCGGCTCGGCCGGGACGACCTCGCGGTCGTCTCCTACCACATGGGAATCGGCAATCTGACCAACGTCCTCCGCGCGTACGCCGGCGATGCCGACCTCCCAGTCCCCGAGCTCGTGGATCAGGAGGACCTCTCCTGGGTGCGAGTGTTCTTCGACACCGCGCCTGATCGAAACGGCGCAGCCGACGAGCTGTTGTCGCGGCTCGGCGACGACTCGCCGACGTACTTCTGGCGCGTCCTCGCGGCGAAGGAGATCATGCGGCTCTATCGCGAGGACCGCGACCGGTTGCAGGAGCTCGACCTCCTGCACGCCGCGAAGGCAAGCGCAGAGGAAGCGCTGCATCCGCCATCGGGGACGGAGCGCTTCGCCGACGCAACCGACCTGCAGCGGGCATGGGCCGACTTCCATCTCCAGCCGCTCCCGGACGACCCGGCGCGGCTCGGCTTCGCCGTCGACCGGAGGATGGGCGAGCTCGCCACGAGCCTCGGGCAGCCCAGGGAGCTGTATCGGGGCCTGCGCCCGGAGGCGCTCGCACTGCTGGTCTACATCGGACAGCGGGTGAAGGAGCTGAGCGGCGCGAGCCTCCCTCTCCGCGTGACGAGCTCGGTGCGCGACGACGCCTACCAACAGCTGCTCAGAACCGGAAACCCGGAAGCCACGCATGGGTACTCCCTGCACACGACCGGGTTCGCGTTCGACATCCGTCGGCAGTACGAGTCGGGAAACCAAGCACAGTCGTTCCAGTTCGTGCTGGACGACCTCACCGCCCGCAACCTGATCGCATGGATTCGCGAGCCAGCCGCGATCCACGTCACCGTCGCGAAGGAGGCGGAAGCGCTCGTCTCGCTCATGCTCGAGCCGAGGGCTTGAGCCCGCCCATGCCACTTGGCAGCGGCGCTAGCGCTCCTTGCCGAGCTTGCCGAGCGAGCGTTCGAGCGACTCGTAGACGCTCTGGTTGATCCTCTCCGTCATCCTGCGGGCGAGGTCTTCCCCGCGACGGCTCCACTCGTCCTGGTCCTCGGTCGGCTGCGGAGTGAGAACCTCGGAGGCGTCGACGCCCTCGATGGCGAGCTGGTAGATGCGCTCGGGCTCGTCGATGTCCTTGAGGTGTCGCTCACCGACCGCGTACACCGAGACTCCGTCCGGGAGCGACGATCCGAGCAGCGACCGCGTCGTCTCCGAGAGAAGCACGTTCCCGCCCCTCCCAACTGCGGAGAGGCGTGCGGCCCGTACGACGTCGACGCCCAGGTATCCCTGCTCCCCTAGGGCCGGTTCGCCTGTGTGGAGGCCCATGCGCACGCGAACGGCTACTCCATCCGGCCACCCGTGCTCCGCGTGTGCACGCTGCGCCTCGACCGCCGCCGCAACCGCGTCGCGCGCACGCGCAAATGCGAAGAAGAACGAGTCACCCTGCGAATCGATCTCGATGCCGTCATGACGCCCGAACGTTTCGCGAACGATCCCGCGGTGATCCGCGATCAGCTCCGCGTAACGCTCGCCGAGCCGCTTGAGCAGGTCAGTCGAGCCCTCGATGTCGCTGAAGACGAACGTCACCGTTCCCGACGGGAGTGTCGACATGCGCACATTCTGGCGAACAGCCGTGGCCAACGGCTCGTTCCCGTTGGATCGGAGTTACCACATCGTCACGACTCCGATACCCAACGGCGGTGCGAACGCTGTAGCGTCGCCGCGATGGACCCGGCACGCCTCGCGAAGATCCCTCTCTTTTCGGAGCTCAACCTCGAGCAGCGCGCCCACGTCGCCGGAGTCTGTTCGGAGCTCGAGATCGAAGAGGGAGCGACGCTGCTGCGCGAAGGCGACTTCGGGTACGCCATCTTCGTGGTCACGGCCGGCACCGCCGACGTGCTCAAGGATGGCGTCGTCATTCGCACGCTCGGCCCCGACGACGTCTTCGGCGAGATCGCCGTCCTGTCGGGAGGACGCCGTACCGCAACGGTGGTCGCGACCTCGCCGATGCGCCTGGTCACGGTGTTCAACCGCGACGTCTGGCAGTTGGAGCAGGAGGCTCCGGAGGTCGGAGGAGCGCTACGCGAGCGCGTGGCTGCACACCTGGCACCGACTGCGTCCTGACGCTACTCCGCTCGCTAGCTTCAGCCCATGCCGGACGTGAACGCGGTCGGAGATCTCGTGCTCACGGATCCGCGCGTCATGCGCTTCATGCCTGCGGACGCAAATCGCGAAGGTTCGCGAGGTCACCGGACGACCGATTGACGCACGTCTGGGTCGCCACGGCTCTGGTGCTCGCCTGCTGGAGCTCGCGAGGACGCTGTGCGGATCAGTAGACCCCGAGGTCGAGGGGCCGCCCAGGTCGACACGCACGCTCCGCTCCCGGCCAGGGCTCCTAGCCCCTGAACGTTCCGATCATCGTGGACGCGATCGCCGCAGTCGCCTGACTCGCGGCTCGGATTTCACTACCACCTAGCCGCGAGATCAATCGCAGCCAGGGCGGGCAATCCTCAGGGCTGGCCTGCCGAGCCTGTGTACGTCTCCTCGCTCGTCGGGAAGGTCGCACCTTCCGCTTTGGCTTTGCGCTCAGCCGCCGCTGCGTGCTTCTTCTCGAGCCGACGCGCGCGACGCTCTTTGACCTCACGCTCGCGCGCCACCTTCGCCATCGTCTGTTGTCGCTTATTCGTCATCCGTCTCCTCTCTGAGAAGGTCTCTCTGCCACGTGACTGGCCAAGGCTTCCGGCTGCTCTTCGACAAACTGGCTGAATGCGCCGCCATGTTGCGTCGCGATCGCGTGGAAACGACTGGCGTAACGGTCGCGCTCGTCGCCCGGGAAGGGGAGTTGGCGTCTTCCGACGGTGAGCCAGCCCGTGGTGTCTTGCCGAACGTCGACAGCGAATCCGACCGCGCGCGCATCGCGGGCAGCTGCTCTTGCGTCGTCCACGTCTTCGAACCGTGCTTCGAATCGTCCGCGCATAAGGCGAACTGCGCCTCCTACGGCGCTATCACTTGCGGCGTCATCCAGCTTCCCCACAGTCACCAGCGCCGCGAGTCCCGCCGCCGGAGGCGATCATAGGTCCAAGCTCCCAGGGCGCAGAGTCCCACAGCAGACCCGACGACGAAGACGATGATCCCGCTCACTCGGTCGTCTCCGGTGACATCCCCGGGGGCTTTGCTCCTTGCTCGCCAAGATCCCTCTCCCCGGCGTCGTGTGTGTCTTTGTCCGCCCTGCGAGCGATCGTTCCTCCTGGGGCTCGTGGAAGGTTCCATGCCTCCTGGTCGCGCTCCCAATCGTTGGCCCGTACCATCGCGCGCGCCGCTTCGGTGTGCGTTTCAGTTAGAGACCGTGCCACCAAGGCTCTCCTCCCTGTCAGGCTCAAACCTGGCGCGACTCGCGGTGAGTGCAGCTGCGGAGGAGAGCTGTGTGTGCGAGCCAGGTTATCACCGACGTCCCGACGACCTGCGGCGAGCGCGCGTGACCTCACGGCATGGTGTGGTTAGTCGATGCGATCAATCAAAGGCGAACACCGGCGGGAGGATGACCACGACCGTGGCGGCCCACAGGGCGAAGACGGGAAGGTAGGTGGTCTGCCAGCGCTCGAGCCGGTGGAGCGTGCTGCGCCGTCTGAGGAATCGGGCCGATAGCCAGGCGGCCCCGGCCAGGTTCACGAGGAGCACGAGGTTCAGGCCGAGCGCTGCCGCTCGGTTCGGGGTGAACCCGAGCTCGCCGATCCGGGCGATCATCGAGCCGAGCACCATCACGTCGAGGACGAGGGCGCTGACGACGGCGACCAACTGGATGCCGTCCATCCACCCAGGCGACGACGTGGACGGGTCCCGCGCGGACATCCCGTAGAGCACGAGCGCGAGGACGACCAGCAGCAGGGCATCGAGGACACTGACGAGCTCGCGGTCGAACGCGCCGCCGAGCCCGGTCACGGCGTAGACGACGGCAGCGCAAGCCAGCATCGCCGCGAACAGCGGCGTGAAAAGCATCGTGAGCACCGGCGCCATGTTCTCGACGACCCGTTGCTTCGACTCGACGAGCCATGCGGCCACGATGACGCCACCCGCCGCTCCCGAAGGCAGCACCCACTCGGCGATCCGCTCGACGTCGACGCCCGTGGGTTCGAGGATGGCCGCGGTCAAGCCCATGAGCACGCCGCCCCCGAGCGCGATCAGCACGTAGTAGATGAACCACTCGCCCGTGAAGCGGACGAAGTCCATGCGCCGCTCGTGCGATCGGACCGTGCCGCCCATATACGGGTAGGCAACTGCTAACCAGAGCACCACCGGCAGGTGGAGGAAGACGAGGGCCTCGGTGGCCGAGTCCGCACCCCACGGATAGAGGTTGATCACGAGCGCAGCGAGAGCGAACGGCGCCGCGATCACCACCCATTGCCGGCGGTCGAGCTGTCGCTGGCGGGCGAAGTACGCGGCAAGAAACGGCAACACGAACAGACTGGCGTTCCGCGGCAGCCAGGTTGGCTCCTCGTCGGGGAAGCCGGCAGCGAGGCGTGCGACCTGGATCGCGACGGCCGCAGCGACGGCGAAGACGAGGGGCTCGAACCAGCCGCTGGACGCACGCGCCGGCTCGTCGTCTCCGCTCAGGATGAGCTGCTTCCACAGTCGGCCGCTGTGCTCGCGTGCGAACTCCCGCGACAGGGCGTCGAGCTCGCCCATCCGTTTCACGGCGACGAGGAACGCCTCGTCGGGTGCGAGGCCGACGGCGTTCAGCTCGGCGATCTGGTGACGAAGATGATCCTCCAGCTCGTCGACGTCGTGGCCGTTGACGCCCGGGGCGGTTGCGACGTAGGCGCGCCATTCTGCGATCTGTGACTCCATGCTCTCCATGCTCACGCCTCGCCGAGCGCCGTCAGCAGTACACCGGACCCCGGCCAGACGTCATTCAGCGCACGTGTGACCGTCGCCCACTGCCGTTGCTGTTCGGCGAGTTCCGCTCGTCCGTCGTCGGTGACCTTGTAGTACTTGCGGCGACGCCCTTCCGGAGACGTTCGCCACTCCGTCGTCACGTACCCGAGCCGACGGAGGCGGTGGAGCAGCGGGTAGAGCATCCCGTCGGTCCACTCGAGCTCGCCCTTGGAGAGCGCACGTACCCGCTTGAGGATGGCGTACCCGTAGCTTTCACCCTCCGCCAGGATTGCGAGTACCAGCGGTGTCGCCGCGGCCGCGACTAGGTCCTTGTCGATGTGCATGAGCGCTCCACAGCTCGAAGTGCTATGCATAGAAGCACAAGGTACATTGCACCGCAAGGCGTTGAACGGAAGCGCCAAGCAGACCTTCGCAGCAGCTCTCGCTGACAGAACTCGTCGACCTCGGGCGTAGACTCGGCGGCAGACCGCTCACTGCGCGTTTCCAGCAATTCGAGGCGCAACCTCCGCCCTGACCTTCGACAGTCAGGCGGCAGCCGCGCGCACTGCGATGAGTTCGTGAGCGTCATCCGGTCTATTGGCAGAACAGGGGAGGCGACATGGGCAACGTGGTTATCGACATGAGCATGTCATTGGACGGCTACATCGCGGCTCCTAATGACAATCCGGAGCAGGGGCTAGGCGAGGATGGGATGAGGCTCCATAACTGGGCGTTCGACGATCCTTCGGTGTTCGAGCGGGTGTACGGCAACCTGGTCGAGGAAACGGGCGCCGTGATCATGGGCCGACGGAGCTACGACAACTCGATCCAGGCATGGGGTGGCAAGGGTCCGCTGGGCGAGGTCCCGTGCTTCGTCGTCACCCACGCGCCGCCGGCGAGCTCGGACCCGATATTCACATTCGTCACCGACGGTATCGAGCGTGCCCTCGCGAAGGCCCAGGAGGTCGCCGCCGACAAGCGGATCGGCCTCATGGGCGCCAACATCGATCAGCAATTCCTCGCTGCGGGGCTCGTGGACGAGATCAGAATCCACCTGATCGATGTCCTGCTCGGAGGGGGCCGTCGGCTGTTCGACCAACTCCCGCAGCGAATCGAGCTGGAGCAGACCGGGCTCAGCCAGACCGACGGCGCGACGCATCTCGAGTACCGCGTCCTCCGGTAGCGCGTCCAGCGGTCGACGAGGTCGGGTCGCGCCGGTGACGCAAGACTGTGTTGCTGGGGTGCCGGAATGTCGCTTGAGCCGTCGTCCGCGGCTAGTCGGCGAAGACCTCCGTGGCGAACCCCACGCTCCCAGCCGCCCACACTTCCTCGTAGAAGCGGGTGAGGACTTCAGAACCGAGATGACTCTCGAATGCGCGAGTGTTCGGAAATGTTCCTTGAGGATTCCTTCCGGGCCAGGCGCCTTGCTCCGGGAGACGCTTGGGATGGACCATGATCGGCTACGTTGCCGGGTATGCCCGACCGCGAGGCAACCTGTCTCTGCGGGCAACTTCGCCTGGAGGTGACGGGCGAGCCGTTCGCCGTGTCGATCTGCAACTGTCTTGCTTGCAAGCGACGAACCGGGAGCGCCTTCGGGATGCAGGCTGGCTTCAGGACGGACCAAGTGCGGATCGAGGGTCGCTACAGCGACTACTCGCGCATTTCCGACGAGGCAGATCACAAGGAGCACATCCTCCACTTCTGCCCCGAGTGCGGCTCGCAGGTCTTCTACACCGAGCCGACGGGGCCGGATTTCGTCGTCGTCTCGGTCGGCTCATTCGCCGATCCGTCGTTCCCACCGCCGACGGAGTCCGGCTACGACTCACGACGGCATCCGTGGATCGGGCTGCCCGAGTCGATGCGCCTGCTCGCGCCGGAGTTGTGGTGGGACCACGGACAACCGCTGTATGAGGCCGGCAAGTTCGCGGAGGGGGCGGACAAGGGCATGGAGCTGATCGAGGCACGTCCCGACCAGCCATACCTCTACTACAACGTCGCCTGTTGCGAGAGCCTCGCGGGCCGAACCGCGGACGCTCTTGAGCACCTTCGTACGGCGATCGAGATGTGGGAGGACTGCCGGGGGATGGCGCGAGACGACCCGGACTTCGACTCGATCCGCGACCTGCCCGCGTTCCAAGAGGTGTTCAGTCGCTAAGACGGGAGATCGCCCGTACAGACGGGCGAGAAGACGTCGGAGTGCGCCAGTGCTCGGGAATGTCACCTGAAGACGGAATCGGTCCCGATCGGCGTCGGGGACTACATCTCTGCATCCGCCCGGCTGGTGCCGGGGGGGCCGGCCAGAACCGTCGGCTTGTACTCGACTAGTTGCAGCCGACCGTCGAACGTGTGGCTGCCGATCATGTCGAGGGAGACGTCGGGGTAGCCGTCGTAGATCCGATCCCGACCGCTGCTCCCCGTGATGACCGGGAACATGACCACGCGAAAGCGGTCCACGAGACCGGCGCTCAAGAGAGCGCGGCACAGTGTCAGGCTGCCGATGGTGCGCATGGGCGTGGTGCCCGTCTCCTTCATCTCGCGGACCGCCTCAACGGGGTCACGGTTGACCAGCTGTGTGTTCGGCCACGAAAGCGGCTCCTGCAAGGTGGTCGAAAAGACGACCTTCGAAAAGCCGGCGAGGGGGTCTGTTCCCGGCTCTCCCTCGGTGGCCAGTTCGAACATGAGCCGATAGGTATTAGCACCGAGCAGGACCGCGTAGCTCGCCTCCGGCTGATCTCCCAACCAGGCGAGGTACTCAGGCCCTTCCAGCCCCCACAAACCGGGCCAGCCGTCCGCGGCCCCGTACCCATCGAGCGAGGTGATGAAATCGATCAACAGCTCTGGCATCTGCAGGCCCCTTCACCCTCAACCTCGTTTAGTGGCCGGGACGACGATCGTGCCGGCCAGGCCACGGCTGCGTCCCACGCGGCGGCAATCGAGGACGCCGCCCCGCCAGCCTCTTCATTTCGTCGGGAGCTTTCTATCCCACGATCGTGGATGGAGCAAACGGCGCCGCGCGATGATCCCTCTCCAAGTCACCTGAAAACGGGCGCTGGTCGGCACGACCGACGGCGACGCGGGGCTCACCGAGCTCATGGTGCTCACGGGCGCGCACGATCGAGCGACGCCTGGCCCCTCCTGCCCTAGCCGCTGTGTGCCGGGAGGCGGACGTGCATGTGGTTCTCGTGGTTCGGGTAAGGGATGACGATTTCATCCGGCCCCCGAAGACCCGTGTGGTAGCCGACGAACACCATCTTCGCTCCGCCCGCGATGAACCGGTCGAGGAGGTCCTGGGCGAGCCGGCGATCGACCGCCGCGGGTGAGCCCGGCGCGCGTAGGGAGCCGTCGAGCCGCGGGTAATAGATGTCGACGTCGAGACCGGTCTGGTGGGAGCGGTGCGCGTCCATCGGCCCACCACCCTCGAAGCTGATGTCGCCGACGACGACGCGCGGCGCCTGCGCGTTCGCGGTCCGGTAGTACCGTACGACTGAGAGGACCGTGCGGATCGTGCGCTCGTTTCCGTACAGCCGCCTCGGCGCGTTCGGGACCGAGTCGGTCACCGGGTTCCAGGTGACCCAGTCCGGACCTTCGTTTGGCAGCTGCGTGCCGCCGATCAGGCTGCCGTTCCACCACTGTCCGACCGATGTCGCGTTGCGCCACTCGATCTCGGGACGCACGTCAGAGCGCGTGCCGGCGACCTTGCGCGCCGTTTTCGGAACCGTCTGGCTCCGATCGTCGAGCCGGACCGTCAGGCTGGGCGGATCATCGAGAAGGACCGCAGCTCCCGCGCCACCGCTTCGGAGCAGAGCCGGGGGGACCATGACCGCGGGCAAGAGCATGAGGGCCGTCGTCCGTACGCGCCGACGGCGTCTCCACGCCTCCCGGCGCTGGAGCGAGGCCGCGAGCCCTGCCGGCTCGAAGCGGGGAAGCGGCGGAAGCTCGAAGCCGGCAACCGCCGCCGCGCCGGACACTTCGGGGAACCAGATCACGTCCACCTCGAGCCACAACTCGCGCGGTCGCCAGCCCATCGGCAATGGCTTCGCCGACGGTTCGGCGTGTCCTCCGGCAGGTGGGCCCGATCGGCCAGACGCCACAATGTGCGGCCGACGCTCCGGTAGGTTTGGTCGCAATGGCGACCCGGGAAGCCGCCTGTCACTGTGGGCAACTTCGTCTCGAAGTGGAGGGTGATCCGTTCGTCTTCTCCATGTGTCACTGCCTTGCCTTCCGTCGGCGCCTTCGCCGATCCGTCCTTCCCGCCGCAAACAGAGTCGGGGTATGACTCGCGACGGCACCGATGGGTCGCCGTGCAAGCCACGATCGAGCGCCAGGACGGCAAGTAACGTCGGGCGACGCGCATTTTCCTCGCGTCAGGCTGCGACTTCGGGAAGCCTGTCATCATGGAGGCGATCGCCGTAATCACCTGACGTAGGGTTTCCCGCGGTCGGCAGTGGAGGCGGCGGGAATCGAACCCGCGTCCGCGGTCGCACCGGGCAGAACGTCTACGAGCGTAGTCCGCGCTTCGTCTCGCCCGCCGGCCGGTTCGCGGACGACCAACCGACGGGCCAGCCATCCTGAAGTGTCGCGCTCCGGGCGATTGGCTCTCCCTCGGCGCCGAGCCCGATCGTTGGCGCCGATTACCGGGTCTCGGGCCGAACCCGGGTCGGCGTCGCCTTACCTAGATTCGACTAGGCGGCGAGTGCGAGTGATTCTCTGTTCGCACTTGCTTTGGTGCCGGTTGATTTACGAGGCCAACCGGCGACCTCGGCTCGCAGCTCTGCCGGAGAACCGACCACGTCGAGACCTGGTCGCCCCCGTATGTGTGTTCAGGATTTCAGGATAGCTGCCGATAAGCGACTCGGCCCGGCTTCGGCGAGAGGGGAAATCCGGGTGAAACGGCACCCCTGAGGCGAAAGGACACGGCTGTGGCTTTGATGTTGGAGGAAAAGTACGACGATCTTGCGGACCTGCGCCAGCGGGCCAAGGTCGAGGTCGCGAAGGTCGTCATCGGGCAGGAGCGCACGGTCGAGCTCTTCCTGATCGCGGCCCTCGCGCACGGACACGTGCTCATCGAGGGACCGCCCGGCAGTGCAAAGACGCTCCTGGCGCGCGCCGTGGCGCACATGCTCGGCGCCTCTTTCAAGCGGATCCAATTCACACCGGACACCACCCCCGCCGAGCTCAACGGGGTGAACACGATTCGGGCGGGCGAGCACGTCTTCCTCCCCGGCGCCGTCTTCACGAACGTGCTCCTGGCGGACGAGATCAACCGCACGCCACCGCGCACGCAGGCAGCTCTCTTCGAGCCGATGCAGGAGCGGCAGGTCACGATCGACGGGAGGCCCCACAAGCTCCCCGACCCGTTCCTCGTCATCGCCACCCAGAACCCGTACGAGCACTCGGGCGTCTTCACGCTTCCCGAGTCGCAGCTCGATCGGTTCCTGTTCAAGATCGAGCTCGACTACGCAGATGCGGAGAGCGAGCTCGCGATGCTCAATCTTCCCCACAAGGGGATCGCACCCGACATGCTCGGCGAGGTCCGGCCGTTGCTCGGAGTCGTCGGCCTCGACAAGGCACGGCAGGAGCTCGAGGCCACCGACGTGCCCGAGGCCGTCGGCCGGTACATCGTCGCCGTCGGACGTCGCACTCGTGAGGTGCCCGGTGTCGAGCTGGGCGCGAGCTCGCGCGCACTGATTCACCTCGTGATGTCCTCGAAGGCCTGCGCTCGACTGAATGGCCGCAACGTGGTCACGATCGAGGACGTGCGTGAGATGGCACCGTACGTGCTCCGCCATCGCATCGTCGTCACGGACGAGACGACTCCCGACGCGGTGCTGACGGACGCGCTGGCCACGGTGCCGGCTCCGGAAACGCCTCCGGTCTCGCCGCTCGGGCTCGTCGACTAACGACGGTGCCCGCGGCCGCCTAGCGGCCGCCCTCAGGTTCTCAGGAGCGGAATCTGCACTCGCAGATTCCGCTCCGTTGCGCGATCCATCTCGGGTCTTGACGCCTCCCGGGCGGACTCCGATAGTGAGTGTGGGATTCGGGTCTGGGAGCCCGCGGTGGGCTCATTTTCTCTGCGGCGCGCGTCCGCGACGATCGGGAAGGGGAAGGGAGGAGAAGGACGGTGGCACTCATGGTGGAGGCGCCCTATCAGAACCTCACCGACCTGCGAGAGCGGGCAAAGGTGGAGGTCTCGAAGGTCGTCCTGGGGCAGGATCGCGCCGTCGAGCTCCTGCTCGTGGCGGCCCTCGCGCGAGGGCACGTCCTGCTCACGGGGCCACCCGGAAGCGCCAAGACGCTGCTCGCTCGGGCGATCGCGCACGTGCTGGGTGCGATGTTCAGGCGGATCCAGTTCACGCCCGATACGACGCCGACGGAGCTGACCGGAAAGAACATTCTCCGCGCCGGGGAGCACGTGTTTCTCCCCGGAGTCGTGTTCACGAACGTTCTCCTTGCGGACGAGATCAACCGTACTCCGCCCAGGACGCAGGCAGCGCTGCTCGAGGCGATGCAGGAGCGCCAGGTGACTGTCGAGGGCAGGAGCCATCGGCTGCCCGATCCATTTCTCGTCATCGCCACTCAGAACCCGTTCGAGCATCTCGACGTGTTCGAGCTGCCCGAGTCGCAGCTCGACCGTTTCCTGTTCAGGATCGAGCTCGAGTACCCCGACGCGGAGAGCGAGTACGGGATGCTCGATCTCCCGCACAAGGGCGTAGCTCCAGACATGCTCGGCGAGGTGCGGTCGCTCCTGGGCGTCGTCGGCCTCGACCGCGCGCGGACGGAGCTCGACGAGACCGACCTCCCAGAGGAGATCGGTCGCTACATGGTCGAGCTCGCCCGGGCGACCCGGAGCCTTCCGGGCGTCGTGCTCGGTGTCAGCTCACGTGGGCTCATGCACCTTGCCGCTGCTGCCAAGGCGAACGCACGGCTGAGCGGCCGCGACGCAGTGACGGTTCAGGACGTTCGCGAGGTCGCGCCGCACGTGCTCCGTCATCGCATCATCGTCGACGGCGATTCGAGGCCGGACGATGCGCTCCGTCTGGCGCTCGAGCAGGTCCGCGTGCCGGATCGATCGCTCACCTACGCATAGGCCGAGGCCGCCCCGCTCGCGGGGCGGCCTCATGCCTTCGCGAAGGACGTGTCGGCTTACCGCGCCGACGCCTCCTCGAGTGCCCGCTTGGTGAGCACCTCGGCGAGATGGCGCCGGAACTCGGCGCTCGCCGACTGGTCGGACGGCGGATCGGTGCCCTCGGCGGCACGTGACGCCGCCTCGGCGATCGAGGCGCCTCCTGAGACCGCGCCCTCGGCGGCCGTTGCCCTGAGCGGTGTCGCGCCCATGCTCGTCAGCCCGATCGAGGCCTTCCCGATCGACCCGTTCGAGCGCTCGACGACGGCCGCCACGGCCACGGTCGCCCAGTCCTGAAGACGCCGAGCCTGCTTCTGATACGACCAGCCGGTCGAGGGCCCGAGCTTCGGGACCCGGACCTCCGCCAGCATCTCCGCCGGCCCGATCGCCGTTTCGAAGACACCGGTGAAGAACTCCGACGCGGGAATCGTTCGCTCGCCGCTCGAGCCGCGGACGACGAGCTCTGCATCGAGCGCGAGGATCACGGACGGCAGGTCGGATGCCGGATCTCCATGTGCGAGCGAGCCTCCGATCGTCCCTCGGTGCCGGACCTGGGGATCGCCGATCTGCCCGGCGACGTAGGAGACGATCCCGCAGTGCTCCTGCAAGAGCGGGGCGTCACGAACGTCCTTGTGGCGGGTCAGCGCGCCGATGGCGATCCGGTCGCCGGCGTCGCTGACGTACGAGAGCTCTCGGAGCCGGCCCAGGTCAACCAGGAGCGAAGGTCGAGCCAGACGGAGCTTCATCGCCGGTAAGAGCGAGTGCCCGCCCGCGAGCAACTTCGTATCCTCTCTTTCGCCGAGGAGCGACAGCGCATGCTCGGCGCTCTCGGCGACTTCGTAGTCGAACCTCGCAGGAATCACGACTTCGCCTCCTGAATCGCGTTCCAGACTCGTTCCGGCGTGGCCGGCATCTGTACATCGGTCACTCCGAGGTGGGAGAGAGCGTCGACCACGGCGTTGATCACCGCCGGGGCAGCAGCGATCGTGCCGGTCTCCCCCACTCCCTTCACGCCGAGAGGATTGTCCGCCTCCGTCTCGGTTCGATCGGTCTCGTAGGACGGGAGCTCTGCCGCCGACGGCACCAGGTACGTCGTCATCGTCGTCGTCAGCAGGTTGCCGTCTTCGTCGTAAGCGCCCTCCTCGTACAGCGCGGCCGCGATTCCCTGCGTGATGCCGCCGTGAACCTGCCCGTCGATGATCTCTGGGTTGACGGGCGTTCCGACGTCGTCTACCGCGACGTAGCGAAGCAAGCGTGTGTCCCCGGTCTCCGTGTCGACCTCGACGACGGCCGCGTGGGCGCCCGCAGGCCACGAGAAGTTCGGCGGATCGTGTACCGCGGTCTCCTCGAGCCCGGGCTCCATGCCGTCGGGGAGGTTGTGAGCCGCGTGCGCCTGGAAGGCGACGGCCTTGATGTCCATCGACCGGTCCGGCGAGCCCTTCACGCTGAAGGTGCCACTCGAGAACTCGAGGTCGTCCTCGGACACCTCGAGCTGGTGCGCGACGATTTGCCGGGCCTTGGCGACGATCTTCTGGCTCGCATGCCACAAAGCGACGCCGCCGACGGCGAGCGATCGGCTTCCGTAGGTGTCCATCCCGAGCTGGGACACTGCGGTGTCACCGTGCAGCACCTGGACATCGTCGACGCCGATACCCAGCTCGTCTGCGACGATCTGGGCCCACGTCGTCTCGTGACTCTGCCCGTGCGGAGACGTTCCCGTGACGACCTGCACCGAGCCGAGCGGCTGGAAGCGAATCGTCGCGCTGTCCCATCCGCCGACCGCATAGCGGACGGCGCCGAGGATCCTGGACGGAGCGAGCCCGCACATCTCGTTGTACGTCGAGAACCCGACACCGATCTGCTTGACGTCGCCGTTGGCGCGGCGTTCTGCCTGGTCCGAGCGAATCGCATCGAGGTCCAGCAGCTCCAGCAGGCGATCGAGCGAGGCTTCGTAGTCGCCGGAGTCGAGCGTCAGCCCGGAGGCCATCGTGTGCGGGAACTCCTTGACGAAGTTCATCCTGCGTAGCTCCAGAGGATCGATGCCCAGCTCGGCTGCCAACGCGTCGATCGTGCGCTCGATGACGTATGTCGCCTCCGGCCGGCCGGCGCCACGGTAGGCGTCCGTGGGCGTCGTGTGGGTGAACACCCCGGTGAACGTGACGCTGTAGTTCGGGATCTCGTACGGACCCGAGTAGAGCCACGCCCCGAGCAGCGGGATGCCCGGCGTCACGAGCTGGAGATATGCGCCCATCGCGCATGTCATCTCGCCCTTGACCGCAGTGATCCTCCCATCCTTGGTGGCGGCAAACGTCAGCTCGGTCGCGACGTCGCGGCCGTGGATCGTCGCCTGGTAGTTCTCGGCCCGCTCCTCCGTCCACTTGACGGGGCGGCCGAGGCGCTTGGCGAGCGCGACGGCCAGGGCCTCCTCCGCGTAGACGTTGAGCTTCGACCCGAAGCCCCCGCCCACGTCCGGTGCGATGACGCGGATCTTCGACTCGGGCGTCCCGAGGACGATCTGGAGGGCGAACCGCAGGATGTGCGGCACCTGCGTCGCCGACCAGAGCGTGACCTCGCCGGCCGGGCCCACCTGCGCGACCAGTCCCCGCGGCTCGATCGCGTTCGGGATCAGCCGCGGCTGGAAGTAGCGCCTCGTGACGACGACGTCCGCCGCGTCGACCGCAGCCTGGAAGTCGTCGGTCTCGAGCTTCCAGACGTAGCACTCGTTCGTGCCCAGGTCTTCGTGCACGAGCGGCGCCTCGTCCGCAAGCGCCTTGGTCACGTCCGCGACAGACGGCAGCGGTTCGTACTCGACCTGGACAAGCTCAGCTGCATCCTTGGCCAGCGCGCGGCTGTCGGCGATCACGACCGCGACTCCGTCGCCCTGGAAGCGCGCCTCGTCGGTCGCGAGTGGGTAGTGCGGCGGCGTCTTGATGTCCTCGGTCACCGGCCACGCGCACGGGAGCGACCCTGCCCAGTCGCCGGCCAGGTCCGCGCCGCTGAACGCTGCGACGACCCCCTCGGCCGATCGGGCGGCCTCGAGGTTGACACCCCGGATCCGCGCGTGCGGATAGGGGCTCCGGATGACGGCCATGAAGACGTTGCCCGGCAGCCTGAGATTCTCGACGAACGTGCCGCAGCCCTGGAGGAGCGCGGCGTCCTCCTTGCGCTTGACGGAAGTGCCGACGAAGGTGCTCGCGGTCTCGGTGACGGCCATCAGTGCCCCCTCTGGTGATGTTGCCGTGTTCCCGGCACCCGAAAGGCAAGCCAGGCGAGGACGCAGGGCGCGCTCATATCAGTTGATGTGGGCGCGACTGAGGACGAAGCATGGCGAAGACTTGCAGCCGCCGGGGACGTGGATGACATCGCCTGAGGGGGCACCTACCTCACCCCCGCGGCCGCTGCGACGGCCTCGACGATGTTGTGGTACCCGGTGCAGCGGCAGAGATTGCCCTCGAGCCCTTCGCGGATCGCGATCTCGTCGGTCGCCTCTCCGCTCTCGATCAGGCTCACTGCCGCCATCACCATCCCCGGTGTGCAGTACCCGCACTGCAGGGCGTGGTGGTCGTGGAACGCCTGCTGCACGGCGTGAAGATCGCCGTTCGACGCCAGGCCTTCGATCGTGGTGATCTCGAGCCCGTCGGCCTGGACACCGAGCATCGTGCAGGACTTCACCGACTCCCCGTTGACGAGCACGGTGCAGGACCCGCACGACGACGTCTCGCAGCCGACTGTCGTGCCCGTGAGACCGAGTCGGTCCCGAAGCACGTAGACGAGCAACTCGCGGGGCTCCACCTCGAGCTCCCGGCGACTGCCGTTGACGGTCAGCGCTACGCGTCGCAAGGCACTCCCCTCCTTCCTCGCGTGGACAGGCCGAGCGTACTAAGCCGCGGGCGTCTTTGCACGAGACCGAGGTCTCTAGCGGCGACGCTTGAGGGCGCGCTCGATTTGACGCTGGGCGTCCCGATCGGCGATCACGCGCCGCTTGTCGGCGCGCTCCCGGCCGCGAGCGAGCGCGAGCTCGACCTTGACGCGTCCGTCCTTGAAGTACATGCGCGTCGGGACGAGCGTAAGCCCTTTCTCTCGAACCTTCCCGTAGAGCGAATCGATCTCGCTCCGATGGAGGAGAAGCTTTCGTTCGCGGTCCGGGCTGTGCCCGAACACGCCTCCCTGCGGATACTCGGCGATCGAGGCACCCACCAACCATGCCTCCCCGCCGCGGATGTCGGCGTAGGCCTGCCCGAGCTGAACCTTGCCGTCCCGGGCGGACTTGACCTCGCTGCCCGTAAGGACGACGCCCGCTTCGACGCGCTCGAGGAACTCGTAGTCGCGCCGAGCGCGTCGGTTCTCCGCAATCAGCTTGGTGCCGGTCGTCCGGGCCACGCCGGCAAGTGTAGGGAGCGTCAGGCGTCCAGATTCGTGTCGGCGAGGCGCCGCGCGAGCTCGCGCAGCATGCTCAGCGCGAGGGACGGCTCGCTCTGGACGAGAGCGAGGAAATCGTCCCGGGGGACGCTGAGACAGCGCGCGGCAGTCGAAGCGCGAACCCGGGCACCGCGGACCGCGGTGGGGACGAGGAGGGCGGTCTCGCCGAAGAAGTTTCCGCGGCCGAGCTCCGTGTGAAGGCCGCCGCGGAGCTCGACGACGACCGTCCCGTCGAGCACGACGTACATTCCCGATCCCGCATCGCCACGAACGACGAGCACCTGCCCCGGCTCGCACTCGATCTCCCCCGAACAGGCAGCAAGCCGCTCGAGGCCGGCATCGCTGAGGCCTTCGAAGAGGGGGACCGCGCGAAGGTCGTCCGGAGTCACCCGAGCTTCATATCAGGACCGGGACGCGATGCCCTGGCAGCGGTCGCAGAGCGGGTACCAGGGCGCGCACGACCGTCCGCACGAGCGGCAGCGGCCGATCGTCGGCGACTCGACCTCTACCCGGAGGCGGGCGACAACGCGCTCGGCGGCGGCCTCCTCGAGTGCAGCCGCGCGCTCGATCGTGACGCCGCCGGCACCCGGGTACTGAAGCGCGAACCAGCGCAGAATGCTCGCCTCTCGCCCAGCCTGCTCCGCGTCCTCGAGCGAGGCGCCACGGAGCCGTGCGGTGTCGAGCAGGAAGGTCAGGTGCGGGCGGGCGACTCGATCGCCCGCGATCGCCAGGGCGAGCGTGGCCAGGAGCTCCAGGCCGTCCTCGTCGACAGGAGCGTTCACGAGCGTCCATGTGTCTTCCAGCGAGAGCCGGCGGCCCCGTTCGGCCAGGCGCCGCTGAACCCCCTCGAGGCGCAGTCGCAGCGGCTGCAGTGACTCGACCGCGAGCCAGCTCTCGCGCGCCCACTCGCGCAGGGCGATGCGATGCCAGGCAACGAGAGCTGCATCCAGATCTCGAGGATCCTCGACGCCGAGATCACCGAGCCTGGGACGGATTCGCGCCTCGTCGACCACGCGATAGCCCCAGTACCCGCCGGGCAGAGGGACGTGCGGTTCGAGCCCGGACTCGACGAGCTGCGGGTCGGGATGGCCCCAGCCCAGGCCGGCGAGCACCCCGACATGGCCGCGCTCGACCAACCCAAAACGGCCGGCCCGGCCTGCGATCTGCGCGAGCTCCCAGGGGAGGAGGTCGCGCCGCTCAGCTCCGTCGAACTTGGTCGTTTCCGCGAACAGGAGCGTCTCACACGGGAGGTTGACGCCGTGGCCGAGCACGTCGGTCGCCACGCAGACGTCGGCCGCACCGGAGAGAAAGCGCTCGATCTCCTCCCGGCGTGATGCAAGCGGCATCGCGCCGTAGAGAACAGCGACCCGGCCGGGATGCAGTCGGTTCACCTCGCCTGCCAGGGCCAGCACCGCCCTGCGGCTGAACGAGACCACGACGGTGCCCGGTCGAAGCGACGGGAGCGTTCGCTCGCCGACGAACTCGAGCGGCAGCTTCCGCTCGAAGACCTTGAGCTCGGCCTGAGGGAAGGCACGCTGGACGAGGGGGAGGGCGTCGAGGGCGCCGAGAACGAGGATCTCGCGATAGTCGCCGGCGAGCAGGAGACGCGTCCACGCGCTTCCCCGCTCCTCGTCGTCCGCCCACTGGACCTCGTCGAGCACCAGCAGGTCACCTCCCTGGGGAGCCATCTCGACCGTGCTGCACACGATCGGGGCATGCTCGTTGACGCGCTCCTCCCCCGTCACGAGACCCACGCGCTCCGCTCCGAGCCGCACACCGAGACGGCGATGTGCCTCCTGCGCGAGCATGCGCAACGGGCCCGCGTACACGCCGGAGCCCTTGGCGGCGAGCTCCTCGAGCGCTGCATGCGTCTTGCCCGAGTTCGTCGGACCGAGGTGCGCCACGACCCGGGCGGGAGGCGTAGTCCGCGATGGGAGTGAGATCGCGATCCGCTGCTCTGCCTGCCGGACCGCGTCTGCGGGGCGCCGGCGGGCTCGCTCGGAACGGCTCGGTCGCTTCTGACGGCGGCGAGGAGGTCGTCGCTGATGCATCGCGCCACCGTACCCGGGCGAGGTCCTCACGCAGGCGTGTTCGGTAGCGCTCCGAACATCAAGTCACGCGCCCCGCAGGCCGATGACGTTTCGTGACGAATCGTTCGAACGGATCGTGATGACGAACGCATTACGAACGCGGTGGACTGCACGGCCGCGACGGGCCGCGATGATCTGTGCCGCGATCGGCGTCGGACTCGTTCTCGTCTTGTCCGTGACCGGCCGTCTGACTTTCCCGGGGACCGGACATTCCGACTCGCTTCCCGCCAGGACGATCAAGCGGCTGGCAGTCGAGGATCGGCCCATCCGCCTGGGCGTCCAGGAGGCGGACGGCAGGGTCGAATCGCTCGCGGTGTCGCATGAGCCCGAGGTGGGTCGCCTGACGGTCACCGCGGACGACACGCTCGTCTACGCCCCGCCCCCGAATTTCAACGGCAAGGTCGCCGCTGGCTACGAAGCCTGTTGGCAGGGCCGTGACTGCCGCTCCGGTGTTGTCGCCATCACCGTGCGCGCCGTCAACGACTCGCCGGTCGCCCGAGACGACACGGCGGTCACCGGACGGGGAAAGGCGGTCGCGATCGACATCCTCGCCAACGACACGGACCCCGACGGAGACCGGCTTTCGATCCGCTCGGTTTCCGCCCCTCGAAGCCGTGGCGACGTCCGAATCGCACGGAACTGGATCGTGTGGACGCCTCGACCTGGCTTCCAGGGCGAGGCGAGAGTCCCCTACGCGGTGGTGGACGGGTACGGAGGGACCTCGCGTGCGTCGGTGACGATCCGGGTCGGTGCGTCGACTGTAGCCCCGTCGACGAGCCCTGGCGTCGTCGAGCTCCAGAACGACGGAGCAGCCGACTCCGACGGCCCACGCGATCCGTTTCAGCAGCCGGTGCCGCCGCCCCTTTCGAACGACCCCCCGGAAGCTGCGGACGATCGCGTCTCGGTCCCTGCAGGAGGGACGGTGATCATCGACGTTCTGGCCAACGACCGCGACCCCGACGGCGATCGGCTTTCGATCGACTCTCTCGACGCTCCCGGGCGAGGGGCGGTCAAGCAGGTGGGTGACCGGATCCAGTTCAGCGCCCCTTCGGACCCGGGTGGCGAGATCGCGTTCGCATACTCCGTCGTCGACCGAGTCGGAGCACGAGGGCGGTCGTTCGTCTCGGTGTCCGTGCTTCCCACGTCGCCGGGGTCGCCATGACCAACGTGTTCCTCCCGGTCCGGCTTCATGAGCTGGAGGCTCGCTCAGACGAACCGTCGCTGCTCAGCCCTGAGCTCGCACTCGTCGACCCGGATCTCGCGGCCGTTGCGCGAATGCTTCTCCCTGAGCCGGTCGTGCTCGAACGGCCGCGTCCGGAGCCGCAGCCTCTCCGCACTGCTCCCGCGCAACCTCTGACGCAGCCGGAACGAGCGTCGGCGCCACCGTCAACGCCGACACCCGCGAAGCGGCGGCGTCTGGCAGCGGTCGCCGTCACCGGAATTGCGGCCCTCGTAACCGGAGCGCTCGGGTTCGCGCTGGCGCAGGACCATCGGGCCGCCGAGCAGACACGAGCTCGCGCCGACGCGTCGCGCGCCGCCTTGCAGGCGCAGTCCGCGCGACAGGCACGCGCGGCCCGGACGTACACGTGGCCGGCCGTTCCGGGCGCCGAGCGTTACGGCTTCGAGATCCGCCGCGGCAATGCTGTCATCTTCGAGACGACCAGGGCGGAAGCCGTCGTCGAGCTTCCTCAGCGCGTCCGCTTCGCTCCCGGGCGGTATAGCTGGTACGTCACCCCGATCTCCGAGAACAGGGGCGCAGCCTCGGCAGCGCGGCCCGTTGTGGAGGGGACGTTCCAGGTGGCTCCTTCGTAACTCTCATCCCTGGTTCATCTTCAAATCACTGCTCGTTCATCTAGGGCGGGTACCGTCGACCGACGGCTCATCGACCCCCAAGGAAGGAGCCCAGATGAACACCCAGCAGATCACGACGTACACCAAGCGAGACTCGAACCGCCACCTCGACCGGGCGCTGGCCGTCACGGTCGTTCTGGTGGCGCTTGTTGCCAGCGTGCTCGGGAGCGGCAGCGTTTCCAGTGCCGCGCCGGGCAAGCGGATCGACCTTGCGAAACCGACGTTTTCCCATCCGACGTCGATCACACATCCGCTGTTTCCGAAGAGCAAGCTCAGCCAGGTGATCCAACTCGGTGCGGAGGGCCGTGACAAGCTTCGGTTCGAGGTCACCCAGCTCCCGAAGACCCACGTGGTCACGTGGAACGGCAAGAAGATCGAGACGCGCGTGACGCACTTCGTCGCGTACAAGAACGGGCGGATTCTCGAGGTCGCAGTCGACTTCTACGCGCAGGCCGACGACGGATCCGTCTGGTACTTCGGAGAGAACGTCGACAACTACGAGCACGGCGTCATCGCCGATCACGAGGGCACCTGGCTGGCCGGAAAGGATGGCCCGCCCGGGATGATCATGCCCGCCAACCCACGAGTCGGGAACGTCTACCGGCCCGAGAACATCCCGGGCCTCGTCTTCGAGGAGGTCACGGTCAAGGCCACCGGCAAGACCGTTCGCGGGCCGCGGGGCCCGATCGCGGGAGCGGTGTTCGTTCGCGAGCACCTCATGGACGGCACGTTCGAGGACAAGGTCTATGCGCCGGGCTACGGCGAGTTCCGAGCGCACGTTGCGTCTGCGCACGAGCTCTACGCCGTCGCCCTCGCGGTCCCGGTCGATGCCCTCCCCGGCCGGATGCCCGTTGAGCTCTCCCGGCTCTCCGCCGGCGCTGTGAGTCTCTTCGATGCGGCTCGCTCGAAGACCTGGAATCGAAGCGAGGCGACCTTCGAGACTATGACGGCGGCCTGGGACCGGTACCAGAGCCGAGCGGTGCCGCGACTGCTTGCTATCCAGATGACGGACGCCCTGCGATCGCTGGACGCTGCGATCGAGGCACGGAAGACGGCGGCGGCCGCCCAGGCTGCCATCGACGTCGGCCAGGCCACGCTCGACCTCCAGCTTCGCTACCGAACCGCTGCCGAGGTCGACCAGAAGCGCATCGGCCTCTGGAAGCAGCAGCTACTCCTCGACCGGGCCGCCGGCCGTGCTGCGGCGGTCAAGGGCGACCTCGCGACCATCGAGGCGATCTCGGCCCGGTCGTGAGGAGAGCGCGTGAGGTCAGGCTTCAAGCCTGACCTCACCCACACTCTCACTGATCGGGGCGGCGCCCGGGGTCAGATGCGCAGGAACCTGCGGATGGTCAGGCCGGAGCCGAGCGCGCCGATCCCGAGCCCGACCGCGATGAGGACCACCGCCGTCCAGGTGAACGCGAGCGCGTGGACGTCCGGATCCTCTCGCATGTTCTGCAGGATCTTGGGCACCGCCACCTCACGTGCCACGAACAGGAGCAAGACGGCGGTGGCCGATCCTGCGAGCCCCGTCAGGAGGCCCTCGAGCATGAACGGCCCGCGGACGAACCAGTTCGTCGCGCCAACCAGCTTCATCACCTCGATCTCGCGCCGCCGGGCGAAGATGGAGAGTCGAATCGTGTTGGCGATCAGGATCGTGGACGCAGCCAGGAGGATGAGGACGGCGATCGCCGAGACGATCTGGACCACGCGCGCGACCTGCAGGATCCGCCTCGACGTTTCCGCTCCGAAGTTGACCGTGTCGACGCCCGGCAGTCCTGCCTTCCGGACGGCGATCGCGATCGCCTCGGTGTCCTCCCCCCTCTTCGGGACGACATCGAACGAGACCGGAAGCGGGTTCGAGATGAGGTTCTTGATCAACTCCGGCGTTCGCCGCCGCTGGATCTCGAGGGCTTCCTGCTTGTCGATGAAGTCGATTCCGCCCTCCTTGATCCTGGAGTCGGACTCGAGGACGAGGCGGACCGCATTGATCTGCTTGGGAGTGGCCTCACCCGCGCAGGGCCGATCGCTCCCGGCCGTGCAGAAGAAGACGTGAATCGCGAGCTCTCGCTTCTTGTCATCGGACCAGGAGACCAGCCAGGTTCCGATACCGATGAAGACGCCGATCAACAGCATCCCGATCAGCACCGAGACGGCGGACGCCATGCTCGTGGACTTGTTCGCCCCGATCGAGCGGATCGCTTCGGAGAGGAGCAGCCGGGAGGAGGTCACTCGGCGCCGTACCCCCCACGCCGCTCGTCGCGTACCAGCCGGCCGTCGTCGAGCGCGATGACGCGCTTGCGCATCTTGTCCACCATCTCGCGGTCGTGGGTGACCATGAGGATGGTGGTCCCGGAGCGGTTGATGCGATAGAGGAGCTGCATGATCCCGACTGACGTGTCCGGATCGAGATTCCCCGTCGGCTCGTCGCAGACGAGCAGAGGTGGATGGTTGACGAAGGCTCGCGCGATCGAGACCCGCTGCTGCTCCCCTCCGGAGAGCTCCTCGGGCCGCGAGTTCATCTTGTGGGCTAGCCCGACGAGGTTCATCACCTCCGGGACCTTCTTGCGGATCTGCGAGCTCGACTCGCCCTGAACGCGGAGCGCGTAGCCGATGTTCTCCGCCGCCGTGCGGTTCGGGAGCAGCTTGAAGTCCTGGAAGACACAGCCGAGGTTCCGCCGCAGGAGCGGAACCTTCGAACGCTTGAGGCGCCCGAGGTCACGGCCGCCGACGATGATCCGACCCTGTGTCGGCTCGAGCTCCTTGAGCAGCAGCCGGACGACCGTCGACTTGCCCGAGCCGGAGGCTCCGACGACGAACACGAACTCGCCCTTGTCGATGGTGAACGACACCCCGTCGAGGGCGATGACGTGTGGCTCGTAGATCTTCTGGACGCCCTCGAAGACGATCATCGCGGAGCTGCTCGCGTCCGTCTGCTCTGAGAACTGCTCCTCGATCGTCTCTGGCTCGGCTAGTGCCGTCATCGTTTCTGTCTGCACGTCGTCGTCCAGCACCGGGCGAATCGCTGCCGCAACCTCCTCAGGCTGCGCCGGTTCGGGGAGGGGGCCGATTGTAGCTGACATTTCGGCCGCTCTTACAGGACTTTCCCCGCGGCTTTGGCGAGGAGGTAGGAGTGGACGAACTCGTCGAGGGAGCCGTCGAGGACCGACTGCGCGTTGCCGACCTCGTGGTCGGTACGGTGGTCTTTCACGAGCTGATACGGATGCAGCACGTAGGAGCGGATTTGACTCCCGAATCCGATGTCCTGCGCGGCGCCTCGCTCGCGCGCGAGCTCCGCCTCGCGCTTCTCTTCCTCGAGCTCGGCGAGACGTGACCGCAGGATGCGGAGCGCCGTTTGCTTGTTGGAGGTCTGGGAGCGCTCGTTCTGACACTGGACGACGATCCCGGTCGGGAGATGCGTGATCCGAACCGCGGAATCGGTCTTGTTCACGTGCTGGCCCCCCGCTCCGGTCGCGCGGTAGGTGTCGATGCGGAGATCCGCGTCGTCGAGCTCGATCGCGATGTCGTCGGCGAGCAGCGGCGCGACCACGATCTGCGCGAACGCGGTGTGCCGCCGGTGCGCGGCGTCGAACGGCGAGAGCCGCACGAGGCGATGGACTCCGCGCTCGGCCTTCAGGGTCCCGTAGGCGTTTTCGCCGTGAACTGCAACCGTCGCCGACTTGAGGCCGGCCTCCTCGCCCGGGCTCGCCTCCAGAATCTCGGTCTCGAAGCCCCGGTCCGCCGCCCAGCGAAGGTACATGCGGAGGAGCATCTCGGCCCAGTCCTGGGCGTCCGTACCGCCGGTTCCGGCATGGATCTCGAGCACGGCGTCACCCGCGTCGTACTGGCCGGTGAAGAGGGCGTCCTCCTGCAACCGTGTGAGCTCCTGCTCGAGCGAGTCGATGCTCTCGGCGATCTCGTGCTCGTCCTCACCCAGCGCGAACAGCTCGCGCGCGTCCTCGTATTCGCTCTGGAGCCGCTCGTAGCGATCGAGCTTCCGGGTGATGCGCGAGTGCTCCGTCGAGATGCGCGCAGCCCCGGCCTGGTCGTCCCAGAAGCCGGGCGCTCCCATCGCCTCTTCGAGCCCGCCTCGGCGGCGGGCTAGACCGTCCGGGTCAAAGGTAATCACGGACCCAGGCGAGCTGGGCGCCGATCTCCTCCAGGCGCTGATCGAGGCTCTGTGTCGTCTCGGCCACGCGTCTAGCGTAGCCGGGCGCCGGGTCGGACCCCACGGTCCCCGTGCCGGTTGGGACGCGCCTCGAGAGCGGACGGCTACGCAGGAACGGGCGTCCGGGCAGGGAGCGGCCGCTCGGCGTGGACGGCCAGGACTGCACGGCGGACCGCCTCGAGAGCCCGCTCCACGGTCTCCTCTCCCATCGGTGTCCCGAGGCAGAGCATGCCGCGCCGGGCCGTGAAAACGCCCTCGTTCAACAGGGCGAGGTGGAGCAGGCGCACGGCCTCCGCGTCCGCGCCCCGCGCCTCGCGGTACGAACGAGGCGGGTCGCCGAGAAGGTGGATCGTCAGCAGCGAGCCGAGGCCGGTCGCGGTGACCGGCAAGCCGAGCTCGTCTCCGAGCGAACGGATTCCCTCGCGGAGCCGGTCCCCGAGCCCGTTCAACCGCTCGCACTCCGCTCCGGTCAAGAGCTCGAGCGAGGCAACGCCTGCAGCGGTCGTCGCGGCGTTGCCGTTGAAGGTTCCCGAGTGCGGTAGAAAGCCCGGCCGCGCGGGATTCGTGAGCGCCATGAGGTCCTCTCGCCCACCGACGGCGCCGACAGGGAGCCCTCCGCCGATGATCTTCCCCATCGTGGTCAGGTCGGGCTCGACGCCGTAGAGCGCCTGTGCTCCCCCGGGGGACAGTCGTAGCGTGATCACCTCGTCGAGGACGAGGAGTGCGCTGAGCTCGCGTGTCAGGGTGCGAAGTCCGTACAGGTAGTCGCGCTCGGCCGGGATCGTGCCCGCGACCCCCGCCACAGGCTCGACGATCACCGCGGCCACGCGATCGGCCAGCGGCCCGAGGATTGCCTCTGCGGCAGCGAGGTCGCCGAAGGGAAGAACGACGACCGAGTCGGTCACACCTGGCAGCAGGCCCTCCGACTCCGGGACGACCGCGGGCCGTTCGGCCGGCCCCGCACGGTCGAGCGGCGGCTCGACGCTTGCCTCCACGCCGTCCCAGGTTCCGTGGTAGCCCCCTTCGACCTTCGCCACGAGCGGTCGTCCGGTGAACGCGCGCGCCAGCCGCAGCGCGAGCATCACTGCCTCTGTGCCGGAGTTGCAGAAGCGCACGCGCTCGACGGAGTCGATCCGCTCGCAGAGCAGTCGCGCGAGCTGCACCTGGCCATCGTGGGCGGCCGCGAACGCCGTCCCGCGAGCCGCCTGCCGCGCCACTGCAGCGGCGATCGCGGGGTGAGCATGGCCGTGGACGAGCGACGTGTAGTTCAGCAGGAGATCGAGGTAGACGTTGCCGTCGACGTCGAGCAGTTCGCCGCCGCGCCCCTCTTCGACATAGAGCGGGTGCGGCTGGAACCACGTGATCGAGCGCGTGTCGCCGCCGGGCAGAAAGCGCTCCGCCTCCGCGGCACGGCTCGCCGACCTCGCGGTTCGCGCCGCGTACGTCGCCTCGATCCCGGATGTCATGTGAGAGGACCCTAGCTTCACTTCGGCGTTGCCCTAGGGCGTAGGAGCTCGTGGACGAGCAGCGCACCTGCGAACCACGCGAGGCCCACGTACCAGCCCGCGAGCACGTCCGTGACGAAATGGACGTTGAGAACGGTTCGGCTCATACCGATGGCCACCACGAGGGCCACGGCGGCCGACCAGAGGAGCCTTGCTCGCCCGGGCCAGCGCTCGACGCAGATCGTGGCAAGGACGCCGAAGGTGACGACGGCTCCCGACGCGTGTCCGCTCGGGAACGAATCCGACGACGGAAGGGGGACCGCGCTTCCCTGGTCCGGACGCGGCCGATCGAAGGCCTCCTTCAGGAGGGGGTTGACGATATGGATCCCGGCAAGGGTCAGCGCAACCCAGATCGCGTCGAAGACCCTGCGCGTCACGAGCAGGAGCAGTACGAGCCCAACGCTGATCGGGACCAGCCCGATCCAGCCACCCACCCACGAGAACGGCCGCCCGAGCCATTCGACCCACGTGGGCATCCCCTCCGCAACACGCTCCGCAACTTCCTGGTCGATCGCAGCAAGGGGATCGTGATCGTAGAGGACTGCGAGGAGGGCGAATCCGACGAGTCCTGTGACCAGCAGGGCAACGAGCACGCTGGCTGGAACAGGGGTCAAGCCTTTTCGGCCTGACCCGAGCGGGTCCTGAGGGCTCTGCGGGGTCAGACCCGCCGGGTCTGACCCCGCCGGGTCACGCCCCGTGGCACTTCTTGAACTTCTTGCCGCTCCCGCACCAGCAGGGGTCGTTGCGGCCGATGTCCTTGTGCTCGTTGATCACCTGCCGCTGCGGAGTGAGGGCCGCTGGAGGCGCGGAGGCGGGAGGGGCCGCGAGTGCGGTCGCGGAGGCGCTGCCTGCCGCGGAGATCACGTCCGCCCCAGCCGCGGTCTCGTGCTCGTACTGGAGCTCACCGTCCCGGGCGTGCATGGGCTCGAGCGCCGGCTCCTCGACGGTCACGGCGACATGGAAGAGCGTGAAGACGACCTCCTGGCGGATCGTCTGACCGAGCTCCTCGAACATGGCGTGACCCTCGCCGCGATACTCGACCAGCGGGTCCTTCTGCGCGAAAGCGCGTAGGTGAACGCCTTCACGCAGGTAGTCCATCGCCTCCAGGTGCTCTCGCCAGCGCTGATCGACGGTCTGCAGGATCACGTAGCGCTCGACCTCGCGGGCGAGCTCCGGGCCCAGCTCCTGCTCGCGCTCGACGTAGGTCTCGAGGGCGTCGTCGACGAACTCCTCCGCGAGCGCGTCACGGTCGGTGACGTCGACCTCGTCGCGCAACTCAGCGACCGTGATATCCGTGCCGTAGAGCGACTGCATGTTGGTCACGAGGCCCTCGAGATCCCAGTCCTCGGGGAACTCGGGATCGGTGGACTGTCGCACGCCCGCATCCACGGACTCGCGAATCCACTCGCGAACGTCCTCCGACAGGTCTTCGCCCTCGAGCACACGGCGCCGTTGCTCGTAGATGACCATACGCTGCGTGTTCATCACGTCGTCGTACTTGAGGACGTTCTTACGCGCGACGAAGTTCTGCTCCTCGACCTTTTTCTGAGCGTTCTCGATCTGGTTCGAGAGGATCTTCGCCTCCATGGGCTGGTCGTCCGGGATCTTGAAGCGGTTCATGATGTTGTAGATCCGGTCGCCGGCGAACAGGCGCACGAGGTCGTCCTTTCCCGACAGGTAGAAGCGAGACTCGCCGGGGTCACCCTGTCGACCCGAGCGGCCGCGGAGCTGGTTGTCGATCCGCCGCGCCTCGTGTCGCTCGGTGCCGAGCACATAGAGCCCACCGAGGTCGACGACCCCCTCACCGAGCTTGATGTCCACGCCGCGGCCGGCCATGTTCGTCGCGATCGTCACGGCGCCGGGCTGGCCGGCGTCCTTGATGATCTCGCCCTCGCGCTCGTGCTCCTTGGCGTTCAGCACGTTGTGCGGGATGCCCTTGCGGTTGAGGAGCTCCGAGAGGTACTCGGAGGTCTCGACCGCGATCGTGCCGACGAGGATCGGCTGGCCTTTCTCGTGCCGCTCGACGATGTCCTCGAGCGCGGCTGCGAACTTGGCTTCCGACGTCTTGAAGATGAAGTCGTTCTCGTCGATCCGTGCCACAGGCTCGTTGGTCGGGATCTCGACGACGTGGAGGTTGTAGATCTCCACGAACTCCTTCTCCTCGGTCTTCGCCGTGCCCGTCATGCCCGCGAGCTTCTCGTAGAGTCGGAAGTAGTTCTGGAGCGTGATCGTCGCGAGCGTGACGTTCTCCTCGCGGATGCGGACGTTCTCCTTCGCCTCGATCGCCTGGTGGAGGCCCTCGCTCCAGCGGCGCCCCTCCATGATGCGGCCCGTGAACTCGTCGACGATCTTGACCTCGTCCTCTTGGATGACGTAGTCGACGTCGCGCTTGTACAGCGACTGCGCCTTCAGCGCCTGCATCAGGTGGTTGACGAGGATCACATTGCGCGGGTCGTAGAGGTTGTCGATCCCGAGCGCCCGCTCGACCTTTTCGATCGTCGCCTGCGCGGGGGACACTGTCTTGAACTTCTCGTCGTAGAGAAAGTCCGCGCCGGACAGCTCGGTCTCGTCGAGACCCTTGGCCGTCTTGCGCGTCGCGGGCGCCCCCGTCAGGTCGCGCACGACGCGGGCGAACTGGTAGTAGGTCGCCGCGGCGGTCTCTGGCTCGCCGGAGATGATGAGCGGTGTTCGCGCCTCGTCGATCAGGATCGAGTCGACCTCGTCCACGATCGCATACGCGTGGCTTCGCTGGACGGTCCCGTCGAGCGAGACGGCCATGTTGTCGCGCAGGTAGTCGAACCCGAACTCGGAGTTCGTCCCGTACGTCACGTCGCAGCCGTAGGCCTCCCGCCGCTGCGCGAACGGCATCAGGTTCTGGATGAAGCCCACCGACGAGCCGAGCAGCTCGTAGACGGGCTGTGTCCATTCCGCATCGCGCTTCGCCAGGTAGTCGTTCACCGTGACGAGGTGGACGCCGTTACCGGTGAGGCCGTTCAGGTACAGCGGCTGGACGGCGACGAAGGTCTTGCCCTCACCCGTCTTCATCTCGGCGATGTCGCCCTCGTGGAGGACGATCCCGCCCATCAGCTGGACGTCGAAGAGCCGGACGCCGATCGTCCGCTTGAACGCCTCCCGCACAGCGGCGTACGCCTCGAAGATGATGTCCTCGAGCGGCTCTCCGTTCTCGAGCCGCTGCTTGAACTCCGACGTCTTGGCGGCCAGGTCGGCATCGGAAAGGGCTTCGAACTCGGGCTCGAGGGTGCCGATGTAGGCCGCCTGCTCTTGCAGGCGCTTGAGCCGGCGCCCCTCGCCCATGCGAAGGACGCTCTCGAACTTCCCGAACGACTGGCTGGGCATCTGAGCCTAGGGTAGCGACCTATGCCGCGGCTTCGCCCTGCTCCCCGGGAGCCTCGGGCTCAGGCGGCAGCGGCGGGGGCACGCCCTTCTTCTGCGCGACCCGGCGCGGCTCGAGCTTGCGTTTGTCCTTGTACCGCTCGACCTGGCGTTCCAGCTTCTCTACCAGCGTGTCGATCGCGGCTTCGTACGTCTCGCCGGATCCACGCGCGACGATGTTCGGGCCCTTCGTGTAGACGATGGCCTCCGCCAAGTGGTCGTCGCGAATCGACGGGTTGTGCTCACGCGAGAGTGTCACTTCGACGAGCGTCTGGTCGTACAGGCGCCGGTCGAGCTTTCGCAGTCGTTTCTCGGCATACGTCTTCACGCCGTCGTTCAGGTTGTCGTGGACGGCCTTGAGCTGGAGCCGCATGGATGCTCCTCTCGAGTATCGGCGTCGGAACGAGGAATGCTTCTCGCTTCTCAATCTAACGGACTGCCCGCGCGAGGGTCACCACCTCGACCCGACGGGCTCCGACCCCGCGAAGCGCCGATGCGCACGCGTCGGCGGTCGCACCTGACGTGTACACGTCGTCCACGAGGCACACCCCCCTAGGGACGCCGGCCGCTGCAGCCACGCTGCCGCGCACGTTGCGGCGCCGTTCTGCGAGCCCGAGACCGCGCTGGCGTGGGAGAGCGTGAGTCCGGTGGAGCAGATCCGCGACGGGGATCTCCCAGAGACGCGAGAGGGCGGCCGCGAATGTGCGCGGGGCCACCGCTCCCCGCTCCCACGCACGCTCCGGGTCTCCGGGGACGTAGGCGAGGGTATCCACGTCGGGTCGAGGGATCACCTCCGCGACGAGCGCCGCGGCGTCGGCTGCCAGCCGGCGGCGCCCGTGCTCTTTCCACGCGCGGACGATCGTGCGGGCGCGCTCGTCGTACACGAGCGCAGCCCGGGCACTGGCGAATGCGAGGCGACGTCCCGCGCATTCGGCGCAGCGCCGCACCGGCCACGGCCCGGGCGAGCCGCAACGCTCGCAGAGTGGAGGGCTCAGTCGGACGAGCGCGTTACGACACCGGTCGCAGAGTACGGCCCCAGGGCGTGAGCAGACTGCGCAGCGCTCCGGAAAGAGCCAGTCGACGACCACCACGTCCCGACGCTACGAGGCGACGTGACACGCCTTTGCGCCGGATGTGTGTCAGATCGGCGACGCCGCGAGCAGCTCGCGCAGGTCGTCCTGGGCTCGAGCCAGGTCCTCGGGCGTCTTGATCGGAAAGAATCGACCCCGGGGCCCGCGCCGCGGCACTTCGAGGTACGTCGTCGGAACGTACGCCGACGCCTCGTGATACACGCGCTCGAGCTGCACGGAATCGCGTGCGCCCGCCCGCTTCAGGACGTAGAGCCAGGTGAGGTCGTAGTCGCGATCGAGCGCGTCGATGTCGAACAGCGCCGTGTTCGTGTTGAAGACCGGCGTGAGATCCTGGTCGAACGATCGTGGAAAGCGAGGCCCTTCCAGCAGCTGCAAGCGCCCGTCGATGCGGACCGGCGCCCCTCCCAGGTCGCCCTCCTTGCGCGCGACCTCGCTCGTGAGGGGCCGTCCCGCAAGGAGATGCATCCCGACGATGGCCGGCTCGATCCGGGCGCCGAGGTTGTCGACGTTCGAGATCGTCACGACCCGGGCGCCGCCGTCGCGCAGCGCGGCCAGCACGCCCGACCGTCGCACCGCCTGGAACAGATCTCCGTGGCCCGGTGCGTAGAGCGACGGCTTCCCCTCCTCGTCGTGAAAGACGTCTCCGTCGTCCTCCAGCCGGAGCGAGACGAACTGATGGAAGACGAGAGGCTCCCCCAGCTCCTGCTCGGCCACATGTGCGCGGACGACGTCGTCCGTCGCGAAGCTCGTCATGAGCGCGACCGGAATCTCCGTGCCGAGCCGGCCCTCGAGCTCGCGAGTCTGGGTCAGCTTGACGTGGAGGAAACTGCGTCCGTCGACCGCCGGGACGGCGGCCTTGACGACTCCTCCGAACCTCGTCGCCATCCCGCCCGCCAGGACGATCTGCGCAACCTCCCGTCCTCGGAGCGCCTCGAGGCCCGCCTCATGAGCCTCGTCGTAGCCCGACTCACCGGGTGCCGGGAGGAGGGTGAGATCGTCGTCGCGTGGCGGCTCGATCACCCCTCGGACGATGTTCGCCTCCGGCGAGAGCTCGCCGCGGGCGACTCGTGAGCGGAGCTCTTCGAAGAGCGCCGGCTCGAAGCCGAACCGCTCGAGCAGCTCCCGTGTTTCGGGGTCGACCCCGTCGACGATCATCTGCTCCGAACGAGCGCGGTCGGGAGCGACGAGGCATACGGAGGCCGGTGCACGCCCCCCTCGGTCACGATCGCCGAGACGAGATGGTGAGGAGTGACGTCGAATGCGGGGTTACGCGCCGTAAACCTCGGCGATACCTCCGCGGCGTCCCGTTCCTCGATGGGGATGTCGGCGCCTGACGCGGCCTCCGTATCGAGCGTCGACGTCGGTGCGACGACGTAGAGCGGGATCCCGTGATGATTGGCGACGACGGCGAGCCCGTATGTGCCGATCTTGTTCGCAGTGTCGCCGTTCGCGGCGATGCGATCCGCGCCGGTGAAGACGCAGTCCACCTCGCCGGCGGCCATGAACGAGGCGGCGGCGCCGTCTGCGATCACGGCGAACGGGATGCCGAGTGTCTCGAGCTCCCACGCCGTCAGTCGTGCCCCCTGCAGCAGCGGACGCGTCTCGTCGACCCACACGTGCTGGACGAGCCCCCGCTCCCACGCCGTCCGGATCGCCCCGAGCGCCGAGCCGTAGCCGGCGGTCGCGAGCGCGCCGGTGGAGCAGTGGGTCAGGACCCGCGCCGCCGGCTCGACCAGGGCCGCCGCGTGCGCTGCCATTTGGCGGCACCGGTCGACCTCCGTTCGGTGAAGCTGACGCGCTCGCTCCGGGGTCGGGTCGATTCGGATCTCCTCGAGCGCCCAGCGAAGGTTGACGGCGGTCGGCCGCGAGGAGACGAGCTCGTCGTACGCCACGTCGAGATCCTCGCCACGCCCGGCGGCGAGAACGTAGCCGTATGCCGCGGCGATACCAATCGCGGGGGCACCGCGGATGGCCAGCGTCCGGATCGCTTCCGCGACCTCGGCGGCGGACTCGCACCGAAGCTCCACCTCCTCCCCGGGAAGCCGCCGCTGGTCGAGGAGCACCACGGCGTCATGCTCGAGACGGACGATCCGTTCGGAGTCGAGCGGGGTCAGACCCAGGGGGTCTGACCCGACGCTCACGTCCCTTCGTCCCAGCTCGCCAGGTATCGCGCCTGCTCCTCGGTCAGCTCGTCGATCACGATGCCCATCGTCGCCAGCTTGAGCCGTGCGATCTCGTCGTCGATCTCCTTCGGCACCGGGTACACGCGCCGCTCGAGTGTCGCCGCGTTGGCAATCACCCACTCGGCCGAAAGAGCCTGGTTCGCGAACGACATGTCCATGACGAGTGCGGGATGGCCTTCGGCGGCAGCGAGGTTGACCAGCCGGCCCTCGCCGATCAGGTACAGGCGACGTCCGTCGGCGAGCGTGAACTCGTCCACGAAGGCCCGGGCCTCGCGAGTGTCGACCGCGAGATCGCGCAGCGCCCCGATCTCGATCTCGACGTTGAAGTGACCGGTGTTGGCAAGGATCGCCCCGTCCTTCATCTGCTCGAAGTGCGCACGCGAGATGACGTTCTTATCACCGGTGGCGGTACAGAAGAGGTCGCCGACCTCGGCGGCGCGCTCCATCGGCAAGACCTCGTATCCGTCCATCGCGGCCTCGAGCGCACGCAACGGGTCGACCTCGGTCACGATCACGTGCGACCCCATGCCGCGCGCCCGCATCGCCACACCGCGGCCGGTCCAGCCGTAGCCGGCCACCACGAAGCGCTTGCCCGCGAGCAGGACGTTCGTCGCTCGGATGATTCCGTCGATCGTCGACTGTCCGGTGCCGTAGCGGTTGTCGAAGAGGTGCTTCGTGCGCGCCTCGTTGACCCCGATGACGGGGAAGCCCAGCTTGCCATCGCGCTCGAGAGCCTTCAGGCGGATGATGCCGGTCGTCGTCTCCTCGGTGCCCGCGATGACGTCGCCGAGCTGCTCGCGCCGGTGCGAGTGGAGGACTCCGATCACGTCGGCCCCGTCGTCCATCGTGAGGTGAGGTCGATGGTCGACCGCCGCCTCCAGATGGCGGTAGTACGTGTCGTTGTCCTCGCCCTTGATCGCGAACACGGCGATGCCGTACTCCTCGACGAGCGCGGCCGCAACATCGTCCTGCGTCGAGAGCGGATTCGATGCACAGAGGACGACGTCCGCGCCGCCCGCTTTGAGCGTGCGAGCAAGGTTCGCCGTCTCGGTCGTGACGTGGAGGCAGGCGGAGATGCGGTGGCCGGCGAGAGGCTCCTCTCGTTCGAACCGGTCACGGATAGCCGCCAGCACCGGCATCTGCCGGTCGGCCCAGGCGATCCGCCGCACACCCTCTGCGGCAAGAGCCAGGTCCTTCACGTCATATCGCTGTGTCGTGGCCATCAAACCCTCTTTCCTGTGGTGGTGGAGGCGCAACCGCGCTTTACGCGGCCTCTCGGGATGCGAGCAGTCGCTCGTGCTTCCGCTGCTCCCATTCGACCCAGGCCGGGCTCGTCTGCTCGGATCCTGCCACTCCCGTGCCGGCGAGCCACGTCTCGACGGACGCACGAAGCTCGGGCTCGCGCCGCAGACGAAGCGCGAACGCGAGCTCGTCGAGCCCGACGCCGAACCGACGGCGGAGCTCGGCCAGCGCCCGCAGCTGATTCAGCTCCCGGATGCCGTAGCGCCGATAGCCCACAGCGGTGCGGCCAGGGACGACGAGGCCTTCCTGCTCGAGATACCGAAGCATGCGCGGCGACCAGCCGGAGCGTCGGCTCGCCTCGCCGATCGTGATCGAGTGCTGCACGCGCAGAACATTACCAAAACTGTGTGAAGGTTCGTCAAGGACTCGAGCTGCCTTCCCGTCCGTACCGATCCTCGATGCGCACGACGTCGTCGAGGTGTGGCGTCGACACCTCAACGATGAGCGTGTCCTCGAGGGCCGTCACACGGTGAACGGTGCCCGGTCGGAAACGGAACGCGTCGTCGGCTGCGATCTCGACCGCCTCGAGGTCACCTGCGCCGGCCCCGCCGATCTCGAGCCGGGCACGGCCCTCACTGACGAGCCAGGATTCGTCCTTGACCTCGTGGTACTGAAGGCTCAACGCCTCGCCCGCTCGAATGAACAGGAGCTTGCCGACGTACTGGTCCGCCTCGGCCCAGACGAGCTCCCAGCCCCAGGGCTTCTCGACCCGCCGCGGCGAGACGCGATAGCGGTCCCGAGCGTTCGTCACGCGAAGCTGAGCGACCTCTCCGGGATGTGCTGATCCGCGCCGATGCGGAGACCGTGATCGAGCGTGTTCCCGCTGCCGAGGATCGCGCCGGGCCCGACGACGGACAGGTTCCGCACTTCGCACCCGGCGCCGAGCTCGACGTCGTCTCCGATGATCGAGCCGACGACCACCGACCCGGCGCCCACTGCTGTTCGCGATCCGACGACGGAGTTCTCGACGACCGCGCCCGTCGACAACCGGGACCCGGCGCCGAGGACGGCGAGGCTCCCTGCTCGAGCTCGCGCCTCCACGACCGCCCCGGGGCCGACGTAGACCGGCGGCACGAGCCGCGCATTGACGTGAACGTCGGCGGTCGGGTCGACGAGCGTGAAGTCGCTTCCGAGCGCATCGCCCACCTCGGTCGGGAACGAGCGCTCGAGGACGTCGCGATGCGCCTGCAGGTACGACTCCGGCGTTCCGACGTCGAGCCAATAGCCCGGGAGCGCGACGCCGAAGACGGTCCCCTCGTCCGCCAGCCGAGGGAACACCTCCCGCTCGATGGAGACCGGGCGGCCTTTCGGAACGAGCTCGAGCACGTCGGGCTCGAGGACGTAGAGACCCGCGTTGATGAGGTCGGTGTCGATCTCCTCCGGCCGCGGTTTCTCGAGGAAGCTTTCGACACGGCCGTCTGCTGCGAGCCGGACGAGCCCGTACCGGCTCGGGTCCGCAACGGGAGTGAGCAGGATCGTCGCCTGCGCGCCGGTCGAGCGGTGGAAGCGCACGAGCTCGCCGAGGTCGGCATCGCGAAGGGAGTCGCCGTTCAGCGCGAAGAAGCTCCCCTCCAGCCCTCGGGCGGCGTACGCGATGCCTCCACCCGAGTCGAGCGGCTCGTCCTCGACCGCGTACTCCAGCGAGAGATCGCCGTGACGATCGGCGAAGTGAGCACGGAGCTGGTCGGGCAAGTAGCCGCAGGAGAGAATCGCGCGCTCGACTCCGTTGCGCGCGAGGTGCTCGAACGTAAATGCGAGCAGAGGGCGATCGACGATCGCGAGCATGTCCTTCCGTGTCCGCTCGGTGAGCGGGCGCAGCCGCGTTCCCTGCCCGCCGACCAGGATGACGGCGGGCAAGGTCATCCCGCGGCTCGGCCGATCCCCTCGTACTCGAAGCCGAGCGCACGCAGCTCCGCAGGGTCGAGCATGTTGCGCCCGTCGACGATCAGCTTGTTTCGCATCCGTTCCCCGGCTTCCGCCCAATCGAGCTCGCGGAGCTCGGGCCACTCCGTCACGAGGACCGCCGCGTCGGCACCGTCGAGTGCCTCCAGCGCGGTACCGGAGATGTCTACTCCGTGGAGGTGAGCGCGCCCGTCGACGATCGGGTCCCAGGCATTCACCTGTGCGCCCTCCGCGAGCAGGCGGCCGGCGAGGACGAGGCTCGGCGCCTCCCGCATGTCGTCCGTGCCAGGCTTGAACGCAAGCCCGAGGAGCGCCACTCTCTTGTCGCGGAGCGAGCCGAGACGCCGCACGAGCTTCCCGATCACCCGGCGCTTCTGGAGCTCGTTGACCTCGATCACCGCGTTCAGGAGCTGGAAGTTGTAGCCCGAGTTCGCGGCAAGCTGCTTCAGGGCGAGCGAGTCCTTCGGGAAACAGCTTCCGCCGTAGCCGATACCCGCCCGGAGGAACGCCGGCCCGATCCTGCGATCGAGCCCGATTCCCTGGGCCACTGTCGTGACGTCTGCCCCCGTAGCCTCACAGACGTTCGCGATCTCGTTGATGAACGAGATGCGCGTCATGAGAGCTGCGTTCGCGGCCAGCTTGATCATCTCCGCCGAGCCCACATCGCAGCGGATGACGGGCGCATCGATTCCGGAGTGCAGCTCGGCGACGACCTCGGCGTCGGCCGGGTCGAACGCGCCGATGACAATGCGGTCCGGTTGCAGGAAGTCCCGGACGGCTGTGCCCTCAGCCGTGAACTCGGGGTTCGAGACGTAGCCGACGTTGTCGAAGCCCCGAGCGTCGAGCCGGTGACGGACCGCACGGCCCGTGCCGACGGGAACGGTGCTCTTCATCGCCACGACGATCCGGCGCTCGACCCGAGGGAGCTCGTCGATCACCGTCCAGACCGCCGAGAGATCCGCGTCGCCAGAGTACGTCGGCGGTGTCCCGACCGCGATGTACACGACCTCCGCCCCCTCGATCGCATCGTCGACCTCGAGCGTGAAGCGAAGCCGCTCCCGGTTCCGCGCGAGCAGCTCGTCGAGCCCCTCTTCGTGGATCGGCACCTCGCCGGCGCGGAGCGCCTCGATCCTCTCCTCGAGGACATCGCGAACGGCGACGTCGTGACCGAGCTCGGCGAAGCACGCGCCCGTGACCAGACCGACGTAGCCCGCGCCGAAGACCGAGACCTTCATCGCTCGCGTTTCTTCCCGAGCGGCTTGAGCCCCTTCGCGATGGCCAGCAGCGTCTCGTTCGACAGACGGTCGAGGAGGGTGTTGATCACCCAGTAGCGTGCCTTCGGCGTTCGGAGGACGACCATGTGCAACTTCGCACCGTTGTAGTAGAGGTCGTAGATTCGCCCGCCGATGCGCCGCGTGAGGCTCTTGTCGGCGAGAACCGGCGCGTCGTCCCAATCGGTCATCTGTACGCCCCAGTACTCGTTCGAGCCCATCCGGTAGACGAGCCGCACCGCCTTGTGCTTCTCGCCTGGATCGATCCAGTACATCCGGACCGGCATCGTGCTGTCGGTCCACGAGCTGCGCTCGATCACCGTGGGGACCAGCAGCGGGAACCGGACGCGTGCCTGCCGCTCTCGCAGATGGTCCCGGGCCGCGCTCGCACCCGACGTGACGTTCGGACGCTCGCGACGCGGCGTCTGGTCGATCGGCGCGGAGGCGAGATTGCCGTGGAACGTCTGGCCGACGACGACGGTCAGCATGGCGCCGTTCGCAAGCTGTGAGATCCCCCGCGGGAGACGCTCGACCTCGGCCGAGCCGAAGAGGTTCGCCACGCCTCGAGCGGCCGCGCTGGCGCCACGAGCACCGGGGTCGAAGTAGACCTGAGTCCGGAAGTAGTCGAAGTTCGGAGCGTTCGCGGGCAGCCCGTTGGGAGGAGTCAGGATCTGGTAGCCGCGCTCGCCGAGCTGGAATCCGGCGGTCGAGGCCGAGCCCGTCACGCCGTTCCCGTTCAGAACGGTCACGGTGGTGTCCCGCGGAGTCGGCGCGGTTCGCTTCAGCTTCTCACCCAACGCCACCGCCGTCGCCTTCTCCGACGACCCGACGTCGGGATGCGTGAAGGTCTGAACCGCGCGCCTGATGTTCTCCGAGCCGGTGGTGAGCTCGGCGAAGCCTTCGAGCCCCTCGATGCGTGTCTGGAACACGCGGCCGCGGGGGAGCCCGTAGGCGAAGAGCGCGTAGGAGAGAACGGTGCGGGCATCGACGTCCCTCCCTCCCCCCTGCGCGACCTCGACGTTGTTGGTGATCGCGTTGACGACCTTCGGCAGCGCGATGGGCGCGAAGCTCTCCTGCACCTGCCCCTTGAAGGCCTTGACGAACTGCTGCTGGCGCGCGACGCGATAGAGGTCGGAGTCCGTATGGCGGTAACGGACGTAGTCGAGAGCCTGGCGTCCGGTCAGGTTCTGGTAGCCCGGGAAGAGGTTGATCTTCGCGTAGCCGAATGGTCCACCGCGATCGTTGAAGTACCGGCGGTCGACGTCGATCCAGGCGCCGTCCAGGCGGTCGACGATCTGGCGGAAGCCTCGGAAGTTGACCGTGATCAGATAGTTGATGGGGAGCCCGGTGAGCGCCTTGACCGTCTCGAGCGAGGCCTGCGGGCCATTGGCGCCACAGCTCGAGAACGCGTGAGCGATCTTGTCCACGTACGTGGAGCGGCCCGGACAGTGGATCTCGACCGTCATGTCGCGCGGAAACGAGAGGAGCGAGATCGAATCCGTTTCCGGGTCCGCGCGCGCGAGCATGAGCGTGTCCGAGCGTCCCAGGAAGTTCTTGCCGTCCTCGGCTCGGTGGTCGTAGCCGATGACGAGCGCCACGGCGGGCTGGCCCGGGAGTGGTATATCCAGCTGCCTTGCGGCACGCCTGACCGCCGGGGTCTCGGCGGCGACGGACGCGACCGACTCGTGGAAGTACAGATACGTACCTCCGGCGGCACCAACGACGAGCACGAGCGACGCAACGGCGAGCCAGAGCACGATCCGGCCGATGACCGAAAGTCGGGAGCGTGGTGACCGCGGTGGCTGCCGGTAGACGCTGACGGGCGACTGCGCGCCGGGAGGAAGAACGGGCTTCCCGTTCCCGTTCGGCGCCGCTCCGCGCCCCAGGCCTCTCTTCAGGGTGGTTCGCATACAGGCAAACGAGCGCCTCCACGGGCGCCCGCCCGGGGAGGATAGCGGTATTCGCGGCCCGCTAGGCAGTACCTTGCGCAAGACCGAAATGCTCTCCTGTGCGCGCGAGTGGAATCTGCGGGTGCAGATTCCACTCGCGCGAACATCCCTGAAGGCGCCCGCTTTCGCGGACGCTGACGCGCGGATTTCGGTCGCGCGAAATCCCTAGAGTCGGCCGCTTCGCGGCCGGGGCGGTCCGCTCCTCATTCGCGCCTACACCAACGCCGGCAGTACGGCGTCCAGAGCGTCGGCCAGAAACTCGATCTCGTCGGGGGTGCCGACCGTGATCCGAAGCGCGTCGGGCGCTCCGAACGACCCCATCGGGCGCACGATCACGCCTCGTCGCAGCAACGCGTCGTTGAGCGCGGCCGCGTCACCGACTCGAACGAAGACGAAGTTGGCCACCGCCGGCCCGGCCGGTTCCAGGCCCCGACTGCGAAGCACGCCGTCGAGCAGCGCCATTGCCTCACGGTTCGCGGTACCGCGGCGCTCGAGCTCGGTCGGGTCGTCGAGGCTGGCGAGCGCACCCTCCTGACCCGCCGAAGCGACGTCGAACGCTCGCCGGACCTTGCCGATCGCAGTGACGAGCTCGGCCGGACCGATTCCATAGCCGACCCTCAACCCGGCGAGCCCGTAGATCTTCGAGAACGTCCGCAGGACGAGGACGCGGTGGCCGGTCTTCGCATACTCCTCGATCCCGTCCGGGTACTCCGGCTCGTCGATGTACTCGAAGTACGCCTGGTCGAGAACGGTGAGGACGTGCCGAGGGACGCTGGAGAAGTAGGCGTCGAGCTCCTGCCGCGTGTTCGTCGTCCCGGTCGGGTTGTTGGGTGCGGCGATGAAGACCAGCTTCGTGCGCTCGGTGATCGCGTCGAGAAGAGCTTCGAGGTCGAAGCGGTCGTCGCGCAGCGGCACGCGCACGGGCACGGCGCCGACCTTCATAGGATCGAGAACGTAGCTCGGGAACGACGGCCAACCGGTGACCGCCTCGTCGCCCGGGTCGAGCGTCGCCAATGCCGTGTAGCCGATGACTGCGTCTGCGCCCGCGCACACCGCCACTTCCTCGAAGCGGACTCCATGGCGCTCGGAGAGGGCCTGCCGGAGACGCCACGCGCCCCCGTCCGGGTACCGGTTGAACTCGAGCGAGGCCCGAGCGATTGCCTCTCGGGCAGCGGAAAACGGCCCGTACGGGCCTTCGTTCGAAGCGAGCTTGACGACGCGGTCGAGCCCGAGCTCGCGCTGAACCTCTTCGACCGGCTTCCCGGGCTCGTAGGGTACGAGCCCCTCGAGCGCGGGGCGAATCAGCGACGGTTCGTCGTCGGCCGACCGGCGACTCACGTCGCCGGTATCGGCTCCGGGCTCGCCGTGACGTACTCGCCGATGACCTCGCCCTCCGCCTGGTCGCCGAAGGCGAACCCCTCGGTCTGCTCCGACTCTCCCTGCTGACGACGCAGGAGGAGGAACGCGACCCCGGCGAGAACGCCGACGGACACGATCCCGAGGCTGATGAAGAGCGCGACCTTTGCCCCACTCCGTTTGCGGCGGCGAGGGAGCCTGCGCGAGGCGGCCTTCAGCACGACATAGCCGACGGCCGCGTTTCTCCTGTTGAACACACTCATCCCGAGAGCCTAACGGACAGGCGCCCGGTCAGGCGGAGGCCTTCCGCCTCGGCGGGAGGTGGATGGCGCGCCCGAGCGCGACGAGACCTGCTTCCTTGAGGGCCTCCGAGAGCGTCGGGTGAGGCGCCATACCGTCTGCGACGGTCTCGACCGTCGCCTCGGCGTCCAGGGCGACCACCGCGGCCTCGATGAGATCTGTCGCATGCGGGCCGACGATCACGACGCCCACCAACTCTCCGTACGTCGTCTCGTGGATCGACTTCACCCAGCCGGCCGTCTCACCGGACATGACGGCGCGCGCGTTCGCAGCCCACGGGAACCGGCCAACGGCCACGTTGTCGTCTCCGTAACGCTCGCGAGCCTCCGCCTCGGTGAGGCCCACGCCGGCGATCTCCGGGTCGGTGTAGATCGGCCGAGGGACCGCAGGATCGCCGATCTCGGCGTCGTGCCCAGTGGCATTCTCGGCTGCCACCTCGCCCTCGCGGAACGACGTATGAGCAAGCTGCCAGTATCCGGCGACGTCGCCCGCCGCGTAGATGTTCGAGACGGACGTTCGACGCTGCCCGTCGGTCGTCACGCCCAGGCGCGGATCGAAGGTGACTCCAGCGGCGTCGAGGCCGAGGCCATCGACGAGCGGAGCCCGGCCGACCGAGACGAGCATGAGGTCGCATTCGACCGTCTCGCCGTCGCCGAAGTGGACAACGAGCCCCGAGCCGGTGTCGTCGACCCTGGAGCACTGCTTGCCGACGTGGACGACGATCCCGCGCCTCGTGAATGCCTTCTGGAGCTCCTTCGACGCGTCCGTGTCCTCCTGCGGGATGAGCGAGTCGAGCATCTCGACGATGGTGACTTCGGTTCCGAAGCGCTCGAAGATGGACGCGAACTCACACCCGATGATGCCGCCGCCGAGGACGACGAGACGACGGGGCACCTCGGTCTGCGCGAGCAACCCGGTCGAGTCGACGCAACGCGGCGAGTCGAGACCGGGGATCCCCGGGCGCACCGGGAACGAGCCCGTCGCCACGATCGCGCTCTTGAAATCGACGTTCTCCTCTCCCGAGTCGAGAACGATCGTGCTGGAGCTCTCGAAGCGGCCGGCGCCCTCGAGCCAGGTCACACCATTCGCCTTGAAGAGCGATGCGACGCCGCCCGTCATCTGCGTGACCACCGCAGCCTTCCACGCATTCGCCTGCTCGAAGTCGAGCTCGGGCTCCCCTGTGCGAACACCCAGCTTCGGGTCGATCTCACGCGCCGCGTGCAGCGCATGCGCGGTCTGGACCCACGCTTTGGTGGGGATGCACCCGACCCGGAGGCAGGTGCCGCCGAGCTCGGGCTCCTTCTCGATGCACGCGACGCTCGCCCCGAGCTGGGCCGCTCTGATCGCAGCCGTGTAGCCGGCAGGGCCGCCACCGAGGACGGCAACGTCGAACTCCATGGGCGCCGATCGTATCTGGCTGCCTAGAGCTCCCGTCGCATCGTCACGCTGTCGCCGCCGTCCTCGTGGACCCGCTCGAAGCCGTGCTTCTCGTAGAACGAGACGAGGGCGCCGTTGCTGCGCTCCACGGAAAGGCTGAGAGCACGATGCCCCTCCGCCTGCGCGCGCTCGCAGAGCGCGGTGATGAGGGCATCGCCGACTCCGTGCCCCCGCCGGCTCGGCACGACGGCGATCGCCAACTCGGGGGTCTGGTCGTCCACGAACCCGTAACCGGGCGCATCCTCCCGGAAGAGCCGGTACCAGCCGGCTCCGACCGGAAAACCGTCCTCGATCGCGATCAAGGCCGTGTCCCCGGGTCTGCCCCACCCCTTGACGTAGCGCGCCACCGGCCCGAGCCCGTCCCCCGGGCTACGCTCGCGCCAGTAGTAGGCGTGATGGAGCATGTCGCGGAGGAACCGGACGTCCTGGCGGCCGCCGCGGCGAATGACCATGTGAACAGCCTAAGGCTTCCAGTCGACGCGGCGCCAGCGGCCGCGAAACGGACGCCTTCGGCGATTTTCGGCACGACCGGGATCCCCGCGACAGCGCCCGCGAAGCGGGCGCCTTAGGGATGTTCGCGCGAGCGGAATCTGCACTCGCAGATTCCGCTCTTGCGCACTGCAAGAGCCCGGTCTTGCATCTACAAGGCGAGCGCGGGGTCTTCGACGAACGCCTTGACCGTTCGCAGGAACTCCGCGCCCTCGGAGCCGTCGATCGCACGGTGGTCGCAGGTCAGCGTCATCGTCATCGTCGGCGAGACGACGAGCTCCTCCGCCGACGGCCCGTGGACGCTCGTCGATCGAGCCGACGGCAAGGATCGCGACCTGCGGTGGATTGAGAACCGCGATGAACTGCTCGATGCCGTACATCCCGAGGTTCGAGATCGTGAAGGTGCCGTTCTCGAGGTCGGCGAGCTGGAGCTTGCCTTCGCGGGCGCGACCCACGAGATCTGCTCGTACCACGGCGATCTCCTGAACCGACCTTCTCTCTGCGTCACGGACGACGGGGACGACGAGCCCGTTCGGAGTCGCAACGGCGATTCCGACGTTCGCGCTCGGGAAGCGAAGGATCCTCCCGTCGACGAAATGGGCGTTTACCGGCCGGTGGCGCATGAGCGCTGCGGCGACGAGCCGCGTGAGAACGTCGCTCACCGTCGGCTTCGTCTCACCCTCCCGCAGGAGCCCGACCATCCGCTCCCTGGTTGCGACGAGCTGTGTGGCATCGGCGGTGACCGAGAGCTGGAAGACCGGGGCTTCCCACGCCTCGGTGAGCCGTCGCGCGATGGTGCGCCTGATGGATGTGAGCTCGACGACCTCGACCTCACCGGCCGGCACCGCCGGCGCAGGCGCTGTCGCCGGTGCGGCCGGAGGTGCAACGGCCGCCTTTTCGACGTCCTCGGCGATCACGCGTCCCTCCGGGCCGGTTCCCGTCACCGCCCCCAGATCGACGCCTCGCTCGCGGGCGATGCGCCGGGCGAGCGGAGACGCTTTCACCTTTTCTCCGGCGGCCGAGGCAGCTGCCGCTGGCAGAGCCTCCGCCTCCGGAGGCTCCTGCCCGGGAGCCGGCTCTCGTGCGGCCGTCTCGGCCTGTGACACGTTGTCACCTGGCTCCCCCTCCGCTGCGTGCTCCTCGACCTTCGGAGCACCCTCGGCAGGAGGAGCAGCGGTCGCGGCCGGACCGGAACCGTCTCCTCCCGCACGCGCGACCACGTCGGACACGTCTTCGTCCTGGGCGCCGATGACGCCGACCATCGTCCCGACGTCGACCTCTCCCTCAGGAACCACGATCTTGAGCAGGACGCCGTCGGCCTCGGCCTCGACCTCCTGCGTCACCTTGTCCGTGTCGAGCTCGTAGAGCGGCTCGCCCTTGGTGACGGCGTCGCCTTCCGACTTCAGCCAGCGGACGATCGTCCCGGACTCCATGCCCTGGCCGAGACGCGGGAGCTTGACCTCGACCGCCATCGCCGGCTCAGGCGCGTGCGACCGTGCGCCGGATCGCTTCGAGGACGTCGTCCGCGTGCGGCACGACCCACTGCTCCATCGCAGGCGCGAACGGCAACGGCGCGAACTTCGCGCCGACGCGCTCGATGGGCGCATCGAGCCAGTCGAACGCCCCGTTTTGGATCACTGCTGCGAGCTCGGCACCGAACCCACCCCGGGTGACGGCCTCGTGCGCGGCGACGCAGCGGGTCGTCTTCCGAACCGAGGCGACGATCGTCTCCTCGTCGAGCGGAAGCAGCGTCCGCGGGTCGACGACCTCCACCGAGATGCCTTCCTTCTCCGCCTCCTCGGCGGCCTTCAGCGCCTCGTGGACGAGCCGCCCGGTCGCGACGACGGTCACGTCGTCGCCCTCGCGCTGGACTCGTGCCTCGCCGAGCGGGATCGGCTGCAGCTCCTCGGGTACCTCGCCCTTGATCGGGTAGAGCGTGCGGTGCTCGAAGAAGACGACCGGATTGTCATCGTGGATGGCCGACCAGAGGAGCCCTCGGACATCCTCGGGCGTCGAGGCGAACACCACCTTGAGGCCCGGGACATGGACGAACCACGCCTCCAGCTGCTGAGCGTGCTGCGCGCCGGGAGACCAGCCGGCACCTCCTTGCGTACGGATCGTGAGCGGCACCTTCACCTGTCCGCCCGACATGGTCCGGTGCTTGGCCGCCTGGTTGACGAGCTGCTCCATCGAGAGCGTCAGGAAGTCCTCGTACATGATCTCGACCACGGGACGCATCCCCTGAATCGCCGCGCCGATCCCGCTGCCGACGATCGCCATCTCCGAGATCGGCGTGTTGCGGACTCGCTCGGGCCCGAACTCCTCGAGCAGCCCCTGCGTGACCGCCATCGACCCGCCCATCTCGGCGATGTCCTCGCCCATGAGGAACACGCCGTCGTTCTCGCGCAGCGCTCGCGCCAGCGCATCTCTGACGGCCTCGCGATAGGTGAGCTCAGGCATAGACGTACTTGAGCGCGTCCTCGGGCTTGGGGTCGGTCCCCGCCTTCGCGAACTCCACGGCCGCCTCGACCTCCGCGGTCACCTCCGCGTCGATCGCCGCGAACTCGTCATCGGAGAGCTCGAGCCGCGCACCGAGAAGCTTGATCGGGTCCTTCGTCTCCTGCTCGCGCTTGAGCTCCTCCTTGTCGCGATAGATCTGCGGGTCGCCGACGAAGTGACCGGTGAGCCGGTGGGTCCGCAGATGCAGGAGGACCGGGCCCTTCCCCGAGAGGGCGTGCTCGCGGGCGGCGAGCGTCGCGAGGTAGACGGCCTCGACGTCCTGGCCGTCAGCCTCGATCAGCTTCATCCCGTAGGCGAGCGCGCGCTTCCCGAGCTCCTCGACCGGTAGAGGCAGCTGCTGCGTCGCTGGGGTCGACTCCGCCCAGCCGTTGTTCTCGAGGACGAAGACGGCCGGCACCTTCCACAGCTGCGCGAGGTTCAACGACTCGTGGAACGTGCCCGTGTTGGTCGCACCGTCCCCGAAGAACGCCACTGCGACGCGCTGCTCGCCGCGCATCTTGAAGGCGAGCGCCGCACCGACGATCGCCGGGATCCCGCCCGCGACGACGGCGTTCGCGCCCATGTTCCCGACCTCGATGTCGTACAGGTGCATCGAGCCGCCATAACCGCCGGAGCACCCCTCCACCTTCCCGTAGAGCTCCGCCATGATCCTCTCGGGCGAGGTCCCCTTGGCGATCGAGTGCCCGTGCGCACGGTGCGTGGAGGCGATGACGTCCTCGCGCGCGAGCGCCGCGCAGACGCCCGTTGCGGACGCCTCCTGCCCGAGTGCGACATGGAGGAAGCCAGGGAGCTCACCGGCGCGGAAGCGCTCCTCGACCTTCTCCTCGAAGCGGCGGATAAGGAGCATCTCGCGGAAGAACTTCCGAAGGACCTCTTCCGAGACGCCTCTCCCGCCGGACTCGGCTCTCTCCTCGACCGTGGCCATGGACCGGCCATTATGCTCATCCGCTTCGGTGTCGCGTCGCTGTTTGTCCGCGCCGACTCACGGGTACCCACCCTCGTCATGAAGACCAGTTCGCGAAGCCGGCTTCCGCTGCTCGTCCTGGTGGGCGCGGGCGCCGCTGGTGTGCTCGTCGCGCGCATCCTCGATTGGAGGAGTCATGCGCACCCGCGGTAACGGCGTCGGGACGGCTGTCCACGAGGTCGCCGAGCACGCGAGCGCGCTGGCGCGGCTGGAGGCCGAGCTCGCGACCCTGGAGCTTCGCGCGAAGCTCCGATCAGTCGGGGTCGGTGGGGTCTTGCTGGTAGGCGCTGCCGTCCTGGGCCTTTTCTTCCTGGGCTTCCTCTTCGCGACGGTTGCAGCAGGGCTCGCGACCTTCCTGGATCCTTGGTTGGCGCTGCTCATAGTCGCGCTCGCGCTGCTCGCCGCCGGAGCCGCCATGGCGGCGGCTGGTGTTGCGTCCCTCCGGCGCGGAGTGCCTCCCGTTCCCGAAGGCGCGGTGGCCGAGGCCAAGCTCACTGCCGAGGCGCTCAGAGGAAACCGCCGTGCCTGACACTCGCAGCCCCGAGCTCGTTCGGCAGGAGATCGCGGTGGAGCGGGAACGACTCGCGCAAGCGGTCGACGACTTGCGCGACCGGTTCGGAGAGATCACCGACATGCGGGGCAGGGTCGGGTCGCGGCTCGTGGTACTGGCACCTACGGCGTTCGCTGCCGGCTTCGTACTGTCGGGAGGCGTCGGCGCGACGATGCGGTATCTCGCGCGTCGAGGACGCGACCGACGCTAGACGAGCTACGCGGCGATACGAAGTAAGCTGATCCGCCGATGCGGGTCGCCGACCAGTGGAGCCTGATCGAAGAACAGCTCGGCGCCGACTGGGAGGAGGCTCGCCTGACGTTCGCCGTCGAGAGCGGATCGTCTGTCGCCGCTGCGGCAGCAGTCCTCGCGCCACTCGGGCCGGGTCGGTCCGGTACCGAGCTCCGCTTTCAGGTGACTCGGACGGGCGGCGGGCCCGAAAAGCTTCGAAACCTCCTCGGACGACTGGATCAAAAGCGGATCTGGGGGACTCTCTCGCTGGTCGAGGCGCGTTCGAGGCCTGGCCCGCAGCCGGCCGCCGAGCCGGCGCGTCCGAGCAGCAGCCTCGCGGAGAGCTGGGACCGCGCGGTCTCGGAGCTCCCGGCGGGCTGGCGCGACCTCCTGTGCGAGCTCGAGCTCGACTCGACCGACTACGTCCCGCAGGCCGCGCTGCTGGGAGCACCGCTCAACCCGACCCGAGTTCCGGAGAAGAGCGCCCTCCGCTTCCGTGTCACCGCGGGCGGCGGTTACGGCGCCTCGCCGGGGATGGCTCGGCGCTGCCTCGAGCTGATGGACGCGGCGAGGATCAGAGGGCGTGTGGCCGTGTTGCATGCGCTCTCGAACACGGAGAACGCGGACACCCAGGGGCCTGTCTGGCGCATCGCCGGCCGCTCGGTCTGACAGAGCGCCGGGGTCTGACCCCACGGGTCTGACCCCGACACACCTCGCTCGGCGTCGCTATCCACTTCCCACGCGCTTCGCCTGCTTCGGGGCGTACTGCTTGAGCTGGGCGATGGATTCGGCCTTCGTGATCAACCCCCAGCTCCCCACGCCGGCAGTGTTGACTGACAGAGCCCAGACGACGCCTCCCTTGCGGACCCAGAGCTCTCCCTCGTTGTCCTCACGGGCGAGGCCGGCAATCTGCTCATCGCCATATTTCGGCATGCTGAGCTTGCGGTAACCCTGTTGGAGCAGGCCTCGCGCCTGGCGAAAGGTGGTGATCGCTAGGGGGCGCGCCATCACGGTGGCCGTGCTTATGGCCTCGAACTGCTTCGTCCCGCCCTTGTAGCGCCACTGGACGACGTAGCCGTTGACCTGGGAGCTCTTGTCCGCGTAACTCTTGAGAAGGCGCACCCCCGCCGGAAAGTCGGCCCTCTGGAGGACCAGGATTTTCGGATCCTTCGCGGTACCTCCGGCAGGCGCGGTCGTGGCCATCGCCACGGCGAGGACCGCCGCGGATGCCGCCACGACTATCCCTCCGTTCATGCTCGCCTCCCCCGGTGAGGTTCTGGCACCGGAGTCTTCCCCGAAACGGGGATGAATGCAACCGGCGGCCGGCCGCCTAGGGCACGACGATCTTGGCCGACCCCTTCATGCCCCCACGGGCGTGAGGGTCACAGAGGAATCGCAGCGTCCCGGTGCGCGCGAGCTTCATCTTCCAGCTCTGCGTCCCCGTGTACGTCAAGGGTCGGGTCTTCCGGTTGTACCCGGGAGCGATGACGTGGGCATTGTGGGTGGGTCCCCGGTCGCGGACCGTCACCCTGTACGTGCCGCGCGTCATCCTCTTCACGACCTTCCCCGCGGCGGTCTTGAGGGTGATCGAAAAACGTGGCCCCGACGTCAGGACGAGCCTGCTCTTCGGCGTCACGACGTTCGGAGACGGAGGAGACGGAGGCGGCGGCGGAGGGATCGGGACCGTTCCGACCGTGAAGGAACCGCGCATCGTGGTCGCGTGAGGGTCGCAGTTGAACCTGTACGTCCCTTCCGTGAGAGTGACGGTCCAGGTCTCCGTGACCGTCGTTCCCACCGGCGTCAGCCGGTCGACGCCCGACCCGACGAGATGGAAGTTGTGCTCGTCGGACAGGTCCCTCACTTCGATGTCGTACGTCCCCGGCTCGACGTTCCGCACGCGATTGCCTTGTGCATCCTCGATGAAGATGGTGAAGGTCGGCCCGACCGTCGCGACCAGCTTCACGTTCTGGGTGCGGACGGCGGAGCCGTCCGTCGCCCCCAGGAGCGCGGCGGCGGCAAGCGCGAGAGCGAAGGGGACGACCTTCGTCATCGGTTGACTCTACGCAGGCTCCCCCCCGTCGGATTGCCTATGCCCGGAGCTCGGCGCCAAACCTTTCCGCAAGTGCCGAGACGATCCGACCGCGAAGCTCGGCAGCCTCCTCGTCGGTGAGCGTACGCTCCGGAGACTGGAACGAGAGGTGCATGGCGACGGACTTCCGGCCCTCTCCCACCTGCTCGCCGCGGTACACGTCGAAGACACGTGCTTCGCGAAGCAGCGGGGCAGCCGCCTCGCGCGCGGCCTCGACGAGTGCTCCCACCTCCACCTGCTCGTCCACCGCGACGGCGATGTCCTGGTGGACTGTGGGATACGTGATGACGTCCTCGTAGACGATGCGCTCGGGAACGGCTGCAAAGAGTCTCTCGAGCTCGAGCTCGAAGGCACCCCAAGCCCCCTCGAGGAGGCTGGGATGGAGCTCGCCGAGCCAGCCGGCGTCAGTCTCTGCGGCCTTACCGGGATGGAGCATCGGATGCGAGCCCCGGCGTACTCGCAACTCGGCATGGAGCGCGCGATAGAGAACCTCGACGACGCCCTTGGCTGCCTCGAACCCGCCCTGACCGATCCCACCCAGACGCCAGTGCTCGTCCGGGAGCTGATCTCCCGAGGGCAAGTAGATGCGGGCGATCTCGAACAGTGCGACGTCGTCGGCCCCGGCGTCTTGCGCCGTACGGGCCGCGTCCACGAGACCCGGCAGCAGGCTCGTCCTCAGGATCGCCTGATCCGACGTCATTGGATCCGGAAGACGGATGGCGTCCGGGGTTGGATCCGCGGGGACGAGACTCCAGGTATACGCCTCCGAGAAACCGGCTCCGACAAGCACATCCTCGACGAGCCGGCGAAGACGTTGCTCCTTCGAGAGCCGTCCACGCACGTGGCGCCGAAGCGGCATCGTGTGCGGGACGCGGTCGAGCAACGGCCGTGCAACTTCCTCGATCAGGTCGACTTCCCGCGTCACGTCCCGCGCCCGCCAGGTCGGAACGGTCACGTCCCAGTCGGCGTCGACCTCGAAGCCGAAGCCTTCGAGCGTCCTGAGCTGCTCGTCCGCGGGTACCTCCATCCCGATCAAGTGGCTCGCGCGCTCGGGCCGAAAGCGAACCACCGGCCGCTCGGGAAGGCCGTCGTGGACATCGACGTGCCCGGTCCTGCGCGCTCCGGCGAGGTCGACGAGCAGCCGGCTCGCAAGCACGGCTGCCGGCTCGGCCAGATATGGGTCGACACCCTTCTCCCAGCGGTTCGAGCCCGCCGTGCGCAACGCGAGGCGCTCGGACGTCCTGAGTATCCCGAGCGGCTCGAAGTTGGCCGCCTCGAGCAGGACCTCGGTGGTGTCCTCTGAGACTTCGCTCTCCTCGCCGCCCATGATCGCGGCGAGCGCGACAGCCCGCTCGGCATCCGCGATGACGAGATCCGAGGTGTCGAGCCTGCGCAGGCTGCCATCGAGCGTCCGCAGTTGCTCGCCGGGGCGAGCCCGGCGGACGACGATGCGCCCACCGGCGAGCTGCGAGCGGTCGAAAGCGTGCAGGGGGCTCCCGTACACGTGCATGACGTAGTTCGTCACGTCGACGACGTTCGAGATCGATCGCATCTCGGCGAGATAGAGCCGGGAGCGCAGCCACTGCGGCGACGGCCCCATCTTCACGTTCTTGAATATGCGACCGATGTAGCGCGGACAGCCCTCGAAGTCCTCGACCCTTACGTCCACGCGCTCCTCGTCCACCACGAGTGGATCCTCGACCTCGGGCAGGCGCAGCTCCCCGCCGAAGAGCGCCGCGACCTCGCGCGCCAGGCCGACCATCGAGAGGAGATCGACGCGGTTGACCGTCGGGGTGACGTCCAACACCCGGTCGCGAATCGGGAGAACGTCCGTGAGCGGAGTCCCCGGCTCCGGCCCCTCCGGCAGCACGATGATCCCAGCGTGGTCCTCACCGAGCCCGACCTCGTCCTCCGCCAGGATCATCCCGCGCGAGCGTTGGCCGCGGAGCTCGACCTCGCCGAGCGGCGCATCGAGGGTCGGCAGATGGGCGCCCGGAAGCGCAACCGCCACGGTCGCTCCCGCCTCGAAGTTCCAGGCGCCGCAGACGATCTGGCGCGCGTCCCCCTCCCCCACGTCGACCTGGCAGACGCGGAGGCGGTCGGCGTTCGGATGCCGTTCCACCTCGAGGACGCGGCCGACGAGGAAGCGGTCGAGGTTGCCGTCGGTATCCGGAACCCCCACGTCCAGGATGTGAGGTACCTCGAGCGACGAGATCCTCAGCCGGCGCGCGAGCTCATCCCCCGAGGCTTTTACGCCGTCGACGTACTCGCGGAGCCAGGAGAGCGGCGCGCGCATCAGAACTGGGTCAGGAGACGCGGGTCGTTCCGCCACAGCTCCCGCAGGTCCGGAATCCCGTGCCGGAGGACGGCGATACGCTCGAGACCCCAGCCGAAGGCAAAGCCGGTGTACCGCTCGGGGTCGTAGCCGACGAACTCGAAGACGTTCGGGTCGACCATGCCGGAGCCGCCGACCTCGATCCACCCCTCGTGCCGGCACACGGGGCAGCCCGAGCCGTCGCAGATGTGGCAGGAGACGAGGGCCTCCACGGACGGCTCGGTGAAGGGAAAGTGATGCGTGCGGAACTCGCTACGCCGGTTCTCGCCGAACAGTGCCTTGATGAGGTAGTCGAGCGTTCCGAGGAGGTCGGCGAGCGTGATGCCCTCGTCCACGGCGAGCCCCTCGACCTGGTGAAACGTCGGGGTGTGGGTCGCATCGGGTGTGTCGCGGCGGTAGACGCGACCGGGGGAAACAATGTAGATCGGCGGCTCCTGAGCCTCCATCGTCCGGATCTGAGAAGGCGACGTCTCCGTGCGCAGGACGGTCTGGTCGTCCAGGAACAGCGTCTGCTGCGGCGAGCGTGTGGGATGCCCGGGCGGAAAGTTGAGGGCGTCGAAGTTGTACCGAGTCGTCTCGACCTCGCGGCCGTCGACGATCGTGTAGCCGAGGCCGAGGAAGATGTCCTCGCACTCGCGGCGAATCTGCGTGATCAGGTGCAGCTGGCCTCGCCGCACCGGCCGCCCGGGCATCGTCACATCGACCCACTCCTCGCTCAGACGGCGGTCCAGATCGATCTGGCGAAGCTCGTCCTCGCGCGCGTCGATGGCGGCTTCGAGGCGCTCGCGAAGCGCGTTGAGCGCAATCCCCGTCTCGCGGTCTCGAACGTCTCGAAGCGCCAGCTTGAGCTCGCTCTTCCGGCCGAGGTACTCGACCCGAACGCGTTCGATCTCCTCCGGGGAGCCCGCTGCCGCAACCGCGGCCAGCGCATCTCGCTCGAGCGCCTCCGCATCCACGGCGGCGACTGTATCGGGATCGGTCTCCGGTGTCGGGGTCATCGCTCCATGCTTGAATCGGCCGCATGACACTGTACGACCGGATCGCCCAGATCTACGACCCCTGGAGCCGGTCGGTCACCGAGGACGTCGGCTTCTACGTCGACCAGGCTCTCGCCAGCGGCGGCCCCGTGGTCGAGCTGGCCGTCGGGACCGGGCGCGTCGCGGTCCCGATCGCCGAAGCGGGGATCGCCGTCATCGGCGTCGACTCCTCGCCGGAGATGCTCGGCGTCGCCCGGGCGGCGGCGAAGGCGGCCGGTGTCGCCGACCTCGTCGATCTCCGGGTCGGCGACCTCCGCGACCCGCCCGTGCGCGAGCGCGTCCCCCTTGCGATCTGCCCCTTCCGCTCACTGCTCCACATGGAGACGGAGCAGGAGAAGCTGCGCGCGCTCGGCGCGGCGAAGACGCTACTCGAGCCCGGCGGGCGCTTCGTCTTCGACGTCTTCGCGCCGAGCCGCGACGACATCGAGGAGACGCACGGTCTCTGGCTCGAGCGCGAGCCCGGGATCCAGGAGCTCGCAGTCTGGGACGAGGGCTCGCGCACGCTCTCGCTCACCGTTCGCTCCAACGGCGTCTCCGCGACCTTCGTGCTCCACTGGCTCTCGGCGCCGGAATGGTTGCAGCTCCTCGACGTGGCCGGATTCGAGGTCGAGGCGTTCTACGGCTGGTTCGACCTGCGGCCGTTCAGCGGCGACGAGGACATGGTCTTCGTCTGCCGCCGGCGATGACGGGGTCAGACCCGTGGGGTCTGACCCCTGGCCGGTTCTAGCAGCGCGATCTCGTCGCCGAGCGTGATTTCGCCGCCCTCGACGACGTGCGCGAGCATGCCGCGCTTCCCGTCGATCTCGGCACGGAGCCCCGCCCGCAGCTCGTCCATGCGGTGGCAGGGGTCGCAGACCATCGTGATCTCGAGGATTGCGTCGCCGACCTTCACCCGCTGCCCGACGGGCCAGGAGTGCACGTCCGCCCCCTCCACGGTGACGTTCTCCCGGATCGCTCCCGGCTCGACTCCGACCGCGTCGAGGTGTTCCTTCGAAGCGAGCAACACCTCCCGTCGCGGAGGATTGGCGTGCGCGCAGCCCTCGAGCCCCTGGCTTTCGATCGCGAGCACTCGCTCGCGCCCCTCGGACCGGCCGGTCCCACGTCCCGGCGACACGAAGAGACCGACGACGGTTGCCATGAGTCCAGCGTATCCATAGAGTCGGACTCGCCGTGATCTGGCTCATCGTCCTCCTCGCGATCGTCCTCGCGATCGGTCTCATCCTCGTCTGGCTCTACAACCGGTTCGTCCGGCTGCGGAACCGCGTGGACAACGCGTGGGCGCAGGTCGAGGTCCAGCTCAAGCGGCGCTGGGATCTGATCCCCAACCTCGTCGAGACGGTGAAGGGCTATGCCGCGCACGAGCAGGAGACGTTCCAGAACGTCACCGAGGCACGCGCGCGTGCGCAGCAGGCGCAGACGCCGGCAGAGACCGCCCAGGCCGAGGGGATCCTCGGTGCAGCGCTCGGTCGCCTCTTCGCAGTCGCCGAGGCGTATCCCGAGCTCCAGGCGGACGAGAACTTCCGGCAGCTGCAGACCGAGCTCGCGGAGACGGAAAATCGCGTCGCCGTCAGCCGCCAGGTCTACAACGACGCCGTGTTGACCTATAACAACGTCGTCCAGACGTTCCCGGGGGTCGTCCTCGCCGGCCCCTTCGGGTTCTCCATCCGCGAGTTCTTCGAGGTCGAGGAGGAGGCGCAACGGGGGGCGCCGGTCGTCGACTTCTAGCTGTGCGCAAGAGCGGAATCTGCGAGCGCAGATTCGCTGCCCTGCGCAAGACCGGAAACTGCTATCGCAGTTTCCGGTCGCGCCACCCCGTGGCGCGCCAAATCCCTAAAGCCGGCCGCTTCGCGGCCGGGGCGCTGCCATTCACAATCGACTTCTAGCCGTCGCCTGCGCGACCTTCGCGCTTGCCGCCCTCACCTTCCCAGGAGTCGCGCGCGCCGACGACTTTGCGCTCGTCTCGGCCGACGTCGCCGTCGACGTCCAGCCGGACGGCTCCCTGGGGGTCAGCGAGCAGCTTCAGGTCGCCTTCTCCGGCGACTTCCACTTCGGCTACCGGGACATCCCGCTCCGTGCAGGAGAGAGCCTCGTGCTTCCGACCGTGGCGGAGCGTGGTGTCGCCTACAGGCAGGGGCCGAACACCGAGCTCGCTCCCGGTACACGAGGGACGTTCGGCATCACACGCCACGGGGACGGCATGCGGATCGTGTGGTACTTCGACGCCGTCGACCAAACACGAGCGTTCACGATCTCGTACACCCTTCGCGGAGTCGCGGTCGCCTACGACGACGTCGTCGACGTCAACCTGAAAGTCTGGGGAGACCAGTGGGATGCCCCGCTCTCCCGCCTCGTGGCGATCGAACGGGCCCCGGGCGAGATCCGCCGTGGCTGGGGCAAGCCGGTCTGGGTGCGGGGCGACGTCGAGCTCACCGGCACCCGGGCGACGCTTCGCGCGGTCGACGTCCCGGCCCACCAATTCGTGGAGCTGCGAACGCTCGTCCCGCGCGCGGCATTCGCATCGACCGACGGGATGCGGGTCGAGCGGGGGAATGCATTCGACCGAATCGTCGCCGAGGAGCTGGCCGACGCAGGCCAGTACGACAAGGATCAAGAGCGACTCGACCGGCTCAAGGCCCACCCCTTCCTCGTTGCGGCGGTGGGGCTCGCTCTCGCAACCATCCCTGCACTGCTCGTCATCGCTGCGATCTACTGGTTGCTCGGCCGTGAACGGCGGACCCCCTATGACCGGGAGTACGAGCAAGAGCCTCCGACCGATACCGAGCCGGCGTTGGTACCCACGCTGCTGCGGCAAGGTGGCAAGGCTGGCTCGTACGAGTTCACCGCCACCCTCTTCGACCTCATCCGGCGAGGTGCGTTCAAGGCGGCCCCGACCACGACAGAGCGGTCGATCTGGGGCGGCCTGCGACACGAGACGGTCTCGGATCTGGAGCTCTCCCCCGGTGAGGCTCAGGATCTGAGGCCGTGGGAGAGCGACGTCCGCGAGGTCGTCGACGCCGTCCTCGACGGTGGGACGGAGCGCCTCTCGCGCTTCCGCGACCGGATCGAGGACGAGCGCGAGTCGATGCACGGACGCTTCACGGCGTTCAAGGAGGCCGTCGACCACGAAGTCGACCGGCGACGGTGGTTCTCGTCTTTCGGCGCCGTTTTCCTGATCGCGGCCGCCGCGCTGTTCGCGATTGCGGGCGGAGCCCTCGTCTTCATCGCCCAGGACGGCTGGCGGTCGGTGTATCCCCGCTTCTCAGACGTCCTCCTGGTCGGCGCCGGCATCTTCCTGCTGATCAATGCGGCGATCGTGGTCGCGGCGCTCGTCTTCGCGCGGAGGATGTGGCGACGCCGTGCGCCGACAGCGCAAGCCGAGGCGGAGCGCTGGGACGCCTTCCGTCGCTATCTCTCCGATTTCCCGCGTCTGCACGAGGCTCCACCCGCGACCCTCGAGCTGTGGGAGCGCTACCTGGTCTACGGGATCGCATTCGGAATCGCGGAGCGAGTTCTGCAGGGCGCCCAGCTGCACATGCCGGAAGCGATCCACGAGGCGAGCTCGATCTACTGGATCTCGTCGACCGGGGACCTCGGATCGGGCGCGACCAGCCTGTCGATCGGAGACCTCGCGTCCGGGTTCGGAGACGCGCTGGCACCACCGAACTCGGGCGGCGCCGGAGGTGGCGGCGGTTTCTCGGGTGGCGGTGGTGGTGGCGGCGGTGGCGGCGGAGGGGGCTTCGGCTAGCGGCGCAAGGGCCAATCCTCAGACCGGTGCCTGACTGAAGTCAGGCACTCGGCGCTCCAAGACGGCGCGACAGCTCGTAAAGCGCGATCGCGCCCGCCGCGGCCACGTTCAACGACTCGGCGTCTCCCGGGAGCGGGATCGTCATTACTTCGTGGCTCTGACCCACTATGTCCTCCGGCAGCCCTTCCCGTTCCGCGCCGAGCAGGACCGTGACGGGTAGCGACAGATCGAGCTCGGATGGCGGTCGCCCCCCGTGGGCAACGAGTGCGACACGTCGGGTGGGCTCGCTTCCCCATTCGGCGAGCGGAACCCGGAAGATCGCGCCCGCCGATGCTCGGAGCGCGCGTGGCCCGAAAGGGTCGGCGCAGGCCGGTGAGAGGGACACTCCCGCACCGAACGCGTCGGCCGTCCGGAGCAGCGTGCCCACGTTTCCCGGATCGGCAACGCGCCAGAGACCGAGGATCACGTCCCGCGCACCGCTCGGGAGATCCTCTCTCGCGAAGACGCCGATGACACGCGGCGCATGCCCGAGCGTGGACACCTGCGCGAGAAGCTCGGGAAGGACGTTCTCGCCCGCAACGAGGAGCTCGACCGGCTCGATCGAAGCGGCCGACGCCGCCTGCACCAGGTCCTCTCCTTCGACGGCGAAAAGCCCCGTCTCCTCGCGGTGCTTGCGCGCGGAGAGCAGCTTCCGGACGAGCCGGAGCTTCTCGTTCTGACGCGAGGTGATCAGACGGCGGAGCTGTCGCCGTCGAGCGCAACCCGCGCACGGTCTGCGACCGCGGCAAACGCCTGCGGATCGGAGACGGCGATGTCCGCGAGCGACTTGCGGTCGAGCTCGATGCCGGCCCGCTTCACGCCGGCCATGAACCGGTTGTACGAGAGCCCGTTCGCGCGGGCGGCGGCATTGATGCGGACGATCCAGAGCGAGCGGAACGTTCGCTTCTTCGTCTTGCGATCGCGATACGCGTGGACGAGCGAATGCTCGACCTGCTCCTTCGCGAAGCGATAGCTCGACTTCTTGCGACCGTAGTAGCCCTTCGCCTGCTCGAGGACCTTCGCGCGCTTCTTGCGGGCATGGACGGCTCGCTTCACACGGGGCATGGGTGCACCCCCGGGTGACAATTTCGCGGCGATGCTTCGCGACGTGCAAGCGATGCTAGGACGCAGGGAGCGTTTGGAAACTGTGTTGGGGTCAGACTTAAGTCTGACCCCAACTCGCTTTCCCATATGGACGCGACTGAGGACGACGCAGCGCGCCGCAGATCGCGAAGCAGCGCCGCACTAATTGTTGCCTGGGGGTGCACTTACTCACCCTCCCCTCAGGAGCTTCTTGACGTTCTTCGCGTCGCTTCCCGCGACGCCGTACATCTTGCGGAAGCCGCGCCTACGCTTCGACGACTTCTTCTCGAGGTTGTGGCTCCTCATCGCGTGCCGGCGGAGCAGCTTCCCCGCCCCGCTCACCTTGAACCGCTTCTTTGCCCCCCGCGATGTCTTCATCTTTGGCATCGGTCTTTACTCCTACGTTTCTCAAAGGTGCGAGAACCATGACCATGTTGCGTCCGTCGAGGAGTGGTTGCTGTTCGATGGACCCGAGCTCCTTGACGTCCTCGGCGAGCCGGATGAGGAGGTCGCGCCCCCGTTCCGGATGGAGCGTCTCGCGTCCCCGGAACATGATCGTGACCTTCACCTTGGCTCGCTGACCGAGAAAGCGCATGACATGCCCCTTCTTGGTCTCGTAGTCGTGTTTGCCGATCTTCGGCCTGAGCTTGATCTCCTTGATCTGGATCTGGAGCTGATGCTTTCGAGCCTGTTTTGCGCGTTGTTCCTGCTCGTAGCGGTACTTCGAGTAGTCCATCACCCGCGCGACAGGCGGGTCCGCACCCGCAGCAACCTCCACGAGGTCGAGCCCCTTGTCGAATGCGAACTCGAGCGCCTCCTGCGTCGCGATGATCCCGACCTGGCCCCCGTTCTCGTCCACGAGACGGACGCGCGGGACGCGGATCTCCTCGTTGATGCGCTCGTCCCGCTTGCGCGGGACGACCCGGTCCAACACCGGCCGCCGACGGCGCGGTCTCAAAAGCTCTTCATCAAGCTGTCAGCTTCCTCCTTGCAGACGACGAAACCCAAAACGAAAAAGCCACTGCACGCAGCGGCCTCATCTTCCGTCCAACCCTTCGGTTCGGTTGAACCCCCCAAAACAATGACGCAGCGCGTCACGCCCGGGAGGTGAGGAAGCTGTCAGCTCCTGCTTGCAGACGTGGAAGCCTAGCAGCAGAGACCTCGTCCTATCGGAGTCAGACCCGTGGGCTCGGAGCTCGGTTGTCCGCAAGACCGGTATCCGCTCGCGCGGATTCCGGTCGCAGAAAATCCCTGAAGGCGGCCGCTTGCGCGGCCGCTAGGGATCAGCGTCGGCGACGAGAGCCCGGAACGTGTCGAGCAGCTCGTCGAGCGAGCGGGTCGACTGATCGCCTCCCCGCGCCCTCACGGCCAGCGCGCCCTCGGACTCACGGTCCCCGTAGACGACGACGAAGGGGAGCTTCTCGAGCTCCGCATCGCGGATTCGCTTTCCGAGCGTCTCGTCGCGCTCGTCGACGTCGACCCGAAATCCCTCGGCACCGATCCGGTCGGCGAGCGCCCGGGCTTGCCCACGGTGCCCCTCGCCGACGGGGACGATGCGCGCCTGGACGGGAGAGAGCCAGAACGGGAACTCCCCGCCGTAGTGCTCGATCAGGATCCCGATGAAGCGCTCCAGCGAGCCGAGCAGGGCTCGATGGACAACGACCGGGCTGTGCTCTCTGTTGTCCGCGCCCATGTACGTCAAGCCGAAGCGGACGGGCATCTGATAGTCGAGTTGGATCGTCCCCATCTGCCAGCTACGGCCCAGGACATCCGTCATGTGCAGGTCGATCTTCGGCCCGTAGAACGTGCCCTCCCCCGCCGAGACGACGTAGTCGATGCCGTGGGTGCGAAGTGCGTCCTCGAGCGCGGCTTCGGCTCGGTTCCACTGCTCGTCGGTGCCGAGCCGCTTCTCCGGCCGAGTCGACAGCTCCGCCCGCGCGGTCATGTCGAAGCGGTCGTACAGGTAGCGAGTGAAGTCGATCATTGCCGCGATCTCGTCCTGGATCTGGTCCTCCGTCACGAAGACGTGGGCGTCGTCCTGGGTGATGTGCTTGACGCGGAGGAGCCCGTGCAAGGTGCCGCCGCGCTCGTCACGATGGAGCGTTGACGACTCCGCGTACCGGATCGGCAGGTCGCGATAGGAGCGGAGCTGTGAGCCGAACAGGAGCATGTGCCCGGGGCAGTTCATCGGCTTCAGTGCGAGCGGCTCTTCGCCCTCGTGCGGCTTCACGAAGAACATGCTCTCCTCGTAGTTCTGGTAGTGCCCAGAGGTGATGTAGGTCTCGAGGTCGTAGAGGAGCGGCGTCTTCACCTCGACGTATCCGCGGCGCCCGTTCTCGCGCCGACGGAGATCCTCGAGCACGTTCCAGATCACCATTCCCTTCGGGTGCCAGAAGGGCGATCCGGGGGAGGCGTCCTGGAGGTGGAAGAGATCGAGTTGTCGCCCCAGGCGGCGGTGGTCGCGCGAGCGGGCCTGCTCGAGCTTCTCGAGATGCGCGTCGAGGTCCGCCTGGGAGTAGAACGCGGTGCCGTAGATCCGCGTCAGCTGCGTGTTCCTCTCGTCCCCGCGCCAGTACGCACCAGCGATGCCCGTGAGCTTGACGGCCTTGATCGGGGACGAGTCCTGGAGGTGCGGCCCGCGGCAGAGGTCGGTGAAGTCGCCCTGCGTGTACAGCGAGATCGGCTCCTCTGCTTCCTCCGCGAGCTCCACCTTGTACGGCTGCGATTCCGAGAGGAAGCGCTGGCGGGCTTCCTTTCGGGGCACGACCTCCCTGGTCCAGACTCGCCCTTCGGCTAGCTCCCGCCGCATCTCCTCTTCTATCGCCGCGAGGTCAGCCTCCGAGATGGGCTCGGGGAACTCGAAGTCGTAGTAGAAGCCGTCCGCGATCGGCGGGCCGATCGCGATCTTCACGCCCGGGTAGAGGCGCATGACCGCTTCGGCGAGCAGGTGCGCGGCCGAGTGCCTGAGCACGTACAGCGCGTCGGGATCGTCCTTGTTGCTGGTCGTTACAAGCTCGATCTTCTGCCCGTCGTCGAGCGGCAGACGGAGGTCCTGGACGTGCCCGTTCGTTCGGACGAGGACCGCATCCCGAGCGAGCTTGGGGCCGATCGCGCGCGCAGCGTCGAGCCCCGTCGCACCGCCGGGGAGCTCCAGCTCCGACGAGTCGGGCAGAACGACCTTCATGGCGCCGGAGAATAGAGAGGCTCGCGGGAGCCGGGATCTAGAGGCGAGCTGTGTCCCGCAACATCACCTCGGCAGGGTAGCTGCTAGAAGAGGTCGGCGATGCGTCCCGCCGTCTGGATCGCCGCTGTCGCCGCTCCTCTCGTCCTGCTGGTGATCTTCCTCGCCCGTCCCCAGATCGACGAGAGGTGGGAGAACCACCCGGCCCACTTCTGGCTCGTGTTGACCGCGGCCGCGACTGCGACCGCCCTCGGTTACGCCGTGAGCGTCGCAGCGCGCCGGCGCAAGGACGCAAGGCTCTTCCTCATCTCACTTGCCTTCATCGCCTCCTCGGGGTTCCTGGGCCTCCATGCCCTCGCGACTCCGGGTGTCCTGCTCGGGCAGAACGCGGGGTTCGAGCTGGCGACGCCCGTCGGATTGCTGGTGGCCGGCTTCTTCGCCGCCCTGTCGGTGGCGGAGCTCTCACACGAGCGGGCGCAGGCGGTGGTGCACCGCGCCGACTTCTTGCTCGGCTTGCTCGTGGCCGTAATGACCGCATGGGCGATCGTCTCGCTCGCAGAGCTCCCGCCGCTCGACGGCCCGCTCGGCGCCGAGCGGCTCGACGGTTGGCAGCTCGTCCTGGCGGCGGTCGGCGTCACGTTCTACGCGATCGCGGCGCTCGGATTCGTCCGGCTCTACCGCCGCCGGCACGCAGCGTTCGTCTTCGCCTTCACGTTCGCGTTCGCACTCCTGGCCGAGGCCATGATCGCGATCGCCTGGGCGCGCAACTGGCAGCTCTCGTGGTGGGAGTGGCACATCCTCATGCTGAGCGCCTTCCTCGTGATCGCGTATGCGGCCCGCACCGAGTGGCACGAGGAACGGTTCAGCGCCCTCTACCTCGACGAGACGCTCGCCGGCGCCAGGGACGTCAGCATCGTGCTCGCCGACCTCGCCGGCTTCACGAGCTTCTCGGAGCGACACGAGCCCGCAGACGTGGTGGCAATGCTCAACACGTACTTCGAGCGCATCGTCCCCTTGATGGAGCGGCTCGGCGGCGACGTGCACCAGATCGTCGGAGACGAGCTGATGGTCGTCTTCGGGACGCGAACCGACGGCGGCGACCACGCGGCGCGCGCAGCCCGCGCCGGCCTGTTGCTGCAGCGAGCCGCCCGTGGAGTCGCACGCGGCCACGACGACTGGCCGCGTTTCCGGGTCGGCGTGAACAGCGGCGAGGTGCTCGCCGGGGTCGTCGGAGGCGCCACGGGACATCGCAAGCACGGCTTCGTCGGGGACGTGGTCAACCTCGCGGCCCGCCTGCAGGCAGAGGCGCCCGTGGACGGAGTCGTGATCGGCGATGCAACCTTCCGGCAGCTCGGCGGAGGCGCCATCGTCGAGGCCTTGCCTCCACGCCTGGTGAAGGGGAAGGAGGAGCCAATCGCGGCGTACCTCCTCCACAGTCTCGAGCCGCGCGAGCGTCCGGTCCAAAGCTAGGGCGGTCGGTCTCCCTCGGCCGGCGCGCTACCGACGGCGAGCTCGACCTCGAGCTCGTCGAGCGCCCCGCGAAGGATCGCGATGCGCTCGAGGACGTGGGCATGCGCGTCGGGGTCGATCGCAGCCCCGCGCACGCCGAGTTGCTCGCGCAGCGCGCGTCGCCGGTCGAGCTCACGCGCCTCCTCCATCGAGTTCAAGACGACTCCGATCAGCACGTTGAGCACGATGAACGCGGCCACGAGGATGAAGCTGACGAAGTAGACCCAGGCCCACCGCTCGACCTGCATCGCCTCCTCCATGTACACCGGAAAGTCCTCGAGGGTCAGCATCACGAACAGCGTCAGCATCGCCCTCCCGATGTTCCCCCACTGCTCGGGAAGCTCGTCCCCGAAGAAGATCCACCCGGCCATGCCGTAGACGAACAGGATCATCGCGGTGACGGCGCCGATGGACGCGAGCGGCGGCACGCTGCGCCAGACGCCGAGCAGGAGCACTCGCAGGTCGGGAAGCACGCGCACGATGCGGACGACTCGCAACACGCGGACCAGGCGGAGCAGTGTCGAGTTCTGCCGCACGCCGGGCACGAAGGCAGCCGCGACGACGACGAAGTCGAAGATGTTCCACCCGTTGCGAAAGAAGAGCCACGGCTTCGGCCAGTACGCCGCGATGCGGGCGCACAGCTCGAGCACGAAGATCCCCAGGCATGCGGCATTCAGGAGATCGAGGGCTCCGCCCCAGCGCTGCTCGACGCCCTCGTAGGTCTGGAGCCCGAGCACGACCGCGTTGACTGCGATCGTGGCCACCACAATCGTCGTGAAGGCAATCGAGTCCACGGCGCGGGCGAGCGCGTTCGCAGCCGAGAGCGACCTCGTCGGTGGCACGAGCGCTCAGTCTGCCGTCGCCGCCTGACGTGCTCGGTGGACTCGGACGAAATAATCTCCGCGAGCAGATGAGAGGGGCTGTCTCACGGGAGACCGCGATCGGCCTCGTCGTGACCGGAATCGCGCTCGTCGCGATGGCCTTCGATCACCTCGTCGGCAACGACCCGGGCCTCGACGACCCCGTGGCTTTCCTGATCGCGGCCGTGCTCACGCTCGGCGCCGCGGCGATCGTCTTCGGCCTCGTCATCCCGCGAACGAAGGCGGATCCCAACCCAGGCGCACGCGCAGCCAAGCACGGCTTCATCCTGAGCCTCGTCTCGGTGCTTGCGATCGCGCTCATCTGGCTCGGTGTCACGTTCGTTCTCGCCGGCGGCGCAATCGCGCTGGGTCTCCTCGGGCGGCGGGGTGAGCGCGGTCGCATGGCTCCTGCGGCGATCGTCATCGGGGCGATCGTTCTCGGCATGAGCGTCGTGTTTTCCGACTGGACCTCCTCGACCTAGATGCCGCTCGCGAAAGGCCGCAAGCCAGAGCCCTCCGTAGACTCAGAGCGATGACCGAGACCCGAGTGGCCGAGCCACGGGGCCGTCTTGCACGTGTTTCGCGGTGGCCGGCCGATCTCGCAAGCGGCGTCGCGCGAGCCCTCCCTCGAGCCGTCGAGGATCTCTTCCGCGACCGCTGTCCACAGTACGCGGCCGCGGTCGCGTTCCACGTCCTCTTCTCGCTCTTCCCCCTGACGATCCTGCTCGTCTCGATCTTCGGGCTCGTCCTCCAGGACGACGACCTTCGCGAGAGGGTGCTCACCGAGCTCCTCGACGTGCTCCCGGTCTCCGAGTCGGGAGAGAACGACATCAGGCGCTCGATCGAGGGGATCGCCTCGCCGCTGTCCGCGATCGGCCTCGTGTCGCTGATCGCGCTCCTCTGGGGAGCGTCCGGGATGATGGCGTCGATCAGAGTGGGGCTGGAGGCCGCGCTCAAGGTCGAGGTCGAGAGGAGGCGCCCGGCGGCGCGCGCGAAGCTCGTCGACTTCCTCCTCGTAGGGGCGATAGGCCTCCTGGTACTCGGGGTCATCGGGGTGTCCGCAGTCTCGGCGTTCTTCAGCCGCGCCGTCGACCGTCTCGGCATCGAGAGCGTGACGAGCTCGGCCTGGGTGCCCGTCCGCGACACCGTCCAGATCGTGCTGGTCGCCGTGATGACGTTGCTTCTCTATCGCGTGGTTCCGGCTCGGAAGCTGCGCCGCAGGTTCGCTCTCGCCGGCGCGATCCTGACCTCGATCGGAATCTGGGGCGCCTCGAAGCTGCTCGCAGTCCTGCTGGACTTCTCCCGCTACAACGTGATCTATGGCTCGCTCGCCGGAGTCATGACGTTTCTCCTCTTCGTCTACGTCGTCGCCCTCCTCCTCCTGCTGGGCGCCGAGTTCGCATACGCGTGGTCGCAGCCGCCGGGACCGCCCGGCCCCCCGCTTCGATCGCGGATCGCTAGCTTCTTCCGCGGCCTTTTCGTTTACCGCGACGAAGACGAGAGCGAGAGCGAGATCACCGAAGACCAGCCTCGTCGACCGTGAGCGTCTTGGCGTCGCCGTCGAGCGTGCAGATCACGCCCAGGGGGAGCGCCGCGAGGTGCTTTCCATGGCCCAACGGGAGCCCGTAGAGCACGGGGACGCCGAGCGGCTCGAGGCGCTCCTCGAGGATGTCCTCGAGCGAGCGTGAACGGGCCCAGTCCGAGACCTGGCGCAGGTCTCCCCAGTCGCACTTCTCCATCTGCCCCACGACGACGCCTGCGACGTTGTCAAGCTTGCCCGCGTGCGTCAGCTGGACGAGTTCGCCGTCGATGTAGTACGGCGGGCAGTGGACGTCTTCGAAGAAGAGGATCGCGTCGTCGAGCTCGATCTCCCACGGCGTACCCATCGTCTGCATGAGCAACCAGAGACAGCCGCCGACGAGTGGCGCCGTCACCCGGCCGCCACGGATCGTGCGCACCCACGGGTCGTCGGGATCGGGAGGCACCTCGCCGGCACCGCCTCCGCGGAGCACGTCGAGCAGCCGGTCCCTGGAGAACGCCGTGACCTCGTGGCTCCCGACCCCGATCAGGCCGTTGCCGTAGATCGTCGCAAGCCCGGCCCGCTGCCGGAGCACGACGTGCAGCGCGGTGATGTCCGAGAAGCCGACGAGCGGCTTGGGATTCTCGGCGATCAGGTCGAAGTCGAGGTGGGGAATGGCCTGCGCCGAGCCGAAGCCGCCCTGGAGCGCCTGAACGACGTCGACCTCAGGGTCCGCGAAGAGCGCATTCAGGTCCTCCCCACGCCGCCGCGCGTCGCCCGCAACGTAGTCGTCGCGTTCCCAGATCCCCTGCGCGAGCTTGACGTTGTAACCACGCGACTCCCACCACTCGACTCCGCGCAGCACCTCCGAGCGGCTGTCGTACGGGCTCGCCGCCGCCGCCACACCGACCGTGCCACCGTCGGGTAACGGCCTGCCGAACCGCGTCGCCGCGATCAGCGGCAGATCCGAACCGTGCGCTTGGCCTCAGCCTCGCGGCCTCGCGTGTCCGAGGCGACGGCTGTGAGAACGTGAGTGCCGCGCCTCTTCCCGGTCGTTCGCCAGGTCATCTCGAAGAGGCCCGGGAGGCGGCGTCGGATCCGGCCGATCTGGCGCTGCCCGTCGAAGAACCCGACCGACGAGATGGGCACGTTGTCGTTGGCGACCACGAAGAGGCGCTGCCGAGCCGCGAGGCACTGGCCTTCGTTCGGCAGGATCCAGGAGAGGGTGGGCCGGCTCCTGACGTCGAGCCGGATGCCGTGAATCCTCGTGTTCGGCATCGGGTTCGTACCTTCGGTGTCACCGATGTTCTTGGCCTCCTGGTAATCCGACGCGACGATGCGCATGAACTCCGATCCGGCCCTGAGGGGATTCGCCTCCCTGGGCACCGGGAACGAGGCGATGCCCGTCTCGGGATCGAACATCGTGGCACCGACCTCGAGGGCCGAGGAGCCGGATCCGAGGAGAAGCTGCAGCGAGAACGGATCGACGCCGGACTTCGCGTCCCGAATCCGGGCGACGATCGTCGGCCGACCCGCGGACACGACGCGATTGAGCAGCTGCACCGAAGGCGGCTTCAGGTCGTTCACCCACGAGCGCAGGGTGTAAGGCCCTGCGAGGGATCGCCCGGTGAACAGATCGCGCCCGGAGTCGACCGAGACGTAGTAGCGACCCGCGGGAAGGAATACCCCGCCTGAAGCCCCGAGCGAGAAGAGGAAGTCGGGCATCTGCCCGTTGACGTTGACCGGGATCCCTGCGTAACCGAGGACGTCGTTCTCGTCGAGCGAGCCGAGGAACCAGGGATGGATCGGAGCGTTCGAGCTCAGAAGAGCCTCGATCGGCGCAGTGAGCCTGGGCACGGGGCGCACGACCACCACACCGGCGTTGACTGCCTGGCGTGGGATGTCGATCGCGTAGATCTTCTCCCTGCCGTCGTCGTTGACGGACGGGTCGACGCCGAAGATCCCGAGGATCGAGAAGGGCGATGTCGGCCAGCGGTAGGCGCGCGCGCGATCCTCGCCCGTGCGGGTGTTGCCCCGCTGGCTCGGTCGGAGCCGAATCACGTTCGCGCCCCCTAGCGACGATCGCGACACCGAGAACGCGTAGGGGATCCTGCGCATCACATCGCCCCTGCGGAAGACGACGAAGCCGAAGTTGTCGCCCTGGGCTGCGCCTGCCGCAGCGCGGGCGACGATCTGGACGACGGCCATTCCGCCGGGGGCAACCGTGACCGGAGCCGCCTCGACGGTCGCGCCGGGCGACGCGACCTGAGGCCGTACCTCCGCGGTCCAGGTGCCTGCGCCGCCACCGGCATCGGAGACGACCACCGAGATCGCTCGGCTCGTCGTGCCGGCGGTGCCGATGTAGCCGAACGAAAGCGACTGTGGATCGGTGAAGATCAGCGGCGTGTCGGCCGACGAGACCGACACGAGGCCCGCGCCCTGGACGAGGACCGACGCTTCCTGGGTCTTGCTCGAGTCTCCGAACGCCGGCCCGGCGGTGGACATGAGCGCGGACTTCATTTGTTGCGGCGTCCAGGCGGGGTGGCGCTCGAGGAGCAGTGCCGCGACGCCGGCGACGTGCGGCGCGGAGAAGCTCGTTCCGTCGAGGACGGCGAACTGGTCTCCCGCGAACTCCGGCAGCGTCGAGGAGAGGATCTGCGCGCCCGGCGCGGTAACGTCGGGCTTGAGCGCCTTGCCGAAGGGCGTCAAGCCACTGGAGGTGAAGCTCGTCGGGACTCCGGCCCACGACGTGCCGACCTCGAGCATCTCACGGCTGAATCGGACCGTCGCCGCTCCGCCCGACCCCGCCATCGCCTGCCTGAGCCTGGCGCCGTCGAGGTCGGCGATGGTTCCGCCGTTGTCGCTGAACAACGGGAACGTGGGATCGCCCGGACGGTTCTCCGCGATGAGGATTCCGATCGCGCCCGCGTCCCTGGCCCGCGCGGCCTTCGCCTCGTAGGGGCAGCCGCCTCGGCTAACGAGCGCGATCGCATTCCGGAGCGACCCGGCCGGCAGAGCGGGCCCGTCCCCGCAGAGCAGGCGGCTGGCGCCCGCGATGGTGCCGACGTCTACGAGCCGTTGGTCGGTCGTCGTCCACGAGGGCGGGATGTCGCGGGTCGGCACGAAGGCGATCCTCCCGATACCCGCTGGCGAGAGGACGGAGATGGACTCTCCGAACACATGTCCGTTGGCAACGGCTCCGACGCTGATCGCATCCGGAGAGGTCGCGGGAGATCCGGCCGTGCCGAGCCCGAAGAAGTCCCGGTCGTTGCCGGCGGAGATGATCGGGACGACCCCCGCGCGCACGACGTTCCGGACCGCCGCCATCATCGCGTCCGTCCGCGGATCCGCCTGCGGGCCGCCGCCCGAGAAGTTGATGACGTCCATGCCGTCCCTGACTGCCGCCTCGAACGCAGCCACGATCTCGGCGGTATCCCCGGAGCAGCATCCGCCGAGGGGGAACGGCACGTTGAATACCCGGTAGTTCCCGATGTACGCGCGTGGCGCGACTCCGGTGAGGCCCTTCACGGCCGGATGGCACCCACCCTGGTCTTCGATGCAGAACCCGGTACGGCCCGCCGGGACGTCGGTCGGGACGCCGGCGATGATCCCCGCGACGTGCGTCCCGTGAAACGACTGCTCGCGGTCGAGCGGCGCGCTGTTCGCGCCGGGGCCGGCGAAGCCGCGCGCCACGATCACCTTCGGCGTGGTGGACCCGCCGGGCCCTTTCGGGAAGCCGGCCGGATAGGAGAAGCCCGTTGGGCTGAGAAACGGATGCTCGTGGTCGACGCCGTCGTCCACGACCGCGACCTTGACCCCGTTCCCGAGCGCGCCCGTGAGCCTGCTGAACTGAGGCGCCCCGATGACGGCGGGGCCGGTGTTGAGGGACGGCCGGTAGCTGAGCGACGGGTAGACGTGCTCGGCGACGTCGATGCCGAGGAGCTTCGGAAGCTTGGGATATGGCACGCTCACGGCGAAGCCGTTCAGCAGGATGTTGAACCGGCGCGAGAACTTCGCCTCGGGGATCTCCGCTCGGAGCGCTGCGATCGCTCTCTGCTGGGCTGCGTCGAGGCGCGCGAGATAGCTGCTCGAAAACGCGCTCGAGACGTTCAGCTTCCGCCTCGGGCCGAAACCGGCAAGCCGGCGTGCGAATGCCGCAGCTGCAAGCGGCGGGTCCTCCAGCGTCACGATCACCCGAGCCCGAGCGACACCATCCCGCGTTCGATCCGGAAGGACCGGATGTCCCTGGCGGACCCGATCGAGCGCGCGCTCGACGATGCTCTTCGGCGTGTGTTGAAGCGCACCGGACGCCGTCCCCGAGGACGTGACGACGGCTGCGAGACAGACGAGAAGCGCGAAACGGCGCACGTCGAGGGAGCTAGCGGATCCTCCGCGAGATGCTCCTCGAGGCGTTCAGGCCCTCGAACGACACCGCGACCGAGCCCCGGAAGGTCTTGCCCTTCGCTCCCTTCGGGATCAGCCACGTGCACACAGCCGCGCCGCCCGTCACCCGCGCGAGCTGAGCCCGGAGGCGCGTCGTGCCCGCGCGGCCCACACACGTGACCCGGCCGTTCTGGATCACGGCACCCGTGTCCGAGCGGCTCGCGACGAGCCGCATCGTGAACGGCTTTCCGGCAGCCGGGGCCGCCGCCGGGGTGGTGGTGAACCTGCGCACCAGGAGAGTCGGCTTCGCGATGGTGACGATGTAGGGATAGAGACCCGCTCCGCCGCCCGGCGCAACGTCACTTTTCGCGTTCGTGAAGTCCGGGGCTCCCGTGACCGGATCGATGACAATCCCCGAGTCGACTTCGACGACGAAATTGAACTTTGCGGTGTTGCCGAGCTCGGCTGCCGAGATCCGAACCGTGATCCCCGCCTGGTAGGCGAAGGAGAGGGTCACTGCCGACGGGTCGCCAAAGCGGCGGGTGAAGCCCGTCCCGTCCCACTTGAAGAGGTTGATCTCTCCCCGGATCAACTCGAACGCGTAGTCCGCTCCTGCCAGCTCCGGGGCGCCGGTCGACGTGTTGGTGTCGCTGTCGACGAACATGATCATGTACATGTCCTGCCCGAGCTGAGGGCGGTTCGAGATGTTGATCTTGAACGTGACGATGCCGGCGTCGTCGTTCGAGACGACGATGGTCGTGATGTCCGGCGCCGCCGGATCCTCGCCGGTGGAGTCCGTGAAGGTCGTGCTGTTGGCGTTGAGGATCGCGGGAGTCGCCTTGCCGGTCGGGAGCGCCCCGGACGCAACGGCCGGAAGCGCGACGATGGCGACGGCGATCGCGAGTAGAGAGCCGGTGCGGATGGGCGGGCGCACGACCTCGCATCAGGCTACTTACGCGCGTCGAGCGGCGCAAGAGGCTTAAGAACTCGTTTCACAATGAAGCCTTGTGCCGCCGGGGTGCGCTGCGCGGCGCGAATGCTTCGTCCTCAGTCGCGCCCATATGCGTGCACATGGGCGCTCCCTGCGTCCTCGTCTCGCACCGCGCGGCGCACCCCGTCAACGAAGCGTCATTGTGAAACGAGTTCTAAGAACCAGCGGGTCGCCCGGGGGTCTGCCGGAACCCCGATACGGGCATACACTCACTGTGGCACCCCTCTCAACGACCGGAGGACACATCGCGGTGGGAACCCGAGGCGAATCCCGCCGAACGCTCTGGGCGGCGCTGTGCTCGCTATTCATCGTCATCGCCCCGCTGCAGGCGTCATCCCCCGCTGCAGCGGCGAGTGTTCGGGACGCCGTCGAGGTGCGTTCGATCCTGACGAGCGAGTTCGGGTTCGCACGCCCCACCGGACTGGCGTACGTGCGGCCCGGCAACCTTCTGCTCATTGCCGCGACCGGGAAGACCGGCACTCGCCTTCTTCGACTCGGCCCGTTCGAGGACCGGCGCGGAACCATCACGCTCCCCAGGCTCTCGAACCCGTCGACATTGACGTTCGACCCCGGTAGCGCGCGCCTCGCCGCCGTCAGCGGCAAGAACCTCGTCGTCGTCCAGTCCGCTCATCTCGACAAGAAGCAGCCGGCTGTCCGGCGCGAGAACATCAGGCACCTCGGGCTGCGGGACCCGCAAGGCGCCACATTCGATCCGGTGACGGGGGCCCTACTCGTCCTGGACGGTGGTACGCGGGAGCTCGTAAGCATCTCCTCGCGCGGAGGGCGAAAGACGGCGAAGCGGTACTCGCTCCGGCGTCTCGGTGCTCGCGCACTACGAGGCCTTGCCCTGAACCCCGCCGACGATCTGCTCTATGTCGCGAGCCCCGACCGGGACCTGCTCTACGGGCTCACGCGTTCGGGGAAGGTCCGAAAGAGGTACAGCATCGAGAAGGCCGCTCTCCAGAACCCGACAGCGCTTGTCTTCGCTCCCAGTGCGGACACCACCGATCCGCGCGGTACGCAGCATCTGTACGTGTCCGATGCTGGCGGCACGGCCGCGCTGGGTCGGGTCGTCGAGCTCTCGCTCGCGACGAGGGCCGCGACGGCCGAGACCGTGACCGGGAGGCTCACGCAGACCCTCCACACCTCACGGTTCGGGACGCCCGCGCCGGATCCGGCTGGGATCACGTACATGGCGACGAGCGGCACCCTGATGATCACCGACTCCGAGGTGGACGAGATGCCTATCTATCGCGGCGCGAACCTGTTTCGGCTGACGACCAAGGGCGCGCTCGTCGATAGCGGAACGACCGTCGCGTTCAGCCGGGAGCCGACCGGGGTCGGGTTCAATCCCGGGAGCGGAGTGCTGTACGTCTCAGATGACGTCAAGGACCGGATCTACGTCGTTCTACCGGGCACGGACACTCGCTACGGAACGGCGGACGATTCGGTCGGCAATATCAGCACCCTCGCCTTCGGGAGCGCGGATCCGGAAGGTGTCGAGTTCGACGCGGCTTCCGGTCACCTCTACGTCGCCGACGGGTCGGGGAAGGAGGTCTACGACGTCGATCCCGTCAACGGCGTGCTCGGCGACGGAGACGACCGCGTCACGCACTTCGACGTCGCGAGGTACGGGATCCGAAACTTCGAAGGGATCGGGGCCGACCCCACGCGGAGCACGCTGCTCGTGATCGACGGCTACGAGCGGAGGATCTTCGAGCTCACGAAGGCGGGCAAGCTCCGCCGGATCATCAGCCTCTCGACGCTTCCCTTCGCCAACCTGTGGCTCTCGAGCGTCACCGTCGCGCCGACCTCGAACCCGTCCGACAACCCGGGCGCCATGAGCTACTGGGTCTCAGACCGGCACGTGGACAACAACACGAATCCCAACGAGAATGACGGCAGGATCTACGAGGTGACCGTGTCGTAGACCGGTTCGGCACGCAGTGTCGGCTCGCCGATTCAGCGCCGACCCACTGCCTCGCTCTCGACTTTCCCTCATCTGTAAGGAAGGGTGCGTGCGCCGTCCGGCGAAAGCGTCACCCGGCCGGGCCGGTCTCAGGCGTCCCCTGTCCCTTCCCCTGACTGGGGCGCGGATGGGTAATACAGCCGGCCTGGCCGCTTCCAGCGTTCCGCTCGAGTCAGCTTTCTGACGGCGACCGCTTCGCGACCGCAGCGGCGCCGGAAGGGCGTACGATCGCGACGTGGCTGAGCCGGGGTCGGTCGGCGAGCCGACGCTCGTCGTCGACGCTCGCAACGTCATGCGGTCCCGGTGGCCGAATCTTGCCGAGGACCTCGTCATCGACCGGACGCGGGCTTGGGCCGACCGTCAGGGTTTCAGGGCGCTGATCGTCTTCGACGGCAAGCCATCCGGCTTCGGTGCCGGTGTCTCCGAGCTGGACGAGCGGACGCGCGTCGTGGGAACGAGAGGGAGCGCCGACGACTGGATCGCGGAGCAGGCCGAGCTTCTTGGACGGGAGGGAGCGCGGGTCTGGCTCGTGTCCTCGGACCGCGGCCTGCGGCAGCGCGTCGCGCCTTTCGTGGAGCGCTTCATCGGCGGCGGATCGTTCGCTGGGGAGCTGCTGGCACTGGAACGTGAGCCCGCCGACGGCTAGCCCATACGGGGGTCGCAGAGGCGATCCGAGCAGCTGAGAGTAATGGTCGTGCGCCGAGGTCTTGTAGCGCTTGCCGTAGCCGCCTTGGCGCTGGTCGGCATCGCCGTCGGGGGCCGGCTCCCGGGAGCGCTGAACTGCCCGGTCTTCCCGGCGACGAATCCCTGGAACCAGCGGGTCGACTCGCTTCCCGTCGCCTCCAACTCGGGAGCGATCGTCGGGTCGATCGGGGCCACCGGCCACCTCCATCCCGACTTCGGCTCAGGGCTCTGGAACGGGAGCCCGATCGGCATCCCGATCACGATCGTGAGTCGGGTGACTCCCCGCTCGGCTGTCTCCTTCGACTACGCGAGCGAGAGCGATCCGGGCCCGTATCCCATCCCTGCGAAGGTCAGGATCGAGGGCGGGAGCGACGCCCACGCCATTCTCGTCGACCGCGAAGCGTGCATGCTCTACGAGCTCTTCGCGCTGAGACGGACGTCGGGTGGCGGTTGGCACGCCGGCTCCGGCGCCATCTGGAACCTCAACTCCAACGCGCTGCGCCCGGAGGGCTGGACCTCCGCAGATGCGGCGGGCCTCCCGATCCTTCCAGGCCTCGCACGGTACGACGAAGTCGCGGCCGGACGGATCGACCACGCGCTCCGCTTCACGGTCTCGCGCACGCGCCGCGCCTACGTCTGGCCTGCCCGTCACTACGCCAGCTCGCTCACAGACCCCTCCTTGCCGCCGATGGGGCTCAGATTGCGGCTGAAGGCGAGCTACAACATCTCCGGCTTCCCGCCGCAGGCCCGGGTCGTCCTCCGGGCCCTGAAGGAGTACGGGATGATGGTCGCGGACAACGGCTCGAACTGGTACATCACCGGCGCACCGGACGCACGTTGGTCCAACGACGACCTGCGGACGCTTCGCAATGTCCCGGGCTCCGCATTCGAGGTCGTCGACACGTCGTCACTGCCGCGCTGAGAGCTGCCAGGCCGTCTTCCGATTCCGGGGCTCCGGCCCCGGGCGGCGGATAGGCTCGAGCTGAGTCCGACGTGGTCGCCGCCATCCGTCGTCGGCGCGATTCCCGACCGGAAGGGAAACGACATGCGCAAGGTGATCGTGAACGAGTGGATGAGCCTCGACGGAGTCGTGCAGTCAGCCGGCGCGCTGGAGCAGGAGGACGGCAACGATCTCCACATCGTCGGCAGCACGAACCTGGTCCACACGCTCGTCGAGCACGACCTGGTCGACGCGTATCGCGCGATGATCGATCCGGTCGTCGTCGGCGGCGGCAAGCGCATCCTCCACGACGACGGTGAGCTCAGGCCGCTGCGCCTCGTCGACCATCAGGTCGCGACGATCGGAGCGATCCTCGCACCGTACGCTCGGGCTCGAGGCTGAACGTCCCTCGATGGCCCCACCAGAGGTCGTTCCCTTCTCGGATGCGCACCTGGAGGACGCTGCCCGGCTGCTCGCCGCGCGGCACGCACGCCAACGTGAGATAGAGCCCCTCCTACCAGAGCGGTTCGAAGAGCCGGCCAGAGCGCGCGAGGAGCTCGACGCCGTGTGGCGCACGGGGGGCGCATCCGGCGCGGCGGCGTTCCGCGATGGACATCTCGTCGGCTACCTGCTCGGCTCGGCGCGCGACGCCGAGACCTGGGGCGAGAACGTCTGGATCGAGGCGGCCGGACATGCGGTCGAGGAGGCGGAAGACGTCCGTGACCTGTATGCGGCCGCGGCCGGGCGGTGGTTCGAGGAGGGCCGACGGCGCCACTACGCACTCGTGCCGGCCACCGACTCGGGGCTCGTCGACGCCTGGTTTCGCCTCGGCTTCGGCCACCAGCACGCGCATGGGCTGCGGAAGGTGCCAGCGCACGTCGAGGTCCGGGTCCCAGATCGCGTCGACATTCGCGAGCCGCGGGACGAAGACATCGAGTCTCTGATCGCGGTCGACATCGCCCTGCCCACACACCAACGAGGCTCACCTGTCTTCTCCACGCGGCCGGTGCCGACCGCTGAGGAGGTCCGGCAGGAATGGCGCTCGACACTCGCCGGCGGCGAGGAGAGGGTGTTGATCGGCTGCCTCGACGGTCGACCGGTTGCCTGCTGGGCTGTGAGTGACGGCAAGCTGTCGAGCGATCACCGTGGGCTCGCGCGACCCGACTCCGCGTGCCTGCTCGCCTTCGCGTCCACGCTGCCGGAGGCCCGCGGCTCCGGAATCGGAGTCGCGCTCACCGACGCAGTGCTCGCCGCGGCGGCCGAGGAGGGATACGCCGCGATGGTCACCGACTGGCGCGTCACGAACCTCCTCGCTTCGCGCTTCTGGCCCCAGCGTGGTTTCCGGACCTCGTTCGACCGGCTCTATCGATCGATTCCCTGAAGCTGTGGTGTCTCGCTAACCCGTCTCTCCACCGGCGGGCGCCCAAACGGGATCGTTGTCCTCGACCGGGTCGTCCGTTACTCGCGCGACGTTCGTCCCGTCCGCATCCATCACGTAGATCTCCTCGTTGCCGTCGCGAGTGCTGACGAACGCAAGCCTCGTGCCGTCCGGTGACCAGGACGGGAGAACATCGGAACCTGGGTCGTTGGTGAGACGTCTCACCCGCTTGCCGCTGGCGTTCATCACATAGATGTCGTAGTCACCGTCGCGGTCGCTGTAGAAGACGATCTTGGTACCGTCGGGCGAGAAGGAGGGGTATTGGCCGCCGGCGCGACCATCGGTGAGCCGCCTCTCCGCAGTGCCGTCCGCCTTGATCGCATGGAGCGCGAAGTTCGTCCCGTCAAGGCTTCGGTCGAAGACAACGGTCGCGCCGTTCGGCGACCAGTGGGGAGCGAAGTCGTCGGCGGGGTCATTCGTGAGCCGCCGCACCTCGCTGCCGTCTGCATTCATGACGTAGATGTCGTAGTTGCCGCCCCGGTTGCTGGCGAAGGCGATCCTCTGCCCGTCGGGAGACCACGACGGAAACCCGTCGTCGTCGGGATGCGCGGTGAGTTGGGTGAGATCGGAGCCATCCGCACTCATGACGTAGATGTCGAAGTCGCCGGCGCGATCGCTGGCGAGGATCAACCTCCCGCCGTCAGGTGACCAGGAGGGTCCCACGTCGGTGCCCGGATTGAGCGTGAGACGGTCGAGCCCTCCGCCATCGTCATTGACGACATAGATCTCGGGGTTGCCCTCCCGGTCGCGGGTAAAGGCGAGCTGCTGCGAGTTCGACGAGCCGCATCCCGTGGCAGCCACTGCCAGCACCAGCAGACCTGCGATCACCCCCACCAAACGGTGCGCGCGCGTCATCGTGACTCCCTGCCGGGTGAGAGCATGCGCGCTCCAAGGTAGCCGCCCGGCAGTCCTGAGATCGGGCAATCCGTGAAGCATGGATGAGGCGACGGTTACGGCGATGCTCAGACGAGACTTCGAGTACGCCGGGAGTCCGGCGTCCTTCGAGGTCCGGGAGCCAGGCCGGCTACCCATCCACACCCGGTCCAACCCTGGGGACAGCAGGCGGGGACTCAAACCGACCTGACCAGGAGATGCTTCGCCTTGACCTTCCCCGCTTCCTTCACACAAGCTCCCGATGAGCAACGGAGGAAAGATGCGATACCTGGCCGTCGCATTCGTCGGCATCGTGGCGGGCGCCCTTATCGCAGCGCCGACAGCCGTCTACGTTGACCGTTCTCAGAGGCCGACCTATGGCAACGAGTTCGTGCAGGTGTACGTCGCGAAAGAGTTCATCCCCAAGGGGACGCTCATTACCAGGAACGACCTGTACACCGTGACGTACTTGCGTCGCAACGATGTGGATGGTCGGCCGATGCCCGTCATCCCATGGGTGGGTTCAGTCGCAACCGTGGACATCCGACCTGGCGATCCCCACATCGTCGGGGACTTCCGGGACCAGTAGTTAGGACAGAAGGCGTCCTACCTACCTCGAAACGCCAAGCGCCGACCGCGACAGGGATCGTCGGCTTGAACGCCGTCTGGATGAGTTCGGCCAAGGCTGCAGCCTGGAAGCCCTTGGATGTCACGTGCCCGCGCGCACTTTCTCTTAGAAGGGGCGTAAGAGTCGGCGGACGTTGCGGTAGTCGCAGTTGAATTGAAAAGCTCTCGACGCCACTAGGATTGGCTTCGTGTCGAGTGCGAACTCTGGGGTCACCGTCTCCGACGTAATGCTTCGGCGACCGAAGACCCTTCCTGCTGATGTCACGGTGGCCGATGCACGCGCGGCTTTCGAGCACGCAAGCATGCAAATGCTGCTCCTCGTCGATGGAGACCGCTTCTACGGCGCGGTGACCGCGATTCCCGACGACGCCGCACCGCAAGTCCCGGCCATCGGGTACGTCGACACCTCGGCACCAGTCGTTGCCGAGAGTACGCCGGTCGCGGCTGCGCTCGAGCGGCTCGAGCACAGGCCCAACGGTCGCCTCGTCGTCCTCGATGGGGACGAGCTCGTCGGACTCGTCTGCCTTGCGAAGGATGGTGTGACCTTCTGCGGATCTCCGCCGAGTTGAGCGACCGACCTAGCGAGCCGCGACAGTGCCTCGGCCGGTAACCCTTTTTACAGGGCAGTGGGCGGACCTTCCGGTTTCCGACCTTGCTGCTGCGTGTGCGGGCTGGGGGTTCGACGGTCTCGAGCTCGCGTGCTGGGGTGATCACTTCGAGGTCGACCGTGCGCTGACCGACGACGCCTATTGCCGCGAGCGAAGGCAACTACTCGAGGGGCATGGCCTTGAGTGCTGGGCTCTCGGCGCACACCTCGTCGGACAGGCGGTCTGCGATCCGATCGACGCCCGGCATCAGGCGATCCTGCCGGCGGAAGTGTGGGGCGACGGGGAGCCCGACGGTGTGAGACAGCGAGCGGCGGAGCGTATGAAGGACACTGCACGAGCGGCTGCACGCTTCGGCGTAACTCAGGTGAACGGCTTTACGGGCTCCCCGATCTGGCATCTCCTCTATTCCTTTCCGCCGAACGACTTCGACGAGATCGAGCGCGGCTACGAGGCGTTTGCCGAAGCGTGGTCACCGATCCTCGACGTGTTCGATACAGAGGGAGTCCGTTTCGGCCTCGAGGTGCACCCGACAGAGATCGCATACGACTTCGTCACCACGGAGAAAGCGCTCGCCGCCGTGGACAGACGAGCTGCCTTCGGTGTCAATCTCGACCCCTCGCACTTCGCCCATCAGCACCTGGACACGGCCCAGTTCGCTCTCGAGTTCGCCGATCGCATCTACCACGTCCACGTCAAGGACTCGAAGAAGCGGCTCGACGGTCGCCGGTCCATCCTCGGCTCGCACCTGAACTTCGGGGAAGAGGCCCGCGGCTGGGACTTCGTGTCACCCGGCCACGGTGACGTCGACTTCGAGGCGCTCTTCCGAGCGCTCAATCGCATCGGCTACGACGGCCCGCTCTCGATCGAGTGGGAGGACTCCGGCATGGATCGCGAGTACGGCGCCCAGGACGCCCTCGCTTTCGTCCGGCGAACGGACTTCCCCGCATCCGACCTTGCGTTCGATGCGGCGATGCAGCGTGACGCAGATCAGAGCGAGTAGCCGAGGCTCGCCGCCTCTCCCCGAGTGCCCGGGGGCCCAGGTAGGACCGGACACTGAAGGTACCGTCTGCGCCGTGTCCCGAAACGACGAGCTGGAGCGCTACCGAGCCGCTCTCCGGCGACGGCTCATCGCTGAATTCGTCGAGCGATGGGGAGTCTGCGAACGAGGCCACGTTCTCACGGATCTGAACCGCGACAGACAGGGACGCTGCTGGTGCTGCACACGCGCACACGAGCGAACGTTCGAGACTCATGTACCTGGGGTGTGGTCAGGGAGCCTGGGTTACCTGCCTCCCAGGGCGCGTCGACTCCTCGCGCATGCGCAATTGAAGGTGTCACACTTCACCCATCAGCACCACGATTCCGCAGTGTGCCGCAAGGCTTCGTGATGGGACCAATTGCCGCTCCGTGGTCGGCGAGAGGAGACCTCTGCGAGCATCACGCACGACTCGCGACCGAACTCGGTCGAGAGACGGTCCTGAACGGAGATCGTGCGAAGACCCGAAACGCCCACCAGCGGATCCCATACGGCTCCATGGCTGCGACCGCGCAGCCAGTCGTCCGGCGACGGCTGCGGTCGCGGAACGCCCGCGCTTCGAACGCCCTGGCTGACGAGCTCGCCCTTCGCGGCGGGCTCGGACTCGCGACGAGCAGGCGGGCCGCTTTCGGCCTCGATGCGATGACGTCCGCGCCGTCGCGCCCACATATCGCCCGCGCTCACTCGTCCCAGGGTACGCCTCTAGCGGTGCGTGCGTTGCCGATCGCGCTTACGGGCGAGCTCGTCAATTTCGTCGAACCGACTCGGCGCGGGCGCGAGCTCGGGTTCGGGTTCGCGCCGCTCGACCTCAACACCCTCGGCGAACCCATGCGCGATCAGCCAGGCGGCCGCGCGCCAATCCGCGAGCGCGGCGCGGGCGACCATCGCGACGAGACGGTCGAGCGCGACCGGCCCGCCTTCGGAAGTCTCGGACCCGGAGTGAAGGACCTGGACGCGCCCGAGCCGGTCTGCCCGGTCGCGCGCCCTGCGCGCTCGGTCCTTGCAGGGGCGCGAGCAGTAGACGCGATCGCTGCGACCCTGGACGGAGCCGCCGCAGACGGGGCAGGGATTCACACTCAGGACGCTAGGCGTAAGGGCGTGGGGTACGGGATCAAGTCACACCGGTGACGACGCCGATAGTCCCCCGTGGCCGAACCGGAACCGCGCTACGTACTGACTTTCAAACCCGGCTCGCCAGAGATGGTCGTCATGTCCACGATCGCGCTCGTTGGCGCGGCGATAGCCGTCCTCGTCTCATGGGTAGCGCGGGCGTTGATCTGCGGCGAGGTGATGTCCAGCGACTCAAACGTCTGCGGAGGTGGGACCGCATTGCTCGCCATCTCCCTCGCGGGCTTGGTTCCTGTGGTCGGGATGGTCGTCGAGAGCGCTCGGCGTCGCGGTCACCCTTGGTACTGGTTCTTCGCCGCAGTGTTCGTCTACGGGTTCTGGGGCGTCGTGATTCTGAGCCTCGCTGGATGAGAACAAGGGGTGCGCTCGACCAGGGGCGCGGCTAGTTCCGCGACGAGTGTCCCCACCGGGGATTTGCGATTAGGTCGAAGGGGCCTCCCCCGCCGCCGAATCGTCGCGGGATTGGCTCGCGTCGAGCATGATCCGCGACGCAAGGTGGACGACCCAGTATCGATGTTCGAATGGGCGCAGGTCCTCGCGGTGGCGACCGGAGTCGTCATCGCCTTACTCGTCGCGTTCATGCCGTATGCGCGACGCCTCAGGCTGAGGATCGAAGAGGATCGCGACCGGAGTAACTCGCGCGTCGAGTCGAGCGGACTCGGCGGGCTACCGCATATCCGCCTTCTCGTCTCGAACGCGAAGGGACGTCGCGCCGCCCAGGGCGCATGCGTTCTCGTCGAGGGCTACACCGTCGTCGGAAGTCATCAGCCCGCGCTCACGACGCTCGGTCATCCGTCTCTTCAATGGCCCAGCGCATCAGATGAAATCGTCACTACGGCGACAGTCTTCGGGGGTGGCGCGAGGCCGATTACGCTCGGCTACTTCGTTCGAGTTCAGCGCGACCCGGCAGGCGATCTCGCTTACATAAGCGAGCATGGCTATCGGAGCGGGAAGGCCGACGCCTGGTACCTGAAGCTGACGATCGGAGTCGACATCAACGACAACCGCGACAAACTCGAGCCCTTCGAAGACGGCTACGTCATACGCCTGCTCGTAGGTGCCGACGACGGCGCGGCTCGTACCTTCCGCGTCCATATCGACTGGGACGGCGATCCTGATCAAGAGCCGCAGGCGGTACTGAAGAGCGCGCTAGATCACCTGGCCGTCTCGTAGTCGCGCGACGGAGCGGCCGGCTACTCGTCCTCGGGTAACTCGAATTCCAGGGACTCCGCAAGCTCATCGGAGGTCTCGATTGTCACAACGACCGCCTCAGGCGCGACAAGGACGTAGTCGACCATAGACCTGCTCGCCCAGAATCCGACGAAGCGCACTAGCGGCCCCTCGACGCCGATGAGCTTGATCGTAAAGACGCCGCCGCTTGGCAGGTGCAGTCGCCAGAACGGCGCTTTCATCTCGTCATGTCCGAGGTCGCGCAGGATGCGCTGGTTCAACTCGCCCATGGCGCGTACGGTGTGCTCGGCCGCATTTTCCATGCTCACCTGAAACAGCGTCGCAGCCGACCCGGACGCCCGTCTTGACGGCCTACACATCGCTGAGGGAGGATCACCCCGCGATGGCGCGAGGTAGGTATGGATTGGTGGTGGTCGCGCTCATCGCCCTGGTCGCTTCGGCGATCGGGGCGGCCCTCGTAAGCGAGGCAGGCGCGACGCGCGAGGACGTCGAAGCCGACCCATGTCTTTCCGTTCCCCGAGCGATGGTCGGCGCGCTTTCGTCCGGCCTCAAGCCGAAGGCTCGCGGCAAGCTCGGCAAGACCAAGGCGGTCAGATCGCGCGCTCAGATCAGCGGGCCGCGCGGGTTCGCAGCAGGCGCGTATTTCGTCTCTGCCCCAGTGCGCGGGTTCGGGGTCGCGACATGGGCTGCTGACGCTCGCGCCTTTCGGACTGGTGGTGGCTTCATCACCGGCGTCGGCCCCGTTGCGCGGCGGGTCTCTTATCTCGGCGTTGACCTGCCCCCGAGCGCGCTGCAAGCCTGGGGGATCAGCGAACGTACACACGGTTACGTAGCGTCTCGTCGCTGCGCTCAGTAGACGAGCTTCGAGGGTCGCCCCACCCGCCCATCATCGCGCGCGACGTCGTCGGAACGAAGCGGCGCTCGGTCAGCGGCTCGACCGGACCAGCGCCCCGAGCTCGTCCATCGCCTCGCCCGCTCGCTCGCGGACGTAGTCAAAGTCGATCTCTCCCGGGCTCGCGAACTGCTCGCCCGAGGCAATCTCGCGGCAGGCCGGTAGCGGGTCGTCGAGCGACCGGGTAGACCCATTGCGACTTAGCCCCGCCTGCGCCGACGACGATCGCATCCTCGGCGATCTCGGCGACAAGCTCAGGCAGGCGCGCGAGCCGATCCTCTCGCCGAAGCGCGAGCGTCTCGCGAGCGGCCTGATACGCGAACCAGACGGCACCTACGGCGGCGAGCGCCGAGACGACGCCCGCGAAGACGACGACGACCTCCACCCCGGATGGTTCGCCGATCGGGACGCACTCCCTGCGGCGAGGTCAGCGAACGGCGATCCGAACGACGTCTTTCGAGCCGAGTGCGAGCATTTTGCGAGCACAACGCTTCGAGCGTTTCCAACCGGGAAACGAAAACCCGCCGTTTCCGGCGGGTTTCGGTGTGGGCGGTACTGGGCTCGAACCAGTGACCCCCAGCTTGTCGAGCTGGTGCTCTCCCAACTGAGCTAACCGCCCCAAATATGCCAATTTGCAGGCACTTTTACCAATTCTCTTACGACATACGCTCCCCAACCTTTCGTGGAGCGCAATGCGTGGCGATTTTACCGGCCGAGGGAGCGACTCGCGACTCTCACTGCGCCCCCGCGAGCCGCACGTGTGCTTCGGGGAAAGCATCCTGGAACGAGTCAAACGTCGGCGTCCGGCTCGCCGTCGAGGAAGCCCTCGACCTGGTCATGATCCCTCGACGTGTACGCCGACCCGAGCCGCCCAGACGATGCCCTCCTACAAAGTCGTGATGTGAGCACCGTGGTCTTCGACCTCGGGGGCGTCCTCATCGACTGGGACCCGCGCCATCTGTACCGGGAGCTGTTCGAGGACCCAGACGAGATGGAGTCGTTCCTTGCCGAGGTGACCTCGGCAGAATGGAACTCCCACCAGGACGCGGGGCGACCGTGGGCCGAGGCCATCGAAACTCTGGCCGCCGAGCATCCAGAGCGGCGCGAGCTCATCGAGGCATTCCATCGGCGATGGCCCGAGATGCTCGCGGGCGAGATCCCGGGAACGGTCGCCGTGCTCGCTGACCTAAATGCCGCGGGAGTCCGACTGGTCGCGCTCAGCAACTGGTCAGCAGAGACGTTCCCGACTGCCCAAGAGCGATTCGACTTCCTGGCCTGGTTCGAGGGAATCGTCATCTCGGGCGAGGTCGGGGTGAACAAGCCTGACCCGCGGATCTTCGAATACCTCGTAGAGCGATTCGCGATCGAACCAGCAGCGGCCTTGTTCATCGACGACTCCCCAGCGAACATCGATGCGGCGAGAGCGTTCGGATTCCGCACGATCCAGTTCACCGATGCGACGGCGTTGCGGCGCGAGCTGGTGCGGCTCGGGCTCCTTCCGGATGTCGGGACTGGGCCGTCTCCACAGACGTCAAGTCCTGCGAACCCGAAGGTCCGCAGGACTTGACCAAACGACTCTCGTTCCTGACAGCTGTGTCACGACGGGCGCGAGCGCCCATCGCGGCGGCTCGACCAGAGGATGGCGAGACCGGCCAGTAGCACGAGCACCCAGCCAAAGCCCGCAGCCGGCCAGATCGTCGCCTGCGAGAGGAGGACTGCCAGCGCGACACCAGCGAGACCGAGCCCGACGAGCGGCCAGGGCCGCTCGCGTCGGTGCGCGAGAGCCTCTTCTGCGATCGACTGCTCTTTGCCCTCGTCCGGAACGACGAGAACTGCGGCGAGGTAGATCAGGATCCCGGCGCCGCCGAGCAGCGTCAGGACGACGAACCCGACCCGGAAGAAGGTTGGATTCAGGTCGAAGTAGCGCCCGAGGCCGCCGGACACGCCCGCGATCACGCGGGAGGACGAGCTGCGCTCGAGGCGCTTGCTGCTCTGTGTATGTGTGATGTGTTCGCTCATGCCTCGAGGGTGCCGCAGCGAGACGGCGGTGTACATCGGGATTCCCCCTGGTCCGACCCTAGAACGTTCAGCATCGTCAACCGAGGGTCAGTGGTCTGACTGCACCCCGGTCGTGAGAAGGATCAAGCTCGACCTTGGCTACGACCCGGCCTGCGGAACAACGACCGCGCGAGCTGGCGAGCGTCGCTCGTACTTCCGGCGATCGCTGCTCGTTCCGCCGTGTTCCGACGCCGACAGGCGTCTAGGCGAGGCGCCGCTCGTGCGCCCAGCGCGTCAGCTCATGCCGCGACGACAGCTGGAGCTTTCGCAGGACGCTCGATACATGGGCCTCGACGGTTTTCACCGAGAGGTGGAGCCGTGCCGCGATTTCCTTGTAGCGATATCCGCGGGCGATCAGCTGCAGAACCTCGCGCTCGCGAGCCGTCAGGACGTCCAGCTCGACGTCAGCGCCCACCCGCACTCCGGCCGCAAACGCATCGAGCACGAAACCGGCCAGGCGCGGCGAGAAGACGGCGTCGCCCTGGGCCACACGCTCGATCGCCGCCTCGAGCTCGGCGCTCGAGATCGTCTTCGTGACGTAGCCGCGTGCGCCGGCGCGGATGACGCTGATCACGTCCTCTGCCGCGTCGGAAACGGAGAGAGCCAGGAATTTCACGCCCGGTCGCTCGGGAGCCACGCCCGCGATCACGCCCTCGCCGCCGCCGTCGGGAAGATGGACGTCGAGCAAGACGACCTCAGGGTCGAGCTCGCGGATCAGAGGCACCGCTTCGGCGACGGTTCCGGCCTCGCCGACGATCTCCAAGGCGTCGCCGAGCTCGCCTCGCACTCCCGCGCGGAAGAGCTCGTGATCGTCGACCAGGACGACTCGGCGCTTCATACGGCCCGTCTCGGGAGCGTCAACTCCACCTCGGTGCCTGCCCCGGGTGCGGTAACCACGATCGCGGTCCCGCCCGCGCGCTGCATCCGGCCCTCGATCGACTCCGCGATCCCGCGGCGGTCGGCGGCGACGGCTGCGCGGTCGAAGCCGACCCCACCGTCGCGAACGAAGACGACGACGCCGTCTTGCCCGCTCTCGGCGTACACGAACACTTCATGGGCGCCCGAGAACTTCGCCGCGTTCGTCATCGCTTCACGTGCGGCGAGCACGAGCTGACCGACCGCATCGTCGAGCGAGACATCGCCGGCGCTTGCGAGCTCGACCCGGACGCCGTGCAACTCCTCGACGTCGGCGGCGGTATCGGCGAGTGCGTCCACCAGCGACTCGCCGGCAGCAACACCGCTCCCGTAGAGCCAGCGGCGCAGCTCGCGCTCCTGGCGTCGCGCCAAGGCACCGACGCGCTGAGCGTCGCCCGCGTGGCGCTGCACGAGCGCGAGCGTCTGCAGGACGGAGTCGTGGATGCGCGCCGCCACCTCAGCACGCTCCTGGATACGAATCCGCTCGGCCCTCTCGGTTGTCAATTGCCAGACCCATGGCCCGACGACGAGTACCAGTGCACCGACGACGGCCCCCGGCACGATGAAGGGACCGGAGTCCCCGTTCGTGCCCAGAAAGATCACGGCGCCCGCGAGCATGAGGGTGACGCCGAGAAGCGGGAGCGATCCCCCGGGGCGTAGGGATCCGCCGCGCACGAGTACTGTCGCGAATCCGGCGACGAGCAGCGTGGCACCTAGAACGGCGGTCGCTGAAAGCCCGAGCGCCAGGAACAGCATCGCGGCAGCGCCCGCGACGAGTGCCGCTGCAGCCCAGGTGCGTCGCCCTTCGCCGTACACCCAGAGCGCGAAGTAGAGGAGGATGCCGGCGCCACCCGCGAGGGCGAGCAGCGCGAAGACGAGACGGACGAGTGTGGGATCGACGCCGAGGCGTCTAGCCACTCCGCCGCACACGCCCGCGATGACGCGGTCGCGTTCGCTGCGCTCGAAGAGCAGCGCCGACATCTGGTTCATCGTACGGCGCGGACGACGTCGATCCGGCCGGCGCCGACCTTCGCCTCGATGACGAGCAGCCCTCCCGAACCTGTGCTGGCTTCGGCGTTTCGCCCTTCGTCGTGGCGACTCAGGACGTACACCTCGCCGACCTTCGCCCGTGCGTTCGCTTCGACGGGGACATCACGCGGCACGATGATCCGCAACTCGCCCACCCCGACCTTCGCCACCACATGTGTCTCGCTCGTGACCGGGCCGATGCTCGACAGGTCGACGCGCAGATTGCCGATGCCGAGCTCGTACGACGACCTCAGTTCGATCGAGCTCGCCGGGGCCTCGACCCGATTTCCGACGCCGTCGCCGAGACCTACGTCGAACCACGCAACGGCGAGGCTGGCTGCGGCGACCACGGCAACGATCACCGTGACCGTTAGTCCGACGAGCCATCGCCGAAGCAGGCGCGAGCGCCCATCGCGGCGGCTCGACCAGAGGATGGCGAGACCGGCCAGTAGCACGAGCACCCAGCCAAAGCCCGCAGCCGGCCAGATCGTCGCCTGCGAGAGGAGGACTGCCAGCGCGACACCAGCGAGACCGAGCCCGACGAGCGGCCAGGGCCGCTCGCGTCGGTGCGCGAGAGCCTCTTCTGCGATCGACTGCTCTTTGCCCTCGTCCGGAACGACGAGAACTGCGGCGAGGTAGATCAGGATCCCGGCGCCGCCGAGCAGCGTCAGGACGACGAACCCGACCCGGAAGAAGGTTGGATTCAGGTCGAAGTAGCGCCCGAGGCCGCCGGACACGCCCGCGATCACGCGGGAGGACGAGCTGCGCTCGAGGCGCTTGCTGCTCTGTGTATGTGTGATGTGTTCGCTCATGCCTCGAGGGTGCCGCAGCGAGACGGCGGTGTACATCGGGATTCCCCCTGGTCCGACCCTAGACTCGAACGTCCTCCGCAGCCCGACCGCCGACATCGTGGGTCGCTTCTCTTCGTGCATCGCGGCTCTCGAGCGCGAGGCGCGAGCCAGCGAAGCGCCGTCTAGTCCCCGACAACCAAGAGGCTGGCCCTGCAAGTCGAATCCTGTTCGCCGTAAGCCCCTACGTCTCGCGCGCCTGGGGCGCGTCGGGAGATTGCGGGCCTTGGGCCGGGGTTCTGGCCGCAGGGCCAGTGACCTCACACTAGCTCTTCCGGAGCGCGGGCGCGGTTAAGGCTTCTCCCGACCCCCGGCCACCTGCGGATCTTCGCGCTGAGGCTGGACACGGACTGAGGCTACGCCATTGACGATCGCTTCACGACGGCGGATGATGGCCGGACATGGAGGAGCAGGAGGTCATCGCCCAGGAGTTGAGCGGCCTTGGCGGCAAGGTCCGCGACCTCGAGAAGCGGATGGGCGAGGTCGAGAGAGTGAACGCGCAACTGGAGGACGCTGCCCTGATTACGGCCCGTGCACTCCAAGAGATCTCAGGCCACTGGGACGCGGTGTACGAGGCGATGCGCCGCGAGGAGATCGTCGACCCGGACGAAGAGCTCCCCCGCGGCGACTAGAGGCTTGATGTGAAATAGCAGCGCCCCGGCCGCGAATGCGGCCGGCTTCAGGGATTGGGCGCGACCGGAATCCGCGCATCAGCGGATTCCGGTTCTGCGCAACTAGTACTGGTTCACGCATCCCGTCCTGAAGCAAGCCGTCGACGCCTGGGAAGACGAGGGGGTTCGCACAGTAGGAGACGAGATCGGTACGACCTTCGAGGCACTCGGTACGGCGTCGGAGAATCACAGCTACACTGGCTCGAGCGCGTTGGCTAAGTCTTTGAAGCCGCCGAGGCTCTAGCACCTCCTCTTCGACTGTCACATTCGGCCTGAGCGCAGCAGGGAGTTCGTTGGACTCTCCTGTCCTGATCGGAGCAGAAGGAGCAGCACATGCATGCAACCATTCGTCGCTATGACGGCGTGGATCAGAATCGCTCGGCCGAATTGACCAGCAAGGTCAAGGAGACACTCGTGCCGAAGCTCGAGAAGCTGCCCGGGTTCGCCGGGTACTTCCTCGTCGAGATGGGCGATGGTGTCTTCAGCTCGCTCAGTCTCTTCGAGACTCCGGAGCAGGCCAAGGACTCGTCGAGGTTCGTCGCAACGTGGATTCGCGACGAGAAGCTCGAGACGATCGTCCCCAATGAGCCCAAGATCACGAGCGGCCGGGTCGTCGCCAAGAACGACCGCGTCCCAGTCGCCGCGTAGCTCAACCGCACCGCATTCGCTCTGAGGGCTCGGCTTGCCGGGCCCTCAATCGTTCCGGGGGCGTGCGCTTCGCAGACGCGCGTCGCCCTAGGCCGGGCTGTCGTCCACAGCCACGTCCGGTCACGCTCCCGGGCTAGACCCGTTCCTCGACTCTCATCAGTCCGGCCGCCACAATCGTCCGGTAGCTCGTGAACGCGTGATGTCCCGCCTGCAGCACGTACTGATTCCCTGCTTCGAGCATCCGGCGATAGGCGTCGAGGGGGACCTGGATTGATCGGCGGCAGTCCACGTTCGTGCACTCACACGCGAGCTCGACGTGCTCTTGCTCGTCGGCTCCGGGACTGAGTCCTCCAGCTTTCAGCTCGTTTGCGTCCCGCGATGCCACTCGGTGGGCGATCGCTTGTTGCACGGTGGCCAGGGCATCGGTCGCCTTGCTCGCCATCTCACTCCTCTGCTGTGAATCGACAGGAAGGCGCCGGCGGCGCCTTCGGTAGTAACCACGAAATCCAACGCAGCGGAAGACTCCGGCGGCAGGATCAGCGGCAGAAGACTTCCCTCTAGCGGTACTCAGGGTGGTCTGATCGGTGATCTACGTCGGGTTTCGCGATAGGCGATCACTTCTTCGGCACAGGGACGCAGACGGTCACTGCGCCCGGCTGGACCTCGACACGGAACCTTCTCTTTCTCTCGCGGTCGCCGCCGTCGAGCTCGTACAAGACCTTGCGGTCCAGCTTCACCTCGATGGAGCGGCCCTTGGTCACATGCACGAACGGGGACTTGATCGCGGTGCTGAGCGCACTGCGAGCGAGCGTGCGCCCCCACTGAACGATCCCGTCGGCGCTCCCGACGCCGATCTCGAGCAGGCCGTCGTCCGGGGAAGCGTCGTCGAACGCCTTGACGCCTGCAAACGCCTCGCCAACATTGCCGAACAGGACCAAGCTCGCCGGACCCTCGTACCACTCCGTACCGTCGACTTCGATCTCCGCCTCGAAAGGCTTCGTGCGGAGATTCTTCGCCGCTGCCCAGACGTACGCCGAGCGCCCGAGCACGTGCTTCATGTGGGTGGTCGCCGCCCGGATCACGAGCGCGTCGAAGCCGACGCCGGCCATGACGGCGAACCGTTCGCCGTTCATGCGACCGACGTCGAGCCTCCGACGTTCCCCGCGAAGCCCCACCTTGACCGCATCGTTGATGCTCTTCGGTATCCCGAGATTCGAAGCGAACAGGTTCGCGGTACCCGCGGGCACGATCGCCATGGTTGCGTCGGAGCCGGCGAGAATGTCGACAGAACGCTGGACCATTCCGTCGCCCCCCCAGACGAAGATCAGATCTGCGCCTTGCTTCAGGGCGGATCGAATCTGCTTGGGAGCTTGGCGACTCTTGGTTACCTCGCACCAGAGCGGATCGAGCACGCCGTTTCGCTTGAGCGCCGCCCGCAGCTCGGGAAGGCCGCCGTCGAGGCTCTTGCCAGAGTGAGCGACAACCGCGACGGTGCTCATGCCGGAGCCTCAGCCGCACGCCGCTCTGCATGCCGCATCGCCTTGAGCTCCGCGACTCTGCGCGCCGTCCGCGCTGCGAACAGCGCGACACAGATGGCGCCGACTCCCATCAGCGCTCCCGCCATGACGTCGATGGGATGATGCTCGCCCCGGTAGATCCGGGAAAGGGCGACGACGAGCGGAAATCCCGCCGCAACCGTCCAGATGGCCACCCGCGCCCGAATGTCCTTGAAGTGCGCAGCGAGCAACAGCGCGAGCGAGCCGTAGACGGCGACGGAGGCCGCCACGTGCCCTGATGGGTAGCTGTGCATCAGGTTGAAGGTGTCGAGCTGCTCGACCGGCTCGGGCCGAGGGCGCTCGATGAACCTGGTCACCAGCCCGTAGGTGAGCACCTCGGCGAGGATGGCCTGAACGTAGTAGCTGGCCAACCTCCACCGCTTGCGCATGACGAGCCATGCCACGACAGCCGCGACGAGGGGGATCAAAACCCAGCGATCCGCGATGTGCGACGTGACGTACGACACGTCGTTCAGGAACGGGGTCCGCTGCTCTTCGAGCCATCTCGGCAGCCACGCGTCGGCGTCCGCGATCGCCTCGACCGATAGCACGACCTCCGTGATGAAGAAGCCGAGTATGACCATCACGGTTGCAAGGAGGACCGCCCCAACGTTGGCCACGATCCACGACACGAGCAGCGGGTGAAGTCGCTGCAGCCGATTGCCCAGCCGCTCGGCCAGGCCGCCCTCACCAGGCTTGATCCGTCGCGATGCGCGCGAATCGAGCGGGACGCCGGACACTTTGACGGGGGGCGTCACGTCAGCCACGACTCCTCCTTCCTCGAATGCGGCCTCGGCCGACCATCGCCGGCAAGCAAGCGCACGTCGGCACGCAGCGCGAGAGTAGGCCCGTGCCCTGAGGACGGCTGATCGAGCGGTCCGCCGGAGAGGTCATGTGCGGCTCCTCATGCTTGCGATTCCGCGCGACCCGGGGTCACGCGCTACGCCGGCCAGGTGTTGGAGCCGGAAGAGATCTGCCCGCCTAAGGCTGGGGCAAGGCCCTTTCCACCCTAGCACTCTGTCGAGTGTTGTCTAGGGCCCGTGATTGAGCAGTGCTCGCCAGCCCGCAAGAACTGCATGCACGCCCGCCGCGCCGACGATTGGCTCGTCCGGGAGCGGTAGGTCCACGGGCGCGAGGATGAACGGGCGCGTCTGCGAGCCCCCCATCCCCCCATGGAACGAGATCAGCTCCTCGAAGGCGCATCCCTCCTCCAGTTGCGGGTCGTAGAAGCTGTTGACGAACAGATCGGGAGCGTGCTCGAAGCTGTCTGAACGCATGAGGTGCTGAGCTGCGTTCGCCGAGAAACCCCTGAGTGGATCGTCGCCCTGAACGAGGCCGTCTCGAAGGTACCGAGCCCCGTGTCCCCCGAGCGCCACGGGCCCGCGGTCGGACGAGTGCGCCAGGACGAAACCGACGTGAGGATGCTCGCGAAGGGTGGATACGAGTCGCGGATGCCGAGCGTCGATCTCCTCGAGCGTCATGCGACGCTCCTCCTCCATCAGGTAGATGAGGCCCAGGTTGCCGGACCCGAGCACGACGACGGCCTCGCCGTCGATGCTGTTCTTTCCTCGCTTGGCGGTCGGCGTGGCTCCCGAACCCCGTGCCTCCTCGAACGCGAGACCGACCGCAGCTTCGTTCTCGTCACCGCCGAGCAGCGTCTGCACCGACCGAGCCTCGACCGAGCGGCGCACCAGGTCGTCCAACCCGTATCCGTTGCGCTGCTTGAAGGTCGCGCCCTGTGTCTGGCCGTGGTCAGAGAGGACGACGATCTCGTAGGGCCTGGACGCGTAGCGGCTCGCACGTGCGATCCGCCCGATTTGCTTGTCGACCTTGCGGAGAGCCTCGAGCGTGTCGTGGCGTTCGAGGCCCGAGTGGTGTGCGACCTCGTCGTAGCTCGAGAAGGTGGCATAGACGGCGGGGCGACCGCGGAGGAGGTCCGAGATGACCGAAAAGGCGATCAGGTCGCGGAGGACGACACACATCGCCGCCCGCAGGAACGGATACGTCCCACCCCTGTGCCCGCGCGGCTGCACATCGCGCCGCCGCTGGCGAGTGGCCGCCGCGAGCTCGAGCACGATCTCGCCGACGAAGAGCACGAGGGCTCGCGTGACGTTGTATCCGTTCGAGAAGAAGGCTCGGTAACCCGGATTGGGCTTTCTTTCGGCACGGATCCGGCTCACCGTGAGGATGACGTCCTCAGCCCCTCCCGAGAGAAGGTTTCCGCGGCTGGTGCCTCCGTCGACGAGCAGCCCGGCGCCGTTCGTATTACGGCGTTCGATCTCCGCACAGTCGCGAGGCGCCGAGCACGTCATCAGCGTGCGCGTTTCCTTCTCGACCCAGCGGAACGCGGGGATGTCGTCGTTCGAGCCGAGCAGGATCCCCGCCTGGCTTGCTCCCGTCTGCGACGAGAGATCGGTTTCCCACTCGACGAGCCGGTGCGTGCCGGCGGCGAGCCACCGTGCCATCTCCGGGGCATGCCCGTCGCGGACGGCTCGCTGGAGTACCGGGAAGGCGAGCCCGTCGATCTCGAGAAACACGATTCCAGGCTTGTCCGTACGGACTTGCTTGCTCGAGCGCCGAGCCATCCGCTCGATCACGCGCAAGGAGTACATGTCGTCGTTGTTCACGCCGAACAGGACCTGGAGGGCCAGCGTCGCAGCCGCTGCGACCAGGGCCCCGGCAAGTGCCCAGGGGAACGAGTCGACGGTGACGGAGTTGCTGACCGTGTCGGCGGCAATCCAGAGGACCGCCGCATCCAGCAATAGAACCAGCACGAAGCCGCTGAGGATCGTGAACGGCAACCGGATCCGAGCGACGACGGGAACGATCAACGCGTTGAGGATCCCCACGACTGCCGAGACGCCGAATGCGCCCGGTATACCGTCGATGCCGAGTCCCGGCAGCACCGCAGCCGCCGTCAAGAGTCCCGCGGTAGCTAGTGCCCACCCGAGGAGAACGCTGCGGAGACGTAGCCGAGGTCGGCTGGCGACCCAGGTGGGTCGCCCTGAGCCTCCGGGACTCTCCACTGCTCGGAGCCCGGGCTCGCTCATCTTTCTCTATTCCTTGGGGTCTCGCCGTTCGGCTTCCGCCTTCAGGTGCTGGAGCTCGTCGTCGAGCGCTACGTCGAGCGTCTTCTGAAGTCGTCGGCGAAGGACGCGGGCGACCAGTCCGTCATAGGACTCTTCGGTCCGGACCAACGTGCCGCCAGCCCGGGGCGCGAGTGTGTGTACGTGAATCGCCTTGATGCCGAAGGTGGTGCCCGTCCAGACAATCCGCCGCATGGGCTCGACGTCCTGGATCGTCGACGTGATCGTGCCGGGCCCCGCCTTCCACTTGAACTCCGATCCCGTTTCGATCCCCTTCTCGAACGAGACCGATTTGACAGCCGGATTCCAGCTCGGCCAGCGGCCGATCGCTGTCAGAACGTCCCACGCGACATCGGGCGCCGCATCGATCTCGATCTCGGACCACCCGACGACCGGAGCGCGTTGGTTGATCTCGGACACAGATGCTGTCTCGTGCATCGCTTCGCTCTTATTCACCAGGCTCACCCGTCAGTGCCACGGGGGCGTAGCGTCAGGAAGCTTCCGAACGGCTTCTCAGCGAGCGCTGAGCCGGGGCGACGTCTCAGCGAGTGGCCCCCGAGGCTCCAGAGGACCAGGATGATCGCGCTTCCCGTCGCGCCCATGGTGTCCCAGATCAGATCTGTGGCCGTATCCGTCGCGCTGCCGACGAGGTTGGCTCCGGCCCACTCATCGAGGGACCATTCGATGATCTCCCAACCGGCGCCGATGGCCATCCCCAACATCAGGGCAGTCAGGAAGAACCCGAACTTCTGATGGACCTGCCTGAGGTCGCTCAGCTCGGGCAGGACCCCGAGGCGCACCAGGAGCAGGTAGATCATCCCGGTGACCAGCAGAGGGACGGTGAAGTGGACGACGTTGTCGTAGAACTTCCACGAGTCGTACACCCCGAGCACCTCGCCCCAGGCGATGAGCACCATCACGACAATCAGGCTGAAGTCGTAGAAGCGAGGAAGGCTGACGATTCGGGCGAGGACAAGCAGGACCGACGCCGCAACGAGGACGGTGACGGGCCTCCCCGAGAGCCCCCAGACGATGGTGCCGGCAATGAAGAGGATTCGGCAGACGTCGAGCGGGTCGCGAACGACGCGTGACCAGTCCCCGAGGATCAGCTTCTGCCACGTGAGGCCCCGCGTCCGCTGCTCTGCGGGAGCAGCGGCAGTTCCAGACACGTCAGCCTCCTTCCTGCGGTTCGCGTTCGACGGACCGCCGCTCCTCCGGCAGTGTCCGGTCGGGGCTCACCGCACAACCACCTTGAGGCCGATGATGAGGACGCCGACGGCGGCGTTCATGGCCGCGGTCGCCACGACTCCCGCAAGCCCGTGACCCTCGCGTCGCGAGAAGACGACGCCCCAGCCGATGAGTGCCGCCACGCCGAGCCCGGTGGCCACGCCCAGCGCCAGGTCCCGACTCAGGACGCCCATCCAACCAAGGGCGAGTGGTATTGCGAGCACGAAGCTCGACTGCAGGAGCGGCCATTCACGGGACATGACGTGTGTCACGTCGTCCCGTTTCATGCGGTGGTGCCCTTTGATCCGGGCAGCGAGCAGGTCCGCGTAGACGTGGGCGATCCAGAAGAACGTCCCGGTGGCCAGGAGAATCCAGAACGAGCGAAGCACCGACGCGCTGCTTTCATCCAACGTCGCAACGACAGCGGTCGCGACGATCGTCCCCTCGATCGCCCCGACGAGGTTGGGTTGCCGTCGCCCGACGACCCGACTCGGGAGCTTCTTGGCCCTGATCCTCTCGACGGTCGTCACGTGTCGCGGCTCCGCTGCGGTTGCGTTCGGCATCGACCGCGAGCATCGACGCCGCACCGGCCGAGTGTCGGAGCCGGAAGAGATCGCCCGCCGAGGGGCTGGGGCAGGCCCGATCCACCCTACCACTCGGCGTATCGAGAGGCGAGTAGGCGAGGCGACACGACAGAAAGCTTCCGTTTGCGGCCAAACTTGGACCAGGACGGGTCTTTCTTCGGTCGATTCAGGGCGATAAGCTGAAGGTGCCGGAGGAGGGCCTGGGTATGAGCCACCGCGACACCGAGCATCTGCGCGTATTGATCGCAAACGAGCGGAACGATCGCCTGGCGCTGGTGGCGCCGTTCGTCGCGGCGCTCGGCCACGAGGTCATCGCCCGCGAGATCGATGTCGAGGACATCGGGCCGGTCACCGCGAGGGAGCGACCCGACGTCGCGCTCGTCGGGCTCGGCGAGAGCCGCGAGCACGCACTTGGCCTGATCGACAAGATCGTCCAGGAGGCGACCTGCCCCGTGATCGTCTTGCTCCACGGCCCTGATCCACAGTTCGTACGAGAGGCCTCGAGGCACGGGGTCTTCGCCTACGTCAGCGACGCGGACACGACGGGCTGGCAGAGCGCGATCGACATCGTCCTACGCCGCTTTGCCGAGTATCACGATCTCGAAGGCGCATTCGGGCGTCGCGCCGTCACGGAGCGCGCGAAGGGAATCCTGATGGAACGCCATTCGGTAGACGAGTCCACGGCGTTCGAGATGCTCCGTGAGCATTCTCGCTCGACGAATCGAAAGCTCCTGGATGTCGCAACGGCCGTCGTGGACGGCCATCGCCTGCTGCCGAAGAAAGCAGCTGCCGGCGCGGTCGCACCGCCCTGATCGAGGTTGAGCTGCGGGGTGGCGCGCGCGGATCTCGAGCAGGCGGGTGGTAAGGTGGAGTCTGCCTGGCCCTAAAGTCTCGGCGGGCGATTTTTCCGGCTCCAGCACTCGGTCGGAGGTGGACGCGAACTCAGGAGCCGCGCATGCCTTCGCCGGAGCACCCACCGCAGTCCGACGGTACGGGCCGTGTCCCGGCAAGGGTCGAGCATCGGCGGGCGCGACTCGCGGCTGCCGGCGCCCTGGTCGTGTGCTTCCTCATGGTCTGGCTCACCCTCTCATTGGTCGCGAACGATCCCGTCGGCCTCGTCATCTCGTTCGTTTCCTTGTTCTTGATCGTGTTCTCGGCGTGGTTCGTCCTGACCAGGGCCGGCCTCTTGCGATGGCTCGTCCTGCCCCTTGCCTTGCTCGCGCTTATCGCCCTGGTCACCTACGGATACGACCAGAAGTACCAGCTCGCCGTCATGTTCGGCCTGCTCGCGCTGTTCGGCGTTGCTGCCCGCTATGCCGTGCGGCACGCGCACCCCGTGCTCGTGGAGCGCCGGCACGCGCGGCCTGCGGAGCCCGCTCAAAGGGGCGTCCTGATCATCAACCCCAAGTCCGGTGGCGGGAAAGCCGAGCGCTTCAACCTGCCGGAGGAGGCAAGGAAGCGCCGCATCGAGGTCGTGCTGCTCGGACCCGACGACGATCTCTCCGAATTGGCGAAGCACGCGGTAACTCGCGGCGCGGACGTCATCGGTATGGCGGGCGGTGACGGATCTCAGGCGTTGGTCGCGACGGTTGCGATGAAGCACGACGTCGCTCATGTCTGCGTCCCGTCCGGAACACGTAACCACTTCGCACTCGACCTCGGGCTCGACCGGAACGACGTCGTCGGGGCTTTGGATGCGTTCACCGACGGGGTCGAGCGGCGCGTCGACCTCGCGTGTCTCAACGACCGGATCTTCGTCAACAACGCGTCGCTCGGCGTCTATGCCCAGGTCGTGCAATCGGATGCCTACCGCAACGCCAAGCTCGGAACCTGGAAACAGATGCTGCCGCACATGACCGGGCGAAACCCAGGGGCGTGCGTCATGCGGTTCGAAGCACCTCACACGAAGGATTGGTGTGACGCAGCCCTCGTCATCGTCTCGAACAACCCGTACCAGATGCGACGCTTTCGCGGCGTCGGTACGCGGCAAGATCTCGACACGGGGCGACTGGGTATCTTCGCGGCGCGCCTCAACAGTGCAGGCGGAGTCGCCAAGCTGGTGACCCTCGGAACCATCGGCGCGCACCGACGCTTGGGCAGCGTGCTCCAGTGGACATCGCTCGAGTTCGAGGTTCGGTCAGAAGCGCCGGTTCCGGTCGGCCTCGACGGCGAGGCACTCGTCCTGGTTCCACCGCTCCGCTTCACCTCGCTGCCCGCCGCGTTGCGCATCCGGCTGCCGCGGGGGGCACCGGGCGTCTCGCCGGCGGCGGCGGCAGTTCCGCTGACGCGACGCAACCTCGGGTCGCTCGTTCGGATCGCCTCGGGCAAGCAGGTCCGCGTGCCGTCGCGAGACTGACCCGACTAGGCGGTCGTCTCCTCGCCGGGCTGGAGAATGCGGACATCGACCTCGGGAGCGGTATCGCGCATGTGGGACCTGAACTCCTCCGCCGGTGCGTGGAGGAACGAACGAACGCGTCGAAGCGCGGTATGGAGCGGGAAGTACGTCCCCCAGTGGATCGGGATCGTGATCGACGGCTTGAGCAGCCGAGCCGCCTCGGCTGCGGCGCGCGGGTCGAGATGGCCGGCGCCGAGCGATGGCCCCCAGCCCCAAATGGGAACGAGTGCGACATCGACGGGTCCGAGCTCGGCCATTTCGTCGAAGAGGTCGGTGTCGCCCGCGAAGTACAGCGAGCGTGAGCCTTCGATCAGGTATCCAATCGGCTCCGCGCGGCGCCCGAGCGGCGTCCTCCGCCAGTCGTGCACGGCAGGCGTCGCGCGGATAGTCAGCTCGCCGACCCGAACCTGGTCGCCGACGCCTAGCTCCTGAACCGAGCCGAACCCCTTCTTCTCGAGCAGTCCGCCGGCACCTTGGGGCACGATGATCGAAGGGCTCCCACCTATCTTCCTCAACGAGGGAATGTCGAGGTGATCGAGATGAAGATGCGAGATGAGCACGACGTCGAGCTCTCGCAGAACGCCGATGTCCACCTTGGCCACGCGTCGGAGGTGCGCAATCTGCGGACGGAGGAGAGGGTCCGTCAGCACTCGCACGCCGTCCATCTCGATGAGGACCGTGGCGTGTCCGACGTACACGATGCGGGCAGCTTGGGTGGGCCTCAAGAGCCCATCGTAGTACCCCACTCCCGACCTGCCCGATTGGCGGGCCCAGGCAGGAGAACCCGGCTGCCGCCCTTCGACATGGTCGCCTGGTACGTCGGCCACGTAGCCGTGGGCCCGATCTGCGTCGACGGGTCGCGATCCAGCCCAGGCTCGTGTTGCGCGATCGCACGAGCCCGCGTTCGCTCGCTCCGTCGCCACGGCACACACGCCGAGTCCGACCTAGAAGATCTCAGGACACCATGGCGCGCGGTCCGGGCGGAACATCGCGTCCGCGCGGGCGGCGGCGCCGGGCCGCACTTCCTCGACTCGGCCAGCGCGGACGAGCTGGCCCCACGAGAATCCACCCAGGTGCACCGACCCGAGAGCGCCGATGTCGCAGGCGATCTCGGGAGCCGCCCGCGTCCGCTTCGCCTCGCCGCCGTCCAGCTTCCAGCGCCCGGCGTTCCAGGGGCAGAACGGGTCTTCGACCTCGAAGACGACCGCCCCGTCGGCGGCGTACGAGCGCCGCGACAGCGCCTCCCCGACGTCGACCAGCCGAACCCACACGCCGTCGCTGACGCGTAGGCGCATCTGACGGGGCTCCGCGAGCAGGAAGACGAGCGGGTGATCGACAGGCAGGAGCCACGCGTTCACCGTCTCCACCCATTCGATGTCGCAGAGGTAGCGCCACAGCTCTGCGTCGGCTTGGGGATTCGCGCCCACGACCTCGAGGGCGTTCAAGGTGCCCTTGGGCATGCCTTCCTCCCATTTGGGCGCATGCCGGTAGACGGCGTAGCCGGCGACCTCGCCGTCCAGCTCGAGGAGTGCGAATCGCTTCGGCCCCGCGCCGGGTGGACGTCGTGACTCGGAATCCCTGAGAACTCGAAGCTCCCACCACTCCCGCGAGCGCGAGAGCATCCCCGGAACCCGAGGCCGCAGGCGCTCCCACACGGGCGGAAAGCGATCGAGCGCCTCGTCCGGTTCCACGGTCCGCAAACGGCCCTGCCGCTCCAGCGGGACGGCGAACGCGCTCCGATCGCGCCGGAGCTGCATCTCGCCCATCAGCTCCGCGAGCCCGTAGCCGAACCGGCCGTAGATCCGCTCGTCGGAGGCGAAGAGCGCCGCCAGTGGCTCGCCACGCTCGTGGACGTCGTCGAGCTGCATTCGCATCATCGCGGTCAGAACGCCGCGCCGGCGATGGGTGGGCAGCACCCCGACCACCGTGACCCCGGCCGTGGGAACCGTCGCGCCAGGAACGGTCATCTCGAATTCGAACGAGCCGCTCCCACCCACGATCCTGCCGTCGTCGAGCGCGGCGAGCATGCGCTCGAGCGGGTGGAAGCGGAGCCAACGCTCGGCGTCCTCCCGGTCGAAGGCCCAGGCACCGTACTCGGCGATCGCGCTGATCGCGCCCATGACCTCGTCCACGTCCCGGCACGGGCGAACCTCGATGTCCGTCACGCGATCTTCTCCAAGGGGGCGTATTCGACCATGAGCCGGCGTTCGGTCCCGTCTTCCGCGAAGCGGATGGTGACGACACCGCCCGGCTCCACGGCGGTGACGATGCCCTCTCCCAGCGAGCCGTGCCGCACGGCATCCCCGGTCGACAACACGAGCCCGGGACGGGGCTCCACCCCGGCGGTCGGCGGCGAGCCGTAGCCGCTCCACGAAGAGGGGCGCAGGCGCTCTCGCTCGACCTCGGAGGGCAGCTCGTCGAGGAAACGCGAGGCCAGGTTGTAGTTTCTCCGCCCGAACAGCGAGCGCGAGAGCGTATGCGTGAGCGTCAGCCGTTCCATCGCGCGGGTCATGCCCACATAGCAGAGGCGGCGCTCCTCCTCCACGCCCTGCTCCTCGATCGCGCGGATGTGCGGGAAGATGCCCTCCTCCATCCCGATCAGGTAGGCGGCGCGGAACTCGAGCCCTTTCGCGTTGTGGAGCGTCATGAGCGTGACGAGGCCGCGGTCGTCGCGAATCGTGTCCTGGTCGGAGACGAGCGCGATGTCCTGCAGGAAGCCGGCGAGCGATGCGTCGGCCGTCTGCTGGCGGTACTCGCGCGCGACCCCGACGAGCTCTTGCAGGTTCTCGATGCGGCCGCGCGCCTCGATCGTCCGCTCGGCCTCGAGAGCCTCGAGCGTGCCCGTCTTCTCGAGGACGCGCTCGAGGAGCTCCTCGACGGGAAGCTCCTGAGAGAGAGCCATGAGGGACTCCATCGTCGCGTGAAAGCCGCGAATCGCACGACACGATGCCGGGGCAACCCCAGCGGCCTCCGGGTCGGACATCGCCTGGAAGAGGGTGCGTCCCGTCGCCTCCGCGTGAGTGACCAGACGCTGAATCGACGTGTCACCGATGCCACGCCGCGGCCGGTTGGCGATCCGGAGCAGCGACGTCGCGTCCTGCGGGTTCACGAGCACCGACAGGTAGGCGGTCGCGTCGCGGATCTCCGCCCGCTCGTAGAAGCGCGGCCCGCCGATGACCTGATACGGCACGTCCTGCCGGACGAGCACGTCTTCGAGCACTCGCGACTGCGCGTTCGTCCGGTAGAAGACGGCGATCTCGCTCGCGGAGACGCCCTGGTCGATCAGCGAGGCGATCTCGGCGGCTACGAAGCGCGCCTCCGCGTGCTCGTCCTCGACCTCGACGACGCGCACGGCATCGCCCTCCCCCAGGTCCGAGAACAGGCGCTTGGGCTTCCGCTCGCGGTTTTGCTCGATGACCTCGTTGGCGGCGCGCAGGATTCGGTTCGTCGAGCGGTAGTTCTGCTCGAGCGTCACGACGTGCGTTCCGGGAAAGTCCTTCTCGAACTCGAGAATGTTGCGGATATCAGCCGAACGGAAGCTGTAGATCGACTGGTCCTGGTCCCCGACGGCGCAGATGTTTCGGTGCTCGCCTGCGAGGAGCCGGAGGAAGCGGTACTGCGCGTGGTTCGTGTCCTGGTACTCGTCGACGAGGACGTACCTGAACGCCTTCCGCCAGCGGCCGAGCGCCTCCGGAAAGCGCTCGAACACCTGCACGGTCAACATCAAGAGGTCGTCGAAGTCGACGGCGTTCGAGGCATGAAGGCGGCGCTGATAGACCTCGTACGTCTCCGCGACTGTCTGGTCCCAGAAGGAGGCGACGCGCGCGAGGTACTCGTCGGGGGAGACGAGCTCGTTCTTCGCCCGCGAGATCTGCGCGTGGATCCCGCGCGGCGAGAAGCGCTTCGGGTCCTTGCCGAGCTCCTCGAGGCATGCCTTCACGAGGCGTACCTGATCCTGGTCGTCGTAGATCGTGAACGTCGAGCGGTACCCGAGCCGCTCCGCCTCACGCCGCAGCATGCGCCCGCAGGCGGCGTGGAAGGTGAGGATCCAGATCGCCCGCGCGGTGGCACCGAGCATTCGCTCGAGCCGCTCGCGCATCTCGCCTGCGGCCTTGTTCGTAAACGTGATGGCGAGGATCTCATTGGGCTTGACGCCGACGGCGTGGATCAGATGAGCGACGCGGTAGGTGAGAACACGCGTTTTTCCAGAGCCAGCGCCCGCAACCACGAGGAGTGGGCCCTCGGTCGCGAGGACGGCCTCACGCTGTGCCTCGTTGAGGTCGGCGAGGTAGCTCTCAGGGGCTGCGACGGCCACGAGCCGATGCTAGCCGCCGCCGCTGGACCGCCCTACCAGCGCACGGTCAGCTCGACGTGCGCCGGCATCTTCGTGATGCCGACCCAGCTGATGCGCCACGTGTACGTGCCTCGAGGAAGTGACTCGTACGAGGCCATGCAAGAGAACGAGCCGGCGGCGCCCTCACACGCGAGCACCTTTCCTCCCGCGCCGAGCGCCGTCACCGGGACTGCGAGCGCGACGCAGCCAACGGCTACGAGCAGCAACCTGGGCACGGCTCAGTCTTGCACGAGACGGAAGCGCCGGTTGTGCGCCCAGCCGGCGGCTTCCGCACAAGATCCGGGAGCGCTGCGCGTACGATCTCGCGAGTGATCACCGGCGTGCACACCCTGATCTACTCGGACGACGCCGAAGTCACGCGATCGTTTCTTCGCGACGTCCTCGGTTGGCCGTACGTCGAACATGCCGCGTCAGAGCCGGGATGGCTCATCTTCAAGACCGGGCCGAGCGAGCTGGGCGTGCATCCGTCGTCCGGGACGTACGAAGGGCAGGTCTACTCGCACCCGAAGCATCACTCGATCTCGCTGATGTGCGACGACATCGAGGCGACCGTGGCGGACCTCCGGGCCAGGGGAGCCAGATTCTCGGGCGAGGTCGAAGACCTCGGTTTCGGCCTGGGAACGAACCTCGAGCTGCCGGGTGCGGGCGAGATCCTGCTCTACGAGCCGCGGCACCCCGAGGCGCACAGCCTCTGAGCCCGGCGGCCTATGGGCCGAGCGTGATGTCCTCCCTCGGCCTGGTCCGGCGGGGGATCACCGCTACGCGTCCGTCGACGGGCACGACGTCGATGGAGGCGCCGTAATGGCGCGCGATCGCGTCCTCCGTGAGCACATCGGGCGGTTCCCCGTCGATCGCGACGCGGCCTCCGTCGAGGAGCACCATGCGGTCCGCGTACTGCGCAGCCAGCGTGAGGTCGTGCATTGCGGCGACGAGCGTCAGCCCGGACTCCCTCCTGAGTGCGTCGAGCAGATCGAGCGCTTGCTGTTGGTGGCCGATGTCGAGCGAGGCCGTCGGCTCGTCGAGAAGGACGATGCGCGCCTCCTGGGCGAGCGCGCGTGCGACGACGGCGCGCTGCCGCTCGCCGCCGCTCAGCGTGCCAAGACGCCGCTCTCCGAGGTCCATTAGGTCGAGACGCGCAAGTGCCCGTGCGGCAGCGTCCCGATCGTGCTGGCCCTCCTTTGCCAGAAGTCCGAGATGCGGCGTCCGCCCGAGCAGCACGTACTCCGCGACCGTCATCCACGGTGGCGTCGAGGGCTCCTGAGGCACGACGGCCAGCAGGCGCGACAGCTCCGCCCTGGGCATCTCCGACGAGGCGCGCCCCTCGAGCGCGACCGAGCCGGCGAACGGGACGAGGCGGGCGATCGCCCGCAGCAGCGTCGTCTTGCCGGCTCCGTTCGGGCCGATCAGTGCAAGCCACTCTCCCCCGGCGACGTCCGCGTCGACACCATGCACGACCGGCTTTCCTCCCAGGACGACCGTGACGCCCCGAAGCTCGATTGCGTTCACGGTCCACCTCCCCGCGTCGTCCGCAGGACGAGCGCGAAGAACGGCGCTCCGAAGAAGGCGGTCACGACCCCGAGCGGGATCTCGGCGGGTGAGAGAGCGGTACGCGCGATCACGTCCGCGAGCACGAGGAATCCGGCGCCGATGAGGACGGAGAGCGGGAGCAGGGCTCGATAGCCCACTCCCGAGAGGAGCCTGATCGCGTGCGGGACGATGATCCCGACGAAACCGATCAGCCCGCTCACTGCCACTGCTGCAGCCGTGCCGAGGGTCGCAGCGATGACCAGCGCCAGCCGGACCCGACGGACGTTCACGCCGAGGCTGGCTGCTTCGTCGTCTCCCAGGTTGAGGACGTCCACGACGCGCCGCAGGGCCAGGATCACGACCGTCGCGACGCCGACGTAGGGGAGGATCAAGACGACGTCCGACCAGCCCGTGCTCGGGATGTTCCCCAGGATCCACGAGTACACCTGCTGCAGCGTTTCCGAGTTCTGCTGCTGGACGAAGGTCTGCCAGGCGGTGAAGAACGCGGTGACCGTCACTCCTGCGAGCACGAGCGTGGCCGCATCTCGCTCGCGCTTGGCCGAGCGCCCGACTGCGTACGTGAGCATCACGGCCACCGAACCGCCGACGAACGCGGCAACCGGGAGCGCGCGCTGACCCCGGAGTGCCTCCGGAAGATACGCGATCGCGATCGTTGCCCCGAGCCCGGCGCCCGCTGCGACGCCAAGCAGATAGGGGTCGGCGAGCGGGTTGCGGAACACACCCTGATAGGTGGCCCCGGCCATCGCGAGCATCGCGCCGACGAGCGCTGCCAGGACGACGCGTGGCACGCGGATCTCCCAGAGGATGGCCTCCTCCGTCGGTGTCAACGGGGATGAGAACCCGGGCACGTGCAGGCGCGTCGCGGACGACTCGAGGACGTCGCCGACACCGAGATCGACGGGCCCGGCAAGAACCCCGAGCACGAGTGCGCCGAAAAAGAATGCAACCGCGGAGCAGGCCCAGAGCGGCGTGACACCGCGTGCTCGGATGTCCGGGACCTGCTCCGCGGCGACGGTCATGCCGTTACTGGCGAAGTCGCGCGATCGCGGCGGCCATGGCGCGGAAGAAGTTCACGAGCCGCGGCCCCCAGCGGGAGGCGATGGAGTCGTCGATACGCACGATCGAGCCCGTGCGCACGGCGCTGATCCGATCCCAACCTGGGCGCTGCGCCACCGTCGACGGCTTCTGCCCGCAGCAGACCGTGTCGGCGAGCACGATCACGTCGGGGCTCACCGAGACCACGTACTCGGCCGAGAGTTGCGGGTAACCAGTCCCCGCCGCATCGGCCGCGTCCGCGATGTTGCGGAGGCCGAGGGCCGTGTAGACCTGGCCGACGAACGTCTTCGAGGTCGCCGAGTAGAGATCCGGCGTCAGCTCGTGATACACGGAAAGACCGGCTCCTGCCCTGCGAGCGCGATCGACGATCCCGGCGATCTTCGACTTCATCCGCGCGATGAGCCGGGTCGCTTCGGCCTCGTGGCCGGTGACGAGGCCGAGTTGCCTGATCTGCTGGTACGCGCCCTTGAACGACTTCGCGCCGTCCTGGTGGATCACCGTGATCCCGAGTCGCTTCAGCGCTGCCGAGAGGCCCTTGGGGTCGTACGCGATGAGGACGAGGTCCGGTCGGTAGGCCGCGATCGCCTCGACATTCGGGGTGAAGCCGGACAGCGTGGTCCGGGGAGCGTTCTTCGGGTGGTCGGACTGATCGTCGACCGCGACGACCTGGGAGCCGGCTCCGACGGCGAAGAGCGACTCCGTGGCCGTCGGTGACAGCGAGACGATACGCCGCGGCTGCCTCGTCACCGTGACCTTGCCGTTGGAAGCGACGATCGTCACCGGGAACTCGGCCGCAGACGTACGCCCGCCGGTGGCGGTCGTGACGAAGACGGCGAGCACCGCCGCGACCGTTGCGGCGAGACGAGCTGAGAAGCGAAGCACCTGAATCCTCCTTCCGCGAGGGGTTCGGCTATGTGGAGGCGCGGCAGGTCTTCTGACTCGGGGCTCCCTCCCCCGCCGCCTTCCCGGCCCAGCTCCGAGAGCTCCAGCAGGCCAGTGGCGTCGTGGCGGGAGAGCGTCTCCCCTCACAGCGGCGGGACCGTCCCGGATTCGCACCGGGTTCCCTCACCGCACTCCTTTGTGAGGCCGAGCCTATCATCGAGGGGGTGTCCGGGCCCCGTTTCCGTCTCTGGCTTCCGGTCGCCGCCTGGGCCGCTCTGATCTTCGCCCTCTCGTCCATCCCGGACCTCGGGACGGGGCTCGGGGGCTGGGATCTCGCCCTTCGCAAGCTCGCCCACGCCGCCGAGTACGCGGTGCTCGGAGCACTGCTGCTGCGAGCGACGGAGAGGCTGGCGCTCTCAATCGTCCTTGGGACCCTGTACGCCGTGAGCGACGAGGTGCACCAGGCGTTCGTCCCCGGGCGAATGGGCTCCGTGCTCGACGTCGGTCTCGACGCAGTTGGGGTCGCCTGCGGAGTCGTGCTTTGGCAGAAGGCTCGACCGAGGCGTCTCGCGTGACATCGATCCGGGCAGTTGCGATCGACCTCGACGGCGCGCTCGGCGACACCCACCGGCTCTGGAGCGACTGGCTGACCTCGGCCGAGAATGTCCTGCGCGTCCGCGCGGATGAGCTGCCCTCCGATCGCGGCGAGGCGGCAACGGAGCTCGACCGGCGCGGCGGGGGAAACTGGCGAACGCTGCTCGAGCGATTCAGCGAGGACCGAGCGCCCGTCTACCTCCGCCGTGACAGCCCCGCGAGCATCGCGCTCCGCGAGCTCGCGGGGTCGGGGCGGCCGATCGGGATCTTCACCGACGCGCCCGAGGGGCTCGCGCTGGTCGCGCTCAGGCAGCTCGGGGCTCGAGGGCGAATCTCTGCGCTCGAGACCGGCACCGGGGCGCTCGAACGGCTCCTCGCGACGCTCGGCGCGGACGCGGTGGTGATTCGCACCCGAGCCGAGTTGCTGGACTTCGCCACGTAGAATCGGCTCCGTGGAGGCCAAGGACGTCGGCGACCGGCAGCTGGATGCGCTGCTCCAACGTCTTGATCGAATCGCGGCCGAGCTCGAGCACCTCAATCGCACCTCGGACCAGCAGGAGGGGTTCGCGCTCGTGGCACGAGAGCTCCGCCAGCTCAACGAGTCGCTGAACGCGCTGGCGTACGCCGCGCTCGGCCAGACGCCGCCGCGCGTCCGTCGCAGGGCGGGGTAACCCGCTAGCAGTGCGCAAGAGCGGAATCTGCGGGTGCAGATTCGCTTCTCTGCGCAAGACCGAAATCTGCTCGCGCAGATTCCGGTCGCGCACAACCTGGGCGCGCGAACATCCCTAAGAACTCGTTTCACAATGAAGCCTTGTGCCGCCGGGGTGCGCCGCGCGGCGCGAATGCTTCGTCCTCAGTCGCGCCCATATGCCTGCATATGGGCGCTCCCTGCGTCCTCGCCTCGCACCACGCGGCGCACCCCGTCAACGAAGCGTCATTGTGAAACGAGTTCTAAGGCCGGCCGCTTCGCGGCCGGGAGCGCTCTTTCACATCGAGCCTCTAGCTGATGCGGTAGATCGCCCCGCTCTGGGCGACAGCGAAGAGCTCGCCGGTCGGGCCCTCGCCGAACGACGTGAGCCCCTCGATCCGGAACCGCTCGGTCCGGACGTTCTGAGCCTCGCCGGAGGAGACGCGGAAGCTCCAGATCTTCCCGCTGCAGTAGTCCCCGAGGATGTAGCGGCCCCGGTCGGCCGGCCGGGCGCGACCACGGTAGACGAACCCCCCGACGACCGTGCAGCCTTCGTCGTGCCCGTACTCGAAGATGGGAAAGACCAGCCGTCCCGGTCCGGCATCCCTCTGTTCGAAGCGCTGCGAGCCCTCGTAGAGATCCCAGCCGTAGTTCACGAGACCCGTGCTCTGCCGGGAGGTGAAGTCGATCTCCTCGACGGCACTCTGTCCGACGTCGCCGATGTAGAGGTCGCCCGTCGCGCGGTCGAAGGAGAAGCGCCATGCGTTCCGGAGGCCGAGCCCGGCGACCTCCCACTCGGCTCCGGGCCTCGCGACGTCGAGGCGAAGCAACTTCCCGAACGGCGAGCTCATGTCTTGCGACCGGTTCTCGGGATCGCCGCCGGATCCACCGTCGCCGATGGTCGTGTAGAGCATCCGGTCGGGGCCGAAGACGACATGGCCGCCGTTGTGATTTCCGTACGGGTCCGGCACGGATAGGAGGATCTGCCGGCTCGACGCGATCGCAGTTCTCCCGCTCGAGCGATACCGGGCGACGACATTCCGACCGCCAATCGAGGTGTAGGCGACGTAGAAGAGTCGGTTGCTCCGGTAGCCCGGGTGAAAGGTAAGCCCCAGCAAGCCCCGCTCACCCCCGAAATCGATCGCCCTCGTGACGTCGAGGAACACGGTGCGCCGCCCGGACGCAAGGCGAATGACCTTGCCGCTCTGCTCGACCACGTAGTACGTCCGCGGCTCGCCCGGTGCATACGTGACGAGAACCGGTGAGTCGAATCCTCGTGCGAAGACCGCGCGTCGAAAGACGCTCTCGGCCGCCGGTGCCGAGCCCGCCACTGCCATGAGTACCGACCCCACGACCACGGCAGCGAGCATCGGGAGAGCACGCACGGAGCCAAGGTAGCCGACCGCCGCCCCCCGGTGATGACGGGAGTACGCTAAGAAATCGTGAGGATTTTCCTCATCGGCGCGGGCCAGGTCGGCTCGACGATCATCGAAGCGCTCCACCACGACCACGAGGTAACCGTCCTCGACAGCGAGGCGTCTCGCCTCAGGGCGGTCATGGAACGCTTCGACGTCGTCACCTACGAGGGCAACGGGACAAGCCGGAAGGACCTCGCACGGGCCGGCGTCGCAGGCGCAGATCTGGTGATCGCGTGCACCTCGCGCGACGAGGTGAATCTCGTGGCCGGCATGTTCGCGCGGCGGGAGGCTCAAGGAGCCACGACGGTGATCCGAACGTCGAACGTCGAGTACGTCGAGCTCTGGCGCGGGGGTCAGCTCGACGTCGACTTCGTCGTCTCGTCCGAGCTCGAGACCGCCCACGCAATCAGCCGCATCATCGGCGTCCCGGCAGCACGCCAGACAGACATCTTCGCCGAGGGGCAGGTGCAGATCGGCGAGTTCGACGTCGAGGAAGGAGCTTCTCCCGAGGTCATCGGGGTGCCATTGCGGGACGCGAAGATCCCGAGCGACTCGAAGCTGGCCGCGATCATCCGGGGCGAGGAGACGATCCTTCCCGGAGGCGACGACGTGATTCGTGAGGGTGACCGGATCGTCGTCATCGGCTCGCCGACCGCAGCGAAGGCGTGGAGCTCGCTCGTCTGGCCCGAGGGCGACACCGTCAGAGACGTCGTCATCTTCGGTGCGGGACGGGTGGGGTCCGCGATCGCGCGTGTGCTCATCGAGCAGGGCATTGGCCTCCGCATCATCGAGGCTTCACAGGAGCAGGCGCGCCGAGTCGCTGAGGCTTTTCCGAAGGCACGGGTCTACAACGCGACCGGGATCGAGCCGGACTTCCTCGAGCGCGAGCGAATCGGCCAGGCCCAGGCGGCAATCTTCGCCATGCGTGACGACCCGAAGAATCAATACGCGGCGTCGGTCGTCAAGGTGCACGGGATTCCGTTCACGATCGCGATCGCGCACGAGGCGGTGTCGGTTGCGGCTTTCGAGCAGGCGGGGATCGACGTTTCGGTGAATCCTCGCGCTGTCACGGCCGAGGAGATCGTCCGCTTCGCACATGACCCGAGAACGAAGCAGGTCGCCATGCTCGAAGGCAACCGCTACGAGGTGCTCGACGTCACGACCCGCGAGTCGAGCCGTTACGTCGGAAGCGCGTTCCGCGACATGCCGGTGCACGGCGCGTTGATCGGCGCCATCGTTCGCAACGGGAATGCGATCTTCCCTCACGGCGACGACGTCCTTCAGGAGGGCGACAGGGTGATCGTGTTCACCGAGGCCGCGAACGTCCCCTGGGTCGTCGAGGCTCTGTGAGTTGACGCAGGCCGCGGTGCGGATCGGCCGTCGTCGCCGGCTCGCGGTCGACCTACCGGCGGCGATCAATCTCGTCGGAACGCTTGGAAAGTACCTCGGTGTCGCAGCGCTGTTCCCGGTTGCGGTCGCTCTCTGGTACAGCGAGCCGGTGTGGCCGTTCCTCGCGGCCGGACTGATCACGAGCGGGGTCGGCCTCGCCCTCGAGCGCGCAACCGCGGGTGCAGCCGTGCGTATCGGGGTGCGGGAGGGCTTCCTCGTCGTCTGCGCGACCTGGTTGCTCGCCGCCGGCTTTGCCTCGCTCCCGTATCTCTTTCACGGCGGCGACCAGCTCAGTCATCCGATCGACGCCTATTTCGAGGGGATGTCCGGTTTCACGACGACCGGCGCGAGCGTCGTCACGGACTACGACGAGGTCTCGCGTTCCATCCTGATGTGGCGACCCTTCACCCAGTGGCTCGGGGGCATGGGGATCATCGTCCTTGCCGTTGCCGTACTTCCACGCCTGCGAATCGGAGGCCGGCAGATGATGGAATCCGAGCTGCCGGGGCCGGAGATCGCCCAGCTCTCGGAGAGGATCCGGCAGACCGCGCGCCGCCTGTGGTTCCTGTACGTCGGACTGACGGCTGCGCAGACGCTCTCGCTCGCCGCGCTCGGCTGGCTCGGAGTGGACGAGAGGATGACCGAGTTCGGGGCACTCTCCCACGCTCTGGCGACGATCTCCACCGGGGGCTTCTCCACGCAGGCGAACTCGATCGACGCGTTCGGGGCAGCTGCGCAATGGCTCATCGCGCTCTTCATGCTCGTCGCCGGCGCGAACTTCGTCCTGCTCTACCGCGGGATCATCCAGGGGCGGCCCCACACAGTCGTCCGGGACGAGGAATTCCGGCTGTACCTCATACTCGTGCTCGTCGCCTCCGGTGCGCTGACCGCGCAGCTCTGGGGATACGGCATCGCGGAGGGCGAGGAGGCAATCCGCGCCGGGTTCTTCCAGACCATCTCGATCATCACGACGACGGGTTTCGCCTCTGCCGACTTCGCACTGTGGCCGGTGCTGCCGCTCCTGACGCTCTTCGCGCTGATGTTCCTCGGTGCGTCGGCAGGCTCGTCATCCGGGTCGATCAAGGTTGTGCGCCATCTGCTTCTCGGCAAGGTGCTCCGGCGAGAGATCGACCAGACCGTGAGCCCCGAGGTCGTCATGCCGATACGTCTGAACGGAGTCCCGGTGGACGAACGGACGTTACGCGCGATCGCGGCGTTCATCCTGCTCTACGTCGGATTCTGGGCGGTCGGCGCGACCGTCATCGCCATCGACTCGGCAATCAGCGACGTCCCTCTCGGGGCGCTCGACACGATAGCCGTCTCCGCGACTGCTCTCGGAAACGGCGGCCCGGGATTCGGCATCACGGGGCCATTGGGGTCGTTCGCGCCGCTCGGTGACGTCTCCAAGGTCACGATGATCGGCCTCATGTGGGTGGGCCGCCTGGAAATCGTCCCCGTCGTCGTCCTTCTGACGCGCCACTACTGGCGCCTCTGAGGCACTCTCGGCGGCTAGTACTTTGCGCAGAACCGGAATCCGCTGAGGCGCGGATTCCGGTCGCGCCCAATCCCTGAAGCCGGCCGCATTCGCGGCCGGGGCTATTTCACATCAGGCCTCTAGGTGCCGAGGAGCACTTTCCGCAGCTCGGGAGCCGACTCCGTCGCGACGACCGCGAGAACCTGGTCGCCCGGACGAATCACCGTCCCCGGTTCGACGAGCTCGGTGCGCCCGTGGCGGAAGACCGAGATCAGCCGCGAGCCTTTCGGGAGCGACAACCCGGCGACGCGGCTCCCGGCGACGCGGGACTTCCCGTCGATCTGGACCTCGACGATCTCGAGACCCTCCTTCTGGAGCTCGAGCAGCTTGACGAGCCCGTGCTCGGGAACCTCGTGCTCGACCAGCCCGAGGATGCTCGTCGTCGCACAGATCGTCTGTGTGATGCCGAGCAGGTCGAAATGCTCCTGGTTCCGCGGGTCGTTCACGCGGGCGATCGCCTTCGGGACCCCGTAGCCCTCTTTCCCGATCTGCGAGATGACGAGGTTGTCCTCGTCGTCACCCGTGACCGCGAGCAGTAGCTCGGGCGGACGGGCGATCCCAGCGCGCTCGAGAACGCTTATCTCCGTCGCGTCGCCCCGTATGACAACGGGCCCGAATTCTTCCTCGAGTCGCGCGAACCGATCCGGGCGTTGCTCGACGAGCGTCACCTCGTGCCCCATCCCGAGCAAGGTCCGCGTGACGTTTGCACCGACTTTCCCGCCGCCTGCAACGACGACGTACATCTATGAGGAGGTCGGTTCGAGCTCCGAGGCGCGAACCGTGTCGAGCAAGACCGAGATCGCGGTCTTGGTAGGACACACGGTGTTCAGGCCTCGCTCGCTGTAGAACTGGGCCCTCGCCGGATCAAGCACGCGGACGACGACCGTGCTGATCCCGAATCGCTTCTGCAGCACCTGGCCGATGACGACGTTGGTGTTGTCGCCGTCGGTCGAGACGACTGCTGCATCGGCGTCCTCGATCCCGAGGCTCTCGAGCACCGAGACGTCCATCCCGTGGCCGAGCACGAACCCGCCTCGCCAGTTCGGGCCGAGCCGCATCAGCGCGTCTTCGCTCTCGTCGAGGACATTGACCTCCCAGCCGTCTACCGCAAGCCCCTTTGCCACCGCCGAGCCCGTCCGTCCGCACCCGATCACAACTGCTTTCACGGCCAGCAGCGTAGCGCGACGATCATTCCTCGAAGACGCCTTCGGGGAACGCGACTACCAAGACTTCACACGGAGCTCGGCGAAGCACGAAATCCACCGTCGGCGAGAAGAAACGGGACTGACGTCGCCAGCGCGGGGACGAGCCGAGGACGATCAGATCGGCGTCGCGCGACCTCGCTTCCTCGAGGATCGCGTAGCCGATCGCCCGCGCGCGGACCACATCCGTTCGCACCTCGACTCCATGGTCCTCACCCAGGAGTCGCGCTTCCTCGAGCGACGCGTCGACGCGAGCGGCGACATCGGGCGGGAGCGGACCCTCGAGCGGGTACTGGCGCGGTACGCGCACGACCGTAATCGCCTCGATGTCCGCGCCGCTCTCCTTCGCGAGAGCGATTGCAGTCGCGATCATCTCTTCGCCGATGTCGCCGAGCTTCATCGGCACGAGGATGCGCGCGAAGTCGGCGCCCGCTGGAAGCTCCTCGACCGGCATCACGTGCTCGAGCAGGCCGCGGCGCTGCGAACGCCGGACGGCGACGAACACGACGAGCCCAGCCGCCAGCCAGGCTGAGCCGCCGTAGAGCGCACCCTCGTGGGTCACGAGCGCGAGCACCCAGATCGCAAACGTGACCGGGGCGCCGACGAGCGCCGGCAGAGGAACGAGAACGCCGCGGATCGAGACGTTGGGCCGAGCGACGAACGGACGGACCAGGTCCGGCTCGCGCATGCGAAGGCGGATGACCGCGAGCTGTGCGGCCGTGAACGCGATCAGGACTCCGAAGGAGTAGACGCTGGCGACGAAGGAGGGGCCGTCTCCGACGACCGTGGCCAGGACGACCAGGCCGATCGCGAGGCAGGAGGCGATGACGATCGCCTCGCTCGAGACGAGCGCGCGCCGCTCGAGGCGGGCGAACTCCCGTGGCAAGGAGCCATGATCGGCCAGAGAGAACGTCAGCCGCGTGATTCCGGAGATCGACGTGGTCGCGGCGCCCAGGAGGATGAGCGCGCCCGAGATGCCGACCGCGATGCGAACGAGGTCGACGAGCACCGCCGGCAGCGTGCCTTCGAAGGCTGCCGCGATGCCGACCAGCGGCGCCTCGAGCCACTCGCTGCCAAGCGCAGTCTCGCCTCCCGAGACCGGATAGGCGGAAAGCCCGATCCCGGCAATCAGGACTGTGACGACGACCACGAATCCGATCGCCGAGAACAGCGACCGGGGCAGCGTCCGGCCGGGCTCCCGGGCCTCTTCGGCGAGGTTCGACACCGTCTCGAGGCCCGTGTACGCGAGCATCGCGAGCGGGAGTGCAAAGGCAAGGTCTCCCCAGTCCTGCCCGCTCGCGAAACCGAGCCCCTCTCTGAGCGTGTCGGGCGAGAGCAGGAACGCGATGCCGAGCATGACGAGCACGCCCTGCACGACAAGATCGAGGAGCGCGACGGCCAGTGAGCCCGTGTGGAGCCTCGTGTGCCTGATGAGGCGTACGGCGGCGATGCCGGCGATCACGGCGCACCCGATCAGGGCATCCCAGGGCTCGTCACGAAGCGTGGGGGCGGAGAACGCCGCCGCGACGTAGTGCGGGACGAAGAGTGCCGAGAGGGCCATGACGATCAGGAAGTCGAGGAAGAGCGCCCAGCCGGCCACGAACCCGGCGAGGTCGTTGAACGCCCGCCGGACGAACGTCGCCGCCCCGCCCGTTTCGGGCAGCGCCGCCGTGCCCTCGGCGTACGAAAGCGAGACGACCAGGAAAAGCACGCCGGTGAGCAGCAGAACGAGGGGCGTCAGCCCGACCGCGGCCGCGGCGACGATGCCCAGCGCCACGTACAAAGAGGACGCAATCTCGCCGTATGCCACTGCGAAGAGCGACGGAGCGTCGAGGACTCGCTCGAAGCCACGGAGCTTACGAGCCACAGTGCCCCCTCAGGTGATGTTGCCCTGTTCCTGGCGAGCGAAAAGCAAGCCAGACAAGGACGCAGGGAGCGCTTGGAAACTGTGTTGGGGTCAGACTTAAGTCTGACCCCAACTCCCTTTCACATCTGGGCGCGACTGAGGACGCAGGCTGGCGTAGCTTTGCAGCCGCCAGGGACTGGGAGGACGTCGCCTGAGGGGGCACTATCTACGACTCCGTTCGAGAGTCAGCCTGCCGACCCCGAGCGCGATGAACAGCCCGCCGAGAATGAATCCGAGGACGCCGCCACCCTCGGCCGCCGTCCGCACGAGCAGCGCCACGCCGATGACGACGAAGGCGACCGCGAGCACCACGACGGCCCAGGAGTAGATCCTCACGTGGCCTCCGAGGCGGTTACCAGGACCCGGCAGTTCGCGTGCTTGAGGACGTAGTCCACAGTGCTCCCGAAGACGGCCGCCTGCCTGGCGGTGAGCCCCCGCCGCGTCGAGCCGAGCACGATGATCTCGGCGTTGCGGGCATCCGCTTCGGCGACGATCGCCGGCCCTGCCGAGCGCGCCCGCTCGAGACGCCCGAGCACCCGCACGCCGTACGAGTCGCCCACGGCGACGGCCTGGTCGAGCTCCCGGTTCGCCTGCCGTTCGAGCTCTGGCAGATCCTCGTTGAGCGCCCGGTCGAGGGGGACCTCGATGACGTTCACGGCGATGATCCGGGAGCCACGTTCGGCGGCGAGGCGGCACGCGACGTCCATCGCCGCATCCGACGGTTGACCCGGGGTCACCGGTACGAGGAGCCGGCGGTACTCGAGGGCGAGGGCAGGCCCGAAGGCAGGTGGCGCCTTCGCGACCTCGCGCAACGGCACCTGCACGAAGCGACGGCGATAGACGAGGTAACCCGCGAGACCAAAAGCCATCCAGCCGAGGCCGGCCCACCGCGTCGCGGGGTTCTGGACGACGAGAACGAGAAACGAGGCTCCGGTCGCGATCCCTCCCAGAACGGCGAACACCGGCCACGCGACATCCCCGAGGCGTAGGTTCGGCCGCGCGCGATAGACGATCTCGGCCTCATCCCCGTCGAGCATGCGAAGCCGCACGATCGAGGCGTGGGCGACCGTAAACGAAAGCGTCGCCCCGAGGGAGTAGAGGGTGCCGACGAAGTTCACGTCGCCGGGCAGGATCACCAGTATCGGAGCGATTCCCGCGAACAGGACGAGCGACAGCCAGGGGGTCTTGAAGCGCGGATGCAGAGTCCGCAGCACCTCGGGCAGCTGCCGGTAACTCGCCATCGAGTACGTGATCCGGGACGCGCCGATGACGCCCGCGTTGGTGGCGATGAAGAGGATCGTTGCCGCGAGCAGTCCCACGTAGACCTCGGCGGCGTCCCGAAGGAATCCTTCGAGACCCAGATTCTCGACGACGCCGAGGATCGGGTCGTTCGCGTAGCCGCCCTCCTCCGGAGGGAGCGCCAGGAGCGTGGTCGTCTCTCCGTCGATCCGCTCCACCGGAAGCGCTGACAGTGCGACTAGCGGAAGGGTGAAGTAGATGGCAAAGACGGCCCCCGCCACCAGTTTGTACGCCCCCGGCACCGTCCGCACCGGATCGCGGGCCTCCTCCGCGAGATTCGAGACGGTCTCGACCCCCGTGTACGCGAGCATCGCGACCGGGATCGAGATGGCCAGGTTCGACCAGGTCGGTGCGACTCCCCATTGGACGTTGTCGGTGAGCACTTCCGGACTGAGGACGAGAGCGAATCCGACGACCACGAGCAGGATCTGGGTCGCGAAGTCCACCACCGCGAGGGTGATCGAGAGCTTCGCCGCCTCCTGGACGCCGACGACGTTCAGGGCAACGAGGACGACGATGACGATCGCGCCGCCGACGATGTCCCAGGGGTTCGTCCGCAGCGGCTCCCAGAAGATCGAGAGGTAGTGCGGGACGAAGAACGCCGAGACGCCGACGGTGACGACGTAGACGAGCATCTGCGCCCACCCGGCCGTGAAGCTGACGAGCTCGTCGAACGCGTGGCGGGAGAAGCTCGCCGATCCGCCCGCTTCGGGAAAGCGGGCCGTCCCCTCCGCGTACGTCGCGGCAGTCGCCGCGAAGACGATGCCCGCGACGACGAAGACGAGCGGAGTCAGCCCGAGGGCGTAGACCGCCGTCAGCCCGAGGGCGTAGTAGATCGAGGACCCGACGTTGCCGTATGCGGTGGCGAAGAGTGCGGGCGTGCCGAGCACGCGCTCCATCTCCACCTGACGCCTTCGGCGACGCCCGGGCACGGCCGCGAAGCCTACAACTGCGGGGTGCCGGCTTTCGCCGGCCCCGTTGCAGGGCTAGAAACGGGATGTGCGGCCTTACCCGTGGATCGAGCCGAGCAGCGGGATGATCAGGATCGCGACGATGTTCGCGATCTTGATCATCGGGTTGATGGCAGGGCCCGCGGTGTCCTTGTAGGGGTCGCCGACGGTATCGCCGGTGACCGCGGCAGCGTGGGCGTCGGAGCCCTTCCCGCCGTAGAGCCCGTCCTCGATCGTCTTCTTCGCGTTGTCCCAGGCGCCGCCGCCCGAGGTCATTGCGATCGCGAGGAAGATCCCCGTGACGATCGTGCCGATCAGGAGCCCGCCGAGCATCTCGGGCTTGATGATCCCGACGACGATGGGGATGAGGACCGGGATGAGCGCAGGCGCCATCATCTCCTTGATCGCCGAGCCGGTCACGATCGAGATCGCCCGCGAGTAGTCGGGCCGCGACGTTCGCTCCATGATCCCCGGGTCCTCTCGGAACTGGCGGCGCACCTCCTCGACGACCTGACCGCCGACCCGGCCTACCGCCTGCATCGCGAGCGAGGCGAAGAGGAACGGCATGAGCCCGCCGATGAAGAGCCCCGCGATCACCCAGGGGTTGTCGAGTGAGAACACGGTCGTCAGCCCTTCCTCGGAGAGGCCGCGTCCGTACTCATCGAAGAGGATGAGGGCGGCGAGGCCCGCCGAGCCGATGGCGTAGCCCTTGGTCACCGCCTTCGTCGTGTTGCCGACGGCATCCAGCGGGTCCGTGATCCCGCGTACCGCATCCGGCAGATCGGCCATCTCGGCGATGCCGCCGGCGTTGTCGGTGACCGGGCCGTAGGCGTCGAGCGCGACGATCAGTCCCGTCATCGAGAGCTGCGCCATGACTGCGACGCCGATCCCGTAGAGCGCCTCTCCGGCGACGTAGTAGGACCCGACGATTCCTGCTGCGATCACGATCACGGGCAGCGCCGTTGCCTGCATCCCGACGGCGAGACCGGCGATGATGTTTGTGGCATGACCGGTCTGCGAGGCGCTGGCGATCTGCTTCACGGGATTCCAGCGGGTGCCCGTGTAGTACTCGGTGATGGCCACGAGCAGGAACGTCACGGCCAGGCCGATGAGCGCGGCGCCGTAGAGGTTCCAGAAGCTGAACTCGACGCCGTCGTAGGCCAGGGTCACCGGGATGAAGCCGAGCGCGGACAGCACGGTCGCGACGATCACGCTCCTGTAGAGCGCATTGATGATCGCGTTCGGGCCGCTGTAGACGCGCGTGAAGAACGTTCCGATGACGGACGCGATGATCGAGATGCCGCCGAGTGCGAGCGGATACAACCACAGGCTCGTTTCCTCGAATCCGATGCCGAGCAGCATCACCGCGACCGCGGTTACGGCATACGTCTCGAAGAGGTCGGCGGCCATCCCGGCGCAGTCGCCGACGTTGTCTCCGACGTTGTCGGCGATCACCGCGGGATTGCGCGGATCGTCCTCGGGAATGCCGGCCTCGATCTTCCCGACGAGATCGGCGCCCACGTCGGCGGCCTTCGTATAGATCCCGCCGCCCAGACGCGCGAAGACGGAGATGAGCGAGCCGCCGAAGGCGAGACCGATCAGGTCGTCCACGGCTGAATCGGGGCTGTTGCCGATCCAGTCGGTCAGCACCCAGTAGTAGCCCGCGACGCCGAGCAGCCCGAGGCCGACGACGAGCAAGCCCGTCACGGAACCTGCTCGGAACGCGACCGTGAAGGCGGGCTGGAGGCCCTCGCGTGCGGCTTCGGCCGTCCGCACGTTCGATCGGACGGCGACGTTCATGCCGATGAAGCCGGCCGCGGCGGAGAAGAGGGCGCCGATCAGGAACCCGAACGCCGTGCCCCAGCCGAGCTGGTTGTACAGGCCGAGCAGGAAGAACGGCACGATCGCCACCACGGCGACCGTCGTGTATTGCTTGCGCAGGTACGCTGCCGCGCCTTCCTGAATTGCGCGCGCGATCTCCTGCATGCGCTCGTTCCCTGCCGGCTGTCGTAGCAGCCACCAAGTGAGATAGATCCCGTACAGCACCGCCACGGCCGCACACGCGAGCGCGAACCCGACGGGGTGGTCAACGAAGAAATCCATGATCCTCCGGTCTCCGCCCGTTACAAACCGAGCGCCGAGTGGCCTCGGCGCGGCGGATTATGTATCACAAGCTGAGACCTCAGCGTCACCACCCCGGTCTTCGGTGTCGTCGGTGGGCGAGCCTTCCTCCGCCACTGCTTTCGCGTACGCGAGCTGCAGGTTCGTCCTCGCCTGCTCGAGGTCGCGCACCACTGCCTCGTCGACACCGCCCTCCCGCAGCACGGGCTCGAGCGCCCGGATCGTCTCGATCGCGAGGCGCGCCTGGCTCAGATCGCGTGCCTCCGTCGACACGCACCGGAAGCCGAGCGACGCGGTGGCGGTGAGCGTCTGCAGCAGGATGTCCGCGATGTCGACCTTGTCGAGCGCCTCCCGAAGCTCCTCTTCGGTCGGGAGCTGACCCGCCTCAGGCTCGTCAGCCACCGATCCGCTCCGTCGCTCGTACCTGCTCGGCGTAGATCTCCTCGAGCGAGGCACCTTCCTCGAACCGCTCGATCTGACGCTCCGCAGCGTTGCGCTCGGGAACGGCGAGATACGGCGCCGCGCCGATCTCCTCGGCGACGGGCATCACCCACTCGACGAGGTCCTCGATCCGCTGCCGGGCGGGGATCGGCTCACCGCGCTCGAAGTCGAGCAGCTCCCCGGCGAGACCCCACCTGATCGCGCGCCAGAAGTTCTCCTCGATCAATCGGTGTGGAAGTGGATCGATCGGCTCGCCTTCGTCGTGCGCGCGGGCGACGCGGGCCGTCAGGGCTGCGGCAAAGGCGGCCAGCGATTGCGCTTCGGGGAGCTCCGGCTGCCCGTCGCAGATCCGGATCTCGACGGTCGGAAATGCGAGGTGAGGTCGGACGCTCCACCAGATCTGCGTGTGCTCGGCGATCGAGCCCGTGTCGTAGAGGAAGCGCACGAAGCGCTCGTACTCCGCCCACGAGCTGAAGGCGTCCGGCACGCCGCAGCGTGGAAAGAAGCGGGTGAAGATCTGCGTGCGCACCGAGTGGAGCCCCGAGTTGACGCCCTCGACGAACGGGGAGCTGCAGGACAGCGCGAGCAGCTCGGGGAGGAAGTTGCGCATGCCAGCCATGACGGCGATCGCCCGGTCGGGCCCGTTGATCGCGACGTGGACGTGCAGACCGAAGGTGTTGTTGCGCCACACGACATACCGCAGCAGCTCGTCGTTCCGCCGGTAGTGCGGCGTGTCGATGATCCGCTGGTCCTTCCAGTCTGCCCACGGGTGCGTTCCGGTCGCGCCGAGCAGGAGTCCCATCGGCTCCACGAGTGCCTGCAGCTGGGCGCGACGCTCGGCCACGACCGCGGGGACGTCTCCGAACGTCTCGCAGCGACCCGTCCTCACCTCGACCTCGGAGGCGATGAGCTCCCCGACGAGGTGCTCCTCGAGCGGAGTGCCCTGGGCCGCCGCCTGCACCTCTTCGAAGCGGTTGACGAGGTTCAGCGACTCCGGGTCGAGGAGTGCGAACTCCTCCTCGACCGCGATCGTGAAGTCCGTCGCAGACTCGAACTGCTGTCGCGCGCGCGTGATCAGCTCGTCCGGCGAAAGGCGCTGCTCCTCGCCCATGGCCGCACTACAGTAGTGGAAGCATTGACTACGAACTGAGCTCGAGAAGCCGCTCCGCGACGCTTCTCCAGCTCCATCGTTCGACCGCAGCACGGCGCGCGGCAGCCGAGAGCGCGGAGCGCCTGTCGGAGGGAAGTGCGAGTAGCTCGGAGAGCCTCGTGCGCAGCTCGACGGCGTCCCCCGTCGTGAACGAGGAGAGGTGTCGAACGTCCTCGGGATATTCGGCCTCGAGGCCCTCCGCTATCTCCGCCAGGCCGGAGTGGCGTGCGACGAGCGGTGGGCAGCCGGTGGCGGCAGCCTCCGCCGCGACCATGCCGAACGCCTCCGGGAAGATCGATGGAACGACACAGGCGTCCGCCAGCGCTAGCAGATGGACGAGGTGACGGTGCTCGAACGGCCCGGTGAACAGCGTCCGCTCGGGATCTGCAGACCGTTCCAGCTCGGCCCGATAGTCCCCGAAGCCGACGATGACCGCTCGTGCCTCGGCTCCCTCGAGCGCCTCGAGCAGGACGTGGACGCCCTTGTTGTAGAGGAGCTTCCCGAAGTAGACGACAGTCGGCGTGTCCCCGACGAGAAAGGCGGCCAGGCGCTCGGCGTTTCCTTGGTCGGGCAGACGCTCGTTGTCGTTGCCCGGGTTCGGCGGGTCGCGACGAGCCTCGGCGATCAGCCCGGCAAGAGCGTCCGCTCGTGGACGGGGACGCCACTCGTCGATATCGACACCCGGAGGCACCTCGTGCACACCCTCGACGTGGCCGCAGACATCTTCCAGCACCTCGCGGATGTGCGCGGAGCCGACGAACGTCGCGGCGGCCTGCGCGAGCGCCGCTCTCCCCCACGCCCCGAGCTCCGGCCGGCCACGCATCGAGTACTCGAGCTCGGAGCCGTGCGCCTTGACCGCATAGCGCGCGCCGCTCGCGGCGCCGACGGCCCCGCCGAGGAGGACGTGGTTGCAGAAGACGACGTCCGCGGGGAGGTGCGCCCGAAGCGCCTCAGCGTTCGCCTCGACCCAGCGGTCGAGCTCGTCGCGCGTGCAGTCCTGGAGCAGCTTGACCTCGTAGCCCGCGTACCGGTCGAGGACGAAGGTTGGGAGCAGCCCCGCGACGTCGGGCTTGACGACGGTCGCACCGCCCACGTCGTACAGCTCCGGGTGTGGCTCCTGGCAGAAGACGGTGACGTCGTGCCCCACCCGGCTCCACTCGCGCGCGAGCTGCCGCGTGTAGACGTTCGATCCCGTCCCACCGAGCAGGTACCCATGCCAAAGAAGAACCTTCACCTGGCACTCCATGCCGCCGCTCGCTCCTGGAGCGCTAGGGCTGTCTCGGTCAGGACGACCGCTCCTCAGGTCAAATGAAAGTAGAGCGCGTAAAGCAGCTCGACAGCGGGGTTCGACGTGTGCACCTGGACGTCGGTCGGCGTGTCGATCAACGCCTCCGAGTAGTTGAAGAGGATCTTCACGCCCGCCCCGACCAATGCGTCCGCTGCGTCCTGGGCACTCTCCGCGGGAACCGCGATCACGCCGACGATGATGTTTCGGTCACGGCAGATCTCGGCCACGTCGACTACCGGGCTCACCCTGACATCGCCGACTCGCTCCCCGACCTTCTCCGGATCGTTCTCGAGGATCGCGGCGATGTTGATGCCGTGCTCGGCGAAGATGGGCGAGCTCGCGATCGCGCTCCCGAGCCGGCCTGCGCCGACGAGCGCGATGTTGTGCTGCCCTTGCGTCCGAAGGATCTTCCTGATCTCGTCGAGGAGCGCGTCCGTCCGGTAGCCGACCCCGCGCTTGCCGAACTTCCCGAAGGCGGAGAGATCGCGCCGAATCTGCGTCGCGTTGATGTTCGTGTACTCGGAGATCTCCTGCGACGAGATCCGGTCCTTGCCCATCTTCCGCGCCTGGGTCAGGACCTGGAGGTACCGACTCAGACGCGCAGCGACCCCTACGGTCAAGCGCTCCGCCACGTGCTCCCCCTGTTCGCCGCTTGTAACAAACCGTCACGATTGTGCCAGCGGCCTGCTCACGGGCGGCGGGACAACCGTCCCTGCCGCCGCCCGCCGGCAGCGGCTCACGTCGAAACGCGTGCTCGGAAAGCGTCCGGCTCGACGAAGTACGTGAACGACTGCTCGCCGTCGATCTCGACGACCGGCAGGAGCTCGCGATACCGCGCCTCGAGCTCCGGATCGCCGCCGATGTCGACGAGCTCGAGCCCGAAGCCGAGATCGCCCTGCGCGTCGCACACGATTTCGAGCGCACGCTCGCACAGGCGACAACCCTGAGCGGTGTAGACGACAACCCTGCGCATGTCTCGCGCTTTCGGATCGCGAACGGTGCCTAGGGGTAGAGGCCCCGCGTGGTCGTCGCTTCGGCCACCCGTTGCACGGCGAGCCCGTACGACGCCATCCGCAGGCTCGTGGCGTAGCTCTCGCGTGTGCGCCAGGCCTCCTCGAACGCCCGCGCCACGATGTCGTGCAGCTTCGCGTTGACCTCTTCCTCGCGCCAGAAGTACTCCTGGAGGCCCTGCACCCACTCGAAGTAGGAGACGACGACGCCTCCAGCGTTGGCGAGGACGTCGGGCAGGACGAGCACGCCTCGGTCCTCCAGGATCGCGTCGGCAGACGGAGTCACGGGGCCGTTCGCACCCTCGCAAATGACGCCGGCTTTCACGCGGGCAGCGTTCTCTTCCGTGACCACCTGCTCGAGCGCGCACGGCGCGAGGATGTCGCAAGGCAGCTCGACGAGCTCCTCGTTCGTGACGGCCTCCGCGTTCGCGAGACCCACGAGCGTCCCGCGCTCCTGCTTGTGAGCGAGGGCTGCGGGCACGTCGATGCCGTTCGGGTTGTAGGCGCCGCCCTGAGAGTCCGACACGGCCACCACCTTGGCACCGTCGAGGTGAAGGAGTCGCGCGAGGTTCGCACCGACGTTCCCGAAGCCCTGGATCGCGACGGAGTAGTCGGTCATCCGCTTGCCCTGCTTGACCGAGAGTGCCTGGATGCAGTAGAGCGATCCGCGGGCCGTCGCCTCCTCGCGACCGAGCGACCCTCCGACCGAGAGCGGCTTGCCGGTGACGACGCCGAGCACGGAGTGACCCTTGTTCATCGAATACGTGTCGAAGATCCAGGCCATGACCCGCCCATCCGTTCCGACGTCCGGGGCCGGGATGTCCCGCTCGGGCCCGATGTCGTTGATGATCTCGCTGGTGTAGCGACGGGTCATGTGCTCGAGCTCCGACGCCGACAGCGTCTTCGGGTTGCAGACCACTCCCCCTTTGGCCCCGCCGAACGGCAGCCCCATCAGGGCGCACTTCCACGTCATCCACATGGAGAGCGACTTGACCTCGTCGAGCGTGACGTCCGGGTGGTAGCGAATGCCTCCTTTCGAAGGCCCGCGAGCGATGTTGTGGGTCACGCGATAGCCGAGGAAGACCTCGATCGTTCCGTCGTCCATGGCGACGGGGATCGAGACTTCGACTGCCTTCTTGCACTGGGAGAGGACGCGGATCAGGTTCGGATCGAGACCAAATATCTCGCCGACCCGCCTGAGCTGTGCCTTCGCCAGCTCGAACGGGTTTTCGCGCAGGTGTGAGGCCGCCACAGCTTCGGACATCGAGTTACGCCTCCTGGCTTGTCTGGACGGGCCGAGTATAGGAGTGACAAGACTCAGCGGACCCGGTAGGTGACGCTCTCGACCTGCTTCCGCGTGCCATCGCCCGGGAAGGCGACGACCCGGACGACGTAGCTGCCCGCGGGGAGTCGTTCGCCGTCACCCCCGCGTCCGGTCAGCCCGAACGAGTACCGTCCGGGCAGAAGCTCGCGACGCTTCGCGAGCACGCCCAGCAGCTCTCCCGCCCGCCACAGCTGGACCTCGAGCCCGTCGACGGCTCGGACCTGTGGGTCCGGGGTGGCGGTGACCGCGCCCACCACCAGGTCGAGGACAGCGGGTGTCGCGTCCGAGACACGCCCGCCGGTCGTTTGGAGCGAGACTCGCGAGAGCAGATCGACCTGCTCCGGGACTGCGACTGCCCATGGAACGTGCACCTCCGGTGATCCGGTCGCCCTCAGCACGAGATCGCCAGTCGCCACCCCTGCCTGCTCGGACAGCTCACGGGTGTCTGCAGTGACCACGAGCTCCGCGCTTCGCCCCGAGCGCAACCGCAGTCGCGCCGGATCGATGGTAATCACGACGCCCTTCGGCGCGAGCGCAGCCGACTCGATCGTGATCTCCAACCTCCGCGTCGAGACGTTCTGGATCCTCACGATCCGCTCGATCCCCGATGGGCTGCTCAGGGCAGCGCCGAAGGACAGGACCGCCGGGTCTACGAGAACCTCCTGCTGGACCGCCGCCTGGAGGTCGAGCAGTCCCGCCCCGGACGCAGCAGCGTCGAGATCGGTCCTCTGCGCCGATCCGACGAGCAGCCCGTGGAGAGCGGCTGCGCCTGCCCGTGGCCGTCCCTGTGCGAGAACGGCCGCGGCGCCTGCGGCGACAGCCGCGGCTGCGCTCGTCCCGCTCATCGTGCCGAAACGAACCTCGCCTTCTTCGCCGCGCCCGGGCTCCGAGGTGGGAACCGCGACGCCGGCCGCGACGAGATCGGGCTTGAGGCCGCCGTCGAGCGTAAGCCCCCGCGACGAGAAAGCGGCGACGGAGGCGCCGCCCTCGCTCTCCACGAAGTCCACGGAGCCGATCGCGACGGTGACCGGAACGCCCGCGGCGAGCAATGCCCGGATCTCCCGGACCACATCAGAGGGCAAGCCCACGACCGGAACCCCCGCAGGGACGTCCAGGCTGAACGCTCCCGCGGGCAGCGCGCCCTCCACCAACACCGAGACGGCACCTGCCGTCGTGGCTTCCTCGACCGTACCTTCCGAGAGGACGCCTCGCGGCAAGAGCGCGGCGGAACCGGCAACGGAGCTCACTCCGTCCTCACCGAAGAGACCCGCGATCCCTCGCGCCGCCTGAGCTCGCGTGACCGGGACGATGTCTGAAGTGATCGTGTCGCCCGGGGCGCCCCCGAGCGGCAGGGCACTCTCGAACAGCACCCGGAGACCAGCGCGAACGTGGACCCGAACGGTTGGCGCCGCAGGTCGTGCATCGGCAGCAGCGACGGTGAGCGCAGTGGGCGCGCCGCCTGGGCCGGCGATGCTCCCGAAGCCCGGTCCTGCTCGCCCGTCGTTGCCGGCGGGAACGACGACGAGCGTGTCCAGACCCGTGGCGGCCGCGATTGCACGACCGAGCGGCCCGTCGGGGAAGGCGGCGTAAGGCTCGACGACTCCGACGAGCGCCACGCGAGTAGCGTCGTGAGCGTCCCCGTCTCCGTTCGGGTCTACCGTCGCTTCGAGGCCGGCGAGGATCTGATCTGTTCGCGAGTACACCGTGTAGCCGCCTTCGGCGTTCGGCTGCCAGCCCGCGACGCGGATCGGCAGGATCGACGAGCCCGGAGCCACACCCTCGAGCCCGTCCGGGCCTTCGGATCCGGTGACGATCCCGGCCAGCTCGGTTGCGTGCCGCTCGGGGCGCCCCGGAATCGTCGGATGAGGCTGCGCAACACCGCCGCTCCCTGGGTTCAGCACGTCGATGCCCGAGAGGACGCTCCGACGCAGGTACGGGTGAGAAGGATCGACGCCGGTGTCGAGCAGGCCCACGGTGACACCCGAGCCGTCGAGCCCCGGAACCTCGAGGCCCGCGACGGCCGGGGAGGTTGCCCCGGTGGTATCGGCGACCTGTGCCGGGTAGGCGACGCGCACCGGGTAGATGCCGACGACCTCGCGGTCGCGCGCCAGAACCGAGAGCGAGGTGGGATCGAGTCGCGAGGAGAACCCGTTGAGCACGCGCGCGTACCGAAACTCGGGAGCGATGCGTGCCCCCAGCGCGGACATCCGGGCGAGAAACTGCTCCTGCGCCCCGACCGCTGCGGCCGTCCAGCCGCGCATCTCGGCCTCGGTCGCCTGTCCACCCGCTTCCTGGACGCGCGCCGCCAGCGAAGGCGCCTTGAGGAGGACGACGTACCGCTGGGCGGTCGAGACCGTCGCGCGAACCCCGAGGACCCCCTGCCAGCCGGCCTCGTCTAGCGAGGCGACCGGGGGCTCCTGTGCCGTTGCGCCGGCAGCCCCGAAGAGGACGGCGGTAGCCGTCGCCACCGCAGACAACGTTGCTCTACGACAGAGACGCATAGGCATCGAGCCCGAGGTAGCGGGGATACGGAAGCGCTTCTGCGAAGCGCGCCGCCGAGGCGATCATCGCCGCGTTGTCCGTGCACAGCTCGAGCGAGGCGAAGCGCGCATCGGGGATCGCCTCGCGCAGTGCCGAGTTGGCTGCAACACCGCCGACGACGGCCAGTCGCTCGAGCCCCGTCTCGTCCGCCGCCCGTCGCAGTTGCTCGACGAGCGCGCGGACGATCGCGCGCTGGTAGGAGGCCGCGAGATCGGCCTTTCGCCGCCGGGTTTCCTCCTCGCCGAGCTCCCGGACGGTGTAGAGAAGCGCGGTCTTGAGCCCCGAGAAGGAGAAGTCGAGCCCAGGCACTCGGGCGACGGGAAAGCGGAAGGCATCCGGATCTCCCGCACGCGCGATCCGGTCGATCTCGGCGCCTCCGGGATAGCCGAGGCCGAGCAGCCGTGCGCCTTTGTCGAACGCCTCTCCGGCCGCGTCGTCGAGGGTCGTCCCGAGGCGCTCCGATCGCCCCAGCTCGGCTACGGCGAGGAGGAGTGTGTGCCCGCCGCTCGCGAGCAAGCAGAGGAACGGCGGCTCGAGCGGGTCCGGTTCGAGATAGAGCGCGGCGACGTGCCCCTCGAGATGGTCGACGGGAACCAAGGGCAGCCCGCGAGCCCAGGCCATCGCCTTGGCGGCCGAGAGCCCGACGAGCAGCGCCCCGACGAGGCCGGGCCCCTGCGTGACAGCGATCCGCCCGACCCGTTCCAGGGAGATCCCGGCTCCGTCGAGAGCCTCTCGGACAACGGGACCGACGAGCTCGAGGTGCCGTCGTGAGGCCACCTCCGGGACGACGCCCCCGTAGCGGGCATGGAGCCCTGCCTGCGAGGACACCACGGACGAGAGAACGCGACCGTCCTCCGTCACGACGGCAGCAGCGGTCTCGTCACACGACGTCTCGAGACCCAGAATCATGCGCTCTCCCTGCGGGAGAGCGTTAGGAGCTCAACCATCGGTCGCGCGCTCCTCTCTGACCGTATCCGCACTCGCGGAGACGGCTGGCTCGCGCCACATGATCAACGCGTCCTCACGGTTGTCGGTGTAATACCCGCGCCGGATGCCGCGGGCCTCGAATCCGAGGCGCTCGTAGAGGCGGATGGCCTCCGTGTTCGACACGCGCACCTCGAGGGTGTACCCGCGCCGCGGGTCCGACGAGGTGATCTCGAAGAAACGCTCCAGGAGCGCCGTCGCGATCCCGCGCCTTCGAAGCGCGGGCGTGACGGCCACGTTCATCACGTGCCAGGCGTCCACGTAGCGAGACGCGAACGCGTATCCCACCAGCTCTCCGGTCTCGACACACGCCGCGAGGGCGAGGGAGCTCGGCTTCCTGAGCTCCGCCGCGAACATCGAACGAGACCACGGCGTCGCGTACGACGCCTGTTCGATGTCCTCGACGGCATCGAGGTCATTCGGCTCGAGTCGCCGGAGCTCGATGTTCAAGACGCGCTCCGCACCCTGGCGTCGGGCGCGCGAACGTAGACGGGCAAAACCGCTTCGGCCGACCCGAAGTCGCGTGCCAGCGAGACATGGAGCCGGGCGTGCGGAAGGTGGACCGGGTCGTCGTCAGGCGGCACGACCGCACCCATGCGCTCCAGCGTCTCGCGGTAGCGCACGGCTCCGTTCCCGATGCACACGGCTCCGGGCTCGAGCTCGAGGTCGTCGGGAGGGACGACTCGAGGCCCGAGCACGAAGACCTCCCGGCGCCGGGCGTCGATAACGGGGAACGCGTCGTCCTTCGCAGCCGCCAGCGCATCCAATGTGGAGACGCCGGCGACGCGGAGGTCGAGCGCGACTGCAAGCCCCCGCGCAACCGCGAGGCCGATCCGGGTGCTCGTGAAGCTCCCGGGCCCGGTACCGACCACGAGCGTGTCCAGATCGCCTGGCTCGACCCCGGCCTGGGAGAGCAAAAGGTCGACGTCCTCGAGCAGCGTCCGCGGCAGGGAGGCCCGCTCGCCGAGCACCGTGCCGTCGTCGACGAGGGCGCACGTGGCGACGTCGGTTGCGGTGTCTG
>CAVXGP010000014.1:0-77883 GCA_963761485.1 uncultured Actinomycetes bacterium | reverse complement strand
ACTTGCACGATTCGGGCGACATGGTCGCGGCGCCCTCCCCGCCGCCGCCGGCCCCGCCGGCCGACGCCTATTACGGCCCCGATCCGATCGATGCCGCGAGCCTCAGGACGAAGTTGGAGACCCGGGGTGACGACGAAGCCGCCGTGTTCGCACCCTTCGAGGGGTCGGAGGCCGCAACCCCGTTCGTCGCCCTGTTCCGTCTGCGCGCGAGCATGTTCGGCCACAACGCTCCGGACTTCGAGGCCCTGCCATCCTCGCTCACCGGCGATATTCCGATTTACGGCACCGACGAACAGGGTCGGATCATCATCGCCGATGTCGGGGAAGGGCCCTACCAGCTCGAGCACTGGGGAGCGGTGTTCTCGCGCACGCCCGACGGGCGCATCGCGCAGCGCCCGTTCGGGGCAGCGGGCGAGCCGCGCACGGCGTACGCGGCCGACATCACCGGGCACGTCCTCATCCACGTCCTCTACGAGCAGGTGATGAAGCGCGACATCTCGACGTACGAGGAGTTCTTCGCCTGGAAGCTCGTCGTCGACGACGACCGCTGCCAGGGCGTGATCGCCTGGGATCTCCTGAACGGCGGCCTGACCTCGATCGGCGCGAAGACCGTGATCCTCGCGACCGGCGGCGCCGGTCGGCTCTACACGGGCACGACGAATGCGTACGCGTGCACGGGCGACGGCATGGCCATGGCCTTCGTGCGGGCGTCGCGCTGAAGGACATGGAGATGATGCAGTTCCACCCGACGACGCTCGCGCCGACCGGGGTGCTCATCACCGAGGGCTGCCGCGGCGAGGGCGCCTACCTCCTGAACAAGGACGGCGAGCGCTTCCTCGTTCGCTACGCGCCGAACGCCATGGAGCTCGCGTCGCGCGACGTCATCTCGCGCGCCGAGCAGACCGAGATCGACCAGGGGCGCGGGATCGACGGCAACGTGCTCCTCGACCTGCGCCACCTCGGCGCCGAGCGGATCGTGGAGCGTCTCCACGGGACGCGCGAGCTCTCGATGACGTTTGCCGGCGTCGACCCGATCTACGAGCCGATCCCCGTCCGGCCCGGAGCGCACTACCACATGGGCGGCGTCGACACCGACGTCTGGGGCCAGACGGCGCTCGAGGGCCTGTACGCGGCGGGCGAGGTCGCGTGCGTCTCCGTGCACGGCGCGAACCGCCTCGGCGGCAACGCGCTCATGGAGACGATCACGTACGGGAAGCGCGTCGGCCGGCATGCCTCGGAGTGGGCGCTCACGCACACGACCGTCGACGTGCCCGCCTCGGTCGAGGCCGACGCGGAGCGCGAGCTCGGCCGAGCTCCTCGACCGCTCCGAGGGCGAGCGGCCGTGGCAGATCCGCGACGAGCTCGCCGAGACGATGCACGTCAACTTCGGCGTCTTCCGGCGCGAGGAGCAGATGCTCGAGCAGGGCGAGATCGTGCGCGGGCCTCCGCGAGCGCTACGAGCGTGTCGTCGTCGAGGACAAGGGCGCGGTCTTCAACTCGGACCTCACGCAGGCGCTCGAGCTCGGCTACCTGCTCGAGCTCGCCGAGTGCATGGTCGTCTCCGGGCTCGCCCGCAAGGAGAGCCGCGGCGCGCACGCCCGGCCGCACGACTTCCCGGATCGCGACGACGAGAACTTCCTCCGTCACACCGTCGTCACCTGGGAGGATGGGGCGCCGAAGCTCGACTGGAAGCCGGTGACGATGACGAAGTGGCAGCCCGAGGAGCGCACGTACTGATGAAGATGGCCCTGAAGATCTGGCGCTACGACCCGATCGCGGGCGAGCGCGCGCTGAAGGAGTACGAGGTCGACGCGCCCGACTGGGCGACGCTGCTCGACGTCCTCGACATCGTCAAGGACAAGCACGACGGCACGCTCGCGTACCGCAAGAGCTGCCGGATGATGATCTGCGGGTCGTGCGGCATGCGGATGGACGGCGCTGCCGTCCTCGCGTGCAAGACCCGGATGGTCGACATCGCCGAGTCCGGCCACGTCCCCGTCATCTCGGCGATGGGGAACATGCCGATCGTCAAGGACCTCGTCGTCGACATGGAGCCCTTCTGGGGGAAGATCCGCGCGGTCCAGCCGTGGCTCGAGCCCGGCTACTCGGATCCCGGCGAGAAGGAGTACGTCGTCTCGCAGTCCGAGATGGACGTCATCCACAAGGAGTCGCTCTGCATCATGTGCGGCTGCTGCGTCTCCGAGTGCAACTCGATGGAGGCGGACCCGGACTTCCTCGGGCCTGCCGCGCTCGCGAAGGGCATGCGCTTCGTCGGCGACGCGCGCGACCGCGCCACCGTCGAGCGCCTGCAGTCGTACTCCGAGGAGCACGGGATCTGGGACTGCACGCGCTGCTACTTCTGCCAGGAGCGCTGCCCGAAGGGCGTCGACCCGCGCGACGCGATCGCGAAGCTCGGAGCCGAGGCGATGAGGGAGGGCATCGACTCGGACATGGGGGCGAAGCACGCGAAGTGGTTCGTCACCTCCGCGAAGACGACCGGCTGGCTGCGCGAGACGGAGCTCGTGCCGAAGACGCAGGGCGTCGCCAAGTCGCTGAAGGAGGTCAAGTTCGCGATGGGGCTCTTCCGCCACGGGAAGGTGCCGCCGCCGGTCCCGCCCCACGTCGCGAAGCACGTCGACGAGGCGCGGGCGCTCTACGACCTCGTCAAGCAGCAAGATCGTGAGGGCGCCGACGGCATCGTCCAGGCGGAGAAGGCGCTGGCGCACCTCGCGCTCGACACCGACGAGGAGCGCGACCCGTACGGCGAGGGCTCGTTCCCGAGGCCGCAGGAGCTCCCGGAGAAGGAGCCGCCGACGTGAGAACGGTCGCCTACTACAAGGGCTGTCTCGCGTCGCTGTCGGCGAAGGAGCTCGACACGTCGACACAGGCGCTCGCGCCGAAGGTCGGGCTCGAGCTGATCGAGCTCGAGGCGGTCACGTGCTGCGGCGCCGGCGACATCCACGAGGCGGAGCCGGACTACTACCTCCACCTGAACGCGCGCATCCTCGCCTATGCCGAGGAGACGGGCGCGGACACGCTCATGACGATCTGCAACGTCTGCACGCTCAACCTCCGGCAGGCGAACCACGCGCTGCAGGGCGACGCGGCGCTGCTCGCGCGCGTGAACGAGAACCTCGTCACGGTCGGCGCGCCTCCGTACTCGGGCGGCGTCGAGGTGCATGCACTTCCTCTGGCTGATCTCGGTCGGCGAGGGCTACGAGCTGCTCCAGGGCGCCGCGCACAAGGGCCTGAAGGGGCTCAAGATCGCCCCCTTCTACGGCTGCCAGATCCTGCGCCCGTCGAAGCTCCTCGGCTTCGAGGACCCGGACAAGCCCGAGTCGCTCGAGCGGATCATCGCGGCCTGCGGCGGCGAGGCGATCGACTATCCCGGCGAAGATCAAGTGCTGCGGCTTCCCGATCATCCAGGCGCGCGAGGACGTCGCGCTCGCCGAGCTCATCCAGCCGATCGAGCAGGCGAAGGAGGCCGGCGCCGACGCGATGGTCACGCCGTGCCCGCTCTGCCATCTCTCCCTCGACGCCTGGCAGTCGAAGCTCCGCAAGCAGACGGGCAAGGACTTCCAGATGCCGATCCTGCACCTCTCGCAGCTCGTCGGCGTCGCGGCAGGGCTCGACAGCTCGGAGCTGAAGTTCAAGCGCCACGTCGTCTCGGTCGCACCGGTGACCGAGAAGCTCTCCGTCTGACCTGGCTCCTCGTCCTGCCTGGCTGTCGCGGCAGCGGCTGTCGCGGCGTGGGGGTGGTTCGAAGCCGGCTGGCTTCGGAAGCGGGTGCTCGAGGTCGAGCTCCCGGGCGTCGCCGGTCGAGCTCGACGGGCTGCGCATCGCGCACCTCTCGGACTTCCATCTCGGCGTTCCCTCGCGCGGCCGCAAGGCCGTCGAGGACGCCGTGGCGTGGGTCGCCGAGCGGCCGCCCGACCTCGTCTGCGTCACCGGCGACCTCGTCTCTCGCCGCGCCGGGCGTGCACGTTCCTCGAGCGGCTCCTCGGCCTCGCTCGGCACGTGCTACGTCGTCCTCGGCAACCACGACTTCGCGGACAGCCGCGATCCGCTGTCGCAGCGCATCGATCCGGAGTCCCTCGAGGGCATCGACGGGCCTCCACTCTGTTGACTGACGAGTCGATCACGATCGAGCTTCGCGGGACGCCACGTCCAGATCGTCGGCGTCGATCCTCGCTCCTATGCGCGACGCGAGGCGCGTCCCGACGCGTTGATCGACGAGTCGACCGACCTACGGATCCTCCTCTGTCACTTCCCCGGCATCGTCCGCCGGATCCCACCCGTCTTCCACCTCATCCTCTCCGGTCACTACCACTCGGGCCAGATCGTGATCCCGTACCCGGGCGGGAAGCTCCGCCTCGCACACCTGAACGCGCGCGACGTCGAGGGCCTCCACGACTACGGCGCGACGAAGCTGCACGTGTCGCCGGGCCTCGGCACGACCTTCGTCCCATTCCGGCTCTTCGCGCGGCCTGAGGTGACCGAGCTGGTTGTACGATCGCCCCGATGACGTCGAGGCTGGCCGGGCTCACGGGCGCGACGCTCGAGACCGCGCCGTCGGTGTGCCAGACGTGCGTCTGGTGGCAGAGCCGAGGCAACCGCGAGCCCGAGAAGCGGAAGTGGATCGAACGCGCCGAGGAGGAGTGGGGGGCGTGGGGGTCGATCTACCGCGACGACGACGGCCGCGTGCTCGGGCTCGATGCAGTACGGGCCGGCAGCGCTTGTTCCCGCGGGCGGCCGACCTTCCCGCCGGGCCGCCGTCCGAGGACGCGGTGCTCGTGACGTGCGCATACCTCCTCACCGACACGCAGCCGTGGGTCGAGCAGTCGCTCTTCCTCGCGGCGATCGGCGAGGCGCGCGACAAGGGCGCGCGGGCGCTCGAGGCGTTCGCGTACCGCTATCGGGAGGGAACGTCACCTGCAGAGCGGTTTCTCGTCCACCGCACGGTGTTCCCGCGCGACTTCCTCGCCGACTTCGGCTTTCGTCACCGTGCGTTCCGCGGGAAGGGTCGAGCTGGCGCGATCTCGAGCTCGGTGGCCTTCAGCCCGTCGAGGAAGGAGCACGCGCGAAGGTGCTTCGCGTCGTGCAGGAGGCCTTCCAGCCGGCGCCTGCGCCCGCGCCACCCGGGGGGAGCTAGTAGTAGCTCGAAGCACCATACGTCTGCGACTTCCGCCCATAGGGTCCGAAGAGCCTTGACCGCGCCGTCATCATGGAACCTGGCGACAAGGGCGCTTGGCAGCATTGCGACACTTGTCTCCCTCTGTCTTCTCTGGGCGCTTCGCCTATCGAGTCGCAGGGCAGGCGTGGTGCTCATGTACCACGGTGTCGACGAGCACGCCGGCGACCCCGACCGTGAGCTCGTGCCCGCGATCGGTTCGTCGCTCTTCGAGCGGCAACTCCGCCATCTGAAGCGACACTACGAGGTCGTTCCCGTCGGGCGGCTTCAAGAGGCTGTTGAGACGCGTAGCCGAGGCGCGCGATATCCAGTCGCTGTCACCTTCGACGACGATCTCCGAAGCCACGTTGCCGTCGCGCTCCCGATCCTCCGGCGTACGGGCGTCAAGGCGATGTTCTTTCTCACGGGGGTGTCGCTCGACGACCCCTACTCCTTCTGGTGGGAGCGCATCGCACGCACATCCGAAGACGGCCTTTCCAGCCTCGCCAGGTCTCTCGACCTGAAGGAGCAGGAGCCGGTCCGAATCACCGCCCTGGGCGACGCGATCAAGCAGCTTCAGCCTTCGGCCCGTGCCGAACTCGAAGCGCGACTCGCCGAGGTGGCTGGTGCGGATCCAACCGACGCCGGGCTCCGTGCGTCTGACGTGCATGCGCTCCTCGAAGCGGGAATGGAGATCGGATTTCACACGCTGCGGCACAACAACCTCCGTCTGCTCGCGGAATCACCGCTCGCGCGCGAGATGGAGGACGGGCGCGCAGCACTAGAGGCGATCGTCGGCAGGCCGCTTCGGGTCGTCTGCTACCCCTACGGCGAGGCCGACGACCGAGTTGCAAACGCAGCGCGTGAAGCGGCGTTCGTCCTAGGCTTTACCGCAAGGAGAGACTCGGTGAAGCCCACCGACGACCCTCTGCTCTGCGGCCGTGTTAGCCCGTCCCACCGCTCAGTAGGCCATCTCGCCGCTCGCTTGGTCGTCACGCTGTTGCAACGGAGGTGACGCCGCTCACCGCGTCAAGCAAGGACCGGTGTCCGCGTCAGGCCGTGCTCTGACCGTAGTACGCAGGGAGCGACGCTCCTACCAGAAGCTCGACGATCTGCACTGCATTCAGCGCGGCGCCCTTGCGGAGGTTGTCGCATACGAGGAAGAGCGCGAGGCCGTTCTCGGCCGCCGGGTCCGAGCGCACTCGTCCCACGAGGACCTCGTCGACGCCGATCGCTTGACCGTGAGCGGGAACCGTCTCGACACGCAGCCCCGGAGCTTCCGAAAGAAGACGCGTCGCGTCCGCGGCTGAGAGCGGGGTCTCGGTCTCGATCCATACCGACTCCGCATGCCCCACGACGATCGGAACACGGACGCAGGTCGCGCTCACCGGAAGATCGGGGAGCTCGAGGACCTTGCGCGTCTCCTCGCGAACCTTGACCTCCTCGTCGAACTCGACTCCGTCGAACTCCCAGTCCATGCGGAGCTTGTGGTCGTCGGGGTCCTCGGCTCGGAGGTCGTACGATCGCGTCGGATCCGGCGCCGGACACGGACTGATAGGTCGCGACGCGCACACTGCGCAGACCCGCGACGTCGTGGATCGGCGCGAGCACCATGGTCAGTGGGATCGTGCAGCAGTTCGGATTCGCGACGATCCCCGTGTTCTCGAGCGCACGCTCGCCGTTCACCTCGGGCACGACGAGCGGCACGCCGTCCTGCAAGCGGAACGCGGACGACTTGTCGACGCAAAGCGTGCCCGCCGCGACCGCTGCCGGTACGAGCTCGCGGCTCCACTGCGTGCCGATCGAGAAGAAGCACACGTCGAGGCGAGCATCGCCGAGCGCGCCGGCGAGAGGCTTCCTCGATCTCGAATGGGCCGAGCTGCGCGCCCGCGGAGCGCCACGATGCGAACGTACGGATGTTCGTGTGTCCGCGCTCGAGGAGGTACTGGAGCGTCACACGCCCGACGGCGCCGGTCGCACCAACGATCCCGATGCGGAGCTCCGAGTCGATCACCGCTCCAGTGTACGGATGGGACGGTATTCCTGAATCCCCAAAAAACACTGAACCGGCTGACCCGAAGGCCCGCCGGTTCAGTGGGTGCAACATATGACGTGGGTCTACCGGATGCAACCCCCTCGATCACCAAAAAGCCGCAATTTGCGAGAAAATCCGTCCGACGCCTACATCGCGCGGCGCCCGGCCAGTGCACGACCGAGCGTGACCTCGTCGGCGTACTCGAGATCGCCGCCGACGGGCAGGCCACTTGCCAGGCGCGTCACCTGCACCACACCGCGCAGGCGGTCCGCGAGATACGCAGCGGTCGCCTCGCCTGTCATGGTCGGATTCGTTGCGACCACGACCTCCGTAACACCGTTGCGCTCGACGCGTCCCACGAGATCGTCGATGCGTAAGTCGTCAGGTTCGACCCCGTCGAGCGGCGAAAGTGCACCTCCGAGGACGTGGTACAGGCCCCGGTACTCGCCCGTTCGCTCGACCGAGACCACGTCGACGGGCTGCTCGACGACGCAGATGATCGTCCGATCCCGCCGCCCATCTGCGCAGACTCCGCAGAGTTCTTCCTCGGTGAGGTTTCCGCACTCGCGGCAGAACCGGACACGCGACTTCACATCCTCGATCGCACGTGCCAGCTCGAGCGCGTCCTGAGGCGGCGCGGAGAGGATGTGGAAAGCCAGCCGTTGCGCGGTTCGGCGGCCGATCCCCGGCAGCCTGGTGAGCTGCGTGACGAGGTTCTCGACGGCCGGGCTCAGCACGGCGAGAGCCTAGCCGTCCGTTTCGGACACGCTCGGGCACTGGGAAGGCTTGTACGAGGCTCCAGCGAAAGCCATGGTCGGCCGATGACGGTGTACGTGCGTTCCATACACGACGCAGGGGTCCATCTCGCCGAGGAGATAAGCCCGGAGCTCGTGCTCGTCGATCCGGAGCTCGCGAAGGCAGCTCGCTCGCGCCTGCCAAGCCCTGCTCCGGCTCGACCCGTCGAGCGCGAGCACACCGCGACGCCCGCGCCGTCCGTGCCGGAGCAGCTCATCGAGCTCGACGAGTCGCAGGCATCTCGTCGCGTCCTCATCGGCGTGGCGACCGTAACGATGCTTGCATTGCTCTTCTTCGACGTGCGCGTCGAGATCGGGGAGCCCCCGGCCTCCGCCGAGCCGGAGGCCGTCGAAAGCTCCGTTCCAGCGGTGCCCAGTGCACCGGCCGTGAAGAAACCGGCGCCGACCACCACTCCGAAGCCGAAGCCGAGGACGAAGCCCCGCGCTACCGCACCGGACTCGGCCGGGCGGCGATTCGCCTGGGCTCCCACCGTCGGAGCCTCGGCGTACCACGTCGAGTTCTTCCGCGGTCCAACGCTTGTGTTCGCACGGGAGACGACCCGTCCCGAGCTCGAGATCCCCGCGCGCTGGAGTCATGAGGGCGTCGAACGCTCGTTCCGCGCGGGCGAGTACAGGTGGTACGTCTGGCCCGTGATCGGCGGGAAGCGCGCGACGCGCGCGGCCGTGCAGACGACGGTCTCGATACCCCGCAGCTGAGAGCTGTAGGCGCTCCATCCTTCATGTGTGTCACTGGCCCGCGTCACTGGCGGGAGTGAACCGGTGCCGCATGGTTGACCTGGCCGGAAGTCTGGCCTACCCCGATCGGGGGTCTAGGTCTCGAGGCTAGGTCGCCGAGAACACGTGGGCTGTGTCCGCCGCCGCCAAGCGCACGGTCTTCGCCGCCGTCTCGATCTTCGCCCTGGCCACCTTGTCGCTGGTAGGCCCTGGAGGTGCGTCGCCCGGAAAACGTGACCGCGCGCGTCCGTCGACACCGACGAACGTTCACGTGACAGCAGCGACGCCCGCCGTGATTCGTGTCGAGTGGGAACGCGCGCGAGACAACGTCGGAGTCGTCGGCTACGACGTGTACACGGCCTCGCAACGAGTCAGGGTGAAAGGTACGTCGTACGAGGTCAGGGATCTCGGGTGCGGACGGAGCTCGACCGTCGGTGTCGCCGCGGTCGATCGTGCGGGAAACCGATCGCTGCGCGCCTTCACGGTCGTCTCGGGCCCGGCTTGCGGTGACATCCTCGCTCCGTCGCCGCCGTCGGGCTTCGTTCAGCGCGTTACGACGCCAGATGCTGTGGTGCTCAGCTGGAATCCGTCAACTGATGACGTCGGCGTCGTGAACTACCGGGTGTATGGCAGCCTGTTGCCGGTAGTCACGACTGCCGAGCCTATTGCAACCCTCACTGGGCTCCGGTGTGGGTCGAAGACGCCCTTCAAGGTCGACGCGGTCGATGCGTCGGGCAATCGCTCGCCGCTCGCTGGCGTGGTTGTCGGGACCGCGTCGTGCGGTGACACGCCGCCGACAGCACCGACGGCAATCAAGCTCGAGGCACGCACCGCCACGAGTCTCTCGCTCGCATGGGGCGCGTCGACCGACGATGTCGGAGTCGCCGGATACAGGATCTCGATCGACGGGATTGTCCGGAGCACGACGGCGCTTCCTCGAGGGCTCGCCGACGGTCTCCGATGCGGGTCGGCGTACAGGGTGGGCATCGACGCGTTCGATGCAAACGGAACTCTCTCGCCGCGCACGTCGCTCGCCGCTGCAACCGCCGCTTGCGCAGCGCCGGGAAGTGACTCGGATGCGCCATCCGCGCCGACGGGCCTGGAGGTAGTCAGGGTCACGAAGACTCAGGTCGTGCTGGCTTGGAACGAGTCGAGCGACAACATTGCTGTGACCGGATACGACCTCTTCCGGGACGGCAAGAGAGTCGCAACGGGGACGGCCACCAGCACGAGGCACGGCTGGCTGCGCTGCGACACGGCATACGCTTTCGGCGTCGCCGCGCGAGATGCCGCCGGCAACATGTCGGAACGGACGGAGCTGACGACTTCGACCGCGCCGTGCTCGGATAAGACCGGTCCCGCGCCGTCGCCTCCTACCCCTGCGCCATCCCCCGCGCCTCCCGCCCCAGCGCCCTCGCCGGCACCGACTCCTTCGCCCACGCCCCCCAACCCTGCGCCCACGCCTCCCACCCCTGCGCCCACGCCTCCCACCCCTGCGCCCACGCCTCCCGCCCCTGCGCCCACGCCTCCCGCCCCTGCGCCTTCCCCCGCGCCTCCTGCTCCCGCGCCCTCGCCCGCACCGAGTCCTTCGCCCTCGCCGGCTCCTCCGCCGACCGACTCTTCGCCGCCGGCGACGCCGAGGAACCTCGTCGTCACGAGCTCGACCCGTACGACTGTCGCACTGTCGTGGGCTGCGTCCTCCGACAACGTCGCAGTGACGGGCTATCGGACGTATCGCAACGGGGTCGCTGGAGCAACGACGACACAGACCTCCGTGAGCGTCTCCGGCCTGACGTGTGGCACGGCGTACACGTTCGAGGTCGCAGCGTACGATGCCGCAGGAAACCACTCCTCGAGGGCACCGGTCGTCGGCTCGACGGCCCCGTGCGCGGACACGCAGGCACCGTCGGCACCGACGAACGTCGCCGCGAGCGCGCGGACAGCGACGAGCATCGCGCTCGGCTGGTCGGGGTCGAACGACAACGTCGCGGTTACCGGCTACGGCCTGTACCGCGGTGGAGTGCAAGTCGGCACGAGCGCAACGACGACCGGGATCTTCTCCGGCCTCACGTGCAACACGAATCACACGCTCGCCGTGGACGCTTACGACGCGGCCGGGAACCATTCGCCGAAGACGACCGTCATGGTCGCGACGACGGCCTGCCCGGACACGACTCCTCCGTCCCAGCCGACCGGTCTCGCCGCATCCAACGTGAGCCAGAGCGGGCTCACGCTCACGTGGAACGCATCGACCGACAACACGGGCGTCACCGGCTACGACGTGTATCGGAACGGCACCAGGATGGCGACCGTGACCACGAGGACGTCGAATCAGACGGGGCTCGCCTGCGGCACGCCGTACGCATTCGGCGTCCGTGCGCTCGACGCGGCTGGAAACGCTTCGGGACCGGCCCCACTGAACGTCTCGACGTCCGCGTGCCCGCCTCCCCCGCCGCCGCCTCCTCCCCCGCCGCCGCCTCCTCCCCCGCCGCCGCCTCCTCCTCCTCCTCCGCCGCCTCCCCCTCCGCCGTCGCCTAGCGCCTACTTCGTGAGCGACTTCTCGACTGGCGACTTCCGCTCCCCGTGGACGACCCTGTTCAGCTACTCGTCACCGGGATGGGTCGATGTCGCCGGCGGTTCTTCCTCGGGGACCGCCGACGGACGAGTGGCAGTCGTGCGATCCCCCGACGGCAACGGCTTCGCCTCCCGCCATGAGATCCGAGACTCGGACCCGGGCTGGGGCGGGATCAACGTACACAAGGCGGAAGTCCGCACCACCGCAGAGAACACACGGATGCAGGCGGGTGACGTGCGCTGGGTGAGCATGCGCGTGTGGATGCCGAACACTCCGACCGAGCAGTTCAACTGGCCGACCTCGGGGTCCGACACGTTCATCACGATTCACGACATCCATCCAGCGACGTCGGCATCTGGTGGGGTCTTCCAGATCGAGTGGTATGGAGGCAGCCATGCCACGCTGCGACTGCAGGGTGGTCAGTTCGAGAGCGTTCCCCTCTGGCGGCTTGTGAATGACGACGGATCACGCTTCGCGTCGAACTACAACCGCTGGATCGACATCGTCTACGGAATGCGCTTCGCCCCCGACAACAGTGGCTGGCTCGAGGTTTGGGTCGATGGTCAGAACGTCTATCCGCGCAAGAACCGAGTCACGATGTTCGCGGGAGATACCGGCCAGTACCTCAAGTACGGCCTCTACAAGTCGAGGAGCGGCATCATGCCCAGTGGCCGCAGCGTGCTCTACTTCGGGCGTACCACCATCGGCAGCTCCAAGCCGTAGGCCCTCGCAACGACACCGACCTCTGCCGGTCTAGCCTCTCGCCGACTCGGTAGCGGCGTCCAGATCCAAGCGAATCGTCTCCGTGCCGGCGGACGTCTCGACGTGGATCTGGGCGACGCCGCGATCGACCGTGAGGTCGACGCCGACGACCGGCACGCGTGCTCCTCCCAGGAGAGGGCTGAGAAGTGTCACGCAGTCGAGTCGGTCGCGAAACGCGACGTCCCACTTGACGAGCGGCGAAGGCACGAGTTCGTCGAGACGCGGGGATGACCAACCTTCGAACGGCCGTTCTCGGCCATGAGCGACCGACGTCGCTCCCGGCGTCGTCGCTGCAATCTTGACGAGCACGCCGCTCTCTGCGGGCCCCGTGGCGCGAAGTTCTCCGGGCGCGACGAGCTCCGCGCTCAGGGAGTGGTGCAACGGCCAGCGGACAGATGCCGTGTGCGCGCCAGCGCCGTCTATTCGGTCGTAGACGAGAGCGTCTCCGCCGTCCAGTACCAAGACCGCTCGGCGATGGCGCACCATTGGCTTGTCCTTCAAGTAGCCGTCGTGCTCACCGATCACCGCGCCGTTCTCCAGATCCACACGCTGAAACCAGGCATGGGCGTGCGTGGACCACAGGAAAGGGCCGCCCGAGCGCGACTGATCCTTCCCGTCGACGACGATCGTTCCATGGAACCCTGTCCCACGAAACGCTTCGCGGATTTCTGCAGCCCGTCCGAAATACGTTCCGCTTCCAGGATCGACGATGAGGTCGACCCCGGTCACGGACAGTGTGACCGCCAGTGCGTCGGCATGGCCGTGGGCGGCGATGCTGAGGTAGCCCAGCTTGCCGGCGTCCACCGTGACGCGTGATGTGCCGCGACGCAGTACGGCGAGGCCGGCATTCGGAAGGAGGATGCTGTCAGGCGGCGACGCCGGCGCCGTCTGCTCGAAGCGCTCCATCCCTTCTTCCCCGAACAGCCACCATGCGGTCGGATCGAGTCGCTCGGCGACGGTTCTGGCGAAGGCGCTGCCCGTGCGCGCGCAGATCGATGCCGCCACCCCCCGGGCAGGGCGTGCTTCGAGCCCGTCAACGCGAACGGCACGTCCGTCGTCGTCGTCGCCGTAAGTCAGATCGGTCTCGTTGGGACGGCCGAGCTGCGCCCAGAGAGCGTAGCCCGCCCGCTCGACCGCATCTATCAGCTCGGCAGGCGGCGTGTAGCCCGTCGCGTCCAGCAGCGCAACGGCCACCAGCAGGAGGTCGACCACGAAGAGTGTGTAGGCGAATGCCTGCTCGGCCCCGGCACCGTCGGGGAGGATCTGCATCGTGGCCTCGCGACGCAGTCCGTCGAGTGCCTCGGCGGTCCAGCGCTCCGCGTCCGGAAGCTCCGGAGCCAGCCGAGCGACGGCCAGTAGGCCGACCAGCTCCCCGATCCGGTGATTGTTCGCGGAGCTGTGGGTCGAGGGATCCTGTGAGATCCAGCGGGCGTGCTCCCAGAGCGAGCGGACCACCGGCCCGTGCAACTGCTCTCCGAGGCTCGACCGGGCGGCGAGGGCGTCGTATGTGAGAGCGAGCGAGATGGCACGGATGCCCGCCTCGAAGCCATTGGCCCACGCGATGCCGCGGCCGGGAACCTGTTGCTCGATCCAACCGAGGAGGATGGACGTGGCTGCTGCGTCGTAACGCACGTCACCGGTGAGGAGGGCTGCCGCCGCGAGGACGGGGAGCTCCTGGCAGCGACTGAGCTCCCAGACCGTCTTTGGATTCGCCGGGGCATCTCGATATGCGATCCGCTTGCCGTGGACGTTCGGCCAGACGTAGCCCGAGACGGGATCGACGTCGAGATCACGCCCGTCGAGCTGACGACCGGTAACCGGGTAGCCGAATGCCGCAGAGTCACGCCGAATGAACGCATCAGCCCGTGCGACGATCGCCGCCGTCCCTTCCGGGTCGATCTCCGTCAGCACTTGTGCTCGCTCGACGGTCAGGAACCCCAGCGGCCGAGTGAACGACGGCTTCAGCAGTGGTGGCGCGGTCCACCGGCGGCGCCACAGCGACGGAGCGACACGGTACTCGGCGTCGTCGAGTCGGTGGCGGAGCTCTCGTCTCATGCGTGTGCCTACCTCGCCCGGCGTCATTGCGCGAAGTCGGCTGAGATGCCATAGCGGTCCGCTGACAGGGCGCATACTCAAACCCGCCCATCTAGCACTGGACGGGCGTAATCGTTCGGCAACGGGACGAGGCTCCCCTCATGTGGACACTGCAAAGAGTGCTGGGTACTGTGTGTTGCCGGGGCCGCAGGTCTGAGAGAAGGGTGTCGGTGGCGTGCGGAGAACTCCCGTCAGGTTGCGAAAATGCTGCGCGCAACGAGCCGGTTTCGATCACGATGAGCCATGGATAACCAAATAGGCAGTAAGAGCACGCTACGCGACTACGTCGGCGTCGTCCAGCGTCGCAAGTGGCTCGTCCTGACGGCTGTGATCCTCGTGCCGCTGGCCGCGGTGCTCCTCTCCCAGCTTCAGGATCCGCAGTTCACGGCGTCCTCGACAGTGCTGCTCAACCGGCAGAGCCTCGCCGCGACGGTTACAGGAGGCCAGGATCCCAACCTCTTGCAGGATCCCGAGCTCCTGGGACGCACGCAAGCGCAGGTGGCTCGAGTGCCGGCCGTTGCGCGGCGCGCGCTCGACGCGGTAGGCATGTCGGAACGCTCGCCCGGCGAGCTGCTCGGACTGTCGAGCGTCGAGACAGTCCCGCAGACAGATGTCGTACTTCGGTTCAATGTGCGAGATCGGTTCCCGGAGGTCGCCGCGGCGCTCGCGACGGCTTACGCGCGGCAGTACACCCTCTACCGCAGGGACCTCGACACCACCGCGTACAAGGCCGCACAGCAAGAGCTTCGAGTTCAGATGAACAAGCTGCGGAGGTCGGGCGTCAGCACCGACTCCGAGCTGTACTCCAGTCTGCTCGAGAAGCATCAAAACCTCAGCACCCTCATCGCACTACAGGTCTCGAACGCGTCGGTTCTTCGCGAGGCCGACGAGGGATTCCAGACGGCTCCGAGGACGAAGATGAACGGAGCGATCGGCCTGTTCCTCGGCATCATCGTCGGGCTCGGCTTCGCGTTCACCCGAGAGGCGCTGGACAGGCGCGTACGCGCCGACCAGGACCTCGACAAGGTGATCGATCTGCCGCTCCTGGCTCGTTTGGCGTCACCCCCGAAGCAGGCTGATCCTCGTCAGCTCGCGATGATCTCGCGCACATCGACGCCTGAGGCCGAGGCCTTCCGTCTCCTCCGAGCCAACCTCGAGCTCGCCAACCTCGACCTCCATGCTCGAACGATCATGGTGACGAGCGCGTCGCAGAAGGAGGGGAAGACGACGACGATTGCGAACCTCGCCGTCGCTCTCGCGAGCGCAGGCCGCCATGTCGCGCTCGTGGACCTGGACTTGAGAGACCCGGCGCTCGGACGGGTCTTCGGTCTCCAGATGCGGGCCGGTCTCACCCAGGTCGTTCTCGGTGATGTGTCACTCGCCGACGCGCTCACCCGTATCCCGCTCACGTCGGGCGAGATCGGCCCGAGCGGCCGCGCGCCGTTCATGGCCGGGACCCTCGACGTCCTTCCCGCTGGCTCGATCCCGCCGAACCCCGGCGAGGTCGCAGCCTCTGCTGCGGTGGCGGACATCCTGCGCGAGTTGGCCGAGCGAGTCGACGTCGTACTCGTGGATGTGCCTCCGATCCTGGTCGTCAGTGACGCGGTGACGCTCGGAGCTCGCGTCGACGCCACCGTCGTCGTCGTCCGCTTGAACGTGACGAACAGGGACACGCTCGACCGGCTCACTCGCGTGCTCGCCTCGGTGCCGTCGGCGAAGCTCGGCTACGTACTGACCGGGGCTGAGATGCCAGAGGGATACGGCGTCAAGCCGCCACTCGAACAGGCGGCGCAGGATCGGCGCGGAGCCGCGGCCCGGCGTCGCCCCGTCGAAGCACTCGAACCGACGCCGGAGGTACGCGCCTCCGAGTCGCGTCTGGGATGACCATAGAGGTCGCCTAGCTGCGCGCCGGGGCATGGCCAGCGCGTCCGGGGCGGTGTGAGGCGCAAGCCAGAGCGTAGAGGAAGGTCGTTTTCGTGAGCACGGTCTGCTTCGTAGTCGGAGCTCGCCCCAACTTCGTCAAGGTCGCTCCGGTGCACTTTGCGCTGCGGGAGTTCGCTACGCCCGCGACGCTCGTCCACACGGGTCAGCACTACGACCGCGAGATGTCCGAGGTCTTCATCTCCGAGCTCGGGCTGCCCCGGCCCGACGTCTTCCTCGGCATCGGCTCGGGCACCCATGCAGAGCAAACCGCGCGTGCCCTCGTGGGAATCGAGGGCGTACTCCGCGACCACGAGCCCGACATCGTCGTCGTTCCGGGTGACGTGAACTCGACCTTGGCCGGAGCGCTGGCCGCGGTCAAGCTCGGTATTCCCATCTGCCACCTCGAAGCGGGTTTGAGGAGCTTCGACAGGTCGATGCCGGAGGAGCACAACCGACGCGTCACGGACCATGTCAGCGACTTGCTGCTCGTGCACTCGGAGAGCGGCGTCGTGAACCTGGCGCACGAGGGCATTCACGAGAACGTTCAGCTCGTCGGCAATACGATGATCGATTCGCTCCTCACGCACGTCGACGCTGCACGGGCGCTGCGTCCCTGGCTGCGATTGGACGTCGACCGGGGCGAGTACGCGCTCGTGACGCTCCATCGCCCAGCGCTGGTCGACGATGACGACCGTCTCTCCCGGACAGTGGACGCGCTGATCGAGTTGGCCGAGGTCGTTCCGGTCGTGTTCCCGGTGCACCCGCGCACGCGTGCGCGACTCGAAGCAGGCGCGCACCAGCGCCTTCTGGAGGGTTCAGGGGTGCTCTGCACCGAGGCTCTCTCCTACTTCGAGTTTCTCGGCCTCGAGGCGGAGGCTCGTGTCGTCCTGACGGACTCGGGAGGTGTCCAGGAGGAGACCTCGGCGCTCGGTATCCCGTGCTTCACGATCCGCGATTCGACCGAGCGCCCGGTCACTGTCGAGCTCGGTACCAACACGATTCTCGGGGGGGAGCCCGAGTCCATCGCCGAGGTCGCGCGTCTCCTGGACGAGCCCAAGCGCGGGCAGCCGATCCCCCTCTGGGACGGGTCGGCGGGTGCGAGAGCTGCCGGAGCCATCGTCGAGTTCCTCGAGGCGTCGTGAGGGCTGTCGCACCGCACGAGAACGAGCGGTTGCGGGCCTGGATCGACATCGAGAATCCGCCGCAGGCGCAGTACCTCACTCCACTCGCGCGGGCGTTCGGTCGCTGCGGCGCGGATGTCTTCGTCACCGCGCGCGATTACGGCGTGACCTTCGACCTTCTTCGAGACGCGGACGTGGACTTCACGCCCGTCGGACGGCACTACGGAGCGTCGAAGCCGGCGAAGGTCTCGAGGACGTTGCGCCGCGTCGGCAGTCTGCGCCGTCTCCTGAAGGGGATGCCGCGTCCGCACTTCGTCGTGTCGGTGTCGCGTTCCGCCTCCCTGGCCGCGCGGACGCTCCGAGTGCCTTCGTTCGCGGTCTGCGACTACGAGTACGTCGATCTCTCTGTCTTTCGCATCGCCGGGACCTACGTGTTTCACCCGGACGTCATTGCGGCCGATGTGTTCGAGGCCCGTGGCGTCTCGCGACGGCGGCTCATCCCGTTCCACGGGATCAAGGAAGATCTCACATTCGCCGACGTCGATCTCTCATCCATCCCGGCTCACGCGTTCCCCGAGCTGGATGGTTCGAGCCTGCTACGAGTTCTCGTCCGGCCGCCCGCCGAGGAGAGCCACTACCACCGCGCAGCATCGAGCGAGCTCGGCTCCCGGACTCTCGCACACCTCGCCAGCGACCCGAGCATCGCGGTGATCTTCTCTCCTCGCTACGACTGGCAGGTCGCAACGTTGGACAGCATCGCGTGGCAGGTACCGCCCGTGGTGCTGCGGGACGCGGTTCCGTTCGTCTCGCTGCTCAAGTCGGTCGATGTCGTCGTCTCTGGTGGCGGAACGATGACGCGCGAGGCCGCCTACCTCGGTGTGCCGGCCGTAAGTGTGTTCCGGGGAGCTGCGGGCGAGGTCGACCGTTACCTCGAGGGCACCGGGCGGCTGACGATCGTCCGCTCTGCAGACGAGCTGGCTTTCCTCGACCTCCGGCAGCTCGAGCGGGCGGAGCCGATGTTCACGAATCGCTCCGCACCAGCCGACGTTGCGAACGCGGTGCTGCGCACGATCGGGCGTCAAGTTCGAGCAGCGACGCTCTGAAACAGACGGGCGTAGTCATCGACCATCCGCTCCAGGCTGAAACGCGTCGCCTGAACCTGCCTCGCTCGCTCTCCGAGGCGCACCGTGAGACCCGGGTCTGCCGCGAGTCCCTCGAGGGCCTTCGCCATGCCCTCGGCATCACCCGGTCCGACGAGTAGACCGGTCTCGTTGTGCGCGACGGCGTCGCGGATCCCGCCGACATCGGTCGCGACCACCGGCTTGCCGAGCGCCATGGCCTCGAGAATTACGAGCGGGAGCGCCTCGGCATCGCTCGAGAGGCAGACAGCGTCCGCCGCACCGAGAACATCGACCACGTCGCTTCGATATCCGAGCGCTCGAACCGTGCCTCCCGTTGCGCGAGCGAGCTCCTCGATCCGCTGTAGCTCCGGGCCGCCGCCAGCGATCAGGCCTCGAACGCGGTCGTTTGCGGCGTGCGCACGTGCCACGGCCTCGACGAACACGTGAGCCTGTTTCTCGGGACGCAGTCTCGCGGCAAGAACCGCGACGAACGTGTCGCCTGTGAGCCCGAGCTCCTCGCGGACCTGCTCGCGTGTCCGCTGGGTGACGAGCGCCCCGATTCCGTTGGGGATGATGCGAATCCGGTTCCGCCTGAAACCGACATCGACGAGGTCGGGGATCTGCGACGCGCTCACGGCGACAACCGCGGTCACTCGCGGCGAGAACAGATGGAGCAGGGCCCGCTCGTGCCGGCGTCGCGGCAGGCCGTGTCCGTGATGCTCGGCCGTGACGTGGGGTACACGCGCGCGCGTGGCGATGCAGTGCGCGACGACATGGCCCGCGAAGCTCAGGCTGACGACGAGATCTCCAGCCGGAGCGCGAGCCGCCGTGCGGGCGATGCCGACGAGATCGTTTCGATCCGATATGCCCGCGCTCGCGGTTGGTACCTCGGTGCGGTGCAGCTCCTCTGCGACCGGGCCCGACCCGTAGAGGGTCAGGACCGACGGCTCGAACCCTTGCTGGCGGAGCTGCGGGATCAGCGTCGCCCACTGTCGTTCGGCACCGCCGACGCCGAGGGTGGCAGTCACGAACTGGATGCGTAGTGGACGCACGGATCTCGTGGATCAGCTGCTCAGCGGTCGTCGCGCCGGACGCTCGGCCCGCGCGCTCAGGCTGCGGCCGACTGGCTCCACATCCCTCTGCGTAGAAGCCCGACTGCGACCCAGGCGAGGCCGGGAACGAACGAGAAGAACCGCATGTCCGTCGTCAGTGCCGTAAGCGCGACGACGCCGATCATCGCGAGCAGGCTGTGCGTGAACCAGGGTGGATACGGCATGGTCGGGAGCCTTCGGATGGTCGACCACACCACGATCAGCCACGTCAGGAACGCGAGCACGAAGCCGATTACGCCGAGCTCGACGAGGATCGTCAGATACGTGTTGTGGCTCGTATAGCGATACAGCGAGGCCTGCGAGACGCTTCCGGTGTCGATGTCGACGTTCCGCTTTGCTTCGTCGAACTGTCCGTATCCCCACCCGACGAGCGGTCGTTCCGTGGCGAGCTCGAGCGAAGCTTTCGCAATGACTGAGCGACCCTGGACGTTGGCGACGTCCGAGGCTCGCTGCTGGTACAGCGAGCTGCGGGAGATGTCGCCCCACCCGATGAAGAGCACAAATGCAGCGAGGACTGCCAGCGCAGCACCAATCACCCGTGCGCGAGGTCGCGTGGCGACGAGAATCGCGGTCACGACGACGGTCGCGATCACGCCGGCGCGCGTGTACGTGAAGAAGATCGCCGGCACCGACAGCACGAGCGTCACGATCGACAGCCGGCGCAGGACCTGTGGACCGTTCCAGCAGAGAATTGCCACCGCAGTGACGATTCCGGCGCCGTAAAAGGCCCCCAGGATCCCAGGGCTGGAGAGCGTGACGATGATGCGCGGAGGATCGTCGACGAGGTCCTGCCCCCAGAGATTCCAGTGCGTGTAGTGCTCGTAGATCCCGAGCGCCGCGATCGCGGAGCAGCTCGAGAGAAGGGCACCGGCAAAGTGAGTCGGCGAAAGCCGCTGTAGCGGGCCGAATGCACAGATGTAGTAGAGGGGCGGGCCGACCAGGATCCCGGCGTGGAGGATGTCCGTGTAGAAACTGGGCTGGCTGAGCTGGGTGGAGTCGACCATTGCCTGGGAGAGGAGGATGAAGCAGACGTAGCCGGCAGGGAGAACGTCGTACCAGCGCAGGTGCCTGGCCAGCGTGTTCGACGGCAGCATGCGAATCAGGAGCACGCCGATCGGCAAGACGTAGAAGACGTTCGTCAGCGCCCAGCCGATCTGAGTCTCGCGCGCCGACTCCTGGATGAACGGCGCCACGGCGAGCCAGCCGACGAACAGGAGATCTGCTCGTACCGTCGCGTAGACCGCCAGGATGGCCAACGCGAGCGGCGCGAAGATGAGCACGCTACCTCGGGCGACGTTCCACCCGGTGAAAAGGCTGAACCCGACCAGGCCGATTGCGATAGCCGGACCTCTGAGCCTGGCTGCGGGACCACCTGGCAACTCCCACGTCGAGCCCGTAGACGGGTTTCCGCGTGCAGCGAACCTCACGGACTCACGATAGCCGCGCTCCGAGACGACTACTGGGCTTCGACGACGCTTCGGCTACGCGTCCGTATGCTCGAGGACGAGCTCGTTGGAGGCGGGCTGGCGGCTGCCGTCGTGGCTGGCAGCCGGCCCACTGCGCTACGTCTGGCCTCCACCGATGCGCACGGCCGCGAGCGTGACTGCCATCGTTGCGAGCGGGTCGGGAAGGTCGTGTGCTTCGTCGCCCTCCAAGGCTCTGCGAAACGCGACGAGTTGCGCTCGGTGACCCTTGTCCCGTGCTCGCCGGCGAACAGTCCGAGTCCGCCCGTCGCCGAAGAGCCGTAGGGAGTGGAAGTCGTCCAGGATCGCCGACCGACCGGCCGTGTGCGCTTCGATGTGCTCCTTCCCTGCGGACGACGCGCCCTGGGACGAGTACAGAATCGTCGCAAGCGTCCCGCGCGGGAACGACAGGGTGATCACGAAGCTGTCGGCGGCGGCGAGCGGGCGGTCCGACTCGGGCCGGAGCGTGCAGTCCACCCGCTCGGGCAGAGCGCCCGCCAGCCAGCAGGCGAAGTCGACGAAGTGGCAACCCTCGCCAAGCAGGCGGCCGCCCCCTTCGTCGAGGTCGTTCAGCCAATGTGCCTTCTCGAGTCGCCCGGCATTGATCCGGTAAAGCAGCTCCAGAGGTGCGTCCGCCGCTCGCACGAAGTCGCGAAGCTCGTGCGCGAGTGGGGCGAAACGCCGGTTGAAGCCGACGGCTAGCGCGAGGCCGCTCTCGTCGCGAGCTCGTTCGAGCTCGGCCAGGCTTTCCTCGGTGAGCGCCGGAGGTTTCTCGACGAAGACGCTCTTGCCGGCGCGAAGTGCCCTCGTGGCGAGGTCCGCATGCGAAGAGTGCCGCGTCGCGACGACGACGACGCCGAGCGAAGGATCCTCGATGATCTCGTCAGCCGTAGCCGCCCGGCCGAAGCCGAACCGCTCGACCGCGGCACGAGCCGAGAGCCCGCTCGCAGTCGCCACTGCACCGAGCGTGAAGCCGGCGTCGCGGAGCGCGGGGATCAAGATACGGGACGCGAAGCTTCCTGCGCCCAGCACGCCCGCGGTCAACGACCCCTTGGTGTGGTCCGGCGTCGCACGGAGCGGCTTTGCGGCCGGTACGCGAGCCTCGGAGACGAGCACGATCCCGAGGGGCGATGTATCGGCCGACAAGATGCGCTCGTACGCTTCGGTGGCTCGCTCGAGTGGCACCCGCTCGGAGATGAGCGGACCGACGTCGATCCTTCCGGAAGCGACGAGCTCGAGGAACGCCTCCATGTTGCGCTGCTCCGTCCAGCGCACGTAGCCGATCGGATAGTCGAGGCCGCGCTCTTCGTACTCCCGGTCGTAGCGACCCGGCCCGTAGGAGCGCGAGAGTCGGAGCTCGAGCTCCTTCTCGTAGAAGGCCGTGCGGGGAACATCGAGCCCGACGTCCCCGACGATGACGACGCGGCCACGGTCCCGGCAAAGTCGGGCTGCAAGCTCGATCGGATCCGACGACGGCGTCGCCGCGGTGATCAGCACGGCGTCGACGCCTCGCGCATCATCGGGAACGGCGTTTCGCTCCCAGCCTTCATCGACGCCACCTGTGGCGAGGGCGTGCCGGACGAGCTCTTCGGAGAGGTCGATTCCGACCACGTGGCAGCCTGCCGCTCGAAGGATCTGCGCGCTGAGCTGGCCGACGAGACCGAGGCCGACGACAGCGACTGTCTCACCGATCGAGATCTCGGCTTGACGGACGCCGTGCAGGGCAATCGCGCCGATCGTGGCGAAGGCGCCTGCCTCGAACGACACGCTGTCAGGAATCCTGACGCAGAGGTTGCCCGGCACTCGATCGACTTCGGCGTGTACGGCATGATCTGCGCCGCCGCACGCGACCCGGTCGCCGGGTGCGAGGCCTCGCACACGCGCGCCGACGGAGGCCACCACCCCTGCTGAGGAGTAGCCCAGCGGCGTAGGCTGATCGAGTCGAAGTCGGACGGCGCCCACCGTCTCGCGAATCCCGTCCCTCTTCGCCTTGTCGACCACCTGCCGTACTTGGTCCGGGCGAGCACGGGCCTTTCCGATCAGGCTCTTTCGAGCCGTCTCTACTTTCGCTCGTTCGGTGCCGGTGCTGAGCACGCTCGCGCGCACCTCGACGAGGACCGTGTCCGGCGTGAGCTCCGGGGTCGGAACGTCGACCACTGAGATACGCCCATCCCGGACCCGTTGGGACACCTGCTTCACGCGGCGACACCGAGCGCCGGTTGATCGAGAAATGCCTGTTGCCAGAGCTCGATCGTCAGGAATGCCCAGAGCTGGAGCGCGTAGTCGCCACGCTGCTCGTCGTTCAGCTTCCGGATCCGCTGCACCTCGCCAGGATCGAGGAGTCCTCGACGCCGGATCGAGTCCGGCGACAGCACCTCGTCGAGCAGAGGCGCGAGATCGCCGACAAGCCAGGATCGAATAGGTGCGCTGAAACCCGCTTTGGGTCGATCGATCACCGATCTCGGCAGGACCGGCTCCATGCTCTTCTTGAAGAGCGACTTGCGGGTGAACCGCCGCAGCTTGAGCTCGGGTGGAATTCGGCCGGCTAGCGCCAGCACCTCGTCGTCCAGCAGCGGGACGCGAACCTCGGTCGATGCCGCCATGCTCATCTTGTCGGTGTAGGTCAGGTTGAGGCTCGGCAGGAACGTCTTCAGGTCGACGTACAGAAGCCTGTTCAACCAGTGCTCCTCGGCCGTGTGCTCGAAGTACGCTCGGTGATGGCGGAAGGGGTCGTGATCCCCGAGGTCGGCGCGGACGTCCGGCGCGAGCACCCGCTGGAGCTCGTCATGCCGGTAGTACGAGCAGTACGTCAGGTAACGCTCGACCGGATCGGCGTCGAGGCCTTGGGCGAGCTTCCTCAGGTTGCGCCGTGGGCGACGGAACCGACCCGGCGCCCCCAGGCCTACATGCTCGTCGACGAAGTGACTGAACGCCGACCGCAGGCGCAGCGGTACGTGATCGGCGATGCCTCCCAGCTTGGCCGCAAGGTGTCGGTAGTAGCCGGCGAAGACCTCGTCGCCGCCCATGCCGCTGAGAATCACCACGAGCTCTTCGCGCGCCGCGGAACAGATCAGGTACGTCGTGATGCACGCTGGATCCGCGATGGGCTCGTCGAGATGCCACACGAGTTTCGGCAACAGCTCGACGAGGTCGGCACTCAGTGTCGACTCGTGATAATCGACGCCGAAGATCCGTCCGATCTCACGCGCATAGCGAACGTCGTCGGGCGCGATCTCGTATGGGAGGTCCTTGGCCGCGAAGCCGACCGTGTACGTCGTGAGTTGTGGTACCACCGAGCTGGCTTCGGCGACGATCGCGCTCGAGTCGATGCCCCCCGAGAGGAAGCTGCCCAGCGGGACGTCCGACACCATCTGCCTGCGGACCGACTCCTGGACTGTGCGCCTGAGCTCGTTCGCCCAGTACTCCTCTGGTCCCTCTTCGGGCTCGAGAGGCACGTCCCAGTACTGACGAAGTCGGAGCCGACCGTCGCGGAGGAATCCACAGTGACCGGCGGGCAGCTTCCACACGCCCTCGAAGATCGTGTCGGGATCCGGTACCCAAAGAAACGTCAGGTAGTCGGCCAGTGCGTCGTGACGTAGGCGGCGTGTGCCGATCGCGGGAAGAAGGGCCTTCACCTCCGAGGCGAAGTAGAAGACGCCACCGTGCTCCGCGTAGTAGAGGGGCTTGACGCCGAGGCGGTCCCGGGCGACGAAGAGCTCACTCCGCTCGGTATCCCAGATGGCAAGAGCGAAGATGCCGTTCATGCGGTCGAGCATCCGCTCGCCGTGCCGCGCAAACAGCGCGAGGATGACTTCGGTGTCGCTGTCGGATTCGAACCGGGTTCCATCCCGCTCGAGCTCGGCGCGTAGCTCGCGGAAGTTGTAGAGCTCGCCGTTGTAGGTCACCCAGTAGCGTCCGTTCGTGGACGACATTGGCTGCGCGCCGCGCGGCGAGGGATCGATGATGGCGAGCCGCCGGTGGCCGAGCGCCGCGGGCGGCCGACCGTTGTCGCTGGGGAAGACGCGGATCCCCTCCCCGTCCGGCCCGCGATGCACGAGCGTGGACGTCATCGCCGAAATGAGGCGCTCATCGGCGCGTCCCACGAATCCCGCGATGCCACACATGATCTCGAAGAGTAATGACCGCCATGCGCGCCGTTAGGATCTCCTCAGCTCGAGCCAGGTGCGAGCAATCCAGCCATCGCCCCAAGACTGCGCGTCATGCAAATCTTCATGCTCGTTCAGCGCGAGGGCATCCGAGGCCCAGTACCGAGGCTCACCGCCCTGCTCATAGGCTCGCTCGGTGACCTCGGAGTCAGTGTCGAGACGCATTCCTGGGGGCGAAAGAGCGACCGCGAGGGTCTGGCGAGGAAGATCCAGCGGGGCCTCGAGGACGTTCTGTCCGTCCGTCGGACGGTGCGGGGAGCCGAATTCGACGTCGCCGTCATTCAAACCGCACACGACTGGCGGACCGTTCTGCGCGACCTTGCGGTGGCACTGGTCCTTCGCAGACATCGAAACCCCGTCATCCTGCAATTCCACGGCAGTCGCACGTCGAGCCTCGTACGGCCGGGATCGCGAGTGTTCAAGATCGTCACTGCACTCCTCCTCCGGATGACCGACGGCGTGCTCGTGCTGTCGAGTGAGGAGCGGCGTGACCTGCTTGCGTTCCGGCCGGCTACCCGCGTCTTCGTTGTGAAGAACCCCTACGCGAGAGTTCCGCTCCCACCCAAGCCGCCCGAGCGGACGTCCGACGTCCCAGTGCTGCTGTTCGTGGGGCGTCTGCTCGAGGAGAAGGGAGCACTCGATCTCGTCGAGGCCATGCCGTTGGTGCTCGGTCGGTCCCCTTGCGAGCTCGTCCTCGTCGGAGACGGCGAGCTTCGAGGCGCTCTAGCCGATCGTGTTCGCACGCTCGGCCTGACGAACTCCGTGAGGATGGCGGGTTACCTGGAGGGGGAGGAGCTCGTCGGCGCTTATCGCGCAGCCGATGTCTTCGTCCTTCCGAGCTGGAGTGAGGGTTTTCCGACCGTGTTGGCCGAGGCGATGGACGCGGGTCTCCCGATCGTGACCACCAGAATCCGAGGTGCGGTCGACCATCTCGTGGACGGCGAGCATGCGCTCTTCGTCGAGGCGCGTGATGTGAATGGGTTGGCGACTGCGATCGTGGAGCTTGTTCGAGACCCCGAACGTCGCGCCTGCATGGGGTTGGCCAACCAGAAGCGCATCGATGTATTTCATCCCGACGTCGTAGCTCGCGAATACCTCGGAGTCCTGAGGCTGCTCGTGCCGGGCGCCACGTCTTCGAACTCGGTTACGAGCCGGGCGAGGGTTGAGCGGCAATAGCGGCTTTCGACGTCGTCGTGTATGCAGCGGGTGCAGGGTCGCTCTACGGCGGAAAGGGCGTGCCGGGAGGAGCCGAGCTGCAATCCGTCTACATCGCTCGAGCGCTTGCCGTCGCGGGCTACCGCGTCCGTCACGTCGTCGCGGACGCCGCCATCTCGCGCACGCGGGAAGGGGTGGATGTGTTCTGCCTTCCGCAGCACTACGCCGAACGGGGTCTTCCCCGCCGTCTCGCAATCGTGGAGGGACTGCGGCGATCGGATGGGAGGGTGTACATCCAGCGCACATCCGGCATCGAGACCGGCTTCGCGGGCGCGTACGCCCGTATTGCGAGACGACGCTTCGTCTTCTCGGCGTCTTCGGATGCTGACTTCCTCGGCGATCCCGAGCTGTTGAGGCAACTAGGAGGCAGCCTCGAGTCGAGATCGACTCGGCTGCAGGCTCGGTTGGGAATCCGACTCGCGCAGGCGATCGTCGCTCAGACCGAGCAGCAGGCAGACCTCGCGGGCGCCTCGCTCAGACGCCGCCTGCACGTGATCAGAAGCTTCAGCGAGCTCGGGCCGGCACAGCCCGAGTCGAGGGACGCGTTCCTCTGGATCGGTGCCTTCGTCGGCGTCAAGGATCCGCACTCCTATCTCACGCTCGCCGAGCGGTTGCCCGAAGCGTCGTTCTGGATGGTTGCCGACGAGCGGCCCGGATGGGATGCGCTTGCCACGTCGGTTCGCGAACGAGCGTCCCGGCTCTCCAACGTCGAGCTGTTGCCCCCATGCCCGCGGGACGAGCTTCTCGGCCTCTACCGCCGCGCTCTCGCCGTCGTGAGCACCTCGCGCTACGAGGGTTTCTCGAACACGTTCCTGGAGGGATGGGCGCGCGGTGTCCCTGCGGTCTCGCTCGGGATCGACCCTGACGGCGTCATCGCCCGGCATGGCCTCGGAGGCGTTGCCGGTCGATCGATGGACGCCCTCGAGCGGATCTGCCGTCGTTATCTCGACGACCCGCGCGCGGCAGAAGCTGCCGGGGATGCGGGGCATGCGTACGTGCGCGCGACACACGCTCCGGACGTGGTCGGTCCGAAGTGGGCGGCGCTCGTGGCGGGGCTGCTGGCGGGGCGCAGCGGGCTCAGCGGGTGACCGACGTAAGCGTGTCGCCGATTCGCGCGTCGGCGAAGATCACCTTGCTCGACGTCGCGCCGTCGACGAACGCTGTGCCGTGCTGCTTGTAGTTCTGGAGCTGGAACCACAGGGCGTACTCGTTCGACCAGACGTTCGGTCGCTCCTTGTCGTAGACGAGCTTGCCGTCGAAGAAGATCTTCACCCAACCGGGGCTGTTGCCGATCCTCCCTTGATCGGAGAACTTGACGCCGAAGATCAGTGTGTGCCAGCGGTTGAACGGCAGCGGTAGCCGGGGAGCGCGCGCATTCGTCCCCCGGCGCTTCTTCAGCGGGACGATCCGCGAGCCGTCAGCCCTGGTGAGCTGGAGAAGCTTGATGTTCTCGTAGTTCGAGAAGGCTCTGACGCCGTCGAGCTCAAACGCGAGGTATCGCTTTGGCCCGCCGCGCGTGACCTCGAGCGTGAGGGTTGGCCAGTCGTGGCCGGCTCCATCCGGGTGGCTGTTGTGCAGGTCGAGGAGCGTGTACCAGCTCGACGCGGGCCAGTTGAACCCCGGGTTCGGCAAGTAGATCGACACCCGGAACCAGCGCACGGAGTTCATGAGCGGCACCTGGTTCACCGTCTGCTCCGGCGTCAGCCTGACTGTGGACTTGGCAATCGACCCACCCGGGAACCAAGGGCCGTCGGTCGTCCGGAGCTCGTTCACCGAGACCCATTTGGACGCTGCCTGAGCTGGAGGCGCCGGGCGCGACGTCAAGTACACGCGCTGGCTCGGATCCTTCGCGAACGGCGTGTAGTCCGGGCATGCCGCGACGTAACCCTCCGGCGCCACTCCCGGCGGGACCGAAGAGGACTGGAACACGGTGGCGTACTGGCAGTAGTCCCCCGTCCGGAAGTCACCGATCCAGTATGGATCCGGCACGGGCTGCGACGAGGAGCTCGCGACGACGATCGTCGCCAGCGCGAGAATGCTTGCCGCCGCGCCCACGAGTCGCGCTTTCGATTCCGTGGTCATCGCCCCAATCCCCTTCTTGCCGCGGCCCAGTCCGCGCTCTTGACGAGCCTTGGCGGGTGATGCTAACCGAATCGGAAGCGACCGGCAATGAAGAATGCCGGGCGGCGCGCTTGATTCGTCGATCGCGACGATGCACTGTTCACCGAGATGCAGCAATCGACCATCCCCGAGCCAACGAGCACGCCGTCCGTGAGCATCGGCGTACCCGTCTACAACGGGGACCGCTATCTCGCAACGGCGCTCGACTCGCTGCTCGCGCAGACCTTCGAGGACTACGAGATCGTCATCTCCGACAATGCATCGACGGACGACACGTCCGAGATCTGCCGGGACTACGCGTCCCGCGACGGACGCATCCGGTACCTGCGCAACGAGGTGAACCGGGGAGGAGCGTTCAACTTCAGCCGGGTCGTCGGCGAAACGAAGGGCCGGTACTTCAGGTGGGCGGCACACGACGACCTGCTGGCGCCTACCTGCATAGAGCGGTGCGTCGACGTTCTCGACAACGCTCCCGCGCAGGTCTGCATGGTCTTTCCGCGCACCGAGATCATCGATTCGGAAGGAGCATTCGTCCGAGATCACGTCGCTGAGCTTCACCTTCGCGAAGCTGAGCCGCACGAACGCTTACGGCACCTCGTACGCAACATCGTGATGGGCAACGAGATCTTCGGTCTCATCAGACGCTCTGCATTGGAAAAGACGCGGCTTCTTGACACGTTTCCGACTGCGGACTACGTCCTCCTCGCCGAGCTTTCGCTCCTCGGCCAGTTCTGGGAGATTCCTGAGACGCTCTTCCACAGGCGTGAGCACGCCGAGATGTCGAGGCAGGCCAATCCCGACGCTGCACAGTTCGCAGAGTGGTTCCTGCCCGGCTCAACGACGGGCTCGCCCGGAGAGCAGAAGTTCGTTCGCGAGTTCTGGCGCGTGTTCTGGGAGATGCTGAGGTCGATAAACACCATTCCGCTGTCGCCGACAGAGCGTGTTCGCTGTGACGCCGTCTTCCTGAGGGAGTGGGGATGGCGCTACGGCGCAAGAATGCTGAGCGAGCTCTTCCGCCGCGAGTATGCAGACAGCTGGAATCCCTTTGCATCGGCGCCCGCCGAGAAGCCGCGCTAGATCCGATCGAGCCGGAACGACGAGTGCGCGGGATTGATCCTGCCTCTCTGCGCCGATTGCCGGGCGACCGCCTCATTACGATCTGAGTGGTGACCGACGCCTCGGAACGCACGCCTCTCGCGTCGAGGGTCGTCCGGGGGACGGGTCTTACAGCGATCGGGTACCTCGCGACCCAGATTGCCATGCTCGGCTCATACGTCGTGCTCGCGCGGCTTGCGTCACCGAGCACGTTCGGGACGTTCGCAGCAGCCGCGATCCTCGTCACGACGGGATCGTTTCTTGCCGAATCCGGGATGACTGCTGCACTCGTGCAGCGACGTAGACAGATCGGCGAAGCCACTGCGACGGCGACCATCTCCACCTTCGTCGGGGGAGCGTTGCTCGCCGTCGGCGCCCTTGTGGCCTCGCCGCTCATTGGACTCTTCTTCCAGAGCCGCGAGATCGGCGAGGTTTCAGCGGCGCTGGCAGGCGTCTTTGTCTTCAACGCCGCCGCCGTGGTGCCCAGTGCGCTGCTGCAACGCAGCTTCTCATTGCGACCTGTGCTCGTCGTCGAACCGGCCGCGGCCGCGGCAATGGGTATCGCCGGGGGGGTCGCTCTCTGGGCAGGCCTCGGAGTCTGGGGACTCGTTGTGGGCGCGTACGCGTCGAGTGCCGTTCGGACGTCGTTGATGTGGGCGGTTGCTCGGTGGCTACCGGCTGGCGCCGGAGCCTCCTGGGCCATGTGGAAGGAGCTCGCCTCGTTTGCGCGTCATGTCGTCGCGAGTGAGGCCGTTCGGCATACGAGCTCGATCGCAACCATTGGGCTGATCGGGCGCGTGCTCGGACCCGCACCGCTCGGTCAGTGGGGCTTCGGATGGAGAATGGCCCTTGCAGGCGCGGGCGTGACGAGCGCCGGTGCGTACATCCTGCTTCCGACGTTCTCCCAGGTCGCGCCCGACCCCGTACGGCTGAGGGACGGATATCTCCGTGCCTTGCGCGTAGCCTCGCTGTGTCTCTTCCCGCTGAGCCTGCTCCTCGTCGCTGTGGGAGAGCCGCTCGCGGTGACGCTCTTCGGTGCGGAGTGGGCCGAGGCAGGGCGCGTCCTCATGGCCCTCGCCGGCGTGGTGCTCTGCGCCGGCATCGGGTCGGTCACATCGGAGATGTTGAAGGCGGCTGGAAGGCCGGACGTCCTCATGAAGACGCATACGGTCAATGCGGTCCTCTCCATCGCCTTCGTGGCTTCGCTCGTCGCGTTCGGGCCTGTCGCTGTCGGGATCGGGCTCTCGGTTGCGTCCGGAATTGCAGCCGTGTATGCGGTCGTGCGGGGCGCGAGGATCGTCGGCACCTCCGTACGACCGGCTTTCGCACTCATGGCGGCTCCGCTGGCTGCGGCGTCCATCTCCGCGACCGCAGTGTTCTTGCTCGATCGTCTCGTGTTCCACGCAGAGAGCCATGGAACGATCGGCGGCATTGCGCTCATCGTCCTCGAGCTCGCGTTGGGAGGCTTGCTGTACGTCCCGCTAGTGACTGCGCTGTCCAGACCGGCGGCGGCCGAGCTGCGTTCTGTTCGAGACCTTCTCGCCTCCCCCTCGAGAGGTTGACGCGGCTACACGTCGTCGAGACGGGGGAACGCCTCCCTCACGCTGAGGGGAGGGCGGCGATAGAACCATCGGAACCGCGCAAGCACTCCGTGCGGGCCGGACACAAGTGGCACAGAACGGCGCGCCGGGGCCGCTCCGACCGTTGCACCGACCTTGTCTGCGTACTCGCGCTCCCGGCGCGCGGCCAACGCACGGAGGTCGTCGGGGACGTCGTACTCTCGGGCGACGAGGCCGAACACCTTTGGCAGCGCACGGTCGATGGTCGCCGGATCGGCTGTGATCTGTCCCTCGCGACGCCGATAGACGGCAAGCAGCTCGTCGCAGCGGACGAAGGAGTATCCCCCGGCAGCGATCCGCAGCCAGAGCTCGTAGTCCTCCGGGCCGCGAAGATCCTCGTTGAAGCCCTCGAGGTCGACGACGACTTCGCGGCGGACCGTTGCCGCGTAGTAGACGAAGTTTCCGTAGACCAGCAACGCCCGGAGGAACTCGGTCGGGTCGTCTGGTACGACAGGCGGTTGCAAGGCGCCCATCGCAGTGCCTCGCGCGATCCGCTTGACCGTGTCGTAGAGGATCCAGGCGTCGGTATAGGCGACCGCAGCGTTTGGATTGGCCCGCAGGGCGGCAACCATGACCTCGAGGTACCGCGGCAACCAGAGGTCGTCGCTGTCGAGAAAGCAGACGAACTGGCCTTTTGCCTGCGCGATCGCCGCGTTGCGGGCTGCGGACGGGCCGCCGTGCTGCAGGGAGATCAGGCTGATGCGGCCGTCGTCGGCGAAGCTCCGGACGATGCTTTGCGTTCGATCGGTGGATCCGTCGTCGGCGACGATCAGCTCGAACTCCGACTGCGTCTGCTGGAGCACGGACTCGATCGCGGATCGGATCGTCCTCTCCGCGTTGTAGGCAGGCATCACGATCGAGAAGACGGTCGGGCCTGCGCTCGACGCGTGTGGGTCGGGCTGAGCGGCGCTCACCGTTTCTCCAGTACGAGAACGAAGTCGGTCGCCTGTGCGTCCACCACGCCCAGACTCAGCCTCCGCACCATCCAGCGCACTGCGGACCAGGCGCGACCGCGCACGTGGAGCCTGCCCCGAAGCCGTCGTTGGAGGTCGGCTTCCCAGAAGGCTGTCCAGTGTGGAACCAGCCCGGTGCGTCCCGCCCATTCGTGCAGCGCCTGCGGTGCGATCGACCCATCGAATCGAGTGGGGAACGGTTGGGTGCCGTCCGACACTGCGAACCGACGATAGACCCAACGGTGGAAGCGATACGGCGTGTACTTCGTGGCCAGGCCCTTGACCGAATTCAGGTTCGGGACTTTGACGATGAGCATCCCGCCCGGCACGAGGGCCCGCGTGAGGTTGTCGAGCGCCTCGCGCGGATTCTCGAGATGCTCCAGCACGTCCCAGCACACGACCATTTCGAAGCTTTCTTCGGCAAGCTGCGCCCTCTCCAGGTCGCTGACGATCCTATGGTCCAGCCTCGGGTTTCGCTCGAGCAGCGCCGACGAGATGTCGACGCCCGTGACCTGGGCCGCCGCGCTGTAGTCGAGTGCGCAGCGCTCGCCGCAACCGGCCTCGAGAACGCTGAAGCGCCGTTGCACGCCGTGCCGCGACTGGACGAGCCGGTTCAGGTGCTCGACGACGGTCTCCTCACTCTCCACGATCGGCCCGTCCGCAGGATCGAAGCCTGCGGAGCCCAGCCCGGAGGCGGCGTCGGCGCCGCCTCCCCGAGCAGGCGTCTCATGTGCACGGGCCATGCACATAGCGTAGTGATGCGTTTTCCAGGCATGAGCAGGACTCGGATTGCCAGTTTCCGCGCCGTATGCCGCACAACGACCCTGCTGCCCGGAGACTGCGACTGGCGGTCCCGGAATCCGCCACTAGGCTATTGACATGACCACGAATGCTCACCTCGAGGCAGTGACGACCGCGTGAAAGTCGTCATCTTCTGCGGCGGCCTCGGCGTACGCATGGGGGAGGCGACGCAGCGCATCCCCAAGCCCATGATCCCCGTCGGGACACAGCCGATCCTCTGGCACATCATGAAGTGGTACGCGCAGTGGGGACATGCCGACTTCATCCTCTGCCTCGGCTATCGCGGCGAGATCGTCAAGGAGTACTTTCTCGGTTACAACGAGGCGTTCGGGAACGATTTCGTCCTGACGAACGGCGGCCGGGAAGTCGAGCTCCTCGGATCCGACATCTCCGACTGGCGGATCACGTTCGTCGACACGGGTACCCAGTCGACGATCGGGGAGCGCCTCAAGGCGATCGAGCCGCACATCGACGATTCGATGTTCCTCGCCACCTACGGCGACGGGCTCACGGATGCTCCGCTGGACGAGATGATCGAGACACTCGACCGGAGCGGGAAGACCGCACTGTTCATGTCGGTCAGGCCCCGGCTCGAATACCACGTGGTTCGTGCGGGCAGCGACGGAGTCGTCCAGTCGATCGAGAGCATCCGAACCGCTGATGTCAGGATCAACGGTGGGTACTTCGTGTTCCGAAGGGAGATCTTCGACGTTCTCCAACCCGGCGAGGAGCTCGTCGAGGAGCCTTTCGACAGGCTGATGGAGCGGCAGCAGCTCTTGGCGTATCCGTACGAGGGCTTCTGGGAGCCGATGGACACGATCAAGGACAAGCAGAAGCTCGACGCACTCATCGACAGTGGCGCCGCTCCCTGGGAACGCGAACGCGCACGTACCTGATGCTCACTCTCTCCCTCGCGGCGAGCGATCGGCCGCTCGAGCGCGTGCTCGCTATCGGATGTCACTCGGACGACATCGAGATCGGGTGTGGGGGCACGATTCTCTCCGTCCTCCGCGAGCGCCCAGACATCCACGTCACGTGGGTCGTGCTTGCCGCTGAAGGGGCGCGAGCCGAGGAGGCCAGGAATAGCGCCGAAGCGTTTCTCGCGGGCGCCGGATCCTCAGAGATCCGGGTGCTCGCCCACCGCGAGAGCTTCCTCCCGTATATCGGCGCCGAAGTCAAGGAGTCGTTCGAGTCGCTGAAGTCAGTCGAGCCCGATCTCGTGCTCACTCACACGGCCGACGATCGTCACCAGGACCATCGCCTCGCTTGCGAGTTGACGTGGAACACGTTCCGCGACCACCTGATCCTCGAGTACGAGATACCGAAGTACGACGGCGATCTCGGCCGGCCCACGGTCTTCGTGTCGCTCGACGAGGAGATCGTCGACGAAAAGCTGAGACTCCTTGCATCACACTTCGCGAGCCAGCGCAGTAAGCACTGGTTCGACGGCGAGCTCTTCCGGTCGCTCATGCGTATCCGAGGGATGGAGATCGCCTCGCGCTACGCAGAGGCCTTCGTCTGTCGGAAGCTGTCGCTCTCGCGCTAGTCGACCGGGAAGCGCTCGACCTGCTCGCGCCAGAGCCTGTCGCACAGCCGGTCGTCCGGCAAGGTGACGTCGGCGAACGTGAGTGGCTCGTCCTTCACCACGTCTCGCACGACGACGCACCGGTCCGTGAGCCCCATCGGGAGCAGGTTCTCCCTGCGGGCGACGCCCGAGTTCTCGATGACGCCGTAGCAGGTGAAGCCGCCGACGCCGTCTAGCGCCTCACCGGCCGTGAGGTCGCGCTTCGCCAGCGCGATCACGTCGCACGTTGGCGCGCCCGAAGGTGTCAACGCTGCGTCTCCGAAGATCGCGGCCCGCGCGATCGTGAGAGGCGTCTCCAACGGGCCGATGTGGAACGGCCGGTAGAACGTGTAGACGGGGCCGTCGCCCATCTTGTAGATCTTCATGTAGCGGTGGGCGAGCGGCTCCTCGGAGTGCGCGAGAACGAACACGCCGAAGCTCGGCTCTGCTCCGAGGACGTAGTCCACGATCGGCCGCTCCAGGAGCTCAGCGGCATCGAAGAGGGCCGCTGCCTCCTCGACGCGGCCGCAGGCCGGGCCCGCCATGCCGCGCACGCTCACGCCGAAGCCGAGCCCGTTGGCGAGGGTTGCCATCTCGGCGGCGATCTTCGTCCCGTCGGCGAACGAGGTGATCATCTTGGGTCGCTGAAACACCGCATCGGCGAAGGCCTTCTGCGTCTCGGGCGTCCGATAGTGGTCAAGCAGGCTCTTGATGTTCCCGGCGAGCAGCGGCCGGAAACCGAGCAACTGCGTCTCGCGGACGAGATTCATCAGCACCGCGGGCTGGTCGCCGTCCGTATCCGTGAAGACGACCCCTGCGCGGTCGGCGTACGTCTTGAGGATGGGGCCCAGCGTCGCGTCGAGCTCTGCGTTCACGAGAACGAGGTGCTTGCCATTCTCGATCGCCCGCAACGCCACCGTCGAGCCGAAGACGATCTCACCGGTCGCCTCGACCACGACGTCGACCAGATCCGACTCGCACACGACCGCGGGATCGTCGGTGACGGCGCCGCGCGCCCCCTGGGCGGCACGATCGAGCTCGCTCGCAGTCTCGACTCGAACGAACTCTGCGCCGACCTGGTTATACGCCTCCTCGGCGTTCTCGATGGTGCGGTTGCAGACCGCGACGAGCCTCATTCCGCGCGCGGCGGTGAGCAGCTGTAGTGCGACCCCGTGACCCGCAAATCCGGCGCCCACGAGGCCGACCCGAATCGGGTCGTTCGATTTCTCGCGCCGCTCCAGTTCTCGATCGACGAGGATCACGCTGCCGCTTCCGGTGCGAAGTCGGGCCACGCCGAGTCCTTCTCGGAGACGATCATGTCGCTGACGGGCCAGCGGATGCCGAACGCAGGGTCGTTCCAGCGAATGCCTCGCTCCGCGCCGGGTGTGTACCGGTGGGAGGTGCTGTACGTCACCTCGCTGCCGTCGGCGAGCGCCTGGTAGCCGTGGGCGCAGCCTCCCGGCACGAAGACGAGAGCTCTGTCGCCGGCCCGCAGCTCGAAGCCGTCCCACGTGCCGAAGGTCGGAGACCCGGGGCGGACATCGGCGACGACGTCGAAGACCGCGCCAGCGGTGCACCGAAGGAGCTTGGCCTCGAGGAAGGGAGCGACCTGCCAGTGGAGGCCACGGATGGTTCCTCGGTGCACGTTGAAGCTGACGTTTGTCTGCACCGCCCGCATGTCGATCCCTTGCGCACGAAACTCGTCCTCGCACCACGCTCGCGCAAACCAGCCACGTTCGTCCGAATGAGGTTCCATCCCGACCAGGTACGCGCCCTCGACGGTGCTCGGTGTGAAGATCACGAACCGTTCACAGAGGTCGTCCAGAAGAACCGATCGTCGATCTGCCCGGTGTCGAGGAGGTGCTCGATCTGTTTGATCCGCGTATGTCCCCGAAACGCGAAGAGCTCACTCGTCAGGCCGACCCGTTTGAACGTGTCGAAGAGCTCCTGTGCACCCGCGGAGATGTCGATGCGGCAACGAAACCCCGGGAGCCGGGAGTTGATCTTGTCGAAGTTCGCCCGGTAGTTGCGCTTGTCGGACGAGCTGTCTCCGATCGTCAGCTCGCAGCCGGGGAAGGTCCTCGAGATGATCTCGGCGACTTCTCGGATCTGGTAGTTCTGGGCGTTGTCGCCGACGTTGAATACCTCGTCGTGTATGACGTCCTCGGGCGCGTCCAAGACGCAGGCGATCGCCTGGCTGATGTCCAGGATGTGGACGAACGGGCGCCAAGGTGTGCCGTCGCTCTCCATTCGTAGCACCCCCTCCGTCCAGGCATGGCCTGCGAGGTTGTTGACGACGAGATCGAACCGCATGCGGGGCGAGACTCCGAACGCCGTGGAGTTGCGAAGATAGGTGGCGCTGAAATCGCCGTCGCAGAGCTCGTGGAGGTCGCGCTCGACGAGGACCTTGCACTTCGCGTACGCGGTCTGCGGGTCGACCGGCGACGTCTCGGTGCTGTCCGTGTCACCCGAGGCACCGTAGATCGAGCACGACGACATGTAGACGAAGCGCCGTACTCCGGCCTCTTTGGCGAGCTCGGCGACGCGCACGGTTGCGCGATGGTTGATGTCGAGCGTCAGCTCGGCATTCAGCTGCCCGACGGGATCGTTCGAGAGGTCGGCCAGGTGGACGACGGCCTCGAATCCGGCAAGGTCGGAGATGTCCATCTGCCGCGTATCCTTATTGCGCCACGCGGGTGCTCCCTCGACTGCGTTGACGAGCCAGCCGACGCGATGAAAGCCGGTATCGAGGCCGACGATGTCGTGGCCACGTCGCGCGAGGTACGGGCCGAGCACCGACCCGATGTAGCCCTCACTTCCCGTCAGCAGTACCTTCACGCACGACTCCCTCGCATCGACTCACAACGTAGCCACTCGCAGCTCTCGCGCAACGTCTTGACTCACCGGACAGCGGCGTTCTTCGCCGCACCCGCCTAGTCCGTCTCTCCGACGACCTGGATACCCAGCATCCAGCGCCACGGCCTGCTCGCCGCAACCTTTCTGCGAATACTTCTCGGAGCGTGCTCGAGGCCGAATTCGAGGACGGCCAGCACGAACATGGGGATCCGCGCAGTCCTGCCTCGGACGTGTGCGTACGCCCTCACACGCGCGAATCCGGCTTTCCGCATGACACGCCCAAGCTCGGTGACCGTGTACTCCTTGAGGTGGAATCCGGTTGCAACGGCATCGAAGTACATCGACACGTCATGGGGGCCGTTGAGCCGATTCGGAGTCACACAGACGTATCGTCCCTTCGGGGCGAGCGTTCGTTCGATGTTTCTCAACTGAGCGAGAGCATCCTCAGGATGGAGGTGCTCCATCACCTGGTTGCTATACGCGAGATCGACCGTGCCTGGGGGAACGTCGATGCTGACGCCGTCGGAGATGATGACCTCCACCTCGCCGCTCGCCCGCGCCGCCGAAGTAATCGACTCGGAGACCTCGAGCGCGTAGACGAGCTTTGCCGTCTTCGCAACCTCACGAGCCAAAGCGCAGTCACCCGCACCGATGTCGAGAAACACGATCCCGGGCTGCAGGAAACGGCCCAGGAAGCCCAGCTGTGCCCTGACGTCGTCGCGTCGGCGAGGTTCGTCCGCGGCATCGGTCAATTGAGGATGATCGGGAACGCGGGCTAGCAGCGTCTCGTAGACGGAGGAGTACAGCTCGAGCCGATCGGCTGCCGGCGCTTCGCGCAGCCGATCCGCGAGCTCCCGCTCGATCTCGTAGTGAGCCCGAATCCGCTCTAGGGAACGTGTGTCCACGTAGCAGTCACTTCACCTGTGCCAGCTCGCTACGTCAAGCCCTCGCATCGTGGCTTCGCGGACGCAGTCACGCTAGGAGCCAGGTAGCAGTCCGCCGAGATCCCCGAGCCCGCCGGGCATCAAGCCCGACATCTTCGACTCCATCAGCGTACGGGCCGAGCGCAGCGCCTCGTTGACGGCCGCTAGCACGAGGTCGGCGAGAAGCTCCGGGTCGTCGGGATCGATCGCGCGCGGGTCGATCGTGATGGAGACGACCTCGCCGGCGCCGTTCGCCTTCACCGTGACCATCCCGCCGCCCGCGGAGGCCTCGACGATCTCGGTCGCCGCCTCCTCCTGCGCCTTCGCGAGCTCCTCCTGCATGCGCTGGGCTTCCTGGAGCATCTTGTTCATGTCGAACTTCATTCGTCCTTTGCCTCCACCTCTTCGGCGTCGAAGGTGTCCTTCAGGGCTGCGATGAAGTGATCCTCACCGGCGGGCTCGTCGTCGGCATCAGCCTGGACGTCCTCGGCGTCGCCCGATTCCAGCACGACCGCGAGCTTCCGTCCTGTCACCTCGTAGAGCGCGTCTCGAAGCAGACCGATGTTCTGAGGCTCGGCGATCTGGCGCCGGTGGAAGTCCGCGCCGGCCGGGAACTCGACGGTGAGCGTGTCCTCTGCGAGGTCCGTCGGTCGCGCCTCGGTGAGAAGGCTGGCCACGGGGATCGAGCGCTCGCGAACCGCGTCGAGGATGCTCCGGTCCCACGCCTCTGAGACCTGCTCGAGCTCGATCGCTGGGCCTCCCGGGTCCGGTGTCTCCGGCGGCAGGCTGGGTACAGGTGCGGTTGGCTGCGAGGTTGCGACCTCAGGCTCCTTTACTTGCGCCACCGGGGAGTGGGGTCGGGTCTCGAGAAGCTCGACGCGGTGCGCGAGCGATTCGCGAGAGAGATCCGATTGCGGCCGCGTCACCTTGACGAGCGCGAGCTCGAGCGGAAGCCTCGGGTCGGCGCCCTGCCGGATGTCGTCGGTCGCCACTGCAAGCAGGTCGATCAGGCGGAGCACCGTCGGCTCTGGGAGCTGGTTCGCCTGCTGACGAAGGAGCTCCTTCGTCTCCTCGGTGACCGGGAGCGACTCGGGCACCTGGCCCATGTGTTGGACGAGGAGCAGGTGCCGCAGGTGCCCGAGTAGGTCTCGGACGAGCTGGCCGAGGTCTTGTCCCTGCTCGGCGAGCTCCTCGATGAAGAGGAGTGCGCCCGCGGTGTCCCGGTCGACGACCATGTCGCAGAGTCGAAGCAACGACTCCTCGTCGACTGCGCCCACGAGCTGCAAGACGGACTGGGCGTCGATCGCCGTTGTTCGACGATGCGAGCTGATCGAGCGTCGACACTGCATCGCGGAACGAGCCGCCGGCGGCTCGCGCGATGAGCGAGAGCGCCGAGTCCTGCGCCTGGATCCCCTCGCCCTCGGCGACGCGGCGGAGCAGCGTCACGACCTCCGGCAGGCGCGGGCGCTGGAAGACGAACGTCTGGCAGCGGGAGCGCACCGTTGCGAGCACCTTCTGCAGCTCGGTCGTGCAGAAGACGAAGACGAGGTGGGGAGGAGGCTCCTCGATGAGCTTGAGGAGCGCCTGCCAGGCGGCATCCGTGAGCTGGTGCGCCTCGTCGAGGATGTAGATCTTGAAGCGCCCCTCCACGGGCTGGAGGACGACGCGCTCGCGGATCTCACGCACGTCGTCGATGCCGCGCTGTGACGCCGCGTCCATCTCGACGACGTCGAGCGAGCTCCCGGCTGCGATAGCGAGACAGACCGGGCAGGTTTTGTCCGGTGAGGGCGACGGGCCAGGAGTGCCGGCGCAGTTCAGCGCCTTCGCGAGGATCCGGGCCATCGACGTCTTCCCCGTTCCGCGCGGCCCCGCGAAGAGGTAGGCCTGGCGCACCTGATCGTGCTCGATCGCGTTCTGGAGAGTGCGGACGACGGCTTCCTGCCCGACGACCTCGTCGAAGCCCTGCGGGCGGTACCTCCGGTAGAGCGCTGTCACTGGTGAGGATTCAATCAGAGCCCGGCCGCGCGCTCCGTCGTCGAGATCGGTATCACCGGAGGTATCCGCGTCGCCTGCTCGGATCGGGCGGAGCCGCGGCACCTGAGAGGGAGTCCTTAGCGCTGCTTCCTTCCGGACCTGACGCGGTTCGGACGCTCCCAGTGCGCGGGACCCGATCGTCAGCGCCGCGTGCGCAGACCCTGTCCCGACGAACCGTCCCTCGGACGGCGTTCGGCCCCGCATGGAGCGGATTTCGGGTTCAGGGAACCGCTGACTCCCCACCTAGCGTGGCCGGGCAGCGGTGAGGGTAGCACCTCCCCCGAGCACTACGATCGGGTGGAGCTCACGTGATCGAGGCGAACTTGTACACCGACGCGGGCTGCCCATGGGCGTACTCGGCGAGTCCCGCCCTGCGGGTCCTCGAGTGGCGCTTCGGCGCCCAACTCTCGTGGCGGCTCGTCATGATCGGCCTGCGCGAGGAGGCGAGCGAGGCGGCGGTGCGCACGTACGACCCCGAGCGTGCGCTCGCGCGCTACCGCTCCTACGAGAAGCGGTACGGGATGCCGTTCGGGCTCGTACCGAAGGAGCGCCCGGCCGGAACGGGATGCGGCTGCCGCGCGGTCGTCGCCGCGGGGCTGCTCGAGCCGGGGAGCGAGTGGCGCGTGTTCCGCGCGCTGCAGCTTGCGAACTTCACGACGTCGCTCTACCTCGACGACGCGGAGAGCATTCGAGAAGTGCTTCGCTCCATGCCCGACATCGACGCCGACGCGATCGTGGCCCGCATCGACGCCGACGAAGTCGTCGAGGAGTACGCGCGCCAGCAGGCCGAAGCGCGTTCCGCGGCGGGAACGCCGGCTCACGCGCAAGGGAAGACAGCTACGTCGGACGGGCTCGTTCGCTACACCGCTCCATCGGTGGTGTTTCGCGACGCTCAGCGGACGGGCACTGCGGGCGGCTGGCAGCCACTGCTCGCCTACGACACCGTCCTCGCGAACCTCGACCCCTCGCTGGAGCGGATGCCTCCACCGGAGACGCCGGAGTGGGCCTTGCACTACTTCGCCGGAGGGCTGACGACGGCAGAGGTCGCTCTTCTGCTCGCAGACGGGCCGGACCCCGTGGCAGACCTGCTGGCCGCCGAGGCTGCGCTGGCCGGGCTCGTCGCGGAGAACAAGGCCACGCGGACACCACTCGGAAGCGACGCGCTCTGGACGAAAGCCTGAAAAAAGCCCGGCGTGCGGTCCCGGGCGCCAAGTACCCTATGTAGGGTGAAGCTACGAGTCGGAGAGGTTGTCGTCTATGGCAATCACGGCATCGGCAGAGTCTCAGCCCGCAAGGCGCAGACCGTCCTCGGCGAGAAGCGCGACGTCGTCGTCATCGAGCTCGAGAACGACCTCTCCGTGACCTTGCCGCTCGACCTCGCGGAGACGCAGCTGAGGCCTCTCGTCGGCGAGGCGGATCTGAAGCGGATCCGCGAGGCGCTTCGCGACGACAGCGACCTCAACGCCGGGCCGTGGCTCTCGCGCAGGCGCGAGACGCTCGAGAAACTGACCGGCGGCGATCCGGTGCAGCTCGCCGAGATCGTGAGCGAAGGCGCCCGGCGTGAGCGGCTCCGTCTCGCCAAAGGCAGCAAGCCTCAGCTCTCTGCGGGCGAGCGTGAGATCTTCACGAAGGCGAGAACGCTCCTCTCCGGGGAGATCGCCCTGGCGCGCGGAATCCAGCCCTCGGCGGCCGACGGCTGGATCGACGAGCAGCTGGCTCGCGCCGTCTAGCGTCCAGCTGAGAAGAGGGCAGCGCGCGCGTCGCGCCGCGCGCCGGCTGCGCGCTAGCTGCGTCGAGCGGAGCGGTCGCCCGGCTCTAGTGCCTCCACCTGTGCGATTGAGCGAGGTGTGCCACTTGCTGTCGGCTGCGCAATCGCCAGCTCGACGATCGCGTCGCCGAACGTGCGCCACTGCTCGGCGTGCATTCTCGTCTCGGCGAGGTAAACGGAGAATCCAACCGTCCCAGCGGCGTCGAGCAGTTCTGCGTACCGTGCCGGGCTCGCCTCGTCCTGCGGGCCGGCGTACACCCCGACTGTCGGATGCACTGCGTCCGCGGGGAAGAACTCAGCGGCACCTTCGGCACACGCCGCCGGGGACGCCGCACCGCCGAAGTCGTTGACATAGGCCTGGGGAAGGAACGCGAACTCGCTGCGGCTCCATGCCTGCCAGTCCAGGTCTTGCATGTCGGCCCGGCAGTACGAGGAGATAGCTGCTGGCGTGTCGGGCGCGCGGGCGCGGAACCCGTCGATGAATCGCTGGGAACGTCCGTACCGCTCCGCGCTCGGTCCGTCGTCGCCGCTGAACTTGTATTCCGCCTCCGGATTCGCGATGTAGAAATCGAGCGAGTAGTCCGCGAGCAACCGCTGTGCGAGGTCCGCCTCCCGCTCCGGCTCGGTCCGCAGGACGCCCCAGCCTCCGATCGGGAGCTGGCTGGCCCCGCGGAATCGCTCTACCCAGTCTCCCTCGATCGGGTCCGCAGCGAGCCCGTCGTGGATGAGCACCGCAACCCACGAGAACCCGTTCTCGCGGAGCTGCGCGCCGAGGACCTCCGGGGCGACGTCGGTCTCGTGCCACACGAAGGCTCCGGCCCCTGACCACGCCGTATCGCCGGATCCCGAGCGCGGTGCGTGCGGTGCGCGTGGGGACTCCGGCTCCTGCGCGGCCGGAGGTCGTGCGACCGACGGCACGAGAGGGGACGCGGGCTCTGTCGGCGGTTCAGGGCGCTCGCCGGGCGTTGGGACAGCCGTCGGCGGTCGCATCGCGGGTTCCGGGCATGCCTCCGACGCAGATGTCACGAGAGCTGGACGGGAGCGATCTCCGGCAGCGGCGAGGGACTCGACCCCGAGCTCGTAGGCCGTGCCGCACGAGAGCCCGGTGAACGTGAAGGTCGTCTCGGTGGTCGTCCCGACACTCTCGCCTTCCACGAACAGCTCAAACGCTGGCGCGGGGCCGTCGTCCGGCCTGGGCTCCCAGGTCAACGTGATGCTGGTGGTCGAGCTGCCGACGACTTCGATGGCGATGGGAGTTCCCGCACGACCGTCTCGCACGTCCGAGTGTCCGGCCGCTGGCATGAGCAGAGCCCCTGCGAGGATGGCAGTCGACGTCACTCGAATCGCGACGGATCGATGACCTTCGAAGGCGCGAGCTCTCCACACCCTTCGTGCGATCGGCGCCGTAGCTGGCGCAGCCGTCCCTCGGAAGGGGGATCCATCCCTCGGATGTGCCGCGCACCGCCACGTTCGCGTCCTCGTGGACAGCCGGCTCCACGTGCTGCAAGGGACGACTCCTGGCAGCGGATAGATATGGCGGGCGTACATCGCCGAGGAACGGCGTTGGGTTTTGACCCACGAGCGGTGGGATACTCCGTATCGGATGGGCGGCGTCGCCCACACTGCGGTCGTCTTGTGCTTCCCTGACTTCGCCGAAGTCCGGTTCCTCGAGCATCCGCCGCGTCGCGGTCAGCGCGTCGAAAGCCGATTTGGCGGCGTGTGGTTCGTCGCTGACGTGCTCCGCAGCGGCACACGTACATACACGGTCACCTGTGTCTCGAAGCGCGACTTTGTGCGGGACCTCTTCGACCGCCGGTCGAGCGACATCGTGTCGGATGTGCTCGCGCTCGCTCGGAAGGCCATTCCTGCGCGTGAAGGCGTCGCGGGTAGCTCCCCCGATGAGGCGTCGCGAGGTTGGAAACGCAGGGCAGAGACCGGTTGGATCGAGACGTATCTGGAAGCATCGTGGCACGGCCACGCTCCCGACGCTTCGGGCAAGGTGTCGCACGACCCCAAACCTCGCTTCGACTGGATCAACGATTACCTGGCTGCGACGTTCGCTCAGGCCTCACCGAAGCCCACGGGACGGAGGCGGTCGCGTCTCAGGGGCGGGAGAAGAGGTGCCCGCCAGCACGATCGATGATGGGCGCACCTGACCTAGAACGTGCCTGCAAGTGCGGCGTTCTCTTCCTACAGGGTGTGCATCCCGGCGGGCCGAACTAGCGGCCAGGGGCGCACTCGCAGGCAACGCCCCTCCCCGACGCCAGCTTTCAGGCAAGCGCGGCCGAGAGCCCAGGGCTGGGTGGGGAGACCTCGTCAGGCGGCCCGGCATGTCGGCGCAGCTCGCCGTCAACGACCTCGTAGTGCCCGATTTCGCCGAGCGGGGGCGAGTACACGTGGATCGTCACGGTGCCACGCTCATGGTCCACATGGTGGATTCCCGTGGCAGGTGCCGAGAATGACTCGCCAGCTCCATAGGTTTGGACGCGACGGCGACCGTGCCCGGCGACGAGCGCCTCGCTCGAAGCTCGGCCCTCCAGTACGTGGACGCCGACGCACGAGCCCCCGTGGTCATGGAAGCCCGTGTCACGAGGCTCCCACCACGTGTTGAGCCACGCCTCCGAGTGCTCGTCGCGCCACAGGAGCGCGAACGACCCTTCGCCCTTACGCACGAGGGCTCCTAGGTCGATGCGTTCCGCCGCGGAACGCGCGAGGGCAATGCATTCCTCCGGAGTCAGGTCGTGATCCGAGTGCGCAGGTGCTTCGAAGCGGTCGAGATCGGCCACGGCTTCATTCTGCACCGAATTCGGGATCCATGGGAGCTCGCGCGAGCTCCGCGAACGCGGCATCTACAACCGCGACGCTCCCGCGAGCCGCCTGCGGATCGAGGAGCGCGAACTGGAGGCGGGCGGACTGACTAGCCGCCTCTCCCGCGGGTGTGCACCGGGGTATGGATCAGGCGGGCTGACCAGACATCCGTGGGACGCATGAAACCGCGCAGACAAACCAGATCGGCCTAGCAATGCGGCTCATGATGGGCGCACCTGGGATCGAACCAGGGACCTCTCGCGTGTGAAGCGAGCGCTCTCCCGCTGAGCTATGCGCCCGGGCGGGCGAAGGGTAGCCGGAGCCCCTGGTACGGTCAGCACATGTCGCCGGCGACGCTCACCCCGCCGCGCGAGCGAGCTCGGCGCGGCACCGGAACGGGGCTCGGGAGAGCCTGGCGCGTCATCGTGCTCAACGATGATCACAACACATTTCAGGGCGTCGCGTATGCGCTCTCGAGCGTCCTTCCAGGGGTCAGCTACGACAAGGGGATGTCGCTCGCGAACCGCATTCACGAGTCCGGGCAGGCGATCGTGTGGTCGGGTGACAAGGAGCCGGCCGAGCTGTACTGGACGCAGCTCAAGGACTTCGGGCTGACCATGGCGCCGCTCGAGCAGTAGCGAAATCCCGCCCGTCTGGCACCGTGGTAGCGTCAGGCTCGTGCTGCTGGCGCTGACCGGCTACGAGACGGGGCTCCTCGTCGTCGCCGCCGTCTTCATCGTGTTCGCGCTCGTCGTCGCGCTCGTCATCCCGCGTTCGCGGCCCGGCTTTCCCGGTAACCGCCTCGGGATCTTCCTCGCGATCTGCGGCGTTTTCTTCGTCGCGCAGATGACCGCCGTGCTCGTCCTCGCCGAGGTGGGCGAGGCGGACGAGCCGGTTCACGAGGAATCCGCCGGCGGGGAGGAGCCTGGGCCAGGTGAGCCCGAGCCGGCACCTCTGCCACCGGAGTCGGAGACCGACCGAGACCGAGACGGAGACCGACGACGTCGGAGACCAACACCGGGACTGAGACGGAAACCGAGACGGAGACGACTGAGGCCGCGGGAGACGCAGTCGCGGGCAAGGAGGTCTTCCTCGGCTCCGCCGCGTGCGGCGGCTGCCACACGCTGTCGGACGCAGGGTCGACAGGCACGATCGGGCCGAACCTCGACGCGGCGAGCCCCTCGTACGACAAGGCGGTCGAGCGCGTGACGAACGGCCAGGGCGCAATGCCTTCGTTCCAGGACACGCTCAGCGAGCAGCAGATCCAGGACGTCGCGGCGTACGTGTCGTCGGTGACCGAAGGTTAGTCGGCACGGCGCCTCGCTAGGCTGTCCGTCTCTTGGAGAGGTGTCCGAGCGGCCGAAGGAGCGCGACTGGAAATCGCGTACGTGCTGAAAGGTGCGTCGCGGGTTCAAATCCCGCCCTCTCCGTTGAGGTCTGATGGCTGAACGCGTCGTCGTGCTCGGCGCGGGCTCCGCGCGGCGAGCACTTCGTCGGCGCGCTGCGACGGCTCGACGCCGACGTCGAGATCGTCGTCGTCGAGCGCGGTCTCGCCGGAGGCGAGTGCTCGTACTACGCATGCATTCCGACGAAGACGCTCCTTCGACCAACTGAGGTGCTCGCTGCCGCCCGCCACGCTCCGGGAGCGGCCGAGGCGATAAGCGGCGAGATCGACGTCGAGCGCGTCTGGTGGTGGCGCGACCAGGTGACGGACGGGCGTGACGACTCCTGGCACGCGGACTGGCTCGCAGACCAGAGTGCCGAGCTCGTACGCGGCGAGGCGCGCGTCGCGCGCGCGGGTGTCGTCTCGGTCGGCGAACGCGAGCTCGAGTACGACCACCTCGTCGTCGCGACCGGGTCGTCGCCGTCGCTCCCTCCCGTCGAGGGGCTCGACCGACGTCGAATACTGGACGAACCGCGATGCGGTCTGGGCGAGCCGCGTGCCCTGCCAGCCTCGTCGTGCTCGGAGGTGGACGCGTCGGTGTCGAGCTCGCGCAGTTCTTCCGCCGGCTGGGCTCCGAAGTGACGCTCCTCGAGTACCACGACCGCGTGCTCGCGCGGCTCGACCGAGATGTGGGCACGCTGCTGGGCGAGCGGCTCGAGCAGGACGGCATCCGCGTCCTCGTCAATGCGCACGCCGAGCTGGCCGAGCCGGGCGGCGTGGGGACGCGGCTTGCGCCTCGAGTCGGGAGAGGTCCTCGAATCCGAGCGCCTGTTGGTTGCGACCGGGCGTCGTCCGAACGTCGAGGGGCTCGGTCTCGAGCAGCTCGGGGTCGAGATCACGGAGCGCGGGCGTGCACGTCGACGACCGTCTTCGTGCGGCCGACGGCGTCTGGGCGATCGGCGACGTCGCTGGTGTCGGGCTCCTCACTCACCTCGGCAAGTACCAGGCGCGCGTGGCGGCGGCGAACATCGCCGGTCGCGACGTGCACGCCGACTATCGGGCGATTCCAGCGGCTGTCTTCACGGACCCCCAGGTCGCGTCGGTGGGCGTCATGGAGGGCGAGGGAGTCGTGTCGGCGAGGTACGAGATCACCGGCGGGCGGCTCTCGACATACGAGCGCCCGAAGCGGCCGGGCTTCGTGAAGCTCGCCGCCGACAAGGCTCGCCGAGTGCTCGTGGGCGCGCTTGCAGTCGCCCCCGAGGCCGGCGAGTGGCTCGGCCAGCTCACGCTTGCGATTCGGGCCGAGGTTCCGCTCGATGTCCTCCTCGACACGATCCAGCCGTACCCGACGTTCTCCGAGGCGATCTTCAGCGCGCTGCAGGAGCTCGAGCCGAAGCTGGACGGCTGAGCCGTGCCCGAGGGCGACACGCTCCATCGCATCGCTGCGCGTTTACAGGTGCTCGTCGGTCGGCGGGTCGAAGCGGAAAGCCCGCATCCGCGCGGGCTCGCAACTGGCGTCGCCCGCGCGATCGACGGTCGGCTGCTGGAGGCGGTCGACGCCGTCGGGAAGAACCTCCTGCTGCGCTTCGAGGGCGGGGTCGTCGTCCGCAGCCACCTGCGCATGAGCGGGCGCTGGCGAATCGAGCCGCGATCGAGGGACGCGATCCGGAAGGGCCGGCCGTGGCTCGTCTTGCAGGGTGATGCGTGGGTGGCCACGCAGTGGAACGGCCCGGTGTTGACGCTCGACCGGCGCGCGGTCGCACGGCTCGGCCCCGACCTCCTCGCACCCGCCACCGAGATCGACGAGGTTCGGTCACGCCTGAGAACGGCCGATCCGTCGCGGCCCATCGGCGAAGTGCTCGTCGATCAGCGGATCGTCTCCGGCATCGGGAACCTGTGGGTCGCCGAAGCCTTGTGGCAGGCGCGCGTATCTCCGTGGCAGCCGGTTCGGGACGTCGGCGAGGACGAGCTCTCGCTGGCGCTCGGTTGGGCACAGAAAGCAATGCGTGAGGCCGTGACCGGCGTGAGGGCCGCCCGCCGCGTCTATCGGCGCGCTGGCCGCGGATGCCCGCGCTGCGGCACACCGATCGAGGCGCGGGGCCTCGGAGACGCGAACCGAACCGCGTACTGGTGCCCGAACTGCCAGCCGTCGAGCGGTTCGAATGATGCGCTCTATGCGGGGAGGCCGCAAACATCGATCGGAGCGTCCTCGGCAGCCGGAGTCGGCGTGGAACACATCACCACGAGATCCGACGTCGAACGACGTCCGAATCGCTCGTAGAAGAGGGGAGCGTCCGTAACGGTCCAGCCGAGTCGGTCGTAGAACGGGACGAGATCCTCGCCGCACGTCAAGACTCCTAGGTCGCAGTCGAGTTCGTCTCGAATCAAACCGGTCGCGAGTCGTACGACCTCGGACCCAAGCCCCAGCCCACGCACTTCTGGGAGTGTGAGTACGCCACCGAGGAGGCCTAGCGTGACTGGTTGCTCACCTACGCGGCCGCGTCTCCTCACGACGCCGGCCACGGCGACGACACTTCCCTCGGCCTCGGCCGTGACGTACCAATCGAACTTGGCCCACTTCGTGTCCCAGGCGTGCCAGTAGATGAGCAGTAGGCGAGTCCGCAGGCGCTCTGCCAACGTGAGCTCGCCGCTGTGGCGCACCTGGAATGTCGCTTCGGCGTCACGGCGTCGAGCATTCAGATCGTGCTGCCGTCGGTCCGCCAGGACGCCATACGCTCGGCGTGTGGCGCCGAGAGCGATGCGGTACCCGAGCCCAGCGATTCGTACGCGCGCACTCGCAGCGGATCCCCTCAGCGGCAGGATGGCAACACGATACTCGACGGAGAAGGAGGGATTCGAACCCTCGAGGCAGGGTTTTCCCCACCTAACGCCTTAGCAGGGCGCCGCCTTCAGCCACTCGGCCACTTCTCCAGGGGCGCTCAGGATATCGGACGCGCTGGCGTGCTCTTGTAGCTCGCCTGGGAGGGCGCGGCTACCCTGTACGCCCACGGAGGGGTGCCGGAGCGGTCGAACGGGGCGGTCTCGAAAACCGTTAGGCGTGCAAGCGTCTCGAGAGTTCAAATCTCTCCCCCTCCGCTTCACCTGCCCCGCTCGAGCCGGGGTTTGGTCTGCCAAGCGGGCCTAGTACGCGTCGGACGCGAGTGCACCGAGATTCCAGCTTCCGGCTTCGTCGAGCCGGACCCCGTCGAGCGCCCAGCGTTCGTGCTCTTCGGGATTCTTGATCGGCCGGACGAGAAGCGCCTTGCGTCGCCGTTCGACGGAGCTGCGCGGCTCCACGGGAACGAGACCTCGAGAGGCGAGCGTCGCGACGTCTTCGCGAGTGAGTGTCGCCGACCAAATCGCGACGTTCTTCAGGCCGCCTCCCTGAAGGATCGCGGCGAGCAGCGCCTCCTTGATGGATGAGCTCGCGGCCCGCCACTCGAGTATGAACGCCGGAAGCTGATGGGGCATCGCGCCCACGATGAGGAAGCCGCAGCCCTCGTCACCCTCCGCTATCAGGAAACGGTACGAGGCAAGGGGATTCTCGAGTCTCCACCTGAAGAAGGTCTCGTCGCGGACGAGCTGGATGCCCTCGTCCTCACCACTGCGTGACGCCACGTCCGCGAGCACGGCATAGGAGTCCGCGACGCGAACGAGCGACGTAGCGGATCGGAACGTGAAGCGCCGGTCAAACGCCGAGACGGTGCGTGAGGCTGTTCGGGAGCGCACGAGCCTTGCGGCCGCATCGCGGACACGGAGCGGGACGAGTCGGCGAACGATCGACTGTCCACGCCGACCCTCGCTCTCGGTTCGGCCGAGCGCCATCACGTCGTATGGCAGCACTCCCTTCCATCCGAACGTGAGCATCGACGTCATCGACACCTGTGGCGTCGCGCTGAGATTGAGGACGTGCGTATAGCCGCGGCCCCCCGCATCCTCGAGGAGGGCATCGTGAAGAGCGCCGAAGAGCCCTTGGTCACGAAACTCATCGAGAATGCCCGACTCGGCTGCAGCAGGGAGGTCGTAGGTCTTTTCGGACGCCCCGAAGCGCCAGCGCAAGCCATAGAGACACCGCATGCCGATGACGCGCCTCTCGTGCACAGCTACGTAGCCGAGGGGCTCGGAGACGTACGGATTCCGGAGGTACTTCCATTCCAGGTAGGCCTTTTGCTGTGCGCGGGTGCCGCCGTGGACCCATCGATTGAGCTCCGCAGCCTGTTCCAGGATCCCTGCTTCCAGCGGAACGATCTGGTACCGACTCATGACTCGACGACAGCGTGGGGCGGCGACGGACCGCGCTCCAGGCGCATCTCGATGTAGGACGGCGGTTCCGGCATCGCCGAGCCGTCGTGCTGGAGGAGGGCGACATCGCCTTCTCTCACGATCTCTCGGAAGTGCTCGAACTTGAACATGAGGTACATCGGGCGGTTTCGGTCGGTACGGATGAAGCGGGCTCGGAGAGGCAGGCCCGCAGCTCCAGCCTCTCGAACCAGGTGCCTGAGAAGCGCCGGCGCCACACCCCGTGCCATCACACGGCACGAGACGAGAAACAGCCGAACGAGCCAACAATCGTCCTGCAGCTCTACGAGCGCGAGTCCGATCTTCCCGTACGGTCCATACCGATCATCGAGCTCGGCGACGTAGAGCAAGTGCGACGGCGAGCGAAGGAACGACTCCAGTTCCTCCCGGTCGAACGTCTCGCCGGTGGAATTGAGCTGGTTGGTTCGGAGCGACAGCTCCTCCGAGCGTGCGAGGTCGTCCTCCGTGCCTTCGGCGACCGTCAGGACCATTCCGAGCGAGTCGAGGAACTCGGCCGGCGCCATCGTCTGAGCGAGCTCGGATCGCCGGACCTCGGACTGGACCATGGTGCGGCGGTTGCGCGCATCCACCGTGACGGTCGCCGGAGCGAACTCGGGCCGTGCCAGGAACGTGTCGACCTCTGTGGCATCGAGGCACAGCACGTCCGGGAGGCCGGCGGCGACCTCGTCCCGCTCGAAGGGATCATCGTCAACGAACGCGAGCGCATCGGTGGCGATGTTCAGGAGCCCTGCGATGGTCGCCACGGCGGCCGACTTCGCGCCCCACGAGATCTGCGGATAGACGAAGAGCTCGTGGATGCCGAACTCGCGCAGCTTCGCCTCCGTGACCGGCGCGTCGTTCCTGCTTGCAATCGAGTTGAGGATTCCTCGCGCGTCGAGCGCACGAAGCACGTCCTCGACTCCTTCCTTGAGTCGCACGTCGTCGCCTTCGAGTAGCACGCCGTCCCAGATCGTGTTGTCGAGGTCCCAGACGACGCACTTGATCGTCCGGCGCTTCATTCGGCGTCACCGCCGCGTCGACGCAGGTGGCGAGCAATCGTCAGCTGTTGGATCTGCGTGCTTCCTTCGATGATCTCCATCACACGGGCGTCACGGAAGTACCGCTCGACTGGGCTACCGTCGCTGCACCCCAGCGCACCGTGGAGCTGCACGGCGTCGGTTGCCGCTTGACTCGCGACTTGCGAGGCGAAGTACTTTGCCATGAGGGTCGCCTCCACGGCTCGCGGCTCGTGCCGCTCGGTCGCAGCTGCAGCGTCGAGGCACATGAGCCTTGCGGCACGACGATTGGTAGCCATGTCGGTAAGCATCCGGAGAACGAGTTGATGGTCGGCGAGCGGAACCCCGAACTGTCTTCGGGTCTCCGTGTAGCTGGAGCATTCTTCCCAGCAGGCATCGGCGATGCCTACGCAACCCCAGGCGACCGTGTAGCGCCCGAGTTGGAGCGCAGTCGCGGTGACGACGCCCTCGGGCATGCCTCGGCCGCCGACTCGGGCCGTGGCCGGGACGCGGCACTCGTCGAGCTCGAGCTCCCCCAACATCGAGCCGCGGAGACCGAGAAGGCCTCGCCTCGGTGTGATAGTGAGGCCTTTCGTGTCTCGGGGAACCAGGAAGCCGCAACTCGCGCCGTCTCCGAGTCGGGCAAGGACGAGGAACACGCTGGCGACTTGCGCGAAGCTGATCCAACGCTTGTTGCCGACGATCACGTATTCGTCACCCTCTGCGATCGCAGTCGTCCGGATTGCAGCGGCGTCGCTACCCGCTTCGGGCTCCGTCAGAGCGAATGCTGCGATCACCTCTCCGGTTGCAAGCTGAGGAAGCCACTCTTCTCGCGCGGTCTTCGTCCCGAGTCGCAACAGGGCCTCCGCGACCATGTCGTGGACGGTCAAGAGGGATCGGGTCGACGAGCACGCCCGTCCGAGCTCGCAGTGGAGCAGCCCGTAGGCGACCAGGTCGAGCTCGCGACCTCCATACGAGCGGGCGAGCCGCGAACCAAGGTAGCCGTTTCGTCTGAGCTCCTCGATCAGCTCGAGCGGCACGAGCTCGTCGCGGTCGATGGCGCCGGCTCGCGGTCTCACCTGCTTTTCCGCGAACGTCCGTACCTCGGCCTCCACATCCGCGTGTTCGGACGAGAGCTCGTGGCCGGCGGCCGTCGTCATCCTGCCGCCCGCCGGTCGGCAAGTCGCGCGAGCGCGTCGATCGTTGCGAAGTTCTCGCGTACGAGGTCGTCGTCGTCGAGCTCCGCGCCAAGGGCATCCTCGATGAAGACGACCAGCTCGGCTGCGAACAGAGACGAAGCGCCGCCAACCTCGAAGATGTCGTCGTCATCGGCCAGCTCGGGTTTTCGGAGCGCTCCGGTGACGTACTCGCGAATGCGCAGGCGAACTGGGCTCGGCGTCGACATCTGCGTCAACCGGTCTCGACGGACCCGTACTCGAAGAAGCCCTCGCCTGACTTCCGGCCAAGCTTCCCCGCGTCCACCATCGACTGTAGGAGGGGACACGGGCGGTACTTGTCATCGCTGAATGCCTCGCGCAGGCCGGCGATCGACAGGAGCACCGTGTCGATTCCGATCAGATCGGCCGTTGCAAGCGGGCCCATGGGATGTCCGAAGCACTTCTTGAAGACCTCGTCGACGGTCTCCGCGCTCGCGACGTTCTCGTGGACGAGAAACGCCGCCTCGTTCACTGCCAGCATCAGCACTCGGTTCGAGACGAACCCGGGCGAGTCACCGACCAGGATTGCCTCCGTCCCCATCTGGTTAAGCAGCGTGCGAGTGAGAGCGAGTGTCTTCTCGGACGTGTCGCGCCCGGGGATCACCTCGGCGGCCGGCTTCAGGGGAACGGGATTCATGAAGTGAATGCCGATGACGCGATCCGACCTGCTGGTCGCTCCGGCGATCTTCGTGATCGGGATCACGGACGTGTTCGCGGCGAGAGGGCATGCGGCGCTGCAGATGCGATCGAGCTTGCCGAACACCTCCTGCTTCACGTTCCAGCTCTCGGTCGTGTTCTCGATCACGAAGTCGGCGTCGGCGAGCGCCTCGTAGTCGCGGGTGAGCTCGATCTTGCTGATGACCTCTCGTACGTCCAGCGGCTCATTCGTGCCCGCGAGGAGGTGGTGGAGCCGGATGTTCCGGCGTAGGCCATCACGCGCCTGCGCGCGCGCCTCATCCGAGAGGTCGACCAGCGTGACATCGTGGCCCGTCTGAGCCAGTAGCTGTGCTACCCCCGACCCGATCACGCCAGCCCCGACGACGCCGACACGCCGCAGATCTCTGTCGGCACTCCGCGCCGAGTTCATCGCAATTCACTCTACCCGGCTACATAAGCGACACAAGAGAGCGCCTGTCCCGCTAGCTCGTCCTGGGCCTCGCTGCGTCCCAGAGGAAGTAGACGAGGAGCCCGACGATCGGGAAGACGAGGATCACGACGATCCAGAGGACCTTCCCGCCGACTCCGATGTCGTCGCGACGGAAGACTCGGATCGCGACGAGGAACCAGACGAAGATCCATGCCACGAGGGCGGCGTCGCAGCAGGTAGCATGCGCGGCAGCCTAGTCGTGGATCCGCGCGATGAGGTCTTCGCGCTTCAGCACCTTCACCTCGAGCCCGCCGAGGCGAACGTCGAAGCCGGTGTCGCGCGGATAGAGCACCTTGTCGCCGGCCTCGACGCCGCCCACGTCGGCGCCGACCGCGGTGACGATCCCGGTTCGGCACGGAGCGGACTCGGTCGCAGAGGCGGGCAGGATGAGCCCCGCCCTCGTCTCCGACTCGTCCGAGATGGGCTGGACGACGACGAACTCGTCGAGCGGCTCGAGCGTGACGTCGATGCTCCTGGACTCCTCGATCACAATCAGACGATACGCCGTCTAGAGGCGGCCGGCGTCCACGATCCGCTGCAGGAACTGCTGCGTCCGCGGCTCGCGCGGCGCGCCGAAGATCTCCGCGGGCGTCCCCTGCTCGAGGATCACGCCGGCGTCGAGGAAGCAGACCCGATGGGCGACGTCGCGGGCGAAGCTCATCTCGTGCGTCGCGATGAGCATCGTCATGCCCTCCGCCGCGAGCTCGCGGATGACCTCGAGCACCTCGGCGACGAGCTCCGGGTCGAGCGCGCTCGTGACCTCGTCGAGCAGCAGCAGCCCCGGCTGCATCGCGAGCGCGCGCACGATCGCGACGCGCTGCTGCTGGCCGCCCGACAGGCGGTCCGGGTACTCCTCGCGCTTGTCCGCGAGCCCGAAGCGGCCGAGGAGCTCGTCCGCGCGCGCCTCGGCCTCCGCCGTCGAGAGCCCGAGCGCCTTGCGCGGCCCGAGCGTGATGTTCCCGAGCACGGACATGTGCGGGAAGAGGTTGAACGACTGGAAGACGATCCCGATCCCGCGCCGCACGCGGTTCACGTCGATGCCCGCGAGCCGAGATCTCCTCGCCGCGCAGCACGATTCGCCCCGAGTCGATCGGCTCGAGCAGGTTGATGCAGCGGAGGAGCGTCGACTTGCCCGAGCCGGACGCGCCGATGAGGCAGACGACCTCGTGCTCGGCGAGCTCGAGGTCGATGCCGCGCAACACTTCGAGCTTCCCGAACGACTTGTGCAGGCCCGCGATCTCGAGCGCGGCGGAGGTCACGCGAGCCTCGCGGCCTGTTGCCGGCGCTTGTCACGGGCGATGAGCCAGTCCGTGAACCTGGCCATCGGGATCGTGAGCGCGATGAAGATGATCGCCGTCGCGATGTACGGCGTGTAGTTGAAGCTGCCGGCGACGTCGATCTGCGACTGGCGGAACGCCTCCACCACGCCGAGCAGCGCCACGAGCGCCGTGTCCTTCTGCAGCCCGATGAAGTCGTTCAGGAGCGGAGGGATGACGCGGCGCACGGCCTGCGGGATGACGACGAAGCGGAGCGCCTGGCCGTGCGTCAGGCCGAGCGACCGCGCCGCCGCCGCCTGGCTCGGATGCACCGATTCGATTCCCGCGCGGTAGACCTCGGAGACGTACGCCGAGTACACGAGGACGAGCGAGACGATGCCCCAGAAGAGAGGATCGATCGGCACGCCCGGCAGCGCGAGCGCCGGGCACGCCGAAGCCGAGGATGTAGATGACGAGGATCGTCGGAACGCCGCGGAAGAGGTCGACGTAGACGACGGCGAGCGCGCGGATCGGGAAGAACACCGGCCCGGGCAGGCTCCGGAGCACCGCGATCGCCAGAGCGAAGACGAGGATGAAGACCTCCGCGATCAGGAAGATCTTCACGTTGATCCAGAAGGCGGAGAGGATCTCCGGGAACGCTTCCTCGAACTCCTCGCGGCTGAAGAACGCCTCCTTGACGTCGTCCCACCCCGACGAGTTGACGACGGCGAAGGCGATGACCGCGACGAAGACGACAGTCGAGACGAGGGCGACGGCGACGCTTCTGCCGCCGCCGCCCGTCGTCAGGCTGCCGAGGATCTTCGAGCCGCGGTTCTCGTTCAGCGGACTGGCGCTACCTCAGGTCCGGCGCGCCGGCCTGCGCGAGGTACGTTCCGCTGTAGCCCCTTGATCGTCCCGTTCGCCCACAGGCGGTTGAGCGCCCGGTTGACGCACCGCACGAGGCTGTTGCCCTTCTCGAAGACCATGCCGAAGCGCTCGCGAGCCCCGCGCTGCGGGAGCTTGCCCGACGATCGTGCCGTCGTCGAGCTGAACGGCGACGACGAAGAAGGCGGTCGGGAGGTCGACGACGATGCCGTCGATCTGGCCCGCGTCCGAGCGCCGAGATCGCGTCGTTGTTCGAGTCGTACACGGCCGGGCTCTGCGACGGCCTGATGAACCTCGTGATGTAGCTGTAGCTCGTCGTCCCGACCTGGGCTCCGAGCTTGTACGGCCTGAGGCCCGCCACCGTCGTCACGCGTGAGATCGGCGTGCCGGCGTTCGCGACGACCGCCTGGTTCACGAAGTAGTACGAGTTCGAGAAGGAGACGGCCCGCGCTCGCTCCGGGGCGAACGAGACCTGCGCCATGTAGAAGTCGAACGGCTTCTTGCCCGGCCGGAACGAGTTGTTGAAGGGGACCGCGCTCCAGGCGACCTGCCCCTTCGAGAAGCCGAGCTGCTTCGCGACCGCGTACGCGACGGCGGATTCGTAGCCCTTGCCGCTCGCCGGGTTCGAGACCTGCCACGGCTTCTTCGGCGCGCCGCCCCACCACGGTGGGAAGGCCGGGTTGTCCGTCGCGAGGCTGAGCTGACCGTCCTTGACGAGGTCGAGGTTCGCCTTCGCGCAACTGCCCGACTGCGCGGTCGCGGACGGGCCACCCGTCGCCGTTGCCGCAAGGCCGAGAGCGAGAGCGACAAGGCGAGACCGAGCCCAGCTGCGCGCATCGCAATCACTCCTCGAACGGGGACTGGCGCGCGAGCGTACCAGCGTCGGTTGATGTCGATTTCCCCTGCGGCTAGCGTGACGCGCATGGCGAGCCCGTTCATCGAGCTCGAGGTGGGGGAGCGGCTCGTCAAGCTGACGAACCCCGACAAGGTGCTCTTCCCGAAGGCGCGGAAGACGAAGCGCGACCTCGCGGAGTACTACATCGCGGTCGGCGAGGGGATCGTGCGCGCGCTGTACGAGCGCCCGACGCAGCTTCGCCGCTTCCCCGACGGCGTCACCGGCGAGGCGATCTACCAGAAGCGCGTTCCCGAGAAGCGGCCCGAATGGGTCGAGGCCGCCCGGGTGACCTTCCCGTCCGGGCGGCACGCGGACGAGCTCTGCGTCACCGAGCTCGCGCAGGTGATCTGGGCGGCGAACCTCGCCGTCGTCGACTTCCACCCGTGGCCGTCGCGACGCCGCGACACCGAGCATCCCGGACGAGCTCCGCATCGACATCGATCCCCAGCCCGGGACGACGTTCCGCGACGGCAAGCGCGTCGCCGCGCTCGTCCGCGAGGTGCTCGACGAGATCGGCTACACGGGCTGGCCGAAGACGTCGGGCAACCGCGGCATCCACGTCTTCTGCCGGATCGAGCCGAACTGGGAGTTCCCGGTCGTCCGTCGCGCGGCGCTCGCGTTCGCGCGCGAGGTCGAGCGCCGGCTGCCGAAGAAGGTGACGACCGCGTGGTGGAAGGAGGAGCGAGGGAAGCGCGTCTTCATCGACTACAACCAGAACGCGCGCGATCGCACGGTCGCCTCGGCGTACTCGGTGCGCGGGAGGACCGACGCGACCGTCTCGGCGCCCGTGACCTGGGACGAGCTGCCCGACGTCGAGACCGAGGACTTCTCGATGACGACGATGCCGAAGCGGTTCGCGAAGCTCGGCGACGTCCACGCGGGGATCGACGACGCGGTGAACGACCTGCGCGTGCTGCTCGAGTGGGTCGAGCGCGACGAGACGGAGGGGGTCGGCGAGGCGCCGTACCCGCCGAACTTCCCGAAGATGCCGGGCGAGCCTGCCGCGGGTTCAGCCGTCGCGAGCGAAGCAAGGCGTAGGGGCGAGATACTAGCTCGCCCCTACGCGAGGAGCGAGGCGACGGACGCCGAGGCGTCAGCGGGCGGCCGCAGTTCTCGCCACGTGCACTGCTTCGGGTCCTTGTCGTCTCGGAAGCGGATCAGCTTCGTGCCGTGGCGGAAGCGGTTCGACTGCACCTTGTCGTAGCGCACCTCCACGACGAGCTCGGGCCGCACCGGCGACTCCTCGAGCTCGCCGCCGCCCCAGCGGTTCGGCTCCGAGAAGCGCCGCTCGGGCGCGTTCTCGAGCAGCGGGCGGACTCGCTTCGCGATCTCGTCGTGGCGCGCGGGCGCGACGGCTGCGGAGCCGACGTAGTCGATCTCGCCGTCGTCGCGATACAGGCCGAGGAGCAGCGTCGCGATCCGGTCCGGCTTCGACTTCCAGCGAACGCCGACGACGACGCAGTCGGCCGTCTTCTCGGGCTTCACCTTCACGACGCCGTCGCGCGAGCCGGCGAGGTAGGGGAGGTCGCGACGCTTCGCGATCACGCCGTCGAGGCCGATCGCCTCGAAGCGGTCGAGCCAGCCGAGCGCTTCGTCGCGATCCCGGGTAGCAGGCGACAGCTCGAAGCGCTTCGCGCTTCGCTCGAGGCGCGCCCGCCGCTTCGAGAGCGGCTCCTTCCAGGTCTCCGCGCCTTTCCAGACGAGGACGTCGAAGGCGATGAAGCGCGCGGGAATCTCCGCCGAGAGCTTGTTGACGCGACTCTCGGCCGGATGCAGGCGCATCTGCATCGCGTCGAAGTCGAGGACGCCGTCGCGCTCGATGACGATCTCGCCGTCGAGCGCGGAGAGCGGCGGCAGGAGCTTCTCGAGCGGCCGCAGCTCGGGGAAGTAGCGCAGGAGCGGGCGCGCGTTGCGCGACCAGAGCCGCAGCTCGCCGGTCCCGTTCTCGAGCAGCCCGCGAAAGCCGTCCCACTTCGGCTCGTACTGCCACTCGTCACCGGTCGGCAGGTCGCGGACGAGCTCGGCCTCCATGGGCGGGAACGGGATCGACGTCGTGCAGATCGGCGGGGCGCTCGACCGGCTCGCCGAGGCCCGATTCGGGATCGAGCCATGCGCGTGAAGCTACTACGCTCTCAGCCTCATGCGCCGCGTCGTCGTCACCGGTCTCGGAGCCGTCACTCCGCTCGGGCTCGACGCGCGTTCGACGTGGGACGCTGCAGTCGCCGGGCGGAGCGGCAGTCGACTGGATCCGGACCTTCGACGCGAGCGAGTTCCCGGTGCGGATCGCGTCCGAGGTGAAGGGGTTCGAGCCGGAGTCGGTCGTCGGTCCGAAGGACGCACGGCGGCTCGAGCGGAACGTCGTCCTCGCGGTCGCCGCCGCGCGTGAGGCCTGGGCCGACTCGGGCGCCGAGGGGATCGATCCCGCGCGAGCCGGCATCCTCGTCGGCTCGGCGATCGGCGGGGTGATCGGCGTCCTCGAGCAGGACGCCGTGCTCCGCGATCGTGGGCACAGCAGGGTCTCGCCGTGGTTCCTGCCGAACGTGCTCGTCGACTCGGCGAGCGGGCAGATCGCGATCGACCTCGGGCTCCGCGGACCGAACTACGCGCCGGTCTCGGCGTGCGCGACGGGCTCGCACGCGGTCGGGGAGGGCGCGGAGACGATTCGTCGCGGCGACGCCGACGTCGTGCTCGCCGGCGGCACCGAGTCGTGCATGCACCCGGTCATCCTCGCCGGGTTCTGCGCGATGCGCGGCCTCGTCGCCGAGGAGGAGGACCCGGCGCTCGCCTCGCGTCCGTTCGACGCGACGCGCGCCGGCTTCGTGATGGGGGAAGGCGCGTGCGTGATGGTGCTCGAGGAACACGAGCGCGCCGTCGCTCGAGGCGCCCGGATCTACGCCGAGGTGCTCGGATACGGGACCTCGAACGACGCGCACCACATGGCGCAGCCCGATCCGGAGTCGGTCGGCGTCGGGGAGATGATGCGCGCCGCGCTCACCCGCTCCGGCGTCGAGCCCGAGCGGGTCGGCTACATCAACGCCCACGGCACGTCCACCCCGCAGGGCGACCTCGCAGAGACGAAGGCGATACGCGCGGTGTTCGGCGCGCACGCCGACGAGCTCGCGGTCTCGTCCACCAAGTCCGTGCTCGGCCACCTGTTCGGAGCGGCCGGCGCGGTCGAGGCGATGATGTGCGTCCTCGCGCTGCACGAAGGCGTCCTGCCGCCGACGATCAACTATCGGAACCCGGACCCCGAGTGCGACCTCGACTACGTGCCGAACGAGGCGCGGCGGGCGCAGGTGGACGTCGCCCTGTCGAACGCGATGGGCCTCGGCGGCCACAACGCCTGCGTCCTGCTCGGCCGCGTCTAGCTCTCGATCACCTCGACGGAGAGCTCGCCGAGCGAGTCGAGCACCACGTCGGCGAGCTCCAGCGCGTCGGCGGGTGGCGGGAAGCGTCGGTTCGGGATCGCGACCACCCGCATGCCCGCCGCGTCTGCTGCGCGGATGCCGTTCCCGGAGTCCTCGATCGCAGCACAACGCTCGGGCGGCACTGCGAGGCGGCGAGCCGCCGCGAGGAACACGTCGGGCGCGGGCTTACCGCGGGCGACCTCCTCCGAGGAAACGGTGGCCTCGAAGAGCTCTGCGATCCCCGCTCGCTCGAGCACGCTGTCGATGACCGGGCGGTTCGAGGACGAGGCGAGCGCGAGCCGAAAGCGAACCGGCGACGCGACGAACCGCATCGATCGCGCCGTCGATCAGCGGCAGCTCGTCGTCATACCGAGCCAGAAGGCGTCGAACGACCTCGTCGTTGATCACCTCCGGCGGGTCGGCGAGGCCGACGACGTCGTGCATGTAGCGCGACCACTCGGACGAGCTCATGCCCATCATGTCGGCCTGCGCGCGCTCGTGCCAGGTGCCGCCGCGCTCGTGCGCGAGCTCCTCGCGCACCTCGTCCCAGACGTGCTCCGAGTCGACGAGGACGCCGTCGAGGTCGAAGACGACGGCCTCGATCACGGGACGCCGTACTCGCCGCCGACCCTGAAGAGCGGGGGCGCGTCGTTTCCCAACTCGGCGCGCTCGACGTGGAAGACGAAGAAGGTGTGCGTGCCGGTGGCGATCTCGTCGCGTAGCGAGCACTCGAGCCAGCCGAGCGCACCGACGAGGAGGGGCGCGCCGACCGCGCCCGGCCTGGTGGCGACGCCGTGCCACATGGCGATCGGAGGAACGCCGCGGGCGAAGTGCTGCGCGAGCCAGTCCTGACCGGCCGCGAGCAGCGACACGGCGCAGCCGGCCGCCTCGCGCAGCAGCTCGTGCATCGCGGCTTCCCTCGAGATGGCGAACCCGACGAGCGGCGGAGCGAGCGAGAGCGAGACGAGCGACCCGATCGTCAGGCCGAGTTTCTGACCGGACGCATCGACGGTCGCTACGGCGACGCCTGCCGGATAACGGCGAAGAAGAGTGCGGAGCTCGTCTGCCTCGTCCACGATCTAGCCGGGTCGAACGACGGAATCGCGGCCGATCTCCCGGACCGAAGCACAGCCGGCGAGCCCCATCGTCAGGTCGAAGTCGGCGCGGAGGTTCCGGATCACCTCGCGGACGCCCTCCTGGCCGCCCGCCGCGAGACCCCAGACGTAGGGGCGCCCGAGCCCGACCGCTGCAGCTCCGAGCGCGAGCGCTCGGAACACGTCCGCTCCCGAGCGCACGCCGCTGTCGAGCAGGACCGGAACGCGCCCCGCCGACGGCCTCGACGACGCCCGGCAGCGCGTCCATCGTCGCGATCGCGCCGTCGACCTGGCGCCCGCCGTGGTTCGAGACCACGATCCCGTCCATGCCGTGCTCGACCGCCGCGCACCGCGTCGAGCGGGTGCAGGATGCCCTTCAGGAGGATCGGGAGCCGCGTCCGCTCGCGCAGGAAGCCGAGGTCGTCCCACGAGAGCGACGGTCGCGAGTACGTCTCGACGAACCGGCGCACTGCGGCTCGCGCGAGCCCGGAACGGAGGCCCTGCAGGCGCGTGCCGGATACGCGCCGGCGAGCTGCCAGAGCGTCCCGATCGCCGCGAGGCTGATGCGGCCGGTCGGAGGTGCGCCTGACGCAGCGTCTCCTGCAGCGCGTCCACGAACACGGGATCGCTCGTGTACTGCGCGATCCCCTTGCCGCGTAGGAAGGGGAGGTACGCGAGATCGAGGTCGCGGACGCGCCAGCCGAGCATCGTCGTGTCGAGCGTGAGGACGATGGCCGAGCAGCCGCACGCCTCGGCGCGGGAAACGAGGCTCGCGACGAGCTCGTTCGACGTGCTCCAGTAGAGCTGGAACCAGCGCGGCGCATCGCCCATCGCGCGCGCTGTCTCCTCCATCGGACGCGAGGCCTGGTTCGAGAACACGAACGGGATCCCCTCGGCGGCTGCCGCCCGCGCGACGGCCACGTCCGCGTCGCGATGGGCCATCTCGAGCACGCCGATCGGGCAGAGGACGAACGGGCTCGGTAGTCGTGTTCCCAGAACCTCGAGCGACGTGTCACGGCTCGAGACGTCGTGGAGCATCCGCGGCACGATCCGCCAGCGCTCGAACGCGGCCCGGTTCTCGCGCATGGTCTCCTCGGTCCCGGCGCCGCCCGCGACGTAGGCGAATCCCTCCGGTGACATCCGGCTGCGTGCCGCCTGCTCGAGCCGGGCGAACGAGACGGGAACCGCGGGGTAGGAGCCTCGCGCGCCGCCGACGTAGACCTCGAACTGGCGCTCGCGCCCGATCCCGACCGACATGGATGCCACCCTAACCCTGCCGGCGCGAGAATCGAGCGCGTCATCTCGAGCTATCCCGCCCCGAAGTGGTTCCTCGACAAGACGCTCTCGCTCGTCCTCGTCGTTCTGCTCTCGCCGGTGTTCGCCTTCGTCTTCGCCGTGATGGGCGCTCGACATGCTCGCGCGCCGCGGCGGATCGCGGGCCGTGGCTCTATCGCGAGCGCCGGATCTCGCGCGGCCGCGAGTTCGACCTCCTCAAGTTCCGGACTCTCCGCCGCGACGTCCTTCGAGCGAGCGGAGTCGAGTCGAGGCGCACGCCCGCCTGCTCGAGGCCGACGAGGCGAACCTCACCTGGGCGGGCCGGCGCGTCTTGAAGCCGTGGTACCTCGACGAGCTGCCGCAGCTCTGGAACGTGCTCCGCGGCGACATGAGCCTCGTCGGGCCGCGTCCGTGGCCGCCCTCGATGGTCGCGAGTCAGGTCGCGAAGGGACACGACGTACCGCGAACGAGTTCATCGCAGGTTGGACGGGCCCGGCGCAGGTCGAGAAGGGCGTCACCGAGTCGGCCGGGTACGCGAAGCTCGACGTCGAGTACGTCGATTTCTGCCGGAACGCGAGCTCGCTACGCATCGTCCGCAGGGACATTGGGATCCTGTGGCGAACAGTCGTCGTGATGGCCAGGGGCGAAGGCATCGAGTACTGAATCGGCTCCTGAGTCCCGCCTGGTCCAGACGAAGGTACTGGCCCGGGGCCTATGAAATCGGGCCATTCCACGACTATCCTTTGTTGCACTAGGGGAACGGAGCCGAGCGCGATTCGCAGGAGGCTCTTGCACGGGGGAGGAATGGGTTGAGCGCTGTATCGCAAGATGCGATCGCCGTACCACAAGGCGATCGACTCATCTACGAGGTTGATCGGACGTGGCCACGGAACGCGCGTCGGCGCGGCTGGCTCATGCGCCGTCTCTTGCTCGCCGCCGATGTCGTCGGGCTGCTCACTGCGTATCTCGTTGCGCTGGTGCTCGCATCGCCCGACATCGCCGTGGATCGGGTCGCGCCGATCTGGGAGATGGCGCTCTTCGCGGCCACGCTCCCGCTATGGGTGTTGCTTGCTCGCATCTACGGCCTGTACGACCGCGACGAGGAGCGAACCGATCACTCGACGGTCGACGACATCGTCGGCGTGTTTCAGGTCGTCACGCTCGGGACGTGGAGCTTCCTCGTCCTCACGCACGTTCTCGGCCTCCCGTATCCGAATCTCGGTCGGCTCGTCGTGTTCTGGCTGCTCGCAGTCGCGCTGGTCCCGCTGCTCCGCGCCGCAAGCCGCGCAATCGGCCGCCGTCGGGCCGCGTACATCCAGAACGTGATCATCGTCGGCTCGGGCCACGTCGCCCACATGCTCGCCGACAAGATCGAGAAGCATCCCGAGTATGGCCTGCGGGTCGTGGGGTTCGTCGACAAGGACGATCGGGTCTTCGGTGCGGGGAACGGCAAGAGCTCGCTTATCGGAACGACCGACGACCTGCCGAGCCTCGTTCGCGACCACGGGGTGCACCGGGTCGCCATCGCGTTCTCGACGGACTCTCACAACCAGACGCTGGGCGTGATTCGCTCGATGCAGGACAGCGACGTCCAGATCGACATCGTTCCTCGGATGTTCGAGGTCCTCGGCACCAACGCGCAGCTGCACACGATCGAAGGGATGCCGCTCGTGGGCCTCCCGAGCCCGCATCTCTCGGGCTCGTCGCGCTTCCTGAAGCGGTCGTTCGATGTCGTGGCAGCGGCGATGGGATTGCTGCTTCTGTCACCGCTCTTCCTCGTAGTCGCGGTGCTGACCAAGCTCGACTCCAGAGGACCGGTCTTCTTCAGGCAGGTCCGAATGGGAGCCGGCGGACGGACTTTCCGCGTCTTCAAGTTCAGGACGATGGTTGCCGACGCGGAGAGCCGCAAGCACGAGATCGCCCACCTGAACATGCATAGCGCCGAGGACCCGCGGATGTTCAAGGTCCCCGACGATCCACGCATTACCCGCGTCGGTCGGTCCCTGCGAAGATGGCGCCTCGACGAGCTCCCGCAGCTCCTCAACGTTCTGTCCGGAGAGATGTCACTCGTCGGGCCTCGCCCGCTGATCCTCGACGAGGATCAACACGTCTCGAGCTGGGCTCGTAGGCGGCTGGACCTCAAGCCGGGGATCACGGGCCTCTGGCAGGTCCTTGGCGCCAGCGACATCCCCTTCGAGGAGATGACGAAGCTCGACTACCTCTACGTGACGAACTGGTCGCTGCGGGAGGATCTGCGGCTGATCATGCTCACGCTGCCAGCGCTGACGCGGGCCCGCGCCGCGTACTGAGCATCCGCTGCGTAGCGGCGGGGGTGGGATTCGAACCCACGGGACGCTTGCGCGCCCAACGGCTTTCAAGGCCGCCCCGTTCGACCGCTCCGGCACCCCGCCGGTGCGCATTGTGACCGACCGCTGGCTCGGAGGAACCCCGCCCCACCGCGAAGCGGCGGCGCAAGATCGTGTCCCGCGGCGTTGCCTCGCAGCGGCATCGGTCGCAATGCCGCGGTGACTCGTCCTAACCGAGCCCTGAGCCCCCTTGAAGGGTGTCGCACTACCGTCGCGATTGGCTCGGTTGAAAAGGGAGGTTCACCGATGAAGGCACTCGTGGCTCTGGCCGTCCTCGCGACGTCGATCGCCGTTCCGTCTGCACCGTCGGCGCCGGCAGGTCCGCCCGGCAACTGGCCGCGCATCACCGACAAGGCGGACCGCAACATCGACGAGGTCGGCCTCGCCCGCGGCAGCGACGGCGTGTTGCACGTGCTCTGGCGACGCCAGAAGGCGATCTGGGACACGCCTGTCAGCAACACCGGCAAGGCCGGGGCTGCGAAGCTCGTCCTCGGCGGATTTGACGTCGCCGACAATCCCGACGTCGTCGCCGCACCCGCCGGCGGCCTGCAAGCGTTCTTCATCGGTAGGTGACAGCGCCGAGGACGCCGGAGTCGTGTCCGCGAAGGCGCCCGCGAGCGGAGCCGGCGGGACCCGTGAGGGCGTGCGCGTCTCGTCGAAGTGGGCGCGTTCGACTCGGTCGGCGCCGGGCTCATGGCCAACGGGACGCCGGTCTTCGCCTACAGCATGTCGTCCCTACGTGCTGCGCACGTCGGTCTCGATCCGGTACAGGGCGAGCTCGTGCTCCAGCCGGACGGCCGCTGCTGTGACGCTGCGTGCGGTGAAGGGCAAGAGTGCCGTCACCGTCGCCGTCATCGACGCGTGCGAGCCGGGGGCCGGGTCGCCGTACGGATCGCGCAATGACATGACGGCGGCATCCAGGGGTCAGACCAGTGGGTCTGACCCCTGACCTCCGGGGGAGCGCCGTACCGGGCGAGCACGTCGGGCACGACGCCCTGGAAGCTCTCGAAGATCGCGAGGAGCGCGCGGTCGGTCACCATCGTCCCGTTCAGCGGTGCGGATGCTCGAGGCCGTGCTCGCCGCGGAAGCGGATCCCGAGCCGCCGCGCCTGATAGTCGGTCGTGTTCGAGCAGGACGTGACCTCGCGGTAGCGCTCCGGCGCGGTGCGAACGAGCTCGCCGGCGCGACCGATCTCCGCTGGGCCGCAGCGACCTCCGACGGATGGCGCGAGTCGAACCTGGCTCTCAGCAGGCGGCGCCTACCGTCAACGGCCACTGATCCTGGTGGTTGGCGAGGAAGTCCCGATACTTCTCCTGTCGCCACGCATACCAGGAGATGTGGCTTCCCTCTGGCAGCCGCGAACGTATCGCGCAGTTCCAGTCCACGATCTCCGCATCCGACGGCCACACGAGGTCCTCGCAGCATGCGTGAGCCTGGCTGAGCCAGACGGTGGCCGCACCCATCGACCTCGTGATGTACTGGGTTTCACGCGCGAGAACCGCGAGCCCGTCTCTACGGCGGTAGCCGCTCTCGCGAAACGGGAAGTACCACGCACCGACATAGTCGGCGATGCCCTTGGCATCGGCGTACTTCTCGCCGATGCAGGGGTAGATCCTGTGCAGCGAGCCTCCGGGCGCCCACTGCGACGGCCGGCCGATGTCGTGGTAGATCTTCGCCTCGGGCCAGATCGTGCGGATCTTCGAGCGCAGTGACCGCAGCATGTTCGCGGAGAGCGCGCCACAGGGGTGGGTGCGGCCGGTGAACGGGTTCACCCAGTACGGCTCGTTGTAGACGAAGACAGCGAGAACGAGCCCGGCGCGGCTCCTCAGGTACTTCAGGAAGCGTATCCCTGCAGCGGTGATCGTCCAACGGCCGTCGGAGAACGAGTACGGCTCGGGATGGGCACCGATCATGAGCTTCAACCCTTGAGACTCCGCTGCGTCGAGTTCCTTGCGCCACTCGCGCGGACGTCGAGGGTCGACTGACCGGACTGCAAAGTCGTAGCCGATCGTCTTGTATACGGCAATGTCGTGAGGAGCTCCCCAGTGAGTGCCTGTCATGTGCCCTTCCGGGACGTCCGAGCGACCCTCCGGCGAGAGCTGGGGAAGCATCGCGAGAGCCAGAACTGCGAGCCCGAGTCCGGCGATGATGGCCCGTTTCGAGTTCACCTCGATGACGGTGCGCGGCGAACCTAGCCGCGCCCGCCGTCAACCGTGCTCGATCGCAGAGCGTCCTCGTCCCCGTTTATCGATTGCGGCTGCGGTGGCAAGGGCTCCGCGGCGCCGACTTCGAGCGCCTCGGGTGCACGCTCCCAGAACTCCACTGCGTGCTCGTAGTCCTCCGGCCGGCCGAGGTCGAGCCAGAAGCCGGCGTATTCGTAGGCGCTGATCGGGCGGTGCGCTGCGAGCAAGGCGTGAACGAGATCCGGAAAGTCGAAGTAGCCCGTCGGAGGCACGCACTTCAGAATTTCCGGTTCCATGACGTAGATGCCGGCGCTCACAGACACCGGTATCTCGGGCTTCTCGTGGAATGACTCCACGAACGACCTTCCGGACGGTGAGCTGATCCCGAGCACGCCGTAGTCGACCTTCACGACTCGTTGGTGAGACGCGATGGTAAGCACGCTCCCGGACGCGCGATGGTACGCCACGAGATCGGAGAAGTCGAGTCTCGTCAGGACGTCGCCGTTCATGACCAAGAACGTCTCGTTGAGTCCGTCGACCAGCTGCAGTGGTCCGACCGTGCCGAGAGGCTCGAACTCCTGCACGTACCGCAGTCGCGGTCGGGCGGAGCTCGCTCCTCCGCTTTCGAGCACCGCGCGAATGAGGTGAGACAGATATCCCACGCAGAGTGCGACATCCTGAATACCGGCTTGGAAGAGCTGTTCGAGGACGTGCTCGAGGATGGAGCGGTCGCCGATAGGCATGAGCGGCTTCGGAAGGATCGATGTGTAGGGCGCGAGCCTCGTACCGCGCCCTCCCGCGAGAATGACCGCTTGCACTCTTACTCGCCCACGGCCGACTTGACCTTGACCGACACCTCGAGGCCCGCTTGGGCCAAGGCGGCACCGGCGACATCGCGGGGTCGTCGGCGCGACAGCGTGCCGTTCTCCCGATTGACCGCGACATCAAGCCCGAGCAGCGCAGGCACCGTCCAGAGCATGATCCGCAGATCCAGGGCGAACGATCGTTGCTCCGCGTACAGCGAGTCCATTCGCACCTTCCCGGGCAACAGTCGATCGACGTAGTCGCGCTGCAGATCCACGGAGGAGAGCACCTCGGCTTCACGTACGAACGCCAGCTGACACAGGCCGGTAAGCCCCGGCCGAACGGTGAGTATCGTCCGATACATCTCGGCCTGGTGTGCGACGAAGAGGGCGTCTTCGGGCCTGGGGCCGATGAGGCTCATGTCGCCCCGGATGACGTTCCACAGCTGCGGAAGCTCGTCCAGCTTCGTCCGCGCAAGAAACGCGCCGAGATGTGTGAAACGAGGATCGTTCGCGACGGTGAGCTTCGGGCCGGTGGCTCGGTCGTGCATCTTCCGAAACTTGAGGATCGTGAATTCCTTGCCGTAACGCCCCACCCGGCGAGAGCGATAGAAAACCGGCCCTTCGCTCTCCAACTTGATCGCAATCGCGAGACCGACAATCAGCGGTGCAAGCACGATTGCGAGCAGCGTCGCCGACACGACGTCCAGAACTCGTTTCGGGTCCCTCATGCCCGAGCCTGTCGCTCGACCACGGGCACCCAACTCCCCGCAGACTCCGCAGTCCCCATTGTGAACGCCTCCCCCGACGTCCTAGTCCCATCGCCGTTCCCCCCGTGGACGGCTGTTTCTAATGATATTCGTGCTCCGGTTCGAGCACAAGACCTGCCTCGATCCACCTCATGACGACCTCCGCCCGTATCCAGCGGTCAAAGGTGGCTCAGGAGGGCGGTTCTCGCTCTGAAATGAAGGTGCCGCGACGCTGGAGCTCGCGCAGATACACGTCGACATGTTTGCTGCGGAATTGCGCGATGCCGAAGTCGGTCTCGACTCGCGCTCTCCCGGCCTGACCGAAGCGTCGGCGAAGGTCTGCATCTGCCAAGAGCTCGTGCAGGGCTCGGGCGAGCGCTCGGGGATTTCGCGATTCGACGACGTAACCGGTCTGTCCATCGACCACGAGCTCGGGTACCCCGCCGACGTTGGTAGCGACGACCGGTAGGCCGGCCGCCATCGCCTCGAGCACCGATATAGGGAGGCATTCGTAGATGCTCGAGAGCACGAAGACATCCGCCGAGGCGAGGACCCGTGGGACGTCGTCACGTTCGCCGAGCAGTTCGACCGAATCGACCAGTCCCAGGCGCTCGATCTCGGCCGCGACGGCGTCCGCATCCGGGCCCGAGCCGGCAAGGACGGCACGGTAGGAGGTCGGATCGAGCGTAGCGAGCGCTCGGAGGAGCGTGCCGATGTCCTTTTGTGGCGCGAGCCGGCCGACGGACGTAACGACCGGCACGCGACGCTCTCCGTGGGTCGCGACCTCGAAACCGAGGACGTCGATGCCGTTGTGGATTACGACAGTCTCTTCGCGGACACACATTCCCCTTGTGACACCAATCTCGCGGTCGTACTCGGAAACGCAGATCGTCGCCGTGGTAAGCGCGCGGACGAGTCGGTCGGCCCAGATTGCCACTCTCGGTATTCCGGGAACCGAGAACGACCACCCGTGGATGCTGACGATACGAATCGGCACGCGCGCGAGTGCACCCGCGAGCCGGCCGATGAAAGCTGCCTTGGCACTGTTGAGGTGGATGATGTCCGGTCGCTCGCGTCGGCAGACGCGGACGAGCTCCGCGAGTGCGAGCAGGTCACGCAACGGATTGATGGGTCGTCGCAGCTGCGAGAGGCCGATGTAGCGAACTCCTGCTGCGAGGCTCGCCTCGCGCAGGGGTCCCGGACCATGCGCGGCAACGACCACGTCGAACCGCTCGATGAGCTGCGGGAGGAGCATGGCGACGTAGGTCCCGACACCTCCGACCTCGGCGAGCGTGGCGACGATGAGCACTCGAGGGCGGCGCCCGCCGTCGTTGCGGCCACCTGGCCCGTCGTCTAGAACGTGACTTGAATCCGTGTTCGACATCACCGCTCCTACCCAACTCGAACAGCTCGACCGCCTCCGAGCCGTCCTCGCACGGATACGGCGATGAGCCAGGATGCCAGCCAGGTCGGTCGCACCGTCGTCCGCCTGGCACCGCCTCCACCGTCCCCGCGTGAGGAGGCGCGTCGAGCAGAGGTCGCCCTCGCGCTCGGTCTGGTCGTCGCGGCCGCGCTGGCGGGAGCGATCGCGGCTCAGACCCCGTGGTCGGTGGGCGTGCCGCTTGCCGGCGGAGCGCTGCTCCTCGCGGCCCTTGCGATCGCGATTGCTCGGTACGACGTCGCAGTCGCGATTGGATTCCTCTTCCTCGGGTTCGTGAGGTTCGAGCCGGCACCGAGCGATGTCGTCTTCACCGTCGTGATTGCGGTCGCGCTCGTGACCGGGCGATTTCACATGAGAAGAGTTCCGTTCGCCCCTATGGCGCTCGTGGGCGTGCTGATCGCCGCGAGCGTGGTCTCGGTCAGCTCGGCGGTCGACCCGTCCACGGCCCTCAGGTTCCTCGCCATCACGGTGTACCTCGGCGTCTTGTTCGTCTGGCTCATCGGGTACGTGGACTCACGTGTGCGTGCTCGCCTCGTTGTCTCGACGTATCTCGTCGCGGCGCTCGTCTCAGCGGTTCTCGGCACGCTTCCGTTCTTGCTCGCTTCACCCGCCCTGGACGTATTCACGACGGAGGGGGGCTTCCGGGCGCAAGCGCTCTTCAAGGACGCCAACGTGTACGGGCCGTTTCTGGTGCCGGCCGCGTTGATCCTCGTCGAGGAGATGATCAATCCGAGACTGCTGCGGTTCGCGGCATCGTGGAAGCTCGCGGCATTCTGCGTCCTCTGTGCCGGGCTGCTGCTGTCGTACTCGCGCGCCGCCTGGATCAGCTTCGGCATCGGCTTGGTGGCCCTGCTTGCGGTCGCGCTCCTCAGACGGACGGGCGCGCCGAAACTCAAGGTGGTGCTCGCTAGCCTGGTTGGAGCTGTCGTGATCCTCGTGCCGGTCGCTGCTGTCACGGGTGCAACGGGCGTCATCGAGGACCGGGCGCGGTTCCAGTCCTACGACCAGGAGCGCTTCCAGGCTCAGCGTGAGGGCCTCCAGCTCGGAATGAGCCATCCACTCGGCGTCGGTCCCGGCCAGTTCGACTTTCACGCGATCATCGGTGCGCACAGTCTGTACATCCGCGTGTTCGCTGAGCAGGGCCCGGCAGGTCTGCTCGCCCTCCTGCTCCTGTTGGGCTTGACGTTCGCGGTCGCGTGCGCCAACGCGATAGCAGGCCGCGATACGTTCGGCATCGGCTCCGCCGCCCTCTTCGCAATCATCTCCGGCCTTCTCGTGAACAGCGCCGTCGTAGACACCCTTCACTGGCGTCACTTGTGGATATTCACGGCCCTCATCTGGGTCGGATGGGCCCGAGCCTCGGCCGCTGGGTCGACGGCCTACGACGACGTCTGACGAGCCGGTCTCACGCGCAGGCGCATCGCCGTCGGAGCCCGACCTCGAGCCGTCGAGGCTCCCGGCGACTGCCGGGGTCGTCATCCACCACTGCCAGGAGTCGCCGGTGGCCTCGGCAGGCTCACTGCCGGCGGGCCGGCGACGTTCGCGGGACTTCGGGTCGATGACGATCAGCCCGAGGGCGCGTGGGTTCATCTCGCCGAGCACGTCGCGCACTTCGAGAGCAGTCGTTCGCGTGATGCTGTCGAGTTGCGCGACGACCACGATCGCGTCGGCAGCCTGGGCGAGCATGAGCGAGTCGTTTGTCTCGAGGAGCGGAGGGGCGTCGACGACGACGTACTTGTGTCCCGTTCCGCGAACTGCCTTCGCGAAGGCCTGAACCGTCTCATAGCTGAGCCCACGCCCGTTATCCCACAGCGAGTAGCCGTCGACGAGGATCGACAGCTCCTTGGCGACGGGCGTGTCCCGCGTACGTTCGGCAAGCGTCGCAACGTACTGGGATGGATCCGGATGGGCGATGCGGGGGCGGACGACGGCCTCGTCGGTTGCGACGACGGTCGTGGCGGGGGGCTGTGTGCTCACGAGGAGCGCTCCGTGACCCGTCTCCGCCAGAGCCCGCGCGAGCCCGGCGCTGAGCGCCTCTTGACCCGGCGTGAAGTCCGGGCTCGTGATCAGTACGACGCGTTGCGCGCTCGGGTCCAGGAAGCGTGAAACACGGCCGCGCAGCGCGTGAAATGCGTCGCTCTCCATGGACATGGCCGCCCGGGCGGGAGACCGCGACTCGTTGATGCGACCCGGGAGTCGCGCGACGATCGGGGCACCGGTGAGCCGGCTGAGCTCGCGAGCGTTCGTGATCTGAGGCCTCAGGTGGTCGCGGCCGAGCACAACGAGGACGGCGATGACGAGACCTGCGATCAGGCCGAGCAAGGCGACGCCGAGAGGATCGGGCGTCGTGTCCGCATCCGGACGCTCAGCGCGCTCGACAAGGCGAAACGCGAGGCCCGCGGTCGCTGCGCGCAGTTCCAGCTGGGCGAGCTGTGCAGCGATAGCGTCGCGCTGCGCCGCCGTCTTGTCCGAGGTGCCGAGCCGCTCCAGCCTCGTTCGAAGGGTTGCGCCCGTTCGCTCCAGGTTCCCACGCGTCAGGCGGCGCTGGTCCTGGATGAATGCGGTCGACACCGCGTTGGCGATGGCTGCAGCGCGAGCCTCGTCATCATCGGACGCAGTGACGTCGATGATGTTCGCGTCCGGTTCGGCGGTCGCTTCGACCTTTTTCTCGAGCGACCGCGCGGACTCCTCCGGCACCCTGTCGGCGGCGAGTGCAAGGACTCGAGGTGTCATGACAAGCCGCTCGGCGGTCGCGAGCCGTCGAGCGACGGAGTCGGCGTCGGATGGCCCGAGTGCGTCGGCCGAGCTGTCCATCACGATGCGCGCGGTCGACCGATACGTGTCCGGCTGGAGCAGCGCCAGCCCATACACGGCGATAGCCAAACCGATCGCGGTGAGCGCGATCAGGCGTCGATTTCTGCGAAGGATCTCGACGTAGTGACCGGTCTCGATCGGGCCGTCGGCGAGTCCCGGGTCGCCCGATCCGGCGGCAGGGGGCGCGGGAGAGGTCACGGGGGAAATGTCGGAACTGCCGGTCGTTCGGCGCGGCGACCTGGAGGTTCGGCGTCCGGAACCCTGGATGAACTCGATCCTGGATCGGACGGCACTTGCACACTATATTCAGCTCAGACCAGCATGCAGTGCTGATCGCGAGTTCATCTGCCGACAGCTTTTCGCGGCTCGAACTCACCGGACGACCGGCGCCCCGCAGTGAGCACACTCTCCATCGTCATCGCCCTCTGCCGGTTACGGCGATTCGACGTCCTCTTCCACGAATTGAGGCGCCGGCTTCGGTTCGAGCTCGCCTACGTCGGCGGTGAGCTCGACCTCGAAAGCTTCGAGGGCTTGGCGAAGATCGGCCGGGACCTGTCCCTGCGGCCGATCGAACCGGCGGATCACCGCTACTTCACGGACTTCTCGAGCCCCAAGTTGAACGTTATCGGCGTGCTTTCACGAATCAACGCGGCGCGGCGTCTGGAGTCGGACATGGCCCGCTGCTATGTCGTCGCCCTCGGCGACGCGCGTGTCACATGGAGTACCTCGTGCCAGCGGCGGACTTCGACGCGCTCGACGCTCTCTTTCCTGGTCGCATGCAACCGCTCGCGGGAGACGAGGCGTTGCTCGAGTACCCGTACACGCTGGAAGAGTGTCGCGGGCGGGGGATTGCTCTCTTCGCCATGGCTGCGTTGGCCGAGACGGCAAGGGCCGAGGGCGTGCGGCGCCTGATCATGTATGCGCCGACGGACAACCCGGAGATGCTGAAGCTGTGCGAGTGGGCCGGTTTCGTTCCGTTCGTCGAGCGAACCGAGAGCTTTCGGTTGTTCCGGTCTCGCATGACGTTCAAGCAGCTGCCGGCGGGGACGACGTATCCACAGCGCGTGGTCGCTCCGCAAGCCCATGGGCGGCGCACCGGCTAGATGAGCCGGGGAACGGCGCCGGAGGACAGTGCCGGCGCGGGAGCCGACGCGGGTTCAGAGCCGGGTTCCGACGGATCGGTGTCTGGCGGCACGGGCCGAGCTTCCTGGAAGAAGGCCGTAGCAACGGGCGGCGCCGTGCTCTTCCTGGGCAACATCGTCGCGAGCATCGGATTCTTCGTCGCCGTCTTGATTCTCGCGCGGGGATTGTCGCCATCCGAGCGGGGAACGATCGCGTTCCTCACCGTCGGCGCCCAGGTCCTCGCGCGAGTGGCCGGCATGGGAACTCCTCAAGCCGCTGCGGTCTTGGCCGCTCGGCGGCCGCCCGAGAGGTCGATACTCCTCGTCAGCGCCCTCGCCTTCGTCGGCAGCGTCGGGGGGCTCTTGGCCCTTGCGGCTTGCGGAGCTCTCTGGGTGCTCGACGTGAGCCCGAGCGGGGTCGGGGCAGTCGAGCTCGTTCTGCTCGCCTTCGGCGTCCTCGTAGTCGCGCTGAGCGAGGCCGGTTACGGGTTCTTGCTCGGCTGTAGCAGGTTCCGCCAGCAGATGACGATCCAGATGATCGTTCCCTGGTTGTACGCCCTGCTTCTCGTGGTCTTCTACGCAGGCCCCGGCCTGACGATCACCCGCGCCGCGCTCGTGTGGACGACGTCCATGGGCGCGGGGGCCGCGCTCGTCGCGATTGCGTGTTTTCGTGGCGTCGGGCTGGCGCGTCCGGAGGTTCGAGTGCTACTCACGTCGATCCGCTTCGGCTTGCGAGCCTGGATAGGGAGCCTGTCGAGCTTTCTCAACCTGCGCGCCGATCAGGTGCTCATGGCGTTCATCGCTACCGAAGCGTCACTCGGCATGTACGCGGTGGCCGTGAACGGCGCCGAGGTGCTCCTGTTCCTTCCTGCGAGTCTCGGACTGGCGCTCGTGCCCGCCATTGCGGTGAGCGATGAGACAAGTCGCTCGGAACGCACGCTTGCGGTGTTGCGGATGGTGTCGCTTCTGACGCTTCCCCTGGTCGTGCTGGCAGCGGTGCTCGGTCCGACGGTGCTGCCGGCCGTCTTCGGCTCGGCCTACGAGGGATCCGTCGCGCCGTTCCTCTGGCTCCTGCCCGGTACGTTCGGGTTCATAGCCATCACCGTGCTGTCGAATGCGCTTCTCGGGTCCGGCTCGCCCGGCATCGCGTCGCTGCCTCCCTTCGCGGCCCTCGTTGTCGGCATCGCGCTCGATCTGACGCTGATCCCGCGCTACGAGGCGACCGGAGCCGCGATCGCCGCGACCGTCGCCTCCCTCGCCGGTGGCACGGTCGCGTTCGCCGCCTATCGGAGGCAGTCGCGATTCGCCTGGAGCTCGGTCATCCCGCGGCTCGCCGACGTAGCGTCGCTGCGACGGCTCGTCGCCGAGCTCCTCCGGTCACGAGCGCGATGAGCTCGCGTCGACCACTCCGGCTCCTCGTCTGCGCGGAAGAGGCGGCGGGCGTGCAGCTCCTCAGGGGTCTCGGCCAACTCCCGGGATCTCAGATCGTCGCGGTCCTCACGCACCTGGACGCAGCTCCGGAGACGGTCACCGTCGCGTCGGTGGCGAGAGCGATGGAGCTCCAGCTCCTGCGGTCCGAGCTCGTGCGGAGGCACGTTTCGCCGAGTGGATCCGAGACGGCGCGATCGATCTCCTTCTCAACGTCCACTCGCTGCACGTTGCGCATGCCGAGGTCGTGCGCGCCCCAGTCGTCGGCAGCTTCAACCTCCACCCGGCCGCTGCCGCGGTATGCGGGCTTGAGTGCCCCGAGCTGGGCGATCTTCCACGGCGAGGAGCGCCACGGAGTCACCGTTCACTGGATGGATCCCGAGATCGACACGGGACCGATCGCATACGAGTCGCTGTTCGACCTGAAGGAGGCCGACACCGGTCTGACGGTCAGCACGCGCTGCGTCCGGCTCGGCCTGCCGCTCGTGCTTCGGCTTCTCGAGGTCGCCGGCTCGAGTCCGAGGTCCATCCTGCGCATCGCCCAGGATCACGAGCACAGGACGTAGCCACGGGCTGGGGCCGCCGAACGACGGCAACGTGTGCTGGGCATGGTCCACGTCGAAGATCGACAGATTCGTCCGCGCAAGCGACTTCTTTCCGCTTCGGTCTCCGTGGGGCCACCCGACGGCAAGCCTCGGCGCACGAGCGCTCGGAATCTGCTCCGTCGCCTCGACAGGCGATCCCTCGCCCGGCGCGCCCGGGACGGTGCGCGTGAGAGGCGGGACGGATGTCGAGGTAGCAACGGGCGACGAATGGCTTCGGATCGAGCGGCTGTCGGTGGACGGCGAGCTCGTCGAGCCCGGCCGCGTGCTCACCTCGGGCGACGTGCTCGAGGACGGGCGACTACGCCGCGCTTGACGCGCTTCGCGCCACGAACTCCGCGATCTTCCTCACGGTACGGAAGTCGTCGATCTCGAAACCGCCGACTCCGATCTCGACCGCGAACTCCTGCTCGATGGTGAGGAGGATCTCCACGAACGTGAGTGAGTCGAGGAGGCCGTTCTCGACGAGGTCGAGATCCGGCGACTCGACTTCGATGTGCACGGCCGTGCGCAGGAGCTCGCTGACCTGCTGCGTGAGGTCGAGGGCGTTGCTCACGTGGCCACGGCCTGGCGTACTCGACGATCGAGCTCCATGGACTCGAACTGCTCTCGAACCCACCTCCCGGTCGAGCTTGCCGTTCACGTTCTTGGGGAGCTCGTCCACCGCGAGCCAGCAAGCAGGAGATCCATGTAGCTCGGCAGGTGGCGCACGAGCTCCCTCCGCAGCTGCGGAGGGTCGATCGACGAACCGGGCCTCGCGGCGTACGCGCAACAGATGGCGACCCCTTCGAATCCGGCAGTCCGCACCCCCACGACCGCCGACTCGCGGAGCTCGTCGAGCGCGTTCAGAGCAGCTTCGATCTCGCCGAGCTCGATGCGGTAGCCGCGGCTCTTGATCTGAGAGTCGGATCGCCCGAGGAAGTAGACGAGCCCGTCCTCGATTCGACCGAGATCGCCCGTGCGATACATGCGCGCACCCGGCTCGCGGCATTTCGTAGGGGTTGGGACGAACACCTCGGCCGTCTTGGCCTCGTCCTGCCAGTAGCCCGGGCTGAGCCCGACACCCGCGATGTAGATGTCTCCTTCCGGCGCTGACTGTAGACGGTCGTCCAGGACGAGCAGCTCCTCGCCGTCGCAAGCAGCGCCGATCGGTATCGGCTCGGTGTCGGACCACGGGCAACTCGGCACCGTGTAGTAGCTGCTCGCAATGGTTGCCTCGGTCGGCCCGTAGAGGTTGGTGAACGTCACGTGCGGCAGGTGCTGCATCCAGTAGATCAGCGTCGGCGTGGGGAGGACCTCGCCGCACCAGAGCAGCCGCCGAAGCTCGGGGAGCTCCACTTCGGAGAGCGCATCGAATGTGCTCAGCAGCGTCAGCGTGGACGGAACAGAGAACCATTGGCTGAGCCGCGAGTCGCGGATGAACTCGGCAAGCCTGCGGGGCTGTAGGTTGAGATCGGCAGGGACGAGATGCAGTTCCGCTCCGGCGAGAAACGTGCCGTAGATATCGAACGTCGACAGGTCGAAGTGGAGCGGTGGATGGCCCGAGACTCGATCGGCGCCGGCGATGCCGAAGTAGCGAGCGGCCCACTCGACGAAGTGGCTGACGTTCGAGTGTGTGATCGGCACGCCCTTGGGGGTGCCTGTCGAGCCGGACGTGAAGAGGACATGGGCGA
>CAVXGP010000013.1:0-13945 GCA_963761485.1 uncultured Actinomycetes bacterium | reverse complement strand
TCATGCTCCCCGGCGGCGGCCCGGGTGAACAGCGCCTCGGCCATCTGCGAGCGGCCCGCGTTGCGCACGCACACGAAAAGGACGCGACTCACGACAGGACGATAGTGCGTGAAATCGGCGCCCCGTGCGGTCACCAGCTGGGGTATTTCCGGTGAACAGCGTTCCACAGGAAGTCGGGGATACGATCGGCCCGTGCCTGCGGGGTCCGAGCGCAACGGGCGATCGGCGCTCACGCTGCGAGCGAACGGCGACTTCGAGCTTCCCCAGATCTCGGGAACGCCGCTCGACGAGCGCCTCTTCACCGCTACCTACTACGACACGGCTGAGCGTCGCCTGGCGCGGGCCGGCATCACGCTTCGCCGCCGCATGGAGAACGGCAACAACGTTTGGGAGCTCGTGCTTCCCCGCGACCCCGAGCCGCGCGTCCTCGACGCCCGCGGCGGCCCGGCGGCCCCCCCTCCACTGCTCGCGCGCCTACTGAGCGGGATCGTGCGCAACGCGCCTCTCCAGGAGGTGCAGACCGTTCGTACCCGCCGGGGCGGCGTGCGCGTGATCGATCGGGGGGTCGAGACCGTCGAAGTCCTCGTCGATTCGAAGGCCGTGCTCGACGGGCGCCGCGTCGAACGGGAGTTCACGGAGATCTCGCTCCGCCCGCTCGACGGAGACGAGCGCCCGGTTCGTGCGTTGTCCAAGGACCTTCGAGACGCGGGTGCCGAGCCCGTGCGCCGGCGCGCTCCGGACGAGCAGCGTGACGAACCGGGAGCCGCTGCTGTCAAGGGAGCCTTGAGGAAGCAACACGCGCGGATGCTCGCGCATGACCCCGGCGTTCGTCTCGGCGACGACCCGGAAGACGTCCACCAGCTTCGAGTCGCCACTCGCCGCGTACGTGCCGTGTTGCGCGCCACCGGCCCGTTCTTCACGGACGACCGCGGCGAGACGGTGCGGACTGAGCTCGCCTGGCTCGCGGACTTGCTCGGCGACGTTCGCGATCTCGACGTCCTCATCGAGCGCGTTCGAGACGAGCGGACGCGGCTCGATCTCCCCACGCAGCCGGGCGCCGCGCACGTGGCGGACCTGCTGGTCGCCCGACGCGAGGCTGCCCGTGGGCGTCTCCTCAACGCGATGCGGACGAAGCGGTACGTCCGACTCCTCGCGCGTATCGAGGAAATCGCCGAGACCCCGCCCCTCGAGCAACAGGACGTTCCCGTGGAGAAGCTTGCCCGGCGTGAGTTCAAGAAGCTCCGCCGCGCTGCAGGGGCGCTCGACTCTCACCCAGCCGACGAAGATCTGCACAAGGTTCGTGTACGCGCGAAGCGCGCCCGCTACGCGGCCGAGGTGGCCGAGGCAGCGGCGGGCAAGCCCGCGACACGGTTCATCAAGGAAACGAAGCGACTGCAAAACGTCGTCGGAGACCTGCAGGACGCGGCCGTCGCAGAGCAACGCCTGCGCACGCTGTTGGAAGAGGTCGACGAGCCCGAAGCGGCATTTGCAGCCGGACGCCTCGTCGAGCGTGCCCGCGTTCGGCGCGCCAACGCTCGCGCGGCCTTTCCGAAGGCGTGGTTCAAGGTCGAGAAGAGCGGACTGCGGGCCTGGGCCTGAGCAAGACGATCGTCCGCGCAGCCGGCGGCGTCGTGATGCGGAGCGAGGGCGGCGTCACTGAGGTCCTCCTCGTGCACAGGCCGCAGTACGACGACTGGGCTTTCCCGAAAGGAAAGGCCCATCCCGGGGAGAGCGACAAGGACTGCGCCCTTCGCGAGGTGGAGGAAGAGACCGGGCTTCGCTGCGAGCTCGAGGACGAGCTTCCAACCACGACGTATCGCGACAGCCAGCAGCGCCTCAAGACCGTCCGCTACTGGATCATGCGCCCGCTCGCCGGCGACGCCGGCCCGCGTCACGAGGTGGACGAGGTGCGGTGGCTTCCGGTCGCCCAGGCGGCCGAGTTCCTCTCGTACGACCGCGACCGCCACGTGCTCAGGGCCTTCGCCGCCATCCTCGAAACCGTGTGACGATCCTGCTCGTACGTCACGCGACGGCCGGTAAGCGCAAACGCTGGCAGGGCGACGACCGCCTGCGGCCACTCGACGACCGCGGACTCGAGCAGGCAGCAAAGCTCACCGCAGTGCTCGAGCCCTACGGGATCGAGCGGATCTGCTCGAGCCCGTACATCCGCTGCCGCCAGACGGTGGAACCTCTTGCCGAGCTGCTTGGGCTCGACATCCAGGAGCGCGACGAGCTGGCCGAGGGAGCGGGGCGCGAGGCGGCTCTCGCGCTCGCTCGGGAGCTGAGCGAGAGTACCCCGGTCCTCTGCACCCACGGGGACATCGTCCTCGCTCTCCTCGGCGAGGAGAGCAAGAAGGGGTCCGCGTGGGTGCTCGAGCTCGCCGACGGCGAGCTCATCCGGATCGAGTATCTCCCTCCCCTCGCCTGACCCTTTCGACCAGGCCCCCGGGCCGGAGAACGATCCGCCTCTCGCGGGGCATGACCTCGGCGATTTGATCGAGCGGAACCTCGAGGAGCCATGAGCCGACCAACCCGGCCCGCACGGTGAGGGAGGAGGGCCGCTCGTCGCCCGGCCTGATCGTGACGGCCTCGACCGTCCCGACGCGGGCAAGCTGAGTATGCACGGCGAATCCTTCGCAACGAGTGAGTATCGAGCCCACCAGGGTCCCTCCTTCCATCGGTCGATGACACCCTGCCCACGGGACCGGACGCCGTGGGTATCGATGTCGTGAACCTTCCGTATGAAGACTGTTAGGCCGCCGCTTGCTCAGCGATGAGCGCGAAGATGGCCCCTTCGCGCAAGCCCGACTGGGAGACTTCGACCGGAACGACCAACCGGCGCTGAACGGCAGCGAGAATCACGATACCGGCGGGCAGCAGGCGAGCGCGCCGCCTATCGACGCCGAAGTCGGCCGCCACGACGCGGGCCGAAACCGTGGTGACCGTACGGAGCGCTGCCTCGAGCTCGGCCGGGCCCAGCGTGTCGCCGACGATCTTCCGAAGCGCGCGCGGAGTGCCTCCCGTGGCAAGCGCACGCTCGCAGATGGGCGGTACGGCCCCCGCGAGCGCCTCGTCGACGACGGCTCGAGCCTGGTCGAGGGCGGCCTCGGAAGGAGGGTCGCCGGCAAGACACCGTCGAGTCAGACGCACGGCGCCGACGTCGAAGGAGCGAAACCAGACGGGCCCTCGATCGTGCACCCCGGTAACGGTTTCGGTCGACCCGCCGCCGACGTCGCAGACCGCGAGGGTCGTCGGCAGCTCGGCCAGCCCTGCCGCGGCGCCCTCGTACGCCAGCCGTCCTTCGTCCTCGGCGGTGAGAACCCGCACGGTTGTCCTCGTCGCACGAACGAGCTCGTCGATCAGAGCACTGGCATTCGCACTCTGCCGACCAGGCGCGGTGACGAGCACCTCGAGCCGGTCGACACCGTGCTTGCGGGCGATCTCCGCATACGTACGGGCTGTTCTTCCCGCGCGCGCGAGCTTGGCCGCCGAGATGCCTCCGAGTCGCTCGATGTCGTCGCCGAGCCCCAGGCGGGCGCGCTCCTCGCGAACGGGGACCAGGTCGCCTCGCCGAAGCGTGGCGACCAGGAGCCGCACCGAATTCGAGCCGACGTCGATGACCCCGACGGCCACCAAACAATTGTCGCCAGAACGTCGGCTGGACTTGAGGCGCGGCTAGCGCTTGCGGCTTCGTGTGGCCGCCCCGTGCGTCGGAACGAGCCTCCGTACCGGTCGTGGGCGCGCACGCCGCATGAAGACCAGCTGGCTTGCCCGGCTCGGTTCGTCCTTCTTCGGCCGGCGACGGTTCCAGCTGCCGTCGGCGTCGAGCTCCCACGCGAGCGCGTTGTCGGCCAGCAGCACCTCGAACGCGGCCTTGAGACGGCCCTGAACGGCCTGATCGTCGACCGGCGCCAGGATTTCGAGGCGATGATCGAGGTTGCGCGGCATGAGGTCGGGACTGCCGATCAGATACGAGGACTTCTTGCCGGCCTGGAAGTGGAACACGCGACTGTGCTCGAGGAAGCGCCCCAAGACGCTACGAACGCGGATGGTCTCACTCAGCCCCCCCACTCCGGGCCGCAGCGCGCAGATGCTCCGAGCGACGATGTCGATCTCGGCGCCTTCCTGCGAGGCTTGGTAGAGCTCCTCGATGATCGCCTCGTCGGTCAGCGCGTTGACCTTCATGCGAATCCGCGCGGTCTTGCCGGCGGCGGCGGCGCGGCCGACCGCTCTGATGTGCTCGATGAGACCCGTGCGGAGACCGAACGGCGCGACGAGGAGCTTGCGGAAGCGCTGGGGACGGCCGAAGCCCGTGATGTAGTTGAAGAGGTCGGCCACGTCGGCGGCGATCTCCGGGTCGGCGGTGAAGAGGCCGAAGTCCTCGTAGACGCGCGCGGTCAGGGCGTGATAATTGCCCGTGCCGAGGTGCACGTAGCGGCGCAGCTCGCCGTCCTCACGCCGCACGATGAGCGTCATCTTCGCGTGGATCTTCAAACTCGGGAATCCGTAGACGACGTGGACGCCGGCGCGCTCGAGCGCCCGCGACCACTCGATGTTCCGAAACTCGTCGAAGCGCGCCTTGAGCTCGACCAGGCATACGCTCTGCTTCCCCGTCTCAGTACACTCGATGAGAGCGGGGACGAGCGGAGAGTCGTCGCTCGTCCGGTACACGGTCGTCTTGAGCGCCGTCACGTCCCGGTCCTTGGCAGCAGCGCGGACGAACGCCTCGAAGCTCGTCTCGAACGAGTCGTAGGGGTGGTGGACGATCGCATCGCGAGCCCTGATTCCCCTGAAGACGCCGTCGATCCCCGTGCTCACGAACTCCGCAGGCGTTCGCGGCACCCAGGGCTCGTCCTTGAGATCGGCCCGGTCGAGCTTGGCGATCTGCGTCAAGTCCGCCAGGTCGAGCAGGCCCTGGATCCGATACGTCTGCTCGTCACCCACTCCGAGCCCGCTCTTGAGGCGCTCCAACATGCGTGCCGACATCGACTCCGACACTTCGACCCGCACGACGTCCCCGAACCGCCGGCGACGTAGCTCGAGCTCGACGGCCTCGAGCAGGTCGTCGGCCTCGTCGGAGACTTCGAAGTCCGCGTCACGCGTGACGCGGAAGGCCGCGCACTCGCTGATCTCCATCTGGGGAAAGAGGTTGGCGAGAAAGTGTGCGATCGCCGACTCGAGCGGGATCAGCACACCTCGTCGACCTACCTGGAGGAAGCGCGGCAGGCCTTCGGGGACCTTGACGCGCGCGAAACGCTCTTCGCCGGTCTCGGGGTCCCGCACGAACACCCCCAGGCTGAACGACAGCCCGGAGATGTAGGGGAAGCGCTGGCCGGGTCCGACTGCCAGCGGCGTGAGCACCGGATACACCTCGCCCTCGAAGTGGCTTGCGAGCTCCGCCAGCTCGTCGGGGTCGCACTCGACGACGCGTGCGACGACGATGCCTTCCTCGGCGAGAGCAGGTCGAAGCTCACGCGTCCACAGCTTCGACTGCCGTGCCGTCAGCTCTTGTACACGCGCGCGAACCTCGGCGAGCGTGGCGAGCGGCGAGCGTCCGTCCGGGGACACCACGCCGAAGCCGAGCGCGGCCTGGCCCATCAACCCAGCGACCCGGACCATGAAGAACTCGTCCAGGTTCGACGAGAAGATGGAGCAGAACTTGACGCGCTCGAGGAGCGGCACGCTCGGGTCGGCTGCGAGCTCGAGCACACGCGCGTTGAAATCGAGCCACGAAAGCTCGCGGTTGATCAACCGCTCAGCCGCGTCCTTCTTCGCTCGCGTCGCGGGCACCTACGCGGCCGCCGCAGTCGCGCGGCAACGTGTCGCCGCCATATTCGTACCCTTCCCGATCGCAGGAAGGCCAGGGGTAACGGTGTGGTTACGACACAAAGTACGGCTGGTGAGCAAGCGCCCACAGGCTGTGGATTCCCTTTCGTGGCGACGAAAGTGTCCGGCGGCCCGGCCCTAGCGGGCCGCCGGACACGCGAAAGAGGAGGGCGCACGCTTGGGCGACACTCCCTCACCGCGGCTGCGACCGTCTCTGTTCACCGTCGCCGGAGGTTCCGCGGCGTTCGCAGTCTCGGCGGAATCCACAGCTCCGTGGGCGTCGAAGCGGTGAAGAAGCGGTTACGTTCCGGGTGACGACGTCTTCGGCTCGGCCTCGACCTTGTACCCGACGCCGTAGCGCGTCTGGATGTACGTGTTGCGCGCGTCGAGGCCCTCGATCTTGTCGCGCACCTTGCGGACGAACACGTCGACCGTCCGGTCACGTCGCGTCTGCCGGCGCCCCCAGATCTTCTGGAGGAGCTCGTCGCGGGTCATCACGCGCCCCCGTTCGAGCGCCAGTGCGTACAGGAGGCGAAACTCGGTTGGTGTCAGCTCGGCGCTCTTGCCGTTGACGTACGCCTGCACGCTCAGCGGGTCGACGCGCAGCTCCTCGATCTCGATCGGCTCGCCACGCTCTTCGTACTCGGGCCGAACGCCGCGGCGAGCTGCTGCCCGCACGCGCGCGACCAGCTCCTTCATCGAAAACGGCTTGACGAGGTAATCGTCGGCGCCGATTTCCAGCGCGTGGACGCGGTCGTGTTCCGTCCCTCGTGCGCTCACGACGACGATCGGGGTGCCGATCCCTTCCGCGCGCGCGGTCTCGATGAGCTTCCAGCCATCGAGCCCGGGAAGCATGAGGTCGAGAACGCAGACATCCGGCCGCTCGTACCGCAGTCGGGCCAGGCCGGGCTCGCCCTTGCTCACCCAGAGAGCGTCGAAGCCCGCGGACGATAGGTGCTTGGCCATGCCCTCCGCGATAACGTCGTCGTCCTCGATGATGAGAACCTTGGGCACGCCCAGGACGATAATGACGGCCCTTGGGGCAACCGGGGGTGCCTTCCTGGTAGAGAAGTGGTGAAAGAATGGTGAAGGACCTCGTAGGCCGGATGCTGCGATTGGGAGAGTCGGGGGCGGGCCCAGGCCGCGACGAGCTGCAGGTCGAGGCGCAACGCGGCCGGCTGCTGGTCGAGGAAAGTCGCGAGATCGTGGTCGTCCTCGACGACGACAACCGCGTGATCATGGCGAGCCGACGTGCGCGCGAGTCATTCGACGGGCTGACGGAGGGCGCTACCGTCCCTGACGCGATCATGCGCGACGGACCGCTCGTCGTCGGGTACGAGCTCGACGGCGACCGCGAGCGGCTCGTCTATGTACGCCGTGAGACTGGACACATGGCCGCGTACGAGGAGCTACGGGCCGGCTTCACCGCCGCCGTCTCCCACGAGCTCCGGACCCCGCTCGCCCGCCTGCTCGCCCTGCTGGAGTCAGCCCTCCTCGAAGGCGCCGAGCACGACGCTCTGATCGAGCAGGCCCGGGCCGAGGTCAACCAGATCGGGGAGCTGATCGACGACGTGCTCTTCCTCAGCGAGCTCGAGACAGGCCGCGAGGTCGTCGGCCTCGGATCTACCCCCGCGCTGCCAATCTTGCGCGAGGTGGTCGTGGCCGCCGCCGAGCAGAGCGTGCGCGCGGGCGTGACCGTCGAGATCGAAGGTGACGAGAGCATCGAGCTTCCACTGCGGCCGCGCATGATCCGCGTGATCGCATCGAACCTGGTCGACAACGCGATCCGGCACGCCGGGACGGGCGCGACCTGCAGGCTCTCCCTCACGAGCGACGGCAGCGAGGTGATCCTCGCGGCGAGCGACGACGGCACGGGCGTTCCCGAAGACGAGCTGCCGCGGCTCTTCGAACGCTTCTACCGGACGGATCGCGCGCGCGCATCCCGCGGGACGGGGCTGGGCCTGGCCATCGTCAAGCACGTCGTCACCTCCGCCGACGGAACCGTGGAGGCCTCCGAGGGGCCGAGCGGCGGGGTTGACGATTCGGTGCGTGTTTCCGGTCACCACTTCGTAACCAGCCGTTCACCTCCTTTCAGCCCACGTCCCGCGCCCCTCTCGGGACACTCGCGGAGATGAGTTCACGCGAAAGGAGAACAGTGAGACTTCGGCTTACTCCGACACTTCTCCTTCTCGCCCTCGCTGCGGCGCTGCTCGCCTTCGTGGCGACTGGATGTGGCCGCGAAGAGGACGAGGGGGACGGCGGCGTCGCCGGGACAACGAGCAGCGGCGGTGAGCAATTGTCCGGCACGGTCCTCATTGACGGCTCGAGCACGGTGGGGCCGCTGACGACGTCCGCGGCGGAGTCTTTCCGCAACGAGCAGCCCGACGTCAACATCGAGGTCGGCGTGTCCGGTACCGGCGGCGGATTCGAGCGTTTCTGTGCAGACGAGACGGACATCTCCAACGCCTCCCGCCCGATCGACGAAGAGGAAGAGGTACCCCTCTGTCAGGATGCAGGCATCGAGTACACCGAGTTCCAGGTAGGCGTGGATGCCCTCACGGTCGTGGTCAACACGGAGAACGACTGGGTGGACTGCCTGACCGTCGACCAGCTGAAGACGATCTGGGAGCCGAAGGCGGAGGGCAAGGTCATGAACTGGAACCAGGTCGATCCGAGCTTCCCGGACCAGGAGCTCGAGCTTGGCAGGTCCCGGCACGGACTCGGGGACGTTCGACTACTTCACCGACGAGATCAACGGCGAAGAGGGCGCGAGCCGCTCCGACTACACGCCCAGCGAGGACGACAACGTCATCGTCCAGGCAGTCTCCGGCGACCCGGGCGGCCTCGGCTACTTCGGGTTCACCTACTACGAGGAGAATGAGGACACGCTCAAGGCGCTCGGGGTGGACGGCGGCGAGGGTTGCGTCGAGCCGAGCGTCGACACGGCGCGCGACGGCTCGTACGCGCCGCTCTCACGTCCGCTCTTCATCTATGTGAAGAACGAGTCCCTACAGAGGCCCGAGGTGCGGGGCTTCGTGGAGTACTTCCTCACGAACTCCATCCAGCTGGCCGAGGATGCGCTCTTCATTCCAGTCCCCGACGAGCAGGTCGACGAGAATCTCTCGATGCTCGAATCCACAGGGGCCTAACCGGGCTCCGTGGCGTTCCAGGAAACGACCCTAGGCGCGCAGCCGGCTCCGCTCCGGCTGCGCGCCGAAGGCACTCGCTGGAGCGAGGTCGTCGTCAAGGTCGTCCTCGCTCTCTGCGCGCTCGTCTCGGTAGCGACGACGGTCGGCATCATCATTGCCCTGCTCGAGCCGTCGCTCGAGTTCTTTCGCGAGGTCTCGATCGCCGACTTCCTGAGCGGCGAACGCTGGGCGCCCCTGTTCACGCCGTCATCGTTCGGAGTCCAGCCCCTTCTCGTCGGCACCTTCGCGGTCACGTTCTGGGCCTGCCTCGTCGCGCTGCCGCTGGGGCTCTGTGCCGCGATCTATCTCAGCGAGTACGCCAAGCCGCGGACCCGCCGCACGCTGAAGCCGGCGCTCGAGGTCCTGGCTGGGATCCCGACCGTCGTCTTCGGCTTCTTCGCGCTCACGTTCTTCACGCCCCTGCTCCAGGACTTCGGAGTCGACGTCGGCGTCTTCAACGTCTTGTCGGCCGGGCTCGTGATGGGCGTGATGCTGATCCCGATAGTCGCCTCCATCTCCGAGGACGCCATGAGCTCCGTACCGCAGGATCTCCGTGACGGTGCGTATGCCCTGGGAGGCACGAGGCTGCAGGTCTCGACACGAATCGTCGTCCCGAGCGCCATTTCCGGGATCGTCGCGAGCTTCGTGCTGGCGATCTCGCGGGCCGTCGGAGAGACGATGATCGTGCTGATCGCCGCCGGCGGGATCGCTCAGATCACGTACGACCCGCGCGAGCCGGCTCAGACGATGACGGCCTTCATCGGAGCGACCGGGCTTGGCGACGTGCCCACGGGATCGATCGAGTACAAGACCATCTTCGCGGTCGGCCTGACCCTTTTCGTGATCACGTTCGCCATGAACATGATCTCGATCCGCCTCGTGCGCAAATACCGGGAGATCTACGAGTGAGCGCCACCGCCCCCACGATCGGGAAGGCGCCCCGCGGGGATCGCGTGCGCGGGTGGGCGTTCTACGTCCTGCTGCTCGTTTCCGTCTCCATCGGTTTTCTGCTGCTCGGCGTCCTCTTGATCGACGTGTTCCGGAAAGGCATTGCCTACGTCGACCCGCTTCTCCTGACCGAGCCGAACTCGACGAACCCGGACAAAGCCGGAGCGGGTCCCGCCATCAGGGGGACGATCTACATGATGGTCATCCTCCTCATCACGGTCGTCCCGCTCGGCGTCGGCACGGCGCTCTACCTCGAGGAGTATGCGAACCGCGAGCGCTGGTACAACCGCCTGCTCGAGGTGAACATCCAGAACCTCGCCGCTGTTCCCTCGATCGTCTACGGGATCCTCGGCCTCGCCTTCCTCGTCCGCGGAATCGGTCTGGGGCGGGTCTTGCTCGCGGGTGCGCTGATCCTGACCTTGCTCGTCCTCCCCACTGTGATCGTGGCCGCGCGGGAAGCGATCCGCGCGGTTCCGGACTCGATCCGCCAGGGCGCGTACGCGCTGGGCGCGACGCAGTGGCAGGTCGTCTCCCGCCAGGTGCTGCCGGCAGCCATCCCGGGCATCGCGACCGGGTCGATTCTTGCCCTCGCTCGCGCGATCGGCGAGACGGCGCCGCTCCTCCTCGTGGGAGCGCTGACGTACGTCGCTGTGAACCCGACTCTCCTCGGCTCGTTCACGGCCCTTCCGGTACAGATCTACCAGTGGATCGCGCGGCCCCAGGACGAGTTTCGCCTGCTTGCGGCCGCGGGCATCATCGTCCTGCTGGCGATCCTGCTGACGATGAACGCCTTCGCGATCTGGCTACGCAACCGCTACCAGAGGAGATGGTGATGACAACGATGGAGGGGGCGGAGAGGGCACCTGTCAGAATCGCCGGCGTGGACGAAGAGGCCCTCGCCGAGCGCCAGCGGGAAGTCGCAGCCGCCAAGCGCGCGGTCCTGTTCGACGTGGACGACCTGACGGTCTCGTACGCCGATGTGCCCGCCATCCGCAATGTCTCGCTCGACATCTACCAGAACTTCATCACCGCCTTCATCGGCCCGTCGGGGTGCGGCAAGAGCACCTTCATACGCTGCTTCAACCGGATGAACGATCTGATCCCGATCGCACGGGTGGAAGGCAGGATCCTCTACCACGGCATCGACCTGTACGGCCCGGAGGTGGACTCCGTCGAGGTCCGCAAGCGGATCGGCATGGTCTTCCAGAAGCCGAACCCGTTTCCGAAGTCGATCTACGACAACATCGCGTTCGGCCCTCGCGTGCTCGGGTGGAAGAATGATCTCGACTCGCGGGTCGAGCAGGCGTTGCGCAGGGCTGCACTCTGGGACGAGGTCAAGAACCGCCTCAAGGCCAGCGCATACAGCCTGTCGGGCGGTCAGCAGCAACGGCTCTGCATCGCGCGCTGCCTGGCGGTCGAGCCCGACGTCCTGCTCATGGATGAGCCCGCCTCATCCCTCGATCCGATCTCCACGACGGCGATCGAGGATCTCATGCACGAACTGAAGCGCGACTTCACGATCGTGATCGTCACACACAACATGCAACAGGCGGCTCGCGTTGCCGACATGACCGCGTTCTTCAGCGTGGAGGTGGACGAGGAGCACGACCGTCGCACCGGAGTGCTCGTCGAGTATGACGCCACCCCCAAGATCTTCACGAACCCGAATGACAAGCGAACCGAGGACTACGTGACGGGAAGATTCGGATAGGCATGAGGATCACACTCCAGGAAGAGCTCGACCAGCTCGAGGCGGCCCTCCAGGAGGAAGGCGTCCGGGCTCTGCGAGCTCTCCGCGGCTGCCTCAATGCGCTCGAGAACCACGACACCGAGCTCGCGGACGAGGTAATCGCCTTCGACGACGAGGTCGACGAGAGCTACCTCGCGATCGAGCAAGGCATCCAGTCGCTCCTGGCGCGCCAGACGCCGGTGGCGGTCGACCTCCGTCTCGTCCTTGCGATGCTGCACATCAATCTGCATCTCGAGCGAATGGCCGACTACTGCGTCACGGTCGCCAAGCTCACGAAGCTCGTCCGGGACGTCACGCCGGACACCACGCTGCTCGAGGCCTTCGAGGAGATGGGATCCCGGGCGGAGGAGATGATCCGCGTGGCTCTCGACTCCTTCTCGGAGCGAAACCTCGAGGAGGCGGAGTCCCTCGTGGACCTGGACGAGCTCATCGACCGGGCGAACCGGCGAGTCGTCCAGCACGTGCTCGCACTGGGAGGCGATCCCGAACTTCGCGAGTGGGGATTGCGCATGATCGTCGTCTCGCGCTGCCTCGAGCGGATCGGCGACCACGCGGTCGACATCGGCGAGCAGACCGCGTATCTCGTCACCGGCGAGTTCCGTGAGTTCACGGACGCCTCGCACCCCGTTCAGTAGGAGGGTTTGGCGGAATTCGCTCCGCCGAATGGGTGCGATGGGCGGCAGGAGGCAACGGACGCAGGGAGCGTTCGTACTGATTTCACTTACGGGCGCGACCGAGGACGCAGCCTCGGGGCGATCCAGTGCGGCCAGGCGGCATCAGCTGTGTTTCGCCAAGCCCTCCTGCTAAGCCGAGCCTAGAATCGCGCCGTGACCCGACTCTTCCCGGAGAGCGTCGCACGCGCGCGGTCCCACGCGGCCCGGTTCCCCCGGCCGTACTGGTACATGCTCGCGGGAGAGGCCGTGCAGTCGCTCGGCTTCGGCATCGCCGTGCCCTACATGACGCTGTATCTGACCGGCCCGGTCGGCATCACGGCGGCTCAGACCGGCGTGATGATGCTCGTCTGGACGACCGTCAGCCTGGCGGGCCAGCCGCTCGGCGGAGTGCTCGCAGACCGGATCGGGCGACGGCCGATCATGATCGGGGGCCTGGCCGGCGCAGGCGTCTCGGCGGCCGGGTTCGCGTTCGTCGAGACCTTCTGGCAGGTCATCCTCGTGACGATCGCCTGGGGGGCCTTCAACAGCATCTTCGAGCCGGCGGCGGGAGCGTACGTCGCCGACGTGGTCGAGCCCGGCCTGCGCACGGAGGCGTACGGCCTTTGGCACATGATGGCCAACGCCGGCTTCGCCATCGGCCCCCCGGTCGGCGCGCTCGTCATCTGGCTCACCTCGATGCGCACGACCTACCTCCTCGCCGGGCTCGCGATCCTCGGCTACCTCGTGATCGCCTTTCGCGCGCTGCCGGAAAGCCGTCCCGAGAGCGTGGCGGAGGAGGAGCCCGCGCGTTTCCGCGAAGCGCTGCGCGACCGTCTGCTCGTCATCCTCGCGATCGGAACCGCGATGGCCACCTTCAGCTACGCGTTCTTCGAGGAGGCGCTGCCCGTGTTCCTGCACGAGGAGCGTGGCCTTGCGATCGTCACCTGGGGGCTGGTGCTCGGGATCAACCCGATCCTCGTGACGCTCTTCCAGTATCCGATCTCGCGCTGGGCCTCGAGGAAGAGCAGCCGCAACGTCCTCGCCGCCGGTGCCGTGCTGCAAGGGACCGCACTTGCGATCTTGCTGCCGTTCACGAGCGTCGGCGCCCTCCTCGTCGCGGTCGTCGTCCTGACTGCCGGGGAGATGCTCATCGCGCCCGTGGCGTCGGCCGTTTCCGCGGAGCTTGCGCCCGAGCGTCTGCGCGGCTCGTATCAGGGCGTCATCAACCTCGCCTGGGAGGGCGTGTGGGGACCAACAGCTCTGGTTGGCCTCTGGCTCGTCGGCCGCGGCGACGGTGAGATCTTCCTCGCCCTGGCGCTCCCCGTCGGGATCTTCGCCGCGCTGTTCTTCTTCCTCCTGCCGCCAGGAAAGCTGCAACGCGAGCCGGGCATGGTGTCAGTCGAGCCCATGCGCTCGTAGAGCTTCGCTACCCTCGCCGAGTGGGTCGTTCCTCGCTTGCAGCGATCGTCGTCGCGCCCACGCTTGCGCTGAGCGCGCAGACGGGCGAGGCGACGCGGATCCTCGCGATCGGTGACTTCGGGGTCGGCGGAAGCAGGCAAGAGACCACGGGCGCCGCCGTG
>CAVXGP010000012.1:0-25275 GCA_963761485.1 uncultured Actinomycetes bacterium | reverse complement strand
GGGTCGACCACGGGACGCGCGAGCATCCGATGCGCAGGGACGTCATACGCCCGCACTCGATACGTGGGGGCCGCCGACCCGAGTCCCGAGTACTGGATCAGGTAGAGCAGCGAGCCGTCAGGCGAGATCGCGTCGTACGACCATGTTCCACGGAGGTCGATCCGGCGGTGCCTCATCGTCTTCGTGTCTACGAGCGCGAACTGCGTGCTCCGGCCGCCCGTTGGAGTCGCAAGGACGACCTTCCTGCCGTCGCGTGAGACGCCCTCCGTCGTGCCGTCGAGTGCGATCACAGGAACGCCGAAGTAACCCGGCAACTGAACCCAACGAAGGACATGCCCGCTCTTGACCCGCACGAACGAGACGATCGTTTGGTGCCCCGTCGAGAGCGCGACGTAGCGGGTCTCCCCGTCCGGGGAGACGACCCCCTGTCCGCCGAGAAGCACCTGCGCCGGCCCGCCCTTCTGGCCGTCGGCGCCGGCGGCACCGACGCTGGCCAGCACGAAGAGGGCGACAGCAATGGTTGTCAGACGAAAGCTCATGAAAGCTCCTCTCACGGTCCGTAGACGATGCAGGCGTCATGCGCTGCGCGGGCCACTCGTCGGATCGCGCGGACGCGACCGTTGCGATCGAGCACGCTGATGGTTCCTTCACCGAGCGACGGCGACACGACGCTGCTCCAGCCGAAGGTCACGTTGTACGAGCCGACCGGCAGGCGTGTCTCCCGCACGAGCCGGCCGTCGAGGTTATGACGCTGAACCGTCCCGTCGTCGCCGCTCGCGACGAACACCTTCTCCCGCGCGAACGTGACGTGCTGCGGTGCGGCTCCCGCGGCGAGGATCCGCCGCGGGCGACGGTCGCGACCGTACAGCGCGATCCGCCGCTCCGTTCCTGACGTGATCCAGACGGACCTACCGTCCGGTGAGAAGACGACGTCGTGCGCCGGGAAGGGCGGCTCGAGCGTGCGGACGAGCCTCGGCCGACGCGGGTCGCTCGTGTCGAGCACCGCGACGCGCGTCGCCGCCGTTCCGAGTGCCGTCCAGATCGTGTGACCGTTCGGGCCGATTCCAATGTGCCGCGCCGGGCCGGGAACGGACGTCCGCCAGAGTACGCGCGCTCGATCGACGTCCACCACGACGACTTCCTCGTTCGCGGAGTCCGTTACGTAGGCGAGCGGAGCGCGCGGGTGGACGGCCGAGTAGCGCGGCGCGGCAAAGCTCTCGAGCTCGGCCTGAATCCGGGCTTTCGCAGCGTCGAGGAGCGTAACCGTGCCGTGCTCCGTGTGGGCGACGAGCGCGATCCGGTCGTGGACGGACTCGATGCTCCGGGTCCCGGACCAGTGCGAATACGCTTCACGACCTCGGTTGTCTCGAGCTCGAGGACGACAACGTGACTCTCGAGATCGGCGGTCACGTAGGCGACGGGCGTTCCGCCGAGGCGGGATGCGAATGCAAGCGGGCCGGCCGTGAGCGCAAGCGAGCCCGCCGCGGTCGTCACAAGGAACCGTCGTCGATCCACGTTCCCTATACGCCCCGGAGACGAATAAAGGTCCGAGGGACCCGCGCGGGCACTCCCAACGTAGTTGGGCTGTGGACCTCTTGACCAGGTTCAGCCGTAGTCTGGGCACGGGATGCGTGCGGGTCGTGACGAGCGCGCTCACGTTCGTGGCGCGCAGCGGGGATCGGCCTCGGACTTGGAGGCCTTGTTTCGCATCCACTGGCCGCGAGCCCATCGTGCCGCGTACCTGGTCACGCACGACGCCCAGGCCGCCGAGGACATCGCGCAGGAGTCGTTTCTCGCCGCCATCCGCTCGCTCGAACGCTTCGACCGGCGGCGTCCGTTCGGGCCCTGGCTGCACCGGATCGTCGTCAACCGGGCGATCGACTGGACGCGCGCGCGCCGACTACGGGCGGAGGTGGAGCTCGGCGACTCGCTCGAAGCCCGTGATCCCGCGCAGGCCCCAACTGACGAGCTGCTCGCGGCACTCGGTCGGCTCCCGCCGGAGCAGCGCGCGGTGATCGTGCTGCGGCACCTGCTCGAATTCACGCCCGGCGAGATCGCCGATGCGCTCGACCTCCCACGCGGAACGGTGAACTCACGACTGCGGCGTGGCCTCGACTCACTGGCGGAGGAGCTGTGAAGCGCGAGCTCGAGCGGATCGAGATCCCGGGCGAGCACGAGGCGCGCGAGCGAGCGGGCGAGATCGTTCGCGCCGCATTCGCCGAACGAGAGCCGGTCGTGCCCGAGCGGCATCGACTGCGGCTCGCAATCGCGATCGCCGCGGTTGCCGCGGTCGGCGCGGCCACGCTCAGCTCCCCCGGACGGGCAGTGCTCGACGAGATTCGCGAGGCGGTGGGCGTCGAGCGTGCGCAGCCGGGCCTCTTCTCGCTTCCTGCGCCTGGGAGAGCTCTCGTCACGTCCAGCGCAGGGGCGTGGATCGTTCAGGACGACGGGTCGAAACGGCTCCTGGGCGACTATCGAGATGCGAGCTGGTCGCCACTTGGCCGCTTCGTCGTCGCGACACGGCCGAACGAGCTCGCCGCGCTCGAACCCGACGGAGACGTTCGTTGGACGCTGGCGCGCCCGGAAGTTGCCTTCCCGCGCTGGGCCGGCAGCGCGCTGAACACGCGGATCGCGTACCTCGGACGGCAGCCTCGAGTCGTTGCAGGCGACGGGACCGGCGACCAACCGCTTTGCGCAGTGTCGTCACGACGTGCCGCGCCCGCGTGGCGGCCAGGAACCCGGTTCGTCGTTGCCCTGCTCGCCCCGAGCGGAGCGGTGAACGTGATGGACCTCGACCGCTGCACGCGGCTCTGGTCGTCCGAGCCGATTCGGGGGTCGAGCCGCATCGAATGGTCGGCCGATGGGGCCCGTCTGCTCGTGATCGCACGCGACCGCATCAGAGTGCTGAGCGCCCGGAGCGGGAAGTCGCTTCGCGAGCTGACAGGGATCGATGCGGCCTTTCGCCCCGCCACCAGAAAGCCCGCGCTGATTCGCAGGCGAGGCGAGAGAAGTGAGGTCGTCCTCGGGAACGCAACGCTCTTCAGTGGCGTCGGAGAGCTCCGCGGTCTCGTCTGGTCCCCAGACGGTCGCTGGCTCCTCGTCGGCTGGCCGGAGGCAGATCAGTGGGTATTCGTACGCGCGGACGGTCGCAGTATCCGGGCGGTCGCGAACGTCTCGAGCCAGTTCAGATCGACGTCGTTTCCCGAGGTCGAAGGGTGGGTGCCGTAGGCTCGCGACGCCGCTCCCACTCGGCATCGACCTCGGCTCCGAAGAGCAGCGCCAGTCCCGAGAGCCAGAGCCAGACGAGCATCACGATCACGGCTGAGAGCGATCCCCACGTCTTGTTGTACGAGCCGAACCCGGACGCGTAGAACGCGAACGCGGCGGAGACCACGAGCCAGAGCAGGACTGCCACGGCGGCGCCGGGAGACACGAGACGCCACTTGCGGTTCGAGTGGTCGGTGGCGAGGGCGAAGACCGCGGAGAAGGCAAAGAAGAGCACGCCGATGAGAACCGGCCACTGAACGGTCCACCAGACCCACCCGATCCAGCTCCCGGCCTCGATTGAATCCGCGATCCAGCCCTCGATGTGCGGTCCGAGCACGAGCAACGCCGCGAGGAGCACAAGCGCGAAGCCCACGACGAGTACGAGCCCGAAGGCGACGAGCCGCTTCAGGGGAAACGCTCGGGAGTCGTCGAGACCGTGCGCTCGATTGACAGCGGTCATCACCGTAGTCATCGCGCCCGTCGTCGTCCAGAACGCAAGCACGAAGCCGACGATCGTCAACGCCAGGCCCGTGGAGCCCCGAGCTTCGAGCTGGAGCAGGCTGTCCTCGACGAGCGTCACTGCCTCAGCCGGCATGACGGTGCCGAGCTTCTCCATGAGGTCCCCGATGAGCGAAGGCTCCGCCACGAGTGAGAACAGCCCGACGACGAGGAGCAGCGTCGCGGGAATCGCGAGGAACGCGCTGAAGGCGAGCGCCGAGGCGAGAAGTGTCACGTCGTCGGCGAGCGCATTCTTGCCGGCCGCTACGAGCAGTCCCGGCCACTCTCGGATTCGGGCCGTCAGCGCCGGCCCAAGCGCAGCTTCCGCCTGGCCGCGCGCTTCCCGAGCTTCCACGTCAGCCAGCCGAGGAGTGCGTATCGCCACTTCATGTCGTAGAGATTCCCGTCTCAGCGAGCCCAGAAACGCGTCGGCCGTACTGCTAGGCAGCGAGGCGCATGCCGGGCGGGCCGAGAACAGTGATGCCGTTCGCCTCGGCGACCAGCGCGAGCGCGCGCTCCTCCTCGACGATGCGGGTCTCCGCCGAGGGCGACTCCGGAAGGGCGACCGCGCGTACAAACGCCTCGTAGCGCTCGACTGACCGCACGAAGCTCGTCGTGAGGTAGCGCGCACCGGCGGCACCGGCGGACACCGCATGCGGCTCGCCTCCAACTGCGACCCGCGCGTCGCCTGGACCGAGGGTCACGACCTCGCCGGCCACGTAGACGACGACGGTTCCTTCGATAACTCGTATCGCTTCGTCCTCGTCATGGACGTGCAACGGGGTCATGTGACCCGCCCTCACCTTCACCTCGACGACTGCGAGGCCGCGAGGCGACACCTCCGGCGTCCGACCTGCCACGTTTTCGAGAACGTCCTCAAGGTGGTGTGTCGCTGCGGTCATGTCCCGCCTCCTCTCGCTCGAATCGTGTCCAGAGCTTGCGCGCTCGGAAGCCGCTCGAGGGGTCGGAACACCCGTCTCTCGAGGTGCGGGTAACCGAACCGGCTACGACGGCTGCGCGACGGCGGTCGACCGGGGCTACATGCCCATTGCGTGGTAGCCCGAGTCGACGTAGAGCGTCGTCGCAGTCAGATTCCGGGCCTCATCCGAGAGGAGATACGCAGCGGCTGCGCCGACGTCGTCCGCATCGATGTGCCGGTGGAGCGGGGCACGCTCCTCGACCAGGGCTTCCATCGTCGTGAAGCCCGCGATCGAGCGAGCCGCCAGGGTGCGCACAGGCCCCGCGGAGATCGCGTTCACGCGGATGTTCTTCTGCCCGAGATCCCAGGCGAGGTAGCGAACGGACGCGTCGAGCGCAGATTTCGCCACGCCCATGACGTTGTAGTGAGGGACTGCCCGCTCGCCGCCGAGGTAGGTCATCGTCATGATCGACCCTCCCCCGCGCGACTCCATCAGCGGCTCTGCCGCGCGAGCGCACGCCACGAGCGAGTAGGCGCTGACGTCGAGCGCTAGCCAGAACCGTTCGCGAGGCGTGTCCGTAAAACGGCCCTCGAGATCCTCTGCGGCGGCGAAGGCGACGGAGTGGACGAGCAGGTCGAGGCCGCCGCCGAACGCATCGGCGACTTCGGAGAACACGCGTGCGACGTCCTCGTCCGAGCGCACGTCGCATTCGGTGACGAGCGGGCTCGAGACGCTGTCCGCAAGCTCCTTGACGTTCTTCTCGATTCGCTCACCCTGGAACGTGAACGCAAGCTGCGCGCCCTCGTCCGCGAGTCGTTTCGCGATCGCCCAGGCGATGGAGCGCTTGTTGGCCACGCCCAGCACGAGACCCTGCTTGCCTTTAAACCTCTGCCCATTGCCGGCGGCCACGCGGGGAGCCTAAACGGATAGGGTCACGCGTCGATGAGCAACGGGCCGTAGCCGTCGTCACGGGAGCCTCGGCGGGGATCGGAGAGGCAACGGCGCGCGAGCTCTCGCGTCGCGGCTGGCACTGCGTCCTGCTCGCACGTCGCCAGGACCGGCTGGAGGCGATCGCCGGCGAGATCGGCGGCGAGTGGGAGCTCTGCGACGTGTCCGATCGCGAGCAGGTCGAGGCCGTGGCCGCGCGCGTGCTCGAGCGCCATCCCGCCGTCAACGTGCTCGTGAACAACGCAGGCATACCGGCGCGAGGCAACTTCCTCGAGATCGAGCCGGAGCTGCATCGAGCGCGTCATCGACGTCAACACGCTAGGCGGCGTCTGGTGCTCGCGGGCGTTCTATCCCGGGCTTCAGGCTGCCGCAGCCGCGGGTGGGGCGCACATCGTGAACCTCGTCTCAGTCGCGGGCACGGTCGCGTTCGCGCCCGCAGGCGCGTATGCGGCGTCGAAGCATGCGCAGCTCGCGTTCTCGCGCTCGGCAGCCGCGTTGCTTCGCGGCACCGGGATCACCGTCCACACCGTGCTCCCGGGTTTCGTCGAGACCGAGGGCTTTCCGCAGCATTCGGTGCTCCAGAGCCGGCTCATGCGGCGATTCGTCATCGAGCCCGAAGACGTCGCGCGGAAGCTCGTCGACGCGATCGAGAAGGACAAGCGCGAGATCACAGTGCCCTGGTTCCCGTACCGCCTCACCTCGATCGCGCAGGCCTTGCTGCCGGGAGTCTTCTCGCGCTTCGTCGGCGGTTCCGGCTACCGGTCGGACGCGAAGTTCTGACGGAAGGCCGCGCGCTCGAAAAGGGTCTGACCCTGGACACGTCCGTGGGGACCCGTGCACGTGCGCCGAGAGTGCGACAATCGCTCCACAGAGCCGCTTTCGCAGCACGTCGTGCGCTCTCATGTCGCTGTGCCCCGAGTGGTTCGGCGCGACCTCCCCGACGGTTACTTCCACGTCATGTCCCGTGGAGTGCCGGAGCGTGCGATCTTCGTGGACGACGACGATCGGCGCGCGTTTCTCGTCCTTCTCCAGCTCTGCGCCGAACGTTACGAGTGGACGATGCACGCGCTGTGCCTGATGACCACGCACTACCACCTCGTCCTCGAGAGCACGCGAGTTGACCTCTCTCGCGGGCTCCAGCGACTGAACGGCCGCTACGCACAGGCGTACAACGTGCGCCACTCCCGCTTCGGTCATCTCTTCGCCGGCCGGTTCGTCGCGAGGGCGATCGAGAGCGAGCGATACGTGCGGCACGCCTGTCAGTACGTGCTGGAGAACCCGGTGCGTGCCGGTATCTGCCCCTCGATCGACGACTGGCCGTGGTCACACAGTCGGTACGAGGCCGAGCGACACGAGCCCTACGGTCGAGGCTTGCGGGCGACGTACCAGCCGACTTCGATGTCGTAGAGCGCCCCCGGAGCGAGGCCGCGGATGCGAACGCGGTCCTTCTCCGGCACCTGCGCGAGCTCGAGGCGCTGCTCGAGGTCGACGCGCTCACGGACGATCTCGGAGGTGAGAACGACGAGGTCGTTCGCATCGAGGAAGCCGCGAACGTCGGCGTCCGGGAGGAGCCGCGTGTGGCTCGGGTCACGGAGCCGTTCGAAGCGGTCGAGCTCGAGGCTCCGCAACGGGTCGACGGAGCCGAGCTGATCGACGACGAGCAACCGCCCGCCGGGACGCGTGACGCGGGCGAGCTCGGAGACGGCGAGCTCGGGCCGGCGGACATGGTGGAGCACCCGGAGCGCAGCCGGCGATGTCGAAGGCCCCGTACTCGAACGGGAGCGCCATCGCGTCTCCCTCGACGAAGCTGACGTTCTCCGGAGCGAGCTCGCGAGCCGCCTCGAGGTAGCTCGGCGTTCGAGTCGACGCCGACGACCTCGCCCACGTAGCCGCGCCAGCGCGAACGCAAGCGCGCCGGTCCCAGCAGCCGGAATCGAGCGCCCGCTCGGAGCCCGTGAACGGCCCGAGCAGCCGGCGAACCCAGTCGGAGAGCTCGGCGGAGCGCTGCTCCTGGAGCGCGAGCCGGAGGTCGACGGTCACGACGACGCCCTCCGCGGCAAGACGGCGTGCAAGCTCGAGCGCCTCGTCGCGCGTCGAGATCGTCCCCGCTGCCCGCTCCTCGTCGATGGCCGCGAGGATACGCCCGATCTCCGGGCCGGGCGGAAGCTCGAGCTCGTCTCCGCGGACAAGCGGCTCGGCCGGCTCGGCGCGGCGCGCCGCCTCCACGGCCTCAGCGAGCTCCGGCGCGCCGACGAACGCGAGCGCGTGCGAGCGTCCACGGCTCGGTCTGTCGCCGGAAGCGATGGATGCCGCGGACGGATGGATCCGGGCGACTCGCCCGCAGCAGCGTCCGCGCGTAGCGAGCGAGCTCCCGCGAGATCGGGAGCGTGAAGAGCTCTTTCCCGAAGACCGCGACGAGTCGGAAGTCGGGCTCGTCCACTGCGTCGACAGGCCCCGCGAGCGAGCCGCCGAGCGGCTCGAGCAGCCCGAGCTCGTCGAGGCGCCCGAAGCCCGGCGACGAAAGCCGGCGTAGCTCGCCGAGGATTCGCTCTCCGGCGGACCGCGTCACGAGCGGCGCGGACGCGCGCGCGAGCGCCTCGGTGCGCTCGTCCATGCGGAACCCGAGCTCGTCCTCGAGCCGGGCCGCCCGGAGCAAGCGCAGCGGGTCGGCGACGAAGATCTCGTCGGAGACTGCTCGGACGATGCCCGCGTCGAGATCTGCGAGCCCCCGGAAGGGGTCTCGTGGCTCGCCTCCCGCTACGGGCACGGCGACCGCGTTGAAGGTGAAGTCGCGAGTTGCGAGATCGTCGTCGATCCCGTGGCCAGGGGAGTGAAGTCGATCGTCTCCGGAGATCCATCCGCGACGACGCGCCATGCTCCGTGCCTTTCCGAAAGCGGGAACGGCGCTCCCCCGAACCTGTCCGCGAACTCACGCGCCGCTCGTTTCGGATCCGGACACGCGACGTCGAGATCGAGGAGCGGCTTTCCGAGTACCGCATCACGCACTGCGCCCCCGACGATCCAGGCCTCCTTGCCCGCGAGGATCTCGGCGATGCGCTCGTCGTGCACCGTCATCCGACGACTACCCGCCTGGCCCGCGGATCGCGCGAGTCGAGCCCGGTCGCGATCTCGTAGCCGATCGTGCCCGCGACGCGCGCATGCTCCTCGATCAGCACGCCGTCGCCGATCAGCGTGACCGGCGTGCCCTCGGGAAGCTCGGCGTCCAGCTCGACCGCGAGCGCGTCCATCGAGATCGTGCCGACGACCTTCCGTCGCTGATCTCCGACGAGGATCTCCGTGCCGCTCAGATCGCGCCGGAAGCCGTCCGCGTAGCCGACCGGGACGATCCCGATCCAGGTCGGACGATCGGCGACGAAGCGCCGTCCGTAACCAGTGCTCTCCCCCGCCTCGAGGCGTTTTACGAGCGCCACGTGCGACTCCCAGCGGAGCGCGGGCTCGAGGTCGTCCTCGCCCGGGCTCGTGCCGAACGGCGAGATCCCGTAGAGCGCGATCCCGCAGCGCACCGCGTCGAACGCGGCTTCCGGATAGCGAAGCGTCCCCGCGCTGTTCGCGAGATGTCGCTCCACACCCTCGAGCCCGTCGGTCGCCACGCGGAAGCGCTCGATCTGTGTGCGGGTGAACTCGGGATCCGTCTCGGACGAGGCGAGATGGCTCATCACGCCGACGACGTCGCGCGTCGGCGAGGGCAGCTCGGAGAGTCCCCAGCGGCCCATGCCCGTGTCGAGCTTGAGATGGACGGGAACGCCCTCGGGAACGAATCGGCCGGCAGTCACGAGCTCGAGCCTCGCGTCACGCGCCTCGACGACGTCGTCCGCGGACACGGGTCCCATGACGATCGCGCGGACCTCCGGAAACGCCAAGCGCAGCTCGAGCGCCTCAGCGAGAGTCGCGACACAGAGCGCGGTCGCTCCCCCTTCGATCGCAGCCCGCGCGACATCGACTGCACCGTGCCCGTACCCGTCCGCCTTCACGACGGCCCAGAGCTGCCGCACCTCCGGCGGCACGCCGAAGCGTCTGCGCGTTATGGCGGACGGCGTTCAGATCGAGCGTGAAGAGTGAGCGCGGAGACGCTTCCACGCCGTCATTCTCCTCGCCTCTAGCCCTCGAGCGCGGCCGGGAGCGTCTCGAGCAGGTCGCTCGCGATGAGGCCCGTCTCGTGCGGGGCGAGCTCTGCGGCAAGTCGTGCGTGACCGCGGCAGCCGCCGCGGCGAGCTGAGCCTCGACACCCTTCGCGAGGAACGAGGCGACGACACCGGTGAGCACGTCACCCGTCCCAGCGGTCGCGAGCGAGGCGGGCCGTAGTCGGAGACGATGACTCCGGTGCCCGGGCGCCGCCACGATCGTGTCTTGTCCTCTTCAGGAGAACGACGGCGCCGAAACGCTCGGCGGCGTGTCTGTGCGGCCTCGAGACGATGCGCGTCCACCCAGCTCGAGTCGGTTCCGAGGAGGCGGCCGAGCTCGCCTGCGTGCGGAGTGAGCACGAGCGGGGACGCGCGCTTTACGGGCTCGAGCCCGTCCAGGCCCGTCTGCGTCGACGACGACCGGCACGTCGATTCGCTCGAGGAGCTCTCGAACGAGAGCCCGGCGGCTGTCGCCGCGTCCGAGGCCCGGGCCGATCGCGACCGCGCGAGCGCGCTCCGCGGCCTGCAGAATCGTGTCGACGGCATCGTCCTCGCTCCAACCGACCTTCACCGGCTCGAGCGCCAGCCGTTCGACCACAGGTAGCGACTCCTCCGGAACCGCGAGGACGACATATCCGGCATCGGCTCGAAACGCAGCCAGTGCGGTGAGTGTCGCCGCGCCCGACATCCCGGGCTGACCGCCGACGACCGCAACGGAGGCCGTGTACTTCGTGTCTCCGGGCGACCGGCGCGGCACGAGGTCTGGCAAGGTGCGGGTCGCCCGCCGGTGCTCGGTCCGGGCCTCCTCGAGCCCGATGTCCACGACCTCCACGCGGCCGGAATGGACTCTGCCCGGGGCGATGACAAGGCCCAGCTTGCGTCCGTGGAAGGTGACCGTGAGGTCCGCCTCGACCGCGACGGCTGCGATCTCGCCGGTCGACGCGTCGACGCCCGAAGGCACGTCCACCGAGATCACCGGCGCCGGCGCTGCGTTGATGCGCTCGATGACGGTCGCCGCATCGGGACGCGGCTGGCCGTGGAAGCCGGTGCCGAAGAGCGCATCGATGATGACGTCGTACCCTTCGACGTCGCTCGTCTCGTCGGCGTCGAGACCCGCCTGGCGCAGCTCGCGGGCCGCAACCCGACCGTCGCCTCCGTTCGAGCCGCCTCCGCACACGCATGCGAAGCGCTGGGCGTCCGGGAACGCGCGCATCGCCTCGCGCGCGACGGCGGTCCCGGCACGTTCCATGAGCTCGGGAATCGAGTCCGGGTAGTTCGGGTAACGCTCCTCCGCGGCGCGCATCTCGGCCGCGGTGTAGAGCGGCTCGAACACGATCGAGCTACTCGCGCGGCTCGACCACGGCGATCGCCGCCGCGATCTCCCGCGAGTGCGTCATCGAAAGGTCTATCGCTCCGGCGTTCACTCGCTCGGCGAAGGCGGCAGTGCGCCCGGAGAGGTGAACGTCCGGCTTCGGACGACCGACGATCTCCACCTCTTTCCAGGTGAAGTGGATCCCGCAGCCAAGCGCCTTGCCGACCGCCTCTTTCCCTGCGAACCGGGCGGCGTAGCTCTGGGCCGGATCCGGCCGCGAGTCGCAGTACGAGCGTTCGGCCTCGGTGAAGCACCGCTCGCGAAAGCCGGCCCTGCTCAAGGCCTGGCGAATGCGCTCGATCTCGATGATGTCGACGCCGACCTTCACGCCTCGAGTCCGCCCGTGAGCTCCTCCTCAAGCAACTCGGGGAAGTGGGCGAGCGACGAGACGACGATGTCCGGAGGCACGCTCGCGCTCTCCAGCGACTCCGGCCGGAACTTCCCGGTTCGGACGAGCGCCGTACGCATGCCGAACAACCTTCCGCCGGGAACGTCCTCCTCGGCGTCGTCCGTCACGAGCCACGTCAGCTCGGGCTCGGCATCGAGCGCGTCGAGTGCCGCGGCGAAGTAGGAGGGACTCGGCTTGCCGAGGACCGTGGCGTCGACGCCGGTCGCATACTCGAGCCCGGCGACGAATGCGCCAGCATCGAGCAACGGGCCGCGCGTCGTCTGCCACCACCGGTTCTTGTGCAGGCAGTAGAACGCCGCCCCCGCCTGGATCTCGGCGAACGCGCGGGCGAGGTTCATGTAGCTGAAGACCTGATTCGGCTCGAGCGTCTCGTCGCACCCGCCGACGAGAACCGCCTCGGCGTCCTGGCCGACGAGCTCGAGGCCGTCGAAGTCGGGGACGACCGCTGCCATCGTCAGCGCAAGAACGCGTTTTCCCGCGAGCTCGCGGGCGGCTGCTCCGGGAGTCGTCTGGAGCTCGGTGTCGTCGATCTCGAAGCCCATCTCACGCAGCTCCTCGGCGAGCCGGTGCCGCGGGCGTGTCGAGTTGTTCGACACGAAGCGAAGCGAGTGCCCGGCTGTCCGAAGCGTGTCGACAGCGTCGACGGCGCCCGGAATCGCCTGTCCGGACACGTGGAGCACGCCGTCGATGTCGAGCAGAATGCAGGCCATGGAGCGTGAGTGTATTCGCGTCTCGCGCTCTGTCTCCCTGCCCCTGTCGGAAATCGAGCTGCGGGTCTCGCGGTCGAGCGGGCCGGGCGGTCAGCACGCGCAGAAGTCCTCCACTCGGGTCGAGGCGTTGTTCGATGTCGCAGGCTTCTTCAACGTTGACAGACGTCCAGAAAAGCCGTGTCGTCACGCGTGCCGGGCCGGTGATCCGCGCGGTGGCGCAAGACGAACGGAGTCAGCTGCGGAACCGCGAGCTCGCGATCGAGCGGCTCGTCGAGAAGCTGCGCGAGGCGCTTGCCGTTCCGCGGACGCCGCGTCCCGACGAGGCCCACGGCAGCGGCCGGCGAGCGCCGGCTCGAGGGAAAACGGCGGCGAGCGCGGACGAAGAAGCTGCGGCGGCCTCCCGGGGACGAGTAGTGGCGTCCGACGTAGGATCGCGCGATGGACATCGGTCAAGCTGGCCATGCTCCTTCCGGAGCTGCCCGACCGAGCGCACGCAGCTCCTCGACAACCTCGGGCGCATCCGGCGGGAGGTCGGACCGCTGACGCCCGATCTCTCCGACGCTCTCGCCGACCACATGAACATCCGCCGGGGCGAGGTGCACGAGGTCGTCTCGTTCTACTCATTCCTCCAGGTGCCGATCGACGCGGTGCGGGTCTGCACGGGCCCCGTCTGCGACTGCTACGGCGCGCGCGAGCTGATGGCGGCCGCACCCCGACGCGATCGAGGTCGCGTGCCTCGGTCACTGCGATCTCGCGCCGGTGTACACGCGCGGCGACGAGATCGTCCCGGCCGTCACGCACTCGACGAACGACGGACCGGCGATCGGGCTCGGGCAGCGAGACGAGACACTCGACGACTACGTCGCCCGAGGTGGGCTCGAGCTCCTCCAGGCAGCTTCCGGATCCGGACGCGATCGTCGACGAGCTGAAGGCGGCCGGGATCACGGGCTACGGAGGCGCCGGCTTCCCGACGGGAATCAAGTGGGACGCCGTCCGGAGCGAGGCGAGCCCGCGCTACGTCGTCGTCAATGCCGACGAGGGTGAGCCGGGAACGATCAAGGACCGCTACGTGATGGAGCTCAGGCCTCACCTGTTCCTCGAGGGCGTCCTGATCGCGATGCGCTTCGCCGAGGCGGAGCACGGCTGGATCTACCTGCGCGAGGAGTACGCGACCGCTCGATCGAGGCTCGAGCAGGCGATCGACGAGCTCCGCGCCGCGGGAATCCTCGAGGGCCGGACGCTCGAGCTCGTCATCGGCGCCGGCGCCTACATCGCGGGCGAGGAGACGGCGATGCTCGAATCGATGGAGGGCCGGCGAGCGATGCCGCGGCTTCGTCCCCCGTTCCCGGCTCAGGTCGGGTACCTCGGGCGGCCGACGCTGATCAACAACGTCGAGACGCTCGCCCACCTCCCGGCGATCCTGCGGCAGGGTGGCGAGTGGTGGTCGGCGCTCGGACGGCGCGAAGCGCCTGGCACGCGACTCTGGTCGCTCTCGGGTGCGGTCGCCAAGCCCGGCTGCTACGAGGCGCCGAACGGGATCACGCTACGCGAGCTCGTCGAGGAGCACGCGGGAGGCTTCTCGGGAGAGGTCGGCGCCGTGGTGCCAGGCGGAGCTGCGAGCGGGATCCTGCCTCCGGCCGCTTTCGACGCGCCGCTCACACGCGACGGCCTGCGCGAATGGAGCGCCGGCGTCGGATCGGCGGCAGTTCAGGTCTTTCCGGCCTCGTACTCCCCGTTGCGCCTGCTGGCCGAGACGATGCGCTTCTTCGCGGAGGAGTCGTGTCAGAAGTGCACGCCGTGCCGGATCGGCAACCGCGCGCTCCACCACCTGTGCGAGGAGCTCGAGCACGGACGTTCCCCGCTGACTCGCCAGAAGCTCGACGAGTGGCTGCTCGCAATGGAGAAGACGTCGATCTGCGGTCTCGGGCAGGCGTCTCCGATTCCGGTGCGGAACGCGATGCAGCACTGGCCCGAGCTCTTCGAGCCACTCGATCGAGAGGCGGCTGTACAGTGACCTCCATGGTCGAGTTCTCGCTCGACGGACGCACCGTGAGCGCGCCCGAGGGCGAGCTTCTCGTTCACGCGGCGGCGCGGCACGGGACGTTCATCCCGACCCTTTGTCACGACTCGAAGCTCGACCCGTACGGCGGCTGCCGGATGTGCGTCGTCGACGTGGAGGGCTCGCCGCGACCGATGCCGGCCTGCGCGACGCGCGTCGCCGAGGGGCTCGTCGTCTCGACGAACGGGCCGATCACGGACTTCCAGAAGACGCTGACCGAGATGCTCCTCTCCGAGCATCTGAACTCGTCACCCGGCGGCCGGCCGAACGAGCTCCGCGACATGGCGAACGAGCTCGGCGTCGAGGCGCCGCTCGTCCTCCCAGACGCGAAGCGTGAGGAGTACGACGATCGCAACCGGCTCATGGGCTACGACCCGGACGCGTGCATCCTCTGCAACCGCTGCGTCCGCTACACGCAGGAGGTCATGCAGTGCTCCGCGCTCTCGCTCGAAGGACGCGGCGGGCACACGCGGATCGTCCCGACGTGGGGGCTCTCCTGGCTCGACACCGAGTGCGAGCTCTGCGGCGGCTGTCTCTCCGTCTGCCCGACCGGCGCGATCTACGAGAAGTTCGAGGAGGGCACGACGCAGCCGGAACGCGCAGCTCGAGCAGGTGCGCACGACCTGCACCTTCTGCGGTGTCGGCTGCCAGATCGACCTGAACCTCGATCCCGAGACGAAGCACATCGTCAAGGTCACCTCGAAGGACGAGTACCTTCCGAACGAGGGCAACCTCTGCGTCAAGGGACGGTTCGCGTTCAACTTCGTCCACCATCCGGACCGACTGACGCAGCCGCTCGTCCGGGGTGACGACGGCGAGCTCCACGCAACGACGTGGGAGCACGCGCTCGAGACCGCCGCCGCCGGCCTGCGCGGCGTCATCGACCGCCACGGCCCGCAGGCCGTCGGCTTCCTCTCCTCGGCCCGCCTGACGAACGAGGAGAACTACCTCATCCAGAAGCTCGCGCGCACGGTGGTCGGGACGAACTCGGTCCACTCGTGCGAGTCGACCTGACACGCTCCCACCCTCTACGGCCTGGTCAGGTCGTTCGGCAGAGGAGCCAGCACCAACTCGATCCCAGAGATCGAGAACGACCGCTTCCTGCTCGTCATCGGCTCCAACACGACCGAGGCGCACCCGGTTCTCGCCCTGCGGATCAAGAAGGCAGTGCGAAACGGCGCCACACTCGTCGTCGCGGACCCGCGCAAGATCTGGCTGACCAAGCTCGCGAAGCGCCACTTGCAGCTCCGGCCTGGCACGGACGTGTGGCTGCTCAACGCGATGATGCACACGATCCTGGAGGAAGGGCTCCAGGACGAGGAGTACATCCGCGAGCTCACCGACAGCTTCGACGCGGTCCGCGAGGTCGTCATGCGGTACCCGCCCGAGGAGGCCGAGAAGGTCACGGGCGTGCCTGCCGAGGCAATCCGCGCAACCGCGCGCGAGTACGCGAGCGAGCGGCACGCGGGGATCTTCTACACGCTCGGGATCACCGAGCACGCGTGCGGCGTCGACAACATCTGGTCGCTCTCGAACCTCGTCCTCATGACCGGCCACCTCGGGTACGAGTCGACCGGGCTCAACGCGCTCCGGGGCCAGAACAACGTCCAGGGGCTGAACGACTCGGGCGCGAACCCGACGTACCTTCCCGGGTATCAGTCGCTCGACGATGACGAGATCCGACGCAAGTTCTCCGAGCGCCTGGGGCGTCGAGGTGCCGGAGCGGCCCGGCTACCGGCTCGACCAGATCGTCTCCGGCCTGCACGACGGCCGCATCAAGGCGCTGTACCTCGTCGGCGAGAACCCGGCGCAGACCGAGCCGAACGCCCACCACGTCGAGGAAGGGTCTGGACGGACTGGAGTTCCTCATGTCGCAGGACATCTTCCTGAACGACTCGACGCGGAAGTACGCTCACGTCGTTCTGCCCGCATCGAGCTTCGCGGAGAAGGACGGGACCTTCACGAACACGGAGCGCCGCATCAGCCGGGTACGCACGGCAGCTCCGCTACCCGGCGAGGCGAAGGTCGACCGCGAGATCGTGATCGCGATGGCGAAGGCACTCGGCGGCAACTGGCCCGAATACCCCGACGCCGAGGCGGTCTGGAACGAGCTCGCCGATCTCGCGCCGAACTGGTACGGCATCCGGTACGACCGGATCGAGGAGAACGGCATGCAATGGCCGTGCACCGATCTCGACCATCCGGGGACGCCCTACCTGCATGCGCCGCGGCCGGCGCTGCCGACAGGACGAGGCCGCTTCTTCCCCGTGGAGTTCCAGCCGCCGATCGAGGAGCCGGACTCCGAGTATCCATATGTCCTCACGACCGGCCGGACGCTCTACCACTACAACTCGGCGAACATGACGATGCGCGAGCCGGGCGTCACGGACAAGCAGGAGCAGCCGTTCTTCGAGATCCACGCCGACGACGCGGGCGCGCTCGGCATCGGCGATCGGGAGATCGCTCGCCTCGTCTCCCGTCGTGGCGAGCTCGAGGCGGAGGCGCACTACTCGGAGCGCGTCTATCCCGGCCTCGTCTGGATGGCGCTCCACTTCGCCGAGCAGAAGGTGAACTGGCTGACACACGACGTGGGAGACCCGCTCATCGGAACACCGGAGTACAAGGTGAGCGCTGTGCGCGTCGAAGCTCTTTGAGCCCGGTAGACCACTTCGGGCCGCGAGTGGCGGAGCGCTTCGACGAGCGGTACGCGCACCAGGCGGATCCCGCCGTCGTCGGCCCCGTCGTCGACTTCCTCGCCGATCTCGCCGGCGACGGGGACGCGCTCGAGCTCGGCATCGGCACGGGCCGGATCGCGTTGCCGCTCTGCGGAGCGCGGCGTCCGCGTGCACGGCATCGACCTCTCCGAAGCAATGGTCGCGAAGCTCCACGCCAAGTCGGGCGCCGATCGGATCGCCGTCACCATCGGCGACTTCGCGACCACAAAGGTCGACGGAACCTTCTCGGTCGCGTACCTCGTCGTCAACACGATCATGAACTTGACGTCGCAGGAGGAGCAGGTCGCGTGCTTCCGGAACGTCGCCGATCACCTCCGGCCGGGCGGCTGCTTCGTGATCGAGGTGCTGGTTCCGAGTCTGCAGCGGCTTCCTCCGGGGGAGACGTTCCAGCCCTTCGACGTGAGCCCGGGGCATCTCGGATTCGACGAGATCGACGTCGCGAGCCAGCGCCTCGTCTCGCATCACTACTGGATCGAGGACGGCAAGGTCGAGATCCTGTCGCCACCGTTTCGCTACGTGTGGCCCTCGGAGCTCGACCTGATGGCGCAGCTCGCGGGAATGTCCCTCCGCGAGCGGTGGAGCGACTGGACGCGCGAGCCCTTCACGAGCGAGAGCGCGAAGCACATCTCCGTGTGGGAGAAAACGTGACGCTCGGAGAGCCGCGAATCGAGGTCGACTCCTGCGAGTCGACCCAGGCGCTCCTCGACCTCTCCATGCCCGAGGGAGCGCTCGCTGTCGCGAATCACCAGACTGCCGGGCGCGGACGGCTCGGCCGCTCGTGGGATGCGCCACCTGGAACCGCGCTCCTGTGCTCGCTCCTGCTGAAGCCACCGCCGGAACGTGCGGCGCCCGAGCTCTCGCTCGTCGCCGGCGTCGCGGTCGCCGACACGCTCGAGCGCTCGGTTGGCCTCGCCATACAGCTGAAGTGGCCGAACGACGTCATGCTCAGACGGCAAAAGGTCGCGGGCTGCCTCGCCGAGGCCCGCGACGGCGCGGTCGTCCTTGGGATCGGAGTCAACGTCAACCAGGCGAGCGAGCAGCTTCCGGCGCGAGCGGGTTCCTTGCTCTCGCTCACGGGTCAGGAGTGGGATCGCGGCGAGCTTCTCGCCTCGCTCCTTCGGGATCTCGAGCTCCGCTATGCAGAGTGGCTCGGGGGCGGCCTCGACGCCGTCTACGAGGGACTCGCCCCCCGGGACTTCCTGCGCGGACGCTACGTCACCGTGAACGGCACAAGGGGTGTCGCCGTGAAGATCGATCGCGACGGCCGGCTCGAGGTCGACGTCGGGCACGGCGAAGTGGTCAAGGTCGAGAGCGGGGAGGTCATGTATGAGCGCTGACTCTGAGCGGCCGGATCCAGATCTGCCCCAGGACCCGGGGATCCCGGGGTCGAAGTCGCCCGAGCAGGTTCCACCCCAGGACGAGCCGGAGGTCGAGGGCGTTCCCGACTCCGAGCAGCCTGACGTCGACGACGAGGGTCACATGGCGCCCGACCGCTCCGAGCGCTAGCCGCGGTCGGCGAGCGCGTTCGCGACCAACCAGATGATCAGCCCGACGATCCAGATCGCGCTGACGATCCAGCGCGGGAAGCGGCCGCGCCGTTCACCCTCCTCGTCGGGCTCGTCGACCTCGTCGTCCTCGGGCTCGAACGGCTCGGGCGCCGGCATGCCTGTCTCGTGCGGCGGCGGCTCGTAGGTCTCCGTCTCGAAGATCTCCGGCTCGAAGGCCTCCGCGTCACCCGCTCGCGGAGGCAGCTCGTCGACGCTTGCCTGGAGATCGAACAGGCTCGGCCACTTCCCGCAGTTGTGGCACGCGCGTGAGCCCGGCTCGTTGATCGCCCCGCATTGGGAACAGCGCCAGGCGTTCTCGGTCCGCGCCACTTCCTAGTCCTGCAGGAGACGAAGCGGGATCGCGACCTCGTTGATCCGCGAGCCGTCTTCCGCCGAGTGCTCGAGGACGATGAGCGTCCACGTGCCGTCCACGGGAACGGCGAAGTCGGCGGTCGTGAAGTCGAACGTCCCCCGCGTGCCGCTGCCGGATGTCGCCGTGACGAAGTTCTCGGTCACGATCTCCCCGGTCGGATCAACGACCTCGTACTGGAAATTGGCCTCGAACGTGTTCGCTGTGCCGGTGGCGTGCAGCGGGCTCCCGACCTCCTCGAACGCAAGCGGCGACTCGACGAGGATCGCGGGTGTGTACTCCTCGAAGTCGGCTCGGGTGAGCTCCCGACCGTCGATCTCGAGCGTCTGGACGTCCGGGAATTGCGTGAGCGTGTACACGATCTGAGCGACCGCTTCCTCCGGCTGCGTGCTCGGAAGCTCGATGCTCACCCGCCCTGAATCGTCGGTGGCGGGCAGCTCCTCCACGTCACTCGTGATCGCCGTCGACGCGCCGAGCTCCGAGACCTCCTCATCACTCGGGCCGAGCAGGAGCTGCTCGATCGCCTCTGCGATGAGAGTTCCGGAATCGCTCGTTCCCTCGACGCTCCGCGCAACCGGCCACACCTTGCCGTCGCGGAGCCAGTAGACGCGCACTGTCGTCTCGGTCGGCTCGGTCGTCGTGCCGGTATCAGTTCCGGTGGTCTCGTCGTCTCCGGCGCACCCGGCCAAGAGAGCAAGCGCCAGCGCGACTAGAGCGAGCGCGCGAATCATGACGGCACAGTATTGCCGCGCTAACGGGGGTCGGGCACGATTTCCGCGATGCGCCGCCTCAGCTCGGGATGGCCGAGCTCGAGCTCGAGGCCCAGACGCCGAGCTGTCTCCTCCTCGAGGCCCTGCCAGAGGTCGACGGTCGCCCACAATGCACGAGCGACCTCGCGCACGCTGTAGCGGGCGTACGCGAATTCGAGGGCGACGAGCGCTCCAGGATCGGCCCAGCGCTCGAGGAAGCGACCCGCATGCCAGGTGTCGGCCGACGGGTCTACCGCGCGAGCGTGCCATTCGAGCAACGTCACGAGCCGGTCCTTCATGTAGCCGTCGACGCAGCCTTTGGCCGTGTACACCTCGCCGCGCCGCAGCTTCTTCGCGCTCCAGAGCGCGTGGTACCAGAAGTCAGACGTGAGCTGGGTGAAGTCCCGCTTCGACGGTGCGGACGAGGTCTCGGCAGTCGCGCCGACGCGGGCGAGCCTCTCCTCGAGGGCGATCTTGTCCACGAGAACGCGATACCCACGAGCAAGCAGATGGGCTGCGTTCTCGCTTTGCTCCAGGTGCTCGATCGCCGTGACGGGAAACAGCGGAAAGTCCACGTCTTCGCCGGTCTCGTAGAGAACGCGGCGTTCCCGGTGCCCGACCGGGGTCTCCTCGAGAAAGGTCAGGACCGGCCGACCGAATTCGTGCGCCCAGCTCGAGTCCTCCGCATACGGCTCGGGGTCGTCGACGATCAACACTGCATCCAGGTCGGACCAGCGATCGGCGGGCATCTCTGCGCGCGCCTGGGAGCCGACGAGGACGAGCGCTTTGACGTCCTCCCGCTCCTGCGCCCAGTCGGCGACCGCCGCGGCGAGCAGCTCCATGCGCGTGTTCGCGTTCGCAAGGAGCCGTTCGTCGAGCTCGAGGACGTGCTCGTTGACGCCGCGCAGCGAAAGCTCTCCGCCGGCGATGCGCTCCTCGAGCAGGCGGACCATGGCCTTCGTGTAGACGCCGGGGAGCGGGCCAGTCTGTGGCACCGCCTCCGCCTCGGCGAGCGCGCGGAGCAGCTCGGGCGTCACGCGCGGGCAGTCGACGGGAAGGACGACGCACGTCTCGTGAGTCGCGGCGCGCAGCCCGGCAACGACGCCGTAGGCCGCAGCCCGCTCCTCGACAGCGTCGTCCAGTACCGGAAACGGCACGTCGAGCTCGTCCGCCTCCTTGCCGACCGCGATCACCTCGTCGCAAACCTCGGAGAGCAGCCGGTAACCACGCTCAGCCAGCGTCTCGCCGCGAAACAGCGCAAGCGCCTTCGGCGAGCCGAAGCGCTCGGACGCGCCGCCAAGCAGGAGGATCCCGGTGGCCGCTAGACGATCCGCCACGGCTCCGTGTAGACGTTCACTCTGCCTTCCCGGACGAACCCGCAGAGCGTGACACCGCGATCGTGCGCGAGCTCCACGGCGAGGGACGAGGGCGCGCCGACCGCGACGAGGATCGGGCAGCCGGCGACGGACGCCTTCTGCACGAGCTCGAACGACAGCCGTCCGCTCACGCAGAGAATCCTCCCGGCGAGCGGGAGCAGCCCTTCGAGAAACGCCCAGCCGATGACCTTGTCCATGGCGTTGTGTCGTCCGACGTCCTCGCGCACGCACTCGAGCTCAGCTTCCGCCGTGAACAGTCCCGTGGCGTGCAGTCCGCCAGTTGCGGTGAACGCCTCCTGCGACCCACGCAGCAGCTCGGGAAGGGAGGACACGAGGGCATGGCTCACCTCGAGCCGGCTTTCGACGCGCGGCGCCGATACGCCGATCGCCTCGATCGCGCCCTTCCCGCAGACCCCACACGAGGACGACGTGTAGAAGTTCCGGCGCAGCCGTTCGACATCAAACTCCGAAGCTTCTACCTCGACGGTGTTCGCAGCCAGATCGTCGGGTGCTCGAGCGGAGACAGGCGAGATGCCCTCGGTCAGAGAGAAACCGAGCGCGAGCTCCTCGTCGTGCCCGGGCGTTCGCATGGTGACGGCAATCGGCTCGCCGGCGATCCTGATCTCGAGCGGCTCCTCGACCGCGAGCACGTCTCCCGCCTCTTCCCCGCCGGGGAGCCGACGGACCGAAACCCGGGTCGTCGAGTGAGCCGGCGCGCTGCGCTCGTTCGTCACGCCAGAACGGTAGTCGCCAGAAAGCGCGGCGAGTGTCTCACCGCGCGATATGAGAGCGAGATGTCTCGCCCTTACGCCGCGACCGCGCAGATGGCAAACACTGTCAGCGACCAGTTTCCGGCGTTCGTCGCGACCTCGGCTGCACGCGCGACATACGTGTTGTCGTCGCCCGGGTAGGACAACTGGATAGCGACGTTGTCGAGGAACGACCCGTTCAGCCGCGCCCCTCCGCCGAGGAGCCGCTTCCCGGCCGGACACGCGATCGACGCGGTCCTCGTGATCGCCGAGCTCGTCACGCTTGTGACCTCGACGCGCTCCAGACCGCTCACTCCTGGAGGGCCGGCAGGCCCCGCCGGTCCAGCAGGCCCAGTGGCTCCCGCCGGAATCTGACCCGGTGCGAAGTCGGCGCGCAACAGCGACCGGTTCGCCACCTTCGCCGAGGTCACGGAACTGTTGCGGAGCTTTGGATTCGTGACAGCGGCGTTCTTGAGTTGCGCCGTGCCGACGGTGTTCCGCCCGAGCTGGCTGACCGCTGCGACGCTCGTCCCGCCGAGCGCGATGCCGAGCGCCAGACACGCGATGACGAGCGCCGGCGACGGATGCTTGATCGAGAACCTTCGCATTTCCAACCTCCTGTGGTTTCGAACTCGGAACGCGGCGACCGTACCAACCGGTCGTGACGGTTCCGTGAGGGGAGCTCCTATCGCCGCCTTGCTCCGGCTCTTCGCTCGGCCTCGGCTTTCACGGTCGCCAACGACGACCGGACGGTCGCGACCCAGGTTCGGGCGACCGCGGCACCCCAAAGCTGCCCGGGAAACCAGAAGTCCGTCCCGAGCTCGCCGCGGTATTCGAAGTCGGTCCCTTCCGCCTTCTCCTCGAGGACAAACTGCTCCAGAACGTACGGGACCGGCCCGCGAACGAGCCGGAAGTCGACGCGCGCAGGGCGCGAGAAGCGAACGGTCTCGAGAGTCGTCGCGGTGACGCCATACGTCCTCGTGTAGTGCTCGGCGAGCACGAAGTCGTCGCCGCGCTCGAGGACCCGAAGCTTTTTCTGGAGCGCGCGGGGCGTGCGGCCGAGATACGGGCTCGACACCACGTCGAACACGGTCTCTCGCGGAGCAGCGATGTGGAGTCGAATTGGGCCGAGCGACCGGTAGCGCCTGCCGATGCCGACGTCGACCGTGAGCGCGCCGCGCACGACGAGCGCCCACAGGGCAGCGGCGCCTCCTGCGAGCCCAGCGATGCCACGAGGCCGCATCATTCCGCTGCCACCATGCGTCTCGTCCGCCTCCTCCTCGCCGCCGCAGCCGGATACCTGATCGGCACCGTACCCTCGGCAGACGTGGCTTCGCGCATCGCCGGGGGAGGACAGGTCGACCTTCGCAGCACGGGCAGTCGCAATCCAGGTGGACTGAATGTGTTCCGCCTGCTCGGACGACGGCCGGGTCGTGCGGTCATCGTCGCGGACGTGGCGAAGGGCTTCACCGGTTGTGCATGCGGCAACCGCATCGCAGGGGATGTCGGCGCGCACGTGGCGGGCGTCGCTGCAGTGATTGGGCACTGCTATCCGGCCTGGAACGGGTTTCGAGGCGGCAAGGGCGTTGCGACCAGCTTCGGCCAGTGCCTGTACACGTTTCCCGCCTATGCGCCCGTGGATCTGGCGCTCGCCGTCGGTGTTGCGCGCGTGCCGGGGCTCAAGCGGCCGGGCCTCGTCACAGTGGTCGTGTCCGCGAGCGCCTGGCTGCTCGCCAGCGTCGTCTGGTGGAAGCGGCGACTCCCGAACTCGTGGGGACCCGAGCCGACGGCAGCGCTCCCCCTCGCCTCGGCTGCGACGGTGCTCGTGATCGGATCTCGCTTCGCGCGTGCCCACCAGCTCGGGCATCCCGACGAGCTCGAGATCCCGCGATGAGCCGAGTCGAGATCTGCACCGATTCGAGCTCGCTGCTCTCCGCGGAGGCGGTCGAACGCCTTGGAGTCGAGGTCGTGCCGATCGCGGTGAGCCTCAACGGCGATCCGTTCGACGAGCGCGAGGACTCGCTCGACGACTTCTACGACGGCCTGCGAGCCGGCGCGGCTGCGACGACGTCTCTTCCCAGCCCGGCCGACTTCACCGCCGCGTACGAGCGCGCCGCTGCACGAGGAGCGGACGCCGTCGTCTCGATCCACCTCGACGGTCGCACCTCCGGAACAGTCGGAGCCGCCGAGCTCGGCGCTCGTAGCGCCCCCATTCCCGTGACCATCGTGGACACCCGGACGGCGAGCTTCGGCGTCGGAGCATGCGTGCGGGCAGCGGTCGAGGTGACGCGCGCCGGTGGGTCGGCCGACGATGCCGCCGGAGCGGCCAGGAGTTTCGGAGCGGCGCTGGAGAACGTGTTCGTCGCTCGGCTCGCTCCAGCGGGCCGCGTGCCTCTCACCGAGACGTGGACGCTGCTCAGCTTCAGGGATGGCGCATCCGTACCGGTCGCGGAAAGCGCGTCGGTCGCAGAGGCCGTCGAAGCGATGGCGGCGTACCCAACGGACGGCGGCTCCGCGGCGGTCGGCCACGCCGCCCGAGAGCTCAAGTCGTCAGCCGACGAGCTCGCTCGCGCCGTCGAGGAAAGGGGCCGCACCGTCGAGCGCTACCGCGTCGGCGCTGCGGTCGGCGCCCACACGGGACCGGACAGCTTCGGCCTCCTCTGGTGGCCCGCCCCTACTCCACCGTGACGGTCTTCGCGAGGTTCCGCGGCTGGTCGACGTTCAGGCCACGGAGGCGCGCGATGCGGTACGCGAGCAGCTGGAGCGGGAGGATCGCCAGCACGACCTGAAGGAACGCTGGCGTCTTCGGCACGTAGATGACGTCGTCGGCGTGATGCTGGATGTCCTCGTTGCCGTCCGTCGCGATCGCGATCACGTGCGCGCCACGGGCCCGGACCTCCTGGATGTTCGAGACGATCTTGTCGTAGACGTGGATGTTGGTCGCGACGACGACGACCGGCGTCTGCTCGTCGAGGAGCGCGATCGGGCCGTGCTTCATCTCGCCGGCGGAGTACGCCTCGGTCGGGATGTACGAGATCTCCTTGAGCTTCAAGGCGCCCTCGAGCGCGACCGGCAGCCCGATGTGGCGTCCGAGGTAGAGGAAGAAGTGCGCGTCGTGGTAGCGCTGCGCGATCTCCTCGATCGGGTGGTCGCCCTCCAGGAAGCTCTGGATCTTGCGCGGGAGCTTGTAGACGAAGTCGAGGATGAACTCGATCTCGCCGGCGGGAAGCGTCTCTCGGATCTGCGCGAGCTTGAGCGCGACGAGGTAGAGCAACGCCACCTGAGCTGTGAACGTCTTCGATGCCGCGACGCCCATCTCGAGACCGGCGCGCGTGTAGAGCACCGAATCGACCTCGCGCGTGACCTGCGAGCCCATCATGTTCGTGATCGCGACCGTGCGCGCACCCATCTCCCGGGCGAGCTT
>CAVXGP010000011.1:0-43950 GCA_963761485.1 uncultured Actinomycetes bacterium | reverse complement strand
TCGTCGACGACGAGCCTGGCGTGCGCAGCGCGCTCGGCGGCGTGCTGCGGGACGAAGGCTACAGCGTCGATTCTGTTGACAGCGGGGAAGCCTGCCTTCAGCGCCTGGCCGGGCAGTCGTATGACGTCGTGCTGCTCGACATCTGGCTTCCCGGGATGGACGGGTTGGCGACGCTGACACGGATGCGCGAACGTCAGTTCGACGCTCAGGTGGTGATCATCTCGGGCCACGGCAACGTCGAGTCCGCCGTCCGGGCGATCAAGATGGGGGCGTTCGATTTCGTTGAAAAGCCGCTCTCCCTCGAGAAGACGATGCTCGTCGTCCGGAACGCGCTGAGGCAGCGGAGTCTCGAAGCAGAGAACCTCGCGCTCCGGGCGAAGGTGGAGGCGCAGTACCTGATGATCGGCGACAGCTACGGGATGCTGAGGCTGCGCGAGCAGGTGGCGACCGCTGCGCCGACGAACGGACGCGTGCTGATCTTCGGCGAGAACGGCACCGGAAAGGAGCTGGTGGCGCGCAACATCCACGCGATGAGCCGCCGGCGGACGGGACCGTTCGTCGAGGTCAACTGCGCCGCCATCCCGGAAGAGCTGATCGAGAGCGAGCTCTTCGGCCACGTGCGCGGCGCTTTCACCGGCGCGGTGGCGGACCGTCGGGGCAAATTCGAGGTGGCCGACGGCGGGACGATCTTCCTGGACGAAATCGGCGACATGAGCCTGAAGACGCAAGCCAAGGTGCTGCGCGTGCTGCAGGAACGGCGATGGAAGCGCGTCGGCGGCTCGGCTCAGATTCGCGTCGATGTCCGCGTGCTTGCGGCGACCAACAAGGATCTGCCAGTCGAGATTCGGGCCGGCCGCTTCCGCGAGGATCTCTACTTCCGGCTGAACGTCGTCCCGATTTCGGTGCCGCCCCTCCGCGAGCGCGTCGAGGATGTCCCGCTGCTCGCCGACCACTTCATGGCGATGCTCGCACGCGAGTATGGACGCCTGCCAAAGACGTTCGACGGCGATGCGGTCGCCGCGCTGCAGCGTTACAAGTGGCCGGGCAACGTTCGCGAGCTGCGAAATCTGATCGAGCGTCTGATGATCATGGTGCCCGGCGATCGCGTGTCAGCGCGTGACGTCAGCTTTCTGGACCATGGTGCGGAATTCTACGCTGCGCCGATCGCGCCCTCGGGAACAACCGCATCGCTCCATCACGCGCGCGACGAATTCGAGAAACAGTACATTCTGCGCGCGCTCGCCAACCAGCACGGCAACATGTCACGAACCGCCGAGGTCCTCGGCGTCGAACGAAGTAATCTCTACAAGAAGATGCGGTCGTTCGGCATCATGCCCACGCGCCGCGGGGATGACGAAGATGTCGCCTGAGTCGCGGTCGCGCTGCTCCGGAGCGTGCGTGGCCGCCCCGGCCTTCGCGAGTGCCGCAGACACTCAGTGAGGTCACCACCCCGGCTCTGGTCGTCGATGTCGCCGCCCTCGATCGCAACATCGCGCGGATGGCGGCATTTTTCGCGGACGGGCCCTGCCGGCTCCGGCCGCACTTCAAGGCGCACAAGACGCCCGAGATCGCCCGCCGCCAGCTCGCGGCGGGTTCGTGTACGGGGCTGACCTGCGCGACGGTGGGAGAGGCCGAGATCGCGGCGGGCTTGTGTGAGGACGTCCTGATCGCGAATGAGGTCGTGAGCGCGGCGAAGTGCTCGCGCGTGGCGGCGTTGGCCCGGCAGATCCGCGTCATGGCGTCCATCGATTCGCTCGTCGGGCTCGAAGCGCTGTCACGCGCGGCGCGCGACGCCGGCGTCCGCGTTGGCGTGCTCGTCGACCTCAACGTGGGACAGGGACGTTGCGGCGTGGAGCCGGGTGAGGCGGTCCTGACCCTCGCGCGGCAGGCCGCGCAGTCCGCTGGAATCACGCTGCGCGGAGTCATGGGCTACGAGGGGCATCTGCAACCTGTTCGCGATCGCGCTGACCGCGAGTCCCGGACCCGGAACTCGATGCAGGCACTCGTCAAAGCGGGGGCGATGCTGCGCGAATCGAACCTGCCCTGCGAGGTCGTCTCCGCCGGTGGCACGGGGACATACGACATCAGTGGACGCATCGACGGGATTACCGAGATTCAGGCTGGATCGGTACGCGCTGATGGACACCGACTACATCGGGGTGGGCGTGCCGTTCGACCCCGCCTGCCGGGTGCTCGGCACCGTGGTGAGCCGCCCGGCGCGCGATCGCTGTGTTGCCGACTGCGGTCACAAATCGATGACCAAGGATCACGGACTCCCGTCGGTGCGGGGAATGGCGGGCGCGACGGTGACGTCGCTCAACGACGAGCACGCGACGATCGCGCTGCCGCCGGAATCGACGGTGAAAGTTGGCGACCGCATCGAGTTGTACCCATCCCATATCGATCCCACGATCAACCTCCACGATGTCGTCTACGCCATCGATGGAGAGCGGGTGATCGGCGTGTGGCCGATTGCCGCGCGCGGGTATCCCGAGCATCGGGCCGCCGAGGAGCCGGGGTAGAGTCGATCGTTCGCCCAGGTGGAGGTCTTCATGAGCACGCGCGCCCTTCTCGCTGTTTGGCTCAGTGTCGGAACCATTGCCTTGGTGCCTGGCGGACCGCTGCGTGCCCAGGGCGGTGACACGCACCCGGTCAGCGCTGAGCAGTACCAGCGGTGGAAGACCGAACTCTCCAACTGGGGACGATGGGGCAAGGAGGATCAGATCGGCGCCTTGAATCTGATCACTCCGGAGAAGCGGCGTCGGGCCGCCGCCCTGGTGAAGGAAGGCGTCTCGGTGTCGCTTGCCGCGGACGCCGACACCGTCAAGGCCGTCGACAACCCGAATCCATACGAAGTCACCATGCAGGGTATCGGTGCGGACCGGATCGCCATCAACTACCACGGCATCGCGCATACGCACCTCGATTCGCTCGCGCACATCAACGAGCAGGGTGTCTTCTACAACGGCTACAAGCCCGACGCGGAAGCCGTTGCCAGGGATCGGCACTCGAAGAACTCGATACACAACGTGAAGAACGGCGTGTTCACCCGCGGCATCCTGATCGACATCCCCCGACTGAAGGGAGTGCCGTATCTCGAACCGGGAACGCCGATCTACGTCGAAGACCTCGAGGCCTGGGAGAAGCAGGCTGGCGTGAAGGTCTCGGCCGGTGATGCGCTGTTCGTGCGCACCGGCGTGTGGGCGAGGCGGAAGGCGGTCGGTCCGTGGCTGCGAGGCCGCGCCGAAGGCGGGCAGTCAGCCGGGCTGCACCCCTCGGTTCTTCCGTGGCTGAAGGCGCGGGACGTGGCGTTGCTCGGCAGCGATCACCCGCAGTACGTGTCGCCTGGAACGCCCGGCGCGCCGCGCGGCGCCGTCCACGATTTCGCTCTCGTCTACCTGGGCGTTCACCTGTTCGACAACTGCGACCTGGAAGCGCTGGCGCAGGCCGCCGCATCCCGCAAACGCTGGGAGTTCCTGCTGACGGCGGCGCCGCTTCCGATTCCCGGCGGCACCGGGTCGCCGCTCAATCCGATTGCGACGTTTTGACGTGGCGAAGAAGCCGGAATACCGGGCGGCTGAAACGCGTTCTGCACACCGGGCGAGGGCGGTCTGACCGTCTTCGCGCCGAAGGCGTTCGGCGAGTCTCGAGTAGCGGCCGGTCTTCAGACCCGCCGCTCTCATTCGGCGCGCAAGGCCTCGACCGGCGCGATCCTGGTTCCTCGACGTGCCGGGACGTATGACGCCATCGTCGCGACAAGCAGCAAGACGACCGCTGTCGCGATGAAGGTAGGCACATCGAGCGGCTTGGTTTCGTAGAGCAGCGCAGCCAGAGGTCGCGTCAGACCGGCGGCCGCAGCGAGACCTGCGACTACGCCGACAGACACCGGTCGGAGCGCCTGGCGCAGAACGAGTTCGAAGACGGATTGCGGTGTCGCCCCCAGTGCCATGCGCACACCGATCTCCCGCGTACCGTTGCGCGACGGAATACGCCATCACGCCGTAGACGCCAATCGCCGCCAGCGCGAGCGCCATCGTGGCGAACGCCGTGAGCAGCACTGTGACGACACGTGGTCGCACCAGCGTCGCCGACACGACCTCGTCCATGACATCGAGGTCAACGAGATCCCGTACAACCCTCTGCACGACGCCGGGTACCGTTCGATCGGCTGCATCCCTTGCACTCGTCCCACGGGTCCGGAAGATGAGGAGCGGGCTGGACGCTGGGCGGGCTCGGACAAGTTGGAATGCGGCCTCCACGTCGAGGCTGCGCCTCGACGCGGAGGTTAGAAACGACTACAACAACACAGAGAAGGGGAGGAACTTGACTGATTCTTCTAGCCAGTCTGCGAAGCAGACTGGCATGCACATCTACGCGCATGAGCACCCCGAGTCGGAGACCGATCGAGGCGGCGGCTTCACCCTGTGGTTCACCGGGCTCTCCGGCTCCGGGAAGACGACGATCGCGCATCACGTCGGTCCGGAGCTGGACCGACGCGGGCTCGTCGTGGAATACCTCGACGGCGACACGGTGCGCACGCACCTATCGAAGGGGCTCGGGTTCTCGAAGGAGGACCGCGACGCGCACGTCGAGCGCCTCGGCTGGGTCGCGTCGCGTGTAACGCGGCACGGCGGCGCGGTCATCGTCGCGGCCATCTCCCCGTACGAGCAGGCCAGGCGGAACGCACGGGCACTCGTCGAGGAGCACGGACCGTTCGTCGAGGTGTACGTCAGGACGTCGTTCGACGAGTGCGCCAGGCGCGACGTCAACGGCCTCTATGCGAAGGCGCTCGCCGGAGAGATCAAGGGTTTCACCGGCGTCGACGATCCCTACGAGGCGCCGTCCTCGCCCGAGATCGTCGTGGACACCGAAGGCCTGGAGCCCGAGGAATCAGCGTCGATCGTCGTCAAGAGGCTCCAGGAGCTCGGGCTCGTTCCGGCCAAGGTGACCGCGTGACGGTCCTGTCCGAGGACAGGCTGATCGCGCCGCACGGCGGCGCCCTCGTCGACCGAACGGGCGAGCGACCGGACGACCTCGAAAGCCTCGAGCACATCCCGCTCACCGGAAGGGAGCTCTCGGACCTCGACATGATCGCGTCCGGAGCGCTTTCTCCGCTCGAGGGTTTCCTCGGGCGTGCCGACTACGAGCGGGTCATCGCCGAGATGCATCTCGTGAACGACCTTCCCTGGGCCCTTCCAGTCTGCCTCGCCGTCGAGTCCGCTCCCAAGGGCGACCGCGTCGCATTGACGGACAAGAGCGGTCGTGCGATCGCGGTGCTCGAGGTGGGGGAGGTCTACCCGTACGACATGGAGCGGGAGGCCGAGCTCTGCTTCCGCACCGCGGACGATGCGCACCCGGGCGTTGCCCGGCTGTATGCGCAGAAGCCTCTCTATCTCTCCGGTCGCATCACCGTCTTCGAGCGCCAGCAGCCTCCGTTCCCCGAGCTCGCGCGAGACCCTGCTGAGACTCGTGCGATCTTCGCCGAGCGGGGGTGGAAGCGCGTCGTCGGCTTCCAGACCCGGAACCCGATCCACCGGGCGCACGAGTATCTGACCAAGGTCGCGCTCGAGACCGTGGACGGGCTGCTGATCCACCCCCTGGTGGGCGAGACGAAGGCGGACGACGTGCCTGTCGACGTGCGGGTGGAGTGCTATCGGACGCTGCTCGACGGCTACTACCCCGAGGATCGCGTGGTTCTCTCGGCGTTCCCTGCCGCGATGCGCTACGCGGGCCCCCGCGAGGCGATCTGGCACGCGATCTGCCGGAAGAACTACGGCTGCTCGCACTTCATCGTCGGCCGCGACCACGCGGGCGTCGGCGACTACTACGGCAGCTACGACGCGCAGCTGATCTTCGACGAGTTCGCTCCTCACGAGCTCGACGTCGAGCCGATGTTCTTCGAGCACACCTTCTGGTGCAAGGTGTGCGGAACGATGGCGAGCACGAAGTCGTGCCCGCACGGGGCCGAGGATCGCGTCATGCTCTCGGGGACGAAGGTGCGGGAGATGCTTGCCGCCGGCGAGCTACCGCCCGTTGAATTCAGCCGCCCCGAAGTGGCCCAGGTTCTGATCGACGCGTATCGCAGATGAGTCGCCGGCGGCTAGACGGCCGCCGTCTAGCTCAAGGCCGTGACCGGAGGTCACGGCCTTGAGCTGGGAGTACGTCCTCACAGGCCTCCTCACGGGCGTACTCGTCGGGTTGACCGGCATGGGCGGGGGCTCGCTCATGACTCCCATCCTCGTCTTCCTTTTCGGCGTGCCGCCGGCGACGGCGATCGGAACCGACATCGCCCACGGCGCTGCGTTCAAGTCGGTCAGCGCCGTGCAGCACCGGCGAATGGGAAATGTCCGCGCATGGCTCGCCTGGTGGATGCTCATCGGCTCGGCGCCGATGTCGCTCCTGGGCGTGTGGCTCTCCGTGCAGCTCACGGACCGCTACGGGGACGACGCCAAGTCCGTGATGGGTCAGGTCCTCGGCGCCGCGTTGCTCTTCGGAGCGGTTGGCCTTGTCGCGAAGACCTTTGTGCACACCGAGATCGCCGGCCGGCCGCGCTGGAAGCTGAACCGTCGTGACAAGATCGCCGCGGTCCTAGTCGGGGCCTTCGGCGGGTTCATCGTCGGCCTGACCTCCGTCGGGAGCGGCGTGTTCTTCGGGCTCTCGCTCCTCGTGATCTTTCCGATGCGCGCGCACAGAGTTGTCGGGACCGACATCTTTCATGCGGCCGCGTTGCTCTACGTCGCAGGAATCGGCCACTGGATCGGCGGGAACGTCGACTTCGGGCTCCTCGGCTGGCTCCTGCTCGGCTCGATCCCAGGTGTGCTGATCGGGGGCCGGCTCACGCTCTCGGTTCCCGAGCAGTCCTTGCGACTGCTGCTCGCGGGCGTGCTCGGCCTTGCGGGCATCAAGCTGCTCGACGTGCCTGGTGCCGAGCAGATCGTTCTCGCCGCGCTTGCAGCGGGGATCCTCGCGTTGCTCGTGCTGATCGGACGCCAGGGTTGGGCGCGAATGCAACGCGGCACCGAACAGCAGGCTTCAGCCCACGATTGACGTCTAACATCGCGCGGCGATGCGCACCGTCTGGGTCAGCTTCGACACGATCGGCCGGGACTGTCTCGAGGCGGCGGCGGACGTAGGCGCCGAGGTCGTCGGTGTGGTGACGCTTCCAGGGCCGATCGACCCGCACCGTTCGGGGCAGTGCTCCTTCGACCAGGTGGCCGCGCAGCTCGGAGCGGGCCTCGTCGAGACGACGGACGTCAACTCGGAGGCGACGCTCGACAGAATTCGCGTCCTCGACCCGGAGCTCATCTTCGTCGTCGGCTGGCCCCAGCTCGTCCGGGAGCCGTTCATCGGGGTCGCCCGAGAGGGCGTCTTCGGCATGCACCCGACGCTCCTGCCGCGGCACCGTGGGCGGGCGGCGATCCCGTGGGCGATCCTCAGCGGTCTCGCCCGGACCGGTGTGACGCTCTTCGAGATCATCGATCCGACTGCGGACTCGGGCGCGATCGTCGGTCAGCTCGTCCTCGAGATCCCACCCGACGAAACGGCGACGACGCTCTTCGAGCGCGTCGCGGCAGCGCACGTCGAGCTGATTCGCGAGTTCGTCCCGCAGCTCCTCGAGCGGCGTGCTCCCCGGATTCCTCAGGACTCGCGCCGCGCGAGCTACTGGCCGAAGCGGACGCCGGCGGACGGGATCATCGACTGGGAGACCCGAGCTCCCTACCTCTACGACTGGGTCCGGGCCCAGACGCGGCCGTATCCCGGAGCGTTCACCTTCCTCGGAGAGCAGAAGGTCGTCGTCTGGCGCGCCCGCCCCGTCCCACTCGAGGCTGCCGCGGAAGCGGGGACCATCGTCGCGACCGGGCCCGACGGCCCCGTTGTCGCCTGCGGCGAGGGCGGTCTCCTGCTCGAGGACGTCGAGATGGCGGGCGAGCTTGCCGTCGGAGCGCGGCTGGGATGACTCGGGTCCTCGTCATTGCGGCCCACCCCGACGACGAGGTGCTCGGAATGGGCGGCACGATCGCCGGCCAGACGGACCGCGGAGACATCGTGCGCGTGCTCGTCGTGACCGACGGCAGCTCGTCGCAGTATCCCGGAGACAAGGAGATTCGAGCGCGGAAGGACGAGGAGGCGCTCCGCGCCGCGGCCGAGCTCGGGGTCGAGGACTACGTCCATCTCGACCTGCCGGACATGCGGCTCGACACGCTGGCTCACGTGGAGGTGAACAAGGTCGTCGAGGAGCACATCGGCGACTTCGCGCCCCAGGTCGTGTTCGCCGCGCATCCCGACGTGAACCGCGACCATCGTGTGCTCTTCGACTCGGTGGCGGTTGCAACCAGGCCGACACCGGGCCAGCCCGTCCGCCGCCTCCTGACCTACGCCCCTACGTCGAGCACCGAGTGGACGCCGGCGGGCCTCAACTGGTTCGTGCCGAACTGGTTCGTCGACGTCACCGCAACGCTCGACCGAAAGATCGCAGCGTTCGCACACTACGAGACCGAGCACCGCGCGTACCCGCACCCTCGCAGCGAGCGCGCGATCCGGGCTGCCGCCGCGTACCACGGCTCGAGTTGCGGTTGCGAGTACGCGGAGCCCTTCGTCCTGGTTCGCGGCCTCGAACCGCTGTAGGCCCGCGCTTGGCGCGGTTGCCGCAGACGCTGATCGTCCTCGCTCTGCTCGGCGCGACCGCGGCTGCCTTCGCCGTCACCGAGCGACTGAAGCTGGAGCGCAGCCCGATCACCGGCACGCGGGTGGATCGCGTGTTCTCCCCGGTGTGCGAATGCGCGCGCAACGTCGCGGTGATCTCGTTCGTGCTTCGCAAGCCGGGCACGGTCACGGTCGACGTCCTCGATTCGAGCGGCCGCTCCGTGCGAACCCTCGTCCGCAACCGCGACGAGGCGAAAGGGCGCGTTTCGTATACCTGGGACGGCCGCAACGGCGGGGAGCGTGTCGTCCCCGAGGGACGCTACCGACCGCGCGTGCAGCTCGAGGAGCACGGGCGCACGATCGTGCTCCCCAATCCGATCCGCGTCGACACGACTGCCCCGAAGATCCGCCTCGTTCGCGTCTTCCCGCGCGTCTTCTCGCCGGATGGAGACGGACGGCGCGACCGGATCACCGCGACGTACAAGCTCGACGAGCGGGCAAGGGCCATGATGCTCGTCGACGGCCGACGGCGTGCCCTCAGCAAGTTCCAGGAGCTCGAGGGGAGGCTCGTGTGGTTCGGGCGCGTGAACGGCGGAACCGTTCGGCCCGGGACGTACGAGATCCGTCTACGCGCCTTCGATCAGGCCGGAAACCGCTCGAGGCGGACTCGGGCCGTCGCCGTGCGAGCACGGTACGTCGAGCTCGCCCGTGACCGCGTGCAGGTCGTCGCGGGACGGCGCTTCGGCATCAGGGTGTCGACCGACGCCAGGTCGTACCGTTGGCTTTTCGCCTCGGAACGCGGCGCCGGCCGCGCGGAGCTCCTCGTGCTGCGCGCTCCCGAGACCGCCGGGACGTACACCGTGTACGTCACCGTGGGGAGCCATGCGGACAGAGCAGAGGTCGTCGTCACGGAACCGCCGGCTTCTTGAGCCCTCCTCTCTTCGTCCTCGGGGTCAGCCGTTCCGGCACGACCATGCTTCGCGTCATCCTCGACCGCTCGTCCGGGATCGCGATTCCCGATGAAACGTTCTTCGTCCCGCAGCTCGCACACCGCCACCGCGGCGTCGTCGATCCGGCTCAGCTACTCGACGACCTGAGACGCCTGCCCAGGCTTGCCGCCTGGGAGGTCACTACAGACGACCTCGCGGCACGTCTTCGACCCGGCCTGACCATCGGCCAGGCGCTCGACGCGGTGTTCACCGCGTACGCCGTCAAGCACGGCAAGCGTCGCTGGGGCGACAAGACGCCGATGTACATGCGCCACCTCGGTCTCATCGACGGGCTCTTCCCCGACGCACAGTACGTCCACCTGATCCGGGACGGACGAGACGCGGCCCTCGCGTTCCTCGACATGCCGGAGGGTGTGGTCACCAGAACCTGGGCGCACCCGCGGAGCCCGGCCGGGTTCGCGTGCGAGTGGACGACCGAGGTCGCGAGAGCCCGCGCGCTCGGGCGCAGGGTCGGCCCGTCCCGCTACCTGGAGATCCGCTACGAGGACCTGGTCGCCGACACCGAGGCAGTAGTGCGCTCGGCCTGCACCTTCGCCGGTCTTCCGTTCGACTCCGCGATGCTCGAGTACGCGGGTGCCGTGGACGTCTCGGCGAAGCCACATCACCAGCGCCTGCTTCAGCCCCCGACGCGCGGCGTTCGCGACTGGCGGAGTCAGATGAGCCAGGAGGACGCCCTTGCGTTCGAGGCGATCGCGGGAGACGTCCTCGCCGAGCTCGGCTACGAGCTGCTCGACCCAGCCTCGAGCCGGCCTCAGAGGCGAGCGGCCGTCTCCCGTGCCTGGTACCGCGCGCGGATGGAGGCGTGGAACGTCGCCGCGTACGTCACGCAGCGCTCGCCGCTCTGGCGACGCCGCCACGCTCGGCTCTTTTAGCGCACGAGCGGAAATGGCCTCTCTATGAGGCTCGCACGGTCTCGCGCCCGCGGACCGCGATGAGGCGTCCGTTGAGCGAGAAGTAGTAGGTGCGCTCCGTGGCGATTCCGGGCGAGTACTTCCCCATCGGCAGGCGCCAGACGATCTTCCCGTCCGCGATGCGCACCGCATACGTTCGCTTCTCTAGCGTGGAAAAGAAGGCGAGGTCGCCTACGACGATCGGCGCACCGAGGATCCGGCCACCCGTATCCGCTTGCCAGACCTCGTTTCCGCTCGTCGCCCGGAGCGCTCGAAGCTTCCCGTCGAAGCCGCCCACGAACACGAGCCCGTCGGCGACGGCAGGAGTCGTATAGCCGTACCCACCCACGTGAGCGGTCCACAGAAGATCGCCGTTTGTTGCATCGAGCGCAACGACCTTGCCGGAGCGTGCGACCGTGTAAATGCGTGCTCCGTCGGTCGAGGGGCTCGCGTAGAAGCTCTCGTACCGGAACGCGTCCCGTTTCACGTACGTCGACCAGAGTCGCGTGCCCGTGTCCTTGTCGAGGCAGAAGATGGAGCCCGCGTACGTCGAGATGCACACCCGGCGCCCGTAGATGGACGGGCTCGCGTTGATCCTGCCGCCGGTGTCGTACGCCCAGCGGATGCGGCCAGTGTCGGCGTCGACGGCGAAAAGACGCCCGTCGGTGGAGCCGAAGTAGACGAGACCGTCGACGACGACCGGCGATGACTCGACCTTGCCTGCCGTCTGGACCTGCCACAGTCGCCGGCCGCGAGCCCGGTCGAGCGCAGTGACCGTTCCGTCCCGCGAGCTCACGATCAGTCGTGGGCCGTCGATCGCGGGCGTCGACGGCTTGGTCCCCCCGAAGTTTCGGCGCCAGCGAATCTTCCCGGTCTCCGCTTCGATCGCGAAGACCTCCCCCTTGAACGAGTTGACGTACAGCGTCCCCTCGCAGTAGCTCGGGGGATACTCGATATAGCTGCCGAGACCGCGGGTCCAGAGGATCTTCCGGGCGGGAATGCCGAGATCTACATTGGTCCGCGCAAGCGAGCGCTGAGGATCACCGCCGAAATTGAGCCAGCAGCGCTGGTCGCTCGTCGGCTCGGGAGGCGGCGTGGGGGCGGGCGCCGGGATCGTGCCCTCCGACACCGTCACGTCGTCGAGCTCCGTGTCGAGTGCTCCCTCCGTCTGCTTGGGAGCCACCACCCAGATCGCAGCGGTGACGCCGCCGAGCACCACCAGGAGCGCCACTACCGCAACGATGGTCCACTTGAGAGCTTTGGGCATAAGTGACGGCCGGTCGTCCCGGCCACGCAGTCAGTGTGCCAGCAGCTTCGAGGTGTACGACGCGGTCTCCTTCTGCTCGGGCTGCGTCACCGTGGCCTGGGAGGCGAGCACGGCTGCCGTCAGCCCGAGCACGCCCCAGGTCAACGGGTCCTCGAAGAAGCCTGCGTAGAGGAACGAGTGGACGACGAGCACGAGAAACACGGCGGCAAGGCCGACTCCGAGCGTTCGATCCCTCCTCGTCACGAGCAGAAGCGCCCAGGCCGCTGCGGCGAGCGTCCAGAGATACAGGACGAAGCCGATGACGCCCCCTTCGGCGAGGACGGTCAGCGGCGTCGTGTGTGACGCGTTGCGGCTCGGAGAGCCCTTCCCCGACTCTTTCGCACTCGCCTGCGGTTGACCGCCCACTCCGACGCCGGCAACGGGGCGGACTGCGAAGGCATCCAGGGTCACCTCGACCAGGCGGGACCGCCCGCTGGTCACGTCCCTGGCTGAACGTCCCCCCACCGCATCGGCAGCGACGGCGGCTGCGGCGACGGTGGCGACCGCAGCGCACACGAGCAGCAGGAGCCGGAGGCGCCGCCCGGCTCCCACGAGGGCGACGGCGAACGTGACGACGAACAGGGCAACGAAGCTCGACTGCGAGTACGAGAAATAGAGGCCCCAGAACAGGAATGCGACGAAGGCTGCTGCGATGGCCCATTCGACTTTGCGTCCGCGACGGAGGAGGATCGCGACGAGCAGGACCGCGATCGGGACGATCAGATACCGCCCGTAGAGGCTGGGGTCCTTGAAGAGCGACGTGACGCGGAAGAACGACGTATACGCGTTCGCAACCTCGACGTCTCGCGCGAAGAAGAGGGTCCGCGTCTGCGCCTGCCAGATTCCGATCGCCGCGAACAGCGACCCGAGTGCGACGAGCGTGCCCAGCAGCGCGCGGGGGAGCCAGGGAGCGAGCGGCGTGCGTGAGACGACTCCGAGGCCGGCGACGAACGGGAAGACGAAGAAGGCGAGCGCGATTCCTCCTTCCCGCTCGTCCCAGGTCCAGAGGAACGAGGTCGCGGTGAAGACGACGAACGCCGCGAGTGGAAGCATGAGCAGCAGCGGCGGGGCTGCAGGGCTCTCGCCTCGCACCATCCGGTACCAGAGCGCAAGCACGGATGCCGCGAGGACGAGGTAGAGGGGCAGGAGCAGGAACGCCTCCTCGTCGCCCAGCTCGATCGGAATCCTGAACGGTGCGGCCGCAAGGAGCACAACGGGGGCGATCGCCGGATATCGGACGAGCGGGATCGCGACGATGCCGGCGGCGAGCGCACCCACGCCGACGAGCGCGAGCCCGGCCGGCTCGGAGACAAGCAGCCTGACGTCGTCGTCGCCGACGAGTGAGCGGCCGAGGCCCGCAGTGGCCACGCCGAGCAGCGCGAAGCCGGCGAGCGGCAGCGCGCGCCCGCGGGCGAGCAACACGAGCGCGGCGCCGAGCGCTCCGAGGAGCGCGGCGACCTGGGCGGCGTCCGTGTGCTCCACCGCGCCGGAACGTTACTAGCGTTTCTGCGGCTGCTTTGCTGTAGGAATAGCCCGGTGATCGAGGGCTTCAAGCGTGCGCTCGTTCTCGCGCCGCACACAGACGACGGTGAGCTCGGCTGTGGCGGGACGATGGCAAGGCTCGTCGAGCGCGGTTGCGACGTCCGCTATGTGGCGTTCTCGATCGCCACGCGTTCGCTCCCGGCTGGCTTCGAGCCCGACACGCTGGCGCGTGAAGTGCGGCAGGCGACGGCGGAGCTCGGTGTTCGAGATGACGCACTGACCGTCCATGACTTCGACGTCCGCACCTTTCCCGAGCGCCGGCAGGACATCCTCGAGCTCCTCGTCGCCCTCTGGGACGAGTGGCGCCCTGACATCGTCTTCCAACCCTCGCACCACGACGTGCACCAGGATCACCAAACGATCGCGCAGGAGGGTCTCCGCGCCTTCAAGCGGACGACGATCTTCGGTTACGAGATCCCCTGGAACAACTTCGACTTCTCGTACGGGGCGTACGTGGCGCTGGAGAAGCACCACATCGAGCGCAAGGTGGCGGCGCTTGCGTGCTACTCCTCGCAGCAGCACCGGCGTTACGCCAACCCCGAATACGTCTGGAACCTCGCGCGTGTCCACGGCGTGAACGTGAACCGCGAGTACGCCGAGTGCTTCCAGGTCTACCGGATAGTGGTCTAGCAACGGCGAGGTCGCTCGCGTCATACTCGGCCGGTCGAAGGAGGGGTGCCGATGTCGTTCTCCAACGCGCTCACGCAAGCGCTCGACAGCGCGGACGTCGCGTTCGAGCTCCTCGAGCACGCCCGGACCGACCGGGCCTCGGACGAGGCTTCGGCGCTCGGGCTGCGCCCGAACGAGGTTGCGAAGACGGTCGTCCTCACGACCGGGATCGGGAACCTGCGAGTGCTGCTGCCTGCCTCGGAGCGGATCGACATGCACAAGCTGCGCGAGCTCCTGGAGTCAGGTAACGAGCTTCACCTGCTGAGCGAGGATGCGATGCAGCGGGACTACCCCGAGTTCGAGCTCGGCGCCGTCCCACCCCTTGGCGGTCGCGAGGACGCTGTCGTCGTCGACTCTCGAGTTGCAGCGCTCGAGCAGGTGGTCTTCGAGGCGGGAAGCCACGACCGCTCCGTGCGGGTGAAGACGGCGGACCTCATCGCCCGCACCAAGGCGCGCGTCGCCGACGTCTCCGCGGACTGAGTCGACGTGCGAATGCGCGGCCGGAGCCAGGTGATCGAGATCGCATGCGACGAGAGGCCACGGGTCGTCGATCCTCCCCCTGAGCTCGCCGCCTCTCTGGCGAAGGTGCCCGAGGGGCGCAAGCGCTGGGACGCGCTCCCCTGGTACCACCAGCGCGAGCTGGCCGACTACGTGACCGAGGCGAAGCGCCCCGAGACCAGGCGGCGTCGAGCCGACAAGGCCGTTCGCGAGCACCTGAGCTAGAAGGAGAAACGTCCTGCGTCGCTAGCGCGCGACGCGAAGGCGTGCTCCGATCGCCTTCCGCTCGGCCGGGAGATAGAAGCCGAATGGGACGAGGGCAAGCGGATAGAACGCCGCCAGAGCGAGTGAGACGGCCAGCCCGGCGTCCACGAGCTTGCCGGCGACGACGAGCGCGACTCCGACGCCGGCGGCGGTCAGCACCCTTCGCCACTGGTACGGCACCGGGTAGATGCGTTGGGCCCACCAGGCCATGCCGGCGAACATCGTGGCGTAGGCGGCGATCGTGGCAACCGCCGCGCCCATCATCCCGTAGGGCGGGATCAAGATCAGGTTCAGCACGACGTTGACCGCGGCGGCCGCCCCCGTCACGACCCAGTTGAACTGCGTCCGCTTTGCGCGGCCGACGCCGATCGCGACCACGATGTACGCGGCGAATGCGACGGCAGAGAACGCCAGTGGGCCCACGACGCGTGACGAGCTGGCGAACGTGGGGGCCGCGATGAGGTCGACGATCCAGGGCGAGAGCAGCGCGAGGCCTGTCGCGACCCACGTCGTGACCAGGACGAGGTAGGTGAGCACGAACGCGAACGTCCGTCGCGCCTCTCGGTCGTCCTCGATCGAAAACGCAAATGCGGGCCAAGCCAGCCGGAACGCGGTCAGGAGGAGCACCATCGCCGATGCGATGCGGACGCCGACCGAGTACAGGCCGACCTCGGTCGTGTCCGCGAGCTGCACGAGGAACAGGCGATCGCTGAAGTTCGTCACCCACAGGAAGAGCGCAGTCGGGACGAGCGGGATTCCGAAGCGGTTCATCTCCCGCAGAAGGCCGCGGTCGAACTGGAGCCCGAGCTGCTCGCGCCGATAACCCACGAGCACGAGGTAGACGAGCAACGTCCCGGTGAGGTTGCCGACGATGACGCCGATCGGTCCCTTGTCGAGGACGACCACGAGCAGAAGCGTGGCTGCGATCGTCACCAGGATGTTGGCGAGGCTGGCCGAGACGAACGCAGCCGATCGCTCCTCGACGCGGAAGAGCGACGTGAGCTGCTCGTAGTTCATTCCCGCCCAGAGGCCCACGAACGAGGCCATGACGAGCTCCGAGTCGCCGGACGAGCCGAACAGCGCGTCTGCGATCGGTCCTGAGAGGAGGAGGCCGGCCACGAGCCCTGCGGTCGCCATCGTCATGGTGAACCAGAACGAGGTACGCAGGACGAGCCGCCGCGCCTCCGGCTCCGCCGAGTCGAAGTAGAAGCGGAAGAAGGCACTGTGGATGCCCATCCGCAGCGCGATGCCGAGCACCGTCGTGAGCGCGATGAGCGTCTCGACCTTCCCGTAGTCGGACGGCGACAGATAGCGCGTGTACAGCGGCAGCAGGAGAACGGCGAGGATCCGGGAGACGAGGCCGCCGAGCCCGTAGATGGCCGAGTGCTTGCCGAGTCTTCTGAGCTGCTCGCCTAGCGCCACTTACAGGCGAGAGTAGAGAGCGAGCAGGTGGTCGGCGACCCGGTCGAGGTCGTGCACCTGTTCGACGTAGCCCCGCGATGCTGCTCCGATCCGACGCCGGTCCTCGGCGGACGCAACGAGCGGCTCGAGACTCGCTCGGAGGTCGTTCTTCGTCGTTCGCACCAGCGGAACCGTGACGCCGAGCGCCTCCTCGGTCCGGCGGACGGCCTCCTCGTGCAAGAACGTCACCACCGGCTTGCCCAGAGCCATGCACTCGATGGCGAGGAGCCCGTACCAGCCCGAGTTGAGCTGGTCGACGACGATGTCGGCCTCGCGGTAACGCTCGAACGCGTCTGCGTGATGGAGGCCTTCGACGAGCACGAGCTCTGCATCGAGTCCCTCGCAGGCCGCGATCACGTGCTCTGTCCCCTTCCTTGTCCGTGACGACGGGGCGTGGAGGATCACGGGTCGACTGCGGTCCGATGGAGGTGCGGGCACGATCTTTCTCACGTCGATCCCGGGAGGGATCACCTCGGCCTCCTGGACCCAGCGAATCGCGTCGTACGAGCCAACGACCTCGGCTCCTGCTCCCTTCCCGAACGCGAGCTCCGACGGGGTCTTCCCGCGGATGTCCGAGCCGAGGTAGTGCATCACCGACTTCTTTCCGAGGGCGCGGAGGACGGGGAACTGAACGGATCGGGGAACGAGCGTGAGGCCGAAGTAGAAGTGGAAGACGTCCGTGCGCGGGAGGAGCCGGAGCAGCGCCCGCCACTGGGTCAGCTGGCGCCTGACGAAGCCTCCCCGGCGCTCGAGCGACACATCCGCCTCCGGGTGGAGGCGGTAGCGGTTGAACACGACGAGCCGTGCGTCGACCCCGCGGCGGCGGAGCGCCTCAACGTTTGCCCACGGCACCCCGGCGGTGTTGACCGGGCAGTGCACGACGCGGAGCGGCTTCGACTCCGCGGGCCCGACGCGCCTACGCAAGGTCGATGCCGTCCGCCGCGAGCTGCTCGAGTCGACGCTCCCTCTCCGCCTCGACCATCGCGCGCATCGTGTCGCCCATCGTGGTGCCCGGATAGACCCAGATCTCCGGGTGCACCAGGACCTGCAACCACGGGAACGCGCCATTCCGCAGCTGCTCGTGCGGGCAGCCGGATCGCCAGTGCTGGTTCGAGTCCGAGCGGTACGTGTCCGGCGAGAAGTACGGCGGCGCGTAGGCGTTCACCGCCCCGTGGATCGGGTCCGACATGTACTCGGGCTTCGGGTTGTGCCACGAGACGACCGGGTCGAAACGACCGTCCAGCTCCACAGTCGGGTGGACGGCGTGGAGCCCGACCGCGTGACCGAGCCCACGGAGCCTGCCGATCGCCGCCTTCCCCTCGGTCGATGCGAGGTTGTAGAAGATCGACTCCGTCATCAGGAGGTACGTCGTGTGCGCGCCGAGCTCCGCCTCGAGCTCGGCCATCCGAACCGCCGCGTCCAACGAGAGGTCGACGTCGTGGCGGAGGAAGAGGTCGCCGGGCTCGGGTTCACCACGGAACCGTGCGAACGTGTAGCCGCCCTCCCGCGCGGCTTCGAGGATCTCCGCGTAGTGGTCGAGGTCGAACCCGCAGCTCACAAAGCGACCTCGACCTCGAGCCGCGACGCGGCGTCCTCCGCGCGCCGGAGGGCGTCGCCGGGCGTGTCGCCGACGGCGATCACGTACCCGCGTCGGTCGCCGTCACGCCGCACGGGCCGAATCGTCTCGCCGACTTCGAGGTAGGTCTCCGCCTGGACGACACCCTCCGCCGCGAGCACGGGATCGAGGCTGCCGATGTCGAGCACGCGCCCCGTCGGGAGCGGCCCCGGCTCGGCGGTGAAGAAGCGGATCGCGAGGGGCTGGGTGAAGCGCGGAAGCACGAGGTCGTCCTGCACGTTCTCCCCGAGCGCCTGACGGAGGGCGATCTCGACGAGATTCACGCCGACCGCGTGCCGGACCAGGTCGGCCATCTGGCCGCCCGGGATCCGCGCTGCCACCTCGACGACGAACACGTCGCCGTCGGGTGAGGCGATGAGCTGCGGAAACGCAATGCCGTCCTGGAGCCCGAGCGCGCGCACGGACTCGACCGCGATCCGCTCCGCAGCTGACAGCTGTCCACCGTCGATCGAGGGCGGGTAGACGTGGATCCAGCCGACACCGAAGCCGATCCCGGGCGGACGCAGCCGATCGGAGAGAGTCAGCAGCGTGGTCTCACCGCCCCTCGCGACGACGATCCCGTTCAGCTCGATGCCCTCCACGAACGCCTCGACGAGCGCCTCGTGCGTCGGTGACTCCGCGATTGCCTCTGCCAGGTCTCGTTCGAGCGCGTCTCTCGTCTCGACGCGGAAGACCGCTCGCTGGCCGCCCGAATCGACGGGCTTGAGCACGGCTGGAAATCCGACGGCCGCGATCGCCGCCTCGACGTCCTGCGGTGAGCGAAGCGGTGCAAACCGAGGCTGTGGCAGACTCGCCAAGGCGAGGGAGTCGCGCATCGCGAGCTTGTGCGTCATCCGGTGTGCGGTGTCCATTCCGATCCCCGGCAAGCCGAGCCTCTCCGCTACCGCCGCAACGACCGGGACCGCGCGGTCCGCAGAGACGGTGAGCACGCCGTCGACCCCGTGCGCTCTCGCGACCGAAGCGACAGCGCCGACCTCGGTGAAGTCGACGACCTCGGCGACATTCGCGAGGCGGAGGCCGGGCGCGTCTGGGTTCCGGTCGACCGCGACGACGCGGAGCCCGTGTCCGAGCGCGTGCTCGATCGCGCGCCGTTGATGGCGTCCTGCGCCCACGAAGAGGACGGTCTTCACCGGCGCCGATGCTAACGCCAGCGCCAGTGTGGCCCGGCTGGGGCTAGCGAGAGGTGCCGCCCCGCGGCAGGAGCCACGGGAAGAGCCTGTTCCAGCGCGAGATGTGGCAGCCGTTCGTCCGGCTGAACGTCGCCCACACCCGCTTGCCTTCCACTGCGCCGATGACCCGGGTGATCTGCGGCCCGCCGTAGATCTCGGTGCAGATGGCGTCTTGGGGGACCGGTGTGAAGAGCTCCCACCCGCCAGCAGCCAGGCGGCTGCAGGCGACACCGGGGCGCGGAAGCGTCCCGCGAGCCGGACGGCAGCGCAACGTCCAGGTGACGGGGTCGGTGATGCCGATGGACGGCAAGCCCTTCTCCCAGTACGCGACGGTGAGGGACGTGCTCGGCTCCGTGCCTGCGCCCGCGGGCGCGCTGCCGGCGATCACGACAGCTGTGAGCGCGAGAAACGCGAGCCGGCGCATTGCTTTCAGCATACGCCGCCGCGCCCGCGGCAGATCACGTCTCTAACGCGATGCAAACAGGCGTCACTAGACTCGCCGCGTGCCCCTGAGCGGCAAGCGGATCGTCATCACCGGCGGTGCCGGCTTCATCGGTACGACGCTCGCCACGCAGCTCGTGGACGAGAACGAGATCGTGGCGCTCGACAATCTCCATCGAGACAGCCGCGGCGGCACGAGCCTCGCGGAGCACCCGAACTTCACGTTCGTGCAAGGCGACGTGCTCGACAGCCGGCTCCTCACGGAAACGGTCGCGGGCGCGACACATCTCGTGCACGCGGCCGCGATCGCCGGAGTGGACACGGTGCGGGCGAGCCCCGTGCGGACGATGCGCGTCAACCTCATCGGCACCTACAACGCACTCGAAGCCGCGCTCGAGACGCAGGACACGATCGAGCGCATGATCGAGTTCTCGACGAGCGAGGTGTTCGGGACGTACGCGTACCGGGTCGACGAGGAGCACGTGACCACGCAGGGCTCGGTCGGGGAGGCTCGCTGGACCTACGCAGTCTCGAAGCTCGCCGGCGAGCACATGGCGCACGCGTATCACGAGGAGCTCGGCCTCCAGACGGTCTCGGTGCGGCCCTTCAACGTCTACGGGCCCGGCCAGATCGGCGGGGGAGCGATCCGCGCGTTCATCGAGACGGCCCTCGCGGGACGCGACCTCGTGATCCACGGGGAAGGCTCGCAGATCCGCGCCTGGTGCTACGTGGACGACATGGTCGACGCGTTGCTGCTCGCGCTCGAGCACCCGAACGCAGTCGGCGAGAGCTTCAACGTCGGCAACGCCCGCTCGGCGGTCACGATCTACGACCTCGCGCAGCGAGTCAAGCGGTTGACCGGCTGTTCCGGCGAGCTCGTGTTCCGGCCCCTGCACTACACCGACGTCGAGCTTCGTGTCCCGAACGTCGACAAGGCGCGAGCACTCCTCGGGTTCGAGGCGAAGGTCGAGCTCGACGAGGGCCTCGAGCGCACAATCGCCTGGTATCGGGAGAAGCTCGGAGTATCCGCGCGATGACCGAGCCGATACGGCTCGCGCGGCCCGACGTGGGCGAGGCCGAGCTCCGGGCGGTCTCCGACGTCGTTGCGAGCGGTCAGCTGACCATGGGCCCGAAGGTGGGCGAGTTCGAGGCTGCGATCGCCGGTGCCGTCGGCACGGCGTACGCTGCTGCAGTCTCCTCGGGAACCGCGGCGCTTCACCTCGCTCTGCTCGCGCTCGAGATCGGCCCGGGTGACGAGGTGATCGTGCCCGCCTACACGTTTCCGGCGACGGCGAACGTCGTCGAGCTCTGCGGCGCGCGTGCTGTCCTCGTGGATGTCGATCCCGATACGTTCGTGGTCGACCCTGCGGCCGTGTCCGCGGCGGTGACGACCCGGACGAGAGCGGTCGTGGCCGTTCACCTCTTCGGGAGGCCCGTCGCGTGGGAGTCGCTGCAGACCGCTGTCCCGCAGGAGGTGGCGCTCGTCGAGGATGCGGCAGGGGCGCTCGGTGCCCGCTACCGGGGGACACCGTGCGGTGCGCTCGGCGTCGCCGGCTGCCTCTCCTTCCATCCGCGCAAGATCGTGACCACGGGTGAGGGCGGTGCCGTGACGACCGACGAGGCCGGTTTCGACGCCGCGATTCGCCGGCTCCGCCACCACGGGTGGGTGACACCTGGCGACATGCCCGCACCGGGGTTCAACTACCGGCTCCCGGACGTTCTCTGCGCGCTCGGCGTACCCCAGTTGGCCCGCCTGGAAGGGTTGCTCGAGGCCCGGGAACGAGTCGCTCGCGGATACACGGAGCGGCTCGAGCATCTCGTCCTCACCCCCGGGGCTGCCGAGGGTGATCGGCACGGGTGGCAAGCCTACGTCGTCCAGCTCGACCGGCGTGACGAGGCACTCGCGGCGCTTCGCGCGGAGGGGATCGAGGGGCAGATCGGGACCTGGGCGCTGCACCGGCTCGGCCCCTACGGGACTCAGGGGTCGTTTCCCGGTGCTGACCGCGCGTTCGAGCGCGCGCTCGCCCTGCCGTTCCACACGCGCCTCGCGGACTCCGACCTCGATCGCGTCGCCGAGGTGCTTGACAGTTTTGTGAGTGAGTGATAACTTACCACGCCTGATGGCAACCGCCGTTCGGCAGACGGCCGAGAAGAGGCGCGAAGCAGTGCTCGAGGCGGCGAGGCACGAGTTCGCCCAGCCACGGCCTGCACGGCGCCTCGACGGACGCGATCGCACGCCGGGCCGGGATCTCGCAGCCGTACCTCTTCCGCCTCTTCGGGTCGAAGAAGGAGCTCTTCCTCGCGGTGAACGACGCGTGCTTCGCTCGCACGCTCGACGTCTTCCGGCAGGCAGCGTCCGGGACGTCGGGAGCGGCGGCGTTACGCGCGATCGGCGAGGCGTACGGCGAGCTGATCGACGATGATCGCACGATGCTCCAGGGGCAACTCCAGGCCTATGCAGCATCCGTGGAGGACGAGGACGTCCGCGCGAGCTCTGCACGCGGGTACAGCCGTCTCGTCGACTACGTCGAGACGGTCTCGGGCGCGGACCGGCAGACGATCTCTCGGTTCTTCGCCTCCGGCATGCTCATGAACGTCATCGTTGCGATGGACGTCTCGGCGTCTGGTGACCCGCGCGAGGCATGGATGACGCGGTTGCTCGACGGCTGCAGGGACCACGACCCGACGTAGGTGCTCTCTCTTTTTTCTCCTGTAAATGAGTGATCAATCACTACACAGATTGGAAACAGTGTTGGGGCCTGGCTTCAGCCTGACCCCAACTCCGCTTCCCCCAGGGAGGACACGATGAAAGCCGGCACACGCACCCTCTGGACGTTCGTCGTCACGTCGATCGCGCTCTTCATGGTCGTGCTCGACAACCTCGTGGTCTCCACCGCGCTGCCTGTGATCCGCGTGGACCTGGGCGCCTCGATCGAGCAGCTCGAGTGGACGGTGAACGCGTACACGCTGACCTTCGCGGTCTTCCTGCTCACGGGCGCCGCGCTCGGCGATCGGTTCGGGCGCAAGCGCATGTTCATGTTCGGCGTCGGCCTGTTCACGGCCGCGTCTGCGGCCGCGGCGCTCGCGCCTTCGGCCGACTGGCTGATCGCCGCTCGGGCGGTACAGGGAATCGGAGGAGCGATCGTCACGCCGCTGACCCTGACGATCCTGAGCGCGGCGGTCTCGCGCGAGCGGCGCGGCGCCGCGCTGGGAGCGTGGTCGGGGATCGCCGGCTTCGCGGTCGCCATGGGACCGCTTGTCGGCGGCGCCGTCGTCGACGGGATCTCGTGGCAGTGGATCTTCTGGCTGAACGTGCCCGTCGGTCTCGTCCTGCTCCCGCTCGCGACGCAGCTCACCGAGTCGAAGGGGTCGGACAAGGCGCTCGACCTGCCCGGACTCGGGCTGGCCAGCGCAGGGCTGCTCGGCATCGTGTGGGGCCTCGTCAACGGCAACGGCCACGGTTGGGCGAGCCCGGAGATCGTCGTTGCGCTGGTCGCGGGGTCGGCGTTCCTCGGGGTCTTCGTCGCCTGGGAGCTTCGGGTGAAGGAGCCGATGTTGCCGATGCGGTTCTTCCGCGACCGAGCCTTCGCGGCGGCGAACGGCGCCTCGCTCCTCATGTACTTCGGGATGTTCGGCTCCATCTTCCTGCTGACACAGTTCTTCCAGACCGCACAGGGGTATTCGCCTCTCGAGTCGGGACTGCGCGTGCTGCCCTGGACGGCGATGCCGATGTTCGTGGCGCCGATCGCCGGCGCGCTCTCGGACCGGATCGGCGGGCGCCCTCTCATGGCCGTGGGGCTCGGGCTCCAGGCCGCGGGGCTCGCCTGGATCGCGGCGGTCTCGACGGCGACGGTGGGCTACGAGTCACTCGTCGGGCCGTTCATCGTGTCGGGCACCGGGATGGCGCTCTTCTTCGCGCCGGTCGCGAACGTCGTTCTCTCCGCGGTGCGGCCCCAGGAGGAAGGCAAGGCGTCGGGTGCCAACAACGCGATCCGCGAGGTCGGAGGTGTTCTCGGCGTCGCGGTGCTTGCCTCGACCTTCGCCAGCTACGGCGGGTACGAATCGCCGTCGACGTTCAACGACGGGCTCGTGCCGGCACTCTGGATCGGTGCGATCGTCGTGGGTATCGGCGCCGCGCTCGCGTTGCTGATTCCGCGCAAGCGGCGTCCGGCCGAGGTGAGCGCCTTCGAGCACGAGGAGCTCGTCGCTCAGCCCGAAGCTGCGTAGCGACCGGGGAGGGGAGGGCGTGTTTCGCTCCTTCCTCCCTGGTACCGTCGCCGCGTGGCGAGAGAGGACGCTCCCCGCTACGGGCCGCCCGATGCGCTGAGCTCGCCGCGGTATGCGGGCGTGAAGACGTTTGCGCGCTGCCCGCTCGTGGAGAGCCCGGAAGGGGTCGACGTCGCCGTTCTCGGGATCCCTTTCGACACTGCGACGACGAACCGGCCGGGTGCACGGTTCGGTCCCGAGGCCGTCCGCTCGGCCTCGATCGTGCTGCGCCCGTACAACGCGGCCCAGGATGCACAGGTCTTCGGCCGGCTCTCGGTGGCCGACCTCGGCGACGTGAGGGTCACGCCGGGGAACGCCGAGAAGACCGTGGGCCAGATCGCCGAGCAGCTCGAGCCTGTCGTCCGGTCCGGTGCACGCACGCTCTGTCTCGGCGGGGATCACGTCGTGGTGCTCGGCGAGCTGAGGGCGCATGCCGCGGTGCACGGCCCGCTTGGGCTCGTCCTCCTCGATGCCCATGCCGACGTCTGGGACACGTACTGCGGTGAGCGCTACTACCACGGCTCTCCGTTTCGCCGAGCCGTCGAGGAGGGGCTGCTCGATCCGGCCAGGTCGCTGCTCGCAGGCATGCGAGGTTCGCTGTACGGGCCGGAGGACGCGGCCATGCCGTCCGACCTCGGCTTCGAGGTGATCGACGCGGACGAGCTTGTAACGATCAGCTACGAGCAGTACGCGGAGAGAGTTCGCCAACGGGTCGGCGAGGGACCGCTGTTCCTGTCCTTCGACATCGACGTCCTCGACCCGGCCTACGCGCCCGGCACGGGGACGCCGGAGGCTGCCGGGCTGACGACGCGTGAGGCGCTCGGCTTCCTGCGAGCGCTTCGGGGCCTTCGCTTCTCCGGTTACGACCTCGTCGAGGTGAGCCCACCGTACGACGGTCCGGGCCAGCCCACCGCGGTTGCCGCCGCGAACGTGGCGTTCGAGCTCCTGACCCTCGACGTCCTGGCACGGGAGCGCGGATGAGCAGGACGACGCGGGTCGTCGGGACACTGATCCTGACGGCCGCCGCGGTCGCGTACCTCGTCTGGAACATCGAGCTCTCGACGACGCTCGACGTGCTTGCGGAAACCGACCTTGCCTGGTTCGTGGTCGCGGCGCTGATCATGACTCTGACCGTGCCGGTGAACGCAGCACGGTGGGGCTGGCTCCTCCGCGCACACGGCATCGAGGAGCGCCTCCCGTGGCTCACCCGCGCCTACTTCGTGGCGTATGCGGCCGGGCAAGTGCTGCCGACGTCTCTCGGCGGGGACGCGGTGCGAGTCGTCGACACCGTGCGCCGGCATCCCGGCCGGACGGCGGTCGTGACCGGAACGGTCGTCCTAGAGCGCGGGCTGGGTGGCGCGGCCACTCTCCTCCTCGGCGCGATCGGTTTCGTGCTGTCCGTCGGCCGCTACGACGTGAGCGCATATCTCTGGCTCGAGGGTGCGTTCGTTTTCGGGACGCTCGCGCTCCTGTTCGTCTTCTTCGCCCGCTCGGCACGACCGCTTCTTCGGGGGGTGCAGCCGCTGCTCGCGCGTGCGAGGCTGGACGGGCCGTTGCGGGCGTTCTACGAGGGGATTCACTCGTACCGTGGCCGCCCGCGGCTTCTCGCGGCCGTCTTCGGGGTCACGCTGATCGTGCAGGCCGTGCGCGTCCTCGCCATTTGGGCGTCCGCCGAGGCGGTCGGGATCGATCTGAGCGTGCGCGTCTACTACGTGATGGGGCCGCTGCTCTTCGTCGTGATGCTCGTCCCGTTCACGCTGAACGGGCTGGCTGTCCGTGAGGCGTTCTTCGTCAGCTTCCTCGGGAGCCTCGACGTCGGGGCGGACCAGGCGTTCGCGGCCGGGTTCCTGTTCTTCCTCGTGACGGTCGTGCTGGCGCTGCCCGGTGGCGTCATCCTGATCTGGGAAGGGATCCGGGGAGGAACACGGGCGCGGGTCGAGCATGGCTAGCACCGATGTCGCGGTCGTCGTCGTGACGTACGACGCGCTTCCGTGGATCGAGCAGTGCCTCGAGAGCATTGGCGGCGTCGAAACCGTGGTTGTCGACAACGGGTCGCAGGACGGGACGGTCGGGCTCGTCCGCGAACGCTTCCCGGACGTGCGCGTGATCGAGGCGGAGAACCGGGGGCTGGGCGCCGGCTGGAACATGGGCATCCGGGAGAGCCACAGCAGGTACGTCCTCCTGCTGAACGCCGATGCGTGGCTCGTCGGGGACGCACTTCTCCGGCTGGTCGAGTTCGCCGACACACGGCCCAGGACTGCGGTCGTCGGCCCGCGCCTGCTGAACACGGACGGAACGCTGCAGCGTTCCGTCCGTGGCTTCCCGACCCTGTGGCGGCTCGGGACCGAGTACTTCTTCCTGCGCAAGCTCGCGCCCGGCTCGCCGCTCCTGAACGCGTTCTACGCGGGCGGCTTCGACCACGACGAGGTTCGCGAGGTCGAGTTCGTGATGGGTGCGTGCATGCTCGTCCGCCGCGCGGCGATCGACGAAGTCGGTCTTCTCGACGAGGACTACTTCCTGTTCAGCGAGGAGACGGACTGGTGCTTCCGCTTTCGCCAGGCAGGATGGGAGGTCGTGTTCTTCCCGGGCGCCGAGTGCGTGCACGTGGGTGGCGCCGCGCACGGAGGCCGCCTCTACCGGGAGAACCTGCGCGGTCACCTGCTGTTCTTCTGGAAGCATCGTGGCCCCGCCGAAGCAGAGCGGGCCCGGCGGCTGCTCCTCGCTGCCCTCCGCCTGAGGGCGACCCTGTTCCGCGGCGACCGCAGGCAGACGTACCGGGAGACCGCCGACTGGCTTGCCTCCGGAACTGCCTCTGACCTGCTCGGCCGATGACCGGCATCTTGCTCTACATCAAGCTTGCGTTCGCAACCGGCGTCGTCCTGGCGCCGGGCTGGCTGGTCGCGCGGGCGCTCGGGATCCGCAGCGTCGGGGCATCGCTCGCTTGGTCGCTGGCGCTCATCTTCGGCGGGCTCGCCGTGACGTTCGCGCTCGAAGCGTCGCTGACACTGACGATCGCACTGCTCGCTGTCGCTGCGATCGGCGGAGCCGGGGTGCTCGTCGCGCGGGGTTGGGACCCGGCCGTGTCCGTTCCGCGGCGCTGGTGGGCCCTGGCCGGAGGTGTGCTCGTCGGGTTCGCGCTCTGGCAGGTAGCCGGTCCGGTCCAGGGCGACGGGCTCTTCCACCTCGGCCGCGTGCGCAAGCTCCGCGCGTTCGACCAGCTGTCACTCGACCGTGTCTCCGAGTTCGCGGACGGGGGCCTCCACCCCGGGTACGCGTTCCCGCTCTGGCACGGCTTCCTCGCTCTCATCGCAATGATCGCGAGGACCGACCCCGAAGAGGTCGTCCTCCACCTTCCGAGCATCCTGGCTCCCCTCGCAGTCGTCATCGCCTACGAGGTGGGCTGGGCGTTGTTCCGGCGGACGTGGGCTGCCGGAGCCGTGGCTGCCGCACAGGTCGCGCTCGTCTGCTTCGCGCCTGGGCACGGCGGCGCGTACACGCTGCTCGCGCTTCCCGAGACCGCAGCACGGCAGCTGCTCGTCCCCGTTGCGCTTGCGCTCGCGCTCGAGGCGATGGAGGCACCCTCGCGTCGTCTCTTCGCCTCGACCGCGGCAGGATCGCTGGTGCTCGCGGTGGTGCATCCGACATATGCGCTGTTCCTTTGGATTCCGTTCATCGGCTTCCTCTTGGTCCGCGCCCTGTGGACCCGAGCGGAGGTCGGCTCCGGGTACGTCGCGCTCGGGGCGCTGATCCTGCCGGCCTCCTTCTTCATGCTCTGGCTCGTCCCGGTCGTGAGCGAGACCAGTTCGGTGACGCCCAGCGACGAGGAGGTGAAGCGTGCGTTCGGCCAGTACGCCGGACAGCTCAACGTCCGCTCCGAGACCCTGTACAGCCTGGCTGCCGAGGTGTTCACCCGGGCAGGGGCGGTCACCGTCGCGGCTCTTCTGCTCCTACCGCTCGCGGCACTCGCGTCGCAGCGCCGGTGGGCGGCCTACGTCACCGGCGGCTCATTCGCCGTATTCGTCGTCATGCTCGTGCCCTGGTTCTTCACGGTGCTTTCGGAGCTCGTCTCGATCTCCCAGGCGCGGCGTGCCGCCGGCTTCCTCCCGTTCGCCTTCGCGTTTGCGGGAGGGATGGGCGTCCTCTCGCGGATCATCGGGCCCTTTCTGCCTCCGATCGCACTCGTTGCCGGCACGCTGTTCCAGCTCGCATATCCAGGCGACTTCACGTACGTGCTCGACAAGGGTGGGCCGCCGTGGGTCGTCTGGTTCGCGGTCGTGGGCGCGGCCGTCGGGCTGGTCGTGGGCTTCGTCCGTCGCGGCCCGCCGTACGAGGCCATGGGTGGGGTTGCGGCCGCGATGTTCCTGCTTCCGGTCATCGCGATCGGCCTTGCCCGCTGGGATCCCGTCTCTGCGCCTTCCGCCGGTGCGCTCACTCCGGGCCTCGTCGAGGCGGTTCGGACACAGGTACCGACGGGGGCCGTCGTGTACTCGGACCAGGAGACGAGCTACCGGCTGGGGGCGTACGCCCCGGTGTACATCGCGGTTGCGCCCCCTGGCAACGTCGCCGACACGGAGACGAACAGGCCGTACGAGCGAGCCGCGGATGCGCGGACGTTCCTGAGAACGGGTGATCTGACGATTCCGGCACGCTACGGGGCCGACTACCTCGTGCTGAACACGGCACGGAGGCGGCAGCCGGTCGATCTCCCCGAGCTCTATCGCGACGAGCGCTTCGTGCTGTATCGGCTCCCGTAACTACGCCGGGGAGCCCCAGCCTCCGCCGCCGGGCGTCTCGATCCGGAGCACATCGCCCGCCTCCAGGTCGAGTGTCACGAACGCCGGCAGCTCGGTCCCGTTCAGGAGGTTGCGGCCCGGAAGGCCGTCGCCACCTCCTCGCGCCCCCCGGGGCGAGAGCGCTCGCCGCTGGGTCAGAAGCGAGAGTCGGCACCGCTCGAGGGCGCGGAGCTCGCGGACGACTCCGTCCCCGCCGCGGAAGCGGCCGGCGCCGCCGGACCCGAGGCGCAGCGTGTAGTTCTCCACGCGGAGGGGATAGGAGAGCTCGAGAGCCTCGATGGGCGTGTTCAGTGTGTTCGACATGGCGACGTGGACGGCCGAGGGACCGTCGGCCGCAGGGCAAGCGCCCTGTCCGCCGGCGATCGTCTCGTAGTAGGTGAAGCGCTCGTTGCCGAACACGACGTTGTTCATCGTCCCCTGTCCCTGTGCAGGAACCGGAAGACCCTGTGCGAAGGCCGAGAACACCAGGTCCACGATCCGGCTCGACGTCTCGGTGTTGCCCGCAGCCACCGCAGCGGGCGGTCGCGCGTTCACGAGACAGCCTTCGGGGGCCCGTACCGAGACCGGCGCGAACGCGCCCCCCGAGGCGGGGAGATCGGGCGCGGTGAGGCAGCGCACCACGTAGAAGCAGGCCGAGCGAGTGACCGCCAGCGGGCAGTTCAGGTTGCCCGCGTGCTGCGCGGAGGTCCCCGTGAAGTCGATCTCCACCGCGTCGTCGGCGACGGTGACCGTCACGCGAAGCACGAGCAGGCCGCCGGGCGCCTCGAGGGCGTCCGTCCCCTCGTAGCGGCCGTCGGGAAGCCCCTGTAGCGCCTGCCGCACGACGCGCTCCGAGTAGTCGAGCAATTCCTCCATCGCCGCGGCGACGTGAGCTCGGCCACGTCGTGCACAGAGCTCCGCTATGCGGCGCTCCGCCAGGTGGTGCGCCGCCAGCTGCGCGCGGAGGTCGCCTCGCCGCTCGTCGGGATTGCGCATCTGCCCGACGAGCGCCTCCAGCGTCTTCTCGTCGAGTCGTGTGGCCGGTATCACGACGCCCTCGTCCGCGAGCGTCGTCGAGCCCGACGGCAGGCTTCCGGGCTCCGAGCCGCCGACGTCGGCGTGGTGTGCCCGTGTCACCGCATACCCGATCGCCGTCCGGGTGACGATCGTCAGGTCGGGAAGGTGCGTGCCGCCCGAATACGGGTCGTTGAGGATCCACGGCACGCCCTGCTCGAGATCGTGGGCGCGCACTGCGGCGACGGCCTCCGGCATCGCCCCGAGATGAACCGGGATGTGCTCCGCCTGCGTGACCATCCGGCCTCCATCGTCGAAGAGGGCGGTCGAGCAGTCACGTCGCTCCTTGATGTTGGCCGAGAACGCCGAGCGGACGAGCACCGCCCCCATCTCCTCGGCGATCGCGCGGAGCGAGGTGCCGATCACCTGCAACTCGACGGGTATCACGTCGATCTCCGCAGCACGAGGGTCCCATGTGCGTCCGTCTCACCGGACCAGCCCTCCGGAGCCCACGCCGTCGCTCCCGCAAGCTCCAGGACTTCAGGGCCGCGCGCCACGAGCGCCGGGCCTGCGATCGCCACCGGCGGGGCGGCACGCGTTTCCGCGGAGCGGACGGCGACCAGCTCGAGCGGGCGGGAAGGATCCGCGTAGCCGTAGCGCCCCTCGTGCGCCGCGTGAAAGCGCTCGGCGAGCATCGGCCCGAGCGAGACCGTCAGCTCGAACGACTGGCCCGCGTAGCGGAGGTCGGCCTCACCCTGGTCCGGGAGCGCGCCTGCGTCTGCGAGCGGCAGCACGTACGAGCGCACCGAATCGCGGCGCTCGTCGGCCGCGACGAGGCCGAGTGCAGAGAGAACACCCGCAGCGGCAGGCACGAGCACGGTCGTCATCTCGAGCTCCTCCGCGAGCGCGCATGCATGCAACGGCCCCGCGCCTCCGAAGCCGACGAGCGCGAAGTCGCGGGGATCGAGGCCCTGCTCGACGGAGACGACCCGAAGCGCGCGCACCATCTCTGCGTTGACGATCTCGATCACCGCCTCGGGATCGAGCTTCCCGAGCGCGCGTCGTGCGGCCTCGCGGTCGAGCTCGATTCCACCCGGCAGCCTGGGCGGCACGCGGCCCAGCAGGAGGTTGGCATCGGTCACGGTTGCTCGCTCGCCGCCTCGCCCGTAACACGCCGGGCCTGGATTCGCGCCCGCGCTGTCGGGCCCGACCCGCAGCGCCCCCCCGACGTCCTCCCGGACGATCGAGCCCCCTCCGGCGCCGACCGTATGCACTGCCAGCGTCGGCAGCCTGATGGGAAAGCCGCCGACCACCCGTTCCTGCTCGCGCCGAGCCTCCCCGTCGAGGATCGCGCAGACGTCGGTCGACGTCCCTCCCATGTCGAACGACAGCGCGTTCCCGAACCCTGAGAGCGCTGCGATTCGCGCTGCCCCGACGGCACCGGCTGCCGGCCCGGAGAGGAGGGCGAAGGCGGCGTGCTCTGCAGCCTCCTCGAGTGTCGCGGAGCCGCCCGACGAGCGCATGAGGAGCGGCTCCAGCAGGCCCTTTTCACGGCAGGCCGTCGCCAGGGCGCGGAGATAGCGTCCGAGCACGGGGCTCAGGTACGCGTCGACCACCGTCGTCGATGCCCGCTCGTACTCCCGGAACTCGGGAGCAACGTCGCTCGAGGCGACGACGTGCGCACGCGGGTAGCGCCGTCGAAGCTCGTCGGCGACCGCGCGTTCGTGGGCGGGCTCACGAAACGAGAAGAGGAGGGAGACGGCAATTGCTTCGGCGTCGAGATCGGGAAGCGACGACAGGTCCACCGGCTCGATCTCGCCGTCCGGGCCCATGCGTCCCTGGACACCCGCGCAGCGCTCGAGTGGCACGAGGGGAGGCGGATGCTCTTCGCACGGCCGGTAGAGGTGCGCCCGCGTCTGCCTCCGCAGGTGCAGCAGGTGCTCGAAGCCTGCCGTCGTGACGAATGCCGTCCGGGCGCCACGCCGCTCGAGGAGAGCATTCGTCGCAATCGTCGTGCCGTGTGTGAAGCGCTCGATCTCTTCGGCACCCACGGCTTCGGCCGCGGCGATCACCGACTCCTCCTGGTGTGGTTCGGTGAGCACCTTCGCCGTGCGGAGCTCGCCGTCTGCGACCAGGACGGCATCGGTGTACGTTCCGCCGACGTCGATTCCGAGCGCGCGCACCGAGCGCATTCTGTCGGGATCGGCTTCCGGTGCGAGATACAGTGTCCCGCGACTGTGGACCGTCTCGTCTGCCTCGGCCTCAGCCATCGGACCGCGCCCGTCGAGCTGCGCGAACGTGTCGGCGCGCTCGGCCTTGACGCGGGGCGGTGCCCCGCAGTCGACGAGCACGCCGTGCTGCAAACGTGCTACCGAGTCGAGCTCTACGCGTATCTCGCCGACGGGGTCCACGATGCTCGCGACGAGCTGATCGGAGTGCTGGCCCACGCGCACGGCGTCGAGCGCGACCTGCTGGTCGACCACCTGTACGTGCACGCCGGCGAGGACGCTGCCCGCCATCTGTGTCGCGTCGCTGCCGGGCTCGACTCGCTCGTGCTCGGCGAGGCGGAGATCCTCGGTCAGGTCGGCGATGCGTTCGAGGAGAGCAGGGTCGCGGGAACGAGCGGGCCTGCCCTCTCGCTCCTCTTTCGGACTGCGATCGGGTCCGGGCGCCGCGCACGTTCGGAGACCGCGATCGGGGCGAACCCGGCAACGGCGAGCTCGATGGCGCTCTCGCTTGCGGATGGGGTGCTCGGGGACCTGCGCGAGCGGCGAGCCCTGGTCGTCGGCGCGGGTCGCATCGGCCTGCAAACGCTCAAGGCCATGGTCGGTCGAGGGATGACGCACGCGGCCGTGGCCAACCGGACCCGTGAGCGTGCCTCCGAGGTGGCAGACCGCTTCGGCGCGGCCGCCTACGGTCTCGACGCGCTCGATGACGCGCTCGCGTGGGCTGACATCGTGGTCACGGCGACGTCGTCTGAGACCCCGATCGTGGATGCGGCGTCCGTTCGCGCCGCCATGTCGCACCGCGAGGAGCGGCCTCTCGTCCTCGTCGATCTCGCTGTCCCGGCTGACGTCGACCGCGGTGTGGGCGCCGTTCCCGGCGTTCGGCTCTTCGACGTCGACGATCTCCGCGCGGGGCTCGACGACGCCATGGCGTCGCGGCTGCGCGAGGTGCCCAAGGTCGAGGTGATCATCGAGGAAGAGGTCGAAGCCTTCGGGCGCCGTTATCGCGAGCTCGACGTGGAGCCGCTGGTCGCTGCGCTTCGGCGCACCGCGGAGGCGATCCGGGAGCGAGAGCTCGAGCGGACGCTCCGCGATCTCGGCGACGTCGATCCGGAGACGGCGGAGCGGATCGAGCACCTCTCGCGTGCGCTGGTGAAGAAGCTCCTGCACGAGCCCACCGCCCGCCTGCGTGAGCGAGCAGGCGCCGGCGAGGCGGACGAGGTCGCTGACGCGGTACGCGAGCTCTTCGGCCTCGCTGCTAGCAGAGACCCGTGACCTCGACCTCGGCGGCGCCACCCGTGGCCGCCGTCGTCCTCGGGACCCGGGGATCGGCGCTCGCGCGGGCGCAAACCGAACGTGTCGTCGCGCTGCTGGTGGCGGCGTGGCCGGGGATCGAGTGCGAAGCGCGGCCGATCGTCACGCAAGGGGACCGGACCCAGTCGAGCGGCGAACCGCTCCCGGAGATCGGCGGCAAGGGGCTCTTCACCGCCGAGCTCGAGCAAGCGCTCCGTGACGGTGGGATCGACCTTGCCGTCCATTCGCTCAAGGATCTGCCGACCGAGGAGCCCGTCGGCATCGTGCTCGGTGCCGTCTGCCTGCGAGAGGACGTTCGCGACTGCCTCGTGGCGCGCGACGGGCTGACGCTCGCCGAGCTACCAGCCGGAGCGGTCGTCGGGACGAGCAGCCTGCGCCGCGCGGCTCAGCTCCGGGCGTTGCGCCCGGAGCTCGAGATCCGCTCGATCCGTGGCAACGTCGACACGCGGGTGCGCAAGGTGCGTGAGGGCGAGTTCGACGCCGCTGTGCTCGCGGCGGCGGGCATCAGGCGCCTCGGCCTGGAGGACGTCGTGACCGAATGGCTGCCCGCCGAGACGATGCTTCCCGCGCCGGGACAGGGCGCACTCGCCGTTCAGTGCCGCGCGGGAGACGAGCCAGTGCTGGCGCTGCTCGAGGCGATCGACGACCTGTCCACGCGGGCGGCGACGACGGCGGAGCGCACCTTCCTACGCAAGCTCGGCGCCGGCTGCACGGCGCCCGTAGCTGCTTATGCAACGGCTGTACGTCCTTCGCACGTGGAGCTCGTGGGGCTAGTCGCGACCGTGGACGGCGATGAGCTCGTTCGTGTCTCGGGCCATGGCGAGCCGGAGGAGCTCGGGGATCGTCTCGCCGGGGAGGCGCTCGCGAGCGGGGCCGATGGCATCCTCGACAGGATGCGCGGAACGGACCTCGTGGCTCAGAAGCGCAAGGTCGCACCGCTCTCCGGGCGCCGCATAGTCGTGACGCGACCGCATGAACAGTCAGCGGCGCTGGCCGAGCGGCTCGAGCGGCTCGGCGCGACTGTTTCGATCTTGCCGCTCGTCGGAATCGAACCTCTGCAGGACGGGACCGCCGTTGACGCGGCCCTCGAGGCGCTCGATACGTACGACTGGATCGTCTTCACGAGTGTGAACGGCGTCGCCGTCGTCGGCCAGCGTCTCGGGACGCTCCGCCACGTCAGGATCGCCGCGGTGGGGGCTGCCACAGCAGCCGCGGTGCGGACGCTTGGTCTAGAGCCATCGTTCGTCCCCGAGCGATTCGCAGCGGACGAGATCGTTGCCGGCCTGAAGCCGCTGACCGGGGTGCGGGTCCTTCTTCCTCAGGCCGACATCGCAGATCCGGCGCTCGCTGAGGAACTCCGGATCCACGGGGCGGTCGTCACTGCGATCTCGGCGTACAGGACGGTTGAGGTCGATCGCAGTGCGTCCGAGCTCGCCGCGCTGAGGGCGTCTGATGCAGTGGTCGTCGCGAGCGGCTCAGCCGCCCGCAGTCTCGCTTCGCGAGGCGGCGCCGGGGAAGCGCTGGTCGTCTGCATCGGCCCCAAGACGGCCGAGGCAGCCCGGGACGCAGGACTGCCAGTCGGCCTCGTCGCCGAGGAAGCGACCGCAAACGGCATCATTCAAGCCCTCTCCGCGCACTACGAGAGCTTCTCATGACCGATGTGACAGAGACCGATCCGCTCGAGTCGTTACGGCTCCGGCCCGGCGCTCCTCGGCCGCGGCGGCTGCGGCGGACCGGAGCGCTCCGTGATCTGGTCCGGGAGACCACGCTCGCCCCCGACGATTTCGTCTACCCGCTCTTCGTCGTTCCCGGCGAGGAGAGCGCGCAACCCGGTGCCGTCGATGCCGGGGATCGAGCAGCTCACGGGCGACAACCTGGCTGCAGAGGCCCGCGACCTGGTGAACCTGGGCATCAAGGCCGTGCTGTTGTTCGGGATCCCGAGCAGCAAGGACCCGCTGGGCCTCGAGAGCTACGCCGAGGACGGCGTCGTGCAGCAGGCGATCCGCGTGCTCAAGGAGGCGAGCCCGGACCTCGTCGTCATGACCGACGTCTGCATGTGCGAGTACACGGATCACGGTCATTGCGGCCTGCTCGACGAGGAGGGCTACGTCCTGAACGACGAGACGCTCGAGGTCCTCGGCCGCATCGCCGTCTCGCACGCTGAGGCCGGAGCGGACGTGGTCGCGCCGAGCGGGATGATCGACGGGATGGTCGGTGCGATCCGGACGGCGCTGGACGGTGAGGGGCTCGAGCGAGTCGCAGTCCTCTCGTACGCGGTCAAGTACGCCTCCGCGTTCTACGGCCCGTTCCGTGATGCCGCCGCAGGCGCCCCGGCCTTCGGCGACCGCAAGTCGCATCAAATGGATCCCGCGAACGCCCGCGAGGCGCTGCGCGAGGCGGCGCTGGACGTCGAGCAGGGCGCCGACGCCCTGCTGGTGAAGCCCGCGCTCGGGTACCTCGACGTCGTCCGTGACGTGCGCCAACGGTTCCCGGAGGTCCCGCTTGCGGCGTACAACGTGAGCGGCGAGTACGCGATGGTGAAGGCTGCGGCAGCGAACGGCTGGCTCGACGAGCGGGCGGTCGTGTTGGAGGTGTTGACCGGGATTCGCCGCGCGGGTGCCGACCTCGTCGTCACGTACCACGCCAAGGACGCGGCCGCCTGGCTTCAGGGGGCTCGATGAAGACTCGGGTCGACGATCGGCCCGACGAGGAGACGCTCGATCATGCCGACGTCGCCGAGCATGGACGGACGGCCGAAGGGGAGCCGACGTCGCTCGACCGGCGTCTCTTCATGCAGCTGCAGGCGTTTGGCGGGGCGAGCAACACACCCGAGCTCATCTCGGCGCTCGAGTCCGCCCGTGTCGAGGGCGTGCTCTACGAGGACGTCAACGATCCCACGGGCGTTGCTCTGCTGACCCTCAGCGAGACCCCTGACAGCTTCGTCTCGGAGCTCAGGAGCTTTTTCCAGTCGCCGCCGTTCTCCGAGCTCGATGCGAAGTCGGAGCTCACCATGCTCGGCCGCACATACGCGCTCGGCTACGAGGAGGACCTCGAAGAGGCGCTCGTGGAGCGGCCGCGGCGGCGGGTTCTCGACCCGGACCTCAGGTGGGCGATCTGGTACCCACTCCGGCGCTCGGGCTCGTTCGAGCAGCTGTCGCGCAAAGAGCAGAACGCCATTCTGATGGAGCACGGGGGCGTGGGGATGTCCTTCGGCCGGGCGGGGCTCGGATACGACATTCGGCTCGCCTGCCACGGTCTCGATACGAACGACAACGACTTCGTCGTGGGCCTCCTCGGCCCGGAGCTGCATCCGCTCTCGGTCATCGTCCAGCGGATGCGGAAGACGCGGCAAACCTCGCTCCACCTCGAGCGCTTGGGGCCGTTCTTCGTCGGCAGGGTCGCGTGGCAGACCCGCGGGGTGTGACCGAGACTCCGGCGGCGGCAGAAACCGACGCCGAGCCCAGCTCGCTCGTGCTCCGCGCCTACCGCGGGCTCGAGACCGAGCGCACGCCGGTCTGGCTGCTTCGCCAGGCCGGGCGGTACATGCCGGAGTACCGCGCGCTGCGCGAGAAGCACTCGATGCTCGAGCTGATCGGCACTCCGGAGCTCGCGACGCAGGTGACGCTCGCCCCGGTCCACGCCTTCGGCTTCGACGCGGCGATCGTCTTCTCGGACATCCTCCCGCCTCTCGTCGGCATGGGCCTCGAGCTCGACTTCGTGCAGGGCGACGGACCGCGGATCGGAAACCCAGTCTCGCGGCCTCGTGACGTCGACGTGCTGGGCACGCCGCATGCCGAGGAGACGATGTCGGCGACACTCGAGGCTATCCGGCTGGTCCGTGGCGAGCTCGAGCCGCGCGGCGTCCCGGTGATCGGATTCGCCGGCGCGCCGTTCACGCTCGCGAGCTACGCGATCGAGGGCGGGACGTCCCGGGACTTCTCACGCACGAAGGCGTTCATGCTCTCCGAGCCGGCCGCCTGGAAGCGGCTGCTGACGAAGCTGGTAACGGTTCAAGCCGACTACCTGCTGGCGCAGGCTCGCGCGGGCGCCCAGGCACTGCAGGTCTTCGACTCCTGGGCGGGACGTGCCCTCGGGCGTGAGGACTACCTCCGCTACGTCGCCCCGCACAACCGCGAGCTGTTCGCCGCGGTCGCAGATTCGGGAGTCCCGGTGGTCAACTTCTCGCTGGGAGTGAGTTCGTACCTGGCCGAGGCCGCCGCTTGTGGTGGCGACGTCGTCGGGCTCGACTGGCAGCTGCCGCTGGACGACGGGTGGTCACGGGTGGGCTACGAACGCCCTGTGCAGGGCAACCTCGACCCGGCCGCGCTGCTCGCGCCGTGGCGCGAGCTTCAGCGACGGATCGACGACGTCCTCGATCGCGCCGGTGGCCGTCCTGGTCACGTCTTCAACGTCGGGCACGGGCTTGTCCCGCAGACACCGGTCGACAGCGTTCGCCGCCTCGTCGGGCACGTGCGTGAGCGAACATCCTCGTGAGCGTGAAGCTTCCCATCGGCGTGCTCGTGATGGCCTACGGCGGCCCGGATGGGCTCGAGGACATCCCCGGCTACCTGGCGGACATTCGCGCCGGCCGTCCGACGCCGCGCGCGGTCGTCGAGGAGATCACCGAGAACTACCGTGCGATCGGTGGCCGCTCGCCCCTCCTCGAGGTGTCGGGTCGCCAGGTCGACGCGCTGTCGGAGGAGCTCGGCGATCGATACCGGTGTTACCTCGGCATGCGCCACTGGGCGCCGTGGATCGAGGAGGTCGTGGGGAGGATGGTCGAGGACGGCATCACGCACGCGGTCGGCCTCGTCCTGGCGCCGCATTTCTCGGCGCTCTCGGTCGCGCGCTACCAACAACGCGTCGCTGACGGTCTCGACCTCTACCGTGGCCGCATCGAGCTCGAGCACGTTTCGAGCTACCACGACGCGCCTGGCTTGATCGACGCGTTCGTGCGCCGTGTCGAGGAGGGCCTCGAACGCTGGCCCGAGAGCGATCGGGAAGGCGTGCACGTCGTCTTCACTGCGCACAGCCTTCCCGAACGCGTTCTCGCCTCCGGCGATCCCTACGACCGGCAGTGCCGCGAGACGGCGCGGCTCGTCGCCGAGCGTGCGGGGCTCACCGGCGAGCGCTGGTCGTGGAGCTACCAGTCGGCGGGGCGGACACCAGAGCCCTGGGCCGGCCCCGACCTGGGCGAGCACCTCGAGGAGCTCGCCGCCCGTGGCGTGAGGGGAGTCGTGGTCGTGCCGGTGGGCTTCGTCTCCGACCATGTCGAGCTTCTCTTCGACGTTGACGTCCGCGCCCGCGCGGCCGCCGACCGGCTCGGCCTGCGGCTCGAGCGGCCGCCTGCTCTGAATGACGATCCGTTGTTCATCGAGACGCTCGCAGGGCTCGTTCGGAAGCGCGCAGCCCGCTGGCTGAGCGACGCCCGCGCGGCATGAAGGTCGCCGTTGTCGGAGGCGGCATCGCGGGGCTCGCTTCAGCGCGTCGGCTTGCACAGCTCTTGCCCGACGCTCAGATCGTGGTGGTCGAGCGGGAGCAGCGCCTCGGAGGGAAGATCCTCACCGAACGCACTGCCGACGGGTTTGTGATTGAAGGAGGACCCGACAGCTTCCTGGCTCGCAAGGAGCGCGGCGTCGGGCTCTGCGAGGAGTTGGGAATCGAGCTCATCGGTCGGCGGCCGGAACACGCGCGCTCGTTCGTGCGCCGCGGAAAGGAGTTACATCCGCTCCCGGAGGGTCTCACCGGGACGATTCCGACGGATCTCGACGCGCTGGCGTCGACCGCGCTCCTCTCGGCTGAGGGCAAGGCTCGCGTACGCGAGGAGATCGATCTCCCACCGGCAACGCCGGGAGACGACGAGTCGCTCGCATCGTTCGTCTCGCGTCGCTTCGGACGTGACGCATATGAGGCGATAGTCGAGCCACTCATGACGGGGATCTACGGCGGTGACGGCGAGCAGCTCTCGCTCGAGGCGACATTCCCCCAGCTACGTTCGCTCGAGCTCGAGTACGGCAGCGTCATTCGCGGGCTAGAAACGCAGCCGAGCATTACGGGCCCCTACCCCCCGTTCGTCGCTCCGGCGTCAGGCATGGAAACGATCGTCGAACAGCTCGTCCGCTCGCTGGAGAGCCGGGTGGACTTCTTGCTCGGAAGCGGCGCAGCCAATCTTCGTCCGCGGTCGGGTGGCTTCGTCGTCGAGCTCTGGAACGACGTCACGCTCGACGCCGACGGTGTCATTCTCGCTGTCCCGGCTCTCATCGCCGGTCAGCTCCTCGACGGGATCGACGCCGACTGGCTCGCAGAGGATCACTACGACATGCCCTGGACAAACTGCGTTGTGGTGACGCTCGGTTACGAGCGGGACGACGTCCCCCGTCCGCTCGATGGGTATGGATACCTTGTGCCGCGGAGCGAAGGCTCCGCCGTGCTCGCCTGTACCTGGACGTCGAGCAAGTGGGAGCGTCGGGCGCCCGCGGGGAAGGTTCTCCTGCGCATCTTCGCCGGACGATTTGGTGGTCCCAATGTCACGGACTACTCCGATCGAGGGCTGCTCAAGCTCGCGCGGAACGAAGTGCGGACGCTCGGGATCAAGGCGCGGCCGAGCCTGACGCGAATCCACCGTTGGCAATTCGGCATGCCGCAATACGTGCTGGGCCATCCGGAACGGCTCGAACGGATCGATGCACATCTAGCCGAGCATCCAGGCCTCGCGCTGGCGGGTGCTGCGTACAGAGGAGTCGGAATCCCCGACTGCATTCGGTCAGGTGAGGAAGCCGCCGAGTCGGTCGCCCGCGCGCTCGTCGGCAGCCGCACATGAGACACCATGCCTCCGAGCGGCTCTTCGAGGAAGCCTCCGGACTCATGCCGGGCGGTGTGAGCTCTCCCGTGCGCGCGTTCCGTGCCGTGGGCGGCTCGCCGGTGTTCATCGAGCGCGGCGAGGGCGCGTACCTCGTCGACGTCGACGGCAACCGCTACGTCGACTACGTCCTCTCCTGGGGGCCGCTCGTCCTCGGCCACGCTCACCCGCGCGTCGTCGGATCCCTCGAGGAGGCGGTGAGGCGCGGCACGAGCTACGGCGCGCCCAGCCCACTCGAGCTCGAGCTGGCTCGCCTGATCGGTGCCGCGATGCCGAGCCTCGAGCTCGTGCGCTTCGTCAGCTCCGGGACCGAGGCGACGATGAGCGCGCTCCGCCTGGCGCGCGCGTCTACGGGCCGCTCGAAGGTCGTCAAGTTCACGGGTTGCTACCACGGTCATGCCGACCTCCTGCTCGTGCAGGCCGGCTCCGGTGTCGCGACGCTCGGCCTTCCCGACTCACCGGGCGTCACGGCCGGCGCCGTCGCGGACACGCTCATCGCCCCCTACAACGATCTCCCGGCGGTGGAGCTCCTCTTCGAGCAGCACGCAGGGGAGATCGCCGCGGTCATCGTCGAGCCGGTCGCGGGCAACATGGGTCTCGTCGTCCCCGCGGAGGGCTTCCTCGAAGGCCTCAGGCGGCTGACGGCGGACGACGGAGCCCTCCTCGTCTTCGACGAGGTGATGACCGGATTCCGCGTTCACCCCGGCGGAGCCCAGACGATGTACGGAATCGCGCCCGACCTGACGACTCTCGGCAAGGTGATCGGTGGCGGCCTTCCGGTCGGCGCCTACGGGGGTCGTCGCGAGATCATGGAGCTCGTCGCCCCTGCGGGGCCCGTCTACCAGGCGGGGACGTTATCCGGCAATCCGCTCGCGATGACGGCCGGGATCGAGACGCTGCGCGCACTGTCCGCGCCAGGCGCATGGGAGGGCGTGAGGAGCGCAGCCGGGCGCCTCTTCGACGGGATCGGCAACGCGGCAGCCGATACCGGTGTCGCCGTGCAGCCCACGCACGCGGGAACGATGTTCGGGTTCTTCTTCACCGAGACCCCGGTGCAAAACTGGGAGGACGCGAAGCGGGCGGACACGGAGCGGTTCGCGGCCTTCCATCGGGCGATGCTGGAGCGCGGGGTCTATCTCCCGCCGTCGCAGTTCGAGACGTGGTTCCTCTCGACCGCCCACGGCGACGCGGAGATCGACGCGACGATCGCTGCTGCGCAACACGTCTTCGCGTCCTTGGGGAAATAGGGGGTCAGACCCGTGGGGTCTGACCCCGTCCGTCCAACCCGTGGGGTCTGATCCCGCCCGTCTACCCTTCCCGCCGGTGAAGGTGCTCCTCGTGACGCTGTACTTCCCGCCTGCGGGGGGCGGCGGGGTTCAGCGGCCCCTCAAGCTCGCGCAATACCTCCCCGCGCTCGGCATCGAGACCCACGTGCTCGCCCCGGACGACCCGAAGTGGGTGCACCGGGACGCCGAGCTGCGCGTCCCGACGCAGGCGTGGGTGCACCGCGTTCGCTACGTGGGCCCCCGGGCGCGCAAGCCGGCCGAAGAGCTCCGCGCGGCAGAGGGGCTCGAGCGCGCGCTCGTGCAGGCATCCCTCACCGCACGCCGCCTGCTCGTGCCGGACGCGAGCGTGACGTGGAACTTGACCGCGATCCCGGCCGCGATCCGGATCGCACGCCGGGAAGGCATCGACGCTGTGATCACGACGTCCCCTCCCGGTTCGATCCATCTCGCCGGCGCCGCCGTGCAGAGGGCCACGGGCGCGCGCTGGCTCGCGGACCTGCGAGATCCGCTCGTCGCGAACCCGCACCGGCGCTCCGACACGACCGCAACCCGCGCTCGCCAGGCTGCCAACGAGCAGCTCGCCCGGCTGGTCGCGCGGAGGGCGGACGCGGTGTCGTGCGTGTCCGACGCGATTGCGGACGAGGTTCGCGAGCTCGATCCGCGCGGGATCGTTCGCACGATCGCCAACGGGTGCGATTTCGACGACTTCGCGGGCCTCGAGTACCGCCGGGGAGAGCGCTTTCGGATCACCCACACAGGGAGCTTCTTCGGGAAGCGCGACCCGCGGCCGTTCCTACAGGCGCTGCACGACTCCGGCCTCGACGTGGTCGCACGCTTCGTCGGCGACTTTCGCTCGACGGACCGCGAGTGGGCGGAGTCGCTCGCGCTCGGTGACCGGCTGGAGCTGATCGGATATTCGCCCCGAGGCGAGTCGCTCCGCCTGCAGCGGGACTCCGAGGCCCTCCTCTTGCTTGTTCCCGACGCCGGCGGAAGAGGGAAGGGGGTCCTCTCCGGAAAGGTGTTCGAGTACCTCGCCGCAGGTCGGCCCATCCTCGCAGTCGTCCCGCCCGAAGGCGCGGCGGCCGGCCTCATCCGCGAGATCGGCGCGGGCGTCGTCGTCGCTCCCGACGACGTCGACGGAATTCGCGCGGCGCTGCAGAGCTTGCACCGCCAGTTCGACGACGGCGGAATTCCGTCGGTCGAGCTCGCCGGGGAAATCCGGCACCGGCTCTCCCGGCGGGCGCGGGTCGAGGAGACCGCGTCACTGCTCCGCGAGATCGTCCCGTGACGACGCACGCCCTCCCGCTTCGGGCTGCTTCTCGCGAGCGCGTGCTCGTCCAGCCCGCGCTCGACAGCCTTTTCTTCGCGACGATCCTCACCGTCACGTTCCACAAGCTGCAGTGGGAGCTCGCCGGCTCGCTCACTCTCTCGGACGTCCTCACCTCGGTCTTCCTCGTCCTCTTCGTCTGGGACCGGCTCGAGCGCGCGGACGCGCGGCTCACGCACACAGCGGTCGTCCTACTCGCGTTCTTCGTCGCTTTCGCGCTCGTCTACCTCGCCGGCTTCTACAGCCTGGACACCGGCCAGGCACTCGCGCAGTGGGCGAAGGGGATCGTGAAGTTCGTGCTGCACTTCGGCTTCCTCGTCACCGGTGTGGCGCTCATTGCGCGGCGGGCGGCGCGCTACTACTGGTACGCGCTCGCCGCCTTCTGCGGCGGGATCGCGCTGAACGCCGTGTACGGCGTCGTGCAGCTCGTGCTCGCGGAGCTGGCGGGGACGAATCTCGACGCGGTGCTGATCGAGCCGATCACGTCCAGGCAGACGGGGATCAACGTCTTCGGCGTCGTCGGCGGCACCGACGAGGTGTTCCGGCCCAACGCTCTGACCGGCGATCCGAACCACCTCGGGATCGAGCTCGTCATCCCGCTCCTCGTGCTGACGCCGCTGTACCTGCGGCTGGAGGCGGAACACCGGCTGCGGACGCCGCTGGCCGCGCTGCTGGTCTTCCTGCTCGTCGTCGAGCTTGCGACGCTCTCGCGGAGTGGACTCCTCGGGCTTGCGTGCGGCGCGCTCGTGCTCGCGCTGCCCTATCGGCGCCACCTTCGCCGGCCTGCCTTTCTCGTCCCGCTCGGCGCAGTCGTCGTTCTCGTGGGTGCGGTCGTTCTCGCGCGGTGGGACTTCTTCCTCACCGTCCTGCGGGCTCGCACGAACACGAGCTCCGCGGCGGCCTCGCCGCACTTCGACGTCTACGGCTTCGTCCCCGACGTGCTCTCCACGAACCCGTTCCTCGGGCTCGGGCTGAACAACTTCTCGGTCTACTACGAGTTCGTGACGGGCAGGCCCGACTTCGGGCCGCACTCCTTCTACGTGGCGCTCCTGGTCGAGACGGGGGTCATCGGTGCTGCGCTCTTCGGAGTGCTCGTCGTCTGGCTGTTCAGGCGCCTCGGAGCCGCGCGGCGGATCGGCCGAGCGCTCGCCGCGGCGCACGATCCGCTGTCGTCCCGGGTCCGCCCCCTCGCCTGGGGGATGACGGCGGCGCTCGTCGTGACCCTCGTCGCGAACCTCTTCTACCTGACGATGACCTTCTACTACTTCTACGTCTTCGCGGCGCTCGCGGCCGCGCTGCCCGTGGTCTTCGGGCGCGCGCGCCACCCATGAAGGTCCTGGTCCTTTTCACCTCGTACC
>CAVXGP010000010.1:0-36866 GCA_963761485.1 uncultured Actinomycetes bacterium | reverse complement strand
TAACGACGCCGACGGCATCGGCCGGCATCACCTGGCGAGGCAACTTCGAGACGGGCAGCCTCAACCAGTGGGATCATCAGATGTTTCCCGAGGGCATTGACGTGGTTGCGTCACCCTCCGCTGGGGGACAGCGCGCGGCACGGTTCTCGGTCTCGCCCGGGTCGTGCGGCGCCAGTGACCGAGACGAAACCGGCAGCTGCAAGCGCTACCACACGCAGGTGGCGAAGAGCACACATGAGACTCCCGGAACCGAGTCGTGGTGGGGATGGTCGCTCATGTGGCCGTCAGGCTTCGAGGCGGATACGGCGGTCTTCAACAAGTACGGCGACTGGCACCCCCGTTCCGGCGCCGTTCCATGCTCGACCAATGTGAGCATCGGCATCGCGCGGGGCAGCTCAGGGCCTCGGTATCCACTCGAGCTCTACGTGAACGGGGGAGCATCATGCGAGGACTTCGTCAGCAGGGCCGTTCCAATCGGGACGATTACGCCCGGCCAGTGGATGCGCCTCGTCTGGCACATCGAGTGGTCACAGGATTCAGACGGCCTGGTCGAGCTCTGGCTGAACGACGAGCGTAAAGCCGTCGTTCACGGCCCGAACATGTACCAGGCTGTACCGACCGGAAAGCATGACGTCTATCTGAAGCAGGGCGTCTACACCGGCCGTACCACCAGGGCGCAGTCCGTCTACGTAGACGAGATCGTGCGGGGCCAGTCGAAGGAAGACGTCGAGAGAGGCACGGCGCACGAGGCCCCGGGCTCGTCGTCGCCTGCGCTCTCAGTGAGGTCGTCCAACCCGCATGACCGGAGATCGCGTCCGGCGCTCCGTGCCCTGGGTCGTCTCGACCTCTCAGGCAGACGTCGAGCGGGTGAAGTTCTTCATCGACGGCGAGCACCGCTTCACCGATTCCAACGCTCCGTTCGCATTCGGCGAGAGCGGGCTTTGGGACTCCACCCTCGAACCGAACGGCGAGCATGTCCTGAAGCTGGAGGCGACAAGCGACGACGGAGACGTCGCGAGGTCGAGCATCCGTGTCACGGTTGCGAACAAGGAGAGGGAGAAGCGGCTCCTCCGAGGCTTCGCGCGCGTCACGGACAACGACTGTATTCGAGTGCAGAGTTCAGGTAGTGGACGACGGCGTCACTGCTTCCCTCGGCGCCTCCACCGAAGCAACTGCAGCCGCGTACGGCTTGCACGACTTCGGAGGCCCTTCCGGCTGGCCGGGGCGGCTTTGGACACGTGATCTCGTGCGCCTTCCTCGGGGCCACAACGGCACGAGCGCTCTCACTCTTCTCCAAGTCCGCGACGTCGACGATGAGCTCGTCTACGAGCTCCGTGCCGAGGCAGATCGCTCAATCACATTCTTCAGTCCTAGCGGCGGTCTTGCCGCCAATGCCATCGAGGCTCCCACGGGGATCGAACTCCCGCAGAGCGGCCAGGCACGTCGCATCGAAGTCTCGGCGCTCGCGAACGACTCGGTGGTCGTCCGGATAGACGGCATCGATCGAACGGTGGTCACGGATCTCTCCGGCGCATCGACCGGCAGGCCGCGTTACATCCGGGCGGGCATCGTGAGCTACATCGGTACGGTGTCTCCTCACTCCGAGCTGGTTCGTCATGACGGCGTCGGGGTCAGCGGGGTGCGCTGGCTGGGAAAGCGCGCACTGTTACGACCGACTTTCCACCATGCCAGGCGACCGAAGATCAGGAGGCACGGACGGTTGAGCGTGCGCGCCCGCACTCTGCCGCAGTCGCGAGTTCGATTTGTCGTTCGGGGCCCTGGAGGTAGGCGCCTCGGCGCTGTGCGGGAACAAGCGAATCGGCAGGGCTGGGTCACCGTCCGGATCGGGCTGCGCTGGAAAGGGCAGCGAGTGCTGCGCGTACGGAGTACCGCACACAGCACGATCTACGGCGACACGCAGCGCCAGGGCTGGACGCGGCGGATACGGCTAAGTCGCGTCGAGGTCAGGCGGCTCGGCCGTTAGCGCCGAACGCGGCGGGTTCTACCGAAGCGAGCGTGGCCGCGAGCTGAAGCGCCGAGTTCCGTCGTGGTAGACGGCCGCCGGCCAGCTCGCAGGCCGGCGCAGATAGCCCTGCTTCAGATACACGTCGTAGCCGGCCCGGAGCGTCGGGAGGCGGGTAAACGGCACGACCTTGCGTCCGTCACGCCACAGCTCCACGAAACCTCTGTCGCGGTCTGACGACCATCGCACGTGGAACACGAAGGTCTGCCAGCGTCCACGCCGGAGATGCCCGATTCTCCAGCTCTTGCCGCTGCTCGTCTCACACGTCCCGGGGTTGAACCTCCCAGCCGAGATCCTCAGCTCGAGCCGCGCCGGATCCTCCCAACCGTTGATGAGGAATTGAACGGGCGCGTGGCACGACGGACCCGTGTGATGCCAGTCCGTGAACGTGTTCATGTGCCCCTCGATCGGCCGAAAATTCCGAGGGAAACGCGTTGACCATTTCCACCAGGATTCAACGCCCTCGCGTTCGCCAGTCTTGAACAGAACCTCGGCGCGCTCGCCTGACGCGCCGATTGGATCATCGCCTGGCCGAACTGCAAACCGTGCCGCATATCGACCTTGATGCCTCGGGCGACGAACGATCTGGGCACCGTACGCCAGGGCATGCTGGTTGGTCCACTGAGAGAAATTGCCGGTGTCGAAGTCCAAGCGCTTCACGATCTTGGCGTCAGAGGCAGGAGGAGCGACGATCATCACGGCGAGAAGCAGGGAGCCGAAAATGATGACTCGCGCCCAGCGGGGGGTGTCGAGAAAGCTACGCACGTCGGGGGGGTCGGACGTGTGAGGGCCGAGACCGTAACGCACACATGACGTACTTGTCGTCCCACACAACCCTGCTCTTGAGGAGAGACAATTGCGGTGCTTCGGAATCCGGCATTCTGACTGGAAACACCGACATGCAAAGAATCTTCAAAGAAACGTTTGAAAGCAATGATCATTGGCGCGCGATCCATCGCATCCGCGGATCGATAGGCTGACCCGGTGAACCGCCTGGCGCAAGAAACGAGCCCGTACTTGCTCCAGCATGCGGATAACCCAGTTGACTGGTATCCGTGGAGTGACGCGGCGTTTGCGCGCGCCGTGGCTGAAGACAAACCGATCCTGTTGTCGATTGGCTACGCGGCATGCCATTGGTGCCACGTCATGGAGCACGAATCCTTCGAGGACGAGGAAACGGCAACCCTCATGAACGAGCGCTTCGTGTCCGTCAAGGTGGATCGCGAGGAACGGCCCGATGTCGACGGGCTTTACATGGAGGCGGTCGTCGCGCTCTCGGGTCACGGCGGGTGGCCGATGACCGTCTTCCTGACTCCCGACGGCCGTCCGTTCTGGGGCGGGACGTACTTCCCCCCCGAGCAGCGAATGGGCATGCCGAGCTTCCGTCAGGTCCTGACTGCGATGGCGGACGTGTACCGCGACCGTCGCGGCGACCTCGAGCAGCAGGCCGAGCAGCTCGTCGAAGCGATTCGTGCCGGCACCGACCGCCAGGCCTCAACGGATCCGCTGACCACGGCGCTCCTGACCGGAGCGGTGTCTACGCTGCGCCGCCAGTTCGACCCGAAGCAGGGTGGATTCGGAGGGGCGCCCAAGTTCCCGCCGTCGGCGACGCTCGACCTCCTGCTGCGCCTACACGCCGGTTCGAGAGCGCCCGGAGCGCGCGAGATGGCACGCCTGACGCTCGACCGCATGGCAGCGGGTGGCATCTACGACCAGCTCGGCGGCGGCTTTCACCGCTATGCCGTCGACTCGGTCTGGCTCGTACCGCACTTCGAGAAGATGCTGTACGACAACGCCCTCCTTGCCTCTGCCTATCTGCACGCATGGGCGATCGACGGCCTGGAGAGGGATCGACGCGTCGTGCAAGAGACGCTCGACTACCTCGTCCGTGTCCTACGCCTACCGGAGGGAGGGTTCGCCTCGGCCGAGGACGCCGACACCGAGGGCGTCGAAGGACTCACGTACACATGGGCACCGGAGGAGATCCGCGACGTCGTCGGGCCCGAGGCGGCTCAGGCGATCGCTCGGCGCTACGGCGTTCAGCCGGGCGGCAACTTCGAGGGGCGAAGCATCCTCTACCTCGCCGACGACGATCCAGCTCTCGACGACGAGGAGGTTCGTGCAACGCTGCTTGCAGCCCGGAACCGCCGCCCGCAGCCACTCAGAGACGACAAGGCGCTTGCCGGCTGGAACGGGCTGGCTCTCGCCGCTTTCGCCGAGGCCGGCCGAAGGCTCGACCGGGACGACTACGTGGAGGTCGCGCGCGATCTCGGCGAGTTCCTCCTCGGGCCCCTGTCACGTGAGGACGGGCGTCTCTGGCGCACCTACCGGGACGGCCGAGCCAAGATCGTCGCCTACCTGGAGGACTACGCCGACGTAGCGCACGGACTCCTGGAGCTCTATTGGGCGACCGGCGAGCTTCGGTGGTACGAGGAGTCCGACCGCCTCGCGCGACTCGCGGTCGAACTCTTCGGCGACGAGCAACGAGGCGGGTACTACGTCGACGCACCGGAGGGGGAGGGCCTCGTCGCCAGGCGCAAGGAGTTCGACGACCACCCGGTGCCCTCAGGGAACTCGATGCTCGCGTTCGTGTTGCTCCGGCTCGCGCGCCTCGCCGGCGACGACGAGCTCGAGCGCCGCGCAGTGTCGGTCTTCCGTCTCGGCCATTCGCTCCTCGATCGTGTGCCCCACGCAGTCGGGTGGATGCTCACGGGTCTCGACTTGCATCTCGCTGCGCCGCGGGAGCTCGCCGTGGTCGGTGACTCGCCCGAGCTTCGGAGAGCGGCGCTCGAGCCATTCGACCCCCACGCCGTCTTCGCCTTCGCCGCCGGCCCTGACGATCCGGCTCTGGAACGGATCCCGGTCTTGGCGGGAAAGGGACTGGTCGGCGGAGCGCCGGCCGCATTCGTGTGTGAGCGTTTCAGCTGCCGTGCGCCCGTCACCGACCCGAAGGAGCTTCGCGCGTCGCTGAACCGCAGCGCCGCCTAAGAGGGACGGGAGGCTAGGTCAGGAGGGAAGCAACCGCCCGGTTCACGGAGTCCGGCTAGCGAAAAGGCGCTTTGGGGCGAGCGCAGCCGAGCTAGTCGGATCGCGCTGCGACACGTCGCCGCGCAACGGCAGCAGCCGCGCCCGCAAACGTGATGGCAGCGAGGCCGAGCAGCACGCCAAGCAGGTACGGGTTCTTCGGCTCCGCCGAGGTGCTGATCGCCTCACCCAGGGAGCTCGTTGCAGCGGAGCCGCCCGGCTCCGCGTCGGTGAGCATGCGTCCGGGCGCACCGAGCTCGGGCGAGGTGGCGACGTCCTTGAGAGCGTCGGCAACCGGTTCGGAGACAGCGTCCTCGAGCTTCGTCTCCGTCGAGGCCGGAAGCTCGATGCTGCCGCCGCCCGACCCGCTGTCGTCGTCGCCCCTATTGCCGGTGTGGTCGTTCCCACCGCCGATTGGGAAAGGTTCTTGGTACTGGTCGATGAAGCCGGGGTCGGCGGCTGCCGCACCGCCCGGAAGGGCAAGCCCGGCCGCGAGCACGAGAACCAGAGCGCTGAACCGAAGAGTCTTTACTTCCATTGGCTGATGTCAGTGCAGCCGAAGGGTTGTATCCCGCGCGGTATCCGGGGTTGCCGGAGCTCGAACGCCGCCGACTGCTTGCCGTCGGCACGAGCGCGGAGAGCGCCGATGTCTCGGCCGCCGAACCGCACGCGCTTCTCGAAGAGGCCTCCGTCGGTTGACGTTCGGAAGGACGTCAGCCGCTTCCACTTGCCGTCGACGCGGTGCTCGATCACGACGCCACCGCGAGCCGCTGAGGGGATCCGCCCCCAGACATAGGCTCCGCCGCCCCGCTTGTACGCCACGAACGGAAATCGGAACGCCGTCATTGCCGACTTCGGACGGCCGACTCGCTCATTGCCGCCCCAGCGGTACAGGCCTCCCTGATGAGCATTGCTGGCGGCCGGGTAGTCCTTGAGCTGCCCCCAGACCAAGACGGACACGCCTTGACGCCACATTCGGTAGGCGGTCTCAGAAACCCAGCGCCTCAGAAGATCTGCGGGAACGGCGCGAAGGAGATACGTCTGGCCGCCAAATCGGATCTCACCACGCCGACAATCCGGCGGCGCAGAATCCCAGCCGAACTCGGTAACCCAGAGGGAATCCTCCCGCACGGCCCCGTCTCGTTTCGCCCGACGCAGGATCTGCTTGACCTCGCCCAGGTTGCCCATCCACACCGCACCTGGCCGCGAAGCCTTCGTTCGAGGTCCTCCAGGTGTGTACGGGTGCGTGCTGTAGGCGTCGAAGTTGACTCGGCTCGATGTGAGACGACGCAAGAACTCCTTAGGTGAGAACGCCTTGATGCCGGCTCCGCTGCGCGGATTGGGGGCTGTTCCCCCGGCGATCACGAAATCGCCGGGATCCTCGGACTTGATCGCGTCGTAGGCCTGATTCACGAGCGCGCGGTACCGCGCGATCGTCTCGTTCTGAAGCGCCGGCTTGAGAAAGACGGAGTAATTGGGTTCGTTCCAGATCTGGAAATACTTGACTCGCGGAAACTTGCGAGAAAGCGCCGTCATGAAGTCCGCGTAGTCGGACGCATCCGGCCGGAAATTTCCTTGGTCGGCCCGCTGCGTGCAGTCGAGGACGCCCGGAAGCACTTGCCCGTTTCTTCGTACGCCCTCCCGCCTGTTGCCGTTCCCATCACACTCGGCATACGGCGGGGCGAAGAACACGCTCAGGATCGGCTCAAGATTCCGATCCAGGGCGGCCTCGATCTCCTCGTCATAGGAGTACCAGCCGCCGCCCGGACCACGAGTCCAGTGATAGGCGGGATCGTCCGGATCCCTGGGATTGTCAGGGCGATCGCTTTGGTTGCACGCCAAAGTCCGCGTGCTGCACGCAACCCGATCCCAGTTGATGGGGATGCGCACGAACCTCGCGTTGGCTGCCTTCGACTTCGCCATCGCAAGGCCAGGCGAGAGGGTCGAATAGTCTCGTCCCGCACCGGCCGCATCGGAGCGCGGATCGTAGATGCCCATGTCGAACCTGCTCGGCAACGCCGCGGCGCCTTGGGCGGCCACGAGCGCAGCTACGAGCGACAGCGCAAGGGCAGCAACCGCCAGGCTGCTGCGACCAGCGCGCCGTCCATGAGCTCGATATCTCCCCACGCCGCAGACCCCCCAAATCAATCACACGGCCTCGCCTCGGCCGCGCCTATCGTTCGTCCTACAGTTCGGAGAATAGACGACCGATGACGCAGGTCGAGCCCCACCCGACAACGCCTTGGAATCTCCTTACGACTCACGATTGAGCTTTTCGGCACGCGCGCATCCGCTGGCTGCACTCGCGGCCGCGGTTGTTATCGCCGGCGCTACGTTCGCCATCGCGTTCGACGGCGGCGCCTACGCGTTGACGAGCCGGCATACGGTCGCCGTCCTTCTTCTCTGGCTCCTCGCAGTCGGCGTGGGCTTTGGCTTCTGGCCGACCGCACGTGTCCCGGTGGCTGCCCTCGTGGTCGGCGCGCTTCTGGCCGCGTTCGCCAGCTGGATCGGGCTCTCGACGCTCTGGTCACCCAGTATCGAGAAGAGCTTCTTGGAGTTCGATCGGGCAGTTCTCTACCTCACCGTCTTCGTCATCGCGGTCGTCTCCACGGCCGGAACCGCAGGCCTGCGGGCGTGGTTACGAGGATTCGCGGCCGGCATCGCGCTCGTCGGGGTGCTCGCGCTCGTCAGCCGCCTCTTCCCCGAGCAGTTCGCGGAGACGTCGGCCATCGGGCTCGCGGAGCTCTATCCCTCGGCGGGCCGCCGGCTCAACTACCCCGTCGAATACTGGAATGCCCTCGCGACCCTCATCGCACTCGGCCTTCCGTGCCTCTTCTGGGCGGCGACGACCGAGCGCCGGGCAGTCGTTCGGGGCCTGGCGATCTTGCCCGTACCGGCTCTCGCAACGGCGCTCTATCTCACGTCCTCGCGCGGCGGAATCGCCGTCTCCGTCCTCGGAGTCGTCGTCTTCGCCGCGCTCGCTCGGCGCTGGCGCGCTCTCGGTGCGATCGTCATCGCGGCGGCAACGGCCATCCCAACCGTCGTCGCCGTCACCGAGCGCGAGGCTCTGATCGAGGGCCCGCTCGAGCCAGGAGCCGTGGCGGAGGGAAGGAGCGTCGCTCTTATCGTGGCTGCCGCTTGCCTCGTGGCTGCTGTAGCGCATGCAGGCGCGTCGAGCATCCGACTCGACCTCCGCCGATCCGGGACAGCGCTCGGATGGGCGGCTGCCGCAGCGGGTGCGCTTGTGCTGATCGTAGGAATGGTGGCGGCGGATCCGGTCGACAGGCTCGAGCGCTTCAAGGCGGTGCCCGCCGCGCCGACGGCGGAAAGCCAGAGCGTCCAAGGCCACTTGGCGGACGACAGTGGAAACGGCCGCTGGCAGCTCTGGGAGTCGGCCGCAGCCCAGTTCCGCGACCACCCGATCACCGGCGAAGGAGCCGGAACCTACGAGGCCTGGTGGGCGGAGAACGGCAGCCTGGCAACGTTCGTGAGAGACGCGCACACGCTCTACCTCGAGGTGCTCGGCGAGCTCGGTGTCGTGGGGCTCGTGCTCTTGGTGGCAGCACTCGGGATCGGCCTGGCGGTCGGCATCATGAGAACCGTGCAGGCGGACTCGAGGCGCCGGGTCGCGTATGCGGCCCTGGTCGCGGTCGTGATCGCGTGGCTGGTCGAGGCCGGGATCGACTGGATGTGGGAGTCCACGGTGGTGACGCTCGTCGCCGTCGCGTGCCTCGGACTTCTCGTCGGGCCCGCTTCGCGGAGGCAGCCCGAGGAACCCTGGAGTCCCCGCGGTAAGGGCTGGCTCGCCGCTCGCATCGGAGTAGCGGTCGTGGCGCTCGTTCTCGCCGGCGCTCAGGCCGTCCCGCTCGTCGGCCAGGTTCAGATCGAACGAAGTCAGGCGGCGGTTCGCGCCGGAGACGGCCAGGAGGCGCTCGATGCGGCCGTAGCCGCGAGACGTATCCAGCCCTGGGCTGCGTCGCCGCACCTCCAGGTGGCGCTCGTCGAGGAGCTCCGCGGCAACCTTCGCGCCGCGCAAACCGCTATCCGGCGGGCGCTGGCCCGTGATGAGCGCGATTGGCGCCTCCATCTCATCGAGGCCAGGCTGGAGACGAAGCTCGAGAACTTCGACGCCGCGGCCGAGAGCCTGCGACGGGCGGTAGCTCTCAATCCGAGATCGTCACGCTTTGACGGGCTACCCGGCGCGGCGGGCTAGGAGGGTCTCGCGAAATGGTCTTCGTTGTCTGGGCGCACGCTTGCGCGTCCAGTTACCCAGGCAAGGACGCGTGAGCGTCCGTACCGTCGGAGTCTGGACGCGGCTGCATGGACTGAGGACGCCGCCTCGGCGGCGAGCAGCGCGGCCGGGCAGCCGACGATTACCGATCGCCAATCCCTCCGAAACGTTGGTGGCGTCGATCGAGTCGGACGCCCAATCCTCCGAGACGCGGAGTCCGGCGATCTCGACGATCACCCCGTCGCCGTGTCGCTCGAGTCGCAGCTCGGGGAGAGAGCTGTGGCCGAGAGAGATCGCGGACGCGAAGACCACCTCCGAACCGGTGGCCGACCAGACGAGCCGCGGCCGCGATTCCGTCCATGTGTAGCGCGGCGAGAAGCGGCCCAGAAGCTCGTCCTGCGCCGAAGGCGGGTCGGAGACGACCGCCAGGCCGTCCGGGCGAAAGCCCTCTCCCGGCTGCCAGACCAGGTCGGCGGTGACAGGCTCCTCACCTGTGACCCGGTCGAGCACGACCAGCAAGCGATCACCGAGCCGGGTCACGCTCCGCGTGTGTCGAGAGGGTCTGTACCCGTCGTGCGAGGCCCGGACGTAGTCCTGCTCGCCCGCCAGCGACGTCGCCTCGATACGCACCTCGAAGCGCCGGCCCCAGAGGTGCGGTCCCAGGACCCGGGCTTGGCTTTCCCCGTCGATGACGACCGTGTTGTGAAACGCAGTGGCCCGATCCTCGTCGCGGCCGACCACGTACGACCCGGTTCCCGTATCGCGGAGAACGCTCTCGCCTCCGACATCGACGAGCACCGACAGCGCGTCGGCGTGACCGTGTGCGGCCAAGGATCCGAAGCCGAGCTCCCCGACGTCGAAGACGATGCGAGCGCGTTCGCTGCGAAGAACTGCGTAACCGCTCTCGGGTAAGAGCACCGACCCAAGAGCCGGCGGAGGAGTGGTTACGCCGCGCCTCACGATGCGTGCGCGGATCGCGACCGCCCGCCTGGGCTCGAAATAGTCCAGGCGGAAAACACGGTCTTCGGCGTCGTCACCGATGAGCGGCGGCTCACCGTCGCCGCCGCCGACTGCAGCCAGCCATCCGAGCATCACGCCGAGCCGATCGTCGAGCCCCTTCGGATCACGGCCGGCTCCTCGTGCGAGCTCCGTTGCAAGCCAAAGGATCTCGAGCGCGTACAGGAAGTAGCCGCCCGCCTGTTCCCGGCTTCCGCCGTCGGCATAGGTCTGCCGTTCAGCCTCGTGGACGAGCTCTGCCCAAAGCGAATCCCAGTCGGGCGAGCCGGGCGTGAGAACCGAGGCTGCGAGGAGCCCGACGAGCTCGACGAGCCGGTGGTTGTTAGCCGAGGAGTACCGCGACGGACGAGCGGCCACGAAAGCCTGATGCTCGCCAAATGCAGCTTCGAGTCGACTCAGCTCGTCGTCACTGGCGTGCTCGACCACGAGCGGCAGAGAAAGGGCCCATGCGATGAGACGGTGCGCCGCTTCGTAGCCGGAGGCCCAGCCGATCCCGGCGGGCCGCGGGTTGCGGTCGACCCAGTCGAGGGACTGCACGATGACGACCCGGGCCCACTCGGGATGTTCACTCAGCGCGGCGCCGGCTGCGAGCGGAACCAAGTGATGGAGATGGTTCAGCTCCCACACGGGCTTCGGATCGCGGCCGGACCCGCGCCACGCGCTCTCCTCCCACGACTGCCCGGTGAGGGGATCTGCGTGCCAGTCCGGCCGTTGGACATCCACCTCCGCGCGTCGCCCCCAGAAGGACAGCTCTCCACGAGCGATACGGTCGGCCGCCTCGAGCACGGCGCTGGCCTCCGGCTCGGCCAGCGAAACAAGCGTTTCCTTCCAGGCGTGATTGTCGAAGCTGATCTCGGGCCCTGCGCCTCCCCATCTGTCGATGAGACGCGCGCGGAGCCCCGACCCAGCACGCCAAACGAGCTCAGCCGGAGTCATAGCGGCCCCACGCGCCAGGAACCAGCGGACGTCGTGAGCCACTCGCTCACCATACTGACGAATGCCTGCGGGAACCCGGACGCGTGCACTTTCCGAGAACCCTGGTACGTTCAGTCAGAGCAGTCGTGGGACGAGGAACCGAGACGGGGACAGATTTGGAATCGGGCGAAGCGCGGTCAGCGGCCAAGCCGGTTCGTTTCATCGTGCTTTCGACTCAGCGCAGCGGGTCGACCTGGGTCGTCGACATGTTGAACAGCCATCCGCAGGTCACGTGCTACGGGGCGCTTTTTCTTCCTGAAGGACAGGGCAAGCAGCCGGTCGGCGCACAGATGCCGTACTTCTACGACCTGATGCGTCAGGAGGGTAGAAGTCGAATCCTCCATCCCGTGCTCGGCTGGCGATTCGTCAGCTCGGTCTTTCGAAACACGCGCGGAGGAACCGCGGTCGGGTTCAAGCTGATGTACAGCCAGTTCAAGTACGTGCCGTGGCTCCTGCTCTATCTGACTCTGAGACGGGTCCGAGTCGTTCACCTGGTTCGGAGCAACAAGCTGGATCACGTCATCTCGACCGCGTCGGCTCGCGCGCGCGGCCAGTTCCATCAATGGGACGGCGAGCAGGTCGAGAACCCACCCGTGCGGCTCGAGCCCGAGCGAGTCGTCGATCAGATCCGCTGGGAGGAGACGAAGGTTCGACGCGCCAGGCGCATCCTCGCGCTCCTACGTGCCCCTCGTCTCGAGATCACCTATGAGGAGCTCGTCCAGGATCCGAGCCGCTATGACGACGTCCTCACGTTCATCGGGGCACCGACGTCCGAAGGTCAGCTGACGACGTCGCTTCGGAAATGGAACCGTCGCGGGTACGAGGCGTCGGTCGAGAACCTCGACGAGCTTCGCGCCGCGTTACGGGGAACGCCGTACGCCGCGTTGCTCGACCGGCCCTAACGCACCGTGGGCACGGTCGTCGAGACACTCAAGGCGCTGCCGTACGCCGATCGGCTCGGACGCCGTAACCCGCTTTACTACGACCGGGCACTCGAGACATTCCGGCGCCTCGAATCCGCACCGCTCGAGGTACGACGGAGGTTCACGGACGCTCGCCTGCGCATCGTCCTCCGCTCCGCATCGATGACCTCGTACGGACAGCGGGTCGGCTCGCCGGAGCGCGTCGAGGACTGGCCGATTCTCGACAAGGAGCTGGTTCGTGACAATCCGACGGACTTCGTACGCCCCAGGAGGCTGACACTCTCCGCGAGCACAAGCGGGACGACGGGTGTGCCGCTGAGACTGCGTCGCTCGGTTCAATCGGTCAGCGTCGAGCAGGCGGCGATCGACCACGTGCTTTCGCTGGTGGGCGTCCAGGCGACGAGCGGGCGATTGGCGATCTTGCGGGCCGATACCGTCGCCCCCTCGGGAGACGGTCAGCAACGATTCTGGCGAGACATCAACGGCGGTCGCAGACGACTCTTCTCGGCCAAGGACCTCAGCTCCAGCACCGTCGCTCGCTTTGCAGAAGGTCTCAGCGAGTATCGACCCGACTGTCTTCTCGCGTATCCGAGCAGCCTCGAGGCACTTTGCCTGCTCCTCATGGAACGAGAGTTGCAGCTCCAGATCCCGGCCACCTTGACCTCGTCTGAGATGTTGCCCCCGGGTACGCGTTCGCTCGCGGAGCACGTACTCGCCACGCAGGTCGTCGATCTCTACGGGCAAGCGGAGAGGGTGGCGCTTGCGTACAGCCTGCACGAGGGTCAGTACGTTGTCTTTCCCGGCTACGGCCACGTCGAGCTGGTGCTGACTGAGAAGGGCGACGGCTTCGACCTGTACGAGATCATCGGAACCTCGCTCTGGAACCTGGCGATGCCGCTCGTTCGCTACCGCACCGGGGACATTGCTGTGTTACCGAGCAATCTCTCGTCGGTCGCTCTCGACGAGATTCGCTTTGGCGTTAGCCCCTTCTCCGAGATCTTCGGCCGGGAGACCGACTATCTCGTGGCGCCGAACGGAGCACGCATCATCGGCATGAATCACATTCCACGTGGCGTGGAGAACATCGTGCGGATGCAGATCGTGCAGGAGACGCGGAGACGTGTTCGGATCCTCGTTCTCGCCAAGGACGGATTCGGTGATGAGGGCCGACACGCAATCGAGCAGAACCTCTCCCAGAAGCTTCCCACGGAGATGGAGTACTCGATCGAAGCCGTTGGAGCGCTCGAGAAGACCTCAGCTTCACGAACTCCCTTCCTCATCGTCCGGCCTGAGGCCGCGGAAGAGGGCTGACGCGGTCCTAGGAGGGATTGGCGCCCGCGATTCGCCCCTGGCTCAGACGAAGGCCGAGCGACTCCTCCAGGCGCTCGTAGAGCGAGGTGCAGAGAGACTGAATCTGTGGATCGATCTCGAGCGGCTCTTGCGTCGCCGGTGGTCTCGGCGCGATCCCGCCGACCATCCTGGAATTGAAGCGCACGCCGGCGAAATCGCAGAGAAGCCTGATGTGGTGCTCCGGTTCGCTCAGGACTCGCTCGTAGGAAAGAAGGGCGACATCCGGGCGACTCTCGAGGCCCAGATTGAAGAACAACGAGTTGCGGAGATACCAGAGAAGCGCTGCCGCCGACTCGCGGCTGAGCTCGTCGAAGTCAAGGTTCCTGACGAGCTCGAGATGTTCGGCCGGCAGCCCGCGAGCCTCCCACCTGTCCTCGCCCGCCGCGATCTCGCGCAGCACTCGATGGTTGTTCTCCGGCCAGCGCGCCAGCGTCGACCGGACGCGGCCTTCCATCGAGCGATAGATCCAGACCGAGCGGCCCTGCTGCGCCGTCCCGAGCTCGGTCATGAGGTGGACGATGCGGTGTGAATCGAGCAAGGACTTGAACACGACGGCGCGATGTCTGCTCGACTCCACGATCGACTTGATCGTTGGATCGCTCCTGAGCGCCCAGCGCGAGAAAGCACGAGTGTCCATGGCTTCGTTGTGGACTTCGGTCTCCGGACTTTCCTTGAAGGCCATGATGAGCATGTCAGTGCCCGAGCGCTGAATACCCACCACAAAGACGGGAACGGCATTGGGACGCGAATCGTGGCGAGCACGCCATGCGTATCGCCGTAATAACGCCGCGAGACGTCTGGCGTCCGAAACCGCGACCGAGGTCAGCCCGCCTTGTCGAATGCGCTCGTGGTGTTTCTTCGCTCGGTCGACGAGCCAGGTTGGCGTGGGTCGCCAGATGTCGCGCTCGTGAGGCATCGTGTCCGGTCCGCTATGTGCCGCTCGGCGCCGCTAGCCGTTGCGCTGCGACGTCGTAGACAGTCAGAGTCCGCTCGGTCATCGCTTCCACGGTGTATTCGTCGAGGACGCGCTGGCGGCCCGCGCGCTCCGATCCGCCGCGCGCCTTCAGGGTCGGCGAGGATCTGCGCCGTCGCATGCGCGAGTGCCTCGGCGTCACCCGGCGGCACAAGCACGCCGTTCGTTCCCGGACGGTCGATGACCTCTGTGATCCCGCCGATCGACGAAGCGATCACGGGGACGCCGACTGCCATCGCCTGCGGCACGACGAGCGGAGCAGCCTCCTCGCGCACCGTCGGGATCACGACGGCGTCCGAGGCAGCCAGGTACATCGCGACGCGACTGTGTTCCTGACGACCGACGAAGAGAACTCGACTTCCCACGCCGAGGGCGCGGGCCTCCTCCTCGAGACCCGCACGCTGGTCACCGTCTCCAACCAGCACGAGGCGAGGCGGCGTGTTTCCGTTCAGACGGCGAAGCGCGTCGAGAGCGAACGAGATCCCCTTCTCCCTGCTGAGGCGGCCGACCGACACGAGCACAGGCCCTCCGTCGAGCCCGACCTCCGCCCGGGCTGCTTGCTGCTCCCTCGGTTGGAAGACAGCGGTGTCGATGCCGTTCGGCACGACGTGGACGCGCAGACGGATCAAGGCGATGCGAGCGGATCGTGTCCTCGAGCTGCTGCCGAGACGGCACGATCGCTTCGCACTCCCTGAACCCGTAGACGTTCGTCGGCGGGGTGACGTAGCGGGCGGTCAGCAGCCCGAGCACCTTGGCCTCACGAAGCAGCAACTCTCGGTTGTCGGTCGCGAGCGGCACGGCGTGCCGCCGCTTTGGCAAGACTCAGGAAGTTGCCGTGGAACTTGGCGACGACGGGCACTCGACGATGAACGCCGCGCCGCGACGAGGCCGAGCGCGCTGGTGGACTCGCTGTGCACGACGTCGAAGCGCCGCTCCGCGTGCAAGCGGTCGAACGCGTCGGCTGAGCGTCCGAGCCAGCGTGGGTTGCGAAGCCGGCTCGGTCGAAGCTTCGGTGCGACGTCCAGAAAATGCCACGTCACACCGTTGCGCTCCTCAATGGTCAGCCCATCCGGCCGGCGACCCGTGATGACCTCCACCTCATGACCGAGCCGCACGAGGCAGGTCGAGAGATCATCCGTATGGTCTTGCATTCCGCCGAGCCTCATGTAGCTCGCGACGGTGACGATGCAGATGCGCACGGTCAGTCTGGATTTTCTGCCGGCCGCGGCGTCACGAGCGACGGCAGCACGAGCGCGGCCCAAAACGTCAGCACGAGAACCGGGACGGTCAGGATCGGGCCCGTCAGCATGTTGACGAGGAACACGAAGACGATCGCGAGCGAGAAACCGACCAGCGCTCGCTCCGTGCCGCGAGCGCGCCAGAGTCTTCGCGCGCTGTCGACGAAATAGACCAGGAGGAGCAGGCAGAACGCGGCCAGCGCGACGATGCCGCCTCCCGAAAGCAGGTAGACGAAGCTGTTGTGCGGGTCGCCGCCGATCGTGTGCACCCTGTGTCTCGATAGAGAAGGTACGGGTGGCTCCGAAGCCCCCGCCGAGCAGGCGGTCTTCGGCGGTCGCCGCGAGCGTGGCTTCGACTGCCTCCTGCCGCCACGCATAGCTCGAGTCCGTCTCGACGGAGGGGTTGATGCGCTCGGTGAACGTCGGGATGAGCTCAGGCGCCATCGAAGGAAGCAACAGCACGACGATGACGACCACAGGTACGACGACGGGAAGCGATAGAGCCACGGCCCTTCGCATCTCTCCGAGAAGCGCGAAGAGGACGACCAGCAGAACCGCCACCGCGACGTACGTCGTGCGACCGTAGGTGACGACGATGCCGAAGAGCGCCAGTCCGGCCATGACGACGTGAAGCCCCCAGCGCCTGGGGTCGAGCTGGAGATTGAAGAGCGCCAGGACGAGCGCTCCGGCCAGGTACATCGCGGCCGTCAGAGCCAGCACGCGGTCTCCGCCGGTCGAGAGGCCGACGGCGTCCGTTCCCGATTGTCCCGTGGCGAGGTAGTAGCCGGCAGCGAGTGTCTGGAGGACGGTGCCGGCGTAGAAGACGATGACGATGCCGCGGTACGCCTCCTGCGCGGTCAGACGCGTGAGAGTTGTCACGATTGCCGCATAGAAGACGAGCCGGAGAGGCTGGCCGAAGAAGCTGGCGCCGAAGCGCTCGGAGCCGGCGACGAGACCGGGGACGAGTGCCACCCCGAAGACGATCAAGGGCCAGCCGATAACGGGCGTCCGCGGGAGCGCAGCCTCGTCTGACCCGCTCAGCCGGTCGGCGAGCCAGGTCAAGAGCGCAAGGGCGACGACCACGTCGGCGAGATAGATGGGGCCGAGCAACGACTCCCGACTGATGTCCAGGAAGGGAATGAGATTCAGGCCGAAGGCCGCGAACAGCAAGCACTCTCCGCGCTCGTCCGGAGAGCAGCCAGACGATCACCGCAAGGAGTGGCAGCATGGCCAGCGCCGCCGCATTCAAGAGATACCCGTTTGCGACCGCCTCGCCCACGTACAGGCTCAGGAGCGCCAAGAAGGCGAGCCCGAGCACGCCGAGCAGGCGCTCCCGCGCGAGTGAGCGAGCGTAGGCGCTCCTTCGGGGAGCGCGCAGGCCGGGAGGATTCAACGAGATCGCCATCAGCGGGAACCTCTGAGGCTCGACCAGGCCGGGACGACGATGCTTCTCGCGAAGAGCGCGGTCGACGTCACGTACACGCTCAGGCCGCCGGCGACCACGAGCAGGAGCGCCAGAAGCGGTGAGAGCTCCTCGGCGGGGACCTGGAGAATCGCGAGCGAGGCGCCGAGGGCTGCGCTACAGAGCACCGCCGGTGCGAGCGCCCGAAGCAGGCTGCCGGCCGGGAGCTCGACGGCCCTGAGCGAGAGCCACAGCTTCGTGAGGCCGACTGCGATCGTCGCCGCGAGCATCGAGATCGCGGCACCGTTCAGTTCGTAGCGCGGAACGAGCAGGAGCAGCGCGGGGATCACAATCACAACGTACGCGATTCCCAGAAAGAAGTTGACCGAGGGCCGGCCGATGCCCTTGAAGACCTCGCCGGCCGGCGCCGTCAGCGACTTGACGAGACCGTAGATCGCCAGGATCCGCAGGGGCTCGATGACCGGGCGCCACGGCTCGCCGAGAAGGGCGACGACGATGGGCTCAGCCGGCGACTGCGAGCGTCACGCTGACCGGGAGGGCCAGCAAGGCGACGCGCTGGAGGTTCTGGACGTACGTCCGCCTGAACTCGGTCAGATTGTTCTGAAGAATCGCGTAGACGGGAAACATGACTCGGCCGACGATGTAGCCGATCACGCTGTTCGGGAAATCGGCCAAGCGAAACGTGATCGCGTAGAAGCCCACGGCAGCGGTTCCGAGCAGACGGCCGACCACCACGTTGTCGATCGTGTTGCTGACGATGTTCAGGAGATTCGCTCCCGACACGAAGCGCCCGTACCTGACCAGCGGCCGAACCTGCGCAAGCGAGGCGCGCCGGAAGTCGGGACGCCACGGGACGAGAACCCAGTTGCCGATCGCCTGCACCGTCGCGAACGCGAGCTGGCCGACGACCAGTGCCCAGACACCCCATCCGATCGCGGCGGTGCCGACCGCGACCCCGAGCTGCACGACGGCTCCGGCGAGCTCGACGCGCGCACGCAGGTTGAACTGGACGTCTCGCTCGAGCAGCGCCGCGGGAACTCGCGCGATGGCAGTCAGCACGAGGACGCCCGCGAGTGCGCGCAGCACGTCCGTCAGCTGCTCGTCGCCGAAGAAATCGGCCGCGAGCGGGGCGATCGCGAAGGCGATCCCGAACCAGGCGAGAGACGACACGATGACGAGGACTGCCGCAGTGGCAGCTCGCTCTTCGAGCTCGTCGCGGTGGTAGACGACGGCCGCGGCGAGGCCGGCCCCCTGAATCTGATTGGCGACCGCGATGACGACCATCGCGAGAGCCACGAGACCGAAGGCGGCCGGCTCGACGAGCCGAACGAGGATCAGCATCGAGATGAGCGAGAGGGCGTTTCTGCCGCCGTGGCTCAGCGCGACCCACGCGGAGCCGCGCAGGACCTTCTTATCGAGCTCTCGGGCATCGTCCTCCGAGGCGGCCCAGGCCGAGGGCTTCCCCTGGCGGAACCTCACGGCCGAAACTCCTGGGCTGCCGTCGTCCGTGACCGTGGCAGCTCTCTGAGCACGAGGGCGACGAACCTGGCGTTGCCGACGACGTAGCGACGACCGAGACGCCGCGGCTCCTGGAGGAATCGGTACAGCCACTCGAGGCCGGCCCGCTGCATCCAGCGTGGCGCACGCCTCAGCCGCCCGGCGAGGATGTCGAAGCTCCCGCCCACGCCCATCGCGAACGGCAGCCGCAGGCGGTCGCGGTGCCTCGCGAGGAAGAGCTCCTTCTGGGGCGTCTCGAGCGCGATGAAGAGGAGGTGTGGGTCCGAGGCCGCGATGTCGGCCACGACCGCGTCCTCCTCGTCCCGGCTGAAGTACCCGTGGTGGCGCCCCACGACCGTGATGCGAGGATGTCGGCGCACGATCTCGGCCTCGGCCGCCTCGACGACGTGCGGACGCGCGCCGAGGAGGTACACCCGAAAGCCGCGTTCCTCCGCCCGCGAGAGCAAGGCTTCCATGAGGTCGATCCCGGCCACGCGCTCGGGCAAGCGTGCGCCGAGGAGTCGGGCTGCCCACACCACCGCCTGGCCGTCCGCCGTGACGAGCTCACAACCTCGGATCGCCGCCACCAGATCCGGCTCACGCGCGAAGCGGACGATCTTGCCGGCGTTCAGCGAGGCATGCTGGCCCTGACCGCCTCGATCGACGAGCGCTTCGACCCACGAGACGGCCTCATCGAGGGAGACGGCGTCCACCGGTGCGCCGAACAGCTCGTGCCTCGGGCTAGCCACGCGCGCTCACCGCTCCCGCGCCTCCTAGCTCCTCGGCCAGGATCGCTGCGATGCGCCGCCCCGCTCCACCGTCCCAGAGCTCGGGCACACGTCCCGGGCGAGGAGGCCGCCGGAGAACGTCCGTTGCAGCCTCGACGATCCGGCTCGGGTCGCTTCCGATCACCCGGTTCGTGCCCTGGTGCACCGTCACCGGACGCTCGGTCGATTCGCGCATCGTCAGGCACGGCACTCCGAGCACCGTCGTCTCTTCCTGGACGCCTCCCGAGTCGGTCAGGACAAGGGCCGCGTCGGCCATGAGCCCGAGGAAATCGAGGTATCCGGCGGGATCGGTCACCCTGATCCCGCTCGAGCTCACGAGGCTGCCGAGCCCGTCCCGCTCCACGCGCTCCTGCGTTCGAGGATGGAGGGGCAAGACGATGGGAATGCCCTCCGCAACCTGGGCCAGCGCGCGAAGCATCCCTGCGAGCCTCTCGGGCCGGTCGACGTTCTCCGGCCGGTGGAGCGTCGCGAGGGCGTAACCGCCGCGCTCGAGACCGAGCGCCTCCGGTGCCTTGCGTGCTTTTGCCGCCTCGCGAAAACGAAGCAGCGTGTCGATCATCGTGTTGCCGACGAAGTGAACACCCGCCGGGCCGATGCCCTCCCGCTCGAGATTCTCGTTCGCGTCGAGGCTCGTCGTGAAGAGCAGCTCCGAGATCCGGTCGGTGAGCCGGCGGTTGATCTCCTCCGGCATCCGCAGGTCGTTGCAACGCAGGCCGGCCTCGACGTGAGCGACGCGATAGCGCTCCTTGACGGCCACGAGCGAGCACGCGAGCGTCGAGTTCACATCGCCGACGACGATGACGACCTCCGGCTGGAGGCGCAGGAGCTCGGGCTCGAACCGGGTCATGATCTCCGCGGTCTGGCGCGCGTGGCTCGCCGAGCCGACGCCGAGGTAGACGTCTGGCTGACGGAGCCCGAGCTCGTCGAAGAACACGGCCGAGAGCGACGCGTCGTAGTGCTGCCCTGTGTGCACCACGGCGGTCGAGAGCCCTTCGGCTTCGGCGGCCTCCACCAGGGGGGCGGCCTTCATGAAGTTCGGACGGGCTCCGACGACGACGATCAGGTCCGTCATTGGGTTCCTCCGCTCCTTGCGAGCTCGGCCGAGGGAGCCAGAGACTCGCCACGACGGGCGGCGACCGCATCCTCGAGCGCTGCCTCCCACCGGGGCATGACCACATCCCAGGAGAGGTGCTGCACGGCGTAGTCCCTGCACCGGCGCCTGAGCTCCTCGCCGGTGCGATCGAGGTTCTCTCCGAGGGCCGCTGCCAGCGAATCCTCGTCGGCCCCGGCGCTGACGAGGGCCGGGTCGAGGGGGCTCAAGAGCTCAGGCGTTGCGCCCACCGGAGTCCCGACGACCGGGAGGCCGGTCGCGAGCGCCTCGGCAGTGGCCATCCCGAAGCCCTCGTAGGCGACGGTGGGCAGGACGAAGAGGTCGGCCGCCCGGTACCACTCGACCAGGTCTGGCTCGGAGACTCGCCCGAGGAAGCGAACGCGCTCCGAGACGCCGAGCTCGGCGGCGAGCACACGAAGGCTCTCGTCCAGCGGCCCGGCGCCCGCGATGGCCAGGACTGCGTCCCCATCGAGCCGAGCCAGGGCTCGAAGCAGGGCCTCGAGCCCCATCCGCGGCGCAAGCCGCCGCGCGGTGAACAGAAGGGGGCGGTTCGGGTCGGCGCCGACCCGGAGCCTCGAGCGCTCTCGGTCATCGCCTGGATGGAAGACCTCCACGTCGACTCCTCCCCCGACCCTCACGACTCGATCGAGCTCGTCCGGCCGGTCTGCGGAGATCAGCGACCGGGTGAACTCGCTCAGGACAAGGAGGCGGTCGGCGCGGCGCGCGGCACGACGCTCGAGCATGGCCAGCGCCGGTTCGAGGGCGGTTGCCCGGGCCTTCCCGACCGGCCCGACCTGGGCGCGGTCGAATCGAAGCTCCCGCAGCGCGGATGCATGGACGACCAGTGCGAGGGGCAGCTCCGGTCGGGCCGAAACCACCCCGCACGCGTTCGTGCACTGGTGTGCCAGGGCGACGTCGAACGCGCCTGGCAACGCACGGACGCTGTTCCGTGTCGCAATGGGATCCGTGAGCGTGACGGGAAACACGCTTCGCGGCAGAACGCGATGAAGGGTGAGCGACTCACGCTCTTCCAGGCGCGGCTCGTCGGCAGCCTTGGGCGCGACGACGACGACCTCGTGGCCGAGATCGGCGAGCCGAGTAGCGGTCTCCGTCGCAACTCGTGCCGATCCGCCCCGGAAGTCGGGAAACCACTGATCTGTCGTGACTAGGACGCGCACGCCATCGTCTCCAGCTCGGACTCGACCAGCCCGAGGAGCCGGTCGGTGCGCGTGTCCCACGTGTTCTCGGACGCGAGGGCAACTCTGCGCGCAACGTCCGTCTCGCCGCGAAGCTCAAGCGCCGCCCGAACGGCCGAGACGAACTCCTGCGCCTCGCCGGCGACGACGACGTCCGGCTCCATGCCGCGAAGCTCGGGAAGCCCGGCCGCGACGACCGGCTTGCCGGCCGCGAGGTACTCGAAGAGCTTGAGCGGAAAGCAGGAGCGCGTGTAGTCGTTCGCGACGTACGGGATCAGGGCCACGTCGAACGCGGCCACGTAGCGAGGCAGCTCGTCGTAGGGGCGGTGCCCGACCCAGCGCACGTTTGGGCGGGCGTCGAGGCGGAGCAGCCGCTCGCGCTCGGCTCCATCCGCCGGCCCGACGAGGAGCACCGTGGCCTCGGAGAACTCGGCGGACAGCCGTTCGAGAAGATCGAAGTCGACCTTCGACGCGACGAAGTTCCCAGCGAAGCCGAGCACCGGCTCTCGGAGCTCGCCGAGGTCGGACGCTACGAGCGAGCGATCGCCGGCCGGGGCGAAATGGGTGAAGTCCCCGACGTTCCTGACGAGATACGTTTGAGCATTCGTGCTTCGGTGGCGGTCTCGAAGCGGTGTTGTGGTCGCGAAGACGAGCTGTGAATCACGCCCTGCCCTCCGGTCGGCCGCCGCGACGAAGTGGTACCGGGCCGGCCCGGCCTGCTCGGCGTAGTCGTCGACGACGTCGTAGACGACGAGATCCTCACCGAAGTCGCCCGGCCGGCGAAAGGCGACCGGGTCGTAGATCCAGAGGACGACCGGCCGGGGCAGCGAGCGGGCGAGCCGCGAGACCGCCTGCGCGGTCAGCCGATGGTTCACCGTCGCGGACAGGCCGAATCGTTGTCCCCACGGAAGCAGGTTCACCGAACGACGGACGCTGAGCCCGGGCTCGACCGGCTCGGCGCCGATGAGCCTGGCGACGAACGCCCCGTCCTTGCCCCGCAGCCAGTCGGCCGCCCGCGTACCCAGGAAGTGCCCCGTCTCGACGAAGAGCACCTGGTGCCCGCGCGCGGCCGCGCGAGTCATGATCTGCTGACGGTTCGTCGGCAACCGGGCATCCCAGTCTTGCCGCGACAGGCAGATGATCGAGAAGCTCGGGCGACTGTCGGAGGCCCGGTCGACGATCCGGCTCTCGGCTTCGGCGGTCGCCAACGTTTTCGCCTCAGTAGGCCGAGCGGGCGCGGAGCACCGCCGGAACCGTCCGCATGATCAACGAGATGTCGCCACGCAGCGACCAGTTCGTGACGTAGAGGTAGTCGAGCTTCGTCATCTCTTCGAACGGGATCTCGTTGCGGCCGAGCACCTGCCAGAGACCGGTGACGCCCGGCCGGAGGTCGAGCCGGCTGCGCGCCCACGCGATGACGTACTGATCCTCGTTCAGGATGAGCGGCCTCGGGCCGACGAGTGCCATGTCGCCCTTGACGACGTTCAGAAGCTGCGGCAGCTCGTCGAGCGAGTAGGCGCGCAGGAAGCGTCCGACCTTTGTCACCCTCGGGTCGTCGCGGATCTTGAACATGCGCGGGTCGCCGATCGCGTGCTTGTTCAGGTGCGCGAACTGATCCTTCTGCTCGTCGGCGTCGTCGACCATCGTCCGGAACTTGAAGATCCGGAACGTCTGGTCGCCGCGGCCCATGCGTACCTGCCGGAAGAACACGGGCCCTGGCGTCTCGAGCTTGATCGCGGCGGCGACCACGACGAAAAGCGGCAGCAGGACGACCATCCCGAGGAGCGACAGCACGAGATCCATGAAGCGCTTCACGAGCTGGGAGGATCGGGAGAGCCGGAGCGGGCGGAGGCTCAGGAGCGGCAGCCCTTCGACGGTGTGGATGTCGACGCCCGGCCCGACGAGGTCGAAGAGCCTCGGGACGATGTCGATCTGGACGTTCAGGTCCTTCAGAGACCGGATCAGACGCAGGGAATCCTCGTGGGATTCCTGCGAGAAGGCGATCACGACCCGCTCGATGTCGAACATGCGGATGATCTCCGGAAGACGATCCGGAGGGCCGAGCAGAGTCAGGTGGCCTAGGTCGCCGCGTCGCTCCTTGGGCGCCGCATCGACGAAGCCGACGAGGTTGATCCCGTACTCGGGGTGCTGAAGGAGCTTTCGGCCGATCAGCTGGCCGACGTCGCCGGCGCCGACGACGACGGCGTTCTGGAGGAACGCGACCGACCGCCGGCAGAACACTCGGGCAAGCGCCCGCAAGGAGCTGACCAGCGCAATGGCGAGAGCCCAGAAGAGCGAGAGCTTGAGGACGTCCGGGCGCGCCAGTCCCCAGAACCAGGTGACGACGAGAAAGACCCACGCCCCGACCGTGACCATGTGGAAGACGTCGACAACTTCGTCCACGGTGCTGTGGTCGGTGCGCTCTTCATCCCGTTCGTAGAGCCCGTACAGCTTCGCGCCGAACAGCCAGAGGGGGAGTGACGCGAAGAACACGCCCCACTCGGCAGTCGCGTTGACCGGATCGGCATGCTCGCCGCTCGGGCCGAGGAGGAACTGCGAGATGACGAAGGCCACGACGAGGCCGATGAGGTCGGCGCCCACGAGTGCCCTGCGGACCAGCCATCCGCGCCGTCGTGACTTCGTGCCGCTGCGTCGAAGCGCGAGAATCTCCCGCGTCCGCTCGTCGATCAGCGTTTCGATCTCGCTGGAGAACGTCCGCTCCTCCGGCGGATGTGCCTTGATCGTGCTCACTCGTGCGCGCCTTTGCTCGTCGGTCCGCTCGGTCGGTCGCCGCTACGCAACCGGGGTCCGGGAGGATCGACGCCCTGAAGGCGCCGGCTCGTCGTATCCGTAGCCGTAGCCTGCGCCGTACCCGTAACCGATCTCGGACTCAGCCCCGGTGACGACGAACCCGAGAGGCTGGGCCGGCGTCGTGTGCAGGAGGCGGCTGAGCTCCCGGAGCATCGGGCGTCGAAGAAGGTTGAGACGGGCCACGAGAAGCAGCCCGTCGACCCGCGAGGTGAGCGCCATCGCGTCTCCGACGTGAAGGAGGGGCGGAGCGTCCACGATCACGAAGTCGTTCTGTTCGCGGAGCGTTTCGATGATCGCGGCGACCGCGTGCGTGCCTACGAACTCGCCGGCGTCGGGCGGGATCGGGCCCGTAGTGAGGACGTTCAGGAAGCCCTCGAGCTTCGCGTGGCCGTTGCCCCCGTTCGAGTCATGATTCCTCTTGCCGGTCTCACCCTTCGAGAGCCCGATCGAGACGATCGCATCGTCCAGCTCAACCCGGCCGAGCGCGACCTGGGTCAGTCCCGCCGTGCCGTTCAGGTCGAAGAAGCGGGCGATGTAGGGCCGCCGCAGGTCGAGATCGACGAGCGTCACGCGGCGCCCACCGCGCGCGAGCGCGATCGCGAGGTTTGCCGCGGTCGTCGACTTCCCCTCGGAGGGAACGGCGCTCGTGACCATGACGACGCGTGCGTCTCGTTCCAGATTGACGAAGTCGAAATTCGTGCGAAGCATCCGGACGGCCTCCGCGTCCGGGCTCGTCGGCTCGTCCAGCATTACGAGACGATCGCTCTTCGCGAGCCTTCGGGGCGGGGCGGGCAGGCGAGCGAGAAGCGGGAGGTGGAGCCGTTCGGAGACTTCCTCGGCGGTCCGCACACGCGTGTCGAGCGTCTCTCGGAGAAACGCGAGGCCTAGGCCGAGAATGATCCCGAGCATGAGCCCGATGACGCCGTTCCGGAAGGGCTGCGGAGAGATCTGAACCGCTCGAGTCGGTGAGCCGACGAGGAACGCGCTTTGCGCCGCAAGCGACCTCCATCGTCTGGAGCGTCTGCTGGTACTCGAGAAGCGAGTCGTACGAGCCGGTCGGTGCTTTCGCCTCTCGCCTCGAGTTCGCGAAGCTGCGCCTCCACGTCCGCGAGCGCCCTCCGGATCGCGACTGTGTCGAAGTTCTCCTTGTACTCGGTGAACTCTCGCGCGTAGGCCTCGGCGAGTCGCTGTGCGAGCTCGGGGTCCGTGTTCGTGACCGAGACGGACAGGAGGTCGGAGTCCAGTGCCGGGACGACCGAGACCGAGCCGAGAAGCTCCGTCGGCGTCATCGAGTCGATTCCCGTTGCGGCGAGCGTGTTCTCGGCGACCACAGGCGTCATCGCGAGCTCGGCCTGGGTCTGCGCGTTGCGCTCGGGCGTCCGGTACACCGTGTTCGGGCTGAAGCCCGTGACTCCGCCCGAGATGTCCTGGTTCGAGAGCCAGACGTCCGCGGTCGCTACGTAGACGGGCTCCTGCCGGACAGACCACGCGACAGCGGCGAGCGGTACGAGAATGACGGCAACGAGAACGATCCACTTCCGGCGCCGCAGGATGCGGACGTAGTCCAGAACCGTGCTGCCTTCATGTGCATGAGCCGCGCTGTCGTGCCGCATCGCCTCTCCTTCAAATCCCCTTCCCGCGACCGAGTGGCATACGCCGTCACCGACTCGGCAGCGAGAACCGTCCTCGTAGTGTGTGAACGGTGCCCCCTGGTGTCAAGGCTGAATCAAACAGTCCTTACGTAGTGAGGTATTTCGAGTACAGCTCGCGCCAGCGCACTGCGATCACCTCGTCTCCTGCAACGGCGCGGATCCGCTCCCGCGCCGGTATCCCCCAGGCTGCGCCTGAGGTCTTCCTCTGAGGCTAGCTTCTCGATGGCGGACGCGAGCTCCTCGACGTCTCCCGGCTCGACGAGAATGCCTGAGACGTCGTGCTCCACGAGGTCGCCGATGCCCCCGACGGCGGTCGTGATGCTCGGGAGCCCGGCCGCCATCGCCTCGAGAAGCGCCATCGGAAGCCCCTCCCGGTACGAGGGCAGACAGAACACCGAGGACTCCGCGTAGAGAGCGGCAAGCCGTTCGCGATCGAGGACGCCTGCGAACGAGACGGCTGTTTCGAGCCCGAGCGTCTCGCACGAGCTTCCGAAGCTCGGCTTCCTCCCCGCAGATGCTCCTCCTTGCCTGCGAGCACGAGCACCGCGTCCACGGCATCAGTGCGGGCCCGCGCAAGCGCTCGGATGAGCTCGGGCGTTCCCTTTCGCCGCCCGTACGTGCCGACGAAGAGCAGTTGGATGGATCCACTCGAAGCGGGATGCCCGGCGCCGCGAGTCGCGATCCGGGCTCGAACCGGATTCAGGATGGATAACGCCGGCATTCCTAGGTCGGTCAGGCCCGCCGCCAGGCTGGGCGCGATCGTCACCGACTCGACGCTGGCCCGGCCGATCGCTCGGAGCGCCTTCGCCCGAAGTGAGCGGTTGTGAATCGCGTGCAGATCGGCGCCGTGAACGTGCGCGATGACCTTGCGACCGCACGCGCGCGCGAGGAGAACGAAGAGCGTGTCCCTGGCAAGCCCCGTGGGGTTCAGCGCAACGGCGTAGTGAAGGAGCCTCGGCGCCCTCCCGAGCCAGCCGACGAAGCGAAACAGGAGCCCGACCTGACGCAGGGCGGCGCGCACGCTGAGCGTCCCGCCCGCCTCGTCGCCGGGCGGTCGCTCCAGGTCGAACGTCTCGAACCGACAGTCGAGCTCGTCGGCGTGCTCGAGCAGCCATTCCGAGACGCTCGCCACGCCCCCTACCTGCGGAGGCAGAGGAGCCACGAGCCCCACCACCCGCTCCGACGTCGCCGCGTTCGTCATTGCCGCGCTGGAACTCCGCCGACGGCCCGGAGCGCTTCCGCTAGAGCGACCAGGAGGCGAACTCCTGGCCGGTCAGCTCGCGCAATCGCGTCACGTCGGGGCGAAGCCGTTCGGCAAGGCGCGCCCGCGTCGACTCGCTCATCGAGGGACGAGCAATCTCTGCCCCCGTCCGCCGACTGAGTGCGGTGAGGGGTCGCCGGAGGCCGCTCGGAAGATGCTGCCTCAAGGAGCTGCGTGACACTCGGTTGGCGACGCCGGTCAGGAGATAGGCGTACTTCGGCTTCCGTGTCATGCGCACCGACGGGTAGATCACGTCGTCGAAGGCCGAGGTCGAGAACTCATCGTCGACCTCGAGGAAGCTGAACGCCCGCGCCAGGGTCGCGCGCCGCTCGTCGCGCATCGCCTCGGTCGTGAGGATGAGGATGCGCGAGAGAGGAAAGACAGGCAGGTACTGCTCGAGCTGCATCGCGTAGCTCGAGCAGTTCACGTAGTGGTTGTCGTCGAGGTCCGAAAGAGCCTCTTCGAGCGTTCCGTTCTCCCGTCCGAACGAGAACGCGTCGACGTAGTGCGACACGATGCGCTCGATCGGGTCCCGGAGGAGATAGACGAGCTTCGCATCGGGCAGCGTTCCGTGCAGCCGCTCGGGAACGCCCTCGAACGCCGGATACTTCGTGTAGTTCGGCGAGGACTCGCCTCGAATGGCGGTGCCGGACGGGAAGTTCGTCACATACCAGTCGAGCCCCCGCTTCCACACTCGCTCCTCGGCGAAGAAGTTCAGCTCCTTTTGCTCCGACATGACGATGTCGGGGTGCTGGGACAGGTAATGGTGCAGGCTCGAGGTGCCACACTTCATGGCCCCGATCACGATCAGGTTCGGTAGTTCCACGGTGTCCCAGTGTGGCTCGTGTCCGCCGTTCTTGCCAGAGGCGACTTTCACGTTCGTGGCCGCCGGCCCTTCCGGAGGGAGGCATCGACAGGATCCGGGAGCGCCGCTACGGTGAGGCGTCGAGCCCTGTACGACGAGCGACGGCCCCGGCGACGGGTCTGCGACAGCAATCTGGAGGACAGAGGATGAAGGCAGTACTTCTCGCGGGCGGATACGGCACGCGCATCGCCGAAGAGAGCAACGTCCGTCCCAAGCCGATGGTCGAGATCGGAGGGATGCCGATCCTCTGGCACATCATGAAGATCTACGCAGCACACGGCATCCAGGAGTTCGTCATCTGCTGTGGTTACAAGAGCAACGTCATCAAGGACTTCTTCAACAACTACTTCCTCTACTCGAGCGACGTCACGTTCGACTTCGAGTCGAACTCGATGGAGACGCATTCGCGAGGGGTCGAGCCGTGGCGAGTCACGCTGGTCGAGACCGGGGAGCGCAGCCTGACCGGGGGGCGGCTGCGCCGCGTCCGCGACTACGTCGGCGACGAGACGTTCTGCTTCACCTACGGCGACTGCGTCAGCGACGTGGACGTCACGAAGCTGGTGGACTTCCACAAGAGTCAGGACGTGCTCGCGACGTTGACCGCGATCCAGCCGCCCGGGCGCTTCGGAGCGCTCAGCCTGACGGCGGAGCAGGAGAAGATCTCGAGCTTCACCGAGAAGCCGCGCGGTGACGGCGCCTGGGTGAACGGCGGGTTCTTCGTCCTCGAGCCCGCGGTGCTGGACTACATCGACGGGGACGAGGTCAGCTTCGAGCGCGAGCCCCTGGAACGGCTCGCCGACGAAGGCCAGCTCGCCGCGTTCAAGCACACCGGCTACTGGCAGAACCTGGACACTCTCCGCGACAAGATGGTGCTCGAGGAGCGCTGGGCCGCGGGCGATCCGCCGTGGCGCGTCTGGGCATAGCGGCCGAGATGTGTCATCCTGCCGTGTTCTAAGCGGCGTACGTCAGGAGGGGTTCAGTTGAGTGCACGTGGGTCTGGCCGAACGGCCTTGTCTCTGGCCGTGGCATGCGTCGTCGTCCTCGTCGCGCTCGTGGTGCCGGCGCAATCCGCGCACGCGGCGTCGATGGCTGCGCTCGGCGACTCGCTGACCCGGGCCTGGGGATCCGCCGGCAACGCCGCCGACAACGTCTCCGCCTCTTGGTCGACGGGGACGAACGCGAGCGTCAACTCTCACTACAGCCGCCTGCTTGCCGACCAGCCTGGGCTGACCGCCCTCAACCTGGCGAAGTCGGGCTCGAAGATGGCCGCGACCACGACGCAGGCCGACGGCGCCGTCTCGGCCGGGCGCCGAGTACGTCACGATCCTCTCCGGCACGAACGACGTCTGCACGTCGACGGTTTCCGGCATGACCGCCGTGTCGACCTTCAGCTCCAAGATCCGCTCGACGCTCACGAAGCTGAGCGGAATCCCGAACACGAAGATCCTCGTCGCCTCGGTTCCGGACTGGTACGGGCTCTGGAACGACTTCAAGAACGTCCCCGCCGCCACGTCGGTGTGGGCTTCGCGGGGGACCTGTCCCACCATCCTCGGCGCCGGAACCTCGACGGCAGATCGCGAGGCCGCACGGCAGCGCATCACCAGGTACAACACGACGCTGGCGTCGGTGTGCGACGACTTCGCCGCCTGCACCTACGACGGCGGCGCACTGCACGCGCTCCACTTCTCCGCGTCTGAGCTCGCCTTCGACTACTTCCACTTCAGCGTGTCCGGCCAGGCCCGGCTCGCCTCGGTGCTCTGGGAGGCCGGCCCGTTCGCCGTGACCCGCCGCCTCCGCCGCCCCACCCTCCGCCCGGAAACCTCGCGCCCAATTCGGACTTCGAGGTCGACCCGCTGACGAGCTACGGAAACTCCGGCGCGGCGACCTTCTCGTGGGCGACGGACGAGGCGCGCTCGCCGACGCACAGCGTCAAGATCGAGTCCGCCCAGACGACGATGACCCGCTGGCTCACGAAGAAGGGGCTGATCAAGGCCAGCGCCGGCAAGACGTACGACAGCCGAGCGTCTGGGTCAAGACGAACGGCGTGGCGGGTGCGGCGCGCCTGATGCTGACGTTCTATGACGCGTCCGGCACCTACCTCGGCGTCACGGTTCAATCGCCTGGCGTGTCCGGGACAAGCGACTGGACGAAGGTCGGGCTCACCACGGTGGCGCCGGCGAACACGGCCTACCTCCGGATCGAGCTCCGCCAGAGCAACACCGGGACGAGCTGGTGGGACGACGTCTCGCTCGTCTCTCCCTCCTGACCCGGCGCTGACGCCGTAGCGGAGACTCAGGCGCGCTCGACGCGGGCCTCGACCGTGGCCTGAGCGCCGCCGCGACGTCGCGACCGGGTACGACGTCGCCGGGCGGCCGTAGAGCCGAGACCCGCGACGTCCCCGGCCTGCCACCGACGCTTGCGAGCGAGCGCCGGCCGCTCGACGTAGAGGTAGGTCAGCGTGGCGACCCCGTAGGACGCGAGCGTGATGAGCGCGAGGTTGACGAGGAACCCGCCGCGACCCGTCGAGTGTCAGGCCCCAGTCCCCGAGCCCGCGCACGAGCGGGTCGTGAACGAGAAAGACGCCGTAGGAAACGAGCCCGCGAAGACCATCCAGCGGAGCGACAGCCAGCGCACGCGCCGGCCTTCGCCGGCGAGGAGAAGACGACCACCGCCAGGAGCAGCGCGCACGCCAGCGCCATTGGGGTCTGCTGCTCGAGGCTGTTCAGCGTGCCGTCGTAGTTGAGCTTCGTACTCACGAGCGCGAGCACGAGCGCGGCCACGACCGCCCAGAACCGCCACGCGGGAAATCGAATGACGGCCCGCTCGTAGACGACGCTCGCCACGGCCACAGCCATTCCGGCGGCGAACCAGTCGGCGTGCGTCATCAGGGTGTGATCAAAGACGCGCGCGGCGCGTCCGACCCCTCGGCGCAGGCCGTGCGCGAGCACCTTCGAGACGAACCCGATCACGAACATCAGCGCCACCGGCACCAGCGCGCCCGCGGCCACGCTCATCCCGCCGCGGACGCACACAGAACGCCAGCAGGCCGAGCAGCGGGCAGAACCGCGTAGAAGCTCATCTCGATCACGAGCGACCAGGCGGGCGCGATGATCGCGACGTCCGTCGCCCCCTTCGTAGGCCGGGATGTAGTTCTGGAGGAAGAGCAGGTTGCGCCACGAGCGAAGCGGCTCTCCGAGCACCCAGTGCTCGAAGACGAGCACGACGCCGATCACGATCACCCAGTACGCGGGCACGATCCGGAGGAACCGGTTGCGAACGTACGAGCGGATGCCGGGCAGGCTCCTGATCCCGGCCAGCGCTTGATGAAGACCCGATAGAGCAGGAAGCCGCTCAACACGAAGAAGAGCGTCACTCCCGCGCGCATGTTCTCGAAGACCTTGCTCGAACGGCTCCGAGCTCGACCGAGCTGCCGGTCCGGGGCGCCGTAGAGATGCACGTGGTAGACGAGGATGCTCGTGGCGGCCGACGGCTCGGAGACCCTCGACGCCGGCCAGCCGCGAAGACGGTTGCGCGGGCGGGGCGGGATTTCGCCGCGCGACGTCTCCTCCGCAGGATGGCAATGCGTCCCGTGTGGCCGTTGGGGTCGAGCTTGAGTTCACGAAAGAGCTCCTCGATGGAGGCCGAGCTTCGCGCCGCTGCTAGAGCGACCCCTGTCCCGGTCAAGCGAAGATGAACCGCATCCTAGTCGCACCAAGCCGATCGATCAGCTTCAGGCCTCCCGAGGCCGATCGAGCTGAGTCCTTCACCTTCTCCGCGCCTCGACTACCATCAGACGGCGGCATGGCTGGACTAAGAATCCTCGCGACCGGGACCGAGGGGTATATCGGGGTGCTTCTTCCCTCCGTCCTGGCAGCTCGCGGCCACGAAGTGGTCGGTCTCGACACCGGCTACTACCGGTCGGGCTGGCTCTACCACCTGAACGGCCGGACGCCGCCGACCCTGAACAAGGACGTCCGCCGGGTCACCCCCGAGGACGTCGCAGGCTTCGACGCCGTCGTTCACCTCGCCGAGCTCTCGAACGACCCGGTCGGCCAGCTCGACCCGAACATCACCTACGAGATCAACCACCAAGGCGCGCTCCGCCTGGCCGAGGTCGGCGCGAGAAGCCGGCGTTCCGCGCTACGTCTACGCGTCGTCCTGCAGCGTGTACGGCGTCGCAGAGGAAGACCTCGTCGACGAAACGTCGCCGGTCAACCCGCAGACCGCCTACGCGGAGTGCAAGACCTCGTCGAGCGTGACGTGTCCGAGCTGGCCGAGCGACGACTTCTCCCCGACCTTTCTCCGAAACGCGACCGCCTACGGCGCGTCGCCGCGCATGCGGTTCGACATCGTCCTGAACAACCTTTGCGGACTGGCGTGGACGATCGGCGAGATCCGGATGGAGAGCGACGGGACTCCCGTGGCGCCCTTCGTCCACGCGCTCGACATCTGCAAGGCGATCGCCTACACGGTCGAAGCGCCGAGGGAGAACGTGCACGGCGAGGTCCTGAACGTCGGCGACTCGCGCAGCAACTACCAGATCCGCGAGGTGGCGGACATCGTCAAGGCCGCGTTCCCGGAGTGCAACATCACCCTGTCCAGCGAGGCCGGTCCCGGACAACCGGAGCTACCGCGTCTCGTTCGACAAGATCCGGCGCGTCCTGCCGGAGTTCTCGTGCGACTGGACGCTCGACCGCGGGGCGCAGCAACTGCGCCAGCTCTACGAGCGCATCGACCTCTCCGAGGAGCTCTTCCGCTCTCGCCACCACACGCGCCTGAAGCAGATCGAGTACCTCCGCGCGACCGGCCAGATCGACCCGTCGTTCTTCTGGACGGTGCCGTGCGACTCGTAGAGCACGAAGATCGACGGAGTTCTCGTCGTCGAGCCGGAGTTTCGTGGCGACGAGCGAGGCGCGTTCTACCGCGCGTTCTGCCGAGCGGGAGCTGTCCGACGACGGCGTCGAGTTCTCGATCGCCCAGATGAACGTCTCGACGAACCGTGAGGCAGGGACGATCAGCGGCCTCCACTATCAGAGGCCTCCGGCGTCGGAGGCGAAGCTCTTCCGCTGCACCCGCGGGCGCACCTTTCACGTCGCCGTCGACCTGCGGCGAGGACTCGGAGACGTACCTCGACTGGGTGGGCGTCGAGCTCTCGGCCGAGAGCGGCCGCCAGATCCTCATGCCGCACGGCTGCGCTGCCGGCTACCAGGCACTCGTGGACGACGCCGAGGTGGCGTACGCATCCGACACGCCGTACTCGCCGGAGCACGAGGGCGGCCTGCGGTTCGACGACCCTCGGCTCGGCATCGAATGGCCGCTCGAGGCGCAATGCAGTCTCCGATAAGGATCGAAGCTGGCCTTTCGTTGAGACGCCTGCGAAGGCGTGCTCCTTTGATCCTCGTCGACCGAGCCCTGGCCGAGCGTGAAGCGGCCGACAATCCCGTGCGCGTCGGTCTCATCGGCGCGGGCTTCTACGGGACGGCCGTCGCCAAGCAGATCATGCGCTCGACCCCGGGGATGGAGGTCGTGGCGATCGCCAACCGGACGGTCGACAAGGCACGCTCGGCCCTCGAGCGCGCCGGAGTCGAGGATGTGGCGACGGTCGGCTCTGCCGGCGAGCTCGACGACCGGATCCGCGAGCGGCGCGCGGCGATAACCGACGACCCCGGAATCCTCTGCGAGGCGGAGGGCATCGACGTGATCCTCGAGGCGACCGGGACGATCGAGTTCGCCGCCGGCGTCGCGGCCGCTGCGATCGACGGCGGAAAGCATCTCGTGCTGGCGAACGCCGAGCTCGACGCGACGGTCGGCCCGGTTCTCAAGTCGCGAGGTGACCGCGCGGGCGTGATCGTCACCGACGGCGACGGCGATCAGCCCGCCGCCCAGATGAACCTCGTCCGCTATGCCCGCACGCTCGGGCTGACGCCGCTCCTCTGCGGAAACATCAAGGGCCTCATGGATCACTACCGGACGCCCGACACCCAGAAGGAGTTCTCGGCGCGAACCGGCCAGGCTCCGCACATGGCGGCGAGCTTCGCCGACGGGTCGAAGATCTCGTTCGAGCAGGCGGTGACCGGGAACGCCGCGGGCATGGGCGTGTCCCAGCGAGGCATGGTCGGGTACCAGTACGACGGCTACGTCGACGAGCCGGGCCACCTCGAGCTCTACGACGCTGACGAGCTCCGCGCCCACGGCGGAGTCGTCGACTACGTGCTCGGCGGCAAGCCCGGCGGCGGCGTCTACGTGCTCGCCGTCCACGACGACCCGGAGGAGCACCACTTCCTCGACCTCTACAAGCTCGGCCCCGGCCCGCTCTACTGCCTCTACACGCCGTTCCACCTCTGCTTCTACGAGGTGCCGCTCTCGATCGCGCGGGCCGTCCTCTTCGGCGACGGTGCCGCGACCGTGGCCGGGGGCCGCGTGGTCGAGGTCGTCGCCACCGCGAAGCGAGATCTGCGAGCCGGCGAGACGCTCGACGGCATCGGCTTCTACATGACCTACGGCCAGTGTGAGAACCACGAGGCTGCGCGGGCCGAGAACCTCCTCCCGATGGGCCTCGGCGACGGATGCCGCCTCGTGCGCGACGTCCCCCGCGACGCCGTGCTCACGCTTCGACGACGTCGAGCTGCCCCCGGGCCGCCTCGTGGACGAGCTGTGGCGCGAGCAGGAAGAGACGTTCAGCCGAGACGAGATCGCCGCAGTCCCGGCAACCGCCTCCACTAGGTAATGCCGAAGCGCAACGAGCCAATGGTCGGCGTCGTCACGCCCGTTTACAACGGCGCCCGGTACATCCGTGAGTGCCTCGAAAGCGTGCTCGCTCAGACGCACGAGAACTGGGAGCACGTCGTGTGCGACAACGCGAGCACGGACGAGACGGCTGAGATCGTCGAGGAGTTCGCCGGCCGCGATTCTCGGATTCGGCTCGAGCGCAACGACGACGATCACGTTGGATTTCTCCACAGCTGGAATCGAGCCGTCGAAGGCTCTCCCTGAAGGGAGTGCCTACTGCAAGGTCCTCCACGCGGACGACCGATGCATCCGCGAGTGCCTCCAGCGCATGGTGGAGGTCGCGGAAGCGACACCCGTCGGTGGGCGTCGTCGGCGCCTATCGCCTCAGCGGGCACGAAGGTGACCCTCCACGGGCTCCCGCTCGACGAAGAGGTCGTCCCCGGGCGGGAGCTCTGCCGCCGCCTCTTGCTCGGCGAGCTTCCCTACCTCTTCGGCTCGCCGACCTCGACGATGCTTCGCGCCGACCTCGTTCGCACGCGAGCCGACCTCTACGACGCGACGTTCCTCCACGCGGACACCGTCGCGTGCTACGACCTTCTTCAGGAGAGCGACTTCGGCTTCGTGCACCAGGTCCTGACGTACACACGACTCCATTCAGAGGCGATGACCACGACGACGAACGCAATCGGCACCTACCAGCCCGAGCACCTGAGAATGCTCGTCCGCTACGGCCCGGCCTGCCTCTCCGAGGAGGAGTACAGGCTCAGGCTGGCGGCCGCAGGCGGGTCGTACGCGCGAGTCCTCGCCAAAAGGACTCATCGCTGGCGAGAACCCGAGTATCGAGAGTTCCACAAGCGCCAGCTCGGCTACCTGCGCTCCGATGTCGCCGTCGAAGACCTCACGGCCGGCATCGGGCTTCAGGTTCGCCGCCGCACTCCGTTTCGAGGCGACGGCTAATCGGCTCATGAAGATCGCTCTGGTGTATCGGCATTTCAACGAACGAGGAAGCATCGAGCGACAACACGTTGCGCTGGCCAGGTATCTCGTCGAAGCCGATCACGACGTGCACGTCTACTCCATCGCTGCGACGTCCAACCCCGAACTCGTGCCGCAGGCGACGTTCCATCCGGTACCGACCTCCACGGTCGCAAAGACCGGGTGGTCAGCTCGCGAGCTCTTCTCCTTCGCACGAAACTCAGGACAGATGCTCAGGCGGGAGTCCTTCGATTGCGTCTATGGCCGGATGCCCGGGGCGGCGGAGGCCGACATCCTCTACCTGGGCGGCGTGGCGCCGGGCGGCGCGCGTCCGGCTCAGTCGTGGGTGCGTCGAGTCGGATCACTGCTCACGTACCGGGAAACCTCACCCGATTCTGGCTCGAGAAGCGAGCGGTGAGAAGCAAGCGCGTTCGCCGCTTTCACGTCGACAGCTCACAGGTCGCCGACGATCTCGTACGTCACTACGGAGTCGAACGCAGCCGAGTCGCGATCACGCATCCTCCGGTCGACCTGGAGAGGTTCAGGCCGAGCGACGATCCCGAGGGCGTTCGACGGGAACTCGATCTTCCAATCGGGAGTCGCTGATCCTCTTCTGCGGCCACGATTTCAGGCGGAAGGGTCTCGACCGGGCAGTCGAGGCGTTGTCCCGGATGAGCGGGCGGGCCACGCTCGTCGTTTCCTGCTCAGCTATTCCACGCGCCCGCTGCAGATGTTTGGTCTCATCGGCGTGCCGATGGGGCTCCTGGGCTTCGCGATTGCCGCGTACCTGTCCTACGAGCGGCT
>CAVXGP010000009.1:0-94359 GCA_963761485.1 uncultured Actinomycetes bacterium | reverse complement strand
GAGGGTCGAGTCGATCATGATCACGATCATAGCAGCGACCCTCGTTCTGGTAGGGGTGTCCCTGATCTACCGCGACTACCTTCATGCCGAAGAGGCATGAGGGCCCGAAGCCTGGTCAGTGGAATGGCAAGGGCCGGATGAGCCGTAGGCGCCGGGCATACACCGTTCTATTTGGGGCCCTGGGCGGTTATCTGGTCGGGCTCACTTCCATCGGCTCGGGGAGCGTGATGGCCGTCATACTGCTCCTTCTCTATCCTATTGCACCGGCCGTTATAGTCGGCACTGACATTACACACGCGATGGTCCTCTCTTTCGTTGTTGGCATAGCCCACATGACGCAGGGCAACGTGAACTTCGCCCTGGCCGGGACCCTGCTATTGGGCAGCATACCCGGCGTACTGATCGGGAGCCGGCTGGCGCCCTGGCTCCCGGGCAAGCCGCTCAAGCTGATACTGGCTATCATGCTGATCTTCGTGGGAACCCGCCTGCTTCTCGCGTATTGACACGGTACCGCGCAAGGGCGCTTCGCGGTAGAGGCGGGGCGCGGTAAGGCGCTTCGCGAAGCGCCCCTACGCGCCCATCGTTGGCGATTGGGTTCTGGGCGGGGGGTTTTCGTTTACAGGCTTCCGGCCTGGCGTATCATGCCGCCGTCGACGAAGAAGGTGCTTCCTGTGGAGTAGGAGGAAGCGTCCGAGGCCAGGTAGACGGCCATTGAGGCGACATCCTCGGGTTGCCCGATCTTGCCGAGGGGAATCTCTGAGAGCAACTCTTGTCTCTGCTCGGGATGTTCGTCGAGGTTCTTGTTGATCGGGGTCTCGATGGCGCCCGGGGCGATGTTGTTTACGGTGATGCCGTGCGGGGCCAGCTCGACGGCGATGGTCCGCATCAGCATCCTTACTCCCCCTTTGGCTGCGCAGTAGGGGGAGTTAGTCGGCATGGGCAGGTCCTCGTGCACCGAGGAGACGTTGATGATGCGTCCCCCATTTCCCTGGGAGACCATCTGGCTGGCGGCCTCCTGGCAGCCGAGCCACACGCCCGTGAGGTTGACCGAGATTACCTTCTCCCACACCTCCAGGGGCGTCTCGAGAAAGGGGATCTTCTGTTCTATGCCAGCGTTGTTGACCATGACGTCGAGGCGGCCGAACTCGTTGACGGTCTGCTGGATCAGGTTCCTCACACCATCGGGCTCGGAGACGTCGGCCTGTACGGAGATGGCCTTGCCACCGCTCTTCTCTATCTCTTCGACCGCCTCCTGCCCTTGTTCTGGGTGGCTTCTGTAGTTGATGGCCACCGAGGCCCCTTCCCGCGCGAAGGCGAGTGCGATGGCCCTGCCGATCCCGAGTGAAGAGCCCGTTACCGCGGCGACCTTATTCTCTAGTTGCACTGCTAACCTCACTCTCGGATAGTCGGAGCGCGCAGTTGACCAGCGCCAGGTGCGTAAAGGCTTGTGGGAAGTTGCCCACCAACCTCTGCGCGCGCGTGTCGTACTCTTCGCTTAGCAGCCCCACGTCGTTACGCAGCGCGAGGAGGCGATCGAAGAGTTCCTCGGCCTCCCGGCGACGGCCTATGCCCCACAGCGCGTAGACCATCCAGAAGCTGCAGATCAAGAACGAGCCCTCGCGTCCTGTGAGGCCGTCGTCGGACTCATCTGTTCGGTAGCGAAGTACGAGGCCGTCTTCTGTCAGCTCGCTGCGGATCGTCTCGACGGTACTGACCACCCGCTCGTCGTCGTAGGGCAGAAACCCCACGCGTGGGATGAGCAGCGCGCACGCGTCGAGCGCTTTGGAGCCGTAAGCCTGGGTGAAGGTCCCCCTTTTGGCGTCGTAGCCTTTCTCCAGGACGTCGGAGTGGATCTCGTCGCGCACGGCCCGCCAGCGTTCCACGGGCCCATCGAGCCCGAAACGCTCGACGCCCTTGACCAGAGTGTCGAACGCGACCCAGCACATAACCTTGGAGTAGACGAAGTGCTGCCGCTCTCCGCGCGACTCCCATATCCCGTTGTCTGGCCTCTTCCAGGCCTCTTGCAGGCGCCCTGCGAGCCAGCGTTGCAGTTCCCAACCCCTCTCCATGGGGATGATCCCCGCGGTGCGACCCACGTGCGCGGCACCGAGCACCTCTCCTGGTACGTCGCCCTGGACCTGACCCGCGGCGTCGTTGCCTACACGCACCGGAGAGGCGCCTTCGTAGCCGGGGAGCCAGGGCAGTTCGTACTCGGGCAGGCGGCGGGTGCCGTCGATACCGTACATGATCTGGGCGTCGGCGGGATCGCCGGCGACGGCCCTTAGCGCCCATTGCTGCCAGGAGCGGGCCTCCTCGAGCAGGCCCGCTCCTATCAGCGCGCCAAGGGTGAAGGAGCTATCGCGCAGCCAGCAGTAGCGGTAGTCCCAGTTCCTGGAGCCGCCGAGGGTCTCGGGGAGCGAGGTCGTGGCGGCGGCGACGATGCCGCCGCTCGGCTTGTAGGTCAGCCCCTTGAGCGTCAGGAGAGAACGGTACACGGCATCTCGGAAGCGGCCCTCATAGCTAATGCCGCCGGCCCAATCGAGCCAGAATCGCTCCGTATCGTCCACCGCCTGCAGGCCGTCGATAGCCACAGGACGCTCTCCGTAAGAAGGCGACCAGGTGAGTACGAAAGGTATGCGCTCTCCCTCGGAGAGCGTGAACCGGGAGAGGATCTCACCCTCGACCTCCTCGTGGGGGGCAGAGGCGCGTAACCACAGCGCGTCCGGGCCCGCTACGGCGAGCACCTCACGTCCTTCTATGGTGACCCACGGGGCGACGTGCCCGTAGTCGAAGCGCACCCTGAGCTGGCTCGTGATCGATACTCTGCCCCTTACGCACTCGACTACCCGAACCAGATCGGGCGGCACACCGCGAGGCGGCATGCAATCGATCACCCTCACGGCGCCGGTCGGGGTCTCCCACTCGGTCTCCAGGACGAGCGTGAGCCCCCTGTAACGGCGCCTCATGCAGCGGCCGCCCGAGGTGGGGGCCAGACGCCAGCGGCCGTTGGCGTCTCCGCCGAGCAATGCGGCGAAGCAAGCCGGCGAATCGAAGCGGGGGAAGCACAGCCAGTCCACAGAACCGTCGGCGCCGACCAGCGCCGCGGTCTGCAGGTCTCCCACCATCGCGTAGTCTTCGATCCTACCGGGCATCAGACTTCTCTCCGTTGGTCAGTGCTCTGAACCGCCAAAACCACGGCCAATAAACTATGCCAGACGGTGGGGTACGGGGCCACCCGCAGCGGTGCAGGGTAGATCTCGGGCCTTCACTGCACATGGCATGGGGCAGCAGGTTACTACTCGGTGCGACCGGGAGATGCCTTGTGTGAGTATCGGGCCGATTCGGTAACTTTGTACGCGATCTCGTTCCGGTGGCGAGTGTCTCTTGTAGACTTGGTGGGTGAGCACACGCTGAGGAGATGCTTTGGTAGGAAACTACAGCGCCCCGACGTTCGGGTTGTGGTACGACTTCAGGCAGAGGTTGCCGCTCGGGGACTACGCGCGGTTCTACGCCGAGTGTCTGGAGGAGATCGAAGAGGGAGAGAGGCTGGGTTTTACGGGGGTCTGGCTCTCCGAGCACCATTTCGTAGACGACGGGTACCTGCCCTCGCCGCTCGTAGCCGCCGCCGCGGTAGCGGCCAGGACAAGTACTATGACCATCGGGACGAACGTGCTCCTGTTGCCGATGCATCACCCATTGAGGGTGGCGGAGGATGCGGCGGTTGTGGATCTCATCTCAGGCGGACGGTTCGTGCTTGGGGTCGGCCAGGGCTACGTGCAGCACGAGTTCGAGACGCTCGGCTTCGAGCGGAAGTACAGGCCCTCGCTCTTCGAGGAGGGGATCGAGGTGATCCGGCAAGCTCTCGGAGAGGGAAGGACAGGTTACAAAGGCAGGCGCTGGAGCTTCGAGGACCTGCCGTTCGAACCTCGACCCAAGAGCAGACTGCCCATCTACGTCGGCGCTTTCGCGGACCCTGCCATAGACCGCGCCGCACGCCTGGCGGACGGGTTTCTGGCATCCGCGGGCGGGGGCGCTTTCGGCGAGACGTACAGGAAGGTCCTGGCTGCGCTGGAGCGGCACGGGCGCGCCGGAGAAGAGTTCCCTTACGTGGCCTCAGGCGTGGCTTTCGTACACGAGGATGCCGGGCGGGCCAGGGAGATCGTCGGTCCCGCCATCACCTACCAGCGCACGCGCTACGCCGAATGGGGTACCGACAGGGACAAGCCTCGGCCGGGACCGATTCAGGAGGAGGATCTACCCTGGGAGAGGTATCTAGTCGGCACACCAGAGGAGGTCGCCCAAGCGTTGATCGAGCTGTACCAGGAAGCGCCCTACGACCACCTCTGCTTCTGGGGACGCCTCCCCGGTGTCACCCACGAACAAGCGCTCGCCAACATGCGCCTGTTCGCCTCCCAAGTCGCCCCGCGCGTCCGCGACGCGGTAACGACTTGAAAGTAACGTCAAAGGCACTTAGCAACGAGCAGGCCTCCTTCCTCGTGCGCCAGAGGGTGGCCCGTCTTGCTACCGTAGACGGTGCCGGGATACCGCATGCCGTACCCGTGTGCTTCGCCCTGGCGCGGGCTTCTATCTTTATAGCCCTCGACGAGAAACCGAAGGACGTACCCGTAACCCGTCTCAAGCGCGTCAGGAACATCCTCGAGAACCCGGATGTAGCGCTCATCGCCGACCGCTACACAGAAGCGTGGGACCTGCTCGCATTCGTGATGGTGCGGGGTAGGGCTGAGCTTCTGGACCCTGGCACCGAGGAGCACACGGCCGCTGTGAGGCTCCTGAGGGGTAAGTACCACCAGTACGAGGCGATGCGCATAGAGGAGAACCCCGTTATCGCCATACGCCCCGAGAGGGCCGTCTCCTGGGGCCCGCTCGACGAGCCTGACACCCCAGGGCCTCAGATCCTCGACACGATTCACGGCCGCCGCTCCGTCAGGAAGTATCTCGAGAAAGGGGTGTCCGAGGACCTTGTCGAGCGGGTACTCGAAGCCGCCAGGTGGGCCCCATCTCCCCACGGTCGGCAGCCCTGGCGTTTCGCTGTGCTCCGAAGTGAAGAGACCAAAGAGCGTTTGGCCAGCGCGATGGGCGAGGAGTGGCGGGCGAACCTGGAGATGGACGGGCAGAGCGTGGAGATCGTCGAGAAGCGTCTCCAAGGCTCCCGCAGACGCCTGCTGGACGCGCCTGTACTAGTATTGATCTGCCTCTACCTCGAAGACCTCGATACCTACCCCGACGCGGAGCGCCAGAGCGGTGAGGTAACGATGGCCGTCCAGTCATTGGGTGCCGCGGCCCAGAACGCGCTGCTCGCGGCCTACGACTCGGGCCTCGACGCGGGTTGGATGTGCGCGCCCCTCTTCTGCCCGGATAGGGTGGTCGAAGCGCTGGGCCTGGATCCGAAGCTGGTACCGCACGCGCTGCTCACGCTGGGATATGCCGAGGGGGACCCCCCGAAGCGTCGGGGCCGAAAGGCCCTCGACGAACTCGTCGTTTACAGGGACTGACGGTGCCGTGAATTAGGCTCCTGAGCTGTACGCACCACGAGGATTTCGGCACTCCAGCCTTGTCGGGGAGCTACTTGTGTTGGTCGTGCACTCTGAGTGGCGCAAAAGAGTCGCCCGCATGAACATAAACTCGATGATCTTTGTCGGAGATACGCTAGAATGTGCGCTCGTGTGGTATAGACGGAGTGAGGAGAATCATGACGGAGCAGGAGATACAGGAGAAGGGCTACGCGAACCCCGACGCCCTGGTTAGTACCCAGTGGGTCGCAGAGCATCTGGACGACACCGAGAACGTACGCATAGTCGAATCCGACGAGGACGTGCTCCTCTACGACATAGGCCACGTCCCGAACGCCGTGAAGATAGACTGGGTCGAGGACCTGAATGATCCCTTGATGCGGGATTACCTCGACCCGGAGCACTTCGCCTCCCTTATGGCCGAGAAGGGCATCTCTCCCGAGACGACGGTCGTCTTCTACGGGGATAGGAACAACTGGTGGGCCACGTACGCCCTCTGGGTCTTCCGCCTGTTCGGCCATGAGAACGTCAAGGTGATGGATGGAGGAAGGGTCAAGTGGGAGGCCGAAGGCAGGGAGATGACCCAGGAGGCGCCTTCCTTTTCTGGCCCTCAGTACCCCACCCCGCAGAGGGAGGACTCGAAGATCAGGGCCTTCCGCGATGACGTGATGGCTCATCTCGAGAAGGTCCGCTCCTCCGAGGGAGGGCTTATCGACGTGAGAAGCCCTGGAGAGTACAGAGGAGAGTTGCTGCACATGCCTGACTACCCTCAGGAAGGAGCCTTGAGGGGGGGACACATCCCAGGAGCGGCGAACGTACCGTGGGCGAGAGCGGCCAACGAAGACGGCACCTTCAAGAATGCTCAGGAACTGCGCGAAATCTACGAAGGAGAGGCGGGCCTCAGTCCCGATGAGGACACGATCGCCTACTGTCGTATAGGGGAGCGCTCCTCCCACACCTGGTTCGTGCTCTCGTACCTCCTCGGGTATGACAACGTAAAGAACTATGATGGCTCGTGGACCGAGTGGGGCAACACCGTTCAGGCTCCCATAGAAAGATAGGAATTTGGAAGCGAAGCCAGGGGCGCCGGATCGCAAAAGTAATGGTGCCGCGCTCCTGGTCGAGCACGCCAAAAATCCTCGCCACAAGAACGAGGAGAGCGTGCAAGAAGAAGCCGACGTCGCCGTACCAGGCGGTAGCCCCGATTGCGGGGGATCTGTGGTCGTCTACCTCAAGGGGGGCGACGACGGCAAGATAGAGCGGCTCTCCTGGACGGGTCAGGGTGACACCATAAGCATGGGAGCCACCTCCATAGTGCTCGAGCGCATCCTGGATGAGGGCCTCAGCATGGAAGAGATCCTCGAGATGGACTACGAGGAGTTCGTCGATTCCCTGGGTAGAGAGGTTATAGGCAGCCGCACGAGGCATGCTACGCTGGGGCTCTCCACCATAAAGGCCGCCGTAAGGATCTACCAGAGGAAGAGCCGGTCGCAAGTCAAGGAGCGGGCCGGAGCCTGACGCATCGGTCTCGGGGCAGGACGCAAAGCCTCTTGAATGCGTGCCAGGTCCATACTGTGGCCGGCTCCATACCTATCGTCGTGATAAGCAGGCGCCTATGAGCGCGAGCAACGCCAACGTCGAGCATACGGTGCGCACCCCGTTCCAGAAGTTCCACGGGTCTTCGTAGGCTTCCCTTGCACGCGCCAGAACCTCGGGAGACGCGTTCGGGCCGACCCTGGCCAGCGCCTCGTTCATCGGCACGTTCACCCCGAACGTCAGCACGAACCCACCCACGACGTAAAACAGGCATGCGAGCGAGATCAGGGCGAACCGGCGCGACCTGAGCCGCGGAACATGAACGACAACCGCCAAGATCAGGAACACCGCAGCGCCAAAGAAACTGAACGCGAACACCCCGTTACGCACGGTCGCGTTGATCGCCTGCATCGCCGCGACGTACTGCGCATCCAGCAGCAGAGCCAGCCCTCGCGTGACCGAACACGCATAAGCGTAGAAGAAACCACTGATCAGACCGGTCGTAAGCGTCGCTCCTACCAATGCCAGCAACCGAACTACACCTCCCAACCCGATAGCACCAGAGACGTCCCCCCGTTCCGTCGACCTCGCAGTCAATATGTACCTCCCATTCTTCGTCCTAACCGTACCCATCGGTACGGATTGCCTGTAACCGTACCATCGGGTACGCTTTAATGTCAAGATCATTCCCAGGATTTCTTGGAGGTCTGGAAGGGTGGTGAGTGGGATGAAGGGTTCCGGGGCTGGGAGGGTTGGCGTCAGGTACAGCGTGGAGCGTCGGAACGAGATCCTCAACGTGGCCCTTGCTGTGCTGGCGGAGCGTGGGTATCGGGACGCGAGTATGCGGGAGATCGCCCGCCGCGCCCACGCTTCCAAGGAGACCCTCTACTCCTGGTTTGGGGACAAGAGAGGCCTGTTCGAGCAGTTGATCTCCTGGCAGGCCGAGCGTCTCGATGGGGCGCTTGCGAGGAGCCTGGAGCCGGAAGGTGACGATGCAAGGGCGGTTTTGCGGACCTTCGCCATCGAGATGCTGCGTCTGCTTTTGGGGGAGCGCGCCGTGATCATAAATCGGGTCGCCATCTCCGAGTATCCGGCCGATCCTGCTTTCGCACGGATTCTGACCTCACGGGGTAGGGGTAGCGTCGTACCGAAGCTGGAGCGTTACCTCGAAGAGCAGCAGGCTCGTGGGCGTTTCGAGTTTCAGGATGCAGAGTACGCTGCGGAAATCCTCATCGGTCTGGTAATCGGCGATCAGCAGGTGCGACGTCTCCTCGGGTCGCTGTCTGAGCCGAGGCCCATACAGGTCGAAGAGCGCGCGGAGCTGGCGGTAAGCGCTTTCTTCACGATTTTCGGGACAGATTGACCAAGCGTTTGTTCGGCTGATGGGCCGTGATCGACGGGGACATTCGGGTGCGGCACGCTGCGCTCCGCTAAACTCTACCTTCATGAGCGATGGAGGCAAGAACACGTCCGGGCGGTTGTGGGGAGGTAGGTTCGGAGCCTCGCCTGCAGAGTCCTTCGAGCGTCTAAACGCCTCCATCCCCTTCGACATACGCCTCGCTCCTCACGACATACGGGGCTCCATCGCCCACGCGAAGATGCTTGGGGCGCAGGGGATTATCTCGGATAGAGAGTCAGCGACGCTGGGAAGCGGACTCCAAGCGGTACTGCGGGAGGTCGAGGCGGGGGAGTTCGCGTGGGATCTCTCGGATGAGGACGTGCACACGGCTGTCGAGCGCAGGCTGAGGGAGCTTGTGGGCGACGTGGCGCTAAAGCTGCACACGGGCCGCAGCCGCAACGATCAGGTAGCCCTCGATCTGCACCTCTTCGCCAGGGACGCTGCAGAACGGATCAGTTCGGACATACTCGCCGCGATGCGGGCGCTCCTCGGGGTGGCCGAGGCGAACGAGGACCTCGTTCTACCCGGATACACCCATCTTCAGCGCGCGCAGCCGATCCTGCTCTCCCACCACCTGCTCGCCCACTTCGAGGCGTTGCGCCGGGACCTCCGAAGGTTCGAGGCCGCCAGGGAGGCGGCGAACGTTTCGCCGCTCGGCGCGGCGGCGCTCGGCGGCACGCCGCATCCCGTAGATCCCAGGCTAACGGCGGAGGAGCTCGGGATGGAGCCGTTCACCAACTCGCTCGATGCGGTCTCGGAGCGGGATTTCGTCCTCGACCTCCTATACGCCTGCGCCGTACTCGGGGTGCACCTGAGCAGGCTCGGGGAGGAATGGGTGCTGTGGACCAGCGCCGAGTTCGGGTTCGCCACCTTGGGCGACGCTTACTCTTCGGGCTCATCCATCATGCCCCAGAAGAAAAACCCCGATGCCTACGAACTAATGCGTGGCAAGACAGGCCGCCTGATCGGGGACTTGAATGCGCTCTTGATCACCCTGAAGGGACTCCCACTCGGCTACTCGAAAGACCTCCAGGAGGATAAAGGACCTCTCTTCGACGCGGTCGACTCTGTGCTCGCCATGCTCGCCGTCCTGCCCGAGATGCTTGGCACGGCGCGCTTCGACGGAGTACGGATGGCCGAGGCGGCAGGGGGCTTCGCCCTTGCCACGGAGCTGGCGGACTTCCTCGCGGCAGAGGGCGTTCCATTCAGAGAAGCGCATCACGCCGTTGGGAGGCTCGTGCGGAGATGCGAGGAGCTGGGAGTGTCGCTGGAGGACGTGCCGCAAGACGAGCTCGCGGCGGCGCATCCCGCGCTCTCGGAGGTGCCAGAAGGACTGCTTACGCCGCGCGGGAGCGTGCGGAACAAGCGTTCTGCCGGCTCCACGGCCCCCTGGTCCGTCGATGAGCAGCTCAGGCAGGCGAAGGCGTTCCTGGAGACGATGAAGGGCCAGGTTTCAGAAGGGAGTGACAGATGCGGATAGTACAGATTTCTTCATACGAGTGTGAGATGGTGCGAAATGCCGCGATAAAAGGCGATTTCTAAGCCCTAAAACGGTAGCGGTTGTGAAGTGTTGTGAGCCTATGTGACACCGGACTGGCATCAACTGGTATCAACGTCTCATCAGCAAGTCGCGATACAATAAAGGCATGATGGCACTTACGTAGTCCACGATCTCTTAGGGGAGCAAAACACGGTGCAGCCGACCATAGCCGCCAACACCCTGTTCTATGGAGACAACCTTCTCATCCTCCGCGAATACATCCCGGACGAGAGCATAGACCTCGTTTACCTGGACCCGCCCTTCAACTCCAACCGCAACTACTCGGTGCTGTTCAAGGACGAGTCCGGCAAGCACTCCGAGGCGCAGATCGAGGCCTTCGAGGACACCTGGCACTGGTCGGAGCATGCCGAGGCGACCTTTCGCGACCTGGTGACCGAGAGCCCGGCAGAGGTGGGCCAGGCCATCAAAGCGCTCAGGGAGCTTATCGGTACTAATCAGGTGATGGCCTACCTGGTGATGATGGCAGCCCGCCTAGTCGAGCTGCACCGGGTCTTGAGGCCCACGGGTAGCCTATATCTGCACTGCGTGCGACCCGACCTCCTCGCACTACCTGAAGGTACTCCTGGATGCGATCTTCGGACCCACCCGCTTCCGCACGGAGATCATCTGGAAGAGGTCCAGCGCCCACAGCGACACTAAACAAGGCCGACGCCTGCACGTTCACATCCACGACACCATTTTGTTCTACACCAAGAGCGACGACTGGACGTGGAACCCGATCTACACGCCGTATGATGAAAGCTACATCAAGAACTTCTACAAGTACGTAGAACCGGAAACTGGCCGACGTTACAGGCTGGACAACCTGGCTGGGCCAGGCGGGGCAGCCAAAGGGAATCCAAGCTACGAGGTAATGGGCGTCACTCGGTACTGGCGCTACACCAGAGAGAAGATGGACGAGCTTATACGCCAAGGCCGGGTCGTTCAAACGAAGCCCGGAGCCGTACCCGCTTACAAACGCTATCTTGACGAGATGCCGGGGGTGCCGCTGCAAGATGTATGGACGGACATCGGGCCAATAAGCTCACAAGCCGCCGAACGTCTGGGCTACCCTACCCAAAAGCCCGAGCGTCTACTAGAACGGATCATTAACACCAGCAGCAACCCCGGCGACGCGGTGCTCGATCCCTTCTGTGGCTGCGGCACGACCATAGCTGCCGCCCAGAAGCTTGAGAGGCGCTGGATCGGCATAGACATCACACACCTCTCCATCGCCCTCCAGAAGTATCGCCTTGAGGACATGTACCCCGGCATAGATATCAGGGTCGTGGGGGAGCCGGAGGACCTCGGCGGCGCTCGCCAACTTGCCCAGGACGGGCGCTACCAGTTCCAGTGGTGGGCGCTGTCACTGATCCGGGCCAAGCCACTAGGAGCTAACAAGGCCGGAGGGAAGACCGGCAAGAAGGGCGCCGACCAGGGGATAGACGGAGTTATCAACTTCTTCGACGACGGCAGCACGCCCAAGCGAGTGCTCGTCCAGGTGAAGTCAGGTAAGGTGAGCTCCAGGGACATCCGTGACCTCGTGGGCACGTTGGACCGGGAGAAGGCGCAGATCGGGGTGTTTCTCACCCTAGAGGAGCCCAGCGGGCCGATGAAGAAGGAGGCCGTGAGCGCCGGGTACTACCGCTCGCAGGGGTGGGGGAGGGACCTCCCGCGCATGCAGATACTCACGGTCGAGCAGCTTCTACACGGCGCTCAGGTCGAGATGCCACCGCAGTACGGCACGTTTAAGGAAGCCCAAAGGGTGCGCAAGAACTCAGAACACCCTAGCTTCGACCTGTGACCCCAGGAGACGCGACAAGTAGACCCCTTGTGATTATCACCTACGGAAGAATGGCGTAAGAGGTGTAGACGTGCTCGGATTACTCGCACACGAGTGGATTGTTGCGATATTAGTTGGCTTGGTGGGTGGCATCGTCAACGCTATACTTTTTGGCGGCGGGTTCGAGTTACCGAGAAGAACGTCTGGCGAGGAAGGACGGACGGTCTACGACCCCGGGTTTCTCGGCACTTGCATTATAAGCGCGGTGGCAGCGTTTTTGACTTGGGCGTACAGCACCAACGCATCGTTTTCGGACGAAACCTTGAGCGTCAAGCCTATCGCGGGAGCGCTTGTTGCGGGTGTAGCTGGGTCCCGCGCCTTGAGCGTCATAGTGGAGAGACAGTATGGTAGTGGCACGACTCAGCAAACGGAATCGGCAGCAGAGAATCTCGCTACATCTCTGGCGAATGTCACAAAAGAACGAGACGAGGCTAGGGCAATCGCAGACGAGCTTCGCCGACAAAATCGAGACTTAGCGAACAAGACTGGTAACTCTGGCGAATGATGCGCTACACTACACAAGAGCACTGAGGAGGTGCAAATATGGGAGCGGTAAGAGAGAGATCTATCGAGTCGGAACTTCAAGAGAACGTCTGTCGTGCGCAAGAGCTTGCCCGGGACCTGAGGACCGCCGATAGCGCCAGAGAAGCCTTCGACATAAGCCGTGAGTTGGCGCAGGTTTCCAAGGAGATCGAGAGGGCGACGCGCATTGCCGAAGAGCCCGCGTAAGAACGCCGATGCACCCAATCAAAGCCCCCGGCCAACCGGGGGCTTTTTTCATCGGCGGAACACCGTACACCGGCGTCAACAGACTGGCATCAAGGTGGTTTCAAGCGATGAACGCAAGGCGCATGGGTATGGGGAACAGGGGGTAATGTGAAGGTCGTACAGATGTCCGACGTCCACGTGGGTTCGGGGCTGTTTCGGCCGGACCTCCTGGAGGCCACTATCGAGGAGAGCAACGCCCTGGAGCCGGACCTCGTGGCCATCGTGGGGGATCTTACGATGGAGGGATACCGCTGGGAGTTCGAGGAGGCGAGAGAGTATTTCGACCGTCTGCAGTGTTCGAACGTCGTATACGCGATGGGCAACCACGACGCCAAGAACGTCGGCTACAGGCACTTCGAGGAATTCTTCGGTATAAGGGAGAGGTCGGCCCAGATCCCCGTCCCCGAGGGAGAGGCCAAGGTCGTCGTGCTGGACTCTACCAAGCCGGATCTCGACGAGGGGGAGGTCGGGCGCGAGCACTACAGCTGGCTCGACTCCGAGTTCCGGGGCTGGGATCGTGGCCCGAGGATACTCATGATCCACCACCACATCCTCGCCGTCCCTGGCACGGGACGCGACGTCAACAACCTGCGCGACGCCGGCGACGTCATGGCCATCCTGCGCGAACTGAAGATCGACATGGTCCTTTCTGGCCACAGGCACGTCCCTTACGTCTGGAGCATCTCGGGGGTGAGAATAGTCCACTCGGGCACCGTCTCGTCCATGCGCGTGCGCGGCACGATGCCGCCTTCTTACAACGTCATCGAGATCGACGAGCAGAGCGTCAGCATTACCCTGCACCAGCCCGGCAAGGGCGAGGCGGGCCGCGAGCCCCTCGCCTCCTTCTCCCGCACGCCCGTGACCACGAGCGAGTTCTACCCCGACTTCGAGCGCTTCGTCCTCTACGACCGGCTGCCGTTCTTGAAACCAGACATAGACGAGTCGTAGGCGGACTCTGCTTCTGAGTCCGGCGGCGGACCGAAACGGTAGGTTATCTGGGCCTCGGCCCGGCCGTCCTCCTGCCTCTTGCCAAGCGAGATCGATTCCACGAGCAGCCCGACTAGCCGCTTGCGCTCACTAAATGCCTCGGGCGTATCCTCCTCGACCTCCTCCAGGCGCTTCCTGAGCGAGGGTAGCCAGGCGTGGGTGGTGTCCGTCAGCGCCGTCCGTTCCTGTCGTTGTGAGAGCTCCGCTTCTACCGAGGTCAGCAGGAGCCTTAGGTTGTCGGTCTGATTCTTCAGGTCAGCCACGTAGACGGCTAGCTCCTCCTCCGAGATGTGTCTCTGGGCGTAGGCCCTGACGTAACGGTGTCTTCGCCCGGAAGGCGGGCGTCTCGCGGCGCACCCTCACGAGGGTAGAGCGCAACGAGGGACCGGTGAGACCGGACCCGCTGCAAGGACAGGTGCGTAAACCTCAAGACAAACGAGCGCCACTGTGGCCGCTGCTTCAACCGCTGCTCGGAGGGAGAGCAGTGCGTAGATAGGGTGTGCCAGGGCGGCGAACCGATATGTACTCCGAGCTGCCCAGAGGGAGAGGAGTGCACGGAAGGTGTGCCGGGGACGCCGCCCTTCTGCGCACCGATATGTACTCCGAGCTGCCAGGAGGGCGTATGTCAATGTGTGCGCTCCGGTGACGGTAGTGGTAACGTCTGCACCGCCTTTGGAACTGGTGTCTTTGTGAGTAGTTGCGACCAGTGTCCCCCCACAGACTTCCCGGAGAATACGGTCTGCACCGACATCGCGCCGAGTCCCGACACAGTCCTCCTTGCGTGTGAACCGCCCTGCCCACAACAGACTTAAGAGGAAACTGAACTATCTTGTTAGAAGAACCTCGGGGCGTTGAGAAAAGCGTCGGTATCGGCCCTTCTCCTTGCCCTTATTCACCCAAGTGCGTAGAAGGGGAACTCTCTAGCTAGTCAGAGATCCCTGCGTCGGCGGCACCAAACGGTTATCCTTCGGGCCTCAAGCGTCCCGGAGGAAAGCCATGCTGTACGTGGGCCACTTTTCGTTCTACGTTCCCGATGGGGGATCCGCGCTCGAGGCGGTAGACGGCGGGGGCGAGTTCACCCTGCTAGTCGGGGCCGAGTCGTCAGACGAAGCACTCCAGAAGTTCCGCGACCTGACAGAGTGGCTCGACGACTCTCTTGAGAGCTTCGAGTCTGTTGGCGATGTGTACCTGGATCGGATAAACGAGATAAAGACGCTGCCTCCCGAGGGCGTCCTGTCGTTCTACATTCAGCGCTCGCACAACAGCGACCCCGTCCAGGCCTCCATCTCCACGGCGCTACCTAACTTGGCGCCCGAATACGGCAGTTCCGCCATCTGGGAGTCGGATGACGATGAGGAGAGTGATTCGGGCGGGGCAATTCACAAGCCGTTCTTGTACGAGGATTTCTGAGGACCCTGCCCCGCCCCGCCCCGATGCCCTAAGCCCTCTTCGGCGGTCTTGGCCCTTTCGGGGTGGGGCTATGCTGAAGTTCGCGTGTACGGAGTTCTCGGAGGTTTCCGGAGCTCAGGATCTCCCATGAACCGGCCGCTCTCGGGCTAGCGGGCGTTTATCGCCGCCTCTATCCACGGCCGCACGACCTCGCGGTTTTCGGAGGCCCACTGCCTTGCGCCCGCCAGCGGGTCGTCTTCCTTGTTGATCACGGACTCCAGGTCATTGATCTGCTCCTCGGTCAGCTCCAGCGCGTCCATGAACGCGTAGGCCACGGGGTCCCTCTCCCGCAGGTCCCTGCGCACGATGGTCGAGCATTCGGCCGGGTCGTTCGTCGGGCCCATGGCGTCCTTGGGGTCCTCCAGGTACCTGATGTCAAATCTCTGATTCATCCAGTGCGGCGACCAGGCGAGGAAAACGAACTCTTCCTTGAAGGCATATAGGCTCTCGACCTCGGCGAGCATACCCGCGGTGGGTGCCGCTACGAGCTCTTGCTCGAGGCCGTAATCCGGTATCACCTCCTTGCCGACGTACTGCATCATCACCGAGCTCGGCTCGATGCCGAAGATGAACTGCGCGCCGGTGCCGTTAAGGTCGTCGATGTTCCTCACATCCATGTAGGCCGGGACCGCCATGCCTTGCTTGGTCTTGCCCAGAAACCACGGGCCGAGGTGTGCTACCTCTTCGGCGACCTTCTCGAGTTTTGCCTCCTGGTTGGGCAACCACACGTCTTGGAACGCGTCCAGCTCGCCGCTCGCCACATCTCGGTACGTCACGTTGAGATTATCCTGCGTGCGGATCTCAACGGTCTCGTAGCCGAGCTCGTCCTCGAGGAGGACTTTCGTCAGGTTTGAGACCGCCACGTTCTCGTCCCAACCTATGTTGGCGAGCAGCAGCCCATTGTTCTGCCCGAGGCCACCGCAGCCCGTTAGGGCGAGGGTGCCCAGCACAAGCACGAGGATCGCAGCCTGAAGTTTGCCGCTCGGCTTCATTGTCGTTCCCTCCGGCAGTTTTGCATGTTCATCTTAGAACCGCCTGCCGCCTGCCGCCACCACAGTTCCTTCACCGCGTGCGGGGTGTAGTCTCTCCGGCTGGTTAGAGATCCCTCCGGCGCCTAGCCTCCATGTACGCGGCTTCTGTCATGGCGAGCGCCGTAGAAAGGCGCGTGAGGAGGTCGCGGTAATTCTCTCCGTCGGTCATACCTTGCGAGCGCATGAGGCTCTCGGTCGCCCTGATGCTCCATCAGGCTTCCTTGAGGTTGTCCATCACCTCGTCAAGGACGGTGTCTTCTTTGGCCACGACCCTCGGCGCTCAGTTATTTGAGAGGTGAGCAAGTGCTCACCTGCAGACTGCGGAGGAGGAGCGCCTCTGCCAACCTTCCGCCCGTATACGGCAGCAGCGAATTGCTGGGCGGTTCGTAGCAAGCCGTTTTGTGAACCGCCTACGAATTTTGTTTCTTAGAGAAGCTTGTTTATTTCCTCAATGTCCGCCTCCGAATTCTCTGGATACAGCACCTTCAAAAGCGGCTCTATGGGCCGACGCGCAAGCGCATAGGCGGCTATCAGCATCACTAACTCGCGCGGCGGATAGGGGCCAGCTTCAGTAGGGTGATTGCTGGTCACGCCAGATAGGGAGAAGCTTTCTAAGTTGGAGTCCTGGCCGTGTTGCCTACGTAACTCTTGCCACCGCTGCACAGAGTAGCTGCTTCGCGGGAAAGTCCAATCGCCCTCAAATGTGAACATACCAACGAAATGCTTACCCTGGTAGCCCAATGAGAGGTCTTCCACGAGCCTGACGGTTCCCCTCAACCCGTCTAGCATCTCATCGAACAAATCTACTGCGCCACTAGCATCCGGCACTTCTTCGGAAGGCCCCGAACCGCGCGGTCTTTGCTTGGGTTCCGCGTCGAATGCTGTCGGCTTGGGGAGTTCCTCCTGCCTCTCTGGCGGCAACAAACCCGTAAGCCCCCAGCGCTTCAGCCGGAAGTACATGTCTTCGACCGATTCGAACTTCGCTCGCTTGGCTACTTGGACTTCCGCCCGCCCTTCGCTGCGAAACGCACAGACCATTCCGACCTGTATGTAGGCTTCTATACGCTTTTGTTTTGGCAGAGAGTCGATGTGTTGGTCTGGTAAGCTATCCATATGGTGTGGCGCGGGCTTCTAACTCTTGTCGGGGCGGCCCGCGCCACGCCTCCATTCTGCTAGTCTGGAGATGCGTTAATCTGCCGCATATGCCTCATTTTACGGCAAGCACGGTGAGGGTAGGGTTGTCTATGTCTGGTGTAATGGACGCTCTGCCGTTCCTCAAGTGAAGCACGTAACGTGAGCCCGTACGCTCAAGGACCGAGATTAGAAGGGGGCACCGTGCCTGTCGAAGAGAACAAGCGTCTTGCCAGGGAAGCTATTGGCATCTGGACCTCAGGAGATCTGGGTGCCGCCGATGAAGTCTACGCTCCCGACTACGTCAACCATCAGCACCACGACCCTGAGGACCCCCGTGATCTCCATGGTGTGGAGGCGATGAAGTCCTTTGTGGCGGAGTTTCGCCGTGCCTTCCCGGACTTCCACGACTCGATCGATATCCAGGTCGCCGAAGGTGATCTGGTAGTCACCCGCTTCACGTCTACGGGTACGCACCGGGGCACGTTTATGGGCGTCGATCTCACGAACAGGGAACTCGTCTGGACCGGGATAAGCATCGACCGCATCTCCGGGGGCAAGATAGTAGAGAGCTGGGCTAACTGGGACATGATGGGCATGATGCAGCAACTCGGCGCCATCTCATCACCTGGAGAGATCTCCGAAGAAGCAAGCCCCACTTAGACTTGTAGGCGACCCCACGACAATGGCTTTCTTGCCAGGCATCTAAAGATATTCTTCAGCCTCGGTGAGCTGGTCTGTCTTCTCGAATGCCTGACGCAAGAGCAGGCGTCCTTCTTCGCGTTCCTCCTCTGTACGGGCCTTCGCCAGCACGGTCTTTACGGATTCCTCGATGGCGTCGGGCTCGAAAGTGATATCCGGCAGGGCGATGACTACCTCCCTGATCTGGCGGTAGATGAAGTCGGGCTCACCGGCATAGACCCAGCCGCGCCGGGCGAGGACCCAGGCCCAGCCTTTCATGCGGATGGTATTCTCTATATCCTCGTCCTCGAGGCCGAACATCTCGATCCTGAGCCTGTGGTCTGTTATTAGCTCCGGCTTTATGCGTACGGTCGTTGGCATGGAGACAGTTTAACAGCGACGCTTGGGATGACGGTCAAAGGATGCGCCCCGACTTTATCGTAGCCGCGAACCTGTCTCCACCGAGATGGTAGGCGAGGTGGCGCCAGTCCGGGGTGTCGAGGAGGAGCACGTCTGCTTTGTAGCCAGGCGCGAGCCTGCCGACGTCTTCGGCGCCGAGCACGTGCGCGGCGTTGGCCGTGCAGGCGCAGAGGGCTTCTGCTGGAGAGAGCCCGAGGCGGGTGCACGCCACGTTCATCACCAACGGCAGCGACTCGCAGAAGGAGCTTCCAGGGTTGAAGTCGGTGGCGAGCGCCAGGATCGCTCCCTCGTCGGCCAGGAGGCGCGCCGGAGGGAGGGGCAGGTCGAGGAAGAGCCCGCACGCGGGGAGGAGTACGGCCGCAACGTCGCTCCTCGCCAGCAGGATGGCCGCTTCAGGCCGCGTGGCTTCCAGGTGGTCTACGCTTCGCGCGCCGAGCTCGAGCGCCAGCGGGATCGCACCCCGCTCGGAGAACTGGTCAGCGTGCAAGCGGAGCGCGAGCCCGTACCCTCGGCACGCCTCGAGGTAGCGTCGCGCCTCGGGCACCTCGAAAGAACCACGCTCCAGGAAGACGTCGGCGGATCTTGCGAGGGGCGCTGCTTCCGGCAGCACTTCGTGGATCACGAACTCCACGTACTCGGCCGCGCTGTCTAACTCGGGCGGGATCGTATGGGCCCCGAGGAAGGTAGGATGTACATCCACAGGGTTACTCCGGCCTGCTTGCTCGATCGCACGCAGAGACTTCAGCTCCGTCTCGCGGTCGAGGCCGTAGCCTGATTTAGCTTCTGCGGTCGTCGTCCCGTGCTCCAGCATCCAGCCGAGATGGCGTTCCACGGATGAGCGAAGTTCCTCCTCATTGCCAGCCCGCGTCGCCGCCACCGTCGAGCGGATACCGCCGCCGGAAGCGTGGATCTCCTCGTAGCTGGCTCCTGAAGCGCGCAGTTCGAACTCCGCAGCCCGGTCTCCCAAGAAGGCCGGGTGCGTGTGGCAGTCTACGAGGCCAGGCAAAGCCACCTTCCCGCGCCCGTCTACGCTCTCGTAGTCCGTGCCTGATGGAAGTTCCCGCAAGATCTTCGTGGGCGGGCCGATCGCGGAGATGCGATCCCCTGCTACGGCTATCGAGGCGGGGGAGTAGACGCGCAGCGCTCCGAACTCTCTACCCCGGAGCGGTCCCGTACCTACCGGGCTGATGGCGGCAGCGAGGTCGTGGATCAGGAGCGTGATCTCAGCCATTCATGCGGCAGGCCCGAAAGAGTGCGATTCGTCCTCTACTTCTAGTAGGGCGCCGTAGCTCGACTGGAGTTGCGCGTCGCCCGTGCACCGGTTTCAGATACCGAGGATCTGCTTCTTCTTGGCTTCGAACTCCTCGTCGCTGAGGATGCCCTGGTCCCGCAGCTGGGCGAGCCGCTCCAGTTCGCCCACGTACTCCGGTTCGGGCGCAGCAGGGGCGGTCGCCGTCGTCTGTGCAGGCTGCTCGCGGCTACTAAAGTCCTCTTTCATTCCCATCTTGTCCTGCACGAACGAGCGTCTCCGCTGCATGCGCGCCATGGTCCTGTAGTTCTGCCGGGCCTGCATCCGGCCGGCGGCCCGTGCCGCTACTAGTCCCATCCTTTCTGCCTCCTTCTCTCGTCGACTCTGCCCTTGCGTTTGTCTTTAGACCCCGGCTTCCGCTTCTTCGGTCTCTAGCTCGTCGATCAACTCCGCCATGGCCACCAGGTCGGCAGCGACTTCTGCGAGGACCTCGGGGGTGAGGAACCCCTCCCCGAGTGGGAAGCCACCCGTCTCGCGGATAGCCCGCTTCAGCTCGCGCGCCCACACGTGTTCGATCAGCACGAACCCTGCAGAGGTGCCCGGCTCGAGGGAGGCCGCAATGCCTTGGATCTCACTTTGTGAGAGCCCGAAGGCATGGCCCTCGAACTCCGACACCTCAGATGGCTCCTCGCCTTCGAAATCGAAGCCCAGGAGAGCGCCGACGATGGCTCCCAACTCTTCTCCCTGGTAGTCGAGGGCCAGGAGGTCGCCGGTCTCGGCGTCCTTTCCTACGAAGAGAAGATCGAGGATGCGGATCGTCTCGTGGCGCTCTAGGTTCGCGAGTTCGTCCATGATCCTGCCCTCGAACCTGGCGTCCTCATCGAAGCCTATCGCCAGCAACTGGACCGGTCCTATCTTCTGATCCATCCTTCGCCTCCTTGCCTTTTCGCCGCCACTCGCTAATGTAGTTGGGGTCTCGTTAGCTGCGCCCTGGTATCTGGTCTCGCTGGGTGTAGCCGGCTCCCCAGTGGCCTATATCGAGCAACAGGGCCAGGATGACCCAGAAGAACCCCCAGCCCGTCAACCCTACGCCGGGGACGTATACGAACACGTAGATCAGGGTCGTAAACGGGAGGAAGATGATGCCTAGCAGCGGCAATATAAACGTGGCAAATGCCGCGTCGACGAGGGCCGGCCTGGCGATCCAGAGGACCAGCAGCGCGAGCCGCGGGAACAACCCGCCAAACATTGCGAACAAACAACCCACTCTACTTACCTCCCGTCTGGTCTTGCACAGTCCACAACGTCGGGGCAGCCGGTTTCAAGTCGCCGATCGTAACGTCCCTTCGGTCTCGTTTACTCCCACTCTGCATGACGCCTCTCGAGCATAAAGCCCGGTACGGTGGTCGGTCATCACCCAGTGACCCGTATCCCCTAGGGGATATTCACCCGGCATTAATCGCCTCCGCTCCCGCAATCGGATCCGCTCACTGCTGTTTTCGTCCTGTTGATCTGGTGTCCGTAAGCGGTTGGTAGATCGCAGCGTTGAGCTCGGCTCCGAACAAGACTACTGAAGCGCAGAGGTAGAGGTACAACAGCAAACCTACGGCAGCGCCAATGCTCCCGTAGGTTACGCCGTAGTTGGCGAAGTTGGCCAGGTAGAAAGAAAAACCCACCGAGATGATCGCCCACAACGCCACTGCAAGCGCCGCGCCGAGGGCCACTGACCGAAAGCGCTGTTCGACATTGGGACCAATATGGTAGACCACAGTGAGTACTACGGCCAGCAGGAGTAGGGCCAAGGGAAAGCGTAGCCAACTCCACAAGCGTACGAAGAGTTCGTCGAGACCTACCAACTCCGCTATGCCCCCTACCAGCTGTGGCCCGATAAGCATCAGCCCGACGGAGACGATCACCACGAGCGCGAGGATGGGGCCGAAGGCTAGCGAGAGCGCCAACTGTCTCCACCAGCGGCGCGTTTCGGCTACCTGATAAGCGACGTTGAAAGCCTCGGTTAGGGTGCGTGCGACCGCTGAGACGGACCAAAGCGCGACAGCCACCGCGAAGAAGAGCAACTCGCCTCCTGCTTGCTTTTCGGCACGCTCGATCATCCCTACCAGTGGCTGGACTTGTTCCCGAGCCGGCTCGACCACCGGTTGGAGTTGCTTGGGAGCGTACCGGGACGATTGTGCGCGAGCCTGGTCCATGGCCTGGTCGAAGAAGTCGGGGAAGCCTAAAGCGCCAACGAGCACCACCAGGATGAATAAGAAGGGGAAGAGCCCGAAGAGTCCGCGGTAGGCCAGCGCGGCGGCGTAGGTCGCCATGGGGTGCTCGAAGAAGAAGTTGCGGACCGAGCGTCCGCCGATATCGATTATCCCACTCCTCTCTTGCTTCCCACCATCCATGCCGGGCTCATCAGCCATTTTCCTCAGGGCTTGCTCTCTGGGGTTAGTCCGGTACGCTCGACCACCTCTTCCTCGGGGGCAGCAGAGTCGGGTTCGGTATCGGGCTCGTGCTGGCACTGGGTCTGTATCTCGCCATGCGCTTCACGCAGATCCGCCGGCTGGCTCACTGATCTGGGTCCTCGCAGACCCGGTGGCGACCGAGACCGCCCGCGAGGGCGGTCTCGGCTTCTCTGCGCTTGGATCAGGCTCGGATCGGCGCGCGCGCCGGCGCCGCGCTCTGATCCTGTCCCGTGAACTGGAAGAACTCGAGCACGTGGCCGTCCGGGTCGCGGAAGAAGACCTGCACGTAGCCGTCGCCGCGCGGCATCGGGCCACCCGCGAGACCGACACCGTTCGCGGTCAGGCGTGCGCACGCAGCGTCGACGTCGTCGACCTCGAACGCGAGGTGATGCGTCATCCCACGCTCCGCCCCGGAGCCCGGATCGGGCTGTCCGGCTCCCCCCGTGGCATGGGCGTCGGAGAGGAGGTGGATCTCGGTGCCGCCGAAGCGGAACCAGGCGCCGTCGAACGCGAAGTTCCGCGGACGCGGGACCTCCTCGAGCCCGAGGGCCTCCGAGTAGAAGCGGCGCGAGCGGTCGAGATCCGCGACCACCAGACCGACGTGCTGGATTCGCATGGACACCGCGCCCTACCGTAACCTCGCCACACCGACGAAGGAGGCGCGATGCCGCTGATCAGGGTCGAGCTCTTCGACTACCGGATGAACGACGAGACGAGTGCGGCGCTCATCGAGAAGCTCACCGATGCGCTGTGCGAGGCGACGCATCCCGCCCTCCGCGACCACACGTGGGTGATCGTGGAAGGCCACAACCCGAAGAACTGGGGCCTCGGCGGGAAGCCCTGGCCCGTCGACCAGATGCCTCCCGGACCATCGACGTAGAGAGGAGACAACAGTGCCCGTGATCGAGGTGAAGCTCTACGACACCCGCGTCACCGAGGAGTCGGTGCCGAAGATGATCGAGGCGCTGACGAATGCGCTGCACGAGTCCAGCGGCGCCGCCAAGGAGCGCATCCACGTGATCATCCAGGGCGTGCCGCCGCAGCATTGGGGCCAGGGAGGCAAGCCGGGCGCGTAGGGGCGAGGCTTTGCCTCGCCCTCGTCAACTACGCCACTTGACCGTGCACCCGACGGGCGGCGTGAAGGGAATGTCCGGCGCCTCCCCCGCGAGTGCCGCTTCGATGGCGTCGCGGAGGTAGTGCGCCGTGACGTCGGCCTCGTCGCGGTTGTCGTCGACCGCACCGTGGTAGACGAGCTTGCGATCGACGTCGAACACGAAGGCCTCGGGAGTGCGCTCCGAGCCGAGCGTACGCGCAACGGCCTGGCTCTCGTCGTAGAGATAGTCGAAGACGTAGCCGGCGTTGCGGGCGTGCTCGACCATCGCGTCGAACGAGTCGGCGGGGTACGCCTCCGCATCGTTGGAGCTGACCGCGACGATGCGCACGCCGCGATCGGCGTACTGCCTGGCGAGCCCGTTGATGCGCCCCTCCCACGCGAGCACGTAGGGGCAGTGGTTGCACGACTGGACGATCACGAGCACCTTGGCGCCGGCGTACTCGTCGAGCGTGTGGTTGCGTCCGTCCACGCCCGGGAGATCGAACGCCGGCGCGCTCTCGATGACACTCATCGAAGGGCCTCCTCGAGTTGCTGACGACTGGGGACGGGAGACGCAAGCCCGTCCGTCAGACGATAGATGCGGCAGGTCAGCCCAGGCGGAGCGGTCGCACCCTCCGGATCGACGTCACGTCCGTCGATGCGGATGGTCGGCGACCCCGGAAACGCGAGCTCGACCGCCTCGTCGTGCGTGAGGACCTCGCGCAGGCGGATCGGCTCGGTGATCCCTCGCTCGTTCAGCACGTCCTCCAGCAGCTCGAGCGCCTCGGGATGCGACGGGCAGCCTTCCCAGAAGAGGAAGTCGATCTTCACGTTCAACCCGCCACTGCCGCAACGAGCTCGAGCTCGACCGGGTCCGCGCCCGGCACGATCGCCTGCGTCTCCCGCGCATGGAGGAGCGTCGTTCGCACGATGAGCTTGGCGCGCGCGAAGTTGTCGAGCTCGGTCGGCACGGGGCCGACCCTGTGGCCCAGTGCGTACCCGGCCGCATTCCGGCCCATCGCCCGGTACGACTCGAGGGTATAGAGGGGCGACATCCCGAAGAGCTCGAGGTTGTCGAGTGGCTGGAGGTCGGAGCGATGAATGACAGCGGTGCCCTTGGATTGGAGCCCGAGCGACACGCCCGAGCCCGAGAGGCGCGCGCCGTCGTGGGCGATGAAGGCGGCGTCCGCCACACGACGGACCCGAACGAGCCGCGGCTCGCCACCGCCCTCGCGAATGCCCTCGCACACCGCGTCCAACAGCTCGCGATGGTCGACGTCGGCGATCGTCCGACGGATCGAGCCGGCGAAGGCCGGGCCGAGGGCGACGACGACCTCGGTCGAGTCGCCGCCGATGTGCGCCACGCCACGCTCGACGAGGATCGGCTCCGCCCCGCCCGCCGCGTCTCCGAGCAAGTCGGCCGGCGCCACGACGTGCGGGAGAGACTGGAGCAGCGCCCACCGGTCGCCCTCGAGCCGGTATCCCGTTCCCGGGCCCGCGTACGCGTTGGGATCGTTGATGGCGGACCGCACGACGCCGTCCGGACCGATGACCGCGGACGTCTGCAGGTAGTCGGCGGACACGCGCTGCCGCTGCATCCCGAGCACGGCCGTGGCGACGTCCTCGAACCCGCCCCGATCGAGCGCGCGCGCGACGTCGAGTCCCGATACTCCTCGCGCGAGGAGCTCGTCGGCCGCCTCGACGTCGGCGGCGCGGTCGCGGTCCGGCATGTCACGCGCGTCGTACCCGGCAGTCGCCGCCGCAACCTCTTCCTCCGAGATCGACGGCAGCCCGAGCTCGCCGAACACCACTTGCACGGCCAGAGCCGCGCGCTGCCGCACGCGCAGCAGCTCCTCCTCGTCGACGGGCTCGATCCCGGCGTCGACCTGCCAGTCGCGCTGAATCGTCAACCACTCGTCGAGGTCGTCTGCGTCGAAGTTTCCGCCGCCGAAGGTGTTGTCGTGCCGCGGCATCACCGAGTACCCGGACGTCACGAAGTCGGTCCCGGGTAGGAACTGCCCCATCAGCTTGGCGGTCTTCCGGATCTCGGAGTGGGAGGCGATCGCGTCGTTGCCGGATGCGACCTCGAGGTCGAGCCAGGCGGCGAGGACGTTCTCACCGAGAATCGCGCGGGTCCCGCCCGGCACCGAGAGGACGAGCGCGACGCACGAGATCGAGCCGTTCTGCACGCCCTGCGAGCCGGCCGCGCGCACGACCGCGAGACAGCGCGCTTCGAGGTAGAGCATCGACAGGCCCTGCGCGTACCCCATCAGGGCCTCGGACCCCGTGCCCGACGTGAAGCGCACCTTGACTCCGCGGGAGGCGTAGGCCGCACCGAGGAACGCCTTCGACCACGGCGTGTCGTCACCGTCGACGAAAACCGGCTCGGTGCCGTAGACGGACAGCGTCTCCGCGTAGGTGACGAGGCCGCGAATCGCGAGCTCGAGGTTGCGGCGCTCCTCGACTGCGCACTGCGTCATCGCTCCGGGCCGGCCCGTCTGCGAGCCGACGAGGAGAGCGATCGCATTCAACGGTGCGTATCGCGCGACGCCGACGGTCGTCTCCATCTCGGCGAAGCCGCGTCGGGCCGCCTCGGCGGCGTCGGCGGCGAGGAGCGCGGGGCTCTCCTTGAGGTTCGTCACGTGCGCCTGGTTGCCGGGAGCCCTCCGTGCCCGGAGCTTCTTGAGCGCGAGCATGAGCTCGACGGGGTCGAGGAGGCCGATGACGCGTGCGAGCTTCGCCGGAGTGAGGCCCCGCGAGAGCCGCACGAGCTCCGAGCGCGGCACGTTGACGTCGACGAGCATGCGTGCGAGCTCGAGATCGTCGAGCGCCATGGCCTCGGGAGCGACCTCGAGATCGAGGCCGTGCGCGACGACGAAGCGGTCGATCACGTCGAACTCGGACGCAGCGCGACCGTCCATGCGCGTCACCACGTCGTTCTCGACGCCGAGCTCGGGCACGGGGTCATTCGGGCCGGCGGCCGCGACGAGCCCGAGCTCCGGCAGCGGTGAGACGAGCTGCTCGACGTGGAGGTCGCGAGCCGCGCGCGACGTGAAGCGACGGCTAGGCATCCCGGAGCAGCCCCCGCTCTTCATAGGCCGCCGTGGCTTCGCGGACGAAGGCGGCCGTCCTCACGGCGTCGTAGCTCTCGAGCCGCACCGCCCACTCCTCGAGCTCTGTGCCGCTCGCCCGCCGCGGCCGAAGCGCCGTGTACACCTCGAGGAGCAGGTCGTCCGGAACCGCGGCCAGTTCGGCGGCGCGCTCGAAGCTCTCCGCGAGCTGCGTGCGCCCGGCCGCGAGCGCGACTTCGGCCTGCAGCCGCAGCGTCTGGGGCGTCGCGCGCATCTCGCCCGCGTCCAGTGCTCCGTTGCGGAGGGCGTCCAGCGTGACGTCCTCGAGCGGGACGCCGGCGGGCGTCGACACGAGGTCGGGGCGCTTCGTGCCGAGTGGATAGTCGGTCTTGGGGTCGAAGGCCACTCCGTCGAGACTCTAGGCTTCGCTGCGAGCCATGGGCAACGCAGGGAGATTCTCGGGCAGGGTCGCTTTCGTCACCGGAGGCGCAAGCGGCATCGGCGCCGCGGTTGCGCAGCGCCTCCATGAGGAGGGCGCGCACGTCGCATCGCTCGATCTGGAGCAACGCTCGCCGAACGGCGTCCTGGCGATCGAGGGTGACGTGTCACGTTCCGCCGAGGTCGACGCGGCCGTGGCGAAGGCCCGTGACGAGCTCGGCCCGATCGACGTCCTCGTCTGCTCGGCCGGCGTTCCCGGCGAGTCTCTGCCGACGGTCGAGGTCACGGACGAAGAATGGCGGCGCGTGTTCGGCGTCAATGCCGACGGCGTCTTCTACTGCAACCGAGCGGTCATCCCGGAGATGGTCGAGCGCGGCTACGGGCGAATCGTGAACGTCTCCTCGATCGCGGGGAAAGAGGGGAACCCGATGGCCGGCGCCTACTCCGCGTCGAAGGCAGCCGTCATCGCGATGACGAAAGCCATCGGGAAGGACCTGGCGCGCACCGGCGTGCTCGTCAACTGCGTCGCGCCGGCCGTCGTCGACACGCCGATCCTCGACGGCATCACCGACGAGCACATCGGCTACATGGTCGATCGCATCCCGATGGGACGTATGGGCGAGCCGGAGGAGGTCGCGGCGCTCATCTGCTGGCTCGCGAGCGAGGAGTGCTCGTTCTCGACGGGCGCGACCTACGACATCTCGGGCGGCCGAGCGGTGTACTGAGCGATGCGCTACGTCCGAATCCAGGGGCCGGACGGTGTCGAGAGAGGCCGGATCGAGGGCGACCAGGTCGTCACCGAGAGCGACAAGAGGATCGAGCTCCTCGATCCGTTGACGGTCGCGCTTCCCGACCCGTACCAGCTCCTCATCCCCATCAACGCGCCCGAAGTGTGGTGCGCCGGAGTCACCTATGAGCGCTCGCGGGACGCCCGGATCGGCGAAAGCGCAGCCAAGGACGTCTACACGCTCGTCTACGAAGCGCCCCGGCCCGAGCTGTTCCTCAAGGACGCCGCAGGCCGGCGCACGGTCGGCCCCGGCGAGCGGATCGGGATCCGCGACGACTCCACCTGGAACGTCCCGGAGCCGGAGATCGGCGTCGTGCTCGGCGAGCGCGGGAAGATCGCCGGCCTGACGATCGGCAACGACGTCTCGTCTCGTGACATCGAGGGCGCGAACCCCTTGTATCTCCCGCAGGCCAAGGTGTATGCGGGGGCGTGCGCGATCGGCCCGGCGATCTACATCCCGGACCACGTCGACGCATCGCTGCGGATTCACATGCGCGTGACGGACGAGTACGGGCAGATCGTCTTCCAGGGCGAGACGTTCACGGTGAACATGCGGCGCTCGTACGCAGAGCTCATCCACTGGCTGCTGCTCGACAACCCCGTCCCGCCCGGCAGTGTTCTCCTGACCGGGACCGGGCTCGTGCCACCGGACGACTTCAGCCTGAGGCCCGGCCACTTCGTCGAGATCCACGTGCCGGAGATCGGCATTCTCAGCAATCCGGTCGTGCGAGCTGCGGAGCTGATGGAAAGGAGCACGTCCTCATGACCAACACCCTGACCGGCGCACCCGCACGCAACTACATCGGCGGCGAGTGGCGCGACTCGAGCGCGGGCGAAACCTACGAGAAGCGGAGCCCGTGGCGGCCGTCGCAGGTCACGGGCGTCTACCCCGCGTCGAGCGCGGAGGACGCCCGGGCGGCGATCGCTGCGGCGCGCGAGGCGTTTCCGCAGTGGTCGGCGCTCCCCGCCGGGCAGCGCGCAGCGTTCTTCGGCAAGGCCGCCGCGGCCATCGAAGCTCGCGCCGAGCGCGTTGCGCAGGACATGACTGCCGAGATGGGGAAGCCGCTTCGCGAGGCACGACTCGAAACGCTTCGCGCCGCGACGATCCTGCGCTTCGCGGCAGGCGAGGCCTGGAGACCGATCGGCGAGCTCTACGCGCCGTCCGTCGCCGACCAGCGCCTCTACACACTGCGCCGGCCGCTCGGGGTCGTCGGGCTCATCACGCCGTGGAACTTCCCGATCGCGATTCCGGTCTGGAAGCTCGCCCCGGCGCTGATCTACGGAAACACCGCGGTGCTGAAGCTCGGCTACGAGGCGCCGCGCACGGGGCTCCACGTCGCGGAGTGCTTCGCAGAGGCGGGGTTGCCCGCCGGCGCCCTGAACGTCCTCACCGGCTCGGGCGCGAAGGCAGGCGCGGAGATCGTCTCGAACCCAGGCGTGCGGGCGATCTCCTTCACGGGCTCCGTGCCCGTCGGCCGGTCGGTGCGCGAGGAGGCCACGGCGCGCGACTGCCGGGTCCAGCTCGAGCTCGGTGGGCACAACCCGCTGATCGTGACCGCCGCGGCCGAGCTCGACCGTGCCGCCGAGGCCGCGTACGCCGGCGCGTTCTGGTCCGCGGGGCAGAAGTGCACGGCGACGCGGCGGATCCTCGTCGAGGGCTCTGTCTACGACGCGTTCCGGGAGAAGCTGATCGCGCGCGTCGCGGCTGGGAAGGTCGGCGACCCGGCCGACCCCGAGGTCGAGGTCGGGCCCGTGGTGAACGAGAGTGCGATGGAGGAGGTCCTCGCCGCCATCGAGCGCGGGCGGAACGATGGCGGCACGTTGCTGGCGGGAGGCGCGCGCTCGGACGACGACGGTTATCTGATCGCGCCGACCGTGTTCGAAGGGCTCGCCGACGATGCCGAGCTGTCCTGCGAGGAGGTCTTTGGGCCTGTCACGTCGCTCTACCGCTACTCGACTCTCGACGAGGCGATCGCCCGCGCGAACGCGGTGCGGTTCGGGCTCTCCGCGTCGATCTTCACGCGCGATCTGCGCGAGACGCAGCGCTTCACGAGCGAGATCGAGGCCGGGATCATCCACGTCAACTCGCAGACCGCGGGTGCGGACGTCCACGTGCCGTTCGGCGGCGTCAAGGGCTCGGGCTGGGGCCCGCACGAGCAAGGGCGCGCAGCGATCGACTTCTACACGGAGACCGTCACGGTCTACCAGGACGCGCCGCTTGCCTGAGCAGCAGCGGACGCTCGTCACCGGAGCGCTCGGCTGTCTCGGAGCCTGGACGCTCAAGGCGCTGGTCGACCTCGGCGAGGAGCCGGTCGGCTTCGACCTCGGCTCGGACGACACGCGGCTCCGGCTCGTGCTCTCCGACGAGGAGCGCGCACGCGTCGCGCTCGTCGAGGGCGACGTGACGGACGGCGCCGCTCTGGGTCGCGCGCTGGACGAGCACGGGATCACAAGCGTCGTCCACCTCGCGGCACTGCAGGTGCCGTTCGTCCGCGCGGACCCGGAGCGCGGCGCGCGGGTGAACGTCCACGGCACCGTCGTCGCCTTCGAGGCAGTGAAGGCTCGCCTCAACCGCATCCGCGGCCTCGCCTACGCCAGCTCGACCGCCGTGTACAGCGTGGCGGACCGCTCACCCGCTCCCGAGTCGGGCGGCACTGCTCCGTCGACGCTCTATGGCGTCTTCAAGCTCGCGAACGAGGGGACAGCGCGTATCTATTGGCACGACGACGACGTCGCGTCGATCGGGATTCGACCGTACATCGTGTACGGCCCAGGCCGCGACCAGGGGCTGACGTCCGGGCCATCGGTCGCCATGGCCGCCGCAGGGCGCGGCGAAGGGCACACGATCGCGTACGGCGGGACCGCGCAGTACGACTTCGCGCCGGACGTCGGGCATGCGTTCGCACGCGCAGCCCGAGCCGCGACGGACGGCGCGCACGTCGCAAACTTCCCGGGCGTGCCGTCGACGATGCAGGAGGTCGTCGACGCCATCGAGGCTGCGGCGCCTGCCGTGGCCGGCAAGGTGTTCTGGGAGGAGGGTCAGCTCCCGTTCCCAGAGTCACTTCAGGCCAACCTCCTCGCGCGGCTCATCGGCCCAATGGAGCACACCCCGCTCGCCGACGGCGTGCGCCGGACGATCGACGTCTATCGCACGACGAGCTGACCTACCGGACGACGCGGTACTCGAGATGCGTCACGCCGCCGGTCTGGCTGACACCGGTCTGTTCCAGCTCGACTCGCTGCGGGAGTTGGTCGAACAGCCGACGGCCCCCTCCGAGCAGGACATCGATCAGGTGGATTCTGATCTCGTCCACGAGCCCCGCGGCGAGGAACTGCTGGTCGAGGTCGGCGCCCATGAGCCCGATCCGCTTGTCGCCGGCGACCTCCTGGGCCTTCGCGAGGGCACGCTCGATGCCGTCGGTGACGAACGTGAATACGGGGTCCGAGCTCGTCGGCGGCGTGTGCGTGACGACGAAGCACGGGACCTCGCCCAGCGGGCCCTTGCCACCCCAGGCCTCGATCGAGTTGTCGTAGCTCCGGCGGCCCATGATCACGGCGCCGGTGTCCTCGATGAGGTTGCCGTACACCCGCTCGAACACCGAAGGATCGTCGAACGCCCAGTTGTGGAGCCTCATTCCGTCCTCGCCGAGCCCCTGCTGCGGATTGTCATTGGGCGCCGCGATGTATCCGTCCAATGACATGCTCATGTCGATGACGACGTTGCCCATGTCACCTCCCTCGTTTGCCGATGAGACCGGCTGACGCTCACGAACTCATCGCGCCTTGCAGCCCCCTGCACCTTGTGCTTCTATGCATAGCAGTGCGAGCCGTGGAGGCGAGATGCACATCGACAAGGACCTAGTCGCGGCGTCGGCGACACCGCTCGTGCTCGCAATCCTGGCAGAGGGTGAAAGCTACGGCTACGCCATCCTCAAGCGCGTACGTGCGCTCTCGGGCGGCGAGCTCGAGTGGACCGACGGGATGCTCTATCCGCTGCTCCATCGCCTCCGTCGGCTCGGGTACGTGACCACGGAGTGGCGAACGCCACCCGAAGGGCGGCGCCGTAAGTACTACGCGATCACCGACGAGGGACGAGCAGCACTCGCACACCAGCAGCAGCAATGGGTGGCCGTCACGCGTGCGCTGAAGGACGTCTTGCCGGGCTCGGGTGGAGTGCTGACGGCTCTCGGCGAGGCGTGAGCCATGGAGAGCGTCGAATCACAGATCGCAGAGTGGCGGGCCTACGTCGCGAACGCACCGGGCGTCAACGGCCACGACGTCGACGAGCTCGAGGATCATCTTCGTCACCAGATCGCCGAGCTGAAAGCGGCCGGCCTCACGGCCGACGAGGGGTTCCTGATCGCCGTGAAGCGGCTGGGGGACGTCGACGACCTGTCCCGCGAGTTCGCACGCGAGCACAGCGGCCGACTCTGGAAGCAGCTTCTCCTCGAGCGGCGAGGACAAGCCGGCGGGCCCGCCCAGCGGCTGGCTCGAGGCGCTCGTCTTCGCCGTGGCTGCGGCAGTCGTGATCCAGGTCGCTCGTCTGGCTGCCGACTTCCCCCACGAGGAGCCGAGCTGGCTTGCGCGGAACGCCGGCCTCTTCGTCCTGCCGTTCCTTGCCGCGTACTTCGCCCGCCGGCGGCACCTCGACGCCCGACACTGGGTGCTGACGGCGGCGCCGTTCGTACTCGCCGCGCTCGTGGTCAACCTCTACCCGTGGGGTGTGGAATCGGACACCGAGGCCCTCGTCATCCTCGGTCTGCCCGTCGTGCTCTGGTTCGTGGTCGCATACCCGTACATGGGCGGCACGGTCCGATCGCACGAGCGGCGCATGGACTTCGTCCGCTTCACGGGCGAATGGTTCATCTACTACGTGCTGATCGCGCTCGGAGGCGGCTTGCTCATGGGCCTGACTGCGGGGATCTTCGAACCCACGGGGGTCGATGTCGAGCGCATCGCCGAGTGGGTGCTGCCCTCGGGAGCGGCGGGTGCCGTCATCGTCGCCGCCTGGCTCGTCGAGTCGAAGCAGCGAGTCGTGGAGAACATGGCGCCGGTGCTCACGATGCTCTTCACGCCGCTGTTCGCGGTGATGCTGGCCGTAGCCGCCGTCGTCTACGCCGTGAGCGGGCTCGGCGGCGCGTTCGATCGCGAGCTCCTCAGCATCTTCGACGCCCTCCTGGTGGTCGTCCTCGCGCTCATCCTGTACGGAATGTCCGCGCGGGACCCGTCCACGTCGCCGAATTGGATGGACGGCATCCAGCTGGTCGCCGTCGTCAGCGCCCTCGTGCTCGACGTGATGGTGCTCGGCTCGATGGTCGCTCGGATCGGAGAGCTCGGGTTCACGCCGAACCGAACCGCAGCGCTCGGCCTGAACCTCGTCCTCCTCGTGAACCTCGCCGGGGCCGCCTGGCTATCGGCCCGATTCCTCAGACGGCGCAGCACGCTCCACCGGCTCGAGCGCTGGCAGACCACGTACCTTCCCGTCATTCGCACTGTGGGCCGCCACGGTCGTGGTCATCCTCCCGCCGGTGTTCGGCTTCGACTGATTGACGAGCGAGCGTTTCAGTAGCATCGCGCCGTGCGCGAGTTGCGACCCGGCCTCTGGCACTGGCAGGCGTCGCACCCGGACTGGGAGTCGACCGAGCCGTGGGACCAGAACGTGTCCTCCTACGCGATCGACGACGACGAACGCCTACTGCTGTTCGACCCGCTCGGTGTGCCGAGCGAGATCGAGGCGCTTGCGGCCGAGCGTGAGACGGCGATCGTGCTCACTGCGCCGTGGCACGAGCGCGACGCGCAGAGCCTGGTCGCGCGGCTCGACGTACCGGTCTACACGCCCTCTCCCGACACGGCCGAAGACCTCCTGCGTGTCTACGACTTCACCGCCCCGGAGGGCTGGATCAGCGACGACGTGCGGTGGCTGGTTGAAGGGGAGGCCGGCGAAGCGCACTGGTACGCGGCCGGCGATCGATTGCCCGTCGGGGTCGATGCGTTCCCTGGACAGAAGCGCAACGACATGGTGCTCTGGGTCGAGAGCCATCGTGCGGTCGTCGCGGGCGACACGCTCGCCGACTTCGGCGAGGGCCCTCGGATCAACCCTCGCTGGCTTAGCGCCAGTGTGACGCGCGAGCAGGTCGTCGACGGCCTGCGGCCGCTGCTCGACCTGCCGGTCGAGCACCTGCTCGCGACGCACGGCGGGCCGAACGACCGAGCCGCCCTCGAGCGCGCGTTGTCCTCCTCCTAGGGCCGCTGGCCGTCGCCGGCGTGCACGCTCCTAGTGAAGGAGAGGCTTCACCGCGTCGCGCGCGATGAGGAAGCCGCGCTTGACGAGCTCCTCCGTCGCCTCGAACGCGCGGTCCTCGTGCTCGATGGAGACGACGTAGTCGTACCCCTGCCGATAGAGCGCCGCGATGAAGCGGTCCCAGCGCACCTCACCGAGCCCGGGTAGTCGCGGTACCTGCCAGCCCATTCCCAGGGAGGCCGTCCCGTTTCGGTACAGGCCGTCGCGGTCGATCTCCATGTCCTTCGCGTGGACGTGGAAGATCTTGGGGGCGTAGTCGCGCACGACGCGCTCGTAGTCGATCTGGAGCCACACGAGGTGCGACGGGTCGAGGTTGAGGCCGAAGCTCGGGCTGTCAACGATCGAGAACATCTCGTCCCACATCGCGGGTGACGAGGCGAGATTCGTGCCGCCCGGCCACTCGTCCCAGCTGAAGATCATCGGGCAGTTCTCGATGGCGATCTTCACGCCGCGCGACTCTGCGTGGTCGACCGAGACGCGGCCAGACCTTGCGGAACTCACGGAAGTTGTCGGGGACGTTCTTCGTCTTGTCGCGCCCGACGAAGGTGCCCACGACGCCGACATCCAGCTTCGCGGCTGCGTCGATCACTTTCTTCAGGTGCGTGTTGGCCGCACGTCGCTCCGCGGGCTCCGGGTGGAGGTTGTTCGGGTAGTACGCGAGCGAGGAGATCTCGAGCCCATGGCGGTCGAGGACATCGTGAACCGCGCCCTCGTCGACGCGCGAGACGTCGATGTGCGACGTCCCGGCGTAGCGGCGCCGCTCGCCGCCTGCGGCAGGCCAGCACGCCACCTCGAGCATCTCGAAGCCCTCGCTCGCACGCCCAGGCGGCGACCTGCTTCAGCGAGCGACGAGGAAACGGCGCGGTGAGCAGGCCGAGCTTCATCCGGCGACCACGGGATTGGTCAGCGACTCCAGGCCGTCGATCTCGATCGTCACCTCGTCACCGGGCTTGCAGCAGCCGTTGCGGGTCGCGAAAGACGCCGACCCCCGCGGGCGTGCCCGTGAGTACGAGGTCGCCCGGCTCGAGCGTCGTCGTCTGCGACGCGTACGCGATGACGTCGTCGACGCCGAAGATGAGATTCGCCGTCGTCGAGTCCTGGAGCACCTCGCCGCTGACGATGGCACGAATGCGCAGCGCGTGCGGGTCGGCGATCTCATCGCGCGGCGTCATCGGGCCGACGGGGCAGAACGTGTCCGGCGACTTCCCGCGCGTCCACTGGCCGTCGCCGAACTGCAGGTCGCGCGCGCTGACGTCGTTCGCACACAGGTAGCCGCGCACGGCCTCGAAAGCGTTCTCCTTCGAGACGCCCTTCACCGACGCGCCGATGACGACGCCGAGCTCGGCCTCGTAGTCGCACTTCGTCACGAGCGGCGGGATGACGATCGCCTCGCCCGGCCCGACGAGCGCGGTCGTCCACTTCGCGAAGAGGAGCGGCTCCTTCGGGCAGCTCGGCACCCTGCTCCTCGGCGTGGTCGCGGTAGTTCAGACCCGACGCAGACGATCTTTCCGGGGCGGTCGATCGGCAGCACGCAGAGAAACCTACTCCGCGTGCTATACTGCCCGGGTGAAGGTCGGCGATCATCGGCGGGGGACGGGTCGGCAGCGCTCTCGCCGCGAGCTGGCGGGAGAAGGAGCACGAGGTCGCCGTCTCGACGCGCGACACGGTGGCCGAGACGGCCTCACAGGCGAGGTTGTCGTCCTTGCGCTCCCTGCCGCGGCCGTCGCGGACGCACTCCGGCAGGCCGGGTCACTGAGCGGCAAGGTCGTCGTCGACGCCACGAACAACCTCTCGGGCGGGCCCGGCGGTCTCGAGATCGCCGCTCTCCTCGCAGACGCCCGCTACGTGAAGGCGTTCAACACGGTCTTCTCGACGTTCATGCACGACACCCCGCCCGCCTCGCCGGCGACGCTCGTCTACTGCGGGGACGATGCCGATGCGAAAGCCACGGTCGCCGCCCTCATCACGGATCTCGGCTTCGACGCGGTCGATGCCGGCGGCGCCGACGTCACACCGCTCGTGGAGGCGTTCGGGAAGCTCGTGATCGGGATCGCGTACCGCCAGGGCCGAGGCCCGTTCGTCTACCGCTTCCAGCCGAGCTAGGCTCGGCGACGTGAGCGTCGCCGCTTCGCTGATCGACGAGCTCCGGGCGGTACTCGGCGCCGAACACGTGATCACCGAGCCGGAGCAGCTGCGCGTCTACGAGTGCGACGGCCTGACCGGCCATCGTGCGATTCCCGAGCTCGTCGTCCTCCCCGGCTCGACCGAGGACGTCACGGCCGTGCTTCGGGCCTGCCATCGAGAGCGCGTGCCGTTCGTCGCACGCGGTGCGGGGACGGGCCTCTCGGGCGGCGCGACGCCGGTTGCCGGCGGCGTCGTCGTCTCGCTGGCCCGGATGAACCGGATCCTCGAGATCGACCTCGCCGGCCAGCGCGTCGTCGTAGAGCCTGGCGTGGCGAACCTCGACGTCACGCGCGCGGTTGCCGCCGACGGGTTCTTCTACGCCCCCGACCCCTCGAGCCAGCAGGTGTGCACGATTGGCGGCAACGTCGCGGAGAACTCGGGCGGGGCGCACTGCCTCAAGCATGGATTCACCGTCCATCACGTCACCGGGCTGACGTTCGTGCTGCCGGACGGGGAGATCGTCGAGCTCGGTGGCAAGTCCCTCGACCCGGAGGGGCCCGACCTGCTGGGCGTGATCGTCGGCTCAGAGGGCACGCTGGGGATCGCGACGAGGATCACGCTTCGGATCGTCCGCACGCCGCAGGCGATCCGGACGCTCCTCGCCGGCTTCCACACGATGGACGCGGCGGGTGCGGCGGTGTCCGGAATCGTCGCGGCCGGCGTCATGCCGTCGGCGATCGAGATGATGGATTCCCTCACGATCGAGGCCGCCGAGCGGGCAGTTGCGCCCGGCTACCCGGCCGGAGCAGGCGCGGTGCTTCTCGTCGAGCTCGACGGAGTGGTCGAGCAAGTCTCGGACGACGCCGCAGAGATCGAGCGGATCTGCCTCGAGTGCGGCGCGTTCGAGCTCCGTGCCGCCACGAGCGAGGCCGACCGCGTCCTGCTCTGGAAGGGGCGCAAGTCGGCATTCGCAGCGATGGGGCGAATCGCGACCGACTACTACGTCCAGGACGGCGTCGTCCCGCGAACACGCCTACCCGAGGTGCTTCGCCAGATCGAGGCACTGTCCACGCAGCACGGCCTTCGCGTGGGGAACGTCTTTCACGCGGGCGACGGCAACCTCCACCCACTCGTCCTGTACGACGCGGAGGCCGGCGAGACCGAGCGCGCTCGTGAACTGGCGGAGGCGATCCTCGACGCCTGTCTGGACGCCGGCGGATCGCTCACCGGAGAGCACGGAGTCGGCATGGACAAGGCGTGCTCGATGCCGCGGATGTTCTCGCAGCGTGACCTCCAGACGTTCGAGCGACTGCGCCGGGCCTTCGACCCTGCCGGCATCTGCAACCCGGGCAAGGTCATCCCCACACCGCGCCTCTGCGGCGAGGTTCCGGGGCCGTACCGCGTGCACGCGCTGGAGAGGATCGGCGTTGCCGAGCGTCTCTAGCCTCGACGAGGCTTCGGCCGCACTTGCGGCCGCGCACGCCGCCGGCCGCAGGCTTCGGGCGGGGCACGACCTCACGGCCGACGGCCTGAACAGGATCCTCGAGCACGACCCCGGCGATCTCACCTGCACGGTCGAGGCCGGCGTCCGCCTCTCGAGCCTGCGCGCCGCGCTCGCGGCGAGCGGCCAGCGGCTCTCGCTCGACCCTCCCGGCGATCCGACGGTCGGCGCGCTCGTCGCACGGAACGTCTCAGGACCGCTCCGCCATCGCTTCGGTGCGCCGCGAGACCTCGTCCTCGGCACCACGCTCGTGCTCGCCGACGGCACGATCGCCAACTCGGGTGGCAAGGTCGTGAAGAACGTCGCCGGCTACGACCTCGCGCGCCTCGTCTGCGGCTCGGAGGGGCGCCTTGCATTCGTCGCGCGGGTCAGTTTCCGGCTTCATCCGCTGCCGAAGGCGACCGCGACGCTCGTGGTCGAGACGGACGAGACGGCGGCAGTGGCCACCCGGCTGCTCGGGTCGCAACTCCAGCCGAGCGCGCTCGACGTACTCCACCCGGGTCGGGTGGCGCTGCTCTTCGAGGGCTCCGAGCGGGCCGTGGCCGCTCAGCTCGCCGCCGCACAGGCACTCGTCGGGGGAGCGGAGACTGACCCGGCAGTCTGGGACGAGTCGCGAGCTCGGCAAGGTGCTGCGAAAGGACGCATCCGTTTCGCACCCGGCGAGCTCACGGACACCCTCACTGGCCTCTCCGAAGCCGTCGTCCGCCCGTCGGCAGGGGTCGCATTCACACCAAGTGACACAGTGTCACAGGGCGAATCGGACCCCGTGGAGATGCGGCTCCTCGAGCGGATCAGGCGCGAGCTCGACCCGCAGGGAGTGCTCGCGGAATGATCCGCGAGTACACGTCCGACTGCGTCCACTGCGGCTTCTGCCTGCCGACGTGCCCTACGTACGTCCTCTGGAGCGAGGAGATGGACTCGCCCCGCGGGCGGATCCACCTCATGGACGCGCGGCTCGACGGGACAATCACGCTGAACCCGACGGTCGCGATGCACTTCGACCGCTGCCTCGGCTGCATGGCGTGCGTCTCGTCGTGTCCCTCAGGGGTGCGCTATGACAGGCTCATCGAGAGCACCCGCGCCGCCGTCGAAGAGGAGCTCGAACGGCCGTTCGCCGACCGTCTCGTCCGCGGCCTCCTCTTCCGCCTGCTCCCCTATCCGAGCCGCATGCGCGCGGCGCTGCGGCTTGCTCCGCTCGGCAGCGCCGTGCCGGTCCCGAAGCGCCTCCGGCCGCTGATCGACGTCGCACCGCGCTGGCGTGGCCGAGGCGAAGTTCCGGCGCTGACCCCGGCGGCTGGAGAACCGCGCGCGCGCGCTGGGCTGCTCACAGGGTGCGTCCAGAGGGCGGTCTTCCCGGACGTCAATGCGGCCACGGCCCGTGTCCTCGCCGCCGACGGGTTCGAGGTCGTCGCGCCGGCACAAGGCTGCTGCGGCGCGCTCTCGGTGCACGCAGGCCGCCTCGAGGAGGGCAAGGAGTTCGCCCGTCGGCTGGTGGACGCACTCGGCGGCGTCGACCTCGTCGTCGTCAACTCGTCGGGCTGCGGCTCGCACCTCAAGGAGCTCGGCTGGCTGCTCGGCGACGAGCAGGCGGAATCGTTCTCGGCCAAGGTGCGCGACATCGGCGAGCTCCTCGCCGGGACGCCGCCGCGCGCAGCCCGGCATCCGCTCGCGATGCGCGTCGCGCTCCAGGACTCGTGCCATCTCCGGCACGCGCAGCGCCTGCCGCTCTCGTCTCACACGTCGCTGACCCGAATCCCCGGGCTCGAGGTCGTCGAGCCTGCGGAGCAGGACATCTGCTGCGGCTCGGCGGGGATCTACAACGTCGTGCAGCCGGAGGCGGCCCGAGACCTCGGTGATCGGAAGGCCGATCACGTGCTCGCTACGGGCGCGCAGGCGTACGCGAGTGCGAACCCCGGGTGCCTCGTCCAGGTTTCGAACTCGCTCCGCCGCAGCAAGCGGCCGCTCCCGGCCCTTCACCCGATCGAGCTCGTCGATGCATCGATCCGCAATCTCGGGGCAGGCAGGCTGCTCAGCTCGGCGCGACGCTGACGGGCCGCAGCTCGTCGAGCCGGTCGACACGCGCGAGCGCCGGGAAGAGCTTCCACCACACGCCCGCGACCACGACCGTTGCGGCCCCACCCAGCACGACGGCGGGCACGGCGCCGATCAACGCCGCAGCGACGCCGGACTCGAAGGCGCCGAGCTCGTTCGAAGCGCTGATGAACACCATCTCCACGGCGGTCACCCGTCCTCGCAGCTCGTCCGGAGTCAACAGCGGCAAGATCGTCGAGCGAAGGACGACACTCACGGTGTCGAATGCCGCGCCGAGCGCGAGCGCGAGCATCGAGAGCCACATCTGACGGGAGAGGCCGAAGGCGATCATGCAGACGCCGAATCCGGCGACCACGACGAAGAGCTTCGGCCCCGCCCGGCGGCGAATCGGGTAGCGGACGATCACGAGAGCGGCGAGGAGAGAGCCCACGGCCGGCGCCGCTCGTAGGAAGCCGAGGCCCGTCGGGCCGACCTCGAGGATGTCCTTCGCGAAGATCGGCAGCAGCGCGACGGCGCCCCCGAGAAGCACCGCGAAGAGGTCGAGCGAGATTGCTCCCAGGAGCACGTTCGTCCGACGGATGAGCCGTACGCCTGCGAGCACCTCGTCGAGGCCGACAACTCCTTCGGCCGCGGGCACACGACCGCTCCGCAACGCGAGCACGCAACCGAGGGCCACGAGCGAGAGCCCGATCGCGACGATGTACACGAGCTCGGGTTGGATCGCGAAGAGGATCCCTCCGACCGCGGGCCCGACGACCGCCGAGCCCTGGAAGGCGATCGAGCGTTGCGCGAGCGCGCTCACGAGGATCTCCTGCGGGACGAGGGATGGCGTGAGCGCACGGCCCGCCGGCGCTCCGATCGCGCTTCCGATGCCCTGCACGAACGCAAGCGCGAAGAACGGCCAGACCCTCCCGGTGTCCGCCACCGTGATCGCGAGCAGACCGCCGAGCACGACGACGTTCATCGACACCATCACCGTGAGGAGGTTCCGGCGCGGTACGCGGTCCGCGAGATGGCCCGCCGGTAACGCCAGCAGCAGGAGCGGCAGGAACTCGGCGAGCCCGACGAGGCCGAGGTCGAGCGGGTTCTCGCGCACCGAGTAGACCTGCCAGCCGATGGCCACGATCGCCATCTGCAGCGCGAGCGCCTCGGTAACCAGCGACACCCAGAACAAAGCGAAGTCGCGATGCCGAAAGGCGGAGCGGGTCATTGCCGGCGGCAGCCTAGACGGCGTACGGACACGAGCACAGCGGTCGCGAAGCGACCGCCTCTAGGGATCTGTGCGCGCCCGGAAACTCCGCGCTAGCGGATTTCCGGGCCTGCGCCAATAGAATCGTCGGTCGGCCTGTCACCTTCGACGCCGAACTCGACCTCGAGCCGCATGATGCGCGTGCCGTCGACCTCGAGCACGTGCAGCCTTAGCCCGTCCGTCTGCACGGAGTCCCCGACCTCGGCTGCCCGCCCGAGCTCTCCGAACACGAGCCCGGCCATCGTGTGGAAGTCCTCCTGCTCGAGCTCGGTGCCGAACTCCTCGTTGAAGTCGTCGATCGTGTACGTCCCGTCGATGCGGATGTGGTTCTCGTCGACTCGCTCGATGGACGTGTCCGGAAGGTCGAACTCGTCCTCGATGTCGCCGACTATCTGCTCGAGGACGTCCTCGAGCGTGACGATCCCGTCCATGTCGCCGTACTCGTCGATCACGATCGCCAGGTGTTGCTTCTCGCGACGGAAGTCGGCGAGGAGAGCCGCGAGGTCCTTCGTCTCGGGAACGACATACGCCGGCCGGACGATCGACTCGAGCTCGACGGACGCGATGCCGAGATCGTGGATCGCCCCGAACAGATCGCGCACGTGGAGGATCCCGACGACGTTGTCGAGAGACTCGCGATAGACGGGGTACCGCGTGAAAGGCGAGTCCACGACGGCGCGCAACGCCTCCTCGGGCGGCATGTCGACGGCGATGGCGACCACGTCGGGGCGAGGAACCATGACCGCGGAGACCTCCTTCGACGCGAAGTCGAAGACCTTGTAGAGCATCTCCTCCTCGGCTTCTTCGAGCTCGCCCACGTCCTCGGCCGCGGCGACGCTATGGCGAATGTCCTCGCGGGTGTAGGCGATCATCCCGGCCGGGGCTGGCTTCACCCGCAGCACGCGCAGGAGGACGTTCGCCGACTTCTGCAGCAGCCAGACGAGCGGGTGCGCGATCCTCGCGAGCCAGTCGAGGGGGATGGCGAGCGCAATCGCGAGCGGCTCGGCCTTCTGGAGCGCGACCGCCTTCGGCACGAGCTCGCCGACAACGACGGAGAGGTACGTCAGAATCGCGAACGCGATCAGGAACGACACCCCGGCGGAGAGCGGCGGCTCGAAGAACTCCGAGACGAGCGGCTCGCCGATGGCGCCGAGCAGGATGGCCGACACCGTGATCCCGACCTGGACCGTCGAGATGAAGCGCACCGGATCGTCCATGAGCCGAAGCGCAGTCCTCGCGCCGCGACCACCGCGCAACGCTCTCTCCTCGAGGCGGCTTCGTCTCGCCGTGACGAGCGCGTACTCGGCCGCGACGAAGATCGCGTTCGCCATCACCAGCAGGAAGATGACGACGATGCGCAGAGGAGTACTCATGGCCCGCGCAGGGCGCCGGTACTAGGCGGGATCTCGTCGCCCATCGATCAGGCCGCAGTATAGGTAAGGGCTCCGGCGCCCTCGTGACGTCGGGCGGCGCCCTCGTGCACGAGGCGCTCGAGGTGCGAGAGCGTCTCGGCGACCGCGAAGCGCCGTCCTGCCGGTGGCAGGTCCGCCCCGAACAGCGCAAACGAGAGCTCGTAACCGGTCTGCGGCTCCGGCGTCAACGCAGCCACCGTCTCCTCGAGCCTGACTCTGTGGTGCTCCTGCAGCTCCCGGGCGCGTCCTGCGGGATCGTCGATCGGGTCGCCGTGGCCGGGGAGCGCGACCACCGGCGCGAGCTCGATCGTCCGGTCGAGCGCGGCGAGGTAGTCGCCGAGCGGATCGGGCCGGCTCGCCGGCCACAGCCCGACCGTCGGGGTGATCCGTCCCAGTAGGTGGTCCGCGGCGACGAGCACGCCGTCCCGGAGGAGGCAGAGCTGCCCGTCGGCATGGCCCGGTGCGGCGATCAGCTCCCAGCCGTCCACGTGCTCCCCGGCCTCGACGAGGATCGGATCGCGCTGGTAGCGGATGAACGGCCGGTAGACCGAGCTCTGCCCGACGAGCTCCGCGGTCACGTCGTCGGGGGCTCCGTGCTGCTGGAACCAGTCGACGAGCCGCTCGGACCAGGCCGGGTTCCCCCACACGAGCTCGCACTGCGCGTAGTCGAGCGTGCCCTGGACCACGCGCGCGCCGGTCAGCTCGTGCAGGTCGGCGCCGGCGCCGACGTGGTCGGGGTGGAAGTGCGTGACGAACACCGTCGCCACGCGGCCGCCTGCCCGCTCGAGCTCCGCCGCCCAGGTCTCCTTCGCGTCGGGCAGGCCGACGCCGGTGTCGACGAGCGTCCATCCGTCCTCACCTGGCAGGAGATACGCGTGCACGTGGCCGGGCCTCGTAGGCAGCGGCAGCGTGACACGGCGAATGCCGCCGTCGAGCTCGTCCATCGGCTGACCATATAGAGCGAAAGCTTGCCGTCGGTCGAACGTATGTTCTATCCTCGGGTCAATGCGCGTCGAATACCGAATCGAGCCGTGCAAGTCGGCGCTCAACCCCGTCCGCGGGATGGCGTTCAAGTGGTCGCTCAACCCCTACATGGGCTGCGTTCATCGCTGCACGTTCTGCTATGTCCGCCACTTCGAGCTTCGCGCCGACCGCCCGTCCGACGGGCGCTACGGGAGCTCGATCCGGGTGAAGCCGAACATCGCCGAGGTCCTCCGGCGCGAGCTCGGCCGTCCGTCGTGGAAACGGGAACAGGTGGCGATCGGCGCCGCGACCGACCCGTACCAGCCTGCAGAGGCTCGATTCCGCCTCACGCGCGCGTGCATCGTCGAGCTGGCGAGCGCGTGGACGCCCTTCTCGATCATCACCCGCGGGCCATTGGCCGTTCGCGACGTGGATGTCCTGCAGGAGGCGGGCACGAAGGTCGACGTGCATGTCACGTTCTCGATCCCGACCCTCGATCCGGACGTGTGGCGGACGACCGAGCCCGGGACCGCGCCACCACGCAGCCGGCTCGAGGCGGTGCGCCGCCTGTCCGAGGCCGGCATCGACGTCGGCGTCGGAATGGCGCCGATCCTTCCGGGACTCTCGGACCGGCCCGAGCAGCTCGAGGAGGTCGTGCGCGCCGCCCGCGAGGCGGGCGCGAGAAGCATCTGGGCCAACCTTCTGTTCTTGCGGCCGGGCACGCGGGAGCACTTCCTGGAAGCGCTCGGGCGCGACTGGCCCGAGGAAGTCGTGCGCTACGAAGAGCTGTACGCGGATCGCGCCTACCTGCCCTCGGTCGCGATGAAACCGGTCAAGGATCAGGTTCGCGAACTCGCTCGAACCGTGAGGATCGCCCCGCGGAATGGGCGCCGAACGGCATCCCCGCGTCGCGAGAACGAGCAGCTATCGCTCGTCCCCTAGCAGGAGCCTGCCGATCCGCGCCGTAGAATCGCCCCGTGGCCGACGAGATCACCTGCCTCATCGCGGACGACCACGAGGTCGTGCGTGAAGGGCTACGCCTCGCGCTCTCGCGCTCGCCGCGGATCCGCGTGATCGGCGAAGCGACCGACGGCGCGTCGGCCGTCGCCCTGGCCGAGCGACGGAGGCCCGACGTCGTAATCATGGACCTCCGCATGCCGGACATGGACGGGCTCGAGGCGACCGAGCAGGTGCTGGAGAAAGCCCCGTCGACAGGCGTGCTCATCTTCACCGCCTACGGCGAGCGCTCACTGCTCCAGCGCGGGCTCGAGTCGGGGGCTCGCGGGTACATCCTCAAGGAAGCTCCTCACGAGACCCTCCTTCGCGCAATCGAGAAGGTCGCCGCGGGCGAGACGTTCGTCGATCCGGGGCTCATGGCCGAGTTCGTCGCCGGCCAAGGGCAAGCGGACATCCTCACTCCGCGCGAGCGCGAGATCCTGCAGCTGCTCGCCGACGGCATGTCGAACGCCGACGTCGCGGCGAAGCTCTTCATCAGCCAGGAGACGGTGAAGAGCCACGTACGACACATTCTCGCGAAGCTCGAAGCCGACACGCGCACGCAAGCTGTCGCGATCGCGCTTCGCGAGGCCATGATCGATTGACCGCGGACGACGCCGAGCGGGCGCTGATCGCCGAGCGGATTCTCGCGGAGCAGGAGGAGCGCCGCAGGCTCGCAGAGCTGCTCCACGACGGCCCGATTCAGCAGCTGTCGGCGATCGCGCAGATGCTCGATGCCGGGCTCGCAGACCTGACCGCTGGCGACACCGCGAGCGCGAGCAACATCGTGTCGAGAGGCCTGGAGCTCGCACGGGACGCCACGCGGGATCTTCGCGCACTGTGCGACGACCTCGAGCCGCGTGTACTGCATCAGCTGGGGTTTGCGGAGGCGGCCGCGGCCCTCGCGCGCCGCGTCTCCGCACGGCACGAGGTCGAAATCGCCCTCGACGTCGAGCAGGCAGAGGGGTTGGGCGAGAACGCGGCGGTCGCCCTCTACCAGATACTGCGCGAGGCCACCGAGCAGGCGGTGAAGCGTGGGACGCCGTCGCGGATCGAGATCTCCCTCCGGACGAGCGACGGTGGAGGAATCGAGCTCGTCGTCGCGGACGACGGCCCTCCGGAGCGCCGCGCCGCGGTTCTCGAGGCGTTCGCGGACCGTGCGGCCACTCTGAACGCACGCTTCAGCTCGGAGGTGCGCTACCCGCGGGGATCGACGATCAGGATCGAGGTGCCGCCGGCCGCGGCGCATCGTTAGGATCGAGCCGTGGAGACGAACGGCCGGAGCGGATATCTGTTCTTCGTCTGGTCGCCGGCCGGGTACACGCTCATCGAGCGGACCGGCGACCCGCCCAGGCCTGGCGCGGAGGTCGAGGACGGGGACCAGCGCTACCGCGTGACGAAGATCGCGCCGTCGCCGCTGCCCGGCGATCCACGGCCGTGCGCGTACCTACTGCCGGCCTGAGCACCGAGGGCGAGGCAAGCCTCGCCCCTACTCGAGTGGCGGGTTCTGGACGTCGTGCTCGGTCGCGTACGCGTCCGTGAGCGCGTTGATCTTCTCGGGGTCCGGGAACGCGTAGTTGATCTCAACGAAGGCGTTCCACTTGTCGGGCAGCGCGTCCTCGGGAAAGATCGCCTCCACCGGGCACTCCGGTTCGCATGCGCCGCAATTCCGAGTGGTGATGCCGCCGGCGAGCGCAAACTCGTGCTTGCCAGGGACGACAGCGCAATAGGTGTCGTCGTCGTCGGCTTGTTTCGCCTCGACGTTCATCACGCGCCAGTACGACTCACGTGTCGCGAGGTAAAGCCAGCGGATGGGGCGGCTGCGCACGCCAAAATTCGTCTCCATGTTGCCTTCCTGCCCAGAACCGATCGCGACATATCCCGCCAGGGGCGCAGCCCTCTCGAGCCATTCGAGCGCCTCGTGGTCCGTCGACCGGAGACGCCATGACCCAGCTCGCACGGGATCGCCGTCAGCAGCGACCCACCCATCCACGAAGCCGGCGACGTACTCTGCGTCGCCGGTCTCCGGGAGCAGGCGCTTGAGATTGACGCACGAGCGCACGACACCAGTGCCGGCGTATCCCGGATGGGAATCGAGACACGGCGAAAAGTTCACCTGCTCGAAGAAGTCGCGGTACTTCGCGACGCGCTCGCCATAGAGCTGGACGTAGTGAAGGTGCTCTCCCGACCGAATCTCGAGCTTGTTCCAGGACCCGTCGCCGTACACGAGCCCGTGCAGGACGCCCAACCGATACGTCTCGCCGTCGCGCGTCGGCGCGGCCCGCACCGCAGGCACGAACTGCCCCACCCCGAGCGAATTCGTCTTCTGGCCGTCGGCGAGTACCCAGCCATGCGTCGGCGTCGCCCACACCGTCCGCCGGAACCGAGAGATGTTCCGCGTCGTCAGCCTCGTCCCGCCGTACCGGTCGCGCTCCTCGAAAGCCGGCGCGAGCTCGAGCTTCACGAGCGGGCGCTTCCGAAATCGCTTGACGACGGCGGGCTTGAATCCGTCGTCGGTGAGCACCTTGCACGACGTGTCCTCGAGCTCGGCGAAGGTGCGAAGCCCGTGTGATGTGATGAGCTGCTCCGTCGGGGCGAAGCAGTCGATACATTCCTCCGGGTCGATGATCAGGATCCGCTCGAAAGGGTGGATGCAATCGACAGGGCAGACGTCGACGCACGAGAGGTCTTTGATGTCGATGCAGGGCTCGGCGATGATGTACGTCACGCGATCGAGTCTAGCCGCGGCATCCGCTGCGACTACTCGGTCTCGGACACGCCCGCACCGGTGAGCTCCTCGACCAACTCCGGCGCCCGCTCGACGAGCGCGGACTTCACGATCACCTGGTCGAAACCGGCCGTGTGAGCGCGCTGGAGACCGGACTTGTCGGTGTGGTTCGTAAAGCCGAGGATCGGAATCTCCGGCCAGGCATCGACGACCTCGTCGGGCTCCACGCGGGCGATGTCTGCGATCACGAGATCCGGCGCATCGACGCTGTCGCTCGTGACGAGTCGGTGCCCAGGGAGCAGGCCCTCGAGTTTCCCGCGAAAGAAGAGGTCGACCCCAACGAGCAGGATCGTCGACACAGGGCGACACTAGCACCCGACACGGACGCCGATAATCGTTCGGCATGAGCCTCGAGCGAGGGCTGGAGCTGATCCGTGCAGGCGAGTTCTTCGAGGCCCACGAGGAGCTCGAGGACGAGTGGCGTACGGCACCCCAGCCCGAGCGCGACTTCCTTCAGGGGCTCGTCCACGTCGCGGTCGCTTGGCTCCATGCGGAGCGCGGTAACAAACCGGGTTGCGAGCGACAGCTCGCGAAAGCCGAGCGGCGCCTCGGCGGCTACCGGCCCCGGCACCGCGGCGTCGACGTCACGCTCGTGTTGGACGACGTGGCCGCTGCGCACGAGCGTGTCGAAGCCGGATCGCTCGATCTCACCCGACCCCGAGTCTGATCAGAACGCGGGCTCCAGCCCGAGCCACTCCAGGAAGCGATTCAGATACACGCGAAGGACGTAGAAGCGCTCGAAGAAGAGCAGGAGGCCCAGTGCGACCATGATTGCGCCACCGCCGATCTGGATCACGCGGTAGTGGTCGCGCAACCAGCGGAAAGCCGACATCGCCCGCGTGAACAGCGACGCGGCGAGCACGAACGGCACGGCGAGGCCGAGTGAGTAGGCGCCGAGAAGTGCCGCACCCTGGAGCACCGTGTCGGACGAGCCGGCGAGCACGAGGATCGCGGCCAGCACCGGCCCGATGCACGGCGCGGCACACACGGCGAACGCGCCGCCGAGGAGCATGCGCGACCCACGGCCGCGTGCCTCTTGCAAGAGACCCGCACCCACGAGCCGCTCGGGCCATGGCAGGAGCCCCATGAACGCCAGCCCGAAGACGACGAGCACGAAGCCTGCGATGCGCTCGAGGACGAACTGGTCTCCGAGGACGCGGCCGCCGACGAGGGCGGCACCGACGCCGAGGAACACGAAGAACGCGGTGAATCCGACGACGAAGGGCACGCTGCCCGTGACGACCCGCCGGGCCGTTCCTGGCTGTCCCAGCCGGTCGGCATCGACGGCCGACACCGCGGAGAGGTATGCGGGGACGAGCGGGAGAACGCACGGAGCGAGGAACGAGACCATCCCCGCGAAGAAAGCGACTGGGATCGACGTCCAGCTCATCGGCCCAGCTAGCCGTCGAACCGTGTGAGCTCCGCGTCCACGCGGCGCTCTGTCTCCGGGTCGAGTCGCTCCTCGGGGGGCGGCCCGCCGGGCGGCCCCCGCCGGCTCCAGGAGCGGATGAGGAGACCCATGGCGAGCGCACCGCCTGCAACTGCTGCGAGTGGCAGGAGCCAGGCCAGGAGCCCGAATCCACTGCCGGGCGGCTCGGCCAGCACCCCCGGGCCGAACTCCGCGACGAGCGCGTCTTTGATCTCCTGCTCGCTGTCGCCGGCAGCGATGCGCACGCGAATGTACGTCTTCATGCGCTCGGCGACGGGCGCGTTGGACTGGTCGAGTGTCGTTTCGCAGACGGGGCAAACGAGCTCCGCCTCGAGGTCCGCCGCATTCGGAGGGGCTGCCGAGGCAGGCCCTGTGACAACGAGCGAGCACAGGAGCGCCGTCGTCGCCAGCCGCAGTCTCATGAGAGCGCGTCGTCGATCGCGGCCTGTAGCCGTGCACGCTCGTCCTCGCCGTTCACGGCGCCGGCGAAAGCGGCCACGACCCGGCCCTCGCGGTCGATCACGAACGTCTCCGGAAAGCCCTTCACGCCGTACGGGTCGACGACGCCGCCGGGACCGTCGAAGACGAGAGGGAACGTGAGACCGAAGCGCCGCGCGAACCTGCGGGCGTCGCCGCGGAAGTCCTTTGCGTCGAGGCCCAGCACGACGAGCCCGCGATCCCGCTTCGAGCGCCACAGCTGCTCGAGGAAGGGAGCTTCCTCCTTGCACGGGCTACACCACGACGCCCAGAAATTCAGTACGACGGCCTTGCCCCGCAGCGACGAGAGCTGAAGCACACCGTCCCCGTCGAGCCGCTCCAGCGCGAAATCTGGCGCCGTCGGGCGGTCGCCGCTGTTGGCGGCCTTCGCGAGGCCACCGCCCTCGTCCGTCAATAGCGACCACGCGAGCAGGATGAAGAGGAGCGCGACGAGTCCGATGGCCACGCCCTGGCCCACGAGCCTCATTCGCGAAGCCATCAGCTACCGGGAGATGATGTAGACCGGCGTGCCGATCTCTACGCGGCGGAAGAGCCACTCGGCGTCCTCGATGCGCATGCGAATGCACCCGTGGGAGGCCGAGTACCCGATCGAGGCCGCGTCGGGGGTTCCGTGGATCCCCACGTACGGCGCCGAGATGCCCATCCACCGGGTGCCGAGCGGGTTCCCGGGGCCGGGCGGTACCGGCTCGGAGTCCTTCGCCCAGTCGGACGGTGGCGGGTACCACCACGGGTTCCGCTGCTTGGTGACGACCTCGTAGTCGCCGAGTGGGGTCGGGAACGCGGCCTGGCCGGTAGCGACGCCGAACCAGCGGACGAGCTTCAGGTCGTCGAAGTACAGGAGCCGGTTCGAGCTCCGCATGATCACGACCGCCTTTTTGAGCTCATCGGAGTCGACCTCCGGCTTGCGCACCTCGAAGCCCAGGCGGATCGGCGCGCGGCTGTTGGTCGCGAAGGCCGTGCGGATCGCGCGACCCGTGGCGAGACGCTTGAGGTGCCTACCTTCCTGAGACTCGATCGCTCGCGGCTTCAGGCCGATGACGTCGATGCGCGCGTCTCTCGGCTCGCGATCGACCCGACCACCGAGGCGGTCGACGTATTTCCGCACGCGAGCCTGAGAGACGTCGACGTCGAGGGGAACGAGCGCACCTGGTCGGGCGAGTCGGGCACGTCGGATCGCCTTCGGGAAGTTCGGCTGCGCGCCGAGCGCGTCGGGCGCCAGCTTCTCCTTCATCTTCTCGTCGACGACGAGGACGAGCGGCCGCGTGTAGGCCTTTCGCACCGCCTTTCCGGCCTGGAAGGGCATGAGCCCACCGACCTTCACTCCGCCGACCGTCACCCCGAAGGCGATCGGTGCCGGCGTCGGCGGCTCGGCAGGCGGCTCGACAGGCGGCTCGGTGGGAGGCTCCGTCGTCGTCGTCGTCGTCGGATCGGTCTGCGAAGGCGCCCCGGCGGCGCCGGCAAGGCCGAATGCGGCGGCAAGGCCGAGGAGGGCGCAGATCACCAGCATCACAGCGCCGAGCGTTCGCGCCGAAGCGTTCACGTCGAAAGTGTAGACACGAAAATCCGTGGATCATTCGACACGACAGCGTCGACTCCCGCTTTCTCGACCCGCTCTAGCACCGAGACATCATCGACCGTCCAGGTGACGACAGCCGCCCCCCGGTCGTGCGCGGCACGGACGCTTCCTTCGGTGACGAGGGAGTGGTGGAGGACGAGGGCGGTCGCCCGGGTCGTCTGGAGCAGCGGCCCGACGAGCGGTGGGGTGAGCCGGCGAAGCGTCTTGAGGGCGATGCGTGCGACCGGCGCGCTGCGGCCGTGCTCCGAGATGCGAAAGACCCGCCGCGGAAGGGTGAAGCCCGTCCGAATGTCGCCGTCGAGCGACCCGATCGCGCGGGCGGTGCCGAAGTAGTACGAGCTGACGAAGCTCCGTGTGGCGAGACCGTGGGCGCGCAACGCCTCGACGACCTCGCGCTCGCGCCGCGTCAGCTTGAGGTCGAGATGGACGCCAACGTCGGTCGCTTCGTCCACGAAGAAGCGCAGCGCCTCCTCGAGCGAAGGGTTGGTCCGGACGACTTCGTCCCTCGAGTGCGCGACCCTGAGCTCGCCGCTCGAGAGGGCGATGACATCGAACTCGACGAGGTCGACACCGGTCGCGACCGCCGCCCGAAACGAGTCGAGCGTGTTCTCGGCGGCGAGTGCCGCCGCACCTCTGTGACCGATGCGAAGCGGCCGACCATCCCGCCGCTCGAGCGAGATCACGGCGCGGGCCTCGTCGGAAGGTAGTCCTCCTCGAGCCTGCCGCCCTCGGCGGCATACGAGATGATCATCCGGTCGGTCAGCCACTCGACGGGCGCTCGGTCGTCGGTCCACGGGCGGGCGGCGACCTCGAGCTCGCGCACGTCGCGCGCGAGGAGCGCGCGGATCGACGCGAGGTCCGGCGGACCGCTCTCCAGTCGCCGCCTCATCTCGCGCTGCGACAACGGCTCGGTGAGCCCCAGGACGATCGTGTTGAAGCGCAGCGCCGGCCACTCGAGCACCTGTGGCACCTCCGCGGCCAACGTCCCGCCGACGGCCCGGACGAGCCGCTTGTCGTCCGGCACGGCCGCGACGTTGAGGGCGACGATCCCGCCAGGGGTCAGATGATCGCGGACGAGTCGGAAGAACTCGCGCGTCGCGAGGTAGAACGGGACGTATGGCTGTCGATACGCGTCGACGACGATGAGGTCGAAGCGCTGGTCGGTCGAGCGCAGGAACGGACGTGCGTCCGCGTCGTGCACGATGAGGCGAGCGTTGTCGTCCATGCCGAAGTAGCGCCGCCCGACGCGGCTCACGGCAGGGTCGAGCTCGACGCCGTCGACTCGAGCGTCGGCGTAGTACACGCCGAGCGCGCGTGCAGTCGTGCCGCCGGCGTTCCCGAGGATCGCCACGCGCTCGAGGGGTCGGCCGAGGAGGGGCGGCAACGCGAGGAACGCGTCCCAGACACCGCCCGTGAGGACGGAGTCCGGCCGCCAGACCGAGTGCACGGCGACGCCTTCGTTGAGATGGAGCAGCCGGCGGCCGTCCGGACGCTCGATCACGCCGATGTACTGGTGGTACGACGTCTCCTCGTGAATGAGCCCCTCCTCGGCCTTGATCGCACCAGGCGGGACGACGAGCAGCGTCGCGAGAAGCAGGGAGACAGCGAGGTAGCGGGGACCCAGCAAGAAGCACGATGACGCCGCGAGGAGTGCCGCGATCACCAGGAACGTCCGCTGGGTGCCGATTGCCGGAATCAGGAGGAGCGCCGGCAGGAACGTGCCGAGCAGAGAGCCTGCAGTGGAGAGCGCATAGAGACGGCCCGCCACTGCGCCCGCGGTTGCGATCGAGGCGACGGCGAGACGAATTGCGAACGGTGAGACCATCCCGAGGAGGACGACGGGCGGCGCGCAGAGCAGCAGGACTGCGAGGAAGCTCCCGACGACCGCTCCGGCCGAGGCGGTGTCGAGGCCGTCGACGGTGAAGTCGAGGAATGGCTTCGCGGCGAACGGGATGCACGGCGACGCAGATCGCCGCGGCGAGCACGATGTAGCCGAGGAGCAGCGGCTCGGGCCGCCTGTCTGCCAGCCGTCCGCCGAGCCAGTATCCGAGCGCGAGCGCCGCCAGGACGATCCCGATGAGATTCGCCCAGACGATCGTCGACGAGCCGAAGTACGGTGCGAGCAGCCGTGACGCCGTGATCTCGGTGGCGAGGGCGCCGATCCCGGCACCGAACACGAGCGCGCCGAGCGCCCTGCTCCCGGGCCGCTCCCCGGCCTCGCGTGCTCGGCCATCTAAAGGCCGAAGACGCGCTCGATCTCGCCGAGTGTCCGCGCTGCGAGCACCACGGCAACCGCGACGACGATTGCGAGCACCAGCCAGAACCGCACGCTCGCCCACCGCTTCTCGCGATGCCTCCGCGCCCTCGCTGCGCGCAGGGCACGGTGGTGGCGATACGAACGCGGGATCGCGTCGGGGTCGAGCGGAGGCTCGTCCTCGAGAGCCGGGGGCTCTGGCATCGAAGGCGCGGGATGTGCCACGAGAGGATTCTAGGAAGGTGATTCGACCACGTGAAGGCCGTCCCGTCGGGGACAGGAAATATGCTTCACGCGATGGAGCGCGCCACAGGACGCAGCCGCATGTCGTTTCCAGGCGCCGGTGAGCTCTCCGGGATGGGTGGGCGCCTCACCTTTCTCTTCGGGTTGCTCCTCGCGCTCTCCGCGCTGACCGGCTGGTACACGGGCGAGGGCAACGGGACGACGGTGTCCGTGATCGGCTGGCATACGGGCACGATCGGGAAGATCGTGCTCTTCCTCGGACTCGTCGCCGTGCTCCTCGCCGTGCTGCGAGAGGTCGGCGTCAGCATGCCCGCCTCGGTGCCGGAGAGCCTCGTGACCATCGGCATCGGCTCGGTGGCGACGATCCTCGTTCTCGTCAGGATCATCTCGATCCCCGACAGCTTCTTCTTCGCGAGCCGAGGGGCGGGCATCTGGATCAGCCTCGCCTGCGCGATCGGGATCATCCTCTCCGGGCTGCTCGAGGCCTCCGAAGAGTTGTAGGCGACGTTCTGGGGTCTGGCTCGAGCCAGACCCCCGACGCGTTTACGGGCCGGTGACAGTCACCGTGACAGTGCGCACGGGAGCCCCCTGCGGGATCGGCGTGAGCGTGCGCACGACAGTCACGGTCCCGCTCGACTTCGGCCTCTCGTCCAGTGTTCGGGCAAAAGCCATTCCGAGAAGGAACGCCAGCACGAGCACGACGACGGCCAGCACGACGCGGCCGATGCGGTCTCGAGGACTCACGGGCAAGCCCTTCGCCCGTGAGTGGGGAGGGGTGTGGGGAACCGGGAGGTTCCCCACGCTCTCAAGAAGAAGGGGGCACGCGGGGGAAACATGGTTTCCCCCGCGAACGCGAGCCGAAGGCGAGCGTTGGTCATGGGCGGTAGTCCACGGCGCCGCGGGCGTAGAGATGGAACGCCGCGCCCTCGACGAGCGTGACCGTCCGCGGCCATTCCGGAGCGCCTTGCTCGGCGAGCACCTCGCGCGCCCACTGGTCCGCCAGCGCGTATTCGTCCGCGAGCTCGCGAAGCGTGAACGTTCCTCCTACCCGGCGACGCAGCTCCGCCGTCATCACGTCCAATTGAGCGCGCAGACGAGCTTCGAGCGCGGGGTCGCGCGCGACCTCGGCGAGGTCGCGGTAGGCGTGCTCCCATTCGAGCCTTGCGATCTCGAGGTCCGCCGGCACGAGCCGTGAGATTAGTCGTCCTCCCGGAACGCCTCCGAGCAGCACAGCATCGGCGGCCATGGTTCGACGACCTCCTCGAGGATCAGCTCACCGAGGGCGTAGCCGGGACGAGCGAGCGCAAACGCGATATGTGCATGGAGGCACTTGAGGTGGTCCGGTGAGCGCGAGCCGCCGATGCCGAGGGCGAGCGAAGCTCCTTCGTCCGACCCGAGTCGCCCGCCGGCGAGATCGCGCCGAATCCGCTGCTGCTCCTCGGTCGCTCGCTGGAGCGATACGGTGAGCTCTGCAGTCTCGGCGGCAGCCCGGCTCCAGCGCTCCACGCCGCCCGCAGCCTCCAGCCGTGCGATCGCGGTGACGAGGTGCGGGCAGGTGACGTAGTACGTGGTCGGAAACGGCGCGCCTTCGGAGTCGTACGGCGACTGCTCGGTCACGGCCGGCAGGCCGAAGGGGCAGCGGACGACGACCCGGTGGAACGCGCGTGGAGGGCGTCCGAGCTGGCGCCCGACGACGGCTCGATCGTCCATACGCGAAAGACTAGGGCTGAGTCGAGCGACCGGCGCTTCGTGCCTTGCGCCACGCGGGAATGCCTTTCACCACGAAGAGCCGCTCGCCCGGCTTCACCCACCCGATGCGCCGCGCCTCGCGCTCGACCGAGTCGACGCTGGTGGAGTTCACCAGTCGAAGCTCGAGCTCGGCACGGACCAGGCGGAGTGACTCGACCTCGGCGCGCCGCGTCGTCAGGTCGTTTCGCGTCTCCGCGTACGACGTGATGGGCCGGTAGTAGAGGTAGACGGCGACCGCGACGATGCCGAGCATCCACAGCAATCGCAGCCGGCGTCGCCCGATGCGCGCCCTCGCCGTGCGCCGTCTCGCTCTCCCTGCCACGCCCGGCACTTTCAACGTGCGCGGCCGCGCCCCTTCTCACTCCAGACGCCGCTCGTCGAGCGGCGTCAGGCGACGTCGACCTTGATGACGTTCGTGGAGCCGGGAATGTTGACGGTGGTCCCGGCAGTGAGGATGACGCGATCGCCCGCCTCGACGATCCCTGCGTCACGAGCCGCGTCGATCGAGAGTCGCCAGAGCTCCTCCACATCCGTCACCTCCGGGATCTCGAGTGGTGTGACGCCCCACTCGATCGCCATGTGCTGGAGGGAAGCCTGGACATGGGTGAGCGCGACGACCGGGCGCTGGGGACGGAGACGCGCAACCGCCGACGCCGTACGCCCGGTGAAGGTCGGGACGAGAATCGCCTTCGCTCCGAGCGCCTCCGCGAGATCACACGCAGCATTCGACATCGCCCGGCCGACGGTAGGGTCCTCGAGAGCCGACGGCAGCTGGTGCCGGTACCCGAGGCTCGGCTCGACGGCCCGCGCGATGCCCGCCATCGTCGCGACGGCTTCGACCGGATACTCCCCGACGGCCGTCTCGGCCGAGAGCATGAGCGACGACGTCCCGTCGAGGATTGCGTTGGCGACGTCCGAGGCCTCGGCGCGGGTCGGCTCCGGCCGATGGATCATCGTCTCGAGCATCTGTGTCGCCGTGATGGCGGGCTTCCCGCGCTCGAGCGCTTCCAGGATGATCCGTTTCTGCAGGAGCGGGACGTCGGCTGCGCCGATCTCGACGCCGAGGTCCCCGCGCGCGATCATCACGGCGTCGGCGACGTCCAGGATCGCCTCGAGCTGCGTCACCGCCTCCTTGAGCTCGATCTTCGCGATCACCCAGGCCTGCGAGCCCGCCGCCTCGATCCGCGACTTCAGTGCGGCGACGTCCTGATGCGTGCGCACGAACGACTGGGCCACGTAGTCCACGCCGAGTGAGAGCGCGAAGTCGAGGTCCGCGAGATCCTTCTCCGTCAACGACGGGACCGGAAGCGGCACGCCGGGGACGTTCACGCCCTTGTGCGGCTCGACCATACCGCCCGTCACGACCTCGCACAGCGCCCTCGTGCCGTCCAGTCGCTCGACGCGAAGACGCACGTGCCCATCGTCGATGAGGATCTCGTCACCGGCCTCGAGCACGGCCCCGAGGACGTCCGGGGCAACGGGAAGGTCCTCCGCTCCGCACTCGCGCTCACCGGCGACGACGATCGAGTCGCCCGCCTCGAGCAACGCGGGAGCCTCGAGATCTCCGATGCGGATCTTCGGGCCCTGGAGATCGGCGATCAACGCGAGCGGACGGCCTGCCTCCGCCTGCACGGCGCGCGCACGCTGGGCGCTCCGCTCGTGCTCGTCGTGCTTCCCGTGCGAGAAGTTGAGCCTGATGCCATCCATCCCGGCGTCGACGAGCGCGGCCAGCGTCTCCTGGTCATTCGAGGAGGGGCCAATGGTGGCGACGATCTTCGTTCGTCGATCTGGCGACGGCACCACTGACTCAGGCTACAGCCCGCGGAACACGGCCCACCCCGGGTACACCGCGTCGTCACCCAGCTCTTCCTCGATCCTCAGGAGCTGGTTGTACTTCGCGACGCGGTCTGAACGCGACGGCGCACCGGTCTTGATCTGGCCGGCGTTCACGGCGACCGCGAGGTCGGCGATCGTCGTGTCCTCGGTCTCCCCCGAGCGGTGCGAGATGACCGTCGCATAGCCGGCGCTCCTGGCGAGCTCGATCACGTCGAGCGACTCCGTCAGCGTCCCGATCTGGTTCACCTTGACGAGGATGGCGTTGGCGACGCCCTCCTCGATCCCGCGCCCGAGGAACTCGACGTTGGTCACGAACAGATCGTCGCCGACCAGCTGGACGGCATTCCCGAGCTCCTGCGTCAGGCTCCGCCAGTCGTCCCAGGCGTCCTCGTCGAGGCCGTCCTCGACCGAGAGGAGCGGGAAGCGATCCGCGAGCGAACGGTAGAAGTCGATCATCGACTCGGGCTCGAGCGTGCGCCCCTCGCCGGCGAGGTGGTACTCGCCGTCTCGGTAGAACTCGCTCGCCGCCGGATCGAGCGCGATCGCGACGCGCTCGCGATGCCCGGCGCGTTCGGCGGCCTCGAGGATCGTCTCGATCGCGCGCTCCGTGCGTCTCGAGGTCCGGCGCGAAGCCGCCCTCGTCGCCGACGGCCGTCGAAAGCCCGCGCTCGTGGAGCACCGCTCTTCAGCCGCTGGTACACCTCGGCGCCGATGCGAAGCGCCTCCGAGAAGGTCTGCGCCCCGGCGGGACGACCATGAACTCCTGGAGGTCGACCGTGTTGTCGGCGTGCGCGCCGCCGTTGAACACGTTCATCAGCGGCACCGGCAGCAGGTGCGAGCTCCGTCGCCGCCGAGCCAGCGATAGAGCGGCTGGCCGGCGTCGGCCGCTGCGGCCTGCGCCGCGGCCAGCGAGCACGCCGAGGATCGCGTTCGCGCCGAGACGCGCTCTTCGTCGGTGTGCCGTCGAGCTCGACGAGCGTCTCGTCGAGCGCCGCGCTGCTCGGCAGCGTCGAGCGCCGACGGATCGCCGCGGCGATCTCGCCGTTCACGTTGCCGACCGCCTTCAGCACGCCCTTGCCGAGATACACGCCGAGGTCGCCGTCGCGCAGCTCGACCGCTTCGTGCTCTCCGGTCGACGCACCGGACGGAACCGCTCGCCCGAGCGCGCCCGAGGCGAGCGCGACGTCGACCTCGAGCGTCGGGTTCCCGCGCGAGTCCAGGAGCTGACGGGCGTGAATGCGTGTGATCGGAGTCAGGCGAGCCGCTCCTTCGCCCGCTCGTAGTACGTGTCCTGCGCATCGAGTTCGAGGCTCCTCCAGTCCTCGCCCTCCGCGTCCGCAAGCTGCGGCCGCTAGCTCGACCCGCTGCGTGAAGCGTCGCGTCGTCGCGCGCAACGCGAGCTCCGGATCGACGTTCGCGCGTCGCGCGACGTTGACCGACGGTGAAGAGAAGGTCGCCGGTCTCGTGGAAGACCGCTGCGTCTGGCTCGGACTCGGGGGCGGGCTCGAGGGCGGTCGTGATCGCGCGTTCGAGCTCATCGAGCTCCTCGCGCATCTTCGCGAGCGGGACCGGCGAGGTCCGGCCAGTCGTAGCCCGACCGCGGCAGCGCGCCGCTGAACCTTGCGGGCGTGCAACAGCGCCGGAAGCGCCTCGGGGACGTCGTGGAAGATTCCTTCGCGCCCCTCCTGCTCGGTCTTCAGTGCCTCCCAGCGCTCGCGGACACGACCCGGCGTGTGCGCGTCGGCGTCACCGAACACGTGCGGATGCCGCCGAACAAGCTTCTCGTGCACAGCACGCGCAACCGTCTCGAGGTCGCCTTCGCCCCGCTCCTCGAGGAGGAGCGACAGGAAGTAGACCTGGAAGAGGAGGTCGCCGAGCTCGCCGCGAAGCGCATCCGGATCGCCTGCAATCGCTGCGTCCGCGACCTCGTACGCCTCCTCGACGCGTGTGCGGGACGATCGTGCGCTCCGTCTGCTCGCGATCCCAGGGGCACTCCCGGCGCAGGTGCCGCGTCAGCTCCTGGAGGTCGAGAAGTGCCTCCGAGAGACTCATGTGGAGATCACAGCCGGCGAGTCTAGAGATCCTCGCTGGAAACTCGGTTGCGTAAGCGACCCGGACTTTCCAGCGGTGCTACTCGGTCTCGGTGGGTGCCTCCGGCAGCTCGGGCGGCTCGTAGCCGGCCGAGTAACTGACCTTGCCCTCGAAGTCCTTCCGACGTTCCTCGACCCACGCCTGCATCTCCTCATTGCGCTTCTCCTGGAGGAGCGTCGTCCGGATCGATGCGCGAACCTTGGCGAGAGGCGTGATGGTCGCCTTCCGAACGTCCGACACGGCTTCGATCACGTGGTAGCCGTACTGCGTCTTGACGGGCTTCGAGAGCTCGCCCTTGTCGAGCTCGAACGAGACCTTGTCGAACTCGGGAACCGTCTGGCCGCGTGAGATCGTCAGCTTGCCCCCGGAGTCCTTGCTGCCGGAGTCCTCCGAGCTCGACTTCGCGAGCGCCGCGAAGTCGGCGCCGCCCTGGAGCTGCGCGTAGATGTCGTCGGCCTTCGCCTTGCTCGCCTCGAAGTCGACCTGATCGCCGTCCTTCTCGGAGATGAGGATGTGCCGGACGTCACGCGACTCAGGCGTTCCGTACTGCGACTGATTCTGGGTGTAGTACTGGAGGATCTCCGCCTCGTTCACCTTCACGTCCTTGGTGACCTCGTCGAAGATCTCCTTGGAGAGCAGCGAGACCGCGAGCCCCTTCTCGCGGTACTGGTCGGCCGTGAAGCCCTGCTGCTTCAGGGCCTTCTCGTACTCCGAGCGCTTGCCGTCGAAGCGGCTCTTGATCACCTCGTTCTCGGCTGCGTCGATCTCCTTTTCGGTGACCTCGATCCCGAGATCAGGTGCCGCCTGTCGGAACTGCTCGAGCTCGACGAGGTACGCGACGTACTGCGTCTGGATGCTCTGGAACTCCGGAGTGCCCGCCTTCGGAAATTCCTGCTTCTTGCTCTCGTATTGCTTCTTGGACTGAGCGATGAGCTCGTCGAGCTCAGACTTCGAGATCTCGGTGCCATTCACGACTGCGATCGCGCCGGAAGGCACGTCGTCGGAGCCGCCCCCGCAGGCGGAGACGGCGAGCGCGCAGGTCGCGAGCAGGAGGCCGAACGTGAGACGTATGGCGGTCATCGAAGCCCGTCCCTTATAGCCGAGGCGGTGTTAGGCAGGGGTTGCGCACTGTTCGAAGGCTGCGAGGGCATCGGGCTCGGGACCGAAAGAAAGGCCGCAGCTATGCGGCCACGCGGGCCTGGACAATAGCATCGGGCAGCTCGAGAGCATCCTTGAGGCTTTCGACGCGAAGAGACACCTCCCCTTTCTGCGTCGAGTAGATCAGCGTCGGCGCGACACCCACGAGCGAGCGGACCTCGGCCGAGCCGAGCGCGAGCGGGCCGACGGTCACGCGACCGCCGCGAAAGACGAGGTAGTCGGCGCCGAGACGTGCGAGCTTCAGCTTGGCCTCCTGGATCGCGAACAGGTTCTCGACCGGTTCCGGCAGCGGCCCGTACCGATCCTCCGTCGCCGACACGAGCTCGCGCAGCTCGTCCTCGTCCTCGGCGAGCGCGATCCGGCGGTGGAGGTCGATCTTGAGCGCTTCGGCTGCGACGTACGACGCCGGCACGTAGGCGTCCACTCGTGCGTCGACCCGCACCGGACGGGCCGCCATCCGTCGGCGCCCTGTGAGCTCGGCGACCGCCTCGTCGAGCATCTCGACGTAGAGCTCGAACCCGAGAGCGGCGACGTGTCCCGACTGCTCCGGCCCGAGAAGGTCGCCGGCACCGCGGATCTCGAGGTCTCGCATTGCGATCTGGAAGCCGGCCCCGAGCTCCGTGTGGTCGGCGAGCGTCGCGAGTCGCGCCCGCGCCTCCGGAGTCAGCTCCGACGCCTCGGGATAGAAGAGGTAGGCATAGGCGAGCACGTCGGAGCGGCCGACGCGGCCCCGGATCTGGTAGAGCTGCGCGAGCCCGAGGGCGTCTGCGCGCTCGACGACGAGCGTGTTGGCCTGCGGGATGTCGATGCCCGACTCGATGATCGTGGTGGACACGAGCACGTCGCCATCGCCGGCGAGGAACGCGTGCATGCGTTCCTCGAGCTCCTTCTCGGCCATCTGCCCGTGCGCGACGAGGAAGCGCAGCCCCGGGCAGAGCTCCTCGAGCTTCTCGCGCGCCTCGTCGATGGACTCGACGCGGTTGTGCAGGTAGAACGCCTGCCCTCCGCGAGCGTGCTCGCGCTCGAGAGCCGACCTGATCAGCTCCTCGTCGTACTCGCCGACGGTCGTCCGTACGGGACGCCGTCCGGTCGGGGGCGTCTCGATGATCGAGATGTCACGGAGCCCGGACAGCGACATGTGCAGCGTCCTCGGAATCGGCGTCGCCGAGAGCGCGAGCACGTCGACTTCGAGCCGCAGCGACCGCAGGAGCTCCTTCTGCGCCACGCCGAAGCGTTGCTCCTCGTCCAAGACCACGAGCCCGAGGTTCTTGGGAATGACGTCGCGAGAGAGGACCCGATGCGTCCCGATCAGCACGTCGACCTTCCCCTCGCGGAAGTCGTCGAGGATCCGCTTCTGATCGGCTCTGCTGCGAAAGCGCGAGACCATCTCGACGCGGACCGGGAAGTCGCGGTAGCGCTCGCGGAACGTGTTCCAGTGCTGCTCGGCGAGGATCGTCGTCGGGCACAGCACGAGCGTCTGGCGGCTGTTCAGGGCCACCGCGAATGCTGCGCGAACTGCGACCTCGGTCTTCCCGAAGCCGACGTCGCCGCAGACGAGCCGGTCCATCGGACGACCGGCCTCGAGGTCCTCCTTCACCGCTTCGATCGCTTGCTGCTGGTCCTCCGTCTCCCGGTAGGCGAACGAGCTCTCGAGCCGCTCCAGCCAGTCGTTGGACAGGTCGAATGCCTGGCCGACTGCCTGCCGGCGCTGGGCATAGAGGGCGAGTAGCTCCCCCGCGAGCTCGCGCACGGATGCACGCGCACGGCTCTTGAGGTTCTGCCAGGCCTTGCCGCCGAGCTTGGAGAGGGTCGGCGCCTTCGCATCCGCCCCGATGTAGCGAGACACCTTGGCGATCTGCTCGTGGGGGACGTAGAGCCGATCCTCGCCCTTGAACGCAAGGAAGAGGTAGTCGCGGGTGACCCCGGCGACGTCCTTCGTCTCGAACCCGAGCAGCCGCCCGACGCCCTGGTCCTCGTGCACGACGTAGTCGCCGACGCGGAGGTCGGCGAAGGACTGCAGAGCGCGACCGAGCTTCGCGTCGACGCGCGGCGGCCGCTTCCGGAAGACCTGTGTGTCGGGGAGCAGCGCGAGGCCGAGATCGCGCCAGACGAAGCCGCGCCGCGCCGGACTGACGACGAACGCGAGCGACGGGTCGGGTGGGAGCTCGTCGACACGGTCTCGGACCGTCGCCTCGACCTTGCGCAGGAGCCGCTCCGTGCGGAGCGCCTCGCCCCGATGGGGGAACGTGACGACCACCCGCCGGCCCTGGCGAACCATTCCCGCGAGCTCGTTCTCCGCCTCTGTGAGACCGCGCGCGGCCAGTGCCGGACGCTGGGCTTCGAAGACGTGCGGCTGCGAGCGCGGGAGCGAATCGAGCCGCGCCGCATTCTCGGTGCTCGGAGGTTCCAGGCCCTCCTCCTCCCAGAGCCGGGCGACGTCGTCGAGCTGCCAGACGAGGTCGGGGGCGTGGTCGAGGAGCGCGACGCGGCCCGTCTCCGCGTGTTCGGGGCCGAGCTGGGGGTCGCCGTCGACGCGCTCGCGTGCCGGGAAGATCGTCGCGTCGTCGACGGGATGCAGCGCTCGTTGGGTGAACGGTGAGAACGCCCGGATCTGCTCGATCTCGTCGCCGAAGAACTCGACCCGAAGCGGCTCGCGCCCTGTGCTCGGGAAGACGTCGACGAGGCCGCCGCGGACCGCGATCTGCCCGCGCTCCTCGACCCGTTCGACGCGCTCGTAGCCCGCGACCGCGAGATCTTCGACCAGCGCGTCGAGAACGGCGCCGTTGGTATGGGCGAGCCGGATGACCTCCGGCCGCGCTTCCTCGGGTGGCATCCCTTCCGCGAGCGCGCGAGCCGACACGCAGACGAGGCCTCCTGCCGCGAGCACGTCGAGTGCTCGGGCGCGCTCGCCGACGAGGTGTGCCGGCGGCTCGAGCCCTGAGTCGGCGCGAACGCCGCGGCTCGGGAGGAGCGCGACGCGAGCTGGATCCGCGTACCAGCCGATCGCCTCGGCCAGGTCGCGCGCCTCCTCGTCCTCGGCCAGGAGGCATACGAGCTGCCTTTCGAGCGCCGTGTGCAGGGTGGCGAGGAGGAGCGGAAGTGCCGGTTCGGAGACGCGTGCGTTCGCGGGGAAGTCGTCGATGAACGCGCGAAAGCCGTCGCTCGAAGCGAGCGCCTCGACGAGACCGGAGAGCGGCGATGTCGTTGGGTCCATGCAACCGGCGGGAATCGCGTCCCGCGGGGTGATCGTAGCGCCGGCGGTCGCTCGGACGTCACCGCGCGAGATGCGACAACGACCCCCAGGGGCACTCCCGTGTCCCTACGTCGACGTTACCCGTGATCCCGAAACGAGTGGGATACGTGAGGATCAGAAGAGTGCGCCAACCACGGCGCCCCGGCGTAGCGCTCGACGCCCACCGCCCGCTTAGTTGAACCGGCGCTGCGCCTCCTCGAGGCCTTCGAGAACAAGTGCCTCGACCGCATCGGCGGAGCGCGAGACGATCCCGTCGCGATCCTCGTGTGGCTCGAACGGGGCAAGCACGTAATCCGCGATGTCACGCTGATCGCCGCGCCCAGGGCGTCCGACGCCGATTCGAAGCCGCAGGAACTCGGACGCGCCCAGTGCCTGCGCGATCGAGCGAAGACCGTTGTGTCCCGCGAGCCCACCCCCCGCTCGCGCCTGGAGGCGCCCGACCTCGAGATCCACGTCGTCGTGCACGACGAGCACATTCTCGGGCGGAACCTTGTAGTAGCGGGCGGCAGCGGAGATCGAGCGCCCGGACTCGTTCATGTACGTCTCCGGCTTCAGCAGCGCGACCCGAGATTCGCCGAACCGGGCCTCACCGATCCTGCCGTTGAACTTCGACCTGAACGATGCGTCTCGACGGCGTGCGATCTCGTCGACGACCATCCAACCCGCGTTGTGGCGGTCTCGCTCGTGCCGCGCGCCCGGGTTGCCCAGACCGGCGACGAGCAGGTCGAGCGTCGAGGCGGATTCGCCTCGACGGAAGAGCCGCACGACTACTCCTCGGTCTCGGAGCCTTCGTCGCCGGCAGTCGACTCGGCGTCAGGAGCGCCCTCGGCGACCTCGCCCTCCTCCGCGGCCTCGGCTTCGGCCTCCGCTGCAGCCTCCGCTGCCGCCTCGGCCTCGGCCTCCTCCAGCTCGGCGAAGCCGCGCGGGACCGAAACCGTTGCGATCACCGTCTCGTGGGGGTCGTCGAGAAGCGTGACGTTCGCGATCGCCGGCACGTCGGCGAGACGGAGGACGTCGCCGACCTCCATCTGCGTAACGTCGACGTCGATGTGCTCGGGCACGTCCGCCGGCAGCGCCTCGACGTGGACCTCGCGCGCGACGAGCGAGAGCATGCCGCCAGACTTGACGCCGACCGCCTCACCGACGAGCTGAATCACGACGGCCGCGTGGATCGGCTGGTCGAGCCGCACCTCACGCAGGTCGATGTGCGAGATCGTCCCCCGGATCGGATCCTGCTGGTACTCGGCGAGGATCGACGGATGCACGGTCTTCTGCCCCTCGATGACGACGTCGAGAATGGCGTGCAGCCCCGAGGGGCCGGTCATCACGGAGCGCAGCTCGCGCTCGGGAACCGAGATAGCGCGCGCGTGATCCTTCCCGTACAGGACGCCGGGAATGAGCCCTTGCGACCGCAGTCTCCGGGTACGGCGCGAGCCGAGATCCTCACGTTCGCGCACTTCGAGCTTCAGCCTGTCTCCAGACACGGCGGCGGATTGTAGCGACTACGTCGAGGATCCCCAGTCGGAGAACACCGTGCTGACGACGAGCACGCCGGCCCCGATGACGATCGCTGCCCACGCCCAGCGACGTCGCCCACCGGTGCGCCCGAGGAGCCCCAAGGCGATCGCGCCGCCGGCGACCACGAAGGTCACACCGAGCCAGATCAGCGCGATCGTGAAGAACGAGATCACGCTCATGACGAGCCCGTCTCTCGCCGTACGCTCAGCGGGCCTCGGGTCGGCCTTGGCGCGCGGCACGACCACGCCGAAGACGACGCCCGCTGTCACAAACACGAAAGCGGCAGAGATGACGAAGGCAACGGGATCTTCGAGGCCCGGGTCGTCACCGAGCAGATGGTCGAAGACCATCGCCACCAGTGCGAGCGTGACGACGGCTGCCGCGATGACGTTCTCGGGACTTCGGCAGTGGCACCAGGGAGTCAGCGGCAGAGTTCGTTCGCGGACACGAGGGAGGGGACCCTATCGGGCTTTTTGCGGCGCGCAGACTCATGGCCAACGCCCGGCGCGCCGATAGCAGGCGCATGGCGAACCAGGACGCGAACACAGACACAGACGAATCGTCGGACGAGGTCAGGTCGCTGACGAAGCGGATGCTCGACCTCATTCATCGCTTCGACGCCGAGGAGCGGCGCAGTGGGACGACCTCAGATCACGCCGATCCTGAGCCGGGGCAGGGACGACGACGCGACGACATGCCGACTCCGACGTCCACCTCCGCCGACGACCTGATCGTGGAGTCCGCGCGTTCCGACTGAAAGAGCTCTCGCGCTCGCCGCGGAGCGGGACCCGCTAGAAGAGCTGGTTCTCGCCGCCGAAGATCGCCGACACCGAATCGTCACTGAAGACGTTCATGATCGTCTCGGCCAACAGGCCGGACACGGTGAGGACGGTGAGATTCTCTGGCTGATTGCGCGGGTCGATCGGCACGGTGTCTGTAACCACGATGCCGGTGATGTCGCTTCCCTCGAACTTGCTGAGCGCATCACCACAAAACAGCCCATGCGTAGCGAAGACCCACACGTCGCCAACGCCGTGCTCTTTCAGTGTCGCGACGTTCGCGAGCAACGTGCCCCCGGTCATGATGACGTCGTCGCCGACGATCGCCACCTTGTCGCGGACGCGACCGGCAATCTCGGTGACGGAGACCTGATCGTGTCCCGGCCGCGTCTTGTGCATGATCGCGAACTCGCCCTCGATCATCTCTGCAAACCGCACCGCGAGCCGTGCGCGTCCCGCGTCGGGCGACACCGACACGACGCCGTCACCCGTGAGCCCGAGATCACGGAAGTGGCGTGCAAAGAGCGGGAGTGCCGTCATGTGGTCGACGGGGATGGTGAAGAACCCCTGAACCTGGCCGGCGTGGAGGTCCATCGTCAGCACGCGGTCGGCACCGGCCAGTTGAAGCATGTCGGCCACGAGGCGGCTCGAGATCGGCTCACGTGGCTTCGCCTTGCGGTCCTGGCGCGCGTACGGAAACAGCGGCATTACAGCCGTGATTCGCTTGGCCGACGCGAGCTTCGCTGCCTGGATCATGAAGAGGAGCTCCATGAGGTTACGGTCGACCGGCTCGCATCCGGTTTGCAGGATGAAAAGGTCCGCACCCCGGATCGATTCCTCATAGCGGCAATACGTCTCGCCGTTCGCGAAGGTCTCCAGCTGGACCTCACCCAGCTCGACCCCGAGCTGCTCGGCGATCTTCTGCGCGAGCGCCGCGTGGGAACGGCCGGCGAAGACCATCAGCCGCTTCTGCGGAGTCAGGGGAATGGCGTGGCCGGTGCTCATCTCCTTCAAGCCCGACGGGACATCGAGCCCGGGCAGCGTTTGTTCAATCGTGCCGCTTTCCACCGCGTCCTTCCTTGTTGACCTGTTGCGCCCGAGCGATCGCCAGAGCGCCCGGCGGTACATCCTCTGTGATCACGGAACCTGCTGCAATCCATGCGTCGTCGCCTATGGAGACCGGGGCGACGAACGTATTGTCGACACCCGTCCTGACGTTACTGCCGATCGTGGTCCGTTCCTTCACCCGCGTGTGCTCCTGGTTCGCGGTGATGTTCCCGGCGGCGATGTTCGTGTCGGGCCCGACGTCTGCATCTCCGAGGTAGGTCAGATGAGGCACCTTGGTGCGCTCGCCGATGCGCGAATTCTTGAGCTCGACGAACGTCCCCGCCTTCGCGCCTGCCTCGAGGATCGTCCCGGGACGGAGGTAGCAGAAAGGTCCAACGAGCGCCCCTTGCTCGACGGTTGCGTCGACGAGGACGGCGTGCGGCCCGACCTCCGCCCCGGAGGCGACGCGAGAGGCGCCGCGGATCACGGTGAAGGGATGGATCACAGCGTCCGGCTCGAGCACCGCCTCCGCGTCGATCCACGTCGTATCCGGGTCGACGATCGAGACGCCGGCGAGCATGTGCGCCTCGTTGATCCTGTCGCGCAGCGCGGCACTCGCCGCAGCAAGCTCGACTCGCGTGTTCACACCTTCCGTCTCCACGGGATCTCCTCCCTTGTGCACTGCCACCCGCTCGCCGTCCGCGACGAGGATCGCGACCGAGTCGGTCAAGTAGAGCTCTCCCTGCGCGTTGTGCGGCGTCAGCCGGTCGAGCACCGGCCACAACCTATCTGCCCGGAACACGTAGATCGAGGAGTTGACCTCCCGCACCGCCCGCTGCTCCTCCGTGGCGTCCCGGTGTTCGACGATCGCTGCGAGCCCTCCGTCGGCGCCACGCAGGACGCGTCCGTACTGCTTCGGGTCGTCGGGCTCGAACGAGAGGACCGTCGCGGCAACCGGCTCGCGGCGGTGCGTCGCGACGAGGTCGCGAAGGATCTCGGTCGTCAGGAGCGGCGTGTCGCCTGAAAGGACGAGCACGTCGTCCGCGCGACCCTCGAGCTCGGCGCGGGCGCAGCGCACCGCGTGACCCGTTCCGAGCGGCGACTCCTGCACGGCCACCGGCACGCCGTCGAACGCCGAGGCGGTCGCAGGCGCCGCCACGACGACGAGAGGGTCGACGCCGAGCTCACGTGACGACGCGAGGACCCAGTCCACCATCCGCCGGCCGAGAATCGGGTGCAGATGCTTCGGGACTTCGGAGCGCATGCGCGTGCCGAGCCCTGCCGCCATGACGACGGCTCCGAGAGTCCGCTCACCATTCGACGACACGGAGGCTGGGGCGCCAGGATTCGAACCTGGGATCACGGGACCAAAACCCGTTGCCTTACCACTTGGCCACGCCCCAGAGATCGCGGGCTAAGACTACATCCGAGGGTCACACGAACACGCCCGAGATGCGGCGACAAATCGTCGCAGACTTGTTCGGACACTTGCGTCGACATGACTCAGATCCGGGGTGTAGGATCCCCCGCTTCGGGGGGCAGCCGACATCGATTGCAGGTAATTCCTGCGTCTGATGTAGGCCATTCGAATCCGTTCGAATCCGAATGAGAGGGGAGGCTTCCATGCCCGATCCAGCACTCACCAACCTGATGGGCGAGCTCGCCCGACTTCTGTCGGATCGCTCGTCCACTCCGCGCAAGCGGGCGATGGCGATCGCCCATGGCAAGCTCCGCGCGATCGCCGACGCGCACCACTACGACGAGGACTGGTGCGACCGAGTGATGCTGATGTTCCTCAGCCGCCGACATGGGTTCGGTGCGGCATGAGAGAGGACAGTTTGCCCACGGAGCTGATGACGCTGAAGCTCGAGGGGACGGAGCTCACGCAGACCGAGACGAAGGTTCTCCGGCTGCTCGCACGCGGTCACACGCTCGAGCGAACCGCGCAACTGCTCGGAACCGGTCGCGAGACCGTGAAGTCGCAGGTCCGTGTCGCGAGGGGGCGACTCGGCGCCAAGAACACGACTCACGCGGTTGCGATCGCTGTGAGCCTCGAGCTCATCTGATGCAGCGCTTGATCGGTTTGACGTTCTTCCTGGTGAGCCTGGCAATTGCAGGGGCGGCCCTCCACCTGAACAGGCAGCCGGCGACGGTCGACTACGCGTCACTTGCCAACTGCATCAGCGACGCCAGAGATCGGAATCCGCTCGACAACCAACACCAGGAGCTCGTGAACGCGATGTACGCCTGTGGCATCTACAAGTTCCCCGTCGACTAGCACCGGTCGCCGACAGCGCGGCGAAAGGAGTTGATCGATCGGGTACCGAATGTGCGAGACATGGCGAGGCAGCCGAGCGCAGGTGCCACGGACCGAGCGGTACAGCGAACACCGTTCGGCCGCGTCCTGCGCGACCTACTCATCGAGAGCGGGTACACGACCACCATCGGGAACCCCGACTGGCCACGCTTCGCCTTGGAGCTCGAAGGCATCCAGTACGAGTCGCTCAGAAAAGCCGTCACTCGTGAGCGCGAGCCCTCCGTGAAGATCATGGAGTCCTGCGCGAACGCGCTGGGTGTCGAGCCGACGATCTTCTGGGAGTATCAGCTGGCGCAAGTACGTCGTGCGTTCGACCTGCGGGAGGTTGGCGAGGACGAAGCCTTCGCCAACCTCCAGCGCTGGCGAAAAGCTCGCTAGCGGCGGACGACGGGGCGAACGAGGAACGTCACCCCGCGCTGATCGAGCGCTCGCCGCGCCCGCTCAGCCTGGCCGAGGTCCTCGAAGAGCCCGTAGACGGCGGGCCCGGCACCGGTGACGTCGGCGCGGAAGGCGCCTGCCTCGATGAGCTCGGTCGCGATCGGCGACGAGGCGAGGTCATTCGGCGGTAGCCTCGCGAGCTCGCCGGGTGTTCGTATCGCCTCGAGTGATCGCCGAAGCGCGTCGGCTCGCACGGCGAACCCCGCATCGCCGCTGCGCGCATCGAACGCCTCGTAGACGGCTTGCGTCGACTGCTTAGCCTGCCCGTGCGGCACGACGAGCAGGACGTGGTAGCCGAGCGGCAGATCGACGGTCTCCAACTCGGTCCCGTCTCCGGACGCGAGCTGCGCTCCGGGCTTCAGGAAGAAGGGGACATCCGCTCCGATGCCGGCCGCGAGGCGATGGAGCTCGCCCGGTCGCAGGGGATCGTCCAGCATCGTGTTCGCAAGCTCGAGTGCGGCTGCGGCGTCTGCGCTTCCCCCTCCGAGACCGGCGGCGACCGGGATCCGCTTGTCGATGCGTACCAACCAGCGGGGCTCCACCCGGGCGGCTCTCGCGAGCGACTCGAGCGCCTCACGAACGATGGTGTCGTCCGAGAACCCCTCGACGACGAGCCCCTGCGACGGTTCGAGAGCGATGTCGTCGTGAAGGTCGATCCGCTCGAGAACGGTCAGCACCTCGTGCTTTCCGTCCTGTCGACGCGAGCCGACGACGAGAGCGAGGTTGATCTTCGCGAAGGCTTCCGCGCGCCTCATCGAAGGGCGTCCGCGAGCTGGACGAACTCGAGGGGCTCGAGCTCCTCGGCTCGTGCGGTCGCCGGATGACCGACCGAGGCCAGTGCCTCCTCGACGCGCGCACGCGACGCCACGCCCGCGAGAGCGATCGAGTTCGCGGCCGTCTTACGCCGATGAGCGAAGGCCGCTTCGACGACGGGCCGAACGGCCGAGATCGGTTCTCCTGGCCGACGAACGAAAGCCACGAGCGCAGAGTCGACCCGCGGCGGCGGCCGGAACACCGTCGGGGCCACGGCATGGAAGCCGGTCTTGCGCGCGGACAGCTGGACGAGCACCGACACCGCGCCGTACGACTTCGTGCGCGGCTCCGCGAAGAACCGAGCGGCGACTTCGCGCTGCACCATCACGCACCAGTGCTCGAGCGCCCGTGCATGCTCGAGCGTTTCGACGACGAGCGGCGTCGCAACGTTGTAGGGAAGGTTCGCAACGAGCTTGCCCGGAGCCGGGGCGAGGTCGTCGACATCGACCTCGAGAGCATCGGCCCACACCATGCGGACGTTGGAGCGGCCCCCGAGCGCGTCGCGCAACGGCGGCTCGAGAGAGCGGTCGAGCTCGACGGCGTGGACCAGCCGAACGCGGTCTGCGAGGTAACGGGTGAGGACTCCGAGTCCCGGACCTACCTCGAGCACGACGTCGGTCGCTTGCAGCCCGCTCATCCGTCCGATGACGCCGAGGATGTTCTCGTCGACGAGGAAGTGCTGACCCAGGGACTTCTTCGGCGAGACGCTCACGGCAGTCGAAATGCGGTCGCGGCGTTCAGATGTGTTTGCGCAGCGAGCGTATCCAGCGACTCTTCGCGCACCTCCGCGAGCGCCCGCAACGTGTGCGCGACGTTCGCGGGCTCGTTCGGTCGCCCGCGCACGGGCTGCGGTGCGAGGTACGGACTGTCGGTCTCGACGAGCACTCGATCGGCGGGCACCGCCCGCGCGGCCTCACGGAGGGCCGAAGCCATCGGATACGTGGCGTTCCCTGCGAACGACACGTAGTACCGGCGCTCGAGCGCTACTGGCAGGACGGCAGGCGACGAGAAGCAGTGGAGGATCACGGTTCCCCTGAACGGCTCGAGCGCAGTCGCAGTCTCGCGATCCGCCTCGCGGTTGTGGATGACGACCGGAAGGTCGAGCTCGTCGGCGATCGCGAGCTGCGCATCGAGGAGGCGGCGCTGCTCAGCTGGGGTCGAATCGCGTCGCACCGTGTCGAGCCCCGTCTCGCCCACTGCGACAGCCTTCGGGTGCGCGAGGAGGTCGCGAAGCTCGTCCACACGCCTGGCCTCGGGCTGGGCGGCCTGATGCGGATCGATTCCCACGGCCGCAAAGACACCCTCGTGTTGATCGGCGAGCGAGAGCGCGATGCGGGACGACTCGATCCCGGTACCGATTGTGACGATCCGTGTGACACCGGCTTCGCGCGCTCGCTCGACGAGCGTCGCCGGAGGCTCATCGCACGCGTCGAGATGCGCGTGCGAGTCGGTCACGCGACGGCCGCGGCCTCCATCCGCGCGAGCTCGTCCGCAACCACACGTGCCGGGTCGAGCTTCGTGAAGAGCGGCTGGGGTTCGCGCAACGCCTGTCCAGCGGGGAGCCGGCTGGGCTCCCAGCGGCCCGCCCAGCTCTCGTAGTCGCCGGTGAGGACGACGTGCTCGACGTCACCCTCGTGCACGGTCCGGAACTCGAGCGGGCCGGCGATGATGTCGCCGTAGCCGAGCGTCTCGTGCAAACGCTGGGCGGAGAACGGGAGGAACGGAGCGAGGAGGACCTTGAGGCTGTCGACGACGCGTAGCGCGACGTACAGGATGGTCGCCGCCCGCTCGCGATCCGTCTCGAGCTTCGCCCAGGGCGCCTGCTCGGCGACGTACTGGTTGCCGAGACCCGCGATTCGCATGGCCTCCTGGAGCGCACTTCGGAAGCGCGCGGCCTCGATCAGCGAGCCGACCGACTCGAATCCGCTTGCCGCCTCGGCGAGAACGGCCTCGTCCTCCGCCGATAGCGGTCCCGGGCTCGGCACCGCGCCGAAGTTCTTGTACGCGCTCTGCAGCGTCCGGTTGACGAGGTTTCCCCAGGTGGCGACGAGCTCGTCGTTGTTGCGGCGCACGAACTCAGCCCACGTAAAGTCCGTGTCCTGGGTCTCAGGCCCCGCGCTGGTGAGGAAGTAGCGAAGCGCGTCCGGGTCGTAGCGGCTGAGAAAGTCGCGGATGAGGATCTGCACACCACGGCTCGAGCTGAACTTCTTCCCCTCCATCGTCAGGAACTCGCTCGACGCGACGTTGTCGGGCAGCTTGAGCTCCCCGCCCCCGGCGCCGTACGTCCCGCCGTCCCCGTACCCGAGCAGCGTGCTCGGCCAGATCACCGTGTGGAAGACGATGTTGTCCTTCCCCATGAAGTACGTGTGCTCGGCCTCGGCGTGCTGCCACCACTCGCGCCAGGCGTCCGGCTCGCCACGGTTCTCCGCCCATTCGATCGAGGCGGACAGGTAGCCGATCACCGCGTCGAACCACACGTAGATCCGTTTGTCGTCGCGATCCTCGTAGCCCGCCACGGGAATCGGAACGCCCCAGTCGAGGTCACGCGTGATCGCCCGCGGCTTGAGCTCGTTCACGAAGTTCAGAGAGAACCGACGGACGTTCTGGCGCCAGTTCTCGTGACCCGAGATCCACTCGGTCAGCCTCTCCTTGAATGCCGGCAGGTCGAGGAAGAGGTGCTTCGTCTCCTTGAAGACGGGCGGGGTCCCGTCGATCTTCGAGCGCGGCTCGATCAGATCGGTCGGATCGAGCTGGTTGCCACAGTTGTCGCACTGGTCTCCGCGCGCTTCCTGGAAGCCGCAGATCGGACACGTGCCTTCGATGTAGCGATCCGGGAGCGTGTGACCCGTGGAGGCGGAGAACGCGCCGAGGGTCTCTCTCTCGAAGATGAAGCCCTTCTCGTGGAGCGTCCGGAAGAGGTCCTGGGTGACCCGGTAGTGGTTTCTCGTCGTCGTCCGAGTGAAGAGGTCATACGAGAGCCCGAGGTCGCGCAAATCCTCGCGAATGAAGGCGTTGAAACGGTCCGCGGTCTCACGCGGCGACTCGCCGGCCGCGTCCGCCGCGACCATGACGGGCGTGCCGTGCTCGTCGGTCCCGCTGACCATGAGAACGTCGTTCCCGAGAAGCCGGTGGTACCGAGCGAAGGTGTCCGACGGAACGCCGAAGCCCGCGACATGGCCGATGTGCCGGAGTCCGCTCGCATACGGCCAGGCCACCGCGACCAAGATCTTTCTCGGCTTCTTCGGCCCGCTCACGGGCGCCAATGATATGGAGTCGCCTCCGAGCGACCCGACAGGCTACGAGGCCCGCGCCTCCGACCGCGAGGCAGGCCAGCAGCAGACTCGCGGCGAGCGCGCGGACGCCGTCTGTCGTCGCGTGCGTCGCGGGCTCGCCGGTCGACATCGGAGGGCGCTGCCCTCCCCGTGTAGCGTATCCGCCGCGGCGCCGCGTGCGCGAGCCGTCGAGGGCGCGCCGGGCGCAGGTGGACGCTCGGCGCGAGGCCGAGGATCTCGTCGACGTACGTCCGCAGGCCGCGCCGAGTCTCGCGCGTTCGGAGACGCCGTGTTGTCGGGCGCCACTACGTCTCGGGACGGCACGACAACGGGCGACAGCCGGCTGCGCTTCGCGACGGGCCGTGCGGCGGCGTCAGCCCGCACGGCGGGCGCGGCGACCTGGCGCCTCGGAGGCCCACTGCGGTCGCGACGGCACCTCATCGGCGGTCGGCGCCTTCCCCGAATCGGCCACGGTTGGGGCCGCCGGTGATGCAGGCGAAGCGGGAAGAGCGGGGGTAGGCGGCGGCGGAGCAGGTTCCGGCTCGGGCGTCGCAGGAGCCGGCGCAGAAGCGGGCTGAGCGCCGGCCGGAGGTGCCGGCGACGGCTCGGACTGCGGGGCTGGTGCGGGCGGCGCCGCGGGTGCCGGCGGAGGGCTGGGAGCACTCCGCGGCGGAAGCAATCCCAGTGGATCGACATACGTCTCGGCAGCGCCCACTCTGACTCCCAGATGGACGTATGGCACGGCGTGCTCGGGGTCGCCGGACGGACCGGCAGCCGCGATTGGATCACCCTCGCTGACCCGAGCACCGCGCTCGACGCGAAGAGCACCGAGGTGCGTGAGCGACGCCTTGTGCTCGCCGGCGACGATCGTGACGGTGAGGCCGTGCGTGGGCACCTGTCCGGCGAAGGTGACCTCACCCGAGACGGGGCGCCCGAACGGCGCTCGCATCGGCGAGCGCAATGTCGACTCCCCGATGTTGACCGCCCGCGTACTGGTCGCTGCCGACCGAGAAGTCCCGAAGGACGGCGCCGTCGGCGGGCCACGCCCACGCCCACGCCGACGGTGCCGCGCCCAGTGCCCAGAGCAGAGCGACGCCGACGCAAGCTGCCGATCGCGTTGTCCGGAGAGCGAACACTCCCCCGACGGTAGCGCGGGTCGGCCGACGCGGCCACGCAGATTGACTGTCTTGTTACAGGGAGTCGCGGTACAGCGCGTTCCTGGGAGCTCCGGTCAGCCTCGCGACGACCTCGGCTGCGGTCCGACGCGACGCTCCGGCCTCCACCAGCTCCGTAACCGCGTCCCGCGCGTCGTCCGCGGAGCGCGCGTCACGCACCGCTTCGGACGGTGCGAGGACGAGCGTCACCTCCCCGCGCGGCGGCTCGGCGAAGCGAGCAGCGAGCTCGGCGAGCGATCCTCGCGCGACCTCCTCGAAGCGCTTCGTCAGCTCTCGACAAACGGCCGCTCGCCGGCCCGGGATGCTCCTCGGCCAGCACGCCGAGCGACGCCGGCAACCGCCGCGGCGATTCGAAGGCGACGACCGCGCCCGGCCACGACGCAAGCTCGCCTGCCAGAGCCCGCAGCTCACCGGAGCGCCGCGGCAGGTAGCCGATGAACTGGTAGCGATCGGTCGCCAACCCGCTGACCACGAGAGCCGTCTCGACGGCAGAGGCGCCGGGGAGCACCGTGACGTCGATCCCCGCGTCCACCGCGGCCGCGATCAGGCGCGCGCCGGGATCGTTGACTCCGGGTAGCCCGGCGTCGGAGACGAGCGCAACGCGCTCGCCCGCACGCAGCGAGTCGATCACCTGCGACGCTGCGCGCGGCCTCGTTGTGCCGGTGGTAGCTCGTGAGGCGCGCCTCGATCCCGTGCCGGTCGAGGAGGATGCGCGTGCGCCGCGTGTCCTCGCAGAGGACGAGATCCGCCGCGCGCAAGCTCGTCGAGCACGCGCAGCGTGACGTCGTCGAGATTGCCGATCGGAGTCGCGCAGACCGCGAGCGGCATCAGCGAAGCCCGTCGAGCGCTTCGAAGCCCACGAGCGCGGCGCCGACGAGCCCCGCCTCGGCGCCCAGCTCGGCCGGAACGATCCGGAGCGTCTCGTTGGCAGGCCGCACCGCCTCTCGGCGAGCCGCCTCGCGGGCCGGCTCGAGGACGAGGTCACCCGCGGCAGCGCCGAAGCCGCCCCCCACGACGACCAGCTCGGGATCGAAGACGTTCACCAGCGAGCCGATCGCCGCACCAAGGGACTCCCCGATCCGCGTGAGGGCGGCACGCGCACCCTCGTCGCGTCCCGCGGCCCGCTCGATGAGCACGTGAGCATCCGCGTCGTGCCCGTAGAGCCGTCTCGCGGCCCGGTCGGCCGCATGACCGGACGCGAGCACCTCGAGGTGGCCGCGACCGCCGCACGTGCACTCCTCCCCGCCCTCCTGCACGACGACGTGCCCGAGCTCGGCCCAGCCGCGAAAGAGCCGCCCGTCGACCACGATCGCCGCCTCCGACGCCGGTGCCGAGAGTGAGCATGACGAGGTTCGTCGGCTCCACGCCCGGCTCCGAGCTTCCACTCGGCGAGCGCGGCAGCACTCGCGTCGTTCTCGATCCCGACCGGCAGCCCGAAGCGCTCGTTCGAGCGGGTCACGAGATCGACGTCGTCGAGCGGGAGGTTCATCGCGTAGAGGATCCGCCCGCTCCCCCGCTCGAGGTTCGCGGGAATCCCGTACCCGATCGCGGCGGCCCGATCGTCGAGCAGCGCCTCGACTGCAGCGTCGAGGGCATCGAGGACGTCCTCCTCCGACTCCCCGGGGCTCGTGCACCTCGTGCTCGGCGACGACGTTCCCCTCCCGATCGACGAGGCCCGAGAGGATCTTCGTCCCTCCCACGTCGAGCCCGATGACGAGGGGAGCCGCCACGGCGGGGGCTACCATAGCGTCCCGAATGGCCGAGGGAACCAAGCCCTACCGGCTGTATCGCGGTGGCCGCAAGAAGGGCAAGGTCCCTCCTCCAGAAGACGACGCGCCCCCCGAAACAGCCGACGCCGCGCGCCCGGATCGCAGGGGCGGTCGCCGACGCATCGGCCTGTGGATCGCGCTGGCTGTCGTCGGCGTGCTCGTGCTCACTCTGGCGTGGGGTGCGCTCGGATACCGCTCGTTCGCGAGCGGCGTCGACGAGGCGAACGACCGGCTCCCGCGCAACGCGAAAGCCCAGCTCGCGAAACGCGACCGCTCGCTGCTCTCCGAGCCGACGACGCTCCTCGTGGTCGGCACGGACGGAGGACGGGCACCTGGCCGCGGCGACGCGAACCGCTCGGACTCGCTCATGCTCGTCCAGGCTCGATCCGGAGACGCACCGCATCGCGTATCTCTCGATCCCCCGCGACCTCCAGGTCGAGATTCCCGGGCTACGGCACGTCGAAGATCAACGCGGCGAACCAGATCGGCGGCCCCGCGCTGACCCTGGCGACGGTCAAGGCGCTCACCGGCCTTCCGATCGATCACGTCGTCGTCGTCGACTTCGACGGCTTCCGCGAGCTGATCGACGCCATCGGCGGCGTCGAGGTCGACGTGCCGAAGCGGATCCTCTCGAACCGGTTCGACTGTCCATACAAGCCCGCGCGCTGCCGGGAGTGGGATGGCTGGCGCTTCGAGAAGGGCACGCAGCACATGGACGGGCAGCGGGCGCTCGTCTACTCGCGAATCCGAACCAACCAGCTCGACCCGTCGGACACCGACATCTCGCGCGGCAGCCCGACAGCAGGCGGTCGCCGACGCGGTCGGGGACGAGATCGCCAGCCTCGGCACGTTCCTCCGGCTGCCGTTCATGGGCGACGAGCTCGCCACGCCGCTCGCGACCGACTTCTCCGCGTGGGAGCTCGCCCAGCTCGGCTGGGTGCGCTTCCGCTCCGGCGGGCGGTCGCTCCGCTGCCGCCTCGGCGGCGAGCCGAGCTCCGCCGGCGGCGAGTCCGTGCTCCTCGGCTCGGACGACAACGTCGCCGTGATCTCGATGTGGCTCGGCCGGTCGGCGCCGCTGCCGCCGCCGAAGGGCACGCTCTACGGCGCCGGCTGCACGCGCCGCTGAGCTCGCTCGGCCGGGGAGAGCGCGACGATGCGTTCGAGCCCGTCATCCCGCAGTTCGCAACGCCTCCACGTGTCGCCGCGGTCGCCGCTCTCCCAGAGCTCGACCGTCGGCGAGCCCGGCGAGGAGTCGCCCCTCGAGCGCGACGAGCGCATAGGGCATCGCCGGGAGCGGGTCGGGCAGCCCTCCGGTGAGCGCGCGCCAGGTCCCGTCCTCGACGGCGATAGATGTGAGCCTCCGGGTTCCCGGGTCTGTGCGCTTTGAACGGGCCCGTGCTCACGGAGACGTACCAGTGCTCGGGATCCTCGGGATCGGCCGCGACGGACCACGCGTAGTGGCGATCGCGTCCCTCGTCCGCGGGCTGCCAGCTCTCACCCCAGTCCTCGCTCCAGGCGGTGCCCCCGCCGCCCGCCTCGTAGGCGATGCCCTCGGCCCGTGGATGCCAGGCGAGCGAGTGGACATCGCGTTGCGCTCCCGGCCGGTGATCCTCCCACGTGGCGCCGCCGTCCGTCGATCGCATGAGCCCACCGAGCTCGATCCCGACGAGCACGACGTCTCGCGTCGTGGGGGCTCGGAGCGATCCAGCGAACGTGTGAGGTCCACGGCCGCGGCGGGAAGCTCCAGGTCGGGCGCGACGGAAGCTCGAGCAGCCCGCCGAGCTCGCGCCATGTTCGACCCCGGTCGTCGCTGCGGTAGAGCGCGCTCGGCTCGGTGCCCGCGTAGACAGCGCCGTCGGCAGGGCTGACGGCCACCGAGAAGACGTCCGCATCCGGGAGGCCGCAGTCGAGCCACGTTCTGCCCCCGTCGGTGGTCCGTCGGATGCCTCCGCTTCGAAGCCCCGCATACACCGTCTGTGGATCTGCAGGATCGACAGCGAGGCACTGCGCCCCCGTTCCCGACGAGCGAAAGTGCGACGTCCCAGTGTCCGTCCGCCTCGTCGAGGACGGCGATCGCATCACCGTGCGCATGAGCCGTGCCGCCACCCCAGGTGCCGCATGCGCGACGCACGAGTCAGCTGTCGCTGGAGGCGGGCTTCGGCTTCGAGTCGGTGGAGGGCTTCTCGGCCGGCTTGTCCGCCGACTTCTCGCTCGAAGCGGCTCGCTCTCCTTCGCCTTGGCCTTGGCCTTGCGGCTGCCGTAGTCGGTCGAGTAGAAGCCCGAGCCCTTGAAGTGGACCGCCACGGGGAAGAGGAGCTTCTCGACCGGGCCCGGCTCCGCAGGTGACGCACGTGTCCGCCGGCGGATCGCTCATCCGCTGGAAGAGCTCGAACGTGTGACCGTTCGGGCAGCGGTACTCGTAGATCGGCACGTGGGCGGGAAGGCTAGCGCCCGCTACGGCGCGTTCTTGTTCTCGTCGCGCTCGCGCTCGAGCAGCTCGAGGTAGCAGGGCGCGCTCTCGAAAGCCGCGAGGCCGCGCGGCCTCCCCCGACGCCGTTGCGCGCGGCGACGGCGGTCGACCGCCGCGATGGCAGCGGACGCGCCGACGAGCCCTCCCGAGCAGGAAGGTACGAAGCCGGCCGCCGCGCTCACCTCCGTCCACGATCGGATCTTACGATCCTGAGCGATGCTCGTCTGCACTCTCGGAGATCTCACCCTCGACGTCGTCGTCCGGCTCGCCGGGCCGATCGCCGTCGGCGGCGACACCGACGCCGAGATCCGAGTCGGCCCGGGCGGGCAGGCCGCGAACGTCGCCGCCTGGGCAGCCACGCTCGGAGCGAGCGCTCGCTTCATCGGCAAGACCGGGCGACGACGACGCGGGAGAGCTCGCGCGCACGAGGCTCGCCGGCCCGGTGTCGACGATCGTCGGCCCGGTCGACGGGTCGCAACGGGACGATCTGCTCGCTCGTCTCACACGACGGCGAGACGCTCGATGGCTTCGGATCGCGGGAGCGCCTCCGAGCTGCGCGCGGACGAGCTCGACCCGCGTGGCTCGCCGGCCTGCGACCACCTCCACGTCTCGGGCTACGCGCTGATGCGCGAACCGGTGCGCGGCGCTGCACTGCGTGCCGTCGAGCTCGCACGAGCCGAGGGCGCGCGGGTCAGCGTCGATCTCGCATCGTGGAGCGCCATCCGGGACAGCGGCGTCGAGGAATTCCGTCGGCGCGGTGCGGCGCCTCGACCCGGACGTCGTCTTCGCGAACGAGGACGAGGAGCGCGTCGTCGGACGCACGCTCGGCGACGCCGTGTGGATCCTGAAGCGAGGCATCCGAGGCTGTCCTTCGACGGGGAGGAGCGCGAGGCCCTACCCGTCGAGCAGCGGTCGACTCGACCGGTGCCGGGGATGCCCTGGCCGCAGGCTGGATCGTCGGCGGGCCGGACCTGGCGCTCGAGGCAGCGGCGCGCTGCGTCCAGCAGCTGGGCGCGATGCCCCGGTAGCGTCATCCGCGTGCACGAGCTGATCGAGCTCTCCGACGAAGTGCGCGCGGCACTCGAGGACGGCACCCCCGTCGTCGCGCTCGAGACGACCCTCGTCGCGCACGGGTTTCCAGCCCCCGACGGGGTCGAGGTGGGGCTCGAGAGCGACCGGGCCGTACGCGAGGCCGGCGCCGTTCCGGCGACGACGGGTGTGCTCGACGGCCAAGTCCGGGTGGGGCTGTCCGAGGACGACCTCGCGCGCTTCACTCCCGAGGCCCGCAAGGTCGGCCCGCGCGACCTGGCCGCGTGCGCGGTGGCAGGAGATGTCGGCGCGACGACCGTCGGTGGACTCCTCGTCGTCGCGCGCACCGTCGGCATCCACTTCCTCGGCACCGGAGGGATCGGCGGCGTGCACCGCGGCTATCCGTCGCCGCCGGACGTGTCCGCCGACGTCGTCGCGCTAATTACTTCCCCCGTGCTCGTCGCGTGCTCCGGGGCGAAGTCGCTGCTCGACATCCCGGCGACGATGGAGTACCTGGAGACACTGGGCATCCCGGTCCTCGGCTACGGCACCGACACCCTGCCGCTGTTCTACTCCGCGACCGGCGGTCCGCCCGTGCCGCAGCGGGTCGACGACGTCGCGGCCGCAGCCCGCACCGCTGCCGCGCACTGGCGGCTCGGCGGCTGCGGCCTGCTCCTCGCGAACCCGCCGCCGGAGAGCCTCGACGTCGAGGATCTCGTCGAGGACGCCATCGCCGAGTCCTCGCGGCAAAACGTGTCCGGCCAGGAAGTGACGCCGTTCGTCCTGGCGTACATGCACGAGCACTCGGGTGGCAAGACGCGAGAGGTGAACCGGAAGCTCGTCGTCGCGAACGCGAAGCTCGCCGCGGAGGTGTCGGTAGCGTTCGCCGCCCTGTGAGCCTGTACGAGCAGGTCAAGGATCTTTCGCTGCACGTCGAGAGCTACGCGCTCGACCTGCTCGAGCTGCAGGCACGCCCGGACTTCCTTCGCAAGACGACGGTCATCCGGCTGGAGGGTGGCGGCGAGGAGGGGATCGGTGAGGACGTCACCTATCACGGGGAGGAGCACGATCGACTTCGGGAGCGCGGGCCGGACCTCCCGCTCGCCGGATCGTGGACCCTCCACACCTTCTCGGAGCACCTGGCAGCGCTGTCGATGTTCGACGCCGAGCCTGCCCAGCACGCGTACTACGACTACAGGCGGTGGGGATTCGAGAGCGCAGCGCTCGACCTCGCCCTCCGACAGGGGAAGAGATCTCTCGGCGACGCGATCGGCCGCGAGCCACGGCCGGTTTCGTTCGTCGTCTCGGGAGGGCTCGGCGACCCTCCGTCGACGGAACGGTTCCACTCGTGGTTGGCCCTCTATCCCACTCTCCGATTCAAGCTCGACGCCAACTCGAGCTGGACGGAGGAGCTGATCGCCGAGCTCGCCGCAACCGGGGCGGTCGACTCCGTCGACTTCAAGGGTCAGTACCGGGGCACGGTCGTCGACACGCCGCCCGACCCCATCCTCTACCGGAGGGTCGCCGAAGGGCTTCCGAACGCCTGGCTCGAGGATCCGGCGCTCACCGACGAGACGCTGCCCGTGCTGGAGCCCCACCGCGACCGCGTGACCTGGGACGCAATCATCCACTCGGTCGAGGACATCGAAGCGCTCCCCTGGCCGCCCCGAACGGTGAACGTGAAGCCGTCTCGCTTCGGCACGGTCGAGCGACTCTTCGCCGCATATGACCACTGCGAGGCGAGAGGGATCGGAGCGTACGGCGGAGGGCAGTGGGAGCTGGGCCCGGGCCGCGGCCACATCCAGCTCCTGGCCGCGCTCAATCACCCGGAAACGCCGAACGACGTCGCGCCGCGCGAGTACAACCTCGACCCACGACCCGGGCTCCCGACGAGCCCGCTCACCGTGACGCCGCGCGAGACCGGCTTCCTCGCGCTGTAGGGGCGACGCTTGCGTGGCCCGCGCGAGGCAAGCCTCGCCCCTACGGAAGCTCACAGCACGACGACCGCTTTTCGGCCACCGGCCTGAGCGCTCCAGGCTGTACCGACGTCGTCGAGCCCGAAGGTCTCGACGTCGATCGTGATCCTTCCCGCCGCGACATGCTCGGCGACCTCGACGTACGCCTCGCGAAGCTCCCCGAACGGCATGACGAAGTTCGAGTGGCCGAGGATCGAGAGCCCCTTGAGCCGGATGGAGCCCGACGTCAGGGTCGCCTCCGGTCCGGCCGACTGTCCCATCTGGACGATGCGCGCATGCGGTGCGGCTGCGTCGACCGCGGCGCGACCCGGCTCGCCCCACAGCGGATCGACCACGAGCGTCGGGCCGTCGCCTCCGCACGCCTCACGAATCCGATCCACGAGCCCGTCACCGTCGAGCTGCACGGTGGCGTCGGCTCCGAGCCCGAGTGTCCGCTCGAGCTCGTCCGAGTCCCGCCCTGCAGCCACGACCCGCTCCGCGCCGAGGAGCCGTGCGGCCTGGATCGCGACGGATCCGACTGTTCCCGTACCACCGAGGACGAGGACGCGATCCCCGGGCTCGACCGGTGCGCGCCTCGCTACGGGAACCCACCCGGCGATGCCCGCGATCCCACAGGCGGCGGCGAGCGCATCGTCGAGGTCGCCCGGGACCGCGATCGCGCTCTCCGCAGGGAAGTCGACCTGCTCGACCAGGAAGCCGTCCCGCCGCGTGCCGTATCCCTGGCCGAACAGGTACATCCGCTCGCCGTCGATCCGCCCTACGGCCTCACAGCCTGGGACGTACGGCAGCGGCGGATGACCGGCCGGGAAGCGGCCGGCGCAGACGGCGAGGTCGAGCGGGTTGAGAGCGACTGCGACGACCTCGACGTCCCCGTGGCTATCGAGCTCGACCGGCTCGGGCGGCGTCCCGAGCGCGGCAACACGCGCGCCACGCACGGTTATTTCACGGAGCCCGCGAGCAGGCCCTGCACGAAGTACCGCTGGAAGGCGAAGAAGACCACCAGCGGGATTGCGAGCGAGATGAACGCCGCCGGCGCGATCAGCTCGATGTTGCCGCTGAACTGGCGCATCTGGGAGAAGATCGCCACAGTGATCGGCTGCGTGTCCCGCGCGAAGGTCAGCGCGACGAGGAGATCGTTCCAGACCCACAGGAACTGGAAGATCGCGAGCGACGCGATCGCGGGGAGCCCGAGGGGAATAATTACGCGGAAGAAGATACGGAACTCCGACGCACCGTCGATGCGCGCTGCCTCGAGCAGGTCACGCGGGATCCCGATGAAGAAGTTCCGCAGCAGGAAGATCGCGAAGGGCAGCCCGAAGGCCGTGTGGAAGAGAACGAGCCCTGGAATCGTGTCGAAGAGCCCGAGCGTGTTGTAGAGCGAGAAGATCGGAATGAGCGCCATCTGGATCGGCACGACGAGGAGCGCGACGACCACTATGAACAGCCAGTCGCGGCCCGGGAACTCGAGCCACGCGAACGCGTAGGCCGCCAGCGAGGCGACGAAGATCGGCAGGAACGTCGCGCCGAGCGCGATCCACAGCGTCGTCCAGATCGCCGACGTGATCGCCTTGTTGTCGAGTATCGCCTCGTAGTTGCCGAGCGTCGCGACGCTCGGCGAGGACAGGACCTCCCACCACCCCGCCGTGCCGATGATCGACGGCGGGAGGAGTGACGTGAAGAAGAGCCCGAGCGTTGGAACCAGCCAGAGCAGACCGATGAATGCAAGGAGCAGGTACACCGGCGCCCTCGTCAGGAAGCGGACGATCCTGGACGACATCGACTCTGAGGTCACGGCTTCAGTTGTGAGCGGTGCTTCGATTGGAGCCGCCGTGCTCGTCACAGGACTCAGACCTCCCTCCGGAAGCGTCTGATGTTGAGCACGAGGATCGGGATCACGAGCAGGAACAGGAAGACTGCGATCGCCGCGCCGAGCCCGAAGTCGTTCACGCCACCGAACGACGTCCGCCACATCGCGAGCGCAATCACGTTCGCGTCGTCCTCGACGGATCCCGGCGCGACGGCAATCACGATGTCGAACACCTTGAGGACGTAGATCAGCATGGTCACGAAGACGACCGAGAGGACAGGAGCGAGCAGGGGGACCGTGACGCGGCGGAAGACCTGCCACTCCGTGGCGCCGTCCGTGCGTGCGGCCTCGAGCAGGTCGCGCGGGATCGCCGCCAGCCCGGCCGCGATCACGACCATCGAGAACCCCGCCCAGACCCAGATGTAGGACATCATGATCGCCGGCGTTATCAGGCTCGCGCCGAGCCACGAGACTCCGGCGTACGGTTCGGAGAACGTGTCGGCGCCGATCGCCGCGCGATACGAACCCGACGCGACGTCCTCGAAGGCGAACGTGCCGTCGGCCTCGGTCTGCGTCGTCAGCGTGGACCCACCGGCCTCGCTGCGAAGCTCGACCGTGATGCCGGGCAGCCCGAGCTCCTCCTCCTCGAGCTGCCCCGAGGTGCCTCCTCCAGGCTTGAAGTCTCGCCAGACCACCCCCGTGATCCCGCCGGAGAGGGTCTCGGGCACCACAGCCTGGACGGCGTCTTCCGGCACCTCCGACGACCGGATTCCCGTGAGTCCGAGCTGCGCGACGTCGCCCGGCGCAAGGGGCTTCTCGAGCACCAGGCTCCCGTTCGGCTGCTTCTGCATGGCGTCGGTCGATGGCTGCGCTGCCGAGAGGACGCCCGAAGGCGAGACTGCGTCCTTCACGACCGCCACGGCCGCGTTGACCGTCCCGTGGGAGGGGTCCTTCTCGTACATCAGGCGCCAGATGACCCCGGCCGCGAAGAGCGAGATGGCCATCGGCATGAAGACGACGACCTTGAACGCGACCGAGAATCGGATGCGCTCGAGCAGGACGGCGAACACGAGCCCGATCGCCGTGACGAACACCGGCACGATGAGGAGCCAGAGGAAGTTGTTCTTGATCGCCGTGAACAGCGTGTCGTCGGTGAAGAGCGTCTCGTAGTTGTCGATCCCGATGAACTCGTCACCGTCTCGGTCGTAGAAGCTCCGGATGATCGTGCGAATCGTCGGGTAAACGACCCAGACGCCGAGCAGCGCGAGCGTCGGAGCGAGAAAGATGATCGCGACGCCGTACTTCTGGAAGAAGCCTGGCTCGTGGTCCGTCGGTGGAAGCCCCCTCGCGGGGGCTTCCACCGAGGTCACGGATTCGCTCATCCGCAAACCTGCATGCGCCTAGCTGCCGTACGCCTTCTTCGCGTCGGCCTCCATCTGCTGCGTGATCGCGTCGATGTTGTCGGGGTTGGCCACGAAGTCCGTGAAGCCCTTCCACAGCCCCTGCCCGGAGGTGCCACCGAGCGCAGCAGGCTGCAGGTCGGACATGTCGAAGCGGAACACCTCCGCCTCGGCCAGCCCGGTCGCGGTCGTTCGCGTGATCTCGTCCAGGTACGCGGACGCGTCGACGTTCTTGTTCGGCGACGAGAAGCCGCCACGGGCTATCCAGATCTCGGCGGCTTCCGGCGTCGTGAGGTACTCGAGGAATGCCGTCGCGGCCTCGCTCGTCTTGAAGTTGACACACAGGTCACCGCCGCCGACAACCGCCGGTGCTGAGCCCTCGACGGACGGGAACGTGAACACGTTGTAGCCCTCCACCGGCTCGAGCGGGTTGTTCTTCACGACGCCGGGGGCGAAGTCGCCGAGGATGTTCATCGCGGCCGCGGGGTCTTCGCTGAAGACCTTCGCCGCCGCTGCGTCGAAGGTCGTCTCCAGGGCGCCCGACGTGCCGCCAGCCATGTTCGACGAGTCACCGACGACGTCGGCCATGACGGTGAGGGCATCCTTGACCGACTGGTCGGTCCAGGGGATCTCGTGCTTCGCGAGCTGGTCGTACATCTCGGCGCCGGCCGTCCGGATGTAGATGTTCTCGAAGATGTCCGAGATCGGCCAGCCTGCGTCCACACCGACCGAGTACGGCGTGATGCCGGCGGCTTTCAGCGTGTCGGCCACTGCGGAGAGGTCTTCCCAGGTCTCCGGCGGCTCGACGCCGGCCTCCTCGAAGTCGGCGACGTTGTACCAGATCGTCGACTTGTTCGAGCCCTTGTACATCAGGCCGTACTGGGTCCCGTCGACCGCCCCCGCGTCGGCGACCGCCTCGCCGAAGTTGTCCACGATCGCGTCGCGGAGGTCGTCGATCGGCTGGATCGCACCCTGCTCGGCGAACTGGGCCATGAGACCGGGCTGGGCGATGCAGGCGATGTCCGGCGGGTTCCCTCCCTCCACCGCGGTCGAGAGCAGTGGGGCCAGGTTGTTGCCGCCCGAGGTGAACTTCACGGTCACGTTCGGGTACAGCTCGTTGAAGCCGGCGATGACCGCTTCGAAGGACTCCTGCTCGGGACCTGCCCACGTGCCCATCGTCGAGATCGAGCCGGTGACGTCCTCGCTGCCTTCCGCAGTCCCGCCATCGTCGTCCCCACCTCCACAACCTGCCGCGACGAACGCGAGCGCACCTACGAGCAGTGCCACCAACAACCATCGCTTCCTCATTCCTGAGCTCCTTCCCCGTCGCTGGATGAATTCGAGTAGATCCCGAGACCCGTCTCGAGATCGAAGAAATGAAGCGCGCCGGTCTCGACGGCAACATCCACCGTGTCGCCGTTCTTGATCCGGGAGCGCGGGCCGAAGCGACCCACCATGACCGTCTCGTTCTCGCCCTCCGCTGCCGCGGCTTGGACGGCGCTCTCCTGGCCGACGTCGCGTGCCAGCTCCCGCACGTCCTCGGTCAGCGCGGGCGGGGCGTCGACCGTGAAGTGCGCCACGATCTCCGAGCCGAGAGGCTCACGGAGCACCACGACCCCACGCAGCCGCTGGTCCTCGGGCATGTCGGGTTCCAGCGCCGCGTCCTCGAGGTTCTCGGGGCGGATGCCGACCACGAGGCGCTTGCCCACGTACTCTTCGAGCTTCGGTCGATAGGCGAGGAGCTCGTCGCTCAGGGCGAGCTCGTGCTCGCCGATCTCCACCGTGACCTGGCCGTTGGCGCGATTGACGGTCGCCTCCACCATGTTCATCGCAGGGGAACCGATGAAGCCGCCGACGAAGAGGTTGACGGGGCGCTCGTAGAGCTGCTGGGGCGGAGCAACCTGCTGGAGCTCGCCCTTGCGCATGACCGCGACGCGGTCGCCCATGGTCATCGCCTCGACCTGGTCGTGCGTGACGTAGATGGTCGTCACGCCGAGCTCGTTCTGCAGGCTCGCGATCTCGGCGCGCATGTGCACGCGCAGCTTCGCGTCGAGATTCGAGAGGGGCTCGTCCATGAGGTACGCCTGGGGCTGGCGCACGATGGCGCGCCCCATCGCGACCCGCTGGCGCTGGCCGCCGGAGAGGGCTCTCGGCTTTCGCTCGAGGAACTCCGTGAGCCCGAGAATGTGGGCCGCTTCGCGCACGCGCTGGTCGATCTCCTGCTTCGGCGCCTTCCGCAGTCGAAGCCCGAACGCGATGTTGTCGAACACCGTGAGGTGCGGGTAGAGCGCGTAGCTCTGGAATACCATCGCGATGTCGCGGTCCCGCGACGGAACGCGGTTGACCACGCGATCGCCGATACGGAGCACGCCCTCGCTGATCGACTCGAGCCCCGCGACCATGCGGAGCGCGGTCGTCTTCCCGCAGCCGGACGGACCTACGAGCACCATGAACTCACCGTCGCGGATCTCGAGATCCATTCCCGAGACGGCGCGCGTGCCGTCGGCATAGACCTTGCCGACTCCCTCGAAGGTCACGGCTCCCACCAGGTCTCCCGGCCGGAGACTACACCGTCACCACTTCCCTACGACTCGAACGACGCGAGCAGCTCGTCGATCGGAATCAGCGGCAACGACTCGAGCTTCGCGCTCCCCCGTGCCCCGAGAGCGATCGACACCTTCGCGATCGTGAGGTCATCGGGCGCCTCGACGATGTTCACGAAGTCGTACTCGCCGAGCGCGCCCCACTGGTGGAGCACCTTTGCGCCCATCTCCTCGACGTCACGATTGACCTCGCTGAGGCGTGCCGGATTGGCGTGGAGCGTCTGCACTCCCTTCTCGGTGAGCGTCGTCAGCATCAGGTAGGTCGGCATCTCACTCCTTTCGTCGGTCGCCGCGCGACCCTAATCGAGCCTCCTGGTCGACGTACAGGATGGCGCCTCCGAGAAAGAGCAATGGCGCGAGGACGGCGTCCGCGAGGAAGATCGCCGTGCGCACGGTGTTGTCGGCCTGCGACTCGAGCACGAGCGCGAGACCGATGCGGACCAGGAAGAAGAGGATCACGAGCGTCGCGAGCGAGCCGGCGGCATGGACGTAGTCGGCGCGCCCCAGCTCGAGCCCGCGACGCAGTGCGCCGGAGAACGAGGTTCCTTCGACGATCGCAGCCGGGACTGCCAGCCCGACGAGCGCGAGCCACAGGACGGCAGCGAGCGCGAACCACGGGAAGAGAAGTGCTGCCGGGACGAAGACGAGCGTGCCGGCCGCTATGGCAACGGCCCAGGAGCGCGGTCGCACCGGTCGCTCTGATTCGAGCCGGCATGCGTAGGCGTACGCGGCCGAGAACACGGGTGCCGTGACGAGAAGGACCCCGCCGACGACGAAACGATTCGCTCCCACGGTCAGCTGGTTGATCGCAGCGACGACGACGCCGAGGGGGAGCGCACGCAGGAAGTGACGTCCGTAGAGTCGGATCGACTCGGCGACGAGCTGGCCCACCGTCCGCTCTGCCGGTGGCAGCGGACACGGCGCAGGATGCTCTCCCCTCTTCGCTCCCCGCGCCATGGCCGGAGAGGCTACTGAGCAGCCGCTTCGAGCACGCGGGGGAGGGCTTCGCCCAGTGCTTCGAGTGCTCGCCCGATCCTCCACCGTGAGCGGTCTCCCTCTGCGAGCTCGTTCGAGATCGCCCGTAGCTCGACCGCAGGAACGTTCGCGAGAGCGCACGCTCGAAGCACCGCGAATCCCTCCATCGCCTCGACGCGCAGCGCTCGCTCGGCCTGTGTGGCCGAGCCGCCCACGGACGCGCTGGTGCCGATCGGCAGCACGAGAGCGTCGGGGAGCGCCTCCCGAACGACGGCGAGCAGCCGTGGGTCCGGCTCGACCCGATCGACCAGCTGCACCTCTGCCGAGATGTCGCAGTACACGGACTCACTCCCGATGACGAGCCCGCCCGGTGTGATGCCGCGAGCGCCGGCGACGCCGACGTGCAGGACGGCCGCCGGAGGCCGCTCCGCGAGCTCGCGCGCGGTCGTGGCAGCCGCCTCGACCGGTCCGATCCCACACACGAGCCCCGGCCGGTCGCAGAGCTCGATGTCCGTCGCGGCGACGAGCAGGACCTTGTCTGCGTCTCCCATTTCCACTGATCCTACGACTCGGCGGGTTGGAGCTCGAAGACGGGATGCCGTGGCGCCTCCGCCAGCCAGTCCTCGTGGGACGACCCGAGCGAGACGTCGAAGAACGGCCGCGTCACGCGGCCGCGGCGGTAGTACTCCCGCAGCACCGGAACGGCCGCCTGAGGCTCCAGCTCCTGCGCGACGAGGTTCTCACGCTTGCGGCCGCGCCGCAGCTCCACCCGTCCCGCCGCACGCGCGTTCTTCACCCAGTTCCGCTCGCCGTACGGGGCGACGAGCCAGCGCTCGTCGCCGATTCGCACGATCGAGACGGGCGTCGACCAGAGCTTGCCGCTCTTGCGGCCTGGGACGATCAGGAGGTGCGTGCGCGGCCCGGTGAGACCGACTTTCGCGAGCGGGCGAACGAGTGCGTTGAGCCCGCGCCTCCAGACGCTCTTCCGGTACGGCTTCGGCCCGCCTGCCACCTCGCGACGTTACCCACGGAAACACGAGACCGCCCCTTGCGAGGGGCGGTCTCGTCGCCACCGGGTCTGCGAGGACCCAGATCGGTCAGTGAGCCAGCGGGCGGATCCGCGTGAACCGCATCGCCAGGTAGAGCCCGAGTGCCAACATGAGCCCGATGCCGAAGCCGACGCCGACCTGCGGCCACTCGATCTCGGTGCCTGAGCTCGTCGGGGAGGCCTGCACGGGAACGTTCGTGTGATCGATCCTGAAGCGATCGTCGACAACCAGGCTCGGTGCCGACTCGCGGGGCTGGATCGCCTGCGCGAAGCCGTCGGCGTAGAAGTCGGAACCGAGATTGACCTCGTGCTTGGTCTGGAGCGCCCTGTCGCGAGCGTCGAGCGGGTCGATTCGACCTTCGACGGAGACTCCGAGCGCCTGCTCGCGCCGGTCGAGCATCTCCGCCACCTTGCTCTGAGCGAGCGCGGTGGCGCGATCTGCGCTGTCGGGGTTGAGATAGCCGGTCTCGGCGCCGCGCTGATCGGCGCCCCAGTTGTCGCCCCAGGCCGGAACCGCGAACAGTAGAGCTGCTCCGACGGTGGCGGTGATGATCGAGATCGTCCGGGTCATCGCTCCTTCTCCTTCTGCTCCTGGTGGCCCTCGTAACCACCTGAGCCGAGGCTAGGGCGCGACGGATTCGGCTGAAACGGGCGAGTCCCCCGTGTTTGAGGCGTCGATCCCCTGTGTTTGACGAGCGGCGAGGGCGGGGCCGAGCTCGGCTCGATGCCTGATCCCGAGCTTCCCGAACACACGCGAGAGGTGCCCTTCGACCGTGCGGTCGGAGAGGAAGAGGGCGGCTGCGACCTCTCGGTTCGTCTTGCCCTCCGCGACGAGGGCAGCGACGCGCTCCTCCGCCGGCGTGAGCGCACCCGGTGTTGCAGCGCGACCGCTGATCCGCTTCAGCTCGGCACGTGTCCGTTCCGCCCAGAGCGCTGCGCCGATCCGCTCGAAGATCGCTAGCGCGTCCTCGAGCGTCTCGCGGGCCTCCCGGCGACGTTTCGCCCGTCGCTGCGCGGCACCCAACGCGAGCAGCGTACGGCCGCGGTCGAGCGGAAGCTCGACCTGTGCGTGCCACCGGAGCGCCTCCTCGTACGCCGTGAAGGCACCGTCGAGGTCTCCGGCCTGCGCAGTGAGCATCCCTCGGCAGCGGGCGCAGTTGGCCAGCGCTGACACACGCTTCAGTCGACGTGCATTCGCCTCGTACCAGCCGAGCAGCTCGACCGCTTCCTCTCGTCGGCCGAGCTCGATGAGCGCCTCGACAAGGTCTGGGATGAAGCGGGCCGCGCCGGGCTCGACGATGCCCTCGTCCTTCAGGAAGACGAACCACGGCTCCAGCTGAGCCACCGTCTCGTTCGGCGTCCCCAGCGACAGCGCGAGGTGCGCGAACGCCGTTGACCGCATGAGACGCGTAAAGTTGTCGGAGGCGAGCTCCGTGCGGTACTGCGCTGCCTCCCTCGCCTCGTCGGAACGACCCAGCTGTGCCTGAACGAGGCATTCGAGCGCACCGCTGAGTCCGACAAAGAGGGGTTGCCCCGACTGCTCAGCCGCCTCACCGGCATCACGCGCGAGATCGAGCGCCGCCTCGAGGTTTCCCGATGTGTATTCGACCTCGCCCAGGAGTACGAGGAGCCACGGCTGGGCGTTCTCGTCGCCAAGGTCGTGCGCGCGTTGAATCAGCTGGACCAGGACCTCGCGCGCTTCTACATGCATGTCGACCCAGATCCAGTTCTCGGCAAGGGAGACGAGTGGTTGATCGAGGACTCGAAGATCCACCGCCGAGCTCTGGAGCGCGAGCGCACGCTCAGCAGTCGCGCCAGCCGTCGACCGGCCGAGCACGGTCTCGGCGGTCACGCGCGACAGGATCGCGTCGGCGGCCAGCGCCTCGTCGCCCAACTCCGAAGCGAGGTCCAAGGCGATCTCCGTGTGCTGCAGCGCCTCGTCGAATCGCTCGAACATCCAGACGCTGCATGCGGCGACCCCTTCATGCGCAATCGCAAGCGTGTGGCGATCGTCGCCGGCCTCATCGATCACCTGAACGAACAGCTCGCGGGCCTCCTCTGGCGCCTCGTAGAGGCGAATGCGTGCAAGGACGACGAGGGCTCTCGCTCTCTGAGGCCCCAGTGTCAACGGGGCGATCACGTCGCGCAGCTTCGTTTCGGCACGTCGCGAGTCGCCGGACTCGAAGTGCAGGTAGGCGGCGTCGACAGCCCTTCGCACTGCCTCGTCCTGTCGATCGCACGGCGTGAGCTGCTGGGCACGTTCGAGCAGGAGTGCCGCAGGCCGAGGCGCACCCCGCATGCGCGCGTGCTCGGCAGCCTCCTCGAGTGCCGCCGCGACTTCCTCGCCGGGACGATCGACAGACGCCATCTGCCAGGCTCGCGCCTCGGGATCCTCGAGCAGCTCGGCGAGGCGCGCGTGGATCTCCGTACGACGCTCGGAATCCGCCGTCTCGATGGCCCCGGCAGCGAGCAACGGGTGAGTGAAGCGGATCCGGTCGCCCTCGATCTCGACGATCCGCGCATCCAGCGCCGGGGTAAGGCCGACACGTCGCTCGACGCCTGACGCCTGCTCCGTCATCGAGACGGTCGGGTGTGCATGCGCAGCCGCGGCAATCAGGAAGTTGCGGCTCTCCGGCGGCAGGGCGAGCAGGCGACCGTGGACGAGGTCGTGGAGGGAGTCAGGTACCGGAAGGGGTCTTCCGGCTTGCACGGATACCCCGGAGCGAGTGAGCGTGCGCACGATCTCGAGCGCGTAGAAGGGGTTGCCTCCCGAGGCCCCGTGCACCTCCGCAAGGAGCGGTCGCGGGAGACTGACGTCGAGGTGGAACCGGACGACGTCGTGCAGCGCGGCGAGATCGAGCGGGCCGACATCCAGGTCGTCGTGGCGCGCAGTTCGCCTCAGCTCCTCCAAGAGCGAGCTCTCGAGACCCGACCGGCGCGCGAGCAATACACCGACGTGCTCGCCCTTGAGGCGGCGAGCCGCATAAGTCAGCGCCCCTGCGGATGCTGCGTCGAGCCACTGCACGTCGTCGACCGCGAGGAGGACCGCACGTGCCGCTGCGAGCCCTCGCAAAGCGTTCAACAGCGCGACGCCGGCGGCGTGCGCGTCCGGCGCGGGGCCCTCGAACTCCTCGAGAACGAGGGCGCGAGCGAGCGCCGAGCGCTGTCCTGCCGGAAGCGGCGCGAGCGCTTCGTCGAGCACTGGCTCGAGGAGGTCGCCCAGGCCGGAGAAGCTGAGGGCGGTCTCACTCTCGGCGGGCTCCGCCTGCAGGACGCACAGCCCGGCGGCCTCGGCCGCCTCCACCCCGGCTCGCCAGAGCGTCGTCTTCCCCATGCCGGCCTCGCCCTCGAGAACGAGCGCCGACGCTCCGTCGGGAATGCCGGCGACGAAGTCACGAATGGACGCAAGCTCCGCGTCGCGCCCTACGACCACAGCGGGCATGACCCGCCGATGCTACGCGGTGCGGGGGGCGCTACTAGGCCGGCCACGTTACCCACGGAAACACGAGACCGCCCCTTGCGAGGGGCGGTCTCGTCGCCACCGGGTCTGCGAGGACCCAGATCGGTCAGTGAGCCAGCGGGCGGATCCGCGTGAACCGCATCGCCAGGTAGAGCCCGAGTGCCAACATGAGCCCGATGCCGAAGCCGACGCCGACCTGCGGCCACTCGATCTCGGTGCCTGAGCTCGTCGGGGAGGCCTGCACGGGAACGTTCGTGTGATCGATCCTGAAGCGATCGTCGACAACCAGGCTCGGTGCCGACTCGCGGGGCTGGATCGCCTGCGCGAAGCCGTCGGCGTAGAAGTCGGAACCGAGATTGACCTCGTGCTTCGTCTGAAGCGCCCTGTCGCGAGCGTCGAGCGGGTCGATTCGACCTTCGACGGAGACTCCGAGCGCCTGCTCGCGCCGGTCGAGCATCTCCGCCACCTTGCTCTGAGCGAGCGCGGTGGCGCGATCTGCGCTGTCGGGGTTGAGATAGCCGGTCTCGGCGCCGCGCTGATCGGCGCCCCAGTTGTCGCCCCAGGCCGGAACCGCGAACAGTAGAGCTGCTCCGACGGTGGCGGTGATGATCGAGATCGTCCGGGTCATCGCTCCTTCTCCTTCTGCTCCTGGTGGCCCTCGTAACCACCTGAGCCGAGGCTAGGGCGCGACGGATTCGGCTGAAACGGGCGAGTCCCCCGTGTTTGAGGCGTCGATCCCCTGTGTTTGACGAGCGGCGAGGGCGGGGCCGAGCTCGGCTCGATGCCTGATCCCGAGCTTCCCGAACACACGCGAGAGGTGCCCTTCGACCGTGCGGTCGGAGAGGAAGAGGGCGGCTGCGACCTCTCGGTTCGTCTTGCCCTCCGCGACGAGGGCAGCGACGCGCTCCTCCGCCGGCGTGAGCGCACCCGGTGTTGCAGCGCGACCGCTGATCCGCTTCAGCTCGGCACGTGTCCGTTCCGCCCAGAGCGCTGCGCCGATCCGCTCGAAGATCGCGAGCGCCTCCTCGAGCGTCTCGCGGGCCTCCCGGCGACGTTTCGCCCGTCGCTGCGCGGCACCCAACGCGAGCAGCGTACGGCCGCGGTCGAGCGGAAGCTCGACCTGTGCGTGCCACCGGAGCGCCTCCTCGTACGCCGTGAAGGCACCGTCGAGGTCTCCGGCCTGCGCAGTGAGCATCCCTCGGCAGCGGGCGCAGTTGGCCAGCGCTGACACACGCTTCAGTCGACGTGCATTCGCCTCGTACCAGCCGAGCAACTCGATCGCTTCATCCCGCCTCCCGAGCTCGATGAGTGCCTCGATGTGATCAACGACGAGGCGAACGAGACCCGGCTCGGCGATCGCCTCATGCCTGACGGCGTCGACACAAGACTCGAGCCACGCAATAGCTTCAACAGGTTCAGCGCGGGCCAACGCGTAATGACCGGCTGCGGACGATGCGAGCAGCTCGGCATAGCCGTTCTCGGGCGCAAGTTCGAGGCCGCGCTTCGCTGCTGGCACCGCGTCGCCGTCTCCGAGCTGTGCCAGCGCGAGTGCCTCCAACGCGACGTTGAAG
>CAVXGP010000008.1:0-250223 GCA_963761485.1 uncultured Actinomycetes bacterium | reverse complement strand
GTGTCGAAGCCATCTGATGCAGGACTAGAGTCTGGATCCTTGTGAGGTTTCTCGCTATAGTCGTATGATGGCGCTGGTCTGCTCCCAATATTTGGTGTTGTTGGCTTGGGAATGCACTTCTTCGTCTTGAGGCTGCGAGATTGGGGTGCAGGTGGGCTGGACTTTCCAATATCTCATGTCTTCTGGACAGCAATGTGGTTATCACTGACTCGTACCATATTGCTAACCAAGGGCAGCCCGCGAGCCCAGGCCATCGCCTTGGCGGCCGAGAGCCCGACGAGCAGCGCGCCGACGAGGCCGGGCCCCTGCGTGACAGCGATCCGCCCGACCCGTTCCAGGGAGATCCCGGCTCCGTCGAGAGCCTCTCGGACAACGGGACCGACGAGCTCGAGGTGCCGTCGTGAGGCCACCTCCGGGACGACGCCCCCGTAGCGGGCATGGAGCCCTGCCTGCGAGGACACCACGGACGAGAGAACGCGACCGTCCTCCGTCACGACGGCAGCAGCGGTCTCGTCACACGACGTCTCGAGACCCAGAATCATGCGCTCTCCCTGCGGGAGAGCGTTAGGAGCTCAACCATCGGTCGCGCGCTCCTCTCTGACCGTATCCGCACTCGCGGAGACGGCTGGCTCGCGCCACATGATCAACGCGTCCTCACGGTTGTCGGTGTAATACCCGCGCCGGATGCCGCGGGCCTCGAATCCGAGGCGCTCGTAGAGGCGGATGGCCTCCGTGTTCGACACGCGCACCTCGAGGGTGTACCCGCGCCGCGGGTCCGACGAGGTGATCTCGAAGAAACGCTCCAGGAGCGCCGTCGCGATCCCGCGCCTTCGAAGCGCGGGCGTGACGGCCACGTTCATCACGTGCCAGGCGTCCACGTAGCGAGACACGAACGCGTATCCCACCAGCTCTCCGGTCTCGACACACGCCGCGAGGGCGAGGGAGCTCGGCTTCCTGAGCTCCGCCGCGAACATCGAACGAGACCACGGCGTCGCGTACGACGCCTGTTCGATGTCCTCGACGGCATCGAGGTCATTCGGCTCGAGTCGCCGGAGCTCGATGTTCAAGACGCGCTCCGCACCCTGGCGTCGGGCGCGCGAACGTAGACGGGCAAAACCGCTTCGGCCGACCCGAAGTCGCGTGCCAGCGAGACATGGAGCCGGGCGTGCGGAAGGTGGACCGGGTCGTCGTCAGGCGGCACGACCGCACCCATGCGCTCCAGCGTCTCGCGGTAGCGCACGGCTCCGTTCCCGATGCACACGGCTCCGGGCTCGAGCTCGAGGTCGTCGGGAGGGACGACTCGAGGCCCGAGCACGAAGACCTCCCGGCGCCGGGCGTCGATGACGGGGAACGCGTCGTCCTTCGCAGCCGCCAGCGCATCCAATGTGGAGACGCCGGCGACGCGGAGGTCGAGCGCGACTGCAAGCCCCCGCGCAACCGCGAGGCCGATCCGGGTGCTCGTGAAGCTCCCGGGCCCGGTACCGACCACGAGCGTGTCCAGATCGCCTGGCTCGACCCCGGCCTGGGAGAGCAAAAGGTCGACGTCCTCGAGCAGCGTCCGCGGCAGGGAGGCCCGCTCGCCGAGCACCGTGCCGTCGTCGACGAGGGCGCACGTGGCGACGTCGGTTGCGGTGTCGAAGGCGAGCGCGAGCATCACGCGATGCCTTCTAGCAGCGCAGTCTCGTCCGCCGCGAGCTCGATCCGACGCCGGTCGCCTCCTGCGTGCTCCAACCGAACCGAGACCCGCGCCGGTGGAAGCGCCGTGAGCCCAGCCTCCGGCCACTCGACGAAGGCAATCGCATCGTCGAAGTACGGCTCCAGATCCCCCCACTCCGCAGCCGCGAGCCCGCTGAACCTGAACAGGTCGAGGTGCGAGACCGGAACCTGCCCGTGGTAGCGATGCCCGATGGTGAAGGTGGGGCTGGTGACGGGGTCAGTCACCCCGAGGGCGCGGCACGCTCCGCGGACGAGCGTGGTCTTCCCGGTTCCGAGCTCGCCCGAGACCGTGACGACGTCCCCGGGAGTCAGGCGTTCGACGAGCCGCGCACCGACTGCCTCGGTTTCCTCCGCGGAGGACGTGGCTACCACTACCCGCACGTTAGACAGGCCCAGCTAGAACAAGCCCAGCTAGAACAAGCCCAGCTAGGACAAGCCCAGCTAAAACAAACCCAGCTGGACGGATGCGGGCTCGGGCTCGAGCGCCGGCGCCAGGTCCTCGTCGACGTCCTGGTCCACGACGGCCCGGTCGAGAAGCGACGGGATGCGCGCGAAGTCCTCCTCGAGCACCTTGAGCATCGACGGCGTGTAGAGCGCGGCCGCGGGATGGTAGAGCGGATAGAGGTGGACCGTCCGCGAGCCGAGCGTCACCTCCTGCTCCTGCCCGTGGACCCGCGTGATCCCCGCCGGTCGGCCGGAGAGCAGCTTCGTAGCGAAGTTGCCGAGCGTCGCGACGAGCGTTGGCTCGATCAGCTCGATTTGACGGAAGAGGTGCGGCTCGCAGGCAGCAATTTCTTCGGGCAGCGGGTCGCGGTTACCAGGAGGGCGGCACTTCAAGACATTCGCCACGAACACGTCCGCCCGCGTGAGCCCGATTCCCTCCAGCAGCCGGTCGAGCAGCTTCCCCGCCTGGCCGACGAACGGGATCCCCTGCTGGTCCTCGTGGAAGCCCGGAGCCTCGCCGACGAACATGAGGTCCGCATCCGGGCTGCCCGAGCCGAAGACGACCTGAGTCCGCCCCTGGGCGAGAGCGCATTTGGTGCACGTGGCGGTCTGCTCGGCGTACTCCCGAAGCGCCGCGGCACGCTCCACGGCATCCCTCATCGCCGGCGAGTGTACGCCCTCACGCGGACGACCGGCTGGGCGTGTCCTCAGTGCCCGCAGCCGCAGGAACCGCCACAGCAGCCGCCGCTACGGGAGGGGGCGCTGACGCTGCGCTCCTGTGGCGCCGAGCCGTGCACCGCGAAGGTGGAGAGCTGCTTGAGAACGTTCGCAGCGCCGCACTCCGGACACGTCACGGCTTCCCCGGAGCTGCGGACCAGCTCCTCGAAGTGCGACTCGCACTCCATGCACGCGTACTCGTAGATCGGCACGAGGCGAGTGTACTGTCGCGGACGGTGGAACGGTGGATTGTCCCGGTGCTGGAAGGCCGACTGGTTCGGCTCGAGCCACTGTCGCCGGCGCACGAGGAGACCCTCTGGCACGCGTCCCGTGACCCGAGCACGTGGCGCTGGCTCAGCGTCGTCCAGCCTCGGACGCGCGAGGCATGGCATTCGTGGACAGCGCAGGCGCTGGCCGCTGCGGATGCGGGCGCCGAGATCCCCCTCGTAACGATCAGTCACCAGGACGGAGTCATCGGATCGACGCGCTTCCTCGCGCTGCGGCCGGAGCACGGATCGGTCGAGATCGGCTGGACGTGGCTGCATCCCTCTGCCTGGAACACGGGAGCGAACGCGGAGGCCAAACTGCTTCAGCTCCGGCATGCCTTCGAAACCTGGGGCTGCCGGCGCGTGGAGCTGAAGACCGACGCCCTCAACGTGCAGGCCCGGAGAGCGCTCGAAGCACTCGGCACCACCTTCGAAGGGATCCACCGCAAGCACATGCTCGTGCGGGACGGAGAGAGCCGCGACAGCGCCTGGTACAGCGTGATCGACGACGACTGGCCCTCGGTCCGAGCCCGCCTCGAGCGGCGCCTCGCTGCGAGGTAGACGATTGATTAATCAGAGCGACCGCGACCGCGAAGCGGCCGCGCTTCAGGTCTCTTGCTCTCTCGCGCGATCGGAATCCCCGCTCGGGGATTCCGGTCTTGCGCACTAACTAGGAGGACGGTGCTACCCTCCGGCTGCCCGGTATCCGCACCCGGAACTGGAGCCCCAAGGATGATCGACAGCATCGGCATCGTCGGCGCGAACGGACGCGTGGGTTCGGCGGTGAGGGCACGGCTCGCCGAGCGACGCATACGCCTGGACGACGTCGAGCCCGAGCTCGCTCTCCTCTGCGTGCCGGACCAGGCAATCCCCGTGGTGGCCGCCGAGATCGCCCTCGGCCCTTGGGTCGCTCACGTCAGCGGGGCGACGCCCTTGGCCGCACTCGACCCGCACGTCAGACGGTTCGGGCTGCACCCTCTGCAGTCGTTCTCCAAGGAGGGCGGCCCTGAGCAGCTGGACGATGCTTGGGGCGCGGTCACGGCCGAGACCGACGAGGGGCGAGCGGTCGGCTTCTGGCTGGCCGAGATTCTCGGCCTACGGCCGTTCGCGCTCGACGACGCCGATCGGGCCGCGTACCACGCGGGTGCTGCCTTCGCGTCGAACTACCTCGTCACGATTCGTGCGGCGGCGGGCTCGCTGCTCGAAGCTGCCGGAGCGCCACCCGAGGCACTCGACCCGCTCGTGCGCGGCGTCATAGACAACGGGTTCGAGCTCACCGGACCGATCGCGCGCGGCGACTGGGAGACGGTCGACCGCCATCTTGCGGTCATCCGCGCCGAGCGACCGGAGCTCGAGGAGCTCTATCTCGTGCTGGCGAACGCGACGGCAGAGATCGCCGGTGTCGACGTGCCAGAGCAACTTCGTGGCTCTGAGCCACAAAGTGTGGGTGGCGCGCGGTGAAGGTCTGCCGCACGATCAGGGAAGTGCGAGCCGAGCTCGCCGGCCGGCGAGAGGGCATGGTCGGGCTGGTGCCGACCATGGGCGCACTCCACGAGGGGCACCTCTCGCTCCTCCGCGCCGCCCGCTCGGACTGCGAGCTCGTGGTGATGAGCCTCTTCGTCAACCCGACGCAGTTCGGCGACGGGTCGGACCTCGAGCGCTACCCTCGCGACGAGAAGCGGGATCTCGCCCTTGCCGAGGATGCGGGCGTCGATCTCGTCTTTGCCCCCTCCGCCGAAGAGATGTATCCACCGGGCTTCCAGACCTGGGTCGAGGTGACGGACCTCGGCTCCATCCTCGAAGGGAAGTTCCGCCCGGGCCACTTCCGCGCCGTTGCCACCGTGGTCCTCAAGCTGTTCACCGTCGTCCGACCCGACCGCGCGTACTTCGGCCAGAAGGACGCACAGCAGGTCGAGGTGGTTCGCCGGTTGATCCGCGATCTCGCGCTCGAGATCGAGCTGCGCGTCCTCCCCACCATCCGCGATGCCGACGGCCTGGCCCTGTCGTCGCGCAACGCACTGCTCTCCCCGGACGAGCGAAGGCGAGCCTCGGCACTCTTCCGGGCGCTCTCGACGAGGGACGTGGCGAAGGCCCGGAAGGAGCTCGCGAGGTCGAACGGCCTCACGGTCGACTACATCGAGGTCGCCGATTTCGACCCCCCCGTGCTCGCCGGTGCGGTTCGCGTCGACACCACGCGCCTGATCGACAACGTCCCCCTCGACCCGGGGTCAGACCCGTGGGGTCTGATCCCATCCTCGGAAGGAGAACGATGAGCATTCGCCCGCAACGGCCGGTACCCGCGACCCCTGCACCGGGGAAGCTCCCGCTGACCGAGCTCGCCGAGATGAAGGCCCGCCGGCAACCGATCGTCATGGTCACGGCCTACGACGCACCGGGCGGGCGACTGGCCGACCAGGCCGGAGTCGACCTGGTTCTCGTCGGAGACTCGGCTGCGATGACCGTCCTCGGACACGACTCGACCGTGCCGGCGACGATGGAGGAGATGGTCGTCCTCACCCGCGCCGTGACGCGAGGTGCGCGTCGGCCCCTCGTCGTCGCGGACATGCCCTTCGGGTCGTTTCAGGTCTCGGACGAGGAGGCGGTGCGGAATGCGATCCGCTTCGTCAAGGAAGCGGGTGCGGACGCGGTCAAGCTCGAAGGGGCTGGAGCGATGCTTGCGCGCGTCCGGGCAATCGTCGAAGCCGGGATCCCGGTGATGGGCCACATCGGCCTCACGCCTCAGTCCGCGACGATGCTCGGTGGGTACAAGGCGCAGGGACGGAGCGCCGAGAAGGCCCTCGCGCTGCTCTCGGACGCACGGGCGCTCGAGGCCGCGGGCTGCTTCTCGCTCGTGCTCGAGGCCGTGCCCACGCCGGTCGCGCAACGCATCTCGGAGGGGCTCGCGATTCCGACGATCGGGATCGGCGCCGGTCCCGAGTGCGACGGCCAAGTTCTCGTGTGGCACGACCTCCTGGGGCTCTACGAGGGGCGCACGGCCCGCTTCGTCAAGCGGTATGCCGACGTGGCGGACGTCATTCGCGCTGCACTCGAGGCCTATGCGTCGGACGTTCGCGAGCACCGTTTCCCGGAGGAGCAGCACACGTACGCGATGCCGGACGAGGAGCTCTCCCTCTTCGAGCAGGCCGCTCCCGCGAGAAACGTCTCAGAGCGTCGCGAATAGGCCGACGATCGCTCCAAGCAGCACAGCGCCGGCTGCCAGCGTGCCGAGGGAGCGAAGCCAGCCCCATCCGTGCACGACCCGCACCCCGACCAGGAGCAGAACGATGGACCAGGCGACGAAGCCGAGCTGCAGAGTGGCGAGCACCGCCTCGCCGGTGCCTTCGTCCCGGCCTCCCTCGCGGAACGTGTCTCCTCCGTAGAGCACGAGCCGCGCCGGCAGAAGCACGACCAGCGACAGGGCGAGAGGCGCCGCAGCGAACGCCACGGTCTGGCGCTCGCGACGGAAGCCTCCCAGCGTGCCGAACAGGCGAGCACCGAAGAACACGGCGAAGCCGATGAAGAAGTATCCGGCCGCGCCGTAGATACCTCCCATCACGAAGGCCCAGATCGCCAGGAGCACGCCGTCCCACTCGGCTTTGTCGAGGAGCACACCGGCCTTCGGGCTCGCGAGGACTCCGGCCGCTCCGGCCAGCCAGACGAGCAGGAGGATCGGCTCGGACCGCGCTGCGACGTCCTCCGGGTCGTCCTCCCGTAAGGCGAAGAACACCGATCTCGGGTTCAGTAGCACCGCCGGGACCCGGAGCCACCACGCCCGGTCGGGGGAAAGGTCCTCGGCTGCAGCGGTGTCGAAGGCCACGCATGGAGAGTACCGCCCTGGATTGAGCGCCCTTTCCAGGCGCAATAGAGTTCGCTTGTGGCAGCTGAGCTCCACTGCCCGTCTTGCGGCGCTCCAAATGAGGCCGGGCGCAAGTTCTGCGGCGACTGCGGGGCCGCTCTCGCGCAGACGTGCGACTCCTGCGGCAGCGCCAACGCGCCCACCGTCAAGTTCTGCGGCGAGTGCGGGGAGGCGCTTGTTTCGCAGCCGCGCGCAGAAACTCGAACTCCGTCTCCGGCCCCCGCCTCAGAACGACGCCTCGTCACCGTTCTGTTCGCCGACCTCGTCGGTTTCACCAACGCGTCCGAGGGTCGCGATGCAGAGGAGACCCGGGAGCTCCTCTCGCGGTACTTCGATGCTTCGCGCGGCGTGGTCGAGCGCTACGGGGGCACCGTCGAGAAGTTCATCGGCGATGCGGTGATGGCGGTGTGGGGAACCCCGACCGCGACCGAGGACGACGCCGAGCGCGCGGTTCGGGCCGCGCTCGACCTCGTCGCCTCAGTACACGAGCTCGACCCGAACCTCCAGGCCCGAGCCGGAGTGCTCACCGGCGAAGCTGCGGTCACGATCGGAGCCGAAGGCCAGGGCATGGTGGCGGGAGACCTCGTAAACACGGCGTCGCGTGTCCAATCGGCGGCCGAGCCAGGAATGGTCCTGGTCGGGGAGTCGACCAAGCGGGCGTCTGAAGCTGCGGTCGCATACGCCTCCGCGGGCGAGCACGAGCTCAAGGGCAAGGCCGACCCGGTTCCGCTCTGGCGCGCTCTCCGCGTGACCGCCGGCCGCGGCGGCGCCCTCAAGTCCGTCGGCCTAGAGCCCCCCTTCGTCGGTCGTGACCGCGAGCTGCGCGTCGTCAAGGAGCTGTTCCATGCGACCTCGGACGAGCGGCGGGCGCATCTCGTCTCCGTCACCGGCATCGCGGGGATCGGCAAGTCGCGCCTCGGGTGGGAGTTCTTCAAGTACATGGACGGGCTCGAGGAAGGGGTCTGGTGGCATCGTGGGCGCTGTCTGGCATACGGCGAAGGAGTCGCCTTCTGGGCGCTCGCCGAGATGGTTCGAATGCGCGCCCAGATCGCGGAGGGTGAGGAGGCTGCCTCAGCAGCGACGAAGCTCCGCGGCTCGGTCCGGGAGTTCGTGACGGACGCCGAAGAGCGCGGTTTCGTCGAGCCGCGGCTCCTTCATCTTCTCGGCCTCGAGGACGGTCCGGCGCGTGGCAAGGAAGAGTTGTTCGGCGCCTGGCGTCTTTTCTTCGAGCGGATGGCCGAGCAGGGCCCGGTCGCGCTCCTGTTCGAGGACCTGCAGTGGGCCGACGCGGCGCTCGTCGAGTTCATCGGACACTTGCTGGAGTGGGCGCGGCAGCAGCCGATCTTCGTGCTCTGCCTTGCCCGCCCCGAGCTCCAGAGTCGCCACCCCGACTTCGGTCACGGCTCCCATCAGACGACGCTGTCGCTCGCAGCGCTGTCCGAGCAGACCATGCGGGGCCTGCTCGACGGCTTCGTGCCCGGGTTGCCGGAGGACCTTCGCGAGCGCATACTCACTCACTCCGAGGGAGTCCCGCTCTACGCCGTCGAAACGGTGCGGATGCTCCTCGACCGCGGCTTCCTCGGCGAGCAGGACGGCGTCTACCGCGTGAAGGGCGAGGTGGCCGAGCTGGAGGTCCCAGAGACGCTGCAAGGCCTCATCGCCGCGCGTCTCGACGGCCTCGCCTCGGAGGAGCGCCGGCTGCTGCAGGACGCATCAGTCCTCGGAAAGACCTTCACGAAGGAGTCTCTGACCGCGCTCTCGGGCCTTTCGGAGACTGAGCTCGATCCACTGCTCTCGGGCCTTGTTCGCAAGGAGGTGCTCGGCGTACAGGCCGACCCACGCTCCCCCGAGCGCGGCCAGTACGGGTTCCTGCAGGACCTCGTCCGCCGGGTCGCATACGAGACGCTCGCCCGCCGCGACCGCAAGACACGTCATCTCGCCGCGGCAAGGCAGCTCGAAGGAACCTCCGGCGCAGCCGAGCAGGAGATCGCCGAGGTCGTCGCTGCCCATTACCTCGCCGCCTACGAGGCCCAGGTCGACGCCGACGATGCGGGCGACATCAAGGCGAAGGCGCGCGAGCTCCTCGCCAGAGCCGCCGAGCGCGCTGGCTCGCTCGGCGCGCTAGGGGAGGCACGCCGCTCCTACGAGCAGGCTGCGGAGCTGTCGGACGACCCGGTGGAGCGAGCTCTCCTCCTGGAAAGGGCGGCCGTCATGGCCAGGAACAACGCCGAATGGGAGCCGGCGGAGCGAGACTTGCGCGAGGCGCTCGAGCTCCTGACGCGGGCGGATGAGCTGCACGCCGCGGCCCGAGTGTCCGGACGACTCGGCAATGTCGAGGTGATCACCGGACGCGGAGAGCAGGGATTGCGGCGTATGGAGGAAGCATTCGAAGCAGTCTCCGCCGACGAGCCCGATGCGGACGTCGCAGAATTGGCGGGCAGGCTCGGAATTGCCTTGGCCTTCGCGGGCGAGTTCGAGCGCTGCGCTCAGGTGAACGAGCTTGCCCTCGGAGTTGCTCAGGCGTTGCGGCTTCCTGAGACCTTGATCCGCGCGCTCGGTACGAAGGCGCTGCTCGCACGGGCGGCCGGGCGCCCCGAGGAACAGCTCGCGCTCCTTCGGCACGCGGTTCGATACGCGCTCGAGAACGATCCCGAACGAGCGGCCGTCGGCTACGGGAACCTGTCCGACGCATGTTTCGAGGGTGACCGGTACGGAGAGGCACTCGAGGCGCTCGGCGAAGCCCTCGCGCTCGCCCGTCGCGGCGGAGACCGCTCGAGCGAGCTGTTCGCCCTCAGCGAGACGACCTACGCGCTGACGATGGCAGGCCGCTGGGACGAGGCCGTCTCGACCTTCGACGACCTGCCCGAGGACCAGCTCGGGACGAACGCGAATCTCGCGAGCCCTCTCTGCGGCGTCCTCGAGATCTTCATCCACCGTGGCCAGCTCGAACGGGCGCGAGGGCTCTTCTCGTTCTTCACCTACCTCGAGCAGGCGATTGCGCTTCAAGATCGCGCCATCCACAGCGCAGCGCGCGCAGCGCTTTTGCATGCGGAGGGCAACTTCAGCGAGGCTCTCAAAGCGGGGGCGGACGCTGCCGGCATCAGCGACGTGCCACAGGGCGTCAAGCAAGGGCTCGTCTGGGCCGTCGAGTCGGCGCTCACCATCGGAGATCAGGAGCGCGCAGACGAGCTGCTCGGGGTGGTCGAGGCTCTACCGCCGGGGCTTCGCGCGCCGTTCCTCGAGGCGCAGGCGCAGCGCTTCCGCGCCCGGATGTCGAACGAGGAGGCGGGGTTCAAGTCCGCCGCGGCCGGTTTCCGCGAGTACGGCATCCCGTTCTGGCTCGCGGTCACGCTGCTCGAGCACGGCGAGTTGACCGGCGACCTATCGCTCGTTGCCGAGGCACGGGAGATCTTCGAAAGCCTGCGGGCGACGCCATGGCTCGAGCGGGTCGACGCCGTCGCCCGACCCGCCGAAGTGCCCGCATGACCTGCCCGGGCTGCGGGACCGAGAATCGCGAGGGGCGAAAGTTCTGCTCGGAATGCGGAACCGCGCTCGCGAGCGCCTGCCCGTCCTGCGGCGCCGCGAACGAGCCCGGGGAGAAGTTTTGCGGCGAGTGCGGCACGGGACTCGTTGCGGAGACGCATACAGAAACTCGAACCATGTCTCCCGCCCCCGCAGCAGAACGTCGTCTCGTCACCGTCCTCTTCGCCGACCTGGTCGGCCATACGACGTTCTCCGAGGGTCGCGATGCAGAGGACGTCCGTGAACTCCTGTCACGCTACTTCGAGACCGCCCGGACGGTGATCGAGCGCTACGGCGGCACGGTTGAGAAGTTCATCGGCGACGCGGTGATGGCCGTTTGGGGTGCTCCCGTCGCACAGGAGGACGACGCCGAGCGCGCCGTGCGTGCCGCGCTCGACCTGTTGGCATCGATCTCCGCGCTCGGAACAGAGGTCGGCGCTCCCGAGCTTCGCGCCCGGGCCGGGGTGCTCACCGGAGAGGCAGCCGTCACCCTCGGCGCGGAAGGTCAGGGAATGGTGGCCGGCGATCTCGTGAACACGGCGTCCCGGATCCAGTCGGTGGCCGAGCCTGGCACCGTCCTCGTCGGCGAGACGACAAAACGCGCAGCGGAGGCCGCAATCGTCTTCGAGGACGCCGGCTCGCACACGCTCAAAGGTAAGGCCGAGCCCGTCGAGCTCTGGCAGGCGGTGCGCGTGATCAGTCTCCTGGGGGGTGCTGCCAGATCAACCGGGCTCGAACCACCCTTCGTCGGCCGCGATCGAGAGCTCCGGCTCGTCAAAGAGCTCTACCACGCCACCGCCGAGGATCGAAGATCGCACCTCGTATCCGTCGTCGGCATAGGCGGCATTGGCAAGTCGCGTCTGAGCTGGGAGTTCGAGAAGTACGTGGACGGCCTGGTCGTGCTCTTGACGGGGCCAGTACCGGGCCTCTCGGAAGAGCTCCGACAGCGGATCCTCGACCGCGCCGAAGGGATCCCGTTCTACGCCGTGGAGACCGTGCGTATGCTCCTCGATCGCGGCGTGCTCGTGCGGGAGGGCAACGCGTATCGACTGACGGGAGAGATCGGCACCCTCGAGGTGCCAGAGACGCTACACGCCCTCCTTGCGGCGCGACTCGACGGCTTGACCACGGAGGAACGCCGCATCGTCCAGCAGGCCTCCGTACTCGGACGGACGTTCACCATCCGTGGCATCTCGACGGTGTCCAGGCTGTCGGAGGAAGAGCTGGGGCCGCTGCTCGCGTCGCTCGTCCGCAAGGAGATCGTCTCCTTGCGGGCCGACCCGCTCTCTCCGGAGCGCGGACAGTACGGTTTCCTCCAGGACCTCGTGAAGAAGGTCGCCTATGACACGCTCTCGCGCAAGGAGCGGAAGACCCTTCATCTCGCGGCCGCCGAGCACCTCCTCTCGCTGGGCGACGAGGACGAGATCGTGGAAGTCCTCGCGTCGCACTACCTCGACGCGTACCGAGCGGCGCCGGACGACGGCGATGCTGGCGCGATTCGGGAGCAGGCTCGCGAGATGCTCGTGCGGGCTGCCGAGCGAGCCGCCTCGCTGGCAGCCGATGAAGAAGCGCAACACGCCTACGAGCGCGCGATCGAGCTCGCAGACGATCTGGTCGTGCAAGCCGAGCTGCACGAGCAGGCGGGGCTCATGGCACAGCTCGGTGCCCGGCCCGAGGAAGGCGGCACGCACTACGAGGAGGCGATCGCGCGGTTCAACGGGGCCGGCGAGACCCATGCCGGCGCCCGCGTCGAAGCACGACTCGCGGAGATCATGTGGGATCGCGGCCGCGCGGAGGAGGGATTGGAGCGGATGGACCGTGCCTACCAGGCGCTGTCCCAGGAGGATCCGGACGCCGACCTGGCGCAACTCGCCGCGCAGCTCGGCCGCTTTCTCTTCTTCGCCGGTCGACACGAGATGGCGATGCAACGCATCGAGTCCGCGCTCGAGCTCGCAGAGGCGCTCTCGCTCCCCGAGACGTTGTCGCAGGCACTGAACACGAAGGCGATCCTGCTCGTCTCACACGGGCGGATGCTCGAAGGGCAGGCGCTTCTCCGGTATGCGCTCGAGGTAGCCCTCGAGCACGACAAGCCCTCGGCTGCACTTCGAGCGTATTTCAACCTCGCCGACTCCTTGAGCAATGCCGACCGCTACGAGGAGGCGGATGCGACGGTGCGTGAAGGGCTCGCATACGCACGGCGTGTCGGAAACCGTTACCAGGAGCTCCTGTTCCTGGGGCAAAGCTATCCGCTCTACGCACTCGGCAAATGGGACGAGGTGCTGGAGTGGGCTGCTGAGTTCCCGGAGGACTGGACGATCGCGCGCCAGGCGTACTCGACCGTCGCCAGCATCTGCGTCACCGTCAACGTCCAGAAGGGCCGCCTCGGGGAAGCTCAACGCTGGGTCGAGCTGCTCGCCGACTTCGGCGCGTCGAACGACGCGCAAGAGCGAGCGGCGCATGCAACCGGACACGCACGGCTGCTCCTCGCTCAGGGCGATCCCTCGGCGGCGCTTCGGATCGCCCAGGTCAGCGTCGATACCGGTGCCGAGATGGGCATGACGCAGGAATACGTCAAGGAAGCCCTCGTCACCGCTCTCGAGGCAGCGATCGAGCTCCGCGATATCGATCAGGCCGAGAAGCTCGTTGCGATCATCGACCGCCTGCCCTCCGGGCAGCCGGCGCAGTTCCTGCGCGCACACGCCCTCCGGTTCCGCGCTCACGTCCGAGCCCTCGAGGGAGATGACGACGCCGAACGTCTCTTCAAGGGCGCCGGAGGTCTCTTCCGCGAGCTGGCCATGCCTTTCTACCTCGCCGTGACAGAGCTGGAGCACAGCGAGTGGCTCACCGCTCAGAGCCGAAACGGCGACGCCACGCCGCTTGCCGAGGAAGCACGCGAGATCTTCGAACAGCTGGGCGCTGAGCCCTGGCTCGAGCGACTCACGAGCATCGGCGGAGCAGCTCAGGTTCCTGCCTAAAGAGCTCCTAACCCAATGACCTTCGATGTCGCGATACGGCGCGGGACGGCGCGAGGCGGCGTCCTCGGTCGCGCCTATGCGACAAGTATGGGCGCTTCCTGGGTCCTGCGTCACGGGCGCCCGTCATCCGCGCCGTGCGTCATTACGTTAGGAGTGTCTAAGCGGTTTCCCGATCGGACCAGGCGGTCCGTTACTGTTCGAGACGATTCGTCGAAGGGAGTCCCAACATGATCAGGTGGGTTTCGGTTGGACTTCTGACTCTCTCGCTCGTCATGGTGGGTGGCGTGTCTGCAGAGCCGAGCCCTAACCCGTTTCCGCTTGCTGCGGGCAATCGCTGGACGCTCCGCGACATCGAGACGAACGTGGCCAGGACGATCTTCGTGCGCAAGGAGGCCGATGGCCTCGTCCTCACCGGTTTGCCCGGCGCACCTCCCCTACGCGTCCGCTGGGTAGGCGAGACGCTGCAGGCGTGGGACGTCGCGGGCGACCGCTGGGAGGCGATCTTCCGCTTTGGCGGTCCGGCGGGCAAGGGCTACCAGGTGAATCTCGGCAACACCCTTCTCTGGCGCAACGTCGTCGTCACCCTCGACGCCAAGCGCGCGCCCGTGAGCGACTTCGAGCGGTCGGACCCGGAAGTGCGTGCGGTTCACGTTCGGCTACAAGCGTGGGCTCGCCGACGCCGGCCTCGAGTCGATCTCGTTTGCGCCCGGCATCGGCCCGGTTCGAATCGCCGATCTGACGATCGCCGGGCCGCGCGAGCTCGCACTCGCCGGGTATCGCGTGAAGTGAGAGGGGGCGCCGGTTTCCCGGCGCCCCCTCCTCGCGACGACGTCAGTCCCGTCTAGCTGTCCTGTCGTTATCGTCGTTGTCGTCGTCGTCCTGCGCCCTCGCCCGGCACGCAGTGATCTCGATGTCGTCCACGTACCAGCCGTCGACACCTGCACAGCCGTCCATGCCGAAGTTGAACTTCAGGCGAATCCGGTCCCCGGAGTTCAGCCCGAGAGCGGTGAGATCGACCTGCGACTCACCCCAGCTCCCGAAGACCTGGCCGCCGTCGGTCCCGCTCCAGCCCGGCTGGCCGGCAAGCGGGTTCGTGTTCCCGGCCGCGGGTGGGTTGATCATCGTGTTGTACGCATTGAAGAGGAACGCGGTGGCCGGGATCACCTCGTACGGGCCATCGTTGACGCTGATGCTGATGTTGCCACCGTCCCAGCCGAACTCCGTCGCCACGTAGTGGTCGAACGCAAGCCGCATGCTCTGGGTCCGGTTGGGTGCCCTGAGGCGGATCACGGGGCTCTCGAGGTGCATGGCGCCCGAGATGTCGCCCGCTCCGCCGTCACAGTTCCCGGCGTCGGGATCGGCCGCGAAGGCCGCGTTGCCGGCTCGGTCGCCCGGCAGCGACGAGTCGATCTGCCAGTCGAGGCCCGGCCAGCCGGCGAACACGCCTTCGTTCGTCAGCGTCCAGCCTCGAAGACCGCCCTGCTCGAAACGCTCCCTGTAGATCCGATCGGACCTTTCGCCGTCCGGGCACAGCCCCGGAGCGTTCGGGTCGAGAAGCGGCTGGAAGTTGCACTGCGTGGGTTCCAGACGCAGCTCGACTGCCGCGATCATCGCCGTCACCGACAGGCAGTCGGTGGCCGTGATCGAGACAGGTGGATCCGTCGACGGCGTGTCTGTCGTGCTCAGGCCGACTAGCTCCTGGCCGATCAGGTCCGCGCAGGATGCCTCGAGCGCGTCGGCGTGGTCGGCAAAGTCGCTCGTCCTCGTCTGGTAGACGGACTGGGTCCGCCAGTAGAGATGGGCAGCCTTCGTCAGCCCGATCCCGGCGACGGTCTGGTTGTTGTAGGTGCCGCCGTCGACGAGTAGCGCGAACCCGTGATTGGGCACGCCCGAGTTCGAGTGGACGCCGCCGCCGTCACTGACGTCGCACCAGTACTCCGCGTCACTGACCTTGCCGGGGTCGGCCAGGCACCGCGGGTTCCACATGTCGCGAATCGCCCCGCCGAAGGCGGGGTCGTCCTCGCCGGAGAGCCAGCGATACGAGTCCTCGCGGGTGCCGACGCTCACCTTCATCGTCACGCTGACCGGGTTCGGGAGCTGGCCCTTGATCAGGCTGCCGTGCGCCCGGCTGATCCGGACCGAGGGGATCGTGATGGTCGGGTCGACTCCCGGCATCGGAGCCGGGTTCGCCAGCGTGTTCTCGGCCACTACCACCGCGATCGCGCCGGCGCCCTGCGCATTCTTCACCTTGACCGTGAACGCGCAGGTGCCGCGATCGACGAGGGCGACCTTCCCCGCAATCGCCCCTGCGTTGACGAACGGCGTCTCGCAGGCGTCCGCCGTGTTCGGGCCGACGCCGTCGTCCACGAGCGCGACGTCACCCGTCGTCCCGGTCTCGTCCAAGGGTGGGCCGAAGGCCGCCCCACCTGCTGCGCACTCACCTGCGATGGCGGGCGGGCTGTTGATGAGGAGAACTGGAAGCGGCTGGCTGAAGGACGAGCACACGCCCACCGTGCGGACGTCGCCCGGCGTGTCCGTGCCCTCTCCGTTGACGAGGTCGACGACCTCGCCCCAGATGTCCGAGTACGACTCGTTCAGCGCGCCCGGCTGCCACTGGTAGATGAGGTTGTGCGTCCGCTCGGTGTAGGCGTGGCCCCATTCGTGGCCGACCGTGTCGTCGCCTGTCACGCCGGTGCAGTAGTTCGTCGTGGCGCCGTTCCAGTTGGCGTTCGGGCACGCGATGGTCGGGTCGTTGTTCACGGACTGCATCTCGGCGCCCGCACCGTCCCATGAGTCACGGCCGAACGCGTTCCAGAAGAGCCAGTACGTCTGGCCGCTGAAGTTGACGATGTTCTGCTGGTCGATGTCGAGCGAGCCGGGGAACGGGTCCCCCTCCTGCCAGACCTGATTGCCCGTATTCATCTCGAAGAGCCGCCGGAACAGCGCGCCGCCGACATCCGTGTAGCGGTTGACGATCTTGCCGGCATGCGCGTGGACGTAGACGACCTCGCGCACGTTCTCACCGTTCGTCACCACGACTTCGTAGACGAGCTGGCTCGTCCCCGGGACGTCCCGAACGAGACCGACGCGGTAGACGAAGAGCTTTGCCGACGTGGTCAGGTCGTCCGCGGTGAGGAACTCGGGTGGATTGCCGTTCTCGTCGCGGGGCGGATCGGCGATCACGTGCGCGATCGCACGCTGGCCGGCCTGGGCCTCGCTGAGCTTCGGCGTCGTGGCGAGGTTGATGTCCGGCACGACGTTGCCGTTGACGCCGGTGAGGCTTTCGTCCGTGTCGACGTGCACCCTGACCGTTCCGCCGAACACGGGTACGCCCTGGTACACCTGGTTGTAGGTCACGTGCGTCGCACCGTGCTCGTCGGTCTTCGACGCGACTGGAACGAGCGAGCCCGACGAGTCGCCGAGGCCGAGCAGCGCGCCGTACTGCGACACGAAGTCCTGCGCCTTCGCCTCGGCGCTTCCGCCCGAGCCCGGCAGCAGGTCGCCGCCGTGGTCCACGCGAATGAAGCCGAGGTATGTCGTGCTGTCCTCGGTGCTGACCGTCACCGTGCCACTTGCTTGCGCCTTGAGAGCCTCGAGCAGTTGCGGCGACGGGGCGTTCGAGCTTGCGGCTGCGCCGTTCGACGCGGCACTGGCGAGCCCGGTCGCGAGGCCCAGCGCCGCGAGTACGACGACGAGGGCCTTGAAACCTCTTGGTGCCTTCACGCCTTACCACCTCCTGATGTTCCGCAGGGGGTTTCTTGGGATTTAGGCGGCCTCACGGCCCGGGTGACCAGAATCGCGTCGCCCGCGAGCCAGCGCAGGCGGAAGCCGACAGATAGACCGTTTCTGCCTCTTCTCTCCCCTCCTTGATGGCGGTCTTATCTCACATTTTGATCGGTGAGTCAACGCCTCGACCGAGCGATTCGACGCCATGTTTGCCGTCTCTCGGGCGTCCTACGCAGCGGCCGCGGCCGGCTCCGCCAGCACCCCGCGCAGGAACGCGCCTGTCGAGGAGCCCTCGACCTCGGCGATGTCCTCGGGCGTCCCGACGGCGATCACCTCGCCACCCTCCTCGCCACCTTCCGGGCCGAGGTCGACGATCCAGTCCGCCTGCTTGATCACGTCCAGGTTGTGCTCGATCACGAGGACCGTGTTGCCGGCGTCGACCAGTCGCTGCAGCACCTCCAGGAGCTTCTCGATGTCGGCGAAGTGCAAGCCGGTCGTCGGCTCGTCGAGGATGTAGAGCGTCCGTCCGGTCGCGATCTTGGAGAGCTCCGAGGCGAGCTTCACCCGCTGTGCCTCTCCCCCGGACAGCGTCGTCGCAGGCTGACCCAGCTTGATGTAGTCCAGCCCGACGTCGTGCAGCGTCTGCAGACGGCGGCGGATCTTCGGGATCTTCGCGAAGAACTCGAGCGCCTCCTCGACCGACATCTCGAGCACGTCCGCGATCGACTTCCCCTTGAAGCGCACCTCCAGGGTCTCGCGGTTGTAACGGCGCCCGTGACAGGTCTCGCACGGGACGTAGACGTCCGGGAGGAAGTGCATCTCGATCTTGATCGTCCCGTCTCCCTTGCACGTCTCGCAGCGACCGCCGCGGACGTTGAAGGAGAAGCGCCCGGGCTTGTATCCGCGCACCTTCGCCTCCGGGGTCAGCGAATAGAGCTCGCGAACGTGCGTGAACAGATCCGTGTACGTGGCCGGGTTCGAGCGCGGCGTTCTCCCGATCGGGCTCTGGTCGATCTCGATCACCTTGTCGAAGGCGTCGATGCCCTCGACGCCGAGATGGTCGCCGGGCTTGACCCGCATCTTGCTCAGCTGGTTCGCGAGCGCCTTGTAGAGGATCTCGTTCACGAGCGTCGACTTCCCCGACCCGGAGACCCCCGTCACACAGACGAATCTGCCGACCGGGAAGTCGACGTCGATCTCCTTGAGGTTGTGCATCGACGCGCCCCGGACTCCGAACCAGCCGCGTCCGTTCTCCCCTCGGCGCGGTGGAACCGCGATCCTCCGCTCGCCGCTCAGAAAGAGGCCGGTCACCGACCCCGGGGTCGAGGCGACATCCTCGGCCGTTCCCTCGGCGACGATCTCGCCTCCGTGCTCCCCCGCGCCCGGCCCGAGGTCGACGATCCAGTCCGCGGCCCGCATCATCTGCTCGTCGTGCTCGACCACGAGCACTGTGTTGCCGAGGCCTCTGAGCCGCTCGAGCGTCGCGATCAGCTTGCCGTTGTCGCGCTGGTGGAGCCCGATCGACGGCTCGTCGAGGATGTAGAGGACACCGACCAGCTGCGAGCCGATCTGCGTCGCGAGGCGCAGCCTCTGCGCCTCGCCACCCGAAAGCGTCTTCGCCGCCCGGTCGAGCTGGAGATAGCCGACGCCGACATTGTCGAGGAACGTCAGCCGCTCGCGAATCTCCTTCACGATCCGCCGCCCGATCAGCTCCTCCGTCTTCGTGAGCTCCAGTTCGTAGAGGAACACGAGCGCCGCGGTCACCGACATTCGGGTGAACTCGTGGATCGATTTCTCGCCCACCGTGACCGCGAGCACCTCCGGCTTGAGCCGCGCGCCGCCGCAGTCAGGGCACGGCCGGAAGCTCATGTACTCCTCGATGCGCTCGCGCTGCTGGGACGAGTCCGTCTCCCGATACCGCCGCTGGAGGCTCGGCACGAGGCCCTCGAACGCCATCGTGTACTGCCGCTTGCGCCCCATCCGGTTGCGATAGGTGACGAAGATCCGGTCGCCCCCCGTCCCGTACAGGAACTTGTCCTGCTCTTCCCGCGTGAGGTCGCGCCACGGGGTGTCGAGGGAGATCTCGTAGCGCTCTGCGATCGCCTCGATAACGCTCTCGTAGAAGTTCTGGCTCCCGATCGTCCAGGGGACGAGCGCGCCCTCGTTGATCGAACGCGACGTGTCCGGAACGAGGAGATCCGGATCGATCTCGAGCTGAGACCCGAGGCCGGTGCAACGCGGACACGCCCCGTGCGGCGAGTTGAACGAGAAGACGCGTGGCTCAAGCTCCGGCAGGGAGACGCCGTGGTCGGGGCAGGCGAGGTTCTCGGAGAACGTGATGCTCTCGCCGTCGACGATGTCGATCGTGACGAGCCCTTGTGCCAGTGACGTCGCGGTCTCAATGGACTGCGTCAGCCGCTGGCGGAGGTCCGGCTTCATCACCAGCCGGTCGACGACGACCTCGATCGTGTGCTTGTACTTCTTGTCGAGCTCGATCTCCTCCTCGAGCAACCGCAGCTCGCCGTCGACCTTGACTCGCGTGAAGCCGTCCCGCCGCAGCTCTTCGAGAACGTCCTTGTACTCACCCTTGCGGTCGCGTACGACGGGAGCGTTGACCGTGAACTTCGTTCCCTCGTCGAGACGAAGCACTTGCTCCACGATCTGGTCGAGCGACTGGCCGGTGATCGGCCGTCCGCAGATCGGGCAATGCGGCCGCCCGATGCGCGCGTAGAGAAGGCGCAGGTAGTCGTAGATCTCGGTGACCGTGCCGACGGTCGACCGGGGGTTGCGCGACGTCGTTTTCTGATCGATCGAGATCGCCGGTGAGAGCCCGTCGATGGAGTCCACGTCCGGCTTCTCCATCATCTGCAGGAACTGCCGCGCATAGGCGGACAGCGACTCGACGTAGCGGCGCTGCCCCTCCGCGTAGATGGTGTCGAACGCGAGCGAGGACTTCCCGGAGCCGGACAGCCCGGTGACGCACACGAGCGCGTTCCGCGGAATGCGGACGGTGACGTTCTTCAGGTTGTGCTCGCGCGCGCCGTGGACGACGAGCTCTTCAGCCGCTGCCATGGGCACGCCATTCTACCGAGACGAACAGACGTTCGTGTGGCGACCGTGTGTGTGGGATGCCATTCTCCGGAGGTCACGCGAAGGAGGTGCACGAATGGCAAATGCCGGACTCTTCGTCGGCTGGGGCGAGGTAGCTCGTGGTCGCGAGAAGGACGCTGTCGAGCTCTTCAACGAGATCCTCGGCTATTACGCCCGACTCCAGGAAGAAGGCACGATCGAGAGCTTCGAGCCCGTCTTCTTGGAGCCGCACGGCGGCGACCTCGCTGGTTTTGTCCTCCTCCGGGGAGAGGCAGAGAAGCTGGCCTCGGTGCGCGTGAGCGAGGAGTTCGCGCAGTACTCGATTCGCGCATCACTCGTCGTCGACCGATTCGGTGTCGTCGGCGCTGACCTCGCCGAGCGGCTGCAGTCGCAGATGGCGTTCTACACCGAGCAAATCGTCGCAATTGCTTAACAAGCGGTAGGTACAAGGGCGGCGTGCGCCCACTCACGTACGCCGCTCTTTCTCTCGCGCTACTGGCCCTTGCCGGCTGCGGCAAGGGCGACACGCCGACGTGGGCCGGCCCGCCCGATCCGGAGGCCGCCGGCACCGTCGCGGTGGACGAGTTCGCCGCGTACCAGCGGGACGTCGAGGAGCCATGGGAGGGCTCGGCGGCGATGGCCGCGGCGGAGTTCCTCCGGCTGGACGAGCGCACTGCGACGACCACGACCATCGAAGGCCAAGCCGGCCCGGAGGGCACCGGGCCGGAGACCGTGACCGTGACGCTCGACGGGCTTCTCGACGACTCCGTCCGGGCGGAGCGCTGGACGCTCGAGTTCGAGCCCGACGGCGAGAACTACGTGCTCACGCAGGCGACCCGGGCGCAGCGCTGCCAGCCCGGCCGCGGACATCAGGACTTCAGCCCGGAGCCCTGCGTCTGAAAACGGGGCGTCGCCCGAGCCACATGGCGTCGGTGTGCGATGCCGGCACACGAGGCGGGCGGCTTTGACGGATCTCGCGAGAGCGGAATCCGCATTCACGGTTCAGCTCTCGCGCAATTGCTTATGGATAATCGGGATCGTAGGGTGGCGGCGGCGGCTCCGGACTCGGGGGCGGAGCCGGTCCCGGATTCGAGCCGGAGCTCCCCGACGCCTTCACCTGGCCACGAATCTCGCCGGCGGCGTTCTTCGCTGTGTGCACGTTGACGTAGGTCCCGCCGGCCCGAATCGTCCGGAGCTTCGCGTGCGTGATGCTCGCAGTCCCCCGCTGTCCACTCCTGCAGGGACCGCAGAGAGCAATCATCACACCTCCGGCCTTTCCCGCCCGGCCGGCATGGATATGGGCGGCCATGGCGCGGCCCGTCAGCTTCGAGAAGGTCAGGCGCCATGTGAGCCTGGCCCGGTCGTTGGCCAGCTCGACCGCCTTGCCCGTGAAGAGGCCGCCGGCGCCGGCGCGTACTCCGCTCGGCTTCGGCACTTCGAAGCGGGCCTTGAGGTTGGCGGTGAGAGTGACCGCGTCCTTCTGCGGGAGCGCGAGCGCCAGGCCTGCAAGAGTGAGCGCGACCGCCGTCGCGATGACGAGAGTTCTCAGCACTATCCCTCCTCGGGGTTGCTCGACATCCGAGAGTTCGCGCTGACGACCCAAGCGGATTGGCGCTAGCGGCGCGCCGCGCGCCAGCGACCGAAGACCAGCCCGCCCACGGTGAACCCGAGACCGAACGTCCCGAGCGCGAACGCCCCCACGGCGATGAACCTCCGCCAGAGCGAGAGGCGCTGCCAGTGGCCGATCGCTTCCTCTTCCTCCGCAGAAAGCGGCTCCCCGCGCCGCTGCTTGCGCACGGCACCGCCCGCCCGGAGGCCGAGGTAGATGTCGTCGAAGAGCTCGGGCGCCTCGTTCGCCACGATCCGAGTGTATAGCCTCCTCCAGCGGTGCCCGCGCGCGTTCTTCATGTATCCGACCTGCATATCGGGCGCCGCGAAACGCCCGAGCCGATAACGGCACTGCGTGAGCTCGTCGCGAAGCTCACGCCCGAGCTCGTTCTGGCCACGGGCGACCTCGCGCACCGCGGGCAACGATCGGAGCTCGCGCGTGCCGCGGACCTCCTGCTGAGCCTCGACACGACCGTCCTCGCCGTGCCGGGCAACCACGACATCCCGTACACCGTCCCGGCGCGTTTCACGCGAAGCTTCGCCACCTGGGAGCACTTCTTCGGAAGGACGGAGCCCGTCTACGCATCAGAAGGGCTCTTCGTCGTCGGCCTGAACTCCGTTCGACCGTGGCTCCATCAGGGCGGAGCGCTTACCGAACCGCAACTCACGCGGGCCGCGACCTTGCTTCGGGAGGCACCGGAGGGCGCCCTCCGGCTCGTGGCGTTGCACCACCACCTGGCGGCGCCGCCCTGGCGCGCGGGGCACAAGCGCCCTCTTCGACGGCGCGACCACGTCTTGCGCTCACTTGCCGAAGCCGGCGCGGAGCTCATCGTCGGAGGCCATGTGCACCAGGCCGGGATCGCCGAGCGGCGAGAGTTCGAAGCGCTCGAAGACGGCGCCACCGGTTCCCTCGTTCTCGCCACGGCTCCCGGCCTCGGCAGGCCGCGGCCTCAGCGCCGCGGCGAGGCCCGGGGCATCAACGTCTACGAGAGTGACGCGAACACGCTCGACGTCACGTCCTTCGCGTGGGACGGGAGCGGGTATACGGAAATCGGACGCCGCTCGTTTCGTCGAGGGGTCTAGAGTCCGCACATGGAACCGGCGCTCGCGGAGCTCAAGGATCGTCTCGGCACGATTGCCGATCTGAGGCGCGCTGAGGCGGTCCTGCTGTGGGACATGACGGTCTGGATGCCCCCCGGGGGGCGGGCGTCGCGCGCTGCCCAGCTCGCGACGATGGAGGCCGTGATCCACGAACGTCAGATCGACGAGCGCCTGGGTGAGTTGCTCGACGAGCTCGAGCCCTACGCAGCCGCGCTCCCGAGAGACGCCGACGACGCCTGTTTGATTCGAGTGGCGCAGCGCGACTGGAGCAAGACCCGCCGGGTTCCGATCTCGCTCGCCGCCGAGATCGCGAGGACCGGCGCGGAGTCCTACGAGGCGTGGGTGCAAGCCCGGGAAGAGTCGGATTTCGAGTCGTTCCGGCCCTGGCTCGAGCGGGTCCTCGAGCTCCGCCGGCGCTACATCGAGTGCCACGCGCCGTACGACGACCCGTACGACGTCGTCCTCGACGACTACGAGCCCGAGATGCGGACCAACGAGATCAGGGCGGTCTTCGCCGCGCTGGAGCCCGAGCTCGTCGCCCTGGTCGCGGAGCACGCGACGGAAGAGGAGGACGACTTCCTGCATGGGCCGTTCTCGGTCGAGGCGCAGCACGCTCTCTCACGCGAGCTCGTCGAACGGTTCGGCGTGACCTGGGACTCCTTCCGCCTCGACACGACCGTCCATCCGTTCGAGACGACCTTCGGGCCCGAGGACATCCGGTTGACGACCAGGTACTCGGACCAGGACCTCCACTCACTCTTCACCGCCATGCACGAGTGCGGCCACGGGCTGTACGAATGGGGCGTCAGCAAGGCGCTCGACCGTACGCCGCTCCGTACCGGGGCATCTGCAGCTTTCCACGAGTCGCAGAGCCGGCTGTGGGAGAACGTCGTCGGGCGCTCGCTCCCGTTCTGGCACTGGTTCTATCCGCGTGTCCAGACGGCGTTTCCCGAGAAGCTCGGCGCCACACCGCTCACCGCCTTCCATCGCGCGGTGAACCGCGCCCGGCGCTCGCTCATCCGGGTCGACGCCGACGAGACGACCTACGGGCTCCACATCATCCTGCGCTTCGAGCTCGAGCAGGAGCTGATCTCGGGCCGACTCGCCGTCACAGACCTTCCGGAGGCCTGGAACGCACGGTTCGGGGAGCTCGTCGGGCTCGAGGTGCCGAACGACAGGATGGGAGTCCTTCAGGACGCCCACTGGTCCGGAGGGGGCTTCGGGTACTTCCCGACCTATCTACTCGGGAGCGTCCTCTCGGTCCAGATCTGGGAGAAGGCGTGCGAAGCGATCGCGGACGTCCACGAGCAGATCGAGCGCGGCGAGTTCTCCGAGCTCCACGCCTGGCTGCGCGAGAATCTCTACGCACTCGGCCGCAAGTTCACTCCCGCGGAGACGGTCCAGCGCGTGGTCGGGGGCCCGATCGACCCGCAGCCGTACCTGCGCTACCTGAGGAACAAGCTGGGAACGCTCGCAGCCGCGTAGCGGCCACCACGAGCGTCAAACAGCGATGTCGAGACCTTCGGCCCGCTCGCGGCTGAGGATTCGGTCGAGCGTCTCCACGCACTTCGCGTCGTAGACGGTTCCCACTCCTGCCCGGAGGAGTGCGACCGCCTGCTCGTGCGACCAGGCTTCCCGGTACACGCGCCGCGAGAGAAGGGCGTCGTAGACGTCACACACCGAGAGAATCCGAGTGTCGAGGTCGATCTCCTCTTCCTTGGCGCCGTTCGGGTATCCACTTCCGTCGAGCCGCTCGTGGTGGTCGCGCACGAGACGGAGGACGCGGTCTCCGAACCCGCCGAGCTCCCTCAGCAGCCGCCGCCCGTTTTCCGGATGCTCCTCCACGAGCTCGAACTCGGACGCGGTGAGCGCCCCCGGCTTCTTGAGGATCTCGTCCGGGATCGAGAGCTTCCCGATGTCGTGCAGCAGGCCTCCGACGGCGAGGGTGTGCAGGCGTTGGGGGGGGAGGCCCAGCTCGTCACCCAGCTGGACAGCCCGCAGAGCGACGCGCCGCGTGTGCTCCTCGGTGTACGCGTCCTTCTCCGCGAGCGCGACGAGCAGAGCACGAACATGCGAGCCAAGGAACGCCTCCTCCTCCGCGACGAGGTCGGCACCCTTGAGGTCACCGACCAACGGGCGGGAGTGCGCTGCGCCGCGCCGCAGGTCGAGTGCGACCGGGATCCCGACCGCCGCGATGCCGACGATCTCGAAGGCGTGGCCCATCCACCAGCCGAGGTCCCGGAAGCTGAGGAGCAGCGCTGCCGGCAGCGCTGCCGCGAGCCAGACGATGCCGACCGCGACCATCACGTCGGTCGTCCTACGGGTGAGCCGAGAGGTGCGGAGCGCACGCCAGAAGAGAAGTCCGTAAAACGCCATGCCCGCCACGAGCACGATCCAGGCAGCGGCGCTCCCCGGCTCCGGTACCCGCGGAACGAGACTCGGCTCGGCGATGGCCGCCAGCCCGAGGCCGAAGATGAATACGACCCCGGCTGCAAGGAGCCAGAGAAGAGGCCTGATGGCGGTCGGCCGACGCAGCGAGGCTACGGCGCTGAGCGCGAGGATCGCTCCGCCGACCGGAAGTGTGGCGCCACCGGTGAAGGCGACGACGCCGTTCATCTCGACGATGATCCCGGGGGTCGCAAGCCCGTGGAGGCAGAGGAGCGCGGCCATGACGGAGAATGCGCACCCGACGAGCACCGCATGGCCGTCGTGCATCCGTGCGCCCGCGACGGTCAGCGCGACTGCGGCCGCCGTTGCGACGCCGGCGCCGAGCGCAACCCCGCCGAAGTGGATCCAGCCGTCGATCGCGACCTCTTCGCGGCCGAGGAAGTGCAGAAGCGTAACGGGGACGACCGCGAAGAACGCAGCCGCCGCCAGCAACGGAATCGTGCGATTCGCCACGGGTCATGTATCGGCACGTGGCCGAGGATGTTGAGCGCTCGTGGTTACGTCTGGCTAAGCCGCTTTGCCGAACCGCTGCTGAGCCCGCGCGCGTGCCCGGGCAGCCTCGACCTTGCGATCACGCGGCGTCGCGGCGGTCACGAGGGCGCCGAGCAGCCTCGCCGTTGCGTCGGCGACCTCGTCGACCGCACGTGCGAATGCTTCCTCGTTCGCCTTCGAGGGGCTCGTGGCACCGCTGACCTTGCGCACGTACTGGAGTGCGGCAGCGCGAACCTCCTCCTCGGTCGCAGGAGGCTCGTAGTTGTGGAGCGTCTTGATGTTTCGGCACATGAGGAGAGCGTAGCGGCCCGTGGTCTACGCCTCGGCGAGGGCGACGAGCTCCCGCCTCAGCTCCTTGATCTCGTCACGGAGCTTGGCCGCATATTCGAACCGGAGCTCCTGGGCGGCGAGGTACATCTCCTCCTCGAGCGTGATCACGAGCTTCTCGAGCTCCTCGTGCGACATCCCCTCGACTTCGGCTTTCCCGCGCCGCCGCCGCGATGACGGCACGTGCGGCGACTCCAGCGAGAGGAGCTCCGTGATGTCGGAGACACCCTTCACGATGGTCTCCGGCGTGATGCCGTGCTCCTCGTTGTACGCCCGCTGATAGGCGCGACGACGGTTCGTCTCCTCCATCGCCCCGAGGATCGCCTCGGTCCGCTTGTCGGCGTAGAGGAGCACCTTCCCGGCCGTGTTTCGCGCCGCTCGGCCCGTGGTCTGGATGAGGGCGGTCTTCCCCCGCAGGAAGCCCTCCTTGTCGGCGTCGAGCACCGCCACGAGCGATACCTCCGGCAGGTCGAGCCCTTCCCTCAGCAGATTGACTCCGACGAGGACGTCGAACTCCCCGAGCCGCAGCTCGCGGATGATCGCGATCCGATCGAGCGTGTCGATCTCGGAGTGGAGGTAGCGCGCCCGGACACCTGCCTCGAGCAAGTAGTCGGTGAGATCCTCGGCCATTTTCTTGGTCAGGGTGGTGACCAGCGTGCGTTCCCCGACTTCCTCGCGACGGCGAATCTCGTTCAGGAGGTCGTCGATCTGATTGCGCGTCGGGCGGAGCTCGACCTCGGGATCGACGACGCCCGTGGGGCGGATCAGCTGTTCGGCGATGGCCTTGGAGCGGGAGAGCTCGAACGGCCCCGGCGTAGCCGAGACGAACACCAGCTGCGGAACCTTGGCGAGGAACTCGTCGAAGCGAAGCGGCCGGTTGTCGAGCGCCGAGGGCAAGCGGAAGCCGTACTCGACGAGCGTCTGCTTGCGCGACCGGTCGCCCTCGTACATCCCGCCGAGCTGCGGAACGGTCTGGTGCGATTCGTCGACGAAGACGATCAGGTCGTCGGGGAAGTAGTCGATCAGCGTGAACGGATGCGATCCCGGCGGCCGGCCTTCGAGGATGCGGGAGTAGTTCTCGATCCCGCTGGTGAACCCGAGCTCCTTCAGCATCTCGATGTCGTACTCGGTCCGCTGACGGATCCTGTGAGCCTCGAGCATCCGGCCCTGAGACTCGAAAAGCGCGACCTGCTCCTCGAGCTCGGCCTTGATCTCGTCGACCGCTCGCTCGATCGTGGGCTTGGACGTCACGTACTCGGTCGCGGGCCAGATGACGAGGTTGTCGAGGCGGGCGTACACCTCGCCGGTCAGCGGGTCGAAATGGGTGATCTGCTCGACCTCGTCGCCGAAGAACGAGATCCGGTAGGCGGTCTCCTGGTTCGCCGGCTGGACCTCCATCACGTCGCCTTTGACCCGAAACCGGCCGCGGCCCAGGATCGTGTCGTTGCGGACGTACTGGCTCTCGATGAGCTTCCGGAGAACGTCGTCACGGTCGTGCTCCTCACCCACCTCCAGGATCAGCACGCGCTCGCGCCACTCTTCCGGCGAGCCGAGGCCGTAGATGCAGGAGACCGATGCGACGACGACGACGTCCCGCCGCGTCAGGAGCGACGAGGTCGCGGAGAGCCGGAGGCGGGCGATGTCGTCGTTCTGCGAAGAGTCCTTCTCGATGTAGAGATCGGCCTGCGGGATGTACGCCTCGGGCTGGTAGTAGTCGTAGTAGGAGACGAAGTACTCAACCGCGTTCTCGGGAAAGAACTCACGGAACTCGTTGCAGAGCTGCGCCGCCAGCGTCTTGTTGTGTGCGATGACGAGCGCGGGCCGCTCGAGCTTCTCGATGATCCACGCCATCGTCGCGGTCTTGCCGGTGCCGGTCGCGCCCAGGACCGTCTGGAAGCGGTTCCCCCCCGAGACGGAGGCTGCGATCTCGTCGATCGCGCGGGGCTGGTCGCCCATGGGCGAATAGACGTCAGTAGCTCGGAATCGGCGCAAGAGCTCAGCGTAGCCGCGTCCTGCCGGGCGGATGCCCCGACCGGGTGGCGGCTACGTCCCGGCCCGTCCCTAGCATCGGTGAGGTGGTCGGCAGACGGCTGGTCGTCCTCGCTCTCGGCGTCGTGGGCGCGGCGACGTTCTCCGGCGCTGCCGGGGGCGACTCCACGCCCACCCTGCTCTGCAAGCTCCCGAGCGGCGGCGACAAGCTTCCCGCCACCAGCCGCCGCGGCCTCGTCGGTCACCTTCTCCAGTACCCCGTCGTGGGCCTGGCGACCCCGCCTGAACGCGCACGAGCCGAGCGCGTGCTCGCACGACTCGTAGCGGCTTCCGAGCGCGGAAGGTGGAAGAACGTCCAGGCCGCACGGCGGGCCGGGTACGACACCGAAACCGCTCCTCGCCGGGCGGGCGACCGCTCGGTGCGCTACTTCCACGCGGAAAGGCGCGAAGAGCCGCGTGGCCGGTCGATCTTCGACTTCGCGCGCCCCAAGGCCCTCATCTATGCCAACGCACCTGACCGACCGCTCATGCTCGTGGGCGCGATGTGGAGCACGAGGGACGGGGAGCTCGGCCCCACACCTGCCGGGCCGATCATGCGCTGGCATTCGCACGTCGTCTGCAAGCGCGGGAACCGCCGCGGCCTGAAGCCGGTAAGCGGAAAGTGCCCAGAGGGCGCACGTCTTACCCAAGGGGCGAGCGAGATGCTGCACGTCTGGTTCACGGGCGAGCTGCGGAGCGCCTTCGCAATTCGCGCGCCCGAGCCGGAGCTCTGCACCGCCGGCTTCCTTCCGAAGGTCTACTGCGCCGGCGTTCGAAGGCTCCGGTGAGAACCCACGCCAGGGGTCTGGCTTCTGACCCCGGTCTTGGATCTTCGGCCGTTCCACGGGAACACGTAACGACTGGTCAGGGCTAAAGCCTGACCCGAGGCTTAACCTCGGCTGAGCGCCGGCGTTCCGCCGTACTCCTCCGGCCGGCGCTTGTACGCGCTCGCCTCGAGCTTGCGGGCTTCCCGGCGGGCCTCGGCCATCGCCTTGCCATCCAGGGCATTGATCTCGACGAGCACGAGGGTCTCTCTCGTGGCGTCCTTACCCGACCAACCGACGCGGATGTTGCCGATGTTGCGAGCGTAGTACTTGAGCTGAGCGGCCCCGGGCTCGTCCGGATTGAACTCCTCCGTCACGAGGACGTTCGTGAAGCAGGCGACCGGGACACAGCTCCTCTCGCCCATCCTGAACACGCGGGCGCGGTCATTGAAGCCGACGGCGGGGCCCCAGCCGAGCGAGTAATCCTTCGTTCCGAGACGAGGATCGGCCCTCATGGTCAACCCGGCCCGGGCGCCCTTCTGGCCGTGAATCCAGATCGGCGAGGCGATGATCTTCCCGGACTCGTACTCCTGGGGGTACTCGCCCGTCTGCCACACGTTTCCGTCGTCGTCCTGGGCGAAGAAGGCGATCTCGGACTCCACGAGCTCGCCGTTCGAGTAGTCGCGGTCCCAGAGAACGACGCTCCGCACCCCGTCGATCGTCTTCACGAGGTCAGTGACGGTGAAGATGACCAGATGGCCGATCTTCTCCCCGTCTTCGATCGTGTTACCTCTGAAGACGAGCTGCGTACCGGGTCTGAACGGATGCCACGGATTGTCGACGCTCGTCGAGTCGCTGAAGTTGCGCGTGTCGAAGTCCCTCGCGGTGAGCTGCGGCGGCGTCGTCTGCTCGATGACCTCCTCCGCGCCGGCGGGGATCTCGCTACTGCCGCACGCAGAAGCGGTGGCCGCGATCGCGGCCACCGCTAGCAAAGCTGCGACGGAGAGACGCCCCATCCCTCTCCACGTTGTAGTTGATTTGCGGGTCTTTGTCAGCTGGCCGAACAGCCTGTTCTATGCCGGTAGCGGCGTACCACCACCGGCTGTGCGCTCCTTCTTGGACTTGCCGAAGCGCAGGTAGAGGGATGGAACAACGAAGAGGTTGAGCAGTGTCGAGGTGAAAAGGCCGCCCAGGATGACGATCGCCATCGGGTACTCGACCTCATGACCCGGGATCCGGCCGGCGACCACCAGCGGGACGAGCGCGAGGCCCGCCGCGAGAGTGGTCATCAGGATCGGCGACAACCGCTCCTTGGCGCCTCGGAGGACGAGCGCGGGCCCGAAGGTCTCGCCCTCGTACCGCTCGAGGTGCTGGAAGTGGTTGATCATCAGGATCCCGTTTCGGGCAGCGATCCCGAACACCGTGTAGAAGCCGACCAGCGAGCCCAGCGAGAGGATGCCGTCCGTCGCATACGCGGCAAGCGCTCCCCCCACCAGGGCCATCGGCAGCGTGACGAACGACAGTGTCGCGAGCCGGAAGCTCCCGAAGCTCACCTGCAGGAGCAGGAAGATCACGAGCGCCGCGACGCCCCCGTACAGGAACAGGCGCCCTTGCTGTGACTCTCGCTCCTTGTTCTCGCCCAGCAGGTCGGCTCTGAAGCCGACCGGCAGGTGGATCTGCTCGAGGCGCTCCTCGATCTCGTTCGCCACCGAGGCCAGGTCGCGTCCTTCCACGTTCGTGGTGACGTCGATCTTGCGGGTCGCGTTCACGCGCGAGATCGAGCTCTGCGCACCCTCGATCTTCACGTCGGCCAACACGTCCAGCCGCACCGGCCCCTCCTGCGTGTCGATCGGGAGCGAGCGAATGGCGTTCAGGCTATGGCGCGTCTCGGGTGTGCTCCAGACGTGCACGTCGTACGCCTTGCCGCCGTAGAAGACGTCACCGACTTCCTCGCTCGCCATCCAGGTGGCCGAGGCCCGACGCACGTCGCCCGGCTTGACGCCGTACCGCTTCGCCTGCGCGAGATCGACCTTGACGTTGATCTGCGGGATGACGGTGTGGAGCTCCTTCTTCGGGTCGAGAGTGCCTTCGACCCCCTCCATCATCTCCAGCACCTCGTCCGCCTTGTGCTCGAGCCCGTGCAGGTCGTCACCGTAGATGCGCACGACGATCGACTGCGTCGCGCCCGTGAGCACCTCCTTGACCCGCTCTCGCAGGTACGTCTGCACGTCGCGCTGAAGGCCCGGATAGCCGGACACCACTTCCGAGACGGCCGCGTACGTCTTGTCGTAGTCCACCTTGGGGTCGACGCTGATCCAGTTCTCCCCGAAGTAGACGCCGTACGGCTCGTCCCCGAGGAACGCGTTCCCGATGTGGGAGCCGCAGTTGCGCACCCCCGGAATGGTCCTGAGTTCCTTACAGGCGCGAACCGAGATGCGGTACTCCTCCGGGCCCGAGGTGTCGGGCGTCGTCAGCCAGTGCATGAGGAAGTCCCGCTCCTTGAAGTTGGGGAGAAGAGACTGCCCGAGCATCGGATAGACGACGATCCCTGCCACGGCGGTGACGCCTGCCACGAGGTATGCCCACCGCGGTCGCGAGACGATTCGCGACAGCATCGCCCCGTAGCCGGCCTGCAGCCAGCGCACGAGCGGAGGCTGTCGATGCTGAAGCGGCCTCTTTCCGAGCAACAGCAGAGCGAGGGCCGGTGTCACCGTCAGCGCGATCAGGAGGGACACACCAACTGCCAGGACATACGAGAGGGCCAGCGGCTTGAAGAAGGCGCCGGTGAGGCCCGTCAGGAAGAAGATCGGCACCATCGCCGCGAAGATGATCAACGTCGCGTACACGATCGACCCTCGCACCTCGAGCGAGGCCTCGAGCACGATCGACGCGGTGGATCGGGTATCGCCCTCCGCACGGTGCTTCCGGAGTCGGCGGACGATGTTCTCGACGTCGATGATCGCGTCGTCGACCACCACCCCGAGCGCGATCACCAGGCCCGCGAGAACCATGACGTTGACGGTCGTCCCTCGGAAGTAGAGGATCAACCCCGCGCCGACGAGCGACAGCGGGATCGAGACGACGCTGATGAGCGCCGCTCGCCACTCGAAGAGGAACGCGCCGATGACCAGGATGACGAGCAGCGCGCCGATCAGGAGCGCCTTCGTCAGGTTGTCGAGCGAGAGCTCGATGAAGGATGCCGGCCGGAAGATCGTGGTGTCGATCTCGATCCCCGGAAGGCCCGGCTTGAGGTCCTCGATCGCCTGCTCGACTCCCTTCGTGACCTCGAGGTTGTTCGCCCAGGGGAGCTTCTCGACGATGATCATGAGCCCGGGGCCGTCGTTGATGACCGCGTCCCCGATCATCGGCTGGTGACCCCAGACCAGCTCGCCCAACTGGCTGAGCGGGACCCTGTCACCGTTCTGCTTGTAGATCGGAACCTTCGCCAGCTCGGCAGGCGTGTTGATCGGGAGAACGTGCCTGACGTTCAGCCGCTGGTTCGGCGTGTCGAGGAAGCCGCCGGTGCCGATGTTGAACGCCTGCGAGTACTGCAGGATCCCCGCGTCCAGGGCCTCCGCGGTGGAGTCCATGACGTTGACGAGTGAGATCTGGTGCTTCTGCAGCTTCTTCGGGTCGACGTGGACCTGCATCTGCTTCAGCCGCTCGCCCCAGATCGGCGCATTCGCCACGCCCGGGACACGGAGCAGGCGAGTCCTGATCTTCCAGTAGGCGATGTTGGACAGGTCGATCATGTTGACCTTGTCCGAGGTGATCCCGATCTTCATGACCCGGCTCGTGGACGACAGCGGCTGGAGCATGACCGGCGGCGCCGCCCAGGTCGGCAGGGTCGGCGTGATCGCCGTGATGCGCTCCTGCACGAGCTGCCGGGCCCGCAGGAGGTCGGTCCCGCGGTCGAACAGCATCACCACATCCGAGAGCTGAGGGACCGACTTCGACCGAATCGTGTCCAGATTCGGTAGTCCGATGAGCGCCTGCTCGATCGGAACGGTGACCAGCTCCTCGGTCTCCTCAGCGGACAGTCCGATGGTGACGGTCTGCACCTCGACCTTGGGCTGAGAGAACTCCGGAAAGACGTCCACCGGCGTGTCGCGGAGGAGCGATGCGCCGATGACGATGAGCGCAACACTCGCCGCGACCACGAGGTAGCGGAACTTCAGGCTCGATCCGACGATCCAGCGCATCATGGCTCCCGATCCCCCTTCTCTCGACTCTCTATCTCACTGGCCGAGGCCGGACTCGGCCCCGTACAGCTCGGAGACGCCGACCGTCGCAACCTTCGTGCCGGCCGACGGCCCTTTGGACAGGAATGCCTTGTCCCCGTCGATGCGATCGACGACGATCGCCTCCCGAACGAACGTCAGCGGCTTCGTGCTGACGTACGCCCAGGTCTCCCCGGTCGGTGAGTAGAGCACGGCGGAGTACGGGATCGCCCTCTTGGCGCCGTTCTGCTGGACGCTAGCGGTCTCGATCGCAAGCCGTTGCGCCGCCTGCTCGGTCAGGGTGACGGTGCTGAGCTCCGTGCCTTCGATGAGCGCGACGCACGCGGGGCCGGTGCACTCCTCCTCCGCCGCCGCCTCGCTCGAGCCTCCTCCGCACCCCACGAGGAACAGAGGGAGAGCCATCAGTGCTGCAATTAGCCATGGAATCCGGTGCCACATCTTCTCTTCCTCCCCAGTGAATGGACGCGCTCTCGTTACGCGCTCGGGTCGAGGTGGACAGGTGCGTCCTGCATTGCGACTCCTGCGGTGGTCGGCGTCTCGGCATACGGCTTGAGATCGGCCACCAGGTCGCGTTCCATCGCCTGCTCCTCCGCGGCCCTACCACCGAACTGGAGATAGGCGACCGGCACGACGAACAGGCTGAGCAGGGTCGAGGTGACGAGTCCGCCGATGACCACCAGGGCGAACGGGTGAGCGAGCTCGTAGCCGGCAATGCCACCGCTGATCACGAAAGGCATCAGCGCCAGCGCCGCCGCCAGGGCCGTCGTCAGGATCGGGACGACGCGCTCCCCGGCTGCTCGCCGGACGAGCTCCGGACCGGAAGCCTCGCCCTGCTGCTCGAGCCGGCGGAAGCGCTCGATCAGCATCATGCCGTTCCGCGTCGCCAGCCCGAACACCGCGAAGAGCGCGATCCACGAGCCGAAGGAGAGCTTGCCGCCGTCGGCCAGCGCCGCCATCAGCACGCCACCCGACACTGCGAGCGGGAACATCAGGAAGCAGACCGTCGCCAGGCGCCAGCTCCCGAAGGCCGCCTGCAGCAGGAGGAAGATTCCCACGGCTGCTGCGAGGGCGAGCCCGATCAACCGGCCCGTCGGCTGCCCTTCGGCGGCCTGGAACTCGGTGTGGTACTCGAGCGGGAACTGCATCGCCTCGACTTGCTCTCTGACGTCAGCGACGACGTCGCCGCGATCGCGTCCGCTGACGCTGGCCCCGATGTCGAGGTACCGCGAGACGGCTTGCCGCTGAACGACGGCTGCACTGGGAGCAATACGAACTTCGGCGACGTCGCCCAGACGGACGTGACGGCCGTCCGGAGTCTCGACCAGGAGATCACGGATGCTCGTCAGGCTGTTGCGGGTCTCGGGCGTACCCCAGACCACGACTTCGAACACCTTCTGATTGTCGAAGAGGTTGCCGACGGTCAGGCCTCCGAGCACCGTGGCTGCCGCGCGACGGACGTCGCCGGGCTTGATGCCCGCCTCGTTGGCCGCGGCCAGATCGACCTCGACCTCGACCGCCGGCTCGACCGCGGGCAGCTCGATGCTCGCGTCGCTGATGCCGTCGACGCTCGCCATCGTCTGCCTCACCCGTTCGGCCTGGGCCTGGAGGACCTGCGGATCCTCTCCGTAGAGACGGACCACGACGTCCCTCCGCTCGGTGCCGTTCAGGATCTGGCTCGCGCGGTCGTTGGAGAACGAGTCGATGCTCCGAGACAGGCCCGGATAGCCGTTCACGACCTCACGGATCAGGGACACCGTCTGGTCGTATTCGGCGGACGGGTCGATGCTGACCCAGACCTCCGCCGAGTTGGCGTTGGCCGATGAGTCGGATGCAATCGCGCGGCCGACGTGGGCGCCCACCTCCCGGACACCCGGGACGGTCTTGAGCTCGTTGCTGGCCCGTGCCGTAATCCGGTTCATCTCCGGAAGCGACGTTCCAGCCGGCCCATCCCAGCGGATCAGCAGCTGCTCCTCCTTGAAGGTCGGAAGCAGCGACGACGAGAGGAACGGCACCGATGCAGCCGTCGCCACGACGATCGCACCGGCTGCGATGTACACCCACCGCGACCTCGAGACGATCGAGCCCAGCGCTCGCGCGTACCCTCGCTGCACCCAGCCGCCGAGCGGTGAGCTCCTGTTGAATCGCTCGTTGGACACGAGCAGCACGGCAAGTGCCGGCGTGACCGTGACCGCAACCAGCATCGATGCGAGCAGCGCGAGCAAGAAGGCACCGGCGATGTCGGGGAAGAACGATCCCGCGACGCTGTTCATGAAGAACACCGGCACGAGGGCGAGCGCCACGATGAGCGTCGCGTAGGTCGTGATCCCACGGGCCTCGAGCGTGGCGTCGAAGATGACTGCCGCAGTCGACCCGCCGTTCTTCCGGTCGCGATGATGCTCACGAAGCCGGCGCTCGATGTTGTCGACTCCGATGACCGCGTCGTCGATGACGATCGCGAGCGCCGCGATGAGTCCGATGAGGATCATCGCGTTCATGGTCGTCCCGAGCCTCCACAGCACGAGCGTGGCGGCGACGAGCGAAAGCGGGAGCACCGAGAACGCGATCAGCGCGGTGCGGAGCCGGAAGAAGAACGCGCCCAGGATCAGCGCAATCAGCGCCGCGCCGATGAACGCGGCGAGTCTCATGTTGTCGATTACCGTGTCGAGGAACGACGCGGGCCGATAGACGGTCGTGTCGAACTGAATGCTGGCAAGGCCCGGCTCCAGTCCGCCGATCGCCGACTCGAGACCGCGGGTCACCTCGAGGGTGTTCGCCCCCGGCAGCTTCTCGACGACGAACAGGAGATCGCCGTTCCCGTTGTTGACCAGCGCGTCTCCGATGAGCGGCTGGTGATCCTCGACCACCTTCGCGACGTCGCCGAGGACGAGCTTGCGGTCGCCAGTGTCCTGGACGCTCACCTTCGCGAGGTCTTCAGCGGAGGTGATCGGAGAGAGATGCTGGATCCCGAGACGCTGGTTGGGCGTGTCGATGAAGCCCCCGGTGCCCGGCGTCGAGGCCTCGACGAACGTCAGCGGCGAGAACCAGAGCGCATTCCCGGCGCTCTCGACGACCTGCACAGCGAGACCTTCTGGTCACGCAGCTGCTCCGGATCGACCTGAACCTGCAGCTGCCGGTCACGGAATCCCCACACGGAGACGTTTGCGACACCCTCGACCCCGACGAGAGTCGGTGCGATCGTCCATCGCGCCTGCACACCCATCTCGATCGGGCGACAACGTCCTCGAGGACGCCCCGACGATCATCACGCGGTTCGTCGACGACAGCGGCTGCAGCATTTGCGGTGGGCTTCGACACGTTCGGCAGCGCATGCGCCTGCGTCATACGCTCGGCGACGACCTGGCGAGCTCGATAGAGATCGGTGCCGGGCTCGAAGACCATGAAGATCCGCGACAGGCCCGGGAGCGACTCGGAGCGCATGTCGTCGAGGAACGCGACGCCTGCGAGCAGGTCCTGCTCCATCGGGACGGTGATGAGCTGCTCCACCTCCAGCCGCGGACAGTCCGAGCGCCTCCGTCTGAATCTCGACGGTCGGCGGCGCGTATTCCGGAAGCACGTCCGACGGCATGTCACGGAGCTGTGAGAAACCGACGACGAGCGTCGCCGCGCCGAGCGCGACGACGAGGAGCCGGAACTTCAGGCTCGCCCCAACGATCCAACGCATCATTGCCCGCTACCTCCCTCTCGAGTCGAGCCTGCTGTCTCAACGACGCCGGCGGACCAGCATCGCGACGGCCGCGGCCACGAGGCCGTCGCCGAAGACCTTGGAGAACCGCTACGCGCCGCCCGCCGGCACATCGATGCCGGACCCGAGCCGCGCGAAAGCGGATACAGAATCTGAGCGGCTGAGCGCGCAGCCGCGAACGAACATCCCTGCCGCATTCCCCCTACTCCCCTTTGAATCCCCCGGCGGCGAACCCGCGCCGCCGCTCATGTGAATAACAGATGACCGGAGTGAAGTCAATGGGCCGGAACGCCCGAAACGGTCGGATCTGCTCGATCCCGGCCGGACGCCCGGACCACTCCTGGACCTAGGTAGGGGGTCGGCCTCGGTTTCATCGGTCGTTCATCGAACGTTCGCAAACTGAGCTCGACCAGGCCGGACACCCGGAACAACCTGGACCTATGTGGGGTCTTGGCCCCAACTCGTTGACGTTTCATCGCGCGTTCGCAATATTGGTTCTAGGGAACTGGGTAAGGGGAGGAGGAGGGTCCGTGAGCAGCATGGGGGCGTCGCCCGCAAGGCGGCGGGCGCTGATGGTTTTGACAATGGTGGCCGCGCTTGCGATCGCGGTGACCGTCTGGAAGCTTCAAGGCGACGCCGCGGCACAAGCGTCTCCGAATATGGCCACGGCAACGCGGGGGCCGATCGTGGTCACCGTCGGGGGCGTCGGCCGCATCGTCGAATCGCGCCTTTCGGGACAGCAGACGTCGACCACGAGCTCGGCGAGCTCAACGAGCGGGACGACATCGGCTCCGGCCGGCTCGATCTTCCCGCGCGCGACCGGGACCGTGTCCCGTGTCCAGGTGGCACCCGGCGATCGTGTTAGTGCCGGCGAGCTGCTCGCGCTCATCGACGACGGCGGAGCGGCGGCAGGGCTGAGGGCACAAGCGGAGCTCGATCTCGAGACCGCTCTCGTCGAGCTTCCGGCCAGCGTGCAGTCGAGCGCACTCGCCCTTGCTCAGGCCAATGTGAAGCTCGCGCGGCAGAAGCTACGCCGCGCGCGTGGCCCTGCCGACCCCGCTGACCTGGCGTTGGCGACCGCCGAGGTCAAGAAGGCACGCGCCGACCTCTGGACCCTCCGGCGTCCGGCAGTGCAGGGGCCAACCGCCGAGGCGATCAACGCCGCCCGCGTGGCGGTCACGGCGGCGCAGAAGAAGCTCGACAGGCTCACAGGCCCAGCTGATCCCTCCGTCGTCGCGACGGCACATGCCGAGCTCAAGCGAGCCGAGGCGGACCTCGAAGCACTCGTTCGAGTCGATCGCACTCAGCCCGTCACCCAGAAGGAGATCGACGCCGCGAAGGCGGCGATCACCGCGGCGCGGCTGCGGCTCGAGAAGCTCACCGGGCCACCGGATGCCGCCGACGTCGGCGCCGCTGAGCTCGAGATCGAACGGGCGAAGGCCGAGCTCTCGACGCTCCTCCGGGCTCCGGCAGGGCCCTCGAAGCAGGCCATCGCTGCTGCGGAGCAGGCGGTCGTGGCAGCGAAGGCGAAGCGGGACAAGGTCCGGCAGGGCATGCCTGCCGCCGATAAGGAGACAGCCGAGTTCGAGGTCGAGAAAGCACGCATCGACCTGCAGACGGTGAGGTCGTCGATGCGCAGGGCGTCGGTCGGAGGTGTCCCGGCCGTGGACGTTCCTGCTCGCGTCGGGATGCTGAAGATCCAGGGCGCCCGCAACCGGCTGGAGGCCGCGCGGACGGCCGAGGGGCTGCTCGAGGTTCGCTCCCCGTGGGGCGGAATCGTCTCGCGGGTGTTCGCCACGCCCGGGTCGACCGTCGACCCGACGACTCCGATCGCGACCGTGTCCGATATCGACAACCTCTCCGTGAGCGTCGATCTCAGCGAGTTCGACGTCGCGCAGGTCGAGGAAGGCATGAAGGCGACCGTCAGTGTCGACGCCCTCGGCGGCGATACGTTCCCTGGCGAGGTCCAGCTCGTGGCGTTCACCGGGTCCGACAACGGCGGCATCGTGACGTTCCCGGTCCTGGTCGGCATCGTCGACTCCGAGGACTTGAAGCCCGGAATGAACACGAGCGTCCGGATCATCGTCGAACAGAAGGCGAGCGCGATCCGGGTACCCCTCGAGGCGGTCACGACGGACGACGCAGACCGCTCCTTCGTGACGATTCTCGACGTGTCCGGCCAGGAGGTTCAGCGCAGGGTCGTGACCGGGCTCGAGAGCAACAAGCTGGTCGAGATCGTCAAGGGCATCGATGCCGGCACGCGGGTCGTCCTTCCTGAGATCCAGGCCGCGCCGGAGGAAGAATGATCCGCTCGAGCATCGCTCCCGTGGGGGCCGCGCCGGCCCCCACGGGCCCTCCAGCCACTCACGCGACGGGGGTCTGACGATGAGCCACATCGCAGGGCTCGACGTCATCGAGCTCGCGGATGTCACCAAGTCCTACCGGAGCGGCGAAGTCACGGTCGACGCGCTGCGGGGGGTCAGCTTCTCGGTCCAGCACGGTGAGTTCGTCGCGATCATGGGGCCGTCGGGATCCGGGAAGACCACCCTGCTCGGCATCCTCGGATGCCTGGATCGACCGACGACAGGTTCGTATCTGCTCGTCGGGGACGAGATGTCAACGCTCGACGAGACGAGGCGCGCCCGCGTCCGCGGAGATCGGATCGGCTTCGTCTTCCAGGCGTACAACCTCATCCCGCGGACGACCGCGTACAAGAACGTCGAGCTGCCCCTGATCTACGCCGGAGTTCCGGCACGAGAGCGCCGCAGCCGGGTGCTCGAGGCGCTCGACAGCGTGGGGCTCGCGTCTCGCGTCGACCACAAACCGAACCAGCTCTCGGGGGGCGAACAGCAGCGCGTCGGGATTGCCCGTGCGCTCGTGGTCGAGCCGAGCGTGGTGCTCGCAGACGAGCCCACGGGCAACCTCGACTCGGCCAGCGCGCAGGAAGTGCTCACGATCCTCGAGCGCATGAACCAGTTCGGGACGACCATCGTGATGGTCACGCACTCCGCCGACGTGGCCGAGCATGCATCGCGGATCATCCGATTTGCGGACGGTGAGGTGATCGCGGATGAGGAAGTCGCTCGTCCGGTCGCCGTCAGAGTGGCGGGCTGACGATGGTGGTCGAGCACGCCCGGATCGCCCTTTCGTCGCTCCGCGCGCATTCGTTCCGCGCCACCCTGACGGCACTCGGCGTGATCATCGGCGTCGCCTCGCTCGTCACGGTCTCGGCGGTCAGCGCGGGCGCGCAGAAGGAGGTCGCGGACTCCATCAACAGGCTCGGAGGAAACGTCATCAAGGTGGACGGGGAGTTCATCAGCATCGGCAGCCGTCAGTCGGCCTCGGACCGCACGATCACCCCCGAAGACGTCCAAGCGCTTGCGGACCTGCCGATGGTCACGATCGCCGCGCCGCACCAGAGCATCGAGAGCATCGTCGTAGCCTCCGGCCGTAACCAGGCGAACACGTGGCTCGAAGGCATCACCACGGCCTACAGCAAGGTCCAGAACCAGCAGCCGGCCGCCGGCCGTTTGCTCACCGACGCCGACGTGAGCTTCGGACGGCACGTGATGGTCGTGGGGTTGGACGCCGCGGCGAGGCTCTTCCCCGGGGAGGACCCGCTCGGGAAGACCGTGCGGGTCAGCAACCAGGAGTTCGAGGTCGTCGGCGTCCAGGCACGGCGGGGCGTGCTCGCCGACGAGAACCTCGACAACCGGATCTTCGTGCCGCTCCCGATCGTGACACGCGTCCTGCTCGGCGGCGTGAACGTCCTTCACGTCGACCTCCAGATCCGCAACGAGAGAGAGATCGAGCCCGCAATCGGGCTGATCGAGGACAGCCTCCGCGAGCAGCACCAGCTCCCGGATGCATATCCGGACGACTTCTCGGCCGAGGACCAGGCGACGATCGTCAAGGAGGCGCAGAGAGCGACCACGACGTTCCGCTATCTGACGTTCTCGCTCGGCGGAATTGCCCTGCTCGTCGGCGGGATCGGAATCATGAACATGATGCTGGTGTCCGTCCACGAGCGCTTCCGCGAGATCGGGATCCGCAAGTCCGTGGGCGCGACACCGTGGAAGGTGCAGGCGCAGTTCCTGATCGAAGCGCTTTTCCTGAGCCTCCTCGGAGGCGCGGCCGGGGTTCTCGCGGGTATCGGCGCCGTGCGGCTCATCGGCCAGTTCGCCGGCTGGCAGACGATCGTCAGCTCACCCTCGTTGCTGTTCGCGTTCTCCGTCTCGTTCGTGGTCGGTCTCTTCTTCGGGTACTACCCCGCCCGCCGGGCGGCCCGGCTCGACCCGATCGCGGCACTGCGCTACGAGTAGCGGATTAGCCCCGGTGAGGCTCCGGCCCCACCGGGTGCGTGCCGGCACTCGGCAGCGAGATCCAGACGTCCACGCCTCTGCCGTCCTTGTTCGCGGCGTGCGCGGTGCCACCGTGGGCCTCGGCGATCACTCGCACGATCGACAGGCCCAGCCCGGCGCCGCCTCGCGGGCGAGCCTGGTCCGAGCGGGTGAAGCGCTCGAAAGCCCGCTCGAGGAACTCGGGCGGGAAGCCCTCGCCCTCGTCCAGGACGTGGAGCTCGACGTTCCCGTCGCCTGTCGCGGCGGACAGGCGTACGTCGCCGCTGCCGTGCCGGAGCGCATTCTCGACGAGATTGCCGAGAGCCTGCTCGAGCCTGATCCGGTCGCCGTGTACCTGCAGTCCGGCCGGCGTGTCCTCGGAGCTGAGCTGCCGACCGGCTTCGTGAGCGCGCCACTCGAAGCGCCTGGCAACGGACCCGAGTAGCTCTGACGCGTCGAGGTCCTCGACGCGAAGGGGAAGCCGGCCACGATCGGAGCGCGCGATCAAGAGGAGATCCTCGGCCAGCTGGGCAAGGCGGTCGACCTCCTCGGAGGACGTGCGAACCGCCGTACGCAGCTCCTCGGGTGAGCCTCCGTGGCGTAGAGCCAGCTCGAGCTCGGTACGAAGGAGCGCGAGCGGCGTTCGCAGCTCGTGGCCGGCATCGGCGACGAAGTCACGCTCTCGCTCGAGTGCGGCTTCCAGCCGTGCCAGCATCTCGTTCAGCGTCTCCCCCAGCCGTTCGATCTCGTCCCCGGTGCGGGGCACCGGCAGCCGTTCGCCCGGCGTCTCCGCCGAGATGGCGGCGGCGCGGCGGCGCATGGAATCGACCGGGCGGAGCGAGAGGCCGGCGAGCGCGTAGCCCGCCAACGTCGCCAGCACCAGCGCGATCGGGCCTGCGATGAGCAGCTCGTTACGAAGGCTCCGCAGCGTCTCGGCCCGCTCCTCGCGCGTGCCACCAACGACGAGCACGAGCCGCTCCCCCTCGTGCATGACGGGAATCGCAAGCATCCGCGAGGGCTCGTCGAGCCCTGGCACCGAATCGCGGTTCACGTAGATCGCGCCTTCGAACGCAGCGTTCAGCTCGTTCCCGGTGAGCAGCGACATAGAGCCGAGCTCCGGCGACGCTTCCAGCACGCGCCCTCCCTCGTCGAGCAGCTGCGCATAGCTCTCACCGGCCTCGAAGAACCGGACGCCTCCGGTCTCACCGAGGCTTGCGCCGGGCTCGCGGACGATGACCGCGAGGTCCTGGGCGCGCAACTGCAGCTGCAGGTCGAGCACCCGGGCGAGGTGGGAGCCGAGCCGGACGTACACGAGGATCCCGGCCAGGACGAGCACGAGGGCCATCGCAGCGGCGAACGCCGCCGCCACCCGGACGCGAATGGGAGCTTGTCTCACGCCCCGTTGTCTGAGCGCAACCTGTAGCCCGCGCCGCGGACCGTCTCGAGCGACGACCGGCCGAACGGCTCGTCGATCTTCTTCCGGAGATGCCGGATGTAGACGTCGACGATGTTCGAGCGGTTGTCGTACGCGAAGTCCCAGGCATGCTCGAGGAGATAGAGGCGGCTGAGCACCTCGTCCGGCCGGCGCATGAACGACTCGAGGACAGCGAATTCCTTGCTCGAGAGCTGGATCTCCGTGGAGTCGCGCCAGACCCGGCGCGTAGCCGGATCCAGCTTCAGGTCGTCGACCTGGAGCACGCTCGGCCGCTCGGGCTCGCCCCGGCGGACGAGGGCGCGAAGCCGTGCGAGGAGCTCGGCGAAGGCGAAGGGCTTGACCACGTAGTCGTCCGCGCCCATGTCGAGACCTTTGACGCGATCCTCCACGGAGTCGCGGGCGGTCAGCATCAGCACCGGTGCCCAGACGCCCTTCGTGCGGAGCTGCTTGCACGTCTCGAAGCCGCTGATGCCCGGAAGCATCACGTCCAGGACGATGACGTCGTAATCCGAGGCCGGCGCCATCCAGAGCGCATCTTCACCGCTCATGGCAACGTCCACGGCCAGCCCCTCCTGTACGAGGCCACGCCGCATCAAGCTGGCCATACGGAGCTCATCCTCCACGATCAGAACGCGCATCGGCCGAATCCCCAGGGCTTGGTTGACGCTCTCATGGTCGCAGGCTTAGATGAATCAGAGATGAGCAACACATTGCGGCTCCGTCGTTCCACTCATTGTCATCATTCGTTCATCTTCCGTGCGTAGCGTGGGTCCGGCAAGGATGAAACTCGTCATGCGGAGCGACATATGACGGCGGCCGTCGAGGCGCGCGGGATCGCCAAGCAGTACGGAACGCTCGTCGCGGTCGAGGATCTCACCTTCTCCGTCGACGCAGGGGAGGTTCTCGGCGTGCTCGGACCGAACGGCGCCGGCAAGACGACGGCGATCCGGGTGCTCACGACGATCCTCGCTCCGACTCGCGGCACGTTCACCGTGGCCGGTATCCCACATACCCGACCGGCGGAGATCCGCCGCCGCGTCGGCGTGCTCCCGGAGAGCGCCGGCTACCCGGATCGTCAGACGGGCGAGGAGTACCTGCGGTACCACGCGCGCCTCTTCGGCCAGTCGCGCGCGAGCGCCCGGGCGCTCGCGCACAAGCTGCTCGAGGAGGTGGGCCTGGCCGAACGCGCAAGATCGCTGATCAACTCGTACAGCCGCGGGATGCGCCAACGGCTGGGCATCGCCCGCGCGCTCGTCAATGATCCGGAGGTCGTCTTCCTCGACGAGCCGACGTTGGGCCTCGACCCCGCCGGCCAGCGGCAGATCCTGGCGAACGTCCGCGGGATCGCATCCGAGCGCGGAGCCGCGGTCCTGCTCTGCTCGCATCTGCTGGCCGAGGTCGAGGAGAACTGCTCGAGGGTCATGATCGTGAACCGCGGCCACGTCGTGGTGGAGGGAACCGTGGCCGAGATCGTGAGTCGCGCCGCGGCGCCCCGCAGCGGACGGTTCCAGGTCGCCCCCGAGCACGCGGAGCGCGCCGCCCTGGCGCTCTCGGCGGCAGGCGGCGTGGACGGGGTCGAGCGCCTGAACGGCCGGCCCGGGTGGTTGACGGTCGTGTTCCCGGCCTCGGGCGAGAAGACCGCCGACGCATCGCTGAACGACGCCGTCCGCGCGCTCCTCGACTCCGATGTGGAGCTCCGGTCGTTCGAGCTGGAAGGGGCGCGGCTGAGCGACGCCTTCCTCGCCATGACCGAGGCCGATTGACGATGGTCGCTGCCCCGCAGGCGATGGAGCACGCTCGGTCGAAAGGGTCGACTCCGGGGTGGCTGGTCGTCCTCCAGCAGGAGCTCCGCGATCTGTGGCTCGGCGGGCGAGGTCTGCTCCTCAGCTTCGCGTTCAGCTTCCTCGTGAGCGTGATTGCGTATCTCGTCGCCACGAACACCGACCTCAACTTCCTCGAGCAGCGCGAGTCCGTGAGCCTCACCCTCCAGGTGGCAGTCGCGGTGGGCGGGCTCCTGACGATGCTCGTCGCAGCCGACGCCGTCAGCGGTGAGCGCGAACGCGGGACCCTGGAGACCATCCTGCTGACGCCCCTGTCTCGGCAACAGATTGCGGCGGGCAAGCTGCTCGCCGCGCTCTCGCTGTGGTTCGCGGCGTTCGTGATCACGGTGCCCTACGCCTGGTTCCTCGGGCGGGGTGTCGGCATCGTGGACGAAGCGCTCCTGGCAGGGCTCGTGGTGGGAACGCTCCTGGCCGTCTTTCTCGCCGGCCTAGGCCTCTTGCTCAGCTGCTTCACCGGCTCGAACCGCCTCAGCCTCGCGCTGAGCATCTTCATTCTGCTCGCGTTCCTCGCGCCCACCCAGCTCCCTGCGGGAGCGCAACAAGCGTGGGCCGGCGATCTGCTCCTGCGCGTCAACCCGCTCACCGCGGGCGAGCGATACATCAGCAAGATCGTCGTCAGCGGTCACGGCTGGACCGAGGACATCTCCTGGCTCATCTCTCCGGTGATAGGCGCCGTGGTCTTCGCCGTCGGTGCCGTGCTCGTCGGCGGGCGCTTGATTCGGCTCCGAGGGGGTGTCTCCGGATGACCCGCTTCCTCGTCCGACTCGCCGCCGCGTTCGCGATGATGCTTGTTGCCGCTCCGGCTGCGCTCGGCGCCGATGAGCCGGGGGTTTCCGTCAAGGTCGATCGCACTCAGATCTCGACCAGGCTCGGGGGCAAGTTGTCCTTCCGGTCGACCATCACGAACAGCGGCTCGACGACCGCGAGCGGGCTGATCGCGCACCTCAACGTCTTGAGCCTCAAGGACGGCGTCTACGTCGACCCCGAGGACTGGTCCTCCAACCGCACTCGCTATCTCGGCCCGATCCCACCCGGCGGCTCGGTTACGACGGCCTGGGCGATGCAGGCGGTGAACGACGGCGACTTCGGCATCTACGTCGCGGTTCTGTCGGAGAGCGGCGAGGCACGCCCACCGACGACCGGGCCGGCCATTCACCTCGCCGTCGCCGAGAGAAAGACCCTCAACGCCGGGGGGATCGTCCCCTTGGCGCTCGGCATACCCGCTCTGCTCGGGCTCCTGACGCTCGGGCTGCGTCTTCACAGACGAGGCTGAGTGGGCGGAGCGCCCGCGCCCGCACAGCGGGCGCCTTCAGGGAAGGCCCGAAGCGCCTTGTCCGTGAAGCGGGCCAGTGGAGGGGGCCTGGGGAACCGGGAGGTTCCCCCAGCATGTGCCAAACGGACTCTCCGCTCGCAGATTCCGCTCTGGCGCAGTCACTGCCGGCAGGACGCCGAGCCGGAGTCCCGGAACGACCCCGAGACGGGGTGGAAGGTCCAGTCGTATCCGTCCGGGCGCAACGTGACCTCGAGCACGCCGTGCACGCTTGCCTGGGCGGCTTCGCGCCGCGAGTCCGAGCGGAGCGAGTAGAGGCCGGCGCCGCCGGTCCCGACGACGATCTCCCGAACCCCCCGCGCTGTGTCCATTCGCCCGTTCGGATCCATCGGTCGGTAGCGCTGGTAGTTGTGGTCGTGCCCATTCATGACCAACTCCGCGCGGTCCGCGTAGAGAAGCCGCCAGAGCGGCGCCGTCGACGTGATGTCCTCGTATCGTCCCGCGGAGTAGCGCGGCTTGTGCCAGTAGGCGAGGGTGCATCGAGCCTGCGATGCCGCCAGGTCCTTCTCCAGCCACGCGTACTGGGAAGACCCCGGATCCATGGAGATCTCCGAGTTGAGCGCGATCAGGTGCCAGCCGCCGAGGTCGTAGGAGTAGTACGGTCCGGGGGCGCGCGACCCGAAGTAGGCAAAGTACCCGGCGGCACCTTCGGTGTGGTAATCGTGGTTGCCGGGGCTCGGTCGCGTTCGCGCCCTGAAACGGCCCCAGGTGGGCTGGTAGTAGTCTTCGAACTCCGCAAGCGCTCCGTCCGGATACGCGTGATCGCCTGTCGTGAAGACCACGTCCGGGTCGATCTGAGCGAGGAGCGCGGCGGTCTCGCTGTCGTCTGAACGTCGGGTCGCGATGTCCCCTGCTCCGGCGATCACGAATGTCTGCGCAGGGGGAACCGGACGGAGGACCGACTCGCAGGTCTTCTCCACCCGATCACGTACGTCAGCCACGGCTGCGTCCCGACCGACGCCGCACCGAATGATGTCCTGGACACCGTCGCGGGAGACCAGGCGATCGCTTCCAGGGCCGGCGTCGAGGAGGTCCCTGCCCGGCCCACCCACGAGCACATCGTTGCCTGCGAGGCCAGAGAGCCGGTCGTTACCGCCCTTTCCGTACAGCTTGTCGCTGCGCTCCGTGCCCCGGAGGACGTCCGGCCCGTTCGTGCCGACCACGGTCTTTGCGGCGGCGGGCAACCCGACGACGAGGGCCCCGACGAGCGCCGCGACGAGCGGACCGACACCGTGTTTCGTCCCCTTCCCCACGTGCAAGGTGCCGTGATCGTAGCGGCGGAAGAATCGAACGGCGCCCGGCTGGGGGAGCGCCGGGCGCCGTTCTCATCGGGGTGCGCCAGCCTCCAGCTGCGAGGTGGCGCTGGGGGGTGCGTTAACCCGTGACCTGGCCGCAGTCCCTTCCGGCCCGCAGGCACCTGTTGACGATGTCCACGAGGCTGGCCTGCACCCAGGTGTTCCAGAAGTCGGCATGGGGAGACACGGTCCCGTCCGAGAGCCTGTAGCCCGGCCCACTCGCGCCAGGCTGGAAGCGAGCGTGGACGAAGATCTCGGGAACCTTCACCGGATGCGACGACGGACACCTGGAGCCCGTCGCGTATGCCATGTGACTTCTGTGATTCGGGGAGTCGGCCTGAACGCCGTTCCAACAGCTGGGGAACCTTATGTGCATCACCATCAGGCCGGACCCGCAGCTGACGGGAGTCGCCTGCATCCCGGACGCGTTCTGCTCGCAGCTCCAGCCGGCGTTGGGTGGCCCTACCCCAACTCCACCCGCGACGATGCGGAAGTCCGCGGGGAAGGGCGTGGTCGTCCCGTAGCTGGCCGGCGTGTTGCGGTAGTAGACGAGCACTCTTCTCGGCGTCACGAACGTCCCGTTCGGGGCGACGAGCGTTGGAATCCAGTAGCCGGCATGGTCTCCGCGATGGGCGCAGGTCGTGCCGGCGGTGAACGCCGTGGAGTAGGTGGAGTTGAAATTCACGCCACGGTTTCCGAAGAAGTCGTGCATGTGCCCCGATACCGGCTGACCGAATGCAACGATCGGGTCGACCTGCCTCCGATGGGAGAACGGGCAGTTCACGATGAACACGCCCTTCGACTCAGCCGTGGGCGCTGCGTCAGTGGCGGCAACCTTCGTCGTCCCGAGCGCGACCGAGACACCGATCGTCGCGAGAACGAGTAAGACGAGCGCAGATCTGAGCTTCTTCCTCTGCTCCTCCTTCTTCCTCATGCTGAACCTCCTTGGATCGAGCGGTGCATGCGGTTCACCGTTCGTCTGTTGACGTCGGCGCTGCGTACACCCCTCCTGAGGCAAACACCTCAAGATGCGTACTTCGTTCGGTTACCTCGTTCGGTCCCCAGGCCGATCGAGGCGAACCCGTCACGCGACACATGGCGGGTGAGAGGTGGTCCCGCGCGGTCGCTGTCGGTTGTCGGCCGACCGTATCCCCCTCGCGCCGAGCCGTCGGCCAACCTTTTCGAATTCCTTACATTCACCACACAAAGACCAAACAGCCGCCCACGCGCGCCGCTCACCCGAATTTGCGCATCTTGCGAGAATCTGAAAGGGCTCCCGCTGACCCGCCGGCGGCCGACCCGGGCGAGGCATGTGGACAGTCGGCGCGGTTCCGCACTCCCCGGTGACGTCCGAGCTCACACTTCCCTCACGATTGATCGGAGGCCCGGTCACGGCTACGCTGGGTGAGAACTACGCTGGGTCAGAATCGCGTCGGCGTGAAATCGCCGGCATCGCTGGGAAACGACCGATGTCAGATCACGCCGGAACTCAGTTCGTCGTCTTCACGACGCAGCGGAACGGCTCGACCTGGCTGATGAGCGTTCTGAACGGGCTCCCCGACGTGACCGCGCAGGGCGAGCTCTTCCTTCGGAGACGCCGGTCACCCGAACGGCGGTGGGACTCCGACTTCGCGTATCCGTACTACGTCGAGTCGAGAGCCAGGCACGGCCGACTGAGGCCCTTCTCCGTCTTCAGCTACCTCGATGCCCTCTACAGCGCGCCCGGCTCGGTCGGCTTCAAGCTCATGTACTCCCAGGTCCGGAGCTTCCCCGAGATCGTTCCCTACCTGATGAGAAAGCGCGTACGCATCGTCCATCTCGTTCGCCGCAATCACCTCGACGTCCTCATCTCCTTCGCGATCAAGCGCGAGATCGGGAAGGCGCATCTGCTCGCTCCGGAGGACCGACCGCAGAACGTGCACATCGACATCGACACCACGTCGCTCGAGAAAGATCTCCGCAGGCTGCAGCTCAAGCACGACGTGGGTCGGAAACTTCTGAGAGCGTGCAGGCTTCGTCACATCGAGGTTGCGTACGAGGACCTCGTCAGCGATGAGAGTCAGTTCGGGAGAGTCCTCGAGTTTCTGCACCTGCCGGCGGAGCATGGGCTCCCGGAATCCAACATCTTCAAGACCCGCGTGGGTCGGCAGGCGGACGTTGTCAGGAACTACGACGACGTGAGAACGGTCCTGCGCAGGTCACAGTTCGCAGCTCTGCTCGACTCCTAGTTGCGCGCGACCGGAATCCGCTGACGCGCGGATTCCGGTCGCGCGAAAATCCCTAAGAACTGGGTTCAGAATGACCACCCGTCGACGGGGTGCGCTGGGCGGTGCGAGGCAAGGACGCAGGGAGCGCCCATATCAAGCCGATATGGGCGCGACTGAGGACGCCGCATCGCGCCGCCCAGCGCGGCACGTCGACATGGCTGCTCATTCTGAATCGAGTTCTAAAGGCGGCCGCTTCGCGGCCGCGGCGCTCCGTTCCTTCCACCCTCTCGTCCTAGTTGCGCAAGACCGGAATCCGCTGACGCGCGGATTCCGGTCGCGCGAAAATCCCTAAAGGCGGCCGCGGCGCTCCGTTCCTTCAACCCCTCTCGAGCCCCTCGAGCCAGACGGAGAGATCGCGGTCGAGCAGCGTCTCGAGCTTCTGGATGTCGTCGCGGTAGAGCTCCAGCAGCCTTGCCCGCAGGTCGGCCGGCAGCTTTGGTGCGGTCCGCTGGGTGCGCTGGCGCAGCCGCTTTGCCATCGTCTGGAGACGCTCCGGCAGCACCGCTTTCGCGGTACGAATGGCACGCGGATGGTAGAAGACGCGGTTCAGCACCGCACTTTTCGGCACGTTCGCAGGGTTGTGTCGCACGGCCGTGTCTGGAGTGAAGTCGGTGTCCACGCCGACGAAGCCGTACAGGTCCTGCACGACGGCCTTCGAATCCTTCTTGAAGTCGTCGAAGAGATACGTTCGGATCTGCTCCCTCGGGAACGTGTCGAAGTACCTCTTCATCCGCTCGTAGTAGAAGCCCTCTCGGACGTGGCTCGCCTCGGGTGTGAGCTCCTCGTACGCGTCACGGACCTTCACACCGCGGCGTGTGCGCATGAGGAAGCCCGAGAACGCGCGCTCCGCCGGGTTCCGCAGCGTTGCCACGAGCTTCGCGTCCGGAATGTGCTCGTGAATGCGGCGCGCTGCGGTCGGAGACCGAAAGTACTGCGGCGACACTTCACCGATCGCGAGCTCGTCCGTGGCACCCGCGAAGGCGGCCTCGTAGTCAGCGAGCGTATGGACGTGAAAGTGCCGGAGGAGCGGCGGCTCGCCCTCGTCGTGCCACTTCCAATCGCGCGCGTCCTCGTAGCCGAAGAAGTTCGTGGCCTTGTCCGCGTACATGAAGATCTGCGGGTGCTGGTCGAGATAGCGGTAGAGCGACGTCGTTCCGCCTTTCGCCACACCGATGACGATGAAGCTGGGCAGTGTCACGATGGTCCTCCTCGAAGTGTCTCTGCGGTCCTCCGGCCACCTAGCCTGCCGTGTTTTCCTGGCAACGCCTTCATCGCTTGGCGGCAGCCCTCGCCGGCCGGGCGAGGCGTGGTCGTGGCAACGCCCGTCGAACGAGCTCCTTCACCTCGCCCGCCAGATCTGGCGCGACGATCCGAATTGCCGTCACGTACGCCGCCGCCCCGGCCGTGCCGACGACGATCAGGATGACGAAATCCGACGCATCCCTCAGCAGATAGCTGAGCCCGAACATTCCGGCAGCGACGGCAGCTGCTGTCACGAGCGGCGTTCTGAGGTTCGCCGCGTACTCGCGCACGGAGACCGGCAGCAATCGCCTCACGGCACCGAAATAGAGCGGCGCAACCAGGTAACCCACGAACGTCGTTGCTACCGCGACGGCGACGAGCCCGAACGAGACCGCAACGAAGAAAGCCGCGACCTTCAGCACCGCGGTGATGGCAACGATCCCGAGGAGCCACGAGGGCTTTCCGAGAGCCTTCACGGTGGTGCCGTTCAAGTACGTCAGAACTTGATTCACGCCAAAGATGGTCAGAACCTGCATTACCGCGACGCTGTCCCCCCACTTCGGGCCGAAGAGCACGGCCACGATCTGAGGCGCCAGCACCAAAATACTGAAGAAGGTCGGATAAGCAATTAGGCCTGCGAATGTTGCGGACTTGTAGTACGCGCGGCGTAGCCGCTCCTGATTGTCTTGCAACCGCGAATACAGGGGGAACGATACGCGATCGATGAGACTGCTAGTCATTTGTATGAGCATTCGTAGCATGCGAGTTCCGATCGTGTAGAACCCGAGTTGGGCGGTTCCCAGAAAGACTCCGATCAGTAACTCATCCGCTCGTCGGTTGAAATAGATGATCAGGCGAAACCCTACGACGTGCCTGCCAAACGAGAAAATGTCACGAAAATGAGAGGAGCTGACGTTGAAGCCCGGCCTCCAGTCGGTGACGCGCCACAGGACGATCGCTCCGGTCAATTGCCCCGCGAGATTCTGAGCGACAAGGCTCCAGGCCCCGTATCCGAGCAACGCTGCTCCGACGCCGAAGATGCTGCCTACAGAAATCGCCGCCAGGCTCCGAAGCGTCAGAGACTTGAATTTGAGCTCGCGCGTCAGAAGCGCTCGCTGAACCAGGCTCGCGCCTCCGATGGGAATGGACAACGCGAGAACCATGAGGATTGGAGCCAACGAGTCCTCGCCGAGCAGAGCCGCGATCGGCTTCGCAAGCGCCACGAGGATCGCGGTCATCAAGAGAGCGAATCCGAGGCTGACCCAGAACGCCGTGTCGAGATGTCCCCTGTCGAGGTCCTTGCGCTGAACGAGTGCGTCGACCAGTCCCTCCTCGGCGATCACGTGGGTGAAGCCGACGAAGACGGCCGCCAATGCCACGAGCCCGAAGTCCTCGGGCTCGAGAACCCTCGCGAGGATCGCGAAGACGATGAACACCATGACCTGGCGCCCCCACGCTCCGGTCGCGACCCAGAAGACGCCTTTCGCTGCACGCGTGCGCAGGTTTCCGTCTTCGGTACGCTCGAGGTCGGTGAGCGGGGGCTCGTCCATCGTCACGCCTTCCAGCGGCTCAGATCGACGTCAAGGCACTGCTCGAGCTCCTCGAACTCGCCCTCGTACTGGCGGCTCAGCTCCAGTCGCAGCCCCTCGTCGATCCGTGGCAGCGAAGCACCTTTCGCCACGAGCGCCTGGACGCCGAGCCGCCGGCTCGCATCCACGACCCACTCGAGGCCCGCCCGTCGCAGGCGGCGGCCGACTCTCGTCGTGAGGCCCGACAGCCGTCGCGACGACGGAACTGCGCTCGGGTTCACTTTCTTCGTGATATCGGCGGCCGGAAACTTCTCGATGGACACCCCGACGAACTCGGCAAGGCGTCGTCGAGGCTGGTCACGATCCGCGAATGCTTCTTCGAACAACATGCCGAACATTTGGCTCTTGTCGAAGTAATCGAGATACCGTTTCAAATAGCGGCTGTAGAAGCCCATGTCGAGCGTGTTCGGCCGGCTCGCGATGAAGTCCTCGAATGAACCTGTGAAGCGACCCCTCTTGACCGTAAAGCCGTAATTCGAATACGCCCGGTCGACAGGATGTCGAAGCATGAGCACCAACTTGGCCCTGGGCAAGACCGAATGGATCCGTTCGGGGCATTGCTCGGAGTAGAGATACTGAGGCGAGATCTCTCCGATCGCCTGAAATCGATGAGCATCGTCGGATGGGCAAAAGAACGCCTCGTACCAACCGAGCCCTTGCTCGTAGTGGCGATCGAAGAAGCGCAGCTCCTTGCGTTGGGTTGGCATGCACACATCGGGATGGCTTGCGAACCACGTGTGCAGCCACGTCGTACCGCCTCGGGGAACGCCGATGCCCAAAAAAGTAGGAAGAGTCATCTGGCGCTTTCCACAGCCCCGAGATAGACTTTACGGTCAGACAAATAGTGTTGCAATATGTGTGCAGGCACGTCCCATTTCGGGAGTGTCGCGCGGTAGACGATCAAGCGGGGGGGCCTGGGGCGGTGACGATTCGGAGTGATCACGCACCTCGATTCGGTGAGGCCGTCCGCGCGCCTTGATGTGGGCGACTCGAGTCACCCGTTGGGGTAGGCGGCCGGCCGTCGCCTTCGTTGCCCTCGTCGTATTGGTGGTCGCCGCCGCAACGACCTCGGCGGCGAGGATCGTCCGAGACGGCGCATTCACGGAGAGAGTGCCCGTGTCGTGCCCAGGGATTGCCCTCGGAGGCCCACTCACCCCGCCGGCGCGCACCCGAGCGGCGCCGCCGGGCCGGGGGATTCCGTTCGGCCCCCCGAAGCTCCCGCGCGGGCTGTACGGAGACGTCTTCACTGGCACGAAGGTGGCGCTCGAGCCAGCTTCGACGGCCCACACCCTGGAGGACGCTCGCGCAAGCGCCATGCGCGTCTTCGTCATCCTGGTGGGGCCGCAGCGCTACTACCGGAACTCGGATGGGACGTTCAACCTCGACCTTTGGAAAGCCCGCGTCGCGCGCTTTCGAGGCGTGGATTTCCGCGAGTTCGTCGGGGACGGAACGATCATCGCCCACCAGCTCGTCAGCGAGGCCAAGGCGAGGAGCCAGTGGGGTGGATCGGTCATTCCCAACCACGTGCTCGACGAGATGGCCCGCTTCAGCAAGGAGCTCTGGCCCGGCATGGCCACCGTGCTGCGCACGGATCCTTCCGACCTCGAAGCACATGCCGCCGGCTATGAGGACTCGTGGCCGTGTTGGCGCTGGAGGCATCTCGATGCGGCTTCGGCTCGTTACCTGGCACGCAAGGGCGACGTGGACAGGTTTGCCGGCGACCAGCAAGCCTCGGCGAGTCGTCAACATCTCGCTCTCGTCGTCGGCGTGAACGCCTTCAGCGGCGGAGACGGGTCGAGCGGGATCCCGAGCCCGGTTGCAGGGAAATGGGCCATGTCACCGGACGAGCTTCGCTCGAACGGCGCCGCGCTTCTCCGAACCACGAAGGCATGCGCGTTCGAGCTCTGGCGCTACGAGACGCCGGGCTCGGAGTTCGCGGACATCCACTACTTTCGCCGCCCCGACATCGCCGCCGCTATGACCGAGCTGGCTGCTCTCGCGGCACGGCGCCCTGCCCGTTCCTGCCGTACGTAAGGCCGTAGTCGAGGTCTCCCAGCGCAGGCGCCCCGCGTCTGTCGGAGGCTCTCTGCTGGGAGCCGAGCAGGGCGGCACTCGCCACACACAGCGAGACCATGATCCAGACGGACTTGTTGTCCTCGGTGGAGAGCGACATTCCTCCGATCGCGAGCACCGCAAGCTGGGTCCACCAGTACCACGCCTGCCATCCCGAAAACTGCCTGAGCCGGATCAGGACGATCACGATGACCGTCGCGAGGAGACACAGCCCGACGAGCCCGGTCTCCACCAGCACGGAGAGATAGGCATTGTGAGCTTCTTTCTCGGCCTTCTTGTACGCAGTCAGGTCGTCCAGCCGGCTCTGGACCGCCGCCCGATGCGCGTTGAGCCCGGCGCCGGTTATCGGCCGGTCGAAAAACGCCTGGGCCGACTGGGTCCAGATGTGCCACCGGCCGCTGAGAGCGCCCTCGCTCAGGTCGGTGACCGTGACCGCAGTGCCGATTCGGGCCAACGGCTCCCGCGGCGCGAACCAGAACAGCCCTGCAACGGCCGCGATGATCGCCCCCCACGCCAGGAGACGCGCGGAAGCTCCCGCACGACGCAGCGTCCAGAGGATGAAGAGCGCGGTCGGGATGCTCGCGATCGCCGCCCCCCTGGTGCCCGTCAGGACAAGGGCGAAGAGCGCCAGAGGCACGTACGCGAAGTTGGCGATCCGCAGCGGAGACTGACGGCTCAGCGGAGGCGTGCTGGTGGCGAGATACCAGGCTGCGGGGGCGGCAATCGCAAGGATGAGGGCGATTCCGTCGGTCTCGAAGCTCAGCGCCTGATAGCGCTGGTGCTCGGCGAATTTGACCTCTCCGACAGTCAGGAATGCGTAGACCACGCCCCCGGCCGTGACGAACGCACCGAGGACGTACGCCTGCAGCCCGGTTCGGATCGCCTCCTCCGAATCGAACAGGTCCCAGATGATCAGCAGCATCACGAAGATCTGCGTGAACGTCAGGAACCCCCGGAGCGTCTCGGGGGAGTCGATGCTCCAGTAGATGGTCAACCCGCCCCAAATCAGGAAAGCGAAGAATGCCCGCTGAGTTGCGTCCAGCGGTCGAAGCCACCCTCGCACCACGACCGACCCGGCCCAGACGATCGCAGTGATGAGCCCGAGCAGCTTGCTCACCCGGCCGAACTCGCCCAGCTGCACCGCGTTCTCCCAGGGGATCGTGAAGATGAAGGCGATCGTGAGCCAGTAGGCCGCAGATCGCATCCTCAGCTCGTATCGGTTCGGGAGAGGAACGCTCAGGTACTGGCTCACCGCCGTATCCCGCAGGGGCGGCGCAGTCTCGCGAGCGAAAGAGCCATGCATCAGCCGAGCACCCTTCCGAGCATCCGGCTCGTTCCTTTCCAGCGGTACAGATGGAGGAGCGGCCGGTACAGCCCGTGCCGCTTCAAGCGATAGAGCGCCACCCTGCGCCGATCGAGCTTCGGGCCGGCGCCGCTTCGGTACTCGGCGACGGCGTCGTCCAATCCTGGGCCGAAATCGCGTGCAAACCTCGGATACAGCTCCGTGCGCACGTACTCGTAGAGCGCGAGATCCGCCTCGTTGGCCTCCATCAACGCTTTCCGTGTGCTTGGCTTCGTGAGCAGCTCCCGCGCCAGGTCGTCGTTTCGGGCCACGTTGACAGGCGTGTAGCCGATGTTGAGGTCGTTGGCCCGCAGAGCCTTCAGCAGCACCATCGACTCGTCGAAGCGCTCGGTGAGGCCGACGAACATGCTCTTCGCCTGGATGATGCGGATGGCGTCTTCGGCGCTCGTCGTCCCCGCGATTCGCTTCGTCTGCGCATTCCGGAGCCAGTCGCGCTGTATCCACTCCTCGAACACGAGGCCCTTCTTCTTTCGATGATTGACGTGGTACTGGAATCGTGACGCGCAGAGCTTCAGGGGATCTCGCAGGAACGTGAAGTAGGTGAACTCGGTGCCGTTCTCGTGGAGATCGGCATACCCGGTTACCCGGTGCCCGGCGATGCTCGACAGCTTCGGATAGATCCTCCGTAGGCGCCGGAGATCACCCGTCGAGAACGGGGCATCGGCCCAGTCGGCTTGCCACGGCTCGACGTCGCAGTGGCGGGCTCCGTACGAGCTCCGGAGGATGTAGCGGACGGTACTGCCCGCGGTCTTGTTGATGTGAACGAACACGAGCATGCTCAGGCCGAATCCACGAGGAGCGGGAGGTACTCGTCGACGACGGCGTCGACGGCGTATGGACGCCAGCTCTCGGGAGGCGGAGGAGCGAGCTTGCCGTCGAGCGCGGCTTCCATCGCGACCGCCAGGCGCTCGACGTCTCCCACCGGAACGAGCTGCCCGTAGCGACCGCCGGCGAGGATCTCCTGGGGCCCGCTCGGGCAGTCGGTCGCGATCACCGGGGCTCCGCAGCTCATCGCCTCGATCAGGACCGTGGGAAGCCCTTCCCAACGGGACGAGAGCACGAACGCGCACGCCCGGGCCATGTACGCGTAAGGATTCGTCGTCAGTCCGTGGAGCGAGACGTCCTCCGCGATGTCCAGTTCCCGCACGAGAGCCTCGAGGCGTTCGCGTTCAGGCCCTTCCCCGAGAACGAGCAGCCGGGCAGGGCGCCTGGCTCGGACCTGCGCGAAAGCGCGCAGAAGCGTGGGGAAGTCCTTCTGGGGCCGTAGCCGACCGGCTGCGACCAAGACCGAGCTACCGTCCGAGAACCAGGGATGGTCGATCGACGCCTGTGCCTTCTCGGCGATGTCGGCGGTCACGATCGGGTTGAAGATCACCCGGACCTTCTCGGGGCGAATGCTCGTGAGCTCGACGAGGTCCTCCGTCACGCCTTCGGAGACGCCCACCACGTAGTCCGCCCAGGGATAGAAGCGGGACACCATCCGGGGCATCATCCGGTCGCGCCTGCTCTTTCCGTTCTTCGCCGCCTCGGAGAGCGTGTTCTGCTCGATCACGACGACGCGCCCGCGATACCTCCCGAGCTTTCGAGCCCAGAGCGCGACGACGTTCGCGTGGTCCAGGACCGATGCCACGGCCTCGGGCTTCTCGCGCCTGAGATACCGCACAAGCGCCGGCAGGGAGCTGAGAACGCGCCGCGCACCCAGGTCCACCAACCGAACCTCTGCCGGTATCTCGGCCAGCCGGGGGCCCTCCGCACGGGCGAGCACGAGATCGACGTCGAACCCGCGCTTGGCGAGGCCTTCGGCGAGCTTGAGGGCGCCTCGCTCCGCCCCGCCCTCCACCATCGACGGTGCGAAGACTGCGAGCCGGTTCCGAGCCCCGCCGTTCACGCTCTCTGTCCGCGCGGTTCGCTGCTTCATGCCGCGGATGAGGCGGCTACCGAGAGACGACCAGACGCCACCAGACTGCGTCCGGTCCGCCTCGTCTTCACCGCTCTCATCGCGCCGCAGCTTTCTTGGATCCGCGCCGAGCCCGGCCGACGACGTGCTCCGCACGATCGATCACTTCCTGTCCGACGGTGCGGCCGACGTCCTGCCGAGGAGGCGCGAGGTTGTACACGTAGCCGATGGGACGCATGCCCAGAAGCGCCAGCCGGTCGCGGACCTGCCTGAGGCGCGACGCCTCGCTGCGGTGCCGAACGACGATCACCACGCCGCCCGAGCTCCGCAAGAGGGCATCCGCATAGGCGAAGTGGAGGATCGGCGGAACGTCGATGATCACCAGATCGAACTGGTCGCGGATCGACTCGAGCGTCGCCAGGATCTGCTCCGAACGGAACACGTCGTCGCGGCGACGCGTCGCGGTGCCGGGGCCCAGGAGGCTGAGCGTCCCGCCGGCGCTCGTTCCCATGACGCGCTGGATCGTCTCCCCGGAGGATCTGCTTCGGAGCATGTTGCTGAGACCCTCGGCCGTGGAGTCGGCACCGTCGACCGTCACGGCACGTCCAAGGAGAAGCCGGCTCAGGCCCTGACCCTGGATGTCGGCGTCGAGCGCGAGCACCCGATGCCCCTCCTGCGCAGCAGCGAAAGCGGTATTCGCCGCGAGGGTCGTCGTCCCGTCGCCCGGCGATGCCGAGACGAAGGAGATCGGGAGATTCGCGGATCGCGCGGCGAATCGGCCCCCCTCGTCGCGTTCACGACTGGCCGCCGCCCTGGCCTGCTTGGTCGCCTCCGTCGGTCCGATGGAAGCCGCCAGATGGCGGAAAGCCTCGGCCGACTCAGTCGCCGGCGCATGGAGCACGGGCAGCTTGGAGCTGACGCGTTCGCGGCTGAAGTCCGGTATCTCGGCCAGAGCCGGGGCGTCGAGGACGGCCTGGGGCTCCAGCCAGCTGGTGAACGCTTGCCTCCGGGCATCGAGCCAGTACGCCAGTCCCGTTCCGATCAGCCCACCGAGCACCATCGCGATGGCGAGAGCCGAGATCAGGGAGACGCCCTGTGGCGTCCCGAGCCCGGCGGGTGAAGACGACTCGATGCCGTCGTCGGCCAGCTCGGCGTTGACCTGGACGCGGGTCCGTCGTACCCGAAGCTGGTTGATGAGAGCCCGCGCGGAGGCCTGCTGCTGTTTGCTCCCTGACGCGAGCGTTTGCGTCGCCGCAGCGATCGCCTTGTCGAGCCGAGTGAGCGACGCCTGGGCTTCGGCTAGCAGGTCCGCCTTGATTTTCTGGCCATACGCCGTCACGACGGCGTTCGCGCCCGTCTTGGCTGTCTGGCGTTGGGATGCGCGATGCGTGATGACGACATAGTTCGAGTCCGCGGAAGATCGGATCGACGTGTTGTTCTGCAGCGTGCCCGGGTCGATCTTCACCGACGGATTGGCCGCCAGCGCGATCGCGCTCGCGCGCGCCGCGACGTCGGGCGACTTCAGGATCGCGACCTGGTCCGCCACGTAACGAAGCTCGTCGCCGATGCGCGTGCCCTCGATCGCACCGGCCTTCGGATCCCGGAGCACGACGCCGGCCTCGGCAGCGTACTCGGTGGGCCTGAGCGACTGGGCGAGCACGCCGAGCGCCGCAAAGACCGCCACGAACGTCGCGATCAGGAGCTTGTGGTTCCAGATCGATGTGACGATGTTCGGATCCGACACGGTGGGTGGGCGCTGGCCGTTCACCGGTCCACCTCCGGAACGTCAGATTTGATCCAGCTTCGTCTAGCCAAGCACTTCAATGACCGAGGCCCCCTAGCAACCACAACCCACCGAAACCGCCCCTGAACGGCAGATGAACCGTTATCGACAGAGAGTAGTCGGCAATAGCCGATACGACAAGACACAGCTCGATATCTCGTCCACAGGTCGAGGTCGGACCACCCGAATGGGGGAGGAGCGCCTCACAGCGCCCCCCAGATGACCTTCCTGATCTCACGTGCCGACTCCTCCTTGGGGCGGTTCGTATCGACCCTCTCCACTCGGACACGCTCGAATTGAAGGTTGGAGCTGCGGGCATGTCGCGAACGGACGTAGTCCTCGGGCTCCGACTTCCCCCGGACGCGGTTCCGCTCGAGCGTGACGTCGAGAGGCGCGGTCAGGTAGATGACGAGGTCGGGCGGAGGTATCTGCCGGTAGAGGCGGTCCTCGACCCCGACGAGCCAGCGCCGCAGCCGTCCGCCGTTCATGACGGCGCCTGAGCCGCCCAGTTGAGCCCCGTCCAGTGACCCGACCTCCACCGAGGGATAGCGATCCGTGAGCACGATCGCGCCATTCGCGGAGCTCGCAAAGGCGCGTGCCAGCAATCGACGCCGATCGTGCGCGAGGAGAACCGAGCGGAGCCCGAACAGCAGTGGGAACGGCCCGTCGGTACCGCCGTCCTCGGGGCCCGAGTGACGCTGCGCGCTCACCTTGGTGGAGCGCTGCGCGGGCAGCAGCGATCGGAGCGCGGGTAGCAGGAGGTTCGGCAGGGCCGTCAGGGCCGTGCTCGGGGGCTTGCCGGCATGGACGCGCCGAACGGTGAAGTGCGCTCCGAGCCAACGCTCCACGTCCTCGAGCATCGTCGACTTTCCGGTGGCCTCGCCGCCGACGAAAGCGATCACCGCTCCGCCCGAGGCCGGCGTGAGGCGCTTCTTCGAGCCGCGTCCATGACTCATCGCCTTGGTTGCGAATCGCCGCTCTTCGTCGAGCCAGGCGCTGAACCGGCCTCGGCGAGCGAACGCTTGCAGACGTGCGCGTACGCGCCGTCCAAGGACGATGCGCCGCCGGAGGGGCGCCGGCCCACGAAGCGCATCGAGCGCCGCGTCGAAGAGAGGCTGTTCCAGGCCGGGGAGCCAGACCGGCAGAAGCGACCTCGCTCGAGCCCGGGCCGCGTCGGTCGCGAGCCACTCGACCTCCCGGCGGACGTTTTCCCAGTCCCGGGTGACGAGGACGAGCTCGGGCAGCGTCGCGTGCTTCAGGCACATCCGCAGGACGAAGACGACGAGCTCCGCGCCTCTCGAAGGGACGTTGACGATGCCGATCTTCTCGACGTCCCCGAGGAGCATCTCCTCGAGCGGCAGGTGATAGTTCTTCGCGAGGCTCCCGCCCGAGATGACACGGGAGTACACGTGGACGTGCGCGAGCGATCCCGTCGGCTCGTCCAGTGCGTGGTAGTGCTCGACCGACGGGAAAGGCTCGGCGCCCATCTCCACCGCCGGGCGGAAGCCGAGACGCTGCAGGAGCGCCCGCAGCGAGGACGCGTCCTCTCGCTGGACGAGAAGATCGATGTCCGTCTCGCCCTCCAGCGTCTCCTCGAGGATCCAGTTGCTCTTCCAGTGGCAGTACCGGATGCTCCCGGCGTTCAGCTGCTCGAAGAGGGCAGAGACGATCGGCAGCACTTTTACTGCCGGGCTTCGAGGAGCTGATGAGGGAGCTTCAAGGTCCCGTCGCCGGTGACACCGCGCGTCACGGGCGTCACCAGCAGTCGACGTGCGATCTCGTCCACGAGCCCCTGCCTTCGCCCAGGATCGCCGTCGTCGTTCTCGACGACGATCACGCGCTCCCGCAGCGGGGGAGCAGTCGCAACGAGATCGAAGACGTTCGCGGTTCGCCGGATCGTCTGCTCGATCTGGTCAGGAGCCATCCCGGTGTGCTGTCGCCGTTGCACCGGACGCGACGCGGCCCTCCGGACGAGGGAGGCGACGGGCGCTTTGACGTACACGATCAGGTCAGGGCGGGGCACGAGTCGCGCGAACTCCTGGAGCTCCGCTTCATCCAACCTGGTGCTCGTCAAGGCCAGATGGTAGGCGCTCAGAACGGTCCCCTCGTCGGAGAGGACGATTCTGTTCGTCGCTCGACGGGTGGCGAGCTCGTACATGCCGACCCGCCGCACAATGCCGCGCAGGCTGTTGAGCCTGTCCAGGGTGGACGGCTCGTGGCGAGCGAGCATTCGGCGGGCAAACGCAACGTACTCGCGGTGACGACGCCGGCCGTCGACGAAGAACGGAAGGCCCCCGAGGTCCTGCACCACGTTGATCGCTGTGCGCTGCGTGAGCCACCTGAGCCCGGGCCTGTCGAGAAGCAGGTCCGGCATCGCGACGACACGGGTGCCGGGAATCCCCCGCTCGCACAGCATGCGGCTGAGCGTGGTCTTCCCTGCGCCGTCGCAGCCGACGAACTCGACGATCATTGGAGCTCGCGATACACCGACTCGAGGCCTGCATGCATCGTCTCGAGGCTGAAGCGGTCGCGGACGAGGGCCTGGCCCTTCTGGCCGAGCGCCCTCCTCGCTTCCGGCGACATGCCGCGATAGCGCTCGATCTCTCGCGCAAAACCGTCGACGTCGCCCGGACGGACGAACGGGACGAAGTCGAGGCCCTCGGCCACCTCGCGATGCGGGGGGATGTCGGAGAGAACCACCGGGCACCCGGTCGCCATCGCCTCGATCACCGCGACCGGCAGTCCCTCGCCGTGGGATGCCGAGACGAACAGGTCAGCGCGAGCGCACCGGGTGAACACCTCGTCGCGCGGGATCATCCCGGTCAGCTCGATCCGATCCTGAAGCCGCGATGCCTGGATCTCCTGGACCAGGTCACCGCGCAGCGACCCCGCGCCCACGAGCGCCAGTCGCGAATGTTCATCGCCCACCCGCCCGAACGCCGCGATCAGGGTCGACGCGTCCTTCACCTTCTCCAGGCGCCCGACGGACACCACCTGGAACGTCGAGTTGCTCGTCGCTGGAGACAGGTCCGAGATCGCCGCGTCGACTCGGCCGAGGTCGGCTGCGTTCTGAACGATCCGTCGCCGGCGCCCGACCAGCCGCTTCCAGAGTGCCGGATAGCTGTCGTAGGCGGCGTGGCCGCAGAAGACCACTCGGGGGAAGACCGCGAGGGGCGGGAGCATGAGCAGCTTGTTGCGGAGCTTGTAGTCGTGGTAGGAGTCCTGCACCGTGTAGACGAGCTTTCGTCGGAGCCCCCACCTCCACGGCCGGAACGCAAGGCTGAAGATCAGAAGCGATCCCATGTGCGGTGAGTGGGCGTGAACGATGTCGAACTCCTTCGACGCGAGCGCGGCCCGGAGGGCGTGGAAGAACCCCCTCAGTGTGTCGTCGCCGGCGAAGACCTCGATCTCCGGAGGGGCCTGCAATTGCGGCTTGAAGTACGCACAGATCGAAAGCTCACGGGCATGCAGCAACGGCAGGCAGTGCTCGTTGTACTGCCCGTTGGTCGGCCCCAGAACAATGATCAGATGAAGAATTCGAAGGGGCCGATCGGTCGCGGCACTCGCTCTCTCCATCGTCCCGGTCAGCGCCGTTTCACTCGCCGTGCTGCCTTCCACGTTCAGATCTCCTCCTGTACCGATGCGTGCTGCTGTCGCACGTTGAGGCCATGGGCACCCTCCGTCAACTGCTGCCCGGAAGGCTCCTCGAACAGATCGGCGAGCTCGCCGGCGATCTGGGCCGGCCCCATCGTACTGGTGTCGAAACGCAGCACTCGCGGCCGGCCGAGCTCACCCACGAGCTCGAGTAGCCGCCCGTACGCCTCACGATGCAACTCGATCAGCTCGAGACCCTCGAGTGCCGGTTTGCCCTTCGCCTCGTGACGCTGCTCTCGCTGATTGATCCGCGCCAGCAGCGCTTCGTCCGGCGCGACGAGCCAGACGATCGCGTCGAGCTCGACCGACCAGCGCTCGACCGTACGCCGGAGCCAGACCTCGAACGACCTGCGGGTCGTGATCGGCTTCTTCCCCCAGAGCAGGCGCGCCAGAGCGAAGATCGGGCCCTGGTCGAGAACCGTGACTCCGGACCGATGCTCCGGCCTGTCACGGAGATACCGGTCCCACGCGGAGACGTAGATCGCGAACTTGATCTCGTCCCAGCTCCAGGCGGGACGATCCAGCAGGCTCTTCGCGACGAGAGGGAGCGCTCGCGGCAGTCCGCGGGCGACGTACGGCCAGTGGGCGGGAAGGCGAGTATGGAGCGAGTCGGCGACCCGGCAACCGGCGTATTGCGTGCAAAGCGCCCGGGTCAGGGTCGACTTCCCGGAGCCGGCAACGCCGGCGATCTCGATGATTCGGGCGCTCGACGACATGTCGAGGGCGACTAGGTGAGGGTCGACCACACGAGAGCCTTCAGCTCTCGCGCGACCGCTTCCTGAGGTTGACTCGCATCGATCACGTGAGCCCTCGCGTCGCGCCAATCGATGTTCCAGATCTCGGCGCCTCGGGTGCGCACGCTGTCCGGGCTCTCGGTCGTCTTCCGCTCGACGGCGATCTCCGGATCGACCCTCAGCACGACCAGGAGCTCAGGCGGCGCGATCGAGCGATGGTAGCGCTGCTCGAGCCGGATCATCGCTCGGACGAAGCGGCTCGGTGCCTGCTCGGCAGTCCGCCTGGCGATGAGCGGGACCTCCATGGAGGTGAGACGGGGGTGCGGGTATCGGTCGCAGAGCACGATGCCCCCCTCCATCGCAAAGCGGCGCGCGCTGCGGTATCGCAGGCGCCTGTCGCGGGCCGTGCAAAGCAGCCAGAGCAGGGGGCGATAGGTGTCGAACAACCGCGCCGCTCCGCGCACCGGAGCCACGCGCACACTCCGCTCGAGGAGGCCGAGGGGCAGGCTGACCGCCTTCAGACCCGCTCTCACGCCGTAGGTCGTCAGCGACCACCTCGGCTTGCCGAGATGGACGACCCGGACGTCGAACTCGGAGCCGAGCCAGCGCTCGAGCGCCTCGAGTGCAGTCGTTTTCCCCGACCCGTCCCCACCCATGATCCCGACCATGACGCCGCCGCCGGCCGGGCGGTTCTTCTCGAGGCCACCGGTGCGGCGGGCGGCAGCTTGCGTGAGGCGCCGGGTCACTCGCAGCGCCCGGTCCTCGCGCCGGGAGTAGCGCGCGTGCGGCTGAAGGCTCAGCTCGAGCCTGCGCGCGGCCCGCACCCTGCGCCCGGTCGACGCGCCCGGTGAGATGGCGTCGACACAATCCGCGAAGAGGGCGGCACCGACATACGGGACGTGCTCGTCCACGACCTTGGCAACACGCTGCTCGTCGATCCGAGCGCGTAGATATTCGAGCTCGTCGCGCTCAGTGCGTTTGGGTCGAGCGCGCCGCGCTCGCATCGCGTTCCAGAGAATCTCGTCCCAGGTGGAGTACTTCAAGGTCATTCGGATCACGAAGGCCACGTACTCGAACTCCGGAGCCGGGAGCCTGAAGAGGCCCGCGGGGGCCGACGAGCGCACGTACGCGTCCTCGATCGGCAGGCGGTAGTTCTTCGTCCGGTCGTCTCCGAGAACGAGCTGATAGTGGGCGTGCGCGTGCACCAGTCGGTCTGCCTCGGCATCGAAGCCGTAGAAGCTCTCGATCCCGGGTATCGACGCGCCCCTCTTGTGCGCACGCGTGAACCCGAGACCCGACAGGACCTCCGTGAAACGCCTCACGTCCTCGCGGTGAACGAGAAGGTCGAGATCGTTGTGGCCGGAGGCGGAACGCTCGATCGCAGCGTTGCTCTTCCAGTGGCAGTACCGGACTCCCGACTCCTCCAGGCCGCGCGCCAGCCGTACGATCAACGGAAGCGGCGCCCGTTCCGGCGCCGTGTCGGTGGTGTCGGCCCTGTTGAGGGCGCTGCTCACGAGATCCCTTCGAGCTGGACCGGACGCGCGGATGCGCGCAGGCTCTCCTTTCGCAGGAGCCGGTCGTACTCGTCCAGGTAGCTGTCGAGCATCCGCTGCAGCGTGTAGCGCTCGAGCTGTGCCGACCGGCCCCGCCTTCCCAGCTCCGCGAGACGTTCCCCGTCCGCTGCCAGTGAACGGATCGCGCCGGCCAGGCTCTCGGCGTCCTTGGGCGGAACGAGGACGGCGGTCTCGCCGTCGTTCGTGACCTCGCGATTGCTCCCGATCGTGGTCGTGACGACGGGCTTCCCAGCGGCCATCGCTTCGAGGAGCGAGATCGAGAGACCCTCCCAGAGCGACGGGAGGGCGACCAGATCGGCTGCAGCCAGCAGGTCGCCGACGTCCGGGCGATGTCCGAGGAGGCTCACCCTGTCCGAGAGGCCGAGATCGGAGACGAGCCTCCCGAGCTGCCTTTGAAGCGGGCCGTCCCCGGCGAGGACGATCCGTGCGCCCGGAATGTCGTCACGAAGCAGCGCGGCCGCCCGAATCAGGTACTCGAGCCCCTTCTGCTCCGCGAGCCGACCGGTGGAAAGGATCATGAAGGCCTCTCCGAGGCCGAGCTCGGCTCGGACCTCCGCCGCCGATCGCGCGGCCCGCGCACGCTCGATCGGAACGCCGTTCGGAATTGCGACGATCTGCTCCGGCTTGCCGATGCCAACGCGAAGCGCCCACTCGCGCTGGTATTCGCTGACGGTGACGATCCGGTCGCACCAGCGGGCGGACAGGCGCTCAGCGGCCACGTACGCGGCCGTCGGGATCCTTCCGGTCTCCTCGTGGAAGGGGAACAGGTGGACCGTGTGCAGGACCGCCGGGACTCCCGCCCTCCGAGCGGCGAGCGTGCCCACGATGCCGGGCTTTGTCGTGTGCGTGTGGACCAGCTCGTAGGACGATTTCGACAGGAAAGCCGTGAGGCGCCCGAGTCCACGAAAGTCCCAGAGCGGTCTGATCTCCCTGCGGATCACGTCCAGGTCGACGAGCCCGAGCCCTGCCTCTCGGATCATCTCGCGGAAGTGCCGATCGGTCGCGAGCACGTCGACCTCGAAGCCGCGCTCCTGAGCCGCGCGCCCCAGCTCGAGCATGAGGACGCAGTCGCCCCCGAACGGCGCCGACCCTTTGATGTGCAGCATCCTCCGAGGCGTCATGCCCACTCAGTATCGATCCTCGCGGCGAGTCCGACCATCCCGATTCTGTTTCTACGGCAAATCGATCGCGAACACGTCGTTCGCCGCGAGCCCGTGTACCGATCCGTCGAAGTAGAGGCTCGACGAGTAGGTGCCCGTCGTCGACGTTCCAAGGGTGTTCGGTGTAAAGACGAAGACGTCCTCGTCGGCCCCGCTGACCCCCGTCACGGAGAAGTTGTTGAAGGTGGAGAGGTGAATCTTCCCGACCGCATCCACTGCAACCGCGTCGACATCTTCGCCTGCGGCCGTGAGGCCGACGTCCCCGCCATCGAAGTACATCGAGAAGCTGCCCGAGGTGACAGGGCCGAGCTGCGTCGGGACGAACTCGAGCAAGTCCTCGTCCTCGGCGGTCACACCGGTGACGCTCACCGTGTTGACCGTCGAGATGAGGATGCGCCCGTTCGGGAGGAGCTCGACCGCGTCGACGTCCTCCTGAGTCGTCGTCAGCCCGACATCGGAGCCGTCGAAGTACATCGAGAAGGTGCCGGACGTGGCAGACCCGAGCGACGTCGCGGTGAAGAGCACGATGTCCGAGTCGTCGGTGGTCCCAGCGACTCCCGGAACCGCTCCGGGCACGTCGAAGGACAGGAGCACGCGGTTCGCGTCCACCCACGAGAAGGCATCGATGCGGAGGCTCGTGAGTCCCACGTCCGAGCCGTCGAACGCCAGCGAGAACGCGCTCCCGTTGAAGAACACGACGTCCTCGTTCTCGGCCGCGACACCGCCGACCGTCGCCGGGTCGAGCAGCGAGAAGTAGAGCGGCGACCCCTCGGAAGCGTCGGTCACGGTCACGGCGATCGCCTGAGTGTCCGAGAGGAAGCCGTCAGACGCGGAGACGACGACGTCGTAGACGTTGTTGCCGCCCGCGTCGGCGGGGGCTTCGAAGTCCGGTGCGCTGACGAAGGTCAGGACCCCGGTCGAAGAGTCGATCGCGAACATCGCCTCGTCCGCTCCGCCCGCCTTCGCGTACGTGATCGTGTCGCCGTTGGCGTCGGTGGCGTCGACGTCGGTGACCGCGGTCTGGTTCTCGGATGCCGAGACCGCCGCAGTATCACCCCCCGCGATCACCGGCGGCTCGGGTGCTTCCACGACGTTCGTGACGGTTACGGCGATCGCCTGCGAGTCGAAGAGGCTGCCGTCGGAAGCGCGGACCACGACGTCGTAGACGTTGTCGCCGCCCGCGTCGGTGGGCGCCTCGAAGTTGGGAGCGCTGACGAAGGTGAGGACGCCCGTCGTCGGGACGATCGAGAACTTCGCCTGATCGGCGCCGCCCGAGATCGAGTAGGTGACCGTGTCGCCCGAGTCGGGATCGGTGGCGTCGACGTCGGTGGCGGCGGTCTGGTTCTCGACGACCGAGACTGCCGCGGTGTCGCCGCCGCCGTTCGACGTGATCACCGGCGGGTTCTCTCCGACGTCGGAGACGGTGACCGCGATCGCCTGCTCGTCGAAGAGGCTGCCGTCGGAGGCGCGGACGGTGACGTCATAGACGTTGTTTCCACCAACATCAGTCGGATTCTCGAAGTCTGGGGCGGTGACGAACGTCAGGACGCCCGAGGCAGCGTCGATTGCGAAGCGCGAGGCATCGTTGCCGCCCGAGACCGAGTACGTGATGGGGTTTCCGTCGGGATCGGTGGCGGTGACGGTGGTGATCGCCGTCTGGTTCTCCGCCACCGAGACGTTGGCGTTTGCACCACCGCCGTTGGAGGTGATCGCGGGCGGGTTGTTCACAGGGGGCGGACCGCCGCCCGGCGCAGTCATCTCGTAGAGCTTGCCGTCGACGGCGAACTTGTTGTTGTCGTTGTCGATGCCTCGATCGACCCAGTAAAAGCGTTTCACTCCCGACCCGTTGCTCGCGTTCGCGTAGGCGAGCCCGGCCGGCTTCTGCGCCCCGGTCGCAGCCGAGACGTCGATGGTCTGCAGGAGGGCGCCACCGGTGGTCGTCTCGACGATGATCGGCCCGCTCTGGCGGTTGCTGAGCACGTAGAGCGTGCCGGTCTGCGGGTTCGCCTCTACCGCCTCGGGGTCGTCCACTCCGTACTGCGCGGTGTCGAAGTGGCCGAGGAGCGCGCCTGCCGGCGTGTACTCGTAGACCTCACGGTTGACGCCGTCCGCGACGTAGACCCGACCGTTGACCGGGTTGAAGGTGACTCCCTCGGGATCCGTGTTCCCGAAGCCGTTGACCACGAAATACGTGAACGTGTCGCCGGCGGTGATCAGCCCGTCTGCACCCGGATTCAGGTCGTAGATTCTCTTCCCGCCGTCCTCGGCGAACAGGTAGTGCCCGTTCGCCGAGTTGAACCCCGCTCCAGCCGGCTCGTCCGTCATCGACACCATGATCGGGGCCCTCTTCGAGACGTTCGCGGTGCGAGCGAGGGTGAGCCCGTTTCGGTTCAGCTCCCAGACGTTCGCCCCCTGGAAGTGGGTGACACCTCCGACGGTCTCCTCCACCTCTCCGTCGCTGACGAGGAGCCTGTCGGTCGACGGGATGTAGGTGATGCCGGAGGGATCCGGGCTCGGCGGTGAGAGCGCTCCCATGTCGAGGGTCCTGACCAGCTGCGACGTGAAGGTCGTTGCCGCGGCGGCGATCTGGGGGGCGAGCGAGAGCTCGATGATCTGACCCTCGCTCGGAGCCGGCCGACCGGCGCCGGACGCAGCCACGGTGGAGCCAGTCGGCGCAGTGCCGCTGTCCGCGACGTACAGGCTGAGCTGCGCAGACGCGTCCGTCCGGTCCCCCGAGGGCGCGAAGACGAGCCCCTCGGGCTTGGAGAGCGCGAGCGCGGAGAGATCGCGCGTCGCGATGACCGCTCCGTTCGTGGCCAGCTCGACCAGGGTCCGCCCGCTGCCGAGGATGAGATTGCCGGTCGCGGGATCGAACGCGAGCCCGCGAACGGTCTTGAGGCCGGCGGAGCCAAGGTCGATCTCGGAGGTGGTCGCCGCGTCGAAGCCGCCGTCGGAGCCGGGCTCGATGCGCAGGATGCGCGGCTGCGCCGCATCGAGGACGAAGAGGGTCCCGCTTGCCGGATCAACAGCGATCCCCTGCGGGTCCCTCAAGCCGAAGCGGGTGGCATCGCGACCGCTGAGAGATGGACGGTCGAGATCGCCCCCGGGACCCGCACGCACCTCGAAGAGGGCACGAGCGTGACCCAGGAAGAGCAGCCGGTTCCGGCGAGCATCGAAGGCCATGTTGATGGGATCTCCCATCGCGGCCGCGATCCGAGACGTGCCGGAGCGATCCGAGCTGGAAGACGAGCTGAAGGGAGTCAGCTTCGCGACATCCGTGTCCGGGAGCGCACCTGGCCGCGCGCCCACGACGTAGAAGGCATTCGCCGAGGAGGAGTACGCAAGACCAACCGGAGAGGCGACACCCGTCCTGTCGATCGCGAACACCTGTGCTTCCCGTACCGAGCCGCTTCGACCCTGACCTTTCGCAGCGGGTGCAGCGGAGGCTCCCGAGATCGAGAGCGCCGCGGCGAGGCCCACGACGGCGAGCCCGCATCCGGCAAGCCGGATGCGAGCACGCGAGCGAGCGTCAACGCTCATGCCGCAGCCCGCCGACTCTCGCCGATCTCAGTGCGGCCCGCATGCTTGCGAGCGGAAATTCCCCCTGGGTCAAAGCCGCCTCCTCCCCACCGTCTCCCGGCGTATCTCGTCGAAGCGTAGGCAAAACACTCCGCGACGCAACACCGCGCCTACTCGGCGGGCGCCTAGGGAAGATCGATAGCGAACACATCGTTCGCGCCCAGGCCGTGGACCGATCCGTCGAAGTAGAGCGTCGACGAGTACGTGCCCGTCGTCGACGAGCCCAGGGTGGTGGGCGTAAAGACGAAGACGTCCTCGTCGGCCCCGCTAACGCTGGTCACGGAGAAGTTGTTGAAGGTCGAGAGGTAGATCTTCCCGGTCGCATCCACGGCAGCGGCGTCGACGTCCTCGCCGGAGGCCGTCAAGCCGACGTCCGTGCCGTCGAAGTAGAGCGAGAACGTGCCCGAGGTGACCGAGCCGAGCTGCGTCGGGATGAACTCGATCAGGTCCTCGTCGTCGGCGGTCACGCCGGTGACGGTCGCCGTGTTGATCGTGGAGACGAGGATGCGCCCGTTCGGGAGGAGCTCGACCGCGTCCAGGTCCTCGCCGGCGACGGTGAGGCCGACGTCGGAGCCGTCGAAGTACATCGAGAACGTGCCCGCCGTGACCGAGCCGAGCGACGTCGCGGTGAAGAGGACGATGTCCGAGTCATCGGTCGTTCCAGCGACTCCGGGGACGGCTCCGGGCGCGTCGAAAGAGAGCAGGAGCCTGGTCGCGTCGACCCATGAGAACGAGTCGATGCGGAACCCCGTGATCCCGACGTCGGAGCCGTCGAACGCGAGCGAGAACGTCGTTCCGTTGAAGAACACGACGTCCTCGTCGGCGACGCTGACGCCACCGACGGTCCCGGCGTTCAAGAGCGTGAAGTAGAGCTGTGAGCCCGAGCCTTCGACGACGTTGGTCACCGTGACCGCGATCGCCTGCGCGTCCGAGCCGCCCTGGCCGTCCGACGCCTGGACCGTGACGTCGTACACGTTGTTCCCACCGACGTCGGTCGGCGCCTCGAAGTCGGGAGCGGTGACGAACGTGAGCACGCCGGTCGTGGGAACGATCGTGAAGCGGGCGGCGTCGGGGCCACCCGAGATCGAGTAGGTGAGGGTAGTCCCAGCGTCCGGATCGGTGGCGTTGACGTCGGTGACGGCCATCTGGTTCTCCGGCACCGAGACCGCCGCGGTATCACCGCCGCCGTTGGAGGTGATCGTCGGGTTCTCGTTGACGTTCGTCACCGTGACCGCGATCGCCTGCGTGTCGAAGTGGGTACCGTCCGACGCCCGGACGATGACGTCGTAGACGTTGTTCGCGCCGGCGTCCGTGGGCGCCTCGAAATTGGGAGCGGCCACGAAGGTGAGGACACCGGTGGTGGGAACGATCGTGAACCTCGCCTGATCGGCGCCGCCCGAGAGCGAGTAGGTGACCGTGTCGCCCGGGTCGGGATCCGTGGCGTCGACGTCGGTGACCGCGGTCTGGTTCTCGGCGACCGACACCGCGGCGGTGTCGCCCCCGCCGTTGGAGCTGATCACGGGCGGGTTCTCCGGCTGGTCCGTGACCGCGACTGCGATCGACTGCGTGTCGAAGAGGGTTCCGTCGGAAGCGCGGACGTCGACGTCGTAGACGTTGTTCGCGCCGACGTCGGTGGGCGCCTCGAAATCGGGCGCGCTCACAAAGGTGAGGACGCCGGTCGTGGGAACAATCGCGAACTTCGCCTGATCGGCGCCACCCGAGATCGAGTAGGTGACCGTGTCGCCGGGATCGGGGTCGGTGGCATCCACATCGGTGACCGCGGTCTGGTTCTCTGCCACGGAGACCGCCGCCGTGTCGCCGCCGCCGTTGGAGGTGATCACGGGCGCGTTCTCCGGCACGTCCGTGACCGTGACGGCGATCGCCTGCGTGTCGGAGAGGCTGCCGTCCGACGCATCGACGACCACGTCGTAGACGTTGTTCGCGCCGTCGTCGGCAGGCGCCTCGAAGTTGGGGGCAGTCACGAAGCTGAGGACCCCGGTGGTGGGGACGATCATGAAGAGGGCAGCATCGACGCCGCCGGAGATCGAGTAGGCGAGTACGTCTCCGTCGCCGTCGGTGGCGTTGACGTCGGTGACCGCGGTGGCGTTCTCGGGCCTCGAGAGAGAGACCGACGTTCCGCCGCCGTCCGAGGTGATCCCGGGCGCGAACTCGTTCAGGTTGAGGGCGGTCACGGCGATTGCCTGCGAGTCCGAGCCGCCGTGGCCGTCCGACGCCGTGACGGTGACGTCGTAGACGTTGTTCAGGCCCGAGTCCGTGGGCGACTCGAAGTTGGGAGCGCTCACGAAGCTGAGGACGCCGGTCGTGGGGACGATCGAGAACTTCGCCTGATCCGCGCCGCCGGAGATCGAATACGTGACCGTGTCGCCCGAGTCGGGATCGGTGGCGTCGACGTCGGTGACCGCGGTCTGGTTCTCGGGCACGGATCTCGCCGCTGTGGCACCGCCCCCGTCGGAGGTGATCTGCGGCGGGCTGTTACCGGGCCCCGTGCTGTACTCGATGTGGAGCAGAGGGTCGCCGCCGGGCGTTGCGGTCTTGTTGAACGACTCCGCAACCCTCGTCCCGTTCCCTCTGATCAGGAGGGCAAGCGCGTTGCCACTCGCCCAGCCTGGTCGGTTCACGATCTCCTGGATGATCCCGGTGATGTTCGGGCTTCGTTGCGGGAGCCCGGCTTCGCCGATCGTCGGCCACGGAGCGACCGTCCAGGCGGCGGATGCCGTGGTCGTCGGTCTTCCCGAGAGATCTCCGTTGACCGTCGTGAAGAGCGCCGCGCTATCGGCAGCGTGGCCTCTGATCGTGAGCGAGGTCGGGGCCGAGTCGGCCTCCTCCGCCGTGAGCTGCAGGAAGGCGTTGCTGATGGTGGTGCCCGGCGGCAGGGTGACGTTCCTGAAGCGCGCCCCCACGACCAGGTTCGCCTCGTCCTTGGTCATCAGGTCGAGGTCGGCGTTCCCGAGCAGGATGACATTCGCGGTGCTCTCCTCCGCGTCGTCGTTCCCCATCACCACCGGAATATCGAGGGTCTGGACACTCCCCGAGCCGGAGAAGGTGAGGCTGACGTCATCGGAGGCGCCGAACTGGCCGTCGTTCGCGGTCAGGCGCACGACGTAGATGCCGCCGATGGTGACGCTCGCTGTGGTGTCGACCGCATTCGGGTTCCCGAAGGCGACCGTCCCCGGGCCGCTGACCTGTGTCCAGGTCGTGGTCAGAGACGGTGGCGCGGGCAACCCGTCGTCGGTGACGGTGCCGTCGAGGTTCGCGCTCGCGGGCAAGGTGACCGCCTGGTCCGTGCCGGCGTTGACGGTGGGCGGGAGGTTCGCGGGCGGGCCGGCCGCCGGTGCCGACATCTCGTACAGCTTGCCGTCGACCGCGTTCGGGTCGTTGTTGTTGTCGATGCCGCGGTCGACGATGTAGAAGCGCTTCGTGCCTGATCCGTCGCTCGCCGGAGCGAAGGCCAGGCCGGCGGGCTTGATCGCATTCGAGGCCGACGCGTCGATGGTTTGAATCAGCGCGCCGCTGGTCGTGGTCTCGATGATGACGGGCGCGGGCGCAGGCGTATTGAGCGTATCGCTCAGGATGAAGAGCGTGCCGCTGACGGGGTTGAACTCGACGGACTCGGGGTCTTCGATTCCGAGCGCGGCGGTGTCGAAGTGGTTGACCAGCCCACCACCGGTCGTGTACTCGTAGACCTCGCGGTTGAGCCCGTCCGCGACGAAGAGGTGGCCTCCGAAGGTGTCGTAGGTGATCCCCTCGGGATCGCTGTTCCCGACCGCGAGAGTGTCGAAGGACGACACCGTGTCGCCGGTCGTGCCCACGAGGCCGTCGGCTCCAGGATTGATGTCGAACACCTTCTTCCCGTCGTCCGCGGACACGTAGTAATGGCCGTTCGTAGGATTGAACGCCGTCCCAACCGGCTCGTTCGTGATCGGGGACCTGGGTCGGCGGGACGTTCGAGATGTTCGTTGTGCGCTGGACGACGCCGCTCCGGTTCAGCTCCCAGACGTTCGTCCCTTGGAAGTGGGTGATGCCGTTGACGACCTCCTCGACCTCTCCATCGCTGATGAAGAGCCGATCGGTCGACGGCACGTAGGTGATCCCTGACGGATCCGGGCTCGGCGGGGAGAGCCCTCCCATGTTCACGGTTCTCACCAGCGACGAGGTGAAGTCCGAGGATGCCGTCTGGATCGGTCCTGCCAGCGAGAGCTCCATGATCTGACCTGCGCTCGGCGCGGGAGCCGCGCTCGACGTGGTGGTCGAGGCCCCGGTCGACGCGCTGCCGCTGTCGGCGACGTACAGGCTCACATGGGAGTCGGCATCCGTCTGGTCGCCCGAAGGAGCAAACACCATCCCCTCGGTCTTGGTGAGCGCGAACACCGAGAGATCGCGTGTGGCGACGACGGCTCCACTCGTCGTCAGCTCGACCAGGTCGCGGCCGCTGCCGAGATGAAGGTGGCCGCTCGAGGGGTCGAACGCGAGCCCCCGGGCGGTACGGCCGAGGCCGGCGCGCCGAAGATCGAGCTCGGAGGAGGTCGCGGCGTCGAACCCCCCGGAGGGGTCGGGCTCGATGCGCACGATCCGGGGCAGTGCCGCATCCAGGACGTAGACGGTCCCGCTGCCCGGATCGACGGCCACGCCTTGCGGGTCGCCAATGGCGAAACGAGCTATGTCTCGACGGTTGAGCGTCGCGGGATCTGGATCTCCGCCGCTCCCGACCTGCACGTCCGCGAGCTCGCCCGCGTGCCCGAGCAGTAGAAAGCGGTTCCCCCGCGCGTCAAAAGCGATGTTGATCGGGTCGGCGACCGGGCCCGCGATCCGCGCGGAGCCGGCGTGATCCGATGCCGAGAGGTCGAACGGCGCGAGCTTGACGACCTCCACCTCGGCCGGCGTGCCCGTCTGGGCCCCCACGACGTAGAACGCGCTGCTCGCCGGGGAGAACGCGAGACCCACCGGAGACGAGACACCCGTCCTTTCCTCGGAGAACACCTGCGCCTCGCGGACCGGAGCGCCGCTCGCCGTCTGAGCTCGCGACCCGGACGCAGCCGAGGCCCCCGAGAGGACAAACGCGGACGTGGCGCTCGCCAGGACGAGCCCGCAGCCAGCCAGCCGCAGCGAGCGGCGCGCATGACTATCAGTCCTCATGGAAGTGACCAACCGAATTTGACGCCTCCCCCCTGATCGCCCGCGATCAGCGCGAGCGACGACGATTCCCCTTGGTCAAGCCTTTCCTCCTCCCCGTTCCCCTCGACGCGGCGGGCGCACGGCCCACGCCGCAGTCAGAGCGTAAGGCGGAACGCAGGGCCCCGCAAGGGGCCAAAGCTCATTGCGGCAACGATTCTGGCGCCTCGAGCCGGTCGGGTCGAGAACCGGTTAGGGGGTTCGACCCAGGACCTTCGAGGGGTTGACTTCATGCCTGCATGTGGGCACGATCCGGTGAGGGGAAAGTAAGGGTTTCGGGGGAGGTTCGATGGGGGTTGTACGGGGCTGGGGCCGGATGGACCTATGCGCGAGGACGTTTGCTGCCTGCGCGATTCCTTCCGGCCCCAATAGCAGCATGCCGGGGGTCGCCTCGTACGGCCCCCCGAAACCCTGCCAGGCGCGGTTTCGGCCAGGGCCGGTGTCGCTTTGCACCGGTAGGCGGGAGGTGCGGGCTTGAGCGAACGCATCATCGGTCCGGACGACGCCGGGGTGCCGGCGGCCGTCGACTACGGGGCCATGGAGATCGGAGCGCCGCTCGAGCTCGACGGGCCTCGTGAGGAGAGGTGGCCTCACCGTGAGCTGTGGGCCAGGGTCGCCCTGGCTGCGCTGATCGGCACGCTCATCGCGGGCCTGATCACCACGCAGACTCATGTCGGCAGCATCCGCGTCGCCGGGCTCACCGCGATGCTGACCGGGATTTGGTACTTCGCCCTGCGCCGAAGTGCTCAGTTCGCCCGTGACCGGCGAATCTCACCGATCACTGCAGCCCTGATCGGCACGACTATCGGCCTCGCTGCGGTTTCTCTCCTCAACTTCTGGATCCTCGACCTCTTGATCTCCTCGCGGTTGCTGCTCGCCATGGGAGGCTGCGTCTTTCTTGCGGGCGCCGTCTATCAGGTAGCGGCTGCTCGCGGCCTCAGCCTGCGTCGGCGCGTCGTCGTCGTGGCCGCTGACGACGAGGCACTGAGGCTCGTCCAGGAGGTCCACGAGGAGAGCAGGGAGTACGAGATCGTCGGCGTCGTCGACGATCGTTCGGACGGCTTTCGGTCGAACGGCGTACCGCTCCTCGGTGACACCGACAACCTCGTCGAAATCCTGCGCCGAAACCGTCCCGAGGTGGTCGTGTGCTCGCGCGATGCCCGCACTCGGACGGTCGAGCGACTCCTGGACGCCGGCATGACCTCGGTCCACGTCCTCGACGCCCCGGAGTTCCAGGAGCACGCCTTCCACCGCGTCGAGAGCCGGAGCGTCTCTCCCGCCTGGTTCGCGAGCGTGCTGGATGTCCGCCGGCAGAACTACTCCACGCGGGCGAAGCGGATCTTCGACTTCACGGTCGCGTCGATCGCGCTCGCCCTGACGTCACCCCTTCTGCTCGTCATCCCCGTCCTCGTTCGTTGCTCCGGACGAGGGCCCGTGCTCTACCGGCAGCTTCGGATCGGGGAGGGTGGTGAGCTTTTCCAGATCCTCAAGTTCCGCACGATGGTCGTGGACGCGGAGGTCGGTCACGCGGTGTGGGCCACCGAGAACGACCCTCGCATCACTCCCGTCGGCCGAGTCCTTCGCAAGACGCGCATGGACGAGCTGCCGCAGCTCTGGAACGTCGTCCGTGGCGACATGAGCATCGTCGGCCCCAGGCCCGAGCGCCCCGAGTTCCTCAGCGTGTTGGGCGAGCACGTTCCCTTCTGGCGCCGTCGCGACCTTCTCAAGCCCGGAATCACCGGCTGGGCGCAGGTTCATTCCGACTACACATCTGACATCTCGGGCGCGGCGACGAAGCTCTCGTACGACCTCTACTACCTCAAGCACCGCAGCCTCTCGCTCGATCTTCTCATCATGCTCAAGACGCTCAGGGTCGTTCTGTTCGGAGCCGGGGCGCGCTGAGCTCGAGGCGGCGCTCGCGGCCGCCACGCGGTCGCCTTCAGGGATTTTGGCGCGTGCGGTATGTGCGCTCGCAGATTCCGCACTTGCGCAAATGGCGCGCTAGCAAGCCCTTGCCCGGGACGCCCGGGTTCGTGATCCTGTGCGAGTGCTGACGTCGAAGCCCGGCGAGGGCGTTTCCGATATGCAGGCGGCCTCCACGAACACCGGCGGCCTGGCTGCCATGTCGATCGACGTGGAGGAGTGGTTCCAGGTCGAGAACCTGCGCCGGGTCGTCCCGCGGGAGACCTGGCCGAGTCGTGAGTCCCGCGTCGAGCATGCGATGGACCTGATGCTCGCGCTGATGGCCGATCGGGACGTGAGATCGACCTGCTTCGTCCTCGGATCGGTCGCGGAACGCGCTCCGCAGCTTGTTCGGCGCATCGCGGACGCCGGGCACGAGGTCGCTTCGCACGGATACGACCATCGGCTGATCCACGAAACCGACGCGGCGCACTTCCGGGCGGACGTCGAGCGGTCGAAGAAGCTTCTCGAGGACATCTCGGGCCAGGCCGTGCGTGGATACCGCGCGCCCAGCTTTTCCCTGACCGACTGGGCGATTCCCATTCTCGAAGAGGTCGGGTTCGAGTACGACTCGTCGCTCTTTCCGACGACGGTTGCCCACGACCGCTATGGCCGACCGGAGTCGCTGAAGGGAAATGGGCTCCTCGGGCGGCCAGGCGGGCTCACGGAAGTCAGCCTGTCGTGCCTCACCCTGAGGGGTCAGGCGCTGCCGTGGGCGGGAGGCGGATATTTCCGCCTGATCCCGTACAGGGTTTTCAGGCGCGGCGTCAGAAGGATCCTCCGATCGGCGGGTCCCTACGTCTTCTACATCCATCCCTGGGAGCTCGACCCCGGACAGCCGCGAATCCGCGGTCTCTCACGCAGCGAGCGATTTCGCCACTATCTGAACATCGAGCGGACGGAATCCCGGTGGACGTCGCTGTTGCGGGACTTTCGCTGGCACACCATCGCGGAGGTCATCTCGCTCCACGCAATGGATGCACAGCAACCGCCTCTGCGTGAGGCGCTGGGTCTATAGACCCAACTCGCGTGCGTACGCGTCCGCGTACACGTCCCTCATCCGCACCACCTCGTCGACGTACGCGCGCGTTTCGGGATATGCGATCCCAGCGCCCGCCCGGCGCCAGCGATCGACGTTGCCCTGCCCCGCGTGGTAGGCGGCGAGTACCGTGCGCAGCTCGCGGTAGCGCCGCCGCAGGTGATCGAGGTACCAGGAGCCGTAGCGAACGTTGATCTCGGGATCTCGAAGGTCTGCAACGACGAACCGTGTCCCGCCCGTCCGCAACGCGATCCCCCTCGCGGTCCCGGGAAGAAGCTGCATGAGACCGACCGCTCCGGCGTCCGAGCTCGCGTTCGGATCGAACCTGCTTTCCACATAGACGACGGCAGCGAGAAGTGCCGGGTCGAGATCGTGGTTCTTCGCATGACCGCGAATGATGTGCTCGTACTCGAGCGGATACCGGGCGCGTAGGTACGCATCGGGTTTCGATTCGACGATCCATGCGGCTGCTCCCGCCAGGACGAGCACCAATGTGGCTGAAATGGTCAGAAGCCGCACGGGATGCGTGGCGTGCACTGCCTCCGAGCACCCAAGTTACAAGTTGTAACTTGGGTATCGAGGGCTATTCGGGGGCGTTCCCAGGCACGTCTTCGAAGGACAGGGTAGCCATCACCTCCGCCACCCAGGCGTCGAGCTCCTCGGGAGTTCCCGTGTTGACATAGACGAAGTCGGCGCGCTTCACCTTCTCACGGTCGGGAATGAGCCTGGATTCGCGGTCGTCCTTGCGCCCGCCGAGGCGCGCGTCCCGCAGCTTCGCGGGCGCGGTGATGACGACCACCCTGTCGAATCTCGTCTCGGCGCCAACCTCGTACAGGAGCGGGACCTCGGTCACGCATACGGCCGGAGGGCTGGGGAGACGACTCAACTGCTCCCGCCAGGTGAGGTACTCGCGAGAGACGAGCGGGTGCAGGAGCTTCTCGAGGAAGTCGAGAGCCTCCCGGTCCTTGAAGACTCGCAGGGCGATTCGCTCCCGGTCGGGAGCGCCGTCAGGGCCGAGGATTTCGTCTCCGAGCCGGTCCGTGAGCGCGCGTTTCACCTCGGGATCGGTACGAAGAAGGTGATGCACGATCTCGTCGCTCGAGACGGTCGCGGCGCCGTGGCGGCGAAAGCTCCCGAGCGCTGTGCTCTTTCCGGCGCCGATTCCGCCGGTGATCGCGACCGCGAGCGGACGGGACAACTGTGGGGCTAGTCGGTGTCCTGCTCGGAGACGACCTCGACCGTGGCCCCCTCCTCCGGCTCAGCGACCGGCTCCTCGGCGTCGTCTTGCATCTCGGCGGCTTCGGCAACCGACTCGTCCGACACGTCACCGCCCGGCTCAGGCTCCACCGTCTCGACCGGCCCAATCTCGACCGACCCAGCTTCGATGGCTCCAGTCTCGACCGGCCCAGCTTCGACCGGTAGTGCATCGACCTCGGCCACCGGCTCCTCCGGGGTTTCGGTCGCGTCCGGCTCGATCGCATCCTCACCGGACGCGGCTTCGGCGGGCTCGCCGGGCGAGACCTCCTCTGCGAGATCCGCACCCGTATCGGCCTGGACGGCCACGGCCCCGGTCGGAAACGCCTCCTCGGAGAGCTTGAGATCCGGAGTCCTGTGCACCGACTCGGCCCCGTCGGCACGCGGCACGGGTTGCTCGCCCTCCTCGACTCGCTTGAGCGACAGCGAGAGCCGCCGGCGCTCGCCGTCGATCTCGAGGATGCGAACGTTCACGGCCTGCCCCTGGGACACGACCTCGCGCGGGTTCTCGACATGGTGAGGCGCGAGCTCCGAGATGTGCACGAGGCCCTCGACGCCGGGAAGGATCTCGACGAAGGCGCCGAAGGTGACGACCTTCGCGACGCGCCCCTCGACCACGTCCTGCTCGCGGTAGCTGTCCACCACCTGCTGCCAGGGATCGGTCTGGGTCTGCTTCAGCCCCAGGGAGATCCGCTGGCGCTCGCGGTCGATGTCGAGCACCTTCACCTGGACCGTCTGCCCGATGTCGAGCACCTCGGACGGATGGTTCACGTGACTCCAGGAGAGCTCGGAGATGTGGATCAACCCGTCCATGCCGTCCAGGTCGACGAAGGCGCCGAAGTCGACGATGTTGGAGATCTGCCCTTCGATCACGTCGCCCGGGCTGAGGCGATCGAGAATCGCCTGCCGCATCTCCTTGCGCTCGTCCTCGAGCACGGCTCTGCGGGAGAGCACGACGTTGTTACGCGAGCGGTTCAGCTCGATGACCTTGCAGCGAAGCTCACGCCCGAGGAACTCGTCCAGGTCCTGGACGCGGCGGATGTCGACGAGGGACGCAGGCAGGAACCCACGAACGCCGAGGTCGAGGATCAACCCTCCCTTGACGACCTCGATCACCTTCCCGTTCACGGGCTCGCCCGACTCCGCCGCGGCCTCGATCTTCTTCCACGCGAGTTCGAACCGGGCACGCTTCTTGGAGAGGATCAGCCGGCCCTCGGCGTCCTCCTTCGTCAGCACGAGCGCATCGATCTCTTCCCCGACGGACACCTCGTCGGCGGGGTTGACCGAGCGCCGGATCGTGAGCTCGGCTACCGGGATGACCCCTTCGGACTTGTAGCCGATGTCCACGAGCACCTCGTCCTTGTCCACGCGCACGACCGTGCCGTGGACGACCTCGCCCTCGTTGATCTCGGGGAAGGCGGCCTCGTAGTCGGGTACGAGCTCGCCGTCCGGGCCCGCCACCCAGACGCCTTCCTCTGTTGCGGTGGGCTTCTCCGCGGTGTCGTTGGTCATCGGAGCGCGGAGTATAGCCAGGCGATCGCAAATTCCATGATTCCCCGCCGGTGGCCTTTGTGTCGCCGGGCGACAGGATGCCGCAACCCCAGCCGTCGCCGGCCGTTACGCCTTCGCTTCCGCCCAGTCATCGCCGACGCCGATGTCGACGGCGAGCGGCGGATCGAGCGGATAGGCCGACGTCATCTCTTCGCGAACGAGGTCTCGTACGGCCGAGATCTCCGTTTCCGGTACCTCGAGCAGCAGCTCGTCGTGCACCTGCAAGACGAGCCGGGCGCTTCGGCCCTCCTGGCGCAACCGGCGATCGATCGCCACCATCGCCACCTTGATGATGTCGGCGTTCGAGCCCTGCATGACGAAGTTGACGGCGACCCGCTCGCCGAAGCCGCGTGTCTGGCGGTTCGAGGCGCGAAGCTCGGGCACTGGGCGCCGCCTCCCGAGCAGGCTCGTCGCGTAGCCGTCCTCTCCGGCCTGCGTGATCGTCCGCGCGATGAACGCCTGCACGAGGGGGAAGCGCGCGAGGTAGGCGTCGATGTAGGCCTGCGCCTGCTCCTTCGGGATGTCGAGGTTCTCCGAGAGCCCGAAGGCGGAGATTCCGTAGACGATCCCGAAGTTGATCATCTTGGCCACAGCCCGCTCGTCCTTCGTCAGGGTCGCCGGCTGCTTGCCGAGCACCTCGGCCGCGGTCGCCGTGTGGATGTCCTCGCCGCGGAGAAATGCCTCGCGCAGCTTCGGCTCGCCCGAGACGTGGGCCAGGATCCGCAGCTCGATCTGCGAATAGTCGGCAGAGAGCAGACGGTGACCGGGCTCGGCGACGAACGCCGACCGGATCTCACGCCCAAGCTCCGTCCGGATCGGGATCGCCTGCAGGTTCGGGCTCGACGTCGAGAGACGGCCGGTCGCCGCGACCGTCTGATTGATCGTCGTGTGCAACCGGCCGTCCTCCCCGATGAGCGTCGGTAGCGGCCCGAGGTACGTGTTCACGAGCTTCGTGAGCTCACGCCATTCCTCGATCACGGGAATGATCTCGTGGTCGGCACGGATCGCACGGAGGACCTTGCCGTCGGTCGAGTAGCCGGTCTTCCCCTTGCGGCCGGGAGTGAGCTCGAGCTTCTCGAAGAGGATCCGTCCCAGCTGCTGCGGCGAGCCGAGGACGAACTCCTCGCCCGCGAGCTCGTACGCTCGGGCTTCGAGCTCCTCGACGCGATCCGAGAGGCGCGCGGTGATCTCGCCCATCCGGTACGTGTCGATGCGGACGCCGGTGTCTTCCATCGCCGCAAGCACCGACGTCAGCGGAAGCTCGATCTCTCGATAGAGCCGCCCGGAGCCTCGCTCCTCAACCCGCTCCGCTAGCGGGCTCGCCAGCCGACGAGCGGCTTCAGCATGTCGAACGAGCGCTGCGGTCTCCTCCTCCGCAGAGGGCTCCGGCTCGAGCTCGAGGCCACTCTCCGCGGACAGATCGTCGAGGAGGTACTCCGCTCGCCCGGGATCGATCAGATACGCGGCCACCAGGGTGTCGTCCGAGACGGGGCCCGGCAGGCGGAGCCGCTTCGCGTCGTGCGTGGCGACATTGGAGTCGCGTAGCGCGATCATGAGATCCTCGGGGCGCGGAGCCACGATCACCGGCTCACCTTCTCCCGCGACGGCGATCCGCTCATCGTCCACGGCGACGGCGATCCTGCCCCGAAGCTTCGGCAACGAATCCGCCTCGGCCCACGCCACGGCCTGTCCCTCCAGCGGCGGCCGCTCCGCCGCAGGCAGCGCCTCGTCGAGAGTGTCCACGCGGCCAAGAAGCGCCCGGAACTCGAAGCGGCGGAAGATCTCCTTCAGCTGCGAGCGGTCCGGCGGCTGCGAGACGAGATCGCCGGTGTCCACGTCCAGCTCCAGGTCCCGGCGCATGGTCGCGAGCAGCATCGACGCGCGTGCTTGCTCCGCGTGCTCCTTGATCGACCTCGACCGGGCGGGCGAGAGCTCGCCGGCGTGCTCGATGACGCCTTCGACCGATCCGTACTGCGCGATCAGCTGGCCCGCGGTCTTGTCCCCGATACCCGGGATGCCCGGGATGTTGTCGCTCGTGTCGCCCTTGAGCCCGATGAAGTCGGGTACCTGATCGGGGCGGATGCCGTACCGAGCTTCGACCCGTTCCGGCGTGTAGACGTGGACGTCGGCGACACCGCGCGGAGTCATCATCAGACAGACGTTCTCGGACACGAGCTGAAATGCATCGCGATCGGTCGAGACGACACAGGTCTTGATGCCGGCCCCGTCTGCGCGTGTCGCGAGCGTCGCGATCACGTCGTCTGCCTCCCAGCCCTGGAACTCGAGGTTCCGGTACCCGAACGCCTCGACGATCGGCCGGAGGTGCGGGAACTGCTCGCTCAGGAGATCGGGCATCGGCCGCCGCTCGGCCTTGTACTCCGCGTCGATCTCCTTGCGGTGGACGGGCCGCGTGTCCCAGGCAACGGCGACGCCCCGCGGCGTGTAGTCGGACAGGAGCTTGAAGAGCATGTTGGTGAACCCGAGCAGCGCGTTCGTCGGCTGGCCGTCGGTCGTCTGCAACTCCTCGGGAAGCGCGAAGAACGCCCGATAGGCGAGGTTGTTCCCGTCGACGAGGAAGAGCTCCGACTCGCGCGCCGGCGCGTCGTCGAGCTGCAGCTCCTCTCCGGTCAGCGTTTTCGGCATCAGTCCACTTTATGCGCAAGACCGGAATCTGCGAGTGCAGAATTCCGGGCGCGCGTAAGCGCCTAAGAACTGGGTTCAGAATGACCACCCGTCGACGGGGTGCGCTGGGCGGTGCGAGGCAAGGACGCAGGGAGCGCCCATATCAAGCCGATATGGGCGCGACTGAGGACGCCGCATCGCGCCGCCCAGCGCGGCACGTCGACATGGCTGCTCATTCTGAATCGAGTTCTAAAGCGCGGTCGCGAAGCGACCGCGATGTTCGCTGCAGGCCGGCCTGTGCTGGTTGACTGCCGCCATGCGTCGTGTTCCGCTGCTCTCGGGATCGCGCGTCGTGCTCGTCCCGATCGGCGACGACGACGTGGTCTTGCGACCCCCACCGCCTCCGGAACAGGTGGTGGATGTCGATGCCGCGGTTCGGGACGCTCTGCGGTTCCCGATCTCCGGTCCCCCCATCGATGCCGTCGCTCCGCGCGGAGGCCGCGCGACGGTGGTCGTCGAGCCGCCTGCGCTCCCGCTCCCCGGAGTGCCGCAGGACCCCCGGCAGGACGCGCTCGCCGCGACGATCGCAGAGCTCGAGCGGTGCGGCATCCCCGACGAACGCCAGACGATCGTCGTCGCCGGCGGTCTCGGACGCCGGTTCGGACAGCGGGACCTCGAACGCCTCCTGCCGCCGCCGCAGGCGCGTGCGTTCCGCGGGCGAGTTCTCGTCCACGACGTCGAGGGAGGGCTCCTGCCGATCGTGGACACGATCCGCATTCATCCGGCACTCGTCGAGACCGACATCGTGCTCGTCGTGACCGGCGCCGAGACGGTCCGACACGGAGGCCCAGGCACGCTCATCTCGGCCTGCAACACTGCGGCAGCCCGTGGCGCCATGGAGGCCGACTCGCTCCTCGAGGCGGCAAGCGCGCCCGAATGGGATCTCGCCCTCCAGCTCGAATCGGCGCTCGCCGCCAAGACGGCGCTCATCGGAGTCTCCCTCGTCCTCGACCTTCCCCGACTCACCGGCAGGTACCGCGGCTATCCGCACGACGAAGCAGCGGTCGGCCACGTCGTGCGCTCGCCGTTTCGCATGCTCTTCTCGGTGCTCCCGCGACCGCTCCGCCACGACATTCTCGCCCGCCAGAGCCGCGGGATCTCGGCGACCGCCGCCTTCGCCGGGCCGCCCTCGGTCGCCCACGCGGAAGCGCTCCTCCGCGGAGTCGCACTACGGGGCACGCGCCTCGAACAGCCGGTCGACGCGCTCGTGGTCGGCGTGCCGTGGATCGGCCCTCACGTTCCGCGGGAGCCACTCAATCCGGTGACGTCGGCCTCCATCGCCCTCGGCATCATGCTTCGGCTCTGGCGCGATGCGTTTCCGATCCGGCGCGACGGGACTCTCGTCCTCGTGCATCGGCTCGCGCGCTCGTTCGCGCATGGAACCCAGGCGCCGTACGCCGCGATGTTCAACGCGCTCCGGGCGGCACGCAACACGGAGGACCTCGCCGAGGCAGAGCTTCGCGCCGGCTCGGACGGACGTGCACTCGACGACTACAGGGCCGGCAAGGCCTGCCATCCGCTTCAGCCGTATGCCGATTGGGCCGGGTGCGCTCCTGCACTCTCCCGCCTCGGACGAGTGGTCGTCGCAGGGTCTCGTGACGCGATTGCCGCGCGCACGCTCGGATTCGTGCCGACTCGCGGGATCGCGAGCGCACTGGAGATGGCACACGGCGTCGCCGGAGGGCGCGCTCGAGTCGGCATCCTGCTCGCGCCCCCCTACGCCCCACTCCTCGTCGGCTGACTGTCTGGCACGTCGGCCCGTCGGTCGGGGCCTGCGGACCGGGTCACTCCTGACCGAGATAGGTCTTCTGAACCTGCTCGTTGTCGCGCAGATCGCGCGCCGTGCCTTCGAGGACGATGCGTCCCGTCTGCATCACATAGCCGCGATTGGCGATGTCTAGCGCCTTCAGCGCGTTCTGCTCGACGAGCAGGATCGGCGTCCCCTCGCCGTTGATCGCGACGATGGTCTCGAAGATCCTGTCGACGAAGATCGGCGCGAGCCCCATCGACGGCTCGTCGAGCATCAGCAAGCGGGGCCGGGCCATCATCGCGCGCCCGATGGCGCACATCTGTTGCTCGCCGCCCGAGAGCGTGCCGGCCTTCTGGGTCTTTCGCTCCGCCAGGCGTGGGAAGAGCGTGTAGACGTGATCCATGTCCTCCTTGATCCCCGCCCGGTCATGCCGCTGGAATGCTCCCATCTCGAGATTCTCGACGACGGTCATGCGCGGGAAGAGCTTCCGGCCCTCGGGTGACTGCGAGATGCCCATCCGGACGATGTGGTGTGGGGGCGTGCGCGTGATGTCGTCGCCCATGAAGCGGATCGTTCCCGCGCGGGCGGGATTGAGCCCGTTGATGGAGCGAAGCGTCGTCGATTTCCCGGCGCCGTTCGCTCCGATGAGCGTCACGATCTCGCCGTCGTGAACGTCGAGCGTGATGCCCTTGAGGGCCTCGATCGTCCCGTAGAACGTGTGGACCTCGGAGACTTCGAGAATCTTGTCGCCCAGGTGGGTGGTCAACTGACAGCCGCCGTGCCCAGGTAGGCCTCGATCACCCTCGGGTCGCCCTGCACGTCCTGTGGCGTCCCCTCCGCGATCTTTTCGCCGTAGTCGAGCACCGAGATTCGCTCGGAGACGCCCATGACGAGCTTCATGTCGTGCTCGATGAGAAGGACGGCGAGGTCCTTGTCGTCGCGCATCTTGCGGACGAAACCGACGAACTCCAGCGTCTCCTGAGGGTTCATTCCTGCGGTGGGCTCGTCCAGGAGCAGGAGCTTGGGTTGAGTGGCGAGCGCACGGGCTACCTCGAGGCGCCGCTGATCACCGTACGAGAGGTTGCGTGCGTACTCGTCGCGACCGCGGGAGAGTCTGCAGTAGTCGAGCAATTCCACTGCCCGCTCACGAGCCTCACGCTCCTCGCGCCGGACCCTCGGCGTGCCCAGGATGCTCCCCAGGATCCCACCCCTCAGGCGGCAATGCATGCCGACGAGGACGTTCTCGAGCGCCGTCATTTGCTGGAAGAGACGGATGTTCTGGAACGTCCGGCCGATGCCGCGTTCCGTCGCCGTGTGCGGAGGTGAACCTGCGATGTCCCTGCCGTCGAAGACCACCCGGCCCGAAGTCGGCTTGTAGACGCCGGTGATCATGTTGAAGAAGGTCGTCTTGCCGGCGCCGTTGGGCCCGATGAGGCTCACGATGGCGCCTCGGGGGATCGTGAGGTCGACGTCGTTGACCGCGACCAGGCCGCCGAACTCCTTTCGGAGAGCGTCCACCTCGAGCAGGAGCTCGCTCAAAGGCCAACCCTTGTTGGTCCATGAGCGGGAAGGGGCGTGGGGAAGGCGCGGAGCGCCTTCTCCGCGAAGCGGACCAGTGGAAGGGGCCTGGGGAAACCGGGAGGTTTCCCCAGCGGCAACCAGCTTCCCCACGCTCTCGAGAAGAAGGGGGCTTCGCGGGAGGAAACATGGTTTCCGTTTACCCCTTTGCTGGCGAACGCGAGCCGCAGGCGAGCGTTGCTCACCCTGGTCCTGCTTCCGGTGCATGGCGAACGTCCATCAGCGGCTCGTCGTGAACGCCCTCCTCGATCTCGCGCTTCCGCCGCTCCTCCGGTATCAGACCCTGCGGCCGGAAGAGCATTGCCAAGACGAGGATCGACCCGTAGATGCCGGTCGCGAGCAGCGGCGCGTTCAGGCAGCCGGCGCTGATCGGCCTCGTCGGGTCCTGCGCGCCCGGGTCGCATTGGAAGAGGACGAAGTCCCGCTCGTTGAACCAGCTCGCGACGTTCGAGAGCCCTTCCTTGTCGAGGTAGGTGAGGAACGCGGCGCCGGCGATCGCGCCCCAGACGTTTCCCATCCCGCCGAGGATGACCATGCAGAGGATGAAGATCGAGAAGTTGAAGAGGAAGTCGTCGGGGAACACGCCCTGCTTGAACGAGCCGTACCAGGCCCCGGCGATGCCGCCGAAGAATGCGCCGCTCGCGTAGGCCCAGGTCTTCGTCCGCATCAACGGGATCCCCATCGCGGCGGCGGCCACCTCGTCCTCGCGGATCGCGATCCAGGCCCGGCCCAGCCGCGAGTCTCGCAGCCGGAGGCTGCAGAAAACCGTGACCAGCAACAGCCCGATCGCCGACCAGTAGACGAGGCTGACGAAGTTCACGTACGAGCCGTTCTCGACGATGAAGTTCGCAGGCAGCCCGAGCTTGTCCGACAGCCAGTCTCCGAAGCCAGGTGGATCGACCGGGTTGATGCCGAAGGCGCCGTTCGTGAGGTTGAAGTCCGTCTCGGTATCGAGGAGCGCGCTGATCCCGTCGGCGTCACCGTTCAGCGCGGCCTGGTGGATGATCTCGCCGAAGCCGAGCGTGACGATGGCGAGATAGTCGCCCCTCAGCCGGAGCGTTGGCAGGCCGATGAGAACGCCGGCAACAGCTGTCGTGACCGCGGCGATGAGGAGGACGATCCAGATCGAGATGTGGATTCCGCCGATCCCGGCCTGCACACCGATAGCGCCGAACTCGAAGTCGACACCGTTCGAGGCGAAGTGCGGAGAGGCGAGCCAGGCCGCTGTGTAGGCACCGATCGCGTAGAAGGCCACGTAGCCGAGATCGAGCAGGCCCGCGTAGCCGACGACCATGTTCAGCCCGATCGCCATCATCGCGAAGATGGCGATCGCGACCATCGTGTCCATGTTCGGGAAGGCCTTGAAGACCGGGAGCTCGAACAACACGTTCGTTCCGTTCAGCTCATTTGCCCACAGAATCGGGTAGGCGAGGGCGATGGCCAGCACCGTGAGCGGCAACGCGATTCGCCGAACACGTCGCGGCAACAGGTAGAGCGCGTACCCGATCGCCAGGAGAGCGAGCAGCGTCGGGTGCGGTGGCACCCCCCCGGCCCAGGCAAGCAAGAGCACGAGGGCGGCGATCACGACGGGCGGAACGGCCCGCTGCAGGAGCGGCGACTGCGCCTCCCAGCGCGATCGAGCGTTGCTGACGCCGACGGTCTCCAGCGCCCGCCAGAAGCCCCGTTGCACCCGGTTCGTCACATTCAGGCGCGTCACGTCAACCTCCTTCGGGCGTCTGCTCGCCGAGCAGACCCTCGGGCCGGAAGACGAGGATCATGATCAGGATCGAAAAGACGACCGTCGTCGTCCAGCCCGGACCGGGCGAATGCCAGGAAAGGCCCTCCACGAAGGCCTGGATCAAGCCGATGAGCATTGCGCCGAGAACAGCCCCGGGCAGATTGCCGATCCCCCCGAGCACGGCAGCGGTGAAGGCGATCAGCCCGATCGTGAAACCGGTGTCGTAGCGGACGGTCTGGAAGTAAAAGGCGAACAGGACGCCCGCTGCGCCGGCGAGAGCGCCCGCGAGCAGGAAGACGAACGCGATCGTCCGGTTGACGTCGATTCCCATCATCGCCGCCGCGTCCTTGTCCTGCGCGGTCGCGCGCATCGCCTTCCCGCGGCGCGTGAACCGGACGAGCCAGACCAGCCCGATGAGAACGGGCACGGTGATCAGGATCGGGAAAAGGCGATTCCAGGTGTAGACGACGCAGTCCGGGCAGGTGCCGATCGTGAAGATCGAGCCGTCCGGGAGCGACCGCGGCATCGCGACCGGCTGCGAGCCCTTCCAGATCAGAGCGATGTCCTGGAGGATGAACGACACTCCGATCGCGGTGATCAGCGGGACGAGACGCGGCGCGCGGCGCAGAGGCCTGTAGGCGACGCGCTCGATCGTCGCGTTGAGCAGTGCGCAACCGGCCATCGCGATGAGCAGCGCTACGAGGATCACGGGGACGAGGGTTCCGAGACTTGCGCCCTCCTGGAGGCTGAACATGCTCAGGGCTACCGTCGCCGCGATCATCCCGCCGATCATGAACACGTCGCCGTGGGCGAAGTTGATCAGCTCGAGGATGCCGTAGACGAGCGTGTAGCCGAGCGCGACGAGTGCGTAGAGGGCGCCGTTCGTCATCCCGATGAGGAAGATGCGGAAGAACTGGTCCCAATCCTTCGCCAGATTGATGCCCAGCCAGGCGAGGACGAGCACGACGAGGGTCAACCCGATCGCCGGAACGACGACGGAGGAGGCCCGAATCCTCCGTCTCAGCGCGAGCGCTTGCGCCTGAACGTCGGTCGCGATCTCGGCCTCCTGTTCAGTAGGGGAAGAGCCCCCGAAGGGGCCCTTCCCTACGTCGGTTCTCGCGGGCGACCTGCCCCGGGCTTACTTCCGTACCTTTTCGACGACCGCGAACACGGGAACGCCGTTCTTGCCCCGCAGCTGGTCGAAGCTGATCCACTTGAACGGGATGATGTCGCCGTTCTTGTCGAAGCGGAACGTGCCCATGATGCCGTTCTTGACGTTCGTCTTGAACAGCTCCTTGACCACCGAGGGACGGCTGCCGTCCGAGCGCGCGATGGCGTCGAGCATGACCTGCGCCGCCTGGGCCTGGTAGACCGCGTACGGAGGCATGTTGCCCTTGATCTTCGCGTACGCCCTGAACTGGGCGATGAACCTCTTACCCGCAGGGGGCAGCTTTTCGAGCGGCTGGCCCGCGTAGCTGATGTACATGCGCTGGGCCGCCGAGCCTGCTCCCAGCGTGGCGGAATACGGCGTCCAGCCGTCGGGCCCGACGAACACGACATTCGGCCCGAGAACGGCTCGGAGATCCTTGAGCAGCTTCACGCCGTTGTTGCAGACGATGCCGCCGAGGTACACGGACTGCGCTCCCGAAGACTTGATCTGCTCGGCGATCGCCTCGTAGCTCGTCGCCTTCGCGTCCCACGGGACGAAGCCGAGGACCTTGAGACCGCGGGCCTTGGCCCTGGCCTGGAACCCCTGTGCGACGCCTTTCCCGAACGTCTGGTTGTCGTGAAGGATGAAGACGCTCTTGATCGGCGCGAACGTCCTGCCCTGGGCCAACTTGAACGCCTTGCTCTGGAGCAGAGTCACGCCTGCAGGGCCCTGGTAGTCGTCGCTCGCCGCCACCCGTGCGTAGTTCCTCACTCCCGTCGGGTAGTAGATCTTCGGCTCGCCAGGGCTGTTCCACGGCGCGAAGTGGGTCAGCCCCACGTTCGTGTTCGCCGAGCTGAGCATCGCAACAGCTCCGCCCGGTGCCCGGTTCAAGATCGGGACGATGAGCTTCGAACAGCCGGAGTTGAACGTCCCGAGGAGGCCGATGAGCGTCCGCTCGGCGGCGTACGCGCGTGCGTTCGAGGAGCACTTCGCCGGATCCCACGCACCGGTCTGGGCCGTTGCGTCGTCACATGCCTGGTAGCCGATGGTGAACTTGCCGGCCTTGAACTTGTACTGCCTCTCGAGCACGAACTGCACGGCCTGCTGCATCGCGACGGTTTGCGCGCGCTGCGACGACGAGAGCGGCAGGTCGGTGGCGATGAGGTACTGCGGGCTCCCGGAGCCCTTGTAGAACACCGGCCCGCATGAGGACGACGGAAGCACCGTCGCGCTTGTACTCGAAAGCGGCCCCGCGACAGCCGCCGCGCCCAATGCGAGCGCCATGACCGCCGTGATTACGCCCCCGACGATAATCCGATTTCTCATTCAGTCCCTCCTCGGTCGCCAGCGATCGTCAATAGCTCTCGCGCGCGTCCCACACGCGAGGTAGGACGAGAAGTATGTCGTCTGGCGCTTCCCGGATCAAATTGCGCTTTCAGCCGCGGAGCTCGGAGAGCGGGAAGGCGCGGTGTGCGCGCGGGGGCACGAGGAAGTTCTGCCGGTGCGTGGTGGTGAGAACCGAGTTGAAGCCCTGGCCGGCGCTACCCGTCTCGAACACCAGTCGACTTCCGTCGGGCAGGACCCCGTCCATCGCCAGTCGGGTACGCCGAAAGTCGTCGCTCGTGGGGTTGAAGACGACGAAATGGAGGCCGGCAGCCGGCTCTTCCGAGAACTCGTCGCGCCCGGGACTGGCGGTCCAGAAGAAGGGGTTGTCGAGCGTGTTGAAGTCGGCGCGCTGAGGCACGGCCGTCCCCTTCGGGTACAGAGTTCCGTCGGCGCCGAGGACATCGCGGTCGAGTCGGGAAGCAGCCTGAATCGAGCCCGAGTGTCCGATCTGCCGGAAACGCGCGTAGTCGCGGCGGACCCCCTGCTCGGTCTGGACCTCCTCGGCGCTCTGGGCGACCGTCTGCGTCTGCGGGGGGACGTCGAGACCCGGGCGGAACGTGGTGTCCACACGGCTCTTGAAGTCGAAGGTCAGATACCAGGCAGCCACGTCCTCCAGGAGATGGGAGAGGTGCATGTGCGTTCCCTCCGCGAAGTAGCTACTCGGTCCGAGGTCGGCGTAGCCCAGGGTTTCGAGGTTCGCGATCCTCGAGGGGCCGAGGCCCGCCTTCTGAGTCGACGTGAATCCGAGGAAGAGCTCAGCCCCGTGAGGAATGAGGTCGGCTCCCTCGATTCCCGCTGCGAGCGCCATCTGCTTCGGCAACCCCGCGTTGCCGTCGAAGCCGCCTCCGATGAAACCCTTCCGGATGCTCGTCACTCGGAAGAGGCCGTCGAGTCGATCGAAGAGCGCCTTCGAACCCTCTTCGATGTGGTCGAGGAAGTCGCTTCGGAACAGAACCGCGACGTCGTTCGACTCGAGCAGGGTCGTGTCGGGGTCGCTGGGAAACCGGATCGTCTCTTCGAGCACTCGGACCGGCCTTCCGCGTGACGCCGAGGCTCGCCGGTCGAGGGGGAGATGCTTCTTCGCCTGCCCGGGAACGAAGCGTTCGAAGTACGGGAGACCCCACGCCACCGTGACTCCGAGACCGGCAGGCGTCGGCTCGAACCGCTCGTCGAGTCGTCGCAGAGCCTCCTCCAGCTCCTCCCGTGCCGGACCTGCCTCGGCCGCCCTCTCTTCCACGGGGATCGTCGCCGTGACCACTTGGTGGTGGAGCGCTGGTACGAGCACCTCGACACCGTTGTCCCGAACGATGCGAACGCCGTCGAGAAGATGCTGCTCCGGGAAGCGCGCTCCACTCGCTGAACGTCTCGGCGGAGCAGTGAGCTCGTCGACCAGCTTGTAGACCCCTGCGGCGGTGAGGGCGGAGGCTGCAGCCCCGCCGACGAGCTGCCTACGGGTGAGGCGCACGTTACGCTGCAGGCTCGATCCGCACGAGCGTGCTGGCCATCCGATCGAGGTGACCGATGACCTGTTCGTACGTGTACGGAGGCGCCACGTGCTCCGACAACGTGTACAGGGATCCACGGTCACGCCAGGCATAGAGCACGTGCCACATGTCGGCGCCCTGATTCGCCGTGTAGACCATAGCCGTCACGCCACCACCCAACTGCCGGCGCCCCTGGCGGTCACTGAAACAGGGGATCTTCTTGCGCACGGTCTTCCCGCTTACCGTCAGCGTGTCCTCGCAGGTGGGTATCCGCGATCTGCCCGGGTAGCCGCGGAGGTTCACGTGCACCTCTTGCACGAAGCCTGCTCCCGCATCGAACCACACGAAGCTGACGAGGTACGAGCGATCCGGGTCCACGGAACGACCGTTGAAGAACCTCCCGCTGAATCTCCCCACGAGCGGTTGCGGAAGCGAGGACGGGCAGTAGACGGGAGCCTTGATCTCGTTCGCGAGCTTCTGCCAGCTGGCGCGCGACGACTTCGGGCAGACGGGCGCGGCGGGCTCAGCGGCGAGCGTGGTCGCCGAGTCTCCTCCCCAGCCCCAGGCAACGAGCGCGGCGACGGCGGCGAGCGCGGTTGCACCCGCCAGCAACCCCGACGCGAGGTATGCCCTTTTCGTCCTCACCGTCTACCGCTCTCTCTCCGAAGCTCGACGCCGATCGTGACAGCGTGCCAAGGTAGCACCGAATGTCGGGCGACGACCCTCGCGCTCGATCACGCGCCCCCGCTGCCGGAGGCGGCATGGGGGGAAACGATGTTTCCCCCCATGAGCCCCCTTTCCTCTTCGATGGGCATGGAATGGCGCGCATTTGGCCTCCCGGCCGGCATAGCCGGCCTCCGGCCGCGGCTCGGCACTGCACAGAAAGGCGCTCTCGGCGCGTGTGCCGGAGGTGGGGGTCGAACCCACACGTCCCGGAGGACACGGGATTTTGAGTCCCGCGCGTCTGCCAGTTCCGCCACTCCGGCTCGTTTGATCGTAGCCGGGCACGGAGCCTCGAACGTTCCGCCCGGAAACAACCGGGTCGCTCGACTGCCGTTGTTAACCACCTACGACTCGTGTGGGGCTAGTACCCTCTTCCAGTCGAAATGACTGCCGTGGGCGAGGGGTCGCCGGCGAGTCCGCGAAGCCCGTCCGGAGCGAAAAGGAGGAACGATGTCGAAAGGACTATCTGCGGCAGTGGGGGCGCTGGTCCTCGTGCTCGCGCTCGCTGTCTCTGCCTGCGGCGGGGGCGACGAGAGCGCGAACGATCTCCTGGCCTCGATCGAGGACAAGGGCGTGCTGACGGTCTCGACCGACCCCGCCTACCCGCCGCAGTCGGAGCTCAACGAGGACACAGGAGAGTACGAGGGGTTCGACATCGACGTCGCCACCGAGATCGCCGATCGTCTCGGCGTCGACATCGCCTGGGAGGCTCCAGCCTGGGAGACGATCATCTCGGGGAGTTGGAACGGGCGCTGGGACATCTCCGTCGGCTCGATGACGATCACGCCCGAGCGCGCGGAGGTGCTGCACTTCACGCCCCCGTACTACTTCACGCCCGCCGCCTACGCCGTGCACGAGGACAACACGACGATCACCGACGTCAGCAACTTGAACGGCAAGAAGATCGGCGTCTGTGGCGGCTGCACCTACGACCTGTACCTCCAGAACAAGCTCAACATCGCCAAGGACGAATCCGGCGAGCCGGTGAAGATCGATTCGAAGGTGACCGACCCTCAGATCAAGACATACGACACGGACTCGACCGCCATCCAGGATCTCGCGCTCGGGGACGGCAGGAGACTCGACGCTGCGGTCTCCGCGCTCCCCACGCTCGAGGCCGCAATCGAAGCGGGCTCGCCGATCAAGGTCGTCCCACCGGATCTCTACTACGAGCCCCTGTCGGTGGCAGTCGACAAGAGCTCGCAGCTCGATCCCATGAGCCTCGTCGATCGAATCTCGGAGATCATCAGGGAGATGCACGACGACGGCACGATGGTCGAGCTGTCCGAGAAGTGGTACGGCACCGATCTCACCGTCGCCCCGCGCAAGGTGACGGGGTGAGCTGAGCCGGGGGTCGGTCTCGTGACAACAAGTCGCGAGAGCGGCGGCGAGCACGTCGTGCAGCCGCCGCTACCCCCGGTCCGCCACCACAAGCGCAACCGACGGGAATCCTTCGAGCTCTACTCGGCGCGCGTCCCGTTCAGGCTCAAGCTGGCGGTCGTCTGGGCGGTCATCCTGGGCTTCCTCGTCGCTCTCTTCGCCGCGGCCGACTTCGACACCGCCTGGATGCGTGAAAACGCGGGCTTCATCGCAAGGGGCATCACCTGGACCATCGTGATCGCCGTCCTCGCGATCGCGCTCGCCTGCGTGCTCGCGCTCCTGGGCGCGCTCGGGCGTCTCAGCCGCAACGCGATCGCGTTCGGCCTCGCGAGCTTCTACACCTCGTTCTTCCGCGGGACGCCGCTGATCGTCCAACTGTTCCTGATCTATCTCGCTCTTCCCCAGATCGGGATCGCACTGGGCGACCCCTGGGCGGACCTCCTTACCCTGGACGTCCTCACCGCAGGCGTGCTCGCGCTCGGCCTGAACTACGGCGCGTACATGACGGAGATCTTCCGGGCCGGCATCCAGTCAGTCGGGCACGGTCAATCGGAGGCCGCGGAGGCGCTCGGCATGACGTACTTTCAGAAGATGCGGCGGGTCGTCCTCCCGCAGGCCGGCCGCCTCATCATCCCGCCCGCCGGCAACGAGTTCATCGCGATGATGAAGGACACGGCGCTCGTCAGCTTCCTGGGCACCAGCATCGAGCAGATGGAGATCTTCCGCCGCGCCCAGCTCCTCGGCCGAGCCGATTTCCGGAATCTCGAGGCGCTGCTCGTCGCTGCGCTCATGTACTGGGGGCTGACGACGATCTTCCAGTACTTCCAGCTCCGACTCGAGCGTCGCCTGAGCAAGGGCTATGTCCGCGGCACGTCACGGGTCGCCGTCGCAGGGCAGCGCGAGCCGGCGGCGGCGAAGAAGACATGAGCCACGTCTCGGATGGCAGTGGGGCGGTACGGGTCGAGAACCTGTGGAAGTCCTTCGGCGGGCACGAGGTGCTGAAGGGCATCGAGCTCGACGTCGACCACGGCGCAGTCGTCGTCGTCTTCGGCCGCTCGGGTTCCGGGAAGAGCACGCTCCTGCGCTGCATCAACTTCCTGGAGGAGCCGAGCGAGGGGACGATCGAGGTCGCCGGCATCCGGATCGAAGGAGGCGGCCACAGGACCAGGGCCAAGCGCGAGCGGATCCGCCAGCTCCGCATCCGCACGGGAATGGTGTTCCAGGACTTCAATCTGTTTCCTCACAGAACAGCGCTCGAGAACGTCATCGAGGGGCCCGTGACCGTGCTCGGGAAGTCGCAGCGCGAGGCCGAGGCGACGGGACGCGAGCTCCTCGAGATGGTCGGGCTTCCGGAAAAGGCCGACCAGTTCCCGATCCAGCTCTCCGGCGGGCAGCAGCAGCGCGTCGCCATCGCCCGCGCTCTGGCGATGAACCCGAAGCTGATGCTCTTCGACGAGCCCACCTCTGCATTGGACCCGGAGTTGATCGGCGAGGTGCTCGCCGTCATGCGGCGGCTGGCGACCGAGCTGCACATGACCATGCTCGTGGTCACGCACGAGATGGGCTTCGCCCGTGAGGTTGCATCGCGGATGGCTTTCATGCACGAGGGTCAGATCATCGAGGAAGGGCCACCACACGAAGTGATCGGCGACCCCCAGCGACCCGAGACGCGCCGCTTCCTCGAAGCGGTGCTCTAGATCTAGCAGCGTCCGGTTCTCTCCCCTACCCGAAGAAGGCGCGGGCGACCTCGTACCACTCCGCCGGAACGGTCTTGAGCTCACGAGTGGCATCTTCGAGGGAGACGTCGACGATCGAGTCTCCGTGCAACGCAGCCATGCGCCCGAAGCGGCGCTCGTGCGAGAGGTCGGACGCCTTGAGCCCGAACCGGGTCGCAAGCACACGGTCGCGAGGGGTCGGAGTCCCGCCGCGCTGGACATGCCCGAGCACGGTCACGCGCGTCTCGAATCCGGTTCGTTCCTCGATCTCGCGAGCCAGCGCGCCACCCACGCCGCCGAGGACGACGTGGCCGAACTGGTCGGTCTCCCGGGCCTCGTCAACGACCAGGCGATGCTCTCCCGACTCGTACGTCAGCTCGTACCCCTCGCTGACGACCACGATCGAGAAGTCCTTCCCGCTCGCGTGGCGCTTGGTCAGCTCCTTGCACGCTTCCTCGACGGTGATGGGCCGCTCCGGGATCATGATCACGTCCGCCCCTCCAGCGATCCCGCTCATCACGGCGATCCAGCCCGTGTGCCTGCCCATGACCTCGACGACCATCACCCGGTTGTGCGACTCCGCCGTCGTGTGCAGCCGGTCGATCGCTTCGGTCGCAATGGTCACGGCTGTGTCGAAGCCGAAGGTGTAGTCGGTGCCCGAGAGGTCGTTGTCGATCGTCTTCGGAACGCCGACCACGGGGAAGCCGTGCTCCCGGTGGAGGCGCGCAGCAACTCCGAGCGTGTCCTCGCCACCGATCGCCACGAGCGCGTCCAGCCTCTCCTCGCCGAAGTGGCGCAACACCGCCTCGACGCCGCCCTCGACCTTGTACGGATTCGTGCGCGTCGTTCCGAGAATCGTGCCGCCGCGTGGGAGGATCCCGGAGACCTCGCGCCTTCCGAGCGGAGCGAAAATCCCTTCGGTAAGCCCCTTCCACCCGTCGCGGACGCCGACCATCTCGTGCCCGCGGTCCGTCGATCGCCGGACGACCGCCCGGATAACCGCGTTCAGTCCCGGGCAATCGCCCCCACCGGTCAGGATCCCGATCCGCATCCGGTGCGTCGGCTAGACGTCGGGTGGCTCAGCCGGTACCAGGGGCGCGACGTGGTCGGCGTCGACGAGTACCGCGTCCACCCCCGCTCGCTCGAGCTCTGCGACGTCCTCCGCGGTGGCTGCGTGCAACTCGGCGATCGCGAGCTTGCCCGCCGGGACGTCGTGGAGCAGCGCGAGCAGCGCGTCCAGCGGGTCGTCGTCCGAGTCGGGATCCACGGACAGAAGGAAGATTTCCGGATCCAGCTCGTCGCGAGCGAGCTCCAGCTCCTCGTCGCGGAAGACGCGCACGACACACTCGAGCCCGAGTGCGTTGGCCTCGTCCCAAAGCGCGAGATCCGGGGAGACGACGACTGCATCTGCGGCTGCTCCGCTTGCGTCGGTCGTGCCCCCGAAATGGAGGAGTGGGAGCTGAGACGACGCGCGCACGGCACCTGCACCGCGCCGGACGGCGAGCCCGTCTGCGCCCTGTCTCTCCGCCATCCCGGCAGTCTCGGCGTCGTGCACTTCGACGAGGATCGAGATGCCGTCACCCTCCGCGATCGCCTGGCTTAGCCTGCTCACGCGCGGCATGCTATCCCCGCCACATCCGGTCGCAGCTGGTAGCTGCGCAAGATTGGAATCAGCGAGCGCAGATTCGCTCCCTCCGCGAGATCAAAAACCGCTCGTTCAGCTTCCGGTCGCGGCCAATCCTGGCGCGCGAAAGCCTCATGCCGGCCCGTAGCGTCCGGGCGCGCCGTCCCGCATCGGGACTGGAGGCTGACGAAGCCCGCCTGCGGACTGTGCTGATGTCGCCGACCGCAGGATGCTTCCGCCTCCTGCGCCGGCAACGCCCCTGGTGTGCCAGAAAGTCGGCCCGCGCTCCGCCGCCAACCAACCGCAAGGTCCGCGGGTCGTCTTTAGTGTCCACATGCGAATCGCCGTTGCGTCGCTCGCATTGGCTCTGCTGCTCGCGGGAACAGCCGCGGCGGCCAGGATCGTCGGCACGCCCGGAAACGACGTGCTCGCAGGCACGCCGAGGGCGGACACGATCCTCGGCGGGCCGGGACGCGATGCGCTCACCGGCGGCCCGGGCATCGACTTCCTGTACGGCGGGCCGGGTAAGGACCTGATACACGGCGGTCCGGGTGACGACCGAATCGCCGTCCAGTACGACGGAGCGAGGGACTCGGTCCGCTGCGGTCCCGACGCGGACGTCGTCAACGCCGACCTGCTCGATGCGGTGGCCCCGGACTGCGAGCTCGTCGCACGTCGGTTGTCCCGCGACCCCTACCAGGACTCGGACAGCCAGCACGAGACCGAAGTGGAACCCGACAGCCTGACCGTGGGGCGGACGACCGTCGCCGCGTTCCAGGTCGGCCGTCAGTTCAGCGGCGCAGCGGCGAACATCGGTTTCGCCGTGTCTGCCGACGATGGGAAGACATGGCGGAGTGGGCTCCTGCCGGGCCTCACGCTCGCGAGCAGCCCCGTGGGGCCGAACGAGCGTGCCAGCGACCCGGTCGTCGCGTTCGATGCCACGAACCAGATGTGGCTCATCGCCACGCTTGCGCTCGAGGGTCGGACGACGCGTCTGACCGTGAGCCGTTCGACGGACGGGGCCACCTGGGGGAATCCGGTCGTGGCGGCTGAGGCCACGGCAGGCGGGATCTCCTTCGACAAGGAGTGGGTCGCCTGCGACAACGGAAGCGCCAGTGCGTACAAGGGACGCTGCTACCTCGCGTACACGGACACGTTGCGCGGCGAGTCTCTCGGAGTCATCTTCTCCACGGACGGCGGTCTCACGTGGTCGCCGCCGACGCGCGTTCCAGCTACGGACGTTGTCGGCGCGTTTCCGGTGGTTCGACCGAACGGCGACCTCGTGATTCCGTTCCTCTGGGAAGGACGGCGCATCGGCTCGTCGCTCTCGACCGACGGAGGCGCGACCTTCGTTGCCCCCATCATCGTCGCGGATGTCAGCGTTCGGAGAGCCCGGGGCCTGCGCTTCTTCGCGCTACCGTCCGCCGATACCGATCCGACGGGGCGCGTGTGGGTCACGTGGCACGACTGTCGTTACAGCAACGGCTGCGAGACGAACAGCGCCGTGGTCGCGTCCTCTGCCGACGCGGGCCGTACGTGGTCGACGCCCACCGCGGTCACCTCGGGGAGGAACGCGATGCTCCCCGCAATCGGAATCCATCCAGTGACGGGAAGGGTTGCTGTCGCGTATCACGTCGTTCGCCCCGGCGGCGGCATCGACGTCGAGCTGCTCGAGGTTGGACCGGATCGGCGGCGCCTAACGCCGCCCCGCCGCCTCTCGGCACAGACGATGCGGCCCGAATGGCTACCCGACACGACCTCCGGCCGAATGCTCGCCGATTACATCTCCGTGCACTACTCCGGTGAGCGCCCTCTGGTCGTCTGGGTCCTGGCGTCCGAACCGGTCGGGTCCAGCTTTCGGCAGGCGATCTACGCGACGCGGGGCTAGCTCGCTTCTGGTCGTGCTCGGATGGCGACACCTCGCGACTAGACGCCGATGGGATGCCAGACGGTCTTCAGCTCCATGAACGCCTCGATCTCCCACGGGCTGCGGGCGTCCGGCCGCGAGCGCACGACACGCTTGACGTTCTCGGCGGCCAGGCGCTCGAGCTCCGTCGTGGTTCCGTCGGCGCCGCTGAGATCGATCGCGTTCACGTCCATGTGGCCGGCGAGCCACGGGGCGAGCTCGTCGCGGAACCCCGTGAGGATGTTGACCGCGCCGCCCGGAAGATCCGAGGTCGCGAGTGCCTCTGCGAGCTCGATTGCGACGGTCGGGTGCGCCTCCGACGCGAGGGCGACCACTGCGTTGCCGCCGACCAGAGCCGGAAGGATCCGGGAGACGAGACCTCCGAGAGCTGGCTCCACGGGTGCGAGAACGGCGACGATGCCGGTTGGCTCGGGCACTGTGAAGTCGAAGTACGGGCCTGCGACCGGGTTCGAGCCGCCGAGTACCTGGGCCAGCTTGTCCGACCAACCCGCATACCAGACGACATCGTCGATCGCCGCCTCGACCTCTTCGCGGCCCGAGCAGGCGCGTTCCAGATCGCCCGCACGGGCCTCCATCATCTCGGCCAGGCGGTACAGCACCTGTCCGCGGTTGTACGCGGTCATCCCGGCCCAGGCTGGAAATGCTGCCCGAGCGGCGCGGACGGCGTCGCGTGCGTCCTTACGCGTGGCGCGGGCCATGTTCTGCCCTTCGGCCTCGTACGTTCGCCCCGATTCGGAGCGCGGGAACGCACCGCCGATGTACAGCTTGTACGTCTTCTTGACCGGCAGTCGGGTCACGGAGCGTGGAGCAATCGGCACGCTTTCTGCGCAATCCGGTTGCTGATTCGTGATTGCTTCGCGGCTACGATCGAGGCCGGGTGGAGGGTGGCCGAGCACCCCGCCCTGGGTGGGGAGTGGTAACTCATTCGTCGAACTTCAGGTATGGCTCGAGACCGTGGCGGCCACCTTCGCGGCCGAAGCCGGACTCCCGATAGCCACCGAACGGCGAGGTAGGGTCGAAGCGGTTGTAGGTGTTCGCCCACACGACACCGGCCCTCAGCCGCTGCGCCATCCAGAGGATCCGCGATCCCTTCTCCGTCCAGACCCCGGCCGACAGTCCGAAGGGTGTGTTGTTCGCCTTCTCGACGGCTTCGTCCGGCGTCCTGAACGTGAGCACCGAGAGAACCGGACCGAAGATCTCCTCCTGCGCGATCCGATAGCTCTGCGCAACGTTGGTGAAGAGCGTGGGCACGAACCAGTAGCCGCGTTCCGGGAGCCGGCACGCGGGCTGGTAGATCTCCGCGCCCTCCTCCTCTCCACTCGACACCAGCTCCTGGATTTTCTCGAGCTGGGCCTTGGAGTTGATCGCACCGACGTCGGTGTTCTTGTCGAGCGGGTCGCCCACCCGCAAGGTCGAGAGCCGTCGCTTGAGCTTCTCGATCAGCGGCTCGTAGATCGACTCCTGGACGAGCAGCCGCGAGCCGGCGCAGCAGACGTGGCCCTGATTGAAGTAGATGCCATTGACGATCCCTTCGACTGCCTGGTCGAGAGCGGCGTCGTCGAAGACGACGTTCGCCGCTTTGCCGCCGAGCTCGAGCGTGAGCCGAACGTCCCGGCCTGCGAGCTCCCGCATGATGAGCTTCCCGACCTCGGTCGACCCGGTGAACGCCAACTTGTCGACGCCCTCGCTCCGGACCAGGTGGGCGCCGGTCGTGCCATCTCCGGTGACGAGGTTGACCACACCCGCCGGGAGCTCGGCCTGACGGCAGACGTCCGCGAACAACATCGCGGTCAACGGGGTCGTCTCGGCGGGCTTGAGCACCACCGTGTTCCCGCACGCAAGCGCCGGTGCGATCTTCCAGGCGAGCATCAGCAGCGGGAAGTTCCAGGGAATGATCTGCGCCGCGACACCGAGCGGAAGCGGCGTCCGGTTCGGATAGGCGTACTCGAGCTTGTCCGCCCACCCCGCGTAGTAGAAGAAGTGGGCGGCGGCGAGAGGGAGGTCGACGTCGCGCGACTCACGAATCGGCTTGCCGCCGTCCAGCGATTCCGCGACTGCGAGCTCGCGTGAGCGCTCCTGCAGTATCCGCGCGATCCGGAAGAGGTACTTCGCTCGCTCGGAGGGCGCGAGGCCGGACCAGCCGTCCTCGTAGGCCGATCGTGCTGCAGCGACCGCGAGCTCCACGTCTTCCGCTCCGGCGAGCGCGACCTCGAACAGCGGCTCCTCGGTCGAAGGCGAGATCGACGCGAACCATTCTCCAGAGCGCGGCTCGACCTCCTCTCCGCCGATGAAGAGCCCGTAGCGCTCGCGAATCTCGACGATGTCGCGCGCTTCCGGCGCCGGCGCGTACTCCCACTCGAGTGGAGCAGGAGTGGACGACGGCCGTTTCTCGACCTGCGCCATCAGTCGATGGTGAAGGAGTCCTCGGACACGCTGGCTCCGCTCAATCGATTGTGAAGTAGTCCTGCGACTGATATCGCCCGGTCTTCTCCTTGCGAATCTGCATGAGGACGTCGTTGAGGAGCGACGAGGCTCCGAAACGGAAGAGGTCGGGCGTCATCCACTCCGAACCGAGCGTCTCGTAGAGGACGACGAGGTACTGGATTGCCTGCTTCGACAGGCGGATGCCCCCGGCCGGCTTGATCCCGACCATCCGTCCCGTCTCCGTGTAGACGTCTCGAACCACTTCCATCATGCAGAGGGTGACGGGCAACGTGGCCGCCGGACTGATCTTCCCAGTCGAGGTCTTGATGAAGTCCGCACCCGCCGCGATGGCGAGCAGCGACGCACGCCGGACGTTGTCGTACGTGCCGAGCTCGCCCGTCTCGAGAATCACCTTGAGGTGCGCGTCTCCGCAGGCTTCCTTCACGCGGACGATCTCGTCGAAGACCTTCGCGTATCGGCCCGAGAGGAAGGCGCCGCGATCGATCACCATGTCGACCTCGTCGGCTCCGAGTTCCACGACCGCCCTCGCCTCCGCCAGCTTGAGCTCGGTCGGGGACTGTCCGGAGGGAAACGCGGTCGCAACTGACGCCACCTTCACTCCGCTTCCGCGCACGCGCTCCTTCGCGACCCCCACGAGGCTCGGGTAGACACAGACCGCCGCCACGGGCGGGACACTGAGATCGCTGGGATCCGGGCGCATCGCCTTGGAGCAGAGGGCCGAGATCTTCCCCGGCGTGTCCTGGCCTTCGAGCGTCGTGAGATCCATCATGCGAACCGCGAGGTCAAGGGCCTGCAGCTTCGACTCGCGCTTGATCGAGCGCTTGGCGAGCGTGGCGGCCCGCTCCTCCAGCGCGACCGCGTCGACCGAGCCGACGCGCGGGAGCCTCGGGCCCGCCGGGAGCTCGAAGCCGCCGATGAGGGCGGGCGCCTTCGCCACAGTCTGAGTGTAGAGAGCGCGGCCCTACTAGCGGCATGATGTGAAAATCAGAGCGCCCCGGCCGCGCAAGCGGCCAGCTTCAGGGATGTTCGCGCGACCGGAATCCGCGCGAGCGGATTCCGGTCTTGCGCTACTACAAGCCGAGCCGCTCGAGCATCCTCGGGTCGCGGCGCCATTTCGGGCGCACCTTGACGACGAGCTCGAGGTACACGGGATGGCCGACGAGCGCCTCGATCTCGGGCCGCGCCCGCGTCCCGATCTCGCGCACCATCGCGCCGCGCTTCCCCACGAGGATCCCCTTCTGAGACTCGGTCTCGACGTAGATCGCCCCCCGGACGACTTTCTCCCCGATCTCCTCGACCTCGACCAGCACCGCGTGCGGTACCTCCTCGCGCGTGAGGTGGAGCGCCTTCTCGCGGATCACCTCTGCGACACGATCCTCCATGGTGAGGTCCGTGCTCTCTCCCCGGGGGAAATAGAGCGGGCCTTCCGGGAGGAGCGAGACGAGATCTTCCCGAAGCTCGCCCACTCCCTCCTTCGTCTTCGCGCTGACCGGGTGCAGGGCGTGGAAGTCACCCAGCCTCGCGGCTGTCTGCATCTGAGACAGCACGTGAGCGCGCTTCAGGCGATCGACCTTGTTCAGCGCGATCACCACGGGCTTCTCCAGCGCGAACACCCTCCGGGCGACGAAGCGGTCACCCGCCCCGATCCGCTCCCGCGCATCGACGACGAGGAGCACGGCGTCGACATCGTCGAACGACGAGTCGACCGTCCGCTGCAACCGCTCGGTGAGGGCGTCCATCGGGCGCTGGAAGCCGGGGAGATCGACCAGCGCGAGCTGATAGTCCGCCCCGTTCGCGACGCCGAACAGCCGACGCCGAGTCGTGTTCGGCACCTTCGAGGTAATTGCGACCTTCTCGCCGCAGAGGGCGTTCACGAGAGTGGACTTACCGACATTCGGACGGCCGGCGGCGGCCACGAAGCCGCTTTTCACGCCAACCCTGCCTTGGGGCACCCCATCCCACCACCCACTTCGATCATATTCGCGCCCTCCACGCGTGGGTGACACGCACTGCGCGGAAAGCGTGGCAAGTCGTCCACATGCTCAGGGCAAGTCCGACACTTCGAACGACTCGGGCAGCAGCTCGTCCGGCGTCATCGTCACGACGCGCCCGCCGTTCCGGAAGACGACGCGCTCGACGCCCATCTCGTGCAGCCACTGACGGCACCCGCCGCACGGAGAGGCGGTGATCGCAGCGCTCACGAAGTCCCCAGGGCGGTATCCCTCCGCCACCGCGCGCGAGAAAGCGGTGCGCTCGGCGCATACACCCAGCGGGTAGGCGGCATTCTCGACGTTCACTCCCTCGATGACTCGACCGTCCCGCGCCAGGACGGCGCAGCCGACGTGGAGCTCCGAATACGGGGCATATGCTCGCTCCGACACGGCGTCGGCGAGCTCCAGGAGCTCGGCGTCGGTGACAAGGATGCCGCTCATCCGACGGTCTGGAAGAGAAACAACGTCACGAGCGTGCCGACCGCCGCCCCGCTCGCCACCTCGGGGACGGAGTGCACACCCGTCTCGACCCGCGTCTGGGCGACGAGCAAGGCCATGATGAACGTGAGCGAGGAGATCAAGAACCGGTTGGACGAGCCGTCCAGGATCAGCGTCACGGCCATCCAACCCGCAAAGGCGACGGCGGCGTGTCCGGAGGGAAGGCCTCCGCGGAGCGGGGTTCCCCGTCCGGTGTACGCCTTCACGGCGATGACCACGATCACCGTCAGTGCGAGCGCGACGAGCGTGAGCTCGGCCGGCGCATCGCTCAGCCGGTTGAGGAAGCGCGAGCTTCGAGTCCTGACCTCGCCCGAGAAGACCAGGTAGCCGACCGCGACCGCGTTGAGCGATGCGAGCAGCACGGCCCCTGCGGCGATGTCCTTCGCGAGCTTCGCCATGGGGTCGAACGAGGTCGAGGCGACATCGACCGCAGCCTCGATCGCCGTGTTGACCAGCTCGGAAACGAGCACGAATGTGATCGCGAGAAGGAGTGCCATCAGCTCCAGCTTCGAGGCGCCGAACCCGATTGCGGCAACGAGCACGAGCGCCGCGATCGTGAAGTGGAACAGGAGGTTTCTCTGCGTGCGAAGCGCATGCACGATCCCTTCGGCCGCGTGCTCGAAGCTGCGGAAGAGAGAGGGGCTGCGCTCGGGGCTCACGTGGCTGCGTACTCCCGCTCGCGCGCCTCCATGTCATCGCCGTGCTCGTACCCGAGCAGATGCAGGAGGCCATGGACGAGCGGCTCGCGCCACTGAAGGCCCACGACCTCTGGGCACAGGACGACATCCCCTAGCGCGCGCGGCACTCCGTCCGGCACCTCTCCCCGCCCGTCGAGCGGGAACGAGAGCACATCGGTCGCCTCGTCGACACCGAGGTGCTCGCGCTTCAGCGCTCGGATCTCGTCCCGCCCGACGAACGCGATTCCGAGCTCGCCGTCGCGTACCCCTTCCGACTGGAGCACGAGGCGTGCCAGCTCAGCCACCCCCGCCTCGTCGACCTCGACCCCACTTCGGTTGGCTGCTTCGACCGTGATCACGAGCCCCGCCTCACCGGCTTCGCGCCGTCCCGGTCTCCTCGGCGTGGCGCTTGTAGGCCTCGACGATCCGCTGTACGAGCTTGTGCCGAACGACGTCCTCGTTCCCGAACTCGACGAAGCCGATTCCCTCGATGTCGGACAGGATCTCGCGGACCTGGATGAGGCCCGACGCCTGCTCGCGGGGCAGGTCGATCTGGGTGACGTCGCCGGTGACGACCATCTTGGAGCCGAAGCCGAGCCGGGTCAGGAACATCAGCATCTGCTCCGGCGTCGTGTTCTGCGCCTCGTCGAGGACGATGAAGGAGTCGTTGAGCGTTCGTCCGCGCATGAACGCCAGCGGGGCGACCTCGATCGTGGCGCGATCCATGTACCCGGCGAGTCGCTCGGCATCGAGCATGTCGTAGAGCGCGTCGTAGAGCGGCCGGAGATACGGGTCGACCTTCGCAAGGATGTCGCCGGGGAGGAAGCCGAGTCGTTCGCCCGCCTCCACCGCGGGTCGCGTGAGGATGATCCGCCCGACAGCACCGTCGGAGAGAGCGGACACGGCCAGCGCCATCGCGAGATAGGTCTTGCCGGTGCCCGCCGGCCCCACCGCGAACGTGACAGTGCGGTCACGGATCGCGTCGACGTAGCGCTTCTGATTCACGGTCTTCGGGGCGATCCTCTTGCCGCGGTGCCGCCAGACAACGTCCTCGAAGACATCACGAACGTCCTCGGCCTGGTCGAGCGCGGCCAGGACTGCGCCGATCGTGTCCGGCCCGATCTGGTGACCGCCCTCGACGAGCTCGACGAGCTCGTCGACGACGGCACGGGCAGCCGCAACGTGCTCGGCCTCACCGCCGAGCGTCAGCCGATTCCCGCGGAGGGCAATCGTGCAATCGAGCCGCTCCCGGAGCGCGTCGAGCACCCCGTCCTCGACGCCCGCAAGCTCGGCCGCGACCTCGTTCGAGACGTCCAGCACGTGTTGGGACATCAGAACCAGTGTAGGCGGGTCAACGGCTGCGAGCGTTCGCCGGGAGCGAGCGCGGCCGGCGGCGTCAGGCCAGCTTTTCCTTGACGAGTTGCGAGACCATGGACCCGTCGGCACGCCCGGAGACCTGGTGCATGACGCCGGCCATGACGCGTCCGAGATCGCGGATGCTCGTCGCGCCGACCTCGGAGATGACGTCGTCGATGATCTCCTCGATCTCGTCCTCGCTCAGGGGCTCGGGCATGAACTCCTCGAGCACATCGAGCTCGTACTCCTCGTCCTCCGCCTGCTCGTCTCGGCCGCCGGCGCGAAATGCCTCGGCGGCCTCGAGGCGCCGCTTGCGCTCCCGTTGGAGCACCTGGAGCTCTTCCTCGTCGGAGAGCGAGCGCTGAAGCTCCTTTTGCGCCGCCTGCAAGGCATTGAGCACAAGGCTGAGGGCGTCTCGCCGATCCTGATCACGGGCGAGGCGCGCCGCCTTCAGCTCGCCTTCGATGCGCGAGATCAGGGTCATCGAGCCCCCGCGGCCAGCGCGTGCGCGACGCGCTCGGCGTCGACCCGGCCGCCGAGCACGTGCCAGTGGAGGTGGAAGATCGTCTGCCCCGCCTCCTCGCCCACGTTGACGAGCACGCGATAGTCGTCGAGACCTGCCGCGCTGGCGGTGTCCGCCACGAACCGAAGCATCTGGGCGGCCTCGTCGTCGGGGAAGGCGGCGACGTCCTGGAACGTGTCCACATGCCGTTTGGGCAGTACGAGCAGGTGCGTCTCGGCCAGCGGATTGATGTCCCTGATGGCCACGAAGCCGTCGGCCTCGAGCACGTGGTCGCCCTCGGCGGCGAGCCGGCAGAACAGGCAGTCGGTCTCAGGGGGCGATGGCAACGATGCCCTCCTCCGAGAGCGCGACCGCGCGCGCTCGCACGATCTCCCCGACGTCCGCGTCCACCAGCCAAGGGGTGTAGTCGTCGCCGTACCCGCGACCCGGCCGGTCCACGAGGATGCGATCGGTCGTGCCGAGCTTCGCCGCCCAGCGTCGTCGGCAGAGCTCGCGGGAGAAGCCGCGGAGCCTCGCGCTTCGATCCTTCTTCACCGCGCTGGGAACCGGGTCCGCCGACGCGGTGGAAGTGCCCGGCCGAGGTGAGTACGGAAAGACGTGCACCTTCGTGATCCCGGCCCTCTCGACGAGCTCGAGCGTACGGCCGAACGCTGCCTCGTCTTCGCCGGGGAAGCCCACGATGACGTCGGAGGTGAGGTTGAAGTCACCCAAGGTCTCGAGCTTGGCCAGATAGTCCAACGCGGTGTAACGGCGTCGCATCGCCCTCAGAACGCCGTCGTCGCCGGACTGGAGCGGGACATGGAGATGCGGGGAGGCAGTCGACGTCCCGCGGAGGGCCGCGATCAGTTCCTTCGTCACGTGGTTCACCTCGATCGACGACAGCCGCAGCCGCTCGACACCCGCAAGCTCACCCGCCTCGCGGATCAGCCGAGCGAGCGTGTAGCCGGCCGCACGGTCCCGGAAGCAACCGAGATTGACACCCGTGAGCACGATCTCGCCGTGGCCCTGCGAGACCCGCCGTCGGATCTCGGCGAGAATGGCGCCGGCAGGCCGGCTCCGCGTTCCTCCGCGAACGAGCGGGATCACGCAGAAGGCGCAGGAGAACGAGCAGCCGTCCTGGATCTTCACGAAAGCGCGCGTCCGCTCGAGGCGTGCCTCGGCCTGCACGCACGCGATCGCGCCGACGTCCCCCGCCACCGCGCCCGGGGTCTCCTCGCTCCGGCGCGCAACGACGGATACGTGATCGGGCATCCCCGCGAACGCGTTCTCGAGATTGGCTCCACAGCCGGTCACATAGACGCGTCGATGAGTGCGCGCCGCGCGTGACACGGCCTGCCGCGACTTCGACACCGCCTCGTTCGTGACGCAGCACGTGTTGACCACGGCGAGGTCGCCGCGGCCCTGCACCTCGCTGTGGCCGTCGGCAAGAAGCCGCTCGCGAACGGCCTGCGCATCGGCGAACGAGACCTTGCAGCCCAGGAAGCGGACGGAGAAGGACGCCATCGGGCCATTTAGCTTAGTGCGCGCGCGGAGACGAAGACGTCCGCGGCCCACCCGTCGAGCTCGAGGCGTGAGACTGGCTCCCAGCCTGGCGCGTGCGGCCGCTCGTGCGCGAGATACCCCGACGTGACCACTCGAGCGGCGGGATGCCGGGCCAGCAGTTGCTCGACCGCATGGAGCTCGATGTTGGCGACGACGAGATCTACCCGCGGCAGGTCGTCTCGCAGGAGGTCGGCCTGGCGCACGTCGACCACGACGCTGTTGAGGCGCGCGGTCTTCGTCGTGGCCTCTACGGCGGCGGGATCGAGGTCTGCCGCGAGGACGGGCGCGAAGCCGAATCGCACGGCGGCGACTGCGATCACCCCGGACCCGCAGCCGGCGTCGAGCAGGCTCCCTCGCACGAGACCGGGGAGGAGCTCGATGCACGCCCGGGTTGTCGCGTGGCCGCCGGTCCCGAAGGCGCGCCCCGGATCGACGACGACGACCGGCTCGGCGGCCGGTGCCTGTTCCCAGGGCGGGCCGATCCAGAGCCCGCCCGCCCGTACGGGCCGGTGAAACGCACGCCACCGATCCTCCCACCCCTCCTCGAGCAGGACCGACGAGACATGCGCGAACGCGGCGCGAATCCGTTCCTCGCCAGGCTCGTCCGTGTAGAGGGCAAGCTCGAGCAGCCCGTCGGCGTCCACCTCCTCGAACCCGGCCGGAGCGAGGGCGAGCAGCCGTGCTCGCGCGATCTCCGCCTCGGCTGCCGGCACACGGATCGAGACGCGGCGGAGCTTTCCAGGCAACAGGTCGTCCATCTGGGGGGCCGACCCCGCAGGGATCAGCGAAGCGCGCTCTTGAAGCGGCGGAAAAAGCCGCCCTCGTCCTCGTCGACGCCGCGCTCGTACGTCTCGGGACCGGTCTCGCGCTCGAAGTCCTCGAGGAGCCGCCGCTGCTCTTCGGTCAGTTGCATCGGGACCGCGACGTCGAGCCTGACGTAGAGGTCGCCTCGGCGGGAGCCGTTCAGCGAGGGCATCCCGTGCCCGTGCAGGATCCGAACCTCGCCCGGCTGCGCGCCGGGCCGGATCTCGAGGTCGAGCTCGCCGGCCAGGGCCGGTACGCGAACGGTCGTCCCGAGGGCGGCGTCCGTCATCGTCAACCGCATCGCCGTGTGCAGGTCGTCACCGTCACGCAGGAACCGGGGGTCCGGGCGCACGCGCACGGTCACGAACGCGTTCCCGCGGTCGCGGCTCCGGAACCCGGCATGGCCTTCGCCGAGCACGCGGATCCTCTGACCGTCGTGAATGCCCGCGGGGACGTCGAGCTCGAGCTGCCGGGGCGTCACGACTCGTCCGTCTCCGTGACACTCGTGGCACGGAGTCTCGAGCACCTGCCCTGCCCCCCCACACTCTGGACACGTCCGCTGCTGGACGAACTGCCCGAACACGTTCTGTGAGACCCGGCGGATCATTCCCGAGCCCGAGCACGTCGGGCACGTCCGTACCTCCGTGCCGGGCTCGGCGCCGCTCGCGTCACAGCGCTCGCACGGGACCGCCACATCCGGCGCCACGGTGATCGACGCGCCGCTGAACGCCTCTTCCAGGTCGATCTCGACGACCGCCTGGACGTCGGCTCCCCGGGTGGGACGCTGACGGGAGGGCGTTCCGCCGAAGAGATCCTCGCCGAAGAATGCGGCGAAGACGTCCGCCAGGCTGCCGAAGTCGGCGAAGGTGGGCTCCAGCCCGCCGCGGCGCAGCCCCGCGAGCCCGAAGCGATCGTACGTCGCGCGACGCTCCGGGTCCGAGAGCACCTCGTACGCCTCAGCGACCTCACGGAACCTCCGCTCCGCGTCCGGGGCGCTCGAGACGTCCGGGTGGAGCTCTCTCGCCAGCTTCCGAAACGCACGCTTGATCTCCGCGTCGCCGGCGCCGCGGGCCACGCCGAGCACCTCGTAGTAGTCGCGCTCCGTCGTCGCCACGTTGCCTCAGGCCTCTTCGTAGACGTCCTCGACGAACCGAGAGAGCTCGAAGGCAGCTGCACGAACACTCCGAATCGCCTTCTCGTAGTCCATCCGCAGCGGACCGATCAGCCCGACGGCGCCGAGCGCGGTGCTGCGGATCCCGTATGTCGCGCCGACCAGCGAGACCGCATGGTGCTGGCCGCCGCCGACTTCGGGCCCCACATGGACGACTGGCCGCCGCGGTTCGAGCGCGTCGCTCACGAGCTCGAGGACGGCCGCCCGGCGTTCGAGCAGCTCCAGGAGGCGCATCGTCGCCTCCATCTCCTCCGCTCGGGCCTCCTCGAGAAGCCCCGCCGTTCCTCCGACGTACACCTCCAGGCCTTCCTCGGCGCCGACCTCGAGCAACGTCTGGCCGATGAGCCCGAGAAACGCGCGCTCGCGGGGAGAGAGCTCGGGCGCGTCGAGCCGGCGGCGAATCGAGCTGGTGCCGAGCCGCTGCCCGACGATCTGCTCGCTGAGATACGCCGACGCCCAGGCGAGGAGACCCGGGTCGACCTGCTCGTCGAGGCGGAAGACGCGCTTGGTCACCCCGCCCGTGGAAGTGATCACGACGACCATGACGCTCGTCGGCTGCAAGGCGAGGACCTCGACATGCCGGATGGATGCGGTCTCGAGCGACGGGGCGGAGACGAGCGCGAGCAGGCGCGTCGCGCGCGACAGCATCTCCGTGGTCGCCCGGAGTGCGTTCTCGATCTCGTCGCGCATCGAGCCGAGGTCGAACCCGATCCCGTCCGGGCGACCCTCGATGGTCTGCACGAGCTCTTCGGCGTACAGGCGGTAGCCGCTCTCGGTGGGCAGGCGCCCGGCCGAGGTGTGCGGATGCGTCAGGAGCCCGAGCGCTTCGAGCTCTGCAAGCTCGCCGCGAACCGTCGAGGGCGAGACCCGCAGCTCGGATCGCTCGACGAGCGCCCTCGAGCCGACCGGTTGTCCGGTAGCGACGTGCTCCTCGACGACGCGCCGGAGAATCTCGCGTTTGCGGGCCGTGAGGTGCATCTCGAGTCCGATGGTAGCCACGGATACCGCTGTATCCACCCTGCGCGCAGGTGATCTACACAGCGCCCAGCAGCTCGACCGTGACACCGCCGCCGAGGAAGCGTCCGCGACGGGTCAGCCTCAGCGCGCTGCGGCCGTTGCCGCCCCTCAGCTCGACGAGCCCCTTCATCTCGAGCCGGACCAGCGCGCGCCGATCGAGCACGTTTTCGACGTCGGCCATCGGCAGCATCTCGTCAAGACGGAGCCCCAGAAGCAGGCGCTCGCGCTCGCGCGTCTCCCGATCGACGAGCTCGATCTCGCGGGGCGGCGCAACGCCAGCGTGAAGCGCCTCGACGTACGCTGCCAGGCCCGGGCGATTCCTCCGTCGCACGCCGTCGACCGTGGACACCGCGCCGACACCGAGCCCGAGGTAGTCCCGTCCCCACCAGTAGGCAAGGTTGTGACGCGCCCGGAGATCGCGACCCGCCGCGCGCTCCTTCTCCAGACAGAAGTTCGCGGTCTCGTACCAGCGGTACCCGGCTGCGGTCAACGTGTCGACGACCTGCTCGAAGTAGCCCTCCATCGCCTCGGCCTGGCGCACGAGCTCGTCACCGTACGTGTGGGTGAAGCGGGTCCCCGGCTTCGCCTCGAGCTCGTAGCACGAGAGATGCTCGGGCTCGAGCGCGAGCGCTTCCGAGAGATCGCTCATCAGGTCGGAGGGGCTCTGACCCGGGATTCCGTACAGAAGATCGAGCGAGATGTTGTCGAATCCGGCATCACGAAGAATATGCACTGCGCGCCGGACGTCAGCGGGACGGGCGCCGCGCTCGAGGACGTCGAGCAGGTGGGGGCGGAAGCTCTGGGCGCCGACAGAGAGTCGGTGTACGCGGCCCGCGCGCAGCAGCTGCGCGAGCTCCGGCGTCACCGTCTCGGGGTTCGCCTCCACCGTCAGCTCGTCCGTGACCGGCAGGGACTCGAGCAGTCGAATGAGCTCCGACGGAGCGGTGAAGGTGGGCGTTCCTCCTCCCAGAAAGACGGTCTCGACGCGATCGCCCAGGACGTGGCCTTCGAGCGCGAGCTCGGCAAGGAGGGCGTCGACATAGGTTCCGTGTTGCTCCTGCCGGCCGACGACGGTCACGAAGTCGCAGTACCCGCACCGGTGGGCGCAGAATGGAAGGTGCACGTACAGGTGACGAACCGCTCCCACCCTCCTACCTCCGGCGCTCCGAGTCGAGGTTGAGCACGGCCAGAAATGCTTCTTGCGGGACCTCGACCCCGCCAACCTGCTTCATCCGCTTCTTGCCCTTCTTCTGCTTCTCGAGCAGCTTCCGCTTGCGCGTGATGTCGCCCCCGTAGCACTTCGCGAGCACGTCCTTCCGCTTCGCCTTGATCGTCTCCCGAGCGATGACGCGCGACCCGATGGCGGCCTGCACCGCGACGTCGAAAAGCTGACGTGGGATCTCCTTCCGCAGCCGCTCGACGAGCTGCCGTCCGCGATCGTAGGCCGCGTCCTTGTGGATGATCAGCGACAGCGCATCGACCTGCTCGCCGCCCACCAAGATGTCGACCCGGGTCAGCTCGCCGGGCCGGAATCCGGCGAGCTCGTAGTCGAAGCTCGCGTAGCCCCGCGTGCGGGACTTGAGCAGGTCGTAGAAGTCGAGGACGATCTCCCCGAGCGGGAGCTCGTACGAGAGGAGAACGCGTTCCTCGCTCAGATACTCGAGATGATCGAACGTTCCGCGCCGCTCGTTGGCCAGGTCCATGATCTGGCCGACGTAGTCCTTGGGGACGATGATCGACGCCTTGACGTACGGCTCTTCGACGAGCTCCAACTCGCGTGGCATCTCGGCAGGGTTGTGTACCTCGACGACCTCGCCGCTCCGCGTCGTCGCCCGGTAGGCGACGTTGGGCGCGGTGATGAGGAGGTCGAGGTCGAACTCCCGCTCGAGCCGCTCGCGGACGATCTCCATGTGCAGCAACCCGAGGAACCCGCACCGGAACCCGAACCCGAGCGCGTGCGACGTCTCGGGCTCGTAGGAGAGCGAACCGTCGTTGAGCTTCAGTCGTTCGAGCGCGTCGCGAAGCTCCGGGTATTCGTCCGAATCGGTCGGGAAGATCCCGGCGAAGACCATGGGCTTGACGTCCTGGTAGCCGGGGAGCGGCTCGGCCGCACGCCGGCGCCGCGACGTGAGCGTGTCGCCGACGCGAAGGCGCGAGACGTCCTTGAGACCGGTCATCACGTAGCCGACCTCGCCCGAGCTCAGCGAGACGACGGGCTCCCGAGCAGGAGACATGACACCCAGCTCCTCGGCCTCGAACGAGGTGCCCTGGGCCATCGCGGCCACCGGCTCACGGGTCTCGAAGCTTCCGTCCACGACGCGCACGAAGGCCACGACGCCGCGGTACTGGTCGTAGGAAGAGTCGAAGACCAGCGCACGCGCCGGTGCGTCCGGGCGGCCGGCAGGAGACGGGATCCGCTCGACGATCGCGTCGAGCACGTCGGAGACGCCTTGACCCGTCTTCGCGGAGATGCGGAGCACGCGTTCGGGCGCCTCGCCCAGAAGCTCTGCCAGCTCCCTCGCCGCGCCCTCCGGATCGGCCTGCGGCAGATCGATCTTGTTCACTACCGGCACGATCTCGAGCCCGCTCTCGAGCGCGAGGTATGCGTTGGCGAGCGTCTGGGCCTGGATCCCCTGTGCTGCATCAACGAGGAGAACGGCACCCTCGCACGCCTGCAGCGACCGTGACACCTCGTAGGTGAAGTCGACGTGCCCTGGGGTGTCGATGAGGTTGAGCTCGTGCCCTCGCCAGCGAACGCGAACGGCCTGTGCCTTGATGGTGATGCCGCGCTCGCGCTCGAGCTCCATCGAGTCGAGCAGTTGCTCGCGCATCTCGCGCTCGGTGACGGCACCCGTCAGCTCGAGGACGCGATCTGCGAGCGTCGACTTGCCATGGTCGATGTGCGCGATGATCGCGAAGTTGCGAATACGTGCTTGCTCCATAGGAATAGGGCGCTCTCTAATCCTCGCGCCGGGCCCGCAACAGTAGCAGCGCCTCCAGCTCCCGAAGCCTGAGCGCCCTGGCGACGGCGATGTAGACGAGCGCGGCGACCACGAGGCCGCTGCCCAGCGAGACCACCTGGGCCCCGACCGAGCGGCCGAGCCACGCATCGAGCCCGTACCAGGCGACGTACGCGGCGGCGACCGCAAGCCCGGCGGCCGCGAGGATGCGTCCGACGACCCCGATCGTCCGACCGACGTGCTCGAGCCCCAGCCGGCGGCGCATCATCACCAAGAGCGTGACCGACGCGACCACGTTCACGGTCGCGGTTGCGAGCGGGATCCCCCAGATGCCCAGACGGTAGAAGACGGCGTCGAGCGCGGCGTTGAGGCCGACTGCACAGAGGGCGATCGCGGTGGGCGTCCAGTTCGTCTGCACCGCATAGAAGCTGCGGTTCAGGATCAGCGCCCACCCGTTGAAGACGAGCCCGATCGAGAACGCCTGCAGACACTGCGCGACGATCACCGTGTCGTCGGGCGTGAACTCCCCGCGCTGGTAGACGAGCCGGACGATCGGCTGCGCGAGCACGATCGAGATCAAGCCCGCGGGAACGAGGAGAAAGGCGATCTGGCGCAGGCCGCTGTCGAGCGCGCGCCGGAGCCCCGGCTCGTCCCCTCTCGCCGAGAGCCGGGCCAACGTTGGGAAGAGGACCGTCGTGACCGCCACCGCAAAGATTCCTTGCGGGAGCATGTACAGGCGGAACGCCTTGTCGATCGCGGTGGGAGCCAGCTCCGGATCGAGCAGCCGGGACGCGAAGAGCGTGTCGACGAAGAAGTTCACGTTCACGAGCCCGATCGTCAGCGTGACCGGGAGCATCAGCGTGAGCACCCGGCGGACGGCCGGGTCGCGCCAGTCGATCACGGTCGTCAGCCCCCCGTCGAGCCTGCGCAGCCACGGGATCGGTAGGAGCAGTAGGACAAGCGTCCCGAGGACGACGACCGCGGCGTACAGATAGAGCTGCGCGCTTTCGTCGTCGATCCGGGGAACGCCGAGGACGAGCCCCAGGATGATCACCAGGTTCCAGGCCACCGGGGCGAGGGCCGGAAGCGCGAAGTGGTGGTGGGTATTGAGGATCCCGACGACGATTCCGGAGAGCCCGAGCAGGACGACGATCGGGAAGAGGACGCGGGAGAGGCCGACGGCGAGGTCGAAGTCGCCTCCGGGATCCCCGAAGGGGCGCATGAGGAGAGGCGCGAGCAGGATGAAGAGCGCCGTGACGCCCCCGAGCACGAGCAGGGTCAGCCAGAAGAGCGTCGATGCCACGCGCCAGGCACGCGTCTTCTCCCCGCGCTCGAGAAGCTCGCTGAACACCGGCACGAACGCCCCGGACAACGCCGCGTCCGCGACCAGCGCACGGACGAGATTGGGGATCTGGATCGCAACGGTGAAGGCGTTGATCAGCCCCGTTACCCCGAAGTAGTAGGCCGACACCATCTCGCGGACCAGCCCGAGCGCGCGCGACACGGCTGTGGCGAGCGAGAAAACCGCTGTGGACCGCGCAAGACGGCGGCTATGAGCACTTTCGTCGGGGGCAGGTGGTGCCGGGGTATCCGGGATTTGCTCCATGAGAGGCTGCGGCGATTCTCTCAGCCGGTCCTGCTACCATCGCCCCGCCCGCGGTTGCGGGCGTTTTCTCGTATGGCGAACATCAGACAGCAGAAAAAGCGCGTTCGCAGCCAGGCGCGGCAGCGTCTCGAGAACCTCCGCTACCGGTCGACGATCAAGACGCTCACCAAGCGCCTCGAAGCCGCGGCGGCCGGGGGCGACGAGGAGCAGGTCGCAGCCGAGCACCGCGAGCTGGTTCGCACCATCGATCGCGCGACGACGCGAGGGGCCCTGCACCGAAACACGGGGGCGCGTAAGAAGTCCCAGGCCGCGAAGATCGCAACCCGCCAGTCTTCATAGAGAATCGCTATGCGGGTCGCTTTGCCTGGCGGCCGGTGAGATCCACGAGCGCGCGCTGAACTTCGAGATCCGGCGGCAAGCGGCCCTGACCCTTGAGCGCCCCGTCGAGCTCCGCCAGGCGGATCACGGCGTCGCCGAGCTCCTCGGGCGAGAACCCGTCGGCCTGGCCGAACAGCTTCTCCGCATAGAACGGATGGACCCTGAGCTGACCCGCCGCCGCCTTCGGTCGGACGCCGTCGGCGGCCAGGCGCTTGACCGAGCGAAGGCGACCCAGATGGCCCCCGAGCGCAGCAGCGAGTCGCGCGGAGGTATCGCGGCGCGGCTTGGCATCGCGCTCGAAGATCCTCTCGCTCGCCGCCAGCGTTCGTGACGTGTCGCGCGCGCCCCACGCGTCGGTCAGGGTGAACGTAGGCGTATCGGCCGCGGCCGCGGCCAGTGCCTCCACCTCGTGCTCTCCGATCGGCTCCCCGGCTGCCCAGGTCGCGAGCTTGTCCACCTCCAGCGAGAGCGCGTGCAGATCGTCACCGACGATCTGCACGAGAGCCGCACACGCCTCCGGGCCCGCGTCGACACCCCGCTGGCGGAACTGATCGGCAACCCAGCCCTGAACGTTCTTCTTGGCCACCGCATACTCGAGGACGTCACCCACCTTCGCGCACGTCCTCCAGAGCGGGGTCGTCTTCTTGACGTCTTCCGCGACGAGCGCGAGCACCGTCCCCGGGGCGGGGCTGCTCAGATAGGTAGAGACCGATTCGACGTCTGCCGCCTTCCAGGCGCCCTTGCGCCGGCCGTCGGCATCGCGTCTGCCGTCGACGTCCTCCACGATCACCAGGCGGGTGTCACCGAAGAGGCTCCCGGCATTGCAGAGCGCGACTGCCGCTTCACCGGAGGTCTCGAGTGCGCTGACGAGGTCGGTCGCTTCCGGCGCGAAGTGCTTGCGGAGGCGTGCGAGCGCCGTGTCGATCTTGGGGCGGTCGCTGCCCGTGAGCAGATAGACGGGCTTGCTCGGTGCATCGGCCATATGTCGCAACCCTACCCCTAGCCCTCCGTCCGGACCCGAAGCCGGCTGCCGTCGGACTCGACGACGACCCGCCCGTCGGTGTCGGTGCGAAAGACCGCCAGCCCCGAGACGCTCCTGAGCGCTGACAGGGTCTCGGGCCGAGGGTGTCCGTAGTCGTTGTTCCTGCCTGCGGAGATCACCGCGATTCGCGGACGCAGGCTGCGCAGCTCCTCGTCGAGCCCCGGATCGGCGGAGCCATGATGCGCCACCTTCAGAACCTCGACAGCCGCCTTCGGGAGGTGGGAAGTGACGTCGGACTCTGCATCCGCGGGCAGGAAGACGTCGATCTCCCCGAACGACACCACCAGGACGAGCGCATTCAGATTCGGGTCCTCGAAGGGAAGACCGGGATCGGGTGGCCACAGGGCACGCAGCACGAGCCCACCCGCTCTGAACTCGGAGCCTGATCGGACCTCCCGAACCGGGACGCGGCGTTCGCGTGCGGCAGCGATCGCCTCCTCCCGCTCCGGGCCGGTCGCGGCGAGGCCGGGATCGAGCACCGTGCCGACCCGCACCTGCCGGATGACCTCGGCGGCGCCGCCCACGTGGTCGCGCTGCGGGTGCGTGAGGACGACAGCAGACAGCGAGCGAACCCCCATCCGAGCCAGCTGTCCCGCGACGTCGGCCTCGGGGGGCCCTTGATCGACCAGCACTCTCGCACTCGGCGTCTCGAGCAGGACCGAATCACCCTGTCCGACGTCGAGGAACGTCACTCGGAGCCCGACGGGCTGCTGCCAGGCGGGCGCGGGGCGAACCGCCCACCAGCCGCCGGCCGCAAGGAACGCGAGGCCGACCGCGGCGATCGCGAGCGAGGTTCGACGCACACCCAGGCGCGAACGCGCGTACCGGGCGCCGGCCCAGCCCGCCAGGGCGAGGAGAACGACGACGATCGCGGTTTCCGAGCCCATCTGAGCGCCCGGCAGCGAGGCAACCAGCCGAGCGACGAGCTCGAGCCAGGCAGCCGCCCAGCCCGCCAGCCAGGCGAGTGCCACCGCTGCACCCGGAGCTACCGGCTCTGCGGCGGCGGCGAGAAGTCCGAGGGCGAGGACGAGCGGCATCGCCGGAGCCGCCAGCGCGTTCGCGAGGATCGTGTAGACGGGAGCCTGGCCGAAGTGGAAAAGCACGATCGGCGCGGTTGCGATGCCGCAGATCGCCGCGATGCTCAGGACCTCGGCGAGGCGCCGCTGAACTGGGTAGCCCTCGAACCAACGCCCGACCCGGGGAACGCCGACAAAGATCGCCGCGACTGCTGCGAACGAGAGCTGGAACCCGGGCTCGAGGAGCGCGCTCGGCGTCCACGACAAGAGGACCAGGGCGCCGAGGGCGAGGAAGTGCCAACGGTCGCGTGGCCGTGCCAGCAGCCAGGCGAGCGATGCAAGCGCACCGGCGACACCGGCCCGGATCACCGAGGGCTGCCAGCCGACTGCCAGCACGTACGCAGCGATCGCCGAGAGCGTCGAGAGCTCGCGCGCCACCCGCGGCAGGCGGAGGAGCCATCCGACCGCGAGCACGCCGAATGCGATGTACGCGACATTCTGGCCCGAGACGGCCAGCAGATGGGCGAGCCCCGATGCTCGGAACTCCTCTCGGACCTGCTCCGGAAGCCCCTCGTCCTCGCCGAGGACGACGCCCAGCACCAGCCCTCGCCGCACACCGGTCGTGCCGAGCCTCACCGCTCGTTCGATTCGGTCCCGAACACGGTCTCCGACCCCGGCGATTCCGCCACGAGCACCGATTTGGCGCCACGCACCGCCCCGCAGGATCACGTGGATGCCCTGGCGCGCGAGCCACGCACGCTCGTCGAAGCCGCCCTCTGCGGGGCGAGGCTCGACGATCCGGCCGCTCGTCTCGATGATCGCGCCTCGCGGCGGCGAGCGGCCCACGGGAAGAACGAGGAGCACGCGCTCGCGCAAGCGCTCCCCGCGAAAGGCGAGCAGTTCGGCGGGAACGCGCACCGCCCACGGCGTCTGACGCGCGGCCCCGGTCACCACTGCCTCGGCCGGGCCCGATTCGCCGACCTTGGCCACGAGCACGCTCATGTTCATCGCCTCTAGGCGGAGCGATCCCCACCAGAGCCCGGCCGCTGCGAGCACGACCGCCAGGGCGGCCACGCGCGCGGGACCGTCCAGGAGCGAAACGCCCACGAGAGCGGCGAGCGAGAGCGCGACCGCCGCAGAGGTCGTGACCGCCAGCCAGTTGGACAACGCGATCCCTACGCACGCCGAGCCGGCCAGCAACGTCGGCCAGTGGATCTCGATCGCCCGCGCCCCCGCCGGAACGAACGCCGGCGAGGGGCGCGCGTCGCCGCTCAGCTCGACATCGCTCGTCCTCACGGGGTCACGAGGTCGCGCAGCTGCTCGATCCGCGCCGGTCCGATCCCCGGAATCACGTCGAGGTCGTCGATCGACCTGAACGGCCCGTGCTCGGTCCGGTAGTCCAGGATCTTCTGCGCGGTGACCGGCCCCACCCCGGGGAGCTCGTCGAGCTCGTCTGCCGTTGCGGACGAGAGGCTGGGCTTCGGCCCTCCGCCTGACTCCGTGGCGCTCGGCGCTGCGAGCGCTCCCTCTGTCGACCCGGCCGCGCCGAACGTCGGGACACGTCTGGGCACGAGGACCTGAACACCGTCGACGAGAGGTGCCGCCAGGTTCAGCGCGGAAAGATCGGCCCTTCGCGTTGCCCCGCCGGCCCTTACGACAGCGTCAGCGACGCGAGCGCCCTCGCGAAGCTGGAACAGTCCAGGCCGCCGGACCGCGCCGACGACGTGGACGACCACCGTCGCGCGCGCCGGGCCTGCGGAAACGGGCTCGAGCGGTGCAACGACCTCGGGCGCGGGCGCAGTCGCCGTGCCCGTCCGGGCGAGACGATGCCCCGCGAGCCCGAGAACCAGGAGCAACACACTGGCCGCGACGAGCGCGGTGGAGCGCGAGACGGCGACGAACGGCACGAGGCCATCGTCGCCAGGGTCCGGTCACGTATGGGACACGGCTTCGTCAGAGATGTGTGTCAATGAGGTCAGACCCGTGGGGTCTGACCCAGCTGAGTCGGCGCTCAGGTCACGAAGTTGACGAGCTTGCCCGGCACGACGATCGTCCGGGCGGGTTCTCTCCCGTCGAGATGCGCCTGCACCCGCTCCGACGCCCGGGCGAGCGCGACGAGCTCGTCCTGGGGCAGACCGGGCCGGACGTGCAGCCGGTCGCGGATCCTGCCGTCGACCTGCACCACGACCTCGACGGTCTCGACCTCGAGCAGAGCCGGGTCAGCCTCGGGCCACGGTTGCTCCCACAACCTCTCGTGCCCGAGCCGTTCCCACAGCTCCTCGGCGACATGCGGCGCATACGGCTGAATGAGCGTGACTGCGGTTCCTGCCGCAAAGCGGGAGTCCGGCCCGGTGGGATCCTTCGACAACTCGTTCACAAGCTCCATCACCGCCGCGATGGCCGTGTTGAAGGCATACCGCCGCCCGATGTCGTCGGTGACCTTCGCGATCGTCGCGTGCGCCTTCCGCGCTAGCGGGCCGCCCTCGGGCGCGCCGTGCGGAGCGCTCTCCGCGGTCTCGTTGACGACTCGCCAGAGCCGGCGCACAAACCGGGCCATGGCCTCGGTCGTCTCCTCCCTCCACTCCATGTCCTCGTTGGCCGGCCCGAGGAACAGGATGCAGAGCCGGACCGCGTCGGCGCCGTAGCGCTCGACGAACTCGTCGGGCCCGGGCGTCTTGCCCGATCGCTTCGAGATCTTCGTCTTGCCGAACGTCACCCAGCCGTTCGAGAAGAAGCTCGCGAACGGCTCGCGGAAGCCGACGAAGCCGAGGTCGTTCAGCACCTTCACCCAGAAGCGCGCGTAGATCATGTGCACCGTCGCGTGGTCGACCCCTCCGATGTAGAGGTCGACCGGGTTCCAGTAGTCGACGATGCCGCGGTCGAACGGTGCCGCGTCGTTCCGTGGGTCGCAGTAGCGTAGGAAGTACCACGAGGAGTCGACGAACGTGTCCATCGTCTCCACCTCGCGACGCCCCGGGCCGCCGCACGACGGGCACGGCACGTTCACCCACTCCTCGGCCTGGGCGAGGGGCGGGCGACCCTTCGGCTTGTAGTCCTCGACGTCCGGGAGGACGACCGGGAGCTCGTCATCGGGGACGGGGACGATTCCGCACGCGTCGCAGTAGACGACGGGGATCGGGCAACCCCAGTAGCGCTGGCGAGAGAAGCCCCAGTCGCGAAGGCGGTAGTTCACCGCGAAGCGGCCGCGGCCTCCGTGCTCGAGGCGCTCGACGATCCGCGTCCCTCCCTCGGGCGCAGGCAAGCCGTCGAACTCGCCGGAGTTGACGAGCACCTCGCCTTCCGTGTGCTCCACGTATGCCTCGTTCTCATCGACGTCGCCGTCGACCGGCCGCACGACCTGCCGGACGGTCAGGTCAAACGCGAGGGCGAACTCGAGGTCACGCTGGTCGTGGGCTGGGACGGCCATGATCGCGCCCGTCCCGTAGTCCGTGAGCACGTAGTCGGCGACATAGACTGGGATCCGCTCGCCGTTCACGGGATTGATCGCGTGCAACCCGGTGAAGACTCCCGTCTTGTCGACCGCCGCCGCCCGCTCCTCGGTCTTCTTCGCACCCGCCCGCCGGACGTACTCCCGCACCTCGTCGGAGTCGATTCGCGACACGAGATCGTGCTCGGGTGCAAGCACGAAGAACGTTGCGCCGTACAGCGTGTCGGGCCGGGTCGTGAAGACGGGCACGTCCGCGCCCCACTCCTCGATGGTGAAGAGGATCTCGGCGCCCTCGGAACGGCCGATCCAGTTGCGCTGGCGCGCCTTGATCGACTCCGGCCAGTCGACGGTGTCCAGATCGTCAAGCAGTGCCTGCGCGTAGTCCGTGATCCGGAAGAACCACTGCTCCATGACCCGCGACTCGACGACGGCGCCGCAGCGCTCACAGGTCCCGTCCGCGAGCACCTGCTCGTTGGCGAGGACCGTCTGGTCGTTCGGACACCACTTCACCGGAGCGCCCTTCCGGTACGCAAGACCCTTCTCGAGGAAGCGCAGGAACTGCCACTGCTGCCAGCGGTAGTACTCGGGCGCGTGGGTCGAGATCTCGCGCGACCAGTCGATCCACCAGCCGATCCGGTGCATCGAGCGCCGGATGTTCTCGATGTTCCGCTCGGTGATCAAACGCGGGTGCCCGCCCTCGCGCAGCGCCGCGTTCTCCGCGGGCAGGCCGAACGCGTCCCAACCCATGGGGTGGAGCACGTGGAACCCGGTGCGGCGGCGGAAATGCGTCTGGACGTCGCCGATCGTGTAGACCAGCAAGTGACCGAGGTGCAGGGACCCGGACGGGTACGGGAGCTGCTCGAGGACATACGACTTCGTCGCCGCGGACTCGTTCGAGACCTCCATCGCGCGCTCGCGCGCCCAGACCTCGTGCCATTTCGCTTCGATCTCGTTCGCGTCGTAGCTGTCCATCGTTTCGCTCACGTCCGTTCGTGGAACAAAAAAGCCTCTCTCGCGAGAGGCCCCAGGGGAACGTACACGGCGGGCCGCGTCTGCTCCCTGGACTACCGAAGAAGCTGCGCCATGAACCATTAAAGGTAACAGTCACAATCGACCGATGCTGGAACTTTTCCCGGATTCGGCTCGAGTCGAACGAGGCGAGCTGGTAGTCGGCGGCCTGCGGGTGTCCGAGCTCGGCGACCGGTTCGAAACACCCCTCGTCGTCTACTGCGAGAGCACTCTGCGCGCGCGCGCTCGGGAGATATGCAGGGCCGTTCCCGACGCGCTCGTCCTTTACGGGACGAAAGCGTTTCCCAACGTCGCCCTCCTGCGGCTCTTCGCCGAAGAGGGCCTGGGCGCGGACGTCGCCTCGCTGGGAGAGCTCGCCTTCGCGCGAGCGGCGGGCATCGCGGGGGCGCGACTCGTCGTGCACGGGAACGCCAAGTCCGACGCGGAGCTGAGAGCGGCTGCCGAGGCCGGCGCGACGGTTGCGATCGACGCCGAAGACGAGGCCGAGCGTGCCGCGGCCTCGGGGGTGCTGCGTGTGATCGTGCGGGTCACGTTGGGCGTCGAGGCCGACACGCACGAGGCCATCCAGACCGGCCATCACGGCTCGAAGTTCGGACTGCCTCCCGACGCCGCGCTCCGTTCGCTCGAGCGCGCACTGGCCCTCGGCATCGACGCGGCCGGTCTCCATGTCCACGTCGGCTCCCAGCTCGTCGATACGGCCGCCCACGAGGCCACGATCGCCGCCCTCGCCGTCTTCGCGGCACGATGTCGTGACGAGCTCGGCGGCTGGACGCCGTCGCTCGTGAACACGGGTGGCGGCTTCGCCATCCGCCATGTGCCGGAGGAGCCGACCGCCCCGCTCGGCGAGTTTGCCCATGGGGTCGCAGACGCCGTCTCGCGCTCCTGGGACCAGCACGGCCTGCCAAAGCCCCGGCTCCTGCTCGAGCCCGGCCGAGCCCTCGTCGGGCAAGCCGGCGTGACGCTGTATCGAGTCCGCTCGGTCAAGCGGCTCGACGACGTGACCTGGGTTGCCGTCGACGGCGGCATGTCCGACAACCCGCGGCCACAGCTGTACGGCTCTCGCTACACGGCGCTCTCGGCAATGCGTGCGGAAGAGCCGCTGACCGAGACCGTCAGTGTCGCCGGCCTCCACTGCGAGTCCGGTGACGTGTTGATCGACGATGTCGCGCTGCCTCCGCCCCGTCGCGGCGACCTCCTGGCCGTCCCGGCGACCGGTGCCTACGCGCTCGCGATGAGCTCGAACTACAACGCAACGCCGCGCCCTGCAGCGGTCGTGGTCAGTGGCGGCGAGGCGCGGGTCATCCGCCACCGCGAGACCGTCGACGATCTGCTGGCGCGCGAGGACATGCCTTGAACGTCTCGCTTTATGTGGATATGCATTATGCACACGAGCATGTGGTTCTCCGAGGGTTCCTATGCTATATGACATAATGTAGAGATGCATAAGGAGAGAAACCCGTTCACGTTCGGCGATCTCGCGCTCGACGATGCCTTCACCGATCGGGAGGACGAGCTTCGCGAGCTCGTCTCGGACATGCTCAACGGGCAGAACGTCCTGGTCTACGCACCACGGCGCTACGGCAAGTCGTCGCTCGTCCTCAGAGCCTCGCAGGAGGCGCTACGCGCGAGGGCGCTCGTCGGTTATTGCGACCTCATGAGAACGCCGACCAAGGAAAGGCTCGCGGCCGCGCTCGCGAAGACGATCTACGCGGACATCGCATCGCTTGTCGACCAGGTGTTCGAGCGCGCGGTAGACCTCTTCAGGAGCCTGCGGATCACGCCGACCATGGAGATCGACCCGAGCGACGGCTCGCTTCGCTTCAGCTTCGAAGCCGGACGCCGGAAAGCCGACATCGACGACACCATCGAGCGGCTGCTCGAGCTGCTCGGCGAGCTTGCGGCGCAGCGCAAACGTCGCGTCGTGATGATCTTCGACGAGTTCCAGGAGGTGCTCGCGCTCGATCCGCGTTTCCCGAATCTGATGCGGGCGGTCTTCCAGGCCCAGCCCGAGGTGAGCCACGTGTACCTCGGCAGCAAACGCCACCTCCTGGAGCGGATCTTCAGCGACAGGAACGAGCCCTTCTGGCGCAGCGCGAAGCAGCTCGAGATCGGGACGATCGCGCCCGAGAAGTTCGCGACGTTCATCGGCGCACGCTTCTCGGAGACCGGCAAGCGCATCGCTCGAGACGCGGTCGAACGGCTTCTCCAGGCAAGCGGAGGGCACCCGTACGGGACGCAGGAGCTCGCCTACTTCGTGTGGGAGCTGACTCCCGAGAGAGGTGAGGCGACCGTTGCAGATGTCGATGCGGCGCTGACCAATGTGCTCCGGTCAGAGCACAACCACTTCACGCAACTCTGGGACGACGCCCCTCACCAGCAGCGCCTCCTCATGCTCGCGATTGCCGCCGAGCCGACGTCGTCCGTATACGCCCGCACGTACCACGAGCGTCACGAGCTTCCGTCGAACCCGACGCTGCAGACCGCACTCGGCGCCCTCCGGAAGAAGGAGATCGTCGGCCGAAACCGGCAAGGTGAGTACTGCATCATCGAGCCGTTCTTCGCCGACTGGCTCATGCGCGAGCAGAGTGACGCCGGGCTCGCCAGTCGGCTCGGCCGGTCCGCCGCCTACGGTTCCCACGACACCTCGATCACGTAGCCGTCCGGATCGCGGAACTTGACGCTCACGTAGGCGGGCTCCTCCCACATCTCGACGATCTCGACCCCTTCGGCGACGAGACGGTCCCGGAACACGCGAACCGCGTCGGGCGTCGACAGGCCCGTGCCGAAATGCAGAAACGGAGGGAGCCGGATCGGCTCGTCCGTCTCGCCGAGCGCGAGCGCGAAGCCGGCAGCGTTGTGAAGCATGAGCACGCCGTCGTCGTAGGTTCGAGGCGGCTGCGCGTCGAAGCCGAGATACGTCTCGTAGAAGCGACGCGAGCGCTCCTGGTCACGAACGGCGAGCGCGAGGTGATCCACGAGCCCTACCGCGCCCGCGCGCCGACGAGGCCGGGACGGACGAGTCGCGGCGGAGCCACGAGTCGGGCGTCCTTCACCGGTCGGTTGACCGGCTCGGCAAGCGGCGCGGCGCCGAAGGACGCTCGCACCCGGTCCTCGGGCGGCTCCCCGTACAGCGTCGTCCGCTGGCGGGGCACCCGTCCCGCCGAGTGGATCAGCGCCTCCATGCGCTCCGGCGGCATCTCCTGCCCGTACACAGCACCGGCCGAGCGGGAGATCGACTCGTTCATCAGCGTCCCTCCGACGTCGTTGACACCCGCGCGGAGCGCTTCGCGAGTGCCCTCAGGCCCGAGCTTCACCCAAGAGGCCTGGATGTTCGTGATCCGGGGATGGAGCGCAAGGCGCCCGACCGCGTGCACCAGCAGTGTCTCGCGGAACGTCGGCCCGCGCCGGGCACGGCCCTGGACGTACATCGGCGCCTCCATCGGCACGAACGGCAGCGGGACGAACTCGGTGAACCCACACGAGCCGCGCTGCTGCTCGCGCGCACAGACGAGGTGTCGCGCCCAGCTTCGCGGCGTGTCGGCGTGGCCGAACATGAGCGTCACGTTCGAGCGCAACCCGACCCGGTGGGCAGCGTCGTGCACCTCGAGCCACTGGGCCGTGGTGACCTTGTCGGGGCAGATGATGCGCCGCACCTCGTCGTCGAGCACTTCCGCAGCCGTGCCCGGAAGCGACCCGAGCCCGAGGTCCCGCAGGCGCACGAGGTAGTCGTCGAGCCCGAGCCCGAGCGTCGCCGCGCCCTGCCAGATCTCGAGCGCCGAGAAGGCGTGCACGTGGATTTCCGGCACTTCGTCCTTGATCGCGCGTACGACGTCCGCGTAGTACTCCCCGGTGAACGCGGGATGGATCCCTCCCTGGAGGCACACCTCCGTCGCGCCCCGCTCCCAGGCTTCGCGTGTGCGGCGGACGATCTCACCGAGCGGGACAAGATAGGGCGCGCCGCGAAGATTCTCGGCGAGCTTCCCCTTCGAAAACGCGCAGAACCCGCAGCGGAAGTAGCAGACGTTGGTGTACTGGATGTTCCGGGTGACGACGTAGGTGACGTCGTCGCCGCACGTCTCTCGCCGAAGGCGGTCAGCGGCGGCGAAGACCCGTTGTGCCGCGCTTCCTCTCGTGTGGAGCAGCTGAGTGATCTCGGCTTCGCCGAGCTCCTCGCCCGAGAGCTCGAGTGGGAGAGCCTCGCGATGCACGATGAAGGGAATCGGGCCCGGTTCCCCTGGGGCCCATGCATCGTCGCGCGCAAGCCCAGCTGCGTCGGCGGCGCGACGGACGTACAGGGCCACTTCAGCATCGCACCAGTCGGCGAGCTCGGCGACGTACTCCGGATAGACCGCGAGCCGTGGCGCGAGCTCGAGACCGCGATGGCGGGTCGTGGCGGCGAGCCGCTCGATCTGCGGCCACGGCGCTTCCGGGTTCACGTGGTCGATGGTCACGGGCGAGATCCCGCCCCAGTCGTCGATCCCGGCGTCGAGCAAGCGCGGGTAGTCGTCGAAAGCAAGGTTCGGCGGTGCCTGCACGTGCCAGGAAGGCCCGAGCAGGATGCGAGCGACCGCGATCGTCCAGAGGTGCTCCTCGAGCGAGGGCTCCGGATCGGAGGCCATGCGTGTGCCGGGCTTCGCGCGGAAGTTCTGCACGATGACCTCCTGCAGGTGGCCGTGCTCCTCGCCGAGAGCGCGGAGCACGAGGAGCGCGTCGATCCGTTCCTCCCTCGTCTCGCCTATGCCGATGAGGATTCCGCTCGTGAAGGGGATCCGGAGCTCGCCTGCCTGGCGGATCGTCTCCAGCCGGCGCTCGGGCGCCTTGTCCGGAGAGGCCCAATGCGGCCCGCCCCGCTCGCCCAGCCGCTCGGCGGTCGTCTCGAGCATGATCCCCATCGACGCGCTGACCGGCCGGAGCGACTCGAGCTCGTCCCGGGTCATGACGCCAGGGTTCAGGTGCGGGAGCAGGCCCGTCTCTTCGAGCACGAGCCGCGCGCAGCGGGCGAGGTAGTCGAGCGTCGTCTCGCAGCCGAGCGCTCGGAGCTCGTCGCGCGCAACCCTGTACCGGAGCTCCGGCCTGTCTCCGAGCGTGAAGAGCGCCTCGCGGCAGCCGGCCGCGGCTCCCGCGCGCGCAATCTCGAGCACCTCGTCCTCGGTCATGTAGGCGCGTTGTCCACGCCTGGGAGGTCGCGCAAACGTGCAGTACCCGCAAACGTCGCGGCAGAGCGTCGTCAGCGGGACGAAGACCTTCGGCGAATACGTGACGACGGTGCCTTGGCGAAGGCGTTGCGCCTCGGCGAGAAGATCCTCGAGCGGTGCGGAGAGCAGGTCGGCGGCTGTGCTCACGTCTCGCGCGAGCATACGTCGAGGTCCGCGTGGTTGACGGCTCCCCCTGTTGCCTCTTAGCCTGGACATTTGCGGTGAGCAGCTACGTGGAGGTGTGGGGCCGAAGCGGGCGGACGCTTCGAGCGCTGGACTCGGAGCGTCTGACCGTCGGAACCCTCGAGTCGAACGATGTGGTCGTGGACGCCGACGGGGTCTCCCGTGTGCATGCCGTGTTCGAGCGATTCGGTGACACCTGGTGCGTCCGCGACCTCGGCTCTCGCAACGGTACCTTCGTGAACGGCGGAAGGATCATCGGCGAGCGAGCCCTGCACTCGGGCGATGAGATCCTCCTCGGGCGACTCCGCCTGCTGTTTCGGGGCCCGGCCTCGGGGACGGAGACGGCCGCGATCGCACAGCCGCCGCCGCTCACGCAGCGCGAGCGCGATGTGCTCCTCGCCCTCTGCCGCCCGCTCTTGATGGGCGACGTGTTCACCGAGCCCGCGTCGACCCGAGCGATCGCCGCCGAGCTCGTGGTCTCCGAGGCTGCAGTCAAGCAACACCTGTCGCGGCTGTACGTCAAGTTCGACGTGGCTGCTCAGGACGAACGGCGGCGGATTCAGCTCGCCAACGCGGCGGTTGCCCGCGGGGCGGTCAAGCTTGGCGACCTGCGAGTGGATGGCTGATCACCTATGAGATCGGCTAGCCCGCTGATCGAGGAGACGCTCGATACGTGAGCAGGGACGGCGAGCTCCCGGCTGGGACCGTCACCTTCCTGTTCACCGACATCGAAGGCTCCACGCGGCTGCTCAAGCAGCTCGGAGGGGACCGCTACGGCGAAGCGCTTGCGAAGCACCAGCGGATTCTGCGGGACGTGTTCGCGGAACAGGGCGGCCGCGAGATCGACACTCAGGGAGACTCGTTCTTCATCGCCTTCCGGCGGGCGAAGGACGCGATTGCAGCTGCCATCGCCTGCCAGCGCCTGCTCGCCGAGCATGCCTGGCCGGAGGGCGCGGAGCTTCGGGTACGCATGGGCATCCACACGGGCGAGCCGGTCGTCGGCAGTGAGCGGTACGTGGGGTTGGGCGTGCACCGCGCAGCCCGCATCTCCTCGGCCGGGCACGGCGGCCAGGTGCTCGTCTCGCAGGCGACACGGGAGCTGCTCCGCGACGATCCGCTCCAGGATGCCTCCCTGCGCGATCTCGGGGAGCACCAGCTCAAGGACATGGACGAGCCGGAGCGGATCTTCCAACTCCTCGCGCCCGGCCTCGAGGAGGACTTTCCCGCGCTGAATGCGGCGGCGCCCGCGCTCCTCCGCGAGCGGTACGAGCCGCTCGAGGTCGTGGGCAGGGGCGGAGAGGCCGAGGTGATCCGTGCGATCGATCACCTCCACAGTCGCCAGGTGGCCTTGAAGGTCAGGCCGGCGGCGGACGAAGCTTCCCGGACGCAGCTGCTCTCCGAGGCGCGACTCCTGCTTTCTCTCTCCCCCCACCCGGGGCTCCCCCTGGTTCGCGAGGACTTCTTCGTGGATCGGCGGTACGTCATCGCGTTGGACTGGATCGAGGGCAGAGACCTCGAGGCACTGCTCGACGGCGAAGGGCGGTCGGGGCTCGACCCCGAGCTCGCCATCGCCTACCTCCGCCAGGCCGCCGAGGCCCTCGAGCACCTTCACACGCACGACCCACCCGTCGTCCACGGGGACGTCAAGCCGGCGAACCTGATCCTCACGTCTTCGGGCCGGATCGTCCTCGTCGACTTCGGCGTGTCATCGATACCCACCGACGAGCTGCAGCGAGCCGGAACGGCGGGCTACGTGGCACCGGAGGTCGCCGGCGGGGCGAGGCCGACCGCTGCGGCGGACGTGTACTCGTTCGCAGCCACGGCCCACGCGCTGCTCACGGGCGAGCCTCCTTCGAGCGGGACACTGAGCTGGGGAGCGATCGAGGACGGTCGAATCCCGGCCCTGGAGCGGATCGTGCGCCCGAACCTGGCCACCGATCCGGCGAGGCGCGATTCATCTGCGGCCGCCTTCGTCGCCCGCCTCGAGCGCTGGATGGGCACGGCGCTTCCGAGTGGAGCGGTCACGCTGGTGGTCGCCGATCTGGGCGCCATGCCTCCACGGACCGCCGAGGACTCGGTGGACGAGATCGCGCGTGCGCATGGGGGCCACTGCATTTCACCCGTCGACGACGGGCCGCTGCTCGTGGCGTTCGGCTCAGCCCAGGAAGGCGTCGAGGCCACCCGCGAGCTCGTGGGCCGATTCGGTGCGCGGGTGGCCGCGGCAACGGGGAACGAGGTCCCGCACGCAGGCGGTTATCGGGGAGAGGTCGCCTCGACGGCAGCCGAGCTCCTGAAGCTGGCCGAACCGGGACAGGTCCTGGTCGACGACGGGACCGCAACGGCGCTCGGAGATCGGCTTCCGCCGGCCCTCGGTCTCGCCGAGCTACCCGAGGGGCCCGCGGCAACCGGGCACCGAGCCTGGGTGCTCGTCGCCCCCGGGCTGGCCGCTCCGCCGCGAGCCCACGCCTGCCCCTATCGCGGCCTGATGTCGTTCCAGCCAGAGGACGGAGACCTCTTCTTCGGGCGCGAGGAGGTCGTAGAGACGACGGTCGACCGAATCCTCGCCGAGGGGTTCATGGCCGTGGTAGGCGCGTCCGGGAGCGGAAAGTCGTCCCTGGTCCGGGCTGGGATCATCCCTGCCTTTCGGCGGGCTCGAGAAGGGTCGATCGTCGTGATGACGCCGGGCTCGGACCCGGAGACCGAGTTGAGACGATCGATGGGCGACGGTCCGCCGGCGCTCGTCGTCGTCGACCAGCTCGAGGAGGCGTTCACGCTCTGCAGGGACGAAGCGGCCCGAGGTCGCTTCTTCGACGAGCTGATGGATCTGAGCGCGGGGGGCGCGACGCCCGTCGCGGTCGCCGTCCGCGCGGACTTCTACGGGCGATGCGCCGAGCATCCTCGCCTGGCCGCCGCGCTGGCCGCTCATCAGCTTCTGCTCGGGTCGATGCAGCCGGACGAGCTCCGTCGTGCCGTCGAGGGCCCCGCCCGGGCGGCGGGACTCCGTTTCGAGGCCGGCCTGATCGACACGATGCTGACCGAGGTCGAGGGCGAGCCTGGCGCGCTCCCGCTGCTCTCCCACGCGCTCTACGAGTCGTGGGCCCGTCGCGACGGTCGGATCCTCACGCTGGAGGGGTACCGTGCAGCCGGCGGGGTCCGCGGAGCGATCGCTCACACGGCCGAGGAGGTCTTCCTCGGCCGCAACGACCACGAGCAGGTGCTCGTGCGGCGGATGCTCCTCCGGCTCACCGAGCTCGGCGAGACGACGGAGGACACGCGAAGGCGGGTCCCGCTGGCGGAGCTTGTCCCGGAAGGCGACGGCGGCAGGGAGGCGGCCGCGGTGCTGGAGCAGCTGGCCGACTCTCGGCTGCTGGTCGTGGGCGACAACTCGGCCGAGATCGCCCACGAGGCACTCATCCGCGAGTGGCCCCGGCTCCGCGGATGGCTCACGGAGGATCGGGAGGAGCTCCGCACCCTCCGGCAGCTTACGACCGCGGCTCGTTCCTGGGAGGAGTCGGGACGCGACGAGGCCGATCTCTATCGCGGGCCGCGTCTGGCAGCAGCGGCCGACCTGGCGGGCGACGAGCGGCAGCTCTCCCGCGTCGAACGCGAGTTCCTCGAGGCGAGCCGGGACGCTCAGGACCGCGAGCTTGCAACCGCCCGCCGCCGGGCCCGGCGTCTGCGGATCCTCCTCGCCGTCGTCGCGGCGGCACTCGTGGCGGCGGTGATCGCGGGAGCGTTCGCGCTCATCCAGCGTGGAAACGCCCGGGAGACGGCAACCGTTGCCCAGGCGGGACGGCTTGCGGCCCAGTCGCGGGAGGTCGCCGCGGAGCATCCGGACCTCGGGCTCCTCCTTGCGCTCGAAGCGAACAGCCTCGACGACTCCGTGGACTCCCGCGGCGCTCTTCTCGGTGCACTCGAGCACGGATCGAGGATCCGGGCCTGGCTGCACGGGTTCCCCGCGAATGTCAGCGGCTCGACGTTCAGCCCGGACGGCACGCTTCTGGCGACCGTCACGTACGAGGGGACCACGCTGTGGGACACGGCGACGTGGACGCCTGTCGGCCCGCCGCTGCGCTCGCCGCAGGGCGCCTGGGAGGGGGCGGACTTCAGTCCCGACGGGCGGACGCTGGCGATCACGGGTGGAGAAGGCCTCGTCGAGCTCTGGGACGTCGCGAGCAGGAAGAAGCTGCGCAACCTGAGGGATCCCGTCGAGGCGACATCCGGCAACCGCGCTCTGTCAGTCGTTCGCTACAGCCCGGACGGCACCCTCATCGCAGCGGGCGGACAATCGGAGAACCACGTCATCGTGTGGGACGCCGCGACCGGCCGGATCGTCGGCCGGCCGATCATCACCAATCCGCCGGGATCGGGCGCGCAGTCGATCTATTTCAGCCCCGATTCGAAGCGGATCGCTGCTCCGGGCGCTCCCGGGACCGTCGGGATCTGGGAGGTCGCAACTGGTCGCGCGGTCGGAAAGCCCTTCACGGTCGGGAGCGAGGACGTGGAGGAGGCGATCTTCACCAGGGACGGCCGAACGCTGATCGTGAGTGACGACTCCGGCGCGGTATCCATGGTCGACATCGCAGCCCGGCGACGGATCCGCCCGCCGTTCTCCGTCGGCGAGGAGCCTGCCGTCGCGCTGGATCTCAGCCCGGACGGACGGCTGCTGGCCGTGGCCGCGTTCGCGGGGTCCGTCTTCGTGTGGGACATCCAGACGGGCGAGCCCTACGGCTCCCCGCTCGCGGCCGACACGAGCTCTGTCAGCGACGTCGAGTTCAGCCCCGACGGCCGGACGCTCGTGAGCGCGCACGTCGAGACGGCGGTCCTCTGGAACATGAGCGGCGAGCAGGCGATCGGCAAGCCGCTGGGCGGACCGAGGGAGCTGATCAGCGGCGTCGCCTTCAGCTCCGACGGCCAGCTGCTCGTCGCCGGGCGGTTCGAGGGCGGAGCGGTCGTGTACGAGACCGCGATGCGACGGCCGGTTGGCCGGATCGACGGCCGTTCGCTGACGACCGCGGTCGCCTTCCATCCGACGCGCGACCTCGTCGCCGTCGCGACGATCGACGGGAAAGTTGGCTTCTTCGATCCGAGGACCGGGGACGCCGTCGGCTCCCCGCTCGACGCGGGGGCCGTGCCGATCTGGCAGGTGGCGTTCAGCCCGGACGGGCGGCTCCTTGCGATCGCTGTCGACCCCAACGGGGTGGAACGATTCGGCGCCCAGCTGCAACAAGGCGAGGTGCAGTTCTGGGACGTGGACTCCCGGCGCCGCGTGGGAAGGGTGATCAGGCCCGGGGCCGGGACGGTGTTCTCCGTGGCCTTCAACCGCGAGGGCACGCTGCTCGCGACCGGCAGCTTCCGCGGCCAGCTCGACCTCTGGGATGCGGCCGCCCGGGCCCGCCGGGGCAAGCCGATGAGGATCATCGACGACGGCGTCCTGGGCGTGGCGTTCGACCCGACCAGCCGGCTCGTCGCCGGCAGCGGCGCTATCGGACCGGTGCGCGTGTGGCGGGTAGCCGACCAGCGTCCCGCGTTTCCGCCCCTCGCAGGCCACACGGGCGTGGTGCCCGGCGTGGCATTCGACTCCACTGGCTCCTACCTCGCGACCACGAGCCTGTTCGGCGCGACCAGGCTCTGGGACCCGGCCACGGGTCTCGCCTACGGCGAGGAGCTCGTTGGAGCCCCGAGATCGGTCTCACTGTTCGCGAACTTCGAGCCGCCTCCGTTCCTGGGACTGGGCAACCAGTTCAGCCCCGATGGCCGGCTCCTGGCGGTCGCAGGCATCGAGACCATCGCCATGCTGTGGGACGTCGATCCGGCTGTCTGGCGGCAGCGTGCCTGCGCGATCGTGGGCCGGAACCTGACCCGCGAGGAATGGGCGGTCTACCTGCCCGCGGGGAAGTCGCACCGCGCGACCTGCTCGGAGTGGCCCGCTAGTTGAACCTGGCGCGTGCGGCGGGAGACCCTTGCCGAACGGTCAGAAACTGTTCCCTTCGCGCAAGCAACGTCGGCCGGAGCAGGGGATCGTCGCGGGCGCTCCAGACTGGCACGCTCAACCGACAAGCAACGAAGGAGGAGATCATGAGAAAGGTCGTCTTGCTTGGTGCCGCACTGGTGACGGCGCTGGGCCTCTGTTCGGTCTCGCTCGCGGCCGGCGGAGTCGTCGGGACGTACACGACGACGGTCAAGAACCCGGCCCCGGTGAAGGGGAAGTGGACACTGGCTCTCGCCAAGAGCGGCTCCTTCACGGTGGCGCTGGACGGGCAGATAGTCGCTCGCGGCAGGTACTCGGCGACCCCGAAGAGGATCACGTTCGGTCCCGAGCGTGGCGGCGCCTGCAGGGGCTCCGGCACGTACGGCTGGAAGAAGTCGGGGAAGACGATGACGTTCATGCGCAAGAGAGAAGCGGTCTCCTGCCAGGGACGGGCGGCGGTACTCGCACACCCGTTCAAGCAGGTGCGCTAGTTCCGATGCATCGTCTGCGGTCGATCACGCTGCTCGTGCTCGTGCTGGGGCTGTCGACGCTGGCCGGCTGTGGCGGCACCGACGAGGCCGCGTTCACGCCGGTGGCCGGCGCGGACGGCGCGTACTGCGAGACCTACCGGGCGTGGAAGGTGTACGAGCTCGATGGTGGCGGGGCCTTCGACCAGCCCAACCCGGCTGCCCTCCGCAAGTGGTGGAACGCGTACGTCATCGCCGAAGAGACGATGCTCCGCGAGGCCCCTTCCGAGATCAGCGACGAGGTCGGGGTCAAGGTGGGCCACATCCGAACCGTCATGACCCCGCTGCTGGAGAAGTACGACTTCGACCTGGAGCGGATCAATCGTGAAGCCACCGCAGCCGAGCAGGCCGCGTTTTACGGGCTGCCGCCTGCGGAGGTGGAGAGGGCCCAGGCCGCCCAGTACGCCTACGAGGACAGGACGTGCGGGACGGCGCCATCGCCGCGCGCCGCCGACGTCGTGTTCGAAGCCGACGCATCGTCAAAGTCGTACTGCATGGCGCTGGGCGCGTTCAACACCGAGGTCGAGAGGGTCTCCAACTCGCGGTTCGACCCGGACGTCATGCGGACGTTCGTCACGAGTGATCGCTTCTCCGAGATTCTCGACGGGCTGGATGCCGCAGCCCCGGCCGAGATCGAAGCGGACGTAACGGCCGACACGGAGTGGTTCCGCACGCGCTGGAGCGACGTCGTCGCCGAGTACGGCTACGACCTCCGCCGCGTCTATCTGGACGCCACTCCGGAGGACCTCGCCGTCTTCAACCGATCTCATCCGGACGTCGGCCGGCACGCCTCGCGAATCACGGCCTACGAGGAGCAGGTATGCGAGGGCTGATGACACGCGCGGACGTGCGCGTTCCGCCGTCCTCGCTGACGCGACGGCCAACTCGCCCACTGACTTCGACTGCGGAAAGGATGGAAACGATGCAACAGAAGCTGCTTCACCTGAGTGGGATCGCGTTCGTGCTTCTCGTGCTCGCGTCGATCGGCATCGGAGGGAGCACGCCTGGGACGGACGAGTCGGCCGCGGAGGTCGCGTCGTTCTACAACGATCACGACGCCAGGCAGTTCGTGACGTCGTTCATGTTCGCCGCGACCGTTCCGTTCTTGGTCCTGTTCGCGGTCGGCTTGGGCAGGTTGCTCACGTCAGCCTGGAGTCAGGTCGCCGTTGCCGGAGCGATCCTGGCTGGTAGCGCAATCCTTGCGACGTCGGCAATCCACTTCGCCCTGAACGACGCGGCCAGCAACGAGGTCACATCGGACGCTGTCCTCGCGCTGAACGCTCTGGACGGGAGCACCTGGGTCGCCTACAACGCAGGACTCGGCGTGATGATGCTCGGCGCGGCAGGTCTGCTCGTGTCGGCCGGATTGACACGCTGGCTCGGATGGATTGCGCTCGTGCTCGGCGTCGCGCTCTTCGTCCCCTTCGCCGACTTCGTCGCACTCCTGCTGACGCTGGTCTGGATCGTCGTCACGAGCATCGTGCTCGCTCGAGGAAAGCCGGAGGCCGCGTACGTTGCGGCACCGGGCACTGCGTAGCACGGGGAGGGAGTGGAACATGAAAACCATCACGATGCTGCTCGCGGTCGCCGCGGGCACGCTCGCAATTTCGGCGTCCGCGACGCCACCTGACAAGAACGGGCAGATCGCCTTCGCAGCAACGACGCAGCCGACCGTCTGGAACATGGTCGCCCTCGGAGACTCCGATGCAACCGGCGAGGGCGACCCGACACGCCTCGGATGGGTCGGGCGCTATGCGCGTCTCCTTCGACAGAAGCTCGGACTCAAGGTCGTCGTGACGAATCTCGCTGCAAACGGCAAGAGCAGCCGATCCCTGCTCTCCGAGATACGGTTCAATCCGATCACGCGTGCAGCGGTGAAGAAGGCGCGGATCGTGCTCATCGGCATCGGCGGAGCTGACTTGGGCGCGGGAGATGAGCGGGCCGAGGCGGGGTCGTGCGAGGGCGAGGCCTGCTGGGCCTCTGACCTGCAAGCATTCGGGCGGAACCTCGACGCGACCGTGGCCGCCGTTCGGAAGCTACGGAGCCCGAAGCAGGCCGTGCTTCGGGCGATCACGTTGCCGAACGTCGTCCCCGGGGGCGAGGACGTGGTGCCGCCGTTCATCACGCCCGAGATCGGCGTTTATCAGAACAACGTCTTGAAGCAGCACATCTGCAGCTCGATGGCGAAGCATCGCGGCCGCTGCGCCGACGCGTTCTTGGCATTCAACGGCCCTGACGGATCGGAGGACGCGTACGCCAAGGGTTGGCTTACCAAAGATCCATGCTGCTACCCCAGCGGGAAGGGACAGCAGGTCATGGCTGAGCTTGTCTTCAAGACGGGGCTCGCACCGCTTCGGTAATCGACTGGGGCCCAGCCCGGCTATTGCGACAAGACGGCACCCGCCGCTTCGGCGGGTGCCGTCAGCTCAGAGCCGCTTCGAGGCCCAGAGCCCGCCGAACGGCACCCAGCGGCCCTTCGTCCAGCGCTGGAGCTGGACCTGCTGGATCGGGAAGTTGTCGCCCTTGCCCGTCTTCACGGAGATGCCCGGCAAGAGGAAGGGGTTCCCGGCGCTCGTGATCGACCGCGCCCGAGCGATCAGCCCGCCACGAGTCGGATTGGCGCCGAGGCGCTTGAAGAGCGAGACGGTCTCGAAGGCGACGGCCATCCCGTAGACGTGGTAGACGTCGCTGACGTTCGCGCCGTTCGCGTACCTCGCCATGGTCGAGCGGTAGAGCTTCGTCCCGGGGTCGTTCTTCCAACGCGGGTCGGTCGGGTCCTTGAGGAAGTTGACCGTCACGCTCCCGGGGATCGCCTTGTTCTTCCCACCCTCGGAGGCGAGCAGCATGATGTTCGTCGCCGAGGAGACGGTGTTGTTGATGATGAGCGGCTTCCAGTTGAGCCGGCTCGCGTAGACGTAGGCCTGGATTGCGAACTTCGGCGTCGCGAAGATCGCAAAGACGTTGGCTCCGGAGGCCTTGAGCTTCGCGACCTGCGAGGAGACGTCCGGGGCGGTGACCTCGTACGGCTCGGCGGCGACGACCGTTGAGCCCGAGCGCGCGAGGCCGCGCTTGAGCCCACCCAGGAGGTCCTTGCCGTAGTCGTCGTTCTGCAGGAGGACGGCGATCTTCGCGCGCTTCAAGGTCTTGGCGACGTACTGGCCGTAGATCCAGCCTTCGGCCTGGTAGCTCGGCTGGAAGCCGATCGTCCACGGATACTTCGCCGCGTCCCGCCCCCAGGTCGTCGCACCGGTGGCGACGAAGAGCTGCGGCACCTTCGTCTGGTTCAGGTATTCGCGGACGGCGAGGTTCTGCTCGGTGCCGAGCGAGTTGAAGATCGCGAAGACCTTGTCCTGCTCGACCAGCTGCCGGGTCGCCTGGACCGTCGTCGCCGGGTTGTAGGCGTCGTCGAGGATCCTGTACTCGAACTTCCGCTTCGAGACTCCACCTCTTGCGTTCACCGAGTCGAAGTACGCCTTGGCGCCCCGTGCGACCGAGGCATAGGCGGCCGCGGGCCCGGTCAGCGGCGACGTGCCGCCCAGAAGGATCGTCGTCGAGGTGATGCCCGGATCCGCTGCCGACCGCGCAAACGCACCGGGAAGGGCGGCGAGGGCGATCGCGCACGCGATCCCGAGTGCCACGAGGGCCGGCTTTCGTCTCATCGAGTTCTCCTCCGAGGTCGCTACCGGCTCCGAGAGTAGCGCCGACCGGCCAGCAGGTGCCCGATCCTCCGGAAGAGCCCGGTCACGCCGTTCGGGATCAGGAACATGAGGAGGATCAGGACGACCCCGTAGACGATGGCAGCGCCGCCGGGCTTCTGTGTCTCCTCGACGATGCGGTTCGGCAGGAGCGAGCCCAGGTCCTGACCCTGCGCCCAGAGCGGCAGGAAGTAGATGAAGATCGCGCCGAAGACGAGCCCCGAGAGCCCGCCGAGCCCGCCCACCACCACCCCGATCAGGAGGAAGATGGAGAGTGCGATCGGGAACGTGTCCGGATTGACGAATGTGTTCGCGATCGCGTAGAGGCCGCCCGCGACACCCGCGTAAGCAGCGCTGATCCCGAACGCGAGTGTCTTGTAGCGCGCGAGGCTCACCCCGGAGGAAACCGCGGCGACCTCGCTGTCCCGGACCGCACGGAACGCGCGTCCGGTGCGGCCCCCAAGGATCAACCAGGCGCCGGCGAAGGCCACGAGCGCGACGCTCCAGGCGAGGTAGTAGAGCCAGTCGTTGAATGTGAGCGAGCGCCCGAGGATCTCGACGTTCGTGACCGAGCCGGTGAGCTCGGGAATCCCGAAGAGGTTGATTCCCGAGCCGCCGCCCGTCTGCTCTTCGAAGCGCTTGACGAACGGCGGCAGCGCAACTGCGATCGCAAACGTCGCGAGCGCGAGGTACAAGCCGGAGAGCCGCAGAGCCGGCAGGCCGAACGCGAGTCCCACGAGACCTGCGACCAGACCGGCGATCGGGATCGTCCAGACGTCCTTCAGCCCTCCCGCCAGAGGGCCTCCGAACTGCTCGTTGCCGGCCATGAGGATCGCGGACGTGTACCCCCCGATCGCCATGAACGCACCGTGGCCGAGGGAGATCTGCCCCGTGTAGCCGGTGAGGATGTTGAGGCCCAGGAGTGCGGTCAGGTAGATGCCGACGTAGGCGTACTGCTGGGCCTTGAAGTCGTTGATGAACGCGGGCAGGACCGCGACGAACACGACGAAGGCGGCGAATGCGACGAAGCCGATGATGCGGGCTGCCCAGGGGCTCAAACTCGTTTCACCTGCGCTCGTCCGAACAGGCCGGCCGGCCTCACCAGGAGGACGACGAGGATGATCATGAGCGCCGTCGGCAGCCGTAGCTCCTCCGTGAACCAGTCGAAGATGCCGTACTGGCTCAGGTAGCTCAGCATGTTGAGGAGGACTCCGAGCAGGAGGCCTCCGGCGACGGCACCGGCAGGCGAGTCGATGCCACCGAGCACAGCGGCCGCAAACGAGTAGATGAGCACCGCCTGCATCATTTGCGGGTCGAGGCCGACGCTCGGCGCGGTGAGCATGCCCGCCACGGCGCCGAGAGCCGCCGCGAGCCCCCACCCGAGCGCAAGCATCCAGCTCACGCGCACGCCGACGAGCCGGGCCTCCTCCGGGTTGACGGCCACTGCGCGGAGCGCAAGCCCGACCTTCGTGAACTGGAAGAGAAGCCAGAGCAACACGACGATGCCGAGGGCGACGGCGATCGTTCCGATGTCCTGGACCGAGATGACCACCCCGCCGACGTCGATCGTGTCCGTGCCGAACGGGCTCTCGAGTCGCTGAGGCTCCCCCGACCACTGCCAGATGACGAAGCCGTTGATCGCGATCAGGAGCCCGATCGTGACGATCACGACGCGGAGCACGTTTCCGCGCTCGACCGGACGGATGACGATGCGGTGCGTCGCGACACCGCCCCCGAACGAAAGGAAGAGCGTCGCCACGAACGCCGGCCAGTACCGCCAGCCGTGGTTCTCGATCAGAGTCCACGCGAGGTACGCGGAGAGCGTGGCCATCTCTCCCTGCGCGAAGTTGATGACGCCCGTGGAGCGATGGATGATGACGAGCGCGAGGGCGAGCAGCGCGTACACCCCGCCCGAGGCGAGGCCGGACACGACCTGCTGCATGAAGTCGGCGAAGGCGGCGACCGGCATGTCCCTCAGTACCCCAGGTAGCTCCGGCGCAACGACTCGTTCCCCTGCAGCTCCTTGCTCCTTCCCGCGAGGGCCACCCGGCCGACCTCGAGGACGTAGGCGCGCGAGGAGCTCTGGAGGGCGATGCGCGCGTCCTGCTCGACCACGAGCACGGTGAGGCCTTCGTTCTCGTTCAGTTCGCGCACCGTGCGGAAGAACTCACGCACGATCATCGGAGCGAGACCGAGCGAAGGCTCGTCCAGAAGCAGCAGGCGCGGCCGGGACATCAACGCCCGCCCGAGCGCGAGCATCTGCTGCTCGCCGCCCGAAAGCGTGCCCGCACGCTGGCCGCCCCGTTCGGCCAGCCACGGGAAGTACTCGGACACGCGCTCGAGGTCCTGCTTCACCCGCCGGTCGCGCCGTGAGTAGGCGCCGAGTCGCAGGTTTTCCGTCACGGTGAGGTCGACGAACGTGCCGCGCCCTTCGGGGACATGGGCGATACCGGCGCGAGCGGCGACCTCGGGACCTCCACGAAGCTCCTTGCCGTCGATCTCGATCGTCCCGCTCCGCGAGACCGTCCCGGAGATCGCCCGCAACGTCGTGGTCTTGCCGGCGCCGTTCGCGCCCAGGACTGCGACGACCTCGCCTTCGCCGACTGTGAGCGACACGTCCCGCAGCGCCTGCACCGGCCCGTAGTGCGCGGCAATGGAATCGAGCTCGAGGAGCGTCCTCACTGACGGTCCTCAGCACCGATCTCGTTCGCATCCGCCGGCCCGGGCGCAGGCGCGGGCCTCTCCGCCTTGTCCTCGTCTTTCTCCTCGTCGTCCTCCTCCTCGACTCCGAGGTAGGCCTCGATCACGTCGGGGTCCGCCTGGACGAGCGCCGGCGGGCCGTGGGCGATCCTGCGCCCGAAGGAGAGGACGCTGACGTCGTCGGAGATGCTCATGACGAGGTTCATGTGGTGCTCGACGAGGAGGATCGTGAGCTCGAAGTCGTCCCGCAGGCGGCGGATGAAGGCGCCGAGCTCGCCCACCTCCTGGTGATTCAGGCCGCCGGCGGGCTCGTCGAGCAGGAGCAGGCGCGGTTTGGCCACGAGCGCGCGAGCGAGCTCGACCCGCTTCTGGATCCCGTAGGGCAGCGCGGACGCCGGAAAGTGGGCCCGGTCTCGCAGCCCCACGACGTCGAGCACTTCGAGCGCCTCCTTGCGGCCAACCTTGCGTCCACGCCCGTGAGCTCCGACGAGCACGTTCTCGAGCACCGACATCGTCCGGAACAGCTGAATGTTCTGAAAGGTGCGGGCGATGCCCTTGCGGACGATCCTGTGCGGCGCTTGGCGCAGGATCGACTTGCCGTCGAAGGTCACCTCGCCCGCGTTCGGCTTGTAGAGGCGGGTGATGACGTTGAACGCGGTCGTCTTCCCCGCTCCGTTCGGCCCGATCAGGCCGGAGATGTGCCCCTCCTCGACCTCGAACGAGACGCCGTCGAGTGCGACGATCCCGCCGAAGCGGAGGGTGACGTCCCGGACCTCGAGGAGGGCCATGGGCGAAAACCCTAAACCGGTCGTGCTCCGACTGGCAACGCCTGCCGGGGAGCGCTGACTCGACGCAGCCCCCGCGGCCGCGACGCGGCCGCGCTTCAGGGATTTCGCGCGACCGGAATCCGCGCGTCAGCGGATGCCGGTCTTGCGCAAGGTAGAGCCCGCGCCCCTGCCGCTCCAGGCCGAGAACGCATTAGCATCGGTCTGCATGGACCTGCGGGACACCGCTGAGGAAGCTGCGTTCCGAGCAGAGCTACGGGCTTGGCTCGAGGAAAGCCTTCCCGAGGAGCTGCAAGGCCACCGCGGCGGAGCCGCGCGTTTCGAAGGATCGGCGATGCGTGCCTGGAGCCGCGCGCTCTACGACGCGGGCTACGCAGGCCTCACCTGGCCGAAGAAGTACGGCGGCGGCGGCGCCCCGTACACGCATCACGCGATCTTCCTCGAGGAGATGGCCCGCGCGGAGGCGCCGCCCCACGTCGGGGTGATCGGCCTCGGAATGGCCGGGCCGACGATCATGGCGCACGGCAGCGAGGAACAGAAGGCGCGCTACCTCGCGCCTATCCTGTCCGCCGAGGAGATCTGGTGTCAGGGCTTCTCGGAGCCAGGTGCGGGCTCCGATCTCGCCGCAGTACGCACCAGCGCGCGGCTCGCCGACGGCCACTTCGTCGTCGACGGACAGAAGGTCTGGTCCTCGTTCGCGCACCTCGCGAGCTGGTGCATCCTGCTCACGCGGAGCGACCCCGACTCGACGCGCCACGCGGGGCTCACCTACCTGATCGTGGACATGCACTCGCCGGGAGTGGACGTGCGGCCGCTCACGCAGATCACCGGGGAGGCCGAGTTCAACGAGATCTTCTTCACCGGAGTCGAGGTGCCTGTCGAGAACGTTCTGGGAGAGGCCGGCGGCGGTTGGCAGGTGGCGATGACCACGCTTCTCCACGAGCGAGGAACGCTCGGCTTCGCGCTTCAGGCCGCGCTCGAGGTGCAGGTGCGCAAGCTGACCGCGCTCGCGCGGGACCGCGGCGCCGATCCCCTGCAGCGCGACCGCATCGCGCGCGAGTGGATCGAGATGCAGGCCCTGCGGTTCGCGAACTACCGCGCGCTCTCGCAGCTCGTCAAGACCGGCCTGCCGGGCCCGGAGGGGTCGATCGCCAAGCTTGTCTGGTCGGAGGCGAATCAGCGGGTGACGAAGCTCGCCCTCGAGCTCCTCGGTCCCGACGGGGCCCTCGGCGAGGAGAACGCGCCCTACGGCGGCTACTGGCAGTACCAGCAGCTGCGGAGTCGCGGCAACACGATCGAGGCGGGTACGTCGGAGGTCCTGCGCAACATCGTCGCCGAGCGGGTGCTCGGGCTCCCGAGGTCGCGCTGATGGACTTCACATTCACGCCTGAACAGGAGGCCCTCCGAGAGCAGGCACGCGCCTTTCTCACCGATCAACCGGAAGCGTCGTGGCCCGAGCTCGCCGAGCTCGGCTGGACGGGGGTCTCGATCGCGGAGGAGCACGGCGGAGCCGGGCTCACGTTCCTGGAGGAGGCCGTGCTCTTCGAGGAGCTCGGGCGGGCCCTCTACCACGGCCCGTACTTCTCGACCGTCGCGCTCATGCTGCCCGCGCTTCCCGAGGACCTGCAGGCCGATGTCGCGGCCGGAGAGTCGAGCTGGACGCTTGCCTTCGGGCCTCTGGTCCCGGATCTGGACACGGCGGACAACGTGGCGATCGTCGGCGGCGACGGGATCTACCAGCTCGAAGGCGCAGAACGCGAGCTCCTCACGACGACCGACGAGTCGCGGCCACTCGGTGTGGTCCGCGGTGGGGATCCCGGCCGGCGGCTCGCAGACGCGGCAGTGCTCGGAGACATCCGCTCTCGCTCGCTGGCCGCGCTGGCGATCGAGTCCTGCGGGGTGGCGCGCCGCGCGCTGGAGCTCGCGATCGAGCACGCATCGACCCGCGAGCAGTTCGGAAGGCCGATCGGCGTCTACCAGGCCGTGTCCCATCCGCTCGCAGACGCGTACACGCGGCTCGAGCTCGCGCGCTCGCTCTCGCTCTGGGCGGCCTGGTGCATCGCAGCGGGCGACGAGCAAGCTCCCGTCGCGGCCGCGGCGGCGAAGTCGTACGCAGCCGAGGCCGCGGTGGAAGTTTGCGAGACGGCCATCCAGGTGCACGGCGGGATCGGCTTCACGTGGGAGCACGTCCTCCATCGGCTCTACAAGCGCGCGCTCGGGAACGAGAGCTTCGCGTCGTCCGGGCCCCTGCTACGCGCCGAAGTCGCAGCGACGCTCCTGGACGGAATCACACCGACGCCCGGCGCGAGCCCGGCACCAAGAGAAACTGCGTCGGGATCACAGTTGAGTCTGACCCCGACCCCTTTTCCAGGAGGCTGAGGTGGAAGGCCTGATCATGGACTACGAGCTCAACGTGCCGGCGATCCTCCGGCGCGGCGAGCAGCTCTTCGGGGACCGCGAGATCGTCACCCGTCTCCCCGACCGCAGCTGGCACCGCTACACGTACGCGGAGTTCGCGCCGCGCGCACGCCGTATCGCCGCAGCGCTGCGCAAGGAGCTCCGGCTCCGGGACGGCGACCGGGTCGCGACCTTCTGCTGGAACCACTACCAGCACCTCGAGACCTACATCGGCGTGCCGGTTGGCGGGATGGTCACGCACACCCTCAACCTCCGGCTCCATCCGGACGACCTGACGTACATCGCGACGCACGCCGACGACCGGGTCCTGATCGCGGACAAGGTGCTCTGGCCTCTGGTCGAGAACTTCCGCGAGCGTGCCGGGTTCGAGCACGTCATCGCCGTCGGCGACGGGCCGACGCCGGATGGGGCGATCGAGTACGAGGATCTTCTCGGCAGCGCCGATCCGGGCGATCTTCCGGATCGGGAGATCGACGAGCGGGCGGCGGCCGCCATGTGCTACACGAGCGGCACGACCGGGCAGCCGAAGGGCGCGATCTACTCGCACCGGGCGATCGCCCTTCACTCGCTCGCCTCCGCGATGGCCGGTGTGCTGTCCGTGACGGAGAAGGACACCGTCCTGCCGGTTGTGCCCATGTTCCACGCGAACGCCTGGGGATTCCCGTTCACGTGCACGCTGGTCGGCGCGAAGCAGGTCTTTCCGGGGCCCTTCCTCGACGGTGTAAGCCTCCTCGAGGCCTTCCAGCAGGAACACGTGACGATCACGGCCGGGGTCCCGACGATCTGGATGGGGATTCTCCAGGAGCTCGACGCCAACCCGGGGAAGTGGGACACGTCAAGCGTGCGCTGCATGGTCGTCGGCGGCTCCGCGGCCCCGCAGGCGATGATCGAGGCGTTCGAGAAGCGCCATGGGCTCCGGATCCTCCACGCGTGGGGGATGACGGAGATGTGCCCGCTCGGAACGGTGTCCGAGCTCACGAGCAGGGAGAGCAAGCTCTCCGTGGAGGAGCAGTACCGCTACCGCGCCAAGCAGGGGATTCCGGCGCCGTTCGTGGAGATCCGCGCCCGCGGAGCCGACGACTTCGTTCCCTGGGACGGGACGACGATGGGCGAGCTCGAGGTGAGGGGCGCCTGGATCTCCTCCGCGTACCACGATTCTCCCGAGGGGGCAGACCGCTGGACCGACGACGGCTGGTTCAAGACCGGTGACATCGTGACCATCGAGGAGAACGGCTACATCGAGGTCCAGGATCGCGCGAAGGACCTGGTCAAGTCGGGCGGCGAGTGGATCTCGACCGTCGCCCTCGAGAATGCGCTCATGGGTCACCCTGCTGTGGCCGAAGCAGCGGTGATCGCGATTCCGGACGAGAAATGGTCCGAGAGGCCGATGGCGGTGGTCGTGCTCCGAGAGGGCGCGTCCGCCTCGGACGAGGAGCTCCGTGAGTTCCTCGCGCCCAGCTTCGCGAAGTGGTGGCTGCCGGAGCGCTTCGAGTTCGTGCAGGAGATCCCGAAGACCGCCGTCGGCAAGTTCCGCAAGACGGCGCTGCGCGAGATGTTTGCGACGCAGCCGACGGAGACGACGTGAATGGGGTCAGACCCCACGGGTCTGACCCCGTGGAGGAGCGCAGTGGCTGAGTTCATCTCCACCGAGCTGGACGGAGCCGTCGCGGTCGTCACCATCGACCACCCGCCCGTGAACGCGCTATCGGCGCCGTTGCTCGAGGAGCTCGAGTCCGAGCTCGAGCGGCTCGACGCCGACAACGGAGTGCGGGCGATCGTGCTCAAGGGAGCGGGCGAGCGGGCTTTCGTCGCGGGCGCCGACATCTCGGAGTTCCCGTCCCTACGCGAGGCAGCGTCGGAGGGAGGCTCCGCGCGCGGGATTCAGAAGCTCGGCGCGCGCATGGACGCGGCACGGACGCCGTTCATCGCGGCGATCCACGGGTTCTGCCTCGGCGGGGGGCTCGAGCTCGCCATGTGCTGCGACATCCGGATCGCATCCGAGGATGCGCAGCTCGGGCAGCCCGAGATCAAGCTCGGCTTGATTCCCGGCGGCGGCGGAACGCAGCGCCTGCCGCGTCTCGTTGGGCTCGGGCGCGCGTTGCTTCTCAACCTCACCGGCGACTTCATCGACGCTCGAACCGCCTATGAGTGGCGTCTGGTGGAGCGGGTCGTGCCGCGCGACGAGCTGCTCGAGACGGCCCTGGGAATCGCGCGCACGATTGCCGCGCGCTCGCCCCACTCCGTTGCCATCCTGAGAGAGCTCGCTCGGACGACTCGCGACCTCCCGCTCGAGGAGGGCTTGCGACGGGAAGCCGACGGGTTCCGGCGCTGCCTGGAGAGCGAGGACGGCGCGGAGGGCGTGGCCGCGTTCCTCGAGAAGCGCGAGCCGCAGTTCACCGGACGCTGAGCGCACCACCCCGCACGACCGCGCCGCTGCACGCGCCGTCTGATGTCCTGCGCCTCTGAAATGGTGGCATGGTGCCGCGCATGTCAGCTACAACTTCCCGCTTCGACCCCAAGGGAGGGGGAAAGGTGGTAGTGACGCTGTGACAGCTCTCGTCACGGGCTCCGCGGGCGGAATCGGCAGCGCGATCGTCTCCAAGCTCCGCTCGGAGGGGTTCACCGTTCAGGAGCTCGACCTCGTGCACGGCTTCGACGTCGCAGACCCGGAGGCATGGGAGCACATCGGCTCGGTCGACCTCGCCTGCCTGAACGCGGGCATCGTCACCGGCGAAGCTCAGATCGCGACCCTGACCGACGAGCAGTACCGGCGCGCGGTGGGCGTCAACGTCGACGGAGTCGTGTTCGGCGTTCGTCGCCTCGACCGGGTCATGCCGAAGGGGAGCACGATCGTCGTCACGGCATCGCTCGCCGGACTGACCGCGATTCCGGACGATCCCGTGTACGGACTGACGAAGCATGCCGTCGTCGGGTTCGTCCGTTCCGTCGCGCCGCAGCTTGCCGACCGTGGCATCCGGATCCAGGCGGTCTGCCCGGGGTGGGCGGATACGCCGCTGACCACGAACGGATTCAGACAGGATCTGGTCGATCGCGGCTTTCGGCTCTTGCGGCCCTACGAGGTGGCCGAAGGCGTGTGGGCCGCGTACAGGAGCGAAGGAACCGGCGAGGCCTGGATCGTGCAGCCCGGTCGACCCCCGCTCGCGTACGAGTTCAAGGGCGTCCCTGGCCCCCGCTGATCAGTCGAAGCGCCAGCCCTCGCCCTGCGCGAAGGACTTCAGGATCCGGCGGGCGACGACCATGCGGTGCACCTCGTCCGGCCCGTCGTAGATGCGGGCAGCGCGGGCAGCCGTCGCCATGCCTGCCAGCGGCGTCTCGTCCGTGAGCCCTCGCGCGCCGTGCACCTGCACCGCGCGGTCGATGACGTCGTTCAGCGCCTTCGCCGCGTAGAACTTGATCACCGAGATCTCGACCCGTGCCTCGTCGCCCTGATCGACCTTGTGCGCCGCGTCGAGGGTGAGCAAACGGCAGGCCTGGATCTCTGCCGCCGAGTCGGCGATCCAGTTCTGGACCGTCTGCTTCTCGGCGAGCGGGCTCCCGAACGACTCGCGCTCGAGCGCGTAGGAGCACATCAGCTCGAACGCGCGTTGCATCTGTCCGAGCCAGCGCATGACGTGGTGGATGCGACCGGGGCCGAGGCGCATCTGGGCGATCCGGAACCCGTCCCCCGGTTCCCCGAGCGTGTTCTCGGCCGGGACGCGAACGTCCACGTAGCGGACCTCGCAGTGCGTCGTCCAGCCACGTCCCCGATGGCCCATCGTCGGGATCGCGCGGACGATCTCGACCCCGGGAGTATCGGCCGGGACGATGATCTGCGTCGCGCGACGGTGTGGATCGGCGTCGGGGTCGGTCACGGCCATGACGATTCCGAAGGCCGCCCCCTCTGCGCCCGACGAGAACCACTTGTGGCCGTCGATCACCCACACATCGCCTTCGCGCACGGCTCGTGTCCGAAGCGTGGTCGGATCCGAGCCGGAGACCTCCGGCTCGGTCATCGAGAAGAAGGAGCGCACGTCGCCGGCGACGAGTGGCTCCAGCCACCGCTTCTTCTGTTCCTCGGTCCCGAACTGCCAGAGGATCTCACCGTTTCCGGCGTCCGGCGCCTGGCACCCGAACACGAGCTGTCCCCACAACGACCGCCCGATCTCCTCGTTCAGGTGGGCGTAGGCGAGGAAGCTGCCGTTCGTGCCGCCCGCCTCGGGCGGCAGGTGCGGCGCCCAGAGGCCCAGCTCCCTGGCGAGCGCCCGTAGCCGGTCGACGAGGGCGTCCGCCTCCTCGTCCTCGCGGTCGAGGGCGCGCTCGTTCGGATACACGTGCTGCTCCATGAACGTGCGTACGCGGGAACGCAGCTCGAGCACCTCGGCTGTCGGGCGGAGATCGGCGACGGCCACGGCGTTAGCATCGCAGGCGTGTCCTCTGCATTCCAGGTGAGCTGAGTGCGATTGGGCTTCTCCATGGGGTATGCGCCACCGGGGACGAGCCCCCTCGAGCCGATCGAGCTTGCCCGGGAGGCGGAACGACTCGGCTACGACTCGGCGTGGGCGGCCGAGGCATGGGGAACGGACTGCGTCACCGTGCTCGCCTGGCTGGGAGCGACGACGGAGAGGATCAAGCTCGGGAGCGCGATCATGCAGATCCCCGGGCGTACGCCGGCGAACACCGCGATGACCGCCGCGACGCTCGACCTCCTCTCGGGCGGCCGGTTCGTCCTCGGCCTCGGAACGTCGGGGCCCCAGGTCGTGGAGGGCTGGCACGGCGAGCCTTGGGGAAAGCCCCTCCTGAAGACGCGGGAGTACGTCGAGATCATCCGCGCCGCTCTCCGGCGCGAGCCTCTCGAGCACCACGGGACGCACTACGACATCCCGCTGCAGAACGGGACCGGGCTCGGCAAGCCCCTGAAGCTCATGACCCGACCACTCCGCGCCGAGATCCCGATCTACCTGGCTGCGATCTCACCGAAGGCGGTCGAGCAGGCGTGCGTGATCGGAGACGGCTGGCTCCCGATCTTCTGGTCGCCCGAGAAGGCTCGCAAGGTCTTCTCCTCCGCAATCGAGAAGGCGCGCCCTGAGTTCGACATCGCGCCCACAGCGCCCGCGATTCTCATCGACGACGTCGAGGCGGGGAGGGAGTTCCTCAAGCCGTACTACGCCCTGTACATCGGAGGCATGGGCGCGCGAGGCCGGAACTTCTACAACGACCTTTGCTGCCGCTACGGCTACGAGGCCGAGGCGAAGGAGATCCAGGACCTCTACCTCGACGGGAAGAAGCGGGACGCCGCCGCGGCCGTTCCCGATGCGTTCGTCGACGAGGTCGCGCTCGTCGGGTCGAAGGAGCGGCTCGCCGAGCGGGTGGACGCCTGGCGCGAGTCGGGGGCGACGTCGCTGCTCGTCTCCACGCAGCAGCCGGAAGCCCTGCGCGCCCTGGCCGAGATCGTGCTCTGATCACATCCTCGACTCAGAGCTTCTAACGTGATGATCGCCCGTCGCGAGGCGGATGCTGAGCGACGTGAGGCAAGGACGCAGGGAGCGCTTGGAAACTGTGTTGGGGTCAGACTTAAGTCTGACCCCAACTCCCTTTTTCTATGGGCGCGACCGAGGACGCAGCATCGCGGCGCCTCAGCGCCGCATCGCGACATGGCCGTTCATCGCGTTAGGAGCTCTTAGGCGCGAGAGATGGCCTCCGCAGCAGCCTCTGCGAGGTACGGCACGCCCTCCTCGAACCGTGCAGCGCGCGTGTCCTCGGAACCGAGCTCCGCGCGCAGGTAGCGACCGTAGATGGCCTCGCAGAAGACGGCGGCCTTCCAGAGAGCGAGCGCCTCGAACCACGCCAACGGCTCGACGTCGCGGCCGCTGCGGGCGGCGTACCGCTCGGCTAGCTCCGACTTCGACGGAAAGCCGGCGAGCGCGGTGACCGGTGAGGTCCCGAGCGGGTTCGGCGGACCGCCTGGCTCGCTGTACGTTGCGAGCAGATAGCCGACGTCGGCGCGAGGATCGCCTATCGCTCCCATCTCCCAGTCCAGCACGGCCATGATCCTCGCCGGATCGTCCGTCGCGACCATCGTGTTCCCGAGCCGATAGTCGCCGTGGACGGCCGCCTGCGGTAACGGCTCGGGCGGGTTGTCAGCGAGCCACGAGCCGACGTGCTCGACCTGCGGAAGCTCCCGCGTCTTGTTGATGTCCCAGAGCTGGGTGAACCGCCGCACCTGTCGCTCGTTGTAGCTCCCCGATCGCGCGAACGCGGCCAGGGCGGGGGTGGACACGTCGGCGGCATGAATCTCGACGAGAGAGTCGACGAGGTCGTCGCCGAGCCGTCGCCGAGCCGGCTCGACCTCCAGCCCGGGTGGGAGCTCCTCGGTCGGAACGAAGCCCTCGAGATACGCCATGACGTAGAACGGGACGCCGAGGATGGTCTCGTCCTCGCCAACCGCGACGATCGTCGGCAGGCGTTCGAAGCCCGCCTCGCGGAGTGCGAGCTGCAGCCTCGCCTCGCGCACGACGTCGTGCGCCGAAGGCGGCAGCGGCGGGCGCGGCGGGCGCCGGAGGACGAAGCGACCGTCGTCGCGCTCGAGTAGGAATGTGAAGTTCGAGCCGCCACCCTCACCGATGCGACGGGCGCGGAGCTCGCCCGAGCCGAGACCGTGCTCGTCGAGGAATGCGCGGACGCGATCGAGGACGAGCAACGGCGGCTTCGTCAGTCCCTGGGCATCGGCTGCGGTCTCGACGATGTCGCCCGACAGCATCGTGCGATCCTACGGCTGCTCATGCGCCGACGGCTCTATCTCATGCGACACGGGGCCGTGTCGTACTTCGATCCCGGCGGCCGACCCATCCGGGAGGACGGCGTCGGGCTCAACGACAAGGGTCGTCGAGACGCAGAAGCCGCGCGGGCACTGCTCGAGCCGGCCCGGTTCGACCGGGTCGTGGCAAGCGATCTCCTACGGGCCGTCGAGACCGCGCAGATCGTGGCGCCCGAGGCCGAGATCGAGGAGTGGCCCGACCTCCGAGAGCTTCGAGGCGCACGGCTTTCCGGAATCCCGGCCGAGCGACTCGAGGCAGAGTTCGTCCACGCCTTCCGCGGGATCGTGCCGAATGACAAGCGCTTCCTCGGTGGCGAGACGATCGGCGAGCTCTTCGACCGCGTCCTCCCCGCCCTCGATCGTCTCCTCGCGGACGGCGACTGGGACACGCTGCTCGCGGTCCTCCATGGAGGCGTGAACCGAGCCATCCTCTCCTACGCGCTCACCGGCGACCGGATCTTCCTCGGCCACTTCGAGCAGGCGCCCGGGTGCGTGAACGTCCTCGACGTCGGCGACGAATGGATCGTGAGGGCAGTCAACGTCACGCCGCTCGATCTTCTCCACGCGTCGTCGCGGCTGACCACGATGGAGGGCTACTGGGCGGAGCTCGAGCCCTTCCGCGACCGACTCGGAGACACGTAGGGTGGAGGCTGGGGTCAGACCAGAGGTCTGACCCCAGCCTCGTTCTGGTCAGCGGGGACGGCCCTCGATGAGGCGGCCCTGCAACCTCCAGTCGGGGTGGTTGTAGCGTTCGAGCTGCATCTGGCTGATGACGAAGCGATCCGACTTCGATGTCCTCTGCGTGACGCCCGGCAGCGCGAACTTGTTCGGCGCATTCAAGGTCAGGAGCGCGTTCATGAGGCCGGCGCGGGTGAGGTTGTTGCCCGCCTTGTACAGGGCCTGCACGAACGTCTCCGCCTTCGCGACCCCGTAGTAGTAGAGCGCATCGTTCGGGTTCAGGCCCTTGCCGTACCTGGCCATGATGGTCTTGTACTGCTTCATGGCCGCGTCGTTGGCCCAGTTGGGGCTCGAGGGATCCTTCAGATACGCGATCGAGAGCGATCCGTTCACGTACGCCGCGCCCGCCGCGCCCACGGCCACGTTGAGGAATGCCGCGGTAGCGGACACGGAGTTGAGGTAGATCTGCTCCGGGTTGTAGCCGAGCGCCTTACCCGTGGCATACGCGCGGATCGTCGTGGGCGGCGTCGAGAGCAGAACCAGAATCGTCGCTCCCGAGGCCTTGATCTTCGCCAGCTGCGAGGCAACGCTGGTGGCGGTCACCTCGTAGGCTTCCTCGGCGACGATGTTCGCGTCGGCGTAGGACTTGCCGAGCGCCGCTCTCAAGCCGTAGAGGTAGTCCTTCCCGTAGTCGTCGTTCTGGTAGAGGACGCCGATTTTCTTCCCGCTCTGGTTCGCTCTGATGTGGAGGCCGTAGATCCGGCCCTCGGCGATGTAGTCGGGCTGCCAGCCGATCGTCCACGGGAATTCCTTGTACTGCGTGCCCCAGTAGGACGCGCCCGTGGAGACGAGCGCCTGCGGCACCTTGCGCTGGTTCAGGTACGGGCGGACGGCGAGATTGTGCTCCGTGCCGAGCTGACCGACCGTCGCGAAGACCTTGTCCTGCTCCACGAGCCTCCGCGTCAGCTGGATCGTGTTCGCCGGGTTGTAGGCATCGTCGTAGAACTTCCAGACGATCCGACGACCCATCACCCCGACCTTTCCGTCAGGCCCTTTTCGCGCGTTGACGAAGCTGAAGTACGCCTTCATGCCGTGAGCGATCGGTGCGTAGGACGCCACCGGCCCCGTGAGCGGGAACGTCCCGCCGATGACGATCGTCTTGGCGGTGACGCCTGGTGTCTGCTCGGCGCCGCCGAGCGCACCGGGCACCGTCAGCGCGAGCGCCGCGACGAGACCGACCCCACACGCGATGAGCTTTCGCACGTGCTTTCCCTCCTTGTCTCCTCTCCGACCTGCCTGTCACGCGCGAGAGTAGCGTCGGCCGGCTCGTACCGCTACTGGCCGAGCGTCAACTCGTTCGCGAGCGCCTCGGCCTCGTCGAGCTCCACCTCGAGCGCGTCGATCCCGCTCTCCCAGATTCGAGGATCGGTGAGATCGAGCCCTACGATCTGGGCGAGCTCCTCGGGCGGTCTCGAGCCCCCCGCCCGGAGTACCTCGAGATAGGGCTCGACCATCGAGTCGCCCTCGAGCTCGTACTTCCGGAAGATGGCGAGCGCAAACAGGAAGCCGTACGCGTACGCATAGACGTATCCGGGCGAGCCCATGAAGTGCGGGATGTAGCTCCACCACGTGCCGTAGCCGTCGAGCTCGACCGAGTCTGCGAACAGCTGTGTCTGCGACGCCCGCCAGAGCTCCTCCAGCCGCTCCGGGGACAGCTCGCCCTGCTCACGCCGCTCCGTATGGACCGCGTCCTCGAAGCGGTTCATCGCGATCTGCCGGAACACGGTGGCGATCGAGTCCTCGATTCGGCCCGCAAGCAGATTCAGCCGCCGGCGCGGATCGTCTTCGAGCGCGAGCAGCCGCTTGAACGTAAGCGCCTCCCCGAAGACCGAGGCGGTCTCGGCGGTCGTCAGCGGGGTCTCGGCGTTGAAGAGTCCAAGCGGAAGTGCAAGGACGCCGTGGAGGCCGTGGCCGAGCTCATGAGCGAGTGTCAGGATCGAGCGGCGCTCGCCCGTGAAGTTCATGAGCACGTACGGGTGCACTCCCGGCACCGTCGTCGCGCAGAACGCCCCGCCGCGCTTGTTCTCGCGGACGGGAGCGTCGATCCAGTTCTCGCGGAAGAAGCGCTGGGCGACGTCGCCGGTCTGCGGAGAGAAATCCGTGTACGCACCGAGCACGATCTCGCGCGCCGCGTCCCACGAGACTTTCGTCGGGTCGTCCGCGATCGGAGCGAAGCGGTCGTAGAACATGAGCCGGTCGAGCCCGAGCAGCCTCGCCTTCAGGCGGTAGTAGCGCTGGACGACGTCGTACCGGGCGACCGTCGCGTCGATCAGCGCCTGCACTGCCTCGTCGGTCGTATCGTTCCGCAGGTTGCGCGCCGAGAGCCAGGTTTCATAGCCGCGCAGGCGGTCGTCGATCGACTTGTCGAGAACGATCGTGTTGAAGACGAAGGTCCGCGTACGAAGCCCGGGCGAAAGCGCCTCGGTGACCGCTTCCGAGGCACGTCGACGCACGTCGCGATCGCCGGAGTAGAGCTTGGCCATTGCCTCGTCGAAGTTCATCTCCACACCGTCGAGCTCGACGCGAAGCGCCCCGAGGAGCTCCTCGTACAAACGCGCCCACGCGCTGACGCCGGAGACCGACTTCTCCGTGAAGACCTTCTCCTCAGGCTCCGTGAGGAGATAGGGGCGGAACTTTCGCACCGAATGCAGCCAATGCCGCCACCGGGCCAGGACATCGTCCGCGAGCAGGGCCTCGGCCGCCTCGTCCGAGAGGTCGGCGATCTCGAGCCCGAAGAAGAGGAGCTGCGTGTCGAGCGCCGCGCCCTTCTCGGTCAGACGAGCGACGAGCGCACCACGGGGGGGGTCGGCCATGTCGGTGGCAAACCAGAGGTGAGCGAAGTAGATCGCCCGGGTGAGAATCGACTCGATCCGCTCGCGCTCCTCGATCGCCTCCGCCAGCTCGGCGGCGCTCAGCTCGGCGACGCCGCCGTGGTACCGGTCGCGGAAGGCCTTCGCCGCGTCGTCGGCCGTCTGCACGTCCTCCTCGATGCGCGGATCGTCTCCGCCCTCGTAGAGGTCGGAGAGATCCCAGGTGACTTCCTCCGCCCCTGTCAGCTCCGTAGTCGTCATGCGGAGGACTCTACGCGCAACTCAGTCTCCAGCTCGTCGGGATCCGTGACCGGCCTCTGACAGACGAAACGCTCGCAGACGTACACCGCCGGCTTGCCGTCGACGAGCTCCTTGCCGGCGAGCAGCGGGACTTCGTCCGACGGCCCGACGGCGGTCACGGTGTTCGGCTGGAAAGGGGCGAGGGCAGCCCGAGCCACGGGCGACTCGACCCCGCCGACGACGGCGATCTCGCGGGGCGGGCTGAACCAGAGATCGAGGGCGCAGAGCGCCCACGCGAATGCGCCGGGAGCGCGCCCGAGCGTGGGCGCGACGATGCGGAAGACCGACACCGCGCGCCGCTCGAGCTCCTCGTCGCCCCAGATCCGTCCGAGCCGGAGGAGCACCCACGCGAGCATCGAGTTCCCCGAGGGAATGGGCGTGTCCTGGAGGTCCTTCGTACGCGGAACGCGGGCGTCCCCGTCGGCGGGCGAGAGGTAGAAGCCGCCGCGCTCCTCGTCCGCGAAGAGCTCGACCGCGAGGAGCGCGAGCCGGTGCGCTTCGAGGAGCCAGCGGCTCTCGCCGGTCGCGGCATGCAACTCGAGGAGGCCGTGCGCGACGTCCGCGTAGTCGTCGAGATACCCGGTCCCGCTCGCGCGACCGTCACGGCTCGAGCGGCGGAGACGGCCGTCTTCGTCCGAGAGCGGCCCGAGCAGGAAGGTCGCCAGCCCGCGGGCTGCCTGGAGCCAGTCGTCTCGCTGGAGCCGGTAGCCCGCCTCGGCGAGAGCCGCGAGCGCGAGCCCATTCCACGCCGCTACTGCCTTGTCGTCACGGAAGGGCTGAGGCCGCGCCGCTCGCTCGGCGAGCAGGCGGGCGCGAAGCTCGGGCTCGAGCTCACCTCGGACGATGAAGCGTCCGTGCTCGAACGGCTCGAGGAGCTCTCGCGACAGCCCGACCGCGGCTGCCTCTTCCTCGGTCCAGGTGTACGTCAATCCTTCAACGCCATCGGTATCCGCGTCTTGTGCGGAGGCAAGTCCTCCCTCCGGGAGCGCCAGCTCCCGGAGGGAGTAATCGAGCGTCTCCTCCACGACGTGCCGGTAGCGCGGCCCCCCGGTGACCATCCAGGCGTGGAGATACGTGGAAGCGAGGACGGCGTTGTCGTAGAGCATCTTCTCGAAGTGAGGCACCAGCCAGCGGTCGTCGACCGAATAGCGGTGGAAACCCCCGCCGACGACGTCGTACATTCCGCCCGCAGCCATTCCGTCGAGCGTCGCGGTCACCATGCCGAGCGCCGCCTCGTCCCCCCGCCGGAGCAGGAACTCGAGCGTTGAGGCGGCAGGGAACTTCGGTGCGCGGCCGAAGCCGCCGAAGTTGGACTCGAACGTCGCGGCGATCCCCCGGGCGCTCTCCGAAAGGAGCGAGGAGGTCAAGGGCTCGCCCGATGGCCGCGCCTCGGCTCCACGGCGGAGCGCCTCGTCGATGCGGGCCGCCTGGCGCTCGAGGTCGGCGCGCCGCTCACGCCAGGCGTTCGCCACTGCCTGGAGGACGTCGCGGAAGGCCGGCATCCCGTGACGCGGCTCGGGCGGGAAGTAGGTACCGGCGTAGAAGGGCTTTCCCGCGGGCGTCAGGAAGACGGTCGTCGGCCAGCCACCCGAGCCTGTCAGGCCGACGGTTGCCTCCATCGTCACGGCGTCCACGTCCGGACGCTCCTCGCGGTCCACCTTCACGTTCACGAAGAGGTCGTTCATGTCCGACGCGGTCGCAGGATCCTCGAAGGACTCGTGGGCCATGACGTGGCACCAGTGGCACGAGCTGTAACCGACGGAGACGAGCACGGGCTTGTCCTCGTCACGTGCCCGCCCAAAGGCGTCCTCACCCCATGGGTACCACTCGACCGGGTTCTCGGCGTGCTGGAGAAGGTAGGGGCTCGTGGCGCCGGCGAGGCGGTTCATCGAGCTGAGGGTACGCGTAGTGCCCTCTAGTACGTCAACACACGGTCGCTCTCGAGCGCGAGCTCGACGAGCCGGCTCGGCATCGCGAGCTCGACGGGCTTGCCCTCGAGATCCGTCTCGGCGACCCCGCGCGCCTTGCTGGACATGCCCGACGCGTAGATGCGAGACCCGGAGGCGACGACCGCGTCGTACGACTCGCGGAGGCTGCCCGTGCCGAGGCCGATGAGCGAATCGAGCACAGCTTCGCGAAGCAACTGGACGCCGTCACCCGCCAGGAAGAGCGAGACGTCGTGACCCTCCTCAACCGCTGCCCTGGCGACGAGAAACGCGAGCGCCGCCTTCGTCGGGTGCTCCGGGCCGCAGGTGACGTGGACGAGGAGCTTCGCCATGCGTCGATCCTGTCACAGTCCGGGGGTCTGACTTCAGTCTGACCCCGGTTCAGGATCTTCCAATCAACCCAAGACCGGGTCAGGCTAAAGCCAGACCCCCGACAAACCCAAGACCGGGCTCAGGCTAAAGTCTGACCCCGCGCCTTCAGGCAGGCCTGTCGTTCCATCTGTAGAAGAATGGCGCCATGAAACGAATCTTCCTTTGGATCAGCTCGATCGCGGCGGCCCTCGTCGCCGTCGGCGTCATCCTGCAGCTCTACTTCATCGCCGCCTGGGTCTTCGGTGAGGCCGATGCGCTCGACGCGCACCGTGGAGCCGGCAGCCTGATCTGGCTGCTCGAGGTCATCGTGCTCATCGCCGGCCTCGTCGCGTACTGGGGCGTGTGGAGGCAGGCTGGGCTCTCGGTCGCGTTGCCGGTCCTGGGCACGATCCAGATCTTCTTCCTCGGCAACGTGGAGGATCCGAGCGAGAACGTGAGCGGGTGGATCCACGGCTTCCACGGAGGCCTCGCGATCTTCGTGTTCCTGCTCGCGCTCGTCATCGGCTACCGGGACATGAACGCGCTCGGCGTTCGCGGCCCAGCCGCCGCCTGACCAGGACGGGGTTCAGCCCGCCATCCGCCGGCGCCGCGCGCGCAGATGCCGGACGACCTCCACCAGGAGCCCGGCCGTCAGTGCGATCCCTAGTGCGAGCGCGAGACCCCAGAACGGATGGTCCTCGAACGTCTTCCCGCCGAAGTATCCGAGCAGCGCCGCATAGGTCGCCCAGATGAGACCGGCGACGATGTCGTAGACGATGAATCGACGCCACCGGAGCGTGTGGACGTAGCCGGCAGAGAATGTGACTGCCGTCCGTCCCCCCGGAATGAACCGGGCGACGATGATGATGTAGGCGCCGCGTTCGTCGAGGGTGCGCTCAGCCCACTCCAACCGCTTCTGCGCCTTCTCACTTCGGAACCAGCGCTTGACCGTGCGCTCGCCGACCAAGGTGCCGATTCCGTACGAGATGTTGTCGCCAAGGATCGCCCCTGCTGCTCCTGCGAGGATGACCAGCATGAGGTTCAGGTCGCCCGAGGAGGCGAGGTTTCCGCCGATGACGACGAGGGTCTCGCTCGGGACGACGGGGAAGAACGCGTCGATCGCTGCGATCGCGAAGATGGCGAGATAGCTCCACCACGCACCGGATACCCAGTCGGCGAGTTGGTCGAAGTCGAGCCAGTTCGGCACGCGCGCATCCTCGCAGAGCCGGTTGCAGGCGTATCGCCCGGTCATGGTCCATCGCCCTGCAGCCGGCTCTTCCAGCGACGATCATTGACTCCGATGCCCTTCCTTCCGCTGGACGGCATGCGAGTCGTCGACGTGACGACGTCGATCGCCGGTCCCTACTGCGCCGAGATCCTCGCCGCCCTCGGCGCCGAGGTCGTCAAGGTCGAGCGACCGGACACAGGTGACGACGGCCGCGCCTGGGGACCGCCGTTCTGGAACGGCGAGAGCGCGATGTTCCTCGCCGTGAACGCCGGCAAGAGATCGCTCGCCGTCTCACTTCGGGACGAGCGTGGACGGGAGGCGGTGCTCCGGCTCGCCGAGCGCGCCGACGTCTTCCTCCAGAGCCTTCGCCCCGGCCTCGCCGAGCGCCTCGGGCTCGGCCCGGACGTCGTCCGCGAACGCAACCCGCGTCTCGTCTACTGCTCGATCGGCGCGTACGGGCACGCCGGCCCGCTCTCACACGAGCCGGGCTACGACGCCCTCATGCAGGCGGCAGGCGGCCTGATCAGCATGACCGGAGAGCCCGGCCGCTCTGGCGTGCGGATCGGTTCGTCGCTCATCGACCTGGGGACCGGCATGTGGTCAGCGCTGGGGATCGTCGCCGCGCTCCTCCAGCGCGAGCAGAAGGGCGAGGGTGCGACAGTGGACACATCGCTCTACGAGACGGCACTCGCCTACATCGGCTACCACCTCGTCGGCTACCTCGCAGAGGAAACGGTGCCGACCGGCGAGGGCACCGTCTTCCCGATGGTGGCGCCCTACCAGGTCTTCCCGACCCACGACGGCGAGCTGATGATCGCAGGCGGGAACGACCGGCTCTTCGCAACGCTGTGCGATGTGCTCGGGCTGCCCGAGCTCGTCTCGGACCCACGCTTCCGCACGAATCCCGATCGCGTCCGCAATCGGGAAGAGCTCGTGGCGCTTCTCTCTGAACGCTTGCGTGAGCGGGATACCAAGGACTGGCACCGTGCTCTCACCGGATCGGGGGTCCCCGCCGCCCCTGTCGCGAACGTCCGGGACGTCGTCTCCGCGGAGCAGACAGCGGCGCTCGGGATGCTCGAGGCCGTCCCGCACCCACGCGTCCCCGAGCTCCGGCTCACCGCGATTCCAATGTCGTTCGACCGTGATCGGGCAAGGCACCGCCGACCACCGCCCCTGATCGGGGAGCATACGGCCGAGGTCCTGCGGGAAGCCGGCTATGCGGACGAGGAGATCTCCGCGCTGGTGGCGGACGGAGTCGTAAGGCTGCGCTGATCCGGCGCCTCAATACGATGGCCACATGACGGACCAACCGCTCGAGCCACCTGCATCGGAGCAGCCGACAGAATCGGAGCCGACCGTGTCAAGGGCCGCGCCGGCGGCCGACGAGGCAGGGCCGCCGGCAGACGAGCCGTCCTCCGAGGCCGAGACCGAGATCGTCACACCCTCCGAACGCCGCCTCGTGAGGAGCAGCGACGACCGCGTGATCGCCGGAGTCTGCGGCGGCCTCGGCAAGTACCTCGGCGTCGACCCGATCCTCGTCCGCATCGCCGCGATCCTGCTCGTCTTCGCCGGCGGAGCCGGAATCGTTCTGTACATCATCGGCTGGATCGCGATCCCCGACGAACTCGCCGAGGACACGGGCGAATTCGCCGGGGGCCGGGACGAGACGGCGTCGATCGCTGGAGAGGATCGAACGAGAAGCGCGGCGGTGCTCGGGCTCATCGTCGTCGCGCTCGGGGTCGTCTTCCTCGCCGATGCAATCTGGCCGGACTTCCTCTCGTGGCGCTATGTGTGGCCGGTCGCACTGATCGCGATCGGAGCGGCGATTCTCGTGCGCTCTCGAACATGAGAGGCCGCGTCGCGCTCGGCGCCGTCCTCCTCGGGGCTGGCGTCCTCTCCTTGCTCGCCGCGACGGAGGTCATCGACCTCTCGTATCCCACATGGGTCGGATTCGTGCTCATCGGGATCGGCATCGCGATCGCCTCCGTGCCCGGTCGCCATCCTGTCCTCGTCGTCCTGGGGATCCTCGTTGCGCTTGCCGGCATCCCGGCGCTCGTCGTCGACGAGAAGCTCTTCGAGGGGGGTGTCGGCCAGGCCGTCGAGCGACCGGAGTCGTCGGAACAGCTGGAGCCGTTCCGACAGGCGATCGGCAAGCTCACGGTCGATCTGACCGCTCCGGACCTCGATCTCGACGGCGTCAAGCTCGAGGTCAGCCTCGGGATCGGGGATCTCGTCGTCCTCGTCCCGGACGACACCGACGTGGATCTCGACGCTCATGTCGCAGCCGGAAACGCGGAAGCATTCGGCCAGGCCGAGAGTGGCTTCGACGTCGACCTCGTCGTCATCTCGGGAACGTCCGGGAGCCAGGAGTTGGAGCTCCAGATCGAGGTCGGAATCGGAAACGCCCGCGTCGAGCGCGGCTAGCGAGGCGGCCTCAAGCCTCTCGCACGAGCTGTCGGCCGACCTGCCAGTCTTCGAGGCGGCTCCGTGCGCCCAGGTAGTCGATGAACAGCTCGAGCTCCTCGGCCTTGGCCTTTGCCCTGTCCGCCGTTTGGGCGGCGCGAGTTGCGTCGGCCGACAGGCGCTCCGCCCAGGCCTTGAGGTCTTCGAGCTCACGTCGGTGGCGCGCGTTCTCGGCCCTGAGCCTGTCTCGCTCACCCTCCAGCGTCCGGGTACGCCGTTCGGCTGCATCGAGCCCGCTGACCGCGCTCGCGTAGAGCGTCGCGTCGTCGCGGCGGAGCCGATCGAGCGTGCTCCGACCCACGATCGCAAACGGGACCCTCACGGGTCGTTCTCCCAGTCCTCGCCCATCTTCTCGCCTCCTCGCAGGAGTGTATGCACGCGGGACGACCTGCGGAAACCTGCAAGCCACGCTACGCGGCCGGGGTCAGACCCGTGGGTCTGACCCCTATTCGTAGGAGATCGCCTGGAGAGGATCGAGCTTGGCCGCCCGCCTCGCCGGGAACACAGCCGCGACGATCCCGACCACGATCGCCGCCACCACGAAGATGATCACCTGGGTCGTCGGGAAGGAGAAGACGAGGAAGTCGACGCGCACGATGAGAAGCGCGGCGAGGACGATCCCGAGAACGATTCCGATCGCGGCACCGATGAGCGCGGTGATGATGCTCTCGTGCCGGATCATGCGGCGCACCTGCCGACGGGTCATCCCGATCGCGCGCAGCATCCCGATCTCCCGGGTTCGCTCGAAAACGGTCAGCACGAGGGTGTTGACGATCCCGAACAAGCTCACGACCACAGAGAGCGCAAGCAGAACGTAGAGAATGTTCAGTATCTGCTCGAGACCAGAGATCTGGTTGTCGATGAACTCCTGCCGCGTCTGCACCTTCGCGACCGGAAACTCCTCGAGCGCCTTTTCCAGCACAGTCCGGTTTGCGTCGGTCTCGCCGCCGGTCATCTTCACGAACGAGTAGAGGTTCCGCGGATTGGGAATCTCCTCGTCCCAGGCGTCGCTCGAGATCGTCACGCTACCGAAGGGCGAGCCACCGGTCGGAGGGTCGAAGATCCCCTTGATCCCGAACGCCCGGATCTCCCCGCTCGGGAAGGTCACGTCCACCCTGGAGCCGAGGCGCAGATCGTGCTCGTTGGCGAATCCGTCGTCGACGAACGCTCCGTCGTCGCCGAGCTCGGAGAAGACGGCCTGCGACCCCTCCTTCCAGTCCATGTTGATCACCTGGGCCATATCTGGATTCACCGCCGTCGAGAACTCGGTGCTGCCGAAGACGCGTGTCTCACCCGTGCGTACGTCTCCGACCGCAATCACGCCCGGAGCCGTTGCTGCCGCAGCCGCGGCGTCGGTCGGGATCGGTGAGAAGTTGTTCTGCGCGGTGATCGCGTAGTCACCCGTAAAGAGGTCGTTCACCGCCCCGCTGAACGAGGCGATGATCCCGGAGGCAAGCGTCGCGACCAGCGTCACGAGAGCGAGACCGATCATGAGCGCCGCGGCCGTCGACGCCGTGCGCTGGGGGTTCCGGCGGGCGTTGTCGCGGGCGAGCACGCCGGCGACTCCGCCGATCCGGGCTGCCGGCCAGCCGAGGACGTCGACGAGCGGGCGAACCAGGCGTGACGAGAACAGGGCGATCCCCAGGAAGACGAGCAGGGTTCCGAGGCCCATCCAGACCAGCACCTGGGTCGTCCCGAGGCCCGGGGCCCAGATCCCGTACGCGAGCGCGGCAAACCCGAGCAATGTGAGGACGACGGCACCCACCCCCCGGAACCGAGCGAACCTGCCAGGCGGCAACGTCGAGCCCTCCCGCACGGCGGCTATCGGCGGAACGCGCGTCGCTCGCCGAGCCGGTCGGAGGCTGGCGACGAGGGTCACGAGAACTCCCGCGGCGAGCGAGATGATTGCCGTGCGCGGTTGGAACACGAGTCCCTGGTTCGGGAGTGTGAAGCCGACCTTCGCGAAGAGCCAGAACAGGCCTTTCGCGAGCACAAACCCGAACAGGAGGCCAATGAGGGAGGCGGCGATTCCGAGGATGAGAGCCTCGACGATGATCGAGCGAAGCAGCTGGCGGCGTGAGGCGCCCAGCATGCGCAGCGTTGCAAGTTCGCGTGTCCGCTGCGCGATCGTGATCGAGAGCGAGTTGGCGATCACGAACGAGCCGACGAAGAGCGCAATTCCGGCGAATGCCAGCAGGAAGCCGCGCAGGAACGAGATGAACTCGTTCGTGCCGGCCGCGTCCTCCTGCGCCTGATCGCCGCTCGTTCTCACGATCGCGCCGGCGGGCAGGATCGAACGGATCGCCTGAGCGAGCTGCGCGTCGCTGACACCGGGCTCGGCCGCGACCGCGATCTCGTCCAACTTGCCCTCCTTGTCGAACAGCCGTTGCGCAGTCGGCAGATCGAAGCCCGAGAGTGTCGCGTTTCCGATCGTCGCGACCGTGCCGAACTGGATGATCCCGGAGACTCTGAGCCGCTCCACCGGCCCCTCGATCTGAACGCCGACCTCATCACCGACGGCGAAGTCCTTCTTGTCCGCAGTCGCCTTGTCGATGACGATCTCGTTCGGTCCGGGCCACGAGCCCTCGACCAGGGTCAGCGGGTTGAACGGTGACTCGGGGTTCGCAATCGAAAACCCGAGGGTCGGGCCGCCCAGACCGAAGACGATCGCCTTTCCGTTCTTGTCGATGAGCTGCGTCGCGTCGCTGTTCACGCTGCCCTCGGCCTCGGCGACCTCGGGGAGCTGCCGCACCTGCGAGAGAAGCGACTCGTCGAAGGTCGGCGCCGACACGCCGCTGTCGTCGGCGAGGTCGAACGCAGACTTCCCGGTGATGACGGCGTTCGAGCCCTTGCGCACGTCCGTGAAGATCTGGTCGAACGCCTGGTCGATCGAGTCCGTGAGGATGAAGGTGCCGGCGATCATCGCGACCCCGAGGACGATCGCGAGCGCCGTGAGCGCAGTCCGCAGCTTGCGGCTCAGCAGGCCGCGGAGCGCGAAGCGGGTCACTCGTACGCGATGGCTTCGAGCGGGTTGAGCTTGGCAGCCCGGCGCGCAGGCATGATCGCGGCGAGGATCCCGATGACGATCGCCACGATCGTCAACACGAGGAGCTGCACCCACGGGATCGAGAAGCGCACGTCGTACTCCGAGAGCGCGCGGTTGACGAGCGCCGCCAGGAAGATCCCGAGCGGCAGCCCGACCGCGGCACCGATGAGCGCGGTGATGATGCTCTCCTGCCGGACCATCCGGCGAACCTGCCGGCGCGTCATCCCGATTGCGCGCAGCATCCCGATCTCACGCGTGCGCTCGTAGACCGAGAGAACGAGGGTGTTGATCATCCCGAAGATGCTCACGAACACCGCGAGGGTGAGCATCACGTAGAGGAAGGAGATGAACGAGTTGATGTCCGCGTCCTCGCGCTCGATCCACTGCTCGCGGGTCTCGAGTTGGGTGTCCGGGAAGCCCGAGATCGCGGCTTCCATGCGCGTGCGATCGGCGTCGCTCGGCTCGCCGGCGACGTTGGCCCACGTCCAGCGGTTACGCGGGCGGTCCCAGAGCGAGTCGAACAGCGCGGTCGACACGCTCACGCTGTCGAGCAGCGGGTAGAAGGGCGGCGGCTCGTAGATCCCGACCACCGTGAGCTCGGCGTCACGGTCTGCCGTCGCGCGCAGCCGGAGCTTGCTTCCGAGCGCGATGTCGTGATCCTCGGCGAAGTTCTTGCTGACGATTGCGTTCGTCCGACCGAGCTGTGCAAGCACGCTGTTGTCGCCTTCGCTCCACGCGAAGTTGTAGGCGGCCGCGATCTTGGCGGGGTCGATGCCGCTGATCTCCGCCGTGTCGCCGTTCACCAGTCCGGCGTCGGAACGCACGTTGGTCACGAGCTCGGGCACGGGAGAGGCCGCGAGGGCGTCGCCGGCGGCTGCGACGAACGGCGTGTACCCGTCGAGCGACGTGACGACGTAGTCGGCGGCGATCTGCTCCTCGATCGCCTCGCGGTTCGACACCTTCATCCCGTTGGTGAGCGTCGCGATGAACGACACGAGAGCGATGCCGATCATCAGCGCGGCCGCGGTGGCTGCCGTGCGGCCCGGGTTCCGCCGCGCGTTCTCTCCACCCGTCCGGGCAGCGACACGGTCGGGAACGACACCCGGGAACTCCGCGGGCCACTCCGGCTCCCATTTGGTGAGCGCCCTGCGTACCCACATGAGGAGCACGACGAGCGCGACCAGGGGGTTCAGGAGCGTGCCGCCGATGAAGGCTCCCACGCGACGCACGGCGGTTCCCGGCCCCCACGCTCCGTAGCGGACGAGCCAGTACGGAAGGAGCCAGAAGGGCCAGACGAGCACGGTGAACATGAACGCAGCCCAGCGCCCGATAGGGCTGCTGACAGCCGCGAGTGGGCGAACAACGTGCGAAGACAGCATCGCGACGCCGAGGAAAAGGAGGAGCACGCCGCCGGCGATCGAGAGCAGCCGGTCGGCGGTCCCGAGCTGGTCGACGAACATCGCCCGAGCGAGTACCGCAAGCGCCGCCACGACGACGAGCCCGGCGATCCATGGCACGTAGGGCGCGAACCTGGACCTCGGAAGCGTCGCTCCCTCACGCACCGCCGCGATCGGGGGCACGCGCGTCGCTCGGATGGCGGGGAACAACCCGGCCACGAGCGTTATCCCGACGCCGACAATGAGCGCGACGACCACGGTCCGAAGCGCGAACACCCGGTCCGCCGTGGGGAGCTCGACCCCTAGGGCTCGGAAGAGCCCCTCGATCCCCTCCGCGAGCAGGACGCCGAGACCGAGGCCGACGAGCGACGCGAGCAGCCCGATGACGAGCGACTCGAGGACCACGGCCCCGAGGACCTGACGCCGCGACGCTCCGATGGTCCGCAGTGTCGCGAACTCTCGCGTCCGCTGGGCGACGGTGATCGAAAACGTGTTGAAGATGACGAAAGCGCCGACGAACAGCGCGATTCCGGCGAACGTGAGGAGGAAGTAGCGGAAGATCGCGGTGAACTCATTCACCTCGTCCACCGCCTGCTCGGCTTCGGCCGTCGCGCTCACGACTTCGGCAGTGCCCGGTAGAACGGGAACGACGGCCGCGACGAGCTCGTCCTCCGAGACACCCTCGTCCGCGGCGACCGAGATGGCGTCGTACTGGCCCTCGCGCTCGAGCAGCTCCTGCGCCGCCGGGATGGTGAAGACCGCGAAGCTTGCGTTCCCGATGCTGTCGACGCTTCCGTACTGCGCAACACCGACAAGCTCGAACGAGCGCTTCGGCTGCAGCGTCGAGATCTCGACTGCGTCACCGACGGCGTACCCGTGGTCGTCGGCGGTCCCGGCGTCGATGACGACCTCGTCCGCCGCGGCAGGCCACTTCCCCTCGATGACGTTCAGCGGGTTGAACTGACTGAGCGCGGGAGCCGTGTCGATGCCGAAGCCGAAGGTCGGCGCGCCCTCGGAGCTGACGGACTCGCCGTCGGGCGTCAGGATCTTCGTGTTGCGCTCGTCCAGGATCGAGCCGGTCGCGAGCGCGACACCTTCGACGCCCCGCACGGTCTCGAGCAGCGAGGCCTCAACCGGAGGGCTCGGGGGCTGCTCGCCGTCGATCGAGATGTCCAGGCCGCGTCCCTTCACGACCGCGTCCGTCCCGGCGTACGACTCGGTGAAGAGCGTCTTGAAGGCGCTGTCGATCGTGTCCGTGAGGACGTACGTGCCGCTGATCATCGCGACGCCGAGAACGATCGCGATGCCGGTCAGGACCGCGCGGAGCTTGCGGCCGGCGAGGCCGCGGAGCGAGACCTTGATCACGCCGCCAATTCCTCCATCACCGTGTGGATCGTGTGCGCATCGCACTCGCCGAGCTCGCGCACGATCAACCCGTCGGCGAGGAAGAGGATGCGATGAGCCGTCGACGCGGCACGCGCATCGTGGGTGACCATGACGATCGTCTGACCGTACTCGTCCACGGAGCGACGGAGTAGCTCGAGGATCTCCCCGCTCGTCGCCGAGTCGAGGTTTCCGGTCGGCTCGTCGGCGAAGAGGACGGTCGGCCTCGAGACGAGGGCCCGAGCGATGGCGACGCGCTGCTGCTGTCCGCCGGACAGCTCCGAGGGCCGGTGCGAGAGCCGGTCCGCGAGCCCCACGTCGCCGACGAGCTGGTCGAACCAGCCGTCGTCCGGCTTCTCGCCCGCGATCGTCAGCGGCAGGAGGATGTTCTCCTTCGCGCTCAGCATCGGCAAGAGGTTGAAGAACTGGAAGACGAAGCCGATGTGCTCGCGGCGCAGCTTCGTCAGATCGTTGTCACCGAGCGTCGTGATCTCTCTGCCGGCGACCTCGACCTCACCTGTGGTCGGCTTGTCGAGCCCCGCCAGAATGTGCATCAGCGTCGACTTCCCCGAGCCGGACGGTCCCATCACGGCGGTCGCCTTGCCCGGCGCGATGTTCACGTCCACGCCGCGAAGCGCATCCACGGCAGTATCGCCTGCTCCATACCGGCGGGTGACGTCGCGCGCGAGCACCACTGCGCCGTTCTGGCTTTCGCTCATCGTTGTGGCCCCCTCTCTTGGGCGATTGGACGGCTAAGGCTACAGCCCCTCGCGTAGCCGAACGACCCTTCGTCCGCGAGGCTTCCGGGGTGTCCGCGCAGGAGTGTTCAGCGACGCATGAGCGTCGCCGCCTGCGTGAGAACCTCGCCGAGAATGCCGACGATCTCGTCGAACTCGGCCTGGCCTGCGACGAGCGGAGGCGAGATCTGGACGACCGGATCGCCCCGATCGTCGGCTCGGCAGATCATGCCGGCCTCGAACAGTGCGTTCGAGAGGTAGCCGCGGAGCAGTCGTTCGCACTCCTCCTCGTCGAACGTCTCCCGGGTGTCCTTGTCCTTGACGAGCTCGAGCGCCCAGAAGTAGCCGGTCCCGCGGAGATCGCCGACGATGGGCAGGTCGAGAAGCTGCGCCAGTGTCCGGTGGAACGCCTCCTCGTTCTCGCGCACGTGCTCGACGATCCGCTCCCGCTTCATGATCTCGATGTTCTTCAGTGCGATCGCGGTCATGACCGGGTGCCCGCCGAACGTGATCCCGTGCGAGAACATCGACGTCGCCTCGAGGAACGGCTCCATCACCTTGTCCGTCGCAACGACGCCGCCGATCGCCGCGTACGAGGACGAGAGGCCCTTCGCCATCGTGACGATGTCCGGCCGGACGTCGTAGCGCTCGGACCCGAACCAGTAGCCGATACGGCCGAAGGCGGTGATGACCTCGTCCGCCGAGAGCAGGATGTCGTACCGGTCGCAGATCTCGCGCACGCCCTGCCAGTAGCCTGCAGGCGGAGTGAGGCAGCCTCCGGCGTTCTGCACCGGCTCCATGTGGACCAGGCAGACCGTGTCGGGGCCCATCGACAGGATCGCGCGCTCGAGCTCGTCGAGCAGGAAACGGGTGAATTCCTCCTCCGTCTCCTCCGAAGGTCGGTGGTAGCGGTTGGTGTTCGACACGTGCCGCACCTCGGAGACGAGCGGCTCGAATGGCGTCCGGAGGGCTGGAATTCCGTTGATCGACAGCGCTCCGAACGTCGTGCCGTGGTAGGCGACGTGCCGCGCGATCGCCTTGTAGCGGCGCGTCGGCACCTGCATCGACGCGACGAGCTCGTCGTGGCGCGTCTCGGGCTCCGCCCGAGCGGCCTGCAGCCTGCGACCTCCTCGCGCCTGGTAGTACTGGCGTGCAAGCTTCCAGGCGGAGTCGACTGCCTCGGAGCCCCCGTTGCAGAAGAAGACGCGCTTGAGGTCGCCGGGCGCGAGCGACGCCACCTCCGCCGCCAGCTCGATCGCGCGAGGGTGCGCGTACGACCAGTTCGTGTAGAACGGCAGCTCGCGCATCTGCTCGAGGGCGGCCTGCCCGATCTCCTCGCCGAACGAGTAGCCGATGTTCACCGAGAAGAGCCCGGCGAGCGCGTCGAGGTACCGCTTCCCGTTGGCGTCCTCGAGGTAGCACCCCTCGCCGCGGACGATGATCGGCACGTCGGCGGCTGCATAGCCGCCCATCCGTGTGAAGTGCATCCAGAGGTGCTCTTTGGCGAGCTGCTGGAGGTCGAGCGAGGCAGGGCTCGTGATGGTCATCTGGCTCCTCGTTGGCGTCTGGCGCTGCGGTATTGCCAGAAGACGTTACCGAGGGCGATGGCTATCGCTATGAGGAAGATCGCGCTCGCGACCACGTTCACCTGCGGCGGAACTGAAACACGGGAGATTCCCCAGACGAAGACAGGAAATGTCTGGTCGGCGCCCGCGACGAAGTACGTGATCACGAAGTCGTCGATCGAGATGGCGAACCCGAGCAGCGCAGCGCTCAGCATCGCGGGAGCGATCAGGGGCAGCGTCACCTTGCGAAACGTCGTGAGCTCGTTCGCACCCAGGTCCATCGCAGCCTCCTCGAGGTGGCGGTCAAACCCGATCAGGCGGGCCTTCACGGTCACGACGACGTAGCTGACGATGAACATCACGTGCGCGATCAAGATCGTTGCGAAGCCGAGCTGGAACGCGCTCGTATTGTTGAGGAAGAGCGTGAGCAGCGACGCACCGAGGACGATCTCCGGCGTCGACATCGGCAGGAAGACGAGCAGGTTGGCCGACCCGCGCCCCCGGAACTCATGACGCACGATCGCCATCGCCATGAGCGTTCCGAGGGCGGTCGCCAGGATCGTCGACAGGACCCCGATCTCGAGAGAGACAATGACCGAGTCACGAAGTCCGAGCACCGAGTCCCACTCGAGCCAGTTGTCGACCGTGAACCCCTGCCAGACGTAGTTGAACCGCCCGGCGGGGTCGTTGAACGAGAACAGGATCACCACCGCGATCGGCAGCATCAGGTAACCGACGGCCAGGAGCGCGTAGACGGTCAACGCGTGCCGTTTGACGAAGCTCCAGACACGTGCGCCTGCTCCCACACGCGGCCGCACGGAGACGGTTTCCGTCGCAGTCGTCATCCCGTCAGCTTCTCCGAGCCGACCATCCGCGCGTAGACCAGCACGGCGACGAGGATCGTCCCCATGAGGATGAACGACAGTGCCGCCGCGGTCGGATAGTCGAGCGACGTCAGGAACTTCGCCTGGATGACGTTGCCGATCATCTGTTGCTTGGGCGTCCCCAAGAGCGCGGCATTGATGAAGTCTCCGGCCGCCGGAATGAACGTCAGTAGCGTCCCCGCGACGATTCCAGGGGCCGAGAGCGGGAGCGTCACTCTGAGGAACGCTTGTGTCGAGGACGCATACAGGTCCTTGGCCGCCTCCAGGAGTCTCGGGTCGATCTGCTCGAGGGAGACGTAGAGCGGCAGTGCCATGAAGGGGAAGAAGTTGTAGGTGATTCCGGACACGACTGCGAAGGTCGTTGCCAGCAGCCGGCCGTCCTCGTCGAGCACATGGATCCCGCGGAGGAATCCGACAACCGGCCCTTCGTCCGCGAGGATGTTCAGCCACGCCAGCGTTCGGATCAGGTAGGTGACGAAGAAGGGCGCGACGATGAAGAGAAGGAAGAGATTCCGCCACCGCCCGGCCTTGAACGCAATCCAGTACACCAGCGGATACGCGAGGAGAAGGCAAGCCATCGTCGCGATCCCGGCATAGAAGAACGAGCGAAACAGCTGCTCGTGATAGTCGGAGATCGCCTCGGTGAAGTTCGAGAACTCCCACGTGAACGTGAAGTTCGGGAAGAGCCCGGACTGGAGCGACTGGTATCCGAGGAACCCGAGCGGGACGAGGAAGAAGATCCCGAGCCAGACGATCCCGGGCCCGAGCAGCAGATACGGGGTCAGCCCCCTATGCCGGTGGAAGAAGTTGCCCACCGCTGACTACTGGCCCTGGACCTCTTGCCACCGCGTGATGTAGTCGGCGTTGTTGACCATCGCCGGATCGTTGAAGTGGACGCGTGACAGCGTCTCGTCGTCCGGAAAGATGAGCGGGTTGTTCGCGGAGTCCGGATCGATCTTCACCGCCTCTTCCTTGACGCCCTTGACGGCCGCGATGAAGCTCGTTCCCACCGCAACCTGCGCAGCGATCTTCGGGTCGTAGTAGAAGTTCATGTATTCCGACGCCGTCGGCACGCTCCCGCCAGTCGGGATGAGCATGTTGTCGGTCCAGATGATCCCGCCCTTCTCAGGTAGGGCCCACTTGAGGTGTGGGTTGTCGGCGACGGTCGAGGCGATGTCGCCCCCCCATGCGATGCAGGCGACGAGGTTGCCTGTCGCGAGCGGCTGGACGTAGTCGTTGCCGGTGAACCTCCTGATCTGCCCGGAGTTCACGGCGGCTTGGACCCGCTCGAGTGCACGGTCGAAGGCCTCGTCCGTGACCGCCGCAGGATCGTCGCCGTTTTCCAGGATGACGAGCCCCAACGTGTCTGCCATCTCGCTGAGGACGGTGATCTTCCCCTTCAGCTTCGGGTCCTCGAAGAGCTGCGTGACAGACGTGACCGGTCCCGTGAGCTCTTCGTTCCACGCGATTCCGTCCATGCCGGACAGCCAAGGCAACGAGTACTTGCGCTCCGGGTCGAAGGGTGGCGATGCCTGCGCGTCGATGAGGTTCGCGAGGTTCGGGATGCGATCCTTGTCGAGCTCCTGGACCCACCCCTGGTCGACGTAGAGGGACGGGAACCGCGAGTTGTCGGTCGCGACGATGATGTCCCTGTCGATGCCCTGCCCTTGCTTGAGACGACCCTGGATCTTCGCGAAGAACTCGTCGTTGGAGTTGATGTCCTCGAAGTAGTTCACCTTGATCTTGGTCTGCGCCGTGAACTGATCGAGGGTCGGATGCTTCTGCCCCTCGACGTCCATGTAGTACGGCCAGTTCGAGAAGTTGAGGACGTCCTTCAGCTCGCCCCCGCCCCCGCCGTTACCTCCGCCACCGCCACAGGCCGCGAGCAGGGAAGGGAACGCGAGCAGTGCGGTCCCGCCGGCTCCGCGTCGAATCAGCTCTCGTCGAGTCAGTCTCGGGTTCATGCTGCCTCCTCCTCTGCCCCCTCCAGGTCGACGACGAAGGTCGACTCGGGTGCCCAGCTCAGGATGACGTTGGCTCCCGGCGGCGGTACGCGGCCGCCGGCATCGATGTTCTGGGCGAACACCTGCACGGTGCCCGCCCCGGTGCGTACGACGACCTGCGTGGCGACTCCGATGTACGCGGTCTCCGAGATCGTCCCGGGGAGCTCGTTGGCCCCACCCCCCGCGCCGATGGTGATCTTCTCGGGACGCACGCCGGCCGCGACGCGGCCCGTGCGTCCGTCGGTTCGCGCCCGAACGAGCTCGCCCGTGTCGAGCCGCACCGCGTCCGCGCCCTCCACCGTCCCCGGCAAGAGATTCGAGGCGCCGAGGAAGCCGGCGACGAATGCGGACGTCGGCCGTTCGTACAGCTGCTCGGGGTGACCAAGCTGCTCGATCCGGCCATGGTTCATGACTGCGATCGTGTCGGCCATCGTCATCGCCTCCTCCTGATCGTGCGTGACGTGGACGAACGTGATTCCGACCTCGCTCTGGATTCGTTTCAGCTCGAGCTGCATCTGCTTGCGCAGCTTGAGGTCGAGGGCGCCGAGCGGCTCGTCCAGCAGGAGCACGCGCGGGTGGTTGACGAGGGCGCGTGCCAACGCGACCCGCTGCTGCTGTCCACCCGAGAGCTGCTTCGGCTTGCGCTCCCCGAACGCTCCGAGCCCGACCAGCTCGAGGATCTCCATGACGCGGCCTCTGGCCTCGCCCTTGGCGACGCCCTTTCGCTCGAGCCCGAACGCCACGTTGTCGGAGACGGACATGTGCGGGAAGAGCGCGTAGCTCTGGAAGACGGTGTTCACGTCCCGCCTGTAGGGCGGGAGCCCGACGACGTCCTGATCGCCGAGGAGGATGCTGCCCTCCGTCGGCTCCTCGAAGCCGCCGATCATGCGAAGCGTGGTGGTCTTGCCGCAGCCCGACGGTCCGAGGAGCGCGAAGAACGATCCGCGCGGCACCTCCACCGAGACGTGGTCGACGGCGACGGCATCGTCGAAGCGCTTGACGACGTCGACCAGACTGACGTCGGCCGCCGCAGCATCGGTCGCTGTCACGGGGGCGAGCGTAACGCCTCGGAAACGGCCCTGCAAAGAGCCGTGAAGAGGTCGTTGCCAGAGGCTTACTGTGAAAATGGGAGCGCCCCCGCCGCAAAGCGGCCCGGCTCTAGGGATGTGAGCGCTTGCGCAAATACCTAGTCGGTGCTCGGTGGAACGACGAGAACCGGAACGGTCGAGCGATGCAACAGCTTGTGGGGCACGGAGCCGAGGATCAGGCCCGTGATCGGCCTTTCGCTCGTCGATCCGACCACGATCATGCGAGCGTCCCGCTCGGAGGCCAGGGCAAGGAGCGCATCTGCGGGCCGCTTGGGGACGAGCACCGCTTCGGCCTCGACACCGGCCTCCGTGGCTTGAGCCACAGCCCGCTCGACCAGGGGGCCGCCGAGCTCCTCGAGCGCTTTCTGCGACTCGCGCCACTCGTCGCCGACTCGTCGGAACGGAGGCTCGACCGCGTACACGATCACGAGCGAGTCACCCAGGCCCGACGCCAGCTCGATTGCGCGCGCAACGGCGCAATCGGAGCAGCCGGAGCCGTCGACGCCGACGACGATCGCGCGACTCACCGCACGGCTCCCGCGACGTCCGAGTCGACCTTCTCGAACGGCCGCCGACCGAAGAAACGCTCGTTGCCGCCGAGCCGCCAGAGCACGAGCAGGACGAGCCCGAGCAGCAGGAAGCCCATCCCGATCACGAACGGAACCCCCATGCCGAGGATCGTCTGCCCCGTGTACGAGTTCTCGACGTCGTAGAAGTCGATTGCGGACTTGAGGAAGAGATACCCGAGGATCGCGGCGCCGACGAGCGGGCCGACACCGATGAAGAGGAAGTTCTTGACGGACTTCGTGAGCTCGCGTCGGTAGTAGATCACGCACGCCAGGCCGGTGAGCGCGTAGTAGAACGCGATCATCAGCGACAGCGCGGTGATCGAGTCGTAGAGCGCGTTCTGGGAGAAGATGTTGAGGGGCACGTACCACGCGATGGCGAGACCGGCGATCACCGCGGTCGAGAACCCAGGCGTGTGGAAGCGCGGATGGACCGCGGCGAAGATGCGCGGCAACGCGCTTTGACGGCCCATGGAGAACGACGTGCGCGAGGACGGGATGATCGTCGTCTGGGTCGAGGCGATCGCGGAGGTGACGATCGCGAGGATCACGAGCTTGTCCCACGGCGATCCGAGGACATCGGCCCCTAGAACCGCGAAGATCGCGTCGTCGTCGTCGTACTCGGCGAGCGTGTCGAGGCCCGCGTACGCGACGACCGCAGTGGACACACCGACGTAGGTCACGAGCAGGATGACCGTCGACACGACAGCGGCCAGGCCCGGGGCGCGCGCCGAGTCGCGGGTCTCCTCGGTGAGGTTGACCGCGCTCTCCCAGCCCCAGTAGATGAAGACTCCGATCAGGAGCGCGGAGACGAGAGTGGAAGTGCCGTCGATGGCAAATGGCGAGAGCCAATCGAGGGCCGGTTTCGTCGAGCCCTCGGGCGGGGTGCCGTCGTAGACCTTGTACAGGGCGACTCCCGCGAACAGGAGCAGGGCGCCGACCTGGAGGACGATCATCACCTCCTGCAGCTCGGCCGCGAGCTCCGTCCCGATGATGCAGATCGCGGTCATCACGACGATGTAGGCGACGGCAAGGGCCATCACCGCGGTCTTGGATCCGGCGGCAGCCTCCCACCCGACGAGCTCGTACGTATAGCGAGCGCCGACGTCCGCGAGCGAGCCGACGACCAGGATGCCCGTGGTGATGACGGCCCAGCCGCCGAGCCAGCCGAGCCATGGCCCCATCGCGCGCGTCACCCAGGAGAACGTGGTGCCCGCGTCCTGGTCGGCCCGGTTCATGTAGTAGAACGCGGCCGCGATCAGGAACATCGGGACGAACGACGCCAGCAGGGCACCGGGCGCCTGGAAACCCACGAGGACCGTGACGGTCCCGATCACCGCTGCCAGGGAGTAGGCAGGCGCCGTCGAAGCGAGCCCGACCGCGAGCGCCCCGCGGAAGCCGATGGCGTCGTGCTCGAGCTCGGGCCCGGTCGGCTGCGCGCCCGTGCTCATCTCGCGGGGGAGCCCGGTCACTGGGCCAGCTTCACGACCACGTGCTTGATGCGGGTGTACTCCTCCATCGAGTAGAGCGACATGTCCTTCCCGTAGCCCGACTCCTTGAAGCCGCCATGCGGCATCTCGGAGGTAAGCGGGAAGAGGTGCTCGTTGATCCAGACCGTGCCGAAGTCGAGCTTGGCCGCGATGCGCATCGCCCGGCCGACGTTCTCGGAGAAGACCGACGCCGCAAGCCCGTAGCGGACGCCGTTCGCCATCGCGATGGCGTCGTCGTCGGACGGGAACGGTTGCATCGTGACGACCGGCCCGAAGACCTCGTTCTGGACGATCTCCGCGTCCTGCGAGACGTCGGCGACGATGGTCGGCTTGAAGAAGAAGCCGCGGTCGCCGGTCGTCGAGCCGCCGGTCACGATGGTCGCCCTCGCGGCGACAGCACGCTCGACGAAGCCGGTGACGCGCTCCTGCTGCTCGGCGGAGATCACGGGACCCATCTCGATCTCCTCGTCGCTCCCCGGATCGCCGACGCTCATCGCCTCGACGGCCTTCGTCGTCGCCGAGAGCACCTCGTCGTAGATCCGGTCGCTCACGAGGATGCGCGACGACGCCGTGCAGTCCTGCCCGGAGTTGAAGAATCCCCCGATCTTCACCGCCTCCGCAACCGTTGCCGGGTCGGCATCGTCGAGCACGACCATCGGAGCTTTCCCACCGAGCTCCAGATGGAGGCGCTTGACGGTGTCCGCGGCGTTCTTGGCGATGATCTTCCCGGTCGCCGTGTCTCCCGTCAGCGAGACGAGGCTGATGTCCTGATGCCGTACGAGCGCGTCGCCTGCCGGGACGCCTTCACCGGTCACGACCTGGAGCACGCCCGCGGGGATCACGTCCTGGGCAAGCTCGGCGAAACGGAGCAACGTGAGCGGCGTTTGCTCCGCGGGCTTCAGGATCTGAACGTTCCCCGCCGCGAGGGCCGGCCCGACCTTCCACATCGCCATGTACAGCGGATAGTTCCAGGGACAGATACCGGCGACGATGCCGAGCGGCTCCCGGCGGATCATCGACGTGTACCCCTCGACGTACTCCGCGGCCGACTTCCCTTCCAGGTTCCGCGCCGCTCCGGCGAAGAAGCGGAGGTTGTCGGACATCGCCGGCGGCTCGTCCTTGGCCACCCACCACGGCTTGCCCACGTTCAACGACTCGAGCCGGGCAAGCTCCTCGGCATTCTCGTCGATGATGTCCGCGAGCGCGAGCAGAAGCTCCATCCGGTCCTTTGGCGTCTTGTCCTGCCACTCCGCCCAGGCCTTCTTGGCGGCCGCGACGGCGCGGTCGACGTCTTCCGCAGTGCTGCGCGGGACTTCCGCGATGACCTCGCCGGTGGCGGGATTGAGAACCTCCATCGTCTCGCCGCTCGTCGACTCGACGAACTCGCCGCCGATGAACTGTTTCTGCTGGGTGACCGACACGCTCATGAACGACCTCCGATCGGGAATCCGGGAGGAGCGTAACTCTGCGGCGCAGCGGCCGACAAGCGAGTGCCTGGGGTCGGGCCCAACGGGTCTGGCAAGTGCGGGGGGTCAGACCCCACGGGTCTGACCCCCGTTGTTCAGATAGAACACAGCGCGCCGTGCGAATGCTGGTCATCGGAACGGGGGGAGTGGGATCGGCGTTCGCCCGGATCGCGCAACGCCGTTCGTTCTTCGAGCACTGCGCCCTCGCGGACTACGACCCCTCCCGGCCCGGGTCGATCGTCGCGGATCTCGACGACGGGCGGTTCAGCGCCCACGGCGTCGACGCCCGGAGCAAGGAGGACATCGTCCGCCTCATCGGCGAGAACCGTGCAGACGCGGTGCTGAACGCGGTCGACCCGCTGTTCAACGTCCCGATCTTCGACGGATGCTTCGAGGCCGGGGTCACGTACCTCGACATGGCGATGACACTGTCCGAGCCGCATCCGACGAAGCCGTACGAGGAGGTCGGAGTCAAGCTCGGCGACTACCAGTTCGAGCGGGCGCAGGCCTGGGAGGCCAGGGGCCAGCTCGCGCTCGTCGGCATCGGCGTCGAGCCCGGCGCATCCGACGTCTTCGCCCGTCATGCCGCGGACGACCTCTTCTCCGAGATCGACCAGATCGGGATTCGCGACGGCGCGAACCTCGTGGTCGAGGGGTACGAGTTCGCGCCCACGTTCTCGATCTGGACGACGATCGAGGAGTGCCTGAACCCGCCGGTGATCTGGGAGACGGATCGCGGCTGGTACACGACCCCGCCGTTCTCAGAGCCCGAGGTCTTCGACTTTCCAGAGGGCATCGGCCCGGTCGAGTGCGTGAACGTCGAGCACGAGGAGGTCGTTCTCGTCCCGCGCTGGATCGACTGCCGGCGCGTCACCTTCAAGTACGGGCTCGGGGACGAGTTCATCGAGGTGCTGAAGACGTTGCACAAGCTCGGGCTCGATTCGAAGGAGCCCGTGCGGGTGAAAGGCGTCGACGTCGCTCCGCGCGACGTCGTAGCCGCCGTGCTTCCGGATCCCGCGACGCTCGGCGACCGGATGTTCGGAAAGACCTGCGCGGGAACGCTCGTGACCGGGACCGGCAAGGACGGCGCGCCGCGTAAGACCTACCTGTACCACGTCGTCGACAACGAGACGACGATGCGGGAGTACGGATCGCAGGCGGTGGTGTGGCAGACGGCGATCAACCCCGTCGTCGCCGTGGAGCTGCTCGCCTCGGGAGAGTGGAAGGGCACGGGAGTGCTCGGCCCGGAAGCGTTTCCGTCTCAGCCGTTTCTCGCGAAGCTCGCGGAGTACGGCTCGCCGCACGGCATCCTCGAGCTCGCTCCCTGAATCAGCCCTGGTTTCCCTGGTCGCACTGAACCACAACATGTCGATCTCGGGTACAGGAGTTCGTCGGGTGTGTGCGATGTCTAGGATCGCGGCATGGCCGTCGTGAGGCTCCGCGCCCCCCTCTCCGAGCTCGCCGGCGGGAGGAAGGAGCTGCAGCTCGAGGGGACGACCGTCGCCGAGGTGCTGCGCTCGCTCGAGCAGGCGCATCCGGAGTGCGCGGGCTGGATCCTCGACGAACGTGGTCGCATCCGTGAGCACATCAACGTCTTCGTGAACAAGGAGTACGGACAGGAGGAGACCGCGGTCGGCCCGGACGACCGGCTGCATGTGCTCCCCGCGATCTCAGGAGGGTAGAAGAGCAATGACTGAGCTACTCGTCGGCACAAAGAAAGGCCTGTTTGCCCTTCGGGGCGAGGCCGGCAACCCGTTCGAGATCGCAGCGCGGTCGTTCGCGGGCGAGCCGGTCGAGTACGCGACCCGCGACCCCCGGACGGGGCGCTACCTGGCGTCCGTCACGTCGGCCTTCTACGGACCGAAGATCTTCGTGACCGACGATCCCGCAGGGGAATGGGAACAAGCACAGGGAGTCGAGCTACCTGAAGGCCGCGAGGATGCACTGAAGCGGATCTGGACGATCGTCCCCGGCGAGGAGGAGGGACTTCTCTACGCGGGCGGCGATCCGGCGGTCCTCTTCGAGAGCCGCGACGACGGCCTCAACTGGGAGCTGCAGAAGCCATTCTGGGAGCAGCCGGGTCGGGAGAAGTGGCAGCCCGGCGCCGGGGGGCTCTGCCTCCACTCGATCGTGACCTGGCCGGGCGATCCCAGCCGCCTCGCACTCGGGATCTCCGCGGTCGGCGTCTGGCTCTCCGACGACGGCGGGCAGACGTGGCGCCACGGAAACGACGGCCTCGTACCGCGCTACATCCCCGAGGAGTCGCGCGCGGGCACTCTCGACCTCTGCGTCCACAACCTGCACCGGGCCGCCAAGCGGCCGGAGCGGCTCTTCATGCAGTTCCACGGCGGCGTCTACCGATCCGATGACACCGGAGAGACCTGGATCGACATCGGCTCGGAGCTCCCCTCCGACTTCGGCTTCCCGATGGTGGTCGATCCGGATGATCCCGACAGCGCCTTCGTGATCCCGCTCGTCGCGGACGTGGACCGCGTGACGCCGGACGGGCGAGTACGGGTCTACGAGACGCGAGACGCCGGAACGACCTGGACGGCGCGCGGTGACGGCCTGCCCGCCGAGGATGCGTACCTGACGATTCTCCGGCAGGCGTTCGGCCGCGAGGGCTCAGGCGCGAGCATGGGGCTGTACTTCGGCGCCACCTCGGGCGACCTCTATGGCTCGGGCGACGCGGGCGCGACCTGGTTCACGGCGGCAACGCACCTACCGCCGGTCAACTCGGTCCGGGCCGCCTAGGTCGGGGTCAGACCCACGGGTCTGACCCCACGGCCCGTCAGGTGATCGCGACCATTCGGTCGATCGCGCCGCGCGCCCGCGCTGCGACGTCGTCGGGCACGGTCACGACGTGCTTCCAGTCGCGCAGCGAGTCGCGGAGCTTCTCGAGCGTGATCATCTTCATGTAGCGGCAGATCGCCTTCTCGGAAACCGCCTCGAAGCGCTTCTCGGGCGCTTCCTTGTTCAAGCGGTGGATGATTCCGGTCTCGGTGGCGATGAGGAAGCGCTCTTTCGGCGACTGCTTCGCGAAGTTGATCATCCCTTCGGTCGAGAGGATGTGCGTCCTCCCGTTCCCGAAAGCCATGCACTGGCTCGCGCAGCCGCACTCCGGGTGGACGAGGAGCTCCGCGTCCGGCGCGTCGGACTGCCAGCGTTCGATGTCGGCGGGACGAATGCCTGCGTGCACGTGGCACTCCCCCATCCAGATTCGGAGCGTTCGGCCCGTCACGCGCTCGAGCCAGAGGCCGAGATACATGTCTGGGAGGAAAAGGATCTCCGTGTCAGCCGGGATCGACTCGATCACGGCCTTCGCGTTGCCCGACGTGCAGCAGTAGTCGCTCTCCGCCTTCACCTCCGCGGTCGTGTTGACGTAGGAGACCACGACCGCGCCGGGGTTCTCGGCTTTCCACGTCCGCAGCTGGTCTGCGGTGATGGATGCAGCGAGTGAGCATCCGGCATCGAGGTCGGGAATGAGAACGGTCTTGTCCGGCGAGAGAATCGCCGCCGTCTCGGCCATGAAGTGGACGCCGCAGAAGGCGATCACCTCCGCGTCGGTGCTCGCGGCCTCTCGTGAGAGGCCGAGCGAGTCTCCGACGAAGTCGGCGACGTCCTGGACCTCTGGAACCTGGTAGTTGTGGGCGAGGATGACGGCGCCTCGCTCTTCGGCGAGGGAGCGGATCTCGTCGTGCATCGTCTCGATTTCGAGCGTGGTCATCTCAGCTCCAGTGAAACGTCGAGGGAACGGGCGGAATGGGTGAGCGCACCGACGGAGATCTCGTCGACTCCCGTCTCGGCCACTGCGCGGACGTTCTCAAGCGTGATGCCTCCCGAAGCCTCCAGCCGCACGCGCCCGCCGGCGAGCGCAACCGCCGTCCGGAGCTCCTCCAGCGTCATGTTGTCGAGCAGGATCGCGTCGGCGCCCGCTTCGAGGGCTACGGAAACCTGCTCGAGCGTGTCGCACTCGACCTCGATCGGGAGATCGGTCGCCTTTCGCAGGCTGTCGATCGCCGCCTCGATCGAGCCCGAGGCGCGCAGATGGTTGTCCTTCACGAGCACGCCGTCGTCGAGGCCGAACCGGTGGTTCCGGCCGCCGCCACATACGACCGCGTACTTCTCCAGGGCCCGGAGGGCAGGAGTCGTCTTGCGCGTGTCGAGAATCGCGACTCCGGTTCCGGCGACCGCGTCGACGTAGCGCCGCGTAACCGTCGCGATCCCTGACAACCGTCCGAGGAAATTCAGCGCCGTTCGCTCCCCGGTGAGGATCGCTCGCTCCGGACCGTTGACGACCGCGACCGCACCCGGGCGGTCGACGACGGCGCCCTCCTCGACGAGCGCCTCGCACCTGGCGTCCGACTCGAGCGCGCGAAAGACGGCGTCCGCCACAGCGAGCCCACAGACGACACCGGACTCCCTGAGGACGAGCTCGGCCGTACCGACGGCATCGGGGTCGACCGTGGCTTCCGTGGTGACGTCGCCCTCGCCGACGTCCTCGGCGAGCGCGGCGTAGACGGCGCGCTCGAGCGTGTCGGCTGCTATCGCCATGTCTCGAGGACGGGCTCGGAGCCCAGCCGCAGCACCACGTGCTGCGCCAAGCTCTGGCTCTCGACGGGGAAGTCGGCGCGGAAGTGACACCCCCGGCTCTCCTCGCGAGCGAGGGCACTCTCGGCGACGAGCCGCGTGAGCAGATGGGGTGCAGTTCGCAGTCTGTCGAGCCCGGATGCGTCACGGATGAGACCGCAGTCGCGCCAGAGTGCTGCGCGAAGCTCCGGCATGACCGGCTCGTTCGGATCGGCCTCCGGGTCAATCCCCCGGGCGTGTCCGGGAAACCCAGGCTCGTCGAGCGCTGCAAGCGCGGCGCGACGGCCGAACACCAGGCACTCGAGCATCGAGTTCGAGGCCAGCCGGTTCGCGCCGTGCACCCCGGTGGACGCGCACTCGCCGGCGGCGTACAGGCCGGGGAGCTCGGTGCGACCGTCGAGGTCGGTGACGACTCCGCCGATGGTGTAGTGCGCTGCGGGGGCGACTGGGATCGGGGTCAGCGCGGGGTCGTACCCGCGCTCTGCGAGGCTTCCCATGAGCGACGGAAACCGAGTGCGATCGATCGCCCGCAGGTCGAGGAGGACCGTCCCGCGGGCAGCGATCTCACGCGCGACGACGTCGCGCGGCGCGAGCTCGTCGGTGAAACGGCTCCCGGATTCGTCGAGCAGGACGGCACCCTCACCGCGCAACGCTTCGGAAAGGAGAAGGGAAGAATCGGCCAGCGCCGTCGGATGGAACTGCACGAACTCGAGGTCGGCGACCGCCACCCCGGCGCGATACGCGGCGGCAATCCCGTCGCCGACCGCCCCGGGCGGATTCGTGGTCCGTCGCCAGAGGGCCGCGGCTCCCCCCGTTGCCAGGAGCGTGGCACGGCCGCCGACGACGCGTCGATCCGTCGCAACGCCGACGCACCGATCATTGACGCGCAGCACGGACCGCATCGCCTCCCCCTCTGCCACCTGAATCCGGGGATGCGCGAGGACACGCTCGGCGAGAGCTCTCGCGACCTGCTCGCCGGTTGCAGCGCCGCCCGCGTGGACGACCCGTCTCCGCCCGTGCCCTCCCTCGAGGCCCAACCCCTCGTCGAACTCGACTCCGAGCTCCACCAGGTCGCGGATTCGGGCAGGAGCCTCGTCGGTCAGGACGGAGACCGCGCTCGGTCGGGACAGGTCCCGACCCGCGCGCAGCGTGTCCTCAGCGTGGAGGGAAGGCGAGTCGTCCTCGCCCAGCGACGCTGCGATGCCGCCCTGGGCGAGCGAGCTGGTCGAGGCAAGCAGCGGCCCTTTGGAGAGAAGGAGAACTCGACCCTCGGCGGCCGTGCAAAGGGCCGCGAAGAGCCCCGCGACCCCGCCACCGACGACGACGAGGTCGACATCGTCTCGGGCGCGTGTTCCTGTGCGGGGGGTCATGCTAGTTTTAGCCTCTGAGTCCAAAACCTCGTGTCTGAGTCTACCACTCCACCTCGTCTTCCCGCGCACGCTGCTCTTGCAGCCGTGTTTCAGGTCCGTGGGGATGCCCTGCAGGTGCTCCTCTGGCAGCGCGCGCGGGATCCGTATCGCGGGACCTGGTCGTTGCCGGGTGGCGCCCTCGGCCAAGACGAGACGCTCGAGCAGTCGATCCTCAGGCACCTCGCAACGAAGGTCGACGTGCGCGAGGTCGCTCATCTCGAACAGCTCGGCACCTGGAGCGAGCCGGGTCGGCATCCCCGCCACTGGGAGCTCGCGACCGCGTACCTCGGGCTCGTACCACTCGGAATCGACCCGCAGGTACCGGCGGACACGCGCTGGCACCCGGTGGAGTCGCTGCCGCCCACGGCTTTCGATCATGGGGCGATCGTCCTGGCAGGGCGCGAGCGGCTCCGCGGGAAGCTCTCCTACTCCAATGTCGGCTTCGCGCTGGCGCCCGAGGCGTTCACGCTCGCGGAGCTCCGAGACGTCTACGAGGCCGCACTCGGGTACGACGTGTCTGCGACCAACCTCAAACGGGTACTCCTCCGTCGTGGTGCGATCGAACCGCTTGGACAACGGCGTGCGCACGGTCCCGCCGGAGGCCGACCGGCGGAGGTCTTTCGCTTCCGGACCCGCCGGCTCGAGGTCACGGACCCGTTTGCGGTACTCCGTCCACCGATGTCCTAACGCAAGTGCGGAATCCGCTCGCGCAGATTCCGCACGCGCGAGAATCCCTGAAGCGGCCGCTTCGCGGCCGCTGTCGCTTCGGACCCTCAACGCGACGTCCGTAGGGATGTCCGGGGCCTCGTCGAAACTCGTGCCGTAGGAGGCTGAGGGAGGCTCCGATGGACATGACGTCGATGCGCCAGCCGTGGTCACGAATTCAGGGCTCAAGAAGGCGCCCACGGCGACCGATCTTGGGTCGTATGCGGCACTTTCGACTGTGGCTTCTCGCGATCGGCGTCCTTAGCCTCGCCGCCGAGGCTGTGGCGGCTGCGGCGGTCTTCTGGCGTGGACCCGCTGCGGTACGCGACACCGACAGCGCTAAGTAGTTGGCGCAAGACAGGAATCCGCTGAGCGCGGATTCCTGTCGCGCCAAATCCCTGAAGCCGGCCGCTTAGCGGTCGGGGCGCTCGTCGCACCCAAGCCGCAGCTAGATCAACCGGACGAGGCCGGTCACGGCGGCGGCGATGACCATCGTCACGATGATCGGTGCCCGGAGCCAGATCGCGACCAGCGCCGCGGCGACCCCCGGAACCCGTGCGTCGATCGTCAGTTCCTCGTCGCCGCCGAACGTCTGGGTCACCACGAGTGCGATCAACATCACCGGGGCGAGGAGATCCACGAGAACCTGGGCTCGTGGAGGCAACGCTCGGCGCCCGATGAAGACCGGGCCTGCTGCTTTGAACACGATCGTCGTGGCGCCGACCACCGCGACGACGATCCAGACGTCGCTCACCGCCTGAGCCCCAGGAGACAGGCGGCCGAGGCCGCGATGATCGGGACGCCTGCGGGGGCGAACGGTGTCAGGACGAGCGTGATCGCCGCGGCGAGCGCTGCCGCCTGCCGTGCTCTCCCCTCGCGTAGGTACGGGATCGCGAGAGCGAGAAAGAGCGCCGCGAACGCGGCGTCGAGACCGAGCGCGTTCGGGTCATCGAGCACGCCGCCGATCTGCGTCCCGGCCGCGGTACTTCCGACCCAGAGGACGTAGAAGACCAACCCGGAGCCGACGAGAATCGGGCGCTCGAAGCTGCCGCGACGGCCCGAGAGTGCCCACGACTCGTCGACGATCGACTGCGACTCGACGAGACGGCGGAGCTTCCCGCCCGGGAAGATGGATGCGACCGTCGCGCTGATCGCGACATAGCGCGCATTGAGGAAGACGGCAGCGAGGATCGCCGCTGCCACCGTGCCGCCGGCATCGAGCACGGAGACGCTCGCGAACTGGGCCGCTCCGGCGAAGGTCGTCGCGGACATGACGACGATGGCAGCAGTACCGAACCCGGCTGCCTCGGCGAGCACTCCGAACGAGAGGCCGAAGAGGATGGGGCTCGGCGCGAGTGGAAGCGCGGCGCGAACGCCGTCCCGCAGTCGCGGTGTTGCGGGAGCGGCGGCTGTCACGCGGCGAACCTAGCAGCGGGGTTGCCACGGATCCGCGGCATGAAGATCGCCGTTTCCGGAGCCTCGGGCCTGATCGGGTCGGCACTCGTCCCGGGACTCCGGGCTGCCGGGCACGAGGGCGTCCGGCTCTTGCGCCGAAGCCCTGAGAGCCCCGACGAGCTCGAGCGGGACCCGGCAGCCGGGACGATCGACCGGCTGACACAGCTTTGCACCACGCGTTGGCCGATCGAACACGTTTCGACCTGGGTCGAGGTGGTAGGACCCCGGGTGGTCGATTCCAGGAGGGGAGCTGATGAGACGACTACTTGTTGCGGCTTCGATTGCCCTCGTGATCGTGTCCGCGTCGGCATCTGCCGCGCCGACGGCGGAGGACCTACGTCTCGCAACCTTCAACGCATCGCTCAACCGTGGATCCGCCGGCTTGCTGGCCACGCACCTCTCGAACCCCACGGTCGACGACGTCTTTCGGCGTCAAGCTCGAAACGTGGCCGAGGTCGTGCAACGCGTCCGCCCGGACGTGCTGCTGATCAACGAGTTCGACTTCGACCCGGCGGCGGTGGATCTCTTTCGCGACAACTTTCTCGAGGTGTCGCAAAACGGCGCCAGGCCGATCGAATACCGCTACGCCTTCATCGCACCATCGAACACCGGCGTCGCCTCGGGCAAGGACCTGAACGGGGATGAAATCCTGGGCACGACGGTCGGAACGGTCGACTACGCGAACGATGCCCTCGGGTTCGGGTTCTTCCCCGGACAGTTCGGGATGGTCGTCTACTCCAGGTACCCGATCGAGCGGGACGAGGTCCGAACGTTTCAGAACTTCCTCTGGAAGGACATGCCGGGGAACAGGATCCCGACGCCCTTCTACTCACCCGACGAGGTCGACATCCTGAGACTCTCGTCGAAGAGCCACTGGGACATCCCCATCGATGTCGGTGAGAAGGCGGTTCATTTCCTCGTCTCGCATCCCACGCCACCGGTCTTCGACGGGTCCGAGGATCGCAACGGGCGGCGGAACTTCGACGAGATCAGGCTATGGGCCGACTACATCACGCCCGGCAAGGCCGGCTATATCTACGACGACGAGGGCCGCCGAGGAGGATTGAAGCGCGGCGAGCTGTTCGTCATCGCCGGCGACCAGAACTCGGATCCGCTCGACGGCGACAGCATCCCGGGCGCGATCCAGCAGCTCCTCGACCATCCGCTCGTCAACACGTCGCACACGCCAGCGAGCAGAGGAGCGGTCGAGGCCGCGGCGTTCCAGGGTTTCGCCAACACGACGCACAAGAGCAATCCGCGGTTCGACACGGCCGACTTCAACGACGACCCGGCGCCTGGCAACCTGCGCGCGGACTATGTCCTCCCGAGGAAGAGCATGAAGCTCGACGACGCGGGCGTTTTCTGGCCGCTCCAATCGAGCCCGCTCTTCCGACTGACCGGCGTGTTCGACTCCGTGGCGTGGGGGCCTGTCGGCGGCTTTCCGACCTCCGACCACCGTAGCGTCTGGATCGACGTCTCGGCTGCGCAGGACGATTGACACACTCCGGGAGGGGGGCAACGTGGCGTCGGCCCAGATGCCGCCCTCCCGACTCTTCGCGAGAATGCCCTCGTGCCCGACCTCGAGACGCTCGGCTGGGACGCTGACTGGGACTCCACGTTCGGGCCGTATCGGGCCTCGGGGGCCGTCCCCGGCCGCGTCGCGGTCCCGTACGGAACCGCCTACGACGTGCTCATGGCCGACGGTGAGGTGCGGGCTCTGGTCCCAGGCAGCATGCGCCACGAGGCGGCGACAGCCGCAGACCTTCCCGTCGTGGGTGACTGGGTCGCACTCGACCTCGGGGACCCGGGTGAGGCGACGATTCGCGGAGTCCTGCCGCGCCGAACGAAGTTCTCGCGCCGCGCGGCGCACGATCCCGGCTCCGACGTCGCCCGCGAACAGGTCGTGGCAGCCAACATCGACGTCGTCTTCATAACGGCGTCGCTCGCCGACGACCCGAACCCTCGCGTGCTCGAGCGTTACCTCACACTCGCTCTCGAGAGCGGTGCGAAGCCCGTGATCCTGCTCACGAAGGCGGACCGCGAGAGCGATCCAGAGGCGGTCGCGGCAGAGATCGCGGAGATCGGAGGCGAGGTGCCCGTACACGCGGTCTCCTCGCGCAGCGGGCTTGGCCTCGACGCGGTGCGGTCGTACCTGAAGCCGGGCGTGACGGCCGCTCTCCTCGGCCCATCCGGCGCCGGCAAGTCCACGCTCGTCAACACGCTCGTGGGCGAGGAAGTCCTCGCGACGGGGTCGGCCCGGCGCGACGGTTCCGGCCGGCACACGACCACGCGCCGGGAGCTCGTCGTCCTGCCCGACGGCGGGCTCGTCGTGGACAACCCGGGCATGCGGGAGCTCCACCTCTGGCTCGCGGACGAGGGACTGGCCGAGGCGTTCGAGGACATCGCCGAGCTTGCCGCCAAGTGCCGGTTCTCGGACTGCCGACACGAGGAGGAGCCCGGCTGTGCGGTTCGGGCCGCCCTCGCGGACGGCAGCCTGGCGCCGGAACGGTGGCAGGGCTACCGCGAGCTTCAGCGGGAGCTCGCCGAGCTCGAGCAGCGGCTCGCGAGGCGCGACCGCTCCCGCGCCCGGCGGAGACGACCGGGCGCGGGAGCCTCGTAGCGCTACGGCGTCGCGACATTCGCCGCGCCGGGGGTCTTGGTCGACGTGAACACCCAGTCGGACGATGCGTCGTTCGTGTCCTGCCCATCCGGGATCCGCGAGAGCGACCCGTCCGTCGTGTTCGAGTCCGCGACGGTTGCCGCAAGCGGCGCGCCCTCTACGAGGTCGTACGTCTGGCCGTCGATAACGGCTGCATGGATCTCGCCTTCATAGGAGAAGGCATCGAGCAGGTCTCCGGTGGCCGTGTCGATGACGGCAACACCGTCGGGGGCGCCGTTCTGAGGCTCGACCGCGAGCACGAGATGCGCCCCCGCGGCGAGTGAGCCAGTGAGGTCGACACGGGCGTACTCCAACCCGTCGCCGCCGTTGACGAGCACGAGGGCGAGGCCGTCGAGGGTCGCCGACGTTGCGCTCGTGTTCTTCAACTCGACGAACCCGCCTGAGTCGGCTCCCACCTGGTCGTAGTCGATCTCGTTGATCACGATCTCCGCGTCAGACGGCGGGGGCGGAGGCGGCCCGCCGTCCTCGCAACGGAGCTCGACGAGGTTCGCCGATGTCGTGGCAACGACGACCGAGCCGGCGGAGCCGTCGAATCGGGTGCACGAGGAGCCCTCGAGATCGTCCAGTGACTCGATCGGCGGTCCGGGTGGGCCGGCGGGACCCGCGGGTCCTGCCGGGCCGGCCGGGCCCGCTGGGCCGGGAGCGCCGTCCGCGCCAGCCGGGCCGATCGGCCCTTGCAGCCCCGGGGCTCCGGCGGGGCCTTGTGCGCCTGGTGGGCCGGCTGGGCCTGGGTTACCGTGCAGACCGGCTGGCCCCTCGGGACCGGCGGGCCCGGCAGGCCCTTCGGGCCCACGAACGTTCCACTTCAGCACTCGCTCTCCAGAGCGACAGGCCGACGCGTCGCGGACGACCCTGACGTAGCCGCCAACCCGCTTCTGGCAGGCGGTGATGGCGGAGTCTTGGTCGGCCAGCTCCGATGCTCCGGCGGCGAGGGTCGCCGTGCCGATCAGCGTCACCAGCGAGGCGATCCCGATTCCAATCGCGCGTGCGAGCACGCATCCTCCCTTCGTTCGGTGTCGCAAGCGGTGGTAACCGGTGCCACGCGCCGACACCAGATGACCGAAAACGACAGCAGGACGCGATCCGGCGTGGTTGAGCCGAGGTGTGGAGAGACCGGCGCAGACTCGTGACGCCTCGCTTTCCCGTGTGCTCTCTCACAAGGGACAGCTGCTATCAGCCAGAATCCGTACGTATGCCCGGGGAGCCACTCAGCCCTGAGCTCGTCCTCGTCGATCCGGAGCTCGGAGCCCGGGCCCGTGCAGCGCTGCCGGGCCGGGCCGTCGCGGCCCTGCCCACCTGGCCCACGCCTGCTGTCTCGCCGGTCGAGACCACCGCGCCGCAGCCCGCGGAGCGCGTGCGACCCTATCCCTTCTGGGCTCGCGTGACTGCGGCCCTCTGGCTCCTCGTCATCGGAATTCTGATCGGAGGAACGGCGATCCCGCACGCGCAGGACGCACCGCGCGTCGTGCCGGCCGAGGAGGACGCGGCTGCGTTCTGCAGGCCGCAAGGCGCGCCGGCTCCGACGGCGCCGCCCCCAGGCTCGCCTCTCGGCGGCCAGAACCCATAGCTCCCGTGTTCGGCGGCAGAGGGCGTCGCTAGAATTCGGCCTCCCCGGGGCTATAGCTCAGCTGGGAGAGCGCCTGGATCGCACCCAGGAGGTCGCCGGTTCGAGTCCGGCTAGCTCCATCGCCAAGGCCTGCAAACAGGCCCTCACAGCACTTGCACGGCGCGCAGTACGAGTACGCCTTGTTGTTCTACAACCTCGCCTGCTGCGAGAGCCTCACCGGTCGGACCGCGGACGCGCTCGACCACCTCCAGCACGCACTCAACCTCACGGAGCAGTTTCGCGGGTTCGCGAAGGACGATCCGGACCTCGATCCCATCCGCGACGACCCCACATTCAAGGAGCTCATCGACGGCTAGATCTCAACGACCACGCCGGCTCAGGGTGATGCATCAACTCCAGCCGCGTGCCTAGCCTAGACTTGTCCCGTGGCTCCGCAGACGTGGCCACAGCCGATGGTCGTCGTCCGGGACGTCCCGGCATCGAGCCGCTTCTACCAACGGGTACTCGCTGCCGACAGCGGCCACGGCGGCGACGAGTACGAGCAGATCGTCAGCGACGGCGAGATCCTGTTGCAGCTCCATGCCATCGACGTGGAGGATCACCACGGCCCTCTGGCCGATCACGACCAACCGCTCGGGAACGGTGTCCTGCTCTGGTTCGAGGTCGCGGACTTCGAGGCCGCAGTCGAGCGGGCCCGAGGCACCGGCGCTCCGGTCGTCCACGAGCCGCACCTCAATCCCAACGCCCGCCAACAGGAGATCTGGGTGCGGGATCCCGACGGTTACCTCGTCGTGCTGGCCGGCCCGTCGGGCTACCGCCCCAGAGCTTGAGGTCTCGCCCGGGCTCTAACCCGTCCATGTCCGGCAGGCCCGTGATCGTTCGATGCGGTTGACGCGGGCACACCGCTCTGCCCAGCTACCTTGGCCGGATGGCGGACGTGCTGTTCATCGACGCCGAGCTCGAGCCGACACAGCCGGACGGCGATCGCGAGCCGCTGCCCGATGCCGAGGCGCTCGACGCCTACTCACGGACCGTCAGCGCGGTGGCCGAGAGGCTTGCTCCGTCGGTGGGCAACCTGCGTGTTGCAAGGCGAACGCGCGGCGGACGCTTGGTCGACGGCGGCGGAAGCGGCGTCGTGATCACTCCGGACGGGTTCATGCTCACCGCCGCACACGTCGTGGAAGGCGTTCGGCAAAGCATCCGCGCCTCGTTCGTCGACGGCCGCGAGGAATCGGTGGACGTCGTCGGCGCCGACCCGCTGTCCGATCTCGCGGTGCTTCGCGCGCAGGCGGATGCGCTCGTGCCGGCACAGCTGGGAGACGCCGATCGGCTTCGGGTCGGGCAGCTCGTGGTCGCGCTCGGAAATCCCTACGGGTACACGAGCTCCGTGACGGCAGGCGTCGTCTCCGCACTCGGGCGGTCGCTGACCACCCGACCGGGGAGGATCGTCGATAACGTGATTCAGACCGACGCGGCGCTCAACCCCGGCAACTCCGGAGGCGCGCTCGCCGACGGTCGAGGCCGCGTCGTCGGAATCAACACGGCGGTCGCCGGGATCGGGCTCGGGCTCGCCGTGCCGATCAACGCCGCCACGCGGCGGATCATCGGCGCCCTCATGCGCGACGGCCGTTTCCGACGCGCGTACATCGGCATCGCGGGCGGCCCCAGGCCGCTCCCTCCGCGCGTAGCTGCCCGGATTCGGCAGCGGAGCGGCGTCGAGGTGCTCGAGGTTGCGGAAGGAAGCCCGGCGGCCCGAGCGGGCCTGCGGCCGGAGGATCTGGTCGTCGCGCTCGGCGAAGCTCCCGTCACTGGCGTGGCCGACCTCCAGCGCCTGATGACGGACGAGCTCATCGGCACCGACGTCGACGTCGTCGTCATCCGCGCGGGACGCGAGCTGACGCTCCGTCTCGTCCCCGACGAGCTGGTCGTCTAGTGGTTATCGCGCAGAGCGGAATCTGCGCGTGCAGATTCCGCTCGCGCGAACACCCCTGAAGCCGGCCGCGATGCGGGCGGGGCACCCGTTTCACATCAGCCTCCACTTCCGAGTGACGGAATAAATGCGGCGCGCGCCGCGTCTTGTTAGAACACGCATCGCGAGTGACCTGAAGCGCGCTCGAGGGAAGAGCGCCCAGTTCAGAGGGAGGTATGTATGGCGCTCCAGATAAACGACACCGCCCCGGACTTCCAGGCGGACACGACCGAAGGCCCGATCAGCTTCCACGAGTGGATCGGCGACTCCTGGGCGGTGCTCTTCTCGCATCCGAAGGACTTCACACCGGTCTGCACGACCGAGCTCGGCTACATGGCCAAGATCAAGCCGGAATTCGACAGCCGGAACGTCAAGATCATCGGTATCTCGGTCGACGCGACGAGCGACCACGAAGCATGGGCGAAGGACATCGAGGAGACGCAGGGGGCGGCGCCCAACTACCCGATCGTCGGGGACGCGGACTTCGCGGTCTCGAAGCTGTACGGGATGCTCCCCGCGAGCGTCGAGGGCGATCCCAAGGCACGCACTCCGGCCGACAACCAAACGGTCCGGAACGTGTTCGTGATCGGCCCGGACAAGAAGATCAAGCTGATCCTCGTCTACCCGATGACGACCGGACGCAATTTCGACGAGGTCTTGCGCGTGATCGACTCCCTCCAGCTGACGGCGACTCACCGGGTCTCCACGCCCGTCAACTGGCAGCAGGGCGAGGACGTGATCATCGCCGGCTCCGTCTCCAACGACGAAGCGCGCGAGATCTGGCCGGACGGCTGGGAGGAGCCGAAGCCGTACATCCGGATCGTGCCGCAGCCGGCCGGCGCACCCCAGCTGGTCAAGTAGCAACCCCGCTGCGCGACGCCTGACGAAACGCGAGAGCCCAACCGGGCTCTCGTGTTCTTCGATCGGGTCGACCGCCGCGCGTGCGGCACGATGCCGAGAGCTTCTAACGTAATGACGCCCGTCGCGAGGCGGATGATGGACGGCGTGAGGCAAGGACGCAGGGAGTGCCCATACTTGACGTATGGGCGCGACCGAGGACGCAGCATCGCGCCGTCCAGCGCCGCATCGCGACATCGACGCTCATTGCGTTAGAGGCTCTTGATGCACCTCGAGCTCCAGGACGGTCTCGTCGCGATCGGGCTGCTGGTGGCAGTCGCGGCAATGCTGGCGGTCGCCCCCACGCTCCGCATTCCCTTTCCGATCCTGCTCGTGCTTGGCGGGCTCGCAATCAGCTTCGTTCCGGGGATGCCCGAATTCGAGTTCCAGCCCGAGTTCGTCTTCTTCGCGGTTCTTCCGCCGCTTCTCTACGGCGCCGCGTTCTTCACGTCGCTCCGCGACCTGAGAGCCAACATGCGGCCGATCGGGCTGCTCGCGATCGGCCTGGTGGTCGCAACGACCGTCGGAGTTGCCGTCGTCGCACACGCTGTCATCGACGGCCTGACCTGGCCGGCTGCCTTCGTGCTCGGGGCGGTGGTCTCGCCGACCGATCCCATCGCCGCGACCGCGATCGCGCGCCGGCTGGGCGTCCCGCGAAAGCTCACGGCGATCGTCGAAGGCGAGAGCCTGGTGAACGACGGCACCGGCCTCGTCCTCTACCGGGTCGCCGTCGCGTCCGTCTTGACAGGCTCGTTCTCGCTCCTGGAGACGAGCGGACAGTTCGTGCTCGCCGCCTTCGGGGGCGTCGCGGTCGGGCTCGTCGTCGCATGGATCGTGCGCCAGGCTCGCCGCCGTATCGACAACCCGCCCGCGGAAATCACCATCTCGCTTCTCACCGGCTACTTCGCGTTCATCCCGGCCGACCTGCTGGGCGTCTCCGCGGTGCTCGCGGCGGTCACCGCGGGGATCTACATGGGCTGGTACACGCCGGAGCTGACGACGTCGCAGGTACGCCTACAGGGCGTTGCAGTCTGGGAGATCACCCAGTACCTGCTGAACGCGCTGCTCTTCGTCCTCGTCGGCCTCCAGCTACCGGTGGTCGTGGACGCGCTCGGCGACATCCCGGCTGCAACCCTCGTCGGCTATGCCGTACTCGTGAGCGCCACCGTGATCGCCGTGCGTTTTGCGTGGGTCTTCGCGGTACTCGGCGCCCCGAAGTGGATCTCGCGGCGGATGACTAGCTGGCGTGGGGCCGTGTTCCTCTCGTGGGCCGGAATGCGAGGCGCCGTTTCGCTCGCCGCAGCCTTGGCCCTGCCGCTCGAGACCGATGCGGGCGCCCCGTTTCCGGGCCGCAATCTCCTCATCTTCCTCACCTTCTCCGTCATCCTCGCGACGCTCGTCGGACAGGGGCTGACCTTGCCCCTCGTCATTCGTGCACTCGGGCTCGAGGACGACGGGCTCGAAGGCCGTGAGGACGCCAAGGCGCGAATCCAAGCTGCGGAGGCCGCCCTCGCCAGGCTGGAGGAGCTCGAAAGCGAGGACTGGGTCCGCGAGGACACCGTGGAGCGAGTCCGCGGCGCCTATCGCTTCCGCACCGACCGCTTCCGGGCTCGCTTCGACGACGGCGACGACGGCGGGATCGAGATGCAGTCTCAGGACTTTCAGCGGCTCCGGCGAGAGTTGCTGGCGGCCGAGCGTGGGGCTCTGCTCGATCTCCGTCGCGCCGGCGTCATCAGCAACGACGTCTTTCTCCGCGTCGGGCGCGACCTCGATCTCGAGGAGCAGAGGCTCGACAGCTAGCCGTGAGGCGACAAGCCCGGTGCCTGGGTGAAGCCAGGCACCGGGCCGCTCTTACGCTGCGCTTGCGAGCTCGTCGGCCGTGGCGTCGACCACGTCCCTGAGCTCCGCGGCAAGCTGCGCGAACGCCTCTCGCTCGAGCTTGCGGACACGCTCTCGCGAGATTCCCAGCTGCCGCTCGATCGCCTCGAGCGACTGCTGCTCGCCGTCGAATCCAAACCGAAGCTCGAGGACGCGACGCTCCAGCTCGGGCAGCGCGCGCAGGGCGGTTCGCACCGCCTCCCTGCGGAGGATCTCGCCGGCCTCCTCGGCCGGGTCGGAAGCCGCCGGGTCGGCGAAGAGATCACCGAGCTCGCCGTCGCCGTCGTTTCCGACCGTCTGATTGAGCGACACCGATGCTTCGACGGCACCGAGGGCCTCCTCGACGTGCTGCAACTCGAACCCTGCGGCTTCGGCGAGCTCCTCGTTCGTCGCCTGCCGTCCGTGCTCCGCTTCCAGGCGCCGACTCACGCGCGCAAGCTTCACGCGGCGCTCATGGACGTGCGCGGGCACTCTGATCGTCCGCGACTGATTCGAGATCGCGCGCTGGCATGCCTGCCGGATCCACCACGTCGCGTAGGTCGAGAACTTGAAGCCGCGCCGCCAGTCGAACTTTTCGACCGCACGGTTGAGTCCGATGATCCCTTCCTGGACGAGGTCTCCGAGCGGGAGACCGTGCCCCTGATAGCGCTTGGCGATCGAGACGACGAGCCGCAGGTTCGAGTTGATCATGCGCTCCTTCGCTTCCTTGTCGCCCCGCTCGATCCGCTTCGCGAGCGCGACTTCCTCCGCGGCAGTAAGCAGCTCGTGGCGCCCGATCTCGTTCATGAACAGCGTGAACGAGTCGGTCGTCGCGACGACGTCCGGCTCCGGCGCCGACTCCCTCTGCGGCTCGGGTGCGTCCTCTTCGGCCGGAGCCGCATCGGTGATCTCGATCTCACGAGACCCGAGCTCGTTGCGGACCGCGCGCAGCTCCTCGTCGTCGAGGTCGTGTTCGTAAGCAAGCGACTCCAGCTCGGCTTCGTCGACGACGCCGAGCTCTTCTGCCCTCTCGAGAAAGACTTCAATATCGGTTTCGAACAATCCGTTCACCTTTCCTCTCACATACATTCGCAAGGGTGCATTCCCTCTTGTTCACTTCGCGTAAGGACCATGCTGCGAGCGGATGAAGCTGGAGCTGGGACCATGGGCCCTGCGGTCGCTCCACTCCGCGACACCTATTCTAACGAGCAACACCACCGCGAAATTCCGGGGTCCAAGCCGTGGGGGGATCGATGAGCACGATCTGCACCCATCTCCAGCAGGTCCAGATCACGGCGTTGCCGGCCGAGATCCCCGGCTGCGAAGAGTGCCTCGCGATCGGAAGCTCTTGGATGCACCTTCGGATGTGCGAGACGTGTGGGAAGATCGGCTGCTGCGACTCCTCGCCCAACCGGCACGCATCGCGACATGCAGCCGAAGCAGGCCATCCGATCGTCCGCTCCGCAGAGCCGGGGGAGGACTGGAGCTGGTGCTACGTCGACGAAGTGACGTTCATCATCGAGTAGGTCGCGGCGTGTCGTAGGCTGACCCATGGACTTCGTCTCCCGAGGATTCCATGGCCGCCGTCGAGAGTCGGGCGCCGACCCGAGTCGTGTTCCGCCCGGCCAGTACGTAACCGCGGATTTCCCGGTTCTCTCGGCGGGCCCGACGCCCCGCACGCCGCTCGAGGAGTGGACCTTCTCGATCGTCACCGGAGACGAGCGGAAGACCTGGTCCTGGGAGGAATACCGGGGACTCCCGAGCGAGACCGTCACGGTCGACATCCACTGCGTCACCCGTTGGTCGAAGCTCGACACGACGTGGGAGGGCGTCTCCGTCGACACGCTGCTCGACCAGGTCGAGCATGACGCCGCGTACGTGCTCGCGTTCGCCGACGGCGGCTACACGACGAATCTGCCCATCGAGGACGTGACCGACGGAAAGGCGTGGGTCGCTTTCGACTACGACGGCGAGCCGCTCGAGCCGGAGCACGGTGGCCCGGCCCGGCTGCTCGTGCCACATCTCTACTTCTGGAAGAGCGCCAAGTGGGTGCGCGGCCTCGAGCTCCGTGACGACGATGAGCCAGGCTTCTGGGAAACATACGGCTACCACATGTACGGTGACCCGTGGTTGGAGCAGCGGTACGCGGGCGACTGAAGTGGCAGATCGCCACCGTCGACGGGATCGTCGACGAGACGGCTCACGTGCGGACAATCGTCCTCGACGTGCCCGACTGGCGCGGCCACCGAGCGGGGCAGCACCTCGACGTGCGGTTGACTGCCGAGGACGGGTATCGGGCAGAACGCGAGTACTCGATCGCGTCGGCCCCCGGTGAACCGGTCGCGATCACCGTGGAACGGCTGAAGGACGGCGAGGTGTCGCCGTACCTCACCGAGGAGCTGAGAGCGGGAGACGCCCTCGAGCTGAGGGGGCCGGTCGGCGGTTACTTCGTATGGGACCGGGAGGACGGCGGCCCCCTGCTCCTCGTCGCGGGTGGCTCGGGGATCGTCCCCCTGCGGGCGATGCTTCGTCATCGCGCCGGCAGCGATGTTCCCACCCGTCTCCTCTACTCGTCCCGGTCCCTCGAGGACGTCATCTACCGAGACGAGCTCGAGCACGCCGACACCGGTGTCAGCGTCGTGTTCACCCTGACGCGCCGGCAGCCGCCCGGGTGGACCGGCCATGCCCGCCGCGTCGACGCAGCGCTGCTCGCCGAGATCGCATGGCCGGTGTACGACGATCCGCTCGTGTTCGTCTGTGGGCCCACGAGCTTCGTCGAGACGGTTGCAACCAGCCTCGTCGAGCTCGGCTATCGCACAGAACGGGTCAAGACAGAGCGGTTCGGCGCTACGGGCGCACGATGATGGAAGCGCTCGACGGAAACGCGATCGCGGGCCGGCTGTTCGACGTCTTCGGTGACGAGATGACGACCACGAGGGGCACGTGCGTCACCTGCGGGGCGATCTGGTACGTCGCGGAGGTCGAGGTCTATCTGCAGGCGCCGGGCATCGTGGCCCGTTGTCGCAGTTGCGGAAGCGTGGTCCTCGTGCTCGTCACCGTCCGGGGCGTCACATGCGTCGACGTCAGCGGCCTGGAGATGCTCGAGCCGACGACACCGGGCTCGCAGCGAGGTTCCGTCACATGACGAGACAGGCGACGCAACGGTCTGCGATTCTCCGAGCCTGATGGGAGCAAGTCTCGACGTCGGCCGGTTCGCCGGGATCCGAATCAGCATCCACTGGAGCCTGCTCGTCGTCTCGGCGTTGATCATCTGGTCGCTGTCGGAGGGCGTCTTTCCGGAGACGAACCCCGACCTGAGCGGGGGCACCCACCTTGCGATGGCGGTCGTGGCGGCGGTTCTCTTCTTTCTCTCCGTTCTGCTGCACGAGCTCGGGCACGCGCTCCAGGCCCGTCGAGAGAAGATGGAGATCGAAGGCATCACGCTCTGGCTCTTCGGTGGGGTCGCCTCGTTCCGGGGGAGCTTTCCGACCGCAGGTGCCGAGCTCCGGGTCGCCGCCGCCGGACCGTTGGTCTCGCTCCTTCTCGGCGTCCTCTTCGTCCTCGTCGCCCTCGCGGGTCTTCCGGAAGCTGGAGACGGAGTCGCGGCCTGGCTCGGCTACGTCAACCTGAGCCTGCTCGTGTTCAACCTGATCCCGGCGGTCCCGCTCGACGGCGGCCGGATCCTCCATGCCGTGCTCTGGGGTCGGAGAGACGACTTCGCGTGGGCGACGCGCGTCGCGGCCGGCATCGGCCGCGGGTTCGGTTACCTCCTCATCGCGGCTGGTATCGCCATGTTCATCTTCCAGAGCTCGTTCAGCGGCGCCTGGCTTGCGTTTCTCGGCTGGTTCCTGCTCGGCGCCGCGAGCGGCGAAGCGCGCTTCGCCGCCGCGCGGGAGGCGCTCTCCGGCTTGCGCGTTCGCGACCTGATGATCCGGGACCCGGTCACCGTGATGCCAGACCTGACGCTCGGCCGGTTCATGGACGACATCGTCTGGCAACAGCGATACACGACGTATCCGGTCGTCGAGGGAGAACGAGCCGTGGGTCTCCTTCCGTTTCGCTGTGTCGCCGAGGTGCCGCGCGGCGAATGGGACTCGCGCAGGGTTCGTGAGTGCATGCTCGGTCTCGACGACGTGCCCGTGCTCGCAGCGGACGACGACGCGATCGACGCGCTCGTGGAGCTGAGCCAGACGAACCTCAACCGTGGCCTGGTGCTCGATGACGGTCGGCTCGCCGGGCTTCTCTCGATCACCGATCTCGCGCGCGCACTCGAGGCGGCGCCGCGGCGCAGGCCCATTCCCACGGTGGGCACGGCGGATCCCCGAAAGCCGGCGTAACCCCCACTCGCACCCGACGCCTGCGGAAGCTCGCCGCAGCTAGAACTCGTTTCACAATGACGCTTCGTTGACGGGGTGCGCCGCGTGGTGCGAGGCGAGGACGCAGGGAGCGCCCATATGCAGGCATATGGGCGCGACTGAGGACGAAGCATTCGCGCCGCGCGGCGCATCCCGGCGGCACAAGGCTTCATTGTGAAACGAGTTCTTAGGCAGCGGAGAACTCTTCGACGTCGGCATCCGGATCGCACTGCTCTGCGACTGCGAGCGATCTGAGATGCCGGCGCCCCGGAGCGACGTGCGACAGGATGTGCGACCACATCGGGACCACGAGCAGGTGCCCGGCCTCCGGGACGACTTCGAGGCTTGCATCCGGCAGCCGTCCTTCCCACCACCGTCCATGTGCCGGCCCTGCGATGGGGTCGTGCGATCCGTACAACAACAGTGTCTTCGCCAGAACCTCCTCGGGCTCGAACCCCCAAGGCTGCAGGCAATAGCCGGCGATGTCGGCGGCGAGGCCGCCGGCACCCTGGGCGAATGCCGTTCGCAGCATCTCACCCAGGCGATTCCGCACACCTGCACCGCGGAGCGCGGGCTCGTCGGAGGTGACCGCCGCGAGAAGCCACAGCGCTTCGGCGGAGAACGGATCCGACGGCACCAGCGAGCGGAGTCGATCGCTGAGCTCGGCGATGGCCTCGGCGGGCGCCAGCTCGCGTAGTCGCTCGAGCTCCGTGCGTTGCTCCGGCGCAACCCAGGGAATCTCGTCGTCCGGCGCGGGCGTTGCGACCACGACGACCCGATCGACGAGGTCCGGCCGGAGCGCGGCAAGGGCAAGCGCGACGCGGCCGCCGGCCGACCAGCCGACGACTCCGACCCGCTCGATGCCCAGTGCATCGAGCACCGCTGCCAGGTCGCCGGCCGCAGACCCGACGGTCGGCCACTGTTCGGCGGGGACGGGGTCGGAGCCTCCGTAGCCCGGCCGGTCGACCGAGAGCAGCGTCACCCCTCTCGACTGGGTCCGCACCGGGTCCGGGTCGAACATCCCCGCCCCCGGAGCGCAGTGACAGAACACCACGACGCGTTCCTCGGCGCCCGGGTCGATGCCCTCGGCGGCAAGCCACGCCGTCCGTTTCGTCGTCCTGTGCAGGGCGACGCGTCGGCCGGATTCGAGGACGACACGCATTCGTCGAACCTATCGAACATTCCCGCCATCTTCTGTCGTATTCATGAAATAGGCTCCGAGAATGCGCGCGAGTCGCCTCGTCTCGTTCCTCCTACTGCTCCAGACGCGCGGACAGCTCACTGCGGTAGAGGTCGCCGAGCGCCTCGAGGTCTCCGAGCGGACAGTGCAGCGCGACGCCTACGCGCTCGCAGCCGCCGGAGTCCCGATCGTCTCGGTACGTGGTCCCGCGGGCGGCTATCGCCTCGAACGGGGATACCGGACGAAGCTGACCGGCCTCGACGCCGTCGAGGCGGAAGCGCTCTTCGTCGGCCCTGCCGCCGAGCTCGGGCTCGGCCGGGAGCTCGCGGCCGCGCGCCTGAAGCTTCTGGCGTCGCTGCCCGAGGACCTGCAGGAGCGGGCGGGTCGGGCAGCACAGCTCTTCCACGTCGACACGCGCGGCTGGTTTCGCGAGGAGGACCGCGTCCCTCACCTACCGGTGATCGCCGGCGCGCTCTGGCGCGGACGACGTCTCGACATGCGCTACCGCGAGGGGTCGAACGTGGTGAGCCGGCGCCTGGACCCGCTCGGCCTCGTCCTCAAGGCCGGCGTTTGGTACCTGCTCGCCCGGCGGCGTGGAGAAGAGCGCGTCTACCGGGTGTCGCGGATCGTCTCCGCCAGGGAGCGCGCCGAGCAGTTCGAGCGTCCACCGGAGTTCGATCTCGCTGATGTCTGGACGAGTCGCTCGCAGGAGTTCGAGCGCAGCCGGCCGCAATTCGAGGTCACGGTGCGCGTCCCTCGGAGTGAGGTCAGGTACCTGCGCGGAGCGCGCGTCGTCGAGGACGGCGAGCGACCGATCGTGGTCGCCCATTTCGACGGGCTCGACCCGGCCTTCTACAGCCTGATGGCGTACGGGCCCGATGCGGAGGTGCTGGCTCCGGTGGAGCTCCGCGAGCGGATTGCGACCGCAGCCGCCGAGACGGCGGCACTGTACGCGGGGCGGGCTTCGAGCTAGGCACCATGGCGCGGCATGGGTGCGACGAGCCCTCGAGCCGCCCGCCTCTACGCCGCCACCGGCGACGCGGTCGCCCGGCTCGACGAGAGTGATGGCGGTTGGAGCGTCGAGCTCTCGCTTACGGGGAGCGGGGCGCAGTGCGTCGCCGTCGATCCGAGAGATCCGGACACGGTCTTCGCCGGTCTTCGCGAGGAAGGTGTACGGCGCTCGACCGACGGCGCTCGGACCTGGATCGACTGCGAGCTCCCGGCGCCTGGGGTCTTCTCGCTCGCGGTCAGCTCGGTCGACGGCGCCGTGTATGCCGGGACCGAGCCGAGCGCGCTCTACCGCAGCGACGACCGCGGCGAGACGTGGCGCGAGCTCGAGGGCTTGCTCGAGCTCCCCTCGCGCCCGACGTGGAGCTTCCCGCCACGGCCATGGACCTCCCACGTGCGCTGGATCGCCCCGAGCCCTCACGCCGCCGAGGTGATCCTGGTCGGAATCGAGCTCGGAGGGCTGATGCGCTCGACGGACTGCGGCGAGACGTGGCAGGACCATCGCCCGGGCGCGCAACCCGACGTCCACTCGCTGGCCTGGCACCCGCGAGTCGAGGGTCGGGCCTACGAGGCAGGTGGCGGCGGGGCCGCGTGGAGCACGGACGGAGGTGAGACATGGCATCCGGCCGACGAGGGTCGCGACCGGCATTACACGTGGTCCGTCGCCGTCGATCCGGAGGATCCCGAGCTGTGGTACGTGTCGGCCAGCACGGGCCCGTATGCGGCGCACGGCCGGAGCAACCCGCAAGCGCGGATCTACCGGCGCGACGACCTCGGCTGGCAGGTGCTCGAAGGCGGGCTGCCGGACCCCCTCCCTGCGATGCCGTACGCCCTCGTCGCGACGGAGGGTCGCCTCTTCGCCGGGCTGGCCGATGGGCAGCTCTGGGAAAGCGTGGACCGGGGCGACACCTGGCGATCGTGCAACCTCGAGGGCGATTCGCTCACGCGCTTGGTTGCCCTGGCTAGACCGGCCCGATGATCAGGGGTTCAGCTGCGCTCCGCTTCGAGTTCGACTTCGGGGACATGGCTCGCGGGCCGCGCGGTCCAAGCGAAATGACACGCGGCGAGATGACTAGCGCGCCCCGGGCCGGGTTCGAGCGTGGGGTCTTCCGCATGACAGAGCGGCTCCTGCGCGATCGGGCACCTCGGGTGGAAGCGGCACCCGGTCGGGAGGTCGACGGCGCTCGGAGGGTCTCCGACGACGGCGACGGCCAGGCGCGGCCTCCCGGGCGTCAGCCGTGGAACGGCGCGCAACAGCCCTTGCGTGTAGGGGTGCCGCGGATCGGAGAACAGCGATGCTGTCGTCGCCGTCTCCACGATGCGTCCGAGATACATGACCGCGACGCGGTCACACACATGCCGCACGACCGCCATGTTGTGCGCGATCAGGAGGATGCTCAGGCCAAGCTTGTGCCGAAGCTCCTCGAGCAGGTTCAGGACGGTTGCCTGGACGGAGACGTCGAGCGCGGAAACGGGTTCGTCTGCGACGAGCAGCTTGGGCTCGAGCGCTAGCGCGCGGGCGATGCTCACACGCTGGCGTTGGCCCCCCGAGAACTGGCGCGGATAGGCGTCGAGCGCCCTCGAGCTGAGGCCGACGAGGTCCAGGAGCTCGCGACAGCGTGCGTCTACCTGGGCGTCGGGGACGACGCGATGGAAACGCAGGAGCTCGCGAAGCATCTGCTTCACGGTCATCCGTGGGTTCAGCGACGAATACGGGTCCTGGAAGACCATCTGAATCTGGCGCCGCGTCGTTCGGTCCCGCTTTGTCGGAAGGACGGCTCCCTGGTAGCGAACCTCGCCGGCTGTTGGAACGTAGAGGCCGACGATGCAGCGCCCGAGCGTGGACTTCCCGCAACCGGACTCGCCCACCAGGCCGACCATCTCGCCTTGGCGCACCTGGAGATCCACGCCGTCGACTGCACGGAGGACCGCGCCGCGCTGCCCACGAAGACGGCGTCCGACGTTCCCGCGGAGTGGGAAGCTCATCGCGAGCTCACGAACCTCGAGCAGCGGCTGCTCAGCCACCGGCAATCACGGGTTCGCGGCGGACATCCTCGGCGCAGGCTTCGGAATGGATGCACGCGGTCGAGCGAGCTTCATCGATCGAACGGAGTGGAAAGTCGCCGCTCGTGCAATCCGGCTGGGCGAACGGACAGCGGGGGTGAAAACGACAGCCGGACGGAGGAGCTGCCAGGTCGGGGGGTGATCCCGGGATCGTCAGGAGCTTCTCGCGGACGACGTCGAAGCTCGGCACCGATCGGAGCAGACTCAGCGTGTACGGATGGCGCGGCTCCCGAAAGACCGCCTCGATCGGCCCGCACTCGACCACCTGGCCTGCATACATCACCGCCACCTGCTGGCAAATCTGGGCAATGACCGCGAGATCGTGCGAGACGAAGATCAGGCTGAGACCGAGCTGCTCCTGCAACGAGGAGAGCAGGGTCAAGATCTGGTCTTGGATCGTCACGTCGAGAGCAGTCGTGGGCTCGTCGCAGAGAAGAAGCTTCGGGTCTCCGGAGAGCGCGATCGCGATCATCACGCGCTGCCGCAGGCCGCCCGAAAGCTCGAAGGCGTACGCATCCGCCCGGCGCACAGGGTCCGGGATGCCGACGAGACGCATCAGCTCGAGTGCGCGCCCGCGCGCCGCTCGGCGCCCGAGCCCGAGGCGAACGAGCGGCCCCTCGGCGATTTGGTCGCCGACCTTCATCACCGGGTTCAGCGCGGTCATCGGCTCCTGGAAGACGATTGCGATCGAACGGCCGCGAATCCCCCGCAGCCGCTCCTCGTCGAGCGCGGCGAGATCCTCGCCGTCGAACGACACCGACCCCTCGACGATCCTCGCGGTACGTGGAAGCAGCCCGACGAGTGCCCGGAGTGTCACCGTCTTCCCCGAGCCCGACTCGCCGACGATGCCGAGTGCCTGGCCCCGGCCGACGCTGAACGACGCCCCATCCACCGCCCTCAGCGTTCCGTGGGCCAGGTTGAACTCGACGTGGAGGTCGCGGACGTCGAGTAGCGGAGTCGTCATTCGGGACGCAAGAGGTCGGCGAGGCCGTCGGCGAGGAGCGAGAGGCCGAGCGCCGTGATGACGACCGCGATCCCCGGAATCGTCGAGAGCTGCCAATTCGTGGTCAGGTATCCCTGGCCGTCGGCGATCATCCGCCCCCAGTCCGGAGTCGGAGGCTGCACCCCGAGGCCGAGGTAGCCGAGGGTGACGATCGCCAGGATGACGAGCACGATGTCGGACATCGCGAACACGACGGCCTGCGTAATGACGTTCGGTAGCAAGTGCCGGCGGAGGATACGAGCGCTGGAGAGACCAGCCGCCTGGGCCGCGAGCACGTATTCCTGGCGTTTCGCGACGAGCACCTCGCCGCGGACGATGCGGGTATACGAGACCCAGCCGACAATCGTGATCGCGATGTAGATGTTGCGCGTGCCTGGTCCGAGAGCGAAGACGAGGGCGATGATCAGGACGTAGAAAGGGAAGGCAACGACGATGCTGACGAGCCAGTTCGCGACGGTGTCGGCGCGGCCACCGAAGTAGCCCGCGATCAACCCGCCGATCGTTCCCAGCACAAAGGGAAAGAGCACCGCGAGGAATGCGACCTGGAGGTCGGTTCGCGCTCCGTAGACCAGTCGGGTCCAGACGTCGCGACCGAGGTCGTCGGTACCGAGCGGATGGCTCCAGGACGAAGTCTGGAGGATGTTGAGAAGGTCTTGCTCGTCTGGCTCGTGCCACGTGACGACCGGGGCCAGGATCGCCAGGAGGACGATCGCGCCCAGGATCGACACGCCCGCGACGAACGACGGTGTCCGGTACCAGCGCTGGCGGAAGCCGCGATGCTCGGCGACGGGGACGTCGACGGCTGCCGCGACGCTCATTCGAAACGCACCCGCGGGTCGAGGAGTGCGTGAACGACGTCCGTGGTCAGATAGACGAGGACGACCATCACCGCGAACGCGAGCGTGACCGCCTGTACGACCGGGAAGTCACGCTGGAAGATCGAGTTGATCATCAGCTGCCCGAGCCCAGGCAGCGCGAAGACCTGCTCCACAACCAGCGTCCCGCCCACCAGAAACCCGATGTTCACACCGAGCACGGTGACCATCGAGATGACTGCGTTCCGAAGCCCGTGCCGGATGAGCACGCGCCGTTCCGGTAGGCCCTTCGACCGCGCCGTTGCGACGTAGTCGGATTCGAGAACCTCGAGCAGGCTTGCCCGGAGGCTGCGAATCAGGATCGGCGAGATCGCGATCGCGACCGTCAGCGCCGGCAGGAACATCGACCGGAGGTGCCCGAAGAACCCGTCGCCGTAGCCCCCGACAGGGAACGCGCGTCCCAGGTTCAGTGCGAAGACGAACAACAGCATGATCCCGATCCAGAACGGCGGGAAGCCGAGGCCCACGAGCGGGACGGCTCGGATGACATGGTCCGTCGGCCGATCCCGCCTGGCGGCGGCGATCGTCGCCAGAGGCACGGCGATCAGCACGGACAGCACCGTTCCGAAGCCGATCAGCCACAGGGTGACAGGCAGGCGGTCGATCACCAGGCGACCCGCGGGAACGCTGTAGAAGAGCGACGAGCCGAGGTCCCCGTGGGCGAGGCGCTCGAGAAAGCGCCAGTACTGTGTCGGCAGCGGCTCGTCGAGTCCCCACTCCTCGTGGAGGAGCGCGACACGCTCTGGAGTGGCCCTCGTCCCGAGCATCGTCCGCGCTGGATCGCCCGGGACGAGGTGGATGAGGAAGAAGACGAGAAGCGTAACCCCGAGGGCAATCGGGATCATGTGCAGCAGGCGCCTGGCTACGTAACCGGCGAGGCTCACCTCTTCATGCCCTCGGGGTCAGCGTCGGTCTAGTCGATCCAGACGTCCTCCAGGTGGTAGTTCCCGAGTGGGTACACGAAAAATCCGTGCACCTTCTTGGAGTATGCGTAGCGGAACGGCGAGTAGTAGAGGAACCCCATGAACGCGTCCTCCGCGGCGATCCGCTGGATCTGCCGGTACAGGCCGCGCCGCTTGGCCGGATTGACCTCTTTCTGGGCACGCTGGGACAGCTTGACGATCGCCGGGTTGTTGTAGCCCGTGAAGAACGAGTTCGCCCCCCCGCCCTTCGGGTCGACAGCGAACGTCACGAGCTCGTCCGGGTCGGCGATGTCCATCGTCCAGTAGCTGAACCCGAGCTGGTACTTGCCCTCCTGGATATTTGTGAAGGCGGTGCTCGTGTCCGCTTGCCTGAAGGTGACGGTGATGCCGAGCTTGCGCAGCGACTGCTGCAAGATCTGACCGATCGCGTTGTCGACCTGCTCACCCTTGCCGACCTGGAGCTCGACCTTGAACCCGTCGGGGAACTGCGACTTCGCGAGCTCTGCTCTCGCCTTGGCCAGGTTGTACTGGAGACCCGGTGAATTCGGGTCGTAGTACGGCACCTGCGGCGGCATGAACGAGTTCGCAGGCTTCCCGAATCCGAACAGCACCGACCGGACGATCGCGTTGCGGTCGATCGCGTACGAGATCGCGCGACGAACGTTGCGGTCAGCGAGCGGCTCGTAGGCGTGATTTATCACGAGGTAGTCGGTTCTCGTCGACGGGAAGAGCCTCATCGTCACGCCGGGCGTGTTCTGAAGCTTCTTGATCGCGTTGAAGGGCGGGAACTCGTTGACGTCGATCTGGCCTCCGCGCAGCTGCAGTTCCCGGGTGTTCTGATCGCTCACGTACGTCCAGGTGACCGAGTCGAGGTAGGGCTTTCCCTTTTGCCAGTAGAACGGGTTCCGCTTGAACGTCACCGACTGACCGACCACCCGCTTGTCCCACATGAACGGCCCGGTGCCGATCGGGTGCTTGTAGAACTCGGCCCGCTTCTCACCGGCGAAGTTCTTCGGGATGATTCCGTTGGCGAAGAGCGCGATGTCGGCGATGAATGGCACCCACCGGTACTTGAGGTTCACGACCACGGTGTACGGACCCTGCGTCTGCACGTTCTTGATCGCCGCGTCGAGGAAGCCCCAGCCCTTCGTCTGCGCGCGAGCATCGTCGATGCTGAACTTCACGTCGGCGGAGGTCATCGGCTGCCCGTTCGAGAAGCGAACTCCGCGGCGCAGGCGGAACGTGTACCGCTTGCCGCCGTTGGAGACCGAGTAGCCCGTCGCGAGCCACGGGCGCACACGCTTGCCGTCGGGCGTCGAGGTGTAGAGCGACTCGTTGATCTGCTGGATCAGCCAGAGCGACTCGTTCTGGAAGACGGTGGTCTTGTCGAACGACTGCGAGTCCTCGATTCGTGCGATCCGAAGCTCCCCACCCCGTTTCGGCGACTGAGCCTCGCCGGCGCCAGCCGAGAGGCCGAGCGTTGCGGCGACCGAGAGCGCGAGAGCGACGGCGAGGGTTGCGGCAAATCTCCTCCTGAACATGCGCACTCCTTGCCTCTAGAGAGAGGCTGCCCCTGCTCCGGGCAGCTGCGGCGACTATGGCACACGAGACTGGGCCTCGGCAACGCCTGAAAGCAGCAGCCAGAGTGCCGCCCAGGCGCGCATTCCATCTCGCAGGCGATCGAGGCGGAAGAACTCGTTGGGAGCGTGAAGCCGCTCGTCGGCCGTCGAAAACGAGAAGAGGAGGGTCTTCACGCCCAGGATCCCTTCGAAGAGCGTCGCCGCGGGAAGCGTCCCGCCGATACGAACGAGCAGCGGCTCCCGACCCGGGTACACATGACGCAGAGCACGGCGTGCGGCCTCGACGGCGGCGTGATCGGGCGGAATCGCGTACGCCGGGACTGCCCCCGGCTGGCGGTCGATGGTGACCTCGACTCCGGGCGTGCCCAGCGAGCTCACGTGCTTCTCGATCAGCGCGAAGATCGTCTCGGGCTGCTGGTGAGGGACGAGTCGACAGCTCACGTGAGCCCGCGCCAGGCGCGGGATGACCGTGAACCGACCTCCTCCGGAGGTGCTGTTCACGTCCAGGGTCGGCCTCGTCCAGAGCCGCTCGAGGGTCGAGAAGCCTTCCTCTCCATGCAGCCCCGGAGCCCCGGTCTCGAGGCGATACGCCTCGTCGTCGAACGGAATCCGGGCCAGAGCCTCGCGCTCGGACCCGGTGAGCGGCACGACGTCGTCGTAGAACCCCGCCACTGCCACCCTGCCGTCCTCGTCGTGGAGACTCGCGAGAATCTTCGCGAGGGCATGGAGCGGATTGGGCACGGCGCCGCCGTGACGTCCGGAGTGCAGATCCGTGGCAGGCCCGCTCACCACGACGTCGAGGGCCAGGAGCCCTTTGGCGGCGATCGGGATCGACGGCTCGGACGGTCGCCACATTGCGCCGTCGGCCGAGACCACGAGATCGGCCGCGAGCTCCTCGCGATGCTCGTGGAGGAACGGGCCCAGGCTCGGGCTCCCGATCTCCTCCTCACCTTCGATCAGGAAGCGCACGTTCAGAGGGAGAGAGCCATCCTCCTCGAGGAACGCCTCGGCAACCGCGAGCGGAACGAGGAGGGGCCCTTTGTCGTCGGTGGCTCCGCGTGCGTAGATACGCCCGTCACGGATGTCTGGCTCGAAAGGAGGGGATTCCCACTCCGCCTCGTCGCCGGCGGGCTGGACGTCGTAGTGGCCGTAGACGAGGATCGTCGGCGCACCCGGCCGTTCGAGCCACTCGCCGAGCACGACCGGATGCCGGTCGGTCTCGACCACGCGGCCGCCCGCCCACGCCAGCTTCGACGCCAGCCACTCGGCAGCCGCGCGCACGTCGTCGGCTCGAGCCGGATCGCTGCTGATGCTGGGGATGCGGAGAAGCTCCTCGAGCTCGCGCACGTAGCGCGGCCCGTCCTCAAAAGATGGAATGGCCACCGTCGATCGAGAGCACCTGCCCGGTCACCCACGACGACTCCTCGGCGACGAAGAAAAGGACGCCGTTCGCGATGTCCTCCGGGGTGCCGAGGCGACGCGTCGCGATGCGCTCGATCAGCGCCTGCTGGCCCTCGACCCCGTAGCTCTCCCACTGTCTGACCGTCGTGGGGTTGGAGAGGATGAAGCCGGGGGCGATGCAGTTGACGGTGATCCCGAAAGGGCCCAGCTCGTACGCCGTTTGACGCGTGAGGCCGATCTGTGCGGCCTTCGCACTGGCGTATGCCTGGATTCCCGTGAGGCTGACGCTCCGTCCTGCACCCGAGGAGATGTTCACGATGCGTCCGTAGCCCGCCTCCTTCATGCCCGGCAGCACGGCGCGCGTACAGACGAAGGTGCTCGTGAGATTCGCATCGACGATCTCGCGCCACTCGACGTCCTGCACGTCCTCGAGCGGCTTTCCGACTTGCTCGCACACGCCACCCGCGTTGTTGACGAGGATGTCGATTCGCCCGATGCGTTCGACGAGCGCCGCGACCTGCGCCGTATCGGTGACGTCGACCGTGTCCTTGTCCACGCCGAGCGCCGTTGCACCGTTCTCCTCGAGCGCACGCAGGATTCCGGCGCCGATGCCATGCGCGGTGCCGGTGACGAGAGCCGTCTTGCCGCCAAGGTCAGGCACTTCGATCCCAGCCGCCCTCCAGTACGTCGCGCACCTCCTCGACGCCTGTGTGCCAAACCCTGAGCCCGTCGTCATCGGAGCGTTCGTAGAGGCCGCCGAGCGAACCGTCACCCAACATGGTCCGGACGTCCGCGGGATCGAGCTCGCGCATCCGGGAGATGTCCTGCATCGGCTTTCGTGCGCTCGGCAATTCGATGCCCTCGAGGCGAGTCCACGGATAGTTCTCGAGCCATGAGGCGTGGCTCGCGTCGGGATCGATCTCCTGCACGACCGCCCAGGTTCGAGGCGCGTTCCACCAGTTGTGCCAGAGGACGGTCGCGTCGAGGTGCTCCGCCTCGAACTCGTCGACGGCAGAACGGCCGGCCTCGTTTCCACCGTGGCCGTTCACGAGCAGGAAGCGGCGGAAGCCCTGGCCGTAGAGCGAGTGAAGTAGGTCTCCGAGAACCGAGCGGTAGGTCTCGGGACGCAACGTCGGGCTGCCGGGATATGCGGCAAAGTACGGTGTCAGCCCGTAGGCGAGCGCAGGGAGAACGAGCACGCCGAGTGGCTCGGCTGCCTCCACGCTGACGCGTTCGGAAAGAATGGCGTCGACCCCGAGCGAGAGGTAGCCGTGCTGCTCGACCGAGCCCAGGGGCAGCACGATCCGGTCGTCGCGTTCCAGATAGCGCTCGACGTCCATCCAGTTCGCATCGACGACCCTCACGCGCCGAGCCTCTCGAAAGCGGCGGAGACCGAAAGCAGGAGCTCGTCCTCGCCGGTTGCCGCGGCCAGCTGGAGGCCCACCGGGAGCTTGCTGACGGTCGAACCGCAGGGCAACGACACGGCGGGAATCCCCGCGAGGTTGTACGGGCCCGTGAAGCGTCCTTCGACATTGCCTTGCGGAGTTCCCACGGGTGGATCTTCGTGCGGTGCCGGATACGCCACCGTCGGGCCGGCGAGAATGTCCACGTGCTCGAAGGTTCGGGCGAAGCCGCCCAGGACCCGCTCCCGGTCGGCAAGCGCCTGTTGGTAGCGCTCATCGTCGATCGCGGCCCCTTCCTCGATCAGCCACCGCGTGTTTGCCCCGTACTTCTCGCCTTCTCGCTCGAGGAGCTCGCGATGGACGTCGTACGCCTCCTTGAGGATGATCGACCCCAGCGCGGCATCCGCCAGGTCCAGCTCGGGCACGTCGACGTCGACGAGCTCGAAGCCGGCGGCAGCGAGGCTCCCGAGTCCCTCCTCGACTCGAGCCCTCACCTCCGGCTCCACTGCGGGATCGTCCAGCTGCCGGCGGAGGACGCCGATTCGAAGCCCAGAGACCTCCTCGAGTACGCACGGTCGACCGGAGATGACACCGAGAAGTACCGCGGCCTGCGCAACGGTCCGGGACAGCGGGCCCACGTGGTCGAGCGTGCGCGAGAGCGGGAAGACGCCGTCCATGGGCACAAGGCCGTAGGTCGGCTTCAGCCCGACGATCCCACAGTACGCCGCCGGGATGCGGATCGAGCCCCCGGTGTCGGTCCCGAGTGCGTAATCGCAGACGCCCGCGGCGACGAGCGCCGCCGACCCACTGCTCGACCCACCCGACGTCCGGCTCGGATCGTGCGGGTTGAAGGTCATGCCGTACGCGGGGTTGACACTGCCCGCCGCGTACTCGAGCAGATTCGCCTTGCAGAGGAGCTCTGCGCCGGCTTCACGCAGATTGGTGACGACGGTCGCGTCCCGTTTTGCCGGCGGCGGCACGCCGACGGTCGACGCGTTCGTGGTCACGACCCCGCGTACGTCGATGTTGTCCTTGATCGCGACGGGAATGCCACGGAACGGTCCGTCCCCACCACCGGCGGTCGGCTCGAGCAGCGTGATCACGGCGTTCAGCCGAGCACCGACTGTCAGGCAGCCCGCGTAGGCGGCGAGCAGCTCGAGGTTCGACCGCTCGCAAACTCGCTCCCCGGCCTCGATCGCATGGACGATTCCGAGCAGCCGTGAGAGAAGAGGGCTGTCGGTGGGGCCGAAAATGGTCTCCGCTCTGCGCTTTCGGACCGCGAGGTCGCGGTAGATCCCCGAGTGGGTCTTCGCGGAGCGGCGGTTGAACTCCACGAGGCGCTCGATCGAGCCCTCGAGATCCGAAGGATCGAAGCCGTCGAACGGTTCTGGGTTCACCGTCGCGGCGGCCAGCACCTCCTGAGCGAGGACGACGTAGAGCGTTCGGTAGCGGGGCTCGGCGAGCGCGTCCGCGATCGAGAGATCGGAGACAGCGGTCGCGAAGAGCATCGCGCCATATGCCTGCTTCGCCCAGAGGAACCCCATGATGTTGTCGGTGACCTCGGCCCACTCGAAATCCCGTGCGAGTCGCGAGACGCGCTGGCTGGCGCTTCCGTCGAGCTCACCCACGCGGAACGTGCCCTTGCCGCCGAGGAGGATCCGACCGGGGCCGAGATAGTCGGCTCCGAAGTTCACGAAGGCGCCGACAGTTCGCTCGGAGCCAACGGCGGCGGCAATGACAGGCTCGTTCAAGCCGTTCTGCAGGGAAACGACGAAGCCGTCTTGTGCAAGCCGTGGTGCCACATGCGTCAGCGCGGTCGCGGTGTCGTGGGCCTTGACTGCGAGCAAGACGGGGCCGAGCCCAGTGGGTAAGTCTTCCGGCAGCACTGCACGAGCCGGGACGCTGAACTCCTCGATCGGCCCCTCGATCGTCAGGCCTCGCGCGTTCATCGCGTCGACGTGGTCCGGGTCGGAATCGCAGAACAGCACAGAGTTCCCGTCGCGGACGAGCCGCGCCCCGATCGTGCCACCGATCGCCCCCGCCCCCACCACGACGTACGCCATCAGCCGATCTTCGCAAAGCGACGGCTGGAAGCGTCACCAAGGACACGCGTATCGGGCGTTCGCCGAGCGACAATAGAACGGAGGATCTCCCGTGAACATCAAGACCTTCGGTCCTGTGGACGAGCGAAGCCTGCGGCAGCTCGAGCGCTGCATGAAGGCAGGCGACGCCGAGTTCGGCGTCCTCTGCGCCGACCACCACCCCGGCTATTCGCAGCCGATCGGCGGCGGCATCGCCTACGAGGGCTACGTCTCGCCCTCGGGAGTCGGCTACGACATCGGGTGCGGCAACAAGGCCGCGCGTACCGAGCTGACCCGACACGACCTCGACGCGCTCGGCGGCGTGGAGCGGCTCATGGGCGAGATCACGCGCCGGATCTCCTTCGGCATTGGCATCGCGGCCCAGGAGCGCGTCGACCACCCGGTGCTCGAGAACATCCGCACAGCCGACTTCACGCCACAGCGCAAGCTCGCGCCGCTGGCGGAGTCCCAGCTCGGCACCGTCGGCGCGGGCAACCACTACGTGAACCTCATGGAGGACGAGGAGGGCAGCATCTGGGTCGGCGTCCACTTCGGCTCCCGCGGCTTCGGCCACAAGACTGCGTCTGGCTTCTTGGCACTGGCGCAGGGCTTGCCGTTCGGTGCGCGCGCAGTCGAAGGTGAGATGGACTCCCCGCCCGTGCTCTTCGAGATGGATTCGGAGCTCGGGCAGCAGTACATCGCCGCCATGACCCTGGCGGGGGAGTACGCCTACGCCGGGCGCGACGTCGTCGTCGCGAAGGTGCTCGAGATCCTCGGCACGGAGGCGGTGCGCGAGGTGCACAACCACCACAACTTCGCGTGGCAGGAGGAGCACCACGGTCGCACGTGCTGGGTGGTCCGGAAGGGCTGCACCCCGGCGCGTCCAGGCCAGGAAGGCTTCGTCGGTAGCACGATGGGAGAGGAGTCCGTGATCCTCGAAGGCGTCGCCGGCCCCGGCGCGGAGGAGTCGCTCTACTCGACCGTGCACGGAGCCGGCCGGGTGATGAGCCGCACGCAGGCCGCGGGCAGGATTCGCCGCCGCAAGCGCTGGGTGTGCCGGAATCGGGATTGCGAGCGCGTGTTCGACCGCGACGGCGCATGCCCGGACCACCCGGATGCGGGCGTCCGGAAGGTGTGGGTCGAGGAGCAGTTGAAGGCCGGCGTCGTCGACTGGCCCGCGGTTCAGGCTCGCCTGCGGCAGCAGGGAATCGTGCTGGTCGGTGGGGGCGCAGACGAGGCCCCGGAGGCGTACAAGCGGCTGCCGGACGTCCTTGCCGCTCACGAGGGCTCGATCCGCGTGAAGCGCACTCTTCGCCCGCTCGGAGTCGCGATGGCGGGTCGCGACGTGCACGACCCCTACAAGGATTGATGCGCACGGATACCGCTGGCTCGGCCAGGCACCCGGCGCCTCTCGACTGAACCACTAGCGTTCCGCATTCATGACGTCGGAGGCCGCGGACACGCTCAGCCACCTCGTTCGCCCGGCCGCGGGGGACCCGGAGGGTCTGCTCGTGCTCTTCCATGGCCGGGGCACGGACGAGAGGGATCTCTATCCACTCCTCGACCATCTCGACCCGGAGCGTCGCCTCCTCGGGGCGACACCCCGCGGACCGCTGCATCTGCCCCCAGGTGGAGCCCATTGGTACGCCGTGCGCGAGATCGGCTACCCCGACCCCGACACCTTCCTCTCGACGTTCGGTCTCGCGAGCTCATGGCTCGACGCGCTCGCGGCGGAAACCGGGATCCCACCTGACCGTACCGTGCTCGGCGGCTTCTCCCAGGGGGCGGTGATGACGTACGCCCTCGGGCTCGGAAAGGGACGGCCCCGCCCCGCGGCACTCGTGGCACTGAGCGGGTTCATTCCGACGGTTCCCGGCTTTCGGCTCGACCTGAGCCTGCCGTTGCCGCAGGTCGCGATCGGCCACGGCGCGCTGGACGGCGTCATCTCCGTCGAGTGGGGCCGACAGGCGAGACGCATCCTCGAGGACGCCGGCGCGCAGGTGCTGTATCAGGAGACTCCGCATCTCGGACACACGATCGATCCGCGCTTCCTGCAGATGCTCGTCGCCTGGATTCGCGACGTCGTCGAGGCACCGGGCGGGCACGGATGAACCCGCTCGAGCTCCTGTACGAGGTGGAAGACATTCCGTCGTTCGATCTGCCTGTCGAGCTCGGGCATCTCTACGGAGGCCTGCTCGGATTGGCGGAGCCGTGCCTCTATACGAACTTCGTCTCGACGATCGACGGCGTGGTCGCGATCCCCTCGATTCCGCGGTCGAACGCCTTGATCAACGCAGGCAGCGAGGCCGACCGCTTCGTCATGGGCCTGCTTCGCGCGTTCGCGGATGTCGTGTTGATCGGGTCGGGGACGCTCCGGTCCTCTCCGAAGGGGACCTGGCGGCCCGAGAAGGTCTTCCCACCGGCAGCGGAGGCCTTCGCGGAGCTGCGGCGCCGGCTCGGGCGAGCGGACGCTCCAGCCGTCGCGATTCTCACCGGGAGCGGCTCGATCGATCCCGCCCATCCGGTCCTCGACTCGGGTGCGCTCGTCCTCACGAGTGAATCCGGAGCCGAGCGCCTCGCGGGAGTGCTACCTAGCGCCTCGACCGTCGTCTGTCTCGGCGAAGGTCCGAGGCTCGAGCCTCGCATGGTCGTGAGCGCACTTCACGAGCGGAAGCACCGCCTGATCCTCTCCGAGGCAGGCCCGCATACCTTCGGAGCTCTCCTCGCTGCCGGAGTCGCGGACGAGCTCTTTCTCACAATCTCGCCGCTCCTCGCCGGCGACGCCGGAGAAGGCAGTCGGCTCCGCCTCGTCGAAGCAGCTGACCTGGCTCCCGACCTCGTCGGGGGACGGGTGCTGAGCGTCCGGCGGAGCGAGGCGCACCTGCTGCTCCGCTACGAGCTCAAGAGCTCCTGACAGATGACTCCCGTCGCTCGAGACTTGCACCCGGCCGTCGACCCGAGCCTGTCTCGGCGGAACCCGCGGGTCTCAGGTGAGAAGGGGCGCGCCGCTCAAAGCCGCGCGCCCCAACGCTCAGACCGAAGCGACGACGCTGACGCTCCGCGCCTGCGGACCTTTCGGGCCCTGCTCGACCTCGTACTCCACTTTCGCGCCCTCAGCGAGGCTCTTGAACCCCTCGCCGCCGATCGCGCTGTGGTGGACAAAGACGTCCTTGCTCCCATCGTCCGGCGACACGAAGCCGTAGCCCTTGTCGTCGTTGAACCACTTCACTGTTCCAGTTGGCATATCTACACCTCCCCTCGACTGCTTCACGAACGTGCAGCGGAAGGCGGAAAGCCAAAACCGGTACTCGCTCTAACTCTTCTTGCCGTGACTCAACACTACCAGTCGACGCGAACGACCTGGCCCCGTGGTTACCTAGAGACCTCTGGTGCAACGTTTCCCCCGGAGGGAGCTAACTCTGGACTCGACAGCACGTCCCGCGTTCGGCTGCGCGTAAGGAGGACGCCATGGCCAGCCTCATCTACTCGACGATCGCCTCGCTCGACGGCTACATCGCGGACCGGGACGGCAAGTTCGACTGGGCTGAGCCCGACGAGGAGGTACACACGTTCATCAACGACCTCGACCAGTCGGTCGGGACGTATCTGCTCGGACGCCGGATGTACGAGGTGTTGGCGTACTGGGACGATCCACCAGCCCTCGACGAGCAGCCGTCCTTCGTGCAGGAGTTCGCGGAGATCTGGCAGGCCGCGGACAAAGTCGTCTACTCCAGGACACTCGAAACGGCGCGGACCGCGAGGACGCAGATCGAACGCGACTTCGACCCCGACGCCATCCGGCAGCTGAAGGCGCAGTCGGATCGGGATGTCGCCGTCGGCGGCCCCGATCTCGCCGCCCAGGCGATCAGCGCCGGGTTGGTCGACGAATACCAGCTGTTCGTCGTGCCGGTCCTCGTGGGAGCCGGCAAGCAGTCCCTGCCGCGCAATAGCCGCATCGAGCTCGAGCTGCTGGACGAACGCCGATTCCGCAATGGCACCGTGTTTCTTCACTACCGCAGCCGGACGTGGTGAAAGCCCCCTCCGCTCGAGCGACATTCCCGCACACTCGCACGGAGGGCTTTGTCGCCTGAGCGCTGGGAATAGGGTGCCGTCGGCGCCCGGCCGCCTGGCGGGTGCTGGGTGTCGGGACAACGGACATTCCGGTCACTCGCGCAGTCCAGATCGCCCCACCAGACGTGGTCGGTGTGCGGTCGCGATCGGTTCGCGTTAGCGTCGGTCTGTGGGTGAGCTGCACGCTGAGCGCGAGCAGCGCGTAACGCCGCTCGAGCTCTTCTTCGATCTCGTGTTCGTGTTCGCGTTCACCCAGGTCACAACGGTGCTGTCGGACAATCCGACGTGGAGTGGCCTCGGGCACGCTCTCCTGATTCTCGGCGTGCTCTGGTGGGCGTGGGCGTCCTACGCCTGGTTGACGAACACCGTCGATCCCGGTCTCGGAGCGGTGTCGGCGGCGATGGTGGTTGCGATGGCGGCGATGTTCGTCGCCGCGCTCGCCGTCCCGGACGCGTTCGGCAGTCACGGCGTCTTGTTCGGGGTGGCCTTCTTGATCGTGACCGTGATGCAGCTGACGCTGTACGCGCTCTCAGCGCGTCGTGACCCGGACCTGCTGGCGGCGATTCTGCGCATCTCTCCCTCCGCCCTCGTCGGCGCTGCTCTGATCATCGTCGCCGGGTTCGTCGACGGCGGGCTCAAGCCGATCCTCTGGCTGGCCGCACTCGCCGTCGCCTACTTCGTGCCACTCGTTCGTGGGACGCGCGGCTGGCGCGTGCAACCGGCGCACTTCGCCGAGCGTCACGGGCTGATCGTGATCATCGCGATCGGCGAGTCCTTGATCGCCATCGGCCTAGGTGAGGAAATCAGCGGACTCAGCACCAAGGTGATCGCCGCCGCCGTGCTCGGGTTTGCGGTCACGACCTCGTTCTGGCTGGCGTACTTCGACTTCTTCACGATCCGCGCCCACCAGCTGCTGACCGACCGAAGCGGCGCCGAACGCGCCGCGCTGGCTCGCGATGTCTACACCTACTTGCACTTTCCGATGGTGGCCGGAATCGTCCTCTTCGCGTTCGCGATGAAGACGACGCTCGCGGACGTCGACGGCCAGCTGGCGACTATCCCCGCGTTCGGGCTCTGCGGCGGCCCTGCTCTGTACCTGTTCGCCTTCGTGGCGCTCCGCGTGCGCGTGTCACGCACGCTCCGCGGCGGACGCCTGATCGCCGCGATCGCTTGCGCCTTGCTTTGGCCGGTGGCCGTCATGGTGCCGGCGCTCGTCGCCCTCACGCTGGTGGCGATCGTCTGGGTCGGACTTCACGCTTACGAAATCATCTGGTGGCGCGAAGCCCGCGCACGAACGCGCGCGCTCCGAGTGCCGGCCTCATGAGCCGAGTGACCACGCCGGCGACCGAGACGTAGGACATCGGACTCGCGGGATTAGCCGAAGGCGAGCCGGCGGATGCCGGCTATGCGCGGGCGACCACTGCTTCGACGCTCTCGTCGCGCCCGCGCAGGTTGAGCGATCGCCGATCGAGATCAGAAGGGTCGAGACGCGATGCCTGCACGGCAGCCCAGCTGACGAGGATCTCACCTGGCCCTGCGGAGGACGCCAGGCGAGCCGTCGTGTTCACGGCGTCGCCCACCGCCGTGAAATCGCACGCGTCGCCCTCACCGACCTTCCCGACGAAGGCCACGCCCGTATGCACGCCTGCACCCACGGGCACCCAAGGCGTGGGGCCATCGTTGCCGGTTTCCCGCAGCAGCTCGCGCGCGGCCTCTATAGCCCGGATCGCATGGTCCTCACCCGCGAAACCGGGCACGAAGAGGGCGACAACCTCGTCCCCGACGAACTTGTCGACGATGCCGTTCCACTTGTCGACGACACGGGCCGCGGTGCCGTAGAAGCGCGACATCACGCGCGAAAACTCCTGTGCGCGGATCTGCTCGGCCAGCGCGGTCGACCCCCGCACGTCCGCAAAGAGGAATGAAAGCTCGATCTCGGCGCCCCCGGGACTCTTCTCCAGGTGCCGGAAGCATGCGCGACAGAGTCGGCGGTTCAATTGCGAAGGCCCGTACCCGACCAGTCTCATTACAACGCTTCCGGGCGGTCTGAGCGGCGCGAGACAGAGCTTGCAGCGAGGTCCCGACGGCATCCAGTGCACGAGAAGACGGATGGTCTTGAGGCTTCGCATCTCCCCCATGAGGGTGGAACGCCAGGCCTCCTCCTGCTTGCGGTCTTGCTCCGGGATGAGTGGATCGCTCACGTACCGAGCATTGTCGTTCATTCGTAGAACGCACTCAGCCGCTCGGACTCCTCACGAAGATCGCGCAGCACCGAGCGGTCGAGCCGCTCGAACGGCGACAGCTCGATGCGGCCGGCCTCGTATTTCCACGTTCCCGCCACCGCGCCGTCGACCAGGAACGTCGGCACTGAGGGCGGGTTCTTCGTGTTGAAGACGAGCGGGCGGTACTGCTCCGGGAGGATCCCGGTCCGTCGGGCGTGGACGAGCAGCACGGCGTCCCAGGTCGGAAGGAAGCGGACGGGAGCAGGCGTACCGGGGTCCGGCAGCGGCGCGCGCGGCACATCGAGCAACTCCTTGCCTTGCTCGTCGCGGAACCGCCGAAGCGGAAGCCGTTCGAGCGCGGCGTCGACGTCACGGATGTTCAGCCCCGCCCAGCCGGCGATGTCCGCCTTCGCCGCAGGGCCGAACGCCGCGAGGTACCTGCGGACGGTGTGGTCGAGGCCGTCGTCGAAGTCGGCGTCCTCCGGCCCGATCCACCTCTCGGCGGTCTGGAAAAGATGGGCTCGGCGCTGCTCCCAGGTTCCCGAGGGCGGCACGCGCACCAGCTCGAGCCATGGCCCCACCATCCCCCAGCCGCTCCCGACGACGTCGGACAGCTCCCGGTGATGCCGTGGCCCGTCGACCAGCAATGCCCGGAGCTCGTCCGCAGTCGCCTCCAGCCGTCTCTCGTCAGGCTTCGGCTTCCGCACCCGCAACCACCACTCGCGCTGACCCGGCCGGATCGCGACCGCGAAGGGCCAGAAGTCGCGTTTCGAGACGACGTGGATCGTCGCCCGCATGAGCGTCGCCTGCACGACCGTGTGTCGCTCGAGAGCCCGCGTGAGATCGTCGCGCCGGCAGCCCTCGAGACATGACCAGAGCCGGATGTAGGCGTTCGGCGCGTACTGGTTCTGGATCCCGGCCAGGCGCTCGAGGGCGCGCGGCAGCGGCAGCTTCGCGCGCTCGAGCAGCAACTGACGGGCCAGGAGCGCGCGGTTCAGCTCGCGCTGCGTGAGGGTGCGCTCCGCCACGGCTCGACGCTATCCGAGCGCCGACGGCCGGGCGCACGTTGCGTGAACGCGATCCCTCCGACCACCAGCGTGGCGCCGACCGCGAGCCAGAGAGTCAGCGGCTCGTCGAGTGCGATCGCGCCGATCAGGACGGCGAGCGGCGGGATGGCGTAGGCATAGGTGACGGCCCTGGTCGGCCCGAGCCCGCGGAGGCCGGTGTTCCACCAGATGTACCCGAGGAGCGTGGCCAGAAGACCCAGGTACAGAATGAGCGCGATGCCGCCTGCGGAGGCGTCGACGACCGTGTCGAGCGTCGACGCTCGGACGAAGGGGACCAGTCCCAGCGTCCCGACGAGGCTCGTCGCCGCAGTGAGCGCGAGCAGGTCGTGGCGACCGAGGAGCGGTTTCAGGATCACGTTGTAGAGCGCGAACGCGATCGGCGCACCGAGGACGATGAGCGGTCCCCGTGCACTCTCGAACGACAGGTCCTCGCCGGTCCCGAGAGCAACGACGACCACGACGCCGAAGAACGCGACGGCGAGCCCGATGACCTGTCGCGGCCGAATCCGGTCGAGACGGAGGGCGACTGCAAGCACGAGCGTCATTCCTGGCGCGAGAGCGACGACGAGCGCCGCGACTGCGGACGTCGTGTGCCGCGTCCCGACGTTGAGAAAGACGTGGTAGCCGACGACAACGAGCACGCCGGCGGCGGCGACCCGAACCGCATCGCCCCGCGTCAGACCAGGGAGCCCACGAGCGCGCCAGAGAATGAACGCAAAGCCCGGAGCCGCAACCGCGTAGCGGAAGATGGCGATGTCGCCGGCGGCCACCCCCTGATCGAGGAGCTCCTTGATCACCGAGAACGAGCCGGCCCAGACGACGACCACCGCGAGCAGAGACAGGTGGGCGCGAGCCGGCACAGCAGTGGACAACGCGGGAGCACCCGGCATTGTGAGACACCAACGCCGAATCGCGGGCGATACTTCCACCGTGTTCGAAAGCCTCATCGCTTTCGTAGCCGTGTCTGCGGTGGTCATCTGTACGCCGGGGCCGGACACCGCCCTCACCATCCGGAACACGCTTGCGGGCGGCCGGCGAAGTGGAATCGCCACCGCGGCCGGAGTCTCGATCGGCCAGGCGATCTGGACCGCGGCCGCAAGCGCTGGCGTCGTCGCGCTCCTGAGCGCGTCGGAGCCTGCGTTTCGCGCCCTCAAGCTCGCAGGCGCGGCGTATCTGGTCTATCTCGGTGGCCAGTCGCTCTACTCGGCGCTCGCTCACCGCGGACACGACGTCGGCGCCAAGGAACGGGCCGTTGCAGATTCGAAAGAGGCAACGGCGCGCCGGGCGCTTCGACAGGGCGTGATCAGCAACCTCGGGAACCCGAAGATGGCGGTCTTCTTCGCGAGCTTGCTGCCGCAGTTCGGGCCGGGAGGAAGCGCCTCGTTCCTCGCACTCCTCGCGCTGGGCCTGCTTTTCTGCTCGATGACGCTCGGGTGGCTCACGCTCTACGCGATCGCCGTCGCGCGCGTGAGGCAACTCCTGGCGGGCCCTGCTCGGCGCGCGACCGACGCCGTCACCGGCGTCGTGCTCGTCGCCTTCGGGATCCGGCTCGCGGCAGAGAGCCGTTAGCGACGGCTACTGCCTCTGTGCCGTCCCCGCCGATTCAGGCGCCATCGCCTCCGGTGCCTCGCTCAGGTGGATGAGATTGCGGATCTCGCGTACCGCAACCGAGAGCTGAGCGAGATCCGGGCTCTCGCCCGACCTGATGTCCCCCATCATCTGGGCGCAGCGCTCGACGGAGTCGGCGTTGTGGGTGAACCACGTCTTGACGCACTCGGCCGCACCCATGCCGTCGGAGCCGCCTCCGACGACCTCGGCGGTGAGCGCCGCCTGCTCCGCATAGAGGTCGTCTCTGAGCGCGGCGCGGGCCATCGCCTCCCAGCGGGTCTCGCGGGGCAGAGCAACGATCCGGCCGCGGAGCCAGTGCAGGTCGAGCCGTGACCCGAGGGCGTAGTAGACCTCGGCGACGGATGGGATGTCGAGGCCGGTCGAGACCGCGATCTCGACGATGTCGAGTGCCGGCACGAGCTCCTCGACTTGGGACACACTCCCGGCGAGCGACTCCGGAACGCCGGCCGCAGAGAGCTCCGAGGCAGTGACCCGGGACGATTCGAGCTCGGCTGCGCCGAGCAAGGCGTGAAGCGCGCCGGCGAGTGCCGCGGCGCCCGGTTGAAAGTGCGCCACGGTTCCCGCGACGTCCAGGGGCCGACGCCGATTCCGCAGCAGCCAGCGCGTCGTGCGCTCGAGCAGGACGCGCGCGCGCAGAAACATCCGCACCTGCGTCGCCGCCGCGACCTGGCCGTCGAGCGCCTCGATCTCCGCCCAGAGCTCACGCAGCCCGAACACCTCCCGGGCGGCCGTGTACGCGCGGGCGATGTCCGCAGCACTTGCTCCGGTCTCGTCGTGCAGCCGGAAGGCAAAGGTCGTACCGGTTCGATTCACGAGGTCGTTGACGACCCGCGACACGATGATCTCGCGGCGGAGCGGATGGCGTCGGAGCTCCGCGCCGAACTGCTCACGTAGCCGCGTCGGGAAGTACCGCTCGAGCTCGAGCTCGAAGTACGGGTCCTCGGGGAGATCCGATGCGAGCAATCCCTCGGAGAACGCGATCTTCGTGTACGAGAGGAGGATCGCGAATTCGGGCGGCGTGAGACCGCCCCCCGCCGCTCTGCGTTCCGCGAGGACTTCGTCGCTCGGCAGAAACTCGAGCTCACGGTTCAGCACGCCCGACTGCTCGAGGTACGGAAGGTAGCGCTCGTGCACCTCCACCATCGAGGCTGCCTGCGCGGCTGACGTTGCGATCGCCTGGGCCTGCTCGTAATTGTCCCGTAGGACGAGGGCCGCAACCTCGTCGTCCATCTCGGCCAGGAGCGCGTTTCGCTGCTTCTCCGTCAGGTCGCCCGCCGCAACGATCGTGTCGAGCAGGATCTTGATGTTCACCTCGTGGTCGGAGCAGTCGACCCCCGCGGAGTTGTCGATCGCATCCATGAAGATCCCGCCGCCGCGCGATGCGTATGCGATCCGCGACCGCTGAGTGAGGCCGAGGTTGCCACCCTCTCCGACGACCCGGGCTCGGACCTCCTCCGCGTCGACCCGAACCGCATCGTTGGTCCTGTCCCCGACCTCGGCGTGCCGCTCCTCGCTCGCCTTCACGTACGTGCCGATGCCACCGTTCCACAGAAGGTCCACGGGCGCACGGAGGATGGCGCGAATGACCTCGTTGGGGGCGAGGGACTGTGCTTCGATCCCGAGCGCTGCCGCCGCCTCGCGCGACAGATCGATCGATTTCGCCGAGCGCGTGAAGACACCGCCCCCCGGCGAGATCAGAGCGGGGTCGTAGTCCGCCCACGAGGAGGCCGGTAGCCGGAAGAGCCGCTCACGCTCCGCGAAGCTCGCCTCGGGGTCCGGGTCGGGGTCGAGGAACACGTGCCTGTGATCGAACGCGGCGACGAGCTTGAGGTGGCGCGAGCGCAGCAACCCGTTGCCGAAGACGTCGCCGGACATGTCGCCGATGCCGACGACAGTGATGTCCGTGGTCTCGAGATCGATGTCGAGCGCGCGGAAATGACGCTTGACCGACTCCCACGCACCCCGCGCGGTGATGCCCATCTTCTTGTGGTCGTAACCAGCCGACCCACCCGAGGCGAACGCGTCGCCGAGCCAGAAGCCGTACTCGCCGGAGATTGCGTTCGCGATGTCGGAGAACGTCGCCGTGCCCTTGTCCGCCGCGACCACGAGGTACGGGTCGTCCCCGTCCAGCCGGACAACGTCGGCAGGCGGTAGGACCTCCCCGTCCACGACGGTGTCAGTGATGTCCAGCAGCCCGCGCATGAAGATCCGGTAGCACTCCACGACCTCGGCGAGGAGCGCCTCGCGGCCGCCGCCCGCCGGAGGCCGCTTGACCACGAAACCGCCCTTCGCCCCGACGGGCACGATGACCGCGTTCTTCACCGTCTGCGCCTTCATCAACCCGAGGATCTCGGTGCGGAAGTCCTCGCGCCTGTCGGACCAGCGGATGCCGCCGCGGGCCACCCTCCCTCCCCGCAGGTGCACCGCTTCCGTCCTCGGTGAGTAGACGAACACCTCGAACATGGGCCGTGGCTCGGGGAGATCGGCAATCAGCTCCGGGTCGAGCTTCAGCGACAGGTACGGCTTCGTCCGTCCGTCCTCGCCCGGCTGGAAGTAGTTCGTCCGCAGAACTGCGCGGACGACGCGCAGGAACCCGCGCAGGATCCGGTCCTCGTCGAGGCTCTCGACCGCGTCGATGGCCGACTCGAGCTCCCGGTCGAGGGCCCGCGAGCTCTCGTCGGACTGCAGGACCTGCTCCGGGTCGAGACGGAGCCGGAACAGCTCCACGAGCATGCGCGTGATCGCCGGATGCGCCGCGAGGACGTCCTCCATGTAGTTCTGGCTGAACGTGCTGCCCGCCTGGCGCAGGTACTTCGCGATTGCGCGCACGAGCGTGATCTCGTTCGACGTCAGCCGCGCCGCGAGGACGAGCCGGTTGAAGCCGTCGTTCTCCGCCTCGCCTCGCCAGACCCGGGCGAAGGCGTCCTGGAACGTCTCCCGCGCCTGGTCGGCGTGGAACTCGCCTCCCCCCTCGTACCGCAGGCCGAAGTCGTAGATCCACACAGGTGGGCGGTCGCGTGGCCGTATCTCGTACGGCCGCTCGTCGGTGACCGTGACGCCCATGTTCTCGAGGAGCGGGAGCACGTCGGAGAGCAGGAGGGGCTCGCCCGAACGGAGTAGCTTGAACGCCAGCTGGGCTTCGGTCGACTCGAGCGGCACGTAGAGGCTCATCGCGAGATCGCCGGCGGGATCCAGCTTCTCGATCCGGTTGAGATCCAGGACGGCCTGGCGAGCCGGGAAGTCCTCGCGGTACGCGCTGGGAAAGGCCTCACCGTACCGTTGGAAGAGCGGCGCCGCGCTTTCCTCGCCGAGCTGCTCGTGGAGCGCGTCGCGGAGCTCGTCCGCCCACCCTCGGGTGGCCGCTGCCAGCTGCGCCTCGAGCGCCGCGACCTCGTACGAGGGGATCCGGCCCGGTTCCGTGTACAGGATGAAGTGCAGCCGGGCGAGCACCGATTCCGAGACGCGAGTCGTATAGTCGACGTTCGTCACGTCGAACGCGCGCTCGAGGATCTCCTGGACACATCGGCGGTTCTCGGTGTTGAACCGGTCGCGCGGCAGATAGACGAGGCACGAGACGAACCGGCCGAACACGTCCTGTCGCACGAAGAGGCGGACGCGCTGACGCTCGCCGAGGTGGAGGACGCCGAGCGCGATCTCGAAGAGCTCGTCCTCGGTCATCTGGAAGAGCTCGTCGCGCGGATACGTCTCGATGATCTCGACGAGGGCCTTGCAGTCGTGGCTGCCGGGAGGCAGGCCCGAGCGATCCAGGACGCTCTGCGCCTTGCGACGCAGGACCGGGATCTCCCACGGACTGGCGCTGTACGCGGTGTGGGTGTAGAGGCCGAGGAAGCGTCGCTCGCCGGACACCTCCGCTGCCTCGTCGAAGCGCTTGATGCCGACGTAGTCCAGGTAGACGGGGCGGTGCACCGTCGCCCGCGAGTTGGCCTTCGTCAGGTTCACGAGGTTCCGCTCGCGCGCGAGCCTGCGCACCTCCGGCGGCAGCTGCGCGAAGCTGGCCGAGACGGGGCCCTCGCCGGACTCCCGCAGGATGCCGAGGCCCGAGCCGGACACCGGCCGGAGGACGTCCTCGCCGTCCTCGCTGAGCATGTCGTACTCGCGGAAGCCGAGGAACGTGAAGTGGTCGTCGGCCATCCACTCGAGGAGCTCACGGACCTCGGAGACCGTGTCGGGCTCGACCGGCGGCGGCTTGCTCGAGAGCTCGGCGACGAGGTCCTGGGCGCGCTGCCGCATCATGGGCCAGTCGGCGACCGCCGCATGGACGTCGCCGAGGACGCGAATCAAGTCGTTGCGCAGGCGGTCGATCTCCGCCGGGTCGGCTTGCCGCTCGACCTCGACGTGGATCAGAGACTCGGCAAGCCCGCCCTCCGCGTCGAAACCGAGCAGGCGACCGTCCTCGTCTCGGCGAACGTCGACGATCGGGCGGATGACCAGGTCGATGGCGCCGCCGTGGCGTGCGACCTCCATCGAGACGGAGTCGACGAGGAACGGCATGTCGTCGATGACCGTCTCGATGACGGTATGGGGGGACTCCCAGCCGTGCTCCTCCAGGTTCGGGTTGTAGACGTGGACCTTGATCTCACCCCGCTTCCGGACGCGCAGGAGATGCCAGTGAGCGAGGGCAGCGCCGTACAGGTCGAGATCGTCACGCCCGACGAGGTCGTCCGCTGGCACGTGCCGGTAGTACGCGCGCACGAAGCGCTCGAGATCGGCCTGCTGTGATTCGGCGGCTCGTTCGCGGATGCGGGCCACGACCGCCTCGAGGACGGCTTCCTTTGCGTCGACCGATTTCGCCGCCACCTGCCGCTCCTTCGCTCTCCCGTGTCGGAGAGAGTATGAACCGAAGGCGGCGGCGGCTACCGAGTCCGCGCGAAGCGGTGCACCGCCTCGAGCAGCTCCGTGCTCTTCGCTCGCGCCTCGTCCGGGTCGCCGGAGGCGAGCGCGCGTGCGACGCAGTGATTCACGTGGTCGTCGAGGATGCGGAAGGCGACGCTCTCCAGGGCAGTCGTGACCGCCGAGATCTGCGTGAGCACGTCGATGCAGTAGCGGTCCTCTTCGACCATCCGCTCGATTCCCCGGACCTGGCCCTCGATCCGGTGCAGACGACGAATCAATGCCTCTTTGTCCGCCATGTATCCGTGCGGCGCGGTGTCGATCTGAGTCATGCTCGGGCTCCTTCCCGTGCGGAGTGGAAACGACGTAGCCGGAGCGAGTTCGTGACCACGAAGACGCTCGAGAAGGCCATGGCCGCCGCCGCGAGGATCGGGTTCAGAAACCCGGCGACGGCGAGCGGAATCGCCGCGACGTTGTACGCGAACGCCCAGAAGAGATTGCCCTTGATCGTCCCGAGCGTCCGCCGCGCGAGAGCGATCGCGTCGCCCGCCGCGCGCAGATCGCCGGACACGAGCGTGAGGTCGGATGCCTGGATCGCGATGTCCGTGCCAGTCCCGATCGCCAGCCCGAGGTCGGCCTGGGCCAGCGCCGGAGCGTCGTTGATCCCGTCGCCCACCATCGCCACCACCTCGCCCTCGCGTTGTAGCCGCTGCACCTCGGCGACCTTTCCCTCCGGATAGACCTCGGCCAGCACGCGCCGGATCCCGACGTCGCCGGCGACGCGCTGCGCAGTCTCGAGGTCGTCACCGGTGAGCAGCACGGGGGTCAGCCCCAGCCGTTTCAGCTCCGCGACCGCCTCGGCGCTCGTCGACTTGACGGTGTCCCGGACGACAAGCGTGGCTCGCGGCCGGCCGTCCCAGGAAACGGTGATCGTGCCGTCACGCCGCCCGACCTCGACGTCGTGCCCGGCGACCCGACCTGCGACGCCGACTCCTGGGACGTTCCTGAACTCGGTCACCGGCGGTAGCTCGCCGACCTCGCGCCTGGCTGCAGCGGCAACGGCCTGGGCGATCGGATGCTCGGACGCGACCTCGACCGCCCCTGCCAGGCGCAGGACGTCCGCGCGGGAGGCGCCGTCGTGGGGTGTCACTCCGACGAGCTCCATCTTCCCCTCGGTCACCGTGCCGGTCTTGTCGAGGACGATCGTGGTGATCCGCCGGGCGCGCTCGAGGATCTCGGGGCCCCTGATGAGGATGCCAAGCTGTGCTCCGCGCCCGGTGCCGACCATGAGCGCGGTGGGAGTGGCGAGGCCGAGCGCGCAGGGGCACGCGATGATCAGCACGGCGACGGACGCGGAGAAGGCGGCGGTGGCGTCACCCGTGAACGCGAGCCAGCCGACCAACGTCGCCGACGCGATTCCGATCACGATCGGGACGAACACCGCCGAGATGCGATCGACGAGACGCTGGATCGGCGCCTTTCCTGCCTGCGCCTCCGCGACGAGCCTCGCGATTTGTGCGAGCGCCGTCTCCTCGCCGACCTTCGTGGCACGCACGACGAGACGGCCGTACGTGTTGATCGTCGCACCGGCGACCTGCGAGCCGGGCCCGACGTCGACCGGAACCGGCTCGCCCGTCAGCATCGACTGGTCGATCGCGGAGTTGCCCTCGAGGACTACTCCGTCGGTAGGGATCTTCTGTCCGGGGCGCACGACCACAAGGTCGCCCCGTTCCAAGTCCTCTATCGCAACGGCGACTTCGTCGCCGTTGCGAATTACGCGTGCTTCCTTGGCCCCCAGCTCGAGCAGCGCGCGGATGGCCGCGCCCGAGCGGCGCCTGGCCCGGGCTTCGAGGTAGCGCCCGAGCAGGATCAGGGTCGTGATCACCGCAGCGACCTCGAAATACGTGTACGCGTCCTCGAGCGCCAGCAGCGCGACGACCGACCAGGCCCACGCGGCCAGGGTGCCGAGTGAGATCAGCGTGTCCATCGTCGCCGCCAGATGCCGTGCGTTCACCGCCGCGGCTCGATGGAAGGGGAAGCCTGCCCAGAGCACAACCGGCGTGGCGAGCGCGAAGGCGAGCCACTCCCAGCCCCTGACCTGGAGCGGCGGGATCATCGCGAGCGCCGTCACGGGGGCGGTCAGCGCGACAGCGGCGAGGAGCCGCGTGCGAAGCGCGCGCGAGAGATCCCGGTCGTCGGCTTCGGCCGCGAGCCTGGCGCGATAGCCGGCCGCTTCGACGGCGCCGATGAGATCCGAGACGGCGACAGTTCCCGGGTCGTAGCGGACGGCCGCGTGCTCCGTCGCAAGGTTGACCGAGGCCTCGACGCCGGCGAGGTCGTTCAGCTTCCGCTCGATGCGTGTCGCGCAGGAGGCGCAGGTCATGCCCTCGAGCGCCAGCTCGGCGCGGGCCTCCGGCTCTCGGGTTGTCGTCGCCGTCACGGCCTTGTTATACCCCATTGGGGTATGCGGGCATGCCCGTCGCCTGTAACTGATCGTTACACGGGCTCAGGTGAGAGCTTGCCGGCCCGAACTCGCGCGGCCATGTCCTTCGAGTCCTCGCGATACCAGGTGCCGTCCTCGAACTCGATCGCCGGAAGGTAGTGCTGCCCGGTGTGCTCGATCACCGCCTTGCGCCTTCGGCGCGGAAACGTGGGCTCGGCGACGATCTCGTACTCGATCCCTTGCTCGTCGAGTGCTTTCTGCACGGTCCAGCAGGGGTGAGCGATCCGGTACCAGACCCATCTGCAACGGTGGAGCTTGACGGGCACGTCAGAAGTCGAGGCGGGAGGCGCCCATGATGGATTCCTCGCCGGAGGCGAGGCGGACGAGCGCCTTGCCTTTTCCGTCGTAGTCCGGCGACCAGACGACGATCGTGGCTTCTTCGCCGTGGACACGGCAGGGACGCCCGTCCTCCGGCTCGAGGCCGCGCCAGTAGCGCACGAAGGGGTTGCGCTCCCACTCGCGCCCGATGGTGGTCTCGTCCGTGTGGCCCGGCAGAATCCGGAGCTCGGGCGCAAGGGCCATGAGCACGTCCATCACCGACTGCCGAAGCTCGTCTGCTGGGCCACCGCCGACCGAGTCGCGAAAGAGCGTGTCGCCGGTGAAACAGACCTCGCCGGCGACGAACGAGACGCCGTCGTCGGAGTGCCCCGGGGTCGTGTGCGCTTCGATGCGCAGACCGCCCGTCTCGACGCGCCCCGAGGTGACCTCGACGCCGAAGCGGCTCACCAGCTCGTCGTTGCCGGCGACGTGGTCGGCGTGACCGTGCGTGACGAGGAGGTGCGTCGGAGTCAACTTCTCGCGCTCGACCAGCTCGAGCAGCGGCTCGAGCGGGGCCCCGCTGTCGACGAACACGGCCACCCCACCCGGCTCGTCTGCGACCACGTACGCGTTCGAGAGCCAGGAGGGATGGAGGCTTCGCTCGATCAGCATGCGCAAGATCGTAGGGGAGGAATCGTGCCCGTATCGGGGAAACGGGCGCGACCGAGTGATTCTGGTTCAACCGGCGGGGATCGATGCCGATAACGAAATCCATGTATGAGGATCACGAGCTGGAAGTGCATGCCGCCGACGCGTGGTGGCTCTTCGTCCTGACGGGCGCTTCCTGGCTCGTCGTCGCATTGCTCGTTTTCCAGACCGTCTGAGACCTCGTCTCGTCGCGGACGATTCGCGTTACGTCGACTGACGGACCGGGTATAGGATCGGCCGAAGTGCGTCGGACCGCTGTCATGCTCGCTGTGGCCGCGACGGCCCTCGGGCTCGTTGCCGTGGCAGGCTGCGGCGGCGAGGAGGAGGCGACGCCCACGCCCGAGACGGTGACCGGGACCACCACGACCGACACCGACACCACGGAGACCGACACGACCGAGACGGATACGACCGAGACCGACACCACCGACACGGAAACGACGGATACCACCACGGACACGGGTGGCGGTGGTACCGGGCAGGGCGATCCCGTTGCCGGCAAGGAGGTGTTTCTCGGGGCGCCGGCCTGTGGCGGTTGCCACACGCTTGCCGATGCAGGCACCTCGGGAACGATCGGTCCCAACCTGGACGACGCGAAGCCGAGCGTCGATCTGGTCGTCGACCGCGTCACGAACGGCGCCGGCGCGATGCCTCCGTTCAAGGACACGCTCACCGAGCAGCAGATCAACGACGTCGCCGCCTACGTCTCGTCGGTCGCAGGCACCTAGACGTCGGTCGTCCTTGTGGCTCAGAGCCACGCGTGAGCGCGGCCGGGACCTGCTGGGGCGGCTCTCGGAGCTCTTAGACTCCGCCTCGTGATCGATCTCAAGGCCGCCCGCGCCGATCCGGAGGCATTCCGCTTTGCACTCGTCCGGAAGGGCGATGAAGCCGCGCGGCTCTTCGACGAGCTGATCGTCGCGGACGCCAGGTGGCTGGAGCTCATCCCGCAGGTGGATGCGCTGCGGTCGAGGACGAAGCTGAAGGGGAAGCCGACTCCGGCCGAGCTCGACGAGCTCAAGCAGGTGAAGGAGGACCTCAAACGGCTCGAACAGGAGCTCTCGGACGCCGAGCGCGAGCGCCAGGCGCTGCTCGACCGCGTTCCGAACCCACCGGACGTCTCGGCGCCCGACGGATTCGCCGAGGACGACGCAGTCGAGATCCGGCGCGTCGGCGAGCCGCCCTCGTTCGACTTCCCGACCCAGGATCACGTCGACCTCGCGCGGGCGCACGGCTGGATCGACCTCGAACGGGCCGCGAAGGTCTCCGGCTCACGCTTCGTCTATCGGATGGGCGACGTCGCCCTGCTCGAGCTCGCGCTCTACCGATTCGCGCTCGACCGGCTCACTCGGAAAGGATTCGTCCCCGTTCTGCCGCCGGTGCTCGTCCGCGAGGAGGCGATGTACGGGACCGGCTTCTTCCCGACCGACGAGGTGAACATCTACGCCGTCGAGCGCGACGGGCTCTACCTCGTCGGCACCTCGGAGGTCTCCCTCGCCGCCCTCCACGGGGGAGAGATCCTGGACGACCTCCCGGTCCGCTACGCGGGCTACTCCACGTGCTTTCGGAGAGAGGCGGGCGCGGCGGGCAAGGACACGCGAGGGATGTTCCGTGTCCACCAGTTCGACAAGGTCGAGATGTTCGTCTTCACGGTTCCAGAGGCATCGCGGGACGAGCACGAGCGGCTGCTCGAGATCGAGGAGGAGCTCGTCCAGGAGCTTCACCTCCCATATCGCGTCGTCAACGTCGCTGCAGGCGACCTCGGAGCCTCGGCTGCGAAGAAATACGACATCGAGGCCTGGTTCCCGGGCCAGGAACGGTGGCGCGAGATCACCTCGACGTCGAACACCACCGACTACCAGGCACGGCGCCTCGACGTGCGCCACCGGCGTTCGGACAAGCAGCTCGAGCACGTCCATACGCTGAACGGGACGGCGGTGACGGCACGCGCGATGATCGCGCTGCTGGAGAACTTCCAGGACGAGGGCGGCTCGATCTCCGTGCCGGAGGCCCTGTGGGAGTTCGGCGCGCCGGAGCGCCTCGGCGAGCTCAAGTCTCGAACCTAGACGGGGCTACGATCAGTCCCGGCGGGGTGCCGGAGCGGTCGAACGGGGCGGCCTTGAAAGCCGTTGGGCGCGCAAGCGTCCCGTGGGTTCGAATCCCACCCCCGCCGTCGAGAATCCGTCCCGGCACCCGGTCCCGCTGCGGGGTTTTCGGCCCTTTTTGCAGGCATATTCGAAAGGGTGGTCCCACCTGGCCAAGAGTCCTGATCCGCGTCCGGGGCCATTGTTTCCTCCCTCGTTCGAGGGAATACTGCTCTTCCGCTAGGCGACCGAGGTCGCGGCCCAGCTGCTTGTTACTCCGGGGGGAGGACACCGAAATTTCGGCCGAGTAACGCTGCGAAGGGAGAGGAAACGGATGGAGAGGGTGGGGAACCTCCAGCGGTGTGGGGCCACCGGTCTGGCGGCGATCGTGCTGGGCGCTGTCGCGGTGGTTTTCGTCTTTCTGCCCGACGGAGCGCGGTCTGCTTCTTCGGCGCAGCCGGCGGCGGTCCTCGGAGGCCAGGGGGTGTCACTCTCGACCGCCGACGCAGTGGGGACGATCGAGATCGTGAAGAAGGCGGTCTTCGGCGACGCCTCCTTCGGCTTCACGACCACCACCGGGCAAGGAGGAGGCGGCTTGCCGGACGAGTTCGACCTGACCACGTCGAACGGGACCGCCGACCGTACCTTCGAGGTCGTCGGCGGAGGCACCGAGGTCACGAGGTACACGGTCACCGAGTCGTCCGTACCCGACGGCTGGGAGTTCGACGACCTCGTCTGCACCGACTCGGAGAACGGCGACGGAGGCACGACCGTCGACCTCGAGACCAGGACGGCGACGATCGTGATGAACGCGAGCGATCAGGTCGTCTGCACCTTCACGAACGAGCGCGTCAGGTTGACCCCGACCGTCACGACCGAGATCCACGACGAGGACCACGAGGAGATCACCTCGGCGGCGATCGGCGAGGTCGTGCACGACGAGGCGGAGGTGTCCGGTGAGGCGGGCACTCCCACCGGCGAGGTCGACTTCCGGGTCTGGCTCGGCAACACGACCTGCTCGGGCGACAGCATCTCGGCAGGCGAGGACGTCGAGCTCGAGGACGGGGTCGCGCACCCCTCCGACCCGATCGTCGTGCCCCCGGGCGGGCTCTCCTTCCGGGCGCAGTACGACGGCGACTCGACCTACGACGACGAAGACAGCGCCTGCGAGCCGCTCGAGGCGCTCGTCACACCCACCGTCACGACCGAGATCCACGACGAGGACCACGAGGAGATCACCTCGGCGGCGATCGGCGAGGTCGTGCACGACGAGGCGGAGGTGTCCGGTGAGGCGGGCACTCCCACCGGCGAGGTCGACTTCCGGGTCTGGCTCGGCAACACGACCTGCTCGGGCGACAGCATCTCGGCAGGCGAGGACGTCGAGCTCGAGGACGGGGTCGCGCACCCCTCCGACCCGATCGTCGTGCCCCCGGGCGGGCTCTCCTTCCGGGCGCAGTACGACGGCGACTCGACCTACGACGACGAAGACAGCGCCTGCGAGCCGCTCGAGGCGCTCGTCACACCCACCGTCACGACCGAGATCCACGACGAGGACCACGAGGAGATCACCTCGGCGGCGATCGGCGAGGTCGTGCACGACGAGGCGGAGGTGTCCGGTGAGGCGGGCACTCCCACCGGCGAGGTCGACTTCCGGGTCTGGCTCGGCAACACGACCTGCTCGGGCGACAGCATCTCGGCAGGCGAGGACGTCGAGCTCGAGGACGGGGTCGCGCACCCCTCCGACCCGATCGTCGTGCCCCCGGGCGGGCTCTCCTTCCGGGCGCAGTACGACGGCGACTCGACCTACGACGACGAAGACAGCGCCTGCGAGCCGCTCGAGGCGAAGGGCGGCGGAACGATCATCGTCGAGAAGCAGACGAGCCCGGAGGGCGCGGGCGCCACGTTCGCCTTCAGCGGTGACGCCGCAGGCTCGATCGGCGACAACGGTCAGATCGTGGTGATGAACCTCGCTCCGGGCACCTACACGTCGACCGAGGCGGCAGTATCCGGCTGGATCCTGACCTCGATCGCGTGTACCGACGCGAACTCGTCCGGCAATCTCGACACTCGAGCTGCGACGTTCCGTCTGGCGCCGGGGGAGACCGTGAAGTGCACGTTCACGAATGCGCAGCTGACGAGCGGCCGCGGAGCGATCGACGTCCAGAAGTCCGCGAGCCCGACGTCGCTGAAGGAGCCCGGTGGCCCGGTCACCTTCTCCGTGACCGTCACGAACACATCGGACGTCGATGTCAGGATCGAGAACGTCGTCGACGACAAGTTCGGCGACCTCGACGACGAGGGTGGCAGCGGCTGCATCGACGCTCCTGTCAACCTCGCACCCGGAGCGAGGGTGAACTGCACGTTCCAGAGGACGATCACCGGAGCCGGCGGTACCACCCATGTCGACACGGTGACTGCGAGCGGTCATGACGAGTTCGGCAACCCGGTCAGCGACACGGACGACGCTCGCGTGGACATCACGCCGCGCCTCATCGACCTCGTGATCGTCAAGGAGGCAAGCTCGCCCACACCTCTCAACGGGATCGTCAACTACTCGCTGACCGTGACGAACAAGGGCGCGGACGCGGCTACCAACGTCCAGGTCGCGGACCCCGCGCCCGCAGGGATCGCGTATCTGACCGCAAGCCCCTCGCAGGGATCGTGCACGGTGACTCCGGCACTCGTCACCTGCGGCCTGGGGACGATCACTCCGGGTCAGACGGTCCAGATCGGCATCACCGCGCGGGCGACAACGGTCGGCTCGCACACGAACACGGCCACCGTGACCGGCTCGGGGGGACGCGAGACGAACCCGGCGGACAACGTCGACTCGGCGACCACCGTCGTCCCGGCGCCGCTCCGGCCGCCGACCGCGAAGCCGGCGCCGAAGCCGGAGCCCTGCGTGGTGCTCGCCGTCTCGCCGAAGATGATCAAAGCGGACGGGAAGCCGGACCGGGTCACCGTCCGTGTCACCGCCGGCAAGCGCCGGATGAGGGGCGTCAAGGTCGTCGTCCGAGGATCCGGAGTCAGGAAGACCGCAACCTCCGACAAACGGGGCGTCGCGGCGCTTCGCATCAATCCCAGGAGAGCGGGGATCATCACGATCACCGCTCGCGACCCCAACCGAGACGTCTGCGGGCCCAAGCGAATCGGCGTCGTGGGGGTCTTCCTACCTCCAGTTACGGGCTAAGAGCTTCTAACGTGATGATCGCCCGTCGCGAGGCGGATGATGAGCGACGTGAGGCAAGGACGCAGGGAGCGCCCATATCAGCGGATATGGGCGCGACCGAGGACGCGGCATCGCGGCGCTCAGCGCCGCATCGCGACATGGCCGTTCATTGCGTTAGGAGCTCTGAGGGGGAGGTGCACGGCATGGGAGCCAAGGGACGGCCGCAGCGGCTGTCCCTTGGCGCCCGGCTCGGGATCGCGGCGTTGCCACTCGTTCTCGCCGCTGCACTCGTGCCGGGCGCCGGAGCCGGCCCCCCGCGGGCAGCAGCAGTCGACGTGGTCGGCTCGGGAACCCTTGCCAGGCTGCACGTCGCAGTGCTGGCCGAGCCGAGAGCAAGCGCACGAAAGGTTGCCCTCCTCCGGCAGTTCCGCCCCGACTATCGACTCCAGTATGTTCTCGCACTCTCGGTGGTCAGGGCGCCCGACACCGGCAAGCCCGCGTGGTACAGGATCAGCATCCCGGGCCGTCCCAACGGCCGCACGGGCTGGGTGCGCGCCGCGTCACTCGAGCTTCGGCCGGTTCACAAGCGGATCGTCGTTCTTCGGGGCTCCCGGCGCTTCGAGTTCTGGGACGGGAGCACACTCGTGCGAACCGGCACGGTCGCCGTCGGAAAGCCGGGCGCAGAGACCCCACTCGGGCTCTTCTACGTGACCGACAGGTTCAGCCCGAGCATCGACTCGAGCTCGGGGATTCTCGGGGCCTATGCGTTCGAGACGAGCGCCTACTCGAAGCTCACGGACTGGCCCGGCGGAGGGATCGTCGGGATCCACGGCACGCCGTGGCCGTGGCTCCTGGGACGAGCCGTATCACACGGCTGCATCCGGCTCCACAACGACGACATCGAATTCCTGCGATCCCGCGTCCCAGTCGGGACACCTGTCCAGATCGTCGCCTAGCAAACCGGCGCGTGCGCTCGGACTTCACCTCGCGCGCTTCTCCGACCGCCGCGAACTAGCATCACTCGGGGATCGTGGTCGACGTCACGCTCTACACCGACGCAGCGTGCCCGTGGGCCTACTCGGCAAGCCCTGCCTTCCGGGTCCTCGAGTGGCGGTTCGGCGACCAGCTCAGCTGGCGGCTCGTGACCATCGGCTTGCGCGACGAGGTGAGCCCGGGTGCAGCCCAGGCATACGATCCCGCCCGTTCCGCCGCCCGGCAGCTCTTCTTTCGCAGCCGCTACGGAATGCCGTTCGGGCCGACACCGAAAGCGCGTGCCTCGGCGACCGGCCGGGCGTGTCGCGCGGTGGTCGCCGCGCGTCTGCTCTATCCGGGAAGCGAGTGGCGCGTCCTTCGAGCCTTGCAGTTCGCCTACTTCACCTCTCCCCTGTTGCTGGATGACGACGAGCAGATTCGGGAGGCACTCCGCGCCATCCGAGAACTGGACGCCGATGCGGTCGTCGGCCGTCTCGACGACGAGGACGTCGAGCGTGCATACCAGGACGATCGAGCCGAGGCGCGACGCGCGTCGGGCAGCGCGGCCGAATCGCAAGGAAAGACGTCCACCTCGGATGGGCCGGTCCGCTTCACCGCGCCCACGCTCGTCTTCGAGAGCAACGGGCAGAGGCTCGTCGCCGGTGGGTGGCAGCCGCTCCTCGCCTACGACGTTCTGCTCGCCAACATGAACCCGACCTTGCGGCGCACCGAGCCGCCGCAGTCGCCGGCACCGCTTCTCGGCCATTTCGTGGACGGGCTGGCGACAGCCGAGGTCGCCGCCCTGTTGGCCGACGGGCCCGACCCCGTAAGTGACCTCGAGTGGGCGGAACAGGCTCTCCTCGAACTGGTCGCCGACGGTGCAGTCGTGCGGGTACCTCTGGGCCAGGACGCGCTCTGGCGACACGCGGAGGCAACCCCTTCGGCGCAGGGCGGCTGACGGCTCCTTGGTCAGCTCCGCGCGTGCGGGAGGAACATGACCTGCTGCTCGTGCACGTCGCAGAACGCGAGGACTCCGGCCCGACCGGCCCCCATCTGCCATGTCTTCGGGGGGCTCGAGAAGAAGAACCAGACCAGGTTCGAGCTCGACCGGCACTCGCGACAGGTGATCCTTGGGTTCGCGCGCTTCGTCGCCTCGACCTCGCGTCGCATCTTCGCCTGCAGCTGCTCGTCCTGGCGTGACGCCTCCAACTGCTCGCGCGGGAACCTCTCCATGGGGAAATTCTTTCGCGCCTGGCGGACACGCCCCTGCCCACGCGGGAGCGCACCGCCCTTCGTCAGTCGAGGTTGCACCGGTCGGCCGGACCCGACGGCGCGGAGTTGGATCCGCGCCGTCGCCGATCCGAGATTCAACTGCGCGTGGCTTGGCTCAGTAACGCACGAGCTCCAGGGGGCCGTCGACGATCAAGCCGACCCCACGCGCGTAGAACTTGATGCCCGAGCTGCCGTCGAGCGGGTTGAGGTCACGCACCTTGATCGTGTCCCTGAACGTGCCCGCTGGCGTCGTCACCCTTCTGCCGACCGCGAGGATCGTAGCGGTGTCCTGCGCGACGCCGGGTGCGAGCTCCTGCTGGAACGTCATGCCGACCTTCGGCTCCGCGGGCATGTAGATGCCGGGCGCGTTTCCGCGGTCGTCTGCGCGCCACGATCCCTCATGGCTGACGACGACGCCGCCCTCGTAGATGTCGACGACCTCACCGAAGTAGCACACCGTCCCTTCCTCGGTCTGGGCGAAGTAGTTCCAGGAGATCTCGATCGATTCCTCGCCCTGGTCGATGCGAGCGTTTCCGTTCGCGTCGGCCCACTCGTGCTCCTCGACGACCCGCGTGATAACGCGCTTTCGGCCCTTGAAGAACGTCTCGGTCGCGTCGAGAACGGTGATCTGCAAGCCGAGAGACTCACCGTCCTCCTCGCCTGCGAGGACCCACTGCTGGCCGACCGGCAGCGGGAAGTACGGATTGTCGATATCGAGCGTGAACTCGTGTCGTCCCGGCGCACACAGGGACGGGTCGAGCCGGTCCTTGTCCTTGCCGGCCCCGGCAACCTGAGCCGGGCCGAGCAATAGCGCGACGGCCGGCAGCACCAGCAGCAGGCCTCGCAGGGGAATCTTGAGCCAGGGTCTCGTTCGCATGGGTAACGCTCCTCCTCCCGTCGGATCCGTGAGCACTACCCTTCCCCTGGCACCCGCAAACTAACCGGCGTGCGTGCCGCGGGCGCCGATGCTCAGCGGCGAATGAGCCTCACCGGCCCGTCGATGACGAGCCCCACCCCGGGTGCGTATGTCTTCTCCCCGGTGCTTCCGTCGAGCGGATTGCGGTCACGCAGCAGGATCGTGTCCCTGAACGTGCCGGCAGGGACCTTCGTTCTCACGCCGCTGGCGATGACCGTCGCGGTGTCCTCCGCGACCCCCGGCGCGATCTCTTGCTCGAACTTCATGCCGACCTTCGGCCTCGCGGGCATGTAGATGCCAGGAGCGTTTCCGCGCGCGTCTGCTCGCCAGGATCCCCCGTGGCTCGCGACGACGCCGCCGTCGTAGATGTCGACGACCTCGCCGAAGTAGCACACGGTTCCACGCTGGGTCTGCGCGAAGTAGTTGCGGGAGACCTCGATCAGGTCCTCGCCCGAGTCGACGCGACCGTTTCGATTCGCATCGGCCCATTCGCGCTCCTCGATGACGCGCGTCGTCACGCGCTTCGGCCCGCGAAACAGGCTCTTTGTCACATTCAGGACGGTGATGCGCAGGCCCACCCCAGAGCCGTTCTCGCTGCCGGTGAAGACCCATCGACGACCCACAGGCAACGGGAAGTAGCTGTTATCGATCGCGAGGGTGAACGTGTTCTTGCCGGGCGCGCACAGGGCCGGGTCGAGATTCGCGGAACCTGCGCCCGAGCTGGGACCAGCGCCGACCGCAAGGGCGGCCGGGAACAGGGCAATGGCTCCGCAACGGATGCCGAGTGTTCTCAAAGACCCTGCGAATCTCATTCGCGTCCTCCTCGTCTTCCTGCCTCGCCCAGCTGTTCCCCGCTCGTCATCCTCCACAAACTAACCGTCAGGGCTTGTTAGCCTCGCCGCCATGGGTTCGGAAGTAAACGGAATGCCGGTCTGGGAGCGGCGCTTTCGGGCACCGATCTCCAATCTGCCCGAGTGGTCTCCGCAGGCGCCGGACCGGATCGTGTACGCGTCCAGCGAGCCCGGCATCTGGCAGGTGCACGCCTGGGACCTGGCAACGGGCTCTCGCCGGCAGGTCACCGACCACGCGGTGGGCTCGACCGACGGAACGCCGACCCTGGACGGAGGAGGTGTTCTGTGGTTCGAAGACCAGACCGGTGACGAGTCGGGGCACTGGCTCCTGCAGCCATTCCCCGGTGGAGAGCCTCGATCGTTCCTGGAAGGTGTCCCTGATGGCTGGAGCGAAGGACTTGCGCAGGCGCCGGGGATCGTCGCAGCGGGCATCAGCGACCGTGACGGGTTCGCGATCTACGTCTCGCTCGAGGGAGCCCCAGCGAAGGTGATCCATCGGTCGCCCGAGTCGGTGCGGGTCGGTGGCGCCGAGGAGGGCGGATTCCTGCGCGCCGGACTGTCCGCCGACGGCTCGCTGCTCTGCCTCGAGCATTCCGAGCACGGCGACCTCATCCATCCGGCGCTCCGCGTGCTCGATCCACGCACGGGCACGACCCTCGGCGAGCAACGGGACGAGGGGATGTCGCTCATCGCGAAGTGCTGGTCACCCGTGCCGGGCGACCAGCGGCTCGCCATGGACCACGAACGAGGAGGTTACGGACGACCTGCGATCTGGGACCTCGCGACCGGAGAGCGCCGCGACCTTTCGCTGGATGTGGAAGGAGAGGTCTGGGTGCAGGACTGGTGGCCGGACGGCACGGCCCTGCTGCTGGTGAACCTCTTCGAAGGCCGTGATCGGCTGTTCAGGTATCAGATCGACACGGGAGAGCTACTGCCCGTCTCCCACGAGCCAGGAGTCGTCGTAAAGGCGCGGGTCCGGCCCGACGGGCGAATTTGGTTCCTCCACGAGCAGAGTCACCGAGCGCGGCAAATCGTCGACGACACGGGCCGGCAGGTGCTTTCACTGGAGGGGGAGCCGGCTCCGGCCGGGCGAGCGTACGAGTCGTGGCACTTCAAGAATCCGCACGGTCAGCGCGTCCACGGATTCCTGGTGACCCCTGACGATTCGGATGCCCCCTTCCCGGTGATGATGTTCGTCCACGGCGGGCCGACCTGGCTGGACGTGGATGACTGGGACCCGGAGGTCCAGGCATATGTCGACGCGGGCTTCGCCGTGGGGATGGTCAACTACCGAGGCTCGATCGGGTACGGCACCGCTTGGAGAGATGCCCTGATCGGCGACATCGGCGGGCCGGACCTCGAGGACGTGAACGCCGGCCTCCGGGATCTCGTCGAGCGGGGCATCGCCGATCCGGACCGCGCCGTGATCGCGGGTCATTCGTGGGGTGGCTACGTCACGCTGCTCAACCTGGGCAAGCACCCCGAGCTCTGGATCGGCGGCGTCGCCGGTGTCCCGGTCGGCGACTACGAGGCCGGGTACGAGGAGCTCTCCCCGATCCTCCAGGCATACGACCGAGCGCTCCTCGGCGGCACGCCCAACGACGTCCCCGAGCTGATGCGAGACCGCAACCCCATCAACTTCGTCGATGACGTCCGTGCTCCGGTCCTGTTCATCATCGGAGAGAACGACAGCCGCTGCCCCTACCGGCAGGCGATGGCCTACGTCGAACGGCTGGAAGCACGAGGCCACCCCCACGAGGTCTACGTCTTTCCGACCGGCCACTCGTCCTTCGACATCGACGAGGAGGTCCGGCAGGTGAGGACGACCATCGACTTCCTCGCTCGCCACGTGCCCGGCATTCGGGCAGACGCTGCGACTGCGCGACTCTAGTTCACAAAAGCCAAGACCCGCCTGGCGGCGGGTCTTGGGGTCGACGGCTGGACCGTGAGACACCTGCTTCGCTTCCCCCCAACTTGACGGAGCGCGGCAGTCCCCCTGCGGCATTCGACCCTGGCTCGTATCCGGTGGGAAGCGTGTCGCACCCTCCCCCTGCCGCGCCCGTCTTGTCCCCGGTACTACTCCGTCATTCGGGGTCGCGGGACAACCCCCAAAGGGCAGGTCGCAGCCACCAGGACGGGTAGTTCACCTCGCGACTCTCACCTAGCCTCGCCCGAATACAAGAACCGTATGAGGGGGGCGAGGGCCCGACAGCACCCCTCAGCCGCCGGGCCCTCTCAGGGGAGGGGTGGCCGACATGATTACCAGCCTTTTACGCAGTTTGCGTTAACAAGGGGCAGGACCGGCCGTTGGTCTAGGCCGAAAACCGTTTGAACAAGCCAAATCAGGCCGAAGCAGATGCCCGGATGCAAGACCCCTATCCGAGGGGCAGCTCTCAGAACCGGAGGCCCTGGCCCTTCGCCATAACCTTGACGGTCCGCCACAGGATGCCGAGGTCGTAGCGCACGAGCTTGATGCCGCCCCAACTGCGGCACGCCTCGACGTACGCAAGATCGAGCTCCGTGTAGCCCGCAGGCTCGGTGACGCCCTTCTGCACCTGGGCGGGCCCGGTCCAACCGGCGATTACGCGGTTGCGATAGTCGTGCCCGACCGCAGCCTGGCCCGCGACCATCGAGGGGGGCCAGGGCCGTGGCCCGACGAGGCTCATGTCGCCGCGAAGCACGTTGAAGAGTTGCGGCAGCTCGTCGAAGTACCAGGGCTTCAGAATCCGCCGGCCCGCCCAGGTCAGGTTGTCGGAGTCGGCCTCGAGGAGGCGAGCGTGTGCCTCGTTCTCACTCGCGCCATCAAGGACGTCGCGCCGCAGGGTGCGGAACTTGAGGAGGTCGAACGCTCGTCCGCGCGAGACGCGCCGCTCCCGGTAGAGCCAGGGACCGCGATCGCGGCGTGCGAGCACCATGTCGGCCCCCATGCCGATGCCGGCGACCGCGAAGACGGGAGCGAGCAGCACGAGGAGAGCTGCGGCGACGCCCTTGTCGAGGACGCGCTTCGCGACGGGGTAGGGGACCCGCTCGGATTCCACGCAGTCCGATTCTCGGTTGTCGCAGTCTCGCCTGCCCACCGCTATAGGGTCCCGCGCGATGTCGAGCGAAGCTGGCGGTCAGGAGCATCTTCGAACGCTCCTCGGCCGCTACCCGACAGGTGTGAGCGTCGTCACCGTGGATGCCGCCGGCCAGAAGCTCGGGCTCACGGTGGGATCGCTGGTCGGTCTCTCGCTCGAGGCGCCGCTGGTCGGATTTGCCGTCTCGAAGGACGCCGCGATGCACGAGCTGCTTCGCGAGGCCGGCGGCTGCGCGATCTCGATTCTCGCGGCCGGACAGGACTGGCTCGCTCAGCACTTCGCCCGTGGAGTGCCGCCGATCGCGATGTGGCACGGCATCGCCACCGAATCGGCCGCAAGCGGAGCCCCGCTCCTCGTCGGAGCGCTGGGATGGCTCGAGTGCGCGCTGGCGAGCGAGGTGACGGCCGGCACCCACACGTTCTTCACCTGTGATGTCCGCCGCGTCGAGCTCGGTGTCGATGCTCCGGCGCTGGTACGCGCGCGTGGCGCCTACGGGACGGTGTGAGCGCCACCGCGACTCCCATCGAGGCGGTTGTCTTCGACCTGGACGGCGTGCTCCTGGACTCCGAGCACGTATGGGACGAGGTTCGAGAGGAGCTCGCACGCGAGCGCGGCGGCCGCTGGCACGACCAGGCGCAGGCGGACATGATGGGCATGAGCTCGACCGAGTGGTCGCGCTACATGCACGAGATCATCGGCCTACCGGAGCCGCCGGAGGCGATCAACGCCGAGGTCGTCACGCGGATGCAGGCGCGGTACGCAGAGCACCTGCCACTCGTCGAAGGTGCGGTCGAGGCGGTTACGCGGCTCGCGGGGGCGTTCCGGCTCGGGCTTGCGTCGTCCTCGAACCGCCCGTTGATCGGGTTCGTGCTCGAGGCTGCCGGCATCGGGGATCTGTTCGCAGCGATCGTCTCGTCCGAGGAGGTCGCGCGAGGGAAACCGGCTCCGGACGTGTTTCTCGAGGCTGCGCGGAGGCTGGGCGTGGCTCCCGACCGGTGCGCGGCCATCGAGGACTCGGGCAACGGCATCCGCGCGGCCCACGCGGCAGGGATGCGGGTGATCGCGATTCCCAACCGCCGCTACCCCCCGCCCGCCGATGCGCTCGCGCTCGCCGAAGTCGTGCTCGACTCGCTCGCCGAGCTGACAGTTCACGTCGTGCGTGGGAACTGACGGTGCCTTGCGACAGCTGGAAGGGCGGCCAGAAGGATCACGGCGGGCCGAACACCACTTTGTGGCTCTGAGCCACAAGGTCGCTCCCCAGGGCCGTTTAGGATTTCCGCCGTAACTCGGCTCGCCCCTTAGCCTCGCGCACACCCTCGAGCACTTCTTCGAGCCGTGGTGCCCGTCCGCTCAGCACATCGCGGAGGACATCTCGTTTGATGTCCTCGAGCGCGTCGCGTCGCTCACGCTCCGCCTTGATGATTCGTCGCAAATGCACGTAGCTCGGCCGCGTGAGACCGAGACGCTCGGCCGCATCACCCACCCTGCGGCACGTCTCAGCGATCGGCTCGCGTTCGTCGTCCAGCCTCCGGGCGGCTGCAAGAAGACGCGGGTCGTAGCGGGGAGCCGAAGCAGGCATCCGTTGAGTCTGGCGCCCGATTGCGTCTTGCAGTGCCAAGGACGTCGCCAAGCTGTGCCAAATACGTGCCGGATGTGAGCCCCTGCTGGTGACGACGCGACGGGACGACCCAACCTTGTGGCTCAGAGCCACAAGGAGAAGCTCAGAGCCACAAAGAGAAGCGGCGCCGCGCCCGTCGAGATGGCGGGCGGCTCGGAGCGAAGTCAGGCAGGCGCGCGGCCGACGAGAACGCAGGCGTTGTGCCCGCCGAGCCCCATCGCATTCGAGAGCGCGACCTCGACGTGCGCCCGCCGCGCCTCGTTCGGGACGTAGTCGAGATCGCATTCCGGATCGGGCGTCCGATAGTTGATCGTCGGCGGAAGGACGCCCTCGTGCAGTGCCAGCACGCACATCATCGCCTCCACCGCCCCCGCCGCCCCGAACAAGTGCCCGAGCACCGACTTCGTCGAGGAAACGGCGAGCCGGTAGGCGTGCTCGCCGAAGACGTCCTTGATGGCCTTCGTCTCTGCGAGGTCTCCCTGCGGCGTCGAGGTCCCGTGCGCATTGATGTACCCGACCTGGTCTAGCTCGACCCCGGCCCGCTCGACAGCCGCGCGCATCATCTCGGCAACCCCGACCGACTCGGGATCGGGTTGCGCCATGTGGTGCGCGTCATTCGAAGTCCCGTACCCGAGGACTTCCGCGTACACGCGGGCACCACGCGCCTGAGCCCGCTCGAGATCCTCGAGCAGGAGAACGCACGCGCCCTCCCCCATGACGAACCCTGCACGGGTCGCGTCGAAGGGCCTGGAGGCCAGAGTCGGATCCTCCTCCTCGGCGACGAGCCCGCGCATGGCGCAGAACCCGGCGAGGATGACGGGATGCATGCACGCCTCGGTTCCGCCCGCGAGCACCACGTCGGCGTCGCCCCGCCGGATCAGCTCCGCCCCCTCGCCGACGGCCGACGACCCCGTCGCGCACGCTGAGACCGGGGCGTAGTTGGGCCCCCGCAGGCCCAGATCGATCGCGATCTGCCCGCTCGCGGAGTCCACGAGCACGTTGGGCAGGTACCACGGCGACACCCGGGAGTGCCCCCGCTCGCGGAGCACCTCGTTCTGCTCGAGCACGCCGACGACGCCCCCGATCGCAGAGCCGACGAGGATGCCCGCCCTCGCCGGGTCGACACCGTCGACCCCGGCGTCGCTCCACGCCTCGCGTGCGGATGCCACGGCAAGCACGACGTTCCGTTCGAGCCGCCGTGCGGCCTTGGGCCCGACGACCGCCTCCGGCTCGAACCCCTTCACCTCCGACGCGATACGAACCGGAAATCCGTCGGCGTCGAACGAGCGGATCCAGTCGACTCCGCTCCGCCCTGCGACGGCTGCTTCCCACGTCGAGCGCGCGTCGAGCCCAAGCGGCGTCACCGCTCCGAGACCGGTGACGGCAACGCGGCGCATAGAAGACGGAACTTACCTTGTGGCCCGGGCCGGACGGGTAGTTTCAGCCCATGCCACGCGCACGCCGTCGACTGCCGGCCGGGGATCCGGTCGAGCGCCCCTCCGAGCTCGACAAGGCGGTCCCGTTCCCACCCATGGAGGCGGAGCTCGTGCGGGAGCTGCCCGAAGGCGACTCCTGGCAGTACGAGCCCAAGTGGGATGGCTTCCGCGGCCTGCTCGAGAACACGGGCGGTGAGCTACGCCTCTGGTCTCGGAACGCGCGGCCGCTCCTGCGCTACTTCCCTGAGCTCCGACCGCTCGGCAAGCTCCTGCCGCCGCACTCGGCCCTGGACGGGGAGATCGTCATCTCCCGCGACGGCGTTCTCGACTTCGACTCGATGCAGACGCGCCTCCATCCCGCGGAAAGCCGGATCAACAGGCTTTCCGCCGAGATCCCGGCCGAGTTCATCGCCTTCGACCTCCTCGTCTGGAAGAGCGACGAGGTCTGGCGCAAGCCGCTCGCGGAGCGACGCAAGGAGCTGGAGCGAAAGGCAAAGCGGTTCTCGCTCTCCCCGGCCACCCGCGACCGCGAGGAAGCACTGGGCTGGCTCGAACGCTTCGAGGCGATCGGGCTAGACGGCGTGGTCGCCAAGCGCGCCGATCTCCCGTACCTCGCCGGCTCTCGGGAAGGCGTCGTCAAGGTGAAGCCCGAGAAGACGGCTGATTGCGTCGTGGTCGGAGTGCGTTGGAAGTCGCGTCCCGACAGGATCGCCACGCTGCTCCTCGGCCTCTACGACAAGAAGGGCCAGATCGACTACGTCGGCACCGCTGCCGTCGCCCCCGCGCGCCACGACGACATCGCAAAGCGAGTACTTCCGCTGCTCGAGAACGCTCCGGAGCGGCGCTTCTCCGAGCCGAACCGCTGGGGAGGCGGCGAGCTCGAGGAGTCGCCCGTGCGACCGGAGCTCGTCGTCGAGGTGCGCTACGACAAGGTGCAGTCGAACCGCTTCCGCCACGGCACGAAGCTCATCCGCTTTCGCGACGACAAGAACCCGAAGCAGTGCACCTGGCGGGAGGTCAGGCCGCCGCGGAGCAAGAAGGACCCGGGCGTCGAGACCCTGCTCAAGGCCGGATGAACTGACCTTGCACCGGTGTCCCGCGGGAGATCCGGTGGCCGTGGAGCGAGTAGCTCCGGAACGTGATCGGGAGGCCGCGAGCGCGGCCGAACAGCGTCGCCCGGTCCTGCACGTGGAAGTGCAGGTGAGGCTCCGACGAGTTCCCGGAGTTGCCGCACAGGCCGAGAAGGGTGCCCGCACGCACCCGCTGTCCCGCCTTCACACGCACGCTGCCACGCCTGAGGTGTGCGAGGAGGGCGTATTCGCCGTTGCCGAGGTCGAGCACGACATGGTTCCCGGCCGGGTTGCGCCGGTTCTCGACCTCGACCTGCGGCTTGTTGTCCCGCACCCCGTCGGCTGAGGAGACGACCACGCCGTCCGCGGGTGCCACGACCGGCCGGCCCCAGGCCCAGTACTCGGCGTTCACGGTCCCCGAGCCACGATGGGTTGCGCCTGCGCGCCAACCCACGAAGTCGTAGGCGTGGCGCTGATCGGGCGCGATGACGTGGTAGTTCAGCCGCTCGACGTGGCCGCCCCAGAACACCCACCACTCGCCTCGGAAGGGGAGCCGCAGGCTCGCACGCAACTTGCGGCCGGCGTTCGGGTCACGCGGGAGCAGCTTCCGCGGGCTGAGGTCGATTCCGGCAATCGCGCCGCTCTGGTCGAGGACGACCGAGAGCGCGAGCTTGCGCGCACCCCAACGATGATCGGCGAGATAGATCCGCCGGTCCTGCCCCGCCGGCAGCGCAGACTCGCCGATGATCGGACCAAGGGGCGCCGACGCGAGCGTCGTGCGGAGCACCTGCTCGACCGTCGCCTTCGGCACCGCCTGCGCGAGCTGAGGCGAGAAGCGGGAGAGCAGAGCATCGGCGTCGCCCGCACGAACGAGCTCCGCCACCGACTGCCCCTCGCGCAGAATCGCCGTGCTGGCCGCGTCGTAGCCGGGTGGCGCGGACTGCCCGGATGCTGCCGGGTATCCGAAGGCGGCCCCGGCGAGAGTGATCGTCAGGCCGAGCGCCGCCAGCCACCCTGCTGCTGCGCGTGTCATGACCGCCACCTCAGGAGTGCGAGCGATGCGAGGTATGCCACACCCGCGATCGCCCCGAGCTGCACATAGGGTGAGCCGTCGCGTCCGTGCGCCCACTCCCAGAGGCACATCACGATGATCGCGCCGATCACGACGTGTCCCGCCAGAGCGGTCGCATGGACGTCGATCCGAGCCCAGTACTCGTCCCGGCCGTCACCGCGCAGCCCGCGCACCATGTCGAAGCGCCCGCCGAGCAGGAACGCGAGGCCGACGCCGCTCATGAGCGCGAGCGCAAACCAGGCCGATCCTCGCTCGTCGCCGAGCCAGAAGGCGACGAAGCAGGCGACTCCAAGTGCCGTCGAGAACAGCGGGAGAAACCAGCGGTTCTTATGAATGGTCGTCATCGAAGATCTCCTCCACGGGTTTGTCGAAGTACCGGGCCAGCGCGATCGCCAGGGGAAGCGAGGGCGTGTAGCGCTCCTTCTCGATCGAGTTGATCGTCTGGCGTGAGACCGCGACCGCCTCGGCCAACTCTTGCTGCGAGAGGCCTCGTTCGGCGCGAAGTGCGCGGATGTCGTTCTTCATCGCGATGTAAAGCTAGCTTGACATCGATGCGATGTCAAGTCTGCTTTACATCATTCTGGCTTCCGCGCCCGCGAAGGCTGGACGCGCGCCGGCTCCCCCGGCATCTTCGGGAAGTTCGGCGGATACGGCGCCTCGCCCACCCCGTCCGTCTCCTCTCGCTCGACCCACTCGAGCAGCACGCGCAAATCGCACACGGCATCGTCCATGCCCGCGTGGAGATCCCCGATCTTCGCGAACCGCTTCGGCATCGTCGCCATCGTGAAGTCCGCGGTCTCGACGTCCGGAAGCTCGTCCCACGTCACAGGTGCCGAGACGGTCGCATCCGTCCGCGCCCGCACCGAGTAGGCCGACGCCATCGTGCGGTCGCGCGCGTTCTGGTTGTAGTCGATGAAGACCCTCCGGCCGCGCTCCTCCTTCCACCACGCGGTCGTGACCTTGCTCGGCAGGCGCCGCTCGACCTCGCGCGCGAACGCGAGCGCGGCCCGGCGCACAACCGGGAACTCCCAGTTCGGCTCGATCCGGCAGAACACGTGGATTCCGCGGTTCCCCGACGTCTTGGGCCAGCCGGTGTAGCCGATCTCGGCCAGCACCTCGCGCACGAGCGCCGCCACGCGCTTTCCGTCCTTGAACGTCGTCCCCGGTTGCGGGTCGATGTCGATCCGCAGCTGATCCGGATGCTCGGTGTCGCGCCTGCGCGAGGGCCAGGGATGGAAGTCGACGACGGCCAGGTTCGCGGCCCACACGACCTGTGCGAGCTCGGTGACGCAGAGCTCGTCCGCGTGGCGCCCCGAGGGGAAGGTGACGCGCGCGGCCTCCACCCACTCCGGTCGTTTCTCGGGGACTCGCTTCTGGTAGATCGCCTCGCCCTTGATCCCGTCCGGGAAGCGGCGCAGCTGCGTCGGGCGCTCGTACAGCGCCCCGACGATCCCGTCCCCGACGGAGATGTAGTACTGGGCTAGATCGAGCTTCGTCTTGCGCGCCTTCGGAAAGAAGAGCTTGTCCGGGTTCGTCACCTTGACGACCCGCTCCCCCACCTCGAGCTCGACAAAAGGAGACGCCACGACACGCACGCTATCCAGCCACGCTCGCTCGCATGGTCACCGCAAGACCGCAGCCGCGAAAGCGGCTGCGCTTTAGGGATTTCGCGCGACTGGAATTCGCGGCTACGCGGGTTCCAGTCTTGAGCAGGGGAATGGTACGCTCGCCGAGCCGAGTCCCCGTTCGAGGAGTCGATCTGCGATGCGCATTGCGTTCCTTGGTCTTGCACTCACGTCACTTGCTCTCGGCCTCGCCGCGACGGCCGTCGGTGGGCCCGCGGCGCCGGCGGCGATCCCCGGCTGCGCGAAGAGCTCCCTGAACCTCGTCACCGACGGTCAGCTCAGCCTCGCCACGGACAACCCCGCGTTCGATCCGTGGTGGACCGGGGGCTCGAAGTCGAAGGACTGGGAGACCAACGACCCCCGCAACGGCAAGGGCTACGAGGGCGCCGTCGCATACCAGATCGCCAAGCGCCTCGGCTTCACCAAGGCTCAGGTGACATGGCAGGTCGTGCCGTTCGACAAGTCATACGCGCCTGGCACGAAGTCGTTCGACTTCTACCTCGCGCAGGTCTCGAACAAGCCCGAGCGTCGCAGGGCCGTGACGTTCAGCGCGTCGTACTACCGCGTCAACCAGGCCGTCGCCGCGCTGAAGTCCAACCCGCTCGCGAAGGTGCGCTCGTTCGCCGGGCTCAAGGGCTACCGCCTCGGGGCGGCACTCGGTACGACGAGCTACGACTACATCGTCAGGTTCATCAGACCGTCGCAGTCACCGCGGGTGTTCAACAGCGTGAACGACGCCGTCACGGCGCTGAAGAACAAGCAGATCGACGGTCTTGTCCACGACTTCCCGAGCATGGGCTACGTCACGAACGTCCAGGTGCCGGGGTCGACGGTCGTCGGGCGCCTCCCGAACCAGGGGAAGCCGGAGCACTTCGGGCTCGTGTTCCAGAAGGGGAACCCGCTCGTCCGCTGCGTGAACAAGGCGATCAACCAGCTGCGCGCGGCCGGTGTCCTCAAGCGACTCGAAGTCCGGTGGCTGGGGCAGACAGGCGCCCCGATCCTGAAGTAGCGCCAACCTGGACGAGAACCGCCGCTCGAGGATCCTGGGCAGCCTGACGACGAGCAGCGGCGGCCGGAGCATCGCCGTCGCCCTCGTCTCGACGACGATCGTCGTCGGCGTTCTCGCGCTCCTCGTCGTCCGCTCGTCCGGCTGGGACGAGGTCAAGCAGGCGTTCTTCAGCCGTCAGG
>CAVXGP010000007.1:0-783888 GCA_963761485.1 uncultured Actinomycetes bacterium | reverse complement strand
TGCAGCTCACGGCCGAAGAGGCGCCACACTCGAACGCGACCTCGCTCGCGATCAGAGGCCAGGCGGCGGACAATCCGCCGACGTTCTCCGCCGTGAACGGCGACCTCTCCGGACGCGCGCCGACGACGGCGTCCGCGGGATGGACGGTCGATCCCTGGCTGAACATCGGCGACGCCGGGCTGGCTCAGCGGAGCTCCAGCCTCACGGGGATCGTTTCAGGAGATCGTGAACCGGCCGGGCTGGGTGAGCGGCAACGCCCTCGTGCTCCTGATCACGGGGAGCGGCACCCGGATCGCCGAGTCGTTCAACAAGACTCGACCCGGGCCGGGGTACCGAGGCTCCATGTCGAATACACGACGGGCAACAGCCCGCCGCAGATCACCTCGGACGGCGGTGGCGACACCGCGTCCAGATCCGTGGCGGAGAACCAGACCGCGGTCACGACCGTGACGGCAGTCGATCCGAACGTCGGCAATACGCTCACGTACTCGATCTCGGGCGGCCCCGATGCCTCGCAGTTCCAGATAAACAGTCGGACCGGCGTCCTGACCTTCGTCACCGCGCCCTGCCACCCCACCGACGTTGGCGCGAACAACGTCTACAACGTGACGGTCACGGTCACCGACGGCGCGCCGGGCACCAACGCAGACGCTCGCGGTCACCGTCCTCAACGACAACGAGTTTCCACCCGTCATCACCTCCAACGGTGGCGGCGGCACCGCCAGCGATGTCAACCCGAGAACCCCACGGCCGTCACCACCGTCACGGCGACCGACGGGGACCTCCCCGTCCTCACCTACGCGATCTCCGCGGCCCCGATGCCGGCAAGTTCGCGATCGTCGCCGGCCGGTGCCCTGACCTTCGTCACCGCGCCGGACTTCGAGAACCCGACCGACGTCGGCGCGAACAACGTCTACGAGGTCGTCGTCTCGGCCTCCGACGGAAGCCTCTCGACGCGCAGGCGATCGCGGTCACCGTCACCGACGCGAACGAGTCGGCCTTGAACTGGGCCGCCAACAACTCGGTCGACTTCGACGGGGATCGCATTACCGACTTCGGGCTCTACCGTGGGCTCTCGCCCGCAGACTCGCTCTGGCATGCGCCGGGTACGGCCGGAGGCGGCCCCTTCCAGATCTACTTCGGTGCGACCAGCGACATCCGGTCCCGGGCGACTACGACGGCGACGGGAGAACGGATGCGGTCATCTACCGTCCCTCGACCGGCCTCTGGTACGGGCCCAGGACAGGAGCTGCCCAGATCGTGATCCAGATCATCCTGGGTCAGCCCGGGGACATCCCGGTGCCCGGCGACTGCAGCAGGAGACATGGTGACACCGATCCCGCGATCTACCGTCCCTCACAAGGCCGTTTCTTCGCCGTCGACCGCACGGGCAGCCAGATCCTCCTGAACACGGCCTTCGGCGCAGCCGGGGACGTCCCCGTTCCTCGCGACTACGACGGGGACGGCATCACGGACCCTGCGATCTACCGCGAGGACGTGACGCCTCAGCATTTGAGCCTCTGGTACGCACCCCTCTCCGGTGGAGGCGTCCACCAAATCTACTTCGGCGCCCCCGGCGACATCCCGGTCCCCGGTGACTACAACGGGGACGAGAAGGCCGACTCGGTCATCTGGCGGCCATCGACCGGGCTCTGGTACGGCCCGCAGACCGGCGCGGCGGCAATCGTGATCCAGATGATCCTCGGCCAGAACGGAGACGTGCCGATCCCGGGCTACTACGACAACGACTTCGTGGTCGACCCGGCCATCTTCCGGCCCTCCACCGGGCTTTGGTTCTCACCACTCTCGGGTGGTGGCACCCGCAGCATCAGCGGTATGGGCCAGCGGGCGACAGGCCCGTGCAGAAGCGGCCTTCACTCGTCGGTGGCGCCTAAACCGCTGCCGAGGCTCGGCCGCTCGCCGCCGACGCCCACGAGCGAGTCGAACACCGCAGGATCCGAGCCTCGGACATTCCGCTCGAAGAGCGGCAGGCGGACCACACGCCCGGCGACCTCATCGGTGGTCGACAGCCTCCGTGCGGCCGTCCGTAACGCGACCGGCCACCGGAATCGTGGAGCGGCACGTAGTGGAAGACGGCGTTGATGTCCGCGCTGTCCACTTCCCGGAGAAGCCGGTCCCGTTCCTAGGCGCTCGCGACCAGCACGTAGTAGATGTGCCCGTTGTGCTGAACGTGCTCCGGGATCGCAGGGCGGCGAAGGAACCCGGCCTCCTCGAGCGGCTCCAGTGCCTCCTGGTAGCCACCAGGTTCGGAACTGGTCGGCGTTGAGGTGCTCCGCGACCTCGAGCTGTGCGCACAGGACCAGCCGCGTTCGAGCACGCTCAGACCGTACGAGGATCCGAAGATCGACCCATGAGTACTTGTCCACCTCGTTCCGGAAGAAGCGACTGCGGTCGGTGCCCTTGTCGCGAAAGATCTCGGCGCGCTGGACGAGCTCCGCTCTGTTGACGAGAAGTGCGCCGCCCTCTCCCGACGTGACGTTCTTGGTCTCGTGGAAGCTCACAGCCGCGAGCTCACCGAGGCTTCCCGCCGGTCTGCCGCGGTAGGTGGACCCGAGCGCCTGCGCGGTGTCCTCGATCACCGCGATCCCGTGGTGGGCCGCGATCGCATTGATCGAGTCCATCTCGCACGGCACCCCCGCGTAGTGGATCGGCAACACGGCCTTGGTGCGAGGAGTGATTGCCGCCTCGACGAGACTCTCATCCAGGTTCAGCGTGTCCCGGCGAACGTCCACGAAAACGGGCGTGCCACCACGTAGGACGACGGCGTTCGCCGCGGAGACGAAGTTGAACGACGGCATCACGACCTCGTCGCCCGGTTCGATCTCCAGCAGCAGCGCGGCCATCTCGAGGGCGGCGGTCGCAGAGTGCACCAACAAGGCCTTCCGACTCTGTGTCGTGGCCTGAAGCCAGTTGCAGCAGCGCTCCGTGAACAGCCCACCGGCGGAGAGCTGTCCCCGGGCGATGGCCTCGGCGATATAGGCCTGCTCCGTCCCGACCAGCGGCGGACGGTTGAAAGGGATGTGTCCTTCGCTCGTCGGGGGTGTATGCATCAGACGAGTCTAGACACGGCATCTGCTGGACCGCCGGATCCGGTCACGGCTTTGTGAAGGGGCGCACGGCCCTGCCAGCGGCCCGCCGGCTGCCGCTATCCGGGCTCGTATGTGATGGGAAGACCGACGGATTCCGCCTGCGCCCGGAACTCGCTGCGCTGTGCGGGGGACTCGAGGCCGGGCAGGTCGACCTCCCAGTCCCCGCACGCGTCTTGCTGCACGACCAGCCCTGTGAATCCCACTGACTCCGCCTGCGCGGCGAGCTGCTCCGCAGCCGGCCTCGTAGAGCGGTGGCCGAACACGGCATTGAGGCCGCCCGTCAGCGCATGGGTCCTGCACTCGAGCGTGACGTCGAAGTTCACCGTCGCTGCCTGCTCGCGGAACTCTCGTGCCTGCCTCAGGTCCGCGAGGCCCGAGAGGACGACCGCATAGTCGAAGCATCCGCGGCGCTGGATGTCGAGGCCGGGAAAGCCGACCCGCTCGGCGGCGCTGCGCAAGCGCTCTGCAGCCGCCGGAGTTCGGCGATGTCCGAACAGCGCAGCGATCCCTGCTTCCTGGTCCGCGCTGCAGAGCCACTGCCCGGGCCGCCCAACGGCGTAGACCTCGACGTCCTCGTTCGAGAAGCACGGCCGGAACAGGCGCGTGAACGCAGGAGTTGCGGGGCCGTGGAGGTTGTCGGCCACGAAGTACCTCGCGCCGTACTCTCGCGCGAGCGTGCGCGCCGCCCGCTCGTTCCCGTCGCGGAAGACCGCGTTCGACAGCGCCAGCCGGCGCGGGAACGGGCTCTGCGCCTCGGGAAGCGAGAAGTGGCCCCGCGCCGCAGTCCGCTCCGTGTAGTCCCAGCTCTCGAGGACGACTCGCCGTTCGCCGAAGGCCGAGTAGTAGAAGTACTTCGAGTCGCGCCCATCGGGTTGGAGGCTGTGGTTGTTGACCACGAGGACGTCGGTCGAGTCGGTGTTGTCGCGAACCCAGGTGAGCCCCTCGGTACAGCGCCGACGTCAGGCCGCTGTACTCCTGGTTGTACGCCGGCTTGCCGTCGGCCCAGCGTCCGACGACATGAGGAAACCAGTCGAGCGGCGTGTTGAGCGCCCGAGGATCACGGTTCCGGTCACCACAGCCCCGACGAACGCCGCTCCCGACGATCGCCGGCGGAGAGCGTAGAGGGCGCCCGCCGCGAGCCCGGCGATTGCGAGCACGAGGGCGGCCGAGGTTGCCGCCGTCCCGATCGGGAGGCGAGCCTCGGCGTCGAAGCTCGAGAGCAGGCGGATGAGCGGCGTGTCGACGAGGAGAAGGCCGAGGATCCCGACGGAGAGCGCGACGGGAAGGACGAGCCGGTGTGAGAACAAGCCTGTGACTCCTCCGGCAACGACTGCCAGCCCCACGACGAAGAGCGTCATCTGCAGCCCGACTCTCGGTGACGCCTGCAGCAGCAGGTCGAGCGCCACGACCGAAGCTGCGACGGCGGCCAGAAGCAGGAGCGCCGAGCGAAGTGAGGGACGAGCCTGCTGCTGGAACCAGAGCAGGTAGCCGCAGGCGGCCAGAATCGCGCCTGGAACGACGCCGAAGAACACCACGAACATCTGTCCGAAACCGGGCTGGCTGGAGAGGAACAGGGTCGGGAGGACGGCGGCGAAGAAGCACAGGAAGAGGATCTCCGCGGCCGATAAGGCATGCCGCTTGTGCTTGAGGAATAGCGCGACACCGAGCATCGGAATGCCGAGCAAGCCGAAGACGCCGAACGCCACTCCGAGCGCTGACGGCACGCCGGAGGTCCCCCAGACATGGCCGAAGTACTCGTCCAGGTCCTGACACCCCTCATCGACTCGAGGTTTCGAAACGGGCGTATCACGGCGCCCGCCGCGTTCCAGCCGAACACCAGGAGATTCGCGGCGACATATACGGCGCCCGACACGCCGAGGGCGAGCAGGGCGGAGTCGGTGGACGCTGCGCTCCGTGATCAGCTTCCAGACGAGGAAGAGGACCAGCGCGCCGCCGACCACGACCAGCGAGTACGACTTCGAGCCGACGCAGCCGAGCAGGAAGGCCGCGAAGAGAACCCACGCGGCACTTCTAGAGCGCTTTGACAACGCTCGGCCTTCGAGTAGATCACCGAGGATCAGCGCAGCCGGAAGGAAGAACACAAGACCGAGCAGGAACGTGTGGCTTGCCAACAGCCAGTAGAAGAAGAGGTCACGGAACAGGAATCGGCCGACCCCCGTCGCAACCGACGCGTCGAGCTCGCCGAGAAGCGGCACGACCGACCAGCGCCGCGAGACCCGCCGTCCAGCTTCGCCCGAATGCGCCTCCCCGCGAGGATGAGCTGTAAGGAGAAGAGAAGGAGCAGGGGAACCTCGTACAGGCGCATGACGACGACAGAGAGGTCGATTCCGGTCACCTGGCTGATCGCCGCCATGTGCATGAACGCGAAGGCGTGGTAGCGGAGCGGCTCGCCGGCGACCGAGGGCATCGTCAGCGGCCAGTGGTGCAGAGCTTCCGCGGCGAGGGAGATCGTGAAGACGGTGTCCTCCTGGTACGTGACGTTCGCCGTCTCGCGTGGCAACGGCGTTTGTGTGAAACCCACCGCACCTGCGTAGAGCAGGAGAAGCATGCAGAGGAGCGCTCCGACCCAGATCGGCCCGAGCGGCGGTGCGGACCGTGTGCTTGGCTCGGCTCGAGCGACCATCCTTCTCCTGCTCGCCACCAATGCGGCCGGGATCCCGACGAGAAGCGGGTAGACGTAGAAGGCGCCGCGGAGCCCGGTCGCGGCGGTGACGAGGAAGGCGAGGACCTCGAGCAGGTACCCGAGTGACCAGCCGAAGACGATCTCCTGCAGCCGGCCGGCGGGACGCGCGACGAGTGCGCGGTACACGAGCCAGCCGGGGAGGAAGACGAAACCGAGCTCGTAGGGGACGTAGCGGACGATCTCGTCGAGTCGCACGCCTCCGGCCAGCCAGAGCCCGGCGATCCAGAGTGAGAGCGCGGCCGCGACGAGGAGGAACGGTGCTGCCGCGCGGGCGCGTGCGCCTCCGGCATCGAGAGTGACGCGGCCGACTGGCCATCCGAATCCCCTCGTTCGGCTGTCAGATGCTGTGCTCATGCGGTGGGCTCGGGCCCATGTTCGCACGAGCCGCGAACGGCGCCCCGTCCGTTCCGCCGATGCCCGGAGACGAGATCGCTCACGAGTGCCCGCAGTCCGCCCACCGTCGTGAGTACGCTTCGGAGCCTGTGACCGGAACGGGCCGCTCGCGTGAGCCCCGAGCTCTGAGACGCCGTTCTGTGGTTGCCCTCGTGCTCGCCGCGGTCGCCTTCGGATGTGCCGTCGTCGGAGCGCTGCTTCCTTCCGAGCATCTGCGCGAGACGTATTCGTGGCCGCCGCCGAATCTCCCGGCGGGGCAGGCCGATCGGGCGTGGTACGCGCCTCTGCTGGTGGCGCGGCATCGGCCGGAGTCGATCTCCGCACGGTTGCCGTGCAGCGTTCCGCGACCGCTGCCGCGGGCGAGCCGGCCGGTCGTAGTCCTCGCGACAGCGCGCAACGCGCCTGCGATCGGGGGGCTGCAGGTGACGCAGGTCGGCCGGGAGCTCACCGTCTCCGTTGGAAACGACACGATCGAGCGGCTCCCCCTGCCCGCGGATGGCCCCTTGGCCGAGCGGTGCGAGTATCGGCTGGAATTCGCCGACGGGCGCTCGACGGTCGAAGGGGACACGAGCTTCGGGTCGCGGGAGGGCTCCGTCGAGATGCCGGTCGTCTCGGGCCTCTTCTCGAGCGTCGACCTTCGTGAAGGGCAGGGGCCCTCGATCGTCGTCACCACGGAGGTGTACGGGTCCCGCACGACCGCGGCGCAAGTGGTCTTCCGGTCGCTCGCTGTGCTCGCCGCGCTCGCTGCGTTGATCCTCGTCTCGTGGGCTTCGATTGGCCGACCACGGTTCCGCGAGCGGTCTCGGCCGCTGCGCCGCGCGGCAGCACAGGTCCGCCTGGTCGACGGGGTCGTCGCCGTCGTCCTCCTCGGGTGGTGGCTGATCGGCCCGGCGTACTTCGACGACGGTTGGGTCGCCGCGGTGCAGAGGAACTTCGGAGCGACCGGAGATCAATCCACCTACTACGACTCCTTCGGAGTCGCGTCCTCGCTTCAGTACTGGCTCGTCTGGATCCAGCACGAGCTCTTCGAGAGATCGATCGACTTGCTCGTCCTCCGGCTGCCCGCGCTCCTCTGTCTCGCGCTGACGTGGGTGCTCTGCCGCTGGATCTACGGCCGGATGTCCACGGTCTCGACTCGCACGGGTCGCTGGACACTCGTGACCGCGTTCCTCACGGGCGCGCTCGCCTGGGGCATGACGCTGCGCCCCGAGCCGGTTGTCGCTCTGCTGGCCACCGGGGTCGTTGCGTGCACGGTTCTCTTCGTCGAGCGTCAGACGACGGCGCCTCTGGCGATCGCGGCGGTCTTGGTCTCTCTGGCGGTGTCTGCTCACCCCGCCGGGCTGGTGGCGCTTGCCCCGCTCGTCGTCGTCTCCCCTCGCCTGCTCGCCTGGGCGCGCACTCGCTGGACTGCTGTGGCGACCATCGCGCTCGCCGCAGCCGCCCTGTTCGCCGTTCTCGCGTTCCTGAGCTCGGACCTGGCCCAGTTCCGCGCCGATGTCACCTCGCTGCGCACATTCGGTGTCCAGGTCTCAGGGTGGCGGGACGAGCTGTCGCGATACTCGCTCCTTTCGCGAGAGGGGTACGGCGCACCAATCCGACGCCTCTGGGTGGCGCTCTCCCTGCTGGCGGTCCTGGCCTACCTGTTGCGGCCCCGGGGCCGCCCGAGCGGACCGATGCTCGGTCTGCCGGCAGCGGGGCTCGGGGTCGCCCTCGTCATGTTGATTCCGACTCCCTCGAAGTTGCCCTGGCATTTTGGGTGCCTGATCGGGCTCGCGGCTCTCGCTCTGGCTGCGGAGACGGAACGCCTCGTCCACGTGGCGAAGCGCTCTCGCAGTTGGCACGTGCGACCGTTCGTGATCCTGGGTGCGGCGATGCTTGCTGCGGCCTGGGCGTGGTTCCCGCGCAACGCGTGGGGGGAGCTCGACCTCCGAACGATGGACTGGACGCTCGGGCTCGAGGACCGGCTCACGTTGGCCAAGGCCGCGGGCATCACTCCGGTGTTGTTGCTGGGTGCTCTCGCGCTGGTCGAGCTCGCGAGGCGGCGGCGGCTTCGTGAGCTCCACGACGTTCCGTGGCGGGCTGCGCTCCTGACCGTCCCGCTCCTGACCATTCCATTGATCGCCTTCACGACCGGCGTTCTCGTCGCGGACACCGCAAAGACGAGCTCGTGGACGCTCCTACGTCAGAACGCCGACGCCCTCCGCGGAGACTCTGGATGTGGGCTCGGTGACGGTTCGCTCGTTCCGACTCGCGCGTCGATGCGCCCACTGGCTGCTGTCGGAACCACCGTGCCAGAGCCGGCGTCGTGGTTACCCCCGCCGCCCCTCCAGGGCCTGCCTCGGTTCGAGCTCGCACCGAAGGACAGCCGCCGCCCGGCGCGATCCCCGTGGTTCCGGCTGCCCTCCGGTGACCGCGTGGGATTCTTCATCGTGGGCGTCCCGAGCTTCGACGAGGCGATCGAGCTCGAGTGGGGACGCGCAGGGGGTGCGGGCGTAACCCCGCTCGCCGTGGCCCCCGTCGCGAGTGACCTGGTGAGTGACGCACGGCCGGAGCTCCGCTACTGGCGCTTCCACGCCGACGGAAGCCTGCCGCCGGCTCCCGCCGGAGCCAACGCCGTGCGCTTCTCGGTCCGAACGGGCGGGCCGTCCGGTGCAGGCATCGGATTCACGGCACCTGTCACCTACACGGACGAGACGCTCGCCTCGATGCTCGAGCGCGAGGTCCCTCCCCTTGTGCTCCCGAACCTACTCACCTACGTCCCGTGCGTCGAGCTCCCGGTTCTTCGCGGGATCGCGTCGGTGCCGACGTCGATCCTCGCCACCCGCGACTCGATGTGGCCGCTCGGTACGGGAACGAGCCCGTTCGAGCACGTCACGGATCTGTACCCGCTCGTCCGGTTGCCGCTCACGGACTCGCCGGATCCGCCCGAGGAAGTCACCGTGTACGTGGTCGAACAGCGCGTCGAGGGCGAGGCGCTCCTCCCGCCGGTCTCACAGCCCGCCACGTAGTCGGATCGACTACGCGCTCACGCGTGGCCCGGTGGCTTTCGCAGGTCGTCGTACAACGCCTCGTAGGCGTCGACGAAGCGGTCGAGCCCGAACTGGCGCTCGCCTGCTCTTCGAGCACGATCGGCCAGTGCGAGGCGAAAGCTCTCGTCGGAGGCGAGCCGGCGGAGCCCGTCCCGAATCGCTCCGGGATCGGGCGGGACGAAGATCGCGTCGCCGTCGTCGAGAAAGCGATCGAATCCAGGCAGCCGAGTGACGATGCACGGCACCCCCGCGACGAGTGCCTCCTGGAGTGCGAGCGGGAGGCCCTCGGCTCTCGAGGGAAGCACGAACGCGTCCGCAGCGGCGAGCAGCCTGCCGAACCGGGCAGGTGACATGAACGGCAGCAAGCGCGCGGGCGAGTCGTCCGCCGGACGATCGGTGACCGCGACGAGCTCGTAGGCAGGATCGCCCGCGGACAGGAAGAGGTCGAGACGCTTCGTGGGAACGTCGCGGCCGGTGAACAGCGCGATGAACCTGTCCTCGGGCAGACCCAGCTCGCGGCGAGTCGCCATGCGGTCCGCCTCCGTCACGGGCGGCGAGGGGACTCCGATCGGAAGCACCTTCACCTCGCGCAGCTGCCACCTGCGACGTGCCGATTCCGCGACGCTGGGGTTGTAGGCGGTGACGGCATCCGCGAGGCGCGCGCTTCTTCCGATGGTTCTGATCGCGGCGTGTTGCGCGAGATCGAGGACGACATTGCCCTGAGGCGTGAACGAGACGTGCTGCGTGAGAACCGACGGCACCGCATGGCGCCGCGCGAGAGCGAGTGCTGCAAGCGTCGTCAGGTAGAGAGCATCGTTCGCATGCACGACGTCCGTCTCGGCGATCAGTTCCCGTAGCGTGCGGACGAGGCCGAGAGGGGAGGGGACCGGATACGGGACGCCCAGGCGCTCGCGCGGGAGGTCGCTCGCGCGGATCCGGACGATGCGAACCGGACCCGCCTGCTCGATCGCCGGAGAGCCGCGCGTCCGGCAGGTCGCGACCGTGACGTCGTGCCCTCGTCGCGCGAGCCCCTCGGCGAGGATCTCGACGAAGCGCTCGATTCCGCCCACGCTCGGCCGGAAGTTCGCGGTGACGAGCAGGACTCGCACGGCGCCGCGTCAGCGCCGGGGCAGCACGACGTCGCGGCGCACCGGCTCTGCGGGCTCTCCGACACGCTCGTCCATCGCGAGTGGCATCGTCAGCAGCGCGAGGAAGAAGGCACCGAAGACGATCTGGAGCCCCAGACCGAGGAACGTCACAAGCAGCGCAGTCTCGTAGGCGCGGCCGAGCGTGCCGAACCCCTCCGACGCCCATTCGACGCCGACCGCGACCAGGCCCGCAACGGCGAGTAACGCCAGCGCCCCACCAGCGAGGAGCCCGTGCTCGAGCCGGAGCCGTCCGCCGAGTCGCTCGAGCAGCGGGTCGTGCTCGCCGATCCGGACGCGCGCGTACGTGCGGGCAAAGACTCCGAGCTGGATCACCTGCGCCCCGATCAGGGTCAGCGCGACGAAGCCGAGCATCGTGTGGATCTGCCACGACCGGCCGAAGACGTCGACCGGACCGCTCGCGAGGACCAGCATGCCCGCGATTCCGAGCAGGAGCATGAGGCTCCCGGGGAGGAGGTACAGCCAGCTCGGGCTGTAGAGCAGCATGAAGCGCACGTGCCGCCAGGCGTCGCCGAAGCGGTTCAGCTTCGACTCGCCGGTACGCGGGAAGTAGTCGATGGGGATCTCACTCACCTTCAAGCCGCGGCGATAGGCCTTGAACACCATCTCGGACGCGAACTCCATTCCGGTGGAGTGGAGCTCGAGGGGCCCGACCGCATCCCGACGAACCGCGCGCATGCCGCAATGGGCGTCGGACACCTTCACGCCGAACAGGAGATTCAGCATTCCCGTGAGAAGCGGGTTTCCGACGAACCTGTTCAGGAACGGCATCGCATTCCCGTGGATCTTCCCCTTGAAACGCGAACCGATGACGAGGTCGTCGCCGTCCCGAAGCCGCTCGACGAACGGCCCCAGCTCCTGAAGCGGATACGTCCCGTCGGCATCGCCCATGACGACGTACTGCCCACGTGCCTCGGCGAGGCCCGCGAGATACGCGCTTCCGTACCCCGACTTCGGCTCCGTGACGACGCGCGCGCCATGCGCGGCGGCCACTTCGGCCGAGGCATCGGTGGAGCCGTTGTCCACCACGATGACCTCACCCGGACGACCTGAGCGGCGGATCCCCTCGAACGCCTGGTCGACGACGTTCCCGACCGCCTCCTCCTCGTTCAGGCAGGGAACGACGACGCTGATCTCGAGCTCGGGGTGCATCGCGGGAGCGCCGCCGACCGTAGCATGCGCAATCGTCAGGACTGTCGCGGCACCTGGCTAGGCTGCCGCGGTGCCTGGGATCCTGGTGCGTGCGTGGCGTGGGCTGGAGCGGTTCGCCGAAGGGCGCTGGGGTGTGCTGTCGCTCTTCGTCGCCGCGCTCGGCATGTACGCGATCGTCTCCGTGGCGCTGCCGCTCGTGGCCGGGCGGGACCTCGCGCGCTACCTCCTCGTCTATGCCCAGCTCTTCGACGAGCAGGTCGTGTACCCGCATTCGCTGCTCACGCGAACGCCCATCGCGCCGCTCGTCGTGGGGGGCCTCCTCGATGCGGGCCCGGTCGTGGCCGAGATCGGGGCGGCACTCCTGTATGCGGCCTCGGTGCTCGCATGGTGCTCGGTCGCATCGCGTTTTGGCACTGCTGCGGCAGTCGCGACCGCCGCAGCGCTTCTCTTCTACCCGGGATACCTGCTCCTGTTCCACGCGCTTTCGAGCGACAGCGTCTTCGCGGCCGGCTTCGCGCTCTTCGCCGTGCTCGTGACCCGCGCCTTCGAGATGCCGTCGACGGGCAGGATCGCAGCACTCGGAGCCGGCGTTGCCGCCCTCGTCCTCATTCGGCCTGTCGCGCAGGTGCTGCTCCTGCTCGTCCTCCTGCCGCTGCTCGCTGTGAGCTCGTGGCGGGGCCGAGCTCGAGCGACCGCTGCGTTCGCGCTCGCCGCCGCCGTGCCGCTGCTGGCCTGGTCCGTTCACAACCAGGTGCGCCTGGACGATTTCACGGTCGCGCGGGGCAGCGGGGCGACCGTACCGCTGTTCCGCGCGTTCGTCGCCGACAGGATCGTGCGGCCCGAGAACGGCCCGGCGACCCGCGAGCTGGCGCGGGTCGTCGCGCGCGATCTTCTCCCACATGAGCCGTACCGCTCGTACGGCATCGACCTCGAGCGCTTCTTCTCGTCGGGGAGCAACAGGATGCTCGAGGACCTGACCGTCCTCTCCGATCGCGTCTGGGGCTGGGACGACGATTATCGCCATCTCTCCCGGGTGGGCCGCGAGGCGGTGCTCGAGCATCCCGGGACGTATGTCAGTGGTGTAGCCCGCGATGTTCGCCGGCTGCTCGTCTGGCCGCTCTACCCGCCCACCAGCGCTTCGGAGGACACGACTGGTACAGCGACGGGAGCACGGACGAGCGGAGGGGCAGGAGAGTCGCTGCCGGTCCCGAGCGAGGGCGAGCCGATCCCGTCGGCGCGGGAAGCGCCCTACCTGTCCACCCCCGGCGGGCGAATCCGCGAGGTGTGGACCTCGGCGACGGAGCACCACATCGTGTTCCGCGACCCGTCCGATCGAGCTCGCGCCGCAGCCCTCGATCGACGGGTCGACGAGTTGCTCGGAGGGCTTCCCGACCGAGACGCGCGGCCCTGGCTCGTCCAGCGGCTCGAAACCGCCTCGCGCTGGTACCCGAGACCGTTCGTCTGGCTCGTCGTCGGCCTGATCGCCGTGATCCTGCGCCGGCCGCGCAGAGTCGCGGTTCCGCTCGTCCTCAGTGGTGCGGCACTCGCCCTCCTCGTGGCGACCGCGCTTGCCGTGTACGCGGTCGCCCAGTACTCCGTGCCGGTTGCCCCGGCGTTCATCGTCCTCGCCACGGCGGGCCTTCTCGGAACGCGAAGGGCCAGATCGTCCGGTTGATCCCCGGGCACGGTCGGCTACGGTCTCGTGTCGACGTGCCGCAACTGAGCCTCATCCCGAAGCGCGAGTTCGACCGTGTCCGCGGCGTCGGTGCCGACCCCGACGGACGGCTGGCGCTGCTCGCGGACATGTGCCGTCTGAACGCCCTGGTCGCGGTCAAACGGGCGGGATCAGGGCACCTCGGCTCGAGCTTCAGCGCGCTGGACATCGTCGCGCACCTGCTCTTCGAGGAGTTGAACGTTGTCGAGCTCGGCTTCGACCACCCCGAGCGCGATGTGTTCTTCTCGTCGAAGGGCCACGACGTTCCGGGTCTCTACGCGGCCCTCGTGGCGCTAGGGGTGATCCCACAGGAACGCCTACTGCGCCTGCGTCGGCTCGGGGGCCTGGACGGGCACCCTGACGTCCGGATCCCCGGGATCGAGGCGAACTCGGGGTCGCTCGGCATGGGCATCTCCAAGGGCCGCGGGATCGCGTGGGCGAAATGGAGCCTCGGCCTCGGCGGCCGGGTCGTGGTGATGACGGGGGACGGCGAGCTTCAGGAGGGCCAGAACTGGGAGGCACTCCAGACTGCCGCGCACGAGTTCCAGGGGGCGCTGTGGGTCGTCGTCGACCGAAACGAGCTCCAGTCCGACAAGCTCACCGAGGAGGTGGTCGCGCTCGGCGATCTCGAGGAGAAGCTGCGTGTCTTCGGCTGGGACGTGCGCTCGTGCGACGGGCACGACCACTCGGCGCTTCGCGAGGCGTTCGCAGCCTTTCGCGAGGTGGAGGACCGGCCGAACGCTCTCATCGCACGAACCGTCAAGGGCAAGGGGGTCTCGTTCATGGAGCGCTCCGCGGCGCTCGCCGAAGGAGGAGGCTTCTACCGCTGGCACGCCGGAGCCCCGGGCGACGAGGACTTCGAGCGTGCGCAGGCCGAGCTCGTCGAGCGCATCGGTGAGTGTTTCGCCGAGCTTTCGTTGGGCGGCCCCGAGCTCGAGACCGTCTCGGCGAGCGAGGACGCCGGTCGCTACTCGCTCGAGGCCGAGCCCGCGAGCGGGGCCGGCGCGCCGCTCCACAAGGTGACCGACGAGTATGTCGTCGAGTCGTACGGACAGGCCCTGCTCGAGCTCGCCGCCGAGAACGACCGGCTGGTGGTGCTCGACGCCGACCTCGCCTCGGACTGCCGCATCAGGACCTTCGAGCTCGAGTACCCGGACCGCTTCCTCGAGTGCGGGATCGCGGAGCAGGACATGGTCTCGACTGCCGCCGGGCTGGCGCGTCACGGCCTCCTGCCAGTCGTCAACTCCTTCGCTGCGTTCCTCGCCTCCCGCGCGAACGAGCAGATCTACAACCAGGTGAGCGAAGGAACGAGGGTGGTGTATGCCCTCCACTATGCGGGGCTGATCCCAGCCGGGCCCGGGAAATCGCACCAGAGCCTGCGCGATGTCTCGCTGCTGGGAGCGCTGCCGGGGATGACGATCGTGCAACCGGGCAACGGGACCGAGACGCAGGCACTTCTCCGCTGGGCGGTCGACGAGGCGTCAGAGAACGTTGCCATCCGGCTCGCGATCGGGCCCTCGCCCCGGGCGATCGAGCTGCCCGACGACTACGAGCTTGCTGCCGGGCGCGGTGCCGTGCTACGCGACGGGCGAGACGCGGTTCTCGTGGCGTACGGCCCGGTGATGCTTCACGAGGCGCTTCTGGCGTCCGAGCTGCTCGGCGAGCGCGAAGGGATTGCGCTGCGCGTCGTCGCGATGCCGTGGCTCAATCGCTTCGACTCCGAATGGCTCTCGAGTGAAATCGCGCCCTACGAGCATGTCTTCGTCCTCGAGGATCACTCGCCGGTCGGCGCGCTCGGAGACGGGCTCAGGCGCGCGCTGGACGGTCGCTCGGTCGCCGTCTTGGGAGTCGAGGGCTGGCCGGCGTGCGGCACGCCGGAGGAGGCGCTCCGTTTCCACGGCCTCGACGGGGAATCACTGGTAGGGAGGATCGCCGACGTGCTCGCCTCCGTTACCGTTCGGTGACCGGATTCGTCGTCCTCACCTCGCCGCGTAGTGGCTCGGGTTGGCTGATCGACCTGCTGAACAGCCATCCGGCGATCGTGGCATACCCGGAGCTCTTCCATACCGAACGGCGGACCGCGCCCGACTACGGAGCGCAAGACCTGCCGTACTTCGAGGCGTCCCTCGATCGAGGGAGGCGTCCGCGATTCATCGACCAGGTCGCCTACCTCTCGAGCGTCTATGCCGCGCGCCCGGACATCCGGGCGGTCGGCTTCAAGCTGACCTACGTGCAGGCGACCGCGAACCCGGCGGTGCTGCCGCTTCTCTCCTTGCGGCGCGTCCGCGCGGTGCATCTGGTCCGCACGAACCTCCTTGCCGCGGCGATCTCGTGGAAGCTCGCGCGGCTGACCGGGATCTACCACGTGCGCCGCGCAGAGCCGGTTCCGGCAGACCCGGTCCTCCTGGACGTGGATGGGCTCCGCGCGGAGCTCGAGGAGCGCGAGCTCGCTATCGAGCGCATGCGGAGACGGCTCGGGCGGCTCCGTCTCCCCAGGCTCGAGATCGCCTACGAGGCCCTCGTCGGCCGCACGGACGAGACGCTGGCTCCCGTCCTCCGCTTCCTCGGGCTGGAGCCGGACGTCTACCGCGTCGAGTCGGAGCTTCAGCGCGCCCACGCGGGGCCTCCGCTCGACCAGCTCGGCAACCCCGACGAGGTACGGGCAACCCTGGCCGGCACGCGCTTCGAGTGGATGCTGGAGCAGGCGGCGTGACTTCGGGCTCGAAGCGCGTCTGGCTCGTCCTCCCCGACCTGCTCTCGATCCGGATCTTCTTTGACGCCGGGATCGTGGAGGGGTTGCAGGAGCGGCTCGACGGCAGGTTGGCGACCGTGTTCCTCGTCCGCCGCGTCGACGCCGCGGAGTGGGCGGCTCGGCTTGGAGACACGCCCGTGCTGTACGGGGACGACGTCACCGGGCCTCAGGGAGGGCTCGGCGAGCGAGCGGTGCGCCGAGGGGACGCCTGGCTCGATCGCCAGCTCGGATACCACCCGCTTGCGATCCGGCTCAACCATCGCCATGGCTTCCACCTCGACCGAATGCAGCCCGGGCATCCCAACTGGATGCTCGACTCGGGGCGGGTCGGGCCGCTGCCGCGCTGGGGCTTTCTCGAGCGCGCGATGCAGCGGTGGCACTTCAGCTCGCGGCGACACGTGCCTCACCGGCTTGCCGAGGCGATGAAGCGTGACTGCTCGGCCCTCGTCCTGAGCAACGCACAGCCGCACGCTGCCGTCCCGTTCCTGGCTGCGGCCCGCCGACTGAAGCTGCCTGTCGTCGCACACATCGCGAGTTGGGACCACACGGTCGGGAAGGGTGTGATCTCCCCTTTCTGCGATCTCTACGTCGTGCAGAACGAGGTGATGGAGGCCGATCTTCGCCGGTATCACGGGATCGCCGACGATCGGGTCGTCGTCACCGGCTGGCCGCAGACGGACATCTTCAAGCGCTCGCGTGCGCGCAGCGAGTACGAGCGCCTGCTCCGCCGGTACGGGCTCGATCCGGCACGTCCCCTCCTGCTCATCATGGGGAACACGCCCACGAACGCCCCCTACGAGGATCGCTTCGTGAAACGCCTGGTCTCCTGGTGGGAGGAGGAGGCGCGCGACCGGTTCCAGCTTCTCTTCCGCCCGCACCCGCGCGACGGCCAGTGGCGCCAGCGATTCGGTGCCGCGTTCGGTGGCTCAGGAGTGTTCGTCCAGGAGCCGAGCTACACGGATCTCGAGGGGCTGGCGACGCTTCTGCAGCACGGCGATGCGGTCATTGCCAACGCGGGCACGATCCTGCTCGACGCCCTCGTCAACGACCGTCCGGTCGTCTGCGTCCTCTATGACGAGGGAGCGCCGCCGGAGGAGTCGTGGGCGGCGAAGAACGTCATCGGCGAGCACTACAAGGAGCTGGCCGCATCGGGCGCCTTCTACCCGGCCGAAAGCTTCGACGAGGTCGTGGCGGGCATCGAGCGTGCGCTCGCCCGACCCGGGGAGCTCTCCGAGGCGCGGCGGCGTGTCGTGGCCGAGGTTGTGGGCGACGTCGACGGACGGGCGGCGGAGCGCGTGGTCGACGCGATCGTCGGTGTCGTGGACGGCGGACGATCGTGAAGCTGGTGATGACACTGCTCGTGCGGGACGAGGCAGACATCGTCGACGCCCAGATCGCCTTCCACCTGCACGCCGGGGTCGACTTCGTCGTGGCGACCGACAATCGCTCCGAGGACGGCACGACGGAGATCCTCGAGCGGTACTCCAGGGCCGGGTACCTGCACCTCGTCCACGAAGAGGGCGAGGACATGCGCCAGGGCGAGTGGGTAACACACATGGCGCGGATGGCCGCGACCGAGTTCGGGGCCGACTGGGTGATCAACGCCGACGCAGACGAGTTCTGGTGGCCGCGCGGAGGCTCGTTGAAGGACGTGCTGGCGACGGTTCCGGAGCGGTTCGGCGTCGTCAGGGGGTGCTGGCGCCACTTCGTCCCGCGTCCGGACGAAGGCTCGTTCTTTGCCGAGCGGATGACGGTGCGCCTCGCGACGCCGGCTTTTCCGGGCGACAAGGCGACCATCTTCCATGCTCATCAGAAGGTCGCGCACCGGGCGGGCTCGAACGTGGCCATCGAGGCTGGAAACCACGACGCGGCCGGCGATGGATTGGAGCCGATCCGGGCGTGGCATCCGATCGAGGTCCTCCACTTCTCGTTGCGCTCGTTGACCCAGCTCGAGCGCAAGTCGGTGCGGGACTGGCGTGCGTGGTCGCGCAGCCCGCACGGGTCGACGCTGCATCAGGTCCTCGCCTACGAGGCCTACCGCGACGGACGCCTGGCGGAGTACTACGAATCGTTCGCGGTGGACGACCGGGCGGTCGAGCAGGGCACCGCGGCCGGCACGCTCGCGGTCGACACTCGCCTGCGGGATGCGCTGCGCACGCTGCGCGACGAGGGCGGCGAGGCGTTCCGGCTGCCGGACGCAAGCCGCCAACTTCCGTTCCCGATGCCCGGCGTGCGCGAGGACGCGGTGTACGCAGGCGAGGCCTCGGTGCTCGTCGAGATCGACGGCATCGTCCGCGCTGAGCGACGAATCGAGGCGCTCGAAGAGCGCCTGTCCGAGCTCGAGCGCGCCCCCTTCGTCCGGTTGAAAGAGCTACGTAAACTGGCGCGGCCATGAAGGTCGTGATGACGCTCCTCGCGAGGGACGAGGCGGACATCGTCGATTCCTGGCTCACGTTCCACCTGAACGCGGGTGCGGATTTCGTGATCGCGACCGACAACCTGTCGACGGACGGGACGACCGAGATCCTGGAGCGCTACGCGAGCGAGGGCCACGTCCATCTGATCCGCGAGCAAGGGGAGGACCTGCGCCAGGACGAGTGGGTGACTCGTATGGCCCGCCTCGCAGCGACCGACTTCGGCGCCGACTGGGTGATCAACTCGGACGCCGACGAGTTCTGGTGGCCGCGCGGCGCGTCGTTGCGCGACGTCCTCGCCGCCGTACCCCCCCGCTACGGAACGGTCGGCGCCTTCCTTCGCGTGTTCGTCCCGCGCCCGGACAGGGACGAGCAGTTCGCCGAACGGATGACGGTGAGGTTCTCGGCCCTGGCCCCGATCAACGATCCTGCATCGCTCTACAAGCCGATCCGAAAGGTGGTTCATCGCGCCCATCCGGAGCTACGCCTCACCCGGGGGAACCATGCGCTGGTCGGGAGCCCCTTCGCGCCGCTGCGAGGCTGGTTCCCGATCGAGGCCTTCCACTTTCCCCTCCGCTCGCCCGAGCAGTGCGAGCACAAGGCCCGCCTCCAGGGCACGGCTTTCGAGACGTACATCGACAGGGCTCCGACGGCCTACCACGCACAGATGTTCGAGGCCCTTCGCGCAGGCACGATCGCGGAGTACTACGACTCGCTCGTGGTCGGAGATGACGAGCTCGAGGTTGGCGTCGCGGACGGCAGGCTCGTCGTCGACACCCGCCTCCGCGACGCGCTCAGGAAGCTGACGGGTGAGCCGGGAGCAGCGTCGCTCTCTTTTCCGACGCCGACCCTCGTCGACGACGCCGTCTACGCGGTCGAGGCCGCCGTGCTCGGCGAGGCCGACGTCGTCAGGCTGCAGCGCCGGCTCGACGTGCTCGAGCGACGTCTCCTCTCGCTTGAGCTCCGGCTTCCGAACCGGGTCTATCGGAGGCTCTCCCGTGTCGCCAAGCGTGCGGTCGGCCGGGGGGCGGCGACCGAGTGATGGCGCTCAAGGCCGTTTGACGGCCCGGAGCCCGATGATCACCTCGTACAGGCGATCCTCGGCTGACAGCTCCTCGGGCCGGAGGTCGGAGGCAGCAAGTCCGTAGAGGAATCCGGCCGCCGCGAGGACGTTCCCGTACGAGCGTGCTTCCGCGTTGCCCTCGCCGAAGTTCTCCTCGGCGAGACGATGGATGGAGCGTGCGGTGTAGTGCCACCACTCGCCCCAGACCTCGTCCTCGGGCGGCGAGATCTTCGTGATCCCGGGGACGGTGGCGAGGAGCACCCCGCCGGGGGCGAGGATGCGGTGGAGCGTCGCAAGCGCCGCGCGAACGTCGTACACGAACTGGAGGGTCTGAGTCACGATCGCGCAGTCGAACCGGTCGGAGGGAATGTGCGGCGCGTCGGTGAGGTCGCCCACGATGGTCGCCTGCGGATTGCCCTCCGTTGCATGCAGGATGTCTACGTGCTCGACGCCGGTCCCGAACCGGCTCGTGTAATCGGGAGCTGCGATCTCGAGCACGCGGCCGCGGATGTCCCCTGCATGCTGCCGGATGAATCCCTCGACGTAGACCCGGTCGATCGGCGTGCCTCGCTCGAACCCCCAGTTGGGGTCGATCGGCGTGAGGCGCCGTAGGTCCCCGAGGTCGGGCGGACGCCTCCGCCGCCAGTCCACGTACACCCGCCGAAGGGGGCGGAGCCGTCGCCGCGCCCATGCGGGGACGAACGTGCGCCAGCTCAGCGGCGTCTTCCCTGTGCGCGGCCGGCCAAGCACGCGATCATAGTGGCCCCTTGACCACGGTCCAGTCCATCGACGCCCGAAGGATCGTTGTCGTCTCTCCGCACCTCGACGATGGCGTCCTCTCCCTGGGTGCTGCCATCGCGTCTTGGGCTCGCTCTGGATCGCGGGTCGAACTCGTGACCGTGTTTGCGTGCGATCCGGAATCGAATGCCGAGGCGGGCGGCTGGGACGCCCGTGCCGACTTCCGCACGGAGGGGGAAGCGTCGCGGGCCCGCCGACAGGAGGACGCACGCGCCTGCGCGATCCTCGGTGCGACACCGGTCTGGCTCCCGTTCGGGGACGTGGACTACGAACGGCACGGCGACGACGATGCCGTCCACACGGCGGTCGCGAGTGCCACGGCCGGCGCCGACATCGTCCTTTTGCCGGGCTCTCCGCTCAGCCACCCCGACCACGCGTGGCTTTCGCGCGCACTCGTCGATCTGAACGTCCGGGATGTCGGCTTTTACGCGGAGCAGCCCTACACGCGCCGTTCGTCGACTGCGCCCGGGGCACCCGGCTGGCTCGAGACAGCGCTCGGAGCCCCCCTCCGCTTCGAGCGTGTCGGATCGAATCCACGTGATCGGCTCGCGAAATGGAGGGCGATCCGAAGGTACAGCTCACAGCTTCCTCTGCTCGGCATGCGGCGAAGCCTCCGGCGCGGCCCGCGCTCGGTGCTCAGTCCGGAGCTGGTCGCCTGGGCGGACCGCCGTGGCCGGGCGCCCATCTAGGCTCAACGCGCCATGAAGGTGGTGTTGACACTCCTCGTCCGCGACGAGGCCGACATCGTCGACGAGCAGATTGCCTTCCACCTCGACGCAGGGGTGGACTTCGTGGTCGCCACCGACAACCGGTCGGAGGACGGGACGACCGAGATCCTGGAGCGCCATGCCCGCGAGGGCCATCTGCATCTGATCCACGAGGAGGGGGACGACCTCCGCCAAACGGAATGGGTCACGCGGATGGCACGGCTTGCGGCGACCGAGTTCGGGGCCGACTGGGTCCTCAATACCGACGCCGACGAGTTCTGGTGGCCGCAGGGCCCGGGACTCAAGGAGGTTCTCGCCGTCATTCCCGAGCGCTACGGCGTGGTTCGGGCCGCCTGGCGCAACTTCGTGCCCAGGCCCGAGGACGGACGCTCGTTCGCCGAGCGCATGACGGTTCGGCTCGGCGCTCCGGCCTTCCATCATCATCCTCTGAGCACGCACTCGAAGTCGGCGCATCGAGCAGCGCCGGACGTACGCGTCGGCCGAGGAAACCACGAGGCGTTCGGAGAGGGGCTGCTGCCGCTGCGGGGCTGGTATCCGATCGAGATCCTCCATTTCCCGGTTCGTTCGCTCGAGCACTGTGTCCGGAAGTACGTGACGCAGTTCGTGGCGCTGGAGAAGAACGCCGAGAAGGGGATTCCGAATCACATGGCAGAGGCCCACCGCGCGTATCGGGCCGGTCGCCTCGACCAGTTCTACGCGCCGCTCGTCGTGGACGACGAGGCGCTCGAGCGCGGTCTCGCGGACGGGACGCTTGCAGTCGACACGCGGCTCCGGGATTCGCTCCGCCGACTGGGGTTCGGCAACGGCGCGACGACCGCCGGCCGGGTCCCGCCGGACCACACGGCGTTCGGCCGCCCGACCGTGCCCGACGCCGCACAGTACGCAGCGGAATCGACGCCACTCGCGGAATCGGATGTCGGCCTTGCGTTCGGGGAACGAATCGACGACCTCGAGAGCCGCGTCGGCCGGCTCGAGCAGCGCGCGCTCTCGCGCCTCCGCGCGGCCGTCCGCGGGAATCTCGGCCTGTGACGCGCGCTTGGAGGCGCCTCGAGGCGTTCGTCCCCACCCGGACTGCCGCGCTCGCCCTCTTCGTGCTCGCGTTCGCGGTCTACTGGCTGGAGGCGCTCGGCTGGCCCATGGCAAAGGGGCGAGACACGTGGGACTACCTCGCGTACTACCTCCAGCTCTTCGATTCCTCGCCGCCGCTCTCCGAGCTCCAGGTCTTCCGGACTCCGCTCACACCCCTTCTCGTCGGGCTTCCCCTGGATCTCGGCGGTACGGCGCTTCTGGAGAGCGTCTTCGGCGTCTTCTACGCGGTCTCGATCCTCGCCTGGAGCGCCACCGCGCTCACGTTCGGCCGCGTGCCCGCGCTCTTCAGTGCGCTGCTCCTCCTCGGCTACCCGGGGTTCGCGACGCTCTACCACCAGGCCTCCAGCGACGCGGTCTTCGCCACCGGGCTCGCCCTCTGGGCGTTGCTCGTCGCCAGGACGTTGGAGCGTCCTTCCACTTGGAGGTTCGTCGCGCTCGGCGTCGGGATCGCAACGCTCGTCCTGATCCGGCCTGCGAACCAGATCCTGCTGCCGGCCGTTCTCGTGCCGCTGCTCGCGCCGGCGGCCTGGGGGCAGCGTGCCCGGTGGTCGGCCGTCTGCCTTGCGGCAGCACTCGTCCCGCTCGGTGCCTGGGCGGTACACAACGGCGTCCGCTACGACGACACGACCGTCGCCCGAGGCGGGCGAGCGTGGGTGCCGTTCCTGCGCGTGTTCACGGCCGACAAGACGATCTCGCCCGAGAACGGCTCCGCCTCGCGGCGTCTCGGCGAGCTCATCGAGCAGGAAGTCCTCGCGAAGGAGCCGCATCGAAGCCTGAACGTGCCGCTCGACGCCTACCTGCAGAACGGCTCCAACTACGAGACCGTCCGGCTGATCGCGCTCTCGGACCGCGTCCTCGGCCGGGACGAGAACTACGACGTGCTCTTCGACTCCTCGCTCGAGGCGATCCGCGAGCATCCCGGGACGTACGTTCGCGGTGTGGCCGACGTGTTCTGGGAGTTTCTCGTCCAGCGCACCCTGCGGGAAGACGTCGTCCGGCGCCGGCAGACGGCGCCCGAACCGCCGGCGCCGACGTTCGAGCGGAACGGGGTCGTGCTTCCCAACCCGCAGGCCTACGTCCCCGTCGAGGCCGTGCCGTACGGGTTCGTCTGGTGCGCGTCGGACTACATCGACTCCTGCACGGTCGGTCGGCCGTCCCTCGTCTGGGACGACCCTGAGAAGCAGCAGCGCTACCGTGAGATCGTCTCGCAGCTTCGGGAGTGGGACGCGGAGCTTCCCTCGCGCGACGGCGGGTCGTTCGTCCCGGAGATCCTGAACCGAATCACGCCGCGCTTTCCCAGGCCTCCGCTCTGGCTCGCGGTAGGGCTCGTCGGGCTCGTGCTGCGCCGCCCGCGGGGCTGGAGGACGATCGTGACGCTCTGGGTGTGTGCAGGGCTCGTGCTCCTGATCCACGCGGCGTCCCAGGGCGTCGCGCCGGAGTTCGCCCTTCCGCTCTACCCGGTCTTCATCGTCACGGCGCTCGGCGCCGTCGCGGGCGAGCGAGAGCGGGGGCGGGCTCGCGTCGCGACTGCATGAGGCTCCGCGCTCCGCTCCTCCCGATCGTCGTGCTCACCACCATGGGTGCGGCACTTCGGTTCGCCACCCTCGACCGGCAGAGCTACTGGCTCGACGAGCTCGTGACCGTCTCGCTTCTCCGCAGGGACTTCGGCGACATGCTCGGCCAGATCTCGGAGACCGAGGCGACTCCGTACCTCTACTACGTGCTCGCGTGGGGCTGGGCCTCCCTGTTCGGGCTCGGGGAGGTCGGCCTTCGCTCGCTCTCCGTTCTCGTCGGGGCTGCGATGGTTCCGATTTCGTACGGCGCGGGCAGCGTGCTCGTCTCGAGACGGGTCGGCCTGATTGCCGCAGCTCTCGTCGCCGTCAACCCGTTCCTCGTCTGGTACTCGCAGGAAGCACGCTCGTACAGCCTGCTCGCGCTCCTCGCGGCAGGCACCGTCCTGCTCTTCGGGTCGGCGCTCCGTGGGAACCGGCGAGCGCTGGCCGGTTGGGCCGCCGTCTCTGCCCTGGCGATCGCCACGCATTACTTCGCGGTGTTTCTCGTTGCCGTCGAAGCAGTGTGGCTCGTGTTCGCCCTTCGCCCGCGCCGACCCGCGGTGGTCGCCTCGATCGTGCCGGCGATCGTGCTCGCAGCGCATCTCCCGTTGCTCCTCGAGCAACGGGGGAACGCCGGGGCGGTCGCAGGTGCGTCGCTGGCTTCCCGGGCTGCGGGCATTCCCAAGAACCTCGCGGTCGGATACAGCTTCCCCGCCGAGGCGCTCGGCAGCGCCCTGGCCGCCGGCTTGCTCCTCGTCGGGCTCGGGCTGCTCCTCACGCGCACGTCGCCGCGGGACCAGCTCGGCGCTCTCGTCGCGGGCTCGCTGGCTGCCGGCTCGATCGCGATCCCGCTCGCGCTGGCTCTGCTCGGCGCGGACTACGTCGTCTCCCGCAACGCGATCCTCGCAGTCGTTCCTGCGGCGGTGTTTCTCGGAGCGGGCTATGCGGCGAACCGCGTCGGGGTAGCCACTGCGGCTGCGCTTTGCATCTTTTCCGCCGCGATCAGCCTCGCGCCTGCGTTCGATCTGCGCTACGGACGCACGGACTGGCGCGGCGCAGCGGAGGTCCTCGCGGCGCCCGACGTCGACCGGGCGATCGTCGTCACGCCGTTCATGAGCCGGACGCTCTGGGATCCCTATCTCTCCCGACTACGGGAGCCCGCGGCGGAGACCGTGCGCGTGCGGGAGATCGTGGTCGTGGGTCTCGCGACGGAAGGCGGTTTCTCGGCCGGCCCGGTCCGGCCGCCGGACGGCCCTCCGGCGGAGCCACCGGGCGGCTTCAGGCTCGTCGAGTTCGAACGGAAGCCCACATATGCCCTCGCCCGCTATCGGGCGAGGGCGAATCGGGCTGTGACCGTCGAAGCCCTCGGCGCGCTTCGCCTGAGCTCCGGTCAGCAGCCTGGCGTTCTCCTACAGGCTCCCGTGGAGTGAGATCCGGCCGATCGCCTTGCCCTCAGCCAGACTGCGGACCTACGGGGTGGCTACCATCGCTCGCGTGAGCCGCGGATCGAGCGCTGTCGACGAGCGGACCGGTGAGCGTCTCGCAGAGCGGGAGCACACCTCGAAAGGCGCCCCGGAGAATCTCGGGCACCGGCGCGAGGAGGACGTCACCGCCGCTCCACGCGTGACCGTCGTCCGGCCACCGAGCCGGCTGCCTCACCTCGACGTCGGCGAGCTCTGGCACTACCGCGAGCTCCTCGGGACGCTCGTCTGGCGCGACATCGTCGTCCGCTACAAGCAGACGTTTCTCGGGATCGCCTGGGCGATCCTGGTGCCGGCATTCACCGCCCTCGTCTACATCGTCGTCTTCGGCAAGTTCGCGGACTTCCCGGACGGCGGCCTCCCGTATCCGGCGCTCGTCATCGGAGGCGTGCTGCCGATGCAGTACTTCGCCTCGTCGCTCACGAACTCGAGCATGAGCCTCGCGGCGAACATCCAGCTCGTCACCAAGGTGTACTTCCCACGCACGTTGCTGCCGCTCGCCGCCGTCATCGTGCCCATGCTCGACCTCTTCGTCGGCCTGCCGGTCCTGGTTCTCACGATGTGGATCTACGAGACGTGGCCGGGCGGCATCGAGGTCCTCCTCGCGCCGCTCTTCCTGCTGCTGGCGCTCGTTACAGCTCTCGGCGGTGGCTTCTTCCTCTCTGCCGTCAACGTGAGGTATCGCGACGTCCGGTACATGATCCCGGTCCTCCTGCAGGTGCTGCCGCTGCTCTCGGGCGTGATGTACGCAGTCCACGACCTGCCGACGAAGTGGCAATGGGTACTCGCGTTCAACCCGCTGACCGCGGTCATCAGCGGCCTCCGCTGGTCGCTGCTCGACGCGGTCGCACCCGATCCCGGGCAGGTCGCGCTGGGCACGGCAGTGGCCGCCGTCATGCTCGTGGTCGGGCTCGCCGTGTTCCGGTCGTCCGAGCCGAAGTTCGCCGACACGATCTGATGACGGTCGCGATCCAGGTCACGGGTCTCTCCAAGCGGTACCGGCTGGGCGAGATGCAGGCAGCCTACGGCACGCTCAGGGAGTCGCTGGGCCACACGGTCAAGAAGTTGACCGGCCAGGAGCCTCGGCACGGCCACGAGGAGATCTGGGCGCTCCGCGACGTGTCCTTCGACGTCGCCAGGGGCGAGGTGCTCGGGATCATCGGGCGAAACGGTGCCGGGAAGTCGACGCTGCTCAAGGTGCTGACCCGGATCACCGCTCCGACGGGCGGCCGAGCAGAGATCCGGGGACGAGTCGGAAGCCTGCTCGAGGTCGGAACAGGATTCCATCCCGAGCTCACGGGGCGGGAGAACATCTACCTGAACGGCGCGATTCTCGGCATGAAACGTCGGGAGATCAAGCAGAAGCTGCCCGAGATGGTCGCGTTCTCCGGCGTCGAACAGTTCATCGACACCCCCGTCAAGCGGTACTCGAGCGGGATGTACGTTCGGCTCGCGTTCTCGGTGGCCGCCCATTTCGAGCCGGAGATCCTGCTCGTGGACGAGGTGCTGGCGGTGGGCGACGCCGAGTTCCAGGCCCGGTGCCTCGGCCGCATGGAGGACATGGGCGACACCGGGCGCACGGTCCTCTTCGTGTCCCACCAGATGCAGGCCGTCGCGCAGCTCTGCGACCGCGCGATCTTGCTGGACGGCGGTGAGATCGTCCGGGAAGGGCCCAGCGAGGAGATCGTCGCTCACTATCTGCAGACGAGCGCGGGCGCAGGCTCGAGCAGGTCGTGGCCCGATCTCGAGGAGGCACCGGGAGACGACGTCGTCCGGCTCCGCTCAGTGCGAATCGTCGACACAGACGGTGCCACGACGGACTTCATCGACGTTCGCCGGCCGGTCGGCGTCGAGCTCGGCTTCACCGTGCTTGGGCCCGGCCCGCCGGTGCTGCCGAAGATCAAGGTCGTGACCGGGGGCCAGATCGCGTTCAACACAATGGACGTGGACACGCGCTGGGAGGAGCCTTCGCCTCCGGGCGACTACGTCGCCACGGCCTGGATCCCTGCGAACTATCTGAACGAGGGCTTGATCTCCGTCGATGCCGCCGTGTGCTCCATCGACTCACCCAAGCTCCACCACCACGTGAGCGTCCACGAGGCGGTCTCCTTTCACGTGCAGGACCCGGCAGAGGGAGACTCGTCACGGGGGACCTTCACCGGTCAGTGGCGGGGAGTGGTGCGGCCGCTGCTCGACTGGACCGTCGAGCGGCGGTAGCTACACGCCCGGATGTGAAATCGCAGCGCCCCGGCCGCGAAGCGGCCGGCTTACGCCTTCGCGCGCTACTCAGCTCAGGGCGAACCTCGTCGGCGCGTCGAGGTCGTCGAGCTCTCCGATGAAGCGATAGCTGCGCTCCGTGAGAGACGCGAGCGACGCGGGCGAGGAGTACGTCGCGGTCGCGAGCACGCGCGGCTTCGTGATCGAGAAGCCGCCGCGGTGGAAGCCCGCCGTGTTGCAGAAGATCACCGTCGCCTTGGGGCCGGTGAACGCTCGGACGGCATCCGCGGGGATCCGTTGCTCGAGCTGCTCCTCGGTGGGGTAGTTGTCGCCGAGCGGTCGCCAGGCCCACGCGTCGGCGTACGGGCCACCGGGCTGGCTGCCCGGGACGTACTGGAACGGCCCCATCTCCTCGTCGACATCGACGAGGTAGAGGAACGCCTTCAGCAGGTGCTGGTCGTTGAAGTCCCGGTGCCACCTCTGTGACGAGATCCGCTCGGCTCCCGCGGGCTGAGGTACCGAGTACCAGACGTCGACGTACTCGAGCTTCGACCACATGTGCAGGTAGGCGTTCGCGATGTCGAGCATGCGCCGCGACGCAGCGACCCGGAACCAGGGGTCGCCGAGCCCGATGTCCACGCCGTAGCTCAGCAGGCGCACGACGAACTCCTTGCCCTCTCGAACCCGGACGCTCTCGCCACCCGCTGCGAGACCTGCCTCCGTGTCCTCGACGAAACGGTCGCGGAGCGTTTCGAGCTCGCGCCAGGTCTCGTCCGGGAAGAGGTCACCGAGGGCGATGAGCGAGAAGCCCTCTTTCTCGACGTCGGAGACGATGCGACGCTGGACGTCGTCGAGCTCAGGCGGGTCGTGCGCGAACAGACGACGGCTCGCACGGTTCGACAGGACGCGATCGTGAAGCCTGTACGTCACCCGGATGCCTCGGCGCTCGAGGGCTTTCGCAACGCCGTTGGCGCGGTGTGAGAACACCCTGTTGACGCGGTGTGAGAACTTCGTTCGCTGCCGGTGCATGTCGGAGATCGGCGGCTCTCGGCGGCCGGTCGCCTACCTTACAGCCCGTGACCGGACCGACGATCTTCTACGGGTTTCGCGACTCGCCCGAGCGGCGCCGCTCGCTCGAAGCTCCGCCCGGCTCGCCTGAGCGGTATCTCCTCTTCGGGCTCGACCAGCTTCGCGCCCGCGGTATGACGGTCCGTCACAACCTCGAGCGGGAGGGGCCGCCTTCCGACTGGGCGCGACGGGTCGGGTCCGGCATGAAGTGGTCCTTCGAGCGCGCCGGCGGATACGGCGGTGACTTCGCCACGGTGCTCGCCTCGCTGAGCACGGCCAATCGCGCCGACGTCGTCTTCTCGACCGTCGACACCGTCGGGATCCCACTGATGCTCCTGAAACGCACGGGTCGCCTCCGCGTTCCGCTCGTGTACACGGCGATCGGCCTGCCCGAGCGCATCGTGCGCGTGCGGTCGGAACGGATGCGTCGACGCTACGCGACCGCGCTCGGCGCCTGCGCCGCGATCGTCGCGTACAGCGAGCACGAGGCGGACGTGCTCCGGCGCTGGCTCGCGAAGTACGGCCAGCCTGCACCGGTGGAGTTCGTTCCGTTCGGCGTCCACGTCGATCACTTTCGGCCGACCTCGGAGCCGTCAGCCGTGGATGTGCTCTCGGTCGGCGCCGATCCTCACCGGGACTTCGAGCTTCTTCGCACGGTTGCGACTCGCATGCCGGCGTTCAGCTTCAGGATCGTGACGACCGCCGATCGGGCGCGCGAGCTCGGGACGATGCCGAAGAACACGCTGATCGAGGCCGACCTTCCGTTCGAGGACATGCGTCGCAGGCTGTCCCAGGCGCGGACGGTCGCGCTCCCGGTACAGGAGAACAGCTACTCCGGGGCGACCACGGTCTTGCTCCAGGCGATGGCAATGCAAAAGCCCGTCGTCGTCACACGGACGAGCGCGATTGCGAGCGGCTACGGGCTCGTCGACGGGGAGAACTGCCGGCTGGTCTCGCCCGGTGACGTGGACGGATTCGAGCGAGCCCTCTCGGACGTCCTCAGAAACGACCTGCACGCGCGTTCGCTCGCCGCGCGAGCGCGAGTCACGGCCGAGCGGGAGCTCGCCTGGGATCTCTACGTGGACCGGATCGAACGGCTGCTCAACGCCGCAGCTGGAGCATCCGCCCATGTGCGCTCCCGACCCGCCTGAGGCCCGCCGGGGCGAGGTGTGCCGCGAGCTCATCCGATTTGCACGAAGCCCACGGATGCGTCTCGACGAAGAGCTCGCTCACCGTCTTCCAGGCAGCCGGCGGCGTTCCCAACACCAGCTCACATTCCTCACCCTCGATGTTGACCTTCACGACGAGCCGCGAGCTCTCGCCGGCGAGCGAGGAAGCTTCGGCCAGGACGTCGGCGACGGCGGCAACCGGAACGCGCTGCACCCCGACCTCGAACTCGGACCAGTCGTCGGGGGGATGAAGCGTGTGTCCCCAGGAGGCACTCATGACGTGGAGCTCGGCTTCTCCCGCTCCCGCCCCGACCGCAGATCGCCGCACCTGCCAGTCTGCTCCGCGCTCTCTGAAGGACTTCGCGCTTTGCTCGAGGCGCTCCAGGTTCGCGGTCTCCGGCTCGTAGGAGATCACCGTTCGCGCTCCGTGCTCCAGCGCGTAGGCACCGAAGTAGCCCTTGTGCGCGCCGAGATCGAGAACGACCGCCCCCTCGTAGTCGGTCGGGTACGGCTCGTCGACGAAGACGTTCTTGAGTGTTTCCCAGTCGATCGCGTAGTCGTCCTGCGTGAGGAAGAGCTCTCCGCAGCCGTAGCGCAGCGAGTAGACGGGTTTCGAGCGCACCTTCCGTCGTGCCTCGGCGACGAGCAGGCCGATCCGGGTTCGCCTGGGGAGGCGACGGTCGCGAAGCACCTGTGCCAGACGGCCTGGGGAGGGCATCGGTCGGCGACGTTACCGTGTTGCGCGTGGACCTCCGCACCGTTCCACGCTCCCTGCGCCGAGCCGGCCGAGGGCTTGCGCGTCGAGCCCGAACCGAGGCGGACCGCCTCGCCGTACGCCGCGGCCGGGCGGACCTGGCGATCTTCCACGAGTTCGCGCCTCCTCCGGGAGGAGGCGGGCATCAGTTCCTTCGCGCGCTCGAGGGGGAGCTCACGGGCCGCGGGTTGGACGTCGAGAGGAACCGGCTCTCCGGAGGGACGCCGGCCTGTCTCTTCAACTCGTTCAACTTCGACTTCGGCCGTCTGCGTCGTTTCGCGCGGGACGGCTGCCAGATGGTGCATCGCGTCGACGGGCCGATCGGCGTCTATCGCGGCTTCGACGACGGGACCGACGGGAAGATCGCGGAGATCAACCGTGAGCTCGCCGACGCGACCGTCTTCCAGTCGCGCTTCAGCCTCGAGAAGCACGTCGACCTCGGGCTCGAGCTCCGAGAGCCGGTTGTGATCTCGAATGCGGTCGATCCGGCGATCTTCCATCCGCCCGAGCAGCGCGAGCCGCTGGACGGACGGAAGGTCCGTCTGATCGCCACGAGCTGGTCGGACAACCTGCGCAAGGGAGGGGAGACCTTCTCCTGGCTCGACCTCAACGTCGACCGGGACCGGTACGAGCTAACCTTCGTCGGCCGTTCGTCGCTCCCGTTCGAGCGGATCCGGATGGTCGGGCCGGTTGGGTCCAATGAGGTGGCAGAGCTCCTCCGCAGCCACGACGTCTACATCGCCGCCAGTCGCGACGATCCCTGCTCGAACTCGCTGCTCGAGGCCCTGGCATGCGGCCTCCCCGCTGCCTTTCTCGAGAGCGGCGGGCATCCCGAGCTCGTCGGCGCGGGCGGTCTTCCGTTTCGCTCCGATGACGAGATTCCCGACGTGCTCGAGCGGCTCGTCGAAGGGCTCGAGGCCTTCCGCAGCTCGATCTCCGTGCCCTCGATCGCGTCCGTCGCGGACAGCTATCTCCGGGTGCTCGGGCTCGCGTCCTAGAATCGCCGCGCGTACGGGGCATGGACAACTACCTGCGACGAGCGACGAACGCGGCGAGATTCCGTCTCGATCGACGGATTCGGAACGCGGCCCTCTCCAGAGCGCACGACGCGTTCTACGAGTCCGACGCGTGGACCGAGACCTGGTGGCTCGGAGCACAAGCGCTCAAGAACCCTCTCGACCTCTGGGTGTACCAGGAGATCGTGTACGAGACCCGGCCCGAGGTGATCGTCGAGACCGGAACGTACCGCGGGGGCAGCGCGCTCTACCTCGCGTCGATCTGCGATCTCCTGGGCTCCGGCGAGGTCCTGTCCATCGACATCGAGCCGATGCGTGACGACTACCCGCAGCACCCGCGAGTCACGTACCTGGCCGGGCGCTCGTCCACGGACACCGGAGTGCTCGGAGAGGTTCGGGCCCGGGCGGATGGACGCCGGACGCTCGTCATCCTCGACTCCGACCACTCCCAGGCGCACGTCGAGGACGAGCTCGAGGCGTACGCGCCGCTCGTCCCGGTAGGGTGCTACCTCATCGTCGAGGACTCGAACATCGGGCGGATTCGAAAGGACTTGCTGCCGGGCCCCCTGGAAGCGGTCGAGGCGTTCCTCGCCAGGACGGACGAATTCGAGATCGACCCCGACCGGGAGAAGTTCCTGATCACGTTCAATCCGCGTGGCTACCTCCGGCGCGTGGTCCCCGTCGGCGGGTGAGCGACCAGATGCCTCGTCGTCATGTTCCCGCTCATGTCCTGCAAGAGGCCGTCGTCTTCGACGACCTTCGCCTGCTGTACGTGCCGGTCCCGAAGGCTGGGAGCACCGCGATCCTCTGGGCCCTGGCAAGGGCTGCCGGGCTGCGTGCCGGAGACTTTCGCCGCTCGCGCAAGCTCGAGGTCACGCGTGCCCTGGCCGTCCACGATGCTTCGATCTGGGGCGCCTCGCACCGGCTCACCGGGAGGAGCGCCGAGCAGGTCGAGCAGATCCTCGAGTCGGACGGTTGGTTTCGGCTGACGGTCGTGCGCGAGCCCGTGCGGCGGCTCTGGTCCGCCTGGGTCTCGAAGGTGCTCGTACGTGACCCGCGGTTCATCACGGCGTTCGGCGACGAGGACTGGTTCCCGGAGCAGCCGGGATCGGCGCACGACGTTCTCGAGTCGTTCCGACGCTTCGTTTGCGTCCTCCCGACTCGAGCCGCCGAGTGGCACGACCCTCATTGGTCCGCACAGGTCGACATCCTCGGTTTGCCTGGCATCCAGTACGACCACGTCGGCCGTCTCGAGCGGTTCGACGAGACGGCGTCGCTCCTCGCCGACTACGTGGGCCGCCGAGGTCGCACGCTCGAGCCACCGGGCGCCGAGAACCCGTCGCTGATTCCGTTCGATCCGGGCGTGCTCGACCGCGCCTCCCTCGACGCATGCGACCGGTGGGTGAAGAAAGACTGGGAGACGTTCCGCTACGAGACGCTGTCGGAGGTCACGGATCCGCCCGATGACGAATGGATCGCAACCGTGGAAGCTGCGCTTCCGGCGATCCACGCGGTGATCGCGCGACACGAGCGCATTGCTGATCTCCGGCGGATGCTCGTCGAGACGGCCGCCTAGCAGTTCGCGGTCCGAACGCCGTCGTTCGAGTCGGCGCCCATGACCTCCACCGGCCCGCCCACTTGCCAGAGGACCAGGTTCGCGGCGGTGCCGGTTCCGACCTGCCGCCCACGGAGCTCGATGCCGGGCTGCGTGTAGATGTAGTCCGCGGCGAGCGGTTCGCCGGACGAGAGAACCAGCCGGCCTCCCTGGCGCACGTCGACGCGCTCGATCGGGAGCCCGTCGGGGATGGACTCCCCGATGTACGCGGCCCTGTAGACCGACGAGTTGAAGAACTCCGTCAGGTACAGGCTGTGCCACGTGAGCGCGGACGCGGGGCAGCGCGCCGTCACCAGATAGAGCTTCGTCACGTGCGCGTCGGCCGGCAGGCGATCGTCCACCCAGGACTTGTCGCTTGCAGCTCCCGCGAAGACGGCGTCCTCGGGCGCGTCGATCAGCCGCTCCCAGGCCAGCGTCGCGGTGATGGCGAAGCCGGCCAGCACCGCTGCGGGGAGGGCCCAGGAGAATCGGCGCGGCAGAAGACCCGTGGCGGCGATCAAGGCGACGACGGCCAACATCAGAACATGACGTCCGTTGATGCCCCCACCTTCGAACTGCTCCCTGATCCGTGCCCAGAGAGCGCTCGGCACGACGTCGACTCCGACGTCCTCGGCGATCTTCCCGAACGGAACGAGCAGGGGGAGGGCGAGAGCGAGCGCGGCCCCCAGCCCGGTTGCCAGGAGGGGCCTCGGCAGGCCGTTCGCGAGCCAGAGTGCGAGCACGAGCAGCCAGAGCGGGGCCAGGTAGAAGACGTTCCGGTCGTGCAGGCGATCGAAGCCGAACTCCGTGCTCGCGAACGCGGCCGTAACGAACAGCATCCCCCCGTTGACCGTGAGGAATACCGCGAGGAAGGCCGCGTGACGTTCCGAGCCCGAGCGTCCGCGACGCCAGAGCAACCAGAGCACGATCGGCGAGACTGCGAGCGGGACGACGGCGAGATAGATCTCGAGGTCGGCCAGGTGGTACGCCCCCCACTTCGCGATGTCGAGCGGGTTGTAGCCGCGAAAGAGAACGTCGTAGTCCCCGAGTGGAGACGAGCCGCTGACGAGCGGCCGCACGAGGACGACCGCGACGCCCGCCGCGAGCGCGCCCAGAGTCGGCCACAGGCGCTTCAGCGCGTCGCCCGGCCTGTGCCGGTCGGGCTCGATCGCCCAGGCAATGACGAGCGCGGCGACGTAGGCGACCAGGAGGACGGCGAACTGGGCCCGCGTGGCGTAGGCGACGGCGATCGCGGCGAGCGCTCCGAGCTGGTGTGCCGTCGAGGCCCGCTCGACCGCCAGGACGATCGCGTAGAGCGCGATCGAGAACGCAAGATACGAGGCGCTCTCGGTCATGACGACGGAGACGTACATCGAGGACGGGATCGCAATCGACATGCCCGCCACGCCGACGCTCCACCACGGACCGAGAAGACGTCGCGAGATGAGGAAGATCGGAAGCGCGGCGAGCGCGAAGAGCAGCGCATTCGCCGCCTTGAAGAGGTGGTAGGCAGTCTCACGATCGGGTGTCACGGATCGGACTGCGGCCAGCGCGGCCGGGTAGACGGGGCCGAGGCCGTACTCCTCGCCGCGCAGCCGTAGGCCGTTCCCTTCTCCCAGCGAGTTGCCCGCCCCCGCGTAGATGTGCTCGTCCGGATGGACGCGCGGGGTCGAGACGAGCTGGGCGGCACCGGCATAGACGCCGGCGGCGACCACGATCACCGCTACGAGTGCCAGGGTCGAGCCTCGTCTCGACCGCGCCGAGACCGGTGCCGTATCGGGTACTGCTCCGGTGCGCTCGCGTCGTCCTTCCGCCACGACCGGCGACGGCTGCGTCTCGGTACCCATGCGGCGACAGAAGGTTAGATGCGGCCCGGGACGCGTCGTGCGATCGGCCGGTATGGTGCGCCGCGATCCGGTGTCCTCGCAACGCGCTCTCATCATCGGTGCCGCCGGCCAGGATGGCTCGCTCCTCTCGGAGCTCCTGCTCTCCGAGGGCTACGAGGTGTTCGGCGTCGTGCGCCAACCGGCGTCGGCGCCGTTCGAGAACCTCGCCGCGATCCGCCACCGGCTCGAGCTGATCCAGGCCGACGTTCTCGACGAGTTGTCCCTCGTGGACGTGCTCACGGCTTGCCGGCCGGACGAGGTGTACAACCTCGCCTCCCCCTCCTTCGTGCCGATGTCCTGGCGGCAGCCGGTGCTGACCGCGGAGTTCGCCGCCGTCGGCTGCACTGCGCTGCTCGAGGCGATCCGCCGGGTCGACGACACCATCCGCTTCTACCAGGCGTCGTCGAGCGAGATCTTCGGCGAGCCGACGGAGGTGCCGCAGACCGAGCAGACGCCCCTGGCGCCGGTGACCCCGTACGGCGTGGCGAAGGCGTACGCGCACTTCATCACGCGCAGCTACCGCAGGCGCTACGGGCTCCACGCCTCCTCGGGGATCCTCTACAACCACGAGTCTCCTCGTCGCCCGCTGGACTTCGTCACGAGGAAGATCTGCCATGCAGCCGCCGCCATCAGCCTCGAGCTCGAGGACGAGGTCTCGCTCGGAAATCTCGATGCTCGCCGCGACTGGGGGTTCGCGGGTGACTACGTGCAGGCGATGTGGTTCATGCTCCAGCAGGAGGAACCGGACGACTACGTGATCGCGAGTGGCGAGAGCCACAGCGTCAGGGAGCTCGCGGCCTCCGCGTTCGCGCACCTCGGCCTCGACTGGGAGGAGTACGTACGCGTCGACGACGCGCTCATTCGCGGGAAGGCAGAGCTGCACGACCTCGTCGGGGATCCGTCGCGGGCGCGTGAGCGGCTCGGGTGGGCTCCCACGGTCGACTTCGACGCTCTCGTCCGCATGCTCGTGGACGCGGATGTCGAGCGCCTGCGCGCCCGCCTGGAGCCGGCCAGCATCTCCGACCACTAAGCGATGGAGGTAGCGGGACAGGCGCGGCGCCTCGTGGCACCTGTCGGCCGCCCGCTCAGGCGTGCTGCAGTCGGCCTTCGCACTCGAGGGTGGCCGCCGCACTCGCGCCTCTTCCTCGCGGCCGACGCCGCGGGCTGGGTGCTCGCGTACGAGGCGCGGCAGCTCGCGAGTATCGCCGAGAGCCTCGGGGTGCAGCTCGGCCCGGGTAGCTGGGTCAAGGGCGTCGGCGACCAGTCGGTCTTCCACTTGAGCCAGTTCACGCTCCTTCTCCACGACTTCGAGCGCCACGGTAACCGGCTCGGATTCGCCTATTTCCACGGCCGTCCCGGCACCCCGGGCATGCCGGAGTTCGACGACTGTTTCGAGGCGATGCGCCGCCGTCACGACGAGATCGACCGGGTGCAGGTGACGAACCGCGACATGGAGCAGCTCGTCGTGGGAACGGGCGTCACCCCCGAGAAGGTGCACCGAATTCCGATCGGGATCGACCTCGAGGCGTTTCCGGCGCGCGACGCTACCACTCGCGCCGCAGCTCGCCTGTCACTCGACCTGCCCGAGTGGGCGTTCGTCGCAGGCTCCTTCCAGAAGGACGGCGTCGGCTGGGGAGAAGGGCTCGAGCCGAAGCTCATCAAGGGCCCGGACGTTCTGCTCGCGGCCGCGGAGCGCCTTCAGGGCGTCGTGCCAGAGCTCGTGTTCCTCATCACCGGCCCGGCCCGTGGGTATGTGAAGGCGGGGCTGGAACGGCTCGGCGTCCCCTACCGCCACGTTTCCTTCGCGGACGTGGACGCCGTGGCGCAGGCGTACCAGGCAATCGACGTCTGCCTGGTCACGTCGCGGGACGAGGGCGGACCGCGCGCGGTCCTCGAATCGATGGCAACGGGCGTCCCGCTCGTGACCACCCGGGTTGGACAGGCAGCGGATCTCGTACGGCACGGCGAGAACGGCTGGATGGTCGACGTCGACGACGTCGACGGGATCGTCTCCTGGACTGCACACGTCGCCGGGGCGCCCGAGGCGGCGATCGACGAGGTCCGCCGTGCGGGGCGGGCGACGGCGGAGGCGAACTCGTACGGCGCCTTGACGCCCCGCTGGAGGGAGCTCCTCAGGGGCTTCGTCGCCATGCCCGACGAGCCTCCGAGGGAGTGACCGCATGGATCTGAGCGCCGCCCGGGCCGGCCGGTACGCGCGGGCCGGGGCCCGCTGGGGCCGGCTCCTGATCTCGGGCAAGGCCTCGCCCGGCCTTCATGTGTTCTACGGGCACGATCGCGTGCCGGAGCCGGGGGAACGTGCCGCGGGGGGCACGGCGAAGGTCCAGAAGCTCAACGAGCGCTTTCCCAACAGCCCGACCGGCTTCTCGCTCCTCTACCTCGGCTCGAACTGGCTTCCTCGCGACCTCGCGCCGCTGCTCTGGATGGCTCGGCGGCGGGACGCGCCGATCGTCGTCAACCAGGATGGCGTCGGCTACCCCGGCTGGGCCGGCGACCGGACGGAGGCGGTCAACAGGCCGTTGAGGCGAGCGCTCCTCTCGGCCGAGCACGTCCTCTACCAGAGCGACTTCTCGAAGCGCTCCGCCGACCTCTTCCTCGGCGAGGCTCGCGGGTCGTGGGAGATCCTGCCGAACGCGGTCGACGTGCGTCATTTCTCGCCGGCCGAGCGGCCACCGGAGAACGGCCCCGTGCTCCTGCTCGGGGGCGACCAGACCCAGGCGTATCGGCTCGAGCTCGCGCTGCGCACCCTGGCCGCGCTTCTTCCCCGCCATCCGGATGCGCAGCTGCTCGTGACCGGACGGATGGTCGTGTCGGCGGATCGGCTGATCGAGCAGCACGGCGTAGGCAGTCGCGTTCACCTTCTCGGCGAGTACGCGCAGCGGGACGCTCCGGCAGTCTTTCGGCGCGCGCATCTCCTCTTGCACACGAAGGTGAACGACCCCTGTCCGACGCTCGTGCTCGAGGCGCTGGCGTCCGGCCTTCCCGTCGTCTACCCCGCGAGCGGAGGCACCGTCGAGCTCGTCGGAGAGGAGGCGGGTATCGGCGTGTCGCACCCGGACACGTGGGAACGGGACGAGCCGCCCGCTGCCGAGGCTCTCGCCGCTGCGGTCGACCGCGTGCTCGCGGGGCTCCCCGGGTACTCGGAAGCGGCGAGAGCGCGGGCGGTCGAGCGCTTCTCGCTCGACCCGTGGCTCGACCGCCATGCTGCGCTCTTCGCCGAGCTGACGCGGTCGTGACGTCGGGCCGATCTGCGGTCCCGCGGCCGGCGACGCTCGTGCTTCTCGGTGCCGGTGTCTACGCGGTGGTGTTGTCCGCAATCACGGTCGCCCAGTACGTCACGTACACGACGGGCTGGGATCACGCGATCTTCACGCAGTACGTCTGGCTCCTCGGACACGGAGAGAGCCCCGTGAACACCGTCAACGGGCGCTTCCTGTTCGGAGACCACGTCGAGCCCGGCCTGGCGTTGCTGGCCCCGCTCGGTGCGCTCGGAGGTGCCGCGGTCGGACTGCTCGTCCTGCAGTCGGTCGCTCTCGCATCCGTCGCGCCGATCCTGTACGTCCTCGGGCGGCGTGTTGGCGTGGATCCGTGGCTGAGCGCCGTCGTGCCCTTGCTCTGGCTCGTATCGCCTGCGGTCGTGCGGCCGAACCTCTGGGAGTTCCATCCGGAGACGCTCGCTGCTCCCGTCATCGCTCTGAGCGCTCTCGCCGCCGTGTCCCAGCGCTGGCGCTGGTTCGTCCTGCTGACGATCGTCGCCTGCACGTTCCGTGAGGACGTCGCGCTTCTCTACGTCGGTGCGGGGGTGCTGCTGTTCCACTACGGCCGCCGGCGAGCCGGGATCGTCCTCTCGGCGGGCGCCATTCTCTGGTACCTCGTCGCCGTCCTCGTCGTCTTGCCGTCCTTCGGGTCGGCCCTGGAGGACGACTACGGCCCGCGGTTCGCAGGCGGGCGAGGAGATTCGGTGCTCGACGTCTTCCGCTTCGCGATCGAGAACCCGCTCCAGTTCCTCAACGAGACGTTCGACATGGCGAATCTCGGCATCCTGGCCGTTCTCGTCCTCACGACTGCCGGGCTTTGTTGCCTCGCCCCCTGGTGGCTGGTCGCTCCTGCCCCCCTGCTGTTCCTGAACTTCGCGTCCGACTTCGAGAACCAGCACACGCTCAAGAATCAGTACTTCGTCCTGCCGACGGTTGCGATAGCCATCGCCGGGGTGATGGGGGCGAAGGTGCTCAGCCGCCTCGGCGTGGGACGCCGCAGCGTGCTGCGCTTCGCCGCCGTCGCAGGCGTGGTCCTTGCAACCCTCAGCCTCGCCGCGATCCGGTTCACGGTGCACGTCAGCTCGTCCGCGCGTGACGCGCGGGCAGACCGCGAGGCGGTCGTGGCAGCCGTTCCCCCAGGAGCTTCGGTCGCAACCGCGGTCAACCTCGCGCCGCATCTCGCCGACCGCCGGAACGTGTACCCGCTGCCGGAGCCCTTCGCGGCCGTGCTCGTCGGCACTCGTTGGGATGCCGACGACCGCCGCCAGCGCGCGGCCGACGTCGACTACGTCGTCGTCGACGGCCTCCTCGACGCGGAATCGCAGTGGGGAAGGGACACCGCTGCCCTGGAGGCGCTCGTTCGCTCGGAGGGGTTCAGGCCGGTGCTGAGGCGCGGCGCGATCGCCTTGTACGCCCGGCCGTAGCCGGCGTCGGCCTCCTCAGGTCGTCTGACCGTGGTCTCCGCGATACCCGATGATGCGACCTCGCAGCGTGGCGGCGTGGTAGCGGGCCCGAGCGCCGTCTCCGCGGGCGAGGGACACTGCCACCCCGCCGATCGGCCGCACGAGCATCCGGACCAGCGTCCGCGCCGGGTAGTCGTGCTTGCGGAGCAGGTAGCCGACGCTCGCTCCGTCCCGGAGCCCGATCTGGGCGTCTTCGAGCCCGACGTCGTGGGTCACGACGACGGACGGGTCGTACTCGATCCGGGCGCCGGCCCGTACCGCGCGAACGAGGTAGTCGATCTCCTCCGCCGACGACCAGGGGCTTCCCGAGCCGAGACCGAGCTGCTCGTCGAACCCTCCCACGGCTCCGAGGAGCTCACGCCGAACGAAGATCGCTCCCGAGGTGGCTCGGTTCCAGAGGTTCTCCGGCGTGAGCTCGGCGGCGTCCGTCTCCCAGGAGGGGGAGGAGCTGCCGTCGGCCGCTGCGACCCGGCCCGTCAGCCCCTGGAGCGACCGATCCTCGGCCAGCCTGGAGGCCACGCGCTCGAGCAGGTCGTCCGGGTATGCGCAATCGTCGTCCGGAAAGCCCACGATGTTGGCGCTCACCTCCGCAAGGGCGCGGTTGCGGGCTCGGGAGAGGCCTCGGCTCGCGCGGAGATGGAGGACGTCGAGCGCGGGGTGCGCCGCGACGATCGTCTCGAGGCGGTCGTCCTCGTTCTGGTCGGCGACGAGGACCCGGAAGCGCCGGTGCGTCTGCCGTTCCAGAGAGGCGAAGAGCCGTTCGAGCGGCTTGGTTCGGTCGACCGTCGCGACGACGAGGTCGAACGACGGAAGCTCCTGCGGCACGGGCCATAGGCTACGGGACGCTCGTGCCGACCGACCCGCTCGTGTCCGCGCTCCTCGCCGTGCACAACGGCGAGCGGTACGTGCGTGCCGCGCTCGAGAGCGTGCTACGGCAAACGGTTTCCGACCTGGAGCTGCTCGTGGTCGATGACGGCTCCACGGACGGCACGCCGGCGACTCTGGCCGGTCTGGCAGACCCACGGTTGCGCGTGCTCGGAAACGACGAGCGCATCGGCCTTGCGGCATCACTGAACCGCGCCCTCGACCAGGCTCGGGGGCGCTATCTGGCTCGGCTCGATGCCGACGACATCGCGATGCCGGACCGGCTCGAACGGCAGCTAGCCCGCATCACGTCGAGCCCTCCCGTCTCGGTTCTGGGGACGGCTGTCGTCGAGCTCGACGGGACGGGCGGGCTCGGCCGGCTGCTGCACATGCCCGAGCACCCTGCCACGGTCCGCTGGGCCGCGCTGTTCTCGTCGCCGTTTTTCCACCCGACCGTCCTCGTCGAGCGCGAGGCGCTCGAGCGGCACGGGCTCCGCTACGACCCGGAATACCTCGAGAGCGAGGACTACGACCTGTGGACGCGACTGCTCGCGGTGGCAGACGGCGACAACCTCAGGGATCCGCTCGTGCTCTACCGCGTCCACGCCGACCAGGCATCCCACCGGCGTCGCGATCTCCAGCGCGGGTTCCAGCAGCGTGTTGCGCTGCGCGAGATCGCGCGGGTCGCCCCCGAGCTGGGCCTCGAGGGTCGTGAGCTGGCGTGGCGGGTCGGGGCGGGGGAGACGGTCGAGCCCGAGCGCCTGGAGGACGCTGCGGCGGCCTACATCGAGCTGTTGCGCGCCTTCGAGCGAGACGTCGACCGCAGCGCCGCGAGAAAGGTCGCTGCGCGAGCGCTGGCCCGGGCTGCTCTCGGAGGCACCCCGGCCGTGCGGGTCCGGATTCTGCGGATGGCCGCCGGGCTCGACCCGCTCCTCCCGGGCCGCGTCGCAGCCGGGCACGCGGGGCGGCGCGTGCTCACTCGGAGCGCACGGCGGCGGGCCGAGGATTGGCTGGATCGACTCCAGGCAGCTCCTCCCGGCCTGTCTCCGACCCGGGTCGCCGCAGTGTTCCCGGAGCCGACGCCCTACCGCGCCCCGCTTCTCGATCGAGTCGCGGCGCTCCCCGAGATCGACCTGACGGTGATCTACGCCGCGGACACCGTGGCGAGCCGGACCTGGCGCGTCCAGCCCGATCATCGTGCGGTGTTCCTGCGCGGGGTGCCGCTTCCGGGTGCGCGGACGGTCGTCCACCACGACTATCCGGTCACGCCGGGCGTCGTCGGGGCACTCGGCAAGGCGCGTCCGCACGTGGTCGTCGTCTCGGGCTGGAGCACCTTCGCGGCGCAGGCGGCGATCACGTGGTGTCGCGTGAGACGCGTGCCGTATCTCCTGGTGGTCGAGAGCCACGACGAGGGGCCGCGTGCGGGATGGCGGCGGAAGGTCAAGGGTGCTGTCGTCCCCCCGATCGTCCGCCGTGCGTCCGGTGCACTCGTCACAGGTACGCTCGCCCGCCGTTCGATGGTCGCTCGCGGAGCGGCTCCGCAGCGAGTGCGGGTGTTCGCCAACACGATCGACGTCGAAGGATTCGGCGAACGAGCGGACCGCCTCGCTCCCCGACGGCCGGAGTTGCGCCGGCAGCTCGGAGCAGGACCGGACGACGTGGTCGTGCTCTCTGTCGCGCGCCTCCAGCCGGAGAAAGGGCTCGACGTGCTCGTGCGCGCCGTCGCCGAGGCAGGCGACCCGCGGCTCCTGCTCGTCGTCGTCGGCGAAGGCCCGGAGCGGAAACCCCTCGAAAGGCTCGCGCGGGAGCTCGGAGCCCGGCTGGTGCTTGCAGGAGACTGGGCGTGGGAGCGGATCGTCGAGGTCTATGCCGCCGCGGACGTCTTCGCGCTCCTCTCGGAGCGGGAGCCGTGGGCGGTCGTCGTGAACGAGGCGGCAGCCTGCGGGCTTCCCCTTGTTCTCTCGGATCAGGTCGGCGCCGCTCATGATCTTCTGCGAGACGGAGTGAACGGCACCCTCGTGGCGGCGGGGGACGTCGCAGCGGCTGCACGGACGCTGCGCGAGCTCGCCGCCGACCCGAGCCTCCGTGAGGCGCAGGGTGCCCGTTCGCGCGAGCTCGCCCAGGATTGGGGCTACGGCCCGAGCGTCGAGGCGTTCCTCGCCGCCGTTCGCGAGGCTGTGGCCCACCACCGCTAGCCTGAGCCCCGTGTCGGCGAACGGCAAGCGACCGCGGATCCTCGTCCTCAACCAGTATTACTGGCCCGGGGTGGAGGCGACCGCTCAGCTCCTGACCGAGCTCTGCGAGGCACTGGCGGAGGACTACGAGGTGGAGGTCGTCACCGGTGTTCTCCACGGGTACGAGGACGACCCGCGTGAGACGGAGCACAACGGCGTGCGGATCGTTCGCGTCTCGTCGACCTCGTACGAGCGCTCGGAGCTCGCCAGGCGGGCGGCAAACTACTTCTCCTACCTCGGCTCGGCGCTCAGCCATTCGCTGAGCGGCCCCGCCCCGGATCTCGTCCTCTGCATGACGGATCCGCCCATCGTCGGCGACATCGGAGTGATCGTCGGCCGTCGGGTCGGTGCGCCCGTTCTGGTCATCAGTCAGGACGTCTTCCCGGAGATCGCCACCCAGCTCGACCGGCTCCACAACCCGGCGGTCGTGGGCGTGCTCGGAGCCCTCGTGGGCGCGTACCTCCGCCGTGCCGACCGGATCGTCGCGATCGGCGAGACGATGCGAAAACGGCTCGAGGCGAAAGGCGCGCCGGCGGAGCGGCTGCGCGTCATCCCGAACTGGGTCGACACCCGCGCGATCACTCCCCAGCCACGCGACAACCAGTGGGCCGAGCAACACGACCTCGTCTCACGCTTCGTCGTCATGCACTCGGGCAACGTCGGTCACGCGCAGGATCTCGACAGCCTCGTCCGCGCCGCCACGTTCCTGCGCGACCGCGAGGACCTCCGGATCGTGATCGCCGGCTTCGGCGCCCGTCACGCCGAGATGGTCGCGCTCGCCGCCCGGCTCGAGGTCGAGGATACGGTGCGCTTCCTCCCGTACCAGAAGCGCGAGCGGCTCCCGCTGTCCCTGTCGAGCGCAGACCTCCACGTCGTCGGCCTGGCCAAGGGCCTCGCCGGGTACGTCGTCCCCAGTCGCCTGTACGGGATCCTGTCGGCGGGACGCCCTGTGATCGCTGCCGCCGATGACGAGAGCGAGACGGCCAGGCTCGTCCTGGAGGTGGGCTGCGGGATCGTCATTCCGCCGGGAAGGCCCGAGCTGCTCGCACGCACGATCCGCGAGGCTGCCGAGGGTGAGCACGACCTGGCCGAGATGGGGCGTCGCGGGAGAGCCTACGTCGAAGAGGAGGCCGACAGCGTGGTAGCGATGGAGCGCTACCGCGCGCTCGTCCGGGAGCTCGTGCGTGGGGCCTGAATGGGGTCAGACCCCACGGGTCTGACCCCGTCTACACTCGCCGCCGATGTCACTCGCCAAGGTCGCCTTCTGGGGATCGCTCGGTGCTCTCGCCTGGACCCACGTCGGCTACCCGGCTGCGATGGGCGTTCTCGCGCGGCTGAAGCCGAGGCCGGTCCGGCGGGCGGAGATCACCCCCCGCGTCGCCTTGGTCGTCTCTGCCCACGACGAGGAGGCGGTGATCGCGCGTCGCGTCGAGAACCTCCTGGAGCTGGACTATCCCCCAGAGCGCGTGGAGATCGTCGTCGCGTCCGACGGGTCGACCGACGGGACGGACGGGATCATCGGCGAGATCGCAGCCCGCGAGCCGCGCGTCAGGCTCCTTTCGTGCCCGAGAGAGGGGAAGGTCGCGGCGCAGCACCGCGCCGTGCGCGAGACCTCGGGCGACGTACTCGCCTTCACCGACGCGAACACTGAGTGGAAGCGCGACGCGCTCCGGAAGCTCGTCCGCAATCTCGCCGACCCCGAGGTCGGATACGTCTGCGGACAGCTCCGGCTGGAGAGCCCGGACGGCGCAAATCTGGAAGGGCTGTACTGGCGCTACGAGGTCTGGGTGCGCGAGCAGGAGTCCGCGTGCAGCTCGATCACTGCCGGCAACGGTGCGATCTACGCCGTTCGGCGCGAGGCGTATGTCGAGGACGATCCGAAGTTCGGCCACGACTTCGGCTTCCCGTACCTGATGGAACAAGCCGGTCGCCGGGCCATCTACGACCCCGAAGCGGTCGCGGTCGAGAAGACGGCGAGCGAGCCCGAGGACGAGTACATGCGAAAGGTTCGCACGATCGCCCGCTCCTGGGGCCACATCCTGACAGGCCGGATGTTCCGGACGACCAGGCCCCTCTACCTCGTCGAGCTCGTCTCACACCGCGTGCTGCGGTATGCGAGCGGGCTCCTGCACATCGGGCTGCTCGCCTCGAACGTCGCGCTCGTGGGCCGAGGCTTCCGTTATCGGCTTCTCCTCGCGCTCCAGCTCGGCGGCCTCGGCCTCGCAGCCGCGGGTAGCGCGCGACTCGGGATTCCCGGCGCGAGGCTCGCCCACTACTACTTCGTCGTCACGAAGGCGACGCTCGCCGGGCTCGTCCGCTATCTGCGCTCAGGCACGCCGCAGACCTGGGACAAGGCCAAGGGCACGCGGTGAACCGCGCTCTGGACGTGGCAATCGCCGGGGCAGGGCTCGCTCTGACGAGCCCGATCCTGGCCGTGGCGGCGCTCACGATCAAGCTCGAGGACGGCGGGCCCGTCCTGTATCGCCAGACGCGCGTGGGGAAGAACGGCGAGGACTTCGAGCTCCTGAAGCTCCGAACGATGGTCGTGGGAGCGGAGAGGATCGGCGCCGGCTTCGCGGTCGATCGCGGCGACCCACGCATCACCCGGGCGGGACGCTTCCTCCGCAGGGCGTCGATCGACGAGCTCCCGCAGCTCTGGAACGTGCTGCGCGGCCACATGAGCGTGATCGGGCCGAGGCCGACCCTGCGCTACCAGGTCGACCAGTACGACTCGGAGCAGCGCAGGCGTCTCGACGTCAAGCCCGGCCTCACCGGCTGGGCGCAGGTGAACGGCCGGGCGGAGCTTCCCTGGCCCGAGCGAATCGAGCTCGACGTCTGGTACGTGGAGAACCGCTCGCCCCGAGTCGATCTCCAGATCCTGCTCCGCACCCCGCTCGCCCTCTTCCGCGGCACCTACAAGGGCGCGACGGGCGGGTGGAGCTAGCGTCAGGTCAAGACCCGAGCCCTGGTCTCCCGTTCAGGTCCTGCACCCGTGTCTCGAGCAGCGCGCGGTAGAGGCGATCGACGTCGTCGACGAGACGGGCGACCGAGTAGCGCTCCAGCACACGCGCCTTACCAGCCTCGCCCAGCGTCGTCCGGAGATCCGGGTTGATGGCGAGCGCGGCCAGCTTCTCTGCGGCGCCTTGCACGTCGCCCCGCTCGACGAGGAAGCCGTCGGTGCCGTCGCGGATCACGTCGGGAACGCCCCCGACCCGGTTCGCGATCACCGGCGTCGCCGACGCGAGGGACTCGATGGCGCTGACCGGAGTCCCTTCGTTGACCGAGGTCAGCACGAACGCGTCGAAGAGGCGATAGAAGCCCGCCACCTCCGGCTGGTAGCCGACGAAGTAGCAGGCGCGGGCGATCTCGAGGTCGTGCGCTAGCTGCTCCAGCCGCTCGCGGTCGGGGCCGTCTCCGACCATGCAGAGCACCGCGTCGACTCCCAGCTCGCGCGCCCCGCGGACGATCTCCAGCACGGTGCCGGTGTCCTTCACACCGGTCATCCGTCCCACCCAGCCGACGACGAAGGCTCGGGGTGGAATGCCCAGCAGGCTCCGGTAGTCGAGGTCCACCGTCGCGTCCCCGAGGCGCTCCTCGAGTGGGATGCCGAGACGGATGACGGCGAACTTCTCGCGTGGCGCGACGCCGAGATCGACGAGCTCGTCCCGCACCTCCGGGCTCACGGCGACGAGGACGTCCGAAGCGCGGGCGAGCGTCCGCTCCACCTGCCGAAAGAACGCCGTCCGTGCGGGATCGAAGTACCCCTTCAGCACGTGTCCGTGGAAGGTGTGGAGGACGATCGGGCGGCGTGCGTCGCCGGCGAGGAGGGCAGCAGCACGGGCAATCGCTCCTGCCTTCGCGGTGTGCGTGTGCAGGATGTGCGGGCGCTCGCTCCGGATGAGCGCCGCGAGCCGGATGATCGAGCGGGCGTCGTGGAGCATCGAGACCTCCCGCTGGATCTCGGGGACGTTCACGACGGTGACGCCGAGGCGCTCTGCAAGGAACGCCATCGAATCCTCGCCGCGCGCGAGGCTTCCTGCGACGAGCGTGGTGTGATAGCCGCGCGTCTCCAGCCCGGCTGCGAGGTTGGCCACGTGGATCGCCGGGCCGCCCATGTTGAGGCGGGCGATGACCCGGAGGACACGGATCGGCTCGGCCGGTTCCACGGCGTCACGTTAGCGCTGTCGCCGGAGAACTCCCGCGCGGCCGCCGCTACGCTCTGCCACCGTGAGCATGGTCCTGTTCACGTGTGCGGGCCAGCGGGTCGACATCGTCCGTGCCTTTCGCGAGGCGGGCGCGGTGACGCTCGCAGCGGACGCCGACCCTCTCGCCCCGGCGCTCTATCACGCGGACCGGAATGCCGTCGTCCCACTGATCGGAGACCCGAACTACGTCCCGACGATCGCAAGACTCGTCGATGAGCACGACGTCGGGCTCCTCGTTCCGCTCAACGACCTGGACCACCCGGTGCTGTCTCGCGCGCGCGAGGAGCTCCGGCCGGCGCTTCTCCTCCTCCCGGAGACGGACGTGTGCGATCGGATGTCCGACAAGCTCGAGGCGCACCGGTTCTTCGTCGAGCACGGGATTACGTCTCCACGGAGCTGGGCGCCGGAAGCGGTTCCCCCCGACGCGCGATATCCGCTGCTCGTCAAGGCCCGTCAGGGGTTCGGCTCCCGGCACATCTACCGAGCCGACGATCCCGAGCAGCTCGACTTCTTCCTTCGCTACACGACCGCGGCCTCGTTCGTGCAGGAGCGCTGCCTCGGGGAGGAGTTCTCGATCGACGTCTTCTCCGACATGGACGGGCACTGCCTGAACGCCATCCCGCGCACGATGCTCATGTCCAAGGGGGGCGAGTCGATCAAAGGCGCGTCGATCAAGGACGTCGAGCTGATCGAGTACGGCGCTCACGTCGCGGAAACGGTCGGGATCAAGGGGCCCGCGAACGTGCAGTGCTTCCGCGAGGCCGACGGCAGCCTGCCGGTCACCGACGTCAACACGCGCTTTGGAGGCGGCTTTCCGCTTCCGCTGGCTTCGGGCGGCCGCTACCCGGAGCTCGCTCTCGCGCTCGCGCGGGGTGAGCGGCTCGAGCCACAGCTCGGCCGGTTCGAGGAGGGCGTCTTCATGACGCGGTTCTTCTCCGAGATCTGCCTGACCCGGGACGGGAACGGGTCGCTCCGGGTTCTCGGGCGAGTCCCCTAGCATTCCGGCCCATGCGGTACCTTGTCACCGGCGCTGCCGGGTTCATCGGGTCGCACCTGCTCCGCGGGCTTCTCGAGCGCGGTCACGACGCCGTGGGCTGGGACGCCTTCACCGACTTCTACGACACCGGGCTGAAGAAGGCGAACGCCCACGAGCTACCCGTCCATCGAGTCGACCTCGCCAAGGACTCGCTCGAGCTCGCCGGGTTCGACGGTGTCTTCCACCTGGCGGGGCAACCCGGCGTCAGGAGCTTCGGCGACGTCTTCGCCGTCTACGTGCGGGACAACGTGCTGGCGAGCGAGCGCCTCTTCGAGGCGGCAACCGCTGCTGGAGCCCGCACCGTCTTCGCTTCCTCGTCGTCGATCTACGGCGACGCGGCTGCGTATCCGACACCCGAGGACACGCACGCGAGGCCGCTCTCCCCGTACGGGATCACGAAGCTCGCCGGCGAGCATCTCGCGTATGCCTACGGCCGCGAGTTCTCCCTCGACTACGTCGTGCTGCGCTACTTCACGATCTACGGTCCGGCGCAGCGGCCGGACATGGCGCTGGCACGCATGGTGGACTCGGTGGCGCGGGGAACTCCCTTCGTGCTCCACGGAGACGGGACGCAGTCCAGGAGCTTCACGTACGTGGGCGACGCGGTGGAGGCGACTGTCATGGCCATGGAGAAGGCGCCGGCCGGCTCCGTCTACAACGTCGGAGGGGGCGTCGAGATGTCGATCCTCCAGACGATCGAGGCCTTGGCGGCGATTTCGGGCAAGCGGCTCGACTTCTTCGAGTCGCCGCGGCGTGAGGGTGACGCGTCGCGCACTGCGGCCGATACGGCTCGTATTCGTTCCGAGCTCGGGTGGACGCCGGCGACACCGTTCGAGGCCGGCCTGGCCGCTCAGTGGCAATGGGCCGCTGATAGGGTCGGCGCCCGATGACGGCAGGCCGCGACGCCCTCGAGCTCGAGGAAGAGCAGGAAGTCGACCTCGCATCCGCCTGGCAGCGCCTCAAGCTCCGCTGGTGGCTGCCGGTCGGCGGGCTGGTCGTCGGCGCCGTCGTCGGGCTCGCGCTCGCGCTTGCCGGGGGGTCCGTCTGGCGTGCGGAGACCATCGTCTACCTCGGACAGCCGTTCGCGCCACTCGGGGGTGGTCAGATCCAGAGCCTCGCCACCAACCCTCGTACGGTCGGGGAGATCATTCGCTCGGAGTCGGCGCTCCAGGCGGCATCGGAGGAAACCGGGATCCCGGTGTCGACGCTGCGATCGTCCATCTCGACGCGCGAGCTCGTTGCGACCGGTCAGGTGCGAGGAATCAACCCGTTGATCGAGATCGCCGTCAAGGGCTCCGCCCGCGGCAAGGTCGAGCAAGCCGCCGATGCGCTCGCGGCCCGCGTCGTGGAGCGTGTGTCGGTCTACGTCTCGGAGAAGGTCGACCTCCTCCAGCAGCAGGTCGCGGTGAGCGAATCCCAGCTCGCGGCCGTCGAAACCCGCATCGAGGCGGCACAGCGGCAGCAGGACACGCTCATCCAGGATCAGTCGATCCCGCTCGACCAACGGCTGCTCCTGAGTGCGAACCTGAACTCCGTGATCACGACGGCCGACGCCAGGCGAACGTCCCTGCAGGACGATCTCTTCGAAGCGCGCCAGCTCCTGAACCTGGCCGAGAGCGTCGAGTCGAGTCGTGTCGTGGAGCCGGCAGCCGCGTCGAAGACGACGGCACGGTCGACCCGCACGTCGCTTCTCGTCGGAGCGTTGCTCGGGCTCCTCGTCGGCGGCATCGCGGCGCTGGCAGCCGAGCCGATCCTCGCCCGCCGGCGGCGCGCGGCTTCGACCCACTGATGCTCGACGGCAAACGGGTCGCGGTCGTCGTCCCCGCGTACGACGAGGAGCGCCTCATCGCCGCGACGATCGAAGGCATCCCCGACTTCGTCGACCGCATCTACGTCGTGAACGACGCCTCTGCCGACGGAACTGCCGAGCAGGCGCTCGCTGCCGGAGATCCGCGTGTGGAGCTGATCACGCACGAACGGAACCGAGGCGTGGGTGCGGCGATTGCCACGGGGTACCGGCGGGCGCTCGAGGAGGCGATCGACGTCACGTGCGTCATGGCGGCGGACAACCAGATGGACCCTTCGGAGCTTCGAGCGCTCGCCGACCCGGTCGCTCGAGGCGATGTCGAGTACGCGAAGGCAAACCGGCTCGTCTCGGGCGAGGCCTGGACCGTGATTCCGCGCACCCGGTACCTCGGCAACGCGGTGCTCTCTCTGCTGACGAAGATCGCATCGGGCTACTGGCACGTGGCCGACTCGCAGGCCGGGTACACGGCCCTGTCGCTCGAGTCGCTTCGCCGGCTCGATCTCGATCGCCTGTATCCGCGCTACGGCTTTCCCAATGACGTGCTCGTCCACCTGAACGTCCAGAACGCTCGCGTGCGCGACGTTCCGTCACGTCCCATCTACGGCGTGGGGGAGCGCTCCGGGATCCGCCTCCGCTCGGTGGTGCCGCGCATCGCCTGGCTGCTCTTCAAGGCGTTCTGGTGGCGCATGGGGCAGAAGTACGTGATCCGAGATTTCCACCCGCTCGTCTTCTTCTACGCATTCGGAGTCCTGATGACAGTGGTCGGACTCGTACTCGGGGTGATCGAGGTCGTGCTGCGGATCTTCGGGAACGAGATTCCCGCTGCGACCATCGTCCTCGTCGCCCTGCTCCTCATCGCCGGCCTGCAGCTCACGCTCTTCGCGATGTGGTTCGACATGGAGGCGAACAAGGACCTGCGCTGAGAGTCCTCGCGACTGCCCTCTAGCGGAAGCGCGCCCGTGGTCGATAAGGGGAGGGATGAGCCTCCTACGGTCGCGGAAGACGTTCGTCGCCCTCGCCCTGCTCGCGTTTCCGCCTGCGAGTTGGGCGTTCGCGATCTTTCTCCACGACGATCTCCGGCTGATCTGGCAGAACGAGGTCCTCTTCGTCGCGATCTACTTCGGTGCTCCCGCGGCTCTGGTGGTCGCGTTGGGATCGCTCACGGAGCGCACTCGCACCGAGATCGCCGCGGTCGTGCTCGCGACGGGCGGAGCATGCATCGTCTTCGGGTTTGCCATGCTCGTGTGGGCGTTCAGCCATGCCAATCTCAGCAGCCCCGCGCCGGAAGTCGCACTCGGGCTCGTGCGATAGTGCCGAGGCGTGTCGCCGACGCCGGGGAAGCTCGAGGTTCCGCAGGTCTACAACGACTCGTGGCGCGGCTGGCCGGTGCGGCCGCACAACCGGCAGCACCCGATCCGCGGCTCCTTTCTCGATCCGCGCCCCGATCCTGAGCGCGGGGCGATCTACCACGATGGAATCGACGTCGCCGTACGAGACGACCGGCCCGAGCGCGGCGCGCCGACCGGACGCACGCATCGGGTCTATGCGATCGAAGGTGGCCCCGTCTTTCTAGCCACGCCTCCGGGAGTGAGAGGGTTTGTCCACGTCGGACACTTCGGATACGGGCACGTCGACGCCGCCGTGCTGACCGGCGAGGTCGTCACCCCGGGCCAGCACATCGGCTGGACCTGCAGGAACGACTGGCACGTCCATCTGAGCGAGTTCGTCTTCACTGCAGGCGGCGGTCGCCTGACCGTCAATCCACTTCGGTCGGGGGGAAAGCTGCACCCGTTCGTCGATGCCGCTGCGCCGGAGATCCGAGAGATCCGCTTCTACACGCCGGCGACGCCTACGTGGGGGCGGCGTCCGAACACCAGCGTTGCCCGGCTGCCGCCCGCCGGGGAGCGACTGAACAGGGGTCAACTGGTCGGGCTCGTCGACGTGCGAGTGCGGGTCAGCGATCCGCAGACCTTCATCGGATGGTTCCAGGAGCTGCCGTGGCTTGCCGCCCCCCATCACCCGTTCCGCCTGGCGGTCAGGATCGTCGCACTGCCGAGCGGCCGGGTAGTCCGGCGCCGCGAGGTGTTTCGCGCCGAGCAGCTGCTCGGGCTCTCCGCGGGCCGCCACTTCGCCCCCGGCACCGAGCAGAACTTGCCGGCCAACGGGTGCATGAGGCTCCACAGCTCGGTCCGCTGCGACGGCCGCTACTGGTTCCGGCTCTTCCCGCTTCGATACTGGGACACCGCGAGTCTCCCGGACGGGCGCTACCGGCTCGAGGTGCGCGTGTGGGACGTCGCCGGAAACGTGGCGCGGGCCGACGTGACGGTGAGACTGGCGAACGGGGTCTAGCGAGAGCGCTGAGGTCAGACCCGTGGGGTCTGACCCCAGGGTTCAGACATTCGGTACGAGCCCGAGCCAGGCCACGGCTCCCGGAAGCTGCAGCCGCGAGTAGCTCTCCGCGGTGTGGCTCCAGGAGCCGATCCTCTTCTCGAGCCGCCCGCGCGGACCGAGCTCCTCGAGCTTCCTGAAGAACCGGCCCGATTGGGTCTCCTGATCGACCACGATCTCGTCCGCGTTGCTCCACCACATCTGGAGCGGAACACCCGAGTCGGCGACCTCACGCACCCAGTTCAGCGGGCTCCTGAGGACGTACGCCTGGGGGTTCGTCCGTGGAGTTCCGCCGACCTCGATCCGGGCGAGCGCCTGCAGCATGCTTCCGCGCGGGCTACGGGCGAACTGCGCGTAGCGAAGCGCGAAGTCCGTGACCGAGTCGAAGACGACTGCGCCCGCGAGCAGGCGAGGATGCTGCCCGAGCAGCAGCAGCGTCTCGTGTCCTCCCATGCTCCCCCCGACGGCGAAGATACGCCGCGGGTCGAAGCGCAGCCACGGCCGCGTGCTCCGAACGATCGTCGGCATGCGTGCGAGATCGTCGATCTGGCCGCGCCACCCCCAGGAGTGGAGCGGAAGTCGCCGGCCCATGCCTCCAGGGCAGACCACGGCGAAATCGCCGAGCGCCGGCAGGCCTCGCCAAAGACGAGCGTTCGTGAGCGCGCGCACGCCACGTCCGTGCGGTGAGATGACGAGCGGCAAGGGCTGCGGGGGATCGTTCGGCCCGTAGCGCGCCGGGGCGACGACGACCGCCCAGCGGCGGACGCCGTTGTGAGCGCGATATCGAAATCCCCACTGACGCACCCCGCCGCTCATCTCGAATCAGGCATGAATGTGGCTGTCAGGGCTCCGCCCAGGCGCGACCGGTCCGGCTCGCGGCGAGCGCTCGGGCCGCGACCGAGCGTCCGAGCGTCAGGCCGGCGTCGTTGTCGCTGCGGAAGTGGATCCCGCCGTAGAGACGGGAGACCGCCGCTTCCTCGGCCATCGCATGTAGCTCTGCGGCGCGGTTCGGGAAAAAGCGCTCCAGCACTCCCGAGGCGGCCCCGGAGGTCGTCGAGTGTCCCGAGACATAGGCGGGGAAGGGCGGCGTCGCGATGTGCGGTAGCCAGTCCGCCTGGAGCTGCCTGCGGATCGCCGTCACGGGTCGCAGCGACCAGTAGGCGTACTTCGCGTCCCAGGCGCAGATGAAGGCATCGGCCTGCGCCGTGTTCATGGTCGCGAAGAGCCGAGTCGCCGCGTGGGTCGGGATGGCGTGCGTGCGCACGAGGTCGAGTGAGATCGCGTTCCAGTGGCCGGGCGGCGTGAACGTGCCGACGCCGTCGGCCCAGAAGTCGGCTATCCGACGCTGCTCTTCGGTGAGTGACCGCGAGACGGTCCATACCTCGAGGACCTCGCGCTCGAAGCTCGCGCTCCCGGGGCGCGGAGGCGAGGCGGGACGAAGCGCGACCACCGAGCTCACGTTCCACGGCCGCCAGGTGCCGGCCAGCGGCTCCAGCGGCAGCGCCTGGAACGCCGGCGGTGTCGGCACCCAGAACTCGTTCCCCGCCGGGACCTGACCGGTCCAGGCGGAATCCGAGCGATCGCCGCGCGCACGCTCGACCACGAGGGCGCCGATCCGACTACCGAGCCTCAGCCCTGCCCGGTTGGTGCCCGCGAGCCGAGCGGCCAGCTCGCGCAGGCGGACGGTGGTATCGGGAAAGAGGTAGCGGAGAACGGTGGACGCGGCGCCGGCGATCGCGGCGCGTGCCCGTCCACGCTCTGCGGCCCGTTCCGCCCGGTACATCGCGACGCTCACGAGCGCGAGCCCGCGCGCTGCCCGGGGTGGGTTCACTCGATGCGAGGCGATCTCCTGCAGCTGAAGCGCGATCCACGGTGAGACGGACGAGTCACCGCGCACGCGCTGCCGCTCGCCCGTCGACGCCGAGGGTGCGAAGGCGAGGACGGCGATGAGGGTGACGACAGGGATGATCACTGCGACCCTTGACATGTTCGGCTCCTCAGTTCGAACGAGCGTCCCGGGGCCGCTCCGGGCGTGCTTTCGGAAGCACCCCGCATGCTAGAGAGAAACCTTGGAACCGCGCTGTCCCAGTGCCGAGTGTGGCACCCGTTCGGGCGATTGCATCCCTCGAGCGGGGTGCCGACGATGTTCGTGATGAGGCGGTTCGTCGAGGCTCTCGCGATCGTGCTCGCCTTCTCCGTGGGGGTGGCCGCGGCGCAGACGCCTCCGCCGGGCGTCACCACGCTGCAGCTGCAAAGCCGCTTCAAGCAGATCACCGGCGACAAGCTCGTCCAGAACAAGAAGAGCACCTACCCGGGCCACTACAAGGCCTACGACCTGGGCGTGCCCACGATCGCGAGGAAGGCGAAGTACGGGACGTTCACCGTGTACCTCGTCACAGGCACCGACGTCGAGGCCGAGGTGAAGGATCTCCTCGCGGACGGTCACACGGGCATGCTCGAAACGCCGGGCCCAGGGAACATCTACTGGGAGGCCGGCAAGTCGATCTACGGTGACGAGTACTGGCTGGCCAAGCGTCGGTACGGAGGAAACGTCGTCCTCTGGTGGATCGGATCGAAGCCGGTGAAGAAGACCGACGCGACCTGGAAGCGGCTGCACACGACCCTGACGAAAGTCACGCGTTAGCGCCCGCGTAGGCGCTCCGGGCCTTCGTCTACCATCGCCGCATGCCGACCTCCCTGGTCACCGGCGGCTCGGGATTTCTGGGCTCTCACCTCTGCGAGGTGCTGCTCGCGAAGGGCCACCGCGTCATCTGTCTCGACAACCTCGACACGTCGACGCTCGAGAATGTCGAGCACCTGCGTGATGAATCGTTCGTCTTCCTGAACCACGATCTGACGGAGCACTTCGAGATCGAGGAACCGATCGACTTCGTCTACCACCTGGCCAGTCCCGCGAGCCCGATCGACTACCTGCGGCTGCCTCTGCACACGCTCAAAGTCGGTTCCTTCGGGACGCACAACGCTCTCGGAGTGGCGAAGTTCAAGCGCGCGCGCTTCCTCCTCGCGTCCACGAGCGAGGTCTACGGCGACCCGCAGGTACACCCGCAGCCGGAGACGTACTGGGGTCATGTCAACCCCATCGGGCCTCGCGGCGTCTACGACGAGGCGAAGCGGTACGCCGAGGCGATGACGATGGCGTACCACCGGCAGCAGGGCGTCGACACCGCCATCGTGCGCATCTTCAACACCTACGGCCCGCGAATGAGGCCGCATGACGGCCGCGCGATTCCGACGTTCCTGCGCCAGGCGCTCGAGGGCAAGGCGGTCACCGTCTTCGGGGACGGATCCCAGACGCGGAGCTTCTGCTACGTCGACGACCTCATCCGCGGCATCATCCTCCTCGCGGAATCGGGTGAGCACCTGCCGGTCAACATCGGCAACCCGATCGAGAAGACCTTGCTCGAGCTCGCGGAGGTCATCGTCCGGCTGACGGGCTCCTCGAGCGAGATCGTGTTCGAGGCGCTACCCGTCGACGATCCGCAGGTACGGCAGCCCGACATCACGCGCGCCAAGCAGCTTCTCGGCTGGGAGCCCGAGGTCGAGCTCGAGGACGGCCTGCGGCGGACGATTGCCTCGCTCGGGCACGGGGCCGCCGTCGGCTCTACGTGAGCTCACTCGGCGAGCGCTACGAGGAACACCATCGAGAGCGTCGCGACGAAGGCGACTTCGTCTTCGTCCCCGAGCGGATTCCGCTCTTCAGGGCCGCGATCGGGCGCGAGAAGCGGGTGCTCGACCTCGGTTGCCGCTCGGGCGCGCTGACGCGTCACTTCCTCGAAGGCAACGAGGTCGTCGGCCTCGACGTCGACCACGCGGCCCTCGCGAAGGCGGAGGCGCTCGGGATCCAGCCGGTTTCGGCAAACGTCGAAGACCACCTCCCGTTCGAGGACGCGAGCTTCGACGCGGTCGTCGCCGGGGAGCTGCTCGAGCATCTCCGTTTTCCCGACGAGGTCGTCGGCGAGATCCGTCGCGTCCTGCGGCCGGGAGGAGTGCTCGTCGGCTCGGTGCCGAATGCGTTTCGGCTGCAGAGTCGGTTGCGGTTCGTTCGCGGCCGTTCTCCCGAGGACGACCCGACGCACCTGCACATGTTCTCTCCGGGAGCCATACGCGAGCTCCTTGCTGGCTTCGACGACGTCCGACTCTCGTACGTCGGCGGGCGGTACCGGCGACTGCACCCGCGACTGCTCGCGCGCGACCTCGTCTTCAGCGGCCGCCGTTAGGAGCTCTCGGCGCGCCCGAACGCGGCGCGCCGCTCGATGTCGGCCTCGTCCACCATGTGGCCGTCGCGCTCGACGTACCCGTTCTTCCCGCCGACGACGAGCAGAACGAGATCCTCCGTCTCGCTTGCGTTCGACACCCGCCGAGGAGTGGTCGACTCGACGTGGACGAGCCCACCGGGCCCGAGGATCCGCTCCTCCCCCTCGACCTCGACCCGGGCCGAGCCCGAGTGGACGAAGTAGAGCTCGTCCTGGGTGTCGTGGTAGTGGTGAAAGCCGAGAAAGGACGGCGGCATCACGACGACGTTGACCCCGAACGCCGTGACGCCGAGCTCGCGCCGCACCTTTCGGAAGCCGTATCCCTCGCCGAGCTCGTCGATCGAGCCGAAGCTGTGTCCCATCTACCCCTCCTTGTGGACTCGCTCCAGCAGGAAGTCTGCCGTGCGCGTCAGACCGTCCTCCAGCTCGACGCGAGGCTCGTACCCGAGGAGGCGTCGCGCCTGCTCCACGTCCGCCCAGGATGCCCGCACGTCGGCTTCCCGCTCCGGCTCGAATACCTTCTCGACCGGTCGCGACAGCAGCCGGCCGATCGTGTCCGCGAGCTCGTTGACCGTGGTCGACCCACCCGTCGCGATGTTGACGATCTCGCCCCTGACACTGCCGGCGATGTCCGCGGCCAGCAGGTTCGCGCCGACGACGTTGTCCACGTACGTGAAGTCACGCGACTGCTCGCCGTCGCCGTACACCGTCAGCGGCTCACCCGCTGCGATCGCGCGGATGAAGCGGGGGACGACGGCCGAGTACTGCGACGTCGGGTCCTGGCGCGGGCCGAAGACGTTGAAGTACCTGAGCGAGACGATCTCCATCGCGTAGACGCGACTGAAGCTCGTGCAGAAGCGCTCGGCGGCAAGCTTCGCCACGGCGTACGGTGAGATCGGGTCCGGGAGCTGCGACTCCGCGCGCGGGAGCTCGCCACCGTCTCCGTACACGGACGAGGACGAGGCGTTGACGATCCTTCGCACGCCCTCGTCTCGTGCGGCCAGCAAGACGTTCAGCGTGCCCTCGACGTTGACTGCCGTCGTCGTCAACGGGTCCTGCACCGATCGCGGCACGGAGGGGAGCGCACCCTGATGGAAGACGACCTCCACACTGCGCACGGCCGCGTGCACTCGCTCGTAGGAGCGGAGATCGCCCTCGACGAGGTCGACGTCGTGGGCGAGACCGGCGAGGTTCCGGCGGTTACCGGTCGAGAAGTTGTCCAGCACCCGCACGTCGTCGCCTCGAGCGAGGAGGGCTCGGGCGAGGTTCGAGCCGATGAACCCCGCCCCTCCGGTGATCAGGACCTTCATCGAGGCGGGTCACCCTAACGGACGCCCGCCGTGGTGGCGCTCGACAAGCGCGTCAGACGGCGAGCTCGTCTTCAGCCGTCGCCGCTCCGGCCGCGGCGAGGCCGAGAACGAGGCAGGTCGCCGCCTGGAGAGGGATGCCGGCGACGATTCCCAGGGACGCCCACTCTCCGGCGACCGTCAGCAGGCCGCAGATCATCGCGAGCCCGGCTGCCGCCGCCCAGGGAGTGGGGGCATGCACTGCGGTGCGCCAGGCGAGCACCAGCCCCGCCGCTCCGACCGCGAGAAGCAGGAGCAGGCCGACGATCCCCGCATCGGCGAGGAGCTGGATGTAGAGGTTCTGGACGCCCCATTCACGGCCGGGTGCGGGAAATGCCAGCTCGACGACATCCGGGAAGCGCTTGTGGGCAGCGGCGAGGTAGGGCTGGAAGACCTCCGGACGCGAGGAGCGCTGCCAGCCGACGCCGACGATCGGGTTGTCCTCGAAGATCCGCAGGCCGATGTAGGCGAGCACGGCACGCTGGGAGTAGGTCTCGACCCCCTGGGGAGGCTCGTCGCCGCGGACCCCGAGGAAACGGACGAAGTCCTCGAGAGCGTCACCCCGAACCGCCGTGACGCCGCCGCCGACGACAGCGATGACCGCAACGACGGCGAGGAGCTGTCGGCCGGAAGGTGAGAACCGCCGTCGGGACGCCACGGCGACCGCAACCGCGCCGAGCGCGAGCCCTGCAACGGCCGCGACCGAGCCGGCCAGCACGAGCCCGAGCATCCCCCCGGCGAGTGCCCAGGCGAAAAGCTGCGCTGCGGGCATCCTTCTTCTGCCCACGACGATTCGCGCGATGCCGAGCGCGGTCGGAACGGCCGCGAGTGCGGCGAGGTCATGGTGGCCGAGGAAGGAAGGCTGCCGCCAGCCCGCGTTCCAGGCACCGAAGACGTCGAGGCCAAAGAACTGGAAGAGCGCAACGGCGGAGGCGACGGCCGCCCAGAGGGCGAGAGCTCCGAGAACGATGGTCAGGTCCTCCACCCGCCGGACGAGGAGCGGGACCGCGACGGCGAGGAGCGCGTACTCGCCGAGCTTGAGGAAGCTGATCAGGTTGTCGTCGAAGCGCGCATCGTCCATGGAGACCGGCCGGAACGTCTCGAACGCGAGCCACGCGAGCAGCAGCGCACCGGAGATCCACAGGAATCGAGTCGGGCGGAGACGGGAGAGCCCCAGGCGAGCTGCCGAGGCGACGGCTGCGAGGATCACGGCCAGGATCGCGACGTCGGACAAGCGGATGTCGATCGCCGACGAGCCGACGTCGACCGCGACCTCGGGCTGGAAGCGCTCGTGGACGAAGAGAAACGGAACGGCGACCGCGAGAACGAGCGCTCCGCGGGCTTCCCGGTCGACGACGCGGTGGAGATAGGTCGACGGCATTCGAGCCGTCTCGAAGCGCGTGATCGCCACGAGAGCCACTATAGAAGCGCCTTCCGGTCGGCACCTCCCTCCGACGGGCCGTGAAGTCGTCGGCGGATGCTGGGGGAACCTCCCGGTTCCCCCAGACCCCCTCCACTGGTCCGCTTCGCGGACAAGTCGCTTCGCGACTTCCCCCGGACGCGCTCCTAGACTGACGCCGCGATGGGCTCTCGCCTCTTCCGGCGCCGGTCCGCGACGGCGGCGTGGATCTACGTCGCCGTTGCTTTCGGGATCCTCGGGACGATCGTCGCCGCGCGGGTCCTCGGCCTCGAGGAGTTCGGCGTCTTCGCCACCGCAATCGTCGCGGTCGGCTTCTTCCAATCGCTCCTCGATCTGACCGTCGAGGAATCGCTCACCAAGTACGGCTTCCGGTACGTGGCGGCCGAGGACTGGGGCCGCCTCCGTCGGCTCTTCCGCCAGCTGCTCGTGCTGAAGCTCCTCGGAGGTGCTGTCGCGAGCGCGATCCTCGTCCTGCTCGCGCCCGTCGCGGACGAGCTCTTCGGTGCGGAGGGTGTCGGGAATGCTCTCTTCGCCGCCGCGCTGCTCCCGCTCGTCCAGTCCGCCGAGAACGTGGGATCGACCGCGCTGCTGCTGCACAGCAGGTACGACCTGCGCGGCGCCTACCAGGCAGGCTCGTCGGGTCTCCGCTTCGCGGCGATCGCGCTTGCCTCGCCGCTCGGCGTGACGCAGGTGCTCGCGGCGATGGTCGTTGCGCAGGCGATCTCGAGCGGGGTCGTCTCGGTCGCCGGCGTGGCTGCATTCCGCCGCTTCCCGGCTGCGCCCGCTCGCCCGCTCGGCGAGGACGTCCCGGGAATCCGCTCGTTCGTGCTGCAGTCGAGCGTCGCGACGGGCGTCATCTCGCTGCGGACCACGCTCGTCCCCGTCTTGCTGGGCATCGTCTCGAGCCCGACCCAGGTCGGCCTCTTCCGGATCGCCCAGACACCGCAGACGGGACTCGCCGCGGCGAGCTCTCCGGCCCGCCTCGTCCTGCTCACGGAGCAGACGAGGGACTGGGAGCGTGGCATGCAAGTGGGTGTGCTCGCCGGCATCCGGAAGTACACGCTCGGCGCGGGCGCGCTCATGATCGTCGCCGCGCCGTTGTTCTTCCTCGCCATGCCGTGGCTGGTCGAGACGGTCTTCGGGAGCGAGTACCTCGGTGGCGTCGAGGCGGCCCGGATCGTCCTCGTCGCCGCGGCGATCCAGTTCGCGATCGGGTGGACCAAGACGCTCCCGGTCACGATCGGGCGACCGCGGCTCCGCATCGTCACCCACGGGCTCGAGGCTCTCGTCGCCATACCGCTCGTCGTGGTGCTCGGAGCCGAGTGGGGCGCGACCGGAGCCGCCGTCGCAGTGCTCGTCTCCACTGTCGTGTTCGCCGTGTCGTGGGCGGTCGCCCTGGCGCGGATCCACGCCGACGTCGATGCGGACCTCTCGCGACTTGCGAGCGAGGGGGCACCGTGAAGGTCGTCATCGTCAGCGGGATCTGGCCTCCGGATCCCGGTGGGCCCGCGAGCCACGCTCCGGCACTTGCGGGTTTTCTTTCGGGGCGTGGCCATGCGGTCGAGGTCGTGACGACCGCCGCGACGAGACCGGAAGCGCGCGAGTACCCCGTGCACTGGGTCTCGCGTCGCTCGGCCCTGAGGCATCTGCGGTGCGCCCTACTCGTCCGGGAGCAGGCGCGAGGGGCGGACGCTGTCTACGCCACGAGCATGATCCGGAGAGCCGCGATCGGGGCGGCGCTCGCCCGGAAGCCGCTCGTCGTCAAGCTCGTCTCGGACGAGGTCTTCGAGCGCGCGAGGCGGAGCGGCCGCTACGACGGGGCGCTCGACGAGTTCCAGGACGTGGGCGGCAAACGGTTCCGGCTGCTGCGCTGGACGCGCGACGCCGCGCTCCGGCGGGCGCGCCACATCTTCTGCCCGAGCGCGTACCTTCGGGAGATCGCGCTCGGCTGGGGTCTCGATCCGATAGGTGTTTCTGTCCTCCCGAACCCGGCTCCGGAGCTGCCGTTGCTTCCCTCACGCGACGTGGTTCGAGCAGAGCTCGGCCTCGACGGCGCGCTGCTCGCATTCGCTGGCCGGCTCGGGCCGCAGAAGGCGCTCGGGATCGCGCTCGAGGCCGTGGCCGAGGTGCCCGGGGTCACGCTCGCGATCGCCGGGGACGGGCCCGACCGGAAGGCGCTGGAGCGCCGTGCGCGCGAGCTGGGGCTCGACGGGAGGGCGCGTTTCCTGGGGAGTGTCCCGCGCGAGGGCGTGCTACGCCTCTTCCGAGCAGCCGACGCCGCCATTCTCCCGTCGCGCTGGGAAAACTTTCCGCACACGGTGGTCGAAGCGCTCGCCGTCGGTAGCCCGGTCATCGCAACGGCCGTCGGCGGCGTTCCCGAGGTGGTACGCGACGGCGAGAACGGGCTGCTCGTCCGTTCCGGCGACGCCGGCGCACTGGCGGGAGCGATCCGGCGCTTCTTCGCCGACGAGGATCTCCGGCAGCGGCTTGCCACGGCAGCCCCGGGCTCGGTCGCCGCGTACACCGAGGAGTCCGTGTTCACCCGGATCGAGGAGGAGCTGCTGAGGGCGGCGCGCTCGTGAAGCGGAAGCTGCTGCTCGTGGGGCGCACGCGCTACGCGCTTCCGCTCTCGCCGTCGCTCGAGCGGAAATTCGACACGCTCTCCGCGGAGCTCGAGGTCCGCGTTCTGGCGTCCGCGGACGGCGCTCGGCGGGGAGACCCACGGTTTCGGCTCGTCGGTCGGATCCGGCCGCGGCTGCTCGACGGAGCCGCCTTCTACGCGTTGCTGCCGTTTCGGGTCGCCCGGGAGCTGCGGGACTTCAGGCCGGACGCGGTGCTCGTGCAAGGCGGCCAGGAGACGGCACTCGTCCTCATGGGCCGCGCGCTGGCGAGGGTTCCGGCCCGTGTCGTCGCCGACATCCACGGGGATCCCGCCGCTCCGGCGCGGCTCTACGGCTCGCCCCTGCGAAAGGCGCTCGCTCCGCTCGCCGACGTGCTGGCACGCATCGGGCTGCGACGCTCGGACGGCGTCCGGACGATCTCCGCATACACGTCCGGTGTCGTTCGTGCTGCCGGAGCCGAGCCGACCGCGACGTTCGCCGCGTTCATGGATCTCGAGCCCTTTCTCGATCGTGAGCCCGCGCCGCTGCCCGAGCGCCCAGCGGCCCTGTTCGTAGGCGTGCTCGAGCGCTACAAGGCGGTGGACGTCCTCGCAGAAGCCTGGCGAATCGCCGCTCCGCAGGTCCCCGAGGCGACGCTTCACCTCGTCGGTCGCGGGACGCTGCGCGACGTGGCGGAGCGTGTGGTGGCCGAGCTTCCGGAGCAGACGCGCTGGACCGAGACCTTGCCGACGGCCGACGTCGCGAGGGCCCTCGACGAGGCCACGATTCTCGTGTTGCCGTCACGCTCGGAGGGCCTCGGACGGGTCGTTGTCGAAGCGTTCTGCCGTGGACGCGGTGTCGTCGCGAGCCGAGTCGGAGGCATCCCGGACCTCGTTGCCGACGGGGAGACCGGCGTTCTCGTCCCTCCCGGTGATGCGGAGGCACTCGCCGATGCTCTCGTTCGCGTGCTCTCGGATCGCGGGTTGGCCGAGGGACTCGGCCGCGCAGCGCGCGTCGCGGTCGGGCCCTGGCTCGCGACGCCCGAGGAGTACGCCCGCCAGATCCGCGACCTCGTCGAGCGGGTGGTCACGGACTAGCGAACGTCCGGTCAGACCCGGGGGTCCGACCCCAGCTCACACCTACACTCAGCCGGATGCGGGTGGACCGGGCGAAGCAGCTCCTGAAGAACGGCGTCTACCGCACGATCGGAGAGACCGTGACCGGTGTCGGCCTCGACGGCGAGGCCGACCGCACGCTCCGCGTGCTCATGTACCACAAGGTCAACGACCTCTGGCCGAACCCGACGACGGTCCCCACTGCGGTCTTCGAGGAGCAGATGGACCTCCTGGGCGAGCTCGGCTACGTGCCGGTCTCGCTCGAGGCGGTTCGAGATCACTACCTCGCAGGCAGCGCTCTGCCGCCCGGAGCCGTGCTCATCACGTTCGACGACGGCTACCGAGACAATCTCGAGAACGCGTTCCCCGTGCTGCGCCGGCACGGGTATCCGGCGGTCGTGTTCGTTCCGATCGGATTCCTCGACGACGGCCGGCCGCTGCCGCACGAAGAGCCGCTTCGGATGCTCGGGATCCGCAACGAGACGCTGAGCTGGGACGAGCTTGCGGAGCTCGAGGCCGGCGGCGTCCGCATCGAATCGCATGGAATCGGGCACCGCCCGGTCTCCGAGCTGGAGCCCGACGAGGCGGCGCGAGAGATCGCGCTTTCGAAGCTGCGGCTCGAGGCGCGGCTCGGACGGGAGGTCGAGGCGTTCGCCTTCGTGAAGGGCTCGCTTGCCGACTATCGCCCCGAGCACGCGAGCCTCGTCCAGCAGGCGGGCTACAAGCTCGCGTTCACGTCCGTCTCGGGCGCCAACGGCGCGGCGAGCGACCGGTTCCGGCTTCGTCGCTACAACATCGAGCCGTACCCGGCGAGGACCTTCGAGCTCGTTCTCTCCGGCGCGTGCGACCTGATCGCGGTCAAGGACACGGTGCTCGGGACGCATGCCCGGCGGGCGTTCAACGCCGCGCTCGGGACGGCGACACGGTGAGCTTCGAGACCGTCCGTTACACGCCGGACCAGCGGGCCGCGCTCGTGGCGCTCCTCGCGCGAGTCGGGACGACTCAGCTCTCCGACGAGGAGTTCGCCTGGTGGTTCGATCGGAACCCTGCCGGCGAGGGGATCGTGTCCCTCGCGATGGACGGGGGCGAGGTCGTCGGCGTCGCCGCGATGAGCTTCTTCCGCACGGCGCTCGACGGCACGGAGACCAGCCTCGCGATCCCGGTGAACGTGGCCACGGATCCGCGCTACCGCGGGCAGGGGGTCTTCTCGACGCTCGAGGAGGAGAACGAGGCCGCCGCGGCCGCCTCGGGCTCGCCGCTCACGGTGACCTTTCCGAACGGCGCGTCGTACCCGATCTTCATCAGCCGTCTGGGGTGGATCGACCTTCCACGGCTCCGGCTCTGGGCGCGCCCCCTCCGTGCCGGGGCGGTCGGGCGCTATGTCCTCGGTCGCCCTGGGAAGCGCGGCGGCCTGCGGCCGCCCGCCGTCGCTTCGTCGTCGGTGCGCGGCCTCGACGTGCGCCCGGTCGAGCGGTTCGACCAGCAGATGGACGAGCTCGGGCGCCGGGCGGCACCCGGGTACGGCAGTCACTTCGTCCGCGACGCGGAATACTTCAACTGGCGGTACCTCGACTCTCCCCGCGACTACCGTTGTTTCGGGGCGTATCGGGGCGGGGCGCTCCGCGGTGTCGCAGTGGTCGGGCACACGTTCAAGCACGGCGTCTCGGCCGGTTTTCTGGCCGATCTCGTTGCGTCCCCGGACGGGCGCGACGCAACCCGCGCGCTGCTCGCCAGAGCCCTCGACGAGGTGCGGGGAGGTGCGGATGCGCTCGTTCTCCTGCCGCCGCCTGGCCGGCTGGAACGGCAGGCGCTGCTGGCTTCCGGCTTCCTCCCGACCAACAAGCGGCTCCGCTTCATCGGCAAGGTGCTGCACGACGGCGCGCGGCTCGACGTCCGTTCGCGCGCGTGGCACTTCACCCTCGGCGACTTCGACTTCTTTTGACCAAGATCGTCTTCATCACGCAGCGGGTCGATCCGCAGCATCCGGCGCTCGCGGCGACGGTTCCCAAGATCAGGGCGCTGGCGACGCTCGTGGACGAGGTCGTCGTGCTGGCCGACGGCGCCGTCGAGGGTGTGCTGCCGGCGAACTGCCGCGTGACGACCTTCCGCGCGCGCCACAAGCTCGGCCGCGGCCTTCGGTTCGAGGCAGCGCTGCAACGGGAGCGAAGCGGCCTTCGGGGGGGCGCGGGCGCAGTCGTCGCGCACATGTGCCCGATCTACGCGGTTCTCGCGGCCCCGTTGGTGAGGCCCCTCCGCATCCCCCTCGTCCTCTGGTTCACGCATTGGCACGCGAGCCGGCTCCTCGTCTTCGCAGAGCGCTTCGCGAGCGCGGTGACGTCGGTGGACGACCGCTCGTTCCCGGTGCCTTCGAGGAAGCTGAGGGCGATCGGTCACGGCATCGACCTTTCCGAGTTCGCGTGTGTCTCACCACGGAGCAACGGAGACGAGCTCCGCCTGCTCGCGCTAGGCCGGTACTCGCCCGCGAAGGGGCTCGACGTGGTCCTGCGCGCGGTTGCGACGGTAGGAGAAGGTGTCCGGCTGGACGTGTACGGGCCTGTGCTCTCCGCGGAGGAGCGGGAGCACCGCCGGGAGCTCGACCAGCTTGCGGCCGAGCTGCCGCTGGAGGGCCGGGTAGTGCTGGGGAGTGCGGTCGCGCGTACCGAGCTCCCTCGGCTGCTCGCGGAGCACGACGCGCTCGTCAACAACATGCGTGCGGGCGCTCCGGACAAGGTCGTCTATGAGGCTGCTGCGAGCTGCGTGCCCGTGCTGGCGTCGAACCCGGTGTTCGACTCGTTGCTGGAACCGGCTCAACTCTTTCGCAGGGAGGACCCGGGCGAGCTCGCGGAGCGGATCCGCAGCCTCGCTGCGCTCCCTCCGGCCGACCGCGCGGCGCTCGGTCGTCGCCTGCGAGAACGGGTCGAGGAGGGCCATTCCGTGCAGTCGTGGGCGCGTGGGATCCTGGACGCGGCAGGGATCTCTTGAGACAGGGCATCGTTCTCCACACGCAGAAGGTCGCCGGCATCTCCGGCTCCGAGGCGCATCTCCTCCAGCTCTTGCCCGACCTGAGGTCGCGTGGCTGGGACGTTCGCTTCCTGATGCTGCACGAGGACGAACCGGGCGCCTGGGAGTTCGCCCGCGAGCTACGGGACCGCGGGGTCCCGCTCGACGACATCCTGCTGAGAGCCGACGTCGACCCGATCGCGTTCGGTGAGGTCGTCGCGCAACTCTCCCGGCGCCGACCGCGAATCCTGCACACCCATCTCGTCCACGCGGACGTCTACGGGCAGCTCGCCGGGTCCATGGCGCGGGTCCCGCTCCGCCTCTCCACCAAGCACGGGTTCAACGAGTTCAGAGAGGGCCGCTGGTTCGGGCTCGCCGACCGAACCGTCGGGTCGCTCGCGCACGTGCACATCGCCATCTCGCAGGGGCTGGCCCGCTATCTCGCGGAGACGGAAGGGTTCGACGAGGAGGCCTTCGAGATCGTCCACTACGGGATCTCCTCTCGAGACTCGGTCCGTCGCTACGAAGGGCCCGAGCCGAGGCTTCTCTGTATCGGTCGCCTGATCCCGATCAAGGGGCATCTCGTGCTCCTCCGCGCGCTCGCGCAGGCGCGGTTGCGCGTTCCCGGCGTGCAGCTCGACGTCGCCGGACGCGGGCCGCTCGAGCCCGCTCTCAGGTCGTACGCGCGCGAGCTTGGGCTCGAGGACGCCGTGCGCTTCCTCGGGTTCGTCGCGCCGGTGCAACGCGCGATCGAGCAGGCGGCGATCGTTGTCGTCCCGTCGATCGGCGAGGGCTTCGGGATGGTCGCTCTCGAGGCGATGGAGCGCGGCCGGCCGGTCATCGCCAGCGCCGTCGGAGGTCTTCCGGAGATCGTGGCGAGCGAAGAGACCGGCCTCGTGGTTCCTGCCGGCGACGCCGAGGCACTCGCCGAAGCGATCGTCGGGCTGGCGGGAGATCTCGAGCGCGCGGCGGCGATGGGCCGTGCGGGCCGTGCTCGTGCTCTGGCCGAGTTCCCTCCCGAGCGCAGCGCCGAACGGATCGAAGCGCTCTACACCGCCGCTCTCGGGTAGGTGCGCCTCTTCCGGACGCGCTCCCAGAACGCCGCGAGCGCGAATGCGGCGAGGAGCGCCAGCAGGAAGTCCCACGGCGCCCGGTAGCGCGCCGTGCCTGCGAAGACCATCGCGGCCAGCGTGTTGTAGGCCAGCAGCGCCACAGCGAGCGCGGCGAAGTGTCGCGGCGCGAGGAAGAGGCCCACCAGAGCGAGTGCGTACAGCACGACCACGTAGGCGGGCTCGATCGTCCGCCTGGCCGTCCGGGCCAGCCCGCTGCCGCTCTCGTCGGACTCCGAGGGCACAGGATTCCAGAGCATCCTCGTCGCCTGGAACGCGAGCCGTGCCTTCTCACCGGGATGTTCGCGCCAGAAGTCGAGGACTTCGTCGCGGTACAGGCGCATCTGCGCGCATTCGTCGACGGAGGTCGGTCGGCCGGCGAGCGTGAGGTCGGCCGCAAGCTCCGGCCACGGCGGTCCTCCGGGCAGCTCGGGCACGTCGTCGATCCAGCCGCCGTTGTCCAGGACGTCGTAGGTGTTCAGGTTGTTCGCCTTCCAGAGCGCGCGGGAGTCGGTGGTCAGCGCAAAGCACCCGACCTCGATCTCGTTTCTTGCAACCCAGGGAGCAACGACCGCTGCGGCACCTGCGAGCAGCAGCGCGGCCGTCAGGAGCGCGCGGCCCGCTGGGCGGACCCGCCACGCGACGTACACCGCGAGCAGGAGCGGCAGCAGCGCGAGCCGGGCGTTCCCGAGGATCGCTACCCCCGCTACGCACCCGGTGGCGGCGGCCAGCGGGAGCCAGTCCTCGTCGTATGCGCGCAATGCGCAGAGGACGAGCAGGGCCAGCATGAGGCCGTCGAGCACCTCCCGGTTTGCGTGGACGTCGTGCCAGATCACATACGGATGCAGCGTCGTCAGCAGAGCCGCTACGAGCCCGACCGCGGTGGAGCGAAGCAGCCTCCCGATCTCGAAGACCACGAGGGCCGTCGCGACGGCGACCACGATCTGTGCGAGCCCGACCGCGAGCCAGGAGCGTCCGAACGGCAGGTACAGACCTGCGAGAAACCATCCGTAGAGCGGCTGCGTGTACGCAGAGGGGACGTCCGGCAGGAAGCCGAAGGTGCCGTGGTCGACGAGCGTGGTTGCGAAGCGGTCGCTCTTGTCGACGAACTCCTCGAGGATCGTCTCTCGCTCGCGGGCGAGGACCAGGAGTCGCGGCAGCGCAGCGGCCGCGATGACGACCAGGACGGGGAGCGAGCGGCGCATCTACGGAACCAGAGATACTTCGGCGGGGATGGGCGCCACGACGCGGGAACGGTACGCGGTCGTCTCCTGCCACGTCGAGCGGCCCCTGGACGATTCCGTGTGGTCTCGCTTCTCGGCGCTGCAGGAGCGACGGCCGGGAGGCTTTCCGATCGCAGCGCTGCTCCGACCGGCACATGTGTCCGCGGGCGAGGACGAGACGCGGTGGGTCGAGCGTGCCCGCGCGGCAGCCGAATGCGGCCCGCTGGGCCATCACACCCACTGGACGTCGCCGACCCATGCGCGGCCGAGTGGGGAGGGGACCGGCGAGCGGGTGCTCACCGAAGCGGCGCGGCTGCGCGAGCTCGGGCTCGGGCCGACGCTCTTCTGCGGCGGCGGCTGGTACGCGGACGTCTCGGTCGCCGAGGCGTGCGCCGAGCTCGGCTACGTCGATTGCACCGCGCGAATGACGCGGCCCCCGTACCTGCCATCCGGAGAGCGATGGGCGTCACTCGCGGAGCCCGCGTGGGTTCTCCTGCCGTCGGGGGGGCGCGTGCTCGCGATTCCGACGACGCACTCCCTCGGCGATCTTGCGCGGACCTTGATCACAAGGCCGCGCTCGCTGCCCCGGGTCGTCCACGCGTACTTTCACGACACCGATCTGCTCAGTTGGCGGCGGCGCACCGCGTTGCCGGTCCTCCTGGCCCTCCTCGCACGGCGCGCGAGGCCGACCGATCTCGACTCCCTTGCTCGCGAAATCGGCAAAGAAGCGCCGGAAACGGCGTGGGACGACGTGGCTCGCCTCTAACATCACACCGTGTCCAAGGCCGCTCCGCCGGCTGAGACGCCACGCCCGGCGCCGGCGTCCTCGCCTGTGCAACGTGATGTCCGCGCCTCCCGCCCCTACCTCCTCTCGCGCGGGCCGATCCTCACGCTCGTGCGGAGGGCTCTCTCCGTCGTCTCCCTGGTGGCGCTCGACGTCGCAGGGCTCGCGCTCGGGATCTACGTCGCGCTCGTCATCCGCCAGCTCGTGGCGGGAGAGGGAGACATCCTCTGGGGACTGCTCTGGCGCGAGGGCCCTGCGGAGTGGCTGAGGTTCGCCGCCCCGATCACCGTGCTCGTGTTCGCGCAGGCCGGTCTCTATCGGCAGCGCGAGCATCGCCCGGGTGCAGGTCGGATCCTCGCGTGCCTGATCGCGGTCGCCCTGATCGTCTACGCATTCGGGTACGGCACGGGGTACGACTTCACGACCTCCGGGCTCATCCCCACGTCGGTCGTCACCGCCGCGATCGTCATCGGCCTGCTCAGGGCGGCGTACGAATCGGTTTCCCTGGAGCTCATGCGCGCAGCCGGGATTCGACGCCGGGTGGTTCTCGTCGGCGAGGGCGAAAGCCTTACGCGTCTCTGGAGCACGCTCGCTGCCTCGCGCGGAGGCCTGGCCTACGAGTTCGTAGGGGCGGTTTCGGGCGAGAGCGTCGCGGGGCTCCGCCTTCTCGGCTCGCGCGACGAGCTCGCGCTCGTGCTCGAGGACGTCCGACCTGACGAGGTGATCCTCACCGAGGCGGACTTCGACGAGCGGATCGTCCTCGAGGTCGTCGAGCAAGCTCACCGCAAAGGGATCAAGGTGCGTCTCGCTCCGGACACGACCGAGCTCCTCGTGCAGCGCGGCGAGTACGTGCCGGGACAGGGCGCACCGCTCTTCGAGCTCCGTCCACCGGTGCTGACCGGATGGGACTGGGCCGTCAAGCGCACGTTCGACATTTTCGTGAGCGTGCTGGTGGCCGTTCTGCTGCTCCCGGTCTGGCTGCTCATCGCACTGGCGATCAAGCTGGACTCCCGCGGCTCCGTGTTCTTCGTCGACCGCCGTGTAGGGGTCGGCGAGCGCGAGTTCGGGATGCTCAAGTTCCGGACGATGATCGAGGAGGCGCCGGCGCTCCAGCCCGAGCTCGAAGACGCCAACGAGGCGGAGGGAGCGCTCTTCAAGATTCGGGACGACCCGCGGGTAACGCGAGTCGGGCGGTTCCTCCGTCGCTTTTCCCTCGACGAGATCCCGCAGATCATCAACGTGCTGAGGGGCGAGATGAGCCTCGTCGGGCCACGCCCTCTGCCGCTGCGCGACTATCAACTGCTCGAGGACTGGCACCGCGCACGCTACGCAGTCTTGCCGGGCATGACCGGGCTGTGGCAGATCTCCGGCCGCTCGGGGCTCTCCTTCGACGATCTCGTCCGGCTCGACTTCACCTACCTCGAGAACTGGTCGATCTGGCTCGACATCACGATCATCGCGCGGACGATCCCGGCCGTCCTGAGGGGTCGCGGGGCGTATTGACCCAGCTGGACGTGAGATCCGCACCGGAGGTTCACAGGGTGCGTGAATCGGAGCGGCTGGAGCTCAGCGGAGAGGTCGTGTACCGGTGGGGACTTCTCGTCGCGATCGTGCTCGTCTCGGGCATTGCCGCTTGGCTGGTCTCGCCCCGGTTCTCGATCGAGACGCCGTCGCTGGTCGACGACTGGCAAGCGATCTCGCTGTCCTCGGAGGAGCTCTCCCGGATCGCTCGCTTCGAGAGCCCCGAGGAGCAACGGTTCCGGCCTGGTTGGATCCTCTGGAACTACGCCCAGTGGCACACCTTCGACGCACCCCAGGGGCTGGTCGGGCCGAATCTCTGGAACCTCGCCCGGATCCTGGTCCTCGTTGCTGGCCTCAGCCTCATGACCGCTCTTGCGCTTCCCCGTCCGCCCGGGCGCTGGGGGGCGGTGCTGCACGCCGCGCTCGCCGGTCTGCCCGCGCTTCTCGTTGTCGCCGTCCCGAAGTTCGCCCGGGACCTTGCGCGCTTCGGGCCCCAGGAGCCGCTGCTTGTCGGCGGGATGGCGCTCGGTGGATCGCTGCTGGTGCTGGCAGGACGATCGTTGCTCGACGACTCGCGCCCGCCTCGGCGGCTCGGAACCGCGGCTCTGAGCATCGCGGGCAGCGGGCTCTGGATCCTCGGGACCTACCAGAAGGAGACATCGCTCGCGGTCGTTCCGCTGATCGCACCGGTGCTCTACGCCGGGCGCGGACGACTCGCCGGCTGGGCGCGCCTGAGCCGCGGTCGAAAGCTCCTCCTCGGGGTGCTTGCAGCCGCGGTCGTCCTGCCGCTCGCACACGTCGCGATCGAGAGCGCTCGCATCGCCGCGCGGGGCGATCTCGTGTACGGCGCCGAGGTGGACGGGGGTCGAGGCATCGTGCGGGGGCTGCTCGATCTCTACGACTGGGCCCACGAGCCGCTTCCGCCGGCTGCCAGGCTGATCGTGCTCGGCGCGTTCGTCGTGACCGGGCTCGTGATGGTCGCGCGTCGCAAAGTGGACGTCGTCGCCCTGGGAGCGCTCGTCACGGGCGTCCTCACGCTCGCGCTTGCAGGCCAGGCCGGGTTCCTGGCGACGAGGTACTACATCCCGGCCTACGCGCTCTTCGCGGTCGCGCTGGCCCTCTCCCTCGCACGGCTTCGGCCCTCCTTGCAGCTTCTCGGCCTGCTCTGCATCGTCTTTGCGTTCACTCCTCCGCCCGACACACGCGCCGAGGTCGGCCGCTGGACCGCGGAAGAGGAGCGACAAGGGGCGCTGGTTCGGGCGGTCGCCGGGTTCGACAACGCAGGCTGCGTCGTCGCGATGGCCGGGCTCGACGTCGAGGCACGCGAGGCTCTTCCCGTTCTCGTCGGGATCGAAGCGAATCGCGCCGGCGCGTCTTGCCCGGACGACGCGTCCTACTTCGTCGTCGGTCCTCATGAGCAGGGCGCCGCGCTTGCGGCGGCGTGTGCCCCGGGAGCGCTCGAGCCACTCGTCGAGGGTCCGGGGCTGGCGACCCTGGCGAGGTGCGGGCAACTGAGCACGACGGAGGTTCGGGATCCCGAGCTCGGGCCCCTGGCCCCGCAGACGCTCGTCGCGATACGGCGGCTTCGGACGGCGAGCTGATCGTGCGCAAGAGCGGATTCTGCGAGTGCAGATTCCGCTCGCGCGAAAATCCCTAAGAACCTGAGTTTCAGAATGACATGGCTGCTCATTCTGAATCGAGTTCTAAAGCGCGGCCGCTTCGCGGCCGCGTCGCTCGCGTGAAACGCAAGCGCTACCGGACGAGGAGCACTGCGCCCACGCCCACGAAGGCGATGCCGGCGAGCCTCGAAGCGCTGAGCGATTCGTCGAGCGCGACCGCGGCCGCGACGGCAACCGTTGCGTAGGCGAGACCGGTGAAGAGCGGAAAGACCGTCAGGACCTCGAACCGCCGGAGCGACACGAGGAACGTCGCAAAGCTCGCCGCATAGAAGACGCCGCCGGCGAAGAACGCCGGATCGTGCACGAGCTCGGACAGCGTCGCGTCCTCGAGCGAGCGCCGGAGAAGCACGAGGCCGGTCGTCGCGAGCGTCGTGTAGACGACTGCGTACGCGGTCAGCTCGATGTTCGTACCTCCTCCTCGGGAATGCCGTGCACTCGGCTCACGACGTACAGGGGGCGCCGTTTGACCTCGTCGAAGATGTGGGACACGTATTCGCCGATCACGCCGAGCACGATCAGCTGGATCCCCCCGACGATGCCCACCAGCACCATGATCGACGTCCAACCGGGGACGACGAAGACGCCGGCCAGCTTGGAGATCACCGCGGAGAGACCGAACACGATCGAAGCGACGGACACGACGAAGCCGAGGTTGAGGCCGAGGCGAAGCGGCCGGCTCGAGAAGCCGATGACGGCGTCGGTGGCGAGTCGAAGCATCCTGACGCTGCTGTACTTGCTCCGCCCTGCGGGCCGTGGCGGCGACGCATACGGGACACCCGACTGGCGGAACCCGACCCAGCTGAACATTCCGCGGAGGTACCGGTTCGACTCGCGCATCGCGCGAACGGCCTCGAGCGCGCGGCGGTCCACAAGCCGGAAGTCGCCCGCTCCCGTGGGCACGTCGATCTCGGCCAGGCGGCTGAGCAGTCGATAGAACCAGCGCGCCGTCCAGTCCTTGAAGCGGCTCTCTCCCGCTCGCTCCTCCATCACGGCGTACACGATCTCGTCGCCGTCCTCCCACCGCGAGACGAGGTCGGGAATGACCTCCGGAGGGTGCTGGAGGTCTCCGTCCATCGTGACGACCGCGGCGCCCCGCGCGAGATCGAGCCCGGCGGAGAGCGCGACCTGGTGGCCGAATCCTCGGGAGAAGCGCACCACCTTGAACCGGGAGTCGCGCCCGTGGAGCTCGACTGCGAGCCCGTACGTTCCATCGCTCGACCCGTCGTCGACCAGGATCACCTCCCACGTGTCCCCGAGCGCCTCCATCGTCGCGGTGAGCCGGTCGGCGAGCCGCGGCAGCACCTCCTCCTCGTCACGCAGGGGAATGACCACGGAGAACCGGGGCCCGGTGCCGTTCATCCGAGACGAGAGTAGTTGTGCCTGCCGACGGCCCCTTCATCGCTGGGGATGGTCGAGTGGTCGTGAATACTCCTCGATGAGGAGGGGGGCGAGTGTCGCAAGCCCGAGGACGAGGGAGAAGACGATCCGGTTGCCGTTGCTCTTGAGGTAATCGTCGACCTCGTTCGGCGTCAGCACGTAGATCCAGGTCAAGCCTGCGAGCGAGAGCAAGCCGAATCCGGCGGCGAGCACGCCGAGCGGGCGTGGGCCCGACCGGACGGCGAGGAGTGCGGCTGCGGCGCCGAGGATGAGCAGCACGCCGAACTGCTCCGGGTCGACCGCCTCAGCCAGGAGCCCGAGCGTGGCAGCCGGGGCCCGATCGAGGCGCCCCGCCACCCACGGGAGGTTGAAGGAGGTGGACAGGTCGTAGTCCGGGGCGCCGAGGTCGTGAACAGCGATGTAGGCCCGCCACGGCGCGAACAGGAGCGCTACGACGAGCGCCGACGCAGCGACTGCTCGGCGCCGGCCGTGAGCGCACAGGAAGAGGGAGAGGTACACCGCCGCCGCAAAGAGCAGGCCCTCGTTCTTCGTCAGAGCGGCAGCCGCAAGGAAGAGTGTTGCGAGCGCAAGCCACGCCGTGCTCCTGTCGACGAGCCACCGCGCTGCGGCGCCGAGCCCGCACGCGACGAACAGGGCCAGCGGGACGTCCGCGTACCCCGTTCCGAGCTGGATCGAGAATGCCGGGGTCGCAGCCATCGCCGCTACGAAGGTGAGGAGCAACATGGGGCGCACGCGGTCGCGAAAGAGCGCCCAGATCGCGAGGAGTCCCGCTGCCCCGATCGCGAGCGACGCGAGTACGACGGTGTTCGACGAGAAGCCGTCCGTGGCCTGGAGTGGTAGCGCGTGCAGCGAGGGGAGCAAGAGCGGGTACTCGTTGTGCAGCCTCGCATAGGCCTCCGAGGCGAAGAGGTCCTCGTCGGCAGCACCGAGAACGGAGATCGCCCGCGCTTTCATGCCCCAGATCGCCCACCCGTCGTATTCGACGAGAGGCTTGACCCAGAGCGCGGCGACTACCGCCGTCCCGACGATCGCCACCAGGACAATCGCCGTGAATACGACGGGGAGCTCGGGCTTGCTCGAGCTCGCGCGCCGGTGCACAGCCGTCGACGGGCCGCTCACCGCAAGTCGGACGGCTCCGGCTGCACACGTCGCGAAGGTGAGCAGAGCGAGTCCCGCGAGGCTGAGACGCGAGCCCGCTGCAGCGAGCGTCGCCCCGGCGATGCCGGCCCAGGCCATCCCGGCGAGCGGCGCCAGACCCGACCGCCGCAGGAGGGTCGGCAGGGAGGTCCCGACACCGAGGATCGCCAGTACACCAAGGCCACACAACGCCAGGAGCGCGACAACGCCGAGAACTGCCGCCGGCCCGCTCACGGTGCCTTCCGACGCACGACGCAGACACGTTCGCCGACCGGCGTGCAGCGTGCGGCCGATGGTGGATCGATCTCGTAGTAGACGACGACGTTGGCAGCGGAGCTGTCGGACACCTGTATCGCCGGTAGCAGCGAATAGGCGGCGTAGTTGCGCACTTCGTGCTGGCCGACTCCCTGCGCGACGATGTTGAAGCGATCTCCGGCATGAACCGAGGATCGGAGACGCTCCCACACATCTGGGTCGAACCCGAGTGAGCGCACGATCTCGTCCTCACGGCGGGCAGGCTCCAGCGGCCCGTAGCGTTCCCTCAACTCGTTGTGCTCGAGCACGACCACCCTCGCGTTGACGAGAGCGCCGACGAGCACGGTCGCAGAGGCAAGCAGGGCGATTGCGCTCCTCCAAGGACCGACGAGGGTCCCTCGGAGTGGATGTTTCACGCGGCGACCTTAGACGCTGCGCACGAGCACGCCGTACGGCTGCCTAGACTGACCTTCAGTGAAGCCGCCGAAGATCCTCGCGGTCGCATCCGCGATCGACCTCGACTTCCGCTACGGCTGCACGCCTGCGTGGTGGCAGCTCTGGAAGGGGATGTACGAGGCCGGCGTCGACCTCGTCGTGACGCCCTACCGCGGACGCCCCGTCGAATCGCCCTGGTGGCGAGTGGCGCCCAACCCGACGTTCCGGGAGGGCGAGTCGTTCGAGGCCGTTCGAGGCACGCTCGCGCGGCTCAAGGGCGACCGCTACCTCCGGCGGGAGGAGTCGCAGCCCGAGGAGAGCGGGTTCGACCGGCTCACGCGCGAGACGATCCGCCGCTGGGTGACGCCCCGGTGGAAGCGGCACCTCGAGCGTCTCGTCGAGCGGGAGCGGCCCGATGCGATCGTCGTCTTCACGGTTCCGATGGCACATCTCCGCGGGATCCCGGACGCGTTGCGCCAGCAGTACTCGATCCCGGTCGTGTTCTACGACGGTGACGTCCCGATGAGCCTTCCCGAGTACGGCGGCATGGACACGGGCTTCAATCCGTATCACGGAGCCGATCCCCGGGAGTACGACCTGGTGCTGTCGAACTCGGAAGGCGGCATCCCGCGCCTGCTCGAGCTCGGCGTACGACGTGCGGAGGCGCTCTTCTGGGCGGCGGATCCGGAGTTCTTCTCGCCACAGCTCGTCGAGAAGGAGGTCGACGTCTTCTTCTACGGCTACGGCGACAAGTTCAGGCGGGAGTGGATGAAGACGATGATCGGCGACCCGTCGAGGATCGCCTCCGAGCTCGACTTCGCCGTCGGCGGGCTCGACTTCCAGGGCGACGTTGGTGCGGCTCGGAGTCTCGGGGACATCCCGTTCAACGTGTTCGCTCGTGCGATCTCGGCCGCCCGCGTCAACCTGAACATGACGCGCCGGCCGCATGCGACCGTTTCCGCGTCGTCGACTGCCCGGCCGTTCGAGCTCGCCTCGTCCGGCGCGGCAATCGTCTCGAATCCCCATGCCGGCATCGAGCGCTGGTTCGAGCCAGGGCTCGAGCTCGTCGTCGTGGACACCGTCGACGAAGCCGTCGCGGCCTTCCGCGAGCTGGTCGCAGATCCCGAACAGGCGGGAGAGATGGGTCGTCGCGCGCGTGAGCACGTGCTCGACGAGCACACGTACGCCCACCGGGCCAGGCGGTTGCTCGAGCTCGTCGGGCTCGGCGCCGGGGTCCCGGTGTGAGCACCAAGCGAACGATCGCCGTCGTTCCGGCGTTCAACGAAACTGGAGCCGTCGGGAAGGTCATCGCCGAGATTCGCGCGTTCGATGCGTCGTTCGACGTGGTCGTCGTCGACGACGCCTCGACCGACGACACGGCAGCCGTAGCCGAGTCGCACGGAGCGACGGTGCTCCGGCTCCCGTTCAACGTCGGCATCGGCGGAGCGGTTCAGACCGGTTTCAGGTACGCGCTGGCCGAGGGCTACGGCACAGCCGTCCGGCTCGACGGAGACGGACAACACGACGCCTCCGAGCTCGACAAGCTCCTCGCTCCGCTCGAGCGCGGCGAGGCGGACTTCGTCATCGGCTCCCGGTTCGTCGATCGCGGGGGGTCGTACCGGCCGCCCTTCGCCCGCCGCATGGGGATCCGGGTCTTCGCTCGCCTCGTCTCGATCCTCGGCGGCCAGCGGGTCACGGACACGACGTCGGGCTTCGTGGCGCTCGATCGTGCCGCGATCGAGCTCTTCGCTCACGAGTATCCGCACGACTACCCCGAGGTCGAGGCGACGCTCGTCGCTCTACGCAGCGGACTTCGGCTGGCGCAGGTGCAAGTGGAGATGCGCGAGCGCGAGACCGGCTCGTCCTCGATCACGTTCGTCCGTTCCCTCTACTACATCGTCAAGGTGACGCTGGCGTTGCTCGTCGCGAGCCTCCGGCGGTATCCGCACCTCGAGGAAGCCCGCCGATGACGCCGGTTCGCGTCTCGATCATCGGGGTCATCGCGTCGGTGCTGCTGATCCTCGTCGTGTTCGAGCTGGTTCGAGGGCGGCGGCTGAAGGAACGCTACGCCCTCCTCTGGCTCTTGACCGGGGCCGTGCTCCTCGTGCTCTCCGCGTGGCGCGATGCGCTGAACACGATCGCGAGCTGGCTCGGCGTGACGGGCTATCCGCCGGCGGTGCTCTTCGCAGTGGCGACGCTCTTCATCCTCCTCGTCCTCCTCCACTACTCGACGGTGATCTCGAAGCTCACGGACGAGAACGTCGAGCTCGCGCAGCGGATCGCCCTGCTAGAGGAACGGATCGGCGGGACGCGGCCTACGGAACCGAGGGCGCCGGCGGACTGAAAGCGAAGAGGTCCCCCTCCGTAGGGTCGTTCGCCCAGTTCGTGCCGACCCCGATCCGATAGGTGGCGCCGGCATCGGGCGGCGACGTGTCCACGAACTCCGTTGCGCGGGTGGTCGCGATCGGAGCGCTCCGCAAGACGCACAGCCACGCGGTGTTCTCCCTGGTCACACAATCGAGGTCGTTCTCGCCATCGCTTCGGAACACCCGGTAGAAGACGCTTGCCCGCCAGGGGACCGCCGTCCACGTCAGGCGCTGCCCGGTGCCCGCCCGCTCCACCTGCAGATCGATCTCGTCGTCGACCGGGGTCAGGATCGTGGTTGCGGTTGCGGTCGTCTGGGTGAGGGCGGGCGTGGGAGGCTCGACCTGATCCGAGGCGGCGGTCGCGACCGCGGGGACGGCCAGCGTTACGACTGCGGCAACGATGACCCAGCGCTGCGAAACGGCCCTCGCATCGGGCGGTCGCACACGATCGCCGAGCCGGCGCGCGAGGGTCGGCACGAGCAGCGGGATCGACGCGACGAGCAGAAGGTAGGCGGGCCATGCCGGCATGAGCAGCCGCCAGAAGGTGTTCGCCTCGATGCTCGCCCGCGGCGAGAAACCCTTGACGACGAGGAACGCACCCAGCCAGCCGACTAGGAGCGTTGCGATTGCGTCGCGCCGCACGCGGAGCACTGCGAGCAGGCCAGCGAAGGGGGCCCACTGCACGAGCCGGGCGCTCCAGAAGAACTCGCGGAGCTGGTTCATCTGCGACCGCCAGTGGTCGAAATCGAGCTCCAGGTAACGATCGAAGTCGAGATCGAGGACGCCGATGGTGGAACCGGCGGCGATCTGCACCTGATCGAAGGTCAGGGCGGGGATGTAGCCGAGGCCACGGTCCTTCCAGAGCGCAAGGACGAGCAGGCTCGGCACGATCGCAGCGGCGAAGACGAGCTCCTCACGCCACCGCCGAGCTACGAGGTACGCGAGCACCGCTCCTGCCGCGAAGAGGTAGTTCGGAGGTTTCAGGCCTCCAGCGGCGCCGACGAGAACTCCGGCCAGCACGGCGTCGGTCATGTGCCCCGGCGTCAACGAGCGGACGACGAAGAACGCAGCGGCGAGGACCAGCACCATCGAGGGGTAGTCGGGCATCGCGGTCAGCCCGAGAGCCTGAGGCAGGAAGTGCTCGCTCCAGCGCTCCTGGTAGCGGTCGACGAAGAGCGGGATGGCGACGAACGGTGCGATTACCCAGAGGAACGAGGCCCAGTACCCGAGAAGTCGCCCCCCGACGCGTGCAGCGATCCCGTAGACGCAAAGAAGCGCGATCGGCGCCAGGACCAGCACCTGGAGGGTGACGAGCACCGGCAGCTCCTGGACGTAGGTGGGCCCCGTCAGCCAGGTGATCGGGGCCTGGACCAGCGGCCACAGGTAGCTGATGTCCGTCGGCGGAAGTTGCAGTGTTCCGAGCAGCCAGCCCGTCGTCGTGTTGACGATCTGATCGCCGCCCTGGAAGTAGACCCAGCCGTTGTGCGTCACCGACAGCGCGAGGATCAGCGTTGCGCCGATCTGTGCTCCGATCAACGTTCCCAGCACCGTGCGCGGGCGGTCGAGGAGCCAATCGAGCGTACGGCCCGCTTCGCGCGCGGCTGTCAGTGACGCACTAGCGACCGACACCAGCGATGCGGGCCGAGCGATACCAGGCGACGGTGCGCTCGATCCCCTCGCGCAGCGGCGTGCGGGCTTCGAATCCGAAGAGCTCCCGAGCACGACCGGCGTCGACGCTTCGCCTCGGCTGGCCGCCCGGCTTCGTCTCGTCCCAGACGATCGCACCCGTGTAGCCGGTCACGTCTGCGACGAGCTCGGCGAGCTCGCGGATCGAGATCTCCTTCCCGGCACCGAGGTTCACGGGCTCCGGCCCGTCATACCGCTCGGATGCGAGCACGAGCCCGTCGACGCAGTCCTCGACGAACAGGAACTCGCGTGTGGGGGACCCGTCCGCCCAGAGCACGACTTCGTCCTCCGCTTCGACCATCTTCCTGATCAGCGCGGGGATCACGTGCGATGTCTCGAGGTCGAAGTTGTCCCGCGGCCCGTAGAGGTTCGTGGGGAGAAGGAAGATGCTGTCGAGACCGTACTGCTCGCGATAGGCCTGCGCACCCACGAGGATCGCCTTCTTGGCCACGCCGTAGGGCGCATTCGTCTCCTCCGGGTACCCGTTCCAGAGGTCCTCCTCGCGAAACGGGACCTGAGCGAACTTCGGGTAGGAGCAGACCGTCCCGACGATCACGAGCTTCGGCGTCTCGTGCAGCCGCGCCTGCTCGAGAACGTGGACGCCCATCGAGAGGTTCGCGTACCAGTAGCGACCGGGATTGGCCCGATTGGCGCCGATCCCGCCCACCTCCGCCGCCAGGTGGAAGACGAGCTCGGGCTGGGCGTCGTCGAACATCCGCGCGACGTCGTCCATGGAGGTCAGGTCGTAGTCGGAGCTCCCGACCGCCGCGACGTCGTGCCCTTCGCGCTCCAGGCGCTCCACGAGATGTGAGCCGAGAAAGCCGCGACCACCTGTCACCAGCAGGTTCACTGGGAGGAGGGTACAGCGAGGTGCGGCTTCCGTCGGCGGCTCTACGATTCACCGTGTGAGGTCGCTGGTCGACCGGCCCGCTCTCCTTCTCGGGCTCGGTGCGATCCTCGCCGTCTGCGCGTTCCACCTCTGGATCGACCCGTCGAATCCTCCCGGCTATCACCGGGACGAGGCAGCGTTGTCCCTGAACGCGTACACGCTCTCGACCGACCTGCGCAACGAGGACGGAGCACGGCTCCCGCTCTTCTTCCGCTCGTTCGAGGACTACAAGAGCCCCGTGTACCCCTACCTCCTCGCCGGCGTCTTCCGTGTCACCGGCCCGAGCAGTCACGTTGCCCGGGGGCTCGCGGCGGTTCTCGTGCTCGCCGCCGTCCTCCTCCTAGGCCTGCTTGCCAGACGTGTGACCCGCAGCAACGTCGTGGCCGTGCTCGTGGTGGTCATCGCCGGCCTGACCCCTTGGCTCTTCGAGCTGGGAAGAGTCGCCATCGAGGCCTCGACCCAGCCGCTGCTCGTCGTCCTGCTCCTGCTCGTGCTCGAGCGCGCATCGCGGCTCGGGCGATACGGCACGACCCAGGGGATCGCTGCCGGAGTGATCGTCGGCCTGCTCGCGTACTCGTACACGGGCAGTCGCCTGCTCGGCCCGCTCCTGGCCGGCGCTCTCGTCGTCTTCGCCGGCCGCGGCCGCTGGCGATTCGTGCTTGCGGCCTGGGCGACCTTCCTCGCCGCGATGATCCCGATGGGCGTCTATGCCATCCGCCATCCCGGTGCGCTGACGGCTCGGTACGAGGCGACCACGATCGCTCGTGACGGCCTGTCCGGAGCGAGGCTTGTCGTCCAGGCCGTCGGCAACTGGCTGCGCGACATCGATCCTTGGCACTGGTCCACGGCGGGCGATCCGGCGCCGTACATCCACAACGGGGGCTACGGCGCGTTCTTCGCCGGGGTCGCCGTGCTCGCGATCGTGGGGGCGGTCCTCGTGCTCCTCCACAAGCGGTCGGATCCGTTCTGGCGGTACGTCCTGCTCGCGACCCTGCTCATCCCGATTCCGGCTGCGCTGACGGTCGACCGCTTCAACGCCATCAGGCTCGCGACGCTTCCGGTGCTCCTGCTCGTCCTTGCGATTCCAGCGCTCGCCGCACTCGTGGGAGGCCTCAGGACGTCCTGGCCGAGCCGCATCGCCCTCGCGGTGCTCGTGGTCTCGATCGGCGCGCAGTTCGTGCAGTTCCTCGACATCTATCGGACGCGCGGTCCTGCGCGGCTGGTCCTCTACGACGCCGGGGTCCCGCCGCTGTTGGACCAGCCACTTGCTGCCGGCGAGACGATCTACGTCGACTACGACGACCGCGGAGCCCAGGCGCAGGCGCGCTGGCGCGTCGCCGAGACGGGCCTGCCGCAGAGCCGGGTGGTCGTCCTTCCCGACGGCGGCATTCCCCCTCCGGGCTCGGTCGTGTTCGCCCTGTTTCAGGAGTGCGACTACGTCTGTGTGAAGTTCGCCCGCTGGGAGAAGTACTGGCTCGCGCGTGCGATCGGCCCGCCGCCGGCGTAGTGGCGGCGCGCTGGCAGGTCTCCGTCGGGTTGGCGATCGTGGTCGGCGTCGCCGCGTTCCAGCTCTGGATCTCGTCGGACAACCCGCCGGGATTCTTCCGCGACGAGGCAGCGATCGCCTACAACGCCCACACGATCGCAGAAGACGGCCGCGACGAGTACGGAGCCCGCTTCCCTCTCTACTTCTCCTCGTTCCTCGACTACAAGAGCCCGATCTTCGTCTACGGGCTCGCTGCCGTCTTCCGGGTGTCGGGGCCCGACCGTGAGGTTGCACGGGCCTTCGCAGCGTTCTGCATGCTGGCCGCGATCGTCTTGCTCGGCTGGCTCGCCTTCAGGAGCACCGGGAGCGCCGTCGTCGGAGTCGCCATGGTCGTTCTCGGAGGAACCTCGCCGTGGCTCTTCGAGTTGGGCCGGATCGCGTTCGAGGTGGCCATGGAGCCGCTGTTCCTCTGCCTTGCGCTGCTCGGAGTGGAAAGAGTGAGCCGCACCGACCGCTGGCATCCTCTCAGCGCTCTCCCAGTCTCGCTCGCACTCGGGGCGATCACGTACGTCTACGCAGGCGGACGGTTGCTCGCTCCTCTTCTGGCAGGCGCGCTCGTCGTGGTCGGTCGATGCCGCTGGAGGTGGGTGCTCGCAGGCTGGCTGGGCTTCGCGGCGACCCAGGTTCCGCTGCTCCTCTACACGAGAGCTCATCCCGGGGCGCTGTCGCGTCGGTACGAAGCGACGACGTTCGTCACCGACGACATGTCGCCGGGGGAGATCGCCTGGCGCGCTTCGGTGAACTACCTCCAGGATCTGCAGGTCTGGCACTACGTCTTCTCCGGGGACGCCAAGCCGTACGCTCACACGCCCGGCGCGGGAGCATTGCTCGGGGTATCGCTCCTTCTCTCGCTCGTCGGGCTCGTCCTCATCCTCGCCCGCAAGCGAACCGATCCCTTCTGGCGCTACGCCGCCGCCGCGCTCGGAGTCTCGCTCGTTCCGGCGGCGGTCACGATCGACCGGTTCCATGCAGTTCGGCTCGCGCCGTTCGCGGTCATGCTCGTGGTCGTCGCCATCCCGGCGGTCGAAGCACTGGCGAGCGCGGCCACGCGGTCTCGCCGGGCGCGCCTCCTCGCGGCAGTGCTCGTCGCGCTGGCGTCCGTCCAGTTCGCGCACTTCGTCCACACCTACATGCACGAGGGCCCACTCCGAACTGGTCGGTTCGAGGCGGCCATCCCGTCGTTGCTCGGCCAGGCGTGGGCGAACGGGGGCGGCGCAGTGTACGTCGACTACGACGACCTCGAGCCGCTGACTCTTGCCCGGTGGCATGCGCTCGACCAGGGCCTCGATCAGTCGCGCGTCGTCAGGCTGCCCGACGGCGGCATCCCGCCGGTCGGTGCCGTCGCCTTCGGGCGGACGCAGTCATGCGATTACGTCTGCACTCGGCTCGCCGAGTCGGGCGACTACTGGATCGCCAGGGTGGAGGGTCCGCCACCGAATTGAGAAGCGACCGCGGCCGCGGAGCGGCGCCTCAGGGATTTCCGCTCCTTGCGCCAGGAACTACGGCTGGACCTGAAGCGGCGAACCCGTTGGCAACCAGTCCACGCGGCCGATCCAGCGAGCGCGGTTCTCGGCGTACCAGCGGATCGTCTGCAGGATGCCGTCCTCCCAGCTCACCTTCGGCCCCCAACCGGTCTCGCGCGTGAGCTTCTCGTGGCCGACGCGGAGTGCCAGGACGTCGCTGGCGCCGGGGCGGAAGCGCGCCTGCGTCGAGGCGAGCTGCCGGTCGCCGGGCCAAAACCCGTGCTCCGCGCCGATCCGGAGGATCAGCTCGGCCCACTCCCTCATCGCGATGTTCTCGCCCTGGCCGTACACGTAGACATCGCCCGGGCTGCCGTGTGCCGCGACCGTGAGGTGGCCGCGAACGCCGTCCGTGCAGTAGCAGAAGTCGCGCATCGGCTCGAGGTTCCCGAGCTCGACGGTGTCGCGGGTAAGTGCCTGCGTGACGATGGTTCCGGTGACGTAGCGCGGGTTCTGCCGGGGCCCGTAGTTGTTGAACATCCGCGTCACGACGCCTGGGACGCCAAAGGCGTCGTGGTAGTTCATCGTCAGGAAGTCGGCTGCGACCTTGGAGGTCGCGTAGATGGACTTCGGGTTGATGGGCGAGCGCTCGTGCAGGATCAGCCCCCCGGCATCATCGAAGTCATGCTGGTCGGCGACCGCCTCGTGGACGTTTCCGTATTCCTCCGAGGTGCCCGCCGTGTCGAACTTCTCGATCTCGACTTCCCAGTCGACGATCGCCTGGAGGAGGTTGAGCGTGCCGACGACGTTCGCGGCCACGGTCTCGTACGGCCGATGCCACGACTCGCCGACGTGCGCCTGTGCGCCGAGGTGGAAGACATACGGGCGATCCGGCGCTTGCCGGAGCTCCCGGACCAGGTAGTCGACCGACGTACGGTCGGTGAGGTCGGCGAAGTGGACCTTCAGCCGGTCCCGGAGGTGCGAGATGTTGTTCAGCGCGCCGCTCGAGTTCGCCCGCACGAAGGCATGCACCGTTGCGCCGAGCTCGACGAGAGCGTCCGTCAGGTGTGAGCCCATGAAGCCGTCGGCTCCCGTGATGAGCACGGTGCGCCCCTCGTAGACATCGCCGAGCTCACGCCGGAGATCGTCGAGCCCGTTTTCTGTCCAGAGGCTGTCGTTCGGCATGGTGCGTACGCTTCCGCGTCGGTGAGCAAGCGTACAGACTCGCCCGGCCTGGGCTCGCTCTCGAGCGGTGCGCTCACCGCCGGCTCACTGCTCGTCGCTTCGGGAGTCGCCGCGGCCGTCGGCGTCGTGATCGCACGGGAGTTCGGCCGCAGCGCCGAGACCGACGGTGTGCTGTCCGCGTACGGGGTCTTCGTGGTGATCGCGATCGCCGCCCAGGCGATCCGGGTCGCGATCCTTCCGGCGCTCGCACGTGCGGAGCACGAGGATCGACTGGCGGGGGAGATCGCCGGCTTTGCCCTCTCACTCCTCCTGATCGCGACTCCCATCCTGCTCTTCGCAGAGATCGGTGCAGTTGAGCTCGCAGGGCTCCTGACCGGTGGTGACGAGGGGCCGGCTCGCGACGCGGCGGCGGATTCCTTGCGGTGGATGGTCCCGGCCGCCCTCGCGCATCTCTTCGCCGCGCTGGCCGCGAGTGGCCTTGCGGCTCTCGACGACTATGGCACGGCGGCGCTCGGCTACGCGACCGGCAGCCTTGCCGGCTTTGCGCTGATTCTCGCCCGCGTCGAGCCCGACGGCATCATCGCGATCGCCTGGGGGATGGCCCTCAACGGCGCGGTTGCGTGCCTGCTTCCCGCCGTTGCTCTGGTCGTGCGGGCAGCCCGGGCGCGGATGCCGTCACGAGCCGTGCGGCCGAGCGGAGCGCCCTTCCGAGCCCGCTTCCAGCTGTTTGCGGTCGGAACGGCGGTCCCGCTCGCTTTGCAGCTGCTCTACGTCGTCTGCCTTCCGTTCGCCGCTCGCCAGGGGACGGGTGCGGCGACGAGCTTCGTGTACGCGTACCTCGCCGCCTCTGCGCTCGTCACGGTCACGGCCGGAGCGCTCGGCCTCGCAACGTCCGTTCCGCTTGCGCGATCCGAGCTCAGCGCGTCGTCGGCCGCCCGGCACGTCGCGGCGACGTCATGGCTCGCGCTCGCCCTCGTCGGTGGGGCCGTCGGAGTCTTCGCACTCGCCGGCGCGGAGGTCGTCGAGGCTGTGCTCGGAGGAGTGTACGGCGGTGACGTCGGCTCGGAGCTCGGCCGGCTCGTGGTCGTTCTCTGCCCTTGGGTCATCGCGTCGATCGGTGTCTCCGTGACCTTTCCTCTCGCGTTCATCGCCGGGCGAACGCGCAGGCTTCCACTGATCGCGGTGACGGTGCTCGTCGTGCAGGTGCCGCTCGCCTGGGGCTTGTCCGAGCTGCTCCAGCTCGACGGTCTGGCGCTGGCGCTGGCACTCACGACGGGCTTCGTCCTCTGCGCGCTCCTCGTGGAGCTTCGGGCCTTTCGCGACGCAGCACCTCGACTGCTCACAGCCGCCGGCCTCGTGGCGCTGCTCGTGGTGGTCGCGTTCGCGCCCGCTGCGCTCGTCCTCGGCTCGGTCGTGTCGGCAGTTCTGGGGCTGCTCGTGTACGTCGTTCTGCTCGCTCTGATCCGGCCTCGCGGGCTCATGGCGAGCTGGCACTACCTGCGGGCGCTCGGGTGAGACGAGAGACCCGCTGATGGCCGAGGCAGCCCGGCTGTACCGGCTCTCGCTCGCGTTGGGAGCGCGCCACCTCGCTCGGCGCGGGTACCTCCGTGAAGCCGTCGTCCGGCTCGTCATCCCGATGGACCCCTCCCGCTACGTCGAGCTCCCGTGGGCGTGGCGGCAGCTCGACCCACGACCGGGCAGCACCGTGCTCGATCTTGCGAGCCCCAAGCTTCTCGCCGTAGCGCTCGCACGAAGCGGGGTGCACGTGACATCGGTCGACGCATTGCCGCGGGAGATAGACGCGTGGCGCCAGCTTGCGGAGGAGCAGCCCAACCTCAGGTTCGAGGTTGCCGACGGTCGTGCGCTTCCCTACCCGGATGCGAGCTTCGACCACGCGTACTCGGTCTCGGTGCTCGAGCACGTCGAGGGGGACGGGCAGGCGCTGCGCGAGCTCGCACGCGTCCTCCGTCCCGGAGGTCGTCTGGTCATTACGCTTCCGCACGCTCCGGAGGCTTGGGACGAGTACCGGACCCACGCGACCTACCAGGAGGAGGCGGGTCAAGGTGGGCGCTATCTCTTCCAGCGGTGGTACGACGCGGAGCGAGTCGACCGGCTGCTCGCGGAGGCTCCCGCCCTCGAGCCGGTCCGAAGAGAGGTCGTGAGGTTGCAGCCCAACCTCAACGCGCTGTACACGCGAATGTTTCCGTGGCTCATGCCTCTCGGTCCACTGTACGGCGTGCTCGCCCGCGAGATTCGCGACACGAGAGGGGACGTCGCTCGCCTGCTGCTGCGAAAGAGGCCCTGCTCTTAACCGGCGAGCTCGGCGTAGACCGCGTCGTGAGCCCTGGCGGTCGCCTCCCACGTGAAGGCCGCCGCGCGCGCGAGGCCCCTCGACCGCCACGGCTCGGGGTCGTCCAGGACCTCCTCTACCGCGGCCACCATGTCTTCCACCGAGATCGGGTCGAACAGCCGCGCCGCGTCGCCACACACTTCCGGGAGTGAGGTCGCGTTCGAGCAGGCAACAGGGCATCCGCACGCCATCGCTTCCAGCGGCGGCTGGCCGAATCCCTCGTAGAGGCTGGGGAAGACGAGCGCCGCCGCGCTCTGGTAGAGGCGAACCAGCTCGTCGCGGGGAACGCGCCCGAGAGCCCGCGCTCCGGCGGGAGTCTCCCCCTCGTAGCCGGTGAGGACGAGCTCGAGGCCGGGATGCCGCTCGCGTAGGACCGAGAAAGCCTCGAAGAGCCGCGCGTGATTCTTGTGCGGCCACCCGAGAGCTGGGTAGAGGAGGAACTCTTCTCTGTCGCGTGCCCCCGGCACGAATTGCGCGTGGTCGATGCCGAGGTGGATGGGCCGCACGCGGTCCTCGGCGATGCCGAGCCGCTCGACGATCGTGCCCGCGGCGTGCTGGGAGATCGTCACGACCAACCTGCTGCGCCGAACGGTCCATCCGTATACGGCCTTCCGATACATGCGCTCCTGGAGCGAGAAGAAGCCCGGGAGCACCTCGTGCTGGAGGTCCAGGACCGTCGCGGCGGCCGGGGGCGTCTCGACGGGCGGGATCATGACGCTCAGCGGAAAGTGGACCGCGTCGAGGCCTGCGAACCTGCGGCGGATCCGGCTCGGGCGGAGGGTCGCGGCGCCCATCGCCGCGATCCGCCCGACCATGGTTCGGGACGCCCGGTACTCGTCCACGGTCTCGGACGGGAGGCCGTCCACATCGGACGCGATGGCGGGGAGAAACACTCGGTATTCGTGCGCTCCGATCCGGCCCAGGGCACGGGCGAGCTCACGCACGTACGTTTCGGACCCCCCGCTGATCCCGGGAACCAGCGTTAGCAGCGAGATGCCGACTCGCATGGCGCCAGCCTACGAGCCCGCGACGGCGCGGTACACGTCCTCGTGCCCACGGGCGGAGGCCTCCCAGGTGAATCCAGCGGCGCGGGCCAATCCCCGTTCGCGAAGCTCGACGGCACGGGCCTCGGCTTCCAGGACGCCGGTCGCGATCGCATCCGCATCGTTCGGGTCGAACAGGACCGCGGCGTCGCCACACACCTCCGGGATCGCGCCCGCCGTCGACGCGGCGATCGGGCAGCCCGATGCCATTGCTTCGAGCAGAGGTAGCCCGAATCCCTCGTAGAGGCTCGGGAAGACGAGGCAGGCAGCGCGCCGATAGAGCGACGCAAGGGTTTTGGCGGGCACGGCACCCTGTGGCTCGACCCCCGCGGGAAGCGGGTCGAGCCGCTCGAGACCACCTCCGGTGAGAACGAGGCGTAGCTCCGGTCGATCCCGGCGGAGCATCGCGAACGCCTCGAAAAGCCGGGCGTGGTTCTTGTGCCGCCACGGCCGCGCGGGGTAGAGGAGGAAGGGCTCCCGCGTCTCGTCGCCGGGTCGGAAGAGCGTGTGATCGATCGCGTGCGGGATCACATGCACCCGCGAGGGGTGGAGCTCGAGCAGCTCGACTGCGCGGTCTCGCACGAACACACTCGTCACGATCACGGCCGCGGCGTCGCGCGCGGCGCGGTCGTAGGCGAGGCGACGGAAGGCGCGGCGCGCTCGCCCGAAGTAGTCCGGCAGGTCGCGGTGCTGGACGTCGTGCAGCGTGACGACCGTAGGCGCGCTGGTTCGCGGGACGGGCACGGTAAGGGCGTAGTGGAGGACGTTCAGTGCTCCCAGCGTCGCGGTCAGCTCTCGCGAGCGCCGTGCGGAGAGGGCCATCGCCGCGATACGTACGGGCCCTCGCCGTCCGATCGGAGGGTCGCGAACTTCGACTGCCGGCAGCCCGGACGCCGCGTCACGCGCCTGCGAAGAAACGAGGACCGAGTAGCCGAGTGTCCCTACGGACGAGAGCGCGCGAACGAGTTCCCGTGCGTAGGTCTCCGAGCCGCCGAGATCTCCCGGAGCGAGCGTGAGCAGGGAGATCCCGACGCGCACCGCTTCGATCCTACTGGGCCGGTCCTGGGCCGCCGCTAGAATGCCGCGATGCCCTCTGGCGACGCCAGAAATGCTGATTCTGCAGGGCTTTTTTCTGCTGGGCCTATTCCGGCTGGGGTTTCGGTCGACGTCGAGGAGCTCTTCCAGCAGCTCCGAGAGGAGGTCCGTCGCTCCGGCTCGGACCCCGGTGCGGCGAGCGGGAGCGAGGAAGAGCGTCGCGTCGCCCGCGCCGAGGCCGAGCGCCTCTGGCCGGTCTCGGCCGACCGATCCCTGCGGCTTCGGCCCGGCGTGCGCGGCGGCATCGGAACGCCGGTGAAGGCCGTGCTCCGCAAGCTCATGCGCTGGTACGTCGAACCGCTGGCCTACGACCAGCGGTCGTTCAACGCCGCGACGCTTCGCCTGATCGACGACATCCAGGAGCAGGTCGACCGTCTCCAGGCCGAGGTAGAGACGCTCCGCAGCCAACGAACCCCGTGACTGTCGCGGTGCTTCGACCCCAGGTGCCGTTTGCGCGCGGAGGGGTCGAGATCTTCACCGACCGGCTGGTGGACGAGCTTCGAGCGCGCGGACACGAGGCCGACCTCGTCAGCGTGCCGTTCAAGTGGTATCCGGGAGCGCGAGTGCTGACGCAGGCCTTTCTGTGGCGGCTGCTCGACCTCGAGGAAGCAGATGGCAAGCGGATCGACACCGTCGTGGCGACGAAGTTCCCGTCGTACCTCGTTCGTCATCCGGACAAGCGCGTCTGGCTCGTGCACCAGTTTCGCCAGGCGTACGAGCTCGACCGGACCGAGCTCGGTCAGTTCGGGGAGTCGTCCGAGGACCGCGCCATCCGCCGGAAGGTGCAGTCACTCGACCGCATCGCGCTCGGCGAGGCGACTCGGCTCTTCGCGACTTCTCGGAACGTCGCAGACCGGCTCGCGCGCTCGACCGGTCTCGGGGCCGAGATTCTTCCGCACCCACCGCAGGAGCTTCGGTACCGGTGCGACGGGTACGGCGACTTCGTCCTTTCCGTCAACCGGCTCGACCGGTCCAAGCGGATCGATCTCCTGCTCGAAGCGGCAGCGCTCGACTCGACCTTGGAGGTGGTCATCGCAGGGGACGGCCCCGACCGAAGGCGGCTCGAAGAGCTCGCTCACACTCGCGGCCTCGACGGCCGCGCCCGCTTTGCCGGGCGAGTCTCCGAGGACGAGCTCGCCGATCTCTACGGACGCTGTCTTGCCGTGTACTACGCACCGGTGGACGAGGACTTCGGGATGGTTCCGTTCGAGGCCTTCCTCTCCGAGAAGCCTGTGCTGACGACGAGCGACTCGGGCGGCCCGCTCGAGGTCGTCGCGGACGGCACGACCGGCCTCGTCGTCTCGCCGGACGCCGTCGAGCTCGCGCGCGCTGCGGGCTGGTTGCGAGAGCATCGTGACGAGGCAGCCTCCTTCGGGCGGGCGGGCAAGGCGCTCGCGGCCGAGGTGACCTGGGACCGTGCCATCTCGAGGCTCCTAGCGTGAGAGTCGCCTACTACAGCCCGATGCCGCCTGAGAAAACCGGCATCGCCGCCTACAGCACGCTTCTGCTACCGGCGCTCGAGAAACGGCTCGAGGTGGCCGTCGTCCGGCGTGGGCAGAAACGGGCACCCCGCGGCGCGGATCTCTCGCTCTATCACGTGGGCAACAACCCGGACGCGCACGCCTGGATCGTGGACGCGCTGCGGAAGCGGCCGGGTGTCGTCGTCCTTCACGACTTCGTCCTCCACCACCTCGTCGCAGGCATGACGATCGGCAGACGCGACGGGCACGGCTACCTCGACGCGATGGAGCGGGAGCACGGGGTCGTGGGCCGCCTCCTGGCGCACGGTGTCCTCGACAAGCGCATCCCTCCGCTCTGGGAGTCGAGGCCGGAGAGCTTCCCGCTCGCTCGGTTCGTGCTCGACCGGGCCTCCGGCGTGATCGTCCACTCGCGCACGGTGCGCGACCTGGCTCGCGCGGCCGGCTATGAACAGCGGATCTGGATGGTGCCGCATCCGGCGTGGCCGGTCCCGGAGATCGAGCCGGTCCGTGCCGCGACAGGCCCTGTGATCGGCTGCTTCGGAGTTGTCAATGCCAGCAAGCGGATCCCGGAGCTGCTGCGAGCGTTCGCCGGAGTGCGCGCACGGCACCCGGATACGACGCTCCTTCTGGTGGGGCCGAGCTCGCCCGGCTTCGACCTCGCCCGGCGGCTGCAGCGGCTCGGGCTCGACGAGGGTGGGCTCGTTCGAGAGGGCTGGGCGAACGAGCAGCGGCTCTGGGCTCTCATGGCGGGCGCCGACGTGTTCGTGAACCTCCGCTACCCGACGATGGGCGAGACGTCCGGAAGCGTGATCCGGTCCCTGTCGCTCGGCAAACCACTCGTCGTGAGCGACGTCGGCTGGTTCTCGGAGCTCCCAGGCTCGGCTGCTGTGAAGGTGCCGATCGACGACCAGGAGGTCGAGACACTGACCGCTGCCCTGGAGCTGCTCGTGACCAGAGAGGACGTGCGCGACGAGATGGGTCGCGCGTCCTCCGAGCTCGCTCGTCGCGAGCACGATCTCGGACGCGTTGCGGACCTGTATGCGGCGGCACTCGAGGAAGCCGCGGGCGGGGCTGCGGTCGGAGACGCGGTCCTTCGGGAGGTGAGCAAGGCTGCGGCGGACGTCGGGATCTCCCCGGAGAGCGTGGAGTCGAAGGAGATAGCCGGGCGGCTCGCCGAGGTCGAGCTTGGTCAGTAGGTTGCGCCGGATCCCGCCGTGGGTCTGGCTCGCAGCAATCGTCACCGCATCCACGATCTTTCGCGCGGTCCTCGGCCGTAGCATCGTCGCCCCCTTCATCATGGTCGACGAGGTCATCTGGTCGGAGTTGGCGCGCGGCATCGCCGATGCGGGGAAGCCGCTCCTCCGCGGGGAGCCGGAGTCGGGCTTCAGCGTCGTCTACCCGCTCCTCTTGAGCCCGATCTACGCCACGTTCGAGAGCCTGCTGGACGCATACGCCGCGGTGAAGACCTTGAACTCCTTCGTCATGTCGCTTGCGGCGGTGCCTGCATATTTCCTTGCACGGCGTGTCGTCGGCGCTGGCCTGGCGCTGTTGGCGGCGCTCCTCGCCGTCGCCCTCCCGTCGCTCGCGTATACGGGGACGGTCATGACCGAGAACCTCTTCTACCCGCTGTTCCTCGTGACGACGCTCGTCTTGGTTCTGGTGCTCGAGCAGCCGAACTGGCTCCGGGTCGCGCTGCTCGCCGGTCTCGTCGCGCTCGCGTTCGCAACCCGTGTTCAGGCTGCCGCGCTCGCACCTGCCGTGCTGCTCGCGCCACTTCTCCTCGCGCTGTTCGAGCGCCGCGGTCTGCGCGCAGCCATCGGCAGATACCGCTTGCTCTACGGCGTGTTCGTCGGGCTGGGCCTCATCGTCCTCGTCGGCCAGCTCGCGCGGGGCCGCTCGCTCGAGGATCTCCTCGGCGCGTACTCACCGGTAGGCGACGCGAGCTACGAGGCGGGCCAGGTTCTCCGATATCTCGTCTGGCACGTCGCCGAGCTCGGCCTCTACCTTCTCGTGATCCCTGTTGCGGCGACCATCGTCCTCGTCGGCCGCGCTCGCTCGCTGAGCCCGCCGCTGCAAGCGTTCCTGGCCGTCACGCTCGCGCTGACGATCTGCTTCGTCCCCGTCGTGGCCGCGTTCGCATCGGCGTTCTCGTTCAGGATCGAGGAGCGAAACCTCTTCTACCTCGCGCCTCTCTTCGTCATCCTCCTGCTCGCCTGGGTCGAGCAGGGAGCACCGAGGCGGCCTCGCTTGCTCGCCGGCGGGGCTGCCGTCGCCGCGGCGCTGCTGGTTCTCGGGATTCCCTTCGACCGCTTCCTCGCGACGTCCGCCATCACGGACACGTTGATGCTCCTCCCTTTCTGGTCGCTCGAGGACCGCATCGGCGACGAGTGGATCCGGCCGGCCGCTCTCGCCCTGAGCGCGGGTCTCGCGGCGGCCTTTCTGTTGGTGCCGAGGCGTTACGCGATCGTCCTTCCCCTCGTCGTTCTCGGGCTCTGGGCGCTCAGCGTGAGGCCGATCTGGTGGGGCACGCACGGCTTCGAGCGGTTCTCTCGGGGAGCGCTCTTCCAGGGAATCCGCACTGCCGACCGCGACTGGGTGGACCAGGCGCTCCCCGACGGCGCGGAGGCAGGGTTCCTGTGGACGGGGCGCATCGACCGGCTGACCGTCAACGAGAACGAGTTCTTCAACCGGGGCGTGGGCCCGGTCTACTACACCTCGTCCCCGACGCCTGGAGGGCTGCCTGAGACGAAGGTGCGAATCGACCCCGATTCGGGCGAAGTCACCACCCTCGACGGCCGGCCGGTGAACGATCGGTTTCTCCTGGCCGACTCGTCCTTCGTGCCAGACGGGGAGGAGCTCGCCATGGACAAGGGATGGGGGGTCACGCTCTGGCGCGTGAATCCCCCGCTCGTGTCCGCGGTCCGCGTCGACGGTCTCTATCCAGGCGACACCTGGTCCGGGAAGACCGTCACCTGGGTGCGGCGCCGCTGTCGTCCCGGGCGACTGTTCGTCGCGCTGACGAGCGACCCCAGCCTCTTTCTCTCCCCGCAGACAGTCGTCGCACGCGTGGACGGAGAGATCGCCGCCCGCGCTCGGTTGGATCCTGCCCGCCTGCTGGTACTCGACGTCCCGGTGCGGCCGTCGCCGGGAACGAAGAACGTGTGCCGGGTCGACTTCGGGGTGAACCCGACTGCGGTGCCGGCTGACGTGACCGCCGGCGCCAATCCGGACCCGCGGGTGCTCGGGGCGCACTTCAATCGCTTCGTGTACAGGCCAAGGAGTTGAGGTGCGGATCGTCTTCGACGTCTCACCGCTGTCCCACCCACTGCTGGGGATCGGGAACTACATCCGTGGATCGCTCCAGGGCCTGGTCGAGGCTGCCGAAGGCAGACACGAGATCGTCGTGTTCGCGCCGACGAGCATTCAGGGCCCCCGCCGGATCCAGGCCGCGCTGACCGGCATCGACGTCGAGCTCCGAACGTGGCGGTTGCCGTTCTCGCACGCGGTACGCACTGCCTGGAGCGGCGCGGGGCACCCTGTCGCCGAGCGGCTCCTCGGCAGCTTCGACGTCCTGCATTTCAGCGACTGGATGTTCCCGCCACAACGCAGTGGTGTCCGCGCGACGACGATCCACGACCTCGTGCCGCTCCATCACCCCGAGTGGACAACCGCCCGAACGCGCTCCATGCACACCCGCAAGTACAGGAATGCCGCTCGGACGTGCGACCTCGTCATCGTCAACTCCGACTACACGGGGCGAGACGTCGCGACGACGCTCGAAGTCCCGCCGGACCGAATTCGAGTCGCCCATCCCGCAGTGAAGGATGCCTTTCGAGCTGAGGGGCCGGCCGCCGACCTCGGTGGCCCCTATGTCCTGACAGTCGCGACGCTGGAGCCACGAAAGAACCTCCAGACGCTGGTGGCGGCGCATCGCTTGCTCGACGGAGACCTCCTGCTGGCAGTCGTCGGGGCGGAGGGGTGGGGCGAGCAGCCCTTCCTCGCCGATCCGCGCGTCCGCCGCCTCGGCTACGTGTCCGACGAGGAGCTCGCACGCCTCTATCGGGGAGCCGCAGTGGCTGTGTACCCGTCACGGTTCGAGGGGTTCGGCATTCCCGTCATCGAGGCGATGGCGTGCGGCTGCCCGGTCGTCACGTCGTCCCACCCTTCCCTGGACGAAGCAAGCGGAACCGCCGCCGTGCGGGCCGATCCAGGCGATGCGGCGGCAATTGCCGCCGCGATCCAGCAGGCGCTCGGCGACCGGGAGCGTCTAGCAGCCGCCGGCTTGGCGCACGCGGAAGGCTTCACCTGGCGTGCCGTCGGGGAGGTCATGCTCCGGGGCTACGAAGAGGCGGCCCGTTGAGAGGGCCGGACGAGGTCGTCGTGGTCGTGCGCCGGGGCAGCCGCTACCTCGTACTTCGTCGCGTCCCCGAGCGGCTCGGATACTGGAACCTGGTCGCGGGTGGAGTGGACCCGGGTGAGACACCGGCTGACGCCGCGCACCGCGAGCTGCTCGAGGAGACGGGGCTCGACGCCGAGGTGGATCAGATTCCGATCGCGCTCTCGTATTCGCTCCTCGACGACCCTCCGGAGGTGCGCGCTCGATACGCCCCCGGCATCGAGACGATCACCGTCCATCCCTTCGTCGTCGTCGCTTCGCCTCGGTGGGAGCCGAATCTCGACGATGAGCACGATGCGTATCGCTGGTGCGACGAGGAGGAAGCGGTGTCCCTACTCGCGTACCAGACACCCCGGGACGCTTTGCGCGCTGCGGCGCAACTCGGTGTGGTGTGAGGGTCGGATTCGACATCTCGCCGCTGGTGCAGACGAAGGCAGGGACTGCGCGGCACGTGCGCGGGCTGCTGGGGGCGCTGCGAGACCGGCCGGGGCTCGAGCTCGAGCTCCTCTCCTTCGGCGGCAAGGGCCGAGCTGCGAGCGTCGTCCGCGACGCGCTCTGGTACCCGATCCGGCTGCGGCGAGCGGACGGGTACGACGTCCTTCACTGCTCGACCTTTCGGGGCCCTGCGCGGTCGCGCGTCCCGACCGTCGTGACCGTCCACGATCTCGCCATCCTCCGGTACCCCGAGGCGTTTCCCCGCTGGCACCGCCTGTACGGCAAAGCCGGCCTGACGAGGGTGCTCCGTGCCGCCGACGCCGTCGTCGCCGTGTCGGAGTTCACCAGGGCGGAGATCGCGGCGCTCGCGGACGTGCCGAGCGAGCGGGTTCGGGTCGTCCCGCACGGGGTCGACGCGATCTTCACACCGACTGGGCCCCGGGTCGACGGCGACTATGTGCTCGCCGTCGGAACGCTCGAACCGAGAAAGAACCTCGGGCGAGTGGTCGAGGCCGCACGGCTCGCTGACGTCGAGCTGCGCGTCGTGGGCGCTCGCGGCTGGGGCGGCGTCGAAGTCGCCGGGTGGGTAGGCGAGATTCCCGACACCGAGCTCGCGGCCCTGTATCGCGGGGCCCGCTGTGTTCTCTACACCTCGCTGTACGAGGGCTTCGGGCTCCCCGTGCTCGAGGCGATGGCCTGCGGTGCTCCTGTCGTAACCTCGCGCGGAACAGCCATGGAAGAGGTCGCAGGGGGCGCCGCCGTGCTCGCCGACCCGCTCGACCCGACCTCGATCGCAGCAGCGCTGGGGGAGGCGGAGTCGCGTCGCGAGCTCGTGCCGCTGGGGCTCGCCCGCGCCCGCGAGTTCACCTGGGAGCGGGCCGCGAACGACATCGAAGCGTTGTGGCGGGACCTGGCTTGAAGCCCATCGTCCTCGATGCCGACGTCCTCGGGCGGCAGCGCACAGGCGACGAGACGTACGTGCGAAACCTGCTTCGCGAGCTCGCCTCCCTCGCGGCGGGGTCCGGGATCCGACTTGCCGCCGTGACGCGCCGCCCGGACCTCGTTCCGGAGGGCGTCGAGTCCGTGCCGCTCGACGCCCGCTCGCAGGAGCTCCGCATGGCGTTTTCGCTTCCGCGTGTCCTTCGGCGGCTCGGGGCCGGGCTCTGCCATACGCAATACGCCCTGCCCTTCCGGTCGCCGTGCCCGTGCGTCGTCACCGTGCACGATCTCTCCTTCGCGCGCCACCCCGAGCTCATGGGTCGCAGGGACAGGTTCGTGTTCCGCCGGGTCGTCCCTCGCGCGGTTCGGCGAGCTGCGCGCGTGCTCACGGTGTCCGAGCGCACGAAGGGGGACCTCGTCGAGCTGTACGGGGTCGCGCCGGCAAGGATCGTCGTCACGCCGAACGGCGTGGATCCTGCCTTCGGGCCCGGAACTGGATCTCGCGACTATGTGCTCGCGGTGGGGGCGATCCAGAAGCGGAAGAACCAGGCTGCAGCGCTCGACGCTGCGGCTGCGGTGGGTCTGCCACTTGTCATTGCAGGACCGCCGAAGGACTTGGAGCTCGCCGAGGAGCTCCGTCGCCGGGGAGCCAGGCTCGAGGGACATGTCGAGAAGGAGCGGTTGGCCGAGCTCTATCGAGGTGCCGCCTGCCTCGTTCAGACCTCTCGCTTCGAGGGCTTCGGGCTGCCTGTCCTCGAGGCGATGGCCTCGGGTACCCCGGTCGTCGCCGTCCACGAGCCTGCGCTCGAGGAGGTGGCCGGCGACGCCGCGGTCTTCGTGGAACAGAACCGGGTCGCGGACGGGATCCGGCAGGCGCTTGGAGACCGGGAGCGGCTTGTCGCCGCCGGTCTGGAAAGAGCGCGAGCCTTCAGCTGGCGCGCCACCGCCGAGCGAACGCTGGCCGTCTACAGGGAGATACTCGAGCCATGAGCGTCTCCGCCGTGGTCGTATCGCACGGACATGCAGCCGAGCTCGAGCGGTCGCTGCCCGCTCTCGCTCCCCAGGTCGACGAGACGGTCGTGATCGCGAACGTCCCGGGCTCGGTCGGCGCGGTCCCGGATGGAGTTCGCGTCCTGGAAAATCCGAGGCCCCTCCCCCTGGCCGCGAACGTCAATCTCGGCGTTGCGGCGACGTCGGGCGAGTATGTCGTGAGCTCGAACCCGGACGCGATCGCAGAGAGGGGCGCGGTTGCGACCCTCGTCTCGTTCGCCGACGTCCATCCTCGCTCCGGCATCGCCGGGCCGCAGATGCGCTGGCCGGACGGTTCGTGGCAGCCGTCCCGGAGACGCTTCCCGACGGTCCGAGGAACGGTCGTCCGGCGCACTCCGCTCCGTCGCCTCAAACCGCCGTACGAGACGCAGCGCGAGCACTACCTCCTCGACGAGCAGCCCACGGAGCCGGTGCAAGCCGACTGGATGCTAGGCGCGTTCCTGCTCATGCGGCGGACGATGCTCGACGAGATCGGCGGCTGGGATCCCGGGTACCGGCACTACTGTGAGGACATCGATCTCTGCTACCGCGCAATGCGCACCGGCTGGGAGCGCTGGTACGTCCCGGAGGCCGTAGTCGCCCACGACTACGCCGCGGTGATCGATCGCAGTTTCCTCTCCCGGCACACGCTCTGGCATGCGCGCGGGATGGCCCGCTTCGTGCGCAAGCATCCGGAGCGGCTGCTCGCGCTGTGAAGGAGGATCAGTACGCACGCCAGGCGGACGACTGGACCGAGCGTGCGTACGCCGACGCGACGGTCTACCTCGCCCACCGCGCAGAGTTGATCATTTCGCTCGGGACGCGACTCGAACCAGGCGACGAGGTGCTCGACCTGGCTTGCGGGGACGCGGGCCTCGGGGAATCCTTGCTCGCAGCCGGATTCCGCTACCGCGGGATCGACTCGACACCCGAGATGATCGCCGAGGCGCGCCGACGGCTCGGCGCTCGTGCGCCGGTCGAGGCCGGCGATCTGAACGAGTACTCGCCGCCCGCACCGGTCGCCGCGACCACCATCTTCCGTGCGATCTACTACGCGCGCGACCGACGCGAGCTCTTCCGCCGCGTCGCAGGATTCACCGAGAAGAAGCTCGTCTTCGACCTGAACCCGCGCCAGTATCCCCCGGCTGACGTCCTGGCGGACCTACGCTCGACCGGCTTTCAGGACATCGTGCTGCGGCCGTTCTTCGTGCCTCAGACCGTGGGGCTACCGAGACCCGTTCTCGTGGTCGCCAAGGCCCTCGAGCGTACGGGACCGGTGGCACGCCTTGCGCTCCGCTTCCGTTTCACGTACCTCGTCGCCGCGTCTGCGCCGTTATCGAATCCGTAGCTGGAGGCTGTAGCTGCCGTCGCCTTGGGAGAAGACCTGGACCAGCGAGCCTGGCTTCGCGCGAACTGTGGTCGTGAAGAAGCCACCGGAGTCGGTCCACCGCATGTCGCCGAGCCAACTCCAGCGACCGTCCCGATAGACCCGCAGACGGTACGGCTGCAGTCCGGATCGAGGACGGATCTGGCCCCACAGCGTGACGCGATCTCCCGTGCGGGATACCTGCTCGAGCGGGAAACGGAAGGCGGTGTACGAGGGCTTCTCGATGCCGTTTGCTTTGATCAGGCCGCTCTGCCACCCCGCGGTCTCGGCGTCGTCGCGGACCATGAAGTTGATGAGCATGTCGACGTAGGGAGCCAGGTACACCCGGCGCGCGGCGCTCGCGACGTAGCGGGCCTGGATCTGGGGCGAGACGCCCAAGATGGCATCCGGAGGATCGGTCTGGTAGCCGTATTCCGTCAGCCAGATCCGGGTTGGACCGAAGCTCCGCTTGACTTCGTCGAGAAGACGCTCGAGGGCCGCCATCGAGAGCGTCGAACATTGCTCGCAACCTCCCTCCCAGGGCGACTCGAGCTTTGGCAGCGACGGGTAGGGGTGATGCGCATACGCGTCGAGGCGGCCCCCCAGCCGGCCCGTCTCTCGGATCCACGCGACGGGTGAGACTCCACGGTTTGCGCGAGGGGAGGTCATGCCACCACCGACCTGGGCATCCGGAATGACCGCGTGGATTTGCGCGTAGGCGGGGTTCAGGAGCCGCCTGACGTAGATACTGGCCGAGGTCGGCTGCAGCCACCGAGACTGGTTCGGCTCGTTCCAGATCGTCCAGGCCCGCACCCACTGGTAACGGTTCGCCGCTGCATACGCGAAGTTGCCGAACGAGCGTGGGTCGGTCGGCGCCCAGTTGGGGGACTGCCCTCCGTTCGCCCATTCAGGCGTTCCGACGAGCGTGACGAGCGCTGCCAGACCGTGCCTGCGAAGGGCTCTGAGGATCCGGTCGGAATCTGCCCAGTTGTATCTTCGGTCGAGCTGATCCCGGGGATCCGTGGGCTTGCGCCTCGCAATCTCGTCCCAGCGCAGGGTGACGCGGACGATGTCGACGCCCAGCCGTTCGAGCGCGGTGACCCTGCTCGAGAGCGTGCCCGGCCCATGAAGGAGCCAGGCATCGTCCTGGACGCCGAACTGGACCGACGGCGACGCTGTGGCAGGAGCGACAGTCCAGAGGACGAGTGTCACGAGCCCCGCGAGGATCGAGAACACACGCCTGGAGCCCAGGCGCCGGAGAGGTGCGAGGATCGTCACACGCGCCGACGTCGGCTCTGGACGATCCAGGTACCCGCGCCTGCGAGAAGGAAGACGCAGACCGAGGCGACCAGGAGAATCAGCGCCAGAGGGGGCTGCGAAACGCGGGCGTCGACCGTCGAGGCAACAGCACTGCCGCCGATCTTTCCGACCCGCCTGTGTCCGGCAACCGAGTGGACTCGGGCCTGGAGCGCGCGCGAGATGTCGTCGACCGCGCTCGAGTAGACGCGCACGTCCTCGGGGAGATCGGCGACGGCCTCCTCGTAGCATTGGAGCGCGTAGACCCCGTCGATGCGTCCGTCGATCCAATCCGCGACGACGCGGTCGCCACACGCGCTCGCGCTTGCTGCACCGGAGCCGAACCCGAGCGCCCCGCAGCCGACGAGCGCCACCAGGAGCAGAGCACGCAACGATCTGGCGTGAGTGGCCACACCTTGTTGTGCCCGAAAGGTCTGAGCGGTACATCAGGAGCGCGTTAAGGAGCCTTTAAGTGTTGCTCCCGGCGGAGGGGCGTTCCCTCCGAGATCAGGTCGCGAAGAGGGGCTGGAAGCCGGCGAAGAACACCGCTCCCAGCTGTCGGCGGTCGCTGTGCGACGGAACGAGGTCGTGCGGGGAGAACGTTGGCTCGATCGTCACCTCGACCCGCCACGGGCCCTTCGGGGCCGCGAGGAGGAACGGCGTGGTGACGCACTGGTGAATGATCTTCGTCTGCGTGCCTGTCACCTTGGCGATCGCAGGCTGCTTGTCCGGGCCGACCGCGACCGGCCCGATCCGAACCGTGGCCTTCCCCGGGACGTCGCCGCCACACCACTCGACGCGGGAAAGCTTGACGATTGCGAATCCGGGCCCGTCCTTCGAGACGTCATAGCGCGTGTAGGAGGCCCTCGCGACCTTCTCCTCGGCCGAGCCCGTGATCCACCCGTCGCGCTCGACGCCGACGACCGCGTCCTTGAGCTTCAGCGGCTCCCCGTCGAGGCGGTAGAGCACGTCGTTCCCTCGTCGGTCCACCTCGGTCGCCTGGAGCTCCACCCCGTTCATCGCCAGCGCATAGTCGGTTTCCGGTGGCGGCGTCAGCGTTCCGTCGGGCGCCTGTAGGTCCGGCGTCAGGATCGGCCCAGGGCCTTTGGCCGTGCCGTCGAGACTCCACATCTTGCGAATCGAAGGATTGAAGAACTCGGTGAGCCACACACCGGTCCCATCCGAGATGCGCTGGCCGAGGACGACCACAGGACGTCCTCCGGTCGCTTGTTCGACCCAGTCGTACGGCTTCGGCAGATGGTCCCCCAGCCGCCGCGACAGATCGCGCTCCCCCGCAGCCGCATACACCTCGGCGGTGAGGCTCCAGACCAGGATCCCGCCGGCCGCCGTCGCTGCCACCGCGACGAACGCGACCGAGCCCTTGCGGAGCAACCGCAACGCGACGACAGCTCCCAGGGACAGGAAGCACACGAGTAGCAAGGTGTTCTCGATTCTCGATTCGGGCCAGCTCAGCTCCCTGTTGGCAAACGAGGCGATCGCGAGCCCGTGCGCCTCGTAGTACGGGTACGAGCCCAGACGGAGCGGCACCGCGGCGACGACGTAGAAGGCGACTGCAGCCGCGCCCGCGATCGCCCACCAGCGTCCGACCCCACGAGTGAGGGCGAGTGCGGTCCCCGCGAACAAGATCGGGCAGAGGTAGATCAGGTTTCGCTCGTAGACGAGCGTGGAGAAGACCGTCGAGATGTAGGCGCCCTTGATTCCCGTGTACCAGACGAAGACGAGCAGCGCGGCGACGCTGGTGACGACGAACGCACGTGTTCGTGGATCCCGTGGCTCACCCCTGGGGCGCGCGAGCGCTGCGATTCCCGCGATCAGCGGGAGAATGCCGACCCCGACTGCAAGCGCCCCCATCGCCCAGGCGCTGTGGTCGAGGATGCGTCCCCGGTAGAAGCCGGTCGTGTTGCGCCATTCCAACGACAAGTGGCCCATGAGCGCGGAGAACCCGAGTCCGAGGCCGACGACGAGCGTCACCGCACCCGCCCAGTCCCAGGCGCTCCAACCGGAACGCCAGCGCCGGGCCGCCTCCGACTGCCAGAGCAGCCAGACGAGCCCGAGCCCGAGAACGACGAACAGAATCGCCAGCTGCGTGCGCGTCAGCGCAGCCGCGGCCGAGGCGATGGCCGCGACGGCGACTCGTCCCGAGCCGGGCTGGACCAGTGCTCGAGCGATGAGCCAGAGTGCGAGCGTCGCGAGCGGGTATGCCAGCGGCTCCTCGACGAAGATCGGCGAGTAGGCGAGCGCCGGCACGGCTATCGCACCAGCCGCTGCCGCGAGGGCGTGCCAGCGCGGTACGACGAGGCGGGCAAGCGCATATGCGGGGAACACCGTCGCCGTCATGGACAGGACGAGCACGAGCTTCCCGGTCGCGTATGCCGTCGAGGTCGAGCCGAGCCACCAGACCGGTGCAAGCACGTATGCGACGAGCGTCGCAAGCCCGTAGGGCTCTCCGCGACGCGCGGCCTCGCCCGTCTCGGAGATCGCTCGCGAGAGCTGCGTCAGCTCCAGCTCGTCCGTGAAGATCGTGGGCACGGGACGACGCGACGCCTGCCACGCGTAGAGCGCGGCCAGCCCGAAATAGACCACCAGGAGAGGGATCGCGGCCTGGAGGCGAGCGAGCAGGTCCGGGCGGCCACCCCCGCCCGCGGGCCGGCTCTCGTTCACGGCAGCGTGGCCTCGACCGGCGCGGGTGCGGTGAACTCGGTATGACGACGGACGATTCGGCACGGGATGCCCGCGGCTCCCGAGGCGCGTACGACGGCGTCGAGGCGAGCTCGCGGAGCGGCGGGGATCGTCACGAGCACCTCCTCGGCGCGGGTGCTGGTGATCGCGCGCCCGGCTTCGTCGAGGCTCCCGACGACCGTGATCCCGAGGATCCGACGCCGGCGGACGCGCGGGTTGTCGTCGAGGAAGCCCACGACGCGAGCCTCCTGGCCTTCGCGAAGCTCTCGCGCCAACCCGCGGCCTGCCTGCCCGGCACCCGCGATCAGCACCCGCCTCCGGCGTCCCGTATGCCCACGCACCTCGGGCCGAAGTCGCAGGGTCAGCCTGGAAGCTCCCACGAGGACGGTGGCGAGCAATGCGTCGACGACGAAGATCGCGGCGGCCGGAAACGATCCGATCGGCCTCAGCGCGACGAGCACGAGTGGCGCGACGATCGCTGAAGCGGCGCAGGCAAGCCCGATCGGCAGGACGTCGCGCGCAGTTGCGAAGCGCCAGACCCTCCGGTAGACGCCGAGCGCGACGAAGAAGACGTATCGCGTGGCGAGCAGAATCGGGAGCGCGGAGAGGAAGACGGAGCGTTCGAACTCGGTTCCCGATCCTCCGACGATCAGCAGATAGGCGGCGAGGAACGAGGCGCAGATGAGAACGAAATCGACCACCACCTCCACGAGACGGCGCGGCTCGAACACGAGCGCCCGCCAGAGCGGCGGCTCCGGCCCCGCGACCTCTCTCCGGGAGCGCTCCTCGAGATCGCTCAGGAAGCTGCCGAACTGCACGAGCAGCACGAATGTCACGAGCACCCCGAAGGCCGTCAGCCGGCCGTTGTCGAGCACGTTGTACGCGAGCGCAGTGGCGCCGATCGCGGCGGAGACGAGAGCGAGCAGGAGGACTGCCTTCGACTCCGACAGCCCGTAGTAGACGAGCCTATGGGACGTGTGATCGCGCCCTCCAGCCGTCACCGGCCGCCGGTCGGCGAGCCGCGCGACCGTCACGAGCGTCGTGTCCAGGATCGGGATGGCGAGGACGAGCAGGGGGAGAAGGATCGTTGCAGCCGTGGTTCCGGCAACCGTCCAGCTCGATGCGAGTGCGAGCGAGGCCAGTCCGAACCCGATCACCTGGCTGCCGGAGTCGCCCATGAACAGGGCCGCTCCGCGCTCGGGCCGCAGGTTGAACGGAAGGAAGGCCAGGCACGCGACACCGAGCGATACGGCGAGCACGAGAACGGTCTCGTTCTCGTGCTGGGTCACCGCATCGATGGCGAAGTACGCGCAGGCGACGACGGCGAGCGTCGCGGCGAGGCCGTCCATGTTGTCGAGCAGGTTGAACGCGTTCGTGATCCCCACGAGCCAGAGGATCCCGATCGCCCAGGCAAGGACGTCGTTCCCGACGATCTCGACCTGGAGCCCGCTCGCCAGCACGACAGCCGCCGCTCCGATCTGCGCCACGAGCTTCGTCCCGACCCCCAAGTGGCGGATGTCGTCGAGGAGCCCGGCGCCGAAGAGAAGTGCGCTCCCAGCGAGAATTCCTCCGAGCTCACTGCTCCACTCGACGGCACCCGTCGCCACGGCGACGAGAACCCCAGCAGCAAAGCCGGCGAAGATGCCAACACCGCCGAAGGTCGGCGTCGGCTGCTCGTGCCAGCGCTCGCCCGTCGGGAGAGCGACCAGACGTTCGCCGGCGCGCGAACGAAGAAGTAGCCAGAGAACCGCGAAAGCCACGGAGACCGAGGCCATCGCGACGATCGCAGTCACAGCGAGAAAGGGTAGTCGAGCCTTCTGCCGTCCTAGACTCTTCTCCATAACTGTTTACGTGGACGTCATCCGGTACCGCGAGCTCTTCGGGAGCTTGTTCCGGCGGGACCTACGGGCGAAGTACAAGGGGTCGTTCCTCGGGCTCGCCTGGTCGCTGCTCCACCCGCTCGTCCTCATGGGTGTCTACCTGCTCGTGTTCTCGGTGCTGTGGCGAGTCGCGGAGGTCGGGAGCGGCGACTACTGGCTCTTTCTCCTCTGCGGTCTCCCTGCGTGGGTCTTCTTCGCGACTGCAGCACAGGCGTCGTCGCGCAGCCTGCTCGAGAACGCCAACCTGATCCGGAAGGTGCGCTTTCCGCGCCAGCTCGTGCCGCTTTCCGTCGTCGGAACGAATTTCGTCAGCTTCGCGGTGATGCTGATCGTCGTCGTCGTCCTGAGCCTCGCCACGCTGTCCGATACTCGCGCGACCGTCTGGCTCGCCTTCCCATTGGGTGCGCTCTTCGCCTGCATCGTCGCCGGAGTTGCGCTCGCCATTGCTTCGCTGAATGCGCTCTACCGCGACGTCGAGCACCTGCTCGCAGCGTTGCTTCTCCCCTGGTTCTTCCTGACGCCGGTGCTCTACAGCCTCGATCAGTTACCGGGCGTCGACGACCATCCCTCGCTCGCGTTCGTCCTGCACTGGGTGAACTTCCTCACGCCCCCGATCGAAGCGATGCGCGCGGTGCTGTTCTTCGGCGATGCCCCCGCCCTCGGCGACACCGTCTACACGATCGTCGCGGCGGCGGTGGCACTTGCCGTCGGGGCTCTGGTCTTCACGCGGTCCGACGACCGGATCGCGACGGAAGTCTGACGACTGCTCGCCCCTCGAAGAGCGCATCGCTGCTGGACGATGCCGGAAGACCTTCGTGGCTATCGGGATCGAGGCCGTCGAGTAGCGACGGAAACAGGAGAGGATGCGAAAAGCGGGGGTTGCGTCCGCCCCCGGGCCTCCACGGAGCGAGACGAACGCGGTCAGCACGGCTCGAGGTCTCCACGGCACCGCCGACCGCGGCGTACCCCTCCTCGTGCGCATCGAGCAGGAAGCGCGACCAGTCGGCGGCCGGCACTGCACCCGGGACCAGATGTGCGACGGCAACGGCGTCCTCGGCCACGATGGGCTCCTCTTGCGCAGCGAGGGCGGCTTCGGTTTCGGGGTCGGGCTCACCGGGGACGAGAACATGCAGCCGCCGTTCCGAGATCCGGGGCCGAACCTCGACCGGGACGTCGAGCGGGACCGAGCCGACCTCCTGAAACCAGAAGCGGTGCTCCTCGACGAGGTCGAACGCGAGCCGGTAGCTCCCGGGCGGCTTCGGTCCGATGACGGACACCTCGAGCTCGACCGTCTCGCCCGATTCCAACGGGTGGGCGAACGAGGTGCGGATTCCGTCCCAGACGATGGGGTTCCCCAGCGGGTCGAGCCAGTGGTAGGCGAGCTGGACACCTTCCCGCCCGCGTGAGCGCCACGGCGCGGAGCCCGCGTTCTCGAGCCGGACGCGAGCCCTTCCGGTCACTCCGGCGCGTGGCTCCTCGAGCTCGTAGGCGAGCCAGCGAACGGCGAGCGGCCCCACGGGGACGGGGTGCTCGCCGACGCGCTCCATCGTGGCCTCTAGTCTAGGTTGCATGCAGCCGGGCGAGATCAGCGTCGAAGGCGTCTCGCGCCGGTTCCGCGTCCACGCCCGAGAGGCGCGCTCGCTCAAGGATCTGTTCGTCCAGCGGGGCCGCACGGAGCCGACGGACGTCTGGGCGCTGCGCGATGTGTCGATCTCCGTCAGTCGCGGCGAGGCCGTCGGCCTGATCGGGCGAAACGGATCCGGCAAGACAACGCTTCTTCGCCTCGTCGCCGGGATCATCAAGCCGACCACCGGCCGTGTGCAGACGGAAGGCCGGATCGGCTCGCTCCTCGAGCTCGGCGCAGGCTTCCACATGGACTTCACAGGACGCGAGAACGTCTTCCTGAACGGCGCGATTCAGGGCCTTCGGAGGGCCGACATTCGCGAGCGGTTCGACGAGATCGTTGCCTTCGCCGAGCTCGAGCATGCAATCGACCGGCCCGTCCGTACCTACTCGTCGGGGATGACCATGCGGTTGGGTTTCGCGATCGCGGCGTTCCTCGATGCCGACACCCTTCTCCTGGACGAGGTGTTCGCCGTCGGGGACGAGGCGTTTCAGCGGAAGTGCTTCGGCCGCATCTTCCGGTTCAAGCAAGAGGGCGGGACGATCGTCTTCGTCTCCCACGATGCGTCGGCCGTCGAGCGCCTTTGCGAGCGCTCGGTGCTCCTCGAAGCGGGTCGCGTCGCCTTCAACGGGCCGACGCACGAGGCAGTCACGCGCTATCGCCGCGCCCTGGCCGAGGACACGGATCCAGCTGAGCGCGGCGCGGGTCTCCGCGAGTGGGGCTCGGGCGAGGCGACGATCGCGTCCGCCGCGCTCGTCGGGCAGGAGGGAGCCGAGCGGCTGCAATTTCTGTCGGGCGAGCCCTTTGCGCTCCGCATCGACGTCGTTGCTGCCGACGGGATACCTCCTCCGCGTCTCCAGCTCGAGCTTCGCGATGACGCGGGCGCGCTGGTCGCGGGCGACGCCGTCGATCTCGGGCACCTCGGCTGGGCGGGCGGAAACGGCGAGCGTGGCATCCGCTTCGAGATCGGTGAGCTGCCCCTGGCCGACGGACGGTTCCATCTCCGGCTCGGACTCACCGACGAGAGCGGTGAGCGCTTGTACCACTGGCTCGACGACGCGCTCGCTTTCGTCGTCTATCCAGGGCGTGGGGAGCGGGGTGTCGTGCGCTTTGAAGGGAGTTGGACGCTGGAGGAGAAATGAGCGACGCGATGAGCGACGCTTGCTTCCAGCGCTCGTAAGCCGAAGATCAGATCATGAGCGCACGCACCTGTCCCGACTGGCCCATGCTGATGGAGCTCGATCCCGACCTCCAGTTCAAGCACTACACGGTCGCCGAGGCCCAGCTTCCGGCGGATGCTCTCGCGCGGATCTCGCACGTCTCGCTGACCGAGATGGAGATCTGTTGCGATCTCGAGCATCACGTCTTCAACCCGGGGCACACGGATCCCGAGGTGAGAGAGGCCCTTCGCGACACCCACTGGTTCGACCTCCGCGAGTGGGCGACCAGCGGTCCCGGAGCAGACTCGTCTTCCAACGCCGCCTGAGTACGCTTCGCGCGTGCTCACGGTCGTGATCCCGTACAGGGGCGACGCCAAGCGCCGGCTCGGAGCCGGGCTCCGTGCGGCCGCAGCCGTCGCAATGCTCGGGGACGTCGTCGAGGCCGCTCTCGAGGTCGGGCGCGTCCTCGTCGTCACGGACGACGTGGATGTCGTCCCACGAGGAGCGGAGGTCGTCCGGGATCCGGGGGAGGGTCTCGGCGCGGCCGTCGCCGCGGGCCTCGCCAAAGTCGACGGCCACGCGCTCGTGGTGAACGCAGACGTCCCGGCTGCGACCCCGGCTGTGCTTCGGCGGCTGGCGGCGTCGGGTCTCGCTCTCGTCGAGGCCCGGGACGGGACGACGAACGCGCTGTCGCTTCCCGACCCGGGTGTCTTTGCTCCGCTCTACGGGGCCGGGAGCGCCGAACGGTTCCGCGCCTCCGCTCCATTCGCCACGGTCGCCATTCCCGAGCTCGAGGCAGACGTCGATACCGATGCAGATCTCGAGCGTCTTGCGGCCCGTCTCGGTCGCAGGACCCGCGTGCTTCTCGCCCTCACGGCGTGAGAGTCGTCGTCCTGTCGGGCGGCGGTGGCGGCGCCCGCTTCTCTCGAGGCCTCCAGGACGCGCTCGCTCCCGGCGAGCTCACGGCGGTCGGCAACGTCGGCGACGACGTCGAGGTACTCGGCCTCCAGGTCTCCCCGGACCTCGACAGCCTTCTCTACGCGCTGGCCGGGTTGATCGACGAGGAACGCGGGTGGGGTCGCGCGGGCGAGACGTGGAACGCGCTCGCCTCGGCGTCGGGCTGGGGAGGCGAGGAGTGGTTCCGACTCGGGGACCTCGATATCGGGCTTCATCTCGTTCGGTCACGAGCGCTTCGCGAGGGCACCCCGCTGTCCGATGTGTCGGCTCGGCTCGCCGAGCTCGCCGGGGTCAAGACGCGAATTCTCCCGGCCACCGACGACCGGCTACGTACCCTGATCGTCACTGCGGCGGGAACCTTTCCGTTCCAGGAGTGGTTCGTCCGCCGCGGCCACCGTGACGAGGTGGATGCCGTCGAGTACGAAGGTGCGAACATGGCGAGACCCGCCCCGAGCGTGCTCGAGGCGCTCGCCGGCTCCGACGCGATCCTCCTCGCACCGAGCAATCCCTATCTCTCGATCGGACCGATCCTCGCAGTCCACGGGATCCGGGAGGCGATCGGGCGACGTCGCGTCCGTTGCGTCGCTGTCAGCCCGCTCGTAGCGGGCACGGCCGTAACGGGCCCTCTCGACCGTATGCTCCTCCGCATGGCCGGCGGGACGACTCCAGCACATGTGGCCGACCGCTACGAGGGGTTGATCGACATCCTCGTGATCGACGGCGCCGACACACCGGCTGTGGCGCCCGTCCAGCTCGTCGTGACGGAAACCCTGATGACCGACCGGGACGCCGCGGGACGCCTGGCCGAGACCGTGCTGGAGGCAGCGTGCGGGTAGCCATCGTCGGTGGCACGGGGCCGTTCGGAACTGCTCTCGCCACGCGCCTGCGAGAAGCCGGTCACGCCGTTGTCATCGGCTCCCGCGATCATGACCGCGCGGCTGCGGCAGCGGGCGAGCTCGGTGTGGGAGGAGCGACGAACGACGAGGCAGTGCGAGGCATGGAGCTCGTCGTCCTCGCAGTCAACGCCGAGGCGGCTTTCGACACCGCCCGCGAGCTGCGAGGCTCGATCGGCTCGACGCCGGTGCTTTCCGTCGCATCCGAGCTCGACTTCGCGCCGAGTGGCGTCCGACCCTCACCGGAGCCGACCTCCCTGGCCGAGCGGATCCAAGCGGAGCTCGATGGTCCCGTGCTCGCCGGGCTCCACTCGCTCGCGGCCTCGAATCTCGGGGGCGAGGCGCCGCCCGACGAGGACGCGTTCATCTGCGGCGACGACAACGACGCGAAATCGATCGCGCTCGAGCTGGCCGCCCGGGTCGTCTCCGGCCGCGCACTTGATGCCGGGCCACTGGCGAGTGCTCGCACGCTCGAGGGCCTCACCGCCGTGATCGTCAATCTCAACAAGCGGTACCGCGGTCACGCAGGCATCCGAGTCACCGGAATCCCTTGACCGACGAGATCCGCGTCATTCCGCTGCGCGGGATCCCCGAGCTCGAAGAAGGAGACGACCTGGGCGCGCTGCTCGTGGCCGCCGCCGAGCGCGTCGGCGGATTCGAGGCGGGCGACATCGTCGTCGTCGCTCAAAAGGCGGTCTCGAAGGTCGAAGGTCGCGTCGTCCATCTCTCGGAGGTCGAGCCGTCTCCACGCGCACGCGAGCTTGCCGGCGATGACGACCCGAGACGACTGGAGGTGATTCTCGGCGAGAGCCGCGAGATCATCCGCGTCCGTCGAACCCTCGTGATCGCGGAGACGCGGCACGGATTCGTGTGCGCGTCCGCCGGTGTCGATGCCTCGAACGCCAAGGGCCCGGAAACGCTGATCCTCTTGCCACTCGATCCCGACGCCTCGGCGCATCTTCTTCGCGACCGCATCCGCGAGCTCACAGGTGTCATCGCCGGCCTCGTGGTCTCCGATTCGTTCGGTCGCGCCTGGCGGCGCGGAACGACGGACGTTGCCCTGGGAGTCGCGGGCCTCACCCCACTCCTCGACCTGAAGGGGCAGCGAGACTCGGTGGGATACGAGCTGCTCGCGACCGAGGTCGCCGTCGCCGACGAGATCGCAGGAGCCGCGGAGCTCGTGATGGGGAAGATCGAGGGAGTCCCGGCGGCGATCGTGCGAGGAATGACGGCGGAAGGAGACGGTCGCGGCACCGACCTGCTCATGCCACGCGAGCGCGATCTCTTTCGCTAGCGTGGCCGCAATGCGGGGAATCGCCGTCATCCTCGTCGCCGTCGTCGCCCTTGCGCTTGCGGCAAGCCTGGTCGGAGCGTCCGGCGCGAAGACGCTCGTCACCGTGCGCCTGAAGGAGTTCAAGGTGATTCCCGCGCCCGTCAGCGCGAAGCGCGGCGCCGTGGTGTTCTCGGTGAGAAACGCCGGCAAGGTGGCCCACGAGCTCGTCGTGCTGAAGACGAAGGTCGCTCCGGGGAAGCTCCGTGTGAAAAGGGGTCGGGCGATCCTGGTCGGTCGTGTCGGGCGAGTCGGCCCGGTGAAGCCACAGGCGTCACGCAAGTTGATGCTGACGCTCGCTGCGGGCAAGTACGTGCTCCTCTGCAACCTGCCGGGGCACTACCAGGCTGGCCAGCGGGTCGGCTTCGCGGTCAGCTGAGAGAACGCCGCACGTCGATAGACTCGACTCGTGCGCACCTACGCGATCTGGGGGACTGCGACCTCCCCGGAGCACGAGGACTGGGTCCGCTCGATCGGAAAACAGTTCGAGCGGGATGACTTCGTTCCCGTCGAGGACGTAGCAGAGGCCGACTTCGTGCTCAACATGTTCGACGCTACAGACCCGAAGGCGTTCCGCCGCGCTTCGCGTGGGACGTACTCGGCGGCCTTCTACGAGCTTCCGGAAGCGCCGGAGGACGCGCTCAAGGAGAGCTATCCCATGCTGGTCCGCACGCTGTCCAACGTCGTTCTGCTTCGTGTTCCAGGCGAGGGTGTGTGGTTCACGACCATGGAGCGGGGCACGTACCACGTTGCCGACGACGCCGCTGCCATCTACCAGCGTCTCGAGCCTCTCGCGACGTCTCGGCTCGTGATCGACAACGAGTGGATCCCCGATCTCGAGCCGGAGCTCTGGGGTGGGGACGACATCACGGCAGACATCAGCGCCGCGGGGCGCCGCCTCGATGAGCTCGATCTACTTCCATCGCCCTTCCCCGTCGAGGAGTACCTCTCGGGACGCGACCTGCGGCACGTAATGAGGCTCTACAGCGTCGGCGGGTTGTCGTACGGCAACCTGTCAGCCCGCAAGGACGAAACGCGCTTCTGGATGAGTGCGAGCGGGGTCGACAAATCGAAGTTGGAGACGGTCGGGCGCGACCTGCTCATGGTCAAGGACTTCGACGACGAACGTGGAGTTATCGTGCTCAGCGTTCCACCGGGCATCCAGCCCCGCCGCGTCTCGGTCGACGCGATCGAGCACTGGATGATCTACCAGGCACATCCGGACGTCGGGGCGATTCTCCACGTGCATGCCTGGATGGAGGGGATCGCCGCAACCGATGTGAACTACCCGTGCGGCACGCAGGAGCTCGCCGTCGCGGTCGCCGATCTCGTCGCGCTCGAGCCGGACCCCGCCCACGCCGTCATCGGCCTTCGCAACCACGGCATCACCTGCACCGGCGAGAGCCTGTCCGGGATCCTCGATCGTGTTGCACCCAAGGTTCTGCGCCAGGTCCCGATGACCTGATCTGGGCCCAGACGACACGAGGCTACACCCGGAGACGAAGTGCCGTGAGGACTGCAAGCGCCGGCGCGATGACGACGTCGTTCGCGAGGCACCAGGTGCAGACCGCGTCGATCACGAACAGCTGCACGACGAGCAGGTACATGCCGAACAGAAGCCCCACCAGCGCGATGGCTGCTGCCGCCAGCCGCGCGACCGGCGCGTCCCAGGCGAGAAGCGCACAGATCGTTGTGTAGGCAGCGAGACCGAGCACGGCAACGGGCACGGCAGCAACCTTTGCGTACGTCGAGGACTGAACCGTCTCGCAGCCGCCGCCAAGGCCGCAGACAACCGAGGCATCGGCGTAGTGAGCCCAGGTCAGGTACCCGGCTACCGCCAACCCGGCGATGCTCGCGACCGCCGCGGCGAAACGCAGCGCGCGGTCGCTCAAGATGAGAGTGCGTCGTCGAGCGCCGCGCGAAGCTCGTCGAGGCTGAGCCCACCCTCGAGAGCGTAGGGCTCGGCACCCCCGACCTTGATCAGGAACGTGGGCGTGCCCGTGATGCCTGCCGCCTCCGCCTGCGCTGCTGCCTCCTCCGCCGCAGTCACGACGTCGCCCCTCTCCGCGTCGGTGAAGAGTCGATCGATGTCGAGCCCGGCGATCTGGATCGCGAGCCGTCGAACAAGGTCGTCCGTCACCCAACCGTCGTTCTCGGCGCCCTGGTTTCGGTAGAGCGCCTCCTCGAGCTGCCACAGCCGGTCCTGCAGTCCCGCCGCGAGAATGAAGCGAAGCGCAGTGACGGAGTCCTCGCCGATGAAGGGAAACCCGCGGAACTCCGTCTTCACTCTCCCCGGTCGAACGAACTCGTTCACGATCGCTGGGAACATGTCCTCGGTGTAGAAACGACAGGCGGGGCACTGCGGGTCCGCGTACTCGATCAGCGTCACGCGTGCGTTGGGAGCCCCGAGCATGGTTCCGTCCTGCGGGATTCCCTGCAAGTTGACGACGGGCGTCGGTGTCGGAGGAGCGGTGTCGTCGCTACGAAGCAGCACCGCCACCACGACCAGCGCAACCGCAACTGCGGCCGCGCCGGCGAACGCGAGGACGACCGCTCGCTTGGAGGGAGGTGCATCGCGCCCTGGCCGAATCGACGCCATCGACCGAAGTGTGCCGTCCGGGTCCTTGCTGACGGCGGCCCGTCGGTCGGGTCCTCTGCCGTGCTAGGCCTTCAGTAAGCGCGCCGCTCGGTTCGAAGCACGGGCGAGGGCCGCGTACGCGGCAGCGCGTGTCGCAGTCGAGCCCGAAGCCTCGGCCGCCTGGAGCGCGCGGATGCGCTCGGCGACGGCCGCATCGAGGTGATCCGCGCGTCCCCAGGCGAGAAACGTCTCGGACACCCCGCAGCGCCCGGCGAGCTCCCGCAACACCTGGAGCGAAGGGACCCGTTCCCCACGCTCGATCCGCGAGACGTACGCGGGTGTGCATCCCGGAAAGGCGAGCTCGCGCTGACTCAGGCCTACGGCCTCGCGGGCCTCGGTCAGCCGTCTTCCCACCGCGACGGGATCGTCCACGTGAGGGATCCGTTCTCGCTCCGGCATGAGCCCCTCCCGGCTTGACACGAGACAAGATACTGCGGTGAGGGCGATTGCGCTACTCGTCACGAACGGGCGTTGGGGGCCGAATACACCTCGCGTTACACCCTCGGGCGAATGGCCGTCCCTCGAACGAGGGGGTAGCTTCGGGGCCATGATCGAGCTGGCCACGGAGAGAAGAGCGACGACGATTACCCAACGCCAGCGGGAGGTCGTCGCACTCATCGCAGCGGGATGCTCGAACGACGAGGTCGGCGCGCGGCTCGGGATCTCCCCCAGAACGGCGAAGGCGCACTGCGACGTGTTGCGCCAGAAGCTCGGCGTGAGGCGCCGACGCCAGATCCCGATCGCCTTCCGCCTCCTGACGGGAGAGGATCCGCTGTCAGCGGGGCACCGCTTTGCACTCGCGGTGCCACCGCACCGCTGACCCCGGGCGCCCGCGGTAATCGAGAGGCCGCGGGCGCCCCTCCGAGCCTCGAGTGGTATGGTCGAAAGCTCGGTCGAGACGACTTCCGCCGGGAGATGGGGAGGACGGCAACAGTCGGGCACGTTGGTGCGCTGAAGCGCCGCCGGATCATCGAGCGGCCGCGTCTCTTCGCCCTCCTGGACGAATCGAGCGCCCGCGTCAGGACGCTCGTCGCGCCAGCCGGCTACGGGAAGACGACTCTCGCGGAGCAGTGGGTCCAGCGGGATGGACGGCGTGTGGCGTGGTTCACGGCTCGGCGCTCGTCCACCGATGTGGCGGCCCTCGCCCTCGGAATTGCTCGCGCCTGCGCCACTCTCGTCGAGGGCTGCGATGCTCGGCTGCGCGAGCACCTCCGCGCCGTCCCCGCTCCGGCCGAGAGCGTCGAGACTCTCGCCGAGATCCTCGGTGAGGACCTCGAGAGCTGGCCAGAGAGCGGCTGGCTCGTCATCGACGATTATCAGGAGATCGCGAGAGAGCCCGAGGCCGAGCGGTTCGTGGCCGCGCTCGTTTCCGCATCGCCTTCCCAGCTCGTGATCGCGAGCCGGCAACGGCCGTCCTGGATCACTGCGCGAGGGATTCTCTACGGCGAGGTCCTGGAGCTCAATCAAACGGAGCTCGCGATGGACAGCCGGGAAGCGGCTGAGGTGCTCGCTGGGCGGACGGCACCCTCCGCCACGGGTTTGGTCGCGCTGGCGAACGGGTGGCCCGCCGTCATCGGCCTCGCCAGCGTGTCGTCCGCAGAGATCGACCGCGAGGCGGAGCAGGTTCCCGAGTCGCTCTACCGCTTCTTCGCTGAAGAGGTGTTCGGTGCGCTCGGCGACGACGTCCAGGCCGGTCTGACGACGCTCTCCATCGCCCCCGTTCTCGACCGAGAGCTCGCGGGCGTGCTGCTCGGGGCCGACAACGCAGAGCCCGTATGCGCGACGGCCCTCGATGTCGGCATCCTCGTCGAGCGCGGCGCCCAGCTCGATCTCCATCCTCTGGCGCGCTCGTTTCTCGACGAGCGTGGAGAACACCTGGGCCTCACCGCCTCCGACGCGGCGGTTGCGGGCTGCCTCGGCCACTATCGCGCGCGGCGAGACTGGGATGCCGCCTTTGACCTGATCGTGAGATGTGGGCCTATTCGCGAGCTCGAGGCGCTGCTGATCGCGGCGCTCGACGAGCTCCTCGACACGGCCCGGCTACCGACGATCGAGACCTGGTGCGCGGCTGCGTCGGAGTCGGGGTTCGACTCGAGCGCGTTCTCGCTCGCCCGAGCCGAGGTCGCCCTCCGCTACGGCCGCCACGCCGAGGCTCAGAGCCAGGCGGAGGTCGCCGCGTCTGAGGGAGTCGAGCTCGCGTTCCGCTCGCTCTCGGTCGCAGGACGCGCGGCGCATCTTGCGTCGCGCGAAGAAACCGCGCTCGATCTCTACCGTCGGGCCGAGGCGGCGGCTGCGACCGGGACCGAAAAGCGCGAAGCGTTGTGGGGCCAGCTGCTCTGCGCCGTCGAGCTCGAGTCGCCCGAGGCCGCCGAGACATTGCACTACCTGACCTCAAGCGTGAACCGTTCCGATGTTCGAGAGGTCGTTCGAGCCGCCGCCCTTGGACTCAGTTATCAGCTAACACTGGGCACGCTGGATCTCGGAGAGGCAGACACCGCACATGAGCTTCTCGGGGGTGTTCCGGATCCGCTGATCGTGTCGTCTTTCCAGAGCATGTACTCGGCTGTGCTCGGCCTTATGGCTCGCTACGAGGAGGCGCTTGAGGTCACCGAGGCGTTCCTCGAGACGACGCGTCGGTATCGCCTCGACTTCGCGGTGCCCTATGCCCTTCGCAATGCAGCGCTCGCCCACGCAGGGTTGCGAATGTGGCGACCGTCGGAGGCACGCGCGATGCACGCGATGGCGATCGCCCGTACAAGTCGGGATGCACACGGGTTGCAGCTCTGCTTCTCTCTCTACCTGCGCGTGTTGGCTCAGCAGGGTCGCCACCGGACAGCGCTTGCACTGGAGGTCCCGCCGCTTGCCACATCACTTCCGGCTGCGCGGGCGGAGGTGTTGTGTTCCAGGGCCCTCGTTCTCTCCTCGGCTGGCCGAGTCGACGAGGCCCTCGTGCTCGCCGGCGAAGCTCGTGGTCTGTCGCGGGCGGTTGAGCCTGCAGTGCTCCTTGCGGCTGTTGATGCAGTGTCGGCTCTCAAACGCCGGGATACTTGCGCGATCGAACGTGTCTCCGAGCTCGAAGAGACAGCGTTGTCGACCGGCGCCGTTGATCTGCTGGTCACCGCATACCGCTCGACGCCGGAGCTGCTCGCCGTCCTCCTGCGAGCGTCGTCCGATCGGGACCGGCTAGTTGCGCTGATCCGGAGAGTGGGCGATGAGGATTTGGCCGGTGCTGTCGGCGAGCCGGTTGCTGTCGGCGAGGATCCGCGAGCTCGCCTGTCACCCCGCGAGCGCGACGTGTACGACCTGCTTCGGGAAGGGCTGACGAACCGTCAGATCGCGAAGCTCCTGTTCATCGAAGAGTCGACCGTCAAGGCCCACGCGCACCACATCTACGACAAGCTCGGCACCCGCTCGCGCACGGCATTGACGGTCCAGGCGATGCTGGAGCGCTCGGATCAGGCGACTTCGGCGATCGAGACTTCCGAGTCTGACGCAGGCTCGTAAGTGCTCTGCGCGAACTCGCGGAAGTCGCGGCGCTGCGCCAGGCGGTAGTCCTCCGTCGCGCCTGCAAGGATCGCTTCGAAGGCAGCGACCACCGCGGTGTCGAACTGGCTGTCCGCCGCCTGGGCCAATCGTAGACGGGCGACCCTGCTCGGCATGGCGTCGCGATAGGGACGGTCCGACGTCATCGCGTTGTAGGCATCGGCGACGGCGATGATGCGCGAGACGAGAGGGATGTTCTCCCGGGTCAGCCCGTCCGGGTAGCCCTGGCCGTCGATGCGCTCGTGGTGGTGGCGCACGACGGTTGCGATCTCCGAGTACTCGTCCACGTGGGCGAGGATGCGCTCGCCGATCGCCGAGTGCTCCTGCATCTGCCGCCGCTCCTCGAGCGTGAGCGCCCCCGGCTTCTCGAGGAGGCCGGGCGGCAACCCGATCTTGCCGATGTCATGGACCAGGCCGCAGAGGTACGCGTGCTCCTGGATCTCCGGAGCGAGCCCCATCCGCTCGGCGATGTCGCGCGAGTAGATCGCGACTGCCGCGGAGTGGCCGGCCGTGTAGCGGTCCCGAGCGTCGAGGGTCGCAATTAGCGCCGCTGCGAACTGGAGGTTCGCGCGCTCGAGCGTCTCGTTCGCCGTCGAGAGATCCGCCGCAAGCTGGCGCTCGCCCTGGTAGAGGCCGTAGAGCCGCTGCGCGGCCATACCCGGGACGAGGAAGAGGGCCAGCGTCCAGGGGGAAACCTGGACGTACATGAAGGCAAGCAGAGCGACGATCGGCGCGTAGAGCGGCGGCACGAGGACTAGAAGCAGTGTCCCCGTCCGGGCGGTATCCAGGATCGGGCCACCGCGAACGGCCATCGTGGTCACGGCGAAGACGATTTCCCAGATCTCCCCGACGACCGCGCCGACGAGCGTTGCTGCGATCAGGCCTCCGAACTCCGTCGGCACCACGCCGAGCGTCGCCTGGGCTGCGAGTCCGGTTGCGGCCCCACCGATGAAACGCGTGCTCGAGTACGTCGCCCACTTCAGCCGCGGGGCTCGATCCGGGTTCCGGCGTGAGATGAGCTCGGGGTCGCCGAGCATTGATGCGGCGCCGACTGTAGCCGCCGCTAGGGGGCCGAACAGGACAGCCGCGAGGAGAAGAGGAAGGACCGATATCGACAGTTCGATGGATTTGGTCAGCCGGATGCTGACCCGTTCGCCGGCGGCGGCCACCGCACAGAGCACGAGTACGGTCGCTGGACTCTCGAGCGTGTAACCCCACAGAACCAGTGCTGCAGCGGTGAGCACGGCCATCGCCACGAGCGCTGCGACATATAGAACCGTCCGGACCTGAGTGTGAGCCCGGACTTTGCGGAACCCTTGAACTATCCCTCGAACGGGGTATACCATGCGGGTGCCGTCAGTTCCCAATCGAGGAGTCATCGCCTATGTGCAGGGGTATCAAGGCCTGGTAGAACCGTCATATCCTCGGTTCTCCGCTGGGGGTGGGCATCCCTCTTTCGGGTACCTCCCGAGGGAACGGCCCGGTGGAGGAACAGGGATGCTGACGGATCGGTGTAGCTACGCAATGAGCCCACGCCGGAAGCCGACCGCTACGGCGTGGGCTCTGCTGCGCGCTTGAAGCTTCGCGAGCAGGTGCCGGACGTGTGACTTGACCGTCTCCTCCGAGAGGAAGAGACGTTCGCCGATCTCGCGGTTCACGAGGCCGTCCGCGACGAGTTGGAGCACCTCGATCTCACGCGCTGTCGGATCCTGGCCCACCTCGCGTGTCGACGGCGGAGTAAACGGGATAACGGCCCCGTGCCGACGCGTGCTGCGTCGGGCCGCGGCCGCTTCGAACCGGCGGCTGTGGTCGCGATAACGGTTCAGGATTTCCTTACGCTCAGCGGCGTCCACGCCTCCGGTATCGGCGCCCCCGTCACACCGCTTTAGGTCACGTGGCCTCCTATCGCTCGATCGGGGGAGTCGCGGCGACCCTCGGCTCGCGACTGCGGCGTAAGGCGACCCGCCTTGATGTCCTCTGCGTAGTGGCATGCGACGAGATGCCCGTCGAGGGCGCGCAGTCGCGGCTCCTCGTCGGCGCACCTGCTTGGCTGGACGAACGGACAGCGGGTGTGGAAACGGCAAGCGACTGGAGGGTTCGCCGGGCTCGGCAAGTCGCCCTCGACCCGGATCGGTGTCCGTTGCCGCTCGACCTCCGGATCCGGGATCGGAATCGCGGAAAGAAGCGTGATCGTGTAGGGGTGGAGCGGGTTGTCGTACAGGTCGTCTGCGGGGGCGACCTCCACGATCTTGCCGAGGTACATCACGGCGATCCTGGTCGAGATGTGGCGGACGACCGCAAGATCGTGGGCGATGAAGAGGTAGGTGAGCCCCAGGTCTCGCTGGAGCTGCTCCATAAGATTGATGATCTGCGCCTGGATTGAGACGTCGAGGGCGGATACGGGCTCGTCGCAGACGACGAGCTCTGGGTTCATCACCAGGGCACGAGCGAGCCCGATTCGCTGTCGCTGTCCGCCGGAGAACTCGTGTGGGTAGCGGCCACCCGCATCCGCAGGGAGACCGACGACCTCGAGGATCGCACCCACGCGACCAGCGACCTCCTTCCGAGCGACGCCGTGGACACGAAGTGGCTCCCCCACGATGCGTCCCACCGAGTGCCGTGGGTTGAGCGACGCGTACGGGTCCTGGAAGACCATCTGCATCTGCCGGCGCACATCCCTCATGTCTCGGTCCGAGGCTGTGGTGATGTCGCGGCCGTCGAAGACGATCCGCCCCGAGGTGGGGCGGTACAGACGGAGGATCGTCCTCCCGAGCGTCGACTTCCCGCATCCCGACTCGCCCACGAGACCAAGCGTCTCCCCGCGCTCGATCGTCAGCGTCACCCCGTCGACCGCCTTGACGTCGCCCACGTGCCGGTCGAGCACGATCCCGCTCCTGATCGGAAACCAGACGCGGACGTCGTCGAGCTCGAGAAGCGTGCGGCCGTCGGCCAGGCTCGTCACGCCGCGTGACCGCCGAGTCTGGTCCGCTTCCATTCGTCGACGGGCACAGGGTTGAAGCAGGCGGCCTCCTGGCCTTCACCACGTGGTTCGAGCGACGGCAGCTCCTGGGTGCAGATCTCCAGACGGAACCGGCAACGCGGTGCGAAAGGACAGGCGGCGGGAGGGCTGAGCATGTTGCGGGGCTGACCCGGGATCGGCTGTAGCGCAAGCTGTCTGCCCACGTCGAGCCGTGGCACGCTCTGCAGCAGACCGAGCGTGTAGGGGTGGCGAGGCTGAGCAAAGAGCTGATTTGCGGCCCCGGTTTCGGCGATCGTCCCCGCATACATGACGTTGACGCGTTCGCACATGCCGGCCACGACCCCGAGGTCGTGCGTGATCAGGATCAGGGCGGTCCTGCGTTCGACCACGAGCGCGCGAAGCAGATCGAGGATCTGCGCCTGAATCGTCACGTCGAGCGCGGTCGTCGGCTCGTCGGCGATGATCAGCTTCGGCTCGCAGGCGAGAGCCATCGCAATCATCGCTCGCTGGCGCATCCCGCCCGAGAACTGGTGCGGGTAATCCCCGACGCGCGCCTTCGCGCTCGGAATGCCGACCTGGTCGAGGAGCTTTACCACTCGAGCGTCTGCTTCCTTCGATGAGATGTCGAAGTGGGTCGTGAGGGCCTCGCGGATCTGACTGCCGATCGTAAGGACGGGGTTCAGGCTGGTCATCGGATCCTGGAAGATCATCCCGATGTCCTTGCCTCGTATCGCCCGCAGCTCCCGGTCGGACAGCTTTAAAAGGTCGCGCCCGACGAACGTGGCGCTGCCGCCCGTCACACGGCCGTTTCGCGACAGGATTCCGAGCAGGGCGAGTGCCGTGACGCTCTTCCCGCAGCCGGACTCCCCCACGATGCCGAGCGTCTCCCCCTCCGCAACCGTGAACGAGACGCCGTTCACGGCATAGATCGTCCCGCGCTCGGTCGAGAACTCGACGCGCAGGCCGTCGACGGAAAGCAGGGGGTCAGCCACGACCGCGCAGCTTCGGGTCGAGGGCTTCCCGCAACCCGTCACCCAGGAGGTTGAAGCCCATGACGACGATCACGATCGCGAGTCCCGGAAAGATGGCGAGCAACGGCTGGGTCTGCAGGTAGCGGACCGTGCCGGTCAGCATCGTGCCCCACTCCGGAGTCGCCGGATCCTGTGGGCCCAGCCCGAGGAATCCGAGGCCCGCGGCGTCGATGATCGAGGTGGCGAGTGCGAGGGTTCCTGCCACGATCACGGGTGAGATCGCGTTCGGCATGATGTGCGATCCGAGAATCTGCCTGCTCGGGACGCCGATTGCTTGGGCAGCAAGGACGTAGTCGGTCTCGCGCTGGCCGAGGATGGAGCCCCTCATCAATCGGGCGAAGATCGGAACGTTGACGATCCCGATCGCGAGCATCACCTGCAGCAGACCCCCACCGCCGAACAGCGCCACGATCCCGATGGCCATGAGAAACCCCGGGATCGAGAGCATGATGTCCATCAGGCGCATGATCACTCCGTCCAGCCGTCGGAAGTAGCCCGCAGCTGCGCCGAGCACCATTCCGATCGTGAGCCCGACGGTCACCGCGACGACGCCGATCAGCAGCGAGTAGCGGGCTCCGTAGATGAGGCGGGACAACTCGTCCCGGCCCAGGTCGTCGACGCCCAGGAGATGCTCCCGCGAAGGCCCGGGGCAACAGCCCTCCGCGAGCAAGTCGAGATCCTGGTCGAGCGGATCGTACGGGGCGAGCAGCGGGGCGAAGATCGCCACGAACACGAAGAACCCGATCACGAACACGCCGAACATCGCGCCGGGGTTGCGTAAGACTCGGCGGAACGCGTCTCGCCAGAGCCCGGCGGGCGGCCCCTGCTGCTCGAGCGCGACCTCGGTGATCTCGGCGACCGACACCGCTAGCGACCCGACAGTCGAACGCGGGGATTGAGCAGCCCGTAAGAGATGTCGACCAGCAAGTTGACAAAAACGACGACGATGGCCACGAACAGAATCCCGCCCTGAAGTACCGGGTAGTCCCGATTCTCGATCGCCCCCTGCAGCCAGCTGCCCAGGCCCGGGAACGCGAACACGGTCTCGGTGAGGATCGCGCCGGAGAGGAGCAGCCCGACCTGGAGACCGATGATGGTCGTCACGGGCAGCATGGCGTTACGGAGGACGTGGCGTCCGTCGACGGTCCTCGGCGCCAGTCCTTTCGCGCGCGCCGTTCGCACGTAGTCCTCGTTCTGGACGTCCAGCACCGAGGCGCGGGTGATTCGGGTGATGATCGCGAGGGGGATGGTGGCCAACGCAAGCGCCGGGAGGACGAGATGCTTGAGTGCGTCCCAGGCCGCGTTCCAGTTGCCGGTGACGATCCCGTCGAGCACGTAGAAGTTCGTGGGGTGCTCCGCGTCGATCAGGACATCCTGTCGACCGACTGACGGGAGCCAGCCGAGATTCACCGCAAACAGCCATTTGAGCAGGATCGCCAGAAAGAAGATCGGGATCGAGACTCCGATGAGCGAGAGAAAGAGGCTCGAGTGGTCGAAGATCCCGCCGTGGCGCTTGGCGGCGAAGAAGCCGAGTGGAATGCCGATCACCGATGCGAAGAGCATCGCCGACAACGCGAGCTCGATCGTGGCCGGGAACCGTTCGCGAAGCTCCTCGGTGATCGGCCGGTGCGTCGCGATGCTCGTGCCGAAGTCACCCGACCCGACCGTCTGCACATAGCGCCAGTACTGCACGTACAGCGGGTCGTCGAGCCCGTACTGATCGCGGGCCTGCGCGATCGACTCTGGTGTCGCGCGCTCGCCGAGCAGAGCCTCGGCCGGCGATCCCGGCAGAGCTCTGATCCAGAAGAAGACGAGAAGCGAGAGCCCGATCAGGATCGGGACGAGCAGGAGCAGCCGACGGACGACGAAGCGGAGCACCAGACCGCCTTATGAACCGTTATCCGCCGGCTGTTCCCTGAATTACGACTCTCCTACTTGGATACGGGTGCGAACGGCTCGAGCTCGATCGGGCTTGCCACGTAGCCGAGCACGCTCTTCTTGAAACCGAGTGCCGGCTTCGTATGCACGTACGGCACTCCCGGGAGGTTGGCCATGATCAACCGGTTCGCCTGCTGATAGAGCAGCGTCCTCCTCTCGAGGTCGGTCTCGCGAAGCGCTGCATTCAGTACGGCGCGAATCTTGGGGTTGATCGGACCCCACTGACCCTGCTCCGTGCGGAAGAACGTCCCGATGAAGTTATCGGGATCCCCGAAGTCCCCGGTCCATCCGATCAGGTTCAGGTGGCCGGCGGTCCCTGCTTGCACCCGTGCGACGTAATCCGGTCGCCACGGCGCGCTCTTCGCGGTCACCTTGAATCCCGACTTGTCGAGGCTAGCTGCGAACGCCTGGAAGTTTCGCTGCGGATCGGGCATGTAGCCACGCGAGACGTCGGTCGGATACCAGAACTCGATCTCGACCGGCAGCGTCAGCCCAGCCTGCTGGAGGAGTTGCTTCGAGCGCTCCGGGTTGTACGGGTACTTCTTCACGTCTCGTGCCCAGCCGAAGAGCTGGGGTGGCATGAACTGGGTCGCCACCTGGCCCCTACCGCCGTAGAAGGATCTGACCACGGCCTCACGATCGAGCCCGTGCGCAACCGCCTGACGAACGAGGAGCTTGTCCATGGGCGGCTGGGCGGCGTTGATCGTCACGTAGCCGACGTTGAAGGCGGGACGATCGATGATCTTCAGGCCGCTGTTGCGCCTGATCGTCGGAATGTCCTGGGGCTCGACGAGGTTGTAGCCGTCGATCTCCCCGGACTGAAGCGCCTGCAGTCGCGCCGCGTTGTCGGTGATGGCCTTCAGGATGACCTGCTTGAGCTTCGCCTTCTTGCCCCAGTAGGCGTCGTTTCGCTCGAGGACGAGCTTGTCCCCGATCTTCCACGACTTGAACTTGAAGGGGCCCGTGCCGGTCGGATGCTCGGTCGCGTACGTCCCGGACGGGCGGAAAACGCCGTCCGCCGAAAGTGTGCCCGCATCGGCCTTGTACTTCTTGAGAGCCGTCGGGCTCTGCATCGACAGAGACGGCAGCGACAGCGCGGCGATGAACGACGCCGACGGCCTTCTCAGGTTGATCCTGGCCGTCGATGCGTTCACGGCCTGGCAGCTGCGGTACAGCGGGTTGCTCGTGATGCCCTGAGCCGGCTTCGCGTAGCCGCCGAACACCGTGTAGTAGTAGTAGGCGACGCTGTCCGGCTGAATCGCCGGCGGGAAGTTGTACCAGCGATTGAAGTTGTAACAGACCGCCTTGGCGTTGAACGCCGTGCCGTCGTGGAACTTCACGCCTCTACGAAGGGTGAACGTCCACGTCCGGCTGCCGTTCGAGCCCTTCCAGCTCAATGCGAGGTCCGGGACGATCTTGGTCGTGCCCGCCCTCACGGTGACCAGGCCCTCGGTGATCTGATCCGCGACCCGAAGCGATGGCCCATCCGAGACCAGCGCCGGGTCGAGGAACGTGGGCTCGCTCTCGGTGGCGAAGACGATCGTGTCCTTCGCTTGCGCTTCTCTGTCCGCTGCCCCCGAGGCGACAGCGGTGACAAGCAGCGCGAGCGCGCCGAGAGCGACGCCCGCTCTGAAGAACTTGCGCATTCCTACCCTTCCTTTCTCCCGCATTTCCTGGCGAACGGGGAGAGATATTACTCCCCGCCATATGCTCAGACGACGAGCGGCCCCGATTTGTCGGGGCCGCTCTCGCAATTCATGCCGCTCGCCGGCGACGCGGCGACGTCGTTTCAGGCCGCGAGGCCCGCCAGATCTCCGTCAGGCCGCGAAGCCTGCGAGATCACCCTCAGGCCGCAAGGCCGGCTAAATCTCGCAGAGCTTCGAGGCGCTTGAGCGCCTGACCCTCGAGCTGACGCACCCGCTCGCGAGTGAGGTCGAGCTCGTGTCCGATCGCCTCCAGCGTCCACGGCTCGCCCTCGAACCCGAATCGGAGCTCGAGGATCCGCCGCTCGCGCTCCGGAAGCGCGTCGAGCGCACGACGGATGCTCTGGCGGCGAAGCGACTCCTCGGCCTCGTCGAACGGGTCGGCCGCCTCGCGGTCGGCGAAGAGGTCTCCCAGCTCGCCCTCGTCGTCCGCGCCGACAGTCTGGTTCAGCGACACGGAAGCGTGAGCCGCTCCCAACGCCTCGTCGACGTGCTGGATGGGAAGCCCCGTTGCCTCGGCAAGCTCCTGCTTGGTCGCCTCGCGGCCGAGCTCGACCTCGAGTCGCCGCGCGGCTCGCGAGAGCTTCTGCTGCCGTTCCACGACATGGACAGGGACGCGAATTGTCCGCGCATGGTTCGCGACGGCCCGCTGCACCGACTGGCGAATCCACCAGGTCGCGTAGGTCGAGAACTTGAAGCCGCGCCGCCAGTCGAACTTCTCGACCGCTCGATTGAGGCCGAGGGTGCCCTCCTGGATGAGATCCAGGAACGGAACGCCGAGACCGCGATAGCCCTTGGCGATCGATACGACGAGCCGGAGGTTCGACTCGATCATGACGCGCTTGGCGACCGGGTCTCCCCGTTCGATCCGCTTTGCGAGCGCAACCTCCTCCGCGGCGGTGAGCAGCTTGTGTCGCCCGACATCCGCGAGGAAGAGCTGGAGGCTGTCCGCCGCACCCGAGACGGCGCCCGCCTCGTACTCCAGCTTCTCGGCCGCCACCTCCTTGTCGGCGTCCAGATCGGGTGTCGCGATCTCGATGTTGTGCGCCTCGAGCTCGCGCTGGAGAAGCTCAGCCTCCTCCTCACCGAGATCGTGCTCGAGCACGAAGGCCTCGAGCTCGGGAGCCTCCAGGTGGCCGCCGTGCTCCTCGCCGCGCTCGATCAGCGCCTTCAGGTGCTCGGACTCGAGTAGTTCGATGAGCTGGTTCTGCGTCAAGAGTGTGTCTCAGTCCTTTCGAATCTGTCGTACCGATCGTTTGTTCGCTACAAACTAGGGGGAGTCTATTGCCGTTTTCCGTTTGTTTCCAGGGTCATACACTGATCGCTAGGCGTCACAAAGCTCGTAACGCTCGCGTCCTTCTCGGTTATTCCGCTCTAGGAGCGGTGGCGGTTCACGGCGCAAGCGCTCTGAGCCCGCAGGCCCACAACACCTGAGACGCTTTCCGTCCCAGGCAAGTTAGATCATGACCCCTTTGGCGGACGGTGGAAACCCCTTCTGGGGCACCTTTATGCGCTCTTAGCGCGTCTTTCGGCGAGGAGCTCCGAGGCTCGCTCGAGCGTCACGGCCTCGACCGTGTCCCCACGCCGCAGGCTCGCGTTCGTCTCTCCGTCGGTGACGTAGGGGCCGAAGCGGCCGTCGCGGAGGACGATCGCGCGTCCGGTCGTGCCATCCACACCGAGCTCTCGGAGGGGGCCTCGAGAGGCACTCTGTCGTCCGCGCCGCCGTGGGGGCTGTGCGAATAGCGCCTTGGCCTCGTCGAGCGTGACGCTGAAGAGCTGCTCCTCGGTCTCGAGCGACCGCGACTCGGATCCCTTCTTCACGTACGGCCCGTAACGACCGTTCTGGGCTGTCACGTCCTCGCCGTCGAGCTCGCCGATGGTCCGCGGCAGCGACAGCAGTCGCACCGCGTCGTCGAGTGTCACTGTTTCCGGGGCCATCGAGGCGAAGAGCGAGGCTGTCCGGGGCTTCCCCTCTGCGCCTTCCGGCAGGACCTCTGTCACGTACGGGCCGTAGCGTCCGGAGCGGACGACGAGGTCGTGTCCCGTCTCCGGGTCACGACCGAGCGAGATGCTGTCGGGTTGCGACAGGAGCTCCTCCGCCTTCTCCGCGCTCAGCTCGTCCGGCGCCAGGTCCGCGGGTAGGCTCGCCCGCTCTTCGCCCCGTTCCAGGTAGGGCCCGTAGCGACCCACGCGGACAACCGCCTCCGTACCGGGGATCGCGATCGAGTTCACGGCGCGGGCGTCGATCTCGTCGAGGTGATCGGTGACGAGATGGTGGAGCCCCGGATCGCCCCCTTCCCCGAAGTAGAACCGGGCGAGCCAGGCTACGCGCTCCTCGTCACCCGCTGCGATCCGGTCGAGGTCGTCCTCCATCCGGGCGGTGAAGTCGAAGTCGACGAGCTGCTGGAAGTGGCGCTCGAGCAGGTTGACGACGGCGAACGCGAGGAATGTCGGGACGAGGGCCGTCCCCTTCTTGAACACGTAGCCGCGATCGAGGATCGTCGACAGGATCGCGGCATATGTCGAAGGTCGCCCGATCCCTCGGTCCTCGAGCGCCTTCACGAGGGTCGGCTCCGTGTACCGCGGAGGCGGCGTCGTCGCGTGGCCCTCGGGCTCGAGGCTGACCACTGTCACCTCCTGGCCCACCGTCAACTGCGGTAGCCGGCGTTCCTCGTCCTCCTCGGAGGGCTCGTCACGACCTGGCTCGTAGGCAGCGAGAAACCCGCGGAAGGTGATCACGGTGCCCGACGCCGCGAACTCGGCGTCTTCGCCGGTCGCCGCCGTGGCGCCGATGCGCAGCGACACGGTCTGGCCGCGGACATCTTCCATCTGCGAGGCGAGTGTTCGCTTCCAGATCAGGTCGTAGAGCGCGGCCTCGTCTCGGGACACCTGGCGTTGCACGTGCTCCGGGGTGCGAAAGACGTCGCCTGCAGGTCTGATGGCCTCGTGCGCCTCCTGCGCGCTCGCTACCGCGCGCCCGTAGTGCCGGGGCTTGTCGGGCACGTACTCGTCTCCGAAGAGCTCGCGCACATGGGTCCGGGCGGCCTCGAGCGCCGAGTCGGACAGCGTCGTGGAGTCCGTCCGCATGTACGTGATGTAGCCGGCCTCGTACAGCCGCTGCGCCACCCGCATCGTGGTCTGGGCGGAGAAGCGGAGCTTCCGGCTCGCCTCCTGCTGCAGGGTGGCCGTGCGGAAAGGAGCGGCCGGCTTGCGGCGGTACGGCTTCTCGTCGACCGAGCGCACGGTGAACGTCGAGTCCTGAAGTCCGGCCGCGAGCGCTCGCGCGTCCTCCTCGCCGAGCCGGGCGAGCGTTTCGTCACGCAGCGTCCCATCCGGCGCGAAGTCGCGTCCCTGAGCGACACGGCGCCCGTCGACGGCAGCGAGCCGGGCTTCGAAGGCGCCCGGGTCGAACGCGCCTGCGATGTCCCAGTAGCCGGCCGAGACGAACGCGATCCGCTCCCTCTCGCGTTCAACCACGAGCCGTGTCGCGACCGACTGCACGCGACCGGCAGAAAGCCCGCGGGTCACCTTCTTCCAGAGCACCGGTGACACCTCGTAGCCGTACAGGCGGTCGAGGATTCGCCGGGTCTCCTGTGCGTCCACGAGCCGCTGATCGATGCTTCGTGTCTCCTCGAGGGCGCGTGCGATCGCATCGCGTGTGATCTCGTGGAAGACCATGCGGCGGACGGGCACTTTCGGCTTCAGAACCTCCACGAGATGCCAGGCGATGGCCTCGCCCTCGCGGTCCTCGTCCGTTGCGAGCAAGAGCTCGTCGGCGTCCTGGAGATGCTTCTTGAGCGCGGTGACGATCTTCTTCTTGTCGGGATCGACGACGTAATAGGGCTCGAATCCCTTGTCCACGTCGACGCCCAGCGCTCCGAACTGCTTCCGCTTCGCCTCAGGGACATCGGAGGCGCGGTCGGGCAGGTCGCGGATGTGGCCGATACTCGACTCCACTGCGTACTCACCGCCGAGGAAGCCGGCGATCGTCCGCGCTTTCGCGGGGCTTTCGACGATGACGAGACTCTTGCCCATCGGCGCGACACCATAGCGCCGCCGCCCGTCGCCGCAATACCGCGATACTGCGCCGCGTGGCGAAACCGCCGCGTCCTAGTTGGCTTTATCTCGTCCTTGGTGTGCTCAGCTGGCCGGTCGTGAAGACGCTCTTCCGCCACCGCGCGCGCGGCGTCGAGAACGTTCCTCGCGAGGGCGGCGTCGTCCTCGCCGCGAACCACTGGTCGAACCTCGATCCCTGGGCTCTCGGCCTGCCGGTGTTTCCCCGCCGGTTCCTGCGGTTCATGGGGAAGTCCGAGCTCTTCTGGTTCCCGCTCGGCGCGATCATCACGGCGGGCGGAGCGTTTCCGGTCCGGCGCGGCGAGCGTGACGAGGAGGCGATCGGTACAGCGGTCGACCTGTGCCGCCAGGGTCATGCCGTGGTCATGTTCCCCGAGGGGACCCGGAGGCGGAAGGGGTTGCGCAAGAAGCACGATGCCCGCTGGCACACGGGTGCTGCGCGAATCGCTCTCGAGGCGGGCGTTCCGCTCGTACCCGCCGGAATCGCGGGTACGGACCGGCTCGGCCGCCTCGGTCCTCTCAGGGTCGCCTACGGCCCGCCGATCGCCCTCGGCGATCTCGCCGGCGGTCCCGTAGCGGAGGGAGCGCGCCTCGCGACCGAACGGCTTCGGGCTTCGATCACCGAGCTGGAAGAGTCTCTCGCGTGAAGCCTCTGCTGGTCGTCGACGGCGATTCGTTCGCGCACCGGGCGTACCACGCGCTCCCGAGAACGATTCGGCGCAAGGACGGAGCAGGGAACGCGCTCTACGGGTTCGGCACGATGCTGACCCGGCTCTGGCAAGGTGAGCGTCCGCGCACGGTGCTCGTCGCCTGGGACACGCTCGAGGTCCCGACGTACCGCCACGAGGCACTTCCCGTCTATCAGGCCGGGCGGGAGTTCGACGACGACCTGCTCGAGCAGCTCGCCCTTCTCCCTGCTCTCGTGGCCTCCACCGGCCTCGCGTACGCGAAGGCGCCCGGCTACGAGGCCGACGACTTTCTCGGCGCCGCGGTGTCGAGCGAGGAGGCAAGAGGAGGAACGGCGCTCGTCGCAACGTCTGATCGGGACGCGTTCCAGCTGGCGAGCCCGAGGACCACGATTCTCCAGCCGGTGCGCGGCGAGGCGCCTGCCCGCATCGGCCCCGCACAAGTGCGCGAGCGCTACGGCGTGGATCCCGAGCAGGTGCCGGACTTCATCGCGCTTCGTGGCGATCCGTCCGACCGGATTCCAGGCGCACGTGGGATCGGGCCGAAGCGGGGCGCGGAGCTACTCGCCCAGTACGGATCACTCGACGCCATGCTCGATGCGGGGCGCTTCGCCGCGGAGGCCGACGCGCTTCGGCTCTTTCGTGAGGTTGCCACGCTGGACCGCGCGGCTCCCCTGCCGCCGCTGCCTGACGTCGATCCCGACTGGGGCGCCGCTGCCGCGCATGCGCGCGAGCTGGGGATGGAAGGTCTCGCATCCAGGTTCATGGAGCTCGCCTCGTGAACGTCGTCAGCCACTCCGCGTTCGCGCACCTTCATCCGGTGAGCGGTCACCAGCATCCGGAGAATCCGGAGCGGCTCGGCGTGCTCCTCGAGCGTTTCCCCGGATTCGCCGAGGGCTCTCCGGCGACACGCGAGCAGATCGAGCGGGTGCACCACGCGGCCTACGTCAGTGCCGTGGAGGCGATTCAAGAGGCCGTGTGGGTCGACGCGGACACGTACGCCGGCCCCACGACCTGCGAAGCCGCTCGCCTTGCCGCGGGGTGCGCGATTCACGCGGCGGAGGGCGAGGGGTTCGCCCTCGTCCGCCCGCCAGGCCACCACGCCCTCGCGTCCGCCCCGATGGGGTTCTGCATCTTCAACAACATCGCGATCGCGGCGCGCCACGCTCAGGTGGAGCTCGGCCTCGAGCGGGTTGCGATCATCGATTTCGACGTCCACCACGGGAACGGAACCGAGGCGCTCTTCCGAGACGATCCCTCCGTCCTCTTCGTCTCTCTGCACCAATGGCCGTTCTGGCCGGGAACGGGCGGGCCGGGGACGAGCGACGAGCGCACTCTGAACATTCCGCTCCACGCCGGCTCGAGCGATGCGGAGTACGTGCGCGCGTTCGATGAAGCCGTCGAGCCGGCCGTCCGCGCGTTCGAGCCGGATGTCGTACTGGTCTCGGCAGGATTCGATGCACACACGGACGATCCGCTCGGCGGGATGCAGATGAGCGCCGACGGGTTCCGCGAGCTGGCACGTCGCTCGGGCTCGCTTGCGCCGAGGACGGCAGCGGTGCTCGAAGGCGGCTACAACCTCGAGCTGTTGCCCACGCTCGTCGAGGCTGCGCTCGAAGGCTTCAGCGCGACGACTTAGGAGCTCTTAGCCTCGAGCACTGTCGAGCCGCTCGAGCGCCTCCCGGCGGGACGAGACGCCGAGCTTCCTGAGCAGGCTCTTCACGTGGGAGCGGACGGTGTGCTCCGAGATGAAGAGGCGCTGGGCGATCTCGTCCGTTCCCAGATGCTCGTCCAGAAGCAGCAGGACCTCGACCTCCCGCGCGGAGAGAACCTGGGTGATCGCGTCGGGAATGCCGTCGAGCCTGCCACCCTCGCGTACCCGATCGAGGAGTCGACGGGCGACGCCGCCCGAGAGCGCGGCGTCGCCGCGAACGACGCCACGGAGGAACGACGCGATCTGCTCCGGCGGTTCCGTCTTCAGCAGATACCCCGAGGCACCGGCACGGATCGCTGCAAGGAGGTTCTCCTCTGCGTCCGAGGCGGTAAGAACGACGACCTCGCACGCAGGCGCCTGCTCACGGATCCGAGGCAGCGCGGTGAGGCCGTCCATGCCGGGCATCGTCAGGTCGAGGAGCACCAGATCCGGTTGCAGGCTCTGTGCTTCGGCGATGGCGCGCTCCCCGTCTTCGGCCGCGCCGACGACGTCGAAACCCTGCTGTGCGAGGAGCGCCGCGAGGGCGTCCCTCGTCAGCGGGTGGTCGTCGACGATCAGGATGCGCTCAGTCATGCACCTCTTATCGGCACGGGCGCGCCTGCCGACAAGTGGAGCGTGGATCACGTGCGCTCCCAGACCTACAGGTCGTGGCTCGTCGGGGAGACGGTGCTCGTCTGCCTGCTCGCTTCCGGAACGCTGTTGTTCGCGGCGAGCGAGTCACTCCAGTCCTCGTACGTGCTCCCGGAGGCCCGGCTGGCTTTCGACACCGCGGTTGCGGTCGTGGCAGCCATCGTCTCCGTGCTCGCGAGCGTGCGCTTTCTCGTTGAAGGTCGTACGCTCGACCTGCTGCTTGCCGGCGGCTTCTGGAGCATCGCGCTCGGGACTGCCGCCTTCGGGCTCTTGCCCGTGCTCGGCGGCGGCTCGCTCACCTCCGCGGCGGCATGGTCCCTGGTCGGAGCGCGGCTGTTGGGGGCGGCGCTGATCGCGGTCGCGCCGTACGCCGACTCGCGGATGTCGGTACGGCGGCCGTGGCTGATCGCCATGGGCCTGGGGGTGGCAGTCGTCCTCGCAGTCGTGGCCGTTGGCCTACCCGGATCTCACTGGGACCCGGACGCTCTTTCGGTCGACCTCGTCGAGGGCTCCTCCGTCGTGCTTGCCGCGGTGTTGCTCGCCGTCCTTTGGCTCGTCGCCCTGATCGGATTCGGCCTTCGCTATCGCCGCTACGGCCGGGGCCTCGACAGCTGGATGTGCCTGGCCGCGACGCTCGCGCTCTTCGCCGACCTCCATCTCGTCCTCACCCCCGTGGTCTCGAGCGACTACGTCCTCCAGGGGGACTTCCTCCGCGTCATCGCGTACGGGATCCTGCTCGTCGGGGTGTGGAGGGCGATCTCGGAGGCGGAATTCGGCCGCGCTGTCGCCGACGAACGAGCCCGAGTCGCGCGCGAGATCCACGACGGTCTCGCGCAGTACCTCTTCGCAGTCTCGACCCAGGTCAGCATGCTGGAAGCGGGCGCCCCGCTCGAACAGGTCCTGCCGCGCCTCAAACGGGCCTCGATCTCTGCGCAGCAGGAGGCGCGGTTCGCGGTTCTCGCGCTGTCCTCGGCCGGAGGGTCGGCGAGGTTCGACTCCGCGTTGCGTCGGTACGTGGAAGTCCTCACGGCGGACGGTGCGCTCGACGTCGAGCTCGAAGTCGACTCCCAGGTCCGACTTGCGCCGGACGAGCAGATCGAGGTGTTCCGAATCGTCCAGGAGAGCCTCGGAAACGCCCGTCGGCACGCCGACGCGGAGCACGTCGAGGTGTCGATTTCTCAGCGGGGTGGCCGCCGCGTCGTCGCCGTCCGCGACGACGGTGTCGGATTCGACGAGAAGAGCATCACCCTGGGCCAGGGGCTGGCCAACATGAAGCTCCGCGCCGAGGCGATCGAAGGCCGTCTCAGCATGCGCTCGGCGCCAGGGCGCGGAACGGCCATCGAAGTCCTGCTCCGTCCGACCTAGTGGATGCGACATCCCTGAAGGCGCACCCGCCTTGCGGGCGCTGACGCGCGGATTCCGGTCGCGCAAGAATCCCCAAAAAGCCGCACGACTGCTTGCCGCCGCTCAGGTCATCTCGGGGAGCGCTGTCGCCGCAGGCGCCACTCCGGGAGCGACGGCTGCGGGTTGAGGGATGCGAAGGTGCCCGTGCGTCTCGGTCCCGTAGCCGCCGGGAACCGGGATGTAGAACTCGGGGTAGCCCCACATCCCGTGCTCGGAGACGTCGAGGCCCGCGGTCTCGACCTCCGGGTCGGTGCGAATCCCGAACGTTCGCTTCATTGCCCACAGCGAGACGAACGAGGCCGAGAACGTGAAGGCGCCGACCGTCAAGAGGCCCAGCGCCTGGGTGCCGAGCTGGCCCAGCGAGCCCGTGTAGAAGAAGCCGCCGGCACCCGTCGCGAGCGCCTCGGCCTGGCCCGGGAGGGCGAGAAAGCCGAGCGAGAGCGTGCCCCACACGCCCGCCATGCCGTGCGCCGCAATCGCGCCGATGGGATCGTCGATTCCGATCCGTTCGACCGCGAGCACGCCGAGCACGACGATCACCCCGGCGCCGAAGCCGATCAGGAGCGCCGCCCAGGGAGCCACGAACGCGCACGCGGCCGTGATGGCGACGAGCGCTGCGATGGCACCGTTCAGCATCATCGAGAGGTCGGGCTTCTTGATCACGAGCCACGCAGTGCCGACTGCCCCCACCACACCGGCTGCGGCAGCGAGATTCGTATTCAGCGCGACGTATGCGAAAAAACCGACGCCGCCGAAGTCGACGCTCAACGTCGAGCCCGGGTTGAAGCCGAACCAGCCGAACCAGAGAATGATCACCCCGAGGGTCACATAGGCCATGTTGTGGCCCGGGATCGGGTTCGGCTTGCCGTCCGAGCCGAACTTGCCGATGCGCGGACCGAGCAACAGAGCTCCGGCGAGACCGGCGAGAGCGCCCTGGTAATGAACGACGGTCGAGCCCGCGAAGTCCTGCATGCCCTTTGCGAAAAGCCAGCCGTCCGGGCTCCAGATCCAGTGCGAGACGAGGGAGTAGATGAGGGTGAAGACGATCCCGAACGCGAAATACACCCAGAGCTTCGTCCGTTCGGCCATCGCGCCCCAGACGATCGCCAGCGACACGGCGCAGAACACGACCTCGAACATGTACGCGGCGGCGCCAGGAATCGCGGTGAACCACGAGAACGGCTTTGTCCCCACCGAGACGAGCTCGTCGATCGAAGGAGCGAAGCCAGACCCACCGACGAGCCCGTTGCCGCCGTCGCCGAAAGCCATACCGAAGCCGACGAGGTAGTAGACGATCGAGGCCAGAGCGAAGATGAGCACGTTCTTCGCGGCAACGTGGCCGACGTTCTTCATCCGGGTGAGGCCGGCTTCGAGGAAGGCGAAGCCGGCCTGCATGAACATGACGAGGATCGCCGCGACGACGACCCAGACGGTGCTTGCGGCGATGGCGAGCTCTTTCGAACTCATCCGACTTCCACCTCCTCGAGTGATTTCCCGGTACGGCTATGCGTGACGTTGAACACCGGGGTCGTCCAGCAGATGCCGTCGCCTGACTCGTGGCCGCTGCGCGCGGCGTCGACGATCGCGCGGATCACCCCGTCGACGACTTCGTCACGGACGATGAACATGAGGTGCGCCTTGGGGAGGAAGCGGGACTCGAACACGCGGCCCCGATACTCGTGAGTGATGCCACGTTGGCGTCCATGCCCGATCGCCTCGATAACGGTGACGCCGACGTGGCCGGTCTCTGCCTCGACCGCGTCGATCACCGTCTCGACCCGCTCCCTGATCACGACTGCCTCGACCTTGACCATTCGCGCCTCCTCGGTCCAACGAAAAAAAGCCCCAGGACTCACAATCGAGTCCCGAGGCTGCCCAGGACTCACTCGAGTCCGAGGCGGCATCGCCCCTCCTCACGCCTCCGGTGGCGCGAAGCACGAGACCATAGCGGAGCCTCCGGACCGAGGAAAGAACGCCTGGCTAGCCGACGCGCGTGCGCTCGGCGTACCAGAGGTCGAACTGGCCGCTGGGTGAGTCGAGGTACGCGCCGAGCTCCTGCTCGAAGCGATGCAACTCATCCCGTCGAAGGTGAACCTGGTGGTCGAGCCAGCGGCCCCACTCGCAGACGTGCAGCCTCAGCTCTCGAGACGGGACCCCGCCGCCGCAGCCGGGGCACGTCTGGAGTGGCGGTTCATTGGGGAACATGGCTCAGGGCACCGTCGCGGACACGGCCCTCGGACGAGTCGCTGCCGCCTCCACCTTCGGGGCGACACGCAAGAAGCGGGCTGCCGTTTCGCTCCAGCCCTCGAGGATTGCCGCAGCTCGTGCGGAGGCCGTGCACCGGAGATGCTGCTCCACGAGCTCGCGGAGCTCTGCCAGCTGGTCGAGGTCGGGCGCCTGCGCCAGCACGAGCTGATCGTTCAGCCCGATCCGAAAGGCGCCGGCTGGGTCGAACACGTACGCGAGTCCGCCTGTCATCCCCGCGGCGAAGTTCAGCCCGGCCTCGCCGAGGATCACGATTGAGCCTGCGGTCATGTACTCGCAGGCGTGGTCTCCAACCCCCTCGACGACAGCAACGGCACCGGAGTTACGGACAGCGAAGCGCTCGCCCGCCGAGCCCGCGCAGAAGAGCTGGCCGCCGGTGGCGCCGTAGAGCGCCGTGTTGCCGACGAGGCACGGGTCGCCGACGTCGTCCGGCGGCGGGGAGATGACGATCCGGCCTCCGCTCATCGCCTTGCCGACGTAGTCGTTCGCCTCGCCGACGAGGTGAAACTCGACACCCGCTGTGAGGAATGCTCCGAAGCTCTGGCCTGCGGAGCCCTGGAAGCGCACGCGCACTCGTCCGGCCGGGGCCCCAGATCCGGCGTGCCTGGCGATTGCGCCACCGAGCCGGGCACCCGTTGCCCGGTCGCCGTTCGTGATCAGATGGCGCGGCTCGATCAGCGCGGGTGCGTCGATCGCCGCCTTCCCTTGCGCGTGGAGCAGGATCCCCAGCCGGTCGCCCGAGGAGGCAGGCCCAGGTCGTGTATGACGCGATGGTCCCTCTCCGCTCCGAGCGAGCAGCGCCGACAGGTCGAGCGTGTCCGCGGCGGGATCACCGACCCGGCGCTGGCGCAGGCATTCGACGCGGCCGACGGCCTCGTCGAACGAGCGCAGTCCGAGCAACGCGAGCAGGCGTCGGGCCTCCTCGGCGACGAAGAGGAGATATGCCTGCACCATCTCCGGTGAGCCGGCGAACTTGCCCCGGAGGTCGGGCTGCTGAGTGGCGATGCCGACAGGGCATGTGTCCAGATGGCAGGAGCGGACCATGAGGCAGCCCTCGGCGAGGAGGAGCGCGGTGCCGAAGGAGAACTCGTCCGCACCGAGCAGGGCGGCGACGACGACGTCCCGCCCCGTCTTGAAGCCGCCGTCGACGCGCACCCGGACCCGGCTTCGCAGGTGGTTGGATACGAGCGCCTGCTGCGTCTCCGCGAGCCCCAGCTCCCACGGCGCGCCCGCGTGCTTGATCGAGGGGAGGGGGCTGGCGCCCGTGCCGCCGTCCGCACCGGCGATGTGGATCACATCCGCGTGCGCCTTCACCACGCCGGCGGCGACGATGCCGACGCCGCTCTCCGCGACGAGCTTCACAGAAATGGCCGCGTCGGGATTGACCTCGCGCAAGTCGAAGATGAGCTGAGCCAGATCCTCGATCGAGTAGATGTCGTGGTGCGGCGGAGGCGAGATGAGCGATACGCCGGGCTGCGTCTTGCGCAGTCGAGCAATCTCCTCCGTCACCTTGTGGGCGGGGATCTGACCTCCTTCGCCGGGCTTCGAGCCCTGCGCAATCTTGACCTGGAGCTCCTCGGCGAAGACGGCGTACTCCGCGCTGACGCCGAAGCGACCCGAGGCGACCTGCTTGATCCTCGAGTTCCGCTCATCACGGAAGCGAGCAGGATCCTCGCCGCCCTCCCCGGAGTTCGAGCGCGAACCGAGGCGATTGAGCGCGATCGCGATCGTCTCGTGCGCCTCGGCGGAGAGCGCTCCGTGCGACATCGCTCCCCCCGAGAAGCGCTTCACGATCTGGTCGGCGGTCTCGACGTCTTCCAGCGGGACGGCAGGACCTGCCGGAACGAGCTCGAGCAGGTCGCGCGGCTCGAGCGGCGCTCGACCGTTGACCAGCGAAGCGAAGCGGTCGTAGAGATCGGAGCGGCCGTTTCGGACTGCGCCACGCAACGCATGGGCGCCCGCGAGTGCCTCCTGGAGAGCCGCGACGACGTCGGGGTCGGTTGCGTGCGGCTCGCCGCCCTTGCGGAACTTGAAGTACCCCGGGTTCTCGAGCTGAGGCCGCGGCTTGCACGACGCCTCGAGCCGCTCGAGTGCCTCATGCTCGAAGCGTTCGAGTCTCCACCCGCCGATGGCGGACGGTGTGCCACCGAGCAGGTCTCGGCACATATGTCGGTCGAGGCCCACCGCCTCGAACAGCCGCGCGCCACGGTAGCTCGCGACGTCCGAGATACCCATCTTGGACATGACCTTGAGCACGCCTTCCTCGAGCGCGGCGAGGTATCGCCGTTGGGCCTCGTCCGACGGGGGTCGATCGCCTCCGATCCGGTCCTCCACGGCAAGGTGCGCGACCGTCTTGAGGGCGAGTCGCGGGCAGATTGCATCGGCTCCGTAGCCGAGTAGACAGGCGATCGCGTGCGTGTCGCGTGGCTCGTCCGATTCGACGAGGAGCGAGCAGCGGTGCCGAAGGCCTGCCTCCGAGAGTCGCGAGTGCACGGCAGAGAGCCCGAGGAGCGCAGGCGCCGGTGCGCGGTCCAAGCCCGCCTCGCGGTCGGAGAGGCAGACGAGCTCGATCCCGGCCGCGACTGCTGACTCGGCGAGGGTCACGAGCCGGTCGAGCGCCCGCCCGAGTCCCTCCTCTCTCGTGAACGTTGCGTCGAGCCGCAGGGGAGAGAGCGACTCGAGCCCCGAGGGATAGAGGAGGAACCCGGGCAGCACGGTGAGCCGTCGAAGCGGCCCTTCGGTGTCGAGCGTCGCGGCCCGCGGGCCGAGCAGCGTCGCCACCGACATCACGAGGCGCTCGCGCAGGTGGTCGATCGCCGGGTTCGTCACCTGGGCGAAGCGCTGTCGCAGATAGGTAGCGAGCGGGCGAGCGCGCCCTGCGAGTGGGGCAATGGGGGAGTCGTCCCCCATCGAGTAGACGGGGTCGTGGCCGGTCTGCGCGAGCGGCCTCAACATGGCGTTGAGCTCCTCACGCGTGTAGCCGTGCAGAACGTGCCGGGAATCGAGCCCGTCCTCGGGTGCCTCCTCCGGATCGCCGATGTCCCTGCGGACGATGCTCGCTGCTACCCACTCTCCGTAGGGGCGGCGGCCGGCGAGCTCTCGCCGGACCTCGCCGCCGAGGAGGAGGCCGCGGTCGGGGTCGACGGTGAGGATGCCTCCCGGCCCGAGCCGGGTTCGGCGTACGCCCACTCCTTCGGGTAGAGGAACGGCTCCCGCCTCCGACGCCGCCGCGACGAGACCGTCGTCCGTGACGGCGACCCGCAGCGGTCGGAGCCCGTTTCGGTCGAGCGCAGCGCCACAGATGCGCCCGTCGCTGAAGCACAGGGCGGCTGGGCCGTCCCACGGCTCGCTGAGCATTGCGCCGTACCGGTGGAAGTCGCGCACGGCCGGATCGAGACGCGGATCGTTCTGCCACGCAGGCGGAACGAGCAGGGAGACGCTCTCCGCGAGGCCCTTCCCGCGGCCGCGGACGAGGAGGTCGAGGGCGTTGTCGAGAAGCGCCGAGTCCGAGCCGTCACGGTCGAGGGCGGGCGCGAGGCCCGGCTCTGCACCGCCCGCCCGCTCCCGCGCCTCCATCCAGGCCACGTTGCCGTCGATCGTGTTGATCTCGCCGTTGTGGCAGACGAGCCGGAACGGCTGCGCCCGCTCCCAGCTCGGCTCGGTGTTCGTCGAGAAGCGCTGGTGGAAGATTGCGAAGTGCACCGCAAGCGCGGGATCCTCGAGGTCCGGGTAGAACCGAGCGAGTTGGCCCGCCGCGCACAGGGCCTTGTAGGTGACCGTGCGGAAGGACAGCGAGGCGATGTAGACGCCGGCGACGCGCTCGGCCCGGCGACGGGCCCGGTACGCGCGTCGCTCGGCGTCCGGGTGCTCGGAGGGAACGAGCACGAGCTGTTCGATTCGTGGCAGTGAGGCGAGGGCTGTCGTCCCGAGTGCCGACATTCGGGTCGGCACGCTGCGCCAGCCCGCCGGCTCGAGACCTTCGGCGCGGCACGCATCCTCGACGGTCGCCCGCAGCCATCCCTCGCGTAGAAAGCACATGGCGAGTCCGGCGTCCGGCCACGCGGAGAGCGTGTCCGTCAGCGGGAGGAGAACGCCGGCGCCGTCGCTGGTGACCCCGTCGGCCGCCCAGGCCCCCCGGTGGCCGACTGCGGCGAGACCGGCGAGCGCCCGGTCGAGCAGTTCCCGCGAGGCGCGCCCGCGGGTGTCGGCAACGAGCCCGATGCCGCATGCGTCACGCTCGCGTCGAGGGTCGTAGAGGAGGCGCTGCTCGTCGCCCACTGGGCGGAACCCCTTTCGGATGATGGATCGAGGAGTCTCCCGCCGGTTACTTCTGAGCTAGTCCGGCGGCGGCGGGAGGAACGAGGCGCCGTCTAGCTGGCTGCCAGCACAAAGATCGCCAGCGCGAAGATGGCGAACGACGTTATCGCCGCGGGGAACGCCTTGACGTTCGCTGTCGCGCTCGGCATCGGAACCCGGAAGAGTAGATGCCTTCGCAGGCGTGGGCAAGGTCTATACTCGCACCGGCAGCGAGGCACGCCTCGCTCCGCATCAAGAGAGGCTGAGGGACCGGCCCTGTGACGCCTCGGCAACCTAGCCGGACGAACCTCTTCGACCGGACAAGGTGCCAAGCCCGGATGGATGTCGAGCGAGCAGAGGAGGTAGTCGTGTCAGCCCAATACCTACGTTGTCGGGCCTGCGAGCGCGAGTATGGGCTCGAGGCGGTCGGCGTCTGCGAGCGCTGTTTCGGGCCTCTCGAGCCGATCTACGACCTGGAGGCGCTTCGCCGTTCACCCACGCGCGAGTTGATCGAAGCCGGGCCGCCGTCACTCTGGCGCTACGCGCCGCTCCTCCCGGTGGCGCCGCCGACCGAACAGCGGCTCGCGCCCGGTCTCACCCCCCTCGTCGCGGCCCCCCGGCTCGCATCGGCGCTCGGGGTGGGAACCCTGTACCTCAAGCTCGACACGGCCAATCCGACGCACTCCTTCAAGGACCGGGTCGTGGCGGTCGCCGCGGCCAAGGCGCAGGAGCTCGGATGCGAGACCCTCGCCTGCTCGTCGACCGGAAACCTCGCGAACGCGGTCGCCGCACGGGCCGCCGCCGAGGGGATCGCGGCGGTCGTCTTCTGCCCGTCCGATCTCGAGCCGGAGAAGCTCACCGCCACCGCTGTCCACGGCGCGACGATCTACGCCGTCGACGGAACCTACGACGACTGTAGTCGGCTGTCGGTCGAGCTCTCGTTCGAGCTCGACTGGGCCTTCGTCAACGTCGGCTTGCGCGCGTACTACGCCGAGGGCTCGAAGACCCTCGCCTTCGAGATCGCCGAGCAACTCGGCTGGCGCCTCCCCGACGTCGTTGTCGGGCCGATCGCGTCGGGCGCCCTATTCGCCAAGGTCCACAAGGGCTTCGAGGAGCTGCGGGAGCTCGGTCTCGTCGAGGGAAGCCGGCCGCGGCTCTACGGAGGCCAGGCAGAAGGCTGCGCGCCCGTCGCTGCCGCGTTCGTCGAGGAGCGGCGGGTGACGCCCGTGAAGCCCAGCACCATCGCCCACTCGCTCGCCATCGGGAACCCTGCCGACGGAGATCTGGCGGTCGCGACCGCCAGGGCCTCCGGCGGTGCGATCCATGCCGTCCCCGAGGCCGAGATCGGCGAGAACATGGCGCTCCTCGCCGAGACGACCGGGGTCTTCGGAGAGACCGCGGCGGGGGTGACGCTCGGAGCTCTCCGGGAGGCAGTTCGACGCGGCGCCGTCGGGAAGAGCGATAGCGTCGCCGTGCTCGTGACCGGGGACGGTCTGAAGACCCCTCAGCCCGTGGCTGGGCTCGTGCGACCGCTGGAGATCGAGGCGGACGCAGACCTCTTGCTCGAGCGCCTGGGAGTGGCATGAGACTCGGTGCGACCGATCATTTTTCCGGTCGGGGTGGGTCTACATACGACGACCGTCCCGAAAGAAAAGGAGTGGCTCATGCTCGCAAGTTCGAAGGCATTCAGCGGCTTCGCCGTCGACGACCTGCCGAAGGCACGAGAGTTCTACGAGGGCACGCTCGGATTGAAGGTGTCGGAGGAGATGGGACTGCTCGTACTGCATCTCGCCGGCGATCGGAACACGCTCATCTACCCGAAACCCGACTTCACTCCGGCGACGTACACGATTCTGAACTTCCCTGTGGCAAACGTCGAGGAGACCGTGGACCAGCTCGCCTCGCGGGGAGTGCGCTTCGAGCGCTACGACGGCTTCGAGCAAGACGAGAAGGGCATCGCCCGAGGCCAGGATGGCCCGACCATCGCGTGGTTTACGGATCCGGCCGGCAACATCCTCGCTGTCCTCGAGGAGGAGTGAGCACAGCGACCCCGATGCTCGAGGTCGACACTCCGCACGGTCAGGCCAACGTCTACCTCCACCGGGTCGACGAGCCCGAGGCCGCGCTCGTCCTCGGGCACGGCGCGGCTGGAGGCGTGACGGCGCAGGACCTCGTGGTCGTGACGGACGCCGCGCGGTCCGAGCGCGTCAGCGTCGCGCTGGTCGAGCAACCCTACCGCGTCGCCGGGCGGCGCTCGCCCGCGCCGGCGCAGCAGCTCGACGTAGTCTGGACTGCGGTGATCGAGCGGCTGGTGGCCGACGAGCTGAGCGGCTTGCCGTTGATCGTCGGTGGCCGGTCGCTCGGCGCTCGGGTGGCCTGCCGCACAGCAGAGGCGACAGGCGCCGTCGCGGTTCTGTGTCTCGCATTCCCGCTACGGCCGCCCCGCCGGGCCGCGGGGGCGACCTCGGCAAATCGACTCCCCGAGCTCGACCAGGTGCAGGTCCCGACGCTCGTCATCCAGGGCGAGCGGGATCCCTTCGGGATGCCACCCGGCGGCGCCCGGAGAACGGTGGTCCAGGTACCCGGCGACCACAGTCTGCGGACCGACCTCGAGGCGGTCGCAGCGGCGGTCCGCGCCTGGCTCCCCGGCATCGTCGGGCACGGTTAGAGGTTGCACTTGCAGATTCCGCTCTTGCGCATACAACTAGTCGACATCTGCGCGCCGGTAGCGGACCGTCGCAAGCAGCCAACCCGCGAGGGCGATGGCCGGGAGGATAAAAACCGCCAGTCCTGTGGAACCGGCCGAGAGCGACACGTCGATATCGGGTGCACCGGCGAGGACGGAGCTTGCCCACCCGACGACCGTGAACCGGGCGGAGCCTTCGGCGAGATAGGCCACCGCGTTCTCCCACAGAAGGACGAACGCGAGCCCCCACCAGGCGGCCCTTCGAAACCAGATCCCTGCCGCGACGAAGATCCCGGCGTAAGCCAGGCCGGCGAGCAACGCGGCGAGCAATCCCGCGATCGCCACCTCGCCGGCTCCTGCCGCAAGCGCGGTCGCGGCGACCGGGAGCGCCGTCAGCGGCACGACGACGCTGGTGGTGGCGAGCACGGCGGCCGCGGGAAGCTGCCAGCGCGGAACCGGCTTCAGCCACAGGTAGACGAGCAGACGGTCCTCGACAAGGTCGCCGATCGCCGAGGTGCCGAGCCACAGCGTCGCGAGCGGCACGACGAGCGCCAAGCCGTAGGAGGCTGTCGCGTCGGCCGCTGCCTGAGCGGGATCGGAGTCCCAGCGGGAGAAGACCCCGAGCAGGACGGACAACGCTCCGAGCGCAGCGATGCCGAGGATGCGGGCGACGGTGATCTGCGTGCGCAGCAGCAAGCGATAGAGGGCGCCGAGCGTCACGAGGGTCCCTGGGCGGGCGAGCTGCACAGAATCGAGGGTGCTCATCTCTGCACCACGTACCGGAAGACACCTTCCAGATCCGCGTCGAGGGACCTGACCTCGAACAGGCGCGCTCCCCGATCGCGCGCGAGAGGCGCGATCGCGTGGGACAGCGCACGGGCGTCGCCCGTGTCGAGCTCGATCGCGTCTTCGCCGAGAAGGCGAACCCCTACAGCCGGTCCTTCCGCGAGCAGCGCTGCCGCCAGTTCCCGTGGGCGGTCGGTCCGGACGCGGACACGAAGGGGCCGGTCGTCCATGAGCGCGCGCAGCTCCCGAAAGTCACCCGCCGCTGCGAGCCTTCCCTGCGACATCACCAGGACCTGCGAGCCCAGCCGCTCGACCTCGTCGAGCACGTGGCTGGAAACGATCACGCACCGACCTTCTGCTCCGAGGCGCCGAAACAACGACACCATCTCCATGCGTTGCCGGGGGTCGAGGCCGGTCAACGGCTCGTCGAGGACGAGCACGGGTGGATCGTGGACGATCGCCTGCGCCACCTTGACGCGCTGGCGCATTCCCTTCGAGTACGTGGGCAGCTTGCGTGTGTCGGTCGGATCGAGATCGACCGTCTCGAGCGCATGAGCGGCGGCAGCGTCCGGCTGGGGAACGCCGTGCAGCTTGGCCGTCAGGCGGACGAACTCGCGAGCCGTGAGCCGATCGAACACAGCTTCCTGCTGTGGCACGAGCCCGATCAGCCGGGTGACGCCCGTGTCCGTGCGCGGATCTCGGCCGAGCACGCGCACCGCCCCTTTCGAGGGCCGCGCCAGCCCGCAGAGCATTCGGAACATGGTCGACTTGCCGGCCCCGTTCGGGCCGAGCAGCGCGGTCACCCCGGCGCCGACGTCGAAGCTGACGTCGGACACCGCGACGAGCGCTCCGAACCATTTTGAGACGCCGTCCGCGACGACGCGAGGCTCGAATGGAACCGCTCCGTCGCTCACCGAAAGCCCTCGAGCCGCCGGTACCGAAGCCAGCAGATCAGGAATCCGGCGGCGATCGTCGCCGCCAGGCTGCCCGTGACGAGCGCCGTGGAAAGCTCCCCAACGGGCTCGTTGTCGTCGGGCGTCTCGCCGAAGATCCGATACGAGAGATCGGCGGCGACGAAGGGGAAGCTGAGCAGATCCAGCTCGTTGGGAGCACCGGCGCTCTCGATCGCCGATCGGACGACGCTGACGGGCACGAACAGCAAGAGCACCGTGGCCACCGCCGCAGCTGCTCGCCTCGTCGTGAAGCTCGAGACTGCCATCGACAGCGAGGCATAGAGAAGGGCCGTCACGACACCCGACACGAGGATCCGGAGCAGAAGCGTCGGCGTATCCCCTGCGCTCGGCCCATGCCCGGCGAGGACGAAAGCCACGAGCATGAAGAGCAATGGGCCAACCGTGATCAGCAGCATGACGGCGAAGACGGCGGCAGCCTTGGCCGCGAGATACCGGGTGCGGTCGAGCGGCCCGGCGAGATAGAGACCGAGCATGCCCGAGCGCCGATCCGGGCAGAGGGCCTCGGGAGCTATGAGCGACGCGAAGAGCGCGAGCGCACTCCCGATGATGAACGTGTAGTCACCGTAGGAGATGAGGTCGCCGACCGGAATGTCCTCGACGATCACCGAGAAGGCAACAGAGACGAGGGCAGGGAGGAATGCGATGACGAGCGTGACCGCGGGCAACACCTTGTGGCGTGCCCCGCGCCCGAGCCCGAGCACGCGCCGTGCGGTGAAGGCGGCGAGGGTGACGATCGCACGTGCGGGCCGCTCACGCACGCCCTCGTACCTGCGGTAGCCGAGGTCGAAGAGCCGCGCGCCGCCGTGCTCGGTGCTCATTCCCCAGCTCCCAGGTAAACGTCCTCGAGCGTCCTCCCGCGTGGCTCGAGGCGTCGCAGCCCGACGGCGAGCTCGGCGACGGCGTCGCGCACTGCATCGTGGATGTCGTCGCCATCGCCCAGGAGAAGAAGGACGCCGTCGACGGTCACCTCGTAGCCGCTCGCCCTCAGGAGCGCCGCCAGCTCGTCGACGCGCTCGTCGACCTCGACCACGAGCCCTTCCGGCCCTCGGCGCAGGTCCTCGAGCGTCCCGGCGCGGACGACCTCACCCGCTTCGACGATGACGACGGCGTCGCAGATCCGCTCCACCTCCTCGAGGTGGTGGGACGACACGACGATGTGCATGCTGAACTCCGTGCCGATGCGGCGGATGAGATCGAGCATCTCCGTCCGCTGCATCGGATCGAGCCCGTCGGTCGGCTCGTCGAGCAAGACGAGCTCGGGGTCGTGCGCGATCGCAGAAGCGAGCTTCACTCGTTGCCGCTGCCCGGTGGACATCGTGCCGACTGGTCGGAAGCGCTCTTCGCCGAGACCGACGAGCCAGAGCGCGTCGTTGGCCCGCTGCACGGCTGCCCGGTGCGGAACGAGGTGCATCTCCGCGAGGTGGCGCACGAGATCGGTCGCGGAGAGCTCGGCAGGAAGATCGTGATGCTCCGGTGCGTAGCCGATGCGAGCTCGTATGTCGACTCCCGCCACGGAGGGATCGCCGCCGAGAACGGTCAGGTGGCCGTCGTCCCGCGAGCGGAGCCCGAGGACGAGCGAGATGAAGGTCGTCTTGCCCGCGCCGTTCGAGCCGAGCAGGCCCGTGATCCCGGGGCCGATGTCGACGTCGACCCCCGCGAGGGCGACGGTCCGGCCGTAGCGCTTGACGACTCCGCGCGCCGAGATGACGCTGGCTGCCTGCGATTCAGGCGCGGATGAGTGCAAGGCGCTGGACATCGTTCGGCGACGGGCTTCCGCCGATTCTCGCTGTTTCGATCAGCGTAAGAAAAGCCCCGCAATGCGGGGCTTTTCCCATGCGAGCTCGGACCCGGGTCAGCGGAGCGAGGCCGCGACCTCTTCCAGGAGGTCCATCGCGTCCTGCATGCCCGCTTCCATCCCGGAGTCGATGATCGCGTCGCGGGTCGCTTTGTTGGCGGCCTGGACGAGGATGGTGAGAGTCGTGCGGCCGTCGGCCTCCGTGAAGGTCGCGGTGTTCACCGTTGCACCTTCCTCCTCGGACACCCCTTCGGGCATGCCCTCGTAGATCTCGGTCGAGACGATCCGCTCATTCGGGACGATCTCGCGGTACTCGCCGTGGAAGCCGACCTCCGACCCGTCCTCCGCCACCATCACGTACCGCCACCTTCCGCCCACGCGAAGGTCGATCTCGGCGACCGTGACCTCGCCGCGCTTCGCGTTCCACCACCGCTTGACCAGCTCCGGCGTGGTGAACGCCCTGTACACCAGATGCTTGGGCGCGTCGAACGCCCGCGTGATGAGGATCTGCTCATCGGCGGGGAGGGTCACCGTCGCGGTTCCGCTACTGGTCACTGGCATCTCCTTCCTCCTTCTTGAGTTCGTCCAACACGACATCGAGCTCGTCGAACCGCTCCGTCCAGGAGCGCTCGTAGTTCTTCACCCAGTCGTGGATGGGCCGCAGCGCGCGGCCGTTCAGTCGATACAGCCGTTGCCGTCCGTCCGCACGCACGTCGACCACTCCCACCTCTCGGAGCACCCGCAGGTGCTTCGACACCTGGGGCTGAGCGAGTCCGAGCCGGCGCACGAGGTCGTTCACCGGGCGCTCCTCCCCGCCGGCGAGCACATCCAGGATCTGACGCCGCCGGGGCTCTGCAACCGCGTTGAACGCATCTGCCGTGGTCGCTGCTCGTGCCATGGAGCCATTATATACCTATATAGGAATATATATCAAGCGCCAGACCACCTCAGCAGGGTCCGTCCACGCCGGACCGCACGGAAACCCCCGCAGTTGCGGGGGTTTCCGTGCAAGGAGTTCTCCTAGCTCCTCGGCGCGATGTTCTGATTGCTTCGGAACAGGTTCCCAGGGTCGACGTCGGCCTTGATGCCGGCGAGCCGGTCGTAGTTCTCCCCGTAGCTCGCCTTCACGCGGTCCTGTCCCTCTTCCATCATCATGTTCACGTAGCCGCCGCCGAGCGAGTGGGGGTGCATCGCCTCCCAGTAATCGACGGCGAAGGAGCGGATCTCGTCGGCCTTGGCAGGATCCGGATCGACGCCGACGATGACCTGCGACCACTGAGCGTCCCGGAATCGGAAGGCGGTCTCGTCCGGTCCGACGTCGTGAACCGCGCCGTCCACCGGGTACAGGTGCATCGTCGAATGCAACGTCGGCAGGCGCTCCCCGAACTCGGCGTGGCGCTCGATCGCCTCGTCCGGCAGCGCTCCCACGAAATCGTGCCGCCAGTACCACTGCAAGCCGGGGTGGTAGAAGTCGTCGAAGGCCGCCTGCAGCATCGGGTACGGCATCTCCTGCACGCCGTACAGCAGCGGCGGGCCGAATTCCTTCACGGGCGCCAGGGCTTCCTCCGCGTGCGCCGGCGGGCCGGCGTAGCACACGACGGCAAAGGCGACCTTCCGGAAGTGCAGCTCCTCCGGGAACATCGGCGCGGGGGGCACCGTGTGGAGCCCCAGCCACATGTTCAGCTCGCGCGGTGCGCTCGTGATGAATTCCCGGTACCACCGCATCACGTCCCGAGTCGATTCGATCGGCCACATCACCGGTCCGCCGACGATGTTGGCCACCGGATGCAGGCGAAAGACGAACGACGTGACGACACCGAAGTTCCCTCCGCCGCCGCGGATCGCCCAGAAGAGGTCGGGGTTCGAATCTGCGCTGGCAGTGACTAGCTCACCGCTCGCCAGCACGACCTCGGCTGACAGCAGGTTGTCGATCGTCAGACCGTACTTTCGGGTCAGATAGCCGTGGCCGCCGCCGAGCGTGAGGCCGCCGACCCCTGTCGTCGAGATGATTCCGCTCACGGTCGCGAGACCACGTTCATTGGTCGCGCGGTCCACCTCGCCCCAGGTGCAGCCCCCGCCGACTCGAACCGTGCGGGCACCTTCGTCGATCTCGATCGATTTCAGGCCGGAGAGGTCGATGACCAGGCCGTCGTCGACGAGGCCCAGCCCGGCGCCGCTGTGCCCTCCTCCCCGAACTGCGACCCGTACCTCGTGCCGTGCGGCGAACCGGACGGCAGCCGCAACGCCCTCGGCGTCCGCCGGCTGCGCAATCGCACCCGGCCTGCGGTCGATCATCGCGTTGTAGATGGTCCTCGCCTCGTCGTACGAACGATCCTCCGGTGTGACGAGCTCGCCCTGAAACGACGATCGAAGCTCTCGTACCGCGGTGTCCGGGAATGTGGCGGTCGTGCTCATCGGGCGTACCTCCTTGGTTTCGCTCCGTCGAGCGTACGGCGGACCGCGAGCCGCGTCATGATCCGGGCTGACCCTCTTTTCCGTACGCGGATGGGCGTGTCACGGGGCGGCATGATCAGGATTGACTATCGTGACGCGGCATGGCTGATGCGCCCCGAGTGGAGCCGATCGCCCTCCCGGGGCCGCTCCGTTCGACCTCACCCTTTCCTTTCGTCGGGCGAGCGCGAGAGCTGGTCACGCTGACCGCTCTGCTCCCGGTCGACGGTGGAGACGCTGGTGGCCGGGTCGTCCTCCTGAGCGGCGAGTCGGGAAGTGGGAAGACCCGCCTCGTCCGCGAGCTCGCACACGAGGCGGTCCTCCGAGGCGCTCTCGTTCTCTACGGCGCGTCCGATGCGGTCGTCAACGCTCCGTACCAGCCGTTCGTCGAATCGCTCGATTACCTCGTTCGCCAGGCGGACACCGACGTGCTCGTCGAGGATCTCGGCGCCAGTGGCGGGGAGCTCGTCCGCCTGCTTCCCGACCTCGGCGCTCGCGTGGAAGTCCCTGCCCCAGCCGCTGCCGCCGACCCCGATACGGAGCGGCACCGGCTGCACACCGCCGTCGCGGACCTGCTCGTGGCGGTGAGCCTCCGGCGTCCGGTGCTCCTCGTGCTCGAGGACGTTCATTGGGCAGATCCTCCGTCCCTACACCTGTTCCGCCAGCTTGCCCGGACGAGCGCCGAGGGCGCGATGCTGCTCCTGGCGACGTTTCGCGAGCGCGAGCCCGAGGTCAACTCGGAGTTCTCGGAGGCACTGGCGGACCTCTTCCGGACCGAAGGAGTCACGCGCGTACGCCTATCCGGGCTCTCGAGCGATGACGTCGCCGAGTTCGTCCGGCGATCGGCGGGCACCGAGACCGGCGATCTCTCGGCGGTGGCTCAGGCGATCGGTGAGCTGACCGAAGGAAATCCGTTCCTGCTGTGCGAGCTCTGGCGAAGCATCGTCGAGTCGGGGGCGGTGGACATTCGGGACGGATACCTCCGGCTCACCCGCCCGCTCTCGGAAGTTGCCAGCCCGGAGAGCGTGAGGGACGTGGTCGACAACCGGCTCGCGCGTCTCGCTGCCACGACGAGGGCGGTGCTCGAAGTCGCGGCGGTCGTGGGCTCCGAGTTCGAGGTCGGCGTCCTCGGCCCAGCGTCGGGGCTCGAGGACGACGCGTTCTCCGCTGCGCTCGAGGAGGCAGCCCGAAGCGGCATGATCGAAGACGTTTCCGGGGCGACGCTCGGGTATCGCTTCACGCACGAGCTCGTGCGCAGAGCTCTCTACGATCGTCTCACCGGGATTCGGCGCGCGGAGCTGCACCTCCGGGTAGGCGAAGCGCTCGAACGGGCACACGAGGCGAGTACCGCGCCGGTTCTTCCTGAGCTCGCGCACCACTTCGCAATTGCTGCGCCGATCGGCGGGCCGAAGCGGGCGGTCATGTACAACGTACGTGCCGCCGAAGCTGCGATTGCGTCGCTGGCCTTCGAGGAGGCAGTTGCCCGACTCTCGATCGCACTCGAGCTCGGGATCGACGACGAGCGGCTGCGGGCCCAGGTCGAGCTCGACCTCGGTGACGCCCAGGACAAGGCAGGCGACACGCACGCAGCGCTTGCCGCGTTCGGGTCAGCTGCGGCACTCGCCCGTGAGCGCGAGGACGCCGAGACGCTCGCTCGCGCCGCGATCGGCTTCGAGGCTGCGTGCTGGGCGCCTGGTATCTCCGCGGGCACGGTCGAGCTTCTCCGGGAGGCGACCTCGCTGCTCGACGACCGCGACTCGGCACTTCGCGCGCAGGCGTTGTCTGCGCTGGGCCGCGCGCTGATCTTCGTCGGCGAGCACGTCGAGGCCAAGGTCGTGCGCTCCGAGGCAATCGAGATGGCGCGGCGCCTCGGCGACCCGCGGACACTCGCAGCGGTGCTGTGTCACGCCTACTGGGCTCGAGCGACCGAACCGCTCGAGGACGTGCTCGCACTGCTGACCGAAGCCCGCGATCTCGGAGCCGAGCTGGAGGACGCGGCGATCCTGGCCGAGGCCACCGCATGGCGGATCGTCACGCTCGTCGGTCTGTGTCAACTCGAGGATGCCCGCCGCGAGCGGGAGTCGCTGCTTCGCATCGCAGAACAGAGCCGCCAGCCCATCTGGCTGCACATCGCGGAGCAATTCGGCTCCGCGCTCGCGCTCTGCGACGGCCGGCTGGACGAGGCCGAGTCGATGGCACAGAGGTCGTGGGAATGGAACCCCCACCTGCGCGGGCGCGATCCGTCCGGCGTGTACGGCCTGCAGCTCTTCGGGGTGCGGCGTGAGCAGGGAAGGCTGGCAGAGCTCAAGCCCGTGCTCGGGCTCTTGGGCGGCCGAGGCCACACGGCGTGGCGACCGGGCCTGATCGTGCTGCTCACCGAGCTGGGCGAGGACGACGAGGCGTGCGTCGAGCTTCGGCGGATGCGGGCGGGTGGGTTCGCCGCGGTTCCCCGCGACTCGCTCTGGCACGCGTCGGTCGCATACCTCACCGATGCCTGCAGCGACCTCGACGACGTGGAGACCGCGGGCCTGCTGTACCCGGAGCTCGAGCGGCTGGCAGGCAGCAATCTTCAGGTCGCTCAGCTCGTCGCCTGCTATGGCGCCGCGGACCGGTACCTCGGCATGCTCGCCACGGTTCTGCGCCGTTTCGATGACGCGGAGGCTCACTTCGAGTACGCGCTGTACCTGAACCGGCGCATGCGAGCGTCTGCCTGGTCGGCGCACACGCTCTACCAGTACGGGCGCATGTTGCTTCGCCGCAACCTGCCGGGCGACCGCGCGCGGGCGGCCGAGCAGCTTGCGGAGGCGGCACAGCTCGCAGCCGGGCGCGGCCTTGTTCGGCTTCTGGAACGGCTGCGGGTGCTCTCGCCGGTGGCAGCGCAGCCAGAGGTCTACCCGGACGGACTCTCCGCTCGCGAGGTCGAGGTCCTCAGGCACGTGGCGCGCGGCCGCAGCAACCGGGAGATCGGAGCCGTACTCCATATCAGCGAGCACACGGCGGCGAATCACATCCGGAGCATTCTCCGCAAGACCAGCTGCGCGAATCGAACCGAGGCCGCGTCGTACGCGCACCGCCAGGGGCTCGTTTCTGCCTAGGTCGCTACGATCTGCCCGATGCCGCTTTACGTCATCGAGCGCACGTTCGCCGAGCAGCTCGACCTCACGAGTGACGACGTCAGGCTGATCGAGGATGTCAACGCCGACGAAGGCGTCAGCTGGCTCTTCTCGTTCCTGAGCGCTGACCGGCGGCGGACGTACTGCCTCTATGAGGCGCCGTCCCCGGAGGCGATCCTGGCCGCCGCGCGGAGAAACGAGATTCCCGCGGACGCGATCGTCGAGGTCGGGCCGGCTGTCCCGGAGCTTTCCGATCGCTTGAGAGACTGGGCCGACGCCGTTTCGGCGCGCTGAGCGCCGACGCAAATGCTTCGGGTGGAAACGCCCCGCACAGCGATGCTCCGGTTGAGCGCTACCTCCGGCTAGGGCTCCAGCTCGGCCGCCACGTGGAGGGGATCGTCGATGCCTACTACGGCCCGCGAGAGCTGGCGGCCGCCGTAAACGCGGAACCGCCCGTAGACCCGCGGACGCTCGTCGCCGAGGCAGAGTCGCTGCTGGACGAGCTCGAGGACGGCTGGCTGCGCGACCAGGTGGTCGGCGTGCGCACCTACGCCGGCGTGCTGGCGGGCGAAGCCTGCTCGTACGCCGACGAGGTGGAGGGGTGCTATGGCGTGCGGCCGACCTACACCGAAGAAGCCGTCTTCGCCGCCGCGCACGAGCAACTCGAGGAGCTGTTCCCCGGCGACGGGACGCTTGCCCACCGCTACCAGCGCTGGGACGAGTCGATCCGCGTGCCCCCAGAGCACGTCGAGCGCACGGTGGCGGCGGTCATCGAGGAAGCGCGCGCATGGACCCACAGCCTCATCGAGCTGCCGGATGGCGAAAGCGTCGTCCTGGAGATCGTTCGCGACAAACCCTGGCTGGCGTTCTGCGAGTATCTCGGCGGTTTCCGGAGTCGGATCGCCGTCAACGTCGACTTGCCGATGTCGGCGATCGAACTGCTCATCCTCGCGATGCACGAGACGTATCCGGGTCACCATGTGGAGCGCTGCGGCAAGGAGCAAGTGCTCGTGCGTGGCCGGGGATTGCTCGAAGAGACCTTGATACTGGTGCCGACGCCCCAGTCGCTCGTCACGGAGGGGATCGCCACGCTGGCGCCGTCCGTGCTGCTCGAGGGCAGGGGCGGCGGGGCGCCGCTCGCTGCGATCGCGCACGACGCGGCCAGCAAGTTCGACCTCGCCCACGCTCTCGAGGTTGAGCGCGCCCGTGAGCCGCTCGAGTGGGCGGAAGTCAACGCGGCGTTAATGCTCCACGGAGCCGGAGCGAGCAAGGCCGAAACGCAGGCGTATCTCGAGCGCTGGGGTCTGATGACTCCGGAGCTTGCGACACACATGATCCGCTTCATCACCGAACCGACCTCGAGGACCTACGTCATGAACTATCCCGCCGGACGAGAGCTATGCCGCTCGTACGTGGCGGACGAGCCGGAGCGGTTCCGCATCCTGCTGACCGAGCAGGTGCGCGTCCGCGACCTGCTCGAGGCACACGGTTGCTGGGCTCGAGATCATCCCGCCGGTGAGCAGTAAAAATTCCGCAGAACGGGGCTTTTCTGTAGCAGCCCTGTAAGCCGGATAGTCCTCAGTGTCGCTCCAGCGGGGGCCGGAAGGCTGCCCGAAGGAGGAGCGATGAAGGAAGGCACGAGCGAGGAACTGGCCGATTTCCTGCGCTTTTGTGCGTCGGAGCGGCGCCTTGCCCCGATGACATGCTCGGCGTACAACCGTGACGTTTCGGCGTGCCTGGATTACGTACGGGGTGAGGGGATCGAGCTCGCGGAGGTGAAGGTCACGCACCTGCGCGCCTTCCTTGCCGAGGAGCAGAAGCGCCGTCCGGCCGTCTCGAGCCAGGCGCGCACGACCGCTGCGCTGAAGTCGCTTCTTCCGCTTCCTCGTCGAGGAAGAGCGGCTCGTGCGCGACCCGGCGCTGCCGCTGCGGACGCCGAAGAAGCGCGAGGTGCTGCCGGACGTGCTGACGATGGGCGAGCTCGAGCGACTGCTCGCGCAGCCTGGGCGAGACGAGCTCTGGGAGCGCCACTTCCCCGGCAAGCCGGAGCGCGACCGGCTGCTGCTCGCACTCATGGCCTACGCGGGGCTACGACGGAGCGAGCTGCTCGGGCTCGAGTGGGACGACGTCGACCTCTCCCGGCGCCTGCTGCGGGTGCGGAAGGCGAAGGGCGGCCGGCAGCGGACGATCCCGATCCACCCCGCGCTCGCGCCGCTCTTCGCCGAGTACTACGCGACGCGCGTCCCGCTCGTCGAGCAAGCGGTCTTCGTCGGCGTTCAGGGCAACCGGCTCCACTACACCCAGCTCGGCCAGACGTTCCGCCACTACGTCGACGCCGCCGGCGTCGGCGAGCGCAAGCGGGTCACCCCGCACACGCTCCGTCACGTCTTCGCCTCCGAGCTCCTGCGCGCAGGCGCGAACCTACGCCAGATCCAGGAGCTACTCGGGCACAAGCACCTCGACTCGACGCAGCGCTACACGCGCGTGAACGCTCACGAGCTGCGCGGCGCGATCAAGCGGCTGCGCTGGGTCGGTTGATGATGACATCGGACGTAGCTCGACACCGGCGCCCAGGTGGGGAGCTTTCAGGTGGCCGGCGCCGCCCGAGAGATGCTCGGCACCCTCATCGCCCGACCGGCGCTACCGCCCGGCGAGCACCTCGTCGACGAAGCCGAGCACGGCGGGATGCGCGGGGTTGATGAGATGACCGCCCTCGACCCACTCGACCCTGGCCGACGGCATGGCTTCGGCCATCAGGTTCGTCACCTCCGCGAACGCCGGCGGGGAGTCCTTGCCGGCGACGAGCAGCGTCGGCTGGACGATCGTGCCGAGCTGCTCCGGCGCTGACGTCGAGGAAGCCGCCGCGGTAGCTCGGCGACGATCGCCGGGCCGTTGCCGGTGAACATCTGCTTCGCCGGCTCGGGGAAGCCTTCCCAGGCTGCATCGCCGAGGACGCCGCGCAGGAACGTCTCGGCGACGGTGCTCATGTCAGCCTCGGCCGCGGCGAACACCTGCTCCTCGAGCTCTGCCGCCCACCGCGCTGCTGCCTCGCTCAGCGACAGCACCGCCGCCTCGAGCAGCGCCAGCGCGCGGACGCGGTCCGGGTAGCGCAGCGCGAGGTCGACCGCGATCTCGCCGCCGTAGCTGCGCCCGATCACGATCGCCGGCGCCGCCGCGAGAGCGTCGATCAAGCGCCGCCGCATCGTCGGCGTGCTGGTGCACGTTCGTGACGTACGGCTCCGGGCGCTCGCTGCGGAAGCAGCCGCGGCGGTCGTACACGATCGTGCGCCCGTGCTTCGCCAGCTCGGTCGAGCCGCGTCGCCCCAGACGGCAGCCGAGCTGCTCGGTGCCGTGGATGCAGAGGATCGGCTCCCCGGCACCGTGCTCCTCGTAGTAGAGCGACACACCGTTGACTTGGATCTCGGACATGCGGCGAGTATGCGACCGGCGGCCGCGTGGCCCGCATCGGGCGAACACCCCATCTTTCGCTGGGCCGTCAGTCGAGGAGCCGGTGCTCCATCGCGAAGACGGCGGCGGCGGCCCGCGACGAGACCCCGATCTTCGCGTACAGGTTCTCGACGTGGCGCCCCACCGTCTTCGGCGAGATGAACAGGCGTTCGGCCACCTCGCGGTTCGACCGGCCCCGCGCGATCAGGCGCAGCACCTCCACCTCCCGGTCGGTGAGGTCGGCCGGCCACCGGGGCGGTGAGGGGGCCGCCCGCTGGCCGGCGGCCGCGAGCACGCAGGCGACCGCGTCCGCGTCGAGCTTGCTCTCGGCCTCGGCTTCGAGCGTGCGGGCGGCCTCGTCGTCGGCGAATGCGGGGCGATGCGGCCGGTCGGCGGTGAGGGCGGCGAACACGTCCGCCGCGGCGAGGATCCGATCGCTCGCGCGACAGGGCCTCGGCAGAGAGCGAGCGGTGGTACCCGGACCCGTCGAGGCGCTCGTGGTGCGACGACGCCGGCTGGACGAGGGACGCGAGCGAACGGCACCGGACGAGGATCCGCTCGGTGTAGTAGGGGTGGAGCCGCACCCGCTCCCACTCCGAGGTCGTGAGCGGACCGGGCTTGTCCCAGATCCCGTTCTCGACGGCGACCCGGCCGAGGTCGTGAACGAGCCCCGCCCGCCGCAGGCCGTCGCACGCGGCGTCGTCGAGCCCGGCGTGGCGGCCCGCCTCCTCGGCGAGCGAGGCGACCCTGCGCGAATGGCCGCGGATCCAGGGCGACTTGAGGTCGGCGAAGTCGGCGAATGCGGCCAGGACCGCATCGAGCCTGTCGGGCCCGACGGTGGTCACGGGTTCCGGCTCGCGCGCCAGCGCGGTCTCCCACTCGTCCCCGCCGTCGAGCTCGGAGAGGACGTCGGGTCCGACCCGCTCGAAGGCATCGACGACCGCAGGGTCGTACGCCCGCCCTCGTCGCTCGCTCATCCACTCGTGTGGGTCGGTCGTGCAGGGCAGTTGCGAGATCGGCGTCCCTCGCCACGACGGCGATGCGTACCGCCAGCGGGATCGCGTCGCCTTCGAGTCTGTCGGGGTACCCCTTCCCGTCCCAGCGCTCGTAGGCATGGGCGAGGGCGTCGACGACCGGCTGCTCCAGACCGACGCGTCCGGCCAGCATGGCGGCGACCTCGCAGTGCGTGGACAGCGAGCGCTCCCCGCCCTTCGGATCGGCGAGCCCCCGAGCGACGAGCCGGAGACGCCGCATCCGGGGCTGTCCGGGGGCGACGCTGCGCACGTGTCGTCCCAGCATCTCCCGGCCCGAGCCCATGACGACCGGAGCCATCGCGGCGTTGTAGGCCCGCTCGTCGCCGCCGACCATGGCGGCGGTCTCCGCCGCGTCGGACGTGCAGCCCAGAAAGCGGAGGAGCGCGAACTGGTGGACGGTGCGGACGTCGTCCGAACCGCATCCCATCGCCTCGGCGAGGGCGGTGGCGATCGTGCAGGTGCGCAGCGCGTGGCCGAGAGGCTGTCCGGTCCCGAGGTCGGTGGCGAGCGACACCGAGGCGAGGAGCTCGGCCAGACGGAGCGGACGGGACGGCTCACGCGCTTCCGAGCCGACCATGAAAGGAACGCTATCCCGCCAGAGATGCATGTGCTCGGGGCGAGCCACGACCTAACTCCGAGGACAGGCTTGGTTGTCATCGCGAACGGTATTCCCTTCAAATGCAGTGAAAACGGGATGCGTTGACAACAATGATTGCGATCGAGTACCGTAAAGCCGTCGAAAGGAGAGAAAACACGTGGCTATGACAACGCGGCGGCCTGCGACGCTCCTCAGGGAGGCCTTCCTCCCCGGCGACCCTGTCTCGCTCGAGGAGGCAGCGGCGCGCTTGAACGGGAACGAGCGCGCCGCCTCGAAGGCGCTCACCTACCTAGCTGACAAGGGCTACTTCGAGAGAGTCCGGCAGCGTCTGTGGGTTCGGTCGGGAGCAACCCCGAACCCGTACCGGCTGGGAGCCCGGGTGATCTCGCCGTACGCCTTCGTCTACGGCACAGCACTCGCGTTGCATGGCGCCGGGAGCGCAGAGCGGTCCGAGGTGCTCGTCGCGAGCCCGCATCGCTTCGGGCCGTTCGAGTACGACGGCCTGCTCTACCGCCGGGCGCTTCCTTGGCCGGAGGACGCGCTCGTGAAGGTGACGGTCGGGCCGGAGTTCGTCCGGACGACGACGCCTGAGCGAACGCTCGTCGACTGCGTTCGCGTGCCGACGAACGCCGGCGGGATGATAGAGCTCTTGCGCGGACTGAGCGCGCTCCCTCCACTCGACGGCAGACAAGTGCTTCGCTGGGTCGACCACTACGGCGAGGCGAACCTCGCGGCTCGGCTCGGGTACGTGCTGGAGTCACTGGATCTCGCCGGCGGTGACGAAACGCTGCTCGATGAGCTAGAGCGGCGGCGGCCGCGGGCTCGTGTCTACCTCGAGCCGGGGACGCGCGGCGGGAACGTCGCCCGCCGCTGGAATGTGATCGTCGCCGCCTATCTGCGCCAGGCGTCGCGCGAGGCGGCGTGAACGGCTTCCCCGACCGACGCTACTTCGCACGGATCGCGGGCGAGAGCAGCTTCCGGGAAGGGCCGCTCGAGACCGTCTTCCGCCTCGCTCAGCTGCTCGGCCAGATCGACGAGCGCTTGGGCGACGAGCTGCTGCTGCGTGGCGGCACGGCGCTCAACCTGTTCCATCTCGACCTGCCGCGGCTGTCAGTCGACATCGACCTTCGACTTCGTCGGCGCCGCTGACGCCAAGCAGGCGCAGGCGCGGCGTCCGGAGCTGATCGCGGAGCTCGAGGCACTCGCGCGCTCCGCCGGCTACGAGACCGCCCAGGAACGCGCGAGCTACGCGATGGCCCACCTGCGCCTCGGGTACGTCGCCGCCGACGGCCGCCCCGCGCTGCTCAAGCTGGACGTCAACTTCCTCGACCGCGTGCCTGTGCTCTCCCCGGCCCGCTCTCCGCTCCAACATCCATTCGGGATGACCTCGCAGCAATCGAGATGCAGACCTTCGCCCTGTCCGAGCTCGCCGCCGCCAAGACAATCGCGCTCGTCCGGCGAGCGCTCGCCCGCGACCTGTTCGACGTCGCGATGCTCGCCGAGCTCCCAGGGATCGACGACGAGCTGTTGCGCACGGTGCTCGTCGTCCGTGGAGCCGGCTATCCGCCACCCTCGCCCGCCGACTACTCGCCCCAAGTCGTCGACCGAGTACGAGCTGTTCGCTGGCGGTCCGAGGTCATGGCGCTCGCGCGGCGCCCGACTCCCATCAGCATCGAGACGGCGAAGGAGCAAGCCGGGCGCTTCCTGCGTCGCGCGACTGACCTGACGGACGCTCATCGCGAGTTCCTGCGGAGACTCGGGCTGGGCGAGCTGCGTCTGGAGCTGCTGCCCAGCGAGATTGGCGATCGAGTAGCGCTCAACCCAGCGCTTCTCTGGCGACTGCGTGTTGGCGCCGAGGCGCTCGAGGAGCGGTAGCGCTTCGCTCGTGGTGACGTCAGACGTGACCGACGTCCAATGTCACCAACGTTGCGGCGTCGGTCGTTGCCTCAGCGGCGGCGCCGTCCATGACGATGCCGGCCTCGGCGGCTTCGCCGACCGGCGTCGGGCGTCGCCTCGCTGGACGCCGACGGCTGGTCCGACTGGGCGGTGTCGGAAGTGGGCTCCAGGCTGGGTAGCGCTTGCGCTTCCTCACCAGCGACGGCGAGCTGCTCGAGCCGGCCCGCCGCAGCGAAGAGCTCGTCGCGGTCGACGTGTGCGTAGCGCGCCACGGTCGAGAGGTCGGCGTGTCCGAGGTACTCGGCGACCAGACGGGTATCGCCGCGCTCCTGGCGCAGCCAGGTCGCGGCGGTGTGGCGCAGCGTATGGGCTGTGACGTGCTTCTGGATCCCGGCTCGCGTCGCGGCGCGCCGGATGATGTCGGCGAGGATCGTCTCCTGCAGGCGTCCGCCGGCGAGCCCGCAGAAGACGGGATCGGTTGGCTGGGGCTGCCGGGTGTCGCGCACCTTCCGCAGCTCGCGGGCGAGGCGCGCGGGGATCGGTTGACTCCGGGACTTGTCGCCTTTCCCGTGGCGGACGAGCAGCGACTTCTTGCGTCCATCGAGGTCGAGGTCCTGCCACTCGAGCGCACACAGCTCGGAGCGACGAAGGCCGGTCGTGACGAGGGTGAGGAGCGTGAGCTGGTCACGCTCCGCGAGGCCAGGCAGGTTCCGGTCGGGCTTCCGGGCGGCTTCGAGCAGACGCCGGAACTCCTCGCGTGTCAGCCAGTCGCGCTCCTGCCGCGGCTTCGGCGGCGGGTCGAGGTCGCGGAACGGGTCGGGCGCGCCCACGCGTTGGCTGACCCAGCGGAGGAAGCGGCGCAAGAGGAGGAAGCGGCGGTAGTAGGTCGCCTGCGCCGGGTGTACCCGCTGCTCGTAGGCGCTCAGGTAGTCGACGATCGTCGCTTCCTCGAGGACGCTGCGACGACGCCGCTCCGACCAGTCGAGTAGGTCGTCGATCGCCACTCGGTATGCCACCAGGGAGCTCTTGCTCTTTCGCGAGGTCTCGAGCCGCGCAGCCAGTCATCGCGTGCCTGCCGCAGCGAGGCGCTGTCACAGGACGCGACAGGAGGCGCGGAGATGTCGGCTCGGCTAATCGCGGCTCGAGCCTTAGCCTCCCAATCTCTCTGCGGAGCCGCCGCCTTCAGCGAGTGGTCCGAGACCTCGAATGGCGAATCGGGCAGCCGCGCCTGACCGATGATGAAGTCCTTGAGAACCTTGTCGTGGTCGAAGTCGTAGCTGACGAATACCCGCGTGCGTCGCCTCATGCCGTCTCCTTCGATGTTGCTCCCTCAGCTGGCCAGAGCGAGCGGCCCGGGCTCCTCGTCAGGCGGCGGTGGCAACTCCAGCGGCGCCACCGGCTGGAGCGCTCCACCTGCGATCCCCTGCAGCCCGCCGTACAGCCCGGCGAGATTGCGGACCTGCGCCTCGATCTGCTTCTCGCGCTTCTTGAACAGCCGCTCGGCTGCCGTCCGCTCTGCGTCGAGCTCAGCCTTCATCGTCAGCGCGGCGACGACGGTGTTGGTGATGTAGTGCTGGAACTCCCGTCCGCAGACGTACTCGTAAACGTCGTCGAGAACCTGCGAGCGGTTGGTGCCGATGATCCGCGCCTGCTTGATCGCGTCGAGCTGATGGCGGAGAGCAATCGCCAGCGGCACGACCGAGGCAAAGTCACAGACCCACACGCCGCGGACGAACCCGATGTGGTCGACGCCCGCGGGGAGGGCGGCGGTGACGACGACGGCGACGTCGGCCTTCTCTGCTTGCTGATCGCTGCGGAGCTTGTCGATCCAGGCGTCGCTCCAGTGCTTGTGGTTCTTCGACTCCCACAGGAGTGTGCCGCATTCGCCACGACCAGAGCGGATGCGCTGAACGACGTCGGCGCCGCGCTTGCCGGACTTGACCGGCTCGATCGCGTCTGACGGGAACGCCTCCCGGAGCACGTCTTCGATCGCTCGCTCCAGCACCTCGCCCTGGAGCCCCGCGCGCTTCTGGTCGGCAGCAGCCTGGAGATTCTCGATCCGCTTGTTCATCTGCTCGAGGATCAGATCCTTCTCCCGGAGCTTGAGCTGCCAACTCTCTTCGAGCCGCTCGGTCGTGCCGGCGACAATCGCCGCGCGCTCCTCTTCGAGCTGGCGGTGCACCTGCAGCTGGAGCGACTCGCGCTCGGCTTCAAGCTCGCGCTTCGCCTTCATCAGCTCGAGTTCGCGCTCCTCCGCCTCGCGGCGGCGTTCCTGCTGCTCCTCCACCTGCGCGGCGAGATCCTGAATCTGCGTCGCCACCACCTCGTTGGCCCTCGCGTCGGCAGCGGCGGCGACTTCCTCGCGGGTCTTGGTGACTGCCGCCTCGATCTCCGCGTTCTTATCGGCGAGTTGCTTTGCCTGCTCGGCGAGAAGCCCTTCCTTCTCCGCTTCGAACTCGGCGCGCAGTCGCTCCTCCACCTGGTGGCTGATCGCCTCGGTGAGCGGGATCTCGGTCTTGCACTTCGGACAGGTGATCGAGTCGGACATCGTCTAGCTCCGTTCCGCGTCGGCAGGAGCCGTAGCTGCGCGACAGGCGACCCTCATCACCGGCGTATCTACGACGTAGTACATGACTGAAGATGGAAGCATGTCCGCCGGACAGCACCGACCGGCGTGTCCTACGCGGCGATCCTCAAGCGGTAGAGGCCGGAGCGACGACCGACGCTCTCGACCTTGTCGATCCGCGTGACCTGAGTCAGGAAGGTCGCGAGAGGATCGCGTCCAGACACCCGGAAGCCAGCCTGGACGAGGGCCTCGAACCAGATCCGGTAGTGCACCGGATCTCCCGAAGCCGAGAGGCGGCGCAGCACATCGAGCGCAACCTCACGCAGACGCTCGCCGCGCAGTTCCTCGCTGATCTCACACATCGCCAGCTGCGGCGCGAGTCCGGCGACCTCCTCGATCGCCCGGATCGAGTCGGCCAGCGATTTCGCATCCTCCCGCGCATCTGCCGCGAGCATCTCGAAGTGCTCCATTCGCTCCCGCGCTTCGGTGAGCCGGGTCGCCATGAGGTCGCGCTCGACCTGCGCAGCCTCCAGGAACTTGCTTGAGACGGCCTTGGCCCTGGCCATGGCTACGACTCTAGGGAGCGGACCGGACGTATCTACAAAGACCGGGTACGCGAGCCTGTCGTACTAGCAGGCACCCGCCATGCCCGCCGCATCGCATCCGCTGCAAGTGGTGAGCGAAGCGCCTTGAGGGCCTGGGTGCTAGCCTCCGCCCGGCGGAGCGGCTCGTCGCCGGCACGGCCTCCGGGGCCTCGCCGGGCGACCGCGCCGAGCGGTTCCACGGAGACCGCAGTCAGCCCGCCGCGGCGCGAGCCTGACGAGTCGCCGGCGAATCGGGTCCATAGAAAAAGCCCCGTTACCAGGGCTTTTTCCGTAGCAGGCCTGTAAGCCGGATTCTGTCGAAGGTGACCATCTCTCTCTGCGGCGTACCCGGTCCCTCGGCGGGCCGCGTCATCGGGACCTGCTTCGCCTTGCACCGGACGGGGTTTGGCTAGCCGGTCGTGTCGCCACGTCCGCTGGTGGGCTCTTACCCCACCGTTTCACCCTTACCGGCTTCGTTTCCTCGGCCGGCGGTCTCCTTTCTGTTCCACTTTCCGTCGGCTTTCGCCGCCTGGATGGCCCGTCGGGCGAACCCGACGGAACTGCTCCAGCGTCCTGCCCTACGGTGTCCGGACTTTCCTCGAGCCTCCGCTGCTGTCGACAACAGGGCGGCCCGCGGTCACCCGGCCTGCACTACCGATGGTAGCTCGATTTCGGGTAGTTCCCAGCCTTCGCGCAGGACATTCCCCTCCGCGAGGATCGTGCGGCACTCCGGACAGGCGAGGGCTTCGCGTACGCGGAGGACGAACTCGCCGCAGACGAGACACTCGAGGCTGGCCCCGCGCACGAGCGCGGCGAGCTCCTGGTCGAGGGTCCGGTTGAGCGACGCGATCATTCGAGGCTCCTGAAGACACCCGTCACCTTGCCGAGGATCTGCACGTGCGCCGGGTAGAGGGGCTCGAGCGCGCTGTTCTCAGGCTGGAGGCGGATGCGCCCGTCCTTCTCGCGATGCAGCGTTTTGACGGTCGCTTCGTCCGCGGACTCGTCGTCTCCGACGAGCGCGACCACGACCTCGCCGTCCCGCGCCGTGTTCTGGCGGCAGACGACGACGATGTCACCGTCGAGGATTCCGGCCTCGATCATCGAGTCGCCCTTGACGCGGAGCAGGAAGTCGGCGTTTCGGCCGAGCGGCTCCGGGACGGCGATCTCGTCCTCGACCGACTCCTCGGCGAGGAGCGGCCCGCCGGCTGCGATGCGGCCGACGAGGGGGAGCAGCGGTGGCCTAGAGGCACGCGCCGGCGGGGCCTCGGGGCGACGCCGGCCGACTATCTCGATCGCGCGCGGTTTCGTCGGGTCGCGACGCAGCCATCCGGCCCGTTCGAGGTTGGCGAGATGAGCGTGCACCGTCGAAGGCGACGCGAGACCCACGGCATCTCCGATCTCACGAACCGTCGGCGGGTATCCGTGGTCGTCCACGTACTCGACGAGGAACTGCCAGATCTCCTGTTGACGCGTCGTGAGCATCGAGTTTGAAGGCGACATCGGGTTTGAAGTCGACATCGGGTTTGGAGTCGAGTCAGCGTTCGAGGTGGGCATCCGGCTCTCCAGTCTCGGTTGACGAACGTATGTTCGCCACGGAGGGTAGAGATCCTCCCGGACGGCGTCAACCCACTGCGCGGACCTGACCTTGTAACGATCAGTTACAAGGTAGGTCTATGGGCGACGAAGACCGCGTGCTCACCGGCGTCGGGATCCTCGACGTCCGGATGGACGAGCTCGAGCCCGGCGTCATCGATCAGGCGGCGCCACGTCTCCTCGGGAAAGAGCCCGCAGACGTGACGGTCGTGCACGATTCGAAGCGGTTGGTCTGGCTCTCTAAGGGCAAGGACGAAGTCGACCTCGTACATCGAGTCCGCGGGATCGGAGTCGCTCTCCCACTCCAGGTAGCGGAGGCTCCTTCCGCCGTCGCCGTCGTGACCTCCATGCCTCGTTCGGGGCGCAAACATGTCGCGGGTGGTGTCCGGCTCGAGGATCGCAACCCCGCCAGGGCGGAGGTGTGCCGCAACCGTGTCGATCGTAGCCCGCAGGTCTTCCTCGGACGTCATGTACATGACCGCGTCGTGGACGAGAACGGCGTCGAACGTCCTGTCCAGTCGGAGTGTTCGCATGTCGCCCTCGATGTGCTCGCATTCCGGGTTGAGCCCGCGGCTGAGGGCCAGCATGTCGGCCGAGAGGTCGGTCAGCGTGCAGGCGAAGCGACGCTTGAGATGCGATGCATTGTTGCCACCGCCGGAGCCGAGCTCGAGCAGGGTCTCGGCAGATCCCTCGACAGTCGTCTCGACGACCTGAGTGATGAACATCGCTTCCTCCCCGTAATCCGAGGGGTGCGTGAGCAGATGGAACCAGGGCGCGAGGTCCGAGTAGATGCGCATCGCCGCAGAGAGATCGTAAGGGGGAGCCCTCGGCTCCCCCTAGAAGCATGCGCTGGAGAGGACTTGAACCTCCACGGCCTAAGTGGCCACTAGGCCCTCAACCTAGCGCGTCTACCAATTCCGCCACCAGCGCGAGCTACCTCGATTCTACGCGAGGAGGTGAAACAGCACGATCGTGTTGAGCCCGAACACACTCGCGACCAAGACGGTGAGCCGCGTCAGGTTCCGCTCGACGATGTGCGTTCCACCCTGCGAATGCGGCGTGAACCCGAGCCCGCCCATGCCGGCCTCGCGGCCAGAGTGCATGAGCACGAGGACGATCAGGAAGGCGCTGAGGCCCACCTGGACCACGGCCGAGAGCTGAAGCCAGAGGGCAAGCACGCCGAGCATCGCCGGGCGAGGATAGCAGCGGCTATAGCCTCCACCTGTGCCCCCCGGAGACGACGCTCGAGCCCGAATCCAGAAGCTCCTCGTCACTGGCGACAACCGACTGAAGCAGGGGGTCGACTCCGAGAAGGTGCGCCAGAGCTACGAGGAGGCGCTGGCCGTGGCGCGCGAGGCCGGCCTCGAGGACGCGGTTCGTCCGCTCGTCGAGGTCAGGCTCGCGGACCTGGCCGCCGCGAAGCGGACGCCTTAGTTCTTAGGGTGCGCGCAATCGGAGTTCGCGCTCGCGGATTCCGATCTGCGCACTACGAGCCGGCGGCTCGCTCGAGAATCGCCTCCACCCGCCCCGCCTGCAGCGTGACGTCGTGGTCGCCGGCTGCGTCGCGTCCTGCGAGGTTGGGACGAGGCAGAGCGGCAGCCTCAGCGAGGGCCGAGACGAGCTCCTGATCGTCCTCCGGATCGACGAGAACGCCCGACTCCGGGGTCACGAATTCCGGCGGGCCGCCGACCCGGGTTGCGACGACCGACCGTGCGGACGCCATCGCCTCGAGGGTCGCGAGGCCGAACGGCTCCACGAGGCTCGGCTGACAGAGGACGTCACAGGCGGCGATCCAGGTCGGGACCTTTTGGTGCGCGGCGCGCCCGGCGAGCCGGATCCCGCCACGTCCCTCGAGCGCCCCCCGAAGCGGGCCGTCGCCGACGAAGGTCAGCGTCCCCTCGCCGCGCCGTTCGAACGCCCGCGCCAGACGAAGGACGTTCTTACGCTCGGTGAGCCCTCCGAGGCACAGGAAGGCGGTCCCGTTCACGGGCCACGCAACCTGCGCGCGCGCCTCGTCCTGGTCACGCGGTGCGAACCGCTCGAGGTCGACGCCGCAGTCGATGACCTCGGTCTTGCCGGCCGTTTCCGGCACGGCTTCCTCCAGCCGGGCACGCAGCCACTTGGACACGGCGATCACCGCGGCCGCTCGGCGTGCGACGTAGCGCGTCGCCGCTCGGACTCCCGGCATCGAGCCGACGTTCGCCACGTCCTGACCGTGCGCGGTCACGACCAGCGGAGCCCGTGAGCCAAGCGCGGCGGCAAGCCCGGCGGGCACGAGGAAGTGCGCGTAGACGACGTCGGGCCGGAAGCGGCGCGCGGCTCGGTTCGCATCCCGAACCAGCTTCAAGTGGCGTCCCCTGCCACCGGCTCGGCGGTCGACGACCGCGCGTTCCAGCTCGTGGCCCCGCAACACGAGCTCTCGCTCGAGGTTCTCCACGAAGACGCCGAGATCCGGGTCATCGGGCCCGGGATACATCTGCGAGACGAGGAGGATCCGCAGAGAGACGCCTACCCGCGCGTCACCTGCAGAAGCCCCAGGCACATCTCGTCCGTCGTCCCCTCTCCCCAGAGGATGTAGCGGGGCGTTTTCGGAATGCCGTGCTCGCCGTGCAGCCGCCTGTGGACGTCGTGTCGGCACGTGACGCGAACGACGTCACCGGCCTCGGCGACGACGGGCCGGACGAGCGTGTACGCGTTCTGCCAGTGGAAGTCCCACCTCGGGATGTCCAGCAGGACCCGCGCACGAGGTGTCCCCGGGTTGAGCTCGAGCTTGATCGACGCGCCGAGGAGATGCATGTGTCCGGCGACGATGTGGATCGTGGTCGGAGCCTGGAGGCGGCGGTCGCACGTGGAGACTGCGCTCGGCCTCGGGGTAGCGGCGCTCCCGCGACAGAGATAGAGCAGGCCGGCGGGGATGAGCCCAGCTCGAGAGCCGTACTTGCGGGAAAGCTCGGCGAGGGCCTCGATCCGGCTGCAGAGCCTTCCCTGCTCGCCCTTCGCGCAGGCGAGCTCGACTGGGCCGGGGAGGAGCATGGTCTGCATCGGCTCGAGCCTCGCCGATGCCGGGGCGACCGTGAGGACGGCGCGCGAGCGATCGGGTGTCCGGCCGTTCAGGAGGTTGTAGTGGACCTGCATCACGACCTGGCTCCCCGCGGGAAGGGAGACGCCGGTTCCATCCGGAAGGCGGCCGCCTCCCCAGCCCGGGGCCCAGGCGGCGATCCAGCCGGCGTTGTTCAGAGCATCCTGGGCTGCGCCTGCCCCGTCGGCGATCGGTAGGCCCGGGCCGCCGAAGCAGGTCCAGCCCTGACCCGGGGCGGCCGCGTCGAGCCGCTTCGCCTCGGCCACGTGCGCTGCGGCGACGCGGAAGAGGATCACGTGGTGGACGACCTTCGATGCTCCGGGCTCGATTCGCGCCGATGTCACGGAGCTGTCGCCCGTGAGCTTCGGATCGAGGAGGAAGCAGCGGTAGTCGTCGGTCGCGCCCTTGGATGCATGTGGCCGGTAGGCAGCAGGCATCTGCATCTCGACGACGGTCTCACCGTCTCGTGGCGCCGGCGGCTTGGGCGCAAGAGGACGCTGCGCCGGTCCGTCGACGCGTCCCCCGGCCCGCGCCCAGGCGAGAATCGTCTTCCGCTCACGGGAGCTCAGCTTGCGGTCATATTGACCGACATAGGTCGGGGAGCGTGTCCCGGGAGGCCACGGAGGCATCAGCCCTGCCTGCACCGCGGCCGCAATGAGGCTTGCCCGCGAGGAGATCTGGCCGGCTGTCTCGAGCGGGAACGGCGCGATGCCGCCCGTCTGGTGACAGCCAGCGCACTTTGCTCGAACGATCGGCGCGACATCGCGGGTGAAGCTCGGCGGCGCTGCGGACGCCGCGTGCGTCTCTCCGCCTCGCGACGCCGCGATCCCCGCAAGCGGGATCCCGAGTGCGAGCAGCACGGCTGCGGCGACCGTGATTCGCGTGGCCCTACGCATGCTGGGCGTCATATGTACCCCATGCACCGCGCAGGACGCCACAGATCTCGCCAACGGTGCAGCGCACCCGCAGCGCCTCGCGCATAGGCGGAAGCAGGTTCTCATCGCTCTCCGCGACCCGTCGCACCTCCGCGAGCGCGCTCTCTGTGGCCGCGGCGTCGCGTTCGGCTCGTACGCGCGCTGTCCGCTCCCGCTGTCGCCGCTCGCCCTCGGGGTCGACCTGCAGGAGGTCGACGCGTTCGGTGCCCTCTTCGGTGAACCGGTTGACGCCGACGACGACGCGATCTCCCGCCTCGACGTCGGCCTGGTACTGGAACGCCGAGGCTTCGATCTCCTCCTGCACGAGCCCCTGCTCGATGGCCGCGACCGCCCCGCCTACGTCGTCGACACGCTCGATGAGCTCCTGTGCACGTTGCTCGAGCTCGGCTGTGAGCACCTCGATGAAGTAAGCGCCGCCCAACGGGTCCGCGGTGTCAGTTCCCCCCGCCTCGTGCGCGAGGATCTGCTGCGTCCGAAGTGCGATCTGCGCCGCATGTTCACTGGGGAGTGCGAGCGCTTCGTCGAATGAGTTCGTGTGGATGGACTGCGCGCCGCCGCATACCGCCGAGAGCGCTTGGATCGCGACGCGCACGACGTTGTTCTCGGGTTGCTGCGCCGTGAGCGTCGAGCCGCCGGTCTGCGCATGAAAGCGAAGCGCCGTCGCTCGCGGGTTCGTGGCGCCGAACCGCTCGCGCATGATGCTCGCCCACAGGCGACGCGCCGCGCGGAACTTCGCCACCTCCTGGAAGAAGTGGTTGTGGGCGTTGAAGAAAAAGGAGAGACGCTCGCCGAACGTGTCCGGAGAAAGGCCCGCGGCAACGGCCGCTTCGCAGTACGCGATGCCGTTCGAGAGTGTGAAGGCGAGCTCCTGCGCCGCGCTCGCACCTGCCTCGCGGATGTGGTACCCGGAGATCGAGATCGTGTTCCACAGCGGCAGCCGCTCGGCGCAGTACACGAAGAGGTCGGTCGTCAGCCGCATTGTGGGCCGTGGCGGAAAGATGTAGTTCCCGCGCGCGACGTACTCCTTCAGCACGTCGTTCTGGACGGTGCCTCGTAGCCTGTCGCCCGGTACGCCCTGGCTCTCCGCGACGAGCTCGTACAGAAGGAGTAGGAGTGCCGCGGGCGCGTTGATCGTCATCGAGGTCGACACCTCGACCAGCGGGATCCCGTCGAGAAGGACCTCCATGTCGGCGACCGAGTCGATCGCCACGCCCGTGCGACCGACCTCGCCTGCGGCGAGCGGGTCGTCGGAGTCGTAGCCGAGCTGCGTCGGGAGGTCGAAGGCGACCGAGAGCCCGGTCTGACCCCGCGCGAGGAGGTAGTGGAAGCGCGCGTTCGTCTCCTCTGCCGATCCGTAGCCTGCGTACTGCCGGATCGTCCACGGCCGCCCGCGGTACATGGTCGGGTATGGCCCGCGGGTGAAGGGATGCTCGCCGGGAAGCTCGAGCTCGCCCGGGGGGAGGTCGACCGCCGTGTAGACGGGCTTCACCTCGATGCCGGAGTCGGTCAGCCGGCCAGCAATCTTCGCGCGAGCGGAATTTCGCGCTAGCGGATTCCGCTCATGCGCAGGGTCAGGCTCGGCGGTCGCCATCTGCTGAACGCTAGACGCTCTGGACGAGACGGAGCATTGCGTCGATCGCCTGCGCCCGCGTCAGGCCCTGACGCCGCACGAGCGACCGCCAGGTCTCGAACTCGAGCGCGTGTCCGACCGCCGCGCGTACCGCCTTGCGTCGGGGCCATCCTCGTGCGAGCGCGTGCGTGGGGGCAGCGAGCTGCTCGCTCCTCGCGGCTACACGCTCCGCGGTCAGGGCGTGCAACTGCGCGTCGCGCCGGAAGATGGCGAGATCGGGCTCCACCTCCTCGTACCAGGCGTAGAGGTCGGCCAGCGCGGCACGGAGCCGATGAGCCGGCTCCGGGATCGCCGCCCAGCGCGATGGATCGGGTGAGGGGTGGAGCTCGCTCCAGTGCGCCGTACAGGCCCGGAAGAGCTGGCGCTCATCCGGAAAGTGGGCGTACACGGTGTGGCGCTGGACTCCCGCGTGCTCGGCGATCGCCGAGATGGTCGTTCGGGCAGGGCCGACACTCGTGTGGAGGTCGACCGTCGCCTCGACGATGCGATTTCGGGTCTCAGCCTGCCGCTCCGCACGATGCTTCATCCGGTATGTCCGTGTCATTGCACATCACTGTACCTCGAAAACTTGACATCACGAACCAGCCTGCGAATAATCGTTGCACACGATTGTTCTATGAAAGGAGAAGGGCATGCACAGCGTCGACCTGAGCTCTCTCGATCTGATGGACGTGGTTTCCGAAGTCGAGCCCGATCGTCAACTCCGCGTGGCGTTTCCCCATCACAGTGCAGTCGGAAGTGCGAGCATCGCGACGGTGTACTTCGAGCTCGAGCCCGGCGCGCGGCTCGGCTTGCACACCGACAGCGCCGAGGAGCTCCTGCTGATTCTCGAGGGTTACGCGGAGGCGACCATCGGAGACGAGCAGGCCCGCGCGGGCGCCGGAACAGTGTTGACCGTGCCCGCGATGGAGCCGCACGACGTCCGGAGTGTCGGGTCCGGCACGCTTCGCGTGCTCGGCTTCTTCTCCGCCTCGACCGTGGTCGCGACGTTCGCCGAGCCGCTTGCGCCGGGCGGAGCGCAGGTCTTCGTCATCGGAGCCCCGTTTCCGCTTGCGGTTCCGCTCGCAGAGCCTGTCCCAGCCTAGAGCGCGCCGCCCGCCCGCTCGATCGTGTCCAGCGCGATCCGCCTCCCCGTCTCGATGTGGTCGCGGATCGCGCTCCGGGCGGCGTCGAGCTCGCCTGCCTCCAACGCCTCCACGATGCGACGGTGCTCCGTGACCAGGTTCGCGTGTCCCTCGACGTGCCCGCCGCGGATCACCTGCATCATCAGGTTCACGGAGAGCTCTCGGTAGAAGCACGAGAGCAGCGCATTCCCCACTAGGTCGACCTGGTACTCGTGGAACGCCGCGTTCGCCGAATCCCATTGCTCGTGCGAGATCGCCGCTGCGGTGGCGTCGAGGAGCGTGCGGAAGACTTGTACCTTCGAGACGTCGAGTCTCCCCACGGTGCATTCGGCCGCGTGCAGCTCCAGCGCGAGCCGAACCTCGTATCCCTCGGCCAGCGCAGTCGCCGTGATGGGCGTGACGTAGTACCCGTGTCGTGACTTCACCGTGAGGAGGCCTTCCGAAACGAGCCTCGTCAACGCGTGGTGGACCGGGCTTCTCGACACGCCGAGCTCGGCTGCGAGGCCGTGGAGGCTGAGCTTCTCTCCCGCCGCGTGATGGCGCGAGAGGACGCGGCCCCGAAGCTCCTCGTAGACCTGGTCGTTGAGGTTCGCTCCGGCGAGCGTTACGGCCATCGTGAAGGACCTAACATGTCAGCGGCCGCGATTCAACCGGCGGATACCCTGGTCACGTGAACGTGCGGGTACGCCTGTTCGCCGCGCTCCGTGAGCGCGCGGGATCCGGGACCGTGGAGCTCGAGCTTCCGGACGACGCGGTCATCGGTGACGTGTGGCCGGCGCTCGACCTCGGTGCCGAGCCCGCCGGGCTGCTGTTCGCCCTCAACCGGACGTATGCAGAGCCCGGCAGCCGGCTCTCTGCCGGTGACGAAGTCGCGGTGATTCCACCGGTGTCGGGGGGAGACTTCCGGCTCTCCGAACAACCACTCTCCTTGGAGGATGTCGTCGCCCAGGTACGGGCCGACGGTGTAGGGGCAGTCGCGAGCTTCATCGGCACGACCCGTGCCCGGTCGCGCGGGCGCGAGGTGCTCTACCTCGAGTACGACGCGTACGAAGGGATGGCGGAGAAGGTGATGGCCGATCTGGCAAGCGAGCTCAAGCAGCGCCACGACCTTTGCGAGGTGGCGATCCACCATCGCGTGGGCCGCGTCGACATCGGCGAGACGAGCGTCGTCATCGCTGTGTCGGCTCCGCACCGGGCTGCGGCGCTCGCCGCGTGCAAGGAGGCGATCGACGAGTTGAAGGTCACCGTGCCGCTCTGGAAGAAAGAGGTGTACGAGGGAGGCGAGGTGTGGGTGGGGAGCGAGGCCCAGTATCAGGCGGAGGCGGCGAGGGAGCGCGAGGGCTGAGGCCGGTGGTACGCCCGACATGGTGACCTTCGGGGTCACCAATACCGTGTACCTAGGAGCTTCTCGGTGACGGCGGTCGACCCACAGAGACGATGCACGATCTGCGGCGGAGGGCTCCCGGAGGTCTCCCTCCTCATGCGCGACCCTTTTTGCAGCCGGGCGTGCTCCCAGGAGTACCACGGGACGGGGAGCCGGGTGGATCGAGAACGTGACTCTCGACGGAGGCTCGATCGCCAGCTGGAGTCAGGCACCGACGCCGCGTCCATGGAGCTGAGGCGCGTGACGGTGGACGAGAGGACCACGTTGATCGCAGAGGGACGCTTCTGGGAGGAGTACCTGCGGGCGTACGCCGCGTACCTCGTAGCCCACAAGCCTCGCGTGACGACGCCGACCGTGACCTGGTTCTCGTACAGGTCGAGCGGCCCGACCATGCGTGAGTTTGATCCCGAGGACGAGCACTACTAGGAGGGCTTGAGGTGGGGAGTACGAGGGTGGCACATGTGCGTCAGGGGGATGGGACTGACTCCGGCGCGTGCCAGTACCGTTAGGCCGATGCCTGCGATGCCCCCTCTCCACTCCCGGCTATCGGAAGACTTAGCGCTGGCCTCGTCTGGGCCTCGGCAGGGGGGCGGCGAAGAGTGGATCGGAAGGGGCTCGTGACGCCGCGGGTCCTAGAGCCGGAGCCGGACCCCGGGCTCGAAGCCCGGGATGCCCCGGAGCCGCCGATGCTTCCGAACCCGGACGCCTCCGTCCACGACGCGCGCGGCTACGAGCCCGTTCACCCGCGCTGGGGCGTCGGCGAGCTCCTGCGCAAGCTCTTCGCGCCGCTGATCGCGTTCGCCTTCCTGATCGTGAAGTTCGGAGGCGTGCTGCTCAAGCTCAAGGTCGTGGTGACCGCCGGATCGATGCTCGTCTCGATCGCGGCGTATGCATGGATCTGGGGCCTTCCGTTCGCGATCGGCTTCGTGCTCCTCATCTTCGTCCACGAGCTCGGGCACGTCATCGAGCTGCGGCGGCAGGGAGTGCGTGCCAGCGCTCCGCTCTTCATCCCCTTCCTGGGCGCCGTCATCGGGATGAAGGAGCTTCCCGACGACGCCTGGAAGGAAGCGCGTGTCGCCCTGGCTGGGCCGATCCTCGGGTCGGCCGGAGCGGCGGTGTGCTGGATCGTCGGTGAGGCGGTCGACTCCCCGCTCCTGATCGCGCTGGCGTTCGTCGGCTTCTTCCTGAACCTCTTCAACCTGATCCCGATCGTCCCGCTCGATGGCGGACGGGCAGTGGGTGCGCTTCATCCGGCCTTCTGGATCGTCGGGCTCGTGATGATGGTGGCGCTCCTGGTCGTGAGCCCCAACCCGATCCTCATCATCATCGTCGTGCTCGGCGGGCTCGATCTCTGGCGGCGCTGGCGCGAGCGTGGGGAGGCGGCGGAGTACTACCGCCTGCCGACATGGCAACGGGCCACGGTCGGTGTCGTGTACCTCGGGCTCGCTGCCGTGCTCGCTCTGGCGATGTCCGGGACGTACGTCGAGCGAGACCTGTAGTGGGCGAGAACGGGCAGCTCGACCGGCGTGTCCTCAGGCGCACCCACCAGACGCTCGCCGGCGACATCTCCCTCATCGCATCGGAGTTCCTCGCTGGGTTCCAGGCGGTGCGAGAGATCGACCGACCGGCGGTCTCCATCTTCGGCTCGGCTCGTGTTCGCGAGGGAACGCCCACATACGAGAGTGCGCGGGCGACCGGGCGTGCGTTCGCAGAGGCCGGGTTCGCCGTCGTCACCGGAGGTGGACCTGGGGTCATGGAGGCGGCGAATCGCGGCTGCCAGGAGGCCGGCGGGTTGTCGGTCGGGTTCAACATCGAGCTGCCGAAAGAGCAGGGAGTCAACGCGTGGTGCGACATCGCGCTGACGTTCCACCATTTCTACGCGCGTAAGGTCATGTTCGTGAAGGCTGCCGAGGGGTTCGTGATCTTCCCCGGCGGCTTCGGCACGCAGGACGAGCTCTGGGAGGCTCTGACGCTCATCCAGACAGGCAAGATCGGCAACTTTCCGGTGGTGCTCTTCGACTCCGACTACTGGGACGAGCTCCTCGACTGGCTGCGCGAAGAGATGCTCGAGGACGGCCTGGTCTCGCCCGAGGACGTCGAGCTCCTCTACGTGACGGACCAGCCTGGGGAGGCGGTGGAGCTGGTCGTCTCTCGTTACGACACTCGCGTGAAGGAGGGCTCCACGTGACCAGATCCCGCACCTCTGCCGGGTCGGTCGAAGACGCAGTGAGCCGGATCAGACGGGAGTCCGACCTTCGGCCGCGGGTCGGTGTCGTTCTGGGCAGCGGTCTCGGGGGGCTTGCAGACGAGGTCGAGAACCGCGTCGAGATCCCCTACGCCAGGATTCCCGGCTGGCCGGCGTCGACTGCTGTCGGGCACGCGGGCGTGCTCGTTCTCGGATCCGTCGATCGGGTGCCGCTCGCGGTCCTACGGGGGCGGGCTCATCTCTACGAGGGCATGGGCGCTGATCGCGCGGTCTTCGGAATTCGGGTGCTGAGACGACTGGGGCTTCGGACCCTCGTCGTCACAAATGCTGCCGGCGCGATCAACGAGTCGTATCGGCCCGGGATGCTCGTCCTGATCTCGGACCACATCAACCTCACGGGAACCTCACCGCTCGTGGGGCTGAACGACGAGGGCCTCGGACCGCGCTACCCGGACATGGGCGAGGCATACGACCCGAAGCTGCGGCTGGTTGCACGCGAGATCGCACGGCTGCTCGGGCTGGAGCTTCAGGAGGGTGTCTACGTCGCCTGGCTGGGGCCGCAGTTCGAGACCCCGGCGGAGATTCGCTTCATGCGCGCCATCGGCGGCGATCTCGCCGGGATGTCCACGGTTCCCGAGGTAATCGCCGCTCGGCACATGGGAGTCCGCTGCCTCGGGGTCTCAGTCGTCACCAACATGGCTGCCGGAGTCGTCCCCGGCATGATCGACCACAGCTCCGTGCTCACGGTGGGCGCGGACTCGCAGTCGACGCTCACCATGCTCCTGCGGGCGCTGCTGCCGGCGCTTGCGCGCTGAGAGCCTCGAACGCCACACTGGGCGACGTGCCCGCCAAGTCCAGGCTCCGCGACCTACCCTCCGTCGACCGGCTCCTCGGCGACGAGCGTCTGCTCGGGGTGCCGCACGAGCTCGGGGTCGCCGCTGCTCGCGTGGTTCTCGAACGAGCGCGCGAGGACATTGGCGCGGGGCGGGATCCTGGGGTCCTGGTCGATGCTGTGCTTGGGGAGCTGGCGAAGGCACGGCAGCCCTCGCTTCGCCGGGTACTGAATGCGACAGGGGTCCTGGTGCACACGAACCTCGGCCGCGCGCCGCTCGCAGAGGCGGCGCTCGCCAGGGTCGCCGAGGTCGGTGCCGGGTACTCGAACCTGGAGTACGACCTCGAGCGGGGTGAGCGGGGCTCGCGCCAGGACCATCTTGGCTCCCTACTCGGGCGCGTGACCGGCGGCGAGGCCGCTGTCGTCGTCAACAACAACGCCGCTGCCGTCCTGCTCGCTCTCGCGGCCCTGGCGGAGGGGCGCGACGTCATCGTCTCCCGCGGCGAGCTGATCGAGATCGGCGACGGCTTTCGCATCCCGGATGTGCTCGCAGGCTCGGGCGCGCGGCTCGTCGAGGTCGGGACCACGAACAGGACTCGCGCCGGCGATTACGAGCGCGCCATCGGGCCCGAGACCGCGGTCCTGTTGAGGGTGCACCAGTCGAACTTCAGGGTGGTCGGATTCACCGAGCGTCCTGGCCTTGACGAACTGAGCGGGCTTGCGCGGCGATTTGGCCTGATCCTCGTGGACGACCTGGGATCGGGCGCCCTCGCCGTGGTCGGTGACGAGCCGACTCCCGCCGAGAGCCTGCGGGCCGGTGCCGATCTCGTCTGCTTCTCCGGTGACAAGCTTCTCGGAGGCCCACAGGCGGGCGTCGTCGTCGGACGAGCCGACCTCGTGGAGCGCTTGCGGCGGCACCCGCTGCAACGTGCAGTTCGGGCGGACAAGCTCACGCTCGCCGCACTGGAAGGAACGCTTTCGCTTGCGCTCGCCGCAGAGACGCGGGATCAGATCCCGGTGCTCCGCATGCTCCACGAGCCCGTGGAGCAGGTGCGGGCCCGGGCCGAGCATCTGGCGAAGCTCGTCGGCGGCGAGGTGGAGGACACCGTGGCGAGGGTCGGCGGGGGCGCGCTTCCGCTCGCGGAGCTGCCTAGCGCCGCGTGCGCCGTGGAGGAGGAGCTCGCCGAGCGGCTCCGGCTCGGTGAGCCGCCAGTGATCGCGGTCGTCCGCGACGGCCGTACGCTGCTCGACTGCCGCACGTTGACCGACGCGGAGATCGAGGAAGTCGCCGGCGCGATAGGGCGAGCTCGGAGCGCGAGCGTCGACCATGCGTTGTAGAGATCGGTCACAAGCGTCCCAGCGAGGCACTCGATGCCGCTGACCATCGGCACAGCCGGGCACATCGACCACGGAAAGACCTGGCTCGTGCGGGCACTGACGGGGAAGGACACGGATCGGCTTTCCGAGGAGAAGCGCCGCGGAATCTCGATCGACCTCGGGTACGCGCCGCTCGAGCTACCTAATGGTCGCCTGCTGTCGGTCGTCGACGTCCCGGGTCACGAGCGCTTCGTTCGGACGATGGTTGCCGGTGCCACCGGCATCGACCTCTTCCTGCTCGTGATCGACGCCGGAGAAGGAGCGCGCCCTCAGACGCACGAGCACCTTGCGATCCTTCGGCTCCTCGGCCTCGAGCGCGGCGTGGTCGCGGTGACGAAGATCGACGCGGTCGACTCCGAGTCACTCGAGCTTGTATGCGACGAGGCTCGGGAGCTCGTCTCGGGAGCAGACGTCGTACCGGTGAGCGCGAAGACGGGGGAGGGCCTCGACACGCTTCGCGAGACGCTCGGCCGCGCTGCCGAAGGGATCGAGCGCGAGCTCGCCGAGCGTCCAACGCGGCTGTACGTCGATCGCTCGTTTTCCCTGCGCGGCATCGGCACCGTCGTCACCGGGACGTTGTGGTCGGGCACGGTCGGCGAAGGCGACGAGCTCCGGCTCGAGCCCGCCGGGCGGCCCGTCCGTGTCCGAAGCGTCCAGGTTCACGACCGCGATCTCGAACGAGCCGAATCGGGGCAGCGGGTGGCGGTGAGCCTTCCCGGGGTGGAGCGGCGGGAGATCGAGCGAGGCGACGCGCTCGTCGCCCGCGGCGCCTATCCGGTCTCCTACCGCCTCGACATCGCCCTGGAGGAGCTCGCCCCGATCTCCGATGGCTCGCGCCTTCAGGCACATCTCGGGACGTTCCACTCGACCGCTCGCGTGGTCCGGATCAGCGACCAGTACGCGCAGCTCCGGCTGGCGGCGCCGGTCGTCGCAGCGCGCGGCGATCGCGTGATTCTGCGGGGCGGGACGACGCTCGGCGGCGGACGCGTGCTCGACCCGGCGCCGCCGCGTCACCGCGATGAGACCCGCATGTCGCTCGTCGAGCGCGGAGACATCGCCACGACCATTCACGCGCCGGTCCACGTCGAGTCGTTCCGCCATGTCCTCGATGGCGATCCTGCGGGCGTCGAGCGCGCCGGGCCCTGGGCGTTCTCACACGCCTGGCTGCAGGACTTGGAAGAAGAGCTTCGTGCCCGCATCGGCGCGGCCGATCCGATCGATCCGGGCGTCCCGCCGCCGGCCGAGCCCTGGGCGCAGGAAGTGCTGCCGCTGCTCCCCTTCGAACGTCGCGGTGCCAAGCTGTACCTCCCGGGAGCCGTCGCCGAGCTGGGTGCGCGAAGTGGCGAGGCCGAGATCCTCGAGCGCGAGCTGGAGTCGGCTGCCGTGAGAGCGACGAGAGTCGAGGACGACGAGCTCGCACGATTCCTGGAGGCGAGTGGAAGGCTTGTCCGGCTCGGCGACGGGTATGTGATCGGGGCGAACGGCTACGAGGTGGCCAAGGACGTGCTTCTGAGCGAGGCTCGGAGGACGGGCGAGATCACGCTCGCACGCTTCCGCGATCTCCTCGGCATCGGGCGGCGCGACGCACAGCTTCTCCTCGAGCGCTTCGACCGGGACGGGCTGACGAGGCGGGTCGGGGACCGCCGCGTTCTTCGACGTGCGGCGACGGCGCCGCTCAGGTACAGCGAGTCGTCGTGATCGCGCCGGACGGGCCCAGCTTGTACCAGGTGCGATTCTCGACCCTGCTCCGCACGCAGTAGGTGGTGGCCCTGGCCGAGACGACGGTGATGTTCTGGATCCCGGGGCTGTACCTGGTCTGCAGCCTCCGCAACGTCATGCCGGCATAGGTGCCGTTGTCCAGGTAGTACGCCTGGAACGCAGGTACGGCAACCTCGATGTTCGACCTTGCCGCGGCGTCCGTGGCGCGGACGCGCGCGCCCACGCTGAAGCCCAGCGCGACCGTGACCAGGATCGCGATGATCACCAGGACGACGAGAATCTCGACGAGCGTGAATCCGTCTTCGCGCCGTGACACCCGTCATCTATCGGCGTCGGCTATCCCTCGCTTGAGTGACTCCACTCCGGCTCGTCCTCGATCCCTACTCCGTCTGCGACGCGGGTGACATAGTTGAAGTAGCCGACCACCTGGATCGCGTCGGAGATCGTGGCGTCGTCGAGCCCATGAGCACGCAGACCGTCGATGTCCGTCTGGTCAACCGTGGCCGCGGCGTTGGTCAGCTTGACCGCGAAGTCGCACAGCGCGCTCTCCCGTGGGGCGAGCTCTGCCTGCCGGTAGTCATGGGCGACGTGCTTCGCGAGCTCTTCTGCGGCGCCCTCGGCACGGAGGTCGTCGGCGTGCGCGACCGTTCAGTAGTGACAGTTCTGAGCAGCGGAGGAAACGGTCGCGAGCAGCTCGCGCTCGCGGCGCGAGAGCCCCGACTCGCCGAACATGACCTCTTTGTACAGGGCAATCGACGCGCGGAGCACCGCGGGCCGGAGGCTCATCGCCTTCAGGATGTTGAAGACCTTCCCGGCTCGCTCGACGGCCGCGTCGTACTCTTCCTTGAGGAGGCCGTCGGCCTCGGCCTCCTCGATCAGCCGTAGGTAGGCCACGCCCTATCGTGTCTGCGGGAAGCCGAGGTCGACCTTGCTCGTCGCGGGATCCGGCCAGCGGCTCGTGACGGCCTTCGTGCGGGTGTAGAAGTCGATGCCCTCCGGGCCGTAGATGTGCCGATCGCCGAAGAGCGAGCTCTTCCAGCCGCCGAAGGAGTAGTACGCGACGGGCACGGGGATCGGCACGTTGATCCCGACCATGCCCACGTTGACGTCGAACTGGAACTGGCGGGCGACCCCGCCGTCGCGCGTGAACAGCGCGACGCCGTTCCCGTACGGGTTCTCGTTCACGAGCCGGAGCGCTTCGTCATATGTCGGCACGCGGACAACCGAGAGCACGGGCCCGAAGATCTCGTCGCGGTAGGCGTCCATCTCCGGCGACACGTTGTCGAGAAGCGAGACGCCGAGGAAGAAGCCGCCGCCGTCCGGTGCACTCTCGCGTCCGTCAGCGACAAGAGTCGCTCCCTGTTCCGGCCCGCTCTCGAGGTACGAAGCCACCTTGTCGCGGTGCTCCCGGGTTACGAGTGGGCCCATCTCGGAGGAGGGATCCATCCCGTCACCGACCTTGACCTTCGGCAGTCGCTCGTTGATCGCGCCGACCAGTGGATCCGCCGCGTCCCCGACCGCGACGACGACCGAGACCGCCATGCAGCGCTCGCCCGCCGAGCCGTACCCGGCGCTGACGGCCGCATCGGCGGCCATGTCGATGTCCGCGTCCGGAAGGACGATCATGTGGTTCTTCGCGCCGCCCAGCGCCTGCACCCGCTTGCCGTTCTTCGTACCCGTCTCGTAGACGTAGCGCGCGATCGGCGTCGAGCCGACGAAGCTGACGGCGGCGATGTCCGGCTGCTCGAGGATCCGGTCGACCGCGACCTTGTCACCCTGGACGACGTTGAAGACGCCGTCCGGGACGCCGGCTTCCTTGAGGAGCTCCCCGACGAGGAGCGACGCCGATGGGTCCTTCTCCGAGGGCTTCAGGATGAACGTGTTCCCGCATGCGATTGCGGGGGACCACATCCACATGGGCACCATGGCCGGGAAGTTGAAGGGCGTGATTCCGGCAACGACGCCGAGCGGCTGCCGGATCGAATACACGTCGATGCCGGTCGCCGCCTGCTCCGTGTAGTCGCCCTTGAGCAGGGTCGGGATGCCGCACACGTACTCGAGCACCTCGATCCCGCGCTGCACCTCGCCCATCGCGTCCGAGAGCACCTTTCCGTGCTCGGCGGTGAGCAGGCGCGCGAGGTCCTCGCGGTGCTCGTCCACGAGCTGGTAGATGCGAAACATGAGGTCGGCACGCTTGGACAGCGACCACCTTCGCCACGCCGGGAACGCCGCCTTGGCTGCCGCGACCGCGCGGTCGACGTCCTCGATCGAGGCGAACTCGACCTCTCCCGTCTGCTCGCCGGTCGCCGGGTTGTAGACCGGCCCTCTGCGGTCGGAGGTACCGCTCACGGCCTCACCGCCGATCCAGTGGCCGATCAGCTTCAGCTCAGTTGTCACCGCTGCGTTCACTGCGTGAACCTCCAATCGGGCGCGGATCCACCGACCCCTGTTCGTCTCTTGCGAAGCGTAACGCGGCTACTTCGCTCGGGACCTCGTCCGTTGCGGCTTCGGCCTCCGCACGATCGCGTCGTCCGCGGGAAAGAAGATCGATTCGTGGCCGTCCTCCCAGCGCACGCGGAACCGCTCGCGACCCTTGTCTCCCAGAACCTCGAGAATCACCGCCGTTCGGGACGCAACGCCCACCGAATGGCCGGTGATGACGATCTCGTCGCCTGCGCGTGCGGGCTTCCCCTGAACCGTCTTCGTCATCGCATCCTCCGTTCGTCTGTTGGGTTGAGTGTGCCACTCCGAGGCTCACACAGGGATGACCAAGCTGGCGAGATCCCGGGGGTAGTACGTGAGAATCTCGATGCCGTCGTCGGTCACGAGGACGGTGTCCGAGTGTCGGAAGCCGCCGAGCTCCGGCGCGTAGAGGCCCGGCTCGACGGTGAACACCATGCCCGGCCGGATCACCGTCTGATCCCCCGAGTCGAGGAACGGCCCCTCGTGGTAGCGGAGCCCGATCGCATGGCCCGTATGGTGGCGCCAGTACGGGAAGAGATCGTGCCGGGCGAAGTGGCCGCGAACGGCCATGTCCACATCCGAGCAGCGCGCGCCGGGTTTGATCGCCTCGAACGCGACCTCCTGCAGCGCCTTCATGTGCCCGAACATCCGCTCCTGGTCGGACGAGGGGTCCCCGATCACCAGCGTCCGCTCGAGCTCGGAGAGATATCCCCAGACCGGCGCGCTCGCACCGGTCACGAGCACGTCTCCGGCCCGGAGGACGATGTTCCCCGCCAGCGCGTGCGGGATGGCGGAGTTGCGCCCGATCTGGCCCCGGTAGCCGGCGTGGGCTCCGCTGAAGAAGAAGCTCTGGGCGCGGTAGATCTCGCCGATCGAGTCGAGCATGGCGAACGTCGCTTCGTCGCTCGCCCGCTGCGAGACCTCGGTCTCGGTTACGCCGGACCGGGTGTAGCGCTGGAGGAGCCGGTGGGCGAGGTTTCCCCAACGGACGCTCTCGCGGATCAGCCGGATCTCGGCCTCGGACTTGACCGCCATCTGCTCCTCGATCTGCTCCACGATCCGGACGACCGTCCCGCCGAAGAGCTCGCTCAGGGTCGGCCCGCGGTAGCCGAGGATCCACGGATAGCCGTCCTGGTCGGCGCCGATCCTTCGGGTCAGGCCCATGTCGGCGAGGGTCTTCTCGAGTGCGGCCTCCGAGCGCGGCTCTCCGGGGTACTCGAGGTAGTGCTCGACACGGTCGAGCGTGGCGTTCGCCTCCGCATGCTCGACTTCCAGACGCGGCACGACGAGTGCCCTCTGCCCTTCCCCGTTCAGCACGAGGGCGATCGGCCGTTCGGTCGGCGCGAATGCGAATCCGGCGTAGTAGAGGACGTAGTACGGGTCGAAGAGCACTACCCCCGACAGGTCGTCGGCGCGGATGCGCTCGAGCAGGGCGTCGCAGCGCGCGCGATGCTCGTCCGGCGTGATCGCGATCGACGTACGCACGACTCAGGAGCCTAGTCTGGGGGAGACATGAGGAAACTTTTCCTCTGCGTGGTTTTGGCGTGCGCGGTCACGACCGGCATCGCAAGGGGCGCACCCGCCCAGGCCCACGTCTACGACCGCGTCCTCGGAACCGTCGCGCGAGCGTCGCTCTGGCAGGCGGCGTCGCAAGAGGCCCAGCTGTCGCTGAGAAACGTCCTTCGCGTCTATGTCAGGTGCTACCGCGACAGGCAGGCGTTCGAGCGGACGTTCGAGCGGCGCTTCGGGGAACCGGCGCGTGATGTCGTCGCGTACTACGTCGGCGGCGGCGACGTGCACCTTCGAAACGGGACGTGCCAGAACGTCCGCACCTTCCTCCGGGGGCGTCACACCGTGTACACCGCTGGGGCGTACGCCGTCCTCCTCCACGAAGCTCTGCACAGGCAGGGCGTGAGGAACGAGCGGGTCACGACCTGCTTCGCGAACGAGGCGGTTCGCTGGGGAGCGCTGTGGCACGGCTTCGGTGAGGCACAGGCACTGCGGGCGCGGAACCTCGCGTTCGCCTATACCAGGCTGTTCTCGCCGCCTGACTACTACATGGGCAAGCCCGACTGCCTCGTGCTCACCCGCCGCAAGGACTGGCCTGCCTTCCGCTCATAGCGAGCACGACGTTCACGCTCGCGAGAGGTCGTCGGTCTTCGCCGCCATGATGAAGTCGTTGCGGTGGAGTCCCTTGATCTTGTGAGTCCACCACGTGACGGTCGTCCTGCCCCATTCGGTCAGCAGGGCGGGGTGGTGACCCTCTTCCTCCGCCAGCTCGCCCACCCTGTTCGTGAACTCGAGCGCCTGCACGAAGTCATCGGCGGGAAAGACCCGGCGCAGCCGCTTGACGCCGTCGATCTCGACGATCTCCCAGTCGGAGACTTGAGGATGAAGCTCCTCGATCTCGGCATCGGTCACAGTCGGTTCGTCCCTACGGCAGGCGACGCACTTCATCTGCGTCAATGACTCCATCTCCGTCTCCTCTGTGTGGGCTCCACGCGGCGTCTCGGACGCCGCCTCATCCAGTCTACGGCGACCATCGCGTGCCTCGAATTGCTCCGCTCGCATCCTCGATTCCGACCAGCAGTGCGGCGCCGATCGCGCCGCCGAGATCGCCGAGCTCTGCAGTGTGCACCGCCGGCGGTTTCTCCTGCACGAACAGGTGCTTCGCCATCGCCGCTTCGAGGCGGTCTGCGTATGGCTGGCCGAGTCGGGTACCGAGGCCCCCGCCGACCACAACCGCCTCGACGTCGAGCAGGTTGACAGCTGAGGCAATGCCGGCGGCGAGATGGGCCACGGCGCGATCGAGCAGCGTCACGGCCAGCTCGTCCTGCTCCTCGAGCGCATGTGCCCAGACACCGCTCGTGAGTTGCTCTCGCCCGCGTTCCTCCATGATCTCCAAGAGACGGGTCGTCCTTCCCCGTGCGGCAAGCCGGCGGGCACGAGCTTCCATCGAGGCCCGGCCGGCATATGCCTCGACGCACCCCCGTCTTCCGCATCCACAACGCGCCCCGTTCAACCGGACCACGGTGTGCCCGAGCTCCCCGGCGGCGCCACGGCCGTCCCAGCGCTTGCCGTCCAGGATGATCCCGCCCCCGACGCCGGTGCCCCACCACACGCCCAGAATCGACGAATACGGTCTGGCGGCACCGAGCGCGACCTCGGCATCGAGGGCCACATCCACGTCGTTCGCGAGATAGACGCGAGGGCCAACCGCCTCGGACAGCCTCGCGGCCAGGGGGAAGACCCCGTCCCAGTCCGGCAAGTTGCGGGCATGCGCGACCGTGCCGGCGACGCTGTCGACGGCTCCCGGAGAGCCGACGCCGATGCCGACGAGCGAGCTCGGTTCGACCCCGGCTGCGGATGCAGCCTCGCTCAGCGTCTGAACGATGTGCTCCGCGACGGTCTCGGGGCCGCCGGTCTTCGGTGTGGGCGCTCGTGCCTGACCGACGACCTCATAGGTCTCGTCGACGACGACGGCCTGGATCTTGGTGCCGCCGAGGTCGACTCCTGCACGGAGGCTCATCGCAGGCACACCTCGTTCCTCATCGCCCGGCGAGGGATTGCGGAGGGATGTACTCGGCTGCAGCGACGTTCCCGTCGAGAACCTGGAGGACCCAGATCGAGCCCTTCTTGAGCTCGATCCCACTCTCGGTCTCGAGCGGCACGTCGCGTCGGGCGAGCTCTGCGAGCAGCAACTCGATCACGTCGCCGTGCGTGCAGAGCGCGGTGGGACCGGTCTGGGCGCTCGCGAGCGCGAGCGAGAGTGCGGCGTCAGATGACGCGTCCTCGGCAAGTGCGTCGGATATCTCGAGCGGAATGCCTTGCGCTCTTGCGAGCGGCTCCAGCGTCTGGATGCAGCGAACGTGGGGGCTCGAGACAAGGCCCGTGAGCGGTCGACCTGCGAAGAGCCTTACCAGCGCTTCTGCCTGCTCGCGGCCGGCCCGGGATACAGGCCGCTGATCATCAGGGCCGGTCCATCGCTTCCTGCTGCCGGCCTTCGCATGCCGCACCAGGTAGACCGGAACCGTCGCCGCTCGCGTGCCGCTCGCGGTGGTGCGGCGGCGACTCACATCCACGTCTGCGGCTTGTGCGAGACGAGCTTCTTCCATGCTTTCCGCCACCCTGTCCGAGCCGCGTTGGCGGCAGCGCGCTCGAGGCCGGCGAGCTCGCCCGCGGCGAAGGTCGCCTCACGGGACCGGGCTCTCGTCGACCAGTCGCGGAGCCTGCTTTCCGCGACGACTGCGTCGTTGTAGTCGCCGAGCACGTCCTGGAGCTCGGCCGCATCGGAGGCAAACGCACGAGCCCGCTTGCCCAGCACGGGAGCCACAGCTTCAGCGGCGTAGCGGCAGCGCTTGGTCTTGATCCGGACCTTGTGCAGCTCATGGTCCGCAGGTGTCCTTCCTATCGCTTTCGCCGCCTTTGCCAGCGATTGCCACGGGCGCAGGACGAGCCCAGGGAGAACCTCCTTGGCCGCAGCGTCGGCCTCGTCGACGAGGACGGGGTCGCGCGCGGCCGCGACGAGCGCGTCGAGCAGGCCCAGATAGCGGTCACCGCTGATCACCTCCTGGAGGTCGTCGAACGCGACGTTTCGCTCGCGCTCGAGGGCCGCCAGCACGCGCTTCACGCCCGGCCTGCTCGTCGCAGGCAACGACGCCGCCCGTATGCGCATCCGCTCGAGCATGACGTCTCCGTCTCGCACTCGTCCGAGTGCATCCGCAAGCCAGCCGAGCTCATCGCGCAACCCGCGCGCCCACTCTTCCGACACGAGCGGGGCGAACGAGCGTAGGTCGGAACGAAGCCGACGCGTCGCGACCCGAGCCTGGTGGACGCCTTCCGGGTCGGTGTCGAGACGCACGACGACGTCGTGCCGGATCAGGCGGATCACCGATGCGGCGATCGCACGCTGCACGACCTCGCCGGCCGTGGGACTCGAGCTCAGCTCGGGCACTTCGACCTCGGGCGGCTCCTGCGCCCGCGCTCCGAGTGCACGGACGACCTTCGGTGTCGGGTCCGGCTCACCTGCACCCTCGTTGCGCAGCCGGTCGACGACGCTGTCGAGGAGCCCGTCCGGCGTGGCGTCGGTGGCCTCGACCTCGAGCTCGCGAAAACGGGCCGCAACCCGCCGTCCTTCGAGCACGGTCACCTCGTCGTCGAACAAGTGCACGAATGGGACATCGCCGCCGCCGTAGAGGTCGACTCGCCGACGCTGCGTCCGAAGACGGACCTGTGGTCCGAGTTCGGCGCTTCTCACATAGGCCTGGACGAGCTCGGTCGCCTCAGTGGGAAGCCGCCGAGCGTCACCCTGCCAGGTCAGCTCGGTTCGGACGAGCGCATCCCCCAGGTCCTCGGAGGGGAGCTTCAGCGTCCAGCCCTCGCCCTCCCGATGCCGCAGGCTGAGCCCCCAACGCGTCAACGCGAGCTCTTCCGTGTCGAGATACACGGTGCGATAACGCAGCGAGTCAAGGACTCGTGCGACGACTCCGTCGTCGAGATCGTCGAGGCTCGGCAGGTGAAACGACGCCGGCGCTCCCAGCTTCAGCTCCCGCTCCTCGCTACGTCTCATCCTCCGACTCTACTTTGCAGCATCTTCTCGTCCAGGCGTAGGGACCACGCATGAGTCGGTTGCAGGCGCCCGCTGAAGCGGAGTACAGTCGCGACATGTCCGAGGGTTTCGGCCGCGACTACGACCCGGTTTCCGAGGCCTGGATACAAGCGAGCCAGCGCCGGTTGAACGAAGAGCCGGCACGCGAGGAACCGGCTGCGACGGTGGCGTCGTCGACGGCAGCGCCGGAAGGGCCCGAGGTGCCTGACGTCGTCGAGCGCGCTGCGCCGCCCGAGGCCGCTCCCGAAGCGCCTCCGGCCGAGGAGCAGACACCGGCCCAGGAACCCCCTGCGCAAGAAGCGCCCTCGACCTCTGAGCCGCAGCCGGAGGAAGGCGAAACGCGGAGCGCCCCTACTGTGGCAGTTCCTGAGACGGGCGGGAAAGCGAAGAAGGGGAAGAACCGAAAGAAGGGCAAGACGAAGGCCTCCAAGGGCAAGAAGACGAAGAAGAAGAAGAAGAAGAAGTAAGACGCTGCCGGCACGCTCGCCCTCTCCGGCCGGCGCCTCAGGGCCATATGCATAAGATGTCTAGTGGCCTATCACCTCGTGCAGCGTCTCGAGGACGGTCGCCGATCAGTGGCGACGTACGAGACTCGTCGGGAGGCCGAGGAACACCGTGACGCACTGATTGCGAAGGACCCTCGCCGCGCCGACGCGCTCGTCATCCTCGGAGACCAGGACGACGAGGACCAAGCCTCAGAGAACTAGAGGCTTGATGCGAAAAGGAGCGCCCCGGCCGCGAAGCGCTCGAGCCGGTCCTCCGCCTGGAGCGTCGAGTTTCCCCCGTTCAGGTCACGCCGGCGTAGCCTGGGCGCTCCTATGCTTCGGGATGGCCCGGGCGGCCCGGGATCCACGGCGCCTTGCCGCAGGGTGCTCCGAGGTTGACCCCGCGCCCGGGCCAACACCCTGGACCGAGGATCGTCACCAGACGTCAACCCCGCATGGTTGCTCGACGCAGCAAGCTCTGAGCATGACGGACGCTCGAAATCTTTGGTTCCTGCTCTGGCCGCTCCTCTGGTTGGTCGGCGCCGTGGCGCTCACGTTCATGGTCATGCTCGCGCTCGCCTGGTATCCGGTCGTCGGTTTCGTGCTCGGGGCGGGCCTGGTGTGGATTGGCGTGCGACGCGCCATCGCGCCCCACGCTCGTTCGACGGCCGATCGTCGGTAGCCGACTCGCTCGGGGCGACGAACGGCGCCGGCGCCGGGGCCGAGCCGACCCGAGATACGGCCGCGAGTCGTCGAACTCGCCGGCGAAGTAGGCGAGCCGGTCATCCCTTGGGCACCCGCTCCTAGCCGAAGGAGCGGCTACACCGGTTCGCATCGGAATGCCGTGGCGCTTCAACCCGCGCCGATCGTCAAGCGGCCGCGGTCGGCGAAGCAACACGCGACGTGGTTGACGGAGCGGCGCCGGAGTCGAACCGACCGAGCCGTGGGTTACACGACCGCACTGGTTTTGAAGACCAGCTGGGCCACCGGGCCCATGCCGCTCCGCCGATCAGGCTAGATCAGAGTCGCCGACCGGCGCTCTGTAGCGTGGCGGGCATGAGCGCGTTCTCCGTACGGCGCGAGCTCACTCTCGGCGTCGTCGCGTACGCGATGTACTTGCTCGTCGGGCGGTTCGTGCTCCGGGGTGACGGCCGCGCGCGGGCGCGCAGGAACGCGGACCGGATCATCGCGCTCCAGGAACGACTCGGGCTGGACGTCGAGCCTGGCCTCCAGCGTGCTGTGCTGCGCTTCCCGCGCGTCGTGCACGGCCTCAACGTGGGTTATGCGGCGTTCAACGTCACGCTGACCGTCGGTTGGCTCGTCCGCCTCTTCCGGCGCAGGGATCCCGGCTATCACCGGCTGCGACGGGCGTGTCTCCTCGCGTACGTCGGCGCGCAGCCGGTCTTCCTGCTCTTTCCCACCGAACCGCCGCGCGCGCTCGAAGGCTTCGTGGACACGCTGTCCGAGGTGAGCGGGCTCGACCTGGAGCATCCATTCCTCGTCCGCTTCTACAACCCGGTGGCGGCGATGCCGAGCCTGCACGTCGCGTTCGCGGTCCTGACGGGTGGCGCGATCGCCGACCGCGCCGACTCCCGAGCGGGGAAGGCCGCCGCGTACGGGTACGCGCCACTCGTTGCGCTCGTCGTCGCCGCCACGGGGAATCACTACGTGCTCGACGGCGTCGGAGGTGCTGCCCTCGGCGCGATTGCACGGCGGGTTGCGTGAGCGCCGAGCCGGCCGACGTGCGGCCCGTTCCTCCCGGGTGGAAGGTCGCGGTCGGGGTCCTGGCCGCCCTCCTGCTCGTCGCCGGTGTCAGCCTCTTGATCGCGCGGGCAGCTGGATTCGGCGAGGTGCGAGATGCGATCGCGAAAGCCGACTCGAGGTGGTTCCTCGCGTGCTTCGTCGCGCAGGTCGGCGCCCTCGCAGGGTATGCCGCCGTCGTCCGCGAGGGCTTCAGGTGGGGGAACGGCGTCGAGCCGGGCTTCGGGCTCAGCGCGCACGTCATGCTCGCGAGCATCGGGGCTGCCCGTGTGTTCGCGGCGGGCGGAGTCGGGGCGCTCGCGGCGACCTACTGGTGCTTCCGGCGCGCACGCTTTTCCACGGGTGAGGCTCTCGTGCGCGTGCTCGGCTTCAACACACTCTTCTACGTCGTGTTCGCCGCGGGCGCGTGGCTGGCAGCGCTCTTCCTGCTGGTCGGGGTCTGGGGTGAGGCGCCGCATGGCGTCGTCATCCCCTGGCTCGTCGTCATCCCTCTCTGCGCGCTCGCTGCGACGTTCGTCACGCAGCCTGGCCGCGTCGCACGGCTCGCGGCGCCCAGCGGGTCGATCTTCCGGCGCGGGCTCGCGTACGCGATCGCGGGGATCGCCTGGGTGCGCGAGGTGCTTCCAAATCGAGCGGGGCGTCGATCGCTCGTCGCGTCTTGCCTCTACTGGGGTGGAAACCTGGTCTGTCTCTGGGCCGCGCTCAACTCGATCGGAGAGTCGCTTCCGCTCCCAGAGCTCGTCCTGGCCTTTGCGACCGGTCACGTGGCCATGGTGCTCCCGCTGCCGCTCGGAGGCGTGGGCGGAGTCGACGCAGCGATGACGTATGCGCTCACGACGGTCGGTGTGGCGCTCGCCCCGGCTCTCGTCGCCGTGGCCGTCTACCGGCTGTTCGCCTTCTGGGTGCCGACGATTCCGGCGCTCGCAGCGCTGATCTTGCTCCCGCGTGCCGGGCGGCGGCTCGAGCACGTTGCGGCTGTGGCCTAGGATCAGGTACAAACCCGTGCCTGACCGCGACGGAGCTTGCGTTTGCCGTGGAATGGCCGCTACGCTGGCGCGCGATGATTCCCGCGTCGCTCCTGGGCTGGTGGTGGCACCGGATGCGAGGCGGGAGCCTGCGCTAGCCGCGCACTCGACAATCCCGCTTCGCAGTGAGGCCTCGCGAGAGGCCTCTTTTTGTCCCCGATGACACCGGTCCACGCCATACCCGCCGATCTCCTCACTCCGCTCGGGGCCTACCTCCGCCTTCGCGGAACACAAGGCGGCAGCTTCCTCCTCGAGTCCGTCGAACGGGGGCGTCTCGGCCGCAACTCGTTCCTCGGATCGGGGCCGCGGCTTGTCAGCTTCGAGGAGGCGGAAAGGCTTGGCGTGCCCGTGGTCGGCTACCTCGCCTACGACCATGTGGCGAAGCTGGAGCCGACGGTTCCAATGCCGTCGGGCGGTTCTCCCTTTCCCGAGAGCCGCTTCATCGTCGCTGAGACGCTCGTCCGCTTCGACCACGGTGCGGGGGTGGTCGAGGTCCTTGCCGGCGACGCCAAGGACATCGCCGATCGCCTCGAGCAGCCGCTCGACCTGGGTCACGACCTGCCTGGTGGAGCACGGGGCCGGCTCCGCCGCTTCCCGTCGAGAGGACGCTACGAGGAGATGGTGCGCCAGTGCCAGGAGCACATCCGGGCCGGCGACGCGTACCAGGTCGTCCCCTCGCAGCGCGCCGAGCGCCCCACACCGGCTTCCCCTCTCGCCGTCTACCGTGCGCTGCGCCGGGTCAATCCGTCGCCGTACCTCTTCCTGCTCGAGTTGGGGGAGCTCTCGCTCGTCGGGTCCTCGCCCGAGCGCCTGGTCGCCTGCGAGGGCGGGCGGGCGAGCGTATGTCCCATTGCCGGCACCACAACCCCCGGCGAGGGTGATGCGGAGCGCCTGCTCTCCTCGGAGAAGGACCGCGCGGAACACGTGATGCTCGTCGACCTCGGTCGTAACGATCTCTCCCGTGTTTGCCGCGCGGGCACGGTGTGCGTGACGCGCTCTCTGGACGTGGAGCGGTTCTCGCACGTTTCGCACCTCGTCTCGGAGGTCGTCGGCGAGCTCCGCGATGGCGTGACGCCGTTCGACGTGCTCCGCGCCTGCTTTCCTGCCGGAACGGTCACCGGCGCACCGAAGGTGCGGGCGATGCAGATCATCTCCGAGCTCGAGGGCTATCGCCGCGGCCCGTATGCGGGGGCGGTCGGCTATGTGCTTCCCGGCGGGACGATGGACACCTGTATCGCGCTCCGCACGATCGTGATGGCGGGCGGCGTCGCCCGGCTCCAGGCCGGCGCAGGAATCGTGGCAGACTCGGAGCCGGCGGCCGAGCATCGCGAGTGCCTCGCCAAGCTGGCCGCGCTCGAGGCTGCGATCGACCTGGCAGAGATGGAGTACGCGTGAAGCTCCTCATGATCGACAACTACGACTCGTTCACCTGGAACCTGGTCCATCTGTTCGAGGAGCTCGGAGCCGATGTAGCCGTCCACCGCAACGACGCGATCACGGTGGACGAGGCCGCGGCGCTCGCACCCGACCGGCTCGTCGTCTCACCCGGTCCCGGGAAGCCCGGCGACGCGGGCATCTCGGTGGCGCTCATTCGCCGGCTCGGCCCAACCGTTCCGACACTCGGCGTCTGCCTCGGCCACCAGGCGGTCGTCGAGGCGTTCGGCGGCCACGTCGGACAGGCCAAGGCGCTTCTGCACGGAAAGGCGAGCCGGGTCCGTCACGACGGGGAGGGGGTCTACGCGGGTCTCCCTGAGGAGATCGAGGCCGGCCGCTACCACTCCCTTGCGGCCGTGGAGGTGCCCGACGAGCTCGTCGTCAGCGCGCGCACCGACGACGGCGAGGTCATGGGTGTCAGACACCGTGTCCACAGGATCGAGGGCGTCCAGTTCCATCCCGAGTCGGTACTGACGCCCGACGGACCGGCGATGGCGGAGAACTTCCTACGCTGATCCAGGAGGCGCTCACGACGCTTCTCGGGCGCCAGGACCTCCCGCAGGCGGAGGCGCGGGCGGTCATGGACGAGATCATGCGGGGCGAGGCCACGCCGGCCCAGATCGGCGGCTTCCTCGTCGCGCTTCGCGCAAAAGGAGAGACGGTGGAGGAGATCACGGGCTGTGCCGAGGCGATGCGCGAACACGTGCTGCCCGTTCACCCGAAGCGAGACGACGTGGTCGACGTCGTCGGGACGGGTGGCGACGGGGCGCGAACGTTCAACATCTCGACGACCGCCGCACTCGTCGCGGCTGCAGCCGGAGCAGCCGTCGCCAAGCACGGGAACCGTGCCGTCAGCTCGGTGTCCGGTTCCGCAGATGTGCTCGAGGCGCTTGGATTCACTCTCGAGCAGCCCGTCGAGCGGATCGCCGAGTCGATCGACCGGTTCGGCTTCGGCTTCATGTTCGCCCCGGCGCACCACCCGGCGATGCGCCATGCCGCGCCCGTCCGGCGTGAGCTCGGCACGCGGACGGTCTTCAACGTGCTCGGTCCGCTGACGAATCCGGCCGGGGCCCGGGCGGGGATCTTCGGCGTCTACTCGCCGGAGCTCGTGCGCACGATCGCCGACGTGCTCGCGGCCCTCGGCTCCCGCCGGGCCTTCGTCGTCCACGGCGCCCACGGGATCGACGAGCTCTCGCCCGCGGGGCCGAACCTCGTCTGCGAGGTTGTCGAGGGTGAGGTCAGAGAGCGGACGATCGACCCGCGCGACCTCGGCATCGAGCGCTGTAGCCCGGACGAGCTCTCGGGTGGCACGGCCGAGGAGAACGCACGCACTGCCCGCGACATCCTGGCGGGCGCGAGGGGTGGCAAGCGTGACGCCGTTCTCATCAACGCGGCGGGGGCGATCGCCGCCGCTGGGAATGCCGCCGATTTGCCGGAGGGGCTCGCCCTCGCCGCCGACGCGATCGACAGCGGCCGAGCGGGAGAACGGCTGGAGCAGCTCGTGGCCTTCTCCGCGGGAGAATCCGTCTGATGGGCCGATTCCGTGACGCACTCTCGAAGCCCGGCCTCAGCGGGATCGCCGAGATCAAGCGGCGCTCGCCGTCGGCCGGCGACCTGCGGCCGGATGCCGACCCGGCCTCGCTCGCGGTGGCGTACGAAGGCGCCGGTGCGGCGGCCGTCTCGGTGCTCGTCGACGAGCGCTTCGGCGGCACCTGGGACGACCTTCGTGCCGCGCGCGCAGCGGCCGGAGTTCCGCTGCTCGCGAAGGGGTTCTTCTCGACCGAGGACGACCTCCGGACCGCGCGGGAGGTGGGAGCCGACGCGGCCCTGCTCCTCCTCCGCGATCTCGACGACGACACCTGCACTCGGCTCCTCCAAGCCGCAAAGGGACTTGGCCTCGAGACGCTCGTCGAAGCGCACGATGCGATGGAGCTCGAACGGGCAGTGGCTCTGGGCGCGCCGGTGATCGGCATCAATGCTCGCGACCTCGACAGCTTCCGGATCGACCGCAAGGCGCAACTGGACCTGGTGGCTCAGAGTCACAAGGTTGCTTCCGACCGCATCGTTGTTGCGGAATCAGGCGTCGACACCAGGGCCCAGGGCGCGGGGGCAGAGCTGGCCGGGGCCGATGCGATCCTCGTCGGCTCGGCCCTCATGCGAGCCAAGGACCCGGCTGCGAAGCTTGCCGAGCTGCTTGCAAGGCCGCTGGTCAAGGTCTGCGGCCTGACGCGGGAGGCAGACGTGGCCGTCGCGGCCGAGGCCGGCGCCGACCTCCTCGGATTCGTTCTCGCGCCAGCAAGCCCACGTGCCGCCGCGGAGGTGTTGCCGGTTCCCGAAGGGACGCTCTCGGTCGCAGTCTGGGTGGGGGAGCCCGGCGAGAGCCCGGCCGACCTGGATCAGGTCCACACGCACGCCGAAGGCAAGGTGCGTGGGCGCGACGCCGTTTTTCTCCGTGAGGGTGCGGAAGTCGCGATCCATCTCGACCTACCCTGGGAAGAGGACGACCCGGCGCACTGGGAGCGCGCCGCGGCCGTCCAGGGGAGGGTCGTGCTCGCAGGACGGCTCGGCCCCGACAACGTCCGAGCTGCGATCGACCGCGTGCGCCCATGGGGCGTGGACGCGAGCTCGCGGCTCGAGTCTGCGCCAGGCGTCAAGGATCACGCTCAAGTCCGTGCGTACGTCGCGGCGGCCCGGTCATGACGATCACCTTCGGCCCATACGGGGGGCGGTACGTCCCGGAGACGCTCATCCCGGCGCTCGACGAGCTGACCGGTGCCTGGGAGGAGGCGAAAGCGGACGAGTCGTTCTGGACCGAGCTCGACGAGCTCGGGCGCTCGTATGCGGGCCGGCCGACTCCGCTCACGCTCGCCGAGCGCTTCGCCCCGGGGAAGCGCCTGTATCTGAAGCGGGAGGACCTGCTCCATACCGGCGCTCACAAGCTCAACAACGCGCTTGGACAGGCGGTTCTCGCTCGCCGCCTGGGCAAGGGCCGCATCGTCGCCGAGACCGGCGCCGGCCAGCACGGTGTCGCGACGGCGACGGTTTGCGCCCGCTTCGGCCTCGAGTGCGTCGTCTACATGGGGGCCGAAGACATGCGGCGGCAGCAGCCGAACGTGGAGCGGATGGGGCTACTCGGCGCCGAGGTGCGTCCGGTCGAGTTCGGAACGCGAACGCTCAAGGAGGCGACGAGCGAGGCGATCCGGGACTGGATCGCGAGCGTGGAGTCGACGCACTATCTCATCGGCTCCTGCGTCGGCCCTGCTCCGTACCCCGAGCTCGTCCGCGAGCTCCAGGCCGTGATCGGCCGCGAGACGCGGGAGCAGGTTCTCGCGCTCGAGGGCCGGTTGCCGGACGTGGTCGTCGCGTGCGTCGGCGGGGGCTCCAACGCGATCGGAATGTTCGCGGGCTTTCTCGACGACCCCGAGGTCTCACTCATCGGCGTCGAGGCGGCCGGCGCCGCCTCCCTCGGCACCGGTCGAGCGGCCGTCCTGCACGGTGCGCGCTCGTCCGTTCTCGCAGACGAGGACGGCCAGGTCAGCGATGCTCACTCGATCTCCGCAGGGCTCGACTATCCGGGAGTCGGACCCGAGCACGCGTGGCTCCGCGACACGGGCCGCGCCCGCTACGTCCCGGCGACCGACGAGGAGGCGCTCGCGGCGTTCCAACGCCTGGCGGCGACCGAGGGCATAATCCCGGCGCTCGAGCCGGCGCACGCGCTCGCCCGGGTCGACGAGCTCGACGCCGAGCTCGTCGTCGTGTGCCTCTCAGGGCGGGGGGACAAGGACCTGGCCGAAGCGCTTCGCGCGCTCGGCGGCTAGACCCATGCGGAAGACGCTCGTCGTCTACCTCATGTCCGAGCCGGAGACGCCCGATTTCGCCGAGGCGGCCGTCGAGGGTGGAGCCGACGTCGTCGAGCTCGGCTTTCCTTTTTCCGACCCGCTCGCCGACGGGCCCGTCATCCGGAAGGCGGCCGAACGCGCGCTCGCGCGCGGGATGCGCACGCGAGCCTGCTTCGAGTGCTTGGCGTTGGTCCGGGAGCGGGTCGGCGACACACCCCTCGTGCCGATGACCTACGCATCACTGCTCGAGGCCTACGGCTGGGACAGCTTCGCCGCCGACGCGCGCGAGGCCGGGGCGACCAGCCTGATCGTCGCCGACCTGCCCGCGGGCGAGCGGCCCGAGCTTCGCCGGGTGCAGCTCGTGGCGCCCACGTCGACCGACGAGCGAATCGCGCTCGCCGCCAGGGAGACCGAGGGCTGGCTCTACCTCGTCACGGTCACTGGAACGACGGGCGCGCGCGACGAGCTCTCGACGGCGCTCGCCGGTCTTGCCGGCCGCGCGCGTCGGCTCGGCCCGGGAGTTCCGCTGTACGCAGGCTTCGGCATCTCGACGCCCGATCAGGCCCGTGCCGCGGCAGACCTGACCGACGGCGTCGTCGTCGGCTCGCGCGCGCTGCTCGCGGCGGAGGAGGGTACCGGCGCTCTGCGCGAGTACGTGCGCTCGCTCCGCGACGCGCTCGACGCCTAGGGTCCGGTGCCTTTCTCCCGCGGCTGAGGCGTGGGGGTTCTGTCCGACCGGGCCGCTAGTCTGTTGGCTGTGTGGACAACGAGGACACTCGTCGACTCGCGGGAGATGCGCTCGGAGGAGCGCTTGGAGGAAGAGCTCGCGACGCTGGCGGCCCACCTCAACGCCGCCACTGCCCGCTGGCTCGAGCTCGTCCTGGAGTTCAAGCGCGAGGGTGGGGCAGCGATCGACGGCCTCGAGCGCTGGCTTGGCTATCGCTGCGGCATCTCGCAGCGAGAGGCGCGCGAGTACGTGCGCGTTGCCGAGGCGTTGGAGGAGCTGCCGTTGATTCGCGCTGCCTTCCGGCGAGGCGAGCTCACCTTTACGAAGGTGCGCGCTCTGACGCGCGTGGCGACAGGCGCCTCCGAGGAGGGCCTTCTGGAGCTCGCTGGCGCGCTGACTGCCTCGCAGCTCGAACGGGCTGTGCGCGCGTTCCGCCGAGTCCGAAGCGAGGAGGCGGGGGAGACGCATGCGCTCGAGTACGTCGACTACCACTGGGGAGAGGACGGATCGCTCTTTCTCCGTGCGCGCCTGCCGGCCGAGGACGGGACGCTTGTCGTCCGCGCCTTGGAGGCGGCGCGCGAGCGGGCGCGAGACCGGCGCCGTGCAGGGTCGGATGCGGACCAGGGAGCGAGCGACTTCGAGCCGTCGCGCTCTTTGCAGGTGGAGGCTCTCGTCGAACTTGCGCAAACAGCGCTCGGGCCACCTGCGAAGCGCGCGTCCGAGGGCGCTCGTCTCGTCGTGCACGTCGATGCCGCCGCCCTCGCCACCGATCGACCGGGACGTTCCGAGCTCCAAGAGGGACCCGTCATCTCCCTCGAGACGGCGAGGCGGCTCGGCTGCGACGCGGAAAGCGTGACGATGATCGAGCAAGGCGGATCGTCTGTGAGCGTCGGGCGCAAGCGGCGCACCGTGCCACCGAGGCTGCGCCGTCTGCTCGAGGCGCGCGACGAGGGGTGCTGCCGCTGGCCCGGTTGCGATAACAGCCGCTATCTCGACGCCCATCACCGCAGGCACTGGGCGCGTGGAGGGGAGACGAGCCTCGAGAACCTCGTCCTCCTCTGCTCGCACCACCATCGTCTCGTGCACGAAGGCGGGTACACGATCGAGGAGAGCCCGGCCGGCGAGCTTCGCTTTCGCAATCGCTACGGCCTCGTCAGCCCCCGCGTTCCCCGCTCGCCGCCGGGCAGCGTCGACGAGCTGACCGCGGGGAACAACCGGCTAGGGATCACCGTCGACGCGGGGACGAACCGAAACGGCGACGGCGAGTGCATGGACCTCGAGCTCGCTGTCGCCGCGATCGCCGGGCCCTAGTAGGTCGGTCGAAAGGCCCAATACGAACCGGTACCTTGGCGCTCATGCCGAAGACGCTGTTCGAGCGCATCTGGGAGCCACACGTCGTCCGCGAGGACCCCGGCGAGCCCGCGCTGCTCTACGTCGACCTCCACCTGATCCACGAGGTCACGTCCGCGCAGGCGTTCGACGGCTTGCGCCTCGCGGGTCGTCGCGTACGAAGGCCAGAGCTCTCGCTCGCGACCATGGACCACAACGTTCCGACCGAAGACGGACCGGTGCGGGACCCGCTCGCGCGCGCCCAGCTCGACGCGCTGCGTGCGAACTGCGCCGAGTTCGGCATCCCGCTCTACGCGACCGGCAGCGGGCGCGAGGGAATCGTGCACGTGATCGGCCCGGAGCTCGGCCTCACCCAGCCGGGGCTGACGATCGTCTGTGGAGACAGCCACACGTCCACGCACGGCGCCTTCGGGGCGCTTGCATTCGGCATCGGCACGTCGGAGGTGGAGCACGTGCTGGCGACACAGTGCCTGCCTCGCATGCGGCCGAAGACGATGCGCATCCTCTATCGCGGAGACCTCCCGTTCGGCGTGACGCCGAAGGACGTGATCCTCGGCACGATCGGTCGCATCGGCGTCGACGGCGCCGTGGGCCATGTCGTCGAGTACGCAGGAGACCTCGTTCGCGGCCTCTCGATGGAGGCGCGGCTGACGATCTGCAACATGTCGATCGAGGCCGGCGCGCGTGCGGGCATGATCGCGACCGACGATACGACCTTCGCCTATCTCGAGGGGCGTCCCGGCGCGCCCAAGGGCGCCGCGTGGGAGCAGGCGGTCGAGCGCTGGCGCTCACTCCGCACAGACGACGATGCAGTCTTCGACACGGAAGTCGCGATCGACGTCTCCGAGCTCGAGCCGCAGGTCACGTGGGGGACGAACCCCGGCATGGTCGTTCCGGTGGGCGGCACCGTTCCCGATCCGGCCGACTTCGACGACGCCGACGAGCGCGCCGCCGTCGAGCGCTCGCTCGCCTACATGGCGCTCGAGCCGGGGACGCCGCTCCAGGACGTCCATGTCGACCGCGTCTTCATCGGCTCGTGCACGAATGCCCGGATCGAGGACCTGCGAACCGCCGCCGCGGTCGTGGCCGGGAGGCGGGTCCACCCCCAGGTCCGCGCGATGGTGGTTCCGGGCTCGGCGACCGTGAAGCGCTCGGCCGAGGACGAGGGGCTCGATCGTATCTTCGAGCAGGCGGGCTTCGAGTGGCGCAACGCAGGGTGCTCGATGTGCCTGGGAATGAACCCGGACATCCTCGCCCCGGGCGAACGCTGCGCGTCCACGTCGAACCGCAACTTCGAGGGGCGGCAGGGACGCGGCGGTCGCACGCACCTCGTGAGCCCGGCGATGGCTGCGGCGGCGGCGATCGCGGGGCACTTCGTCGACGTCCGCGAGTGGGACGGCGTGCCGGCATGAAGGAATTCCGACGCGTGACGGCCCGCGCAGCCGTGCTCGACCGGCCGGACGTCGACACCGACCAGATCATCCCGAAGCAGTTCTTGAAGCGGATCGAGCGCACCGGCTACGGCGAGTTCCTCTTCTACGACTGGCGGCAGGATCCAGCGTTCGAGCTGAATCGGCCTGAATACGAGGGCGCCAAGATCCTTCTCACGGGGCCGAACTTCGGTTGCGGCTCGTCGCGTGAGCACGCGGCGTGGGCGCTGCAGGACTACGGCTTCGAGGTCGTCGTCGCGCCGTCGTTCGGCGACATCTTCTTCACCAACGCCGTCCAGATCGGGCTCGTCCCGGTGACGCTGGCGGCGGCGGAGCTGAAAGGGCTCATGCACTCCGTCGAGCGTGGCGACCTCACCGTCGACCTCGAGGCGGAGACGATCGCGGATCCGGCCGGGCAGGTCGTGCGCTTCCAGATGGACCCGTACGTTCGTCACGTGCTTCTGAACGGGCTCGACGCGATCGCGCGCACGCTCGAGCACGAGGGCGACATCACGGCTTTCGAGGCGCGCTTCCCGTCGCCGATCGTGACGACCGCCCTCTGAGGCCTACGTCCCGCGACCGTCGTCGCGGCGCACCTCGCGCTTCGTCAGGTCGAGCACCTCGTGCACGAGCTCGCGCAGACCCTGGGTCGAGAGAGGGCCTCGGTTCGACGAGACGAGCTCGTCGAAGATCTGCCGCTCGCGCTCGGGGTCGAGGAAGGGAATGCCCTTCGAGGCCTTGTAGCTCCTGAGGCGGGCGACGAGCTCGAGCCGTGCGTTGACGGCGTCTACGATCGTGCGATCGAGGTCGGAGATCTCGTCCCGGAGCCGGCGAACCGTGGGATCGGGCGAGTCGCTCACTGGAGCTGTCCATCCGCCGGGTAGGAGCCGAAGACACGGAGCAGCCGGGTGCGTGCGCGCACGTCCGCGAGAGCATCGCGCACGACCGAGTCGAGCGGATGGCCGTTCAGCACCGCATCGAAACGGTAGCGCCAGGGGGAATGCGGAATGGGCCGGGAGACGAGCTGGAGGAGGTCGATCCGATGCCGCGCGAACGGCTCGATCGCGCGGTGCAGGGCACCCGGCTGGTGGTCGGTGACGAACGAGAACGCCGTCCGCCAGCGGCCCCCGTTCGTATCCAGCCGCATGTAGGTCGCCACCGAGACGAACCGTGTGTACGCCTCGGGATGATCGCCGACGTCGGAGGCGATGACCGTCAGCCCGTGGAGCTTCGCCGCGCGTTCGCTCGCGACCGCGACCTCGGCCGGATTCCCCAGCTCCGCGACCAGGGCAGCGGCGTCGGCGGTCGTCGCCGCGGCGATCGCCGTTGCTCCGGGCATCGAAGCGAGCAGCTGCCGGCACTGGTCGAGCGCCACCGGGTGCGAATGGACGACGCGGATGTCTTCCAGCACGACGTGCGCGGGCCCGACCAGGCAGTGCCGAATGGGGAGGACGGTCTCGTCCGTGATCGCGAGCGGCGAGTCGTAGAGCAGGTCGTGCGTCTCCGCGACAGGCCCGGAGAGGGAGCTCTCGATCGGAAGGACGCCGAACGCGACCGCGCCCCTGGCAGCAGCCTCGGCGACTGCCGAGAAGCTGGGCAGGGGAATGAGCTCGGCCGCTCCCGGGAAGAGGCGGTCGCAAGCGGCCGCGCTGTGCGCGCCGTCCCGGCCGGGGTAGCCGACGCTCACGGTCGGCTCGTATCTCGGACGTTCGGTTGGTGCCGCGGTCTCGCGCATCGTTCGCATCCTTGAGTCGAAGATCTTTCCCGCCGTGAGAAGGGGCTAGCCGGCGGAGGCGGGGGGCGGAACGCCGACTAGCGCGCGAAGATGCGCGGGGCGAAGCCGAAGAAGAGGATCCGTGTGTCGCCCTCGCGCTCCATGGAGCGAACAGGCTAGGCGTGCGTGCGCCCTACGTCAACAGCGAGTGCGGCAATCACCGCGTCGGCAAACTCGGAGGTGGATGCGCGACCACCCAGGTCCGGAGTGGGGGTCTCCATCACAGCGACGCCCACCGCTTCCTCCAGAGCCTTCGCCTCGGCGGGGCGGGCGAGACCCTGCTCCAGCATGAGGGCGGTGGAGAGCAGCATCGCCGCGGGGTTCGCGATCCCGCGTCCGGCGATGTCCGGCGCGGAACCGTGCACCGGCTCGAAGACTCCCGGCCCGCTGTCGCCCAGGCTCGCCGACGGAGCGAGCCCGAGGCCTCCGGTCATGGCGGCCGCGAGGTCGGAGAGGATGTCCCCGAACATGTTCTCTGTGACGATCACGTCGAACTGCTCGGGCGCGCTCGCGAGCTGCATCGCCGCGTTGTCGACCAGCATGTCTTCGACCTCGACGTCGGGGTAGTCGGCGGCGACCTCCCCGACCACGCGACGCCACATGCGCGAGGTCTCCAGCACGTTCGCCTTGTCCACCGACGTCAGCCGACTCCCACGCCTGCGCGCGAGCTCGAATGCCCGTCGAGCGATCCGCTCGACCTGGCTGGGGTGGTACTCGCACGTGTCGAACACCGTGCCGTCCTCGCGCACCCCGCTCGCGCCGAAGTAGAGCCCGCCGACGAGCTCGCGGACGATGAGGAGGTCGATCGACCCCTGCTTCGCCGGTCGCAGGTTCGCGTAGACGTCCAGCTCTGCGCGTAGCCGGAGCATGCCCTGCTCGGGACGGACCTCGGCGGCGTCGAACTCGGGATCTCCGACCGGCGCCTTGAGGACGGCGTCGGCGGAGCGGCAGGCTCTCAGAGTCTCGGCCGGGAGCGAATCGCCGGTCGCCCTGATCGCTGCCGCGCCGAAGGGATGGTCCTCGAGCTCCAGGTCCGGGGCGAGCTCACGCAGCACCCGTTGTGCGACGGCCATCACCTCGGGACCGATGCAGTCGCCGGGAAGGCACACGACCCGAGCTACCGCGCGACTCTCAGTCACTGGCCCGGCCGGGTGACGGCTCCTTCGGAGGCCGACGAGACGAGCGACGCGTACTTCGCAAGGACGCCGGCGGAGTAGCGGGGCGGCGGTGGGCTCCAGTCGCGCAGGCGGGCGGCAATCTCGTCGTCCGAGAGCTCGACGCGGAGCTCGCGCGCCTCGACGTCGATCACGATCGTCTCCCCCTCCCGGATCACGGCGAGCGGCCCTCCCCGTGCGGCTTCGGGCGAGACATGACCCACCATCAGCCCGCGGGTCGCGCCGGAGAAGCGCCCGTCGGTGACGAGCGCGATGTCGTCGCCGTGACCCTCGCCCACGATCGCGGCCGTCACGTGCAGCATCTCCCGCATGCCCGGCCCGCCCGCGGGGCCTTCGTAGCGGATGACGGCGATGTCGCCGGGGACGAGGCGCTGTGCCTTCACCGCTGCGAAGCAGGCCTCCTCGGAGTCGAAGACCCGGGCTGGGCCGCGGTGGAGGAGGCGTTCGTGGCCGGCGAGCTTCACGACGCAGCCTTCGGGCGCGAGGTTGCCGCGGAGGACCGCGAGCCCTCCCGTCGCCTTGAGGGGCGTCTCGATCGAGACGACCACCTCCTGGCCAGGGCGCTCGACGACGGCGGTCCCGATCTCGCCCAGCGTCCGCCCGTCCACGTTGCGCGCCTCGGCGTGCACGAGCCCGGCCTTGAGCAGCTCGCGCGCCACGAGCGCGACCCCGCCAGCCTCGTGCATGTCGGTGGCGACGAAGCGGCCAGACGGCTTCAGGCTCGCGAGGACCGGCGTTCTCGCGGCGATCCGGTCGAAGTCCTCCAGCTCGAAGGGGATCGCGAGTTCGCGCGCGAACGCGAGCACGTGGAGAATCCCGTTCGTCGAGCCGCCCGTCGCGGCCACCGACGCGACGGCGTTCTCGAGCGCTTCTCGGGTGACGATCTGGGATGGGCGTACGTCCTCGCGGACCAGATCCATCACGAGTCGCCCCGCGCACTCTGCCGCCTCCTCCTTGCTCGGGTCGAGTGCCGGGATTCCGTTGAGGCCGGCGGGGCTGATGCCGAGAAACTCGAGCGCGGTGGACATCGTGTTGGCGGTGAACTGTCCCCCGCAGGCGCCCGCCCCCGGGCAAGCGACGTTCTCGAGCTCACGGAGGTCGCCAGCACTCAGTTTCCCTGCGGCGTGGGCCCCGATGGCCTCGTAGACGTCCTGGATCGTGACGTCGCGACCCTGGAACCGTCCGGGCGCGATCGACCCGTTGTAGAGCACGAGCCCGGGAATGTCGAGGCGGCAGAGGGCCATCACGGCAGCCGGGATCGTCTTGTCGCAGCCGACCAGGCAGACCAGGCCGTCGAAGAGATGGCCTCTGGCGACGAGCTCGATCGAGTCCGCGGTCACCTCGCGCGACACGAGCGAAGCTCGCATGCCCTCGGTTCCCATCGAGACACCATCGGAGACCGAGATGGTGTTGAACTCGAGAGGAGTGCCGCCCGCAGCACGGATCCCACGCTTGACGTGCTGCGCGAGCGCGCGCTGGTTCAGGTTGCAGGGCATCGTCTCGATCCACGTCGTGGCGATCCCGACGAACGGCCGCGCGAGATCGTCGTCCGTGAAACCGGCGCCTTTCAGCATCGCCCGCGCTCCCGCGCGATCGGGGCCGTCGGTGAGCGCGGCGCTGCGTCGCTTGGCGGGGTCGGAAGGCTGGTTGTACGGATCGTCGTTCACAATGCGTGGGCTCCTCTCGGGGAGACTTGCAGGGTGAGCACGCGGACGTCGGGGTAGCGTCTCGAGAGCTCCTTGGCACAGGCCGCAGCGGCGTGATGGCGCGCCCAGACCATGACGGTCGGCCCTGACCCCGAGAGAGTCGCGCCCAACGCGCCGTCAGGAAGCCGGTCACGCACCGCGTCGAGCAGCGGCGCATTCGCTTTGCGATATGGCTCGTGCAGCCGATCGTCGAGCGCCTCGGCGAACAAGTCCTCGGAGCCCGAGGCAAGAGCCGCGCCCAGGAGGGTCGCGCGTGCGGCCGTGAAGGAGGCGTCGCCGTGCGCGACCTCCGCCGGCAACACATCGCGCGCAGCGCTCGTCGAAACCGTCGACTCGGGAATGAGCGCGATCGGGACCGCCGGGGCTTGCTCGGCAACGCGGGCGATCCTGGTCTTCCAGGTGAGGCAGACCCCGCCGGCAAGGGCCGCCGCCAGGTTGTCGCCGTGCCCCTCCAGCTCGATCCCCTCGGCGAGCAACTCCTCGTGGCTCGTCTTTCGGCCCTGCACGACGATGGCCGCGACGAGCCCGAGCGCGATCACCGCAGCGCTCGAGCCGAGCCCTCGCTCGAGCGGGATTCGATCGGTGAACGAGAACCGCTTGCCGTTTGGCGGGGCGATGCGGGCAAACGCGCGCACGCCGAGGTGCTCGGGGTCGTGATCGCCGTCGCCCTCGCTCACCTCGAGCTCGTTCCAGAGGTCGAGGGCAACCGCGGCGCAGTCGAAGCCGGGGCCGAGATTGGCGGTGCTGGCAGGCGCCAGGACGCGGGCGAGGACCGTCATCGGGCCGCTTCGGCGATCGCGTCCGCATCCGGTTCGACGCTGACTGGCGTAGCGCCGAGCCGAGCTGCGCTCTCCGGATCCTTCAACCCATGACCCGTCAGCACGCAGACCACACGCAGATCGCTGTCGACCCCGATCGACGCAAGAGCGGCAAGACCGGCCGCGGACGACGGCTCGGAGAACACGCCCTCCTCGAGCGCGAGGTCCCTCCACGCCTCCAGGATCGCGTCGTCCTCGAGCGACACGACCGCTCCGCCCGAGGCAGCGACAACCTCGATCGCCTCCGCAGCGTGCACCGGCTCGGCGATCCTGATCGCGGACGCCACGGTGGTCGAGCGCTGCGCAGCCTCGCCCGCGAGAATCCGGGGCACTCCGGCGCCGGCTTCGGCGAAGCCGCGGGCGATGGCACAGAGGTTGCCGCCTCCGCCATAGGGGAGTGCGACGACGTCCGGCGCTCCCACGAGCTCCTCGACGATCTCGAACGCGGCGGTCTTCTGGCCCTCGAGGCGATGCGGATTCAGCGAGTTGACGAGGACGTGCGCTCCGCGCCCGGCGAGGTCGCGCGCGGCGTCGAGTGCCTCCTCGAAGCTCCCTCGCACGTCGAGGACACGTGCTCCGAGCGCGCGTGCTTGGGCCAGCTTGCCCGCTGCGACCGCGCCGGCCGGCTGAAGCACCACGGCCGGGAGCCCCGCGCGCGCGGCATACGCGGCCGCCGAGGCAGCGGTGTTCCCGGTCGAGGCACAGATGACGGCTTGCGCGCCCTGCTCGAGCGCCTTCGAGAGCGCGACGGTCATCCCCCGGTCCTTGAAGCTCCCCGTCGGGTTCGCCCCCTCCCACTTCAGGTAGACGTCGGCGCCGAGCCGCTCCGACAGGCGCGGCGCGCGCAGCAGCGGCGTCGAGCCCTCTCCGAGCGAGACGATCGGCGTATCGTCGTCCACGGGAAGCCGGTCCCGGTATCGCTCGATCAGCGAGCGCATACCGTGTTCTAACCATTTCGTCGAAGACGAAATGGCTACGCCCAACCCAGCTCCACCACGCCGCGGTCCGAGATGACCGGCAGGACCGAAGGCGGGGCATGCACCTCCGGGAGCTGGACGATCTCGGCGAGCGCCGCCTCGACCGCGCGCTGCCGGGTCTCGTGGAGGACGACGTGGAGCGCGGCACCCCCTTCGACCGGCACCTGGATCAGGCGCGCCACCGAGACGTCGTGCGCGGCGAGCCGGCGCGCGACATGGGCGAGGACGCCCGGCCGGTCGTCGACCTCGAGGTGGATGTAGAAGGGGGATCGCACCTCGCCCGGCGGCAGCCGCTCGAGCGTGCGCCAACACGCGTCGTTCTGGAGGAAGCCGGTCGCGGTGGTGCCGACGATGCTGACCATGTCGGCGACGACTGCCGACGCCGTCTCGATGCCGCCGGCGCCCGGCCCCTCGAGGGTGATCTCGCGAATCGCGTCGCCTTGGAGCATCACCGCGTTGAAGGCGCCCTCGACCGCTGCGAGCGGATGGTGGCGGTCGACGAGCGCAGGGCGGACGCGCACGTCGACCTTGCCGTCGTCGAGCGTCGCTGCGCCTACGAGTCGCACGACCATCTCGAGCTCCCGCCCGGCCGAGATGTGGACGGGCGCGATCGCCTCGATGCCGCGGTAGTCGACGTCGTCCAGAGTGACTCGCGAGCCGAACGCGACCGTGGCGAGGATCGCCATCTTGGCCGCCGCATCCGCTCCCGACACGTCGTCCGACGGGTCGGCTTCGGCGAAGCCTCGCCGCTGCGCTTCCGCGAGCGCCTCGTCGAACGTGGCGCCGCGCTCCATCTCGGTGAGGATGAAGTTCGTGGTCCCGTTGACGATTCCGAGGACGCGGTGCACGTTGGTGACGACGAGCGCCTCACGGAGGACCTTGATGACGGGAATCGCCGCGCAGACGCTCGCCTCGAAGCGGAGCTGGACGCCCGCCTCGGCGGCGGCAGCGAAGAGCTCGGCGCCGTGCCGGGCGACGAGCTGCTTGTTCGCCGTCACGACGGGCTTTCCGGCCGCCAGCAGGTCCCGCACGTAGCCGCCTGCGGGCTCGACTCCGCCCATGACCTCGGCGACGACGCTGATCGACGGGTCGTCACGAATCCCGGCCGGGTCTGTCGTCAACACGCCTGAGTCCGGCGGGAAGTCGCGCTCCTTCCCGGGGTCTCGTACCAGCGCCCGAACCACGCGCAGCCGGTGCCCCGTGGCCCGCTCGATGTCGTCCGCGTTCTCGACGAGCAGCCGGTTGACCGCGGCGCCGACCGTCCCGTAGCCGAGGAGGCCGACGCCGACGTCGACCGCGCCGCTGCTAGCCAGCCCGCACCTCCGACTTCTCTCGCCGCATGAGGGCGCGGAGCTCGGCGCCGACGCTCTCGAGTGTCTGACTCGATGCCTGCTCGCGCAGCTCGTTCAGGCGGGGCTCGCCCGCGTCCATCTCCGCGATCCACTCCCGAGCGAACGTGCCGGAGCGGATGTCCGCCAGGAGCTCGCGCATCCGCGTACGGACGTGCTCGTCGATCACGCTCGGGCCGCGGGTGAGGTCGCCGTACTCCGCCGTGTCCGAGATCGAATGGCGCATCCCCGAGAGGCCGCCTTCCCAGATCAGGTCGACGATGAGCTTCAGCTCGTGCAGGCATTCGTAGTACGCGATCTCGGGCTGGTACCCAGCCTCGACCAGGGTCTCGAAGCCGGCTCGGATCAGCTCGGTCGTACCACCGCAGAGAACGGCCTGCTCACCGAACAGGTCCGTCTCGGTCTCCTCGGCGAACGTCGTCTCGATCATCCCGGCGCGAGCAGCCCCGATCGCAGCGCCGTAGGCGAGTGCGAGCTCGAAGGCGCCACCGCTCGCGTCCTGGGCGACCGCCACGATGGCAGGCGTGCCGAACCCTTCCTCGAAGAGCCGGCGCACGATGTGGCCCGGGCCCTTCGGCGCGACCATGATCACGTCGTGACCGTCCGGTGGCTCGACCCGGCCGAAGTGGACGTTGAAGCCGTGTGCGAAGAGGATGGCGGCGCCGGGGGCGAGACTCGGCGCCACGTCCTGCTCGTACACGCGCGGCTGGACCTGGTCGGGCAAGAGCATGGAGACGATCTGCGCGTCACGGACGGCCTCGGCGACCGTGCCGACGGCCAGCCCTGCGTCCTCCGCTGCAGCGCGCGAGGGGCTTCCCTCGCGGAGACCGACCTCGACCTCGACGCCCGAGTCTCGGAGGTTGAGGGCATGCGCGTGACCCTGGCTGCCGTAGCCGACTACGGCGACCTTGCCGGAGAGGAGGTCGAGGTTGCCTTCGCGATGGATCGTGGCCATGAGGCCTCCCTTTTGACGTGAGCTAGCGGAGGACGTGTTGCCGGCGGTTGTTCTCTTTCGGGACGGACGCCCGGCCGAGCCCGATCCGGCCGGTGCGGACCAGCTCCTTCAGGCCATGTGGGCGAACGAGCTCCTCGAACGCGTCGATCTCCTCGGGATGCCCGACGACCTCGAAGACGATCGCGTCGGCTCCGAGGTCCGCAACGCGGGCGCTGAACGCCTGCGCGAGCGCGATGAGCTCGCCGCGCCGGTTCGGCGTGGCGGTGACCTTCAAGAGCGCGAGCTCGCGCTCCACGGCCTCGCCCGGCTCGAGCTCGCTCACGCGGAGGACGTTGACGAGCTTGTGCATCTGCTTCTCGATCTGCTCGAGCGGGTGCTCCTCGCAGTCGACCCGAATGGTGATGCGAGAGACGTCGTGCCGCTCGGTCGGGCCGACCGCGAGGCTCTCGATGTTGAAGCCGCGCCGGGCGAACATGCTCGAGATGCGCATGAGCGCACCGGGCTTGTTCTCGACCAGGACCGACAGGGTGTGTCTCATGGAACCGGAACCACGCCCTGATCCTGATACTCGACGAGGTCGAGCGCCGCGGCGCCCGCGGGGATCATCGGGAAGCAGTGCTCCGCCGGGTCGACGCGCGCGTCGACGACCGCCGTTCGGCCGCACGTGAGCGCTTCCTCGAGCGCGCCCTCGAGCTCGTCCTCGCTCTCGACCGTGAATCCGACCGCGCCGTACGCCTCTGCCAGCCGCGCGTAGTCCGGGACGTGATGTGTCAGGTGGATCTGCGAGTAGCGCTCGTCGAAGAACATGTCCTGCCACTGGCGGACCATGCCGAGATAGCCGTTGTTGACGATGACGACGACGATCGGCAGATCTTCCAGCACCGACGTGGCAAGCTCCTGTCCGGTCATCTGGAAGCAGCCGTCGCCGTCGACGCAGACGACCGTTGCCTCCGGACGCGCCGCTTTCGCGCCGATCGCAGCGGGCACGCCGTAGCCCATCGTCCCCAGGCCGCCCGACGTGATGAAGGAACGCGGGCGATCGCACTGCAGGTACTGCATCGCCCACATCTGGTGCTGGCCGACGCCGGTCGTCCAGATGACGTCCTGTCCGGCTGTGAGCGACTGGAGCGTCTCGAGGACCGGCTGTGGCTTGAGCATGTCTCCGTTCTCGCCGTAGCGGAGCGGGAACTCCTCGCGCCAGTCGGCGAGCTGCTGTAGCCAGGCCTCGGTTCGTGGCGCGAAGCCGTCCGCCTGCAGAGTGCGGAGCTCCTCCGTGAGATCGGAGAGCACCTGCCTGAGCGGCCCGACCACGGGGATGTCCGCCTTGCGCAGCTTCCCGATCTCTGCGGAGTCGATGTCGAGGTGAACGACGGTCGCGCCCGGCGCGAAGGCAGCGAGCTTGCCCGTGACCCGATCGTCGAAGCGCGCCCCCACGGCCACGAGCAGCTCGCACTTGTTCATGGCCCAGTTGGACCATTTCGGCCCGTGCATCCCGGGCCAGCCGAAGTGGAGCTTGTGCGACTCCGGGAACGAGCTCTTTCCCATGAGCGTGGTCACGACGGGGAGACCCCCGACCTCGGCGAGCTCGAGCAGCTCGGCGCACGCATCGGCGTTCAACACGCCCCCACCGACGTAGAGCACCGGCTTCTCGGCTGCAGCGAGCGCCTGGGCGGCGACTTTGATCTGGCGTGGATGACCCCGCCGCGGCGGCTTCCAGCCCGGCAAGTCCACCTCGTCGGGGTATTCGAAGTCGAGCGTTGCCTCCTGGATGTCGCGGGGGACGTCGACGAGCACGGGCCCACAACGTCCCGTGCGGGCGACGTGGAAGGCGGCCTTCAGCACGTGCGGCAGCTCGTCCACGTCCTGGACGAGCCAGGAGTGCTTGACGATCGGGATCGTGACGCCGGTGATGTCGCATTCCTGAAAGGCGTCGGTGCCGATGAGGAACGTTCGCACCTGGCCTGTGATGCAGACGAGCGGAGTCGAGTCCATCCAGGCGTCGGCGATCGGCGTCACCAGGTTCGTGGCGCCGGGCCCGGACGTGGCGATTGCCACGCCGACCCGGCCGGTCGCCCGGGCGTACCCCTCGGCCATATGGCCCGCCCCCTGCTCGTGCCGGGCGAGGACATGGCGCACACTCGTGCCGCGCGCGAACGCGTCGTAGGTCGGCAGGATCGCGCCCCCGGGGATGCCAAAGGCGACGTCGACGCCCTCGGCCTCGAGCGCGCGGAGGATTGCGTCCGCTGCGAGCATCTTCATGCGACTGCCTCCCGGTAGAACTCGGAGGTCGTCAGCGCGTGTGGAAGCTCTGCGAGGACGACGTCGGCGAACTCGCGCGTCGTCGCTCCCAGGCCGCTCTCGACCATGTCCAGCGTGCGCACGTCGTCCGAGCACGCCTCGAGCACGGCCCCGGCGAGCGTCTCGGCTGCCCGCCGCTCTCCGAGTCCCTCTCCCAGCATGAGAGCGGCAGCGAGCAGCATCGACGCCGGATTCGCGACACCCTGGCCGGCGATGTCCACCGCTGCGCCATGAGCCGGTGCGAACACTCCCGGGCCGCTCCGAGCCAGACGACCCGACGCCACAACCCGTGGGCGGCGGCCATGCGCGGCAACACCGACCAGCGGCTCGGCGTATGGCTCCGGAGTGACGACGACGTCGAAGCGATCCGGGTCGAACGCGAGCCCCTGGAAGGCGAGGTCCACGGGGAGCAGCTCGACGAGGACGCCGGGATGCTTCGATGCCTCCGCGGCGAGCGCGGTGCGCCAGGCGGCGTCGCCGCCGACGGAGGTCACGCGCGCCCTGCTCGAGCGCGCGACCTCGAATGCGCGCCCGAGCGTCCAGCTGACGGCCGATTCGCCTAGAGGGCTGAGGATGGTGACCTTGCCCCGGACTGCAAAGACACCGAGCTCGACCCGGGCATGAAGGTCGAGCTCGGACTCGACGCCCGCGAGCGCCGGCTCGCCTGCGGCGGCAACGAGGATTGCTTCCGCCGCGAGTGTCGCCCGCCGGGTGGCAGCAGGCAGCGCATGACCCGACTGCGTGAACGCCTCGGCGCCGAACGGGGCGTGTGTCTCGTCGATCTGGAAGCCGTGGAGAAGTGAAACGCGGGCAAGCGCGCGACTCGCCTGCGCCATCACCTCGGGTCCGATCCCGTGCCCGGAGAGGCACGCGACTGGATATGTGCGGAGGCGACTCATGCTGCGGCCACCTCTTCGAAGACGTCGTAGAGCGTGACCGCCTTGCGCGTGTCCGCCAGCTCCTTGAAGCGGCGGAACGCCGCTTTGAGCTCGTCGTCGCCGAGGCGCATCCCCGCCTCTTCGCAGGCCCGACGGAATGCGTGCCGGCCGGAGTGCTTGCCCAGGGGAAGCGTCATCGTGAGGCCGAGCTCCTCTGGATCCATGATCTGGTAGGTGGAGACGTCCTTGAGCATGCCGTCCTGGTGGATGCCGGCCTCGTGCGCGAACGCGTTCGCACCCACGACCGCCTTGTTTCGCTGGACGGAGTAGCCGGTCAGCTGCGAGACAAGCTGCGAGATCCGCCCGATCCCCCCGACGTCGATCCCCGTCTCGCATGCAAGCGCGTCGGCACGGACGCGCAGCGCCATCACGACCTCCTCGAGCGCCGCGTTGCCGGCCCGCTCGCCGATGCCGTTGACGGTGCACTCGACCTGGCTGGCTCCGGCGCTCACCCCTGCGAGCGTGTTGGCCACGGCGAGACCGAGATCGTTGTGGCAGTGCACCGAGAGCGTGACGTGCTCCAGCTCCGGGAGCAGACGGCGCACCTCGCGGAGGAACTCGGCGTGCTCGTCGGGCAGTGAGTAGCCGACGGTGTCCGGGAGGTTGATGGTGGTCGCACCCGCTTCGATCGCCGTGCGACAGACCTCGGCGACGAACGCCGGGTCGGAGCGGGTCGCGTCCTCGCACGAGAACTCGACCTCATCCACGCGTCCTGCGACGTACTGGACGGCGAAGCGAGCCCGCTCGACGACCTCGGGCGGCTCGAGACCCAGCTTGCGCTCCATGTGGATGGGGCTCGTCGCGAGGAAGACGTGGAGCCGCGTGCGCCCTTGCGCAGCGGCCAGCGCTTCGACGGCTGCGTCGAGGTCGTCTACATGAGTTCGTGCCAGCGCGGCCACGGTCGGGCCGCTGACTGCGGTGCCGACCGCGCGTACGCCCTCGAAGTCGCCCGGCGAGGAGACGGGGAAGCCCGCCTCGATGACGTCGACGCCGAGGTGCTCGAGCGCGCACGCGATCTCTGCCTTCTCGTCCGGCGAGAGGGCGATGCCCGGGGACTGCTCACCATCCCTGAGCGTCGTATCGAAGATCGTGATCCTGCGACGGTTGGTCACTGTCTGCTCCTCCTGTGCGGTCGCCCGAGGGCGTACCTGTGGCGTCACTTGGGTCGACGTGTGCGCCTGAGTGGCGCGTGAGCGCAATCTCCCCCTAGCGGGGGAGAATCAGGAGAAGCTCGATGCCCGCGCCCGGCGATACGCCCACTGCTGTGGCGTTGACGGACCTGGATACGAGTGCCCGCGGCATCGAAGCGCACAGTGTGAGGGCGCCCGGGAACGCTGTCAAGTCCCGATGGGGTGAAGGCTCGCGGCATCCGAGCAGGTAGCGCCCGAAAGTCATCTCTACACTCATCGCTCGATGGCAATCACCGAGTCGACCTGGACACCTTCGTCCTGGCGGGCGTTGACGGCGAGTCAGCAGCCGGAGTGGCCCGACGCCGCCGCATTCGACGCCGTCCGTGAGCGGCTGCGCGCGCTCCCGCCGCTCGTCTTCGCGGGAGAGGCGCGGGCGCTGCTCGGCGCGCTCGGCGAGGTGTGCGAGGGCCGTGCGTTCCTGCTTCAGGCAGGTGACTGCGCGGAGTCGTTCCGCGAGGTCTCCGCTCCGATCATTCGCGAGAAGCTCAAGGTGCTGCTCCAGATGTCGGCCGTCCTGACGTACGGAGCGACACTCCCCGTCGTCAAGGTGGGGCGGATCGCCGGTCAGTTCGCGAAGCCGCGCAGCGAGCCGACGGAGCTCGTTGGAGGACTCGAGCTCCCGTCGTTTCGAGGCCACATGGTCCACTCCGACGAACCCACGCCCGAGGCTCGCGTCCCTGATCCCGAGCGACTGGTACAGGGCTACTACCAGGCAGTATCGACCCTCAACCTGCTACGCGCCTTCACCAAGGGCGGCTTTGCGGACCTCACGCTCGTTCACACCTGGAATCGCGAGTTTGTCGCGAGCTCTCCTGCGGGTCGGCGGTACGAGGCCCTTGCGGGCGAAATCGAGCGCGCGCTCCGCTTCATGCAGGCGATCGGAATCGATCTCTCCGGCGAGCCGACGCTGCACCAGGTGGATGTGTGGACGAGCCACGACGGGCTGCTGCTCGAGTACGAGGAGGCGCTCACCCGCACGGATTCGCTCACCGGGCAGCCGTACGACTGCTCCGCGCACATGCTCTGGATCGGCGAGCGAACGCGCGACCCGGCCGGCGCACACGTCGAGTTCTTCTCCGGCGTCATGAACCCGATTGGCGTGAAGCTCGGCCCGGCTGCGACGCCCGAGGATGCAGTCGCCCTGGCTGAGCGACTCAACCCGGGCCGCGTGCCCGGCCGGCTGACGCTGATCACGCGCCTGGGAGCGGAGCACGTGCGCGAACTGCTGCCGCCGCTCCTGCGGGCGGTTCGCGAGGCGGAGGTGCCGGTGGTGTGGGCGTGCGATCCCATGCACGGCAATCTGGTGCGTACGTCGTCGGGCATGAAAACGCGCACGTTCGACTCCATCATGGCGGAGCTGCAAGCCTTCTTCGCGGCGCACCGCGAGGTGGGGACGTGGCCCGGCGGGGTGCACCTCGAGTTCACGGGCGAGGACGTCACGGAGTGCCTCGGTGGTTCCGAGGCGGTGCTCGAAGAGCAGCTCGACCATCGCTACGAGAGCCTGTGCGACCCGCGCCTGAACGGCCGGCAATCTCTGGATCTCGCCTTCCGGGTCGCCGAGCTGATGCGAGCGGTCTGACCGCGGCTCGACATGCGGCTGGCCATCGTCGGGACCGGGCTCATCGGCGCCTCAGCGGGACTCGCCGCTCGACGCGCCGGCCTCGGTGACGCCGACGGTTGGGACGAGGACCCGGCGGCCCTCGAGGTTGCAGCCGAGCGCGGCGCCGTCCGGCCCGCCGGGTCTCTTGCCGACGCGCTTCGGGACGCGGAGATCGTCTTCGTCGCTGCCCCGGTCGCGACGCTGCCGGCCCTGGTGCGCGAGGTCCTGGGCTCGGCTCCCGCCACCTGCACGGTCACCGATTCCGGCTCGACGAAGAGCTCGGTCTGTGCCGCGGCTGGAGATGACCCGCGCTTCGTCGGCGGTCACCCGATCTGCGGGGCGGAGACGCACGGCCCCGCGCGGGCGAGCCCGGACCTCTTCGAGGGTGCGACCTGGTTCCTGACCCCCATCGCGACCACCGCGCCCGAGCGCTACCGCGCGGCCCACGCCCTCGTGGCCGCGCTCGGAGCGCGTCCGGTCGCCATCGATCCTGATGCGCACGACCGGCTCGTGGCCGTGACCAGCCACCTCCCGCATGCGCTCGCGAACGTCTTGCTGAACCACGCGGGAGCCTCACGCGTGGACGGGCACGAGCCCCTCACCGCCGCTGGGGGAGCGCTTCGGGACATGACCCGAATCGCCGGTGCGAACCCGCGAATCTGGGTCGACATCTTCCTCGAGAACCGTGCCGCGATGGCCGCTGCCCTGGCCGAGCATCGCCGCCGGATCGAGCAGCTCGAGGCGGCGCTCGCGGAGGGAGATGCAGGCTTTCTCGCCCGCTGGATCGGCGAGGCCAGCGGCAACCGGCGCCGGATGCTCGAGACGGCGTACGACGACGCCGGGGCTCTGCAGCGGCTCCGGGTGCACATCCCCGATCGTCCGGGTGTTCTGGCCGGGATCTTCCAGGCGCTCGGCGCCGAACGGATCAACGTCTCGGACTTCGAGCTCGAGCACCTCTCGACCGAGCGTGGGGGCACGCTGACGATCCTCGTCGCAGGGGAGGACAAGGCGTCGCGGGCTGCCGGCATCCTCGAGGCGCAGGGGTACGGGGTCGTCGTCGCCCCCGTCCTCGACGAGTAGCGCTAGTCCCGAGACCTCCAGCTGGTGAGGTCGTAGCGTTTGTTCAAGCGCTCGAGCACCTCGCGGGCGATGAGGTCACCTGCCGCGCGCTCGAAGTGCACGCCGTCGTCGGCGCGCATCTTCACCAGCTTGCCCGAGTCGTCGGAGACGTACTGCGCGTAGCCTCCGTCGTCACCCTCGAAGAAGAAGTACGTATCGAGGTACGAGACCCGGCCGGGACGCTTCGCCGCCTCGGAGTGGACAATCGCGTTGATCCGGTCGTAGCGCCTGGTCTGCTCGGTATCCCGAGTGATCGGGAGCCCGATCCAGACCAGGAACGCCTTCGCCCGCGTCACGGAGTCCATGATCCCTCCCACCCGCCGGCGGTACTCGGCCTCCCAAGTCGAGCTCCAGAACGAACCGATCTCCGTCCCCTCTGGGAGCCCGGTCATGAAGCCGTGGTCGTCGTTGCCTCCGAACATGACCACGACCGCACGCGGCCTCTTCTTTCGCAGCTCCTTCGGGATGTGACGGAACCAGTTGAAGACATCGGGGCGCTCGAGGCCGCTCGCAATACGACCGTCGATCGCCCCGACCGGCTCGATCACGGGACTGCCGCCCGCGGCCCGGAGGAGCGACTGACCGGGAACCACGACGAGCGAGTCGCCCGCGATCCAGAGGCGAAGCTTGTGCTCAGGTGAGAACTTTTCTCGCCGCTGCGGGTTCACCGGCGGCTCGGCCGCCGGTTCCGGCGTCACGGGAACCGCGACGGCGGTGTCGATCTCGTCGTCCTCGGAGCGGCCGAGAGCCGCCTTCAGAGCGCGCCGGGGCCGGTCGAAGAACACCACCTCGCTCACCGAGGCGAGTGGTTCCGTCACCGCGAGCGCGACGTCGCGCTTCCATCCTTCGGCCTGGATCGTCGCGGACTTGTGCAGGCCGGGCGCGTTCAGGAAGGCCCCGACGAGAAGCGCCGAGCCCGAGACGAGGATCGCCGCGCCTGCCGAATGGAGCCGGCGTCCCTCCTCCGTGCGCCGGGTTCGCCGTCTGAGCCTCTTGGGGTCGGATGCGCTCATGCTCAGAACTGGAAGTAGATGAACGGTGCCACGCCCTCGGGCCCCATGGCGTGCGTGACGAGGAGGGCGAGGGCGAGCACCGCTGCCTGGGCGGGAAGCGTGAGCCGGGAGAACCGCGCCATGATCACGAGCGGCAGTCGCCGAGGAACGTACTGCGAGCCGATGCCCACGGCGATCGCCGCGAGCACGCCGCCGGTTACGAGCGGTGAGGGCTCACCCCACGCGGTCCCGAGGCGGACGATGAGATCCCAGGCGTCCGCGAACGAGTCCGACCGGAAGAAGATCCAGCCGAAGCAGACGACCTGGAAGGTCACGAAGCGGTGCCAGGCCCGCCGCCGTCGGGTGACAGGGCGCTCGACGAAACCCGGCCGCTCACGCCACCAACGCTCGGCCACGAGCGCGGCGCCGTGGATCGCGCCCCACGCGACGAACGTCCAGCCGGCGCCGTGCCAGAGCCCGCCGATCAGCATCGTCAGCATCAGGTTCCGGTAGGTGAGCAGGTTCCCGCCCCGGTTCCCGCCGAGCGGGATGTAGAGGTAGTCGCGGAGCCAGCGAGACAGCGTCATGTGCCAGCGGCGCCAGAAGTCCGAGATCGAGACCGCCGAGTAGGGGGCGTCGAAGTTCTGCGGGAAGCGGAACCCGAGGAGGAGCGCGATTCCGATCGCGATGTTCGTGTAGCCGAAGAAGTCGGCGTAGATCTGAACGGCGTACGCGTAGACCCCGACGAGTACCTCGAGCGACGAGTGCTGGTTGGGAGCGCCGAAGACCTCGTCGACGATGTTCGCGGCGAGGTGGTTCGCGATCACGACCTTCATGAAGAGACCCGTCCCGATCAGGAAGAACGCACGCGCGGTGTCCACGTAGCGCGGGTCGCGCGGCGAGTCGAGCTGCGGCAGAAGCTCTCCCGGACGGACGATCGGCCCGGCCACGAGGTGGGGAAAGAAGGAGAGGTACGCCGCGAACTTCCCGAACGAGACCGGCTCGAAGTCGCCGCGGTAGACGTCGACGACGTAGCTGATCCCCATGAAGGTGAAGAAGGAGATGCCGACCGGGAGCACGATCGACCGCGCCTCGAGCGGCACGTCCACGCCGACGAGGGCGAACAGGTTGTTCGTCGACGTGACGAAGAAGTCGTAGTACTTGAAGTATCCGAGGAGGGCGAGATTGCCGGCGACGGCGGCCGCGAGGAGCCACTTCCGTGAACGGTGACCTCGTTGCCGGTGGATGCCGAGGGCGAAGAGCTGGTTCCAGACGATCGAGGCGGCGAGCAGGAAGACGAAGCGCCAGTCCCACGCGCCGTAGAACACGAAGCTCGCTGCGACGACGAACGGCCGCCAGCGCTCCCCGTGCGGCATGAGAAGCCACGAGAGTGGAAGAACGATCAGAAAGAAGATCGCGAAGGTTGCGGTGGGGAAGAGCACGTCCTCTGCTCAGCAGTCCCACCTGATCGCCGACGCGATCGCGACCGCCCGCGCCCGGTACCCGGCCGGGCTGACATGCACTCCGTCGTCCGAGACCCATTCCGGATGGCGACGGACCATCCCGACCCAGTCGACGAGGACGAGGTTCGGGTGGCGGTCGGCGGCCCGTCGGAGAGCGCGGTTGAAGCGCTCGTACGTCGCGCCGACTGCGGGGGGCCGCACGATCGTCGGCCAGACCACGCACCGCCGGCTGCCCGCCGCCTCGACGATGCCAGAGATCGCACGGGCGAACGTGGAGACGATGCGCGGATCGTCGTTCGTGCCGGCGCTGACGACGAGGACCGAGGGCAAGGACGTCCGCGTGCGGGCGACGATCGCCGCGGCGTCGTATGCATGAAGCCCCGTGTCGTAGATGCGGTCGACGCGGTAGCCGCGAAGGCGCGCCGTCAGATATGGGGCCGTGCCGACACTCAGCGAGTCGCCGACGTCGAGGATGCTCTTCGGCGGGCTCGTCTCAGCGGGTGCGCCGGACGCCGCGAGCGACGCGAGCCCGCCGAGCGCGCCGGCGACCAACGTTGCGGCCGCGATCCGCACGTGCGGGAGGGTAACCCGAGCCTGCGACGGCCCGGCTAGCCGGCGGGGCCCGTTCAACGGACTCCGCTCTGCGCATTACTGAGGCGGGGGGAGGCGAGCGGCCGTGTTGTCTCCGCCCTCGACGACCTCGAGCACGGTGCGCTCGACGGGCGGTCCGAACCACGACGGATCTTCCGCGGGACCGTAGGCTCCGCCGGCGTAGAAGCCGTAGGCGATCTCGTCGCGGCGCCCGGCTGCTTTCGCAGCGATCCACTCGGCGAGCGCAACGAGGAGCCAGGCGCCAGCCATCAGCGCCACCACGGCGATTGCGTCGAGTTGTGCGATCGCGGCCAGGACCGCAACCGCGACGAGGAACACGACCTCGAGCAGCAGGCGAGGGACCGGGAAACGCCTCGCTCTCGGGCTGTCGATCGAATGCACCCAGATCGAGCGCTCGCGACGAGCGGGCACACCCTCGTCCCAGCCGGGCGTGTCGCCTCCGGCAACCGGGAGCGAGCGCGTCTGCTTCCTGAGCGCCTGTAGCTCGGCCTGGAGGCCGTTGACCTGTGCCGCAAGTGCACGAACTGCCGAGAGCAGCTCGGTTCCCTCGCCCTCCGGCACGCGGGAGACCTGCGTGGTCTCGGACGGATCGGACACGGGCTACTGCTCTTCGTCGGAGGGGCGCATCTCATCGAGTGTCGCGCGGCCCTGATCGTGCACCTCCGTCCTGCGTTCCTCGACCGTCTCCTCCGGTGACGGAGCTTCCTGCGCCTCGACCGTCGAGCGCGACTCGGCGAGCTTCTGCCGGAGCTCGTCTGCCGGGTCTCCGGCAGGCTGCGGCTCGAGGGGCGTGGGCTCGGCCTCCGCGCCGCGGCGCTTCAGCCGTCGGATGAGGGCGGCGATCCCGAGCGTGACGACGATCCAGGTGAGGAGCTTTCGCATTCGCCGATGGTATCGCGCGGGGAGTACGGCCTTGGGCGCCGGCTCTGGGTCGAGCCCTGTCTCCGCTCGTTGCTACACTGGCGCCGCTTCCTGCCTCGCAACCGGCAAGCCTGTCCCGGGCGAGCCGTCACCGGCGAGGCCTACTCAGACCGAAGGGAGACCACGGGACCCGTGACCGAATACGAGATCTTGCTCCTGCTCGACGCCGACCTGGACGAGCAGCGCCAGGACGAGATCGTCACCCGCGCGCGTGAGCTGGTCGAAAAGAACGGTGGGGCCTGGGACGTCCATGACGTCTGGGGCCGACGTAAGCTCGCCTACGAGATCGCTCACAAGGGCGAGGGGATCTACCACCTGTTGCAGTTCAGCTGCGATGCGCCCACGCTCGAGGAGATCTCGCGCGTGCTCCGGATCGACGACGGGGTCATGCGCCACATGGCGACACGTCGGATCCAGGGGAGTCCTGCGCGGCCCGTAGCGGTGGGAGCTCCGAGGCGCGAGGATGCAGAGATCCCATCCGAGGTCGAGGAAGAGGAGGAGTAGGCAATGGCCGGAAACATCAACCGCGTCGTTCTCGTCGGGAACTTGACGAGGGATCCCGAGCTTCGTCACACCCCGTCCGGGACGCCGGTCTGCTCGCTCCGCCTCGCCGTCAACACGCGGCGGAAGGACGACTCCGGTCAGTGGGTCGACAAGCCCAATTACTTCGACATCACCGTCTGGGGCCAACAGGGCGAGAACTGTGCGCAGTACCTCGCCAAGGGGCGCCCGGTGGCGATCGACGGCAGGCTCGAGTGGCGCGAGTGGGAGGCGCAGGACGGCTCCAAGCGCCAGGCGGTCGAGGTCGTCGCCGACAGCGTTCAGTTCCTCGGCGGCCGCCAGGAGACCGAGGGCGCAGCGTACGTGCCTGCCGGCGCCGCGGGAGGCGGGGACGACTTCCCGCCCTCGCCGGCCGACGACGACATCCCGTTCTAGGAGGCACGAGATGGCGACGAAAAAGGCTGCACCACGGCGCCGCACCAGTCCCGCCACCGCTCCCGGGAGGCGGAAGAGCTGTCACTTCTGCCGCGACAAGGTTACCGAGATCGACTACAAGAACATCGCCCAGCTGAGGCGGTACATCTCCGAGAAGGGGAAGATCCGCTCACGTCGCATCACGGGAGCCTGCCGGCGGCACCAGCTCCAGGTTGCGGCGGCCGTAAAACGCGCGCGCGAGATGGCACTCCTGCCCTACGTCGGATAGGCCGGGGCCCTGGTGGAGATCATCCTGATCGAGGACGTCGAGAAGCTCGGACTGCGCGGCGACGTCGTCGACGTGAAGAGAGGCTATGCGCGCAACTACCTCCTCCCGCGGCGGCTGGCGGAAGTCGCGACCCCGGCCCGGATCGCCGAGCTGAACCGCGTCGAGGCGGAGCGTGCGAAGCACGAGGCGCGAAGCGCCGAGCAGGCGCAGGAGATCGCGGAGGTGCTCGGGAAGACCGTGCTCCGGTTCGAGGTGAAAGCAGGCTCGACTGGCGCGCTCTTCGGCTCGGTCACCCCGTCGGACGTCGCAGACGAGATCTGGCGCGCTCGCAAGATCAGGGTCGATCGGCGAAAGGTGGCGATCGACCCGATCAAGCGCATCGGTCGCTTCACGGTTCCGATCGAGCTCTTCCAGGACGTCCAGGTCGAGGTGAAAACGCTCGTCGTTCCCGAGGGCGGCGAGCTTCCACCCGAAGAGGAGCTCGTGGCGCTCGAAGCGGCGGAGGCAGAGGCGGCTGCCGCAGCGGAAGCCGAGGCGGAGGTTGCCCACGACGAGGCGGAGACCGCGATCGCGGAGATGCTGGCCGAGGAAGAGCCGGAGGTAGAGATGCCCGAGGACCTCGCGGACGAGTCCTCCCGAAGCGAACCGCCGCCGGCTGAAGACGCGCAGTAGCGCTCCCTGTCGTTCTCCACAAGGATGTTGACGGCGGGCGGAACTTCTCGCTCACTGCGGATGTTTCCGGCTGGACAACTCGCTCGGCGCTGTCGACAGGCTGTCCGGCGCTGGGGATAACATACGAACGTATGTTCCGATCTCCCTGCAGCGCGGGGCGCTGGTGCGGTAGCTGGACGTCGTTGCCCTGGGCGGCTTGACTCCTGCACACATGAGCTCGCCTGAAGTCGCCCGAACTCGAGCCTCTGGCGCCGGAATCTCTGGTGGGGCCGCCGCACACGCTGCCGAGCGACTGAGCGCAGTCGTGCCGCCTCAGAACCTCGAGGCGGAGGAGTCGGTCCTCGGCGCGATGCTGCTCTCGCCGACCGCGGTCGGCACGGTGAGCGAGATCCTCGCGGCCTCCGACTTCTATCGCGAGAGCCACGCGAAAGTATTCCGAGCGGCCTTGGCGCTGTGGTCGAAGGGCGAGCCGGTGGACGCAATCACACTCGTGAACGAGCTCGACGAGCGCGGTGAGCTCGAGGAAGCCGGTGGGCAGGCGCGCGTCGCGGAGCTCGCGGCGCTCGTCCCGAGCACCTCGAATGTCGAGCACTACGCGCGCATCGTCAAGGAGATGGCGACGCTACGAGGGCTCGTGCGGGCGGGGCAGGAGATCACGCGGCTCGGCCAGGAGCGCCCCGGCGAGGTCACCGACCTGGTCGACCGGGCGGAGCAGATCGTCTTCGAGCTCGGCCAGCAGCGGGTCACGAGCGACTTCGCTCACATCGAGCTCCTGCTCAAGGAGAGCTTCGAACGCATCACCCAGCTTTACGAGGCGGGCGCCGAGATCACCGGAGTCGCGAGCGGGTTCCGCGAGCTCGACCTGCTCACGTCCGGGTTCCAGCCCGGAAACCTCGTGATCCTCGCCGCGCGACCCTCGATGGGGAAGTCGGCGCTCGGGCTCTGTATCGCGTCCAACCTTGGCGTTCGCCACGAGACCCCGGTTGCGCTGTTCACGCTCGAGATGTCGAAGTCCGAGGTGACCCAGCGGATGATGTGCAGCGAGGCGAAGGTCGAGTCTCAACGGCTCCGCACGGGGCGGCTTGCACCGGACGACTGGCCGCGGCTCACCACGGCCTGCGACCGGCTCATGAAGGCGCCGATCTACGTCGACGACACGGGCTCGACGACGATCATGGAGCTCCGCTCGAAGGCCCGGCGCCTCAAGTCGCGGGAGCCGTCGCTCGGATTGATCGTCGTCGACTACCTCCAGCTCATGACATCCGGCTCGACCGCCGAGAACCGCGTGCAAGAGGTCTCACAGATCTCCCGCGCGCTGAAGGTGCTCGCTCGCGACCTGGAGGTGCCGATCCTCGCGATGTCGCAGCTCTCGCGGGCCGTCGAGGCGCGGCATGACAAGCGGCCGCTCCTTTCCGACCTGAGAGAAAGCGGGAGCCTCGAGCAAGATTCGGACCTCGTCTTCTTCGTCTACCGCGACGAGTACTACCTCGGCGAGGAGTCGGATCAGCAGGGGATCGCGGAGATCATTCTCGCCAAGCACCGCAACGGCCCCACCGGCACGGTCAAGCTCTCGTTCCTGCGGCGCTACGCGAAATTTGCCGACTTGGCAGCGGCGTAGCAGCGTTCGCAGGGCTTTGCTCTCTCTAGGCTTGGGCCATCGTGACCGAGACGGCTGCGACCCCTGTCGACACCAGTCGCAACACGATCGTCGGCTACTACGTTCTGGCGGGCCTCTACACGCTGTCGGCCGCGGCGATCTGGGGCGTCAACACCCTCTTCCTGCTCGGCGCCGGTCTCAGCTTTTTCGAGGTGTTCGTCGCGAACGCCGCCTACTCCCTTGGCACCGTGCTCTTCGAGGTGCCGACCGGGGTCATTGCCGACACGCTCGGCCGCAGGATCTCGTTCCTGCTGAGCGTCTCGGTGCTCGCGGCGACGACCTTCCTGTACGTCGGTCTCGCGGAGCTCGATGCCGGCGTCGTCCCGTTCGCGGTCGTATCAGCGCTGATGGCCCTCGGGTTCACCTTCTACTCGGGCGCCATGGAGGCGTGGGTGGTGGACGCGCTCGCGGCAACCGGTTACCGGGGAGTCCTCGACCACGTCTTCGCTCGAGGTCAACAGGTGACGGGCGCGGCCATGCTCGTGGGGACCGTCGGAGGGGGCTTCCTCGGGCAAGTCGACCTCAGCCTTCCCTACCTTGTCCGGTCCGCGCTGCTCATCGCCGTGTTCGTCGTCGCGTTCGTCGTCATGTTCGACATCGGCTTCGTCCCTCGCCGGGTCCCGGCTTCCCAGCTCCCCGCGGAGGTCGTCAAGAACGCGCGCGCCGGTGTCGCTTTCGGCTGGGCGCAGCGGCCGATCCGACTGCTCATGCTGGCGGCTGCCGTCGAGGGCGGCTTTCTCATCTGGGCGTTCTACGCAGCGCAGCCCTACCTCCTCGATCTCCTCGACAGTGATGCGGTCTGGGTGGTTGGTCTCGTCGCCGCCGGCATCGCGTTGTCGATGATCGCCGGCAACCAGGTCGTCGACGTCGTGTCTCGACGCTGCTCCAAACGCACGACGTTGCTGCTCTGGGCGGGAGCCGTCCAGACCGTCGCTGCGATCGTCCTCGGCCTGACCGGATCGTTCTGGGTTGCCGTACCGGCTCTGCTGCTCATGACGGCCGCGGTCGGGGTGACCGGCCCGGTACGCCAGGCCTATCTCCATCAGCTCATTCCCTCGGAGCAGCGCGCGACGGTGATCTCCTTCGACTCGATGGTGGGAGGCGTCGGGGGCGTCACCGGTCAGGTCGGGCTCGGTGCGCTGGGCGAGGCGCGGTCTGTCGGGAGCGCCTTCGTCGTCGGCGGCGCCGCGACGGCAGCGGCGATACCGCTTTTCGCCGCGGTGCGCCGCATCGGCGGCCCGGCCGACCAGATCGTCGGGAGTCGTGCGGGCGTCGATTGCGGCTCGGCGGCCAAGGGGCTGCCGACGGTCTCGCTCGTGGATGCGCGGGCGATCGACGAGGTCGACGTCTCACCCCGAGCGTCGTCGGCCTAGGACACTTCCGGGCGTGCAACACTGGCCCACGTGCCCGCGACCGTCATCGTCGGCGCGCAGTGGGGTGACGAGGGCAAGGGGAAGATCGTCGACCTGCTCGCCCAGGAGTCCGACCTCGTGTGCCGCTATCAGGGCGGCCCAAATGCGGGCCACACGGTCGTGGTCGACGGTGAGACGCACAAGATCCGCCAGATCCCGACCGGGATCATCGCGGGAAAGCCCAGCGCGATCGGCGCGGGTTGTGTCGTCGACCCTGCTGTCCTGATCTCCGAGCTCGACGAGCTCGACGGCCGCGGCCACCGGACCGAGGGGCTCCTGTTCGTCTCGGGAAACGCCCATCTGGTCATGCCGTGGCACGTCGTGCTCGACGGCGCGCGCGAGCGTCGGCTAGGGCGGCTTCAGATCGGGACGACCCGACGGGGCATCGGGCCGGCGTATGCGGACAAGGCAACTCGCATCGGGATCCGCGTCCAGGACCTGCTCGATCCGAAGATCCTCCGTCAGAAGCTCGAGCTTGCCGTCGCGGAGAAGAACATCTGGCTGGAGCGTGTCTACGGGCTCGATCCTCTGGACGTCGAGGAGATCGTCGACACCCACCTCGGCTTCTCGCGGCGTCTGGCCCCATACGTGGCAGACACGTCGCTGCTCGTCGACCGTGCACTGGGAGCGGGCCAGCGGGTTCTGTTCGAGGGTGCACAGGGGACGCTGCTCGACCTCGATCACGGGACGTATCCGTTCGTGACCTCCTCGAGCCCGATCGCTGCGGGCGCAGCGGTCAGCTTCGGCATCGGCCCGAACCGGATCGACGAGGTGGTCGGCGTTGCAAAGGCCTATGTGACGCGGGTGGGCGAAGGGCCGTTTCCGAGCGAGATCGAAGGCCCTGATCAGGATCGTGTGCGCGAGCTCGGCCAGGAGTTCGGGACGGTCACGGGCCGGGAGCGGCGATGTGGTTGGCTGGATCTCGTCGCGCTCCGCTTCGCAGTTCGTGTCAACGGGATCACGTCCCTGGCATTGACAAAGCTCGACGTCCTCTCCGAGTTCCGCGAGGTGCCCGTGTGCATCGGGTACACGCTGACCGACGGAACCGAAACGCAGGAGTTCCCCGCCCATCAAACCGACTTCCACCACTGCCGCCCGGTGTTTCGCAGACTCCCGGGATGGGAGTCGGAGATCGAGGACGTGCTGCCCGGGGCGGCGCGCGACTATGTCTCGTTCGTCGAGGATGCGCTCGGCGTGCCCGTGACGTTGGTCGGCACCGGCGCCGCCCGCGAGCGCGTCCTGGCGCTGCGGTGAGCACTCTTCGGCCGCGGGGCCTCTTTCACATGACAACCTCGCGGCGGTCGCTAGTCGCCGCGTCGCAGAAAGAGCTCGGTGAACTCCCGACAGCGGCCTTCGGTGTCGAAACGACAGAGGAACACGTTGTGGTACTCGCGCTCGACGGTCGTTCGGTCGTCGCCGTAGTAGCGCGAGACGCCAACAGCGACGGCGCGGTCGCCCTCGATCGCCCACGGTCGATACTCGGCGGTCCACGATCCCGGCGCGTCCCGGTCCGCGACCCAGTTGGCGACGATCGCGTCGCGCCCGGCCACGACGTCGTCTCCCTGGTCCCACGGGTGATACCGGTAGTGGGCGTCCTCGCTGAACAAGGCTCCGATCGCCCCCTCGTCGTAGGTGCGCCAGGCATCGACATACGCGTCGAGCCAGCGCTGAAATCCCTCGTGGTCCATCGCGGAGACTCTACGTCTCCGCGCTGGAGCGAGCTGTTGTCACGACGGCACTAGACTCGACCCGGTGCGCGTTCTCCTGGTCGGCTCCGGCGGGCGTGAGCATGCTCTCGCGTGGAAGCTCGCACAGGCGCCTTCCCTCTCGGAGCTGCATGCGGCTCCAGGAAGTCCGGGAATCGCTCGGCTCGGCGAATGCCATCCGATCCGGGCCGAGGACGCCGAGGGGTTGCTCGCTCTTGCCGGATCGCTCGAGGTCGACCTTGTCGTCGTCGGGCCGGAAGCGCCGCTCGTCGCGGGGCTGGCGGATGTCCTTCGACCCGCCGGGATCGCCGTCTTCGGGCCGGGTGCTGCTGCGGCGGCCGTCGAGGGCTCGAAGTCGTTCGCCAAGGAGGTCATGGCCGCTGCTGGAGTGCCGACCGCTGCGCAGCTGGCTATCGCCCGTCCACCCTGTGTCGTCAAGGCGGATGGGCTGGCTGCGGGGAAGGGCGTGCACGTGTGCCGCTCCCAGGGGGAGCTCGATGCTGCATTGCGTGTCGTCGGGGCGACCGGGGGCGCCGTTGTGGTCGAGGAGCTACTCGAAGGCCCGGAGCTGTCACTCCTTGCTCTCTGCGACGGCCGGGAGGCCGTGCCGCTCGTGCCGGCGCAGGACTTCAAGCGGGCGTTCGACGCCGACGAAGGCCCGAACACCGGCGGCATGGGATCGTACGCTCCGGTCCCAGGGCTGGGCGACGCAGCGGTCGACGAGCTGGTCGCGACAGTTCATCGGCCCGTTCTCGCCGAGCTCGCGAGCCGGGGGGCGCCCTTCGTGGGTCTCCTCTACGCCGGTCTGATGATCACGAGCGATGGGCCGCGCGTCCTCGAGTTCAACTGTCGTTTCGGGGACCCGGAGGCGCAGTCCGTGCTGCCGCTCGTCGAGGGAGATCTGCTCGAGGTGCTGGCGGCGTCCGCGCTCGGCGATCTTGGCGGTGTGACGATCGCCACCTCGCCGGGAGCTGCCGTAACGGTCGTCATGGCGTCCGGCGGGTACCCCGTGGACAGCGACCGAGGCACGCCGATCACGGGTATCGAAGAGGCCGAGGCAGCAGGCGCGCTGGTCTTTCACGCGGGAACGGCACTTCAGGGCGATCGACTCGTGACCAACGGGGGGCGGATCCTAGGCGTCACCGGACTGGGCGAGACCATCGCCGCGGCTCGTGACGCCGCCTATGCCGCAGTGGATGCCATCTCGTTCGCGGACGCCCGGTATCGGCATGACATCGCCTCGGCCGCGGCTTCCGGGCTCACGTTCTCGCTGTCGGGATGACGCGATCACCCGCCGGCTCCCCGGGGCCACCCCTTGCCTCCTCCCACTTCGAGCCTATCGGGAAAGTCGTAACGCGTGGGACGCGCCTTCGTGCCGGGAGTGTCACGGGCGGTTCCGCCGGGCACGCGGGTTAGAATCGCGCCAGTGATCGCGCGCTACTCCCGCCCGGCGATGACGCGCGTCTGGTCGGAGGAGGCGAAGCTCGAACGATGGCTGGCGGTTGAGCTCGCCGCGCTCGATGCCTGGGCCCAAGTCGGCACGGTGCCCCCGAGCGCGGCCGAAACGATCCGAGCGCGCGCCCGAGCCCCGAGCCCCGAGCGCGTCGCGGAGCTCGAACGAACGACGAACCACGACGTCGCGGCCTTCGTCGATGCCGTTGCGGCGGAGCTCGGCCCCGAGGGCCGCTGGCTCCACTTTGGCCTGACGTCGTCCGATGTGGTCGACACAGCACTCGCGCTCGCGGTTCAGGAAGCCGGGGGTCTCGTTCTCGACGAGCTCGACCAGGCGTTCGCTGCCGTGGCCGGTCGCGCGGATGAGCATCGCGACACGGTCACGATCGGCCGCACGCATGGCGTGCACGCGGAGCCGACGACCTTCGGGCTCAAGCTCGCGACCTGGGCCTTCCAGCTCGCTCGAGATCGGCGCCGAGTCGAGCAGGCGCTCGAAGGCATGCGGGTCGGAAAGCTCTCGGGTGCGGTGGGTACCTATGCGTCGGCCCCTCCCGAGGTCGAACGTCTCGCGTGCGAGGCGCTCGGGCTCGAGCCGGCGCCGAGCTCGACACAGATCCTCCAGCGCGACCGCCATGCGGAGCTCCTCTCGACGCTCGCGTTGCTCGCTTCGTCGCTCGAGCGTTTCGCGCTCGAGATCCGGCACCTTGCACGAACTGAGGTGCGGGAGGTCGAGGAACCGTTCGCGCGTGACCAGAAGGGATCGTCGGCGATGCCGCACAAGCGAAATCCGATCGTGGCCGAGCGCATCTGCGGGCTCGCCCGCCTCGTGCGAGGCTACGCGCTCGTCGGGCTCGAGAACGTGGCCCTCTGGCACGAGCGCGACATCTCACACTCCTCCGCAGAGCGCGTCGCCCTTCCGGACGCCTTCCTCACGGTCGACTACATGCTCGATCGCTTCACGTGGCTCGTCCGAGGGCTGATCGTCCGTCCCGAGCGGATGAGAGCCAACCTCGAGGTCACCGGTGGCCTGTTCTTCAGCCAGCGTCTCCTGCTGGCTCTCGTCAAGTCCGGTCTCGAGCGGGACCTCGCATATCGCGCGGTTCAGCGTCACGCCATGCGGGCGTGGGACGAGGGGCTGGACTTCCGTTCGCTCGTGCGCGCGGATGCCGAGATCGCCCGCGTCGTGGATCTGGAGCAAGTGTTCTCCATCGACTCCTTCACGCGGCACTCCGATGTCGTCTTCGCCCGTCTCCGCGATCTCGTCTCGGAGCGCGAGGCCGTCAATGCGTGACGCGGTTCACGTCGCGAGCGGGAAGGTGCGGGACATCTACGCGCTCGAGGACGAACGCCTGCTTTTGGTCGCGAGCGACCGGATCTCGACCTTCGACGTCGTCCTCGCGACGCCGATTCCGGACAAGGGGCGGGTCCTCACCGGCCTTTCGGCGTTCTGGTTCGCGCGGTCGCGCGGGATCGTCCCCAACCACTTGCTCGAGCTCCTCGCCGACGGGCGGACGATGGTCTGCCGGAAGCTCGACATGCTTCCCATCGAGTGCGTCGTTCGCGGTTACCTCGCCGGATCCGGCTGGAAGGACTACCGGGAGACCGGCGCCGTTTGCGGAAACGCACTTCCAGACGGGTTGCGGGAGTCCGAGCGGCTGCCCGAGCCGATCTTCACGCCGGCGACCAAGGCATCCGAGGGGCACGACGAGAACATCGACGAGGGGCAGGCCGCGGCACTCTGCGGCGCGGAGCACTACCGGGTGGCCAAGGAGGCTTCGCTCGCCCTGTACCAGTTCGCCGCCGAGCACGCGGAGAAGCGCGGAATCGTCCTCGCCGACACGAAGTTCGAGCTCGGCGTTGCCCCTGACGGGGTGATCGTGCTCGGGGACGAAGCACTGACGCCCGACTCGTCGAGGTTCTGGCCCGCCGACGGCTATGAGCCCGGAAGACCACAGCCGTCGTTCGACAAGCAGTTCGTCCGCGACTGGTGCGAGCTGAGCGGGTGGGACAAGACTCCCCCCGGGCCCGAGCTCCCAGACGACGTCGTCGCAGGCACGCGCTCCCGCTACGTCGACGCGTTCGAGCGGCTCACGGAGATCCCGTTCGACAGCTATCTCGCCGACCCGAGCGTGGTCCTGTGATCCCTTCCCACGTTCGTGGGACACAGATCGCGCCGCAGGTCGGGAGCAGGAGGCGACCAGAGAGGTGAGGGCGACCGTGCTGGTTCGGCCGAAGCAGGGAATCCTCGATCCTCAGGGCGAGGCCGTTCACGGATCGCTCCGCAAGCTCGGTTTCGACGTCGACAGTGTCCGCATCGGGCGCGTGATCGACGTCGATCTCGAGGCTGACGGTCCCCACGACGCCCGGATGAAGATCGAGCGCATGTGTGCCGAGCTGCTCGCCAACCCGCTCATCGAGAGCTTCGAGATCCGCCTGGAGTCGTCGTGAGTGACCGTCCCACCGTTGCCGTGGTCGTCTTCCCGGGCTCGAACGACGATCACGACGCGGCCTGGGCGCTTCGCGCGGTGGGCGCCGAGCCTGTTCTCGTCTGGCACCAGGAGACGGAGCTGCCTCCTCGCACCGGAGCCGTCGTCCTTCCCGGCGGCTTCTCGTACGGCGACTACCTGCGGACGGGGGCGCTCGCAAGCCGCGCGCCTGCGATGGATGCGGTTCGAGGCTTCGCCGGGGCCGGAGGCCCGGTCCTCGGCATCTGCAACGGGTTCCAGATCCTGTGCGAGGCGCGTCTTCTCCCGGGCGCGCTGCTCCGGAACCGCCAGCTCGAGTTCGTCTGTCGTGACGCAGCGGTTCGAGTCGAGAACGCCGACACGATCTTCACGCGTGGCTTCGGCGCGGGCCAGGAGCTGAGTCTGCCGATCAAGCACGGCGAGGGCGCCTGGTATGCCGACGAGGGCACGTACGTGCGGCTCGTCGTTCGCGACAGGATCGTTCTTCGTTACACGGCGGACGTGAACGGCTCTCTCGGGGCCGTAGCCGGCGTTGTCAACGAGGCGGGCAACGTGATGGGTCTGATGCCCCATCCCGAGCACGCTGTCGACCCGCTGCTGGGATCCTCGGACGGCGGGCTCCTGCTCGCGGCTCTCGTGGACGCGGCCGTCGAGCACCGGCTTGCGCCCGCAGCGAGCGGATCCGCGTAGCCCGATGCTGGGGGTGTAGGAGCCGGGCCTGCCCGGCTCCTACAGGCGGAGGGCATTCCCCAGCTCGGGCGCGCGCTCGAGTGCCGCCCGCAGCCGCTCGAGGTCGCGCGCCCGCATCGTCACGGGACCTCGCCTCGCGGATCCCTCGGTCGTGTACGCGAAACGAATCAGGCGCTCGCCCCTGCCAGTAGGAGCACTGCGCGTCTCGAGGAGTTGGACGACGACGGAGAATCGTTTCTCGCCGGCCCGTTGCGGCACGGCGACCTCCTCGAGCACGGACGCAGGGCCCCACGGGGTCGCCGCTGTCCGAGCCGCTGCCGTCGCCGTCGCCATGCGGCGAGCCTACGGGGCCGACGATCACACGTGGGACACGACTTCGTGCCAAGGTCGTCGCGGCCGTATCCTCGTCGAGTGCACGACGTCGTCATCGTGGGCGCCGGAACGGCCGGGTGCGTTCTCGCCTCGCGCCTCTCCGAGGATCCTGAGCTGTCGGTCCTCCTGCTGGAGGCAGGCCCGTACTCTCGGAAGCTCGAGATCCGGATCCCAGCCGCGTTCTCCAAGCTCTACCGCACGGAGCTCGACTGGGGCGACTCGACGGTGCCGCAGCAGGAGCTCGACGGCCGAGAGGTCGTCTTCCCGCGCGGGCGTCTGCTCGGCGGGTCGGCCGCGATGAACGCGGGAATGGTGCTGAGAGGACATCGCGGTGGCTACGACGCGTGGGTCGCAGCAGGTGCCAACGGTTGGTCATGGGCCGACGTCGAGCCTGCGTTCGCACGGAGCGCTGCGGGCCCGTTTCCACTCGCTGAGCTGCCCGATCGGCACGTCCTGACCGAGGCCTTCGTTCACGCTGCCCAGGCAGCAGGGATTCCCCTTACGCACGACCTCAACGCCGAGGAGAACGGCGGCGTGGGCTTCGTCCGCGTCTCACAGCGCCGAGGACGACGCTTCAGCGTGCTGGACGGCTATCTGCGGCCGGCGCTCCGGCGTCCGAATCTCACCGTCGTGACCAACGCCCGGGCGACGCGGGTGCTGGTCGAGGGAGGACGTGCGGTAGGTGTCGCCTACCGGCCGGATGGCGCCGGCGGCGCCGAGGGTGGGGAGGAGGAGGCGATCGCGGAGCGCGAAGTCGTGCTCTGCAGCGGCGCGATCGGTACGCCGCATCTGCTCCAGCTATCGGGAATCGGCCCGCGTGCGCTTCTCGAGCGGGCAGGTGTCGATGTCGTCCGAGACATACCCGGGGTCGGCGCGAACCTGCTCGACCACCTCGCGAATGGCCTACTCGTGCGGACGCAGGGCGCACAAACCCTCGCAACTGCGGAATCTCTGCGGAACCTCGCGGCCTGGGCGCTGCTCGGGCGCGGCCCCCTCACGTCGAACGTCGCCGAGGCGGCGGCGTTCGTCCGCACACGTCCCGGGCTCCCGATCCCCGACCTCGAGCTCATCTTCCTCCCCGTCCTCTTCGAGGACGAGGGCTTGAAGCAACCGACGGAAGACGGCCTGACGCTCGGCGTCGTTCTTCTCCAGCCACGAAGCGTCGGCACCGTGACGCTCCGTTCGGCCGACCCGCGCGACCCGCCCGCCATCGATCCTCGCTATCTGACCGATCCCAGCGGTCAGGACGAGCAGACGCTCCTCCACGGGCTTCGGCTCGCCAGGCGCATCCTCGGCCAGGAGCCGCTCGCCCAGTTCGTTGCGGAGGAGCTCCTACCGGGGAAGAGCGCGCGGTCCGACGACGAGCTTCGTGCGCACCTTCGCGCCAGATCGCAGACGCTGTACCACCCGGTGGGAACGTGCCGCATGGGTCCAATCCCTCTGCCGTCGTCGATGTCCAGCTCCGAGTTCGGGGCTTCGACCGGCTTCGCGTCGCCGACGCGTCGGTCATGCCGCGTCTCCCGAGCGGCCACACGAACTGGCCCACGGTGATGATCGCCGAGCGTGCCGCGGAGTTCATTGCCGGCGGACCTGGGAGGCCGACCGCGTAGAGTCTCGCTTCGACGACGAAGGGAGGGTCGCGATGAAATGGGTGACGCGTGAGCGACCCAAGACCGACCGGATCGCCTGCCCGTGGCTGATCCTGAACTTCATCGATCCCGAGGCGGAGTTCCTCTACGTCCCACCGGACGAAGTGCTCGCGGTCGCCGAGCGCGAAGGAGCACATTCGTACGACGCGCCAGGCGCGAGATACACCCACCGCGACGGCCTGTGCTCCTTCGAGGTTCTCGTCGAGGAGCACGGTATCGACGACCCAGCGGTGCGACTGCTCGCGCGGATCGTTCACGGTGCGGACGTCGCCGAAGACCGGGACGCGACGCCTGAGGCGCGCGGGCTGCTCGCAGTTGCCGAGGGCTTTCACCTGCTCGAGCTCGACGATCACCGTCAGCTCGAGCTGAGCTTGCCCGTGTACGACGCACTCTACGCGTGGTGCCGGAACGAGGTAGCGGCGGGACGACGAGCCTGACCGGCGACGCCCGTCGCATCCTCGCGGTCCAAGCGCTCCGTGCCTTCGCGTACGGGCTCGGGAGCGTTCTCATCGGGGTCAGCCTCGCCGAACGCGGACTGTCCGGCGTGGAGGTCGGGCTCGTCCTCGCGGCGCTCCTCGCTGGAGTCGCCCTCAGCTCACTTGCGATCGGGCGTACGGGCGACCGAGTCGGCCGTCGCCGCTGGTACGCAGGGCTCCTGCTCGTCATGGCCGTCTCCGGGGCGGTTTTCGCGCTCACGGACGCGACGTGGCTTCTGGTCGTCGCCGCGCTCAGCGGGACCGTCTCGACCGAGGTCGTCGAGTCCGGCCCGTTCACGTCGCTCGAGCAGGCGATGTTGCCGAGTGCCGCTGCCGGCCGAGACCCGACACGTCTGTTCGGCACCTACAACACCGTGGCGACCCTGGCGGGCTCGTTGGGCGCCCTCGGTGCCGGTGCGACGGTGCTCTTCGACGTCGAGCCGCAGCGCCTGCTGCTCGCGTACGTGGTCGTAGGCGTCGCGGGGGCGTTTCTCACGCTCGGTCTCTCGGACGGCGTCGAAGTCGGAGCGCAGGCGCGCGCTCCCCTCCAGCGCTCTCGCGCGAACGTCCGCCGGCTCTCGGGGCTGTTCGCCCTCGACTCCTTCGGCGGCGGCTTCGTCACGCAAGCCTTCATCGCCTACTGGTTCGCCGAGACCTACGGAACCTCGGCCGAGGTGCTCGGCGCGGCCTTCTTCGCCGTCGGCATCCTGCAGGCGCTCTCGTTCCAGGCCGCGGTCCGGCTCGCGGGACGGATCGGGCTGCTGAACACGATGGTGTTCACGCACCTCCCGTCGAATGTCCTCCTCGCCCTGATCCCCTTCGCGCCCAACGAGGCCACCGCGTTCGCGCTGCTCTTCGCACGCTTCGCCCTCAGCCAGATGGACGTGCCCACGCGTCAGGCGTACGTCGTCGGCGTCGTCGATCCGGAGGAGCGGACCGCCGCCGCTGCCTACACGAACACGGCGCGGTACGTCGTCCGGCCGCTCGGCCCGCTCGCGGCGGCTCCGATCCTGCAGGTGTCGCTCGCCGCCCCGTTCGTCATTGCCGGCGCGCTGAAGTCCGCGTACGACCTGAGCCTCTATGCGCTGTTCAGGCAGAGGCGGTCTTGATCGACTGAGGGAGTGCGGGATATCCCGGGCGGCCGGTTGCATTTGGGCGAGGCAGCGCCGTAGACTCGTCGCACCGTGACGGGTCTCATACTCAAGACAGTTGCTATCGCAGTCGGCGTCCTCGTTGTCGGCCTCATCGGGATCATGGTGTTCACCGACGTCTGGGCGCAGGTCGGCATCGGCGCCGCGATCCTGGTCATCTGCGCCCCGCTCCTCATCTGGGCCTGGAACATGGACCGTAAGGAGAAGGCGCAGCGCCAGGGCCTCGAAGACATCTAGGCGCGTAAGGCGAAACTCAGCTGCCGGCCGAAGCCGGGCTGCGCGTAAGCTGCGCGCCAGCCGTCACCACGAAAGGAGCGGAGATGTCCTGGATCTGGCCGATCGTTGGCGTATTGATCGTCGCTGCCTGGACGTTCGCGGTCGTCGACATCATCCGGCGCCGCCACGCGATGTCGGGTACAAAGATCGCCGCCTGGGTGATCGTCATCCTCGTCCTCCCGGTCCTCGGAGCAATCACGTATTTCGTCGTGAACGGCAGGGGCCGGCCGACCGGCGCTCCCCGAGTACCGAGCTAGGCGGCAGCCACCAGGCGATCGCCGAACCGTGGTTGACGAGGCAGAGCTCGAGGAGACGGACGCAGGGCTCATCCCGGTGAGTCCCGCCTGGTTCGTCCTGAACGCGCGCGACGCGCGCTGGTTCGACAAGCCGGGTAAAGGCCACAGCTTGCCGCTCACCGGCCACGACGATTACGAGCCCGAGACCTTCCCGATCTCGGGCTGGCGATCCGGGTCGTGAGCCCCGGCGAGCCGACCGGGACGGATCACTGGGAGACGGAACAGGAGGACTTCCTCGTGCTCTCGAAGGCGCTGCTCATCGTCGAAGGGCAGTAGCGGTCGCTCGAGCAATGGGACCACGCGCTATCGCGACGGCTTGCTGCCCGGTTGAGCGGGCAAGCGGAACGAACCGCGCTACTTCCCGCTGCGCTCGATGAGCTCGACTCTGTAGTCGTCGGGGTCGCGCACGAACGCCAAGAAGGAGCCGCCCTCGCGCACTTGGTAGGGCGGTCGTTCCGGCTCGATCCCCTGCTCCTTCAGGCGGGCGAGGGTGGCGTCGAGGTCGTCGACCCCGATCGCGATGTGCCCGTAGCCGGTGCCGAGCTCGTAGTTGCGCCCGTCGTGGTTGTAGGTCAGCTCGAGGACGTTCTCCTGGTCGCCGAGGGAGAAGAAGTAGTTGGTGGCTTCCAGCTCGCCGTCCCGAATGATGTCCATGTCGCGGCTGAAGCGGAACCCGAGCGCCTCGTAGAAGGCACGGCTCTTCTCGGGATCCGTGATGCGAACCATCGTGTGGAGGAATCTCGCCATATCCAGGATCCTAGTCGCGCAGGAAACGAAACTGATCTCCTGGTGATAGGTACCCGGCGCGGTCGCCCGCCGAGGCTGTCCCGGTACGCGCTCGAGCGGATCAAGCGTGAGCGTGCTTCCGGCAAGAGCCTGGCCGCGATCGCGAACGGGCTCAACGCGGATCGCATCCCCACCGCCCAAGGCGGCCGCCGAAGGTCGAGACCTGCGCGCTCAGCGAAGAGCCTGCTCGAACCGCGGGTCGTCGCGTACGGCGGCGAAGTCGTCGTCTCTCCGCGCGTCCTCGCGGAACCGCGGTAACAGCTCGACGGACCGTCGGAGGTGGGCGAACGTGTCGTCGCCGGTGTCGCCCGCGAGCGTTGCGAAACACGCGTAGTTGTAATGCAAGCCCGCGTGGTCCGGCATGTGCTCGAGGCCACCGCGGACCGCTTCGAGCGCGTCGGCGTACCGCTGTTCGCCGTAGGCCGTCATGGACTCTCTCTGGAACGGCCAGGCCTCACCCCAGTCGACCCCCTGGTACGCCTCGCCGGGTGTGGCGCCGACAGCGAGGACGGTTCCGTCCCCGGTCGCCTTCCGCCGCGACTCCGGCCCGACGAACACGAGTGTTCCCGGCGGCGCGTCGACTGCCTCGCCGTCGATCTCGAAGGTCGCCTTCCCGTCGAGCACGATGTACAGCTCCTCCTGGCCCGACCCGGCCTCGTCGTGCTCATTGATCAGCGTGCCGTCCTCGCCAGGCGTGTAGGCGTTGATTCCGAATGCGTGGATCCCGAGGTGCTCGCGCACCGGAATATCTCTGCCGCGCCGCTCGATGTCGTCGAGGTGCGCGACTTGCCAGTTCGGCTTGTCGTTCATCAGATCACCTCCGTATAGCGCGCGTCGGTGCGAATCGTCGATCGTAACCGCCGTGGAGCATGTCGCCTGACGGCAGGGTGAGCCGGGGACGCGGACCCTCGGCTGAGCGTCGCGGCACTGAGGGGCGCCCCCTTTCTTGACGCCGAACGACCAGCGTCGCTCATCTCGTTCGTTCTTCAGGACGGGGAGACGTTACGCGCGGCTCGTTTCGCCAAGCGTCTAGAGGGTCTGGCGAAACGACCGGCGAAGCGCGAGAATGATCAACCACGATGTCGTCAGACGACTCCGAGATGCTCGCGCAGCACGTAAGTGGTCTCAACGAGAAGGTCGCCAGGCTCGAGCAACGAATGGCCGACATCGAGAAGGTCAACGCGCGGTTGGAGAAGGCCGCGCTGACTACGGCGCGCTCCATGCAGGAAATTTCGAGCCACTGGGACGCGGTCTATGAGGCTATGCGCCGCGCAAATAGGTCCGACTCGGGCCAGGAACGCACCCGAGCATGACGACGCTGCGAGCGAAGATGCTCGCCTGCGACTACTTGTGATGCTGGCACGACTGGCGGAGGCAAGATCAGCCCGGGCGCTCGAGTCCGCGAACGTGGAGCGGGGCCAGCTCGTACCGGGAGGGTCACGCGACTCGAGCAGTGCACGTCCGAACGACGAAAGTCACCTGGATCCACATGCCCGCGCTGGTCCGCTCGTGGATCGTCCCGCAGACGAGCTATAGGATCGACGCATGGCGAGCGTCGAGGTCGACGCCGAGCTCGGACAGCAGATTGTCGAGGATGCGAAGCAGTACGTCCTCTACTCCTGGTCGGTGCAGAACGCCATCTCGCCCATCGCGGTCGCGGGCGGCGAGGGGCGCTACTTCTGGGATTACGACGGGAGGCGCTACCTCGACTTCGCCTCGCAGCTCGTCAACCTCGCTCTCGGCCACGAGCACCCGAAGATCGTCGCGGCGATCAGGGAGCAGGCCGGGCAGCTGTGCACGATCGGTGCGCCGATGGCGAGCGAGTCACGCTCGCGGCTAGGGCGGCTGCTGGCAGAGGTGACCCCCGGCGATCTGACGATGTCGTTCTTCACGAATGGCGGAGCGGAGGCGAACGAAAACGCGATCAAGCTCGCCCGCTGGTACACGGGGCGGCACAAGATCATCGCCCGCTACCGCTCATACCACGGCGCGACAGCCGGGGCGATCACGCTCACCGGTGATCCGAGGCGCTGGCCTGCGGAGCCTGGGATCCCGGGAGTCGTCCGGATGCTCGACCCATATACCTACCGCTGTCCCGCCGGTCACCCCGATCCTTGTCCCGTCTGCAGCGGCGGGCCGCACCTTGAGGAGTTGCTTCAGTACGAGGGGCCTGAGAGCGTCGCTGCGGTCATCCTCGAGACCGTCGTCGGGCCAAACGGAGTCATCGTCCCCCCAGCCGGCTACCTCCAGTCGATCCGCGACGTCTGCGACCGCTACGGGGTGCTACTCATTTGCGACGAGGTGATCGCCGGCTTCGGTCGCACCGGCAAATGGTTCGCCTGCGAGAACTGGGACGTCGTGCCGGACATACTCGTGGTCGCCAAGGGCATCAACTCAGGCTATGTCCCGCTGGCTGCGATGATCTTCAGAGAGAAGATCGCCGACTGGGCCCGCGACAAGTACTTCGCAAGCGGACTCACCTACAGCGGTCATCCGCTCGCATGCGCCTCGGCCGTGGCGTCCATCCAGGCCTTTCGGGAGGAGGGAATCGTTGAGCACGCTGCAGCGATGGGTCCTGAGTTCGAGCGCCGACTCCGCAGACTTCAGGAACGCCATCCCTCGATTGGAGAAGTGCGGGGACTCGGGTGTCTGTGGGGCCTTGAGCTGGTCAAGAGCCGCGAGACGCGCGAGCCGCTCGTTCCTTTCAACCCGAGGGCGCAGGAGCTCGCGCCGGTTTCCCGGATGGCGAAGGCGGCACTCGATGATGGCCTTTATCTGATGACCCGCTGGAACATGGTGATGGTCTGCCCGCCGCTCAACATCACCATCGAGGAGCTCGATGAGGGCCTCACGATCCTCGACAATGCGCTTGCCGTCGCAGACGAGTTCGTCACGTAGGGACGCGAACGGCTCTCCTGCACGGCGCGGCTCGTCTGCGCATACCTCCGTCTAGACTCTGGGCGTCGGGGCGGTGGAGACGTTGAGCAGGAGGCTCGTGGGGGAAGCAGGCGATCAGCGGTCGAAGAAATACGCTCGCGCACGTCTGGCGGGAGCACTGGCGGCCGTGCTCTGGCTGGTGTTGGCCGCTCAAGCCTCCGTCCCGCTATCCGCGAGCTCGAGTCCCCTGCCTCGATCCGCGACCGTCGAAGCGATTCCGGATTACAACTGGTTTCCGGGGTACTACGTCCTCAACCACGAGGATACGGCTGCGAGCAAGCAAGCGATTCTCAACGATCCCCTGGTCGAGCCGTTCACGGGCGTGCAGTTTCGCTATCACTGGGCTGCATCGGAGCTGAGTCCGGGCGACTACTCGGCAGGCTTCGCCAGCCTCGACCGCGATCTGAGACGCGTGAGTGCCAAGCGAAAGAAGATCATGGTCATGCTCATGTACAAGAAGTTCGACGGCACGTCCGCGGTGCCGGAGGACCTCCGCGCAGGCTCGGGCCCCTGGTGCAGTGGCTCCTATTGCGGCGAATTGACGAACGGTGCCGGAACGTCGGTTGCGCTTCTGTGGAACCCCGTGGTCCAGGCGCGCCTGAAAGCCTGGATCAGAGCGATGGCGCGGCACTTGTCCAAGAGCCCCTTCCTGGACAACGTCACCGGCATCGTCCTCAACGAGACGGCGTTGGGTACGACGGACAAAGGCGTGCTGGCCGCTGCCGGATTCGACCCCTACGCGTACCTGGGAGCGCTCACAGACAACATGCGCGCGGCAATCAGAGCGGCGCCCAGGTTGATCACGATCCTCTACTACGAGGGCGGATTCACAAGCATGGATGGAAAGCCGGTCCCGGCCCTCGAAACGATCGGCGACTGGATGCTCCGCAACCCGCGTACGGGCGCCGGAACACCCGACTTGAAGCCGAAAAGCCGAAGGGGGCCGAAGACCCCGTGCACCAACGCCAAGTACCAAAGCTTCATCGCGTGCGCCCCGGCTGTCCAGGCGCCCGACTACTCCCAGGCGGCCACCGATTCGTTCGACGACTCATTTCAGTACGCCACCGAGCCGGCGCCCGACGGTTGGCATGCGTCGTTCATTACATTTTCGCGTGCGGTCGGGCCGGGCCCAAACGCATTCACGTTCGCCGATGTCTCGAAAAGCATTGCCGATCATCCGATCCCGAACACGGCGAGGCCGTGGCCGGTCGATCCTGTCGGAGGGGTCGTTCGAAAGGTCTCGCTGACCTCGCCGATACGGGCGGGAAAGGACGCCTCGCTGACCGTGACCGTCTCGCCGAGGGCGACTTGCACCATCGACGTCGTCTACGACGGTGTCGTGTCGAAGGCCAAAGGACTCGGCCCGAAGAGTGGCGGCAAGATCACCTGGCGCTGGCGCGTGGGGGCGGGCACGCGTCCGGGCCGTTGGCCGGTCATTGTGAACTGTGGCGAGAGCAGGACGCTGAAGCTTGGGATGCGCGTCCTGCCCCGATGACGTTGGTTCGGCTCGACCACATGCCCGCCCGTACGCGCAGCCGCTCATCCAACTAAGCGTCGGACCAGCCACGTACCCATATGTTCGATCGGGCTACGTTCGGAGCGTTCCCGGCCTCGTCAGCGCCCAGATCACCCAGACGTCGAGCCCGATCACGAGCAGCGACCAGAACGGGCAGTACGGGATGAAGAAGAAGTTTGCGACTGCGCTCAGCACTGCCAAGGTGAGGGCGACGATCCCTGCCCACACACGCCCCGCTTAGAGGGCCCACCCGGCGACGACCAGAGCATCAGCATCATCGTGGCGGCGAACGTGATGCCTCCCACCGCCCAGCCGGAGACGCGCGGCTCCGATCCCGCGTCGTACAGCGTCATCGGACGACCCCTTCAGTACTGATGGCCCGAGGACCTACAACGGTCCCAGCGCTAGTCCGGTCAAGAATTGCCCTTGGATACGATCGCGGGCAGATGACCGAGCTCGCGCCTTGCTGCGGGCCCTCGCGCGGCGGCCGCGGCGAAGCGACGACGGTCAGCGCGGGTGCGCACGCCGGCTCCACTGAGGGCATGGTCTCGATCCCGAACGGGGTGTTCTCGATGGGCTCGCAGGATGCTTTCGCGTATCCCGAGGACGGCGAGGGCCCTGTGCGCGACGTCGAGACGAGCGGCTACTGGATCGATGCTCGCGCCGTTTCGAACGCCGACTTCTCGACGTTCGTGGACGACGCAGGCTACGTCACCGAGGCCGAGCGATTCGGCTGGTCGTTCGTCTTCTCCGGCCTGCTCCCGGACGACTTCCCGCCGACACGGGCCGTTGCGCAGGCTCCCTGGTGGCGGAGGGTCGAGGGCGCCGATTGGTCGCATCCCGAAGGCCCGCAGTCGGCGCTCGACAGTCGCCTCGACCATCCGGTCGTCCACGTCTCGTGGAACGACGCCCAGGCGTACTGCGCCTGGGCCGGGAAGCGCCTGCCGACCGAGGCGGAATGGGAGCGCGCGGCCCGCGGCGGTCTCGACCAGAAGGTGTTTCCCTGGGGGGACGAGCTCGAGCCGGAGGGCGAGCACCGCATGAACGTCTGGCAAGGCGACTTTCCGGTGAAGAACACACTCGCCGACGGCTTCCTCAGCATGGCCCCCGTTGATGCATTCGAGCCGAATGCCTTGGGCCTCTACAACACAACGGGCAACACCTGGGAATGGACGGCCGACTGGTTCCATCCGACCTTCCGTCAGCGCGACCGCCGGCGCGACCCCAAGGGACCATCACGCGGAACGCACAGGGTGCAGAAGGGCGGGTCGTATCTCTGCCATCACTCCTATTGCCGGCGCTACCGCGTCGCGGCCCGGCAGGGAAACACGCCTGACAGCTCGACGGGGAACATCGGCTTCCGTTGCGCCGGCGGCGCTTCACCCGGGTGAATCAGGCCGTGCGAACCGTTTGTCGGTGAGATCCAGGCGTAGCTTCCTGCCGTGGCTCGTAGAGCAAGGAGGGACTCATGGGCACGCGTCAACCAGCTGCTGAAGAGCAAGCGACCGCCGAACGGACACCAGCAGCGGCGGCCGGGGCGGTGAGCGATGTCTCCGCCCAAAACGCAGTTGCCCGGTACAACCTGACGGCGGACGAGGTCTGCGCGCAACTTGGCGTCGATCCGACGCGTGGGCTCGACCCCGCTGAGGTCGAGCGCCGACGCGAGCAGTATGGCCCCAACAAGCTCGCCGAGGCCAAGAAGGAGCCGGGCTGGCACGCGTTCCTGCGCCAGTACCGCGATCTCATGCAGCTCGTCCTCCTCGGCGCGGCCATCGTCAGCATCGTCGCCCTCCAGGAGTTCAGCACCGGCCTCGTGATCATCGGCCTGACCGTCCTCAACGCAGTCCTGGGCCTGAACCAGGAGGGGAAGGCGGCCGAAAGCGTCGCCGCGCTCCAGAAGATGCTCGTGATCCGAGCCCACGCCCGCCGCGGGGGCGATCTCGTCGAGATTCCCGCTCAAGAGCTCGTGCCGGGCGACATCGTCACGTTCGAGGCGGGCGACAAGATCCCGGCGGACGGGCGCCTGCTCGTCGCGGCAACGCTGGAGATCGAGGAGGCGGCTCTGACCGGCGAGAGCACGCCGGTCTTGAAAGCCGTCGAGCCGGTCGTGGGTGACGATATTCCACTGGGCGACCGCCTGGACATGGCCTACATGAACTCGACCGTGACGCGTGGTCGAGGCGAGATGGTCGTGACGGACACCGGCATGGCCACTCAGGTCGGTCAGATCTCTGGGATGCTGAGCACCGTCGAGCAGGAGAAGACGCCGCTGACGCGCCAGCTCGACCAGCTGACCGTCCTGCTCACGATCATGGCGGCAGCCGCTCTGGCGCTCGTGGTCGTCCTCGGGCTCATTCGTGGCGACGACTTCGACGAGCTCTTCATCATCGGGATCAGCCTTGCGGTGGCCGCGATCCCCACCGGTCTCCCCGCCGTCGTCACGACCGTCCTCTCGCTGGGGACGCAGGCGCTCGCCGCCAAGGGCGCGATCGTCAAGCGGCTGCGGTCGGTGGAGACCCTCGGCTCGACGTCGGCGATCTGCTCCGACAAGACCGGGACGCTGACGCTGAACCAGATGACCGCGCGCCAGCTCGTCATCGCCGGCCGGCGCTACTCGATCGAGGGTGAGGGATACTCCACGGTCGGGAAAATCCTCCGGGTCGCGGGCGAGACGGACACTCCGCTGGAACCGTTCCTGCTGCCGATGGCGCTCGCAAACGACGCCGCCGTTCGCGAGGGAGAGATCGTGGGCGACCCGACCGAGGCGGCGCTCGTCGTCCTTGCGGCCAAGGGAGGGCTCGACGTCGACGAGACGAGACGGGGATACCCGCGGGTGGGCGAGGTGCCGTTCGACTCCGAATACAAGTTCATGGCGACCTTCCACGAGATGGAGGACGGCGGCCGGAAGGTCGTGCGCTGCTTCGTCAAGGGAGCGCCCGACGTTCTCCTTGCGCGTTCGTCGCACATCCGTGACGTCGACGGCTCCACGTTTCCGGCGGAAAGCGCCGGCGACCGCGTGCTCGCCGAGAACGACCGCCTCGCGGGCGAGGGGCTCCGCGTGCTGGCCGTGGCGGCGCGCGACTTCGATTCGGCTTCGTTCGACGCCGACGGCCCACTACTCGACGAGGTGAAGGATCTGACGCTGCTTGCGCTCGTCGGCATCGTCGACCCACCGCGCAAGGAGGCGAAGGACGCAATCGCGCGTTGCAGGGAAGCGGGAATTCGCGCCCGCATGATCACCGGCGACCACGCGACCACAGCGGCGGCGATCGCCGCGCAGCTCGGAATCGAGGGTCGCGCGCTCACGGGCACCGAGTTCGCGGCGCTTTCCGACGCTGAGCTCGAAGACCAGATCGAGGGCATCGGGGTGGTCGCCCGTGTCGCTCCGGAGGACAAGGTGCGTCTCGTGGACGTCCTGAAGCGCAAGGGCAACGTCGTCTCCATGACAGGGGACGGGGTCAACGACGCACCCGCGCTCAAGCGCTCGGACATCGGCGTCGCGATGGGCATCACAGGCACGGAGGTGACGAAGGAAGCCGCCGACATGATCCTCACCGACGACAACTTCGCGACGATCGTCTCGGCGGTGGAGGGCGGCCGTGGGATCTACGACAACCTGATGAAGTACGTGCGCGTCCAGCTCGTGATGCTCGGTGGATTCATCCTCACCTTCGTTGGAGCCGGGATCCTCGACATCGCCGGAGGCGCACCGCTCACCCCACTCCAGATCCTCTGGATCAACTTCGCCGTCGACGTGCTTCTGGCGATCGGGCTCGGCTTCGACGCGGCGGCCCCCGGGCTCATGCAGCGACTGCCCCGGGACGCGAGCGCGCCGATCGTCGACCGCGCTCTCGGGCTCCGACTCGTCGTCGCGAGCCTGATCATGGCCGGCCTCGCCCTCGCGGTCGTCGCCTGGGGCGAGGAGCGCTACGACCTCGCAGTCGCCACGACGATGGGGCTGACGACGCTCTCACTGATGCACATCGTGGCTGCCCTCGAGGCTCGCGAGCCGACCGGAACCATCTTCACGCGCTACACGATCGCGAACCGCCGATTCGTACAGCTGATCGGCGCCGCGCTCGTGCTCACCTTCCTGGTCACCGAGCTCCAGCCGCTGCAGCGAATCTTCGACACGGTGTCGCTCACGAGCTCGCAGTGGGGGATCTGCCTGCTCGGGCCCATCGTCCTCGTCGCGGCTGCGGAGCTCGGCAAGCTGGTCGACCGGCACTCGGGACAGCGCCACTCGGTCCTCGCGCCCGCCCAAACGTCGGTGGCACGATGAGCAGGAGAGAGCGGATCCTCGAGCAGCTCGTCGTCGAGCCGGGGCGGAGCGTGGCTCTCGCCGATCGGGATCCGGGCTGGACCGGCGGCCCCGACTTCGAGGGGCTGTCGCAGGATGAGCTCAAGGCCGAGGCAAAGGCAGTTCTGGCCCAAGGCGTCGAGGAGCTCTCTGAAGCGCAGGAGCTGCTCTGGGCGAGCGACACGTACGCGCTGCTCGTCGTCTTCCAGGCGATGGACGCCGCCGGGAAGGACAGCGCCATCGAGCACGTGATGACGGGGGTGAATCCGCAGGGGGTCCAGGTCGTCTCGTTCAGGGCGCCGTCGTCCGAGGAGCTCGACCACGACTTCCTCTGGCGGATCTCGAGAGCCCTTCCCGAGCGGGGGCGCATCGGCATCTTCAACCGCTCGCATTACGAGGAGGTCATCGCGCTGCGCGTGCATCCCGAGTGGCTCGAGAAGCAGCAGCTGCCGTCGGCCGTGCTGGACCCTAGGCTCTGGGAGGAGCGGTTCGAGGACATCAACGCCTTCGAGCGTCACCTCGACCGGAACGGAACGAAGATCGTCAAGTTCTTCCTGCACGTGTCGAAGGCGGAGCAGAAACGCCGCTTCCTGGCCCGGCTCGACGAGCCGCACAAGGAGTGGAAGTTCAACGCGGCCGACGTCGCCGAGCGCGCGCGTTGGGACGATTACATGGCCGCCTTCGACGACGCGATCAGCGCCACCTCGACGCCCTGGGCTCCCTGGTACGTGATCCCCGCGGACCACAAGTGGCTCACCCAGGCCCTCGTCGCCAGGATTCTGGTCGACGCCATTCAGGCGCTCGAGCTGCGCTGGCCCGAGGTGTCGGAGGCGGAGCACCGGGCGAACGCCGAGGCGCGCCGGCTGCTCGAGGCCGAAGGCTGAGCACCGGTGCCAGCACGTCTGGCATGACCGAGGGGGCGAGTACCGGCGAGGCCGGGCAGGAGACCGGTAGCCAACGGCTCGCCATCCTGCTCGCAATGGCGATGTTCGTGCTCGTCGTCGACACGTCGCTCATGAACGTTTCGATCGCAGCGGTTGTCCGCGATCTCGACACGACGGTCAGCGGCGTCCAGTCGGCGATTGCGCTCGAGGCGCTGGTGTCCGCGGCGTTCATCCTGATCGGCAGCAAGATCGGCGATCTCTTCGGGCGCAAGCGGGCGTACGTCCTGGGTCTGCTCGGCTACGCCGTCGGCGCGGTGGCGATGGCGCTCGCCCAGGGCCTGACTGCGATCATCATCTTCTGGGCGGTGGTGGGTGGGCTCGGCGCGGCGCTCCTGCTCCCCGCCATGCAGTCCCTCATCCACGGCAACTTCGACGGAGCTTCTCGGAAAAGGGCCTACGCGCTGGTCGGGGCCGCGGCCGCGATCGCCGCCGCAGTCGGGCCACTCTTGGGAGGTTTCATCACCACCTATCTGTCGTGGCGCGTCGCGTTCCTGCTCGAGGCCGTCATCATCGCGATCGTGCTGTCCGGCATCAGGCTCGTCCACGACGTGCCGTACACAGGGCCTCGCCGCGTCGATGTCGTCGGTGCCGTCCTCTCCGTCGTGGGTATGGGCGGCATCGTGCTGGGCATCCTCGTGTGGCAGGAGGGCGGCGAATCCGTTGCCGCACTCCTGGCGACCGGTGCAATTGCGCTGGTAGCGCTCGTCTACTGGCTCGTGCGCCGCAAGCGGCAGGGAAAGCCGACGCTGATCGATCCGGACCTGTTCACATCCACGATGTTCAGGTTTGGGATCTCGGGGCAGATGCTCCAGCAAATCGCCCTGGGCGGCGCCATGATCACGCTGCCGATCTACCTGCAGATGGTGCTCGAGTACGACGCGATGGAGGCGGGCCTGTCGCTCGCCCCGCTGTCTCTCAGCATGTTCGGTATGGCGATCCTTGCGGCGAAGAGGACGGGAAAACGACGTCCGAGCAGCATCATCCGGGTCGGATTCGTGCTCTTGACGTCGGGAATGACCTTGCTGCTCCCGATCGTGCCTCGGGCAGATTCGGGGTGGGACCTCGTGGTTCCGTTGATCATCGCGGGAGCGGGGTTGGGTTTGCTCGTGTCCCAGCTCAACAACTACACGCTGTCTCCGATCTCGGACGAGCGCGTCAGTGAGGCAGCCGGTGTGAACTCGGCAGCAGGTTCGTTCGGGCTGTCGTTCGGGTTGGCATTTTCCGGCGCGATCATGTTGGCCACACTTTCCATTGCCTTCACCAACATGGCAGAGGCGAGCACCGTGCTAGCCCCTGCCGAGCAGCAGCGCGTCGCGCAGGCGCTGGAGGACGACGCGCAGGTGATGAGCAACACACAGCTCGAGGAGCTACTCGTCGGCCAACCCGAGGAGGTTCAGGATGAGATCCTCCGCATCAACACGGACGCAAGACCGCTTGCCCTGCAGGTGGCGCTGCTCATTCCGATCCTCGCCGGCCTCGTCGGGGTGTTCAACTCGTTCCGCATGATGCGTCTACCGGACCCCACGCCATCGAGCTCCGTTGAAGAGATCGCCTGGGGCTGAGTCGACATCCACGGCCCATTGGAAAGCTGGAGACGCCTGACCCCCGATCGGGCCGGATGAGATGAGGCAAGAGCCGTCGATTTCGGTTCCGAACGAGCGCATTCGGGAACATGGCAAACGCCTCGTCGCGGGCCCGGTGAGTCGACGGGACCTCGCGCTGGCATTCACCGAGAGCAGCGCCTCGTCGGCGGAGGTCCTCGTCGAGGGGTCTGCCTTCTACCCCCGGATGCTCGAGGACATCGCCTCGGCTTCTTCTTCCGTCCACATCAACCAGTTCGGCTTCCGGCCGGGCGTCGTGGGCGACCTCTTCGCCGAGGCGCTGATCGCGAGGGCTGCGGAAGGCCTACCCGTCAGGCTCGTGGTCGACCTGCGGGGCTCCGATCCCGAGCAAGCCTCACGAGCCCACTACGACCGGCTCACAGCCGCTGGTGTCCACGTCTGCGTCGTGCGCGCGACGAAGCTTCGGTCGCCGGCAGGCCCGCTCGGAAGCGGCGGTGCGGCGCGCTGGAACCTGAGGGGGCTCGGACATATCGATCATCGGAAGGTCGTCGTCGTCGACGGGCGCATCGGCTGGGTCGGCGGCGCCGGTATCGAGGACCACTTCCAGGACGGGCGCTTTCACGACCTCTTCGTCCGCGTCGACGGCCCGGTGGTCGCCCAGCTCCAGCTCGTCTTCATCGCGAGCTTCCGCTGGCTAGGCGGGGCCGTTTCGGTCGGCGAGATCGAGACGCTCTTTCCCTCCATGGATGAGGGCGGAGATCGCGTTCCGGCGCGTGTTCTGCACAACGCGCCCGGGCGGTACCGGCCGATCACGGATGCCATCGCGAGCCTTCTCGAGGGTGCCAGCGAGACTCTCGACGTCGTCAATCCGTATGTCACCGATCGCGGGATGATAAGGCGTATCGAGCACGCGGCTCGGCGGGGCGTTCACGTCCGCCTCTTCGTCCCTGCGAACGCGAACAACTGGGCCTGCGCAGCTGCGCAGCAGTTCCATCATGCCCGGTTGCTGGACGCCGGCGTTCGCATCCTCGAGTACCCGACCATGCTGCACGCGAAGGCGTTCGTCCGTGACGGCAACGAGTTGCTCGCGGGAACGTGCAATCTCGAGGCCTGGAGCCTCAAGCGTTTCTTCGAGATCGACCTCCAGCTCCTGTCCAGGGCCGTTGCGACTCAGTTCGACGAGCGGTTCTCCGCCCCTGCGGAGGCGGTGTCTTCTCCCGGTCGACCGCTCACCGGGAGGAAGGAACGGATCAGAGCCAGAGCTTTCGCCACGCTCTCGCCGCTGCTCTGACGACACCACCTCAGCCGCAAGGTGGTGGTCTCGATACACCGGCTCCGGTCGCGATTACCCGGGTCAAGCGGATGACGATTCGAGGATGATGCGCGCGTGACCGAACAGGTGCAGCGCCCCAGAGGTGACCGCCTCGGCCGTGCGGCGATGGGCGAGCGGCTTGGAGGCTTCCTCTACGGGACGATCGTCGTCCTCGCAGTCGTCGTCGCCGGAGCGAGGGCGTACCCGCAGGGGGCCGGGCACATCGCCGTGCTCGTGGTGGTCACGACCGGCGTCCTCTGGCTCGCACATGTGTACGCGCACGGACTTGCGCATAGCGTCGCCTACGACCAGCACCTCTCGCGCGCCGAGTTGTCGCGTATCGCCTGGCGCGAGGGCGCGATCGTCGAGGCGGCACTGCCGCCCGTCGCGGCACTTCTGCTGGGCGCGCTCGGGGTCGTATCGACGCAGGTCGCGGTCTGGGCCGCGCTCGTGCTCGGCCTGGTCGTGCTCGCCGCGCAGGGAGTCGTGTTCGCGCGCGTCGAGCGGCTCGCCTGGCTGGGGACGCTCGTGGTCATCGCCGCGAACCTGGGGCTCGGTGTCCTGATCATCGGCCTGAAGCTGCTCGTGACCCACTGAGGACTTGGCTCACGATTCGTCGATCGCCGCCGCGCGCGGCAAGCTGAAATGATCGCCAGGCCAATGGCAGAGCACGAGCCAGCAATGCGGGCCCGACAAGACGTGAGCCACCACCACACCGTCCGGCGGCACTCGTGACGACCGCCGAGCCGGCACCGTCTGCCCGCGCCGGCGGCGCGATGCTCGTGCTGCTCACGCTCGCCTCCGGTCAATTCCTGATGACGCTGGACAGCTCGGTGATGAACGTGTCCATCGCGACAGTCGCAAAGGACGTGGGCACGACGGTGACCGGGATCCAGGGAGCGATCACCGCCTACACGCTCGTGATGGCGTCACTGATGATCACCGGTGCCAAGGTGGGGGCGATCATCGGCCGCAAGCGAGCGTTTGCCATCGGTTGCGTGATCTACGGCTGCGGATCGTTTACCACGTCGATTGCACCAAGCCTCCCCGTCTTGCTGTTCGGCTGGTCCTTCCTCGAAGGGGTGGGCGCGGCGCTGATCCTGCCCGCGATCGTCGCGCTCGTCGCAGGCAACTTCCCAATCGAGCGGCGTCCGGCAGCGTACGGGCTCGTCGCGGCCGCCGGTGCGATCGCGGTTGCCGTGGGGCCTCTGATCGGCGGCTTCTTCACGACCTATTTCTCCTGGAGGTGGGTGTTCGCGGGCGAGGTCGTCATCGTCCTCGCGATCCTCGTCCTCGCCCGCCGGATCGCCGACGCTCCCCCGGAAAAGCGCCCACAGCTCGACGTGGTGGGCGCCGTGCTCTCGGCGCTCGGCCTCGCGCTGATCGTCTTCGGCGTCCTGCGCTCCAGCGAGTGGGGGTGGATCCAACCCAAGGCAGAGGGGCCATCATGGGCAGGCCTGTCGCCCACCGTCTGGCTGGTCCTCGGTGGGCTGTTCGTGATCTGGCTCTTCTCCCGCTGGCAGGTCCGCCGCGACGCGCATGGCAAGGAGCCGCTCGTGCGCCCCGGCCTGCTGCGTAACCGGCAGCTGAGCGGTGGGCTGATCATGTTCTTCTTCCAGTACCTCGTCCAGGCGGGGCTCTTCTTCGTGGTGCCGCTCTTCCTCTCCGTTGTGCTTGGCCTCTCCGCGCTCGCCACGGGTGTCCGGCTGCTGCCGCTCTCGGTCACGCTGCTTGCCGCGGCGATCGGAATCCCACGGTTCCTCCCGCACGTCTCCCCGCGGCTCGTCGTCCGCAGCGGCCTGCTGGCCCTGCTCGCCGGAACCGTGGTCTTGCTGGGCGGGCTCGACGCGGACGCGGGACCGGAGATCGTCTTCGTGCCGATGCTCTTGATCGGCCTCGGGATCGGCGCGCTCGCCTCGCAGCTCGGCGCGGTGACCGTCTCGGCGGTGCCGGACGAGGACAGCCCCGAGGTCGGTGGTGTGCAGAACACGATGACGAACCTCGGCGCCTCCCTGGGCACGGCGCTTGCCGGCTCGGTGATGATCGCCGCAGTGTCAGCGTCCTTTCTGACGAACATCCAGGCGAGCCCGGCGATTCCCGACCGGGTGAAGTCCGAGGCGCAGGTCGAGCTCGCCGGCGGGGTGCCCTTCATCTCGGACGACGACCTCGAGGCGGCGCTCGACGAGGCGCGAGTCAGCAGGAGGACGACCGAGGCGACGCTCGACGCGTACAGCGACGCCCGCATCGGCGGCCTCCGCTCGGCCCTCGCGATCCTCGCCGCGCTGGCGATCGGCGCTCTCTTCTTCACCCAGCGCATCCCGACGAGCCAACCGGGCGCGACCGAGGGGTAGCGTGGATCTGCCAGGGGCGCGTGGCCAGGAACGACCGAAAACTGCGCGAGCTCACCGGCTGAGATCGGCGGCACCCTACGAGATGACGAGCGACTACGGCGTCCCGCGCTCCATCCGATCTAGGCGCTCGTCGATCCGTTTCAGCATTGCCGTGCTGTCGACGAGAGCTCGTTCGAATTCCTCCGTCTGTGCGCGGGCCCTCTTCGAGATGAGCACGGAAACGATCATGCTCGTCAGCGTCGGGATCAAGGCCAACCCTGTGAGCATCAACAGAGACCCGACAACCCGTCCCGCAGGGTCCTCCGGAACGATGTCCCCGTAGCCGACGGTCGTCACCGTCGTGATCGCCCACCAGTACGCAAGTCCGAGGCTCGTGAACGTGTCCGGCTCTACGAGCCGAGCGACGACACCGGCGATGAGAACGAGAACGACTGCGACCCCGACGATCGTGCGGACTGCTCGGAACAGGGTCAGCCGCTCGGTCCAACGAGCCAGCCTCGTTTCGAGGTCGAGTCTCATCGGCTCAGAGTTCTCGTCGCGGAGTCTTGCCCCTGCTCTGCGCCCCCGGAACCGCTCGCTCGCGGCCGTCTTGCGCCGATCACTGCTGCCGGGGCTCTCGGATGAAGACTCCACGGATGCCACGTCGGATCTTGACTTTCAGGGGCTCGTCGCTCGCTTCGTGCGGCAGCGACCACTCCGCAGCGACTGCGGCCCCGAAGAGCAGCGCCCACGCATAGAGGTAGACCGAGTACAGGAAGACGAGCAGGCTCGTCAGCGAGCCGTAGATGACGCTCCAATCAGTCGTCTTCGCGTAGACGAGCTTGGAGGCGAGCGAGACGCCGAGGAGCAAGACAGCAGTCGTCAACGCGCCGGCCAGCGCGGCCGAGATGCTGAGGCCCGCAGCGGGAACGAACCGGTACAGGAGCATGGCGGTGACGAACGAAAGCAGGAAAGGAAGGCCGAGCGCGATCGCAGCCTCCGCCACGCCGCCGTCGATCCCGAGCGCGGCCGACATCCTCGCGACGAGCTCGTTCGCGAGGTCCGCGACCACGCCGACGCCGACGGAGACCAGCACGAGGACGGCTGCGGCGCCCACCAGGCTGAGGTCGACGAGCTTCGCGCGGGCGACGGGCCTCCCGTGCTCCACGCCCATCGCCCGCTCGAGCCCTTTTCGGATTGCGGCCATCATCCCCGAGGCCGCCCACAGGAAGATCACGAGGCTGATCAGGCCGATGGCGCTCGTCGGCGATGCGAGTGCCTCGATCGCGCTCTCGACGTCTGCGGTCCCGGTGGCATCGACCGGGAGCGCTTCGAGCACCCGGTCGACGACTGCGTCCCGAACGTCGTCGTCCTGGAGGACGAGGCCGAAGACCGATACCAGCACGATCGCCAGGGGAGCGAGCGAGAAGAGCACTCTGTACGCGATGCCGGCAGCGTGCTGCGAGCAGCCTGCGGCGAAGAACCGCGAGATCGCTGCGGATGCGACTCCGATCAGACGGGCGATGGGTGCTCCGCTCAGAGCGGATCAGGGTGGCCGCGAGCTTCCCGGCGCGGTCTCACCTGCGCCGGCGTCGACGGCCGCCTCGTCTCCCTCATCGTCTCCGCCCATCGCCGCCTTGCCGCGAGTCGCCTTCATCTCGGCGGCCTTCTCCTTCGCGTCGACGTACGAGGACTTGACCAGCGTGGAGCCTCCGCTCCAGCCGAAGACGACGCAGATGAGCACGACGGCGAAGCCGACGTTGAACGCGGTCGTGATCAGCTGCTGCCCGATGGAGTAGGCCGTGGCCGTCGTCGAGTCCGTATAGCTGTCGAGGGCGAAGGTGTTGAAGGCCTGGTTCACACCCACTCCGCCCGGGGTGAACGACAGCAGGTTCGCGAGCTGGTTCGAGCCGAGCACGCTCATCACCGAACCGAAGGTGACCGGGACGGAGTACGCGGCGAGGAAGACGATGATCACGAGGACCTTCGCGGCGTAGCCGCCCACTTGCGGGAGGAGCACCCACTTCACGTACGCGCGCAGGTCGCCGAGGATCGCGGCGCCCTTCTTTGCCTTCTGCCACAGCTCCTTCACCTTTCGCCAGAAGACGCGCAGCAGGAGCGCGATGAAGAAGAGCCCTCCCGCGATGATCCCGATCGTCAGCACCGGGTGGTTCTGGAGCGCGTCGCGCTCGTTTCCGAACTGGAACTCGAACGAGCCGGCGACCTCGCTGAAGAGATAGACGTAGATCAGCGTCCCGATCACGAGGTAGAAGATCTTCTGGACGACGTACCCGGCGAGGACGCCCGGGAACGTGGCGCCACGCACGACTGCCACGTACATGAGCAGGGTCACGAAGGTGCCGACGTTCGCGGGAAGGAAGTTGTTGAGCGCGACGCCGGCGGCGTAGCAGGCGAGAACGGGCATGAAGGTAACGCCTCCGGGGTAGGCGTAGCGGAGGATCCCGTACCAGCCGAGTGCGGTCAGGGTCGTCTGCAAGCCCTGGAAGATGCAGCCGAGAACGATGTACCAGAACGAGATCTCCGTGACCGTGTCCCAGAGCTCGGTGAGCCAGCCCCACACGTCGACGCCGGCGACGCTGAGCGCGACGAGCAGGGCGAGAGTCCCACCGACCCAGAGAACGATCCGGAGAACGCGGCGCTGAGTCGACGGGGGTTCCTCCGCCAGCGCGGGGCCTCGCTCGACGGCGGCCTCAGACATACGGCGGGAGCCTAGCGGCCGCTCACTGACGCGCCATCGCCACGTGCATACGCTCCTCCGCGGTGATCAGGTGGTCGAGATCCTCGGCGGCCGCGTCGATGTCCAGCTGCACCCACAACACGCTCCCCGTGAACTCGCTGTCCCTGGGGCCGTAGTCGTCGCTCACGGGCGTCGCGCTGTCGCTTCCGACATCCGTCGTCTCATCTGCCGAGAAGACCATCGGCACCGTGTTGTCCGCGCGCCCCTCGCCGACCTGCTCGCCGTCGACGTAGAGCTTGACGTCGCCCCCCTTTCCCAGCCCGCCGCCGTCGTACGTGAACTCCATCCGCACCTGGTGCTCGCCCGCCGGGATGGGATCCTCGCCGTAGACCTTGAAGAGCTGCAGGCCGAAGAGGTTGTAGCAGTACGCCGGCCTGCCGTCCTTCGCGTACAGCGCGAAGCCGCCGAATGCCCCACCCTGGGCGATGATCACGCCAGTTGCGCCCGCCTCGGGGACGTCGACCTGCGCGGTGATCGAGTGCGACTTGTTCTTCATCGAAACGACGGAGTTCTCCGACAGCCGGCCCATCCGGCCGAAGAGGAGCTGAGACGTCCCGCGAGCGAGCTGCGGACGCCCGGCCTGGTCGGGGTTGAAGCGCTCGAAGCGCCGGTCGTCGAGGGGGAGGACCTTGTACTTCCCCGCTTCGATCAGGAACAGGCGCTGGAGCTCCCGCAGCTTTTCGGGCTGCTCCTCGGCGAGGTCGTGGGCCTGCGTCCAGTCGTCGGGGCCGTAGAGCTCCCACACGTCGTCGTCGAAGGCGGGCATCTCGGTCGCGACCCACGGGATGCTGTGCCGGGTCACGGCGGTCCACCCCTGGTGGTAGATGCCGCGGTTGCAGAACATCTCGAAGTACTGCGTCGTCCGCTGTTCCTCGGCCCCCGCGTCGTCGAACGAGTACGCCATCGAGACCCCGTGTAGCGGCGCCTGCTGAACGCCGTTGACGCTGAGGGGCTCGGGGACCTTCGCCACGTCGAGCACCGTCGCGGCGACGTCGATCACGTGGTGGAACTGCGAGCGGATCTCACCTCTCGCCCTGATGCCCTTGGGCCAGTGCACGATCGTCCCGTTGCGCGTTCCGCCCCAGTGCGACGCAACCTGCTTCGTCCACTGGTACGGCGTGTCCATCGCGTGCGCCCAGCCGACGGCGTAGTGGTTGTAGGCCTTCGGGGTGCCGAAGTCGCCGATGCGCGAGGCCATGAACTCGGTCGTCTCCAGCCCGAACGCACCGTTCAGGATGACGAGCTCGTTGAAGCAACCGTTCGGCGTGCCCTCTGCCGACGCGCCGTTGTCGCCGATGATGTAGTAGACGAGCGTGTTCTCGAGGACCTCGAGCTCGCCCAGCGCATCGATCAGCCTGCCCACGTGGTGGTCGGTGTGCTCGAGGAAGCCCGCGTAGACCTCCATCTGCCGTGCAAGGACCGGCTTCAGGTCGTCCGGCATGTCGTCCCAGGCCGGGATCTCCTCCGGACGCTCCGTGAGCGCGGCGTCGGCCGGGACCACGCCGAGCTCCTTCTGGTGTGCCAACGTCCGCTCGCGCAGCGCGTCCCACCCGTCGTCGAACTGTCCCTGGTACCTGTCCGACCACTCCGGCCGCACGTGATGCGGGGCATGCGTGGCGCCCGGTGCGAAGTAGACGAAGAACGGCTTGTCCGGCATCAGCGCCTTCTGCTGCTTGATCCAGTCGATCGCCTGATCCGTCATGTCCTCGGTGAAGTGGTAGCCCTCCTCGGCAGTGCGGTCCTGCTCGACCGGGACCGTGTCGCGGTAGATCGCGGGCGCGTACTGATTCGTCTCCCCGCCGATGAAGCCGTAGAAGTGCTCGAAGCCCGATCCTGTTGGCCAGGCGTGGAACGGCCCCATCGGGCTCGTCTCCCAGACCGGCACCTCGTGGCACTTGCCGAACTGCGCGGTCGAGTAGCCGTTCAGCTTCAGCGTCTCGGCGAGCGGTGCGCAGGTGTTCGGCCGGATCGAGTTGTAGCCGGGCGCCGACGTCGCGATCTCGGTGATGCCGCCCATGCCGACCGCGTGGTGGTTCCGTCCGGTCAGCAGCGCCTGACGCGTGGGTGAGCAGAGCGCCGTCGTATGGAACCGGTTGTACTTGAGGCCGTTCGCCGCGAGCCGCTCCGCGTTGGGCGTGTTGATCGGCCCCCCGAAGGCGCTCGACGCCGCGAAGCCGACGTCGTCGATGAGCACGATGAGCACGTTGGGTGCGCCCTCCGGAGGCCGTAGCGGCTCGATCGGCGGGAACGACGTTTCCGGGTCCTTCGCGTCGTACGTGACGAGCCCCGCATACGGCCGATCCGGAATCGGCAACACGGAACGGTCTTTTGCGTCCCTCCCGCTCATCACTGGAGCCCTCCTCGGTCGCTTGGCGTGAGTCTGGCCGAACGCCGGTCGCCACTCCGCGCATCGTGTGCTTTTCACCCGGGTGATGCGGCTCTCGCCCTTTGCACGGCGAACGCGATCTGAAAGACTCGCGTTCATGTGTTGCTTCTTCGCATCGCTCGCGCTCATCGGCCCACGCTTTGTCCTCGTCGTATGGTGGATCTTCGGGAACCGCGTGGATCTCGCGTTCGGGTCTTGGATCTGGCCCCTCTTGGGTCTGATCTTCGCCCCCTGGACGACGCTGGCGTGGGTGATTGCGTGGCAGCCGGTGGTCGGGGTCGGCGGCTTCTGGGACGTCGTTCTGATTGGCCTCGGCGTCGTCGCCGATCTCGCGACCTATTCCTCACGCACGGCTGCGAGGCGCGCCGGCGTGTACCAGTGAGCGCCCGAGTTTCGAACATCGCACCCCAGGCGAACGCAAGCTAGATCGACCCACGCATGACCTGGGACCGCGGCTCGTAGCAAGCACTGCTGCACTCACCCGGGTGAAAAGCGGGCGAGACCCTGGTCGCGGCGTGCTCGTGGTCAAGAATCCCCTCACGTGGCGGGTTGGCGGGCCGCTGCGCGCGGAGTGGTCGACGTACACCGCGGCTGGAAGGGTGGGCATGGCGAGGAGCGACACGGACTAGATGAGCACGGTGGCGTCGACGACAGTCGATCTTGCGCGAATCCAGTTCGCGACCACGTCCCTGTACCACTTCATCTTCGTCCCGCTTACCCTCGGGCTGGCCCCGCTGGTCGCCGTGATGCAGACGCTCTGGTACCGGTCGGGAGACGTCGCCTGGCTTCGGCTCACGCGCTTCTTCGGAACGCTCCTCCTGATCAACTTCGCGATCGGCGTCGCGACCGGGCTCGTGCAGGAGTTCCAGTTCGGCATGAACTGGTCCCGCTACTCCGAGTACGTCGGGGACGTCTTCGGTGCGCCCCTCGCGATCGAGGGCCTCGCCGCGTTCATGCTAGAGGCGACGTTCCTGGGACTCTGGATCTTCGGCTGGAACAAGCTCTCGCCTCGGCTCCATCTCGCGACGATCTGGCTCGTCGCCCTCGGCACGTGGCTATCGGCGTTCTTCATCCTCGTCGCGAACTCGTGGATGCAGCACCCCGTCGGCTACGAGGTCGTCGGCGGGCGCGCGGAGCTGACGAGCATCTGGGATCTCCTCACGAACAAGTTCGCGCTCTGGGCGTTCGTGCACACGATTCTCGCGGGGCTGACGACGGCGTTGGTCGTCGTCTTCGGCGTCGCGTGCTGGCACTTCGCCCGCGGACGCAACCAGGAGCTCTTCCGGCACGCGGCCAAGCTCGCGCTGATCCTCCTCGTACCGGTCTCGGCCTTCAACCTGTGGCTCGGCAGCAACTTCGGGATCGTCACGACGCAGCTCCAGCCGATGAAGATCTCGGCGACGGAGGCGCAGTGGAACGACTGCCAGCCGTGCGCGTTCTCCCTCTTCCAGATCGGAGGCTTCACGCAGAACGACCAGACGCCATCGTTCTCGATCCAGGTTCCGCGGCTGCTCTCCTTCCTCGCCACCGGCTCGTTCAACGGCGCGGTGGTCGGGATCAACGAGCTGCAGCGGGAGGCGGAGCGGACGTACGGACGTGGGGACTACATCCCGCCGGTCCGCGCCGTGTACTGGAGCATGCGGATCATGGCGTACCTCGGGACGCTGGTCTTCCTCGTCGCTGTCCTCGGCGCTTTCCTCTACCGCAGACGCCGGCTGGAGACGGCACGCTGGTTCCAGTGGGTGGCTGTGGGGACGATCGCGTTCCCCTTCCTCGCCGCACTCGCCGGCTGGGTGCTGACCGAGGTCGGGCGCCAGCCGTGGATCGTGTATGGGCTGCTGAGGACCGAGGATGCGAATTCGCCTGCCGTCAGCACATGGATGATCGGCGTGAGCCTCGGCGTGTTCGCCTCCCTGTACGTCGCGTTGGCGGTCGTCGACTTCATCCTCATGCGCCGCTATGCGCGCCTGGACCCGCCCGACCTCGGGGGTGGTGGTGACGAGATGCCTCTACCGGCGGTGAGCTACTGATGGATCTGGAGATCTTCTGGTTCTGCCTCATCGCCGTCCTCTGGGCCGGGTACTTCCTGCTCGAGGGGTTCGACTTCGGGGTCGGAATGCTCCTCCCGTTCCTTCCGCGCAACGAGAGTGAGCGAGAGGTGATGTTCGACACCGTCGGGCCGGTGTGGGACGGCAACGAGGTGTGGCTCGTCGTGGCCGCCGGGGCAACGTTCGCCGCCTTCCCCGCCTGGTACGCGACGATGTTCTCGGGTTTCTATCTCGCTCTGCTGTTGGTGCTCTTCCTCCTCATCGTCCGCGTCGTCTCGTTCGAGTGGCGCGGCAAGAGCGAAAGCCCGCGCTGGCGTGCCGTCTGGCTCCTGGCCAACTCGGTCGGGAGCATCGGCGCGCCGTTCATCTGGGGCGTCGCGCTCGCCACCCTCCTCTACGGCGTGCCGCTCGACTCGAACGGGGACTTCGCAGGCAGCTTCGGCGACCTCTTCAGTCCGTACACAGTGGTCGCCGGGATCGTGGTCGTGGTCCTCTTCGCCTTCCACGGAGCGATCTATCTCACGCTACGCACCACCGGCGACTTGCTCGAGCGGGCGCTACACGCCGCGCGGAGGCTCGCGCTGCCCGCTGCGGTCGTGACCGGCGCGTTCCTCGTCTGGACCGTTGTCGTCGCCGTCGATCGAAACGACAAGGACGTCTTCCCGCCGGTGCTCCCCGCCGCGCTCGGGATCGTGTCGCTCGTTCTTGCGGTGGTCTTCTCGATGTCCGGGCGGAGCGGCTGGGCGTTCGCGATGACAGCGCTCGGTGCGATCGCGACCGTCGCGACACTCTTCACGAGCCTCTACCCGCGAGTGCTGGTCTCGAGCCCCGACTTCGGAAACAGCCTCACTGTGGAAAGTGCGGCGTCTTCCCACTACGCGCTCACCGTGATGACGGTCGCGGCGCTGATCCTCACTCCCGTCGTGCTCCTCTACCAGGGGTGGACGTACTACGTCTTCCGGAAGCGAATCGCGGGCGAGCCGCCCGTTACCGAAGGAGCCAACCCATGACACGTCACGATCCCGTCAACGTCACCGGCAAGCGCCCGCGTGTGGTCGTCCTCGGAGGTGGCTTCGCCGGCATCGGCGCCGTCAAGAAGCTGAAGGAGGCCGACGTGGACGTCGTCCTCGTCGACAAGCACGACTACCACACCTTCCAGCCGCTCCTCTATCAGCTGGCGACCGACCTGCTCGAGACGGAGGTGGTCGGGCACCCGCTGGGCGACCTCTTTCCCGACCAGCCGAACGTTGAGCTCCGGCAGGCGACCGTCACGGGGATCGATCTCGCCAAGCGGGAGGTGGAGTGTGCCGAGATCCCGCCGCTTCCGTACGACTACCTCGTCCTGGCGCTCGGGGCAGAGGTCAACTTCTTCGGAGTCGAGGGCGCGAACGAGCACGCGTTTCCGATGTATACCCTCGGCGATGCGCTCCGCCTCAAGGAGCACGTTGCGAGGCAGTGGGCGACCGCTGACAGGGAGGAGACGCTCGTCGACGACGGCGCGCTGAACGTCGTCGTCGTCGGGGGCGGCCCTACGGGAGTGGAGACCGCCGGAGCACTCGCCGAGCTGTACCGGGGGGATTTCGCGAAGGACTACCCCGACCTCCCCCAGCACCGAGCTCGCATCACGCTGGTCGAGGCCGCGCCGGATCTCTTCGCGATGTTCAAGCCGACCCTCCGCTCCTACGCGAAGAAGGAGCTCGAGAAGCGGGGCGTCGAGGTGCTGCTCGAGGAGATCGTCGCTGCGATCGAGCCTACGCGGGTGACGCTCAAGTCAGGCACGGTGCTCGAGGCGCACACGCTCGTCTGGGGGGCGGGCCTGCAGGCGGCACCGATCGGCGGAGCGCTCGGGGCCGAGCTTCAGCGAGGCGGCAGGGTCCCGGTCGACGCCGATCTCAGCCTTGCGGGGCATCCCGAGGTGTACGTCGTCGGCGACATCGCCTGGATCACCGACACGAAGACGAAGAAGGTCCTGCCGCAGCTGGGCTCGGTCGCCTTGCAGGCGGGAGAGCACGCGGGTGAGAACATCGCGCGCCGCGTGCGCGGCAAGCAGACCGAGCCCTTCCGCTATTTCGACAAGGGCACGATGGCCACGATCGGCCACGGTGCGGCGGTCATTCAGATGCCCCGCGGACGGACGCTGAAGGGCAGAGTCGCATGGCTGGCGTGGGGGACGGTCCATCTGGCCCTGCTCTCGACCGGAGAGGACCGCAGCAAGGCAATCGCGGACTGGACGTGGGAAGAGTTCACGCACGAACGACGGGTCCGCGCCACCGCCGAGACGCAGGAGGTCGCGTGATGGCAGATCCAACCTCGGAGTTCTTCGACGAGCTCGACCGGCGCGGCCACGAACCGCTTCTGGAGAAGGCGACCGGAACCGTACGCTTCGATCTCCGCAACGGAAAGACGGTCGATCGCTGGCTCGTGACGGTCAAGAAGGGTGACGTCGGCGTGTCTCGTAAGAACGTCGGGGCCGACTGCGTTGTCACGGCGGATCGAGCGCTCTTCGACGGTGTCGCAAGCGGTCGGACGAATGCTTTCGCAGCGCTGCTCCGCGGGGCAATGGGCGTCGAAGGCGATGTGAGGCTCCTCGTGGCGTTCCAGCGGCTCCTCCCCGGACCGCCGCGCGCCCGAAAGCGTCGCAGGACGTCTTCAGCCGGGAGGAAGAAATGAGCGACGCTCTCGTCAAGATCCTGGACGGCAACACCTTCGTCGTCAGCGACTCGAATGGCGACATCGAGGCCTCGATGACGGACCCCACCGGCCTCTTCTCGTTTGACACCCGCTTTCTCTCGAGGTGGGTATTGACCATCAACGGCGAGAGGCTGAATGCCCTCTCGGTCGACGACCTGCAGTACTTCGAGACCCGCTTCTTCCTCGTCCCCGGAACGGGAGCCGTGTACATCGACGCGAAGCTCTCGGTGATTCGTCGGCGCGCGGTCGGGGACGGCTTCCACGAGGAGCTGACGATCCTCAACCATCACGACGAACCCATCGACCTCGTCGTCCGCATCGACGCCGGCTGCGACTTCGCCGACCTCTTCGAGGTCAAGGACCAGCTGGAGAAGAAAGGGAAGTACACCGCTCGGATCAAGTCCGGGACCCTGCTGCTCGGCTACGAGCGCGAGACGTTCAAGCGCGAGACGGCGATCTCAGCCACTGCTCCGGCAAAGCTCGACAAGAGCGGGCTCACGTTCCGCATCCGCATCGGACCGCACGGCAGCTGGACGACCGACCTCAACGTCGTCACCGCGTCCGGAGCGGGGGGAACCTACGTCCGGCCGAAGTACGACGGATCGAGACGCGCCCGGCCGAGCATGGAGCTGAGCCTGGAGCGGTGGCTCTCGGAGGCACCGCGACTCGAGTGCGACCAGGACGAGCTCAAGACGACCTATCGGCGAAGCCTCGTCGACCTCGCCGCGCTCCGCTTCTCGCCACCGGTGGCCGGAGGCCGAAGCCTGCCTGCGGCCGGGCTGCCCTGGTTCATGACCATGTTCGGCCGCGACAGCATCTTCACGAGCCTGCAGGCGTTGCCGTTCACCCCTGAGCTCGCGGCGACCACCCTGCAGGCGCTCGGAGACTGGCAGGGGAGCCGCGTCGACGACTTCCGCGACGAGGATCCGGGCCGCATCCTCCACGAGATGCGGTACGGGGAGATGACTGCATTCGAGGAGCGACCGCATTCGCCCTACTACGGATGCGCCGACGCCACGCCGCTCTACGTGGTTCTGCTCGACGAGTACGAGCGTTGGACCGGCGACAGGAAGCTCGTACGCGACCTCGAGCACCAGGCTCGAGCGGCGCTCAACTGGATCGACGAGTACGCGGACCTCATGGGCACGGGATACATCTGGTACCAGCGGCGCAACGAGAAGACCGGCCTGGAGAACCAGTGTTGGAAGGACTCGTGGGACTCGATCTCCTACCGGGACGGCAAGCTCCCCGGCTTCCCCCGGGCGACCTGCGAGCTCCAGGGCTACGCATACGACGCCAAGGTGCGAGGCGCGCGCCTGGCGCGACTCGCCTGGAAGGATCCGGGGCTCGCCGACCGGCTCGAGAAGGAGGCTGCCGACCTGAAGCGTCGCTTCAACCGCGACTTCTGGGTGCGTGACGGCGAGTACTTCGCTTTGGCTCTCGATACCGAGGGAAACCAGGTCGATGCGCTCGCCTCGAACAACGGCCACCTGCTCTGGAGCGGGATCGTCGACAAGTCCAAGGCTCAAGCGGTCGCAGCGCAGCTCACGGGGCCGCGGCTCTTCTCCGGATGGGGGGTGCGCACGCTCGCAGAGGGCGAGGGTCGCTACAACCCGATCGGATATCACGTGGGCACGGTCTGGCCCTTCGACAACTCCTTCATTGCGTGGGGCCTGCGGCGATACGGGTTCAAGGAGGAGGCTGCGCAGATCGCGGCAGGCATCCTCGACGCGGCCCAGTACTTCGACGGTCGTCTCCCGGAAGCCTTCGGGGGCTACGAGCGGACGGTGACGAAGTACCCGGTCCAGTACCCGACCGCGTGCAGCCCGCAGGCTTGGTCGACCGGCACGCCGCTTCTGCTCCTTCGGACGATGCTCGGTCTCGAGCCGCTCGGGGAGCACCTCGTGGTCGACCCCGCGCTTCCGACAGGCATCGGCCACCTCGAGTTGCTCGACATTCCGGGGCGGTGGGGCCGTATCGACGCGTTCGGCCGCGGACGCGTCGATGTCGGGAAGCGGTCCGGCCGCCCGGGCTCCGGTGCGGCGACGCGTCAGAGATCGAAACAGGAGGTACGCAAGTGACCATCGCTGAAGCTCCACAGACAACGAGAGCCGCGCAGGATGCCGGTCCGCTACCGGCGGACGTCTTCGTCGTGTTCGGGATCACGGGCGACCTCGCCAAGGTGATGACGTTCAGGTCGCTGTATCGACTCGAGCAGCGCGGTCTGCTCGAGTGCCCGATCGTCGGCGTCGCGGTCGACGACTGGACGGTGGATCAACTGGTCGAGCGCGCCCGCGAGTCGATCGAAGGGACCGGTGAGAAACTCGACCCTAAGGTGTTCGACCGCTTCGCCGCTCGGCTCTCCTACGTTTCGGGCGACTTCACGGATCCCTCGATGTACGAGCGCGTCGGGGCTGCGATAGGCGAAGCCCGGACGCCCGTCTTCTACCTGGAGATCCCGCCCTTTCTCTTCGGTACCGTCGTGAAGGGCCTGGCGGAAGCCGGTCTGACGAAGACCGGTCGAGTCGTCGTCGAGAAGCCGTTCGGCCACGACCAAGCCTCCGCGCGCGAGCTCGCCGACGAGCTCCACCAGTACATCGACGAGTCGCAGCTCCTCCGGATCGACCACTACCTCGGGAAGATGGGCCTCGAGGAGATCATCTACCTACGGTTCGCGAACGTGATGCTGGAGCCGGTCTTGAACCGCAACCATGTCGACTCCATCCAGATCACGATGGCCGAAGACTTCGGAGTCGAGGACCGCGGTCACTTCTACGACCCGGTCGGCGCGCTGCGCGACGTCGTCGTCAACCATCTGATGCAGGTCGTCGGCATGGCCGCGATGGAGCCTCCTGCGGGCGGCGACACCGAAACGATCCAGCAGGCGAAGGTCGCGGTATTTCGTGCGATGCCTCCAGCGGACCCGGCCCACTACGTCCGCGGACAGTACGACGGCTACCTCGACATCGAGGGCGTAGCTCCCGACTCGACGACGGAGACCTTCGCAGCGTTGCGTCTCGAGATCGAGAACTGGCGCTGGTCCGGAGTTCCTATATTCATCCGGGCAGGGAAGCGTCTGCCGGTGACCCAAACCGAGCTTCGGTTCGTCTTCAAGCATCCACCACGGCTTGGTTTTCACGCCCTGGAACGCAGGCCGGACCCCAACCAGATCGTGTTCAAACTCGACCCGACGACCGGAATACGGGTCATCCTCGACGCACATCGCGCCGACGTTGCGACGGCAGCGCCGATCCTGTTCGACGTGGAGCTCGCCACCATGGGTGGCGAAGGGGCAACCCCCTACGAGGTCCTGCTGCACTCCGCGATGGTCGGCGACAGCATGCGCTTCACGCGGCAGGACGGCGTCGAACAGACGTGGCGGATCATGCAGCCCTTGCTCGACGCACCGCCTCCCGTACATGCGTACGCGCCGGGATCCTGGGGCCCAAAGGAGGCAGACCAGCTCGTCGCAGGCCACGACGGCTGGCACGCACCCTGGGTAGCGGGATGAGCGAGCCGACGACAGCCACGAAGGCGCAGCCGCAAAGCGCGGCCGCGCCCTCGCCGTTCACCCCGATCGCGGACTACGCGTTCATCTCCAACTGCCACACGGGGGCGCTCGTTGCACCGGACGGTGCGATCGACTGGCTCTGTGTCCCCCGCTTCGATTCGCCGAGCGTGTTCGGCAGCTTGCTCGATCGGGGTGCCGGGACGTTCAGAGTCGCGCCGTTCGGGATCAACCATCCGACGGCGCGCGTGTACGAGCCGGGAACGAACGTCCTCGTGACGACCTGGAAGACGCCGAACGGATGGATCGTCGTCCGCACCGCGTTGACGATGGGGCCTCACGACCATGAGGACGAGATCACTCCTCATACGCGGCCTCCGGCGGACGACGACGCGGACCACATGCTGATCCACACGGTCGAGTGTCTCGAGGGCCGCGTGGAGGTGGAGCTCATCTGCGAGCCGCTGTTCGACTACGGCCGTGAGCCGGCGACGTGGGCGCTCGTCGAGGGCAGCCGTCACATGGCCGATGCGACGGGCGCCGGACAGACGATCCGCCTCCAGACTGACCTCGCGCTCGGCATCGAGGGTGGCCGTGTGCGTGCGAGGCACGTTCTCGAACCGGGTGAGCGGGCGTATTGCGCCCTCTCCTGGGCGGAAGGTCTCAAGACGCCGGCCGACGTGGACGACGCGTCCGAACGCATCGCGGCGACGACGCGTTTCTGGCGTTCCTGGCTCGGCAGAGCGCGCATCCCCGATCATCGGTGGCGTGACCCGATTCAGCGGTCGGCCCTAACGGTCAAGGGTCTGACGTACATGCCCACCGGCGCGACCGTGGCGGCGCTCACCACGTCTCTTCCGGAGACGCCGGGCGGAGAGCGGAACTGGGACTACCGCTACACGTGGATCCGCGACACCACTTTCACGCTGCAGGCGCTCCATTTCCTCAACCTCGACTGGGAGGCGGACGAGTTCATGGAGTTCGTCGCCGACGTGGAGCCGAACGACGACGGCGGGCTGCAGATCATGTACGGCATCGACGGCCGGCGCGACCTCACGGAGTCGACGCTCGACCATCTGTCCGGATACGCGGGCGCTCGACCTGTCCGGATCGGAAACGGCGCCTTCGACCAGCGTCAGAACGACGTCTTCGGCGCCGCGCTCGACTCCATCCTGCTCCACACCCGGCGGAGCAAGCGTCTTCCCGGCCGACTGTGGCCGATCGTCCGGTCGCAGGCATTGTGCGCCACGGGCGTGTGGCGAGAGCCCGACCAGGGCATCTGGGAGGCGCGCGGCGAGCCGCAGCACTACGTCTCCTCCAAGCTCATGTGCTGGGTCGCGCTCGACCGAGCGGCGAAGTTGGCTGAGATCCGCGGAGACCCGGAGCTACAGGTGACGTGGCAGGCGACGGCCGAGGAGATCCGCGCGGACATCCTCCAGCACGGGCTCAGCGAGCGGGGTGTGCTGCGCCAGCACTACGAGACGGACGCGCTGGACGCCTCGCTCCTTCTGGCGGTGCTCTTCGGGTTCCTGCCCACGGACGACGAACGCCTGCACAAGTCCGTGCTTGCGATCGCCGAGGAGCTGACCCAGGACGGTTTCGTCCTTCGGTACCGCACCGAGGAGACGGACGACGGCCTCTCAGGCGAGGAGGGCACCTTCTTGATCTGCTCGTTCTGGCTCGTATCTGCCCTCGCGATCGTCGGGGAGAAGCAGCGAGCACACGACCTGATGGAACGTCTCTTGCGTGTCGCATCACCCCTCGGGCTGTACGCGGAGGAGTTCGACGTCGCGACCGGACGGCACCTCGGCAACTTCCCGCAGGCGTTCTCGCACCTCGCGCTGATCGAGGCCGCCGGACGGATCATCCTGGCCGAGCGATTGGAGGAGATCTCGTAATGGACTCCTACGACGTGATCATCATCGGGACCGGCGCCGGCGGGCGGAACGCTCGCCCGGCATCTCGCGCCTTCCGGCAAGCGCATCCTCCTGCTGGAGCGCGGCGACTGGCTCCCGCGCGAGCTCGAGAACTGGCTGACGCAGGCGGTGTTCGTGGACAACCGCTACGTCTCCCCGGAAACCTGGTACGACGAGAAGGGCAACCCTTTCCAGCCGGGGGTCCACTACTTCGTCGGCGGCGCGACGAAGCTCTACGGCGCTGCGCTCTACCGGCTTCGCCAGGAGGACTTCGGCGAGCTACGCCATCACGACGGCATCTCGCCGGCCTGGCCCATCTCCTACGACGAGATCGAGCCGTACTACACGCTCGCAGAGCAGCTCTACGAGGTGCACGGCGTGCGTGGCGAAGACCCGACCGAGCCGCCGGCGAGCGCGCCGTATCCGCACCCTGCCGTCTCCCACGAGCCGCGGATCCAACAGCTCTCGGACGATCTCGCCGAAGCCGGCTACCACCCGTTCCACGCTCCCTGCGGGATCATGCTCGACGAGGGGAACATGCCCTTCAGCACGTGCGTGCGGTGCGCCACCTGCGACGGCTTCCCGTGCCTCGTCCATGCCAAGTCCGACGCCGAGGTCCTCGGTGTTCGCCCGGCTCTCGAGCACCCGAACGTCACGCTGCTGACGAACGCGAAGGTCGTCAGGCTCGACACGAACGACGACGGCACGGTCGTCACCCGGGTGGTCGTCGAGCGAGCGAGCGGCGAGGAGCAGTTCGCGGGCAGCCTCGTCGTGGTCGCCTGCGGCGCTGCCAACACGGCCAAGCTGCTCCTGCAGTCGTCGAGCGAAAAGCATCCGAACGGCCTGGCGAACGGATCCGGCCAGGTCGGCCGCAACTACATGTTCCACGACTCGACGGCGGTGCTCGCGCTCTCGCGCGAAGAGAACCCGACGGCCTACCAGAAGACTCTGGGAGTCAACGACTTCTACTTCGGGAGCGACGACTTCGAGTACCCCCTCGGGAACGTCCAGATGGTCGGCAAGTCGCAGGCGCCGATGTTTCGCGGCGAGCGACCTCGCGAGACGCGGCTGGCACCCGAGTGGACGCTCGAGAGGATGGCGCGCCACGCGATCGACTTCTGGCTCTCGACCGAGGACCTGCCGCGCCCGGACAATCGGGTCACCGTCGACCGCGACGGCAGGCTCACGCTCACCTATACGGAGACGAACGCGGCGGCCAAGAAGCACCTGTACGGGAAGGTCAAGTCGATGCTCGGGAAGCTCGACATGAGCCCCGGTCACCTCATCCACCGCTTTGCCTACATGAAGAACGACATTCCGGTGGCCGGGTGTGGACATCAGGCGGGCACCTGCCGGTTCGGAACGGATCCGGCGACGTCGGTCCTGAACGTGGACTGCCAAGCGCACGAGGTCGACAACCTTTACGTCGTCGACACGAGCGTCTTTCCGAGCATCGGGGCAGTGAACCCTGCGCTCACGGCGATGGCGAACTCGCTCCGCGTGGGCGATCACCTGCTCGAGCGGATGAAGTAGCACTGGAGCGCGAGAGGGGCTCGATGGCGACTCAGGCGGAGAGGACGGCCGTCTACGCCGCCGGCGTCGTGCAAGGCATCGCACTCGTCACCTTCCCCTGCCGCCCGGCTTCTGTCCACCCGCACCTGGGCCACCCCGCCTAGTCATGTGATCGTTCAATCCGGCGAGCAGATCGAGATCGCGTTCGGTGACCAGCGGGCGGTGGTCGTCGGGGTCGGTGGCGGGCTCCGGACGTACTCCGTGGGCGGCCGGGACGTCTTGGACGGCTACGGCGCGGACGAGATGTCGACTGCTGGCCGTGGACAGGTCCTGATTCCGTGGCCGAACCGGCTCCAGGACGGCCGGTACGAATTCGACGGGCGCCAGCACCAGCTCCCGCTCACCGAGCCGGAGCACTCGAACGCGATCCACGGCCTCGTCCGCTGGTCGACCTGGAACGTGGCTGAACGCGAGCCCGATCGGGTGACGATGGAGCACAGGCTCCATCCTCAACCCGGCTATCCGTTCTCCGTCGATCTGCGCATCGAGTATGTGCTCACCGAGGACGGGATCTCGGTGCAGACGACGGCGACGAACGTCGGGCCCGACCCCTGTCCGTACGGCTGCGGTGCACACCCGTATCTCAGCGTCGGTACCGAGGCCGTCGATGCAACCGTCCTTCGAACACCCGCCCGAACGGTGCTGCAGACGGACGACCGGGGCATTCCGACAGGTGCGAGACGAGTCTCCGACACCGAGTACGACTTTCGGCAGCCTCGGGCAATCGCGGCGACCAGGCTCGACCACGGGTTCACGGATCTCGAGCGCGACGAGGACGGCCTGGCCTGGGTCGAGCTCACGGATCCCGAAAGCGGGGCCGCGCTCGCGTTGTGGGTCGACCGGAGCTACCCGTACGTGATGCTGTTCACGGGCGATCGGCCGGACGTCGGGCGACGCGCCTTGCGGTGGAGCCCATGACCTGTGCGCCGAATGCGTTCCGGAGTGGGGAGGGGCTCATCCGCCTGGAGCCGGGGGGCTCGATCACGAGCACCTGGGGCATCAGCCCGAAGGCGCGCTAGATGGTCTCGTGGCGCGCCGCGACTCGATTCGGCCGCAGTTCGGGCACGCCGGGTTGGTGCAGTGGTCACCCGGCCGCGACGCTACACGGGCGCGGGTAGCCTCGGCGCGTGCGTCCGCTCGATCCGCGTCTCCTGCGTCGTGCGCGGGCGGCGCGCGTGCTGTTGGCAGCGGATGTGGCGATCGGCCTCGCAACCGCGCTGCTCGTGCTTCTCCAGGCAACGCTGCTGGCACGGGTCGTCGCCCGCTCGTTCGAGGGCGCCTCGCTCGACGACGTCTCGGCCGACCTCGTGCTCCTGGGGCTCGTCTTCGCGGGCCGAGGGGTCCTCGCCTGGGGGTTCGAGCTCGCGGGAGGCCTGGCTGCGGCGGGAGTGCTTTCACAGCTGCGACTCGAGCTCGTCGAACGACGGCTCCGGGGCGAGCCGGCAGCGCTGGACGGCGCGGAGAGTGGGGAGATCGCGGCCGTGGCCGTTCAGGGGATCGACGCGCTCCACGCCTATTTCGCCCGTTTTCTCCCGCAGCTCGTGCTTGCCGCGGTCGTCCCGGTCGCCGTGATCGCGTGGATCGTGCCCATCGATCTGACGTCTGCCCTGCTCATGCTGCTGACGCTCCCGCTCGTCCCGTTCTTCATGGTCCTCATAGGCCGATACACCGAACGCGAGACCAGGGCTCGCTGGCGAGCTCTCGCCCTTCTCTCGACGCACTTCCTCGATGTCGTCCGCGGCCTGCCGACGCTGCGCGCGTTCAACCGGGGACCTGCGCAAACCGCGGCGATCGCCGAGGCGAGCGAACGCTACCGCCGAACGACGATGAGAACGCTTCGAGTGGCGTTCCTCTCCGGTGCGGTCCTGGAGCTCGCTGCGACGCTCGGGATCGCGCTCGTGGCCGTGACCGTCGGCGTGCGGCTCGCCGGCGGCGGCATCGGGCTCGAGGCGGCTCTGGTCGTGCTCCTGCTCGCACCCGAGCTCTATCTGCCTCTTCGCAGTCTTGCGACGCAGTACCACGCGAGCGCAGACGGGCTCGCCGTCGCTGAACGCTTGCTTGCGCTCACCGAGGGAGCGGCGATCGGGGGCGGACGCCAAGGAGTTGCTCTGCCGCCTGTTCGCGACGCAATCATCCGGCTCGAGGACGTCTCGTATTCATACCCGGCGCGTGCTGCAGCCGTTCTCGATCGCGTCGATCTCGAGCTGCGTCCGGGTGAGACGGTGGCTCTCGTCGGACCGAGCGGGAGCGGCAAGAGCACGGTTGCATCGCTCCTCCTCGGACTGGCCGAGCCGACGACGGGTCGCGTGACCGTGGACGGGGCGGAGCTCGCGGCCTTCGGGCCGGCCGCCTGGCGCCGATCGCTTGCGTGGGTGCCGCAGCGGCCGACGCTCTTCCGAGGGTCGATCTCCGACAACATCCGGCTGGGAGACCCGTCCTCCTCCGACGAGCGTGTCGTCGCCGCGGCGCGGCTTGCGGGGGCGGACGACTTCGTGCGAATGCTGCCCGAAGGTTACGACACCGTCATCGGGGACGGAGGCCGGCCGGTCTCGGCGGGAGAAGCGCAGCGCATCGCTCTGGCCAGGGCGTTCGTGCGCGACGCATCGTTCGTCGTACTCGACGAGCCAACCGCGCAGCTCGATCCCGTCAATGCCGCGGCCGTTGGCGAGGCCATCGACCGGCTGGGCAAGAGCCGGACGATGCTCGTTATCGCTCATCGGCACGAGCTCGTTGCGAAGGCGGATCGGACCATCCGCGTCGAAGGAGGCCGCGTGGTAACCGAGAGAGCAGCGGTCGCGTCGACATGATCGACACCCTCCGCAGGCTGGTCGCGCTCGCCCCTGCACCGCGGTGGCGGCTCGCGCTCTCGGTCACGCTCGGCGCTCTGGCCGTCGTCTTCGGTGTCGGCCTGATGGCGACCGCCGGCTACCTGATCGCCCGTGCGGCCGAGCACCCCGCGATCCTGACCCTCACCGGAGCGATCGTGGCGGTGCGGTTCTTCGCCCTCGCGCGGCCGCTCGCGCGTTACCTCGAACGCCTCGCCTCGCACGACCTCGCGTTTCGCGTCCTGGCGCGCCTCCGGGTCCGTTTCTACGAGCGCATCGAACCGCTCGCGCCGGCCGGCCTCGAGGCGTATCGCAGAGGCGACCTCGTCAGCCGGATGGTCGCCGACGTGGACGCGCTCCAGAGCCTGTACCTGCGCGGCCTCGCGCCTCCCCTCGTCGCCGTGGCTGCAGGGGCGGTGGCGGTCGGAGTCGCTGCCGCAATCCTTCCGGCCGCTGCGGTGATCCTCCTGGCCGGACTGCTCGTCGCCGGCATGGCAGTGCCTGCAGCGGCGGGGCGGCTCGCACGTGCCGCGGGGCGTCATCGAGCGAGCGCCCAGGGGCACCTGAGCTCGGAGCTGGTCGAGCTCCTCCGCGGCGCTCCGGAGCTCGTCGTGTACGGGCACGAGGAAGAGACGCTGAACAGGGTGCGCGAATCCGATCGCATCCTCACGCGACTCGCGCGGCGCGATGCGCTGGCCGCGGGCGTCGCCGACGGTCTCGGCATCGTCGTGGCCGGGGCGACCGTGGTCGTCGTCCTGGCCGTCGCCGTGTCCGCCCATGCGGCGGGCGACCTCGACCGCGTGCTCGTCGCGGTGCTGGCATTGCTTGCACTCGCGTCGTTCGAGGCCGTTGCCCCGCTGTCTCAGGCAGCCCGCGAGCTCTCGGCGACGCTCGCTGCGGGTCGCCGGGTGCTCGAGCTCACGGACCGCACGCCCGCCATACGGGACCCGGTCGAGCCCGCGCCCGCTCCTCGGGCGCGTCCGGCGCTCACGCTGGACGGAGCCCGGGCGCGATATGCACCAGGCGAGCCGCTGGCCCTCGACGGCGTGAGCCTCCGGCTCGATCCGGGACGGAAGGTCGCCCTGGTCGGGCCCAGTGGCTCGGGCAAGACAACGGTCGTCAACCTCCTGCTCCGCTTCCTCGACCCCGAGGACGGTCGTGTGACCCTCGGTGGGACGGATCTTCGTGATTACCGACAGGACGACGTTCGGAACGCCATCGCCGTCGCCGGGCAGGACGCCTATCTCTTCTCCACGACGATCCGCGAGAACGTCCGTCTGGCGAGGCCCGAAGCTACCGAGCCGGAGATCCTGGAAGCCCTCCGGCGGGCGCGGGTCCTGGAGTGGGTGACCTCGCTCCCCGAGGGGCTCGACACTCTCGTCGGCGAAGAAGGCGCACAGCTCTCGGGCGGCCAGCGCCAGCGAATCGCGCTCGCGCGAGCACTGCTGGCCGACGCTCCGCTCCTCGTCCTCGACGAGCCGACCGCACACCTTGATCCCGAGACGGCCAAGCAGGTCGTCGACGACATGCTCTCGGCGGCCGAAGACCGGGCCGTTCTCCTGATCACGCACCGCGAGGAAGGGCTGGACCTCGTCGACGAGGTCGTCACCCTGGCCGAGGGGCGTCGAGCCGCACAAGGGTAAGCCTCATTCACCCGGGTGAACGGCGCGGACATCGGCCACGCCGATCCGGTGGGTTACGAGAATCCCCGCATAGAGGCGGGAGCTGCAGCGGAGAGCCGGGCCGGCGGGGCGATGCGCGGCGTCGCCACTTCGAGCGCGCCCGAACGGGCAGGGCTCGTCCTGATCTCGCTCATCCTCGTCGCGGCCGTCGCGAATCTGAACCTGTCGGTCGCCAACGTGGCACTGCCCGACATCGGCACGGCTTTCGACTCCTCCCAGGTGACGTTGAACCTCATCGCCGTCGGCTTCTCGCTGGGTCTCGCGGCCTCGGTGCTCTACCTGGGAGCGATCGGCGACCGCTACGGGCGCAAGTTGCTGCTCGTCGTCGGGACGGTACTGGCCATCCCGATGTCTCTGCTCGCCGCCTATGCGCCGTCCGACGAGGTTCTCTTTGTCGCCCGCGTGGGGGGCGGGCTTGCGGCCGGCATGGCGTACCCGACGACGCTCGCCCTGATCACGGCGCTGTGGTCGGGCCAGGCCCGTACGCGGTCGATCGCCCTATGGTCGGCGATCGGCGGCGCCATCGCCGCTCTCGGCCCGCTGGTCTCGGGCGCTTTGCTCGAGCACTTCTGGTGGGGCTCGGTCTTCCTCGTAACGCTGCCGCTCGCCGGCGTTGCCCTCGTGCTGGCGGTCCTCCTCGTGCCGAGCCACGTCAACGAGACAACAGAACCGGTGGACAACCTCGGCGGCATCCTCTCCGTCCTTCTCGTGGCCGCGCTCATCCTCGGGATCAACTTCGCGCCGGTTCCGAACGAGGGAGCCCTGGTGCTTGGCTTGGCTGCCATCGCCCTTGCGGCCGGCGCGGCTTTCTACCTCAGGCAGCGTCGGGCGACAAACCCGCTCTACGACCTCGATGTCGCAGGGCGCCGCGTCTTCTGGGTCGCGGCGTGCGCAGGGATCATCGTGTTCGGATCGCTGATGGGCGCGGCCTTCGTCAGCCAGCAGTTCCTCCAGAACGTGCTGGGCTACTCGACACTCGAAGCCGGGGCTTCGATCCTGCCGGCCGCCCTGCTCATGGTGCTCGTCGCGCCACGCTCGGCCAAGCTCGTGGGGGCATATGGAGCCCGGTTCACGTTGCTCGCCGGGTACGTGTTCCTGTTCCTGGCGTTCCTGACGATGCTCCTGCTCTGGAAGGAGGACATCTCGTACTGGCGGGTCGCGCTCGCATACGTGTTCATCGGTATCGGGATCGGGCTCGCAGGTACACCTGCCTCGCATTCGCTGACCGGCTCCGTGCCGGTGACGCGCGCAGGAATGGCGTCGGGAACCGCTGATCTCCAGCGTGACCTCGGAGGCGCGATCATGCAGTCGATCTTCGGTGCGCTGCTCACGGCCGGCTATGCCTCTGCGGCATCAGCGGCGATCTCGGAATCGGACCAGCACATCACGGACAGCGTGCAGAGCCAGCTCACGAAGTCCTTCGCGGGAGCCGAGGACGTCGCGAAGCAGTATCCGCAGCATGCCGACGCCATCACGGCTGCAGCGAAGACGTCGTTCCTGCAGGGCGATCGCTGGGCCTACACCGCCGGGATCGTCGCAGTCGTGCTCGGCGCCGCGCTCGTCTTCTTCATGTTCCCGAAGAAGGAAGACGAGGAAGAGTTGCTCGCCCGCTATCACGACGAAGACACGGGGTCTGTCGTGAGGGAGTGAATCTGCACTGCCGCAGACGCCGCAACTGGCGGTCGAATGATCAGGGGTCGGGAAATCGCCGTTGTCGGAAGCCGGGCGCGAGCCCGCGTCCGGCACAGACGCCAGAATGCGCGCGGTGAGGATGGGAGGTCTCTTCGACCGCTTTCGTCACGGGAGCGGCACGGCCGCGGGAGAGGCTCCCGCGCCCGAGGAAACGGTCGTCAAGATCGACGCGACCTCGCTCTCTCGCGTGTTCTCGGCGCCGATGTGGCTGCGTGACCTCGGCCTGCTCGCATGGTTCCTCGTCAGCGTTGGCCTCGTCCTCTTCGGACTGGTCTGGCTGCTCGGGCTGACCTCGACGATCGTCGATCCCGTGATCGTCGGGGCAATTCTCGCCACCGTCGCAGGGCCGGTCGTGACCACGTTGCAGAGACACCGGGTGCCGCGTGCCGCCGGGGCAGCGCTCGTGCTGCTCGGGTTCATCGCACTCGGAGTGCTCATCTTCCTCCTCGTCTTCGGTGGCATCGTCGAGCAGGAAGCCGAGATCAAGTCGTCGGTCTCGCAGGCCGTCGACGAGGTGGAGGGGTGGGTGAACGACGCCGGAGCCGGCGGGACCTCCGGGGCCAAGGAGGACGTGAAGCAAGGAGCGTCTGACGCCGGCAGGACGCTCGTGCAAGGTATCGCGCGAGGGATCGAGGGGCTGACCTCGCTCATCTTCTTTCTCACTTTCGCCATGTTCAGCACCTTCTTCCTGTTGAAGGACGGCCCCGCGGTGCGAGGCTTCATCGATCGGAGCATGGGCGTCCCTGTGGCTGTCGCGACGACTATCTCGAGAAACGTGATCCAGTCGCTGCGGCGCTACTTTTTCGGTGTCTCCATCGTCGCGGCCTTCAACGCCGTCGTCGTCGGGATAGGCGCCTACGTCCTCGACATCCCGCTCTGGGGAACGATTGCCGTTGTCACGTTCGTGACGGCCTACGTCCCCTTCATCGGCGCGTTCGTGTCGGGCGCGCTCGCGGTGCTCCTCGCTCTGTCCTCGGGCGGGACGGACACGGCGCTGATCATGCTCGTCATCGTGATCCTGGCGAACGGGCTGCTTCAGAACATCGTGCAGCCGATCGCGTTCGGTGCGACGCTCGATCTCAATCCACTGGTCGTCCTCATCGCCACGATCGGGTTCGGAAGCATCTTCGGGATGATCGGCCTCGTGCTCGGGGCTCCTCTTACCTCGGCGGCGGTGCATATCAGCCGTGATCTGGCAGCGGCCAAAGCGGCGGAGCTACCCGGGCCCACCGACCCACCGCCCGACCCGGGCTGGGGTTGTTTACCGCCGAGCCGGCGGGATGATCGTCGGCGCGCTCCTCGCCATCTCATAGGGGCGCCGACGCGACCTGAGACGCCCGCGTGTCGACGGGAGCTGACCGGGAAGGTTGCGATCCAGACGCCGTGCCGACGAAGAGGACGTAGCCGAGCGCGAGACTGCGATCCGCGGAGGTGCGGTCGCGAGCTCTCGTGCTCATTCCGGCGAAGAAGAGTGAGATCGCGAACAGGACGACGGTGAGGATGTAGTTGTCCGCACGCTGGATGTTCTCCGCACCTCTTCGGACGAGACCGTCGGCCTCCCCGTCGAGGCGGTCGGCGCTCGGCAGTGGCGGCGAGCCTGTACTGCGGCATCGCGAACGGCGAGAGCGGCGCACCCGGATTCGTCAGCGGCCTCGTCGCGATCCAGGCCGCGAACGCGGGCCTGAACTCGGCGCGGAATCGCTTGCGATAGAAGTCCGCGAGCTCCGTCTCGTCCCGCGCGTACGCGTCGATCCACTGGGTGAACGTCGCCGACGTCGACCTGCGTCTCGGGTTCGCGAGCCTTGCGCCCGTGTGGACTCGATCCGATCGCGTTCGATCGAGGCTGGAGCCTTCGCCTGCTCGCCGTTCCAGCGCGTCTGCCTGGTAGCTGCCCACGCGGTCGCGACGGCCGCGGACGGCGAGCAGCACGGTGGCGCGAACTCGACCCATTGACGCGATCCTGGCGCAGTCGCGCTCACCCCGCTCTCGTCCTCAGCGGCACGGAGAGACTGCTCGTCGGCGACGACCCGTCGGGCCTCGTCGAGAATGCGCAGCGATCGCTCCATCGCCACGGGTTCGCAGACTCCCGAGGCCAGGCGCGGTACGGGATTGTCGAGTGCCCAGATCGCGAGCAGGGTCACGGTCGACGACAGCGGTCGCGGAGCCGACGAGCATCGCCTGGGACGACTGCGCGTTCCCCGCTGTCCGCGAAGAAGAACATGAACGCGAAGACGACGGCGGCCGTCAGGAAGAGGACGAGCCAGAGCGACTCAGGGATGACGCCTGCGGCCCCGTGGACGCGATCGCGGCGGGCCTCCTCTCGATCGGACGTCTGATCGAGCCACTTGTCGTAGTTGGATTGCTGGCTCGGCGTCGTCGGGCGCGCCGTCCGCAGGGTCCTGAAGAGGGCGACAGCCCATGGGTTGAGGGCATTCCGCGGCGTTCCGTCCTCCATCCGGGGCCACTCCTGATACACGACCGTTACGTCCGTAGCAAACGAGCTCTCCCGCTAGGCGATCCCGGACGGCCGCCGGGAGGAACTGTGCCGTCTCGAACTGCTGCGCCACAGGAGCGCCTCGGTCTCGGCTCCGTTTCGCGACTGGTCGTAGGTCGTGAAGGCGAGGAAGATCACGAATCCCGCGAACACGGCGAAGCCCGTCGCGAGCACGCCGAACACACCTGACGCGCGATCGCCGTCGGCGAAGTAGCTGCCCTCGGGGGCGCGGCGCCGGACGAGCAGGATCGCCGACACCGCCACTGCAACGGCGCCCACCAAGACGAGAATCCCCCAAACGAGATTCACGATCTCGGCACGGTGTGTGTCAAACGCCGTCCAGCCCGTCGACCAGGAAAAGTGTGCCGATCAGGACGCCCGGCAGCAGGATCGCAGCGATGGCGACCGGACTGACCGGGATGCCCAGCGCATGGACGAGCGCCTCGCTCACGAAGCAACTCTGGCCTGCCGCCACGAATGATGCAAGCGTCTAGTCGTCGTCGTCGGCCGGGCCGAAGCTCACGACCGTGAGCCCGAGCCCTTCGATCCGCTGAAGCAGTCCGTGCAGGTGCGCCTGGTCGGTGACCGGTCCGACGATCGCCGTCTGCCCGTTGGCACATTCGAGCCGCATGCCTTCGAATACGGACGCGTAACGGGCGCTCAGCTCACCCTGGACGACGAGGCGATGGCAAACGCCTCCCACGGCATGCACCGTGACAGTCCTCGCAGGCTTCGCGTGTTTCGGGGGCCTGGATCACCCGGGTGATTCGTCTGCCGCGAGAAGGCCCAGGGCGGTGGCACGTGCTACGGCTTCCTCGCGCGAGGAGACGCCCAGCTTTCGGTAGAGGGCGCGGGAGTGCGTCTTGACCGTGTTCACGGACAGGAACAACGTGGCTCCGATGTCGCGCTGCGAGAGATCGCTGGCAAGCAGGCGGAGGACGCTGAGCTCGGCTTCGGTTGGCAGCTCGTCAAGTGTGCCTGCTGCCGCGCGGGCCTCGTCCAGTACACGCGACACCCGGGCGACCACCTTCTGAAGGTCTCCCGGGTCGGAAAACGTCTCCATGGCCTCGGTCGCGCGCGCGAGCTCTGCCGACGCTCTCGAGAGCTGGCCTCGCCTCGCCCGGATCTCCGCAAGAACGAGCGAAGCGTAAACGTGTGAGGCCTCGGGCTCGGTGTGACGCCGAAGGCGCTCGCCGAGCACGGCCTGCCTCTCCGCCTCGGGCAACCGGCCCTGGACGGTCAACGCCCTCGCGAGAGCGACCCGCGCGAGCCCGCCGGCTCCAGTCTCGCCGATTCCGGCGCTCGCCGCCGCCGCGACGGCCTTGCGCGCACTCGACTCCGCGCCCGAGGGGCGACCGACCTCCGCGTCGACCAGCGCCAGGGTCGCGAGCGCATACACGTGTCCGTGGGGCCGAGCGGTGGCCTCAGGACGATCCACGGCCTCCTGTGCCACGACGCAAGCTTCTTCGTACTCCCCGCACAGGAAGAGGAGGAGGCCGAGATTCGCGAGACCGGGCACAGCCACCTCGTGGTCGCCCCGAGCGATCACCGCGGTCCGTCTGGCGAGCTCGAGTATCTCGGTCAGGTTGCCGTCGACCGCGATGGCGCGCGCGAGGCCGAGACCGACCTCGTGGTATGGCAACCAGTCGTCAGGCCTCTCCGCGCGCACCCGCTCGGCGAGAGAAACGAGGCGACGACGCTCTCCCCTCTCTCGTCCCAGCATTCCCGCAGCAAGAGCCGCCGCCGGCGCGAGCATCGAATTCTCGAGGACGAGCTCCGTCGGTAGACCGGAGACCCAGCGCACGAGCGTTGCCTGACGAGCGGTCCTCAAGAACTCCAGGTGGTGCTCGACGAGAACGCCCGCAACCATGCCGTTATCGCCCGCCGCGTGCGCGTGCTCGAGTGCCTCGTCGATCAATCCCTGGGCCTCGCACCATTCGCTCGCCCGGCGGTGCAAGGTTACGGCCGCCGAAGGATCCAGCAGTGCGAGCTCGAGCTGCAACAACTCACCGAAGAGGTGGTGGTAGCGGTACCACTCGCCGTTCGGGTCGAGCCCGATGAGGAAAAGGTTCGAGCGCTCGAGCTCGGTGATCAGGAGGGTCGAGTCCGTCCGACCGAGGACTGCGTCGCAGAGCGCGCCGTTGAACCGGCCGAGAATCGACGTTCGGAGCAGGAAATCGCGAGTCTCCGCGTCGAGCGTGTCGAGCACTTCTCCGGTCAGGTAGTCCGCGACATGTCGGTGGTCTCCGTGGAAGTCGCGAACGCGCGCGCTCGGGTCTTCGAGCGTGCGCAGCCAAAGCGTTGCGAGATAGAGGCCGGCGGGCCAGCCCTCGGTTCGATCGACGAGCATCTCGATGTCGTCGTCTGCCAGTGCGATGTGCTCCTGACCGACGATGAGCTCACGTGCCTCGTCGTGCGTGAACGCGAGGTCCTTGGCGCGTAACTCGCCGAGAGCGCCTCGTGCTCGGAGCCGGCCAAGGGCGATCCCTGGGTCGCGGCGCGTCGTCGCGACGATGCGTGCCTGCGCCGGAAGTAGCTCGACAGCGTGCTCGAACGAGCTGAAGCAGTCGTCGCTCCTGAGCGCGTGCAGGTCGTCGAGGATCACTGTGAGGGGCCTCCCGAAGGCGGAGATGCTGTTGACCAGCTCGTCCACAACCGTCTCGGGAGGGACGCCGGGCGATCTGAGGCGAGTCAGCGCACCTCGGCCCAGGCCGGGGCGAATACGGTCGACGGCCGTTGCGACATAGGTCCACAGGCGGACGGGGTCGTCGTCGGCCGAGTCGATCGAAACCCACGCGATCGCGGTGTCGGACTGGGCGCCCCACGACTGTGCGAGAACCGTCTTCCCGAATCCCACCGGGGCGTCCACCAGCGTCAGCGCCGTGGACGAAAGCCTGTCGAGAGCCTCGAGCAGGCGCGGTCTCGGGACGAGGTCGGACCGCCCCCTGGGAGGGAGCAGCTTCGTTTCGATGAGAGGCGGCGCCGCCGCGGCCAACCTCGCGGACACCAACTGACGGCTCACTCGCTGTTATTCAACACCAAAGCCAGCCGAAAAATTCTCACCCGGGTGAGAATCTGGTGAACGGGTCGCGCGGCTCAGGAGGCTGTGAAAGAGTGTGGGGCCGTCCCGTCAAGGAGGTTTCAGTTGATAGCAGCCGATTACCCGTTCCTCGATGTCCTCTGGACGATGCTCATCTTCTTCCTCTGGGTCACCTGGTTCTGGCTCCTGATCACGGTGTTCGCGGACGTTTTTCGCCGGCGCGACATCGGCGGCGGAGCGAAGACGCTGTGGCTGATCTTCGTGATCGTGCTGCCGTTTCTCGGCGTCTTCATCTACCTGATGTCACAGCACGACAAGATGGCCGAGCGGAACATCGAACGAGCGCAGGCTCAACAGGCGCAATTCGATAGCTACGTGCGGGAGACCGCCGGCAGCGGCGGCGCCGCGGCGGAGATCGAGAAGGCGAAGGGCCTCCTCGACTCCGGTGCGATCACGCAGGCGGAGTTCGACGCGATCAAGCAGAAGGCGCTGGCACAGTCGTAAGGGCCGAGAGGAGCAGCTATGGAAGAGATTGGACCTGTGGATTACGCGATCGTCGCCTTCCCCGGGAATCGATTTCGGGGAGAGATCGCACCCGCCATCGGTGAGCTCGTCGACGACGGAACGATCCGGATCATCGACATCGCATTCGTCGGCAAGAACGCCGGCGGCGACGCAGTCGCGTTCGAGTTGACCGAGCTCGATCCCGATGTGCAGGAAGGGCTCGAGAAGGCAGGCGTCGAGGTTGGCGGCCTCTTCAACGAGGACGACCTGATGGATGCCGCGGAGGGGCTGGAGCCGAACTCCTCGGCTGCGCTGCTCGTGTGGGAGAACGTCTGGGCCAGGAAAGTCGCCCAGGCGATGCGCGATGCGGGTGGGGAGTTGGTCGCCTTCGAGCGACTTCCGCACGATGTCGTCCAGGCGGCCCGAGAGTGGGCCCTCGAGCAGGCCAAGGCCTAGAGAGGAGAGGCGCATGTTTGGGAGAAGGGGCCCGGGCCTCGTACGTGCGGCCGCGACGACGGCAGTCGTCGCGGGGACTGCGGGAGCTGTTCGCCACCGCCAGGACCAGAAGTACGCCGCACAGGATCAGGCTGCGTACGACCAACAGATGGCGGCGCAGCAAGCGGCGGCCCCTCCGGCCGCACCAGCCGAGCCCGATTACGCCGCCGAGCTCAGCCAGCTCGCACAGCTGAAGGCGCAGGGGATCATCACCGAGGAAGAGTTCGAGGCGAAGAAGAAGCAGATCCTCGGGATCTAGACGCGATGGATGCCCCGCGCTGCGTGCGGGGCATCCTTCCGTCCTCGTCCGGCCGCGATCGGCTACGGCGCACGGGCTGCTGGCGGCAGCTCCATCGAGGCGCGGAGGTCGACGAGCGGGGCGTCAGGAACGCGAACGAGCCCCCGCACCGGGCGGTCGAGGTCGAACGTGATCAGCAGCAGCACCGAGACGAACGCGGCCGCCAGGACGACGCTGATCACGCCCCGAGCGAGCATCGCCAGGTAGAGGGCGAGCAGCCCGAGTGCGACGGAGGCGCCCACCACCTCGATGGTGAGGACCGCATTGGGGACGCGGTTGTTCAGCGCAGAGACCTGAACGGTCTGCACGTCGATCATCTCGTTGAGTGTCTCGACGTAGAGGCGCGGCGCGCTGTCGGTGGGCGAGTCGGCGAGCGCCTCGCCGGCGAGGCGCCAGAGCGAGCGCTGCAGGCGATCGCCGTCCGCGATCGCGTCGCGCGAGTCCGCGCTCGTCGGGACCGCCTCGGAGAGGCGAGTGGTCGCGTCGGTGTAGCGCTCGAGCTGCTCGAGGGAGCGAGACCGGATCGGCTCTCGCAACGTCTGGGCGCGCAGGTAGGTGGTGCCGATGGCGTTGGCGACCTCCACGACCGCCGCACGTCGCGCGTCGTAGCGCCCAACGGCCAGCGTCAGACCGAACGCGAGGATGAGCGCGACCAGACCGAGCAGCGCGGCCTGGAGAGCTCCGAAGGGCTCGCGCAGCGCATCTGCGTGGGCGCGTAGACGGTGTCCAGCGAGAACGCCCAGGAGCGTCGTGCCGAGCACGATCCCGAAGATCAGCAGCCAGAGCTCGAGGCTGCTCAGCCGGAAGAACACAACAGGCTCGCTCGAGCGACGGCGGACTCCACGTGCCGGTCGATCATGCGCGACGAGGCAGACGGAGAAGGAGGGTGTTTATCCCGTTAGGACTTCGCGTAGGTCGGAGCTCAGGTCGAGCTCGGCTCGGACACTTCTGCTTCGCCGTGCAGCAGGTTCCGCCAGCTCGAAAGCAGCTGGTGCACCGACGCGGCCCCGACCAGCGGCTCGTCGGGCACCGGGAGTTGTGCCGGGTAGAGGATGAACGGGCGCGTCTGAGGCCCGCCGAGGCCGCCGTGGAACGAGATGAGCTCCTCGAAGGCGCAGCCCTCGTCGAGCTGGGGGTCGTAGAAGCTCCCGATCATGATGTCCGCGACGTGCGGAAACTCGTCCGTGCGCAGCAGATGGTGCCGTGCGTTCGGTGAGAAGGGCGCCAGTGGATCCACGCCCTCGACACGCCCACGCTGGAGGTAGTGCGCCCCGCTCGCGCCCAGCGCGATCGGGCCGTGCTGGGACGAGTGGACGAGCACCCAGCCGATGTGCGGATGCTCGGACAGCGCCGGCAGGAGTCTCGGATGCCGCTCGTCGATCTCCTCGAAGGTGAGCCGCCTTGGTTCCTCCATCAGATAGACGAGGCCGAGATTTCCCGAGCCGAGGACGATGACCTGGCGGTCGGACACGTCATTCTTGGGCCGCTTCGGTTGCTTCCCCGTCGCCTCGGAAACGGCATGGCCGACCATCGCCTGCTGCTCGTCGCCGCCCGCGAACTCGGCAACGTCGCCCGTCGTCAGGGACCGCTCGACGAGATCGTCCAGGCCGTAGCCGTTTCGCTGCTTGAAGGTCGCGCCCTGGGTCTGACCGTGATCCGAGAGCACGACGATCTCGTACGGCCGGGGGGCATAGCGGCACGCCCGCGCGATCCTGGCGAACTGCTGATCGAGCTTCCGCAGCGCCTCGAGCGTGTCGGCCCGTTCGAGGCCGGAGTGGTGGGCGACCTCGTCGTAGCTCGAGAAGGTCGCGTAGATGGCCGGCCTTCCGTTCATCAGGTCCGTGAGCACGCCGAACACGATGAGGTCGCGGACGATGACGCACATCGCTCCCCGCACGAAGGGATAGATGCCTCCGCGATGCCCGCGCGGCCGCACGTCGCGCCGGATCGCTCGCAGCGCGGCGGTCCATTCGAGGATCACCTCCCAGAACATGAGCACGAGCGCCCGCGTCACGTTGTGCCCGTTGGCGAAGAACGCGCGGTAACCGGGGTTTGCGCCCTTCTCGGCCTCGATCCTGCTGACGGTGAGGATGACGTGGTCGGCCTCGCCCGAGAGGAGGTTCCCCCGGCTCGCGCCTCCGTTTCGGAGGAGGCCGTCGCCGGCGTGACGGCGCTCGATCTCGGTGCAGTCCGCCGGGGCCGAGCACGTCATCATGATCCCTCGCTCCTTCTCGACCCAGCGGAAGGCGGGAATGTCCTCGTTGGAGCCGAGCAGGATTCCGGCTTGGCTGGCGCCTGTTTGTGACGAGAGGTCGGGCTCCCATTCCACGAATCGGTGGGATCCTTCCTCCAGCCAGCGGGCCATCGTGGGCGCGTTGCCGTCGCGCATTGCGCGCTGGAGCACGGGTTGGGCGAGCCCGTCGATCTCGAGGAACAGGACTCCCGGCACGTCGGTCTCGACCCGCTCGCCCGAGCGGCGGGCGATGCGCTGGATCACGCGGATCATGTACGCGTCGTCGTCGTTCGAGCCAGCCACGACCTCGAGCGCCGTCGTGATCGCCGAGATCACGAGCGCCGCGATCAACGCGGATCCCCAACCCCCGACGCTGATCGCGCCCTCTGTGACCGCGTCCACGAGCTTCAGGAGCGCCGCATTCAGCCCGAGGAGCAGGAGGAACGACGTCGCGACCGTGTACGGGAGCCGTACCGCGGCCACGAGCGGCGAGAGCACGGCGTTCAGCAGCGCGATGACGAGTGCTGCTACGAGCGCTTCCCAAAAGGTGCCGACGTCGAATCCGGGCAGGATCCCCGCAGCGAGGAAGACGCTGGCGGCGCTCACGACCAGCGACAGGAGCAACCTTGCAGGCCGAATCTGCGGCCGGACGTCGGCTCTGCGAGGACGGGCGCCGTACTCCGACGGGGCGGCTTCGCTCGTAGACATGCGCGGAGCCTAATCTGACGCGTGCCGCAAGGTACGGGCCAGACCAGAGCCCACGATCACCCGGGTGAATGCGGCGATGTAGGTGCCCGTGCCGCGATACAGCTTTTCGGACTGTCATAGGCTCACTTCGCATGCGCTGCGAGCTCATCGCCGACCCGACGATTCAGGCGGAGGTCGCTTCGACGATGGAGCTCGAGCGGCTTGCACGGCTGCACGAGCAGGGTTTCCTGTCGGACGAAGAGTCCGCCTCGCGAAAGCGCGCTCCCTGTCGTCTTAGCGGGGAGCGAAACTTCTCGTGACGGTGCCGACCGACGACGACCAGCGTTCCGGCCTGGCGGATGCAGCCGGGCGCGCCGCTCTCTTTCCCGCACGGGCGGCCGCGCGGGTCTGGCGCGACCAGCTCGAGGCGGCGGTCGACGAGGTGCTCTCGGCACCCGAGATCAGTCGCGTCATCGATCGGGCGCTCGCCGGGTCACTACCCGAGGAGATCGCGCGATCCGTCGTCCGACACCGCGTGCTCGAGCGGGTGGTCGCCGAGCTGGCTTCGAGCGGTGAGCTCGAGCGCCTTCTGAACACTGCGCTGGCGAGCCCGCGAACGCTCGAGCTCACCGACCGGGTGCTTGCCAGTGACGAGACGCAGCACGCCCTTCGACAGGTCGCCGCGAGCCCAGAGGTTCGAGAGGCGATCGCACGCCAGACGACCGGGCTCGCGGAGGAGGTCGTGGGCGGTGTCCGTGCGTCCGCAGTGCGACTCGACGATCGCGTCGAGCGGGCCGTGCGTCGGCGTGAGCGCTCGAGCCATCCGGTGCACGCCGGCCTCGTGACTCGTGCGCTCGCACTCACGATCGACGCGATCGTGATTCTCGTCCTCTACATGTCGGTCGTCGGGGCGTTCGCGCTCGTGTCGTCGCTCGTCGGGGAGCTCCGCCCCCAGTGGCTCGTCGGCGTGCTGCTCGGAGGCGGCTGGGGGCTGGCCTCCGGCACCTACTTCGTGCTGTTCTGGAGCGCTGCCGGGCAGACGCCCGGGATGCGTCTTCTCGACCTCAGGGTTCGCACCGCGGCGGGCGGTGTCCCTTCGGTGGGCCGATCGATCGTGCGCCTGGTCGGGCTGGTGCTCTCCATCGTGCCGCTGTTCGCGGGCTTCGTTCCGGTGCTGTTCGACGAGCGGCGGCGTGGGCTGGCGGACTTTCTCGCGCGTACCGTCGTCCTGTACGACGACGCACGTCCCTAGCGTTCGGCCGTATCAAGCGGAGAGCTCGATCTCCGCGGGGAGGACGTGTGGCCGTTGCTCCGCCTCCAGCTCATCGCGGGCCCTCGCATCGAAGTACACGTACGCGGCCACGAGCGCGACGAACGGCATCGCGAGCGCGTACACGATGCCGGCGACGAGGTTGAGCAGCGCCAGCGGTGTGCTCGTGACGAAGATCAGAAGCGCCCCGATGAGCGGACCGATGGCGAGCGCGAGCACCGTGCCGACACCGACGAGAGATGCAACGCGGATCCAGCGATGGCGGACGAGCTCGGAGCTTCGACGAAGACTTCCCACGGCCGAGCGAGCGTCGAGCTGAACGACCTGTGCGAGCAGAATCCAGCGAACCGCGAGCCAGATCGCGACAGGGATCAAGACCGCCGTCACGCTCAGCGCAAGCCAGGCTCCGACGGCGATCGCGAGCCCTCCGACGAGCGGACGAACTCGTTGGAGCGCGAGCCGATACGCATGAACCGGGCCGACTGACTGGCCTCGATCGACCTCGACGAGCGCGCGCGCGGTCGCTGCCTGCACCAGCGCTAGCCCCAGTAGCGCCAACGTCGTTCCGATCCCGACGACCAGAAACACCAGCGCTCCGGCTGACTCTCCGGTCGCGCCGATGCCGAGCAGGCCGAATCCACCGAGGACGAGAGCCTGTAGGCCGCCGATCAGGATTCCCAGGGGAATGAAGAGGACGCCCATGCCCACGAAGAGCGGGGCACGACTGATGTACATCCGGCCGCTCGCGGAGAGGATCTGACCCCACGTTCGCCGCCGCGCCACTCGGAGCGGCGTGGCTGGCCGCCATGAGGTCCGCGTGACTGCGAACAGGACGAGCGCCAGAAGCGCACCGAGCAGGACAAGCGTGATCCCCGGGTTGCGAAGAAGCTTGAGGAGGACGTTCGAGCCCGTCTCGACCGCGCTGCAGAAGAAGTCGGTTGCCTGCGTCCCGAAAACGCCGCCCGTCGGCACTGCATAGCTCCGCTCGCGCCAGCCTTCCGACCATTCGATCGGCGCGGTCCACTGCCGCTTCAGGTTTGGGCCGGTCGGGCCGTTGTAGAACGCCTTCTGCAGCTCGCCCCACCGCCCTTCGAAGGCGATCCACGGAAACGCGGCCCGAGCCGCGTCGGGATCGCTGGGGATCGTCTTCACCCTCGGGCGCAGCTCGACGTGCGGGCCGGTGGTGTCGTCGCAGCCGACGCCGGCCTCGGCCGAGCTTCCGATGTACAGGGCCTGCGTGAACTTGTTCGCGTGCGACCCGGCGCCGGGATAGACGACCGGATGCGTGCCCGCGACGATCTCGAGCTTGTCCTCGCCCCAATTTGCACGCTCGGCGCCTTCGTGGGAGCTGTAGCCGATCGACTCGGGCTCCGCGTCGAGCGCCTCGCGTGCATCCCGAGCGTCGAAGACGAGCTGGGTCATCTCCCAGTCGCCCTCGTGCTTGTTGTTGAAGTCGTTGAAGGGGTAGAAGAACCAGTACTGCAGCGCCAGCTTGCCGGGATGCGCGGCGTCGGTGGCGACGTGCGCGTACACCGTGGGCGCGCTCTCTTGGGTGAGCCGGCGTGCCCAGAGCTCGTAGTCGCATCTCGGGTCGAGGGCATCGCCGGGGAAGTCGAGGTGGTACTCGTAGAGGTCGACGAGATCGCCGGCGGCAGGGGCGATCTTCACGAGGTCCGCTTCGTTCCACGGCCCGCGAAGCGCAACCGTCGGCTCGTCGAACAGAAGATCGACGTCGATCGGCTCGTACGGCTCCCCGGGGCCGCACTCCTCCTCTTGCTCGACGAGCCGGACGACCGGAGCGAAGCGCTCGGCGAGGGCCGTCTCGTCGGCGAGATCGGCCGTTGCCGCCTGCGCAGATCCGAGTGCGAAGGCGGCTGTGATCGCGAGGAGGAGGATTCGCCGACGCGAGCTCACGAGCGGCAATTCGACGCTGCGGCCGGAGCTCCCGCTTGAAAGGAACCGGATTCAGGCGGTGCTCGGCCGGGCGACTACGAGCCTGAGGTCGTCTCGGGCAGTCACGATGACCGTATCGCCGAGGTCGGCGCCTTCCGGGCAATGCGCCTCCCAGATTTCGCCGACGAGACGGACCTGGCCGTCGGGACGACATGCAGAGACAACCGTCGCGGTCTGCCCGATCAAGGTTTCGGCACCCGTCCGTGCGTGACGATCGCGCACTCTCCGGTTCCAGAAGGCGAGCTCGCCGAGGAACAACGCCAGGCACGCTGCAAAGCCGACGATGTTCCACGGAGACGGCAAGACCAGGAGCAAGACGAGCCCGACGAGTAGGAACACCGATCGGAGCCTACTCCCCCGGCCGATCGAACGGCCTTGTGTTCGATACAACCAGGCGCCAGGTCGCGAACACCGCGACGCCGTACGATGTGACACGCCGTTGTCCGATACCGTCGTCTTCATCCCGGCCTGGAACGAGGAGGCAAATCTGCCTGCAGTGCTCGACGAGCTTCGGTCCGGGCTTCCGGCCGTGGACGTGCTCGTCGTCGACGACGGCTCGACGGACGGGACGGCCGAGGTTGCCCGGGCGGGCGGCGCCGAAGTCCTCTCGTTCGGCGAGAATCGTGGCCTTCGGGCCGGTATCGCGGCCGGCTATGCCTACGCGCGCGAGCACGGATATGCATATGCGGGACGTGTGGACGCGGACGGGCAGCACCCGGTGGACGAGCTCGCACGCCTGCTCGCGATCGTCCGCGAAGGGGAGGCAGATGTTGCGGTCGGCTCGCGCTTCGCGACCGGAGACGGATATGCGGAATTCCGCTACACGCCGAGCCGCAGCCGCCGGTTCGGCACCGCCGTGTTGCGACGAGCAATGCGCGCCGCGCTGGGCCGGCCGTTCCAGGATGCGACGAGTGGCCTGTATGCCGTCAACGCGCGGGCAATGCCCGTGCTTGCGACGCCGTACGAGAGCGGAGCTCCCGAGGTCGAGTCCCTCCTCCGCCTGAGAGAAGCCAGGCTGACGGTCGCCGAGGTCCCCGTCCACATGCGCGATCGCGCAAGCGGTGAATCGAAGCTCCGAGGCCGGCGGGCAGTCCAGCTCGTCGTGACCGTGGCCGGCACGCTCGTGCTGTACGGGCTCTGGCGTCGCCGGCGCGGACGCCGGTAATGAGCGACGTCCGCCTGATTGCCGTGCTCGGCTACTCCAAGGGCGCGAGTGACGAGCTCCACGAGATCGGCCTGAGGCGTCTCCTGCGCGCCGAGCAAGAGGTAGGCGATGACGCTGTCGTGCTTCTCTCGGGTTGGGCGAGGGGCCGCAGCTCCGCCTCGGAGGCGGAGTTGATGGCCCGGTCCTGGAAGGGGCGCGGGTACCGGATCCTGCTCGACAGGGGCGCTCGCTCGACGCTCGGGAACGCGGTTGGGGTGGCGACGCTGGCTCGGACGCTCGGGGCGAAGGAGGTCGTGCTCGTGACGTCGGGGTGGCATGCGCGACGCGCCGGAGCGCTGCTCCGGTCGGCGCTGCGCGGCTCGGGCTCGACGATCAGGCTCGCGGTGACGGACGAGCGGGGCTCGTCGCGCGCTCGGCTGCGAGAGCTCGCCTGCTGGACGCTCGTCCCGTTCGCGACACTTTCGTTGAGGGCGAGGAGGCGTGCGGACCGCACCGACACGCGACCTGCGGTGCAGTACGACTAGCGCGCAAGGCGCGCGTGAGCATCGAGCAGCTGGAGCACGTCATCGTGGGGGAGGGCGGGCGCTACACGGTCCTCACGACCGGTCACCTCGGGCGCCGCCCAGAGCGCGTTCAGCACGGCTTCCTCGGTCGCCTCGACGGTGGCCGCGAAGAGCTGGTCGAGGTCGGCTGCGACCTGGTGCCTCTCGCCGCGAGCCACCGAGACCGCGAGGAAGATCTCGCCGCTCCCATGGTGGGCGACCGATCCGGTCCGGGCGAGGCCGAGCCCGCAGCGGCGGGCAATCCTGCTGAGCTCGTGGGTGCCGAGTGGCACGTCGGTGGCGACCACCGCGATGCAGCTTCCCGCTTCTTTCTCGCGCGCGCCCGATCCGCCGAGCAGGTGTCCGACCGGCACGCCGTCCACGACGAGCTCTCGGCGCGTTCCGAAATTCGCGAGGACGAGCACGCCGAGCGCCCCGTCCAGGCGGGGGAGCACGCGGCTCGCCGTTCCGATGCCGGCCTTGAAGCCGAAGGCGATCATGCCGGCTCCCGCCCCGACCGCTCCTTCGACGACCGGCCCGGCGCGCGCCTCGGCCAGCGCTCGGCCGACGTCCGTCGCGTCGACCTGGACCACACGTGCCTCCGAGAGCCAGCTGTCGTCGCATTCGCCGACCACCGGGATCACGACGTTCTCGACCCCGACCGCCGGGTCGGCGGCGATTGCGGCCGAGACGGCTCCGTCGTACACACGCCCGACCGCCATCGTCGCCGTGAGGTACACGGGCGTCTGGATCACGCCCCACTCGCCGGTCTGAATCGAGCCGGTCAGCTCGCCTGCGCCGTTCAAGATCGCGACGCCTGCCGGCACGGAGTCGGTGACCAGCGACGCAGGATCTCCCGGCACGATCGCAGTCACGCCGGTACGAGCCACACCACGCCCTGCCGGAGGGTCTGGCTCGTCGCGCCAGACCGTGGCGTGACCGATCTCGACGCCCTCGATGTCGGTGATCGCGTTCGACGGCCCGGGCTCGAATTGCCCGATCCGAATGCCATGCTCGCGCGGCCGCGGGCCGCGAGGCTCGGGAGCCGTCACGGGTTGCGACGCTACTAAGTCGCGTCCGAGAGCGCTTCTGACACTGGTATCCGCTCCGACGGAGGGACATAATCGCCCGACCATCGATTTGGAGGGAGACCGTCCGTGAGACCTGTGAGGCTCCTCGTCGCTGCAGCCCTCGTCGCCCTGATCGCCGCCGTTGCAACTGCCGTCGCCACCGCACAGGGGGACGACGAGAAAGTCGTGCTCACGATCGGTGTGACCTCGAACTCGTACGACACACTCAATCCGCTCGTTGGATACACGGTTCTCGACTACGACGTCTGGATTCCGCAGTACGACACGGTCACGCGGAAGGCGGCCGACGACTTCGCCACCATCCCGGGCCTCGCCGAGTCGTGGGAGGGGTCAGAGGACGGCAAGACGTACACGTACACGCTCCGCGACGGGCTGCAGTGGTCGGACGGCGAGCCGCTCACCGCCGACGACGTCGCCTTCACGATCAACCGGTCGCGCGAAGAGGACTGGCAGAACTACACCGCATACACGCAGAACCTCACCGCGAAGGTCATCGACGAGCGGACGGTCGAGGTGACCTCGAGTGTCCCGGACCCGAAGCTCCCGGGTCTCGGTGACACCTACATCCTTCCGGAGCACATCTGGGGCAAGCTCTCGGCCGAGGAGATCACGAAGTATCCCGGCGAGGACGGGGTCGGCTCGGGACCGTTCACGCTCGACGAGTTCAAGCGCGGGCAGTACGTGCGGATGACGGCGAACCCGAACTTCTGGGAGGGAGAGCGGCCGATCGACGAGGTCGTCTTCCGGATCTTCAACAACCCGGACGCGATGGTCGCAGCCCTCGAGAAGGGCGAGATCGACGCCGCGCACAACGTTCCCTCGCAAGCATTCGAGCGGCTGGGAACGACAGAGGACATCGTCGCCGTCCAGGGGAACCAGGGAGGGTTCGACGAGATCGCCATCAACGGCGGCTCCGGCCTGAAGAAGCCGCACCCAGCGCTCCTCGACCGCGACGTGCGGGTGGCGATCGCGCACGCGATCGACAAGCAGACGCTCGTCGATCAGGTGTACCTCGGGATTGGCAGCGTGATCGAGACCCTCAGCCCCTCGCCCGATCCCGTGTGGCTACCTGAGATCCCCGACTCGGAGCAGTTCGTGTTCGACCTCGAGAAGTCCAACCAGATCCTCGACGACGCCGGGTACGAGGACACCGACAGCGACGGGGTTCGCGAGATGCCGGGTGGTGGAGAGCCCCTGAGGTTCACCTACTACGTCAGGTCGAACTCGGAGGTCGCACCGCCGGTCGCCGAGTTCGTGTCCGGTTGGCTCAAGGACATCGGGATCGAGATCGAGCAGAAGTTCGTCGACACGGATCAGCTCGGGCCGATCATCGGGAAGGGCGAGTACGACATGTTCCACTGGTCGTGGACCCCGTATGTCGACCCGGACCCGCAGATCTCGTACTTCCGGTGCGATCAGCTCGCGACCGCGGACGACCCCACGCTCTACAACAACGACGCGAACTGGTGCGACCCCGCGTACGACAAGCTCTACAAGCAGCAGAACGTCGAGCTCGATCGGGAGAAGCGCATCGACCTCGTCCATCAGATGCTGAGGCTCTTCCGCGACTCGGCCTACTACCAGGTGTTCGCGCTGACACCCGATCTCCAGGCTCATCGCACGGATCGCTTCGAGGGCTGGCTGCGGCAGCCCGCCGAGGTGGGTCCGGTGATCTTCTCGAATACGACGCCGACCTACTTCAATCTGACGCCGCTCGCCTCGAGCCCGGACGGCGGAGGGGGTATGTCCACGGGAGCGATCGCCGGCCTCGTTGCAGTGGCGATTGCGGGCGTCGCGCTGATCCTCTACTTCCTGCGTCGACGGTCGACGGCCGAGGAGCGCGAGTAGCGGAGGCACGGGCGAGCGTCGCGGCCGCCGAATGAGCTTCCGGTTCGTCACCCGGAAGGTTCTCGGCGCGTTCGTGACGCTCGCGTTCGTCGTCTGCTTCAACTTCTTCCTCTTTCGCGTGGTCGAGACCGACCCCGTCGCGAACCTCTATCGGGGAAAGAACCTCACGATCGAGCAGCGTCAGCAGATCCGGAAGGAGTTCGGTCTCGACGGATCACAGGCCGCCCAGTTCGTCCGCTACCTGCAGCAGACGGCGCAGCTCAACTTCGGTCGCTCCTACTCGACCAACAGACCCGTCATCGAAGACATCTGGGACCGCGCGTGGCCGACGATCGCGCTTGTGGGAGTCTCGACGCTCCTCTCCGCGGTGTTCGGCATCCTCATCGGGATCGTCGCGGCGTGGAGGCGACGATCGAAGTCGGACTACGGTTGGACGGGCTTCAGCATGGCCACCTACTCGATGCCGGACTTCTGGCTCGGCATGCTGCTCCTCGTCACGTTCGCCGTCACGCTCGGCTGGTTCCCGGTCGGAGGGATCACCGATGCCGGCTCCGATGCCACCGGGATCGCGAAGCTCTTCGATCAGGCGCATCACATGCTTCTCCCCGCGCTCACGCTCACGCTCGCGTATCTCGGCGAGTACGCGCTCGTCATGCGCTCGTCGCTCCTCGAGACGATGCGCGAGGACTATCTGACGCTCGCCCGGGCGAAGGGGCTACGGGACGTCGCCGTGCGCAATCGGCATGCGGTCCCGAACGCGCTCCTCCCGGTCGTCACGCTTATCGCGATCAACTTCGGTTTCGTCCTCTCGGGTGCGATTGCTGTCGAGGCGATCTACTCGTGGCCGGGGCTCGGCCTCCTGTCGTACGAGGCGTTGAGGGGGCCCGACCTGCCGATGCTCCAGGGGCTGTTCCTCGTGTTCAGCGCCGCGGTGATCGTGATGAACCTCGTCGCGGACCTCCTTTACTCCTACCTCGATCCTCGGGTGCGAACCGAGTGAGTACCGCGGACACGTCCTCCGCTCGCACCATCGCCTGGCAGCGTCGTCGCCGGGCGCTCGGAAATGCCTGGACGCTGTACCGAACTCACCTGCCGGGCATGATCGGCCTCGGCGTCCTCCTGCTCGTCGTTGCGATGGCGCTCCTCGCCCCCTACATCTCCAACGCCGACGAGCTCGAGGTCGTGAATACCGTCGACAACCCGCGCTGGGCGACGCCGGCCGAGTTCGCCCCACTCGGGACCGACAACTTCGGACGGAGCATCTGGGCCCAGTTCGCCTGGGGTGCTCGAATCAGCCTGCTGGTGGGCTTTGCCGCGACGGTGATCGCAATCGTCATCGGATCTGTCGTCGGCATCGCCGCGGGCTTCTATCGCGGCATCGGGAGCGCGATCCTGATGAGGGTCACCGAGTGGTTCCTCGTGATTCCCTTCCTCCCCCTGGCCATCGTGCTGGCAGCGATCCTCGGCCCGTCTGTTCGAAACATCATCCTCGTGATCGGCATCACATCGTGGCCTAGCACCGCGAGGCTCGTACGCGCACAGGTGCTGACGCTCAAGGAACGACTCTACGTCGAACGGAGTCGCGCGCTCGGCGGGTCCAATCGCCATCTCATGGGGCGGCACATCCTCCCCAACGTGTCGCCGATCATCCTCGCGAACCTGACGCTGACCGTGCCCGTCGCAATCCTGTCCGAGACCACGCTCGCGTTCCTGGGTCTCGGTGATCCGACCCGCGCGTCCTGGGGGAAGATGCTCGAGGAAGCTTTCAAGGCAGGCGCGCTCGGACGCAACGCCTGGTGGTACTTCCTGCCACCGGGACTCGGGATCATGGCCGTCGTCCTCGCGTTCACGCTGATCGGGACCGCGCTCGAGGAGATCCTCGACCCGAGACTCCGGGAGCGGCGTCGATGAGCGAGCCGCTCCTCTCCGTACGCGACCTTCGCGTGACGTACCGCTCGGAAGCGGGAGGCGTGCCCGCGGTGCGCGGTGTCTCGTTCGACGTTGCTCCAGGCGAGACGCTCGGCCTCGCGGGGGAGTCCGGATGCGGCAAGTCCACGATCGCCGGAGCCTTGCTGCGCGTCCTGCCTCGCGGGACGGAGGTCACCGGCGAGGTTCTGATCGACGGGGAGGACGTTCTCGGGATGAAGCCCGGCCGGCTGAGAGCGGTTCGCTGGACGGAGATGTCCATCGTGTTCCAGGGAGCGCTGCATGCGCTCAATCCAGTGCAGCGGGTCGGCGCGCAGATCGCCGAGGCGATCGACATTCACCGCCAGGCAGAGAACACGAAAGCTCGGGTTTCGGAGCTGCTCGAGCTCGTCGGGCTCCCTGCGCGACGGATCGACGACTATCCTCACCAGCTCTCGGGCGGACAGCGCCAGCGCGTCCTCATCGCGCTCGCTCTTGCATGCAACCCGCGGATCCTGATCGCCGACGAGCCGACGACAGCGCTCGACGTCATGGTGCAGGCGCAGGTGCTCGAGCTCCTCGAACGTCTCCAGCGCGAGCTCGCCCTCTCGATGATCTTCATCACGCATGACCTTTCTACGCTCTCGTACGTCTGTCAGCGGACCGCCGTGATGTACGCCGGCCGGATCGTCGAGCAGGGGCCGAGCGAGGACGTCTTCCTCCGTCCCGCCCATCCCTATGCGGCAGCACTCGCGGCCGCGTTCCCCGTGATCGGAGATCGCACGTTCCGCATGAACCCGTCAGGGCTCGGGGGTGACCCACCCGATCCGCGGGCGATCCCCAGCGGCTGCCCGTTCCATCCTCGATGCGCGGTCGTGCTGCCGAAGTGCCCCGAGGTCGACGTCGAGCTCTGGCCGGCGGGCCAGGGCCGGTACGCCGCGTGTGTCCACGTACTCGACAGCGCTGGCGGATGAGCGACGTTCTTCTCGAGACGCGAGGGCTCCACGTCCGCTTCCCGGCCCGGCACGGAGCCATCGCACAGGCGGTGGACGGAGTCGATCTCGCGGTTCGGCGCGGTGAGGTGCTGGCGCTCGTCGGCGAGTCCGGGTGCGGGAAGACGACGCTCGCTCGCACGATCCTCGGGCTCGAGCGCCCGGCGAACGGCCTCGTCGTCTTCGAGGGGGCGCCGATCCGGTACGACGGTGGCTTCCTCCGGAACTACCGAGGGAAAGTGCAGATGGTCTTCCAGGACCCGATGGGGGCTCTCAACCCTCGGCAGACGGTGTACGAGGCGGTCGCGGAAGGAGTCCGCATCCAGAAGCTCCCAGGCGACGAAGGGGCCCGCGTGGCCGAGGCGCTTGCACGGGCCGGGCTCCGGCCGCCCGAGCGCTTCTTCCTGCTCTACCCGTACGAGCTGTCGGGTGGGCAGCGACAGCGAGTCGTGATCGCGGGAGCGATGGTGCTCGACCCCTCGCTGCTCGTGGCCGACGAGCCGGTTTCGAGCCTCGACGCCTCGGTTCGCGGCGAGATCCTCCAGCTGATGCTCAAGCTCGTCCGCGAGACGGGCGTGACGATCCTCGTCGTCACCCACGATCTCGGGCTCGCGTGGAACATCGCCGACCGGATTGCGGTCATGTACCTCGGTCGCATCGTGGAGGAGGGCCCGGCCGAGGAGCTCCTCTCGAGCCCGCGCCACCCGTACACCCGCGCGCTCCTCTCGGTCGTACCCGAGGTCGAGGAGATGGAGCAGCAGATCCTGCAGGGAGAGGCGCCGGACCCGACCCGCATTCCGCCGGGTTGCCGCTTTCATCCGCGCTGCCCACTCGTCGCCTCCGGCGAAGCCGCGCGGCTCGGAATCGAAGATCGTTGCCGCAGCGAGGACCTCGGGCTCGCGCCCGTTGCCGGGGCTCCCGATCACGTCGCGGCCTGCCACGCCGTGACGAGTTAGCCCTTACTGCAGCTTGCGGGGGATCGTGCGCTCGAAGCGCCGCGTATGCCTGCCGATGCCGCCGTCCTCCTCTGCGAGCACCTCGACGACGACGTGATAGGCGTCGGCGTCGGAGCGGAAGTCGAGCCGCGCCCTGGTGGAGGCCGTCGCCTCCGGCCATTCGATCCGGTAGCGCGCCGTGGCGCGGGCCCACGCCTGCCCCGGGTCGCCTGTCGAGACTCCAATCGAGCCTTCGTACCGCTCCTGGACGCGCGCTCCCTGCTCGGCCTCGTAGTCGGAGCCGTGGGAGATCACCGCTCGGCTTTCGCGGCCGAGCACGTCGCGTTCGATCCTCCACACAGTGGGCGGCTGCTCGCCGGCGGGTTCCGCCGCGTGCTGGTCCTTTCCCGATGAGGGCGCGAACTGTGGCGGCTCGGCGATCGGAGGCTCGCCATCGACGACCGGCAATGACAGCTTCAACGCTGCTCGGTCGACCCTGAGCGTCCCAGCGGCCGGCGGCGGCCAGAGGTTCGGCCAGTCCGCCGCCGCGAGCGAGAGGCGGATTCGATGGTCCTTCTCGAAGACCCACGACGTTGCGTCGAGCTCGGTCTCGACCTGCGTCGGCGCGCCGGGCTCGAGCGGCTCGGGCATCGTCGAGGAGGAGCGATGAGCGAGGTTGAGGAGCCCTCGGGTGACGAGCGCGGACGTGCCGTCCGGGAAGACGTCGCAGAGCTTTGCGGACAGGTACGCAACGGGCACCGAGGAGGCGACGATCGCGCGAAGACTGGGATACCCGAGAATCTCTACTTCCTCCTCGACCGGGCCCCAGTCGTAGGTGAGGGAACGCCCGTCGTCCTCGCGCTGGTCGGTCGGCTGGCCCCAGGGCAGCCGACCGGCGCAGGAGATCCAGGCGCTCGCACCCACATCTCCGCGGATCTCGAGCTCGTCCGTGCCTTCGGCTGGATCGGCCTCGAGCGTCCACGTGCGTCCGCGCTCGACCGGCCAGCCCGGCTCGAAGCGCCAGCCACCGCGAACCTCGGCGAGATCCGGTTCCGGACGCGTGGAGCGCCGGATGAACACCGCGATCGGCGGCTCCTCGTCGATCCCGTTGGCCTCGTCGCGCAGCCAGCGGCCGAACCAACGGCAGAGCTCCGGTACGAGGTCGAGGTGGGGCCCGGGAAGGGAAGTCGCCGTCGACGTGTGGCTCCACGGGCCGACGAGGAGCCGCTTCGGGCACTCGAGCGCCTCGAACGTCCGGAAGGTGCTGTTCCGGTACCCGTCGGCCCAGCCCGCAACGACCATCGTCGGGCACGCGATCCGCTCGTAGCCCGGCCGCAACGACCCATGACGCCAGTACGGGCCGTCGACCTGCTCCTCCAGCCAGCGGAGCAGCCAGGGCTCGTGCTGCTCGATCCGTCGCAACCACTCGTCGCGCCACCCGTCCCCGAAGACAGCCGGCACGGGAGGAAGCACGGTGAGCGCGGCCATGTAGAGCACGTAGTCCAGGAGATCGAGCCCACGTAAGGCCCCGCCCGTGTAGTGGACGTCGTCCGTGTAGCGGTCGTCGGTCGCGTAGATCGCGCAGACGGCTCCGAGTGCCGGCGGACGCTCGATCGCGAGCTGGATGGAGTTGAACCCCGAGTAGGAGGTCCCGTACATGCCCACCCGCCCACTCGACCAGTGCTGCGCGGCCAGCCAGGCGATGACTTCGGTGAGGTCGGACTGCTCCTGCGGCGGGTATTCGTCGACGGCAAGCCCCTCGGACGAGCCGGTGCCCCGGAGATCGACCCGGGCGACGGCGAACCCGCCCTCGCGACAGAGCCGCTCGTACTCCGATGCGTACGAGGAGGTCAGGTCGTCCATGCGGTAGGGGAGTGCCTCGAGCACGACGGCCGCAGGACGCCGCTCGGGGAGGAACAGCCGTGCCGCCAGCTGCGTTCCGTCCGACAGCGGGATCCACGCGCGGCGGTGCTCCATGGGCGAGCATCCTACGAGGCGCTCTAGGATCGCCCGTCGTGGACCTTCGGCTCACGTCCGATCAGGTCGAGCTCCGCGAGCAGGCAGCCGCGTTCGCTCAGGGTCTCCGGCCGCGCCTCGAGGCGGACCCGGAGTGGCGGCGTCAGGGGATGCTCTCGGACGGCGACTCGCGAGAGGTCACGCTCGAGCTCGGGCGGGCCGGCTGGATCGGGATGACGTGGCCGGAGGAGTCCGGAGGGCGCGGGCTCACACACGTCGACGCCGCCCTCGTCGAGGAGGTGCTCGGGTACCACTGGCTTCCCCTCTCCCTCTACCTGCTCTCCTACAAGACGGTCGGCTGCGCGCTCGAACGCTTCGGCTCCCCGGGGCTCAAGGAGCGGCTGCTCCCGCGGATCGCGCGAGGGGAGCTCACCTTCTGCCAGGGCTTCTCCGAGCCGGGTGCGGGCAGTGATCTGGCCGCGCTCACCACCCGGGCGACGCTCCGCGACGGGCGGTTCGTCGTCGAGGGCCACAAGATCTGGACGTCGAGCGCCTGGCTCGCCGACTGGATCTACCTCGCGGTCCGCACCGATCCTGACGAGCCCCGGCACCGGGGCATCTCCGTGCTCGTCGCGCCGCTCGACACGCCGGGGATCGAGGTCCGGCGCTTCCCGGTGCTCGGCGGCGGACACCTCTGCGAGGTCTTCCTGGACGGGGTCGAGATCGACGCCGCCAACGTCGTCGGCGAGCCCGAGCGGGGGTGGGACGTGGTCATGCACACGCTTGACTTCGAGCGAATCACCATGGAGAAGCTCGGCGGCCTGGCGTGGGTCCTCGACGGTCTCGAGACGAGGCTGGAGGAGACCGGCCGGCTCGAGCGCGTGTCGGATCGGATCGCAAGCCTCCGCGGTGAGCTCGCCGTGGCGCGGCTCCTTTCTCTTCGCGCCGCCGACCTCCTCGACCGCGGACGATCTGCGAGCTCGGCATCTGCGATGGCGCAGGTCGCAAGCGCGCGACTTGCGCAGCGGCTCGCCGGTACTGCGGTCGAGCTGCTCGGCCTCGAGGGCCTCGTCGACGGCGATCCGGCAGGGCCGGTCGAAGGCCGTGCTGCGGCTCTCTACCGTGCGTCCGTCGGCTCGACGATCTCCGGTGGGACGGTCGAGGTGCTGGAGCTCGTGATCGCGCGCCGCGGGCTCGGCCTACGGTGAGATGAGATTCGACGTCTCAGACGAGCACCGCCTGTTCGGAGAGTCCACGCGCTCTGCGATCGGCGACTGGGAGCCGACGCGCGAGCCCGACCTGGGAGCCTGGCTGGACGACCGCGACGACGATCTGGCCCGCCGACTCGGCGGTGCCGGCTGGGCCGAGCTCTGGGAGGAGACCGACCTCCTGGGCGCAGTCGTCGCCGGAGGGCTCGAGCTCGGTCGTTCGATCGCGCCTGTCTGTCTGCTCGACGAAGCGACGCTCGGTGGAGCGCTGACGGTCGGGGGCAGGACACGCCACGGAGCACGTGCGAGCACGCTGGCCGCGCCGGTTTCAGGAGGAGGGCTGGTTCTCGGACGGCTGGCTGTCGAGCCCCGGCTCGAGCTGACGTTGGACGCGAGCGGCACCGTGCGGGCGGAGCTGGAGATCCTCGAAGAGTTGGCACCGATCGAGGCTGCCTCGCGCTGGAGCGCCTGGACCGCGGCGACGCTCGCGTACGAGGCCGGGCTCGCCGCGAGGGCGCTTGTGCTCGCAGTCGACCACGCCCGAACGAGGGAGCAGTTCGGCGCCTCTCTGGCGGCGCTGCCTGCCGTGCAGTCGCACCTCGCGAACGCTGCTCTCGCAGTCGACGGCATGACGCTTCTCGCCTGGTCGGTGACGGACGGCGCCGGCGGGCTCCGCGAGCCCGAGCTTCGCTGGGCAGGTGCCGCCTGCACAGCGGTGACTGCGAGCGCGCACCAGGTGCACGGGGCGGTCGGGTTTGCTGTCGAGACCGGGCTGCACCGCTTCTACCGCCGCGCCAAGGCGATGCAGGTGTGGGCTGCAGCCGTCTGCGACGAATGACGCTAGACACTCGAACTGAAATAGGAGCGCCCCGGCCGCAAGGCGGCCGGCTTTAGAACTCGTTTCACAATGACGCTTCGTTGACGGGGTGCGCCGCGTGGTGCGAGGCGAGGACGCAGGGAGCGCCCATATGCAGGCATATGGGCGCGACTGAGGACGAAGCATTCGCGCCGCGCGGCGCACCCCGGCGGCACAAGGCTTCATTGTGAAACGAGTTCTTAGGGGTGTTCGCGCGAGCGGAAATCTGCACGCGCAGATTCCGCTCTTGCGCAAGAGTCATGCAGGGGCGGAGCGCCAGGCGCTGCTCTTCACCTGCTCGATCGCCCGATCGAGCCACTCGAGTCGGGCTTCGGCGACCCCGATGCCGCCCTCGAGTGCGAGCCGAAAGGCCCGATCCTTGCGGGTCACCCCGACCGGGTCCATGCGAAGGGTCTGGAGCTCGCCGAGTCGCTCGCCCCAATACGTGCGCTCGCCCTCCAGGTGGCTCATCGCCTCGTCGGGCTCGAGCAGCCAGAGAAAGAAGGTCCGCATCGCCGCGTCGTTGCGGACCCGCCGGTCGGGCTCGGTCTCCCGCAGCCAGCGTCGGATCTCGGCCAGCCCGGCTTCCGTGAGAGCGTAGGTCCTCGAGTTGCGCGGCCCCGTTCCGGCCTGCTCGATGAGACCATCGTTGAGCAGGCGTGACAGCTCGGGGTAGATCTGGCTGTGCCCCGCAGGCCACGTGTACCCGAGCGACTGATCGAAGTGCTTGAAGAGCCCGTACCCGCTTCGCGGACTATCGGCCAGCGCGCCGAGAAGTGCATGGCGAAGAGACATTCGTCAACCTGTCAGACTTGACATGTCAAGAGATACATCAGCATCATCTCAGATGATGCGGAGGCGGAGTCGTTCGTGCGCGCCCTGACCGCCCTCGCTGCGGTTCTGGCCGCCGCGACGATCGTTCCTGCCGCCGGGGCGGTCTCGGGCGAGCTTCGGGTCCTCTACGTGCTGACGACCTGGGGGCCGGCGCCGTTCACACAGGCCGAGCTCCAGCACATCGCCGCCGAGACGGACGCGTTCTTCCGCTCGTCGTCCTCCAACCGCCTGTCGATGCCGGGCACGGCGACCGGTCCGCTGCGGCTGCCGCGGTCGGTCTTCGACAGCTGCGACGCGACCGTCCTGCGCAACGCGGCGCCGAGCTCGACATTCGCCGGCTATGACCGGATCGCCTTCGTCACGCCGAGTATCGCGACGTGTCAGTTCGCAGGTGAGGCGAATCCGACCGAGGTGCTCCTGAACGGCCAGTTGTCCACCCCGCTGGCCGTGCACGAGCTCGGCCACACACTCGGGCTGGCTCACGCGAGCCGTTGGGATTGCGTCGGCGGCCAGTGCGAGGTGGACGAGTACGGAAGCTCGTTCAGCGTCATGGGCGGGGGAGGTGGCGATTTCAATGCGTACGAGAAGGACAGCCTCGAGTGGCTGACCGGGGTCGTGCGGCCTCAGGGGAACGCGACTCACGAGATCGGTCCGATCGAAGGCCCGACGGCGCTCCCGCAGGCGTTCGTCGTCACGACCGCCGGGAGCGAGTTCTGGTTCGAGTCCCGCGGGAGCCCGACCCCGTCGTTCCTCGGCGACTCGGAGCAACCTCCGGGTGTCGCGGTCATCGCAGGGCCTTCGAACGCCGCGCTCGCTTCCCCGTATCCGCGGAAGAACCTCCTCCTGGCCCACCCGGCCGGAGGTCCACGCTACGGATATGGAGCCGGCGAGTCGTTCGTGCAGCCGGGCGTCTTCCGGGTTCTCGTCGAGCGGCACGCGCCCGAGAGCGCGGCGCTCAGGTTCGAGTGGCTCGATCGCGTCGCACCGAGCCGCCCGCGCCTGCACGCACAAGCCACGCGACGCGGCCGTGTCCGGCTCTCGTGGGACCCGCCCCTGGAGCGAGGAAGCGGTGTCCAGACATACACGGTGGTCGCAGACGGTCGCATGGTGCGATCCTTCAACGCAGAGCTGCTCTATCTCCACACCGGCACGACCATCCGCCTGTCCCGCGGCGCTCACCGAGTGGGGATGTTCGCGACGGATCGCGCCGGGAACCGGGGACAGGTGGCGTCGGTTCGCCTGCGCGTGAAGCAGTGACCCGGCGCGTCGCAGCTGTCCTTGCCGCCGGTATCGCTCTGGCGCTCGGGGCCGCATCGGGCCCGGGCTCTGCGCATGGCTGCGTGACAGGCGACGAGCTCTGGTTTCGCGCTGCGGATGGGACACGTCTCGCCGGCCACCGCTTCGGCGGCATCGTGCCGAAGGGACGCACGGCGGTCGTGCTGGCCCACATGTCCGTCGGCGATCTCTGCCAGTGGGCGCCGTATGCCCGGAACCTCGCGTCGAAGGGCTTCTTCGTCTTCCCCTTCGACTTTCGAGGGCACGGCTTCTCCGAAGGCGGCCAGGACCACGCCAAGGCACCGGCGGATGTCGTTGCGTCGATCCGGGCCGTGCGACGCCTCGGGGCGCGCAAGGTCGTGGTCGTAGGTGCGTCGCTCGGCGGAATCGCGGCGCTCGTCGCAGCTCCCACCGTCCGGCCGCCGCTCGCCGGGGTCGTCGCCGTGTCAGCACCTGCCGAGATCGTCGGTGAGTTGAACGCGGTTCCGGCCGCTGGCCGACTTCGCCTTCCGACGCTCTACGTCGCCGCCAGCGAAGATCAGAATCCTCCGTACGACTTCGCCGCGGACGGGCAGAGGCTCTACGACGCGACGGCCACGCCGAAGAAGCGACTCGAGCTCGTTCCCGGGTCCCTCCACGGTGTGTTCCTCGTCGCGGGATCGACGCGAGCTCGCACCCTCCTCCAGCGCTTCATCCGGGATCCAACGGGGTCGGTGCCCTAAGAACTACCGCGCGGGTCGAGCGTCGGCCGGTGGCATCCCTCGATCGAGGGATTGCAGTTGTCGCCATGCGACCTAGCGTCAGGAGTAGAGGGCAATGCTCGCCTGGGGGAGGTGGCTGGCCTGGACTCCGAGTTCGACGACGTGGTGCTGATCGAGATCCTCGCCCGGAAGGACTGCCCGAGCCGCGGCATGGCGCTGGCGGTGGTCGAGCGAGTCGTGGCCGAGACGGGCGTTCCGGCGCGAATCGAGATCGTCGACATGACCACCGAGCTGCAGGCGCAGCGATACCACTTCCTCGGCTCGCCGACGGTGCGAATCGACGGCAGAGACGTGGACCCGCGCCGGAACGCCAACGGCGGCTACACACTCGCCGACCGTGTGTACCGGACCGAGAACGGCCTATCCGGCTGGCCGGAGGAGCGCTGGATTCGCCACGCCCTCCTGCTCGCGGTCGCTCAGTCGACCTCCAACGGCGACCACTATCACTAGCCGCCGAGATCTTCGGCCACGAGGCCGTACAGCACGCCGTCAACCCACTCGCCGTTCCGCCAGTACGCCTTCCGGCGCACGCCCTCACGGATGAACCCGGCTCGCTCGGCGTGGCGCATCGCACGCTCGTTGAAGCCGTAGATCTCCATCTGCAGCCGATGAAAGCCGAGCTCGTCGATCAGGTACCGCTGCAGGAGCCGTGCCGCCTGGTCTCCGACCTTGTTTCCTCGGAAGTCCGGGTGGACGGCAAGGCCGCCGAGACCGGCGATGCGGCTGCGCTCGTTCGCCCGCTCGAAGCGCATCGTCCCGGCACGTTCTCCGTCGACCTCGACGACGAAGACACCGAACGCGTCGGGCTCGGCTCCGGAGCGCTCGATCTCGGAGACGATCTCGCCGTGGTCTTTCGCACGAATTGCGGCGAGGTAGGGCTCGACGTCCTCGTGCGTCACGAGCTCGACGAGGAAATCGGCGTCGTCCGGGCGCGCCCGTCTGATCGTGACGTTCACGCGGGCTTCTCCTGAACGCGCACTCCGAAAAGTCGCTGACCCGAAGCGATCATCACACCGGCGAGGATGAGGGCTAGCCCGCCCAGCGCCGCCGCGGTGATCGGCTCGTCGAGGAGCACGGCTCCGTAGAAGACGGCGAAGCCGGGCATCAGATAGGTGACCAGCGAAAGCTTCTTGCTGCCGTGGAGGCGAAGGATGCGGAAGAGAAGCAGCTGTCCGAGGACTGTCGCGAGGAGGATGAGCGCGGCGAGCCCCGCGATGGCCGTGGCGCCCGGAGCTTCCGTGGGCGGGTCGGCGATTGCCAACGGAAGGAGGAAGATCGCGCCGGCCAGCATCGATCCGGTCGCCAGCACCGGGCCCGGCGTGCCGTGCACCCGGAGCTGTCCGTACACGCCGCCGCCCGCGTAGCTCAGGGAGGAGAGCACCACTGCGAGCGTGCCTACCACCGCCAACCAGCCCCCCTCGGGATGAATACCCGTCAGCAGCGCAACCCCGGCGAGGCCGAGTGCGAGCCCGAATGCGCGCGTCCTGCCGAGCCGCTCGTGCGGAAGGACCCGGAGCCCGAGCAGCGCGACGAAGATCGGCACCGACGCCTGGGCGATGCCGGCGATGCTCGAGTCGATGTGCGTCTCGCCCCAGGCCACGAGCGTCATCGGGATCGCGGCGTTGATCGCGCCCAAGACGAGGCAGGGACGCCACGCAGCGCGGAGCTCCTCCACCGCCCGGTGGGCGCCCATTCGCCACCTGAGATAGACGGCGAGCAGCACGCCGGCGATCAGGATGCGGAGCTCGGTCATCGCGGCCGGAGGGATGTCCTCGACCGCGACCTTGATGAACAGGTACGACGCGCCCCACATGGCCGCGAGCAGGAGCAGCATCGGCCAGTAGCGGGTCACGAGCACGAGGCTACTAACGGGGCTCCGTGTCGACCATTCCGACGTCGGAACGGGTCGATAAGCTGACCCCCTGAGCAGCGTGACGGAACCGGCGCTCCATCGCGCACTCGGCCTCACGGATGAGGAGCACGATCGCATCCGCGGCCTGCTCGGGCGCCAACCGAACGACTTCGAGCTCGCCGTCTTCTCGCTCCTTTGGTCGGAGCACTGCGGCTACAAGCACTCCGCGCTCCTCCTGAAACGGCTTCCGAGCGAAGGAGAGCGCGTCCTTCAAGGCCCTGGCGAGAACGCCGGTGTCCTCGACCTCGGCGACGGGCTCGCCGTCGCATTCAAGGTCGAGAGCCACAACCATCCCACGGCGGTCGAGCCGTTCCAGGGTGCCGCGACGGGAGTGGGCGGGATCCTGCGCGACATCGTGGCGATGGGCGCACGGCCGATCGCGATTCTCGACGGCCTCCGTTTCGCCGAGCCCGGGGAGGAGTTCTCTCGCGCGGTCGCAGGAATCGGCACCTATGGGAACTCCGTCGGGGTCGCGACAGTCGGCGGCGAAGCGGTCTTCGACGAGTCCTATCGAGACAACTGCCTCGTCAACGCGATGTGCGTCGGCCTGCTCCCCGTCGAGCGGTTGACCCGGGCGCAGGCGACCGGTGCGGGGCAGCTGGTCGTGCTCTACGGCGCGACCACCGGCCGCGACGGGATCGGCGGGGCGTCCGTGCTCGCGAGCCAGGAGCTCGACGAAGGGGCGGCCGAGAAGCGCCCGTCGGTACAGATCGGCGATCCCTTCACCGGGAAGAAGCTCATCGAGGCTTCGATGGAGCTGGTTCAGGTAGGCCTTGTCGAGTCGCTGCAGGACTGCGGCGCCGCCGGGATCGCTTCGGCGCTGTCCGAGATGGCCGCCGACTTCGGGATCGACGTCCACCTCGACGAGGTGCCGTTGCGGGAGGAGGCGATGGAGCCGTGGGAGGTGATGATCTCCGAGAGCCAGGAGCGGATGATCGCCATCGTCCGTCCGCAGATGCTCGAGGCCGTCACCGAGGTGCTCGAGCGCTGGGAGCTCAACCATGCGGTGATCGGCGAGGTGACCACGAGCGGGGAGCTCCGTGCGTTCTGGAAGGGTGAGGTCGTCGGCGAGGTTCCTGCACGGCTTCTGACCGACGAATGCCCGCGGTACGAGGTCAGCCGGAAGCCCCGAAGCGCGCCGCCCGCCCAGGGCGTCGTCATCGCGCCTCCGACGCCAGATGCTCTCCTCGAGCTCCTTGCCTCACCGAATCTGCGCAGCCGCGAGTTCGTCTTCCGCCGCTACGACCAGTTGGTCGGGTCCCGAACCGTTCGGCGGCCGGGCTTGGACGCGGCGGTGCTCCGGCTGCGCCCCTCGCTTCGCGGTCTGGCGGTGACCCTCGACGGGCAGGGGCGGATCGCACGGCTCGATCCGTTCCTGGGCGGCGCGCTTGCCGTGTTCGAGGCTGCGCGCAACGTCGCGTGTGTCGGTGGGGAGCCGCTCGGCTTCACCGACTGCCTCAACTTCGGCAACCCGGAGAAGCCCGAGATCGGCTGGGAGCTCGCCGAGGCGATCGACGGGATCGCCGCTGCGTGTGGGGCGCTCGACCTTCCAGTCGTCTCGGGAAACGTGTCGCTCTACAACGAGACGAACGGCCACCCGATCGATCCCACGCCTGTCGTCGGGGCAATCGGCCTCGTCGAGGACGTCAGGCACGTCCCGAGGGGGTGGCGGGAGGGAGACCTTCTCGTCGTTGCGCAGGCATCGCCGCTTTCGCTCGCAGGCTCGGAGTACCAGGCACGGTTCGGCGAGGTCGGCGGAGGCGCAGCGCCGCTCGATCTTGCCGCCGAGGCGCGGCTCGTCTCCTTCCTGTGGCAGGCGGCGCCCCACTCGACACTGGTCCACGACGCTTCGGAGGGCGGGCTCGCCGTCTGCCTCGCCGAGGCGGCGATCGTCTCTGGATGCGGCGCCCGGCTCGAGCTGACCGACGATCCACTCGAGCTCTTCGGCGAGGTGGGTGGGAGGGCGGTGCTCGCCTGTGCTCCGGAGGTCGTCGACGACGTCCGCGGCCTCGCGGCCGAGCTCGGAGTCCCGCTCGTGAGCATCGGCGCCGCCGGGGGCGGTACCCTGTTCGAAGTGGAGCTGGCGCAGCTGCGAAGCGCCTGGGAGAGCGTGGGGTCAGACCCCACGGCTCTCGGGGTCAGACCCCACGGGTCTGACCCCATCAGGAGGCACTGACATGTGCGGGCTCTTCGGCATACGCTCGGTGGAGCGCGACGTGTCGCGGCTCGCGTACTTCGGCCTGTTCGCCCAGCAGCACCGTGGACAGGAGTCCGCCGGGATCGCGGTCTCGGACGCCGGGCGGCTCACCGTTGTCCGTGACATGGGTCTCGTCGCTCAGGTCTTCAACGAGCAGCAGCTGCAGGCGCTGCCCGGCGAGGTCGCGATCGGCCACACACGCTACTCGACGACAGGCGCGAACCGGTGGGCGAACGCCCAGCCGCTGATCCATCACGGTCGCGCGCGAACCGTCGCGCTCGGCCACAACGGGAACCTCGTCAATGTCGAGGTGCTCCGCGCCGAGTTGATCGCGGAAGGTGTCACCCTCGGATCCGGGTCCGACTCCGAGGTCATCGCAGCGCTCGTAGCGCGCGATCCCGCACCGCTTCCGGAAGCGGTCGCGAGCTCGATGCGCCTCCTCGAGGGCGCCTACTCGGTTACTGCCCTGTCAGAGGACACACTCGTTGCCTTTCGCGACCCCTTCGGGTTCCGCCCCTTGACGCTCGGGCGGCTCGGCGAAGACTGGGTCGTCGCCTCGGAGACCTGCGCTCTCGACCTGATCGGCGCCGACGTCGTCCGGGACGTCCGGCCAGGCGAGGTGGTCTGGATCGACGCCGACGGGCTGCACGCGGCGCAGGCGCTTCCCGCTGGACGGAACGCGCTTTGCATCTTCGAGCATGTCTACCTGGCACGGCCGGACTCGCGACTCGGCGGCGTGGAGGTGCACGGCGCGCGAGTGCGCATGGGAGAGACGCTCGCGCGAGAGGCGCCGGCCGAGGCGGATCTCGTCATCGGCATCCCGGATTCGGGTACTCCGGCCGCGATCGGGTTCTCGAAGGAGTCCGGGATCCCCTTCAACGAGGCGCTGATCAAGAACCGCTACGTCGCGCGCACGTTCATCCAGCCGGACCAGGAGATGCGCGAGCAGGGGATCCGGATGAAGTTCAACACGCTCGACGAGGTCGAGGGAAAGCGCATCGTCGTCGTCGACGACACGATCGTCCGCGCAAATACGACGCGCCAGCTCGTGGCCATGCTCCTCGACTCGGGGGCGGCAGAGGTGCACGTGCGGATCTCGTCACCCCCGGTCATCTCACCCTGCTTCTACGGGATCGACTTCCCGGATGAGGACGATCTCCCGGCCGCCCACCGTTCGGTCGAGGAGATGCGCGCGCTCATCGGCGCGACCTCGCTCCATTACCTCTCCGTGGATGGGATGCAGGAGGCGACGCAGCTTCCCGACGACTCGGTCTGCCGGGCCTGCTTCACGCGGGACTACCCGACGCGCGTCCCGCGAAAGCTCGAGAAGCTCCGCTTCGAGCCCACGCCCGCCTAGTTCGCGCTTCCCTGGAGCTCGTGCCAGCGGCGGTAGCGGACGGCCCGCCGGGCGGTGCGCTCGTCGATGCCGCTTTCGAGGAGCTGCTGCCGAATCTCACCTTCCTGGGCCATCCGCAGGAAGAGCCAGGCAATCGCGACGATGGTGACGATCGACCCCTCGAGCATCATCAGCGAGCCCGCGAGGCTCTGGTCCGCCTGCGGTGACAGTCCGAGGTACTCGTCTCCCCTGTCATAGACGTCGTAGAAGGGCGCGCCTCCCCAGATGAACACGTTCCCGATCACCGTCCCGACGAGGCGCACCCCGACGATGTAGCCGAGCTTGGCTCCGGTGCCGAACCACTCGGGTGCGGGCAGCGTCTCGAGGACCGGTAACCAGAGAACGACGCCGGCGGTGAAGAACGAGACATGCTCGAGCGCATGAACTGCGCTCGAGTCGAGCGCGGCCTGGTACACGGAGGGGACGTGCCAGAGCGCGAGGTTCGCGGCCCAGATCGGGAGCGCCACGAATGGGTTGGAGAGCACGCGCAGCCGCATGACGCCGGGAAGCGCCAGCAGCGGACGCAAGAGCGGACCGGTGAGCCCCGCGAGCAGGCACAGCGGCGCGAGATCGCCGAGCAGCAGGTGCTGCAACATGTGGGACGCGAAGAGCTCGCTCTCGCCGATCTCCGCGATCGGAGAGGCGACGGCGACGAGAAGAAGAACGATCCCGAGCGTGAAGAGCCCCAGGCGCCAGCCGGCGACCGGCTGGTCGCGGCGGGCGAGCGTTCGTGCTCGCATCGCATACGCCGCAGCGATCAGGACGATCGGTGCGAGCTGGAGAGGGTCGAGCGTCCAGCTCGTGAGGAGCGAGACGGCGAGCATGGCAGTCACTCTAGAGCGACCAGGCCTTGTGGCTCAGAGCCACAAGGTTCTCCGTCGGCAACTGCTCAGGACCCGGACGTAGACTCGAAGCATGCGTGCCCAGCGCCAGACGTACGAGGCCGCCGGCGTCTCGATCGAGAAGGGAGAAGCCGTCGTCGCGCGCTTGCGGGCGGCAGTCGAATCGACCGGCGCGACGGGCTTCGGCGCGTTTGCGGGCCTGCATCCGCTCGACGAGAGCCGCCTCCTGGCCGCTTCGACGGACTCCGTCGGGACGAAGCTCGTCCTGGCGCGGCAGCGTGGACGGCTGCGGGCGTGCGGCGCCGACCTCGCCGCCCACTGCATCAACGACGTGATCACCACGGGCGCCGAGCCGTTGATCCTCCTCGACTACGTCGCGGCGAACCGGCTCGAGCTCGAGCAGGTGGCGGAGCTCGTCGAGGGTGCGGCCGAGGTCTGCCGCCAGGCGGGAGTCGCTCTCGTCGGTGGCGAGACTGCCGAGCTGCCCGGGATCTACAAGGACGACGAGATCGACTTCGCGGGCACCTGCGTCGGGATCGTCGAGCGCGGGCAGGTGATCGACGGCTCGCAGATCGAGGCGGGGAACGCGGTGATCGGGCTGGCCTCGGCGGGAGTTCACGCGAACGGCTTCACGCTGGTGCGGCGGGTGCTGGAGAGCGACGACTACGACGGGGAGGACCTGCTGGCGCCGACGCGTTGCTACCTGGAGGACGTGAGACGGCTGCGCTCACGCGCCCGCGCATTCGCGCACGTTACGCAGGGTGGGATCGAAGGGAACCTCGCGCGGGTGCTCCCCGGAGGGCTGCGCGCGGAGATCGACTGGGGTGCCTGGGAGCGGCCGGCCGTGTTCCACTGGCTCGCGCGCCACGTCGAGGAGGCCGAGCTGCGGCGCGTCTTCAATCTCGGGATCGGGTACGTCGCCGTCGTCCCCGATCCGGGCGACGAGCTCGTGATCGGGAGGATCCGGGCCGCGTGATCGGCGTCTTGGTCTCCGGTGAGGGCAGCAATCTGCAGGCGCTCCTGGACGCGGGGCTGCCCGTCGTCGCCGTCGCCTCCAACAAGCGGGACGTCCCGGCGCTCTCGCGGGCCGAGGCTGCCGGGGTCGCGACGGCAGTGTTCTCCTTGGCGGACTACGCGAACCGTGACCAGCGGGACACGGCCATGGCGGACTGGTTCGACATGTACGAGGTCGCGTTCGTCGTCTGCGCTGGGTACATGCACCTGCTGCGGCCCGCGTTCCTGGAACGCTTTCCCGGGCGTGTCGTCAACGTGCATCCCGCGCCGCTGCCCGACTTCCCGGGGCCTCATCCACTCGAAGACCTCCTCGCCGCGGGCGCGCGCGAGGCGGCTGCGACCGTTCACTACGTCGACGATGGCGTGGACACGGGCGAGGTGATCGCGGCCGAGCCCGTCCCGGTTCTGGTCGGAGACACGGTCGAGACCTTGCGCGAGCGCGTCCACGAGGTCGAGCATCGGCTGCTTCCAGAGGTGGTTCGAGCGCTGTGCGCGCGCTGATCTCCGTCTACGACAAGACGGGGCTGGTGCGGTTTGCCCGGGGGCTCGCCGACCTCGGCTTCGAGCTCGTCGCGAGCGGGGGAACGGCGAGCGAGCTGGAGGATGGTGGCCTCGGGGTGACGCGGGTCGAGGACGTCACCGCGTTCCCGGAGCTGCTCGGCGGGCGGGTGAAGACGCTCCACCCTCGCGTGCACGCGGGAATCCTGGCTCGCAGAGGCTTCGACGACGATCTCTCCCAGCTCGCCGAGCACCAGATCGAGCCGTTCGAACTCGTGTGCGTGAACCTGTACCCGTTCGAGCTCGTAGCCTCCCGCCCTGACGTCTCCGAGGAGGAGGCGGTGGAGATGATCGACGTCGGAGGGCCGTCGATGCTCCGCGCCGCGGCCAAGAACTACTCGTACGTGACGCCGGTCTGTCGACCGGAGGACTACGACGACGTGCTCTCAGAGCTACGGGCACGCGGTGGCGAGACCTCTCTCGATACCCGCCGACGCCTGGCCGGAGTCGCCTTCGCGACCACGGCGGCGTACGAGGCTGCGATTGCCGGCTGGTTCCAGGACGTCGAGCTCCCCGAGACGTTCGTTCCGGTATTCGACAAGGTGCTCGACCTCGCCTATGGCGAGAACCCACATCAGCAAGCCGCGTACTACGCCGAGCGAGGTAGGCGTACCCACCTCCTGTCCCATGTCGAGCAGCTGCGCGGCAAGCCGCTGTCCTTCAACAACCTCAACGATCTTTCCGCCGCGCGCCTGCTCGCGCGCGAGTTCGACGAGCCGGCGTGCGTGATCGTCAAGCATGCAAATCCGTGCGGCGTCGCGACCGCCGGGGCGATCGAGGAGGCCTACGCCAAGGCGCTCGCGTCCGATCCTGTCTCCGCCTACGGAGGTGTCGTCGTCCTCAACCGCGCCGTCACGGCCGCGCTCGGAGAGGCGCTCGCGGAGCAGTTCGTCGAAGTGCTCTTCGCTCCCGGTTTCGACGAGCAGGCGATGGAGGCGCTCGCCCGCCGGACGTCGATGCGGATCCTCAACGACACGGAGCGCCGCGCGCTCGTGGACCAGGAACCCGACTACCGGCGTGTGGTCGGCGGCCTGCTCGTCCAGGACCGCGACTGGGAGATCACCGAGCGTGGCGACATGCAAGTCGTCTGCGGGAAGCTCACTGACGAAACCTGGGACGAACTGCTCTTTGCCTGGCGCGTCGTCAAGCATGTCACCTCGAACGCGATCGTCCTCGCGAAGGGGCTGCAGACCATCGGCATCGGAGCCGGCCAGATGAGCCGCGTCGACGCCGTGCGCCTCGCGATCGAGAAGGCGCGCGAGCTCGGCCACGACCACGGCGGTGCCGCTCTCGCCTCGGATGCGTTCTTCCCCTTCCCCGACGGCCCGCAGCTCGCTCTCGATGCCGGAATCACCGCCTTCATCCAGCCCGGCGGCTCCAAACGCGACGGCGAGGTCATCGAGGGTGTCTCAGCTGTCGGTGCCGCGATGGTGTTCACGCACCGTCGGCATTTCAGGCACTGACGTCAGAGCTTGCGGATCGGGTCGCCGGGCCGAACCGTCCCCGGCTCCACGACCCGGGCGTACATCCCGCGCAGGCGATGAGCTCGGCCGTCCCGCGAGTTCACGAACCGAATGGCCGCCGAGCCGAAGCGCTCCGTGAACTTCGCGCAGCCGGTGTGCAGCTCTTCGGTCACCTCGATCACCGCCGACCCCACCTCGAGCCGCGTGCCCGGCGGCAGGTTGGCGGGGCCGAGATCGAGGTCGACGTAGAGCTGGTCTCCGGCCAGCGCCCACCGCTCGCGGTCGCCGGCGAGCAAGGCGATCACCCGCGAGTTCATCAGCGTGAGCTGTCTTTCGGGGTGAGCCGATCCGTCTTCGGTGCTGCTGCTCCCGCGCGTCCGCCAGGCATCGCCCACCAGGCCTTCCTCGACGTCCAGCACCCCCTCCGCGAGCACCTCCCGCTCGTCGACCGCCGGGCGGCGAACGATCAGCTCGACGGTGCCTTCCGACGTGGGCGAGCGCAGGATCTCGTCGAGACCCGCCTGCAGTGCGTCGGGACCGGCGTGCACGGCCATCGCGGAAAAACGGTACCCGAGCGTGCGACGGTCTGTTGCGCGCGTGGGCGTTGAAGGCCCTCATCCTCCGAGTAGGCTTCCGCGGCAAGTGGCCCGCCGCGAGTACCCGAACGTCCTCGAGCTCGTCGGGCAGACGCCGATCGTCCGACTGGACCGGCTGAGCCGCGAGGTCCCGGGCGAGCTGCTCGCCAAGCTCGAGTACCTCAACCCCGGCGGCTCGGTGAAGGACCGCATCGGGCTGGCAATGATCGAAGCGGCTGAACGGGAGGGGAAGCTCCGCCCGGGCGGGACCATCGTCGAGCCGACGTCGGGCAACACCGGTGTCGGTCTCGCGATCGCGGCGGCGCTGCGCGGGTACCGGTGCATCTTCGTGATGCCCGACAAGATGAGCCAGGAGAAGATCTCGATGCTCCGCGCGTACGGCGCCGAGGTCGTGATCACCCCGACGGCTGTGGAACCGAGCTCTCCCGAGAGCTACTACTCGGTCTCCGACCGGCTCGCGGAGGAGATCCCGGGCGGCTTCAAGCCCGACCAGTACTCGAACCCCTCCAACCCCGAGGCGCACTACGTGACGACCGGCCCGGAGCTCTTCGAGCAGACGGACGGCGGCCAGATCGACGCGATCGTCATCTCGGTGGGGACGGGAGGGACGATCACAGGCGTCGGGCGGTACTTCAAGGAACGGAGGCCCGAGGTGAGGATCGTGGCCGTCGATCCCGAGGGATCGATCTTCACGGCCGACGACTCCCACCCGACGGGGCCGTATCTCGTCGAGGGCATCGGGAAGGAGTGCTGGCCGGACACTCTCGACCCAGAGGTCGTGGACGAATGGGTGCGGGTCTCCGACCGCGACTCGTTCCTCGTTGCCCGGCGGCTGGCGCGCGAGGAGGGCCTCCTCGTCGGCGGCTCGACCGGGTCGACCGCCTGGGCCGGGATGGAGGTGGCGAAGCGGCTTGGCCCTGAGGGGAGAGTCCTGATGATGTTCCCGGACAGCGGGCGCTCGTACCTCTCGAAGTTCTACGACGACAACTGGATGATCCAGTACGGGTTCGTCGAGCGGACGACTCCGCCCCCCGCGGTCGAGGAGGTGCTCCGCTTCCGGAGGGTCGGTCACGAGGTGCCGGATCTCGTGACCATCGGATCGCACGAGAAGATCGGCGCCGCGATCGAGGTCATGCAGCAGTACGGGATCTCGCAGCTTCCGGTCGTGCGACACGAGCCGGCGGAGTCGCTGACGGACGTCGTCGGCTCCCTGCAGGAGCGTGGGCTCCTCGAGCGCGTCTTCAGAAACCCGGACGCGCTGAGCGAGGACGTCGCGGTCGCGATGCAGCCGCCACTTCCGGCGGTCGATGCGGACGCGTCACTCGATCAGGTCTACGAGGGCCTGTCGGGGCCGAACGCGGCCGTCGTCGTCGCCAGCGCCGGACGCCCGACGGGCATCCTCACACGGTCTGATCTGCTGGAGTTCCTCGCGGCGCGGCGCTCGCAGGTCGGATCCTCGTAGGCGACTCCGCTCGAACGACGAAATAGACCGCGGCGATGACGAGCAGCGCGCCGGCCATCGTCCACGGGCTGGGGCGCTCTCCCAGGACGAGCATCCCGAGCGCGATCGCGACGAGCGGGTTCACGTACTGGTGCGTGACGACGAGCGAGATCGGCGCGACCTGCAGGAGCCACGCGTACGCGGTGAACCCGACGAGGGAGCCGGCGACCACCAGGTAGGCCCAGGCGGCGATCGAGTCGGCGGCGAACGCGCCGCTGCCGAGCTCTCCTAGCTCGCCGAACGCCAGCGCGCCTGCCGTGAGGAACACGCCTGCAGCACCCATCTCGTACACGGCAGCCACGAAGGGGTCTCGAGGGAGGGAGAGCCGGCGGCTGAGGAACGATCCCGTCGACCAGGAGACCGACGCGCTGACCATCACCGCGAGCCCGAGTGCCGTCGAGCCCGCTCCGAGGCCCGGCGCGACGACCAGCCCGAGCCCGCCGAGGCCTGCGAGCGTGCTCAGGCGCGTCGCTCTGGAGACACTCTCCCTGGAGGCGAGCCGCATGAGGATCACCTGGAGCGGAACGGTTCCCGCGATCATCGCGGCGACGCTCGAGTCGATCCGCGTCTCCGCCACATGCACGACGCCCACGCCGAGCGTGAGGAGGAGCAGACCGGCGAACGCGCTCGCCCCGAGCTCGGTTCGGCTGATGCGGAGGCTTCTCCCGCGAACGGCCAGCATGGCCGCGAGCAGAGCCCCGGCGACGAGAAACCGAGAGCCGGCCGACAGGAGCGGCGGGAGCGTCTCGACGACGATCTTGATCCCGAGATACGTGGATCCCCAGACGAAATACACGATGAGGAGGGCGGCCCAGATATGTCTCACGGGAGCGGCCATGGCAACGGCAACGCGGGAGTGCGTCCGCCTGTGAGAACGAATCCTGCCGGTCGGCTACTCCACGACGAGGACCTGAGTTGCTGATGGTCTCGAGCGGCGGAGCTAACCCCGGTCCAATCGGCGGGGTCAGACCCGTGGGGTCAGACCCCGCTCAATCCCAGCGGCGCGACAGTCGGAAGGCCGCGTTGATCAGCCCGACGTGACTGTACGTCTGCGGGAAGTTGCCGCTCTGGACCAGCGTGTCCGGGAGCAGGTCCTCGCTGTAGAGGCCGAGCCCGTTGTGGAGGCCGAGCAAGCGCTCGAAGAGCGCCTTCGCCTCGTCCGTGCGGCCGAGAATGGCGAGCGCCTCCACCAGCCAGAAGGTGCAGACGGTGAAGGCCGCCCGGGTCTCGCCGAAGTCGTCGGGTGCGGTGTAGCGGCGGAGCAGGCTTCCGTCCACGGACAGCGCTTTCCGGATCGCGTCGACGTGTGACGTCGCGCGGGGATCGTCGGGCTCCAGGTACCCGAGGTGGACCGCGAGCAGGAGCGCGGCGTCGAGCTGCTTCTCGCCCGCAACCTGCGTGAGCGCACCGATCTCGTCGTCCCAGCAGCGGGTGTCGAGCAGCTCAGCGGCCCGTCGCTCGAGCTCGCGCGCCCGCGCCGCCAGTTCGTCGGCGTCGAGCGCCTCTGCGACCTCAACCGCTCTCCGGGCGCCTGCCCAGTGCATGAGGACGGTGAAGCTGTGCAGCCTCGTGCGTCCGCGGAACTCCCACGGGCCGGCGTCGGGCTCGTCGAGCCGGGCGTCGATCTGGTCGACGAGTCCCTGAACCATCTCGACGGCCGTCCGCGGCGGGATATCGCCGACGAAGCGCGTGTCCAGGAAGAGGCGGCTGATCGCGAGGATCATCTCGCCGTAGACGTCGTTCTGGACGTGCTCGAACGCCTGGTTTCCGATCCGGACCGGCCCGTCTCCGTTGTAGCCGGCGAGGTGATCGAGGACACGCTCGGTCGCCTCGGAGTCGCCGTTGATCCGGTACGCGGGCTGGAGGGTGCTCTCGTTGTCCTCGCTCAAGTTGCGCAGGTACTCCAGGAAGAGCTCCATCTCCTCGGGATGACCCAGGCGCTCGAATGCGTTCAGCGTGAAGAAGGCGTCGCGCAGCCAGCAGAACCGATAGTCCCAGGTGCGCCCCGAGCCGGGGTGCTCCGGGATGCTCGTCGTCGTCGCTGCGAGGAGCGCGCCCGTGTCCTCGTACTGGTGGAGCTTGAGCGCGAGTGCCGAGCGGATGACCTCGGCCTGGTAGTCACGCGTGACCCGGCTGCCCTTGACCCAGCGCCGCCAGTAGTCGAGCGTTCGCTCGAGGAAGCGCTCAGCCGTCTCCTCGAGACCGGCCTCGAGCGGCTCCCCCCAGGTGAGCACCAGATGACGGTCCTCCTCGAGAAGGAACGGGCGCTCGTCTTCGACGTAGGTCAACGGGACGTTGGTCGTCAGCCGGACCGGGGCGGGGAAGCCGGTGTACTCGATGTGGTTGGAGGCCCGCCACGAGCCGGCCTCCATCAGCCCGTACTCGTAGGTCGGATGGCAGCGCACCCGCGCTCGCGGCTCGCCGGAAATCGGACGGAGGATCCGAACCAGCATGGAGGGCTTGAAGAAGCGCTGGTAGAGCTGGAAGCGCGGAGCGAAGTCGTAGAGCTCGAACTCCCCGCCTGGCCCGCGGAAGACGGTTCGCAGGACGTTCGTGTTCGCGACGTACTCCTGGTGGACCTCGTCGGCCCCTACGCCCTCGACGGCGAAGACACCGCCGCGCTCGCGGTCGAGGAGCGGGCCGATGACGAAGCTCGAGTCGGGGCGCGGCCAGCACAGCCACTCCACGGATCCTTCGCGGAGGAGCGCGCTGTACGAGCAGTTGCCGATGATGCCGAGGCCGTATGCCATACGTGAAGCTATTCGCGGACACGTAGGTTGTACCTACCCAAGCGCCACCACTCGTCGAGGAGGAATGCTGGCCCGGCACACCGGACACCACACTCTCGTCATCGCGAGCAATCGGCTCCCCGTTCGCCTGACGGTATCGGACGACAGCTTCGAGGTGCAGCCGTCCGCCGGAGGACTGGCGGCGGCGCTCCGGGCCGTGCGCGGCGACGCGGTCTGGATCGGCTGGCCGGGAGCGGTCGTTCCGGAGGCACTGCAACCCAAGGTGAGACGGAGCCTCGGCGCGGACAAGCTCGTTCCCGTGTTTCTCACCCACGACGAGGAGGAGGACTTCTACAACCGCGTCTGCAACGACACGCTCTGGCCGCTCCTTCACTACTTCGGAGACCGCCTACGGCTGACGCCGGAGGCGTGGCAGCACTACGTCCGGGTCAACGAGCGCTTCGCCGATACAATCCTGGAGCACTCCGGTCCGGACTCGCGCGTTTGGGTGCACGACTTCCATCTGATGCTCGTCCCCGCGATGCTGCGAAGGCGCGCACCGGGCCTCTCGGTCGGCTTCTTCCTGCACACCCCCTTCCCGTCCTCGGAGGTCTATCGCTTGCTGCCGGGTCGGGAGGAGGCGCTGCGCGGCCTCCTCGGGGCGGACTACGTGAGCTTCCAGGTCGGCGACTACGCCCGTCACTTTCGCTCGACGTGCCTCCGCGTCATCGGCCTCGATTCGGAGCCCGACGCGGTCGACGTCGGCGACCGTCGCGTCGGAATCGGTGTCGACCCGATCGGGATCGACACGGCCGGATTTCAGGAGATCCTCGGCGATCCGGAGACGACGCGGCTCCTGGGCCAGCTCGAGGAGCAGTACGCCGGCCGCAAGCTCGTGCTCGGGGTCGAACGACTCGACTACACGAAGGGGATCCCCCAGAAGCTGCAGGCGTTCGAGCGGCTTCTCGAGCAAGACCCGGGGCGAGCGCGAACGACGACCATGCTGCAGGTGCTCGTGCCGTCGCGGCTCGAGAGCCCTGAGTACCGGCAGCAGCGGGACGAGATCGAGCTCCTGATCTCCCGGATCAACGGCCGCTTCGGACAGCCTGGCCAGACGCCGGTCGAGTACCTGCACCGTGACATCTCGAAGCCCGGGCTGGTCGCCCTGTACCGGCGCGCCGACGTGATGATGGTCACTCCCCTGCGGGACGGCATGAATCTCGTGGCACACGAGTTCGTCTTCTGCCAGTCGGAGCCGGGCCTCCCCAGCCGGTGGCGGGGCTCGCTCCTCCTCTCGGAGTTCGCGGGAGCCGCGCAGGTCCTTCCGGGCGCGCTGCTCGTCAACCCGTGGAATGTGGATGGCGTCGTCGAGCGGCTGGGAACGGCGCTCGAGCTCGACCTGCCCGAGCGGCGCCGTCGGCTCGAGACGATGTCGAAGCGCGTCGAGGCACTCGACTGCCGGAAGTGGGCCGACGGCTTCCTCACCCGGCTCGGGCGCTACTCACGGCGCGATCGTGGAGGCCGCCGGCCTCCCCGCGACATCGACGAGGCGACTCTCGAGCGGATCAGGCGGCGTTTTGTCCGCGCGAAAAACCGGTCGATCCTGCTCGACTACGACGGGACGCTCCGCGAGCTCGAGCCGCACCCCGATCTCGCGATGCCGACGCGGGAGATCCGCACACTGCTCCGCGAGCTTGCGGCTGTTCCCGGGACCGACGTCCACATCGTCAGCGGCCGGCGGCGCCGCAACCTGGAGACGTGGTTCGGCCAGTTTCCCATCCATCTCTGCGCCGAGCACGGCTATCTCGCTCGGGCACCGGGTGGTGAGTGGCGGACTCTCGTCGAGCTCGATCTCAGCTGGATGCGGCCGATCGAGCGTCTCCTCCGCCGCGTTGCCGCCGACGTGCCCGGCGCTCACGTCGAGCGCAAGTCGTGCAGCGTCGCCTGGCACTACCGGGAGGCGGAGCCCGAATACGGGTCCTGGCGCGCGCACGAGCTCCTGAACGATCTCGGCCAGCACCTGGCGGGGGCTCCGGCGGAGATCCTTCTCGGCCACCGGGTCGTCGAGGTGCGGGCCCGCGGTGTGGACAAGGGCCTGTACGTGCGCAGCCTGTTCCCCGACGGCAAGAAGGAGGCATCGCGGTTCGTGATCGGCCTCGGCGACGATCGCACCGACCACGACCTCCTCGACGCGCTGCCGTCCGGCTCGATCGCCGGTCACGTCGGCGGGCTTCTACCGAGCAGCCGCTCGTCGGACGGGCCGCGCGAGCACCTCCACGTCGTCGGGCCGGGCGAGGTGCGCTCGTTCCTCCGTGAGCTGGCGGCCGCTGTGACGGAGGCAACGGCCGCGCGGGCCTAGCCTTAGAGCTTCCAACGCAATGAGCAGCCATGTCGCGATGCGGCGCGCATCATCCGCCTCGCGACGGGCGATCGGTGCGTTAGAAGCTCTAGACCGTGACCGCGGTCGAGCGGTTGAACGCCGCGGCGTGGCCGCGCGCGTTCGCCTCACGAAGCTCCTCCTCGTCGAGAGCGCCGATCCGCAGCAGGAGCTCGAACTCGTCTCGCAGGTGCGTGCGCATCATCTCCGGGCCGTCGGTCGCGATCGTGAAAGCGACACCGTGCTCGACGAATGCGCGCAGCGTCTCGCGCACGGCGTCCTCGCTCGGAAGCGCCTTGGTCAAGAGGTTCGAGGTGGGGCAGATCTCGAGAACGACGCCGAGCTCCCGCAGGGCCTGCATGAGCCCGGCGTCGCCCGCAGCCAGGATGCCGTGGCCGATGCGGTCCGGGCGCAGGCGCTCCACGACCTCGCCGATCTCCTCCCGGCCCATGTCGCCGCCCTCCTCGCCGACGTGGATCGTCACGCCCAAGCCAGCCTCGCGCGCAGTCTCGACCATCGGCTCGATCTGTGAGTAGTGGTAGCGGCCACCGCCGGGGCGTGGACCGGCGATGTCGACGCCGACGATGCCGCGCCCCGACCAGCGGATCGCCTTCTCGACGATGATCTCGTTCAAGCGCCGGTCGAAGGTCCGATCCATCATCAGGATCAGGCCTGCCCGCACCTGTGGATACTCGAGGCTCGCAAGATCGAGCCCGCGGATCGCGGCGAGGATGATGTGGTCGAGGTCGCGCTCGCCGCCTCGGTTTCGCTTCATCGGGTTGAACCGAAGCTCGAGCGTCGTGATTCCCTGGGAGCGGTAGGCGCCGCCGATCGCGCCGTGCACCGAGCGCTCCACGGCGAGCGGGGAGGACTGGATGAGCTCCGTCCAGTGGTAGATCTTGTCGAGCTCGTCCAGGCCCGTGACGCCGCGCGGGTCGGAGACCGTGACGAGGGCATCGAATTCCCAGTAGTCCTTGACCGGGAGGGCGATCCCCTGTTCGTGCGCGAGGCTCCACAGAATGTCGGAGGCAACTGAGCCTCCGAGGTGGGTGTGGAGCTCGGCGAGGCCTGCGTCGATCACGGTTCGCGCGAGTGTACTGAGTGAGCTCCCTTCAGAATGAGCAGCCAGGTCGCGATGCGGCGCTGCCTGCCGCGATGCTGCATCTCAGTCGCGCCCATACCTAACCCGGTATGGGCGTTCCCTGCGTCCTTGCCTCGAGCCAGGCATCATCCGCCTCGCGACGGGCGATCATCCAGAAGGGAGCTCCGCGTCGTGGGTGTGAACGCGCTCGCGGTTCGCGCGACCAACCACTGTCTGACGGGATGCGGGATCGGCGAGGTGCTCGGGCTCGTGCTCGCCACGTGGTGGGGGTGGGGCGACCTGCCGTCCATCGCGCTCGCGGTCGTCCTCGCGTTCTTCTTCGGATATTTGCTCACGCTCGTCCCGCTGCTCCGGGCGGGGACCGCGCTCGGCCCGGCGGTCGGGATCGCCCTCGTCGCCGACACGCTCTCGATCACGACGATGGAGATCGTCGACAACGCGATCATCGTGCTGTGGCCGGGCGCGATGGACGCCGGCCTGGGCGACGTCCTCTTCTGGGGCTCGCTCGCGATCGCGCTGGCGGTGGCATGGGGCCCGACCTTCCTCGTCAACCGCGCGCTGATCGCGCGTGGGAAGGGCCATGCGCACGCACACGCGGCGCACGGCCATGGTCACTAGATGCTCGTGGCAGACGCGCGCAGCGGCCGCGAAAGCGGCGCCGTCAGCGGATTCCGGTCTTGCGCACTACCGGAGGAAGGGGCGTGAGGACCGGCTCGAGCTGCTCGCGGAGGTGCTCGAACGCAGGAGGAAGCACCAGGCTCTCGCCGAGGTGCTCGGGATCCTCGTCCACGGCAAAGCCGGGGCCGAGCGTCGCGATCTCGAACAGCACCCCGCTCGGCTCGCGGAAGTAGATCGAGTGGAACCAGAACCGGTCGATGATCGGGGTCGGATTCATCCCGGCGGAGGCAACGCGATCCCGCCAGGCCTCGTGGTCTTCCATCGTCGAGGCCCACGCGACGTGATGCACGGTCCCCGCTCCCCCGACCCCCCGCTCGGCCGGCGGCTCGTCGTAGGAGTACACGCCGCCGCGGCTCGGGCCCCGAGCCATCCAGGTCGAGTTTCCCGCCGGCTCGAACTCGAGCGTCTCCTCCAGAAGCTGGCGGCTGGCCTCCGGGTCGGACGCAAATGCCCGAACGGCGTCGAATCCCTGCAGCGCGAGCTCGGCCGGTATCTCCGGGTGCTCGGCGACGAGCGGCGCATCGGTCGTCTCGACGATCCCGAGACGATGTTGGAGCCCTTCGGGATCCTCGAACAGCAAGCCGCTGTCGCCGCGTGCGAGGACACTCGTCTCGGGTGTCAGTCGCCGTTCCCAGAAGTCGAGCGCATCCTCGCCGGCGATGCGCCATTCCACCGTATGGATCATCCCGGCGCCGGCGCGACCTCGCCGGATGCCTGGGTACTCGAAGAACGTGATGTCGCTGCCCGGAGTGCCCTCTTCGTCCGCGTAGAAGAGGTGGTACACAGTCGGGTCGTCCTGGTTGACCGACTTCTTGACGAGACGCAGCCCCAGCACGCGGGTGTAGAAGTCCACGTTCCTGGGCGCGTCGGCCGTGATGCAGGTGACGTGGTGGATGCCGTCCAGGCGCATCGCCCGAAATCCTAACGCCGCTGTAGTGTCCAGGCCGTGAAGATCGGGATCGTCGTCCCGTTCTCCTGGTCGTTCTGGGGTGCCGTCGTCGAGCACGCGGAGCTGCAGGCGGCCGCGCTCGAGGACCTCGGTCACGAGGTCCGACTGATAATGGGCAACGATCCGCCCGGGCAGTTCACCCGCGTCCTCCACCCCAGGATCGGCCGGCATGACGATCCGCCTCCGAACGTTATCCCTGTCGGACGCTCGGTCATCGTCCCGGCTAACGGCTCCTTGCCCAACCTCGTCCTCTCACCTCGTGCGTTCTTCCGGATCCGGCATGCCCTCGAGCAGGAGCGATTCGACGTCCTCCACTTGCACGAGCCGATGACCCCCGCGATCTGCACCTCGGTACTGGTCGTCGCCAGAACCCCGCTGGTGGGGACCTTTCACGCCTCGGGCGAGCTCGGCTGGATGAGGATGGGAACGCCGCTGTGGGGCTTTCTCGTCGACCGCCTCGACCACCGGATCGCCGTCTCCGAGCGCGCCCGCGTGTCTCAGCACCGGTGGCTCCCTGGCGAGTACGAGGTGATTCCGAACGGGGTTCTCACTCCGGAGTCCGCACGCGCCGATGGACGCGAGCACCGCATCGTCTTCGCAGGCCGCCAGGAACCTCGGAAGGGCCTGCACGTGCTGCTTCGCGCGTGGCCGGAGATCCGCGCGCGCACCAGCCTGCGCTTGACCGTCGCCGGCGCTGACCCGCTCGCGGTGCGCCTCCTGCTCGCTCGGCTCCGCATCCCCGACGACGGCATCGACGTCGTGGGCTTTCTCAGCCAGGAGCAGCTGACCGAGACGCTGCTCGGCGCGAAGGCGCTCATTGCACCGTCGCTCGGTCAGGAGAGCTTCGGGATGGTGCTGACACGTGCGTTCGCATGCGCGCTGCCCGTCGTCGCATCCGACATCCCGGGGTACCGAGAGGTGCTCACCCAGGAGGCGTCGGTCGCGGTCGCAGCGGGAGACCCGGAGGCTCTGACCGATGCCGTGACCGACCTGATCGCCGACGAGCCACGTCGTGCGACCATGGGCGAGGCGGCACGGGAGCTCGCGCTCGAGCACTACTCGTGGCCGGTGATCGCACGCCGTCTGGTCGCCATCTATGAGCACGTGACGGGCAGCGAGAGCGGGCGGGCCCGCGCGGCATGAGTGCGCTGCGCGCGGTGTGGCGTAGCGGCTGGGTCCAGGCTGCTGTCTTCCTCCTGCTGATCGCGTTGGCTCTGGTCGTCTTCTGGTGGCGCGGGCCCGACTGGGGCCGTGTCTTCGACGCGTTCCGCTTCGTGATCTGGAGCTGGATCGTGCTCGCGCTCGTCCTGAACGTGGTCTCGACGCTCTTTCGCGCGCTCTCCTGGTCCCTGACCATCGGGCAGGCCCTTCCTCCGAAGCACCACCCGCGTTTGATCCACGTGTTCTCCGCGTTCGGTGTCGGCCTACTCGCGAACGCCGTCGTCCCCGGGCGGCTCGGGGAGCTCGCGCGGGTCGCGACGCTGCGACGCCATCTTCCGGACGCCCCCGCCGGAACCAGTGCTGCCCTGGTCGGAACGGTGTTCGCACATCGCCTCTTCGACCTGGTGCCGGCGACCATCCTCGTGATCTGGGTGCTGTTGACCGCAGAGGTGCCGCACTGGGCCGTGGTCGCGTTCGGCATCGCCGCACTCGTCGGCTTCGCGCTCTTCACCGTCGCCTGGCTCAGCGCGCGCCGGCATCACCGACCCGTGATGCGCGAGGGTGTCGGGACCTTCCGGCACCTGCTCGGGATGGCGCGCCAGGGGCTGTCCGTGCTGAAGGCGCCGCTCCCGCTCGCGGGCGCGATCCTCCTTCAGTGTCTCGGCTGGCTGATGCAGCTGCTCGCGGTGTACGCGGCGATGCAGGCCTTCGGAATCGATGCTCCTCTGCCCGCGGCGGGGCTCGTGCTCGTCCTCATGAACATCGCGACGATCGTCCCTCTCTGGCCGGGGAACATCGGTCTCGTCCAGGCCGCCGTCGCGCTCCCGCTGCGCAACTATGGAGTCGCGTACTCGACCGGGTTCGCGTACGGCCTCGCGCTCCAGGCGATGGAGATGGCGTGCGGCATCGGGCTGGGCTTGCTTGCGTTGATGCGCGAGGGGATCTCCCTCGCGATGCTCCGGCGAATCGAGCAGGATGAGGAGCCCTCCGGCGAGGACGCGGTGGAGCGTGTCGAGGAGATGGTCGAGGAGCTCGAGCCCGAGGCCGCCCGTGAAAGCGCTCCTGTGCCCCGCTAGCCTCAAGGGCGTCCTCAGCGCTGCCGAGGCGGCGGCCGCCCTGGCGACCGGGGTGCGCGGGGCGGGTGCCGAGGCCGTCGAGTTGCCGGTGGCCGACGGCGGCGAGGGAACCGCCGAAGCGCTGCACGCAGCACTCGGCGGAGCCTGGCGGGAAGCTGTGGTCCCGGACCCGCTCGGACGGCTCGTCTCAGCCCGTTGGCTCCTCCTGCCTGGCGGACGAGCCGTGGTCGAGGCCGCCGCAGCGATCGGACTGCCCCTGCTGACGCCTGAGGAACGCGATCCGTTGCGAGCCTCGAGCCGCGGGCTCGGAGCGCTGATCCTCGCCGCGCTTCGGGAATCGCCCGGCGCCCTCGTCGTCGCTCTCGGCGGCTCGGCGACGGTCGACGGCGGCGCGGGGCTGCGCGAGGTCGTCGACCCGCTTCCCGTGCCGACGATCGCCCTGTGTGACGTCCGGACCCCGCTTGGCGGCGCCGCGCGGCTGTTCGGGCCGCAGAAGGGCGCGTCGACGCAGGACGTCATTGCCCTCGAACGCCGCCTCGCCGCGATCGAGGAGCTTCGTCCGTTTGCAGCGCTTCCCGGCGCGGGTGCGGCCGGAGGGCTTGGTGCGGCGCTCGCAGCGCTCGGCGCTGAGCTGGTTCCCGGAGCTGCGACCGTGCTCGACCTGCTGGGCTTCGACGAACGACTCGCGGACATCGACCTCGTCGTCACGGGTGAAGGGGCGGTCGACGTCACGACCGCCGAGGGCAAGGCACCGGGCGAGGTCGCGCGTCGTGCAGCCGAGAGGCGCGTTCGTTGTGTCGTCTTCGGTGGGCGGGTCTCGGCCGAGGTGACCGGTGCGGAGACGGTGGCGCTATCGGGGGATCCGGCGCGTGTCGAGGCCGATCTCGTCGAGCTCGGTCAGCGACTGGCGAGCGCCTGGACGCGGCCGCGTAGCGGCCGCCTCTAGGTTTGTGCGCGCCAAGAGTTGGCGCGACCGGAAGTCAGCGCGAGCGGATTCCCGTCTTGCGCACGGTTCAGCGAGATTCCGCAGACGCCAGGCGGTCGGCCATCGCCTCGAGCAGCTTCCAGGCGACCTCCGGGCGCGCCTCGACGTACGGGCGGAAAACGAACACGGGCAGGCCGTAGGTCCGGAGGTCGGAGAGAGCCGTGACCGTTGCCGTGCGCGGACGACGGTCGATCAGCGCGATCTCGCCGAACGAGGAGCCCGGCCCGAGCCGAGAGACCTCTTCCCCGTGCACCTCGACGGACGCCTCGCCGCTCTCGACCACGAAGAACATCAAGCCTCCCTCGCCCTCGAGCGCGATCTTGTCGCCCGCGGAGAACCGCCGCTCGTTGAACTCTTCCGCGAGGCTCTCGAGATCCTTTTCCTCGAGGGTGGAAAAGAGGCCGATGTTACGGAGCAGATCTGGTGTCGGCTTGGACATGGGGCGATTCATACACGAACCGCGCGCCCCTGTCACCAACACCGATGCGTCAGATCGGAATCCGCTCGCGCAGGTTCCGGTCGCGCGAAGATCCCTGAAGGCGGCCGCTTCGCGGCCGCGGCGCGCTTGTGTTCACATCACGCCTCTCTCTGTGCGTCGGAGGACGTGAGCTCTTCGATCCGGAGCTCCGCCGCCTGGAGGCGCTCGACGCACGTGCGATAGAGCTCTTCGCCCTTCTTGAAGAGCGTGATCGCATCGTCGACGGCGACGTCGCCCCGCTCGAGGCGGGCGACGACATCCTCCAACTCCCGCTGCAGCTCTTCGAAGCTGCGCTCGCGCCCCTCGCCGGCGTCAGCTCCCGCTGGTCGGAGCCCGGCTCCGCCGACGCCTGATGCCGTGCCGGGCACGCTGCCTTCCGGGCGCGTACTACTCACGCTGTGCCCTCCGGCCCCATGCCGGGAGCGACGCCCCGAGAAGCGCGAGCGGCTCCGATAGCCCCGAGCCCGATCACGGGCGGACCTCGTCCACGGTTGCGCCCAGGCTGCCGGAGGCGAGCTCGATGTCCAGCCCTTGGCCGGACGTGACCGCGGCCGCTTCGCGCAGCGCCTCCCCGCCCGCGCGGACGATCGCGTACCCCCGGTCGAGCGTGGCACGCGGTGAGAGCGCCTGCAGCCGCGCTCCGGTGTGGTCGAGCGCAGATCGCCGGCGCTCGAGGAGCAGCCGGGGTGCGCGCCGGAGGCGATCCGCGAGGCTCGTGACGCGGGCCGCATCTCGCTGGAGCAGCCCCCGAACGGCAACGCCAAGCCGCCGGCGGGACGTGTCGAGCATTGCGAGGAGCTCGCGCTGGTCGGGAACGACGAGAGCGCCGGCCGCTGTCGGTGTTGCCGCACGAGCGTCGGCGGCCAGGTCGCAGAGCGGCGTGTCCTGCTCATGTCCCACGGCTGAGACGACGGGCACGCGAGAGGACGCAACGGCCCGGACGACCACCTCGTCGCTGAAGGGCAGGAGGTCCTCGAAGCTGCCCCCGCCGCGCGCGAGAACCACCACGTCCACCTCGGAGTGGCGACACAGTGCTCCCATCGCGGAGACGATCGCAGCGGGAGCACCTCGGCCCTGGAGGCGCGCCTCGCAGATGACGACCTTCGTTCCGGGGAAGCGCTTCTCGATCGTCGTGACGAGATCGCCGCGGGCAGCAGCGTCCGGTCCGGTCAGGATGCCGACCGCGCGGGGTACTCGTGGAAGCGCGCGCTTCCGTTCGGGTGCGAAGAGCCCTTCGGCGGCGAGCTTTCGCTTCAGGACCTCGAGTGCGAGCAGGTGCGCTCCGAGGCCGATTCGCTCGATCGTCGTCGCTCGGAGGCCGAGCTCGCCCCTCAGCTCGTACAGCTCTGCGCGGCCCGCGACGTGCACTGTCTCGCCCTCCTCGAGCCCGAGGTCGAGACGATCGAACGTCCGACGAGCGATCGTGACCTTGAGTGTCGCGCCGGTCTTCGGATCCTTGAGCGTGACGAAGACCGTGGCCCACGAGGCGTTGCGGCGAAGCTCCGTGACCTCGCCTTCGACCCAGACCGCGGGGAGCCTGCCGAGGAATCGCGAGACGCCGCGGTTGAACGCCGAGACCGTGTAGACCTTGCGCTCGCCGTAGACGATTGGTGCAACTTTCGCCACGCCACCCAGCCTAGCCGGGAGCTGGTTCGTCTCACGCTCGGTTTAGAGCTTCATTGCGTCAGGAGCTCTTAGAGGAGAATCTCGGCCGCCGTCGTGGGGTCGCAGCCGCGCCTCAAGAGCTCCACTGCGTCGTGGAGATCGACTTCGCTCCCCGCCAGGCGCTCGGCGAGGTGAACCGGGTAACCGCCCTCGAGGAGGATGTGCAGGCGCCAGCTCTCCACCTTCGCGGGCTCGTTCTCGTTCCACAGAGGGAGCTCGGTCGTCTCGGCCATGGGCGCGTGATTCGCTGTCACTGAGACGATCCCTGCAGCCTCAAGTTGGCGGTGGTCAAAAGCCCGCGGACGAGCTCGACGCGTCGTACCGCCGGGCGAGCTCCGCGATTCTGTCGTCCAGGCGTTGTGTCGCTGCGTTGATGGAATGCTGAAACTGGTCCGCTATGAGCATGTTGCCACGCCGGAGGAACGACTCGGCAACGCGGTCGAGCTCCTCGTGGAGTCTTCCTGCCGCCTCCTCGCGAATCGCACGCATCCGGTTCTCGAACTCGAGGGCGCCGGCTTCACTGCGACGGTCGACCTCGCGCGCAGTCGCACGCTCGAGCTGCTCAACCTGGCGGCGCTCGAGCTCGGCGAACGCGATCTCGATCCGAGTTCGCGCTTCGCTCTCGGCGCGGTCGACCTGCTCCGCGACCGCGTGCTCGTGTTGACGCAGCCGTTCCGTGATGTCCTCGATCGCCCGACGACGGTCGTCGGCCTGCGACTGGAGCTCCTCGAGGGCCTGCGACAGAGCGTCCCTCGCCGTCGACTCGAGCTCGTCCCGAAGCCGGGCAGCTGCGGCGCGCTGCTGGTCGACGGTCGTGCCGAGCTCGGCGGCCTCGGTGTCGATGCGCGCCTCGACCTCCGCGATCCGCTGGCGCTGGTGTTGCTCCAGTGCGGCAACCTCACCACGGAGGGCGTTTTGCGCCCGCTCGAGGTCGGCCTCCCAGGCCCGCAGTCGTTCCTCGACGCGCCGCTCGACCGCCGCGAGGGTCTCGGCCATCCGGTCCGACAACTCCCGCTCGCGCACGGCGAGCTCTCCACGCCGCTGGTCGGAGTGGCGCCGTTCCTCCGCGACGTAGGCGGAGAGCGAGTCCGCGTGGGCGCGCGAGACCAGGACGCGGAGCTGCTCGGCTTGGGCTGATGCTTCCTCGTCCGCTGCCGCGCGAACCGCCCGCCGGGCTTCGGCGACCAGCTCCTCCGTCCGGATCGATCGCGCCCGGGCGCGACGGAGTGCGAGCGCAAGGAGTGCCGTCGCACCCAGGGCTGCCACGAGGGCGCCAATGAGGATCCAGCCCACGACAGGCACGGGGCCATGGTAGAGCCCCCGTCACAGTCGGTACGCGAGGAGCGTGGCGGCGAGCAACACCGTTGCCGCCGCGAGCAGGCGAAGTCCCAGTTCCGCGGGCGCGATCAGCCGCGACGCGTCGAGCGGCTCCATGGTGCCGTCGTGGAGCTCGAGCGAGCCGTGGACGCCGGCCGTGCGTCGCCGGACGAAGCGAACCTGGTTCGAGAGCGTCCGTTGTGCGAGCGAGAGCAGCACCGCGAACCCGGCGCCCAGGAGGGCGATACCGCCGATCTCCCCTGACACCGCGGCATAGCCGCAGATCAGCGGGAAACCGCCCCACGCGAGCCCGAACCAGAGGTCCGTGTGGAAGCGACCGCCGACAAGCTCGAGGTTGTAGGCAACGACGAGGAAGAGCCCGACCGGGACGAGCAGCGCGAGCCAGGTACGAAACGTCGCGGCACCCACGATCCCGATCGCGCAGGCAGCTCCGATCGACCCCGCTGCGAGCCCGACGAGGACCGCCTGCGGGATCTTCGTCCGTAGGGGGCGCCCAGAGAGCTCGTCGAGAGCGTGAGCGCCGATCCCCACTGCGAGGGCGAACGCCGCGACTGCGGCGCCCAGTCGTCCCCACGCGGTCGCGGGCGCGAGGCAGCCGCCGATGACGACGTAGGAGAGGTGCCACGCCGTGTAGGGCGGGTGGAGGAGCGTCACGTAGTCACGCCACCCGCCCGACTCGAGCGCGTAAAAGGCCGGCCTCGCCGTGGGCGGCGGTGTCATGTTCTCGTTCCCCAGATGACGACGCCTCCGCCCAGGCTCAGCCTGCGCACGTGGAGGTCTCGGATGCCCGCATTCCGCCAGAGCTGGAGCTGCCTGTCGAGCGGGTAGCGAGCCCAGAACTCGCGGATCGAGCCGCCGAGGAAGCGGCCGACGTCTTCCCAGCCGTGCCGGAGCACAGTGCCTGCAAGCGGGAGCGCCACCCGGACGTAGAGCTCCCAGACAGGTCGCGCCAGGCTTCCGGGAACGCCGAATTCCAGCGACGCCACGACGCCTCCGGGCCGGACGACGCGCGCAAGCTCTGCAAGCGTCGCCCCGGGATCGGCGACGTACCGCAAGAGGTACGTGACGGTCAGGTGGTCGAAGGACCGGTCCGCGAACGGAAGGTCCTCGGCCGACGCTTCCACGAGCTCGACCTCGTCGCCGAAGCGTTTCCGGGCAACGGCGAGCATCTCGGGACTTTGGTCGACGCCTGTGACGCCGAACCCGCGGCGACGGAGCTGGGCTGCGACGAGTCCTGTTCCGGTCGCCGCGTCGAGCACACGGCCGCCGTCTCTCGGCAGCCGCGAGACGAGAAAGCGCCGCCAGAGCGGATCCTGACCGAGCGAAAGCACAGCGCCGACGCGGTCGTACGACGGGCCGAGCGGCGCGAACAGCTCGCGGGGGTCCACGGTTGACATGAAGTGCCTATTCTGGCGCGGTGGAGTTGGCCGACGAGCTGGGGCGAATCGCTGCCCTTGCCGCGACCCATGCCATACCCGGGGACGCGGTCTCCGGCGTCATCGCGACCGAGCCCGCCCCCGGCCAGTACGTGTACCTCTGCGCCTTCGACGATGCAGACGGCCGCCGAAGCTGGCTTGCGCTGCGGTCCGATGGAACGGCTATCGAGAGCCGAACGGCCGTGCGCGAGGCGGTGTCGATCGCCGCGCTGTGCGAGGTGGCGTCGGACGCTGCAGGCGGTGGTGACCTCGACGCGCTCATCGCGAGGCTGACGGAGCTCCGCGAACGAGAGGCGCCACCGGGGATCGAGGAGGCCGAGGAGGCCGCGCACGCGCTCAGGAGCCTCCTCGCCGAGGCGCCGCAGCTCGCCACACCCGCGCGACTCGACGAGATCGGCGCTGCCACACGGCGACTCGAGCAAGAGCTCGACCCCACCACGTCCTCGCCCTTCGCGTCGGCGTTGCGCGCGTCGCAGGACGCGGTCGCCGAGCTCCAGCGCGAGATCGAGGCGGGCTATCGCGTGCCGCTCTCGTAGCCGGGCAGACGCCCCTCCGTACAATGGCCGCATGGAAGGCGGAGGCGGCGGATTCTTTCCGTTCGGTGGCGGTGACCCCGAGGAGCTCCTCGGGGCGCTGCGCGAGTTCGCCGAGAAACAGGCCGAGACCGTCCAGGACGCGCAGCGCGAGCAGTTCGCCACGCTGACGTTGAACACGGCCGTCGAGTTGGCCGCGGCCGCGCTCAGCCGGATTCAGGTCGAAGGCCCTTCCGATGCGCAGGCTCTCGCACTCCGTGATGCGATGCGCGTGCTCTTCCCCGAGGCCGTCGCGCTCGTATCGGCGGCCCGCCAGGGCTTCATGCGCCAGTCTTAGAGCTCCTAACGCAATGTACGGCCATGTCGCGATGCGGCGCTGGGCGCCGCGATGCCGCGTCCTCGGTCGCGCCCATATCTATTGATATGGGCGCTCCCTGCGTCCTTGCCTCACGTCGCCCAGCATCCGCCTCGCGACGGGCGATCATTACGTTAGAAGCTCTTAGCGAGACCTCGGGCTAGGGCCTGGCGCCGAGCGATGCGAGAAGCGACCAACCTCCGTCCACGACCAGGGTCTGCCCGCGGATCATCTCCGCCTCGGGCGAGCAGAGGAAGGTGACGCACGCGGCCACGTCCTCGGGGCTGACGATGCGTCCCGCCGGGTTTCGCTTCCCCATCTCGAGCATCGCCTCGCTGTTCGGGAAGTACTCGAGCGCGCCGGTCTCGACGACGCCTGCGGAGACGGCGTTCGCGCGAATCCCGCGCGGCGCCAGCTCGACGGCGAGGTAGCGGACGAGCGCTTCGAGCGCAGCCTTCGAGACGCCGACGAGCGCATAGTTGTCGAGGACGCGCGTCGAGCCGAGGCTCGAGAGGCCGACGATCGACGCTCCCGAGGGCATCGCCGGCGACGCCGCGCGGGAGAGTGAAAGGAGCGCCCGCGCGTTCGCAGACATCGTCCAGTCCCAGTGCTTGTCTTCCGTGTCGAGCGCCGGCCGAATGACACCGGTCGCGGCGGCGTGGACGAGGACGTCGAGTGACCCGAGCGCCGCGACCTCGTCGGCGACCCTCTCCGAGGCGACGTTTCCTCGGACGAGCAGCGGTTCCGCGCCGAGCTCGCGAAGCTCTGAGGTGGTCTCCTCGGCGGCACGGTCGCCGCGCAGGTAACCGATCGCCACTCTGCGGGCGCCGAGCGAGGCAAAACGCAGCGCGATCGCCTTGCCGATGCCTCGCGCTCCCCCCGTTACGAGGACGGAGGCTCCTTCGAAGCTCATCTGCGAGGCGGCAGCGGGTCAGCAGCAGGCGCCGAGGACGGAACCGTCTCCCAGCCGATCCGGCTCCGGGGCTCCGGAGGCCCGCCCTCCGCGAGCGACGACGCGTGCCCCAGCCGGTCGAGCAGCTCCATCTTCGCCTCCCCGTAGCGGCGCACCGGATGCTCCGGCGCTAGCTCCTCGATCAGCTCGCGGACGCGCGCGCGGAGCTGGTAGGCGAAGTGTGGTGTCGCGGGGCCGACGAGGGCGTCGATGTCGTCGCGAGTCGGCTCGGCCATGGGCGCGAAGCCTACCTCTGCTGCCGCGCCGGTCCTGCGCTGTAGCGTCCGCCGGATGCGCCGGCCGTCGACCGTCGAGCTCATGCTGCTCGCGGTCGTCCTGCTCTGGGCGCTGAACCTGAGCGTCACCAAGTACATCCTCACGCACGGATTCCAGCCGCTCCCCTACGCCACCGTGCGCTACGGGCTTGCCGGGCTCATCTTCATCGGCCTCACCCTCTACGTCGAGCGGACGCTTCGCGTCGAACGCAGGCACCTGCCGATCCTGGCCCTGGCTGCCGGCACGCTCTGGCTCAACCAGCTCTCGTTCGTGTTCGCGCTGGACGTGACCACCGCGTCGACGATCGGCCTCGTTCTGGGTGCAATCCCGATCTTCGCGGGCCTTCTGGGGCTCCTACTCGGCACCGAACGGCCGACGCGCCGCTTCTGGGTGGCGGCGTTCGTCTCGGCGGTCGGTGTCGGGCTCGTCGCCGCGGGCTCCGGTGGCGAGCTCGGGCACGACCTCGGCGGGATCCTCCTCGGGCTCGCGACGGCGGCGACCTGGGCGGCGTACTCGGTGACGGTGGCGCCCCTCATGGGGAGCTACTCACCGTCGCGCATGAGCGCGATCGTGATTCCGGCAGCGTGGGTTGCGCTCGCGATCTGCGGGCTGCCCCAGACCTCGGACCAAGACTGGGACCTAGGCGCCGAGATCTGGGCACTGATGCTCTTCGCCACGCTCGGCCCGCTCGTCCTCACCAATGTGCTCTGGTTTCGGTCGATCCACCGGATCGGCGCGAACCGGGCAACGCTGGCCGCGAACCTGCAGCCGTTCGTCGCCGCCGTCCTGGCCGTGGTGCTCCTGTCCGAGCCGCTCAGCCTGTTGCAGATCGCAGGCGGCATGCTGATTGCGGTCGCGATCCTGGCCGTCCGGCGACGAGCCCCCGCGCCGCAGGCCGCCTAGAATCCGACACATGACCGAGCACGACTTCATGCCAATCGACGGCTGGGACCACCTCGAGATCTGGGTCGGTAACGCGAAGCAGGCGGCGTTCTTCTACGAGAACGCGTTCGGGTTCACCCGCACGGCCTACGCGGGGCCGGAGACCGGCGTCCGCGACCGCGCTTCCCACGTCCTCGAGCAGGGGGACATCCGACTCGTGCTGACGAGTGGCCTCCGTGCCGACAGCGACATTTGCAGGTGGGCGGCAACGAAAGGGGACAGCGTCAAGGACGTCGCGCTCACCGTCCCGGATGCGACGAACGCGTACCGGCAGGCCGTTCAGCGGGGCGCACGCGGAGTCACCGAGCCGCAGTGGATCGAGGACGAGCACGGCCGCGTCGAGCTCGCAACCATCGCGACCTACGGCGAGAACGTCCACACGTTCGTCAATCGCTCGGAGTACGCGGGGCCGTACCTCCCGGGCTACCGCTCCGACTCGCCGAACGGGAATCCGTCTTCAGGCGTCGGGCTGATCGCGATCGACCACGTCGTCGGCAACGTCGAGCTGGGTCGGATGGACGAATGGGTCGGCTTCTACGAGCGCGTGCTCGGCTTCCAGCAGCTCGTCCACTTCGACGACAAGGACATCTCGACCGAGTACTCGGCCCTCATGTCGAAGGTCATGACGGACGGTGAGGGAAAGATCAAGTTCCCGATCAACGAGCCGGCGGAGGGAAAGCGGAAGAGCCAGATCGAGGAGTACCTCGAGTTCCACGGCGGCCCGGGCGTGCAGCACGTCGCCATGCAATCGACCGACATCGTCAAGACGGTGGCGGCGCTGCGCGAGCACGGCGTCCTGTTCATGACGACGCCCGAGGCCTACTACGACATCGTCGAGGAGCGGGTCGGCGAGATCGAGGAGGACTGGGCCGACCTGCGGAGCATGGGCATCCTCGCCGATCGGGACGAGGACGGCTATCTGCTCCAGCTCTTCACGAAGATCGTGCAGGACCGCCCGACGCTCTTCTTCGAGGTGATCGAGCGCCACGGATCGCGTGGCTTCGGGATCGGCAACTTCAAGGCGCTCTTCGAGGCGATCGAGCGCGAGCAGGCCCTGCGCGGGAATCTCTGATAGGCCACTAGCCTTCGCCCATGTCGCCGCAGCGGCGCACTGCGCTCGTCTCGGTCGGGGCCGCCTGCGTCCTCATCGCGATCAAGCTCGCCGCCGGGCTTGCGAGCAGCAGCCTCGGCCTGCTCGCCGAGGCAGCGCACTCCGGGACGGATCTGGCCGCCGCACTGCTCACCTTCTTCGCGGTCACGGTCGCGGTGCGACCAGCCGACCACGGTCATCCGTACGGGCATGGCAAGGCGCAGAACCTCGCCGCGCTAGGTGAGGCGGCCTTCCTCGTCGGCGTCAGCCTCTTCATCGCCACCGCTGCCGTCGCACGCCTGGTTGGCGCTGTCGAGTTCGACGTCGATGCGAGCTGGTGGACGTTCGCCGCCATCGTGCTCGTGATCGCAATCGACGCCTCCCGCACCCTCGTCTCGCTCCGTGGCGCTCGCCTTTACCGAAGCGACGCGCTGCTCGCCAACGCCCTTCACTTCGGCAGCGACCTCGCCGGCACCCTGGCCGTTCTCGCCGGCTTGAGTGCGGTCGCTCTCGGTTTTCCGGAGGGCGACTCCATCGCCGCACTCTTCGTATCCGTGCTGGTCGTGAGCGCCGCTGTCCGGCTCGCCAAGCGAAATGTCGACGTGCTGATGGACCGCTCGCCCGACGATGCGACGAGAGTCGCACGTCGTGCGATCTCGGGACTCGAGCCGCCCGTGGACCTGAGGCGGCTCCGGCTTCGTCGCGCGGGTGGAGAGCACTTCGCCGACGTCGTGATCGGTGTCGCGCCCGGCGCGGCGGTCGGTCAGGGCCACGCCGACGCCGATCGAGTAGAGGACGCGCTGAGGGACGCGCTTCCCGAGATCGACGTCGTCGTACACGTGGAGCCCGGCGAGGCCGAGGCTGATGTCCGCGAACGGGCGCTCGCCGCGGCGCTCTTGGTGCCTCAGGTCCGCGAAATTCACAACCTGGGGGTGCTCGACGTCCGCGGGCGGGTCGAGGTGTCGCTTCACCTGAAGCTCCCCGGCGACCTGTCACTCGATCAGGCACACGACATCGCAGAAGAGGTCGAGCAGTCGATCCTCTCGAACGTCCCGGAGGTCGAGTCCGTACAGACCCACCTCGAGCCGCTCGCCGAGGATGTCGCAGGCGAGGAGGTCGCAGTGGACGCGGCCGCGGTCGAATCGGTCGTCCGCGAGGAGACCGGTGCTTCCCCGCGGGAGCTCCGCTTCGTGCGGACGGATGACGGCATCGTCGCCTTCCTGACGCTGGCGCTCGGGGGCGGAGAGTCGCTGTCGGACGCGCACGTTCTCGCGAGCGTCGTCGAGGAACGCGTGCGGCGAGCGGTGCCCGAGATCGCCGACGTCGTGGTTCACACCGAGCCGTGAAGCTCTGCATGTTCCACCCCGTGGACCATCCGATGGAGCGCGGCTGGGTCGGTCGGGTCGACGGCACCCACGTGGTCCATCTAGCTGCCCAGACGCTGCAGTCGTTCTTCACCGGTGGGGGCTCAGCGCGAGAGCACGCGATCTATTCGCGCGAAGGAGTCCGGCTGCTCGCTCCAGTTCTTCATCCGCCGGCGGTCCGGGTCTTCGAGGGTCAGACTTCGTTCGAGTTCGCCAACCCGGCCGCGATTATCGGGCCCGCCGGCCAAATCAGGTACGGAAGAGAGGCTCGTGACGCGTTGTCACAACACACGTTGGAGCTACGCCCGAGAATCATGGCAGTCGTTGGGGCGGGAGGCGAGGTCGCCGGTTTCACGCTCTTCGCAGACTGGCGCCGTCCCGGCCTTCCGCCTCCGAAGGATCGCGACTTCGCGCTCGGGATCGGCCCGCTGGTCGTGACACCCGACGAGTTCGAACCGGCCAGTCTCGAAGCGATCGTGCGCGTGGATGGCGAGGAGCGGCTCCGCGCGAGCTTCGAGGAGTTCGACTGGACGGCCGCCCGCGATTTCGCAGCGGACGGCACCGTCCTGCGGCCGGGCGACCTCATCGCCGGCTCGGCCGCCGGGGTGGTCGGCGGCATTGCACCGGGAAACTCGATCGAGTTCGACGAGGAAACCATCGGCGTGCTGGCCCACATCGTGCTGCGAGACTGACGGTCGTGCAGGTCGTGGTCGACTGGGACGGAACCGTGACCGAGACGGACGGTCTCCACCTCGTTCTGCTCGAGTTCGGCGACGAGGAGATCTACGAGGCGCACGAGGCACGGCTCGGGCGCGACCTCACCCTGCATGAGGTCATCGCCGGCGAGTTCGCCAGCGTTCGGGCCCCGCTGGACGAGGTGGCGGGCTGGATGCGCGCGAACGCAGTGCTGCGAGCCGGCTTCACCGAGTTCGCCCGCCGGCATCGCCCACGGATCGTCTCGAGCGGGTTTCACGAGCTGATCGAGCCCGTGCTCGAGCGGGAAGGACTGGAGCTCGACGTCCGGGCGAATCGGCTCGACCCCCGGCCCGATGGATGGCGTATCCGCTTCCGAAGCGACGAGCCCTGCGTCGTCTGCGGTGAGCCTTGCAAGCGTGCGGATGTCGCGGATCTCGGCGAGTTCGTCTACGTGGGCGACGGCTTCTCGGATCGCTGTGTCGCGCTGTTGGGGTCGCGGGTGTTCGCGTGCGAGGGTCTCGCCGCCTACCTGTCTTCCAATAGGGCTGCGTTCGAACCGTTCGAGGATTTCCACGACGTGGACGCCGCCCTTGGGGGTGTCGCGGGGCGTCGAGCACGCGCGTGAGAGTCGCGAGGCGCGGAGCCACCCACCCGTAGCTGCTCTGAGTCACAAGGTCTCTGACTAGCGTTTCCGGCCGTGCTGTTGCGGATCCCCGATCCCTATGACTTCCACCTCTCGACGGTGCGGTATCGCGAGTTCGGGTCGGACAAAGCCACGGTCTGGCACGAGGGTGGGCTGCATCGCGTCGTCGCCGGGCAGGAGGTGCGGATCGAGCCGGTCGAGGGTGGCGTTCGCGTCGAGCCACATGGGCCCGAAGCCGAGCTGGAGATCGGGCGGCTCCTCGGGCTTCCCCTGGACCTCGAACCCTTTCGGGCCTGGGCCGAGCCGGAGCCGGTTCTCGGGCCGATCGTCCGCGCGCTCGCCGGCTTCCGTCCCACGCTCAATCCTCGCCCGTTCGAGGCCCTCGTCGTCGCGATCACGACCCAGCAGATCTCGCTGCGCGCTGCGGCCGCGATTCGAGCCCGGTTCGTCGAGCGCTTCGGGGTTCGTCATCGGGTCGCCTGGGAGTTCCCGACCCGTGAGCGCGTCGCGCGGCTCGGGACGGAGGAGATCACCGCGATCGGCTTCTCCCGCCGCAAGGCCGAGTACGTCATCGGGCTCGCGCGCTCGGATCTCGACTTCGAGGCGCTCGCGACGCTCACCGACGACCGGGTCATCTCCGCGCTCACCGCACTACCCGGGCTCGGCCGGTGGACCGCGGACTGGTTCCTCGCCCGCCACCTCGCGCGGCCGAAAGCCTGGCCGGCGGGTGACCTCGGCCTGCGGAAAGCGGTCGCCAGGTTCTACGCTGACGGCCGCTCGCTCTCGATCGAGGAGGTCCGCACCATGGGCAAGCGCTTCGCGCCCTTCCAGAACCTGTCCGCCAACTTCCTGCTCGCCGGCGCGAGGATCGCCGGATGAGAGTTCGCCGGGCCGGTCCGGCCGACTTCGGGGCCCTCGCGGAGATGTGGCAGGAGTTCGAGCACGAGATCCCGCCACCGATCCACGAAGGACCGTCCGATGAGGAGAAGGAGCTTCGCGAGGTGGCAGAGATCCTCTCCTCGGAGACCGCCTTCCTCGCCGAGGACGACGACGGAAATCCGGTGGGCTTCGCTCTCGCCAAGCGCCGCACCGCCGCACTCGGCACCCTCACCGATCTCTACGTCAGGCGCGATGCCCGTCGCTCCGGAATCGCCACCGAGCTCATGCGCGACGTGATCGCTGCGATGCGCGAGCTCGGGATGGAGCAGCTCGACCTCGAGGTGGTGGCGACGAACGCGGTCGCGCGCTCGCTCTACGGACGCTGGGGGTTCCGGGACGACGTGATCGTGATGGCGGCAGCGGTCTCGGACCTCGAGGCTCGCCTCGGACGACAGGAGGCGTCCTCCTTTGGCTCGATTCACATCCAGTCCGACGATCTGAACGCGGTCGAGCGGGCGGTCCGCCAGTTCGTCCCGCGGCTACCGGGCGTGTCACGCGGATCGGTCGTCTCGCCTCCGCGGAACGGATGGGTCGCGGTGTACGACGACGTGTGCGACCGGAATCCGGAGATGCTCCGCCGACTCGCCCGCGAGCTCTCGGATCGCATGGGTGCCGTCACAGTGCTCCTCGGCCTGGAGCGGGACGATCTCGTCCGCATGATCCTGTTCGAGCGCGGGCGGATCGTGGACGAGTACCTCTCGGTGCCAGAGTTCTACGGCCCGCTGCCTCCGGGGGACGTGATCGGGCTCGCTGCCAACCCGACGGTCGTGTCGCGACTCACCGGCGCCGACCCGGAAGCGGTGCGCCGCATCGCTCGGACGGCACCCGCGCCTGCCGACCTCCCGCCCGCGCGGGAGCTTCTGGCGGAGCTAGCCGGTGCGCTGGGCATCGACGGCGCCGAGCACGGCTGGGCGGACGCTCCTGAGATCCCAGGCGCCGTGAGGCTCGCCCGAACGTGAAGGTCGTCCTCCTGCATGGCTGGCCGCTAGACGAGCGGATGTGGGACCCGCAAGTCTCCGTGCTCCGGGAAGCAGGCCACGAACCGCTCGCTCCCAGCCTTTACGGGCGCGGGCCGTCGATCGACGGCTGGGCGGCACAGCTCGTCGACGAGCTGGAAGGGCCGTTCGTCGCGGTCGGGCTGTCCATGGGCGGATACTGCGCGCTCGCGTTGTCACGCCGAGCCTCGGAGCGGGTGCCGGGTGTCGTCCTCGCCTCTTCGCGTGCCGATGCCGACTCGGAGGAGCGACGTCGTTTTCGCAACGAGCAGATCGCGACGCTGAGGACGCACGGGGCCCCGGAAGAGCTCGAGACGGAGGTCGCAGCCGAGGATCTCGCCGTGGCTCAGGAGGCGATGCGCGATCGGCCCGACGCGTCTGACACGGTGAGAGCCTTCGGCGGCCCGCTGCTCGTCTGCGTCGGCGACCAGGACGAGCTCGTCTCCGTGGAGGAGGCGCGAGCGATCGCGGACACGGCGTTGCTCGGGTCGCTCGAGGTCTTCCAGGGCGCGGGTCACTTTCTGACGATCGAGCAGCCGGACGCCTTCAACGCACTCCTTCTAGAGTTCCTGGACACGTGGCGGACGTAACCCTGGACGAGCTGCGAGACCGGCTGGGCGAGGAGAGCCTCGTCGTCCTCGACGTACGCACTGCGCTGGAGTTCGACGGCTCGGCGCGTACCTCGTGCGACCCTCGCCACGGCCACATCGCCGGTGCACGCAACCTTCCTCTCGAGGACATCCTGGCGTGCACGAACGTGGAGGAGGTGCTCACGATCGTCGGGCTCCCTCGAGGGACCGAGATCGTCGCCTACTGCCACGTGGGGAGCCGGTCCGACGTGGCCGCGCAGGTGCTCAGAGCCGCCGGCTACGAGGCGCGGAACTACCTCGGATCCTGGCACGAGTGGTCCCGCGATCCCTCGCTCCCCGCCGAACCATGAGCGGGAAGAACCTTGTGGCTCAGAGCCACAAGGTCATCCTCATCGTCGCGCGAAGGCTGCCGCTTCGAGGAAGGCGGAGCAGAGCGCCCGCCCGTGCTCGTTCCAGGCCGCGATCCGCTCCTCCGTCGCGGTGAGGAAGTCATCCGGGGCGATCGGCAGGCCGTCCACCTCCTCGGCGACCCAGGACTGCACCATCTGCAGCGTCACCTCGGCGTGGAACTGGAGGCCCCAGGCGTGTGAGCCGGCACGGAAAGCCTGCGTGCAGATCTCGCTCCGTGCCAGCTCCACGGCGCCGGCCGGGATCTCGAAGGTGTAGTGATGCCACTGGAACGCCTCGGCCCGCGGCGGCAGCACCCCGACCACCGGGTCCTCCCGACCCTCCGGGGTGAGCTCCACCTCCAGCCACCCGACCTCCGGGGCAGATGCGGGCCCGACCCACGCGCCGGCAGCGCGGGCGAGCATCTGCGCGCCGAGGCAGACGCCGACGACCGGAATCTGCTGCGTCAGTACGGAGCGTAGGAAGTCCGCCTCCCGCTCGAGCCAGCCGAAGTGGGCGTCCTGGTCGGGATGCATGGAGCCCCCGAACACCATCACGGCGTGGTACGACCGGGCAGGCTGCGGGGCTCCACCGAGAGGCACGACCCAGCGCTCGAGCTGGTGTCCCTCCGCCTCGACGACCTCGTCGAAGACACCACCGGGGACGCTCGGGCCGTGTGTGACGGAGAGAACGCGCATACGCACGGGTCTGACTTCAGGCTGACCCCGGCTCAGTCTCTCAGAACAGCGTCGGAGTCAGAGGCGGGGGTTCGACGGCCCCCGCAGCCGGGACTCCTGCCTCGTCGAGAAGCCCGCGCAGGAGGACGGCGCTCCTCGGAGCGAAGTCGTCGCGGTTGTTGTTGAACATCGCGTACACCTCGTCCGTCTCGTCCGCCAGCTGCGCGAGCTTCTCGACCCACTCGGCGAGCTCCTCGGTGGTGTACATCCAGTCGAACCGCTCCGACGACTTCTCGGCCTTGATGTTCCACGTCTTCACGTTGCGTCCGTGAAAGCGGACGTACGCAACGCGATGAGTCGCGGCCGCATGTCGGGCGATGACGTTCGATGCGCGCGTCATCGGCGTGTCGACGGAGACGTACGCGAGCCCGGTGCGCTTCAGGAAGGCCAGCGTGTCAGCGCGCTCCTCGGGCTCCATCCACGAGCGGTGACGGAACTCGATCAGCGGAACGAGCGGATCGAGGAGCGCTGGAACACGCGAGAGCTCGTCCTTGGCGTCCTCCGATTTCACGAAGCGCGGGTGATACTGGAGGAGGATCCCGCGGAGCTTCCCAGAGAGCTCGAGCGGCTCGAGCGAAGCACGAAAGGCGGCGAAGGCCTGCTCCTGCTCGGCCGGCTCGTGGTGGGTCATCGTCTTGTGCGCCTTCACGTGGAAGACGAACTCGGGCGGCGTCCGCTGGGCCCAGCGGCCGGTCACGGCCGGATCGGGCAGGTGGTAGTAGGGCGAGTCCACCTCGACGGTGTCGAAGCGCTCCCCGTAGTACGCGAGCCGCGCCTTCGGGCTCGAGACCCCGCGCGGGTACCACTTCTTGACGAGGCCCTCGTCGGCGAAGCTGCACACACCGATCCGAACTGTCGCGGGCATGTGCCGAGAATAGGCGCCGCGCGCGGGGTCAGACCCGTGGGGTCTGACCCCGTCTCAAGAATGGCCCGGCTAGGCCTTCCTGACCACCCTGCTCTGAGCCGTGAATCCGCTCGTCGTCGGGTTGACGCACGGAGCCCCGAGCGCCCCGCCGAGCGCGGTGCACAGCCGTGCTGCGGCCGCCGTTGTCGTCACCGCCGTCGCCCGGAAGAACGTGCCGCTCCGGGCGGCGAAGGTGAAGGTCCCGTTGGCGCGCACCTGCACCCGGCCGACCCTCTTCAGGCCCGTCCGCTTCGCGCCGCCGAAGATCGCGACGGTCGCGCCGCCCCTGCCCTGGCCTCCTTGCGTGACGCGCCCGGTGACGGTCGCTCCACGCCCGCGCGTCTTCGCGGCGAGCGTGACCGCGCCCGGCGCGATGGCGGCCGGCGATGCCACGGTCGCGGCGACGTTCACGGATCCCTGGAGCGGCGTGTACGGCGTCCAGAACGCGACCCAGGCGCCTACCGGAACGGCGCTGAACACTCCGCCGATCGTGAGCTCGGCGCTGTAGAGCTTCGCGCCGAAGGTCGCTCGCCCGGGCGTTCCCGCCGGAACGTCGGGCGGTGGCAGGCACACCGCGATATACGCGGGCCCGAGTGCCGTCTGAGCTCCGGACGTGGGCACGAGGTACGCCGGCACGGTCAGCGTCTGACCGGCGGCGGCGAGCACGAGTACCCACGTCGCCAGCGGAGTCGCGCCCTGCAGGCACGCCGACTGTGCGGCCGCGGGCACCTGCCCCGGTGCCGCGACCACCACTCGCCCCTCGAGCGGGAGATCGGCGCCTGCGAGATCGAGTGCCTTGACGATTGCAGTGACCGGACCGAGCTCCGTCCCGGGAGCCTGCGTCGTCGTGAGCTGCGTGCCGGCGGGTGCGAAGATCCGCACGCTGGCGGTCGGGTCGTCGTCGGGGCTGAGAGAGACCTTGATCGTGGCGGCCGCTCCAGCCCGTTTCACCTCCAGTTTCGGCGAGGTGTAGGCCGCGAGCGCGGCCGGCACCGAGATCAGCGCGGCAATCGCTGCCAGCCCCACGAGGACTGGCCAGATTCGTCGTTTCACATGTACTCCTCTCGTGTTTGCGCAGCAGGCTCGCATCATCCCCTCGCGCGGAGGAGCCCGCTCACCTTCACCCACTGCTTGTTGTCGTAGCGGTACAGGTACACGTGCTCCATCGGGCGGTAGTCCGTCCGGGAGGTTTCCAGGCGGATGCCCGGGAGCAGGAACGGATTCGCGGCCGTGTCCAGGCTCTGAGCCGCGCGGAGCAGGCCCGCGCGGGTGAGGTTCCGCCCCGCCTTGCGGAGGGTCTCGACCATCGTCCAGGCGACGGTCATGCCGTACCAGTTGTAGACGTCTGTGGGCCGTCCGGTCGGGTTGTGCTTCCGCATGATCGAGCGGTAGAGCGGGACGGCGGGGTCCTTCGTCCAGACCGGGTCGTTCGGGTTCTTCACGAAGGCGATGGAGAGCGCGCCCTTGGTCAGCTCCGGAGCGTTGACGCGGGCGATCGCCATGAGCCCGGGCTCGATCGACACCGAGGCGACGTACAGGCGCGGCCTCCAACCGAGCTTGTGGGTGGCCACGACTCCCTGGATGAAGAACTTCGGTGTCGCGAAGAGCATCAGCGTGTCCGCGCCCGAGGCCTTCAGCAAGGCGATCTGCGACGAGACGTCCGCGGCCGTGAGCTCGTAGGCCTGCTTCGCGACGACGCGTGGTCCGCTGCTCGGCGATCGCGCGCGTGAGGCCTGTGAGCATGTCTCGGCCGAGCTCCGTGTTCTCGTAGAGGACGGCGATCTTCGCGCGGGGGCGCTTCTGCACGAGGGTCCTCCCGTAGACGTCGCCCTCACCGCGGTAGCTCATCAGGAACCCCATCGTCCACGGATACCGCGCGAAGCTGCGTCCGATCGCCTGCGAGCCGTCGCCGGCATACAGGTGAGGCACCTTCTGCGCGTTCAGGTACTCCCGGATCGCGAGGTTGTTCGCCGTGCCGATGCTGTTGAAGATCGCGAAGACCCCGTCGCTCTCGACGAGCCTGCGGGTCAGCTGGACCGTCTGGGCTGGGTTGTAGGCGTCGTCGTAGTAGCGGTACGAGATCGTCCGTCCGTGGACGCCGCCCCTCGCGTTCACGTAGTCGAAGTAGGCCTTCGCCCCCGGCCCGACCGTGCCGAATGCGGCCGCCTCGCCCGTGAGCGGGACGGTGCCGCCGAGGAGGACGGTCGAAGCCGTCACTCCCGGCTCCGCGGCGGGGTGCGCTCCGGTGCCGGCCGCGACGACGAGCGTGGCGATCGCCGCGGCCGCAAACCGAATCGTCACGTCGTGACCGGCGTTCGCAGGCCGGGGAGCTTCAGGACGACGGTTCCGACACGGATGCGCGCGCCGGGAGCCATGGGGAGGTCGAGGTAGAGCAGGTTCGAGCTCGACTGCGCCGTCGAGGAGGAGGCAAGGGTGAGCGTGAGCCGAGAGCCCTTGGGAACGAGCGTCGCCTGGTTGATCAGGCGGATCGTGACCTTCCGCGCCCCGTTCTTCGTCGGGACGCCACCCGCACTGACCACGATCTCCTTGCCCTGCGGCGTCTTCGCCGTGAGAACGGCCACGAGGCGGGACCAGCCGCCGCTCGCCGCGATCGACGCCCTCACCTCGGGGGCGCCGTAGATCTCGATCGCCTTTCGGAGCGGTGCGGAGGTGCGCACGGCCTTGCCGCTGCGCGCGAACGTGGTCACGCCCGGGAAGGGGACGACGGTCGGCGACACCGGAGGAAGCGAGCCCCTGCGTACCAAGCCGCCCGAGAAGTTCTCCGGGGCGACGTAGACGCTTCCCGGAGCCTGGCCGCACACGGTCCGCAGGTAGCAGTCGAACCACGCACGCACACGCGACATGAGAGCGCCCGTGTCAGCGGCGGGGAACGTCGACGGCGCGTGGCCGTGGAGCCCGACGTACAGGACCTTCGGCCCGCGCAGTCGCCTGTAGGCAAGCGATCCCTGCTCGATGCCGAAGAGGAAGTCACGCCGTCCCTGGGCCATGAAGACCGGCGTCGTCACGGAGCCGAGCCGCGAGAGGCTCGAGCGCTCCGCCGCCCAGGGTCGCACCACGGCAGCGTTTCCGGCGAACGCCGCAGCGGTCACCGCCGTGAGCGACGGGTCGCGCTTCGCCTCAGGGATCGAGCCGGCGAGCCCCGCCACGAGCCCCGACTTGACGAGGCCCTGGGGCATGAGCGCGCTGTAGAGGTCGGTCCACGTCTCGACCGTGACGACCGCGCGCCAGGGCACCCCTGCGACGAGCGAGTTGAAGACTGCGCCGCCTCCGTACGAGATCCCCCAGGCTCCGATCTGCGCGTCCGCCACGTCCGGCCGCGCCGCGAGCCAGGCGTGAACCGCCCGAGTGTCGGCGACCTCGCGGGGCCCGTCGATCGATACGAGACCGCCCGACTCTCCGTGGCCGCGCGCGTCGAACGTGAGAACGGCGTAGTCCTGTCCGGCGAACCCGTAGCCCTCGGCAAGTGCGTTCATGTGCGTCCGGTTGCCGGAGAGCCCGTGCAGGAACACGACTGCGGGCCAGCCCCCTGACGGCGGCGAGCCATCGGGGAGGTAGAGCGTGGCCGCGACGGAGACCCCGTCGTCCATCGGGATCAGGACGTCCTGCCTCGCGAGCGTCGATGCAGGCGCTTCACCGACGACGAGGACGAGCGCTGCGGCGAGCCCTCCTAACCAGGCTTTCACCACGGTCGCGAAGGGTAGATGAGCCGGGTCCGAACCGTGGGGTCTGACCCGGGCTCCTACAATCCCGCGCATGGATCCCCGTCCTGTCGGCGTCTTCGACTCCGGAATGGGCGGGCTGACCGTCCTGCACGAGTGCCTCGTCACCCTCCCGCACGAGGACTTCGTCTACCTGGGGGACGCCGCCCGGCTTCCGTACGGGCCCCGCCCGCTCGACGAGATCCGCCGGTTCGCTCGTGAGATCGCCGGGTACCTCGCGGGCGAAGGGGTCAAGTTGATCGTTGCTGCCTGCAACTCGGCCACCGCGGCGGCGCTTCCCGAGCTGCAGCGGGAGCTCTCACTACCGGTTGTCGGGGTGCTTGCCCCGGAGGCGCACGCGGCGGTTCTCGCCACTCGAAACCGGCGCATCGGGCTCCTCGCCACCGAAGCGACGGTGGAGAGCGGACGCTATGCGGAGCTCGTGCACGCGCTCGACGCGGGAGCCGTGGTCGTTCCCGTCGCGTGTCCACGTCTCGTCCCCCTCATCGAGGGCGACGACCCGTTCGGCGAGGACCTGACGGCTGCGGTCCGAGAGTACGTAACGCCGCTCAGGGAGGCCGGCGTGGACACCGTGATCCTCGGCTGCACGCACTATCCGCTGATTCGGCCGGTCCTGCAGCGTGTCTTCGGGCGCGGGGTCACGCTCGTCTTCTCCGCCGAGGAGACGGCGCGCGAGGTGGCCGAGACGCTCGCCCGGAAGGGCATCGAGAACGCAGATTCGCGGGAGGGCGCGTACCGCTTCCTCACGACGGGCGACCCGGGGCTCTTCCGGGAGATGGGTCGGCGTTTCCTCCAGCTTCCGATCGAGAGTGCGCAGCACGTCGACGTTGCAGCTCTCGAAGCCGCCGCCGCGTGAGAACGAGCGGACGGAGGGCGGACGAGCTCAGAGAGCTCGATGTCAAGGTCGACTACCTCGAGCAGCCGCATGGCTCCGTTCTGTACGGGCAAGGGAAGACCATCGTGCTGTGCACCGCAACGGTCGAGGAAGGGGTGCCGCGCTGGCTCTACGGGAGCGGGCGAGGGTGGATGACGGCGGAGTACTCCATGCTTCCTGCGTCGACCGGCGAGCGCGTCCAGCGCGGGGTCTCGCGCGGCAGGCCGGACGGGCGCACCGTCGAGATCCAGCGGCTGGTAGGACGCGCCCTCAGGTCGGTCTGCGACTTCGAGGCGCTCGGCGAGCGCACGCTCTGGCTCGACTGCGACGTGCTGCAGGCCGACGGAGGCACGCGGTGCGCGTCCATCACCGGAGCGTGGATCGCGGCGACCCGCGCGCTCGACCGGTTCGGGCTGTCGAAGGCGCTCACGGGTTCGATCGCAGCGGCGTCGGTCGGGATCGTCGGCGGTGAGGCCGTCCTCGATCTCGATTACGAGGAGGACTCGGCGGCGGAGACCGACATGAACGTCGTCATGACCGGCGACCGCCTCCTGGTCGAGGTGCAGGCGACCGCCGAGCGCGATCCGTTCTCTCGAGAGCTGCTCGACCAGCTGCTCGACCTCGCCGCCGGCGGGATCGAGGAGCTGACAGGCGCACAGGTGAAGGCAGCGGCCGTTCCGCTCGCGTGAAGCTGCGGCTGGCATCGCGAAACTCCGACAAGCTGGCGGAGCTCCGGCGGGCGCTTCCGGACTGGGAGATCGAGCTCCTCGAGACCCCGGACGAGCCCCGCGAGGACGGCGAGACGTTCCGCGACAACGCGCGCATCAAGGCGCTGCACGGGCGCCGCCACAGCCGTACCGACGAATGGGTCGCAGGGGAGGACTCCGGAATCGAGGTCGCCGCGCTCGGAGGCCGCCCTGGCATCGAGTCAGCACGCTGGGCGACGGACGGCGTGGCACGGCTGCTCGCCGAGCTCGCCGGGGTCGTTGATCGGGATGCGCGGTACGTCTGCGAGCTCGTCGTCATGCCGCCGGACGGCTCCGAGCTACACGCGACCGGCACGCTCGAAGGCGAGATCGCACACGGGGCCCGGGGCAGCGAGGGATTCGGCTACGACCCGATCTTCGTTCCCCTGGGCCAGTCGCGGACGGTCGCAGAGCTCGGGAACGCGTGGAAAGCGGAGCACTCGCACCGAGCGAAGGCGGCCAGGGCGCTTGCAGATGCAATCGCCTCGACCTGATGAGTGCTAGCGTCGGGCGCCGATGGATGCGGCGCAGGCGCTCGCCGAGCTCACCGAGCTCTCCTCGCAGGTGAAGCGGGCCGTCGTGCTGGACCCCGGGGGTGCCGTGCTCAGCTCGACAGACGACGACCGAGCGGCTGCGCAAGCTCTCGCGCAGGCAGCGCTCGACCTGGTCGCGGCGGCAGGCGAGCTCCACGCCTCCCCGGGCCAGGTGACGCGTGCGGAGGTCGAGCTCGCCGAAGGGTCGCTCTTCGTGATTCACGAGGGAGGCAAGACGATCGCCGCGACGACCGGGCCGCGTCCGACGGCCGGCCTCGTCGCCTACGACCTCCGCACCTGCCTCCAGCGCATCCAGGAGGAGAAGCCGAGACGCAAGCGCGCGGCGAAGAAGCCGACGCAGAGTCAGGAGACCCAGGAGAGCCAGGAGAGTCAGGAGTGAGGAGGCTGCTTCGGCTCGCCGTTCTCGTCGCGCTCGCGATCTGGGCCTGGCGCTTCTTCACCGGCTCGGGCGAGCCCCCGGAGCGGGCCGCGGTGGCGTTTGCCGACGGCTCCTCGATCGTCCTCGACCCAGGATCTCCCGGGTTCGAGCGGCTCGCCGCGATCGCGCGCTCCGCACTCCGGCAGTGAAACACGAGGCGCTCGCCGAGCTTCTGGTGGAGCGAGCGCTTCTGGAAGGGGACTTCGTCCTCCGCTCCGGGCGCCGCTCCTCGTGGTATCTGGACAAGTACCGCTTCGAGACCGAGCCCGAGCTCCTCCGTGGGCTCGGCGAGCGCCTGGCCGACGCGGTCCGGGAGCACGAGCCGGACGTCGTGCGCCTCGCAGGCCCGGCACTCGGCGCCGTCGCATTGGCCGCGTCGGCATCGCTGGCATCCGGCCTGCCGTTCATCATCGTCCGCGGTGAGGCGAAGGAATACGGCACGGCAAATCGTGTGGAAGGCCCGTTCGAGCAAGGCGAGCTCGTGTGCCTTCTGGAGGACGTCGTCACGACCGGCGGCGCGCTCGCGGAGGCGGTGTCCGCGCTTCGGGAGGAGGGTCTGATCGTGCGGAACGCCGTGTGCGTCGTCGACCGGGAGGAGGGCGGCAGCGACGCTCTCGCCCGCCTCGGCGTGCGCCTGCGTGCCCTGTTTCGTGCCGAAGACCTCTTGGAACTGCAAAAAACCGCCGCAAAACGCATGGTTGAGCCAAATCCAATGGGGTGTTAGGCTCTTCCGGTTCGAAAAAGGGAGCCGGGGTCAGACTGAAGTCAGACTCCGACACAGTCTCCAATCCCGACGTCAGGAGGAGGATGTGACCAAGCAGGATTTCGTGGACGCAGTCGCCGACCGGGCCGGCATGTCCAAGCGCGATGCCGGCGCCGCGGTCGACGCCGTGCTCGACACGATTACCGACACGCTGCGAAGGGGGGACTCGGTCACCTTCACAGGCTTCGGCAAGTTCTCGACCTCGGCGCGCGCCGCGCGCCAAGGCGTGAACCCGCGCACGGGCGAGAGGGTTCAGATTCAGGCAACCACAGTTCCGAAGTTCTCGGCCGGGAGCGCGCTCAAGTCTGCCGTCAAGGGATAGCGACGGCCTCGAGCCGGGTCTAGGGAAAGGGTCGCCGCAGCGGCCCTTTCTTTGTTCTTGCTACACGAACATATGTTCGTGTAGCCTCACTCGCATGCAGCTCTCGTTCGACGCCGCCGACCGGCTCGTCGAGCTCGTGCAGGCACACGGCGGCGGGTTGGACGCGGTGGAGGCCGCCCGCGTCCTCTTTGCGCTCGAGCATGCGCCCGCGACGCTTGCCCGCACGCTCCTCGCCGATGTGGTCGACGGGGACGCGCGGCTCACCTGGCTCGGTACCCGCGTCGGTCTCACCCGCGACGCCCACGCCGACGTCGCGATCGAGGACGCCGAGGTGGTCGTCTTCGATCTCGAGACGACGGGTCTCTCCGCGAGCCGGTGCCGAATCTGCGAGATCGGAGCCGTACGCATCCGGTCCCTCGGTGTCGAGGACACGTTCGAGACACTGGTCGACCCGGGCACGCTGCTGCCTGCTTACGTCGCCACGCTCACCGGGATCCGCTCGACGGAGCTCCGGCAGGCACCTCGCGCGGGGATCGCAGTTCGGCGCTTCCTCGCGTTCACCGGTGATGCCCCGCTGGCTGCGCACAACGCGCGATTCGACCTCGCGTTCCTCGACCGCGAAGTCGAGCGCCTCACGGGCCGGCGGGTCGCCGCCGCGGTCGTGGACACGGTGTGGCTCGCACGTCGGCTGCTGCACTCGCGCAGCGAGCGCTTCTCCCTCTCTCGGCTGGCGCACTTCTTCGGCACCTCGGTGTCGCCCTGCCATCGCGCCCTCCCCGACGCACTCGCGACGGCAGAGGTGCTGATCGCGCTGCTGGGGCTCGCGCAGGAGCGAGGTGCGCGCACCTTTCGGGATGTGCTGGAGCTGGCCGCTCCCCGCGCCCGCCGGCTGCACTCGAAGCGAGCGCTCGTCGCCGGAGCGCCGACGACGCCGGGTGTGTATCTCTTCCGGGACCGGAACGACGCCGCCCTCTACGTCGGCAAGGCCCGCGATCTTCGCGCCCGGCTCAGGTCGTACTTCTCGGGCGACCGCCAGCGGCCGGCAGTCGAGGCTGCGCTCGGTGCGCTCGAGCGCGTCGAGTGGCGGGAGCTCGGGTCCGAGCTCGAGTCCGCCCTCGAGGAGCTCCGTCTCATACGGGAGCTGCGACCGCCGGCAAACGCGCGCGTGGCTCGACCGGACCGCTACGTCTATCTCGCGCGACGGGGTGACCGCTGGGCCGCGGTCGCGGAGCCGGGTCCGCTCGGGCCGCTCACGAGCAAGCGTCGGGCCCAGCTGGCAGCACGTGCTCTCGACGGGTTCACAGGGGATGACCTCACGGACGTGCTTCCCGTTCTCCAGGCAAAGCTGAGGCGACTCGCCCGCGATCTGCGTTTCGAGGATGCAGCCAGCCTCCGGGACCGGCTGGCTGCACTGCGGGAGGTCGTCGAGCGAATTGCCGAGCTCGACCGGCTCCGGCGGGAAAGCGTCTGCATCCTGGCTCCCGCTCGAGAGGCCGGCTTCCGACGCGCGTTCTTCGTGACTGCGGGACGGGTGAGCGCGCGGACGCTGCCGGAGGGCGCCGCAGGACGGCTGGAGGTGGAGACGGCGCTGGCCGTAGCTGCGCTCGCGCAACCCTCGCTCGCACCCGAGGATGCCGATGAGCTTCTCGTCGTCGCCGGGTTCCTGCGGCGGCCTGGCCCGGAGCTGCGCATCGTGTCACTGAGACCTGAGGACATCCTGGCGGCGTAGCCTTGGGCCGGTGGAAACACCGAACTTCGCCGACCGGCTCGCCCAGGCCGTCGAGCGCAAGCGCAGTCAGCTCGTCGTCGGGCTCGACCCGCGCCTCGACGTCCTGCCGATGGAGCTTCGCGGCGAGTCCGTTCTCGGCCGTGCCGCGGCGGCGTCCGCGGTGGCCCGCTTCTGCAAGGGGATCATGGACGCCGTCGGCCCCTACATCGTGGCAGTCAAGCCGCAATCCGCGTTCTTCGAGGCGCTCGGCTCGGACGGGATTCGCGCCCTCGAGGAGGTGTGCGAGTACGCGCGCTCGGCCGGCCTGTTGATCCTGCTCGACGCCAAGCGCGGCGACATCGGGTCGACGTCACGCGCGTACTCGGCCGCGTTTCTCGAGCCTCGGGGCGGGGGCGAGCCGCTTGCCGACGCGATGACCGCCAGCCCGTACCTCGGGCACGACTCGGTGGAGCCGTTCCTCGCCGCTTGCCGGCGGTACGGCGCGGGTGTCTTCTTTCTCGTGAGGACGTCGAACTCCGGGGCGGCAGACGTCCAGGACCTGACGCTTTCCGACGGGCGACCCCTGTGGCAGTACCTCGCCCAGCTCGTGCGCGAGTGGGGAGAGGGGCTCGTCGGCGACCATGGCCTCTCCAGTGTCGGCGCCGTGGTGGGGGCGACCTATCCGCGAGCGGTATCCGAAGCGCGTCGCCTCATGCCGCAGTCGCCCATCCTGCTCCCCGGTGTCGGTGCGCAGGGCGCGACGCCGGCAGACGTCGCCCGCGCGTTCACGAGTGGGCCCGCGAGCGCACTCGTGACGGCATCGCGGTCGGTCATCTTCGCGTTCCGTGATACCGAGGAGGACTGGCGTGCGGCAGCGGCCGCCGAGGCGGAGCGGCTCGCGGTCCAGGTTTGGGCCGCGTCGGGTTGGTAGTGGCCCAATCCGTGACCCCAGGTGCAACGACTACAGTTCCGCGCCGATGATGTGCAGAGCATTGCTCGCCGTCGTCGCCCTTCTTGCCGTGCTCACGGCACCGGTTCAGGCCTCGGGCGACGGCTCCACGCAGACCGTCACCGCCCAGCGGATCGCGGCGGCAGCGTGGTATCTCGTCGGCGAGGACGGCGCCGTCCTCGCGAGGCAAAACGCTCGGACGCCCCGGGCGATCGCGAGCATCACGAAGCTGATGACGGCGATCGTCACCCTCGAGCAAGTGCGTCCGTCAGAGGTGGTCCGGGTGAGCCCGCGTGCTGCGCGCGTCGGCGAGTCGACCGTCTACCTCCGCGCGGGCGAGCAGCTGACCGTCGCAGAGCTCCTGCGAGCCACGCTGGTCCCCAGCGCGAACGACGCAGCCGACGCGCTCGCGCTCCACGTCGGTCGCGGCTCGATACCCCGATTCGTCGGTCTCATGAACGCCAAGGCCCGTGAGCTCGGCCTCACCGACACGACCTTCACCAACCCGCACGGGCTCGATGCGCCGGGCCACCTGTCGAGCGCGCGCGATGCGACCATGCTCCTCCGCTACGCGCTCGGCGTGCCGTTCATCCGCGACGCCCTCGACCGGGCGTCGGTGTCGCTTCACGGCAGGGACTTCCCGACCACCGACGACCTCCTCGTGAGCTGGCCCGCGCTCATCGGAGGGAAGACCGGCCACACCCGGGCAGCAGGGTGGTCTCAGGCGGCAGCGGCGGGGGCTCGTGGCGTCACGGTCTACGGGACGGTGCTCGGGAGCGAGTCCAGAAGCGGGCGAAACGACGCCCTGCGAACGCTCCTCGGCTACGGCCTCACGCGGTACTGGCGGATCGCCGCCGTCGACTCGAGTCGCGTGTACGCGGACGCCGAGACCGGCTACGGGCGGCCGCCCGTCCAGCTCGTGGCCCAGCGAACCATGGCGCGGACCGTGCGCGACGATGTCGCGCTGGTCGAGCGCGTGACCGCACCCGCATCCGTCGTCCTCCCCCTGCAGGAGGGAAAGGTGCTCGGACGGATCGAAGTGTTCCAGGGAAGTCGCCTCGTGGCGTCCGCGAGCCTCGTCGCGGCCGAGGCAGTTTCGGAGCCGGGCGTCCTGGGCAAGGCAGCGTGGTACGTCCGCCGCACTGCGCAGAACTTCTGGGGTCTCGTCACGTGATCGTCACCGTCACCGTCAATGCCGCCCTCGACCGCACCCTCACGGTCCCCGTCTTTCAGATCGGGTACCGCCACCGCTCGAGCGAGGTCCTCACCCTTGCGGGCGGAAAGGGCATCAACATCGCCCGTGCCCTCAAGCTCCTCGACGTCCCCGTGGTGGCGACCGGGCTTGCAGGAGGGCGGACCGGCACGCGTATCGTCGAAGAGTTGACGTCCGAGGCGATCCTCAACGACTTCGTTCGCATCGCAGGGGAGTCGCGCACGTCCACGGCAGTCGTCGATCCGACGTCTGGCGCGTACACGGAGATCAACGAGTGGGGACCGGAGGTGACCGCCGCGGAGCTCGAGACGCTGATGGAGAAGCTCCACTACCTCTCGCGCGGAGCGGATTTCGTCGTCCTCGCCGGATCGCTGCCTCGCAAGGTCCCGACGTCGTTCTACGCCGATGCCGTGCGGGACCTTGCGCGGCGAGACGTTCGCGTCGTACTCGACAGCGAGGGAGAGCTCTTGCCGCTCGGCACCGCGGCCGGGCCCTTCCTCGTCTCGCCGAACCAACGGGAGGCGGAGCAGCTCGTCGGACAGGAGCTGGAGGACGACGACGACTTCCTCATGGCCCTCGACGCGATCGCGGAGATGGGTGCCCGCAACGTCCTGATCACGCTTCCGAACGGCTGCTTCGCCCGCCTTCGGCATGGAAGGCGGACACGCCGCCTGCGGGCCCTCGCCCCGCACGTCGAGCCGGTGTCGGAAGTCGGGTCGGGTGACGTGCTGCTCGCACGATTCCTGGCCGCGCTCGTCGAGGAGCGATCCCCGGACTACACGGTCCGGCTGGCCGTTGCCGCGGGCGCGGCCTCGGTGCGGGAGGTCGGTGCCGGCCGCTTCGACCCCCAGCTCGCTGCCACGTTGGTGGAGGACATCGAGCTCGCCGACCTGCAGCCCGCCCGTTCGTAGAGCACGCCGTTCGCTCCTAGACTCCGCGCATGGGCGTGCCCGAACTGCGGTCGCGCGAACCCGGAGGACGCGCGCTTCTGCAACGCCTGTGGGGCAGAGCTGGTTGCGGCCGGGCCCGCGCGCGAGTCGCGGAAGGTCGTCACCGTCCTCTTCTGTGACATCGTCGGCTCGACTGCCCTCGGTGAGGCGACCGATCCCGAGGCGTTGCGGACGCGCATGCGCCGGTACTTCGACGACCTTCGCACCATCGTGGAGCGCCATGGCGGCACTGTCGAGAAGTTCGTGGGTGACGCGGTCATGGCGGTTTTCGGGATCCCCATCTCCCATGAGGATGACGCGCTGCGGGCCGTGCGGGCGGCTGCCGAGATGCGCGCGGCTGTCGCCGACCACGGGCTGGAAGCGAGGATCGGCGTCAACACGGGCGAGGTCGTCGTCGGCGGTGAGGGAGAGTCGCTCGTGACCGGCGATGCGGTGAACGTCGCCGCGCGGCTCGAGCAGGTCGCCCCCTCGGGTCACGTGCTCATCGGCGCCAAGACGCGAGGCCTCGTGCGCGACGCAGTTCGGATCGAGACCGTCGAGCCGCTGGCGCTCAAGGGAAAGACGGAGCCGGTCGCGGCCTTCCGCCTCCTCGAGGTGCTCGCCGACGCGGAAGCGCTCGCGCGTCACCTCGAGACGCCGCTCGTCGGTCGTGAGCGCGAGCGCCAGCGCCTACGGCGCGACTTCGAGGACGCTGTCGCCGATCGCACGTGCCGGCTCTTTACGCTCCTGGGGCCGGCGGGAATCGGCAAGTCGCGGCTCGTCGTCGACTTCGTTGATCGTGTCGGCGACTCGGCCGACCTCCTGCGGGGCCGCTGCCTCCCCTACGGCGAAGGGATCAGCTACTGGCCGCTCGTCGAGATCCTCATTGCGATCGGCGTCGATCCCGACTCCGTGATCGGAAGGTCACCCGAGGAGACGCAGCTGGTGTTCCGGCGTCTTCTCGAGACGCGGGCGACGGAACGGCCGCAGGTCGTCGTGCTCGACGATCTGCACTGGGCAGAGCCGACGTTTCTCGACCTCGTCGAGCACGTCGCCGACTTCTCGCGCGACGCGCCCATGTTCTTGCTATGCGTCGCGCGGACGGAGCTGCTCGATATCAGGCCGGACTGGGGCGGCGGCAAGCTCAACGCGACGTCACTCCTGCTCGAGCCGCTCGGTGCGGACGAGTGCGAGGAGCTCATGGGGCTCCTCGTGACGGACGCTCCTCTGGACAAGGAGCTGCGGGAGCGGATCACCGTTGCGTCAGCCGGGAACCCGCTGTTCGTCGAGGAAATGCTCGCGATGGTCAATGACCACGGAGGTGGCGAGATCGCGGTCCCGCCGACCATCCAGGCTCTCTTGCAAGCGCGGATCGACTCGCTCGACGGGGACGTTCGCACGGTGATGGAGCGAGGCGCCGTGGAGGGGGAGGTGTTCCACCGCGGCACAGTCGCGGAGCTCTCGCCGCCGACTGTTCGGGATGGCGTCGAGTCGCACCTCGCGACGCTCGTCCGCAAGGAGCTGATCCGCTCCACATCCCCGACGTTTCCCGCGGACGAGGGCTTTCGGTTTCGCCACCTCCTCATCCGCGACGCCGCGTACGAGTCGCTGCCGAAGGCAACGCGGGCTGAGCTGCACGAGAGATTCGCCGACTGGCTCGCGAGCCACGAGCTCATCGAGGGCGACGAGATCGTCGGGTACCACCTCGAGCAGGCGCACCGCTACCGGGCGGAGCTCGATCCGGGCGACTCGGCGCTCGCCGGACTGGCTGGGCGCGCTTCGGGGAACCTTGCCGACGCCGGGCGTGGAGCATTCGACCGCGGCGACTTCAACGCGGGCCGCTCGCTCCTGCGAAGGGCGAGCGCTCTCCTTCCTGAGCGCGACGAGGCACGTCTCGCACTTGCGCCGGACTTCGCTGTCGCCCTGTTCGAGTCGGGAGACGACGGCTGGACGGTGCTCTCCGAGGCGGCGAAGGCTGGTGATGCGCGAACCCGAGCACGTGCGACCGTCACGATGGCGACCTGGGCGCTGGTTGGCGGGCTCGACAGGCCACTCGAGCAGCGAAACGCGTGGCGCGAGCGGGCCCGTGCCGTCTTCGAGCAGATCGGCGATCCGTACGGGCTCGCCGAGTACTGGTGGAGCACAGCCATGGAGTCCTGGTTCGCTATGCGCGCGCAAGAGACCGCCGAGGCCTGCGAGCGGGCGCTCGAGTCGTTGGATCGATCGGGTGTCTCCGGGTCGCGACTCGAGCATCACGTTCGAAGCAGGCTGATCGCGACGTTTCTCTATGTGCCGCTGCCGGTCGACGAATCGATTCAGCGCATACGATCTCTGGGCGCAGCCGACCAGGGCCTGCTCGAGCAAGCATGGGAGCGCGGAGTCATAGGTCGCCTCCATGCAATGAAGGGCGATTTCGCTCTCGGCCGCGAGCTCGTACGAGGTGCTCGCCAGGCGTATCTCGATGCGGGCATGCACCAGACCGCCGGAGGGGTCGCGATGGGTGAGGCTCGTATCGAATGGCTCGCAGGCGACGACGCGGCGGCCGAAGACATTCTGCGCGATGGTCTCCGCGTGCTCGAGGAGATCGGGGAGCGAGCTTTCTACCCGACGGCCGCCCTCCAGCTGGCAGAGTTGCTTTACGCGCAGGGACGCTCCGACGGAGGTGGGCATTTGGTGTGAGAAGGCCCGCGAGACGACAGGCGCCGACGACCTCGCGAATTTCCTCATGCTTGATCTGCTCGACGGCTGCCTTCTTGCGCACGACGGGCGACTCGACGAAGCAGGGGCGGCGGCCCAGCGTGCCGATTCAGCGACTCGGGCGGATCGATATGAACGAGATCGAAGCCGAAGCTCACGGGCATCTCGCAGAGATCTTCGTGTTGACGGGACAGCCCGAACTGGCACGTGAGCACGCGTCGAGATCGCTCTCGATCGCCGAGCGGAAGAACGACATCGCGCTTGCGACTCGGCTCCGCGAGTGGCTGACTGCCGCAGGTGTCGACGTTTCGTGATCGCCGTCCCCAAACGCTGCTAACGTCATCTGATGGAAACCGAGATCCGCCAGGATGAGATCGAGCGGCTCGTCGCCTTCGAGCGCAAGTTCGGGAAGGAAGGCCTCACCTTCGACGATGTGCTCCTGCTCCCGGCGGAGTCGGAAGTGCTGCCGAACGACGTCTCGACCGTCACGCGGCTGGCGCCGTCGATCCTTCTGAACATCCCGATCGTGTCGGCCGCGATGGACACCGTGACCGAGGCGCGGCTCGCGATCGCGCTGGCGCGCGCCGGAGGGTTGGGCATCGTGCACCGCAACCTGTCGATCGCCGACCAGGTCGCCGAGGTCGACAAGGTCAAGCGCTCGGAGTCGGGAATGATCGTGGAGCCGGTCACGCTCGAGGCGAACGACACCGTCGCGGAGGCGCTCGAGCTGATGGAGCGCTATCGCATCTCGGGTGTTCCGATCATCGACGACGCGGGCGTTCTCGTCGGCATCCTCACGAACCGCGATCTCCGCTTCGAGACCGACACCTCGCAGCCTGTCTCGGCGCTGATGACCAGCCGCAACCTCGTCACCGCCCCGGTGGGAACCACGCTCGAGGAGGCCGAGGCGATCCTCCACCGGAACAAGATCGAGAAGCTCCCCGTGGTCGACGCCGACGGTCGGCTCAAGGGCCTGATCACCGTCAAGGACATCTCGAAGAAGGTCAAGTACCCGGACGCGACGAAGGACGAGCAAGGGCGCCTGCGGGTGGGCGCGGCGGTCGGTGTCGGGAACGACGCTCTCGAGCGCGCAGCTGCGCTCGTCGAAGCCGAGGTGGACGTCCTCGTGGTAGACACGGCGCACGGCCATTCGCACGGCGTCCTCCAGGTCGTTCGGGCGATCAAGGCGGCGCACGACGTCGAGCTCGTCGCCGGCAACATCTCGACCGGCGACGGTGCGCTCGCCCTCGCCGACGCGGGCGCGGACGCCGTGAAGGTCGGGCAGGGACCTGGATCCATCTGCACGACGCGCGTCGTCGCGGGCGTCGGAGTCCCACAGGTGACGGCGGTGTACGACGCCGCCCAGGCTCTTTCCGGCCAAGGGATCCCGGTCATCGCCGACGGGGGCATCCGCAACTCCGGAGACATCGCAAAGGCGATCGCCTCCGGCGCCGATGCCGTGATGCTGGGCTCCATGCTCGCCGGCACGGACGAGGCGCCCGGCGAGGTGATCGTGGCTCAGGGCGAGCGCTTCAAGGAGTACCGCGGCATGGGCTCGCTGGGAGCGATGAAGGCACGCTCGTTCTCCAAGGACCGCTATTTCCAGGGAGACGTGGAGGACGTCGACAAGCTCGTCCCCGAGGGCATCGAGGGCCGCGTTCCGTACAAGGGGCCTCTCTCCCCGATCGTCCACCAGGTCGTCGGCGGTCTTCGGCAGTCGATGGGGTATTGCGGCGCTGCCACGATCGAGGAGATGAAGACCAAGACCCGGTTCACGCGGATCACGCCCGCGGGCCTGCAGGAGAGCCACCCGCACGGGGTCACGATCACCAAGGACGCGCCCAACTACCGAAGAGGCTGATGGGAAGCGTTGTCCCTTTGCCCACTCCGGAAGTCGCTCCGGAGGAACGTCCGGTTCTCGTCGTCGACCTCGGCGGCCAGTACAGCCAGCTGATCGCACGGCGTGTCAGGGAGGCACGTGTCTACTCGGAGCTCGTGGGCCACCGGCTTTCTGCCGACGAGATCGTGCGGCGCAACCCGGCTGCGCTCATCCTCTCCGGCGGCCCTGCGTCGGTCTACGCCGAGGGAGCCCCCGAGGTGGACGACAGGATCTTCTCGCTCGGGGTCCCGACGCTCGGGATCTGTTACGGGATGCAGCTCATGGCGCGCGACCTCGGCGGAGCGGTCGAGCGCACCGGCGTCTCGGAGTTCGGGAAGACCGAGCTCGAGGCGACCGAGTCCGAGCTCTTCCACCACCTGCCGCCCGAGCAGACGGTATGGATGAGTCATCGGGACTCGGTGACGGCCGCGCCTACCGGTTCCGAGATAACCGCCTCTTCGCCGTCCGCGCCGATCGCCGCCTTCGAGGACCGGGCGCGGCGGCTCTACGGCGTGCAGTTTCATCCCGAGGTCGTGCACACCCCGCACGGGCAGGAGATTCTCAAGAACTTCCTCTACGAGGTCGCCGGGGCGCCTCCGACGTGGACGCCCACGGCGGTCATCGAGGAGCAGGTCGAGCGGATCCGGGCGACCGTCGGCCGGGAGCGGGTGCTGTGCGCGCTCTCGGGCGGCGTCGACTCCGCAGTCGCCGCGCTCCTCGTGCACAAGGCGGTGGGAGATCAGCTCACGTGCGTCTTCGTCGACCACGGGCTGCTGCGCGAGAACGAGGCTGAGGAGGTGGCGGAGACCTTCTCCGGCCACTTCCGAGTTCCGCTCGTGCACGTGCAGGCTCAGGAGCGCTTCCTCTCGCGGCTTGCCGGTGTCTCCGACCCGGAGGAGAAGCGAAAGATCGTCGGCGAGGAGTTCATCCGCGTCTTCGAGGAAGAGGCGCGGGCTCTCTCTGGCGCAAGACCGGAATCCGCTAGCGCGGATTCCGGTCGCGCAAACACCGTGGGGGGTGACGTCCGCTTCCTCGTCCAGGGGACGCTGTATTCCGACGTGATCGAGTCGGGCGGAGCTGAAGACGGCGTCGCTGCGAAGATCAAGTCGCACCACAACGTCGGCGGTCTTCCCGCGGACATGCGGATGGAGCTCGTCGAGCCCTTGCGGCTGCTCTTCAAGGACGAGGTGCGTCGTGTGGGCGAGGAGCTCGGCCTGCCCGAGCGGATGGTCTGGCGCCAGCCTTTCCCGGGCCCCGGCCTCGCGATCCGCATCGTCGGAGAGGTGACCGAGGAGCGGCTTGCGATCCTACGTCGTGCGGATGCGATCCTGCTCGAGGAGATCCGCCGAGCGGGCCTCTACCGCGATCTCTGGCAGAGCTTCGCCGTGCTCCCTGCGATCCGTTCCGTCGGCGTCCAGGGGGACGAGCGGACCTACGACTACCCCGTCGTGATCCGTGCGGTCACGTCCGAGGACGCGATGACCGCGGACTGGGCTCGCCTGCCCTACGAGGTACTCGAGTCGGTCTCGAGCCGCGTCATCAACGAGATCCGCGGCGTCAACCGGGTCGTCTACGACATCTCGTCGAAACCGCCGGCCACGATCGAGTGGGAATGAGGCGACGGAGCGTCGACAAGGCGCCCGACTCGGTTCGCTCGAACTAGGCACGACCGGGATGCGGCGGGCGCCGATGAGCGAGTATGCGGCTCATCGTTCGTCTGCTTGCTCTCATCTCCGTGACCGCGATCGTCCTCGCGCTGGCGTCGTCTTCCGTGTCGGCCAGCGAGCTGCTTCAGGACGCGAACGTCAGCGTGGTCTCGCTCAAGGTGAACGCGAAAGGCGAGGCGCTGGTTTCCTACCGGCGAAGCGACGGCCGGCCGCGGAACGTCCTCGTCTGGGGCGCTTTGAACGCTCGACCGCCCTCGGCCGAGGTCCCGCAGGTGCGCTTCAAGTGGGACTACGCAGGCGGCTGGGGAAAGTACCGGGACGGAAAGTACTGGGCGCGTTTCCAGGATCGTTGCCGGCCGTATGACGGGCCACCGCTGGCGATGTATCTGGTGGGGTGCAAGGCCCCGGACGGCACGTACTGGACGATCCAGTTGTGGCAACGCCGTCTTCCGCTTCTCGGCTTCGACCCCTGGCTGCCCCACCACACGAACTGGGAGCTGCACGTCGCGCACTGGTCCGGGCCGCTTCCCGTCCTCGAGGTCTTCCCGAACTGGACCTACAGCGGCACGTGGCAGGGCGTCTTCGGGCGCTACACCTATCTCGGGTCTCCGGTGTTCGGCTTCGGCTCGAACGCGAAGGGCGTTCCCACCGACAAGTACGGACGAAACCTCTACATCGACACGCTCAACTCTGCGTACGGGCCCGGCTGGAAGCGCGAGTCAGGGATCCTCACGCACAGGGAAACCGGGACCTTTTGCCACAGCTTCGTCCCGCAGCGGCCGTTCCCGGGCTATCCGAGCCAGGAGCTGCGGCCCCCCGCCTCCGGCGAGAGATACCGGATCACCGTGGGCGGTCCAGGGGTGACGCCGATCATGCAGGTGGAGGTACCCGGCCTGCAGGATCGCGACCGGCCACGTGACGGGGAGTTCGACGCCGCCTTCGACCGGCTCATGGCAGGCGACAAGCTCTGCGCCCGCGAGCGCTAGGCTCGCCTCAATGGCGACCAGCAGCACCGCGGCCGCGAAGCGGCCGCGCTTCAGGGAAGGCGCGAAGCGCCTTGTCCGCGAAGCGGACCAGCGGAAGGGGTCTGGGGGAACCGGGAGGGTTCCCCCAGCAGAATCCAGGAACTCAGAATCCGCGCTAGCGGATTCCGGCTTGCGCACCAAGACGGGGGAGGGCATGTGAGCGATCCGTGGCAGGACGAGGGCTTCGGCGGGGAAAACGACTGGGACGAAGGCAAGGAGAGCCTCGAGACCGAGCTCGAGGACGGGTTTCCCGATCCGGAGGAGCTCGACCTCGAGGACGGGGAGCTCGACGGCGACGCGCCGGAAGAGCTCGACGACGAATAACCGCTAGTAGATCTCGAAGCTGCTCTGGGCTTCCGGATCTTCGCTCGTGACGTCGATGCGGTCGACGCGGGCGCCACGCGGGCCGCGACGGCAGAACTCGATCAACCGTTCGACAGCGGCGGTCTCACCTTCGAAGACGGCTTCGACCGTTCCGTCCCTGTTGTTGCGCACCCAGCCGGCAATGCCGGTGGCTCGGGCCCGTCGCCGCACGGTGTCACGGAAGAAGACGCCCTGCACCCAACCGTGAATCACCACGCGGCGGCGGATCATGGCAGTCGAACGATGCCCGCCGGGTCGATCTCGACGGAGACGCGGTCACCCGGCTCGGGATGATCCACCGACGCGACGGCGGCGTCGAGGGTCCCTCCGTCGTCCAACCGCACCAGCAGGCGCACCGTCGGACCCTGCCGAACCGCAGACTCGACCACACCGTCTCCCGACTCGCCGTCGACCAACTCGGCGACGCTTACGGCCTCCGGTCGAATGACGGTCCCGGCGCGGACGTTCGCGAGCCCGAGGAAGCGGGCGACGTCCTCGTCTGCTGGATGAGCCCACAGCGTGTCCGGCGTCCCGGTCTGAACGACCCGTCCCTCCCGCACGACAGCGACCCGATCGCCGAGGGCAAACGCTTCCGCCTGATCGTGCGTGACGTACAGAGCGGTGACGCCGATCTCGTCGAAGAGCTCCGCGAGATCGTCGAGCAACCGGTCCCGTAGGCGGCGATCCAGCGAGCCGAGGGGCTCGTCGAGGAGGAGCACGCGTGGCTCCCGTGCGAGTGCCCGCGCGAGCGCGACCCGTTGCTGCTCTCCACCGGAGAGCGTTGCTACCGAGCGTCGTTCGTACCCGGCGAGGCCGACGAGATCGAGGAGCTCATGGACCTGGCGCTCGACCTCGCGGCTCGGATCGCCCCGCATCCTGAGCCCGAAGCCGACGTTCTCGCCGACGTCGCGGTGGTGGAACAACGCGTGATCCTGGAACACGAGCCCGATCCCGCGGCGGTGCGCGGGAACCGATGAAAGATCCTCCTCTTCGAGGAGAACACGACCCGAGTCCGGCCGCTGGAGGCCGGCGATAACGCGCAGAAGCGTGCTCTTCCCCGAACCGCTAGGGCCCAGCACCGTTACCACCTCGTTCTCGGCGACATCGAGCGTGACGCCGTCGAGCGCGGCCGTGCCGTCGAAACGGACCGCGACATTCTCGACCTGCAACATCAGAACCAACCTCCGCGCCTCACGCGGATCCGCTCGACGAGGAAGACAGATGTGGCCGCCACCACCATCAATACGACCGCGAGTGCGTAGGCCTGCCCGGCGTTCAGCTCGCCCGGGCGCCCGAGGAAGCGAAGGATCGCCACCGGGAGGGTCGGGGCGTCGGGGCGCGCGAGGAAGACCGTCGCTCCGAACTCGCCCAGGGAGATGGCGAACGCGAATCCGGCGGCGACTGCGGTCGCGCGCCCGGCGATCGGGACGTCGATCTCACGCCGCACGCGTACGGGCGATGCGCCGAGCAGGACCGCGGCCTCGCGCTGACGCTGGTCGATGGCCCGGAGGGTGGGCGCGACGATCCGCACGACGAAGGGGATCGCGACGAGCGCCTGCGCGACCGGCACGATCCACGGCTCCGCCCGGAGGTCGATCGGCGCCGTGTCGAAGGCAATGACGAACCCGAAGCCGAGCATGACGGCAGATGCACCGAGCGGAAGCATCAGCAGGCCGTCGAGGACGCGCGATCCTCCCGCGCCGGCGATCGCGAACGACGCCAGGCCACCGACCACGACGGCGATCAGGGTCGCGGCAGCGGCGTAGACGACGGAGTTCCAAACAGCTTCCCACGGCGTGGCCAACAGGGCGGCTGTCGGTCGCGTGAGCGAGCGATAGGCCTCGAGGCTGTAGCCCTCTCCGACTGCAAGCGACCGCTCCACGAGGACGGCGAGCGGCAGGCCCAGAAACAGCCCCAGCGTCCCGATGCCGGCGACGACCAACGCCTTCTCGTAACCGGCTCGCGGGCGCCGGAGAATGTCCCGCTCGAGGCCCAGGTAGCCGCGCACCGCAAGCGAGGTCTCCAGCCGCATCGTCACCCAGACTGCAAGACCGACGCACGCCAACTGGACGAGCGACAGCACCGCCGCGGCCTGCAGGTCGAAGATCCGGACCGCCTGGTTGTAGATCTCCACTTCGAGGGTGGAGGAACCGGGTCCGCCGAGGATGAGAACGATTCCGAAGGACGTGAAGGAGAACAGGAAGACGATTGCGCCGGCCGCGGCGAGGCTCGGGGCGAGCAGCGGGAGGGTGATCTCCCAGAGGCGTCGCCACGGCCCGGCTCCGAGCGTCGCTGCGGCCTCGGAAACGCGCCGGTCGAGACTTGCCCAGAACGTCCCGACAACGCGCACGACGACGGCCACGTTGAAGAAGGCGTGTGCGATCAGAATCGGGATCCATCCCCGTTGAAGCCCTTCCGGGAGGATCGCGAGGAACGCGAGCGCGACGACGACGGTCGGCAAGACGAAGGGAACGACGACGACCGCCCGGACGATGCTCCGGCCCGGGAACTCGTAGCGCCCGAGGACGTAGGCGGCAGGGAGCCCGACCGCGACGGTGAGTAGAGTCGAGGCGGCCGCCTGCCAGAGCGTGAACCAGACCACGTCCCGCGTCAGCGGGTCTGTGAGGACGTGGAGAGGGGACGTAAGTGCCCCGTCGGAGCGAAGACCACGCTCGAGGATCGCCGCGAGCGGGTAGGCGAAGAAGAGGACGAGGAACACGAGCGGCACGCCGTAGGTGAGCGCGCGCCACCCCCGAGACGCGGGGTCAGACCCTACGGGCCTGACCCCTACCTCAGCACGATCCTCGTCCACGTGTCCAGCCACTCGTCGCGGTTCGCCTCGATCTCCTCCGCCGGGAGCTGGAGCGGCGACTCCGGCACGACCGCGAAGCGCTCGAACTCGGGAGGCAGAGCCGCCTCGCGGTTGACGGGGAAGACGAACATGTTGAGCGGAACGTCCTCCTGGAAGCGCGTCGTCAGCATGAAGTCGACGAGCTTTCGAGCCCCGTCCTCGTTCCGAGCTCCGCGAAGCACACCGGCGAACTCGATCTGCCGGAAGCACGAGTCCTCGACGACGGCGGTCGGGGCCCCCTCCGGACGCGGCTTCCTGAAGATGACCTCGGCGGGCGGGCTCGAGGCGTAGGAGACCACGATCGGACGCTCTCCCTTGCCCGCCGAGCCGGAGAACCGGACGTTGTACGCCTCCTCCCAGCCGTCCACTATGAGAACGCGGTTCTCGCGGAGCGCCCGCCAGTAGTCCTGCCATCCCTCGTCCCCGTACCGGGCGATCGTGGCGAGCAGGAAGGCGAGCCCGGGAGTCGAGGTCGCGGGATTCTCGACCACGAGGAGCCTGGCGTATCGCGGGTCGGTAAGATCGTCGAGCGAGCGCGGCGGCGGAAGTCTGCGCTCTGCGAACCACACCTTGTCGACGTTCAGGCACACCTCACCGTGGTCGATCGGGGTCACGCGGTACTTCCGGTCGAGGACGTATCCCCCGTCCACCGACTGGAGCATCGGCGACTCGTACGCGTCGAACAGGTCCCCGTCCAGGGCGCGGGAGAGGAGGTTGTTGTCGACTCCGAAGAGGACGTCACCCTGCGGATTGCCGGCGGTCAAGAGTGCCTTCGTGAGGAGCTCCCCGGCGTCGCCCGACTGGAGGACCCGGAGCTTCAAGGCGCTCGCCTGCTCGAACGCGCGCCTCACCTCGTCCGAGATCACGAACGAGTCGTGGGTGACGAGCACGACGTCGGTCGCCTTCTCGCCGTCTCCGCCACATCCTGCGTGCCCGACCGCCAGTGCCGCGGCAAGCACGACGAAGACCACTTTGTGGCTCAGAGCCACTTGGTTCGCACACCCTCGGGTCCTGGACGAACGGCGAGGGCCACGCCTCGTTCGACGACGATGCGCGCGACTTCGGTGGCGAAGGTGTTCGAAACACCGAGGCTCGAGCCGGGCTCCAACGTCTCTCCGGCAAGTGCGTAGGACAACCCCTGGGTCCGCACGTCTGCCCGGCCGTGCAGCGCGAAAATCGAGATCAGCTCACCCGGTATCCCCTCGAGGACACGCTCGCCGCGGATGACGTGTACGCGCGCTCGCCCGATGCGGGCGTCGATCTGGACCTCCGCGTAGCGCGGCAGTCCGAGAACGAGGAGCATCGAGAGGAGATGGTCGAGACGGCCCTCGTCGCCGCCGAGCACGAGGATCTGCGCCGGAGCGAGAGCCAGCGCTGCGTCCAGGGCGAGCTCCAGGTCAGTTGCGTCCTTGTCCACCGGATGGCGCTCGATCCCCGTGCCCGCGGCCTGGGCGGCTGCGACTGCGTCCGCCGAGGCGGAGTCGAAGTCCCCGACGGCGAGGTTGACGTCCAGCCCGAGGGCGCGAGCGTGCTCCAGCCCCCGGTCGGCTGCGATCACGCGGGCCCCGAGCGGAACCGCAAGCACGGCCTCCGGGCGAGGAGGGCCTCCCCCTGCGACCACCACGACCATCTCGTCCTGCATTCGAGCGTTCCTCCGCTGGTATTACCCAGATCAGGTTCTTGGGTCGGCGGCGCATTGAGCCGCCCTCTCAGCCCGGTCGCCCGAGCTCCCCGTACGCTTCGCGAATCGTACCGTCCGCTGCGTTCGTCGCGAGGCTCGCCGCCGCCCGGATCGGCGGGACCTTCAATCAGTACCGCCGCTCCCGACTGCGTCGGGAGCGGTTAGTCGCCTATCTCGAGGGGCATCTGGACGCTCCGATACTGCTGGTCGGCGAGGCACCCGGCTATCGCGGTGCGCGCATCTCGGGCGTTCCTTTCACGTCCGAAAGGCAGCTGACCGGGTCGGGCCCGGCCGAGGCGACGGCGACCGTTGTGCACCGCATCCTCGCCGAGCTCGGCTTGGCGGAGAGCGTGCTCCTCTGGAACGTCGTCCCGACACATCCGGGTACTGCCGGCTCGAACCGTCCGCCGACGAGAAGCGAGATCGCAGCGGGGGTCCCCTTCGCACGCCAGCTTGCTGAAGGACGTCGGGTAATCGCGGTCGGCAGGCTCGCCCGGGCTGCGCTCGGCGGGCCGTACGTACGGCATCCCTCCCACGGAGGCACGCGGGCATTCCGGGAGGGGTTGATTGAATTGCTCGATCTCGGCCTCCTCGCACCAGATCCGGCGTAACACCGTCCTCCTCGGCGTCTGCCTGGTCCTCCTCTCGGGAGTCATCCAGCTCGCCGTCGCGGTTGCCACCATCACGCTCGTCCTCGTCACGGGCATCGAGTCGATCCTCGGGCTCGGGCCCGCGATCTTCCTCACGGCGGGAGCGCTCGCTGCGCTTCCGGCCGGCCGTCTGATGGATCGGCTCGGCCGGGTGCCGGTGATCGCCGGAGGATTCGGGATCGGGGCGGCGGGCTGCTCGTTGACGGCGATCGGGTGTGCCGTGGACAGCGCGATCCTGGTCGTCCTCGGCTTCGTCGGGGTCGGGGCGATGAGTGGGAGCGTTCTCCTCGCGCGCACGGCCGCCGCGGACATGTATCCGGCGGAGCGGCGCGCGCGCGCCATCTCCTACGTCCTCTTCGGCGCGCTGTTTGGCGCTGCCTTGGGGCCGCTCGTCTTCCGGCCGCTCTTCGCAGGCAAGGATCTCGAGCTCGACACGCTCGTGATCCCGTGGCTGGCTGCGGCCGGCATCGCGCTCGGCGGCATCCTCGTCGCGTTGCTCATCCGCCCGGACCCGCGCACCATCGCGCTCGAGCTTCATGCCGCGGAGCAGGCGAGCGAGCCGCTGGAGTCCAGGCGCCAGGTGCCGATCACCGAGATCCTCCGCCGACCCGGCGTCCCCTCCGCCGTCCTCGCCGCGCTCGCAAGCTTTGCCGTCATGGTCGGCGTGATGAACCTGACGGGTTACATCGTCGTCGGCCACCGGCACGAGCAGTCCGACGTCTTCACGGTGATCAGCCTGCACATCGTCGGGATGTACGCACTGGTGCTCGTCGTCGGCGCGCTCGTCGACCGGGTGGGTCGGCGACCGTCGCTCGTCACAGGTCTCGCGGTGATGGCCGTGTCGACCGTGATGTTGGCCTGGGCCGAGTCGATCCTGTGGACCTCGGTCTCGCTGCTTCTGCTCGGCCTCGGCTGGAATGTGGCGTACGTCGCGGCGACCGCAGAGCTCGTCTCGCACGCAACGCCGCTCGAACGCGGGCGGCTGATCGGCGCCACGGACCTCGCCGCGGGCTTGCTCGGCGCTGGGCTCGCCCTCCTCGGTGGCGTCGCCTACTCGGAATGGGGTGTGGTTGCCGTTGCGGTCGGTGCAACCGCGGCCGTCGTGCTGCCGGCGATCGCGATCCTGGTCGCGCCCCGTCGTCCACCGCGCCCCGCCCTCGAGCCGACTGGATAAAGGCCCCCTGCTGCTAGAATCCGGCGCCGGCGGACGCCCGTCCGCCCTTTTTCTGTCGATGAAGACGTATACGGCCAAGCCAGGTGAGATCGCCCGCGAGTGGTATCTCGTCGACGCCGAAGGGCAGACCCTCGGCCGGTTGGCGACGCGGATCGCGGACACGCTTCGCGGAAAGGGCAAGCCGCAGTACACGCCTCACGTCGACACGGGTGACTTCGTGGTCGTCGTCAACGCCGAGAAGGTCGCCGTGACAGGGACCAAGCTCGATTCGAAGATCTACTACCGCCACTCCGGCTATCCCGGCGGAGTCAAGCAGCGCACGCTGCGCGAGCAGCTCGAGCGCCGTCCGACCGAAGTGCTCCGGGTCGCCGTCAAGGGCATGCTCCCGAAGAACCGGCTCGCTGCCGCCCAGCTCCGCAAGCTCAAGATCTACGCCGGGCCGGAGCACCCGCATGCGGCCCAGTCCCCGAAGCCGATGGGGCTCAGGGGCGTAGGCTCGACGGAGCCTGAGCTCGGAGCGCCGGCTTCGCCGGCGCGGGAGCGGGAAATATGAGCGAGATCGCCCAGTATCTCGGGACGGGAAAGCGAAAGACGTCGGTTGCTCGCGTGATCCTGCGCCCCGGCGACGGCAAGACCTGGATCAACGGGCGCTCGCTCGAGGAGTACTTCCCACGCGCGCTGCACCAGCGCATGGTGCGCGCTCCGCTGGAGGTCGCGGGCGCCGAGACGTCCTATGACTTGCGAATCCGCGTCCACGGCGGCGGCGTCTCCGGTCAGGCCGGCGCCGTCCGGCACGGCATCGCGCGGGCGCTCGTCGAGGCCGATCCCGAGGTCAGGATTCCACTCAAGCGGCAGGGCTTCCTCACCCGCGACGCGCGAATCGTGGAGCGCAAGAAGGCCGGCCTGCACAAGGCTCGCAAGGCTCCCCAGTTCTCGAAGAGGTAGCTTCCGCCGCCGTGGCGCGGCGTTACTTCGGAACCGATGGGGTGCGGGGGGTCGTGGGGGTGGATCTGACGCCCGATCTCGTCGAGCGACTCGGGAAGGCGTCGATGCTGTGGGCGGGACGGCGGAGCGTCCTGGTCGGGCGCGATACGCGTGCCTCGGGGCCTGAGCTCGAGGTGGCTCTCGCCCGCGGCATCGTCTCAGCGGGCGGCACGGCCGTCCTGGCCGGTGTTCTGCCGACCCCGGCGGTCGCGCTCCTCGCTGACGATCTCGGGGCCGTTGTTTCGGCGTCCCACAACCCGCCGGAGTACAACGGGGTCAAGCTCCTCGAACGCAACGGGCGCAAGCTGACGGACGGCGAGGAAGAGGAGATCGAGGCTCTGCTCGACGCGCCGGCGCACGACGGGGGCGCGGTGGAGCGGGCCGAAGGCCTCGGCGACGTCTACCTCCGCCACGTCGTCGAGCACTTCGGCTCCGACCTGTCCGGGGTGCAGATCGGGGTCGACTGCGCGAACGGGGCCTTCTCGTCTCTCGCGCCGAAAGCGTTCGAGGAGCTCGGGGCTGACGTGCGCGCGATTGGCGTGGACCCCGACGGCGACAACATCAATGTCGATTGTGGGGCCACCGACCTGGCCGCGCTGCAGCGCTTGGTTGCCAGCGAGGGCCTCCATCTCGGAGTCGCCTTCGATGGCGACGGCGACCGGATCCTGGCCGTGGACGAGCACGGCGAGGCGCTCGACGGAGATCAGATTCTCGCCGTCCTCGCGCTGGCGCTCGACGTGGACGTGGTCGCCGTTACGGTCATGACGAATCTCGGCTTTCACCGTCTGATGGCGGAGCGCGGCGTTCGCGTCGTGACGACGCCGGTCGGTGACCGCTACGTGCTCGAGGCTCTTCGCCGGGAAGGCGGCCAGCTCGGAGGCGAGCAATCCGGCCACGTCGTGTGGCTCGAGAACCACGTCGCCGGAGACGGGCTCGCGGCCGCCCTTCTGCTCTGCGGCGCCATCCGCGGCCGGACGCTGAGCGAAGCCGCGGCTGCGATGCCGCACTTCCCCCAGGCGAAGCAGAACGTCCCCGTAGCGCGCCGGGAGGTGCCGCCGTCGGTGCTAGAGGAGGCCGAGCGCATCACCGCCGAGCTCGGAGATTCAGGTCGTGTGCTCGTTCGTCCGTCCGGCACCGAGCCCGTAATCAGGGTGTTGGCCGAGGCGGAAAATGCCGAAGATGCAGCACGAATCTGTGGTAGCATCGCCGCGCTCGTAGCGAGAGAGCTCGGCTAAGCCCGACGGAGGGCGCCGCCGGGCTCTTGTGCGTTTAATGAGGGCTTAAATGAGGGTTCATGTGTGGGATCATCGGATACGTCGGATCGCGTGAGTGCAAGGCCCTGCTCCTCCAGGGGCTCGAGCGCCTGGAGTACCGCGGCTACGACTCCTCCGGCCTAGCACTGCTCGAGGATCACGGCCTCGACTACGTCCGGGCGGTCGGAAACCTCGAGAACCTGAAGCGACGAGCCGGCCCCAACCAATCGGTCGCGACCACCGGTCTGGGTCACACTCGCTGGGCCACGCACGGGGGGGTCACCGAGGAGAACGCCCACCCGCTGGCCGGCTGCGAGCCGAAGCAGGTCTCCATCGTTCTCAACGGCATCGTCGAGAACTTCCGCGAGCTCAGAGAGAGCCTCCGGGTGGACGGACACACCTTCACGTCCGAGACCGACGCCGAGACGGTCGCCCACCTGGTCGAGCGGTACTACAAGGGCGACCTCGTGGAGGCCGTTCGCCGCGCGTTCGGTGAGCTCGAAGGGCACTTTGCCTTCGTCGTCATCCACCGTGATCACCCAGGCTTGCTCGTCGGCGCCCGGCACCAGGTCCCGCTCGTCGTCGGAATCGGCGAGGGCGAGACCTTCTTCGGCTCGAACGCCGCGGCCTTCCTGCGCGAGACGCGCACCGTGAAGTTTCCCGGCAACGGGGAGATCGTCGCGATCACGCCCGATGGCGCTCGCTTCCTCAGCGTGGACGGGACCTCGGTCGAGCACGAGGCCGTCGAGCTCGACTGGGACGACGAGGGCGCCGAGAAGGCGGGCTTCGAGACCTTCATGCTCAAAGAGATCTACGAGCAGCCGGACGCCGTCGCCGAGACGATCGGCGATCGAGTCCGCCACGGGAGGCTCGTCCTCGAGGGCCTCGGGATGACCGACAAGCAGTTGAAGAAGCTCCGCCGGATCGTCCTGGTCGCATGCGGGACCGCATACCACGCCTGCGTCGTCGGCCGGTACGTGATCGAGGAGTGGGGGCGGGTTCCGGTCGAGTTCGACATCGCGAGCGAGTGGATCTACCGCAACCCCGTGATCGACAAGAACACGCTCGTCATCGGAATCACGCAGTCGGGCGAGACTCGCGACACGATCGCGGCGATGCAGCTCGCGCGCGAGAAGGGCGCTCGCACGGTCGCGATCACCAACATGATGGGCTCGCAGATCACCCGCGAGGTCGATTCGGTCCTCTACACCCGCGCGGGCATCGAGACGGGGGTCGCCGCGTCCAAGACCTTCACCGCCCAGGTCGCGCTCCTCTACCTCGTGGGTTTGAAGCTGGCGAAGATTCGGGAAACGCTGCCCCCCGGCGAGATCGAATTCATCCTCGACTATGTCTACAAGCTGCCGCGAAAGATCCAGACCTTCCTCGACGGCGACCATCCGATCGACGAGATCGCGCGGCGGTACCACGACGCCCCGTTCTTCCTCTATCTCGGTCGCCACATCGGTCTGCCGGTGGCGCTCGAGGGCGCGTTGAAGCTCAAGGAGATCTCGTACATCCCCACGGAGGCGTACTCGGCCGGCGAGATGAAGCACGGGCCCATTGCGCTTCTCGACGAGGCCACGCCGGTCGTCGTGGTGGCGACCAACATCCACACCTACGACAAGATCGTCTCCAACATGCAGGAAGTGCGGGCACGCGGGGCGCACGTGATCGCGATCGCGACCGACGGCAACGAGGACATCCAGCACCACGCGGACGACGTCATCTTCGTCCCGAAGACGCCTGCATTCCTCCAGGTCGTCCTCGCGATCCTTCCGCTCCAGCTCCTGGCCTACAGGATCGCACGCCTCCGGGGGCTGAACGTCGACCAGCCGAGGAACCTTGCAAAGACCGTGACGGTCGAGTAGTCCCCGCCCGGTTCCGCGACCGCGGCCTAACCGAATCGTCAAACCCCACTGGTACGGTCGGCGCCTTCCGAGTCCGACCCACCGACGGGAGGTAGACGATGACAAGGATCCCAGTGCGGCGACCCTCTCCGGCGCTCGTAATCGCGTGCGTGGCTCTCGCCGTCGCGCTCGGAGGCACGGGGTATGCGACGGTGCTGCAAATACCGAGAAACAGCGTCGGCCCGGCACAGCTCAAGAGCGCTGCGGTCACGAACCCGAAGCTCGCGCGGAATGCGGTGACGTCCGCGAAGGTGCAGAACCGCTCGCTGACGAAGGCGGATTTCGCCGTGGGCCAGCTGCCGGCGGGGCCGGCAGGTCCAGCGGGGCCCGCGGGGCCGGCTGGCCCGCCCGGCTCGAGCGCGGTCGAGCGCGTCGAGGTGACCTCGGTCGTCAACTCGACTCCCTCCAGGACCGCCGCGATCACGTGTCCGAGCGGCAAGAGGCTGCTGGGCGGCGGGGCTCGCCTGAATCCGGCGCTTCCGCAGGTCGCGCTCCAGCAGTCGTTCCCCGACAATGACAACGTGTATCGGGCAACGGCACGCGAGATCGTGGCGACGGCGACGTCCTGGTCGCTGACGGCGTTCGCGGTCTGTGCAGTCGTGAGCTGATGTAGGCGGCACGGCTGCAAGGTCGTTCCGCTCAGTACGCTGAGCCGCGTGAGCGGCGGGTCGACCGAGATTCCTCCGTACGCGACGGGCCGCGTCGATGCATTGAGGCTGCCTGGTCGACGCAGCGAGAGCGACGTCGTCGCGGTCGAGGAGCCGCTCGAGCTCAGGATCGCGGGTGAGCCGGTCGCGGTCACCATGCGCACGCCGGGGAACGACGAGGAGCTCGCGCTCGGCTTCTGTCTGACGGAGGGGCTAGCGCCCGTCGCGGCCCGGCTGCCGGACGATCTCGGCGCGAACGCGGTCGAGGTCGAGGCGGACGGCTTCGACCGGGAGCGGATGCGCCGCCACTTCTACACCTCCTCGTCATGCGGCGTTTGTGGCAAGGGGGCGATCGAGGCCGTGCGGGTTGCCGCCCCGCGCGTGGAAAGCAGGCTCGAGGTGCTCGAAGCGGTCGTCTCGTCGCTGCCCGACCGGCTGCTCGAGGCGCAAAGGGCGTTCGCGGCAACCGGGGGCCTGCATGCGACAGGGCTCTTCACATCAGAAGGAGGGCTGCTCTGCGTCCGCGAGGATGTGGGGCGGCACAACGCGATGGACAAGGTCGTGGGCTGGGCGTTTCTGCAGGGTCTGATTCCGCTCGCCCAGCACGTCCTCTGTGTGAGTGGACGACTCTCGTTCGAGCTCGTGCAGAAGGCGTCCGTCGCGGGTTGCCCCGTCCTCGTCGCCGTTGGCGCACCATCCTCGCTCGCGATCGAGCTGGCGGAGGATCGGGGCCTCACCCTCTGCGGGTTCGTGCGTGAGGGGCGAATCACTGTCTACAGCGAGCCGTGGCGGATCGTGTAGCCGCGGGGTCAGACCCCACGGGTCCGACCCCGGTCACAGGCGTTCTCCTCGTCGGAGGGGCGTCATCCCGGTTCGGGTCGCCGAAGGCACTCGCGCCGTTTCGCGGCGCGACGCTGGCCGAGCGTGGCTGGCGGTTGCTCCACCAGGTGTGTGAAGAGGTCCTCGCAGTCGGCAAGGAGACCGACGGGCTCGGGCTGCCGTTCCCCGTCCTCGACGACGGCTCCGAGGAGCGCGTCCCCGTGTACGGCCTGATGGCAGGCCTGCGCGCCGCGCCGCACGACATCTGCCTCGCCTTGCCCGTCGACTGCCCGCTCGTGACGCCCGGGCTCCTGCGCGCACTCGCTGACGCGGTCGCCGTTCCGCAGACCGGCCCGCTCCCTGGTGCATACGCGAAGACGACCTTGCCCGAGCTCGAGAGCCGAGTTGCCTCGGGGGAGCTCTCGCTGAAGGGCGTCAATCCGAACGTCGTCGAGGTCGACGAGAAGCTGCTCCTCAACGTCAACACTCGAATGGATCTGGTCGCCGCCGCCGTTGCGGACTGGGCGCGTGACCGGAGCGAGGTGCATGCGGCCGTCGCCGTCGGCTCACAGACCCGCCGCGACGCGCCGGCGGACCGCTGGTCCGATCTCGACGTGTTCCTCGTCGTCGACGACCCCGAGCCCTTCCTCGCGGACCCGGGCTGGGTCGCGGAGTTCGGTTCTCCCGTCATGACCTTCCTCGAGCAGACGGCTGTGGGGGGTCAGCGGGAGCGCCGGGTTCTCTACGAGACGGGTGAGGATGTCGATCTGCCGCTAATCCCGCTGTCTGCTGTCGACGAGCTGGAGGTCGCCGCGCCGTTGCTCGCGCGTGGCTACCGCGTGCTCGTGGACAAGGTCGGCCTCGAGGAGCGTCTCCGGCAGGTCGCGGACGGATACGTTGCGCCACCGAGCCTGCCGACGCAGCACGAGCTCACCGAGCTCGCAAGCGACTTCTGGTACCACGCGCTCTGGACGGCGAAGAAGCTCCGCCGAGGCGAGGTGTTCACCGCCAAGGGCGGCGTCGACGGGTACCTCAAGATGAGGCTGGTCACGCTGCTCGAGTGGCATGCGAGAGCGGTGGATCCCTCCGTGGACACGTGGCACAGCGGCCGCTTCCTCGAGCGTTGGGCCGATCCCGGCGCGCTCGCGGCACTGGAGTCGGCCTATGCGCAGTACGACCTCCGCGACGTCGCGCGGGCTCTCTGGGCGACGCTCGATCTCTGGCAAGGGCTCGAGGAGGAGACGTCGAGGCGGCTCGGCCTCGCGCTCGAGCTCGACCACGCCGACCTCCGCCGCCGCATCGTCGAGGTCGTTCCCGACCCGCGCTAGTCTCGCGTCGAGATCCCCCTGCGGATGACGCGGTGGGCCGGGACCATCTCTAAGCTCATCGCATGGCCAATTCGCCCTGGCGCTGCTCGGAGTGCGGCACGATCAACGAGCCGGTCGCCAACGCGTGCCGCACGTGCGGCCGGTGGCCCAGCCTCTTCGATCTCGAGGAGAGCGTCGTCGACGAGGACGTCGAGCCGGTTCAGGTCGAGCCCGAGCCGTTTCGGCGCACCAGCATCGAGGTCGAGGAACCCCCCACGTTCGAAACGGACACCTTCGAGCCCGAGACCTCCGAAGCGAGGTCCTTCGAGGCCAAGACGTTCGAGCCGGAAGTCGACACCGAAGTCGAGGCGGAGACGGAGCCGGAGCCGGAAAGCACGCGACGACGCAGGCGGCTCGCCTCGTTCCTGGTTCCGATCGCGTTCGCCGTCTACCTCGCGATCTCGATCATCTTCGGGGAGCGCTAGGCCCCCCCGGCTAGTCACCGCTCGCGGGAGTCGTCCTCCTGCGCCATGTGCCCTTCGTCGTCGACGTCGGGCAGCTCGGAGTCGGGCACTCGCTCGACTTCGGGGTCGTCCTCCGGCGGCAGTTGCTCCGGGAGCTTCGAGCCCGGGATGCCCGGATCCTGAGGCAAGTCGGGATCGGGTCGTTCGGGTTCAGCGTTCGTAGACGACCTCCCCGCTGTCGATTCGGGCCACCTCGCCGTGCCCGATCTCGATGACGAGCCGGCCGTCCCGGTCGATCCTCGAGGCGATACCGCTCGTACCGTTCACACTGACGTGCCGGCCGCGGAGGAAATCCCGTGGCGAGAGCCCGTCGTAGACGGCGTCGAGGCCGCCCTCGCGCCATTCGGAGTAGCGGGTGCTCAGATCCTCGAGCAGCGCCGAGAGGACCTCCTCGCGGTCCCATTGCCGACCCGTCAGCGTTCGCAGCGAGCCTGCGGATCCCTCCGGCAGCTGCTCCCGCGTCTGATTGACATTGAGTCCGATGCCGAGGACGACCGCACCGTCTCGAGCCTCGGCGAGACAGCCCGCGACCTTTCGACGCCTGAGCATCACGTCGTTCGGCCACTTGATCTGCACGGAGAGGCCGGTCATCCGCTCGAGCGCGTCCGCGACCGCGACGCCGGCGAGGAGCGAGAGCTCCGCGGCATGTCGTTCTGCCGGCGGCTTGAGGAGCAGAGAGCACAGGAGCGCAGTTCCGCCGGCAGGAGCCTCCCATGTGCGCCCGAGCCGGCCGCGGCCTGCTGTCTGATGATCCGCGACGGCGAGGGCGCCTTCCGGCATCGAGGGATCGAGAAGCAGCTGCGTCGATTCGCAGGAGTCGACGTCAATGCGCGGCTCGCCGAGGCGCTCAGGCATCTGCGGCGACCGCGATCGGGAGCCGCTCGACGCGGACAGCGCTGACCTTGTACTCGGGCGTTCCGATGAGCGGATCGCCGACGTCGTGCGTCAGCCAGTTGACCTTCTGGTCGGCAAAGTGGAGTGCCATCCAGACGAGACCGGGAAAGACCCGCTCGGAGTAGTGCGCCTCGGCTTCGAGCTCGCCGCGCCGCGAGACGAGCCGCGCGACCTCCCGGTCGGCGATGCCGAGCGCGCCGGCGTCGTCGGCGTGGATCTCGAAGAACGCCCGCTCCTGCTTCTCGAGAACCCCGGGCTCGCGCATCGTCATGTTGGCCGAGTTGTAGTGGTAGAGCGTGCGTCCGGTCGTGAGGACGTACGGATACTCGGAGTCCGGCTCCTCGATCGGCGGCTGGTACTCGACCGGGAAGAACCTTCCTCGCCCCGTGGGGAGAGCCGGCTTGGGTGCGTGCAGGTACGGGGTGCCCGGATGCTCACGGTCCGTGCATGGCCACTGCATGCCGTTCTCCTCGATCCGGTCGTACCGGATCCCGTACCAGTTCGGAGCGAGGTCGGCGAGCTCGTTCCAGACCGACTCCGCGTCCGGGTAGTCGGGCCAGCTGGCGCCGAGCGCCTTTGCCATGAGCAGCACGATGTCGCGATCGACCTTTGCCTCGCCGGGCAGGGGCGCAGCAGCCCGGACGCGGCTGATCCGCCGCTCCGTGTTCGTGAATGTTCCGTCCTTCTCCGCGAAGCTCGACGCGGGAAGGACGACGTGCGCGTACTTGCGGGTGGAGTCGTTGAGGAAGATGTCCTGCGACATCAGGAACTCGAGGCCGGCGAGGCCCTCCTCGACGTGGCGTGCGTTCGGCTCGGTCTGAGCAGGGTTCTCACCGACGAGATACAGCGCCTTGACGCGTCCGTCATGGAGGCCGGAGACGATCTGGTCGAGACGGTACCCGGGCCTCGACGGGACCTCGACCCCCCATGCCTCGGAGAACTTGTGCCGAATCTCGGGATCCTCGATCGCCTGGTACCCCGGGAGGTACGAGGGATTCGCGCCGGAGTCGTTCAGGCCCTGGACGTTGTTCTGCCCGCGAAGGGCGTTCAACCCGGTGGATTCGTAGCCCAGGTGCCCGGTCATGAGGACGAGGTTGGAGAGCGACCAGATGTTGTCCACGCCACACGCGTGCTCGGTGATGCCGAGGGTGTAGAAGATCGCGGCGTGCCGCTCGCGCGCGTACTCCCGCGCGGTCGCGCGGATGTCCTCCGCGGGCACACCGGTCATCTTCTCCGCCTCCTCCGCCGGATAGCGCATGACGACCTCGCGCACGGCGTCGAAGTCGTCCGTGAGCTCGCGGATGTAGTCCTCGTTCTGGAGGCCTTCGGAGAGGATCGTGTGCATCATCGCGTTCAGCAGCCAGACGTCCGACCCGGGGCGGAGCTGGAGGTGGCGCTTCGCGATCTTCGTCAGCCAGATCTGGCGCGGGTCGGCGACGACGAGCGTCGCGCCCTTTCGGACCGCCTTCTTGATGCGCAGCGCGAGCACCGGGTGCGCCTCGGTGGTGTTCGAGCCGATGACCAGCATGAAGCGGTCGTTCTCGATCTCGGGAATCGAGTTGGTGCTTGCTCCTCTGCCGAACGACCTGACCAGGCCGTAGAGGGTCGGAGCGTGTCAGGTCGACTCGCAGGAGTGGACCGAGTTCGTCCCGATCACCGCCCGGGCGAGCTTCTGGATGAGGTAGTTCTCCTCATTCGTCAGGCGGGCGGATGAGAGGAAGCCGACGGCCTGCGGCCCGTGACGTTCGATCACGCCGCGCAGGCCGCTTGCGGCGGTCTCGAGGGCGTGCTCCCACGTCGTCGGGTTGAGCTCTCCGTTCTCGCCTCGCACGAGCGGCTGGGTGAGCCGGTCGGGGTGGTGGACGAAGTTGAACGCGAAGCGCCCCTTGACGCAGAGATTTCCCTCGTTCGGCAGGTACTCGTCCTTGGACGTGACCTTGACGATGTGCTTCGTCTCGGGATCGAGGTTGAGGTCGATCTGGCACCCGACACCGCAGAAGGTGCACGTTGTCCGGACCTGCTCGAGCGCGCGCTCGGGACGCGTCGTCCCTTCCTCGAACTTCTCGTAGATCGCGCCCGTGGGACAGACGGACAGGCACCCGCCACAGAGCTCGCACTCCGTGTCGAGCCAGGAGAGGCCCCAGGTGGGAACCACTCGCGAGTGCCCACCGCGACCTTCGAGGGACAGGGCCGAGCACTGCATGACCTCCTGCGTGTAGCGCACGCAGCGCGCGCAGAGGATGCAGGCGTCGGGGTCGTACCCCATGAGCTTGTTTCGGTCGTCGTACTCCTCCCGCTTGGCGTCCGGAAGGATGAGCGGCGCCTGAGCATCGAGCTCGTTGGCCAGGTCGAGGAGCTCGTTGGGCCGGCCGCCGGGCGAGGCGTTCAGATGCTCGGCCAGAAGCATCTCGGTCAGCGTCCGTTGGAAGTCGGTGATCGGGCCGTTCGTCGAGACGACCATGCCTTCGGTCACACGGGTGGCGCAGGCCGGCATCGGTCGCGGAGCGCCCTCGACCCCCACGACGCACATGCGGCAACCTCCGTAGGGGTCGAGCTTCTCGTCGTGGCAGAGCGTGGGGATGAAGGTGCCGTGGCGCGCGGCCGCATGCACGATGAGCTCGCCCTCCGGGGCGCTCACGGAACGGCCGTCGAGTGTGAACTCGACCACGGGATGATCGTACTCCGCGGTCAGCACCAGGGAGCCCCGAACCGGTGATCGCAAGCTCAAGGGCGACCGGCAGCCCGCCGATACGCGCTCAATGCGGCTAGGCGGCGGTACGCGTTCGAACGGCGTGGCTCTGGTCATTCTCGTCGTGCTACTCGTGCTCATGCCACTGCTCGTCTCGGGGGTTTTCGCCCAGGACAAGAACCGGAGGACGAACGAGGATCGGGCACTGGCGTTCGAGGCTGCCGAGCAAGCCGCGAACGTCGAGGACTACTTCGGCCGTTCGCGCGCGCTCACCCAGATACTCGCCAAGAACCCCTCGTTCGCCGACTTCTACCAGGAGCCCGGCAGCCGTCAGGAGAAGATCCGAGCACAGATTCGTGCCGTGCGGGGGGCCAACGAGGCGCTCGCGCACCTGGAGACGCTCTTTCCGGGAAGCATCGGCGAGGCGTGCTTCATCGATGCGGCGGGGCCGGAGAACGCGCGAGCGATACGAGGTCGGATCGAGCCGCTCGCCAATCTCTCCCCGGACGAGACGGGCGCCTCCTTCTTCGCGCCGTCGTTCCAACTCAGGCCCGATCAGGTCTATCAGTCCCGCCCCTATGTCTCGCCTGACACCAACGAGTGGGTGATCGCCAACTCGGCCCCCATCGACCTCCCGGGGAGACCCACGCCGGCGATCGTTCACTTCGAGGTGACCCTGGAGAGCCTGCGGCAGGCGGCCGAGGCTCTGAGCGAGGCGTCCGACGTTCAGATCGTGGACGCACGCACCGGTCAGGCCATCCTCGACACGCGCTTCCGGTTCCTCGGCGCGGGCGTACCGGCAGGGCTCCGGCTGCTGCCTCTGGCGCTCCCCCAATCACGCGCCCTGGGGACGAGGGGTTTGCTGACTGTGGATGGGCAACGGCTCGCCTACCGGCGCCTGCCGATCCAGGGTGAAAACGCCAACGACTGGATCGTCGTTGCCCGGTCGCGCACGCAGGCGGCGGGCTGGGCAAGCGCGGTCAGCGTGTGGCAGTGGGCGCTGATCTCGGTGATCGCGTTCTTGATCCCCCTCTCGTTCGTCGGGTGGCGCCGCTCGCAAACCGAGCTGAGTCGGGCGGCGGACACTGACGGGCTGACCGGCCTGGGCAACCGCCGTCGTCTGTCCGCTGCGCTGAACGAGGCCACGAGGGTCGCAGCACCGGAGCAGCCCGTCTTGCTCGCGATGTACGACCTCGACGGCTTCAAGCACTACAACGACACCTACGGGCATCCAGCCGGTGACGCGCTCCTGACACGGCTTGCGCGGCAGCTGACCGAGTCGCTCGGAGGGCGGGCTCGCGCGTACCGCATGGGAGGCGACGAGTTCTGCGTGGTCAGCGCGCTCGCTTCGGTCGAGGAGGCGCTCGACGTCGCAGCGCGAGCTGCGGAGTCGCTGCACGAGCACGGCGAGGGCTTCACGATTGGCGCGTCCTACGGGGCTGTCCTCATCCCGATCGAGACGAACGACGCGACCGAGGCGCTTCGGCTGGCCGATCAGCGCATGTACGCGCAGAAGAGCTCGTCGCGCATGAGTGCGACACGGCAGGCCACCGACGTGCTCGTGCAGATGATCGGCGAGCGGAGCGCCCAGCTCGGGGAGCACGTCTCCGAGGTCGTTCTTCTCGCCGAAGGCGTCTCGCGCAGGCTCGGCCTCGCACGTGACGACGTGGACGAGGTCCGCCGAGCCGCGGCGCTCCACGACATCGGCAAGCTGGCGATCCCCGAGAGCATTCTCATGAAGCCGGGCCCGCTCTCAGCCCCCGAGTGGGAGTTCGTTCGTCAACACACCGTCATCGGGGAACGCATCCTCTCCGCAGCGCCCTCCCTGCGCGCCTGCGCAAAGCTCGTGCGCGCTTCGCATGAAAGATGGGACGGCGACGGATATCCGGACCGGCTCGCGGGTGAGGCGATCCCGCTGGCGGCCCGGATCGTCGCCGTGTGCGACGCCTTCCAGGCGATGACGTCGAAACGGCCGTATCGCGAGCGGCGGTCGGTCGAGGAGGCCATCGTCGAGCTTCAGCGCTGTGCCGGAACGCAGTTCGATCCCAGCGTCGTTCGAGCCTTCGTGCTGGAGCTCGAGTCCGGTCTCCGCCGCGCAGGCGACGCCCTGGCTCGCCGCTGACGACCGCCTACCCTACGGCACGGCGGGCGCGTCGAGCGGAGCGAAGAGCTCCGGCCACCAGCGCATCGCGTTCCGCACCGGGAACGGAGACGCCTGTCCGAGGCCGCAGATCGACGTCTTCTCCATCGCCAGCAGCCACTCGTCGACCTTCTCGCGCGTCATGGCCGCTTCACCTTTCGCCAGCTCCTCGCACAGATGGTGAAGCGCGCGGTTTCCGATCCGGCACGGCGTGCACTTCTGGCACGACTCCTCGGCGAAGAAGCGCATCGTCTCGGCGAGCAGGCGAAGCGGCGAGTACGACGTCGGGAAGACCTGAACCGCGGCCGAGCCCGGGCCAGCGCCGTACTCGCGGAGGCCGTCTCGCGTCAAGGGCGCGTCGAGCGCCGACGGAGGCAGGATGCCGCTCGCCGCTCCGCCAGGAACGACGGCGCCGACGACGTCGGAGAAGCCGCCGGCGTGCTCCTCCACGAGCTCGCGCGTCGTACTTCCGTTCGGAGCTTCGTAGCAACCGGGCCGGGTCACGGCTCCCGACACCGACCAGAGGCGCGTGCCGCTCGCTCCTCGGATGCCCAACCCGGACCACCATTCGCCCCCATTGCGAAGGATCGCAGGGAGATGGGCGAGCGTCTCGACGTTGTTGATCAGCGTCGGGCGGCCGAGGTACCCGAACTGCGCCGGGAAGGGAGGACGGAGGCGCGGCATCGCGCGTCGCCCCTCCATCGACTCGAGCATCGCCGTCTCCTCGCCCGCGATGTACGCGCCGGCGCCGACGATGATCTGGAGAGACCCTCCGTCGAGCAAGCCCGCCGCCGCGAACTCCTCGATCGCATGCTCCAGACGGGCGCGTGACACGGCGTACTCCTCGCGGAGATAGATGTAGCCCTCCTCTGCCTCCGCGAAGCGCATTGCGATCAGGGTCCCCTCGACGAGGAGATGCGGACGCAGTTCCATCACGTAGCGGTCCTTGATCGTCCCCGGCTCGCCCTCGTCGGCGTTGACGACGACGTAGCGAGGGGCCGATTCGCGCGTGACGGCCTCCCACTTGATCCCGGTCGGGAACCCTGCGCCGCCGTACCCCGTCAGGCCGGACGCCTTCAGCTCCTCGACGATCCGGTCCTGCGCAGGGACGTCACGCAGGAGCTCGAGACCGCCCCGCGCCGCATAGTCGGCCAGAGTGTCGTCCGTTCGCGCCAGGCCCGTCGCAGGGCCGTCATTCGTCGAATGCGTCACTGCGGGAACGATCTCGTCCCCGCGCGTCATCACCGGGGCAAGGTCGCAGTGTCCGAGGCAGGCGACCTCGATTGCGCCCGGAGCTCGGTCGAGGAGCTCGCGAGCCCCGAAGCAATCGCAGACGGGCCCGGTGCACACTCGCTGCACATCGGCCGGCACCTGCAGGAAGGAGTAGAAGGAGACGACCTCGTGCACCTCCCCGCGCCGGATGTTCATGTGATCGGCGAGCGTGTCGGAGAGCTCCCGCGTGATCGGTCCGACATCGCGCCGGACCCGGCCGAGGTTGTCGAGGAGCCGTGTGCGCTCGACAGGCAGGTCTTGAATCACCCGGGCTGCATTGATCACGTCCACGCGTCGATCCTACGCCGGGACAGCGTTTGCGGCGGGCTCAAGCCTCCAAGTTACAAGTTGCAACTTGGACAATTGTCAGCGGAGCGACTTGCTCGTTCGGTTTTGGGGCGCTTGTCGGTGGGCTGAAACGTCGATCAGCCGTCGACCGGAGGGCGCCGGAGTCGCTTGGTGCGGGCGCGGCGGCGCTTGCTCTCCAGGCGGCGCTCCCGGGCCGCACCGGTTGGTGTCGTCGGCTTCCGTCGTCGTGGCACGGCCAGCGCCGCGCGGAGCTTCTCGACGACACGTTCGACCGCCAGTTCCCGGTTCCGGAGTTGACTTCTCTCGTCCTGCGCCACCGCGCGGAGCACCGGGCCGACGCGGCCCACAACGCGGCGTCGCTGCGCCTCCGTCAGCGCTTCGGACGCCTCGACGTCGAAGACGGCCTCGACCCGCGTGGCCGACTTCTGGGCGTGCTGCCCACCCGGCCCGCTCGACCGCGAGACGCGAAGCTCGATCTCCGAGACCGGCACCGAGACGGAGCGCGTGACCCGAATAGACTCACGCTCCATGGCCTCCATTCTGCTGGACGTCGACGGCGTGCTGCACGTCTCCGGCGAGCCGATTCCAGGCGCCGCCGAGGCCGTGGCCGAGTTGCGCCGGGCCGGCCATCTCCTCCGCTTCGTCACGAACAACTCGACCCGCCCTCGATCGCGCCTGGCGGACGAGCTGCGCGAGATGGGCTTCTCCCTCGAGGACGACGAGCTCCAGACGACGCCGCGTGCCGCGGCCCGCGAGCTGGCCGGAAAACGCGTCCTCGCGCTCGTCATGGCCGCGATCGTCCCCGACCTCGACGGGCTCGACCTCGTCGGCCACGATGCCGAGGCGGTGCTCGTGGGCGGATGCGACGAGACGCTCGAGCCGAACCAGGTCTTCAGCTACATGAACCTCGCTCGCGCCTTCGCCGAGATCCAGCAGGGTGCCTCGTTCTACTGCCTGCACAAGAACAAGTGGTGGCAGACGAGCCGCGGCCCGCTCCTCGACGGAGGCGCGTTCGTCGCCGGCCTCGAGTACGCCACCGGGGTCGAGGCGACCGTGCTCGGCAAGCCGAGTCCCTCGTACTTCGCAGCCGCGCTCGACGCCCTCGACGCGGAGCCCGAACGGACCTGGCTCGTGACCGACGACGTCGAGGCCGACGTTCGCGGTGCTCGGCTCTTCGGGATGCGCACGACGCTCGTCCGGACCGGCAAGTTCCGGCCGGAGACGCTCGAGACCGCGGATCCCGCGCCGGACATCGTCGTCTCCTCGCTCGCCCAGTTCCCCGCGCTGCTCGAGGAGGACCTGACCGGCGGCTTGGCCACGTGAAGGTCGGCGTCGACATCATCGAGATCGAGCGTGTCCAGCGTGCTCTCGAGCGGCCCAACTTCCGTGAGCGCTGCTTCACCGCGGCCGAGCAGGCCTACTGCGACTCACGACCTCACCCGGCGGAGAGCTACGCGGCGCGCTTTGCCGGAAAGGAAGCGGTCGGCAAGGCGCTCGGCTGCGGGGTTCGCTTCACCTGGAAGGAGGTCGAGATCGTCGGCCGGCCCAAGCCGGGGGTGCGTCTCTCGGGCCGGACCGCAGCCTTCGCCGAGCGGGTCGGGGCCGGAGCGATCGACCTCTCGATGACGCACTCCCGGGAGATCGCCGCCGCGATCTGTGTCGTCGCGCCTCGCGAGTAGGTGTACCAACCGCTCTACACCGCCGCCGAGATGCGGGCCGCGGAGGAGCGGTATCCCGGCTATCCGGACACGATTCCCGAGCTGATGGAGCGAGCCGGTGCGGCCGTGGCGCGGGAGGCGATGGTCGCGTTTCCGGCCGCCCGAAGCTTCGCGTGCATCTGCGGCGGCGGGTCGAACGGCGGTGACGGTCGGGTCGCGGCACGAGTGCTGCGCGAGGCCGGGCATTCCGCCGAGGAGACCACCGATATGGAAGGACACGACGTGATCGTGGACGCCCTCTTCGGGACCGGATTCCACGGTGCTCCGCGGCCGGACGCCGCTGCCCTGATCGAGCGGATCAACGCTGCTCCCGCGCCGGTGGTGTCGGTCGATCTTCCGTCGGGCGTCGACGCGTCGACCGGCGAGGTCGCAGGTGGAGTCGTGGACGCCGACCTCACGGTCACATTTCACGGCCTGAAGGTCGGGCTCGTGGTCGGCCCGGGCCGCTTCCATGCAGGTCGGGTCGTCGTCGCGGACATCGGGCTCGAGGATGGAGGCACCGAGCACCGGCGCGCCACTCCGGCTCTACTCGACCTCGTGCCTCGGCGGGGGGCGCGCGACTCGAAGTACACGGCAGGCGCCGTTCTGGTCGTCGGCGGGCAACCCGGGATGACCGGAGCTGCCTCGCTCTCGGCTCTCGCCGCACTGCGCGCGGACGCCGGCTACGTCACGGTGGCCGTGCCGGCCGAGTCGCTTCCCGTGGTCGAGTCCCTTGCGCTCGAGCCCGTGAAGCTCGGGTGGCGCGACGACGACGCCGCAGAGGCGATTGCCGAGGCAGCCGACCGGGCAGGTGCGGTTGCAATCGGACCGGGGCTCGGACGGACCGAGGCGCGCCGCTCGCTCGTCCGCGATCTGCTCGAGCGGCTCGAGCAGCCCGTGGTGGTCGACGCCGATGCGTTGTTCGGCCTGGAGCCGCTCGAGCGTGCAGGCCAGACCGTCCTCACCCCGCACGCAGGGGAGCTCGCCCGTCTTCTCGACACCGACTCCGGCTGGGTGAGCGAGCACCGGCTGAAGGCTGCGCAACAGGGAGCCGAGCGCTTCGACGCCGTCCTTCTCCTGAAGGGGCCCGACACGATCGTGGCAGCGCCGGGCACGGGCCCGATCCTCTGCGACCTCGGCCCACCTTCGCTGGCGACCGCGGGCACCGGCGACGTCCTCACCGGAGTGGTTGCCGCTTTCCTCGCCAAGGGCCTCGAGCCGCAGCTCGCCGCTGCCACCGCCGCGATCGCCCACGCGCGTGCCGCGGAACTGGCTCCTTACCGTGCCGGGCTCATCGCCGGGGACCTGCTCGCGTCCCTGCCGGCCGCCCTGGAAGGGTGATTTCGGAGCTTCTCGACTCAGCGCGCGTCGCATCGACGTACAGCCGCTGACTACCTCGAACGATTTACCTCGATCGAGGGACACTCCTTGACCTCCTGGCCGCCGACTCTCCGCTCCGCGCGACCCTCACACGGTCGCACGTCCCCGACCCAAGGAGAGCCCATGCGAGTGCTACGCCGCCGTTCGATCCTCGTCATCGCCGCTGCGGGGACGCTCGCCTTTGCCACCTACGCCTTCACGGCCGCAAACGTCGTGCCCGGGTCGAAGGCCGGAAAGGGCGAAGGAGCGATCAGCGGATACACGGTCTCCGGCATCGCGTACACGCTGAGCGCGGCGAACCCGGCAAACGTCGACTCTGTTGCGTTCACGCTCAACGCGGCCGCCGCGACGGTGAAGGCAAAGCTCGTCCAGGCAAGCTCCACGTACACGAGCTGCAGCGTGTCCGGGGGTACGAGCGTCACGTGCGACTTCTTGCCCGACGTCTCGGTGCTATCCGCGGATGAGCTGTCGGTCGTCGCCGTGCAATAGCACCGACGATGAAGCGCAGCACTGCCACCCGAGCCGTCCTGGCGACTGTGCAAGTGGCCCTCCTGACGACCGGATGGCTCTTCCTCGCTCCCCCTCAGCTCGGTGGCTCGACGCGATACGTCATCGTCGAAGGGTCGAGCATGGCGCCGCTGCTCGCCGACGGAGATCTCGCAGTCGTTCGTTCGAGCGAGGATGTCGGCGTCGGCGACGTCGTCCTGTACGAGGAACCGGACTTCGGTGTGGGAGTTCTCCATCGTGTTGTCGAATTGGACGGCGACCAGCTCGTGCTCAAGGGAGATGCAAACGACTTCCTCGACGACCGACACCCGATGGCCACTGACGTCGAGGGCTCGCTCTGGTTCTCGATCCCCGACGCCGGGTCCGTCCTCGCGTGGATTCGTACGCCGCTGCACGCCGCGCTTCTCGTCTTCGCTCTCACCCTCCTCGCCCTGACGGGCGAGCGCACACGGCGTGACCCGGAGGGCGAGACCCGTTGCGCCTGACCCTGCGTCGCGCGGTAGGCCCCATCTGTCCGCTCGTTCCCGTGCTGATTCTCGGTGTCGCATTGGCTGCGACCACCGGGGTGCCGTCGAGCCGGGCAGGGCGAAATCTCGTGGCCGTCAAACCAGACACGCTCAAGCCTGCCGCGTGCTCCGTGATCCCGCTCAACGGCCTCCTCACGGGCTCAGGGACCTTCAACGACACGAGTCAACCGCACCTCGTCGCCGGAAGCGTCGGAGTCGATTCGATTCGCGGGATGGGCGGAACGGACTGCATTCTCGGCGGCGCTGCGAACGACTACCTGCGCGGCGACGGAGGCGTAGACGTGTGTGTCGGCGGTCCCGGGGTGGACTCGTTCCACTCGACGTGCGAAAGGCGGATTCAGTAGCTACGTCAGCCACAGCCGTCACCGATTGCAGAGAATGCGGTCGTGGAGCGGTCCAGCTTCACCATTGACCTCGGCGCGATCCGTCGCAACACCGAGACCCTGCTGCGTGCCGCCGGGGGAGCGGAGGTCTGGGCCGTCGTCAAGGCCGAGGGCTACGGTCACGGAGCCGCCGACGTCTCCCGGGCTGCGGTCGAAGGTGGCGCGTCCGCGCTCTGCGTCGCCACCCTGCCCGAGGCGCTGCACCTTCGCGCAGCGCTCCGCGACGCGCGCATTCTCGTGATGGGGCCGGTTTCGGAGCGCGAGGTGGGGGAAGCCCGCGCGGCCAGGTTCGAGCTCGTCGCGGCCGACGGCCGCCTCCCGGAAGACATCCGCGTCCACCTGAAGCTCGACACGGGAATGGGTCGCTGGGGTCTCTCGGAGCTGCCGACGCCGACGCGTGACGTCGTCGGCGTCATGAGTCATCTGGCCGTCGCGGAATCGGACCCCGACTTCACGCAGCAGCAGATCGGCCGCTTCCGAGAGGGAACGGCGAATCTCTCGAGTCTCACTCGACACCTCGCGAACAGCGCCGCGACGTTGCGGTATCCCGAGGCCAGCTTCGACGCCGTCCGTTGTGGCATCGCCGTCTACGGGATCTCGCCATTCGGTACCGACCCTGCGGCGGACGGGCTCGAGCCGGCCCTGCGCTGGGAGTCCTATCTCGCGCTCGTGAAGCGGCTGGCTCCGGGTCGCAGCACTGGCTATGGACGTCGCTTCATCGCGCAGGAGCCCACGTGGATCGGGATCGTCCCCGTCGGGTACGCGGACGGTTTCAGGCGAGATATGACCGGAACCGAGGTGCTCGTCGAAGGCGAGCGTCGGCGTGTCGTCGGAACGATCTCGATGGACGCGCTGGCGGTCGAGCTCGACCGCCAACTGCCGACAGGCACTCGGGTGACGCTCCTGGGCGACGGGATCCTCATCGAGGATCATGCCCGCGTGGCCGACACGATCGCCTACGAGATCGCGGTCGGGCTCAACACCCGCTCCGGGCGGGCGCGGCGGGTTGCGCAGGATGGATGAGCGGGTCCGCGAGATCCTCTCGGGTGAGGAAGCGTGGATCGTGGGGGGCGCAGTTCGCGACCAGCTCCTCGGTCGACCGATCGTGGATCTCGACGTCGCGTGCCGGGACCCGAAGGAGTCCGCGCGGCGGTTTGCCCAACGGTTCGGCGGTGCGGTCTTCCCGCTCTCGGAACGCCACGGAGCGTGGCGCGTGATCACGGAGGGAACCGAGCAGACCGTCGACTTCACTCCGCTCCCGAACGGCATCGATGCCGATCTCGCCTCCCGCGACTTCACCTTCAACGCCATCGCCATCCGGGTGGGAACCGGGGATGAGCGCGACCCTTACGAAGGTCGGGCCGACCTCGACGCAGGCGTCGTCCGCGCGGTGTCGGAGACCGTTTTCGAGGAGGATCCCCTGCGGCTCCTGCGAGCGGTGCGCCTCGAGGACGAGCTCGGATTCCGGATGGATGCCGAGACGGAGCGGCTCCTGCGAGACTCCGTCGACCTCGTCGCCCGGCCCGCAGGGGAGCGCATCCTCGTCGAGCTTCGCCGCCTTTCGGCCGACGGTTACCGCCGGCTCGACGAGGTCGGTCTGCTCGAGCCGCTCGGCGGCTCGCTCGAAGGGCCGCTCGATGCGCTCGACGACCCTGATTTCCGGCTCGTCGCCATCTTCCGTGAGCAGCTTTCGAGGCTCCCGATCTCGAACGACCTGCGTCGCTATGCCTCGACCCTCCTGCGTGCGCGCCGTCCGCACGATCTGTCCTCGCGGGCGATCCACCGCTTCCGCCGTACGACGGAGCCATGGTCGCTCGACGCGCTGGCGTTCGTGGGCGCGCAGGAGCTCTCGGATCTCGTGGAGACAGCCCGTGGAGCCGATCCGGCTGAGCCGCTCGTCCGCGGGGACGAGCTCGGACTGCCCCCGGGGCCCGGGATCGGACGTATCCTCGCCCTCATCGACGAGGAGCGGGCAGCGGGGACGATCTCGACGCGCGAGGAGGCGCTTGCGCTAGCCCGCTCGCTGGCTCGGGAGGAGAACGCGTGAGTGTGGAGCTGAGGCTCGCGCTGCAGGAGGAACGAGCGTCCGATCTGGCCGCCCGGGTTCGACGGCTGCTCGGACCGTTCACCGGAACCGAGACGGCGCTCGATTCGGGCTGCGGCACCGGAGCGCTCGCGTTCGCCCTTGCGCCCCATGTCGGGGAGGTCGTGGGTGTGGACACACGCCCGGAATACCTCGACGCCGCACGTGCCGTTGCGCCGGAGAACGTGCGCTTCGTCGAGGGTGACGCGATGGCGCTTCCCCTCGGCTACGGCACGGTCGACATCGCGGGCTGCCATCGCGTCTTGCACCACGTGCGCCGCCCGGAGCTCGCGGTGTCGGAGCTCGCGCGGGTGACTCGTCTGGGAGGGCGCCTGCTGATCATCGACCAGCTCGGATCCGTCGATCCTCTCCGTAGCCTCGAGATGGACCGGTTCGAGCGGCTCCGCGACCCGACGCACCAGCGGCTACTCCCTGACGCTGACATCCGCGGCTTCCTCGAGGCGAACGATCTGGTGCTGATCACGTCCGAAGTGACGCGCGAGCGAGTCGACCTCGAGCATCGTCTCGATCTCGCCGGTACGTCCGATGAGGAGCGCGTGAAGATCCGCGGGTCGGCCCCGGCAGCGACCTACGAGGTCGAGGTGGGGTGGTACGTGGCCCGAAAGCCAGGTCCGTAGATTCAGTCCTGAACCCCTGGGCGGTAGCCGTACCGCCCCACGAGGCGCGCGAGGACTCCGGGGAAGAGCGCCTGGAACATCGCGCCGAACCGGTAGGGGAACCAAGGCACGGTGATCTCGCGCTTGCCCCTCTCCACGGCCTTGGCGATCGCGCGCGCCACGTCGTCGGAGTCGATGACGAACCGCCGCATCAGCGAGCTCCGCAGCGTCGTACGCGGTCTGAAGCCCTCCGTCTCGACGAAGCCGGGAAGCACGGTGTGCACCCGGATCCCCTCCGTGCGGAGTGTTGCCGCGAGTGAGCGCGAGAAGGCGAGCTGGGCGTGCTTCGCGGATGCATACGGTCCGGCAGGCGCGAAGGCGATCGTTCCGGCAACGGAAACGACATTCACCACGTGCGCGCTCCCGGCCGCCGCCGCCACTCGAAGACCGGGCAAGAAAGCCCTCGAGCACCACACTCCACCCAGGTAGTTGGTCTCGAGCACCCGCTCCACGGTCTCCGGCGAGGTCGAGACGAATGAGCCACGCCCGGGAACTCCGGCGTTGTTCACGAGCAAGGCGATCGCGGGGTGACGCGTGAGCACACGCTCCGCGACCTCGTCCACCTGAGCGCGGTCGCGCACGTCACAGACCTCCCACTCGCCACCGATCTCGGCCGCGAGAGTCTCGAGCCGGTCCGCGCGGCGAGCGAGCAAGACGCAATGCCAGCCACGCGTGGAGAACTCGCGTGCAATCGCCTCGCCGATTCCCGAGGACGCTCCGGTGACAACCGCTACGCGCCCGCTGCTCATCGCCGCGCGAGCCTACCCTTTAGGATCGCCGCGTGGCCGGCAGGTTCGAGGGGAAACAGGCGCTCGTGCTCGGGGTGGCCAACAAGCGTTCCATCGCGTGGGCGATCGCCCGCCGACTCGCCGACGAGGGTGCGCAGATCGCATTCACCTATCAGGGTGAGCGGATCGAGAAGAGCGTGCGCGAGCTCGCCGAGAGCGTGTCCAGCCCGCTCGTCACCGAGTGCGACGTCCGCTCCGACGACGACGTTGCGCGCGTCTTCTCCGAGGTCGCCGACGTCTTCGGGAACGGTCTCGACATGCTCGTCCACTCGGTCGCGTTTGCGGCTGCCGAGGATCTGGAAGGGCGCTTCACGGACACACCTCGTGACCGCTTCTGGCTCGCGCTCGACGTCAGCGCCTACTCGCTCGTCGCGTGCGCCCGCGCCGCAGAGCCCTTGATGGAGGCCCGTAGCGGCGGCTCGATCCTCACGATGACGTATCTCGGGGGTGAGCGAGCGGTCCCGAACTACAACGTCATGGGCGTCGCCAAGTCTGCGCTCGACTCCTCCGTCCGGTACCTCGCCTGGGATCTCGGGTTCAAGAACATCCGCGTGAACGCGATCTCCGCGGGCCCCGTTCGCACACTCGCTGCCCGCTCGATCGCTGGCTTCACGACGATGGAGGAGATCTTCGAGCAGCGGGCTCCGCTGCACCGCCACATCGACGCCGAGGACTGCGGCGCCGCCGCTGCGTATCTCCTCTCCGACGACGCGCGGAACGTGACCGGGACGACGCTCTACGTGGACGCCGGCTACCACTCGATGGGCATGTAGATCCTCGTATCCGGAAGTCGGATCTGTCAGCACGATCAGGTGCCGTGATGAGCCGGTAGATTCCCCGCCTGTCAGTCAGCAGGAAGCGTGATTGCGTCGAGTCGATTCGACGAATCCGTCCTCGTTGCTCACGCCAATGGCAAGTAGGAGAGGAGACGCCGTGCGATTCGCAACTGTTGCCGCCGCCTTGACCGCCGCCGCGGTTCTGGTCGGCGGCGCGCTCGCCGCTCCGGCGCTCAAGGATCCGAGGAGCCTTGCCTTGCGGAAGTCGGACTTCCCGTCGAGTGCCTCTCTCGCGAACGAGAACGCGGGCAGAACGGTCCCGCTCCCGAGCGGAGGCACAGGCAAGGGCTACATGGCCGGCTACAGCTTCCGGAACGGCTCGCGCGACGAGGAGGTCGTGATCACGGTGATCGCGACCGGCAGCGTCGGCCAGGCGCGCAGCCTCTTCGCCGCGCTCAAGAAGGAGGTGCTGAAGAAGTCGAAGAGCGACACGGCAGCTCGGCTCCCCAAATACGGAGACGAGCAACTGCGGGCAACGCAGTACGACGGTCGGGGGCCGAACGTCTGGTCGACGGAGCTGCTCGTGCGCAAGAACACGGTCGTCTGGATCCTGAACGTCAGCTCGCATCCCTCGACCTCGAAGCCCTTCGCGAAGACCCAGGCTCTCGCCGAGCTGAGGAAGTACGCGGCCAAGCAGAAGCTGCGCGCCGGTAGCGGCTAGCAGGCGATGCCCGGCTCCGTGGAGCCGGGCATCGCCTTGGGGTTCGTCCGCTCGCGCCGCCGCCGCATCAGATACCGAGCGCAGCAGGTGCGCTCTCCGAACGGGGCTCGTACATCGCCCCGTACCCGAGAAGCCGACCGATGGGCGCGCCGAGGGCGAGCCCGACGCGCTGGACCCAGGCCGGCGGGAACGGCAGCCGCACGTCGTCGAAGTGATGACGGGCGATGACCGCCAGCCGGAGCGGGTTGGGCATGCCCTTGCGGTTCGTCTTGCCGTCCACGGCAAGGGCGAACATCGTCTCGAGCAGCTGCTCGAACTGCAGAGCGGGCCGCACCTCGCACACGAAGTGCGCCTCGGAATCGCCGGCGTTCCAGAAGCGGTGCGCGGTCCCTGCCGGTACGGTCAGGCGTTCGCCCGGGCCCGCGATCCGCTCGTCGCGCCCGACCCGAAAGCCGACCGAGCCGCGAAGGATCTCGAAACGCTCCTCCTGGGACGGGTGCACGTGCGTGGCGGCGACGAAGCCCGTCGGCTGCACGATGCACTCGATCACGACAGCCTCGCCGCCCGTCTCGTGCGAGGTCTTGCGGAAGACGATCCGTTCCCCCGTGACGGGGTTCTCGATCGTGTCTCCTGCATGGATCATGGCCTGCTCCTTTCCTCCGATGATGCTATGGAGGATCGGGGGCTGCGCTTATGACTCACTTACGGCAGGCTTGCGGCGGTGAGCATTGGGGAAGCGGGAGAAGGCTCGAGCTCCGACTGCTCGGGCCGCTCGGGGTCTTTTAACGGATCGATAGGCGTTCGGGGTAGGTCTCGGCGGAGGTTACGGTGCGACCCAGTCGGGTATGCCGCCGCTCTCGTGTCGGACGTCGGTTCGACCGGTCCCGTCCGGACGGATGACATAGAGCGTGCGCCCTGAGACGAGGAGATGCTCGCCGTCGGGCGACCAGGCCACGAACTGCCCGAACTCGGGGGTCACACGGCGCTGATTCGAGCCGTCCTCGTCCATCAGCCAGATGTCGTGGTGCTCGCCGGGCTCGCCGTCGGGGACGATCCAGCAAGAGGCCGCCTCGGGCTCATGGAGGCAGTCGTCGCGTTCGGACGTGAACGCGATCGTGGATCCATCCGGCGACCAGGCCGGCCACCCATCTGATCCGGGCGCGTCGGTGAGCCGCGTGGCGGCGCCGGTCTCCAGATCCGCGACGTAGATCTCGTAGTCGGCTCCGTCGTGCCCCATGAACGCGATCTTCTCGCCGTCGGGAGAGAACGACGGATACTCGACCCACACCTCTGCGTCGATGCGGCGCAGGTGCGAACCGTCCGGGGATACGAGATAGCCGCTCATGACCGCTCCGTCGCGATCCGAGTTGAACGCGATCGTGCGTCCGTCCGGCGACCAGTCCGGCCCCCAGTCATTGGCGGGATTGCGAGTCAGGTTCCGCGCGCTCGATCCGTCGGCCCGCACGACATAGACCTCGTCGTCCTGGTTGATCCCTCGGCGCGAGTCCCGGTAGGCGATCCAACGGCCGTCGGGAGCCCACGCACCGTCGAACTCCGACCCGGGTCGATCTGCGACGGCGCGGACGTTCGTCCCGTCAGCCTCCATCACGAAGACGTCCTCGAAGGTGTCGAAGACGACTTTCCCCTCGAGGCCGGCGACGTCGATCCGCTCACCGGTGACGACAGCCTGCCTGCCGTCCTGGTCTCGGCCCGCCGGCACGGGGGGAGAGGACTTGTTCGTGCTCTCCTCCGACCCCGCACACCCGACGGCGGCTGCACCGAAGAGCCCCATGACCGCCGCCAGGATGAGCCGTTTCACCGCGCAGGGTGTACACCACGACTCGCCGACGCGTTCCGCTCGACGTTTCCGGCTTCCGCCGACCGGGAACACTCACGTCATGTTCAAGCGTCGATATGCACTCTTGGGTTGGCTGACGTGGGTGTTCGGAAGGCGCTATTTGAAGCGCAAGCTTTCGTTCCGCCACTGATTCCACGATGACGGATGCGACGCTCGATCTGAGGCGTCGTCAATCGACGATCCGCCACTGGCTGCGCGTCCTGATCCACGCAGGGCGGGACTCGCTCGAGGACGATCTGCCCATGCTCGCTTCGGCGCTCGCATTCAACGCTTTCCTCGCGATTCCCGCGACGTTGCTCCTCGTGGTCGGTCTCTTCTCGCTCGTCGCCGACCCGAGCCTGATCGCGGACCTCATGCAGAGGTTCGGCGCCGTCATGCCCGGTGAGGCGGTCACGCTCCTGGAAAACAGCTTGCTCCAGCTCGAGCGGCAGCCTTCCTCAGGCATCGCGATGACGGCGGTCGGCTTCGTTCTCGCTCTCTGGACGGCGACCGGAGCGGTGAGCACGCTCATGGTTGCCGTCAACCGAGCGCACGAGCTCGAAGACTCACGAGGCTTTGCCAAGAAGCGGCTTGTCGCGGTGGTCGTCGCCGCCGTGCTCAGCGCCGCCGTTCTCCTCGTCGCTGCGCTGCTCGTGCTCGGGCCGCACCTCCACGGATGGATCGGACGTGCGCTCGACGCCGAGGATCCCGTCGCCTGGATCTGGTGGACTGCCGAGTGGCCGATCCTCCTGGCCGTTCTCTTCGGTGCGTTCTCGGTCGTCTACGCGCTCGCATTCGACCACTCCAATCGCCGCTGGCGTCTCGTCTCGCCAGGGGCAGCGGTGGCCGTCGTCCTCTGGCTAGCCGTGTCCGGCGCGTTCGCCTTCTACGCGGCGAACTTCGGCTCCTACAACAAGACCTGGGGATCCCTCTCGGCTGCGATCGTGACCCTTGTCTGGCTGTGGCTCTCGTCGCTTGCGCTTCTGTTCGGCGCGGAGGTCGACGCCGAGTGGGAGCGAAGCGTCACCGGTAGCGCCCGACGAAGCCGCGCATCGCAGCCTCGTCGGCAAGGTTGACGACGACGCCCTCCGCTCCGACCTCGAGAAACGCGTCGGCGAGCTCGGGTCTGGTGCGCGGAACGACTCGCAGGTCCGGGTAGCGCTCCTTCATCCGTCTCACGTGCTCGGGGTCGGAGCTCCGGCTCGGGTGCCAGATGCCGCCCAGCCCCCTCGCACGGCGGATCGCCGTAGGAGAGCTGCCTCCGATCCAGATCTCGGGCTCCGGCTCGGGAAGCGGTGCGAACGTTGCGTTCTCGAACGACCAGTTCTCACCCTCGAATGAACGCTCGCCGCGCCAGAGCTCCCGCATCAGCCTGATCGCCTCGTCGGCGCGGCGCCCGCGGCCCCGGAACGGGATGCCCAGGAAGCGGTACTCGTCCTCGTGCCAGCCGACTCCGAGACCAAGCCGAAGCCGCCCTCCGGAAAGCTCCTGCAGGGTCGCGGCTTCTTTCGCGAGGTGGATGGGATGGTGCAGTGGAGCAAGCACGATCGAGGTGCCGAGACCGATGCGCTTCGTGAAGCCCGCGATCCACCCGAGCGTCACGAGAGGGGCGTAGACGCGCCCGTACGGGTCGACCCCTTCCGGGCCGACGATGATGTGCTCGGTCGCCCAGATCGAGTCGAAGCCCAGCTCCTCGGCAGCCTCGGCCGTGCGCCGTATCCCGCTGGGGCTCGAGCCCTCGCCGAAGTTCGGGAGGAGCACGCCGAGATGGGCGGTCACTGCGATCCGGCCGCGGCGATCACGGCGTCGATGTCCGGCAGGTCGCCACCGAGCATCCACCACGTACGAACACGCTTGCCGTCTTCGATCAGGAAGGCCGAGCGTTGTGGGACATCGACCATACCGCGGGGCTCCGAGGCGACCCCGAATGCCCGTGTCGCCTCACCGTTCCAGTCGGAGAGAAGGGGGACGTCCACGCCGAGCGTCTGCGCCCATGCGGCGTGCGACCAGACCGAGTCACGCGAGATGCCGAACGGCCGGATGCCGGCTGCCGCGAGATCCTCGCCCCTGTCCCGCAGGAGCAGCAGCTCGTCCGTTCAGGTAGGCGACCAGTCGAAGACGTAAAAAAGAAGTACCGAGAGACCCGGACCCAGAATCTCACTTAGCGGCTTGGCCTCCTCTCGGAGAGCCGCCCAGACTCGAACGTCGGGAACGCGGTCGCCGGGACCGAGCATCGGCAGACCGTAACAGCCGTGTCCTCGCCCGAGGAGCCGCTGAGCGATCGGCCACCGCCGACAAGGCCCGGAGAGAGTCGAGCCGACGGGCAAGGCTCCCATTCGGCACCGGAGGACGTGGAGTCCCAGGGATTGCGTGAGCCGGTGGGCGGTGGCCGATCGAGCGTGAGGGTAACGCCACGATGACCGCTTGGGTGTTTCGGGAGCCGCATGCGAACGGGGCGCTGCTCCTCCAAACCTCGGACTCGTGTCGTAGCAGGGACTCCAGGGTCCAGGGACTCCACCCTCCGGGGAGTTCAGCCCTGGGCGCAATCCCGGCGCTTGTCTGTCTTCAAGTGCGGTGATGTAAGAGCCGGGCAGCTGGTCGAGGATCTAGTGCGCGACTACGGAGTAGCGGTAATACCTGAGTAGCTGGATTGAGGGAGAGGACGCTTGCGCATGCCAGTGTCATGATCGGCGACTCGTGTGGGAGTTGAGGCTGGTTTGCGCGGTTCGAGCTGATGTCAGATCTACCGATCTGGGCAGATGAGTGGTGCCAAGCCTTTCTGGGAGCGAGACCGGTGGCCGTCCTCTTCTGCGTGTCGCATCTGTCCGAGGTTGTCGGTGTTCGCCCTGCCGATGGACGCGAGGTTGTGGTGAAGCGTCGCGTCGATGAATCAGGTCGGGCGGGCCGTTGCGTTACGGCGCAGAGACTTCTCGCCGAGCAAGGCTTCCCCTGTCCGATGCCGCTGACCGACGTGATCGTCAGCGATGGCGTCGCGGTGCATGCGGAGCGGTTCGTCGGAGGCGGCGAGCTTGAGACGAAGGACACACCCGAGGCAGCGGCAAGATCGGGTCGGCTTCTGGCCGACCTCGTCCGCCGCCTAGCGGCCCCTGACCTCGATCCGCCGCTGCCAAACCCGGAGTGGGTGCGATGGGACGCGATGCCCGAGCGCCACGCGGCCGCAGCCGTGCCCGCCTGGCTCGAGGACGCCACCCGGCGCGTGCAGGCAAAGCTGGCCGGATGTGACCTGCCACCCGTACTCGGTCACGCCGACTGGGAAGCGCAGAACATGCGCTGGCGGCACGGAGAGGCACACGCCGTCCACGACTGGGACGGCCTCGCCTGGTTGCCCGAAGCGGCGATCGCCGGAAGCGCGGCTGGGATCTTCGCGAGCCACGGCAGGCCAGCACTCGCGCCGCTCGAAAGCTCCGAAGCCTTCCTTCACGCCTACGAAAGCGAACGCGGCGCCCGCTTCTCGCCCCACGAGACGGAGATCGCCTGGGCGGCGAGCATCTGGGAAGCTCTCCACAACGCTCGCGACGAACTGATCTACAACTGGCCGAAGCTCAGCTACGAGCAGCTGAAAGCACAACGAGTCGAACGCCTCGCCCGAGCCGGCGCCTGACGGCGACGCGAAACCATTTCTCTCCTCGACACGTTCCTCGGGGTCATTCCCGAGCGCTGGCCCAGCCCGGCGTCCTGCCGCTGACCACAGAAGCGCGATTGCCCCCGACTGGCGCCCAGGCGACGGTACGCTCGCGCACGCGACGCTCGTCGTCCGGGACCTGAGAGACTTTCGGCTCGAGGCTGCCGTGACCATGCCACGCCTGAAGGACCGCGTAGCCCTCGTGACCGGTGCGAGCCGGGGCGGCGGCAAAGGCATTGCGCTCGCCCTCGGCGAGGAGCGCGCAGTCGTCTACGTCACCGGCCGCTCCGTCCGCGGACAGCCGACCACGCTCGGGCGACCCGGCACGATCGACGACACCGCCGAGGAGCTGACCGCCCGCGGCGGTACGGGCATCGCTATTCGCTGCGACCATACGGACGACTCGCAAGTCGAGGCGCTTTTCGAGCGGATCCGCAACGAGCACGGCCGCCTCGACCTGCTCGTCAACAACGCGTGGAGCGGCTACGAGCTCCCGCTCTACTTCGAGACGCCGTTCTGGGAGATGGAGTGGCGCCACTGGGACCTGATGTTCGAGGGAGGCCTCCGCGCCGCGGTCTTCGCCTCGACACTAGCCGCCCCGATGATGATCAAAGCCGGTCGCGGGCTGATCGTGAACATGACCTGGGTGCTCGACCGACCGCACGGGGTCACGTTCTACGAGGTGGTGAAGAACGCGACCAACAAGCTGACCGAGCAGATGGCGGACGATCTCCGGCCGCACGGCGTCGCCTGCGTCGCGGTCTCGCCGGGCTTCATGCGGCTCGAGCGGATGGATCTGTCGCCGGAGACGGCGGCGACTGCCGAGTCGCCGGTGTTCCCGGGACGTGCGATCGCCGCGCTCGCCAGCGACCCGAACGTGCTCGCGAAGTCGGGCGGCGTCTTCACCACGCCCGCCCTCGCCCGCGAATACGGCTTCACCGATGTGGACGGGAAGCAGCAGTCGGCGTTCTGGGACGAACACTGGGCCGGCACCGTAGGCCCCTAGCAGCTACGAATCCATGCGCGAGCGGCCGCGGATCGAGTGACATTCCCGCACACTGGCCCAGGCGAGGGTTCTCTCCTCAACTACAGAGTTGGCTTCTCCCCGACTGCGCTTCCTCTGGTGACAATACGCTCGTGCAACCAGAGAGGTACGACACCTGATCCCGCGCGCCTCGCGGACACCGTGATCTGTGCGAACCGCAGAATGGCCGCGTGGCGCTTCAACGGATGGACAACGTCGGCATCGTGGTGGAATCGCTTGATGCCGCTATCGCTTTTTTCGCTGAGCTGGGCCTCGAACTCGAAGGGCGAGCCATGATCAAAGGCGACTGGTCAGGGCGCGTCACTGGACTGCGCGACCAGCGCGTCGAGATCGCCATGATGCGTACGCCGGACGGGCACGGCCGGATCGAACTCTCGCGATTTCTCGCGCCGCCTATGGTCGCCGATCACCGGAACGCCCCGGTGAACGCTCTGGGCTACCTGCGTGTCATGTTCGCTGTGGACGACCTCGACGATACGCTCGCCCGGCTCGGCAGACACGGCGCGCAGCTCGTCGACGAAGTGGTCCAGTACGAAGACGTGTATCGGCTCTGCTACGTCCGAGGCCCCGAGGGCATTCTCATCGGGCTGGCCGAGCAAGTCGGCTGACGCCCGACTCGATTGACACTCTCGAACGCTGGCCCAGCCCGGCGACCTGCCGCTGACTACAGAGTTGTCTTTATCTCCGACTGACTTCTCGAGCACGGATTCGGAACGGTCGAGCCCGAGGTCAAAGACGTAGCGGGCCCGAAAACCGGACGTATGGCGCAGGATCGCGATGACACTCAGCACCGACCGGGCGAGAGCATTAGCCCGACGCGCGACCCGACGCGCTCGTCGTAGGGCTCGACGACGCGTGCTGGATCAATCGAGTTAGAGTCCTCGGGGTGGACGGTGTTCTGCGGGAAGTCGTCGACGGCGACCTCGACGCGTTCTTCGAGTACCAGCGCGAGCCCGAGGCGAACCGGATGGCGGCCTTCCCGGCCCGCGACCGCGAGGCCTTCGACGCGCACTGGCGGCGGCTCCTTGCCGACGACTCGCTGACGAAGAAGACGATCGTCTACGAGGGCGAGGTGGCCGGCAACGTCGGGTGCTGGGAGCAGGAGGGGCGGCGGCTCGTCGGCTACTGGATCGGACGGGAGTTCTGGGGCAAGGGGCTTGCGACACGTGCACTTCAGGAGCTCACGGGCGAGGTGACCCTGCGACCGCTGCACGCGTGGGTCGCGACGAGCAACGTCGCCTCGATCCGCGTGCTCGAGAAGTGCGGGTTCGTCCGCGTCGGCTCGCAAAAGAACGACGTCGAAGAGCTGCTCTTCGAGCTACGCGACAGCCTCTAGCGGTCGCAACCCGACATGGCGGCGCGCCGGGTCCGATGCCACCGCGATGCCACCGGACCCCTCGCTAACTCGCAAATCCCAATCGGGGCGCCGAGATTTGAACTCGGGACCTCTAGTCCCCCAGGCGTTCTAGGGGCGTAAGTCGGCACGAGTGAGCGCCGGGAATCCGCACCGTTGAGCGGAACCGCTTGTGCGGATACATGGGCGCAGGCTACGTCAACGGTGGCCGGCGACGCGCTCGGGGCTCGCGCGCGCGTACGAGTTGGGACTCGTCCAGAACCCGACTCTTGCGCTCGCTGAGGAACTCGCCGACGAGGAGCGACATGAAGAGCACGATTGCGACAACGAGGCTGGCCGCGATCACGACTCCGTAAACGAGCTCGGCGGTAAGGAGGTTGCGCAGTATCTCGGGCGGGCTCACTTGGTAGCCCAGGACGAAAGGGATCGACGCGACGACGAGGGCCAGGGCCGCGAGGGGCCAGGTCATGAGCGCGGACACGATCACGACCACCCATACGAGTCTCAGGAGCAGATCGAGAAAGGGCACAGGCTCGTCCGTCTCGATCGGCCAGCCGTAGTCTCGTATGCGGCGGGGCGCCCTTGCTCTGGCAGTCAAGAACGCCAGCACGAACATGAAGCCGAAGAACCCCCCGACGATCGTCAGGAAGGCGAGAACTCCTCCCGTTTCCCCCATTTCATCCCATGGTACGAAGCGTGCTCTCGTGCGCCAGGCTAGGGCCTGCAGCACCACCGGTCCGAGACGAAGAGCAGCGGCCTCCGGCCGTCCACCCGTGGGAAGCGCATGGAGATGTCGGATACCGCGACGACCCGACCGGTCGCTCGTTCGACGAAGAGCCACTGATCGGCTGTGCGCCACGTCGTGAGCAGCCAACGGCCGTCCGGGGACCAGGCGAGCTCGCCGAAGTCGCCCTGGCCCTGGAACACGTTGCGGCTGCGGCTCGATCCGTCGACGTCCACAAGCCGAATCGTCGAGCGCCAGGCCAGGAATCCGCCCCTCGTGCTCCGCAGGTGGACGGCGAGCTCATGGCCCTCCGGGGCAAAAGCCGCCGCAACGATCTCGGCGCTCGGAAACTCGAGGCGTCGGACGATGCGTCCGCGCTCGTCGACGACTGCGATGCTTTCTCCCGCAACCACGGCGAGTCGCCTTCCGTCCGAAGACCAGGACAGCCCACGGGTGCCGCGCGGAGTCACGCCAGGTGCCGTCCAGATGATCCGGGCCGTGTCAGCGTTTCGGAGCTCCAGGTTCGGTCCGGACGCAGAGGCCAGCTCGTGCTGCGATCCCGGCCGCCAGGCCAGTGGGCCGTCCGCGCCCGGTACCAGGAGGCGGTCGCCGGTGCCGTCCCCCGCGACCACGCGAGCACCGCCCCCTGCAGCGTCGGAGATGTAGGCGATACGGGTGTCCGTCTCCGTGCCGCTCCATGTCGCCTGGCTCAGGTTCCGGCCGCCGATCGACCAGCGTTCCTCGCCCTCTGGTGTCAGCGCGCGCAAGAGGCTGCGACGCGTGACGAGCACGTACCGGCCGAAGGGCGACCAGGTGGCGTCCTCGTAGTCCCCGAGGCGGCGACGTGCCCCATCCTCGTTGACGACCCACACACCACCGTTCTCCTGGGACACCACGAGCAGCTTGCCGGCGGACGGGAGCCGGAAGAGCGGGGCGCGAGCCTCTGTCCCCACGACGTCTCGGATCTCGTCCAGGACGGCTCGTCCGGGGGGGCTCACCACTGCTGCGACGACCGCAAGCCCGACTGCGAGGGCAAGCGCCGGCCGGAGTAGGCGAGTCTTGCGTTCGACGGGCTGCCGGACCGCAAAAGCCGCCTGAACAGTCGCCCAGGCTCGCTCGCGGGCATCGTGCTCACCCGGGATCTCGATCCGCTCGAGGTCGCGCTTCACAGCTCCGCCGCCAGCTCGTCGAGCCCGCGCCGAAGCCGGGAGTTGACCGTGCCCCGGGGCAGACCGAGCGAATCGGCGATCTCGCCGGGGGTGAGCTCGAGCAGGTAGCGCATGACGATCACGGCGCGGTGCTCCGGCGAAAGCCGTCGCAGCGCCGCCAGGACCTCGTCGCCGGGTGCGTCACTCCGTTCGGAGGCTGCCAGGGACCCGGAGAGCTCGACCTCGGAGCGCAGTTGGCGCGCGCGTGTCCAGTCGATCGCCCGGTTGACCACGATTCTGTGTAGCCAAGGCCCGAAGGGCCTTCGCCGATCGAAGCTGTCGAGCGCCCGGATCGCGGCGAGGAAGGACTCTTGCGCGATGTCCTCGGCGGCCGCTGCGTCGTGCGTGACGAGGTACGCCGCGCGATACGCCCGCGGCCAGTGGCTGCGGAAGAGGGCCTCGAGGTCGGAGACCGATCCGTCTTGCGCGCCGCGCACGCGGGCGCGCTCGTCCCGAGCCGCGCGCATCCCGTGCCCAGACTACGACGGAACCTGGCCTGGAGGTCCACGCCCCAGATACGAGCCGCGCCTCGCGCGAGGTCCGTCGCCTGGTAGCTGATCGTTCCAAGGTCGACGGACCTCTTTCGAGCGGCGGAACGTACAGGAGTCATGGGAGTGGACAGGCGAGGCTTCCTGACCGCGGCGGTCGCCGCCCCCGTTGTGCTCACGCTCGACCCGTTCGCCTTCGCGAGGCGCCTCGGCGGAACCCCTGTCGCGTTCGTGACGGCCGATCTCGAAAGCCACGTCGTCGCGATCGATCTCGGCACCGGCGACGTCGTGAGGCGCATCCGCACCGGCCCGGGCCCCCGGAGCATCGAGTCGGTGCACGACTGGCTGGCCGTGGTCGCACACACCGAGCACGGGGTCGTCACCGTGCTGGACGCCGCGACGAGCCGTGTTCGAGCGGAGCTCGAGGGGTTCGCTGCGCCGCGCTACACCGCGGTGCATCCCAGGCGCCCGCTCGCGTATGTGACGGACTCGGCGAGCGAAGAGGTCGCCGTGGTCGACGCGCAGCGCGGGAGGGTGATCTCGCGTACTCGCGTCCCCGGTCCCGCTCGGCATGTCGCCATCGCGCCGGACGGGCGGACGCTCTGGACGGTGTTGGGTACGGCTGCGTCTCGCGTCGCCGTGCTCGACACGAGCAACCCTCGAAGCCCGACGCTCGTGCGCTCGTTCTCGCCGCCGTTTCTCGCTCACGACATCGCATTCGCACCCGACGGACGGACCGTCTGGGTCACTTCGGGCTCAGAGGGTCGACTTGCGCTGTACCGCCGCGACAAGCGCCCACGGCTCGTTCTCGCGGGCACACCGCCTCAGCACGTCACCTTCGCCCCGGGGAAGGCGTTTGTGGCAAGCGGTGACGACGGCACCGTCCGCCGACACCTGCTCGACGGAGGCTTCGTTCGCGAGGCGCGCGTCCCCGTCGGCTCCTACAACGTCACGTTCGGTTGGAGTCAACTCGTCACGCCTTCGCTCGGCGAGGGCACCGTCACCCTGCTCGACCGCAACGGCCGGGTGCAGGTCGTCGAGCGGGTCGCTCGCGCGGCCCATGACGCCTGCATCGTGTTCGGCCCCTAAAGGAGGGTTCCGATGAAGATCGCACTTGCAGCTCTCGCAGCCGCCACCGCGGCAGCGCTCGCCTCGGCGGGTGCGGGCGCCAACGGGTCCGTGTACTCGCCCGGGCTCATGTACGGCTGGAACGGTGTCGGGGCGAAGGCCGACGGGGTCCGCTTCGTCGCGTTCGGCATGCCGAAGTCGACGATCGTGGCCGCCGTTCGCACACGGGATGGTCGCGTCCTCCGAAGCAGGGTGCTGCGAGGCTTCTACGGGGTGCCGCTCGTCTCGTACGACGGGACGGCCGGGGGGCTCTCGGGCGACGGAAAGACGCTCGTGCTGACCTCCTACGGCCCACTGCCCGGCGAGGCCGGGAAAACGAACATCGTCGTCCTCGGGACGCGAACGCTCAGCGTGCGTCGAGGCCTCGTCCTGGATGGCTCGTGGTCGTACGACGCCATCTCACCCGACGCCTCGACGCTCTACCTCGTAGAGCACATCTCGGCGGGCCAGAACCCGAGCTATCGCGTGCGCGCTCTCAGTCTTCCCGAGGGTCGCCTGCTGGCGCGCCCCGTCGTCGACACGAAGGTGAACGCGGCTCTCATGCGAGGACAACCGGCGACCCGAGCGACGAGCGCGGGCGGAAGGTGGGCGTACACGCTGTATGCACGAAAACAGGCCGTGCCGTTCATCCACGCGCTCGACACGGAGCGAAAGCAGGCGTTCTGCATCGAACTTCCCGTGAGGCTGGATCAGGGGAGGCAGATGGGGCTGCGTCTGAAGGTCGACGGACGGAAGCTCGTCGTCCGCGACATTCGCACCCCGGTGGCCATCGTCGACACCAGGTCGTTCGTCGTCAAGCAGCTCTGACCGGAGCCGGCAGCGCCTCCGTTGCGTCCGCGATCTCGCGTGCAACCTCGACGATGTCCCGGTTCGCGTTGAAGATCCGGAGCTGGCGGTCGGCGCTGTTGCCGCGCGCGAGGAGCTCCAGGATGCCCTCGAGCTCGCGCTCCGAGCCGAGCTCGCGGGCGTGCGGCTCGATCGCGGCGACTGTTCGCCGAATCAGTCGAGCGACCGGAATCCGGTTGCGACGGCCGGATCCCAGGTCCATCACCGGCGCCTCGAGCCCGTAGCGGGCGGCCAGCCACTTGTTCTCGCTGGTCAGGATCCGGTGATAGGACGGGATCTCGTCGCCCGCCTCGTAGCGCTCACAGAGATGCTTGACGAAAGCCTGGCAGTACGCGGCGATCGCGACCGCGTCCTCCACCCGCGTGACGGCGTCACAGATTCGGATCTCGATCGTCCCCAGGCGCGGGTGCGGCCGGATGTCCCACCAGATGTGCGTGTAGTCCGCGATGCAACCGGAGCGCTCGAGCTGCCCGACGACCTCTGCGTAGTCGGCGTAGTCGCGGAAGCGCGGTGGCGGACCGGAGCGAGGGAATGCCGAGAACACCATCTGGCGGCTCGACGCGAGACCCGTCGGCTCGCCCCGCCAGAACGGAGAGCTCGCCGACAGCGCGAGCAGGGGTGCGAGTTGCGGCAGGAGGCCGTTCACGACCTTGATCGCCTTGTCCGGGTCGTCGACGGCGACGTGCACGTGCATGCCGAAGATCAGCTCGCGCCGCGCGACGTACTGCATCTGGTCGATGAGCGCGCGGTAGCGGTCGCGGGCGGTGATCCGCTGGCGCTCGAAGAGGCTGAAAGGGTGCGTCCCCGCCGAGCCGACGCGCATGAGCCTCTCCTGTGCGATCTCGGTGACGTAGCCGCGGAGCCTGACGAGCTCTCGCTGCACGTCTCCCGCCGTCCTGCAGACCGGCGTCGTGATCTCGAGCACCGACTGCATCAGCTCCGGGTTGATCCGAGCCTCGAGCTCGTGCCCGCTGATGGCCTCGAGGATCGTCTCGATGTGCTGGACGAGGTCGAAGCTGGACCCGTCGAGAAGCTGATACTCCTCCTCGACCCCGAGGGTGTATGGATCGCCCTTCCCGAAGGCGTGGTCGAGCACGCTGCCAACGTGAACCGCCCCCTTCCCGGTGATCGACGCTGGGATGGCTTGTTTTCCGTCCCCGTTCACGGCAGCACCGCCTCGACCTCGATCTCGATCTTCCAGGCGGGATCCATCAGGGACGTGACCACGGTCGTGTTCACCGGCCGGATGTCCGCGAACACCTCGCCGTGCGCACGTGCGACGTCCTCGAAGTGTGCGGGATCGGTGATGTAGACGCGAGTGCGAACGACGTGATCGAGGCTCGTCCCGGCTCGTCCGAGCGCCTCACCGACGATCTGCAGGCACAGGTGCGTTTGCTCGTACGCGTCATCCGGTGGCCGTGAGCCGTCGGCGGGGATCGGCGCCGTGCCGGCGACGTGCACGCGATCGCCTGCGACGACGGCCCGCGAGTAGCCCATGATCTTCTCGTACGGTGAGTGGCCCGAGATCAGGCGGCGTTCCATCAGGGGGCTAGTATCGCGCGGCGTGCAGGCACTTCGCCAGATCGACCGCTGGCCGGTGTCTTTCGCCGTCGCAGGGGTTGTCACCGCGGACGGGCGCGCGGAGACGCACGGAGACACGAGCCGCGTCGTCCGGCTCGCCTCCGTCTCGAAGCCGGTTGCCGCCCTGGCACTGCTCGTCGCCGCGGAGGAAGGTGTGCTCGATCTGGACGAGGCGGCCGGCCCGCCCGGCTCGACCGTGCGCCATCTCCTGGCCCATGCCTCGGGGCTCCCCTTCGAAGGCACGACGCCGATAGCTCCTCCGGGGAGGCGCAGGATCTACTCCAACGAGGGCTTCCGCGTTCTCGCCGTTCACCTCGTGCAGCGTGCGGAGATGGCCTTTGCCGATTACGTCCGTGCGGCTGTGTGCGTCCCGCTGGCGATCGGCCTCGATCCGCACGGCGACCCCGGTTCCGGGATGCAGGCGTCGCTCGCTGATGTTCTCCCGGTGGCGCGAGAGCTTCTGACACCGACACCGACACTGGTCGCGGACGAAACGCTGGCCGAGATGCGGACGGTCCAGTTCCCGGGGCTCTCCGGCGTCCTTCCCGACTTCGGCCGGTTCGATCCCCTGGACTGGGGACTCGGCGTGCAGCTCAACAGCGGCGGCAACTCCTGGATGGGCGGGAGAGCGTCCCCGCGCGCCTTCGGTCACTTCGGCGGCTCGGGGACTTTCGTGTGGGCCGACCCCGAGGCGGGCGTCGCATGCGCCGCGCTCACCGACCGCGAGTTCGGCGATTGGGCGAAAGAGGCGTGGCCCGCCCTGTCCGACGCCGTCCTCGAGGAACTCCAGGCATGAGGAAAGCGAGCGTCGCGGCCGCAAAGCGGCCGCGCTTCAGGGGTTTTCGCGCGAGCGGAATCCGCGCGTTAGCGGATTCCGGTCTTGCGCAGACTAGAGCTCAGACCCCGGACCTGATCCGTCGTCGGCGAAGAGCGGCCGCACCAGCTCGTCGAAGGTCTCGGCGTCGCAGCTCGCCACCACGCAGGGAGTCATCGCGGTTACCGTCGCCGTCCGGGAGACGCGCATCGCCAGGGCAACCTCGCCGAAGCACTCGCCTGCTCTCAAGATGCGGCGATCCCCGAGCGACGACTGCGACACGGCTGCGATACCCGACAGCAGCACGTAGAAACGTTCGCCGGGCTCGCCCTCCCTGACGATCACCGTGCCCCCTTCGACCTCGTCCCTCTGCATGCGATCGGCGAGCTTGCCGAGCGTCTCCCCTGGAAGCGATGCGAAGAGCCCTACGCGCGCGAGCTCGGTGACCGAAGCCGGGACGTGCCGTGGGGACACGCAAGGTACGGTACCCGCGTGGGTGTGCTGACCGGCTGGCGCTTCTGTCCGCTATGCGCGTCGCCGGTGGTTCACGGACACGAGCGGGTGCAGTGCCACGAATGCGGCTTCGTCAGCTATGCCAATCCCGCGCCCACGGCCGGCGCGCTCGTCGTCCCCTCGGGCGGCGGGCTGCTCCTTGTGCGTCGCTCCGGCGAGCCGTTCGAGGGCCTCTGGGATCTTCCCGGCGGCTATGTCCACGAGTCCGAGCATCCACTCGACGCCCTCCATCGCGAGCTGTTCGAGGAGACGGGGCTCGGGATCGAGCCCATCCAGCTCTTCGGCATCTGGATGGACCAGTACGGTCCTGAGCCGGACGCGCCGTGGACGATGAACATGTACTGGCTGGCGCGCCCGCTCGGCGGAGAGCTGCGTCCAGCTGACGACGTCTCCGAGCTTCGGTGGTTCTCCCCGGAGGAGCTTCCGCCTCCGGAGGAGACGGCCTTCCGCAACGTCGAACACGTGCTCGCAGCCTGGCGCGACTCGGTCCGTCCGAGGAGTGCACCGAAGGGCCGGTGAACCGGCCCTTCGGTTAGGGGAGGGGAGGGGGAAGCCTCGAACGAAACTTCCTGCAAATAGGTTATCCGAGTTGCACCCGGCGGCGCTAGTTCCCTCCGTAGCAAACGGAGGCCGTGGGTGCTACGCGGCGAGTCCGAGCGAGCGCTCGAGCGCCGACTTGGGCTGCGCGCCCACTGCTGCTGCGGCGGGCTCTCCGTCCTTGAACAGGATCATCGTCGGAATCGACATGACCCCGTACCGGAGAGAAAGTCCCTGCTCTTCGTCGATATTCACCTTGACGAGCTTGAGCTCGTCCTTCCGCTCCTCGGCGATCTTCTCGAGCACCGGCGAGACCGCATGGCACGGCCCGCACCATTCGGCCCAGAAGTCGACGAGCACCGGTGTCTCGCTCTTCAGGACCTCCTGCTCGAAGGTCGCCTCTGTCACGTCGATCGTCATCTGACCCTTTCGATCCTTTCTACCAGGTATGAGAAATGCTTAGAGAAAAACGCCAGAGGCGTCGAAAGTGTTCCCGGGAGCCCCGCCCTTCATCCGCCTCGTCGCACGGCCGCTCACTCTGATTCGAGCTCATACACTGACTCCCGAGACTCGCATTCGTGACACCGAGTTTTTTGTGATGCCCATTTTCTCATCGTTCCCGGACAAGCCGGACCATAACCATCTCGAGCTCGAGCTCCTGGAGCTCTGGGAACAGGAAGGCACGTTCGACCGGCTCCGCGAGCGGAACCGGGGCGGCCCTCGCTTCAGCTTCATCGACGGCCCGATCACGGCCAACAACGCGATGGGAGTGCACCACGCCTGGGGACGGACGCTGAAGGACGTCTTCCAGCGGTACAAGGCGCTCCGGGGCTTCGATCAGCGCTACCAGAACGGCTTCGACTGCCAGGGCCTGTGGGTCGAGGTCGAGGTCGAGAAAGCGCTCGGGCTCAACTCGAAACGAGAGATCGAGGAGTACGGGCTCGCGGAGTTCGCTGCCCGGTGCCGAGAGCGCGTCGCCCACTTCTCCGAGGTCATCACGGAGCAGTCCAAGCGGCTCGGCATGTGGATGGACTGGGACGCGGACTACTACACGTTCTCCGACACGAACATCGAGTACATCTGGCGGTTTCTGAAGGCCGTTGAGAAGCGCGGCTGGCTCTACCAGGGCCACCGCTCGACCGTGTGGTGCCCGCGCTGCGGGACGTCCATCTCGCAGCACGAGCTCTTCGCCGGCGAGTATCGGGAGCTCGAACATCCCTCGCTCTATGTCCGCTTCCCCCTCAAGGAGCGCGAAAGCGAGGCGCTCGCGGTGTGGACGACGACGCCGTGGACGCTGCCGGCGAACGTCGCCGCGGCGGTGAAGCCGGACGCGGAGTACGTTCTCCGCGAGAACGGAACCTGGGTCGCTCGTGCCCTCGACCCGGACGCCATCCCCGTTCGGGTTGCACGCGGAGAGGAGCTCGTCGGCCTCGAGTACGAAGGGCCCTACGATCATCTGCCGGCACAAGAGGGCGTCGTGCACCGGGTCATTCCGTGGGACGACGTGGCCCTCGACGAGGGAACGGGGATCGTCCACATCGCACCGGGTGCCGGCGCCGAGGACTTCGAGCTCTCACGAGTCCACGGCCTCCCCGTGCTGGCGCCGCTCGACGAAGCGGGGCGCATGGTTCCCGGATTCGGCTTCGACGGGTTGTCCTCGGACGAGGTCGCGGAGCCCGTGATCCAGGATCTCCGCCACCGCGGGCTTCTGCTCGACGCCGGGCGCATCGTCCACCGCTACCCGACCTGCTGGCGCTGCGGCACGCCCCTCGTCTTTCGCGTCGTCGACGACTGGTTCATCTCGTGCGACGAGGTTCGACAGCCCATGCTCGAGGCCAATGCGACCGTGGAATGGACCCCCGATTTCTACTCGAAGCGGATGGACGACTGGCTTCGCAACATGGGCGACTGGAACATCTCTCGCAAGCGGTACTTCGGGCTGCCGTTGCCGTTCTATCCCTGCGCCTGCGGGAAGCTGACCATCATCGGCTCCCGCTCGGAGCTCGAGGAGCGGGCGGTCAGAGGGCTCGACCAGCTCCAGGAGCTCCACCGACCCTGGATCGACGAGGTCGTCATTCGCTGCGAGACCTGCGGCGAGGATGTTCGACGGATCCCCGAGGTGGGCGATGCGTGGCTCGACGCCGGCATCGTGCCCTTCTCGACGCTCGGCTGGCAGAGCCCGGAGGTCGTGCCCGGCGGAAACGGGACCGGCGCCGCGGCGGGACTCACGAAAGCCGACCTCCCCGATCATGCCTACTGGGAGCAATGGTTCCCGGCGGACTGGATCTCCGAGATGCGGGAGCAGATCCGGCTCTGGTTCTACTCGATCTCGTTCATGTCGGTGACGCTCGAGGGCAGATCGCCGTACCGCCGGGTCCTCACCTACGAGAAGCTCCTCGACGAGACGGGTCGCGAGATGCATCGGTCCTGGGGGAACGCGATCGAGGTCGACGAGGCACTCGAGCGCATGGGCGCGGACGTGATGCGCTGGCAGTTCTGCTCGCAACCGCCGACCCAGAACCTGCTCTTCGGCTACGGGCCCGCGCACGAGATCGCGCGACGGTTGCTCACGCTCTGGCACTCGGCGAAATTCCTCGTCGACTACGCGAACATCGAGGGCTGGTCGCCGTCGTGGACCGATCTCGAGGACGGGCCAGGGGGCGAGCTGCGGCCGCTCGATCGCTGGCTGGTCGCGCGAACGAACGCCCTGGTTTCAGAGGCGACCGCCGCGTACGAGAGCTGGATGACGGTCGACGTCGTCCGCGCCTTCGATGGCCCCGACGGCTTCGTCGAGGACGTCTCCAACTGGTACATCCGCCGCTCTCGGCGCCGCTTCTGGGAGGGCGACCGGACCGCTTTCAGGGTGCTGTGGTACGCGCTCGTCCAGGGGCTGCGCGTCGTCTCCCCGTTGATGCCGTTCCTTTCCGACTATCTGTGGCGCGAGCTGACATCTCCATGCGATGAAGCTCCTCCCTCGATCTTCCTTGCCGGTTGGCCCGAGGTCGACGCTTCCGATGCGTCGTTGCTGGCCGAGATGGCAAAGGTGAGGCAGGTCGTCGAGCTCGCGCGGCAGGCCCGGTCGACGTCCGGCCTCAAGCTCCGCCAGCCACTGCGGCGGCTCGTCGTCCAGGGTGCGGACGGAGCTGCGGTGCACGCACGCGAGATCGCCGACGAGCTCCGAGTGAAGGAGGTTTCGTTCGGGGACGTCGACGCGAGCGAGCTCCATGTGAAGCCCAACCTGCCAGTGCTCGGGCCGAGATTCGGACGAGAGCTTGCGAATGTACGAGCCGCCCTCGAGGCGGGGGAGTTCGAGGAGCTCCCGGACGGCGGCTTCCGCGTCGCGGGCCACGAGCTGGGGCCGGACGACGTGATCGTCGAACGGAGTGGGAAGGAAGGCTGGGCGATTGCCTCCGAGGACGGCGTCAGCGTCGCACTCGACACCGTGCTCGACGACGAGCTGGAGCGCGAGGGCCGCGTCTACGAGCTGATCCACGCCGTCAATACGATGCGGAAGGAGGCCGGGCTGGAGGTCACCGACCGCATCCGGCTCACGCTTCGCGAGGGCGACGCGGACCTGCTGTCGTACTCCGACTGGATCGCACGGGAGACCCTGGCCGTCGCGGTCGACGCCGACGGCTCGGGGCTCGAGATCGCCAAAGCCTGAGGCGGGGGTTTCGTCCCCCGGCGAGCGGTCATATGCTCCGGGTGTGACGCAGTGTCGACACTGCGCAGGTGAGTTGGCGAAGCAGTTCCGTTACTGCCCATGGTGTGCGGAACCGCAGCGACGCAAGCTGGTCGAGTTCTTCCGCGGAGCTGACGCCGATGCGCGAAAGGCGCTTCGCGTGTCGCGCTACCTCCCGGAGCGGCGCGTCCGCTTCAGCGTCTGGGATGAGAGCGGGACCGCCCGGGCCGCCGTATCGCTCGACGACGACGAGGCGGCGCGGCTCGCGGAGTATCTCGCGCCGCCGCCGCCCCGCAGGTCGGGACTGCTCGACGACCTGCGCGCGCTCGTGCGCCGGTAGAGGCTTCTCAGTCGCCCGCGACGAAGAACGTCCAGACGCCGTTCGGGTCGATCCCCGTCCGCCAGCCGAGGTACCCGGTGCCCTCGAGGAACAGCGTGTCCAGCGGCCCCAGCGGCGCCAGCAGCTCGCGCTCGTGCGCGGAGAGATCGTTGACGCTCGCCACGTCGTAGGCGAACGGCCAGACGTAGTAGCCGCGCGAAAGCGTGTACGGCATCCGGATGATCAGGGCCAGCGTCTCCAGGGGCCGCTCGTCGGTGTCCTGCTCGAGTTGCTCCCAGTAGGCGATCGGACCGCCCGCAACCGCTCCGCCGAACGTGTACTCGAAGCCGGTCGTCGGAAGGAGCGGCCTCAGGGCCTCGTAGTCACCGCTTTCGGCGGCCGCCAGCAGAGCGGTGCGCGTCTCTTCCACCGCGGCCGGCAGTCCGGGCGCGGGGGTAGCTTCGGCGACCGTGGTCGTCTGGGTCGTCGTGACCGTCTCGGTCTCGGTTCCTTGCACGGCATCGCCGAGGAACCACCCGGCCGCGCCGCCTGCAGCAGCCAGCAGCACCGCCACAACGACGAGAAGACGCCGGCGCATGGCTAGCTCTGCGCGGCGAGCTCGAGCTCGCGGCGAAGCTCGACCGGAAGGCGGAAGGTCACATCCTCCTCGACGATCCGGTACGACTCGATGTCCGTGACGCCGCGAGCGCGGAACCAGTCGCATACGCGGGCGACGAGCTTCTCCGGCGCGGACGCACCCGAGGTGATCCCGACCGTTTCGACACCTTCGAGCCAGGACTCGTCGATCTCGGTCTCGTCGTCGATCAGGTAGGCCGCGGCGCCTGCGGCGCGAGCAGTCTCGACCAGGCGGTTCGAGTTCGAGGAGTTTCTCGACCCGATGACGAAGAGGAGATCGATCTCGGGGAGCATCTCCTTGACCGCCCACTGGCGATTGGAGGTCGCGTAGCAGATGTCCTCGCGGCGTGGCGCCCGGATCTCGGGGAACCGCCGCCGGAGCGTGCTGATGATCTCGCCCGTCTCGTCCACGGACAACGTTGTCTGCGTCACGTAGGCGAGCTTCGTATCGGGCGGAAGATCGAGAGCCTCGGCCTCGGCGACGGTCTGGACGAGGATCGTCGAGTCTGGCGCCTCGCCCGTCGTGCCCACGACCTCCTCGTGCCCCGCGTGTCCGATGAGGATGATGGTGTATCCCTCCTCGGCGTAGCGGCGGGCCTGGACGTGGACCTTCGTCACCAGCGGGCAGACGGCGTCGATGACGTTGTGTCCGAGCCGAGCAGAGTTCTCGAACACCGTCGGCGCGACGCCGTGCGCGGAGTAGACGACAGTCGCGCGATCGGGCACTTCGGTCTCCTCCTCGACGAAGATCGCTCCACGGGCTTCGAGGTCGCGGACGACATGGATGTTGTGGACGATCTGCTTTCGCACGTAGACGGGCGCCCCGTAGTGCTCGAGCGCGCGCTCGACGGTCTCGACAGCCCGCTCGACCCCGGCGCAGTAGCCGCGGGGAGAAGCCAGGAGAACCCGCTTCACCATCGCGGAAAGGGTAGCGTCCGGAGTTTGTGGCTCTGAGCCACAAGGGTCCCCACTAGCGGGCCGTCTGCGCGATGAAGATGCCCGCGAGCACGATTCCCCCACCGACGAGCTGCGCAGCACCGAACGTCTCCCCGAGCCAGAGCCAGGCGACGACGGTCGCGATCACGGGCTCGAGCGTGGCCACGATCGACGCGCGAGTGGCGCTGATGTGACGGAGCCCGCCGTTCAGGAGCGAGAACGTGATCATTGTCCCGACGACGACGATGAACCCGAGAAGCAGCCAGATCGGCGCGGTGTGCTCGTCGAGGTTTCCCTGCAGCGAGACCGTGTCGTCGAGCGCCCCCCAGGGGAATGTCCACAGCGGGTGCACGACGGCCCAGAGCAGCGTTGCGAAGAGGAAGCCGTAGAAGGTCAGCGACACCGCATCCCGCTCGCGACGCTGGCGCTCGGCCAGGAGCATGTACGCGGTCAGTCCGAAGGCTCCGGCGAGCGCCGCGGTGACACCTACGGTGCTGAACGCGACGCCTGCCCACACTTCGACGACGAGCGCCAGTCCTCCGAGGCACAGGGCGACAGCGACCCAGATCCGCCGGCGGATCAGCTCGCGGTAGACGAAGCGGGCAAAGAGCGCGACGAAGAGCGGCGCCGTGAACTCGATGAGCAGCGCGACGCCGACCGGGAGGTTGTGGATGGCGACGAAGTAGAGCCACTGGACCAGTGCGACCCCCACGACCCCGAATGCGATCAGGAAGGGAAGCTCGCGACGGCTGACGCGGAGCTTCGGACGTGCGAATACGAGGAGGAAGGCCAGGAGGCCGAGGGCCGCGCACGTCGCACGGAGCTGCGCCAGCTCGAGCGACGAAAGCGTCGAGTCGAGCACGACCTTCGAGACGCTCCCGTTGACGGCGAAGAGCGCGGCGGCGGTGGCGACCATCGCGTATCCGAGAGTCGTGCGACGGTCGGTCGGCCCCGCGGGGAGCAGCGTGGGGGCCTCGACCATCGCGCAGGCTATCGCCCTAGGCTGTGTGCGCACGGGGCGTAGCTCAGCCTGGTAGAGCGCTGCTTTGGGAGCGGGAGGTCGGCAGTTCAGGTCCCCCCGCCCCGACTTGTGAGACCTACACTGCTCGCAGCGGCCGGTGCCGCTGCGCTTCTCCTTTCCGGCGGGATCGCGGCCGGCCAGCCAAGTGACACGTTGTCACGAGGCCAGACCCGCTTCCGTGGGACGATCGAGCGAATCGGCGAGGAGCAGGCTGCCCGGATGACCGGCGTCTCGTGGCGGCCCGGATGTCCAGTACCGCTTCGCGACCTCCGTCTACTGATCGTGTCGTACCGCGGCTTCGACGGACGGGTGCGGACCGGGCGGCTGATAGTGCATGAGAGCCTCGCGCGCGAGGTCCTCGGCGTCTTTCGCACGCTTTACGAAGCGCGCTTCCCTATCCGCCGCATGGTCCCGGTGGACGCCTACGGTGGAAGCGATTTCCGCTCGATCGAGGCCGACAACACGTCCGCGTTCAACTGCCGGTACGTCGAGGGGACGTCGAGGTGGTCCGAGCACGCCTACGGTCGGGCCATCGACGTGAACCCGATCGAGAATCCGTACGTCGCCGGCGGCCGTACCTCTCACCGCGCCAGCGTCCCGTATGTCGATCGCTCGCCACGTCGCTCTGGGATGGCCTACGAGGGCGGCGTTCTGGTTCGTGCGTTCGGCGCCATCGGGTGGGGATGGGGTGGCCGCTGGACGTCCGTCAAGGACTACCAGCACTTCTCCACGAGCGGACGCTAGTGAGCGGGAGTCCCGCTCGGGCGGGGCTCCCGCAAGTGCATGAGGCCTACGTCACACCGAGAGCGGCTTGCGAAATACGAGCCACGACCAGATCGCGCCGCCCAGGACACCGCCGGCGAGCGGCCCCACAATGTAGATCCAGACGTCGCTCCAGTCCTGGTTGTAGAGCACAGGGTCGAGCGATCGGGCGGGATTGAACGAGCCGCCCGACGCTGGGCCTACCGTGACTGCGGCCGTGAAGATGAAGATCCCGATCAGCGCCGGCGCCATGACTCCCTTCCAGGCGGCGCGCTCGTCGGTCGCGACCGTGAGGATGACCATCAGGAACAACGCCGTTGCGATGATCTCGAGAACGAGCGCTGCCCAGTCGTCGATCCCGCTTCCCGGCTGCGTATCGAGTGCGTCGGTCACGTCGCTCGAGTAAACGATCGCCATGACGAGCACTGCCCCGAACCCCCCGACGAGCTGGGCGATCCAGTACGGAACGAGGTCACGTGCGGGGAATCGTCCGGCGATGGCGAGACCGGCACTGACCGCGGGGTTGAAGTGCCCGCCGGAGAGGTGCCCGAACGCCGTGATCGCAAGCGCAAGCCCAATGCCGAAGCCGGCCGCCACGCCGATCGGCGTGATCGACCCGGCGATGTCGACGCTAACGGCGACGCCGCTGAAGCCGAGGAAGAAGAAGAGAAACGTTCCGAGCGCTTCCGCGCCGAGTCGAGTGGCGAGCGGCTCAGTCATGTCCAGACCTCCAGGTGAGTGGCGGTCTCGGATTCGCCGTGCCGCGGCGGTTTCCTGGTTAGCTCACCTGCATCAGTCCAGCCATTCCGGACGCGCGAACCTGCCGTACTCCTGGATCGAGCCATAGATGCTCTGGACGATCCGCGTCGAGTGCACGCACACGCGAACGGTTCCGTACGGAAGCTTGTTGCGGCGCTTCTTCTGGCTGTGCTTCGAGTAGACGTTCACTGTCGACTTCCGCAGGCACGATGACGGAAGCGCGAGCGTGTCAAGCCAGAACTGCTCGATGTCACGTTGGCGCTCGAATGATCGGCGAAGAGATTGCAGTCGAGCCGATATGCCTCGTCGGGCACGGCGAACGCGTTCTCAGGAACTGCACGAAGTACCGGACCATCGCCGGGTCCGAGTTCGTGAAGACAACGCTGTTGCGGCGCCGAGAGCCTTCTGCCCAGAACAACATGCATCCGGCGATGTGATCCGGGTGATTCCGGTGTGCGATCTCACGGCCGACCGCTTGGAACTCTCTACGTTGCGCAAGCGCGCGGGCTCTGTTCGCAGCAGCTGCAGGATGGCCGTTGACAGCTGGGTCGCGACTTCGAAGCGCCCGGCACTGATCCTCGGTGAGCTGGATGTCCCGTGTCCAGGAACTCACCGAAGAGAGCGCACAACCCACGACCCGCGCGATCTCCTTCATGGATCGCCCTTCGCGCGTAGCTCGCGGGCTCTCGCCTGCTCGACCGTTGTCATCTCAGAGAACAGTCTAGAGACTGGCTCGGACGAAAGCGGGTGGCGGGAATCGAACCCGCGTTGCCAGATTGGAAGTCTGGGGCTCTGCCACTGAGCTACACCCGCGTGGCGCGAAGTAGCGTAGCGAGGTGGACCCGTATAGGTGGTCATGGAACCCGGAGGCGCTTCTTCTCGTTCCAGTCATGACCGCCGCGTACTTCCTCGCGCTACGCCGCTACTCCGCTCCGAGATGGCGGATCACGTGCTTCGTCATCGCGACGGTACTCCTGCTCGCTGTGACGATCACGCCGCTCGAGACGCTCGCCATGCAGTACCTGCTCACGATCCACTTGCTCCAGAACGTCGTCCTGGCCGAGTGGGCTCCGCTGCTGGTCGTGCTAGGGATCACGCCGGCGCTTGCGGCCCGGCTCGCCCGCCCGCGCGCCGTCCGGATCCTCACGCACCCCGCTGTCGCCCTCCCGCTCTGGCTCGGCAACTACATGTTCTGGCACCTCCCATGGCTCTACGACGCGGCGCTCGAGAACCCGCACTCCCTTCTCCACCTCGAACACGCTCTCTACTTCCTGACCGGGGTTGCGATGTGGTGGTGCGTCTTCCAGGACGAGCCTCACAACGTCGGCGCAGGCGGCCGCGCAGGCTACGTCTTCGCTGCCTTCGTCCTCGGGAGCCCGATCGGCCTGGTCCTGGCCCTCGTCCCGGACGCGATCTACGACTTCTACGTCGATGCGCCCGAGCGCCTCTGGGGGCTAACGGCGCTAGAGGACCAGCAGCTCGCGGGGCTTCTCATGGCCGTCGAGCAGGCCGTCGTCTTCTTCGCAGTCTTCGTCTACTGGTTCTTCCGCTTCCTCGCCGAGGAGGAGCGCCGCGAAGACGTTGACCACCCCACGGCCGCCGCATAGGGGTCGACTGGTGCACCGCCTCGTCGCTTCGTGGCAGCGGCTGCAGCTGTAGCTCCGCGGAGCGCCGACGGCCATCGGCTCACCCCTTCAAGCCGGCGCCCTCGTCGTTCGCGCTCGCTAACCTCGCCCGGTCCCCGTGGCGACTACCCTGGCGTCGGGCGCCCGTAGCTCAGTGGACAGAGCGGCGGACTTCTAATCCGCGGGTCGCAGGTTCGAATCCTGCCGGGCGCATCGCCCTTCTTCCCTGCAGGACGCCCCTTTTCGAGCGCGCAGCATGCTCGGATGCCGCCGCGCTCGTGCCCCAATAGAGCCCTAAACGCCCCGCCACGGTCGCGATGCTTGTCTGCCAGGTTCCCGACGGGATGCACTCGGGTGTCGTCGTAGGTGCAGTCGGCGGTGAGCTCGACGTACCCCGCCGAGTATCTACTAGGAGAGATTGGCGAAATGGTCGGGGCGCGAGCGCAGCTTCGAAGGTCTGTCGGATCTCGCGTCAGTGCGGTTCAGTTCGCCCGTCCGATCGTGGTGCCTATTGTTACGAGGCGTTGGAGCTGGCGACCCTCATCGCTGGTTTTGTAACCGCAGCTGCGGTGGCGGGGTCGGTGCTGTTCCTTGCACGTCAGACCAGCCAGTCAGTTGATCAGTTCTTGGTCGCCAACGAGCTGGCTGGTGCTCGGGCCATGGCGCAGGGTTACGAGCTGTGGGATCGGGTTATCACCCGTTTCATCGATTACCCAGAGCTTCGCCAGTACTTCTACGAAGGTGTGGAGTTGCCTGAAGATTCGACAACCAGGGCGCGCGTTCTCGCGATGACCGAACTGATAGGTGACACGCTTCAGTCCGCCCATTGGCTATACCAGGGCAAAGATGTTGCGTTGTTGGGATCGGTGGATCCGGAATCCGACATCCGATCCGACTGGGACGACTGGACGCAGTTCATCCTCACGATGTCGCCGGCGGTGCGTTCTTTCGTGCGAGAGCACCCGCTTCAGTACCCGTTTCTGACCAGGATGCTCGACACGATCGAGTCTGCCACGAAGTAGCTCGACTGCGGTCGGCTTGCGGCTCATGTTCCGACCGACTCGGGCTCGGCAGCCTGGGTGAGCTCCGCGTCGAGGGCGTCGAGGCGGCTGACGATCCCGGCCTGGGCACCGTCGAGCAGCGTCCCGTAGTGGCGCTCGATCATCGCGACCGAGGTCCCCATGACGCGGGCGAGCTCGAACACCGTCACCCCGGCCGCGAGCGCGTTCGAGGCGAAGGTCGAGCGCAGGTCGTAGATACGGGCGGGCTTCTCTATCCCCGAGGTCTCGATCGCGGGCGACCACTCCCGGCGGCGGAAGTTGTCCAGGCGCAGCAGGTCAAGAGTGCCTAGACGCCCCAGCCCTCGTGCGGAGCGTGGTCACCTGCCTCGAAGAGCCACGTCTCCCGCAGCTCCGCGCAGCGACCGTCGTCCGTAAAGCGGAGGAAGAGGATCCCTATCAGCGTCACCTCGATACCGCTGTTCAGCATTCTGACCCAGAACTCGACTGCGGCCCGCCGCCCGTCCGACGACTCGACCGGCCGGCCCATGCGCACGTCGACGCGCTCCTGCGTGGCGGTGACGTTCGCCCAGTAGGATCGGACGCCCTCGGCACCGCGGGTCGGGTCCTGGAGCGGGTGCTCGCGGTAGAGGCAGTTGTCCGCGAAGAGGCCTGCCGCCGCGTCGGCATCACGGTTGCGCCACGCCTGCGCGTACGCGTCCACCCACTGCTGGACCGTCACGAGGAGACCCTACTGCGAACGATTGACGAGCTTCACACCCCGCGCGCATGAGACTCCAGCTGGCGAGCGACTCCGGCGGTGTCGAACCACGCCTGCTCGCGACTTATCAGGCCGTCGCGGATGTCGAACACGTGCAGTATCCGGAAGCGAACGGGGGCTCCGCCGCCGCTGATGCCGATAAACGAGCCATGGACGTGGCCGGTGGCGATCGCCTCGTCGACAACGTGGTCACCGCAGACGAACCGGCCGATCGACTCCAAATGGAGATCCGGAATCCCACCCATGATCCCCTCGTAGATCTCGGCCGCGGCGATCTTGCCGTGCACAGGGCAGGCGGGATTGCCGACGTCGTCCCAGACGACATCGTCGGTGTAGGTCGCAAGAGTGGCGGAAACGTCGCGAGCGTTCTCGGCAGCAAAGTGCTGCTCGATGATGTCCATGATCCCCTCCTTGATCGTCACTCGGCTGGACCCTCGACTGCGCCGCAGCCTAGCCACGCGCTCGTAGCGGAACGTCATGCGCCGTTCCTGCAACGCGCACGCGCCGCGTGTCGTATGGCTGTACAGATCTTGTGGGGCACGTGGAACGCAACGCCATCGGGCCACGAAGACGCTTGACCCGCCGCTCCCCTTCGTTTATTCATACTGGACAGTGCGAGCCTCTCACGACCCGCGTCCCGTGGGATTGATCGGCCTCGGCAACATGGGTACGGCGATCGGGGAGCGCCTTCTCGACGCCGGCTATCCGCTCGTCGTGAACAATCGAACGCCGGAGAAGGCGGAGGCTCTCGCTGCGCTGGGCGCTGAAGTGGCCACCACGCCTGAGGATCTCGTCGCACAGGTCGACGTGGTCCTCACGTCCCTTGCGGATGACAAAGCATTCGAGGAGGTGGCGGGAAGGGTTATCGCCGCCGCGCTGCCGAGCACCGTGCTCGTCGACATGAGCACTGTCTCGCCGGACGCGTCGGCGCGAGTCGCGTCCCTTGCGGAGACGGCGTCGGTTCGATATCTGCGCGCACCCGTCAGCGGCAACCCAAGCGTCGTGCGCGCGGGGAACCTGAGCTTCATCGTCTCCGGTGCGCGAGAGACGCTCGACGACGTCGCGGCAGTGATCGGGGCGATCGGTCCGACCATCCATCATGTCGGGGACGGAGAGCAGGCTCGCACCGTGAAGCTCGCGATCAACCTGATGATCGCGGTGCTCGCGCAGGCGATCTCCGAGGCGTTGGTTCTCGGCGAGGCCGCCGGCGTCTCCCGCGCGGCGCTCCTCGAAGTGATGGCGAGCTCTGCCGTCGGCGCACCGTTTGTGAAATACAAGACGGAACCTCTCCTGCGCGAGGATTTCTCGGCGACGTTCACGACGACGCTCATGGAGAAGGACATCGATCTGGTGCTCGACGCGGCCGACGAGTCCGGTCTGGAGCTTCCCCTGGCGAGAGAGATGAAGACGCGCCTTCGTGCGGCGATCGACGCCGGTTACGGCAACGACGACTTCATCGCGCTCTTCCTGCATCTACGGAGCGCATCCGGCCTGGCTGCGACGGCCGCGCCGCCCTCGAGAGTAAATGAGCTTCCCCAAGAGGAGGTCGTGCAGTGACCACACGAACGAGGGCCGTCGGCTCCCCCGACGCAACACGTGCCGTCGACTGGGAGCAGCGCATCGACTTCCCGCGACTGCGCCAGGAGCGTCTCGCCCGCGCCAAGGCGGCGCTCGAGGCTTCGGACCTCGGGGCGGTGCTGTTGTTCGACCCCAACAACATCCGATACGTCACGAGTACGCACATCGGCGAGTGGGCACGGGACAAGAACGCCCGCTTCGCGCTGCTCATGCGTGGCGCGGAGCCGATCCTGTGGGACTTCGGATCGGCTGCCCGCCATCATCAGCTGTTCGCGCCATGGCTCCCGGCGGAGAACTTCCGCGCCGGTGTCTCGCCGATGCGCGGTGCGATGCCCGTCGAGACCGGGATCCCGGACCGGCTCGGCGAGAAGATCGCCCATGAGTTGCGCGAGCTCGGCCTCTACGACGAGCCGCTCGGGGTCGACATGGCGGACCTCGTCACGATCGAGGCGCTGCAGCGCGCCGGGGTGCACGTCACCGACGGCTCCCAGGTACTCCTCGAGGCGCGGAAGATCAAGACAGCAGAGGAGATCGCGCTGCTCGACCAGTCGGCCGGGCTCGTCGACGCGGTCTACGACGAGATCTACCGGATGCTGCGGCCCGGTGTGTACGAGCACGAGATCGTCGCGCGCGCGCACCAGCTCCTGTTCGAGATGGGCTCCGAGCAGGTGGAGGCTGTAAACGCCGTCTCGGGCGACCGTTGCAACCCGCACCCACACGTCTTCTCCGACCGGCTCCTGCGGCCGGGAGACCAGGCGTTCTTCGACATCATCCATTCGTTCATGGGGTACCGCACGTGCTACTACCGCACATTCAACATCGGCGGCGTCAGCCATTCGCAGCTCGACGCTTACAAGCAGTGCCGCGAGTGGCTCGATGCGGCGATCGAGCTCGTGCGGCCAGGGATGACGACGGACAAGATCGCGGAGGTCTGGCCTACCGCCGAGGAGCTCGGCTTCCCGGATGAAGAAACCTGCTTCGGTCTCCAGTTCGGACACGGCATCGGCGTGGGCCTCTACGAGTCCCCGATGATCTCGCGCGTCCATTCGCTCGAGCACCCCGTCGAGCTCGAGGAAAGCATGGTCTTCGCCCTCGAGACCTACTGCGCTGCCACGGATGGGCGCTCGGCGGCGCGGATCGAGGAAGAGGTGGTCGTGACTGCGACCGGGTGCGACGTGATCACCCGCTTCCCGGCCGACGAGCTGCTGGTTGCGGGCCGCACGTACGTGCGCGGCGCGGATCTCGTCGCGAGGAGCGATGACAGCAAGCACGACGGCGCGCCGGGGATCGCCGCCGCGGTCGCGTCCTCCACGGTCGTCGAGCCCGCCGGCGTCCCGCGATGACCGGCGAGACCGCCACCCACGAGCTCGCGGACGGGCGCCCGGGATATCGCCTCGTCCGGTGCGAGGACATCGAGCTCACGGACGCCCTACCGGGCTGCTCCGGCGGCCTGACGACCTGCCGGCTCGTCGACGGCACGCTCGGCTCGACGCACATGGCGCTGACGCTGGTCTCGCTCGTCGACGGTCATGTCGACGAGCACGTCCACTCCTACGAGACGAGCTTCTACGTCCTCGAGGGGGAGCCGCAGCTGTACCTGGATGGGCGCGGGGTGAAGCTTCAGCCCGGCGCGTGCGGGGCGGTACCCGTAGGTGCGCCACATGCGTTTCGCTGCAGCGAGAGCGCGCGGTGGATCGAGATGGCCTCGCCGCGGCCGCGCGTCGACGGCAGCGACACCTTCTTCCTCGCACCACCGCCGGACGCTCCCACCGCCGCCCTCGACGTCCGCGACCCGCGCAACCGCAATCTCTTCCTCCTCACCGAGGGCGAGATGGACCTCGAACGGCTCAAGCGAGGTCAAGCAATGGGAGCTCCCACCGTGTCGGGAAGCATGGCGACCGCGGTACTCGCCTACAGCGGGATCGCCGTCAAGATGCTCGTCGACCAGCGCCTCGACGCCCAGCTCCACACGATGTTCATGGTCGACTACGAACCCGGAGCCTGCGCCAATCCCCACGACCATCCGTTCGAGGAGTCGTACTACATGCTCGAGGGCGAGGTCGACGTCGTCGCGGATGGCGACCGGTACACGCTCCGGCCCGGTGACGCCTTCTGGACGGGCGCGGGGTGCGTGCACGCGTTCTACGAGACACAGGGCGGTCGAGTGCGGTGGCTCGAGACGTCGGCGCCCGGACCGCCGGCGCGCCACTCGTACCGCCATCAGCGGGACTGGGAGTACCTCGTCGAGCGTCTGTCGTCCGAAGCGAGCGCCGAGGTCGCGTGAGCCACGTCAGCGACAAGCCGGCGACGGGCGTCCTCGACGACCTCGAGCTGTACACGCGGATTTACCGACAGATGCTCCTCATCCGCGGCTTCGAGGACCTCGTCCAGTCGCTGTTCCTTGCTGGCGAGATCTACGGGACGACGCATCTGTACTCCGGGCAGGAGGCGATCGCGACGGGTGTCGCGAGCGTCCTCGACGAGCGCGACCGCGTGGCTGCGACGTACCGCGGGCACGGTCACGCCCTCGCGGTCGGCGTCGATCCGCAGAAGCTGCTTGACGAGATGCTCGGCCGCGCGACCGGAATCAACGGCGGTCGGGCGGGCTCGATGAACGTCACCTCGCCCGACGATCGGCTGATCGGCTCGTTCGGGATCGTCGGCGGGAGCATCGCTGCGGCGACGGGGACCGCGCTCGCGTTGAAGCGAACGACGGGCGGTGTCGCAGTGGCGTACTTCGGCGACGGCGCGATGAACCAGGGCTACGTCTTCGAGTGTCTCAACTTCGCGCAGGTCTTCCGCTTGCCCATCGTGCTCGTCTGCGAGAACAACGGCTACGGTGAGTACACGCCGTTCCGTTCGGTGACCGCGGGCGAGATTCGAGCACGCGCCGAGGTCATGGGCGTGACCGCCGAGACGATCGACGGCATGAGCGTGTGGACCGTGCGCGAGGCGGCCCGCAACGCGGTCGCGCATGCGCGCGCGGGTGACGGGCCGGTGTTCATCGAGGCGCTCACCTACCGCTTCGTCGGCCACTCGCGCAGCGATCCCGGCGCGTATCGTCCCGAGGGCGAGCTCGACCGGTGGCGAGAGCGGGATCCCATCGCGGTCCTGCGCGCGCAGCTCGAAGCGGAGGGAGTCGACGCGACCGAGCTCGACGAGGTCGAGCGCGAAACGACCGAGCGGCTGGAGCGCATGCGTGCGGACGGGCTCGCCGCGCCGTTCCCGACCGAGTTGAGCGCACGCGAGTTCAAGGATTGACGCCGTGCCGCCCCGCGAGCTGACAATGCCGAAGCTCTCCGACTCGATGGCCGACGCGGTCATCGTCCGCTGGCTGAAGTCGGCGGGCGAGGCTTTCGCGCGAGGCGAGGGCTTGATCGAGGTCGAGACCGACAAGGCCACCGTGATCTACGAGGCCGAGTGGGACGGTACGCTCGACTCGATCCTCGTCCCGGAGGGTGCGACCGTGGCCGTGGGAGAGACGATCGCGACGCTTGCGAACGGCGACGGCGCGGTAGGCCGCGACGCGCGATCTGCGTCTCCGCAAACCGAGCGAGTGGCTTCGCCGCCCGCTGCCGTCCCGGCGGCCAAGGCGAGGCCCGCTGACGACGACCCAGCCCCGGGACGTGCCGTCGCGACGCCGGTCGCGCGCCGGACCGCGGTCGAGCTCGGCGTCTCCCTCCACGGACTCACCGGCACCGGCCCGGGCGGCCGAATCACCGTCGACGACGTGACACGAGCGGCAGCCGAGGCGAAGACGACCCCGGCTCGGCGGGCGCAAGCGCCAGTCTCCGGCAAGGGCGAGGTCAGCGTCCACGAGCCGACTCCGACGCAGGCGACGATCGCGCGCAGGATGGTCGAGTCGGCGACGACGATCCCGGTCTTCACCGTCTCGGCCGATATCGACGTGTCGCAGATCGTCGCGTCGCGGCGGGAGGCGCGCGAGAACGGCGACCAGGCTCCGTCGGTCAACGACTTCGTGGTCAAGGCAGCGGCCGCCACGCTGCGCGAGTTCCCCCGGTTCAATGCCTCATACGTGGACGGCAAGGTCGAGTGCTACTCACGGGTGAACGTGGGTATCGCGGTCGCCACCGACGATGCGCTGCTCGTGCCGGTCGTACGCGACGCCGACCGAAAGTCGCTGGCCGAGCTCGCCGAGGAGACGCGAACGCTGGCGGCCGGCGCGCGGCGGCGAATCCTGAGACCCGAGGACTTCCACGACGCCACGTTCACGGTCTCGAATCTCGGCATGTTCGGAGTGCGAGCGTTCACCGCGATCATCGATTCGCCGCAGGTCGCGATCCTCGCGATCGGCGGTGCCCGGCGCGCGCCTGTGGAGGAAGGCGCCGACCGCATCGCGTTCCGCGATCTGCTGACTGCGACGCTGAGCTGCGATCACCGCGTCGTCTATGGCGCGGACGGCGCGCGGTTCCTGTCCCGACTACGCGAGCTGCTCGAGCGGCCGCTCGCCCTCGCCCTATAAAGGACGATGACCGGCACCGTCGCCTTCCGCACCGCCGTCCGCGATGCACTCGACGAGGAGCTCTCGGCCGACGAGCGGGTGATCCTCTTCGGCGAGGACATCGCCGCCGCCGGCGGCGTCTTCGCGACCACCACGGGGCTCTACGACAAGTACGGCCCTGAGCGTGTCTTCGACACGCCCATCTCCGAGCTGGCGCTCGCGGGCGCCGCGTTCGGCTCGGCGGTGCACGGTCTTCGACCGGTCATCGAGATCATGTTCGGGGACTTCCTCACGCTCGCGATGGACAGCCTCGTCAACCAGTCGACGAAGTACTGGTTCCTGACGCAGGAACAGGTCAGCGTGCCCCTCACCATCCGCTCCGTCGTCGGCGCCGGGGGACGATTCGGCGCGATTCACTCGCAGATGCCGGCGTCGTGGTTCATGGGCGTGCCCGGGCTCAAGATCGTCGCCCCATCGAGCCCTGCAGACGCGAAGGCCCTGCTCAAGGCGGCGATCCGCGACGACAACCCGGTGCTGTTCTTCGAGCACAAGCGTCTCTACGCCCTCGAGGGCGAGGTGAACGGGACCCCGGGCCGACTCGGCGAGGCGGCGGTCGTCCGGGAAGGACGAGACGTCACGCTGGTCACCGCGATGAAAGGCGTTCACGACGGTCTCGAGGCCGCCGCAGAGCTCGATGCGGACGGCGTGTCGGTCGAAGTGGTCGACCTGCGCACGCTCAGGCCGTTCGATCTCGACACCGTGCTCGCCTCGGTCAGGAAGACGAACAGGATCGTCGTCGTGGAGGAGGGGCCGAGGACCGGCGGCTGGGCTGGTGAGGTGCTCGCCTCGGTCGTCGAGCACGGCCTCGGCCATCTCGACGACGCGTGGCGCATCGCGACGGCCGATACCCCGATCCCCTACAGCCCGCCGCTCGAGGACGCGTTCCTGCCTGGCCCAGGGCGGATCGCGCAGGAGATTCGCGCCCGTGTCCGGTAACGGCGTGTGCGCACGACCGGAGGTTCGACCCCGATGAGCGAGCCGGCTCGGTCATCCGGTCCACCCGAGCGCGGTCTCGAGGGATCGAAGGTCGGACATCGTCTCCGCGCGGAGCGTGAGCGTCGAGGTATCGGCCTCCGCGAGCTCGCACGTCGGGTCGGCGTGTCGCCGAGCCTCGTCTCGCAGATCGAGCTCGACCGGGTCAATCCGTCGGTCAGCACGCTGTACGCGATCGTCACGGAGCTCGGCATGACCATGAGCGACGTCTTCGGCGAACAGCCCGAGGAGCGAGTGGTCCAGCCCGGCGACGGCCTCGCCGAACGGCCCGAGACGCGACCCGTGATCAACCTCGCGTCCGGCGTCCGCTGGGAGCGGCTCACGCATGACCGCGACCCCGACGTGGAGTTCCTCTACGTCGTCTATCCGGTCGGAGCCGCGTCGTGCCCCGAGGATGCTCTGATGACGCACGGCGGCAGGGAGTACGGCTACGTGACGAGCGGAACGCTCGGAGTGCAGGTCGGGTTCGAGGTGTACGAGCTCGGTCCGGGCGGGTCGATCGCCTTCGATTCGTCCTCACCGCACCGGCTGTGGGCCGTCGGGGGCGAGCCCGTCCACGCCGTCTGGGTCGTCATCGGGCGCGAGGCGGATCCGCGCACGGCGACGGCGTCCCTGCCGCGCGCGGTCGCGGACTAGGCGCACTCAGCCTGCCGGACCTTCGCCCTGCTCGGCTGGAAGCCGGCCGACGCCGGCCCGGCTCGTACGCAGGCGGCCGAGGAGCTCGGGACTCTGGTAGAGCACGAGCGCCAGCAGGATCAGTACGCCGATCGTGATCTGGGAGTACTCCGTCGGCTGGTGGAACAACGGCAGGATGTTGTCGAACAGCGAGAGGAAGAGCGCCGCGAGCAGGGTGCCCACGAATGAACCTCTCCCACCGGAGAGCGCTGCACCACCGAGGACGGCGCAAGCGATGCTCTCCAGCGTGAAGTTGATGTCGAGGATCGGCGAGCCGATCTGGACCTGGGCCGCGAGGTAGAAGCCGGCGAGCGACGCCATCAGGGAGCAGAGGACGAACGCGAGGATCACCATGCGGCCGGTCGCCATGCCGAGCCGGCGCGACGAGGTCTCGTCGAGGCCGACCGCCCTCATGGCCAGTCCCGTTCGCGTGCGGTACAGCCACACGTCGGCGAGGACAGCGAGGACCACGACGGCGACGAAGGCGATCGGAACGAAGCTGACGCTCTTTGTGAGACCGTTGACGGCGTCGCTGCTGATGGGCCCTTCGGGGTGATCCCGGAGGAGGAGCGACGCGCCTGCGAGGATGCTGAGCGTTCCGAGCGTCGCGATGATCGACGGAAGCTTGAGCACGCGGATGATGACGGCGTTGAAGATCCCGGTCGCCAACCCCACGGCGACCAGCACGAGGCCCCCGGGAAGCAGTGCCCACCCGGATGTCTCGAACGTCATCGTGAAGGACGCGACGACGACGCAAAACGTCATGAGCCCCGCCACCGAGACGTCGAAGCCCCCGACGAGGAGCGCGCAGGTCTGTCCCAGCGAGACGAGAGCGAGCGGCATCGTCAGGAGAAGCAGGTTGTTGAGGTTGAAGCTCGTGAGGAAAGCGTCCTGGCGGACGGTCGCGAAGGCGCCGACTGCGACGATCAGCAGCGTCATCAGGACGAGCGGCAAAGCTCCGCTGAACCTGCCGAGCCTCACACCGACTCCTGGGGGCTCTCGGCCGCCTGCTCCCTCGCGCCCGCCCGCGAGCCGACGATCGCTTCGACGATCCGGCGTTCTCCGAGCTCGTCGCCGGGGATCTCGTCGACGATCTGCCCGCGCGACATGACGACGACCCGGTCGCAGAGGCCGGCGAGCTCGAGAGGGTCGCTCGACTTGACGATCATCGCGACGCCTTGCTTTGCCTTCTCGCGCAATGCGCTGTAGATCTCGAACCGCGAGGCCACGTCGACGCCCTGGGTCGGCTCCTCGGCCAGGATGACCCTGACGTCTCCGCGCTGGAACGGTCGCGTCAGCGAGACCTTCTGCTGGTTCCCGCCGGAGAGCGTCTGTACCGGCTGCTCGATCGACGCCGTTCGGATGCTCAGGCGTTTCACGAGACCGTCGACCGTGCGGCGCTCGCGGCGGCGGTTGAGGAACCCGAGCCTTCCGAGCCGCCGCAGCACCTGGATCGTCGCGTTGGCTCGTACGCTCAGGACGGGGAAGAGCGATTCGGACACGCGGTCGCCGCTCAGCAGCACGACTCCTGCGCGGAGCGGACCGAGCGGCGAGCTCGAATCGAGCTCCTTGCCGTCGCAGGTCGCCGTGCCCGTGGTTCGCTCCGCACCGGCGAGCGCCCGGAGGAACTGCGCCTGCCCGTTGCCCTCCGCGCCTGCGATTCCGACGATCTCGCCGCTCGCCACCTCGAGGTCGATCGGCCCGAACCGGTCGCCCCGTAGTCCCGAGACCGCGAGGAGCACCTCGCGCCCCGCGTCACGCTCGTGTCGCTGCGGAAACGCGAGCTGGAGCGGACGCCCGATCATGAGCGCGACGACGCTCTCCTCCGACATCGAGGCGGCCTCGAACGTCCCCTGGCCCACGCCGTCGCGGAGAACGCTGATCCGGTCGGCGATGCCGAGGACCTCCGGCAAGCGGTGGCTGACGTAGACGATCCCGACGCCGGCGCGGCTCCGCTCGTGAACCAATGCGTGGAGACGGTCGACGTCCTCCGGCCCGAGGGCCGTCGTCGGCTCGTCGAGGAGCAACACCTTCGGCTCGGCGAGCAGCGCCTTGACGACCTCGAGGAGCTGTCTCTCTGCGAGCGAGAGCGTCCCCGCGGGCGCGGACGGCGAGATGTCGAGGTCGAACTCGCCAAGGAGGTCCGCCGCCCATCCATTCATGCGTCCGTAGGTCGGTCGGAGGTCGGACGGTGCCGCGAGGTAGAGGTTCTCGGCCACCGACAAGTGCAACACGTGCGAGTACGTCTGATAGGCGATGCCGAGACCGAGCGCACGGCTCTCGGCGGGAGAAACGCGCCGCCGCTCCGTCTCTCCCACGACGACGGTGCCCTCGTCGGGACTGAGGAAGCCGCTGGCGATCCCCAGCAACGTCGATTTCCCGGACCCGTTCTCCCCGACGAGCGCATGGATCTCGCCAGCACGGCAGTCGACGCTGACCTCGCGAAGCGCCTGTACTGCTCCGAACGCCTTCGACACTCCACGAAGTGAGAGCACGAGGGGGCTCGCGGGCCCGGGATTCGACATCGTTTCGGTTCTGGTGTTCTGGACCCTCTCTACGACGGATACATCTTCTTGAGCAGGCTCAGCGGGATGAGCGACGTCGCCGACGCCTCCATTGGATAGCCCTTGACGCAGGAGTCCCGCACCCGCTGGTTCTGCAGCTCGATCGGGAACACGATCTTCGGCGGGATCTTCGCCCCCTTTAGCTTCATCATGGCGGCCGTGAAGGCGACGCGGATCTGCGTGTTGCCGGAGGTGTAGTAGTACATCTGGAGCCTCGGGTTCTTGAGCTGGTTGAAGAGGCAGCCCATACCGACGTCGTCCGTGCGGAGAGTCAGCACGGTGTTGAATGGCTTGCCCGCGGCCTTGTATGCCGCGTACCCACCTTGTGCCATGCCGAGCCCGTACTCGTAGCTCCAGCCCTTGATGTCAGGATTCTTCGCGAGGATTCCGGCCACGACCTGCTGCACCCTGGACGGATCCCAATTCGTCGGCTCCTTCGCGACGACGTCGATCGACGACCTGAGTGCAGGATCCTCACACGTCTGCCAGCCCTCGGAGAGGGGGTTCCCCGGGAAGCCGCCGAGGAACGCGATGTCCCCGGACTTGACCTGGTTGTTCATGACGTACGCGTAGGTCTTGCCGAGCGCGCACGTGTCCTCACCGACGACCGTGAGGTAGTTCTTGCCCGGATCGCTCACGTAGCCCCAGGCATACGTCGCAACGGGGATTCCGGCGTCGGTCGCCTCCTTCATCACCGGGATCATGGCGTCGCCGAAGTCCGGATAGGTGACGATTAGGTCGACCCCCTGGGCGATTGCCGCCTTCCAGTCGGCGAACGCCTTGTTGAAGTCCACGCGTGCGCTCGAGTAGATGATCCTGCCGACTTCCCGATACGTCAGCGCCTGGAGGATGAACTCCATCTTCGACATCTGGCGGTAGACGTTCTCGCCGAACTGCTCGAGATACGCGACGGTGAGCTTGCCACCCGTCCCGGTCGTGCAGCCGTTGTTCTTCCAGCACCTCAGCGCCAGCGCCTGGTTGACCTTCCTGTCGGCTCGACCGAGCCCGGCCAACGCGATGTTGCGAGACATCTTTGCCTTCGGGAGCAGCGACGCCTTGAAGAGCGTTTGCTTGAGGGTGGACGCCTTGGCCGCGTACACCTCGCCGAAGCCCTTGCCCGTGCTGATGATCGCCGAGGGCTTCTGAGCCGCCGCCTGCGGCTTGGCGGTGCTGCCAGTGCTCGTCGAGACGAGCGCGAGCATCGCCCCGAGTAGCACCAGTGTCAATACGCCCGCCGCCAAGGGGCGCCTACGCGACGCCTCGGACTCCTTCCGACCTTCCATCGTGCCTCCCTTCATGAGCCTGCCTCAGCTCGTGTTTTCCTTCGCTTGGGGGTGAGTGCCGGCGGAGGCTTCGATCCTCCGCAGTAGGCGACCCAGGAGCGACGCGACCCGGTCGCCCGAGGCCAGCATTCCGACGATGATCGCGGCGCCGAACACGATGAACTGCAGCGCCGCCGAGAGTCCGAAGATGAGCAGCATCTCCGTCAGGAACGTGAGCGCGAGGGCCGCCACCCACGTCGAGGTCGCACTCGCCAGTCCGCCCGAGAGTGCCGCGCCGGCGAGGACGACCGCGGCGATGGGCGCGAGGAGGTATGAGGCGCCGAACGCCGGGTCGATGCTGATGCGCACGCCCGCGAGCAAGATCGCTGCGACTGCATAGAGAACGCCCGCCGCCGTGTACGCAAACACGACATGTGTTCGGACGCGCAGTCCGGCCATCCACGCCGCTCTCGGGTTCGCACCCACCGCCTGGAAGCGCCGGCCGGCGGTCGTGTAGCGAAGAACGAGTGCGACGGCGACCGCGATCGCGGCGCCCGTCCAGAACACGGCGCTGATCCCGAGTGGCTTCTCCGCCGCCCACGACGAGAGCGAGTCTGGGACCTGCAACGAAACCGTGTGCTCGGTTGCGTACTTCGAGCTGTACGCGAGCACGATCTGCCCGACGGCCAGCGTGACGATCAACGGGTTCAGTCTCACGATCCCGATGAGGATTCCGTTGACGAGGCCCACGAGCGCCCCCAGGGCGACGCAGGCGAGGATCCCGACGGCGAGACCATGGTTGGAACCCACGCTCACGCCGACGAGCACGTTCGCGCAGAGGGAGATCACGCCGGCGGTCGAAAGGTCGATGCCCGCCTGCATGACCACGAGCATCTGCCCGAGCGCGGCGATTGCGAGGATCGTCATGTACGGGAGGATGTAGGACCACGAGGTGTTCTCGAGCGTGCTTGGTGCGAACAACGCAGCGATGACGAGGAGTGCGGCCGTCGCGAGCCAGATCGGCAGGAAGCGAGCTGCGACGAGCGCGCTCGCAACGACGTGCGCGGAGCGCCCGATCGTCGCGGCGTCAGCGACGGACTCCCTGTCACCCGGGGAGCTCACGGACCGCGCGATCCAGAGCGGCAGAACGGTGAAGAGCGAGCCGCGACCAGGTGTCCATTCTGCGCACCTCGAACGCGAAGTGTCAACCGTGACCGAACGCGCTCCGCGCGTCGTCCACCGGACTCAAACGTGCCGAACCGTGGGTCGGACCGCGCCAGCCCGCTTCAACAGGGGCAAGTCTCGACTCGGAAGCGGTTGACTCTCCTGCGCGGGCGTGTTTATGCTCGCTGTACATTCGGCAGCGCGACGCGGCCTGCCGCAGGCGGGTGCCCGAGCGCTGATGCGATATCGATGTTCCGCCGGCCAAGGAGAGTGGCATGAGCTCGCAGCGCCTCGTTTTCCGGAACGGGTTCGTCGTCTCGATGGACCCCGACATCGGTGAGATCCCGAACGGCGAAGTCCTCGTCGAGGAGGGCGTTATCGTGGACGTCGGTCCCGACCTCGGCGTATCGGACGCGGAGGAGATCGACGCGTCGGGGATGATCGTCATGCCGGGATTCGTGGATACGCACCGGCACACCTGGCAGACGCCGGTGCGCGGCGTGCTCCCGTGCTGCACCCTCGACCACTACTTCGCGGTGATGCTCGGGAGCGTCGGCGGTCACTATCGGCCCGAGGACGTCCACATCGGCAACTACGCGGGCTCCCTGGAGGCGATGAACGGGGGCGTGACCACGTTGCTCGACTGGTCGCACATCAACAACACGCCCGACCACTCCGATGCAGCCGTTCAGGGTCTGAAGGACGCCGGCATCCGCGCGATCTACGCGCACGGCGTGCCGACCGGCGGCGAGTGGTGGTCGTTCAGCGACCTGAATCATCCGGAGGACATCCGCCGCATCGCGGAGACGTATTTCTCCTCCGACGATCAGCTCCTGACGCTCGCGCTCGCAGCTCGGGCGCCGGGCAACTCGAACTTCGAAGTCGCGACTCACGACTGGGAGCTTGCCCGCGACCTCGGTATCCGCATCAGCGTGCATGTCGGCATGCGGTTGACGACCGTTCACGTCACCCACGTCAAGAACATGCACGACCTCGGCCTCCTTGGCCCCGACACGACGTACATCCACTGCACGGACTCGACGGACGAGGAGCTCGACCTGATCGCATCGACCGGAGGGACGGCCTCCGTCGCGCCCTACGTGGAGATGCTCATGGGCCACGGACCGCCGCCGACGGGCAGGCTTCTGCAACGCGGCGTCCGCCCGTCGCTGAGCGTCGACGTCGTCTCGAGCGTGCCTGGCGAGATGTTCACCCAGATGCGCACGGCCCTTGTCTACGAACGGATCGGCGCGCATACGGACACGCCGGACGAAGCGTTCTCACCGACGCTGTCACACAGGGACGTGCTCGAGTTCGCGACGATCGACGGAGCACGCGCGTGCGCGCTGGAGGGGAAGGTCGGGTCGCTGACGCCGAAGAAGCAGGCCGACATCGTTCTCCTCAACGTCAACGCGATCAATACGGCCCCGATGGTCGATCCGATCGGAACGATCGTCGTCTTCGCCGACACGTCGAACGTCGACTCGGTATTCGTCGCCGGGCGTGCGGTGAAACGCCACGGACAGCTCGTCGACGCCGACCTCGATCGGACCTTTAGGAAGCTCGACGCGTCGAGGAATCACATCCTCGGCGAAGGCGAGCTGCTACCCGATTGGGCGGCGGAGTCGGCGGCCGCGGTCTAGATCGACCTCACTCCACTCGGCCCGCCTCCCACGGCCGGGCCCCTGCGTCCACCGCGCGAAAGGAGAAAGCGAATGGCAAACGGCAGCGTCGTCGTCGTCGGCGGTACGCAGGGAATGGGCCGCCAGCTCGCACGGTCGTACGCCGACGAGGGCCGGGACGTGATCGTGACCGGCCGGGATCAGTCCCGCGCGGAGACCGCCGCGAAGGAGCTCGGCGGCAACACCCGAGGCATCGGGTTCGATCTCAGCGAGCCGCATACGATCGCCGGCCGACTCGAGGGTGTCGACGACGTCGACCACCTCGTTCTCGTCGCGATCGCGCGCGACATCAACAAGGTGCAGGAGTACGACATCGAGGCCGCGTTGCGGCTCGTCACGCTGAAGCTCGTCGGCTACACGGAGGTGATCCACGTGCTCGCGCCGCGGCTACGCGGCGGCGCCAGCATCCTCATGTTCGGAGGTCTCGCGCGGGACCGCCCCTACCCCGGCTCGACCACGGTGACGACTGTCAACGGCGGTGTCACGGCCCTCGCGCGGACGCTCGTGATCGAGCTCGCACCCACGAGAGTGAACGTGATACACCCTGCCATCGTCGGCGACAGCCCGCAGTGGGTCGACATGCCCTCGGAGCGACACAAGGCGCTCGTGGACCGGACGCCGATCGGGCGTCTCGTGACGATGGCGGAGGTCGTGGGCGCGTCCCGGTTTCTGCTCGAGAACGAGGCGATCAACGGCATCAACCTCGTCGTCGACGGCGGTTGGATGTGCATGTGACCCACAGAGGGCCGACCACGGCCCGGCATCCGTCGCTCGGATCGAGCGTTCGGAGAGATGACGATGGCTGACGGCCCTCTGGCGACGACCGTCGTCGGGAGCTACCCGCAGCCGGACTGGCTGATCGATCGCGAACGGCTCGGGAGCCGCCTGCCGCCGCGCGTTCGAGCACAGGAGTTGTGGCGCGTCTCGGAGGCGCACCTCGAACAGGCCCAGGACGACGCGACGCGGCTCGCCGTGTCCGACATGGAACGCGCCGGCGTGGACGTCGTTACGGACGGCGAAATGCGGAGGGAGAGCTACTCCAACAGGTTCGCGACTGCGCTCGACGGCGTCGATCTCGACGAGCCGGGAGTCGCCCTCGACAGGACCGGGCATGAGAACCCGGTCCCCCGAGTCACGGGACCGATCCGCCGCACGCGGCCGGTCGAGGTCCGCGACGTGGAGTTCCTGCGGTCGATCACCGATCGGCGGATCAAGATCACCGTGCCGGGCCCGTTCACGATGACGCAGCAGGCGCAGAACGACTACTACGACGATGAACGGAGCCTGGCCCTCGCGTATGCGGCAGCAGTCAACGAGGAGCTGCGCGATCTCAAAGCCGCGGGAGCCGACATCGTCCAGATCGACGAGCCGTACCTCCAGGCCCGCCCGGAGCCCGCGCGCGAGTACGCCGTCGAGGCGATCGACCGTGCGCTCGAGGGAATCCAGGGCCCGACCGTCCTGCACACCTGCTTCGGCTACGCGCACATCGTCCACGACCGCCTCCCCGGCTACCCGTTCCTGCGCGAGCTCGACGAGTGCCGCGCGACACATCTGTCCCTCGAGGCGGCACAGCCGAACCTTGCGGGGGACGTGCTCCGCGAGGTTCCGAGCAAGATCGTCGTCCTCGGAGTTCTCGACCTCGGCTCGGAGGCGGTCGAGACGCCAGAAGTTGTCGCGAGGCGCATCCGGACGGCGCTCGAGGTCCTGCCGCCCGAGCGTCTTGTTCTCGCGCCTGACTGCGGGATGAAGTACCTCCCTCGCGAGCGGGCTTACGGCAAGCTCGAGGCGATGGTCGCGGGGGCACGGCTTGTCCGGCGTGAGCTCGACCTCTGATGCGGCTAGCACGTCCAAGTCGAGGATGCCCTGACACCAGGGCCGTATGATCTCTGAGCCGTGAGGCTGGTTGCCGTGCCGGTCGCATCGCTGCTCGTTCTCGGGTTCGCCACAGGATGTGGTGGTGAAGAGGGGGGTGGCAAGGGCGCCACGTCGTTCGAGGGCCAGCCCTGGGTGCTTGCCTCCGGAGTCGCCGTGCCCGAGGACGCGGCCGTCGCACCGCCCAGCGCGACCTTCGAAGGAGGGACTGTGGGACGCTCGACGGGCTGCAACCGGTACACCGCCACGTATACCGTCGACGGCGACTCGCTCGAGATCGGTCAGATCGCGACGACTCGGATGGCGTGCCCGCCTCCGGCCGATGCGGTCGAGATGGCGTACGTCGCGGCACTCGGGGACGTGAGCGGGTGGCACTCAGAGGACGGCGCGCTCGTGCTCATCGGAGCCGATGGCGCCGAGCTGCTCAGCTACGTGCCGGCGACGCCGGTGGGGAGCTGGCAGGTCACGGGGCTTCTACGCGGCGACGCCTTCACGAGCCTGCTCGCCGGGACCAAGCTCACGGCACGCTTCGGTGACGACGGAGAGCTCTCCGGTTCGGCCGGCTGCAACAGGTATACCGGCTCGTACACGAGTGGCAAGGGCGCGATCGAGATCCCACCGCCGGCCGCGACGAGGAAGGCGTGCGCCGAGCCGGCAGGAGTCATGGAGCAGGAGGCGGCATATCTCACCGTGCTTCCGTCTGCCGTGACGTACCGCGTCGACGGCCGTTCGCTCGAACTTCTGAGCGCGGACGGAACGCGTCTCGTCACGTACGGGCCGGCGCAGCCGTAGCGGGATCGGCCGGGCTTCGGGGTCGTGGCACCCAAGCGACCGCGTGCGGCACGCGGTCGAGCGTGCGTTCTGCAACGGCTGCCTCGAGGTTACGCCTGTACCGGAGCCTCCCGCGCAAGTCGAGTGAACAGGTCGTCGAGATCCTGCTCGGGCGGCCTTCGATAGGTCTCGACCTAAAGCAGCGGGGTCAGGACGATCCTGATCCGGCCCGTCTTCGCGCCCCGCCGGACGACGTACCGCGTCAAGAGCTCCTCGTAGGCCGGGTGGATGACGGCGATGTGGATGTGCGGCTCTCGGCCGTAGCTGGCGGGCACGGGACCCTCGAAACGAAATCTTCCCTGCCGATCGGTGAGGACGCTGCCGCGGCCCCGCGGGCCGTAGCCGTTCGGCCCGGACTGCCAGAGGATCACGAGCGCGCGTGCGACGGGCGAGCAGTCCGTTGCGCGGAGAATGCGCCCCTGCAGGACATGACCCGTGCCGATCTTCGCCCGACGCGGTGCGTCCAGCCGCTGGAAGGGGCCGGCGCCGTCGCTTTGCGTCGGCCGGCACGGGGCCTGCGCAGAGGTTCCCGAGGCGGTAAGCGCGAGCCCGACCGCGAAGGCCGAGAGGGTGGCCAGCAAGACACGCGTCCGTCGCACCGCCCCCAGCATATCGTCGTCCTGACCGCGATTGGCAGTAGCTACGGGCGTCGGATTGTGATCCGGCAATGCCTCGCGATCGACACCGCGAGGACCCGGGATCGTTCTCATGCCGTGCTGGAGTCGAGCGCGGTACGAGTTGCATCGTCGAACGACGTCAGCGGAAACGGCACCAGGCTTCGGATGCGGTCGTCGCGCGCGATCGTCGACGTACGCAAGCCCTCGACGAGGGGTCTGGCGACGTTCGCGCGCACGGGAGTGACGAGATGGAGCCAGTAGGACGAGAGTCGCGGGCTCAGGATCGGCACCTCCACGATCAACCGCCGCTTCCCGCGAAGGCGAGCGACGCGCTCGATCATCTGCCTGTAGGTGAGAATCTCGGGGCCCCCGACGTCGAAGCTATCGCCGATAGCCTTGGGGTGCTGCGCGACCCCGGCGAGGTAGCGGACGACGTCGTCGAGGGCGATCGGTTGGGTCGGCGTGGAGACCCACCTGGGCGCGACCATCACCGGCAGTCGATCGATGAGCGCGACGATCGTCTCGAAGCCGGCGCTGCCCTGGCCGACGACGACGGCTGCCCGCAATGTCGTGACCGGAACGGAGTGCGACGAGAGCGCCTTCGCGGTCTCGATCCTGCTTCGGAGATGGGGGGAGAGGTCGGGCAGGTCGTCTCCGAGCCCCCCGAGGTAGACGATCTGCGCGACGCCCGCTCGCTCGGCTTCACGTGCGACGGTCGAGGCGGCTCTGTGATCGACGTCGGAGAAGTTCGAGGAGCCGAGCGAGTGCACGAGGTAGTACGCGACTTCGACACCTTCGAGCGCGCGACGAACCGAGAGGGGGTCCGTGACGTCGGCTGACTCGGCGCGCACGCGGGCATCTCGGAGCCCATCAACGTGACGGGACACGGCCACCACCTCGTTCTCCCTCGCCAGCACGGGCACGAGGGCGCTGCCGATGACACCGGTGGCACCGAGGATCGCGACCCTCACGGCGCCTTCTCGGTGAGGAGACGGCGAAGGTACCGGCGGCTGACGGCGAGGTGGACGCGGCGCTGGAGCTGTCGATAGAGGTGGCCGCCGCCGAGACGCGCGAAGAACCCTCTCACCACGACCCTGAGTTCCGATCGATCGCGACCGACTTGCGAGACGACGAGCGCCCCGCCGGCCCGACGCGAGAGCAGGCCGCCCCGTATCGGGTAGCAGCAGCTCACGCGGTTGCTGCCGAGGGTGACTTTCGCGACTCCCAACCGTAGGAGCGGAGGCCCGACACCGAGGGCGGTGAGCTCGACGCCGTCCCGACTCTCACGGAAGCGAACGAGACCCTTGCTGGCGCGCCTCACCTCGAGCCAGTACGCGCGACCCAAGGCCAGTCCACCCTCGTCCGTGAAGGGCACGACCGGATGTCCCAACGCCACGCGCTGCTCGGTCTCGATCGAGCCGTCGGGACCTCGCCGCTCGTGGCAGCGAAAGCCGTCAGGTGCCGGCATCTGTACGCGAGCCGGTGCTCGCCAGTGCGGAACCGCGCCTCATTCGGCTGCCGCCGTCCGTAAGAGGGCCGTCACGCTCTCAGCCTCCGCGACCGCGTCGCCGGGCAGTGAGAGAGCGTCCAGCGCTGCTGGGTCGCTGCGCTTCGCACCCTCGCCGCCCAGGGCGAGCCGCCAGCGCCTCGCGAGCGTGCGCAGCTGCGGAGCGATCGGGTGCACGCGCTCGTCCGTGACGGCGCTGAGGACGACCAGGCTGGGCTGGAGGGAAAGCGCTGCCCTCTCAGCTGTGTCGAGCGGCGTATCGCCACCGAGGTAAGCAATTCGCCAGCCGCGGGAGCGAAGTGCAATCCCGAAGGCGATCAGCCCCAGCTCGTGCTGTTCGCCAGGCAAACACGCCAGTAGACCTACGGGGCCGAGGCCGCGCCCCCAGCCGCGCGCGAGGCCGAGCATTCGCCCACGCAGAACGTTCGAGGCGAAGTGCTCCTGGGCGACCGAGACTTCGCCGCGCTCCCAGCGCTCGCCAAGCTCGTGGAGATAGGGGAGGAAGACATCGGAGAGGATCGTGTCGATCGTCGCTGTGGCGAGGAGCCGGTCGAGGGTCTCCTGCGCCTGCGGCTCGTCGAAGGTCTCGAGGGCGCTCGCAAGCTCCTGCCGCGCGCGGGCCGGGACGAACGGCGGCACCTCGATCCCCTGACCGGATTGCTGCACCGCGAGCGCCGCCGCCTCCGCCGCAGCCAAACCCTCGCTCAGATGCCGCTGCATCATGCGGACGCGCTCGAGGTCGTCGGCCGAGTACAGACGCAGTCCGCCCGGTGAACGGGTCGGTCGGAGGAGGCCGTAGCGCCGCTCCCAGGCGCGCAACAGCTCCGGGGTCACCGCGGAGCGCTTGCTGAGCTCGCCGATGCGGAACCGACCTGGATCGGGCACGAGCTAACTATACAGACTTTGGACGAAACCTTGACAGAAGCAGATGAGCAGTGTAGGGTCGTATCTCTACAACATCTGTACAGGAGGTGAACACAATGAGAAAGCTCGACCTTCTCGCCGCCGCACTCCTGATCGTGGGCGGCCTCAACTGGGGACTCGTCGCGATTGCGGAGTTCGACCTGGTCGCCGCCATGTTCGGCCTCGACTTCGGCGAGACCAACGCGGCCAGCCGGATCGTCTACGGGCTCGTCGGGCTTGCGGCGGTTTACGGCATCGGCTCGCTTCTCACCGCTCGCGGTCGCGCCCCGGCTTCGCCGAGGACGCCCGCGTCGGCATCGCACTGAGACGAATTCGTCAACGCGTTCGAAAGGAACGAAATGACTCGAATCACCACCTTCATCGCGCTCATCGTGGTCGCCGCGGTTGCAATCGTTGCGGTCGGACCCTCGGCCTCGGCGAGACCCCGTGAGCAGAGCACCATCGTCGAGACGGCGGTCGCCGCCGGTCAGTTCAAGACGCTCGCGAAGCTCCTGACTCGCGCGGGCCTCGTCTCCACTCTGGAGCAGCCAGGCCCGTACACGGTGTTCGCACCGACCGATGCGGCCTTCAAGCGGGTCCCGAAGCAGACTCTGAACTCACTGCTGCGGAACAAGGCCAAGCTGCGGGCGGTTCTCCTCTACCACGTGGTCGCGGGCAAGGTAACCGCCGCCAAGGTCGTCAGGCTCTCCTCGGCGAAGACCGCGAGCGGCCAGAAGGTCCGCGTCCGCGTCGCCGGATCGAGCGTCTTCGTGAACGACGCGAAAGTGACGAAGCCGGACGTCATGGCGTCGAACGGCGTCATCCACGTCGTCAACCGCGTGCTGATCCCGCCGGCGCGCTAAACGGCGGCGGCGCACTGGAGGCTCCCGCAGCGGGAGTCTCCAGTGCCTCCGCCCGGAATGACGACTACGGGGCTGTTTCGCGCCGGAACCGCCGCTTGACACTGAGAACGGGTCTTGGCGCCGTGCTGACTGTCTGAACCAGACGAAGACCACAGCGCCGCGGCGCCAGAGGGCCAAACTCGCCCGGTTCTGGCCCGTAACGCTGAGCACGCGGTTAGGTCAGAGCGCGTGCATGCAGGCGAGTGTTCGGGAATGTCCCCCGAGCTAGGGGAGAATCTCGACGTACCCGTCCGTGCCGTGCAGGCGGATCTGCTGCCCGTCTTGGATCAGCCGGGTTGCATGCTCGACCCCGACGACGGCCGGTAAGCCGTACTCCCGCGCGATCACCGCGCCATGGGTCATCACGCCTCCCACCTCTGTCACCAGCCCCTTGATCGTGACGAACAGGGGCGTCCAGCTGGGGTCGGTGTGGGCGGTGACTAGGATGTCGCCGGGTTCGAGATAGGCCTCCGCCATGTCGAGGATGACACGGGCCCGCCCCTCGACTGTCCCGGCGGAGACCGGCAGGCCGACCAGCGCTCCGGCCGGCAAGTCGTCGCGTCGGTATGCCCCGGCGATGCCCTCGCCGTCCGACGTGAGCACCCGGGGCGGCGTGAGCGCTTGATACGACCTGAAGGCCTCCTTGCGCTCGCGGATGAGTTGGTCATCCACCTGATTCATCCGCACGACGTCTTGGAGCTCCTCGAACCTGAGGTAGAAGATGTCTTCCTTCTCATGAAGGACGTGCGCCTGCACGAGGCGCTCGGCTTCTTCCAGCAAGGCCTGCTTGTAGACGAAGTAGCGGCTGACCATGCCGTACTTCGGGTATTCCCGGTAGCCGATGAAGGTCCGAACCCGGTCGATCATCCGCTTGGCCTCTTCGGCCTTCCGCTCCCCGTCTGGCAAGGCCCGCAAGCGCTCCAGTAGCTCCTGTTCCTTCTCCCAAGCCTCCTGCCGCCCTTGCTCGAAGCGCCGCTTGCCGGCGCCCGGCTCGAAGTTCTTGATGTTGCCGAGGATCACGGGCACGAGCGTGGTCGGGCGCTCGCTCCAACGCGGCCTCGTGATGTCGATCTCGCCGACGCAGCGCATGCCGTACTTGTCGAGCCAGGCCAAGATCGCGTCTCGCGCCTCCCGACCACCCGCGAGCTTGACCAGCTCGTCCAAGAAGCTCTCGTCCTCGACGTGCTGCAGAAAAGCCACCACCTCTGGATGCGGGCGGATCACGTCAGCAACGTCTAGGAGCGCCAGCCCCATCTCCGAAGTGACGTTGTGGGGGACGGACTGCGTGAGCGTGTCGGCCGCGTTCTTCTCGCCCAGCCACGCCTGCAGCTGCTCGTTGAGCCACCAAGCGGCCTCCATCGCCGACATGAACACCTGATGGCTCTGTGGATCGAACAAGATCCGCTTCAGCTCCTGGATGTCCTCCAGGATGAAGTCGAGGAGCGCCGACCCGACCTTCGTCCGGATGTCGCGCTTCAACGTGGCGATGGAGGCCTGGGTGCGCCCGATCAGCTCGGCGACGATGGCCGGATCGGTCTCGATCGGGGCTGGCGCGTCGCCTGCCGGCGCCCCTACGGGACCCTCGTCCGGGAGAGACGGGATAAAATTTCCGCGATCAAGGACGGTCTCCAGCGCATCCCTGATCAGCGGATCGGATTTCCCCATGACCTTCAGGAGGCCTGCGCGACTCGTTGGCGAACCCAGCGCCCGCGTGACGTCGACGAACAGCCTCCCCCCGGCCTCGTTCATGGGCCGGGGGGTCGTCAGCTGCCACACGGAGAGACCCAAGGGCTTCATCGCGTCGGTCATCATCTGCCCATGCCCGACGGAGACGTAGACGTGGTTCTCCCCGTCACCGGCCGCAGGGATGGGGAACAGCGTCGTGATCGGCCGGCTTTGGACGATCTGGAAGTCATCGTCGACCAGGCACCATTCGATGTCTTGGGGGCAGCCGAAGTGCGCTTCGATCCGCCGGCCCAGCTGCGCTAGTCGCACGGCCTGCGCATCCGTCAACGCTGGCTGCTCCTGCCGCTCCGGCTCGATCGTCTGTTCTTCCGTCCCACCTGCTGGCGAGGCGTGGATCGCGAGCTGCTTGGCGGCGACCGCCTTGGCAACGACCTCGCCGTCCCGCACCTCGTAGACGTCCGCGTTTACCAAGCCGGAGACCAGGCCCTCGGCGAGGCCGAAGCTCGCCTCCATGGAGGCGAGCTTTCGGTTGCCCGTGACGGGGTCGGCCGTGAAAAGGATGCCGGCCGCCTGCGGGAAGACCATCTGCTGGACGACCACGGCCATGTGGAGCTTCCGGTGACCGAAGCCGTTCCGCAGGCGGTAGGTCACGGCCCGCTCGGTGAACAGCGACGCCCAGCAGCGGCTGACGTGCCGGAGGATCTCCGCCGGCCCGACGACGTTCAGGTACGTGTCCTGCTGGCCCGCAAAGGATGCCGTCGGCAAGTCCTCCGCCGTCGCGCTGGATCGCACGGCGTAGGCAGCTCGCTCGCCGAGTTGGGCGATGGCGCTAGTGACCGCCGCCGCCACGTCGTCCGGGATGGGGATTCCTTCGATGGCGCGGCGGATCTCCGCGCTGAGCGTGCGGATCGACTCCCGGTCGTCCGGGTTCGAGCGCGAAAGCCGACCGAGCCGATCGTCGGTCGACGGCGCTCCCGCCATGATCAGCCGAAACGCGTCCGTCGTCACGCAGAAGCCAGCAGGCACGCGGACGCCTTCGATCCGGGACAGCTCCCCCAGGTACGCGCCCTTGCCGCCGACGACCACGACCTGCGTCTGGTCGATCTCCTGGAAACCCAACACGTAGCAGCCCATCCATTCACCTTCCTTTCGGTCATAGGTTGGTGGGATGAGCCATGACCTCTCTACGCCCGAGACCCAATGTTTCTTTAGTCCATCCCCTTGATCGGACCGGCCCCCCCTCGATCTTCTGGCGAGTTCGGTGTTCGCCCCATCGCCACGGCCAGCGTTCAGGAACGTCACCCCAGGCGCTCCTTGCCGCCGAGAGATCGAGGTCCGTTGGAACGATGCCAGGTGGGTCACGCAGCGACTTCTAGATCGATCAGCCTCGCTTGGGCGAGGGGTGCTGTCCCTCGAAGGCCAAACCGAGGTTCTAGCTATGTGTTCGCACCCGACGCTCGTGCTTCCGAGCCATCGCTTCACGTAAGCGGAACCGCTTCATCGTGGATTCATCTGCCTGTTTCGACGCGAGGGCCTCGAGGGAACCCTTAGAGCAGGAGGTGATCAGATGTCGAGTTCTCTCTGGGTCTTGATCATCGTGCTTATCGCCCTCGCGCTTGCAGGAGACATGACTGGGCTCTACCGCCGGTAGGGAAACGCGCCAGAGAATCCTCTCCTGCCTTAACCCTCTCCTCTCCTCTCCCTACGCCCCTTCGTTTCCGCGTCCGCACCGCATCTCGGGCTCCTCGCGGTTCGTGGTGAGCTGCCCGGCGTCCAACGTCGCGCAGTAGCGGACGATGTGCGGTGCGCCGAAGTTGACGTTGCAGCGGAAGATCGACGTTCGGGCGAACGAGCGGCCCGTCCTCACGCACACGACCCACCGAAAGGTGAGCTTCCTCTCCACGAGCCGCTTCTCCAGCGCGGCCCTGACCTCACGAGCGGTTGCTGAGGCGGAGGTCGCCTCGGGGCCGCCGCATCCAGCGAGAGCGAGCAGCGCGAGCCCGAGGGCGGGCGCCCTCCACGTCACGGGGTCATGGCGACCTTGGTCGCCTCCCGGCTGTCGAACAGCCGGTATGCCTCCACCGCCTCGTCGAGCGGCATCCGGTGCGTCACGACCCTGGCCGGGTCGAGCCTTCCCTCCGAGATCATCGAGATGAGCTTCTGCCGGTGGGCCAGCGAGTCGCCGATGGAGAAGCGCAGCGTGAGCTCCCGCGCGAACATGAGACCGTTGTTCAGCGGGTAGTCGGGCTCGAAGTGGGCGCCGACGACGGAGACGATGCCTCGGCCGCGCGCCAGCTGCAGCGCCGCGCCGAGCGCGCCGGGCGTTCCGGCGGCCTCGACGACGACATCCGCGCCAAGCCCTTCGGTCGCCCCGGCAATCGCGTCACCGACCTCCTCGGGCTGGAACACCTGCGCGCCGAGCCCTGCGGCCAGCTGCCGCCGATCGGCGACGCCGTCGACGGCGAACACCGTCGCGCCGATGTCGAGCGCGATCATGACCGCCATCAGGCCGACGGCGCCGAGGCCGACGACACAGACGAGGTCCTCGCTCGTCACCTCGCCGCGCACGACCGCGTCGTAGGCGGTGGGAAGGTTGTCGGCGAGGAAGACCGCGGCCTCGTCGGACACGGACTCCGGAAGCGGGGAGAGCACCGTGTCGGCGTGGGGCACCCGGACGAGCTCCGCCTGCGCGCCGTCGAGCCGGGGATACACACCCGAGTAGCCGAAGAGGGCGCGGCCCGAGCACTGGGTCACGCGCCCCGCACGGCATGCTGCACACGTCCCGTCTGCGACCAGGCTCATGTTGGTCACGCGCTGACCCGGGCGCACCGAGTTGACGCGGGAGCCGACGTCCACGACGACACCCGCGAACTCGTGCCCGAGGATCGTCCCGTACTCGAAGCCCGGGATCTTGCCGTGGAGGGGGCCGAGGTCAGCGCCGCAGATAGCCGTGACCGCGATGCGGACGACGGCGTCCGTCTCCGCCCGGAGGACGGGATCGGGCACCTCGTCCAGGTGCACCTCTCCCGGCCCGCGGAGAACGACAGCTCTCATGCCGGCTGCTCGATCTCGACGAGGTAGCCGTCGGGATCGACGCAGAAGAACCGACACCCGCCCCACGGCGGCTCGTAGGGCTCGGCGAGAAAGCGCGCGCCGAGGCTCCCGAGCTCGCTGTGCACGGCTCGGGCGTCTGAGACCTCGAGCACGATCACGACGTTGGCCCTGGACGGGTCCTCGAGCGCCATCATGGCCACGCCCGGACGGTCCTCGGCGGGATGACCCTGCTCGGCGAGCGAGATGCGCGCGCCGGCCGCGGTCAGCGTCGCGTACGGCGGGTCGTCGTACAGCGCCTCGACCTCGAGCCCGAGCACGTCGCGGTAGAACGCGAGCGACCGCTCGAAGTCCGATACCGCGAGAATTGCGCCGGCACGGGTGACGTCGAGGTCCGCCATTTCAGTTATGGGACATGCCCGCGTCGGCCACGAGCATCTGCCCGGTCACCCAGCCCGCCTCTTCCGAGGCGAGGAACGCCACCGCCGGGGCGATGTCCGCGGCGACGCCGCGGCGCGGGATGCACTGGAGCATTTGCACGAACTCGAAGGCCTCCTTGTGCGGGCTCGCCATGACGCCCTCCGTCTCGGTCAACCCGGGGGCCACCGAGTTCACGGTGATGCCGTACTTTCCGACCTCTCGCGCCAGCGCCCGCGTGAAGGCGAAGATGCCCCCCTTCGAGGCGACGTAGTGAGCCAGGTTGGGCGTGCCTGCGAGAACGACGTTCGAGGCGATGTTCACGATCCTGCCGTAGCCCGCGTCGCGCATCGGCTTCTGGGCGTAGTGGTTGGTGAGGAACGTGCCGTCCAGGTTGACCGCCATGATCCGGCGCCACTCGGTGAAGTCGACGTCGTCCCAGGCGGTGAAGGGAACGATCGCCGCGTTGTTCACGAGGACGTCGAGCTTGCCGTAGGACCCTACTGTCTCGTCCACCATGCGCTTGACGTCGTCCTCCTTCGAGACGTCGACCTGCATGCCCGTGCCGCCCTCCGGCGCCGCCTGCTTCGCGCCCTCGCCGTTCACGTCGGCGACGACGACGGTCGCGCCCTCCTCCGCGAGCTTGTCGACGATCGCCTTGCCGATCCCCTGTGCCGCTCCCGTGACGATCGCGACCCTGCCGTCCAGCTTGCCCATCGTTCCCTCCTAGAGCTCGTAGAAGTCCGGTGCGTGCTTGTACGTCGTGAAGGCCTCGGGATCGTGGGAGAAGTAGATGTCCGCCCCGTGCTCGGAGGCCAGCTCCTTCACCCGTGCGATCGAACGGACGCCCGCGCGCGGGTCGATGTGGAAGCCCGGCTGGACGCCCTTCTCGAGCGCCGGCTGGGTGTAGACGACGTCGAACGCGAAGAGCATCGGCTTTGCCTCGCCCCTCACGAGCAGCGAGTAGTGGCCGACGGTGTGGCCCGGGGTCTCGAAGAGCCAGAGCCCCTTCGCGAGCTCGAAGTCGCCCGACACCGATTCGAACGTCGCACCCTCGTGATCCCAGGTCTTGTCCGAGTAGCCGAAGTGCTCGAACGGCTCGTGGTTGCGCGCCTGCGCGAGCTCCTGCTCGTGGACGACGTTCCTGACGGCGAAGTGGTTGTTTCCCCCGACGTGGTCGAAGTGCAGGTGGGAGTTGACGAGCGTCGTCACGTCCGAGACTGAGAACCCCGCGAGCTCGAGCTGGGCGGGGATCGTCTGCTTCGGCGTCTGTTCGGGCAGCTCGAACGGGAGCACCGCGTTCGTATGCTCGAGGTCGAACCCCGTGTCGAAGAGGAAGAGACCTTCGTCGTGCTCGACGAGCACCGCGTACGACGGGATCCGCACCTGGGGCCCGGGAACGTTCCACATCAGCTGCGTGTGCTCGATGACGATCGAGCCGTTGTCGAGAAGCCAGACCTTCATCTCGCCTCCTAGCCTTCGAGCGCCTTGCGCACGGCGACGAGCTTGGCCGCGCGCTGTCCGCGGAGCTGGTCGATCTGCTCCGGGGTGTAGTCGTAGATCCCGCTGCCGGTCTTCATGCCGAGCTTGCCCTCGGCGATCCGGTCGCGGATCGTCGACGACACCTCACCCGACGTCGAGAGGTCCTGGTTCAGGTACGAGCCGACGGCGTCGTAGATGTCGAGCCCGGCCATGTCCAGGAGCTCCATCGGGCCGATGACGGCGAGCTTGTACCCGATGCCCCAGCGCACGTTCAGGTCGAGGCCCTCCGGGTCGATGATCCCCCGGTCGACGAGATCGAGGCACTCGCGGAGGATCGCGTACAGGATGCGGTTCTCGACGAATCCCGGCACCTCCTTCTCGACGACGGGGTGGTACCCGAACCGGCGGATCAGCTCGCAGGTGTCGTCGACGACACGTTGCTCCGTCTGCTCGCCCGGGATGACCTCGATCATGGGAATCAGGTGTGGCGGGTTGGACCAGTGCATCCCGACGACCCGTTCCGGGCGCTCGCAGACCGCCGCGATCTTCGTGATCGGGATGCCGGACGTGTTCGAGGCCAGGATCGCGTCCTCTGCCACGTGCTGCTCGAGCTGGGGGAACACCTCATGTTTCAGCTCGAGCTTCTCGGGGACCGCCTCGAGCACGAACTCGGCTCCCTCGAGCGCAGCGGCCAGATCGTCCTCGAAGCGGAGCGTCCCGCCGTCCCGCTTCGGTGCCTCGAGCCGATCGAGGGCGCCTTCGGCGAGCTGCGCTCCCGCCTTCGCCCGCTCGAGCGCCTCGGCGCTCACGTCGTACAGCGCCGTCTCGATGCCGGCCCGCGCCAGCACGGCACCCATGCCCGGGCCCATCGTCCCGGTCCCGATCACCGCTGCCCGTCTCACCTCGGCCATGTGCCCTCCTCCTTCAGTTCCTGGATTCGCCGCCAGACACGCTCCGGCGTCAGCGGGAGCTCGGTCACGGGGATGCCCAGGTCCGCGACGGCGGTCGCTACCGCTGCAGTGACGGCGGCCAGCGACCCTTCGCCGCAGCCTTTGGCGCCGTACGGCCCCGGGCCGTCCCCGTTCTCCACCACGATGCAGTGCATCTCCTCGGGAAGGTCCTCGAACGTCGGCACCCGGTAGTCGAACAGGGTGTCGTTCAGCAGCAGGCCGTCCTCGTAGACCATCTCCTCGTAGAGCGCGTTGCCAAGCCCCTGCAGCGTCCCACCTTCGTCCTGTCGCTCGACGAGGAGTGGATTGAGAGCCCGCCCGACGTCCGCGATGGTCGCCGTCTTGACGACCCGAACGTGCCCGGTGTCCTCGTCCACCTCGACCTCCGCCGCGCCCACGCAGACCTCCCAGAACACGGGCCCCTCGGCGTAGGAGCCGGACCCCTCGGGAGCCACCTCCCCGCGACCGATCAGTTCGCCGCCGGCAAGCCCGAAGTGCCGGACGAAGAGCTCCGGGTACGAATCCGGCTCGACGTCGGGCGAGCCGGCGATCTCGGCCAGCTGCGCGCGCACCTGCTCGGCCGCGCGCTTGACCGCCAGCCCGGCCACGGTCGTCGAACGGCTCGCGCCGGTGGAGCGGTCGTAGGGAGTGAAGCGCGTGTCGGTGCCGCGCACGGTCACGCGCTCGGTTGGCAACCGCAGCTCCTCGGCGGCGATCTGGGCGAAGACGGTGCGCGCGCCCTGGCCGACCTCGGTGGTCCCGACCAGCACCACTGCGTTGCCGTCGGCCTCCATTCTCACGATCGCGCTGGAGACCGGATGCGCTCCCGCAGCGAGGAGCCCTACTGAGAGCCCGCGGCCGGTGCGGGCCGGCTTCTCGGTGCCCCAGCCGACGGCCTCGGCCACGCGCTCGACGTCGCCGACGAGGTCGGCGTCGAGTGGCTTGCCGCCGGCACGCAGCTCCTCTCCCGGCGTGCAGAGGTTCAGGCGCCGTACCTCGAGGGGATCGAGACCGGCGCGTCGCGCGAGCTCGTCGACCTGGAGCTCGCCGATCCACTGGAGGTGCGTCGCCCCGAACGCGCGGTAGGAGCCAGCGGGCGCGGTGTTCGTGTAGACGCAGGCGGCATCCACGCGGTAGGCGGCCCAGCGGTAAGGCCCCGGCGCGGCGTCACCGGCGGTGGCGGTCACGCGGGGGCCGTTGTCGGCGTACGCGCCCGTGTCGAACCAGCACTCGACCTCGCGGCCGAGCAGCCGTCCTTCGCGGTTCAGTGCAGTCCGCATGCGGCAGCGCATCCCGTGGCGCCGGGTCGTGACCATCGACTCGGAGACGCGGTTCTGGACGCGTACCGGGCGGCCCGCCTTGCGAGCGAGCGCGACCGTGATCGGCTCCATCTTCGTGTACGACTTCGAGCCGAAGCCTCCGCCGAGGTAGGGGACGATGATCCGCACGCTGGAGATCGGGACCTGGAAGAGCGCCGCGATCTCCGCCCGCACGAGGAACGGGTGCTGGCACGAGGCCCAGAGCGTGATCTCGCCCTCCTCCACCTGGGCGACGACCGTATGCGTCTCCATCGCGTACTGGTAGACGGCCGGGAACGTGTACTCGCCCTCGACCACGAAATCGGCGTGCGCGAAGACCGCCTCGATCTCGCCGCGGTCGAGGCGGTAGCGGTAGCAGACGTTGCCGTCCGCCGGGGCCAGGTCGCCGAGACCGTGGAAGAGCCCGGGCCGAAGCGGGCCCTCGTGCAGGGCCGGCGCATCGGGTGCCAGCGCCTGCTCGATGGTGCCGAGGACGTCGAGCTCCTCGTACGAGACCTCGATGCGCTCGAGGGCGGCAGTCGCGGTCGCTTCGTCCTCGGCCGCGACGGCGGCAACGGGCTCTCCCGCGAAGCGGACGCGGTCGATCGCGACCACGGGCCGGTCCCGGATCGCATGACCCCAGTATGGGTCGATGTCGGCGAGGTCGGACGCCGTCAGGACGCATACGACCCCCGGCATCGCCTCGGCCGGCCGGGCGTCTATCGACGTGACCCGTGCGTGGGGGAGAGGAGAGCGGAGAACCTTCCCGTGCAGCATGCGCGGCACCACGATGTCGCCGGCGAACTGGGCCTTGCCCCGCAGCTTCTCGTGAGCGTCGCGGCGGGGGACCGAGCGCCCGATCGCCCCTCGCGTGATCTGCACGTCCTCGAGGCGGCTCATGGGCCAGACCTTGGCCCATGAGCGTGGAGGGGTGTGGGGAAGGCGCGAAGCGCCTTGTCCGCGAAGCGGACCAGTGGAAGGGGTCTGGGGAAACCGGGAGGTTTCCCCAGCGACAACCAGGTTCCCCACGCTCTCGAGAAGAAGGGGGCTTCGCGGGATGAAACATGGTTTCCGTTCATCCCTTTGCGGGCGAACGCGAGCCGAAGGCGAGCGTTGCTCACATCACCCCCGCGAGCTCCGAAACCGCATCCACGATCCCGCGGTAGCCCGTGCAGCGGCAGAGGTTGCCGGCAAGCCCGTGCTTGATCTCCTCGATGCCGGTGAGCTCGCCCGTCTCCAGGAGCGCGGCGACGGTGAGCAGCATCCCGGGGGTGCAGAAGCCGCATTGCAGCGCGGCGTGTCGCGTGAACGCGTCCTCCAGGCGGTCGAACTCGGGACGCTCGGCGAGCCCCTCCACGGTCAAGACCCGACGGCCCTCGGCGTCCGCGGCGAGGAAGCAGCAGGACGACACCGGCCGTCCGTCCACGAGCACCGTGCACGCGCCACACGCCTGCACGTCGCAGGAGCGCTTCGCTCCCGTGAGCGCGAGCCGCTCCCGCAGCACGTCGAGGAGAAGCTCCTGCGGCTCGATCTCCCGGACGACCGCGCGCCCGTTCACGAGCAGCTCCAGTTTCATTCGGGAGGCATGCCGTCGTCGGCACCGGCGCGCCGCGCTCGGCGGATCCAGGCTTCCCAGTACTCGTCGAGGAAGCGCTCCTGGTACTTGTCGGCGAACATGCTCTCCGCGACCTCTCTCGGAATGGGCCGCAGGTCGCCCAGAGTCGAGGCGATGGATTGCAGCCGGATGGCCCGCTCCAGCGTGATCGCGCCGAGGACGGCCCAGCGCACGTCCTTGTCCGCGACGACGACCCCGTGGTTTCGCAGGATGACGGCTCGGCGTGCGCCGAGCGCCTCTGCAACGGCACGTCCCTGGTCCTGTTCCGTGATCAGCTCGGGAGCTTCCTCGAAGAAGGAGATCCCGTCGGCAAAGAGGACCGCGTCGTGCGTGAGGAGCTCGAGGCGCGCAATCGTGGCCCCGAACGCCGTCGCGTACGGAGGATGGCCGTGGACGACCGCGCCCACGTCGGGCCGACGCGCGTAGATCTCCGTGTGCAGGACCGTCTCCAGGTGCAGGTCGGCTGCCGGGTCGTCGAGGTCGACGACGTCGTCCGGCTCGACCTCGTCCAGCGCCACCCCTTTTCGCTTGATGTAGATGGTCTCGCTGCCGGCCGGCCTGGCGCTCACGTGCCCCAGAGTCAGGTCGGCGTACCCCTCGAGGGCGAGAATGCGGCAGGCCCAGGCGACCTGCTCCCGCACAGACTGCGCCGTGAGCGCCACGCTAGCGGCGTTCGGTCGGCGGGTAGTCAGGGTGGGGGAAGCCGAAGACCATGACGACGTCCTCCGTCGCCCGTGTTCGCGACCGCGTGCCAGACGCCCGCAGGGATGTGCAGCGCGTCGCCACGTCGGAACGGCACCGCGTCCTCGTCGAGCCTGAGCTCCCCGCTTCCCGAGACGACGTACGCCACCTCCTCGACCTCGTGACGCACCGGCGTCAGCTCCGTCCCGGCGGTGAAGACCGAGTAGCCGAGGGAGCTTCCCTCGCCCTTCGCGACCATCCGCGACCAGCTGCCGAGAGGGAGCTCGATCGGGTCGACGTCGTCCAGGTTGACGACGGTTACGGAAGCACCCACTCGCCGTCCCTCAGGATGTAGGTGCCGTCGTCCTCGATCCACATCGTCGCGTTCAGGAAGACGCCGTCGAGGTGCAGCGAGCACACGTTCTGCCCGCCCGGATAGGCGTTGTGGTTGTCGCCGAGGGCGATGTGGACCGTGCCGATTCGCCCTTTCTCCGAGGGAGATCCGAACGGCGCCTTCTCGCTCGTGCCGAACGCGAACTCGCCTGCAACGTCGGCGTTCTCCACGCCGTCGATCGCCTTCCGCAGGCGCTCGGCTTCCTCGCCGCCCTCGATCTTCACGCAGCGTCCGCCCTCGAACGTCCAGTGGATGGGCTCCGCGACCTGGCCCGGGAGACCGATGCCGAGCATCACGCCGTCGACGACCGCGGTGCCGTGCGTGAAGTCCTCGACCGCGGCGAAGGCCACCTCCGCCCACAGCGGCACCGGGCCCATCATCTGGCCGCGCTTCTTGATCGGCGTCACCTCGAGCGCAGGCCGCCCTTCGATGGAGACGGTGAAATCCGTTCCCAGTGGCGTCGTCACGCGAACGTGCTTCTTCCCCTCGAGCACCGCGATCGCGTCCTTCGCACGCTGGGTCGCCTGGTGAATGTCGTCGACTGTCAGGTCCCAGGTTCCCATGCCTTCCTCGACCGACGCGATCTTGCCGTTGGCGGCGCAGGTCTCCTTGACCGCGTTGACGTGAGCGAAGCGGTTGGCCCATTCGAGGTTCGTCACGATGATCACCTCGTCGGAGGAGACCATCGCCTGGTGGAGGTTTCGCGGCGGCGCCATCGGGAAGCGAACGTCGGCGCGCCCCCGGCGGACCTGCATCTCGTTGTTCATGATCACCGGCCAGCCGCCACGATCGAGGACGACCTCGGCGATCGCCGCCGCCTGGGACGCGTGCTCGTCGTCGCAGATGATCGTGACGACGTCGTCCGTCTCGACGGACAGGCAGACGTCGACGACCAGCGCCGCGTCCTTCGTGAGGCTGTCCGATTCGACCAGCGTTGCCATTACGTCACCCCCTCTCGCTCTTGCGCGAAGAGCGGCAGTACCTCGCTCGCAAACCGTTCCACCTGGCCGAACTGGTCGATGGCACCGAACCGGCAGATGAAGTGGCCGACACCGGCCTCCGCGAACGTTCTGATCCAGTCCGCGATCTGCTCGGGGGTCCCGACCGGGCCCCAGTTCGAGAGGTCCATCGCCTGCGAGAGCTCCGGGTAGTACTGCGAGATGTAGTCGCCGAAAACCCGACGCGCTTCCTCCTCGGAGTCTCCGATGTTCATCGTCACCTGGTAGGAGACGACGAGGCGGGAGAAGTCGGTCTCGTTCGGCCTCCGCCGCCTGCCGGATCCAGCCGAGCTGCTCCGTCGAGCTCCTCCGGATGCTGGGCGCGGCAGCAGGTCATCCACCCGTCGCCGTAGAGCACGATCCGGCGGCACGCCGCGCTCCATGCGTCGCTGCATCACCTCCGGGGCGGCGTCGCCCTTGAGCCGCGGATTCGAGACGACCCAGATCGGTGGCGGCTGCTGGAGCGGGCCGAGTGGTCCCATCTCGGTGCCCGAGTAGAAGCTGACGTCGTCGTAGTCGAAGTAGCGTCCGTGGAACGTGACCGATCCCTTCGTCCAGAGCTCCCGCAGCACCGCAAGCCCCTCCTCGAAGACGGACGCACGGCGGACATAGTCGAGGCCGAGCGCCTCGAACTCGCGCCGCACGCCCTCTTCCGGATTCCCCGCGCCTGCCCCGAGGATCGTCCGGCCGCCCGAGATCTGGTCGAGCGTCGCCCACTCGAGTGCGAGGTACAGCGGATTGCGGGTCGAGGTGACCATGCAGGCCGTCCCGAGCCGGACCCGCTGCGTCCGCTGGGAGATCGCCGAGAGGAGCGCGATGGGCTCGTAGCGCGGCTTCGAGAAGAGGCTGTCTCCGACCCAGACGGAGTCGAAGCCCGACGACTCGACGACCTCGGACAGGTCGAGCAGCATCTGGAGGTCGTAGTCGGGCGCGATCAGCGGCTCCCGGTTGTTCAGGTTGACACCGAACTCGAGCGTGGTGCTCATCTGGACCTCCCGTCCGATGCGAGCTCCTGTTCCTCGTCGAGCAGCCGGATCTGCGGCACGCGGATGTGGTCGGAGGCAAGTTGCGCCGCGCGCTCGACGTCGCCCGTCTCGGCCGCGCTCAGGATCGCCCTGTGCTCCGCGATCGAGCGTCGGAGGTCGCCGCGCAGCTGCAGGGAGCGCAAGCGGTGCCGGTCGATCTGCCCGCGCAGCTGCCGGTAGAGCTGGGCGAGCATCCGGTTGCCCGCGACTTCGAAGAAGCGTTGGTGGAACTCCGTGTTGAGCTCGAAGAAGCCCTGCACGTCGCCGACCTCCGCGCGGGACGCCATAGCGTCGACCAGCCGTGCCATGTCGGCCAGGTCCTCGCCGTCGAGTTTCGGTACCGCGAGTCGCACGGCCATGATCTCGAGCGCCTCGCGCACCTGATAGGCCTCGATGAACTCCTCGCTCGAAAGTGCGCGGACGACGGCACCCCGGCGCGGCGTGATGGTGACCAGGCCCTCCGTCGCAAGCCTGCCGAGGGCCTCGCGGATCGGGCCGCGGCTGACGCCGAGCGACCCGGACAGAGCGACCTCCTGGAGGACGGTGCCGGGCGGCAGGCGCCCGGAGATGATCTCGTCGCGAAGGTGCTCGTGAACCCGCTGCCACAGCGTGCGGTGGTCGAGGGTGGTAGCGGCCGCCCCCGTCGACGGCGACTCGACCTGCGCGGTGTCGGGAATTTGCATCGAGCCTTGGCGAGGGTTATAAACGCCCAGTTGAGTGTCAACGGTCGACAGCCGACCCTAACAGCGCCAACTGGGACGGGCAAGCCCGGAACGGCATGATCTTCGACGCTCACACCCACGTCGGCGATTTCGGTCCGATGTTCAACGTCTCGCTCGACCGTGACGGGCTCGCTGCGCTGATCGAGGAGCACGAGTACGAGGGCTGTTGCGTCTTCCACCCCGACAACGACTACGTCCGCACGGTCGTCGAGTCGATTCCCGAAGCGTACGGGCTCGTATGGGCCAACCCCAAGCTGCCGGGCTATGTCGACGAGGCCGCGCGCTTTCTCGAGCATCCGAAGTTCCTCGGTCTGAAGCTCCATCCGTTGATCGACGGGTATCTCCCGAACGACCCGGCAGTACATCCGCTCATGGAGCTCCTGCTCGAGCGAGGCGGCCTCCCGGTGCTCATCCATTGCGGTCATCCGATCTTCACGCTGCCGTGGTCGATCGAGGAGCTGGCCGTCGCCTTCCCGGGCGTGAAGGTGATCATCGGCCACATGGGTCACGGGAACGTCGTCTACATCAACGCCTCGATCGACATCGCGGCACGGAACCCGAACGTCTATCTCGAGACGTCCGGCATGCCCATGCATACGAAGATCAAGGACGCAGTCGAACGTGTCGGTGTCGAGCGTGTGCTGTACGGATCGGACATCCCCTTCCACCACCCGGCGGTCGAGATCCTGCGGGTCCGGGTGAGCGGGCTCGAGCCCGAGGAGCTGGACCACGTCCTGCGGAGAAACAGCCGCATGCTCTTCCTCGGCGAGCGAGTCGGCGACGAGGAGGTGACGGGCTCACGGGCGATGGGATAATCGCGCAGGCGAAGGACACGACACGAAAGAGGAGGGAAAATGCGTAGACGAGTGCGAGTGAGTGGCGCCATCGGGTTCCTGCTCGTGGCAGCCACCGCCCTCGTTGCCGTTGCAGGCGGCGGCGCGGCGAGCGGCCAGAAGGTCGCGCAAGTCGGGTTCGCCGCTCCGGAGAAACCGACCGACTACGGCTGGAACCAGCAGGGATTGCTCGGCGCCAGAAAGGCGGCGGGCGCGACCGGAGCCAAGGTGCTCGACGCGACGGGCAGCGGCTACGACAACGTGGAGCCGAATCTCCGTCGTCTCGCCCAGCAGGGGGCCGACCTGATCATCGCGCACGCATCCGGGTACAACGCGGCAGGGCCCGCGATCGCGCAGGAGTTCAGCGTGCCGGTGGTCGTCTGGGACGCCGCGCGAAGCGCGGTCAAGAAGGGCCTCGTCTCCAACGTGCTCACGAACGCCCAGGAAGGTGCCTATCTGGCGGGCGTGCTCGCGGCGCTGACGTCGAAGACGGGTACGCTCGGCATCGTCGTCTCGGCGTCGGACGAGAACTGGTTCAAGCAGTCGGGCGGCTATGTCCAGGGCGCCCGCTCGGTCAACAAGAACGTGAAGTTCAAGTACGGACGCATCGGCCAGGCTTCGTACGCCGACGCGGCAGGCGGCAAGCGGATCACGCAGACCGTGATCGCCGCGGGCGCGGACGTCATCTTCGGCATGGGGGACGGCTCGTCGTTCGGGATGATGCAGGCGGTCGAGACAGCGAAGCCGCCGGCAGGAGCGACGAAGGTCTGGTTCATCGATGTCATCGGCGACAAGAGGAAGATCGACAAGAAGGGTGTCCTGCTCTCGTCCGAGCTCTGGGACTTCGCACCCATCTACACGCGGGCGATCAAGGCCGTGAACGCCGGCACGTTCGGGACGACGTACGTCCTCGACGCCAAGAACGGCCTCTCGCTGCTCCGGACGAACAAGGCCCCGGCCTCGGTCTGGGCCAAGGTCAAGGCCGCGCAGAAGAGGATCGCCAACGGCTCGGTCAAGGTCGTCTCGACCGCGACCGAGGCGAAGGTCAAGAAGTACTGCAAGTGCTGAGAACCTCCTAAGGAACGGGCGGGGTGGCTCGTAGGGGCCGCCCCGCCCTCACGATCACGGCAATGACGACCGGGAGCCCTACGACACCTGCGATGGACGGCTCGGAGCACCCGGCCGTCGAGCTCGTTCAGATCACCAAGGAGTTCCCCGGCGTGCTCGCGAACGACCGGATCTCGCTGTCCGTGCGGCGCCGCGAGGTGCTCTGCCTCCTGGGCGAGAACGGCGCCGGCAAGTCGACGCTCATGAACATCCTCTCCGGCATGCTCCGGCCGGACGGCGGCCAGGTGAAGCTGGAGGGCCGTGTCGTCGACATCGACTCGCCGAAGCACGCGATCGGGCTCGGCATCGGGATGGTCTACCAGCACACATCGCTCGTGCCGCAGCTCACCGTGCTCGAGAACCTCATGCTCGGCGAGTCCAAGGGCATCCGGCTCAACGCCTCCGATGCCGCACAGCGTCTTCGTGAGCTGGGTGGGTCTCTGGGCCTGGACGTCGACCCGAACGCGACGACCGGGACGCTCGCGCTCGGACAGCAGCAGCAGCTCGAGATCATCAAGGCGCTCTGGCGGGGCTCGAAGGTGCTCATCCTCGACGAGCCGACGTCGATGCTCACGCCCAAGGGCGTGGAGGAGCTCGAGCAGATCATCGCCCGCCTGAAGGGGCAAGGCCTCGCGGTGGTCTTCATCACCCACAAGCTGCACGAGGCAATCTCCATGGGCGACCGCGTCGCCATCCTCAGCCAGGGGCGCCTGGTCGGGGCGGTCGCGCCCGACGAGCTCCGGTCGTCGACGCACGACGAGCTCCAGGAGCGAATCATCGCGCTGATGTTCGGCAGCCACGCGTCGCAGCCGGCCGACGTCGCCGAGCTGGCCGCCGAAGCCGAGTGGAGCGGGCCGAGACGCGACCTCGACGCACAGCCTGCGCTCGAGCTCGAGGGCGTCAGCGTCGCGCCGGGCATAGGCGAGATCGGCGCCTACGACGTCTCGCTCCAGGTGCTGAAGAGCGAGATCATGGGCATCGCCGGCGTCGACGGGAACGGCCAGCGCGAGCTGGCCGAGGCGATCGCGGGGCAACGTCCGCTCGCGGCCGGCGATGTCCGCCTGTTCGACCACTCCATTGCGAGGTTCAAGGTCGCGCAGCGCGAGAAGCTCGGCCTTCGTTACGTCACCGACGACCGCATCCACGAAGGCACGATCGGCTCGCTGTCGGTGGCGCTGAACATCGTGCTGAAGCGCATCGGCAAGCCTCCGTACTGGGAGCGCGGCCGCATCCGCTACGCGGCGATACTGACCAAAGCGCGCGAGCTGATCGCACGCTTCCAGATCCGCACGCCCACGCCCGAGAGACACGTTGCCACGCTCTCGGGCGGCAACGTGCAGAAGGTCGTGCTCGCGCGCGAGCTCTCGTTCGATCCCAAGGTGGTCGTCTACAGCAAGCCGACGTACGGCCTGGACGTGATGACGACGAGGAGCGTGCGGCAGACGATTCGCGAGCAGGCCCGCGAGGGGGTGACGTCGATCGTCATCTCGACCGACCTCGAGGAGTTGCTCGACCTGTGCGACCGGATCGCCGTGATCTCCCGCGGCCGCATCGTCGGCGTGGTGGAGAACGGGCCGGGCGCCCAGCAGCGGGTCGGCGAGCTGATGGTCGGAGGGAAAGCCGCATGACCGAGACGACGGCAGCCACGGAGCTCCGAGAGCCGCCGCACATCAGCGATTCGGCTCCCGGACGGGCCCAGCTCGGGCGGGTCGGCGACTTCTTCCTACGCTCGATCCTGCCCCTCGTGCTCGCGCTCGGCACTGGGTCGATCGTGCTCGTCGCGATCGGAGTCGACCCGATCCAGTACTACAAGGACGTCTACTCCGGCGGGGTCCAGTTCGCGGCGTGGCAGGACTCGCTGATGCGGGTCGCCCCGCTCCTCCTCATCGCCGTGGGGCTGATCGTGGCCTTCCGCGCCGGGATCTGGAACCTGGGGATGGACGGCCAGTTCCTGCTCGCGGCCGCCGTCATCTCCGGGATCGGCTCGAGGTTCGAGGAGCGTCTGCCGAACGCGATCAACCTCGTGGTGCTGTTCCTCATCGCCGGCGCAGTGGCAGCCGCGTGGACGATCGTGCCGGCGGTTCTGAAGGCCCGCTACGAGCTCAACGAGATCATCACGACGCTGATGATGAGCTTCATCGGCATCAATCTGGCGCAGATCCTCGTCAAGGGACCGTTCCAGGACCCGTCGACGACGACGCCGCAGACTCGGGCCTTCGACTTCTCCGCACTGCTCCCGCCGATCCCCGGCACGGAATCGAACGCGCGCCGTTGGCCGGGCGTGCACGTCGGTGTCGTCGTCGCCGTGCTCGCAGCCGTTGTCGTCTGGTTCCTGCTGACCCGCACGTCGTTCGGGCTGCGCCTCCAGGTGCTCGGCGCCTCGATGCGCTCGGCCCGTCACATGGGACTCGACGTCCCGCGGCTGATCGTCGTCGCCTTCCTGCTCTCGGGCATGTTCGTCGGCTTCGCCGCGGCAACCGAGATCCTGGGCGTCAAGGGGTACCAGCGCGCCGACTGGGATCCGGCGTTCGGGCTCTGGGTCGTGCCGCTCGTCTTCCTGGCGCGGCTGCACCCGATCGGCGTCATTCCGTACGTCGCCCTGCTCTCGCTCGCCTCCATCGGCGGTGACTACGCGGCCCAGAACGCCGGCCTGACGCCGAAGTTCACGCTCCTGCTCGTCGGTCTGACATTGCTCTACATGGCGCTGACCGAATGGATCGCCCGCCGCGCCGAGCTGGGCGGCAGCTACCTCCCGGGCGCTTCCTTCCGACGGCATCGGTCGGCGGCGGCCGAATGACGACCGTGCTCGCCGCGACCGGAGTTTTCTCCGAGCAGGCTCTCACGGCGCTCGTCGCCGGCGCGATCCTCGCCGGTGTGCCACTCATGTTCGCGGCGCTCGGTGAGCTCGTCTCCCAGCGCGCCGGCGTGCTCAACATCGGCCTCGAGGGAATGATGCTGATGGGGGCCTACGCGGGGTTCGTGGCCGCATATCACGGTGGGAGCGAATGGCTGGGCTTCGGTGCAGGGCTGCTTGCGGGTGCAGGTGTCTCGCTGCTGATGGTGCTCTTCTGCGTTCGCTGGGGCCTGGACCAGATCGTGACCGGCATCGCCATCACGCTGACGTGCGAGGGCGCCACCGGGCTCATCTTCGAGGCCGAGTTCGCCGAGACCCGACCGACTCTCGGCGCGGCGGACAAGGTCGCCGTCCCGGGATTGTCCGAGCTGCCGGTCGTGGGCGGCAAGGGTGAGTCGAACGGGAGCATCTTCACGCAGCCGCTGATCGTGTACGTCGGCCTCGGGCTCGCGGTGGTCGTGGCCTGGATGTTGCGCCGTACGCACATGGGTCTGAACATCCGCGCGGCCGGTGATGCCCCGGGCTCGCTCGACGCCGCAGGCGTGAGTGTGTTCGCCACGCGCTCGTGGGCCGTGCTGTTCGCGGGTGCGATGGCCGGGCTGGGCGGAGCCTTCCTCGCGATCGTCAGCACCGGCCTCTTCCAGGATACGATCGTCGGCGGGCGCGGGTTCATCGCCATCGTGCTCGCGATGTTGGCCAGGGGCCGGCCCTCCTGGGCGATCCTCGGCGCGATGCTCTTCGGCGCCTCGCTCTCGATCGCCGACTGGGCGCAGGTCGCGCAGATCAACATCTCGACGGACCTCGTGTTCATGCTGCCCTTCGTGCTCGTTCTTCTCGTCCTCGTCCTCTTCGGACGGCGGGCATACCTGCCTGCCGCCCTCGCGCTCCCGTACGAGCGCGGCACCCGCCAGTGAAAGGAGACAGCGTCATGCGCGATCCCGACTTCACGCTGAGCGCCGGGCCGACGATGGCGTGGCCCCGGGTTCTGGCCGCCCAGGCCAAGCAGATCACCTACCACTACGACCCCGCATTCATGGAGGGATTCCGCGACACGGAGCGGAAGCTCGCCGAGATCTTTCTCACGAAGAACGACATCCTGCTCATGCAGGGCGAGGCCGTGCTCGGGCTCGAGGCCGCAGCTCGCGGGCTTGTCCAACCCGGCACCGCCGTGCTGAATCTCGTCTCAGGCGTCTTCGGCAAGGGGATGGGCTACTGGCTGAAGGACTTCGGTGCCGAGTTGCACGAGCTCGAGGTGCCGTACAACGACTCCGTCGATCCCGCCGAGTTCGAGCGCTACCTCGACGAGCATCCCGAGATCGATCTCGTCACAGTCGTCCATTCCGAAACGCCGTCGGGAACGCAGCACGACCTCGCGGCGATCGGGCCGATCGCGCGTGCGCACGGTGCGATGACCATCGTCGACTGCGTCTCCTCGCTGGGCGGGATCGAGTTCCGAACCGACGACTGGCAGATCGACGTCGCCGTCGCCGCGGCGCAGAAGTGCCTCGGCGGACCGCCTGGTGTCACGCTGATGGCCGTCAACGACGCCGCCTGGGAGCGAATCAAGGCCAACCCGGCGGCGCCGCGTGCGTCGTTCCTCTCGATGCTCGACTGGAAGGAGAAGTGGATCGACGGGAACGTCTTCCCGTTCACCCCGTCCGTGGTCGACATGCACGGGATCCAGGCGTGCTGTGACCAGCTCCTAGCAGAGGGCCTCGAGCAGTCCATCGCGCGACACGACCTGGCGGCGCGCGCCTGCCGCGCCGGCATCAAGGCGATGGGGCTCGAGCTCTGGCCGCGCAGCGAGGAGATCACTGCGGCGTGCGTGACGGCGATCGCCGTCCCCGAGTCGCTGACGGACATCCAGGTGCGCGGCCATTGCCGCGAGCGCTATGGCGTGATGATCTCCAGCGGCCAAGGGGCGGGAAACCTCGTCCGGATCGGGCATATGGGGCCGAGCGCGACCTCGTTGTACCCCATCGTGGGACTGGGCGCGGTCGGGCGCACGTTCGCCGACCTCGGCGTGCCGGTGAAGGTCGGCGACGGGCTCGAGGCGGCGCTCGAGGTGCTCTCGGAGCCGTCGGCCGTCGGGGTTTCGTGACGCTGCCGCCCTTCGACCTGCACCGGCCGCAGTCGGTGGAGGAGGCGACCGAGCTCGCCGACCGCTACGGAGAAGACGCCGCGTTCTACTGCGGGGGGACCGAGCTGCTGCTCCTGCTGAAGCTCGGCTTCGCGTCCTTCGGGCACCTCGTCGACCTCAAGCAGATCGAGGAGCTCGAGGGTGTTCGCGCGGAGGACGGCGAGCTCGTCATCGGAGCAGCGGTGACGCACAGGGTGCTCGAGCGCTCGGACCTCGTCCTGGAGCGGCTTCCCGCCCTGGCGACGATGGAGCGACGGGTTGCAAACCTTCGCGTGCGGGAGGTCGGGACGCTGGGCGGGAACCTCTGCTTCTCCGATCCCCACTCCGACCCGGCCACGTTCCTGCTCGCTCTCGACGCCGAGGTCGAATCTCGGCGCGGCGGTGAACCCACCCGCCGGACCCCGATCTCAGACTTCGTCGTCGGCCCGTACCAGACGAGCCTGCGCGCGGGCGAGGTGCTCACCACCGTTCGGATTCCCGAGGTTCCACGAGGTGCCGGCGTCGCGCACGCGAAGTTCGCGTTCCACGAGCGCCCGACGGCGACGGTCGCCTGCCTCGCGCGGGTCGTGCAGGGCGAGGTCGCGGAAGCGCGGGTGGCGGTTGGATCGGTCGGCGCTCGGCCGATGCGCGCTCCGGCTGCGGAAGAAGTGCTGACAGGAGCTTCCGCCGTGGGCATCGACAGTGAGCTGCTCGCGGATGCTGGAGAGCGGGCCGCCGAGGCGGCGGCGCCCGTCGACGACGCGACCGGCTCCGCCGAGTACAAGGCACAGCTCGTGCGCGTCCTTGTCGAGCGGACCTTCCGGGAGGCGCTCGCATGATCGACCAGCGGGACATCCTGGCAGCGATCGCCCGCCAGACGGACGTCATTCGAGAGACGATGCGGTTCGTCCACGACCACCCGGAGCTCGGACACGAGGAGCACGAGTGCTCCCGCTACCTGTGCGACACGCTGGCTGCTGCCGGCCTGGACGTCGAGTCGGGCGTGGGAGGGATGGAGACCGCGTTCCGCGCCAGCCTCCACGGCGAGCGTGCCGGAGGGACCGTTGGCCTCGTCTGCCTCTACGACGCCGTCCCCGCCGTACGGCCCGACGGGCACATCGAGCCCGTCCACTCCTGCGGGCACGGGCCCATCGCGGGGGCCGTCGCCGGTGCCGCGTTCGCACTCGCCGAGTTGCGCGAGCGGCTCGCGGGCACCGTGATCGTCATGGGATGTCCCTCCGACGAGATCCACGCGCCCGGTTCGATGGAACGCGGCGGCGGCAAGGCGCTGAGCGCGGAAGCCGGTCTCTGGGACGACGTGGACTCGGCCCTCTACGCCCACCCCGAGTTCATCGACACGGTTTCGCTCGAGTCGCGCTGGATGCAGCGCGCAACGGCCACCGTTTCTGGCGCACGCTCGCTGAGCACCGCGGATCAGCCTCCGCTGCAGGCCGCTCTCGCCGCGCTCGAGATGGCCCGGGCGCAGGTCCCGGACCACGTCATGCTCGAGCGGCTGGAGCTCGATGGGGACGTCGAAGAGGGCACCGGGCTCGTGCTGCGGGCGACCTTCCTCCTCTTCGGCGACCAGGAGGTGGACGTCGAGAAGGGCATGCGCGTGGTGCGCGAGGCGGTTCCAGAGGCGAGTTGGCAGCTTGGTCGGCTCGTCGAAGGCGTGCGCCCGGACGATCGTGTCACCGCCTCGGTGGCCGCCGCCTTCCGGGCGCTCGGCCGTGACTTCGTCAGCGATCCGCCGCCGCTCCCGTTTGCCACCGACTTCGGCAACATCTCGCGCCGCTGTCCGGCAGCGCTGATCGGAGTCGGCCGCGAGGGCGGCTGGTCCTTTCACACCGACGAGGGGGCCGCGCAGTTCGCTTCGCCCGAGGGCGACGACGCCGCGCTGACGATCGCGCGTGTGCTGGCCCTGGCGGCGATGGATCTCGCGGAGCCGGATCGCTAGGGGCGACGCCGGAGTTTCCGCCAGTACGTCCTGGCGATGAGACGTGACCCGGCGATCGGCTTGACGTTCGGCCGGGACGGATCCTGTTGCACCTCGTGTCCGAGCATGGAGGCGAGGCAGTTCGCGAACTGCCGCGTCAAGTCCTCGGCCACGCTCCCTATCACAGGGCGGCCATACTGGGCGATCGAGCCCCGGAGGGAGATTTCGGTGACGAGCGTGACCCGAGTCCCGGTCTCGCCGGCAGCCAGGCTCGACGCGATCGTCGCCTCCGCGCCGCCTCGGCCGCGAGCCTCCCTCGCGTCGACGGAGAGCACTGCGCGCCGTTCCGCCTCGTTCAGCTCCGTCCGTGTGACCGTCGAGCGAAACTGCAAAGAGATAGGCCCGAGCTTGACGCGTTGCAGGATCTCCCAGGTCGACTCGTCGACGGTCCGCTCGAGCTCGGCTCCCGGCATGCACGGCACGACCCTCGGCACGTCGGTGAGCAGGGCCCACGTCGTGTCCGGCGCGGCCGGTACCTCGAAGACGTTCTCGATTCTCACTACCGCGAATCTATCCCGTCGATGACGAGATCTCCGGTGGCCAGTCGCCTTGCGCCGACTGCTACTCCTTGCCCAATGGGACTGTCGGCCCCGGTTGGTAGGTTGGCCGGCCGATGGGGTTCAAGCGGCTCGTTCCGATGCTCGCTCTGCCGCTTGCCATTGCCTTCACACTCGTATCGGATTCGCCTGCGGGAGGCATCTCCGACGAGACGTGCCCGAACGTCGCGGGCGAGCACTCGAACACCTGCCCGCCGAGCAAGGTCGGAATTCCCTACTCGATCCGATTCGTCGAGACCGAAGGCAGCGGCTGCGGTCCCGGCAAGCAGACGTTCCACCTCGATTCGGGCGTGGTTCCACCCGGACTGACTCTGGCAGCCGACGGCACGTTGAGCGGCGTTCCTTTGCAGGTCGGAACCTTCCGGTTCTACGTGGAGATGCGCGAGCCTCAGAAGGAGGCGGACTGTGCGGGAAAGCGCACACAAAAGCAATTCACCCTCAAGACCTGCAGGCAGCTTTCGATCGTCCCCTCTCCGGCGTTCCCTGCGCGCGCCGAAGTGCGCGTTCCCCTCGACCTGAGGCTCTCGTACTGCGGAGGCATGGGCATGCTCGTCTGGAGCGTCTCGGCAGGAGACCTCCCTGCCGGCGTGACGCTGAGTGCCGACGGCTCGATCTTCGGAGCTCCCAGGGAGGCGGGGTCGTACCGCTTCACCGCGACTGCGACCGACACACTCATGCGCTCGGTCAGCTACACGCGAACGCTTGCCGTTGCGGCGAGGCTCCTCGTTCAGACCCGGCGCCTCGCTCCGGCGAAAGTCGGTCATCTCTATCGGGTCAGGCTCGAAGCCACCGGCGGCATCGCCCCGAGGGTGTGGAAGGTCACGCGCGGCAGCCTGCCAGACGGCATTCGGCTTTTTTCCACGCTCGGAGTCCTCAGCGGCACACCGAAGAAGGCGGGCACGCGCCGCTTCACCCTCGAGGTGAAGGACGGTCTGCGGGTGAGGTCCACCAGGACGTTGACCATCCCCGTCAGCGCCCGGCCGAGAACCGCGACTTCGAGGTAACCCGGGCGGGGGAGGCCCGTCGGGACCGGCGAGTACTCTGGGACCATCCACTACCCGGTCTTCAATTTCGTCGGAATCACCCTGGTCGGGGCGGCACTCGGTGCCGTGCTCGGCCTCGCCGTGGCTCAGATCTCGGGTGAATACTGCATCCACATCCGGGAATGGGATTTCTGCGATCTGGACGCCGCGAAAGCGATGATCAGCGGCGGGTTGATCGGCGGCGCGGCGGGCTTGGTGTGGTCGTGGCGGCCGTCGCCGTGATTCGCCTCTAGAGCCAGCCGATGCGCCGGAAGTAGGCGAAGAGCGAGACGCACGCGACAACGATGATGCCGAGGACGACCGGATACCCGTACTCCCAGTCGAGCTCGGGCATTTGGTTGAAATTCATGCCGTAGATCCCGGCGATCATCGTCGGCACCGCGATGATCGCCGCCCACGCGGAGATCCTTCGGACGTCCTCGTTCTGACGCACGCTTGCCTGCGTCAGGTTCGCTGCGAGGACGCTCGTGAGCAGGTCTCGAAAGCTCTCGACCTGGTCGACGACACGCAGCAGGTGGTCGTGCACGTCCCGGAAGTACGGGTGGACGTCCTCGTGGACGAGCTCGTGCCTCCCGCGGGCGAGGCGGTCGAGCGGGTTGAGGAGTGGAGAGACCGCATCGTGGAGCTCGAGCACCTCGCGCTTGAGGTTGTAGATGCGCTCTGCCGGGTTGCGACGCGAATGCGAGAAGACCTCACCCTCGACCTCTCGGATGTCGCGATCGAGGCCGGCGATCACGGGCACATAGTCGTCGACGATCTGATCGACGATCGCGTAGAGCGCCGCTCCCGGGCCGCAGCGAAGGAGATCCGGGCGCTGCTCGGTCCGCAGGCGGACGTCGTGGAGCGCAGTCTCCCCGTGACGCACGGTGATGATGAACCCGACGCCGAGGAAGAGCAGGATCTCGCCGAACTCGACCGCCTCTTCCGCCTCGACGTAGCGCGCGGTCTTGAGGACGAGGAAGAGCGAGTCGCCGTACACCTCGAGCTTCGGCCGCTGATGCGCGTCGATGGCGTCCTCGACCGCGAGCTCGTGCAGCTCGAACTCGCGCCGGACCGCGTCGAACTCCTCTTCGGTCGGCTCATAGAGGCCGATCCAGACAAACGCCTCCTCTCGCTGAGATGCCTCGAAGGCTTCTTCGAGCGCAAGGCTCCCCATCTGGCGGCGGCCATCCTCGTACACGGCGCAGTCGACGATCATGCGTCGATTATCGCTACCGCGGCAGGTGGAGTCCGAGGCGGCGCGGGAGAGCCGCGACGAAAGCCGTCGCGGCTCCCGGCTTGCGCCCCGCGTCTTCCGCGGCGTCCTTTCGCATCAGAGCCCGGCGGATCAGGGAACCGCCCGCATACCGGAACGGCTCGGGCGGGAACAGCTTGCGGCCGGGCTCGACGATCGCGAGCGATGTCCGCTCGTCGCGGCGATCGAGGGCGAGGCGCGCGAGGATCTCCCCGCCAAGGTACGAGGGCCCGACGCCGTTCCCGGTGAAGCCGAAGCCATGGTGGACGCGGCCGCGGCTTCCGAAGATCGGAAGATGAGTCGGGGAGACGTCGATCGGGCCGCCCCACGCGTGCGTCGTCTCGCGCCCGCGGAGCTGCGGGAAGAAGCGGAACAGGCTCTGCCGTGTGCTCTCGATGACCCTCGGATCGCGCTCGAGCCTCGTCGAGACACGGCCGCCGAAGCCCATGGCGCCGCCACCCCAGCCGAAGGCGATCCGGCCATCCTGCGTCGTTCGCGTGTAGTGGACGAGGGTTCGGCTGTCGACAATCGCCTCGCCTCCGGTCCAGCCGAGCTCGTCGAGCGCGTCCGGAACCGGCTCCGTGAGGACGATGTGGCTCGACGCGATCGCGAGCGAGAGCCTGTATCCGGGGAAGCTCGCGGCGGCCGAGTTGACGGCGAGCACCGCGGCGCGTGCATGCACGCGACCACCCCGCGCTTCGACGTTCCCGCTCCGGTGCAACCGCCTCACCTCGGTCCGCTCGTGGATGCGGACTCCGCGTTGGAGGAGTGAGGCGCGGAGGCCCAGCGCGAGCCGGGCCGGTTGGACCGTGGCGTTGAGGCGGTAGAGCGCACCGCCGAGAAAGAGCGGCGAGTCACAGCGGGCCCGGACTTCGTCGGCGGCCAGGGATACGACCTCCTCCGGGGCGCCGAGCTCGGCTGCTGCGCGGACCTCTGGCTCCCAGGAGCGGAGCTGCGACTCGGTCGTCGCCACCTGCAGCATCGGTGCGGGCTGGTACCAGGCATCGACGCCGTTCGCGTCACACCAAGCGCCGATTCCGCGCACCGCGTCTTCCGAAGCTCGGCACACGGCGAGAGCGGCCGCGTCCCCGGCCTTCTCGCGGAGGGTCGGAGCTTCGCCCCAGAGCGTCTCGCAGAACCCGCCGTTCCGCCCGCTCGGACCGTGTCCGCAGACGGCAGCCTCGAGGAGGACGACGTTCAGCTCCGGCTCCAGCTGGAGCAGGTGCCAGGCGGTCCAGAGGCCCAGGTAGCCGCCCCCGACGACGACGACGTCTGCGCTCGCGTGGCCTTCGAGCGGGCGCGTGGGCACTACGTCGCCGGCCTCCTCCAGCCACCAGCCGTGGCGTGTGTGCCGCATGGGCCGATCCTAAGCGGCTGCCGTCCCGGACCTGGCGGCGGGCCTGCCTCCTACCTAGCCCGCCGTGATGCGCCGCCCGGAGACGACCGTCGATCCGCCGGAACCCGCGATCGGGCTCGTCTTGCGGAGACGGGCGGCGGGCCGGCTTTGCAGTTCCTCCGGCCCGCCGCGCAGGGACTGGTTGCCTAGCTGCCCACGCGGGGCGGCTTGCTAATCGTCACCTACAACGAGGTTGCCTCGGATTTCTCCAGATGGGACTCCTCCCGAGGCCGCTGTCGTATGGACATTGGCATAAGCGTTCCCGCTCTGTATTGCGGCAGCGACGTCAGCGATGCTGGTCCAACCGCAGCCATTCGGATCGTCGGGAGCTGTGACCCTGCCTCTCGCCACGAGGCCCCTTTCAGCAGTGAACGACCCCATGAAGAGCGTAATGCCGATCGGGCCGTTCACACCAGGGGGCGCACAGTGAATGTGTGCCGCGAAAACATCGTTCGTGTTGTTCCTGACCCTGAGGGCAAACCTCAACGTGCTGTTGATCTCGACATCGACGTTACCCGTCATTGCTGTCGCGACAGGTGGGACCTCCTGGCTGCCCGTCAGGGTGGCGTTTGCCTCGAACGCCGAGTCGGCCAACACCACGGTTGGAAAGGCGAGCATGGAAACGATGAGCAGGACGCCCAGATAGAGCCTTTTCATTTCGGCTTCTCCTCACTCATTCGATGTGTCTTCCGTTGGCAGAAACTGCAGCTTCGGAGCACCTCCTTTCCTCACCAGTCGTGCTCGGAGCTCGTCACTGTGTACTGCGCGGTGCTCGCCTGTTCGGATTGACGGTGCGGAGGTCGGCCGTCAGGCGGCGGCTCCGTGACACGGCTAGCACCTTCGAGTGGAAACGATCGGCTAGAGGGGTGGCGGACGGGACTCGAACCCGCGACCACCGGGACCACAACCCGGGGCTCTACCAACTGAGCTACCGCCACCGCGCACAGGACAGGATAGCCCTCGTCAGTCGTTCGTCTCGTCGTCAGTCCGCGCTTAGAACGGCCTGCGTCTGGGTCGTGCGCGCGACGCGGCGCCCTGTCGAGTCGAAGAGGTCGGTCTCGACCACGATCGTCGTCTTGCCGCGGTGCAGCGGGCGGGACACCGCTCGAACGTCGCCTCCGCGGACCGCGCCGAAGAAGTTCGTCTTCGACTCGATCGTGACCGTCCGTCCACCCTCCGGGACATTCAGAAACGCGCATACGGCACCCGCGGAGTCGGCGAGCGCCATCAGGACGCCTCCGTGGAGCACGCCTCCCGCGGTGCAGAGCTCCGGCGACCACGCGAGCGTGGCCTCGACCTCCTCGGGGCCGCCGCTGGTGCGGATTCCGAGCGTGGCGCCGAGCGGCATCTGCTCGTTGACCTGGCTCGTCATGTCGACCGGGTTCACGGCGTCGGGTGTTCCTCCGGGCGTGCTTCGGCTCGAAGCCGATCGAGCTCGCGGCGCGCGCGGCGCCGCGACTCGAGCAGGTACCTCACTCCCACCAGGAACAGCACCGCGAGGATCGCTCCAGCGAGCGTCCCTCCGCGGAAGCCTGGCGCGTCGACGTCGAGCGTGCGGTCTCCTGCATGTGCTGCGTCGCCCCGGCCGAGGACGATTCCGAGCGTGAAGAGGTTCGGCAACGCCAGGAAGATCGCGACCGCGACGAACATCAGCCACGCCTTCCACGAGCGCCGCCGTCGGGCAGCCCACGCCAGGACCAGGCAGGGGGAGGACCGTGAAGAGAAATCCGTACACCAACCCGAGCGTGATCCCCGCCGGGATGCTGCCCGAGACCTGGTCGCCGACACGGTGCGACCACCAGCGCGGCAGGAAGGCGGCTCCGATCCAGCCGAAGAAGAGAATCGCCAGGATCGCCACTCCCGCATAGACGAGACGCTTCCGCCAGGGGCTTGTGGAAGGCGCCTCGGCTTCCAGGGTCGGCTGCCTCTCGCTCATCTCGCGCTCCTCGCCCCTCGACGGCCTGGCGAGCATAACGAGTGGCCGATCATTCGTCAGACGAGTCGCCGCTCGAGATATGCGGCGAGGCGCGTCAGCGGGAACGAGATCAAGAAGAAGACCACCATCACTGCGCCATAGATCTCGAAGGCGTGGTTTTCCCCCTCGAAGGTGAGGCGCTCGACCTGGCGCTCGCCCGTCTCCAGGAGCTCTGCCGCGCCGATCACCTGCGCGATCGTCGTGTTCTGGATGATGTTGACGAGTAAGCCCACCATCGGTGGGAGGAGCCGGCGGAGCGCCTGCGGCATGATCACGAAGGCATGTCGGCCGACCCAACCGAAGCCGAGTGCCGATGCCGCTTCGTGCTGCTCGCGCGGTATCGACTGGACCGCCCCGCGGGTGGCCTCGGCGACCTGCGCGCTGCCCCAGAGGATGAGACCGATCGCCGCCGCCGTCAGGGGATCGAACCTCAGATGCGGGCTGACCGCCGGGAGCGCAAAGAAGATGATGAAGATGCTCACGAGAATGGGTAGCCCCCGCCAGACCTCGATGTAGAGGCGTATCAGCGAGCGGCTCGGCAGAAACCGAATCGTGAGGAGCGTCCCGAGCGTGATCCCGATGAGCGTGCTCCCGAGGAGAGCGATGGCTGCGATCCGGAGCGTGTTGACGAGGCCCTCCTCGAGCATGTAGCGGGCGACGGGGCCGATCCAGTCCGGGAGATTCACGAGCTACCGCTCCTCCGGCAGCGCGAGATGCGACTCGAGCAGACGGATCAGGGCGGAGAGCGTCCACACGAGCGCGAGGTACGTGGCGGCGAGGATGGTGAAGGTCTCGATCGTCTGGAGCGTCAGCGCATTGATGTCGAGCGCCGTCTTCGTCAGCTCCGGATAGCTGATCACGTACAGCAGCGAGGTGTTCTTGAGCACGCTGATGTACGTGTTGATCGAGGAGGGAAGCGCGATTCGGCCGCCGATCGGGAGCGAGACGTTGAAGAAGGTCGCGAGCCGGCTGAAGCCGAGTGCGAGCCCCGCCTCGCGATATCGGGCAGGAACCGCTTCGAAGCCGGCGCGAAAGTTCTCGGTGTTGAATGCCCCTCCCCAGATCATCACCGAGAGCCAGGCCACGGTGAAGGGCTCGAGCAGGATGTCGAACTGAGGCAGCCCGTAGTAGAGGATGAAGATCTGGATGAGGATCGGCGTGTTCCTGATCACCTCGACGTACACGGCTGCCAGCTGGCTCACCACGGGGATGCGATAGGCGCGCGCAGCCCCGAGGGCGAGGCCGATGAAGAAGGCGCCTGCGATCCCGATCGCCGAGACCAGGAGCGTCCGGCGGAGACCGGCCAGAAGCTCGGGGCCGTACTCGGACAGATACGACCAGTCGAAGCTGATCCCGAGCGTCGACACGGATGCTAGGAGCGACCGCGCAACGCGCGGCCGCTCCCGGGTGTCTTCGAGTAGTGGCTTCCCGCTACGGGCACACCGTCGTGGCGTCGCCCTGCGTGTAGCCGAACCGGTTGTTGGGTCTGAGGATGTTCGCCTGGAACGACGCGAACACCCGAGCCGGGACGTTGTTCCTGAGGATGGTGTTGAACGTGTCCCGCTTACGCATGATCTCGAGCCGCGAGTCGACCCACCGCTTCAGCGCGGTGTTGCCCTGCTTGATCCCGATGCCGTAGGGAAGCGCGAGGAACGAGTCGGTCGTCAGCTTGAGCGTCCTGTCCATCGTCGCGATGCCGAGAAGGACGGTGTCGTCCCACATCAGCATCTCCGCACGGCCGTCACGGAAGGCCAGCAGCGCGTTGGTGAAGCTGTCCGTGACCACGAGCTTCGTGTCCTTGAAGCAGTTCTTGACCCAGCGGTCGTAGATCGACCCGCTCGTGGTCGCGACGGTCTTTCCGGCGAGTTGCGAGAGCATGCTGTTCGGCGCGCTGTTCGGCACGAGCAGCCGTCCAGTCGCCTTGTAGTACGCCCGTGAGTAGTCGATCCGCGTGTCGCGATCGGGTGTGTACGTGAACGTCGCGATCACGAGGTCGACGCGGTCGGAGGTAAGCGCAGGCTCGCGCGCCGGCGTGGTCACACACGTGAGGTTGACCCGGTTGCCCTTGCCGAAGGCGAACCGGGCGAACCAGCGGGCGATCTGGACGTCGAAGCCCGCGTGCTGGCCCCTGACGTCGATGTATCCGAACGGAGGCGAGTCGCACTTGATTGCGATGTTCCAGCGGCCGCGCTCCTTGATGTTCGCCGGCAGCGGCGGGAGGTTCTGTGCCGCGGCGCTCGGGCCCGCCTCACGGGCGGGCGCGACCCCCACCCAAGCCCCCAGCGCGGCGACCGTGCATGCCGCAAGGACGATCACCCCCAGCAGTCGTTTCATTTGACTCCTCCTTCCTCGTCGATGGTGAGCTCCTCCAGCGAGTGCGCGAGCTGGAGCGTTCTCCGCAGGAACCTCTGCGTCCGCTCCTCTCGTGGGTTTTCGAGCACTTCCATGGGCTTACCCCGTTCCACGATCTTGCCACCGTCCATGAAGACGACCTCGTCGCCCACCTCACGCGCGAACTGCATCTCGTGGGTCACGATCAACATGGTCATGCCCTCGCGCGCGAGGTCGCGCATGACGACCAGCACCTCCCCCACGAGCTCGGGATCGAGTGCCGACGTCACCTCGTCGAAGAGCATGACGTGCGGTTGCATCATCAGCGCGCGTGCGATCGCGACGCGTTGCTGCTGGCCTCCCGATAGCTGGTGCGGGTGTTGATGTGCCTTCTCCTCGAGACCGACTTGTGCGAGCAGCTCGATCGCGCGCCGCTCCGCCTGGCGACGCGGCATCTTGCGGATCCGCCTGGCCGCCAGCGTCAGGTTGTCGATCGCGGTCAGATGCGGAAAGAGATTGAACTGCTGGAAGACGATCCCGATCCGCTGCCGGATGGCCGACACATCGGCGCCCTTGCGGGTGATCTCCTCGCCCTCGAGGTAGATCTGCCCGGCCTCGATCGGCTCGAGCAGGTTGACGCAGCGGAGAAGCGTGCTCTTGCCGCTACCGCTCGGGCCGATGACAACGAGCACGTCGCCGTGGTCGACGCTGAGGTCGATCCCGTCGAGCACGACGTTGTCCCCGAAGCGCTTGCGAACGTCGACGAGACGGATCATGGCGGCGCCGTTCGTCTCGTTCCCGTGGACGTCTGTCGTCGCGACGCTCACTGCTGTAGGGATCAAACGGTAATGGAGTGGTTAGAGTCAAGCGGGTTGACGCCGGGCGTTCAGCAATCTTTGATTGGGTGTACGGCATGGGGGAGACGATGACTCGAAACACTCGCCGACTCGCGATCCTCTGTCTGGCGCTTCTTGCTGCGGTCGTTTCCACAGGAAGCTCGTCGGGCGCGGACGACCGGGCTCAGCCCGTCGTTCCGACACGCGCTGCGGAGGTCTCGCTGGCGGGCAAGGTGAAGATCGTCCTCTCGCTCAACCCGGCCCGGAAGGGCACCTTCACTGTTCGCGGGGCATTCAGCGATTCGGGCAACGCCCGTGGCAGTCGGGCGGTGGCCTCCAACCGCGTGCGCATGGAGCTGAGATTGCTCGGGAACAGCGGGACGATCAAGATCGTCGTGACTCAGGCCTGCGGCAAGCTGAAGAGCACCTGGAAGGTGCTGGCAGGCTCGACCCGCGCCTACCAGGGCTTGTCGGGGGGCGGTGCCGGCAAGGGCGCCATCGCGTGTAAGGACAGAAAGGCACATCGGGGGCTCTACACCGGCGCCGTACGCACACCGCCTGCTCCTCCCCAGGCGCAGGCGGGCCACTATCAGGGCTCCGGCTTCAGCCCCAACCTCCGCGCATCGGTCGAGGTTCTGTCGGGCGGAAATTCGATCACCAACCTGTCGTTCAAGCAGATCGTCGCTCGCTGCCAGGCGTCGGCGGTGTCGTTCCTGGAGCCCGTGTTCTCCGGCACGTACCCGCTCGCGGAGCGCGGCCGCTTCGTGATCACGGAGAGGGGATATACCGTCTCCGGGAAGTTCACCACCGGCCGGGTGAAGGGCACGGTGGCGGTCGATTCCGACGGCTGCAAGGCGGGCCCGCTCGGCTGGGGGGCGACCACTCCTCCGGCCGCGCTGCCCGCGGTGCCGACTGGGCGCTACTGTGGATTCACGCTGCAGGGCCCCGGCATCTGCCTGGATGCGATCCCGGGCGCGTGGGTGACGAAGATTCACCTCGCGCCGACTCTCAAGTGCATCGAGCCGGACGAGAAATCGTTCAAGGTCGACTACACGTACGAGGGCCTTATCGCGATTCTTCCCGATCTCACCTTCAAGACGACCCTGTCCAACATCCCGCTGGAGGATGGCGGGTCGATGAGGTTCACGATCTCGGGGACGTTCGACGGCGCCGGGATGGCGACCGGGAAGGGCGGCCTGACGCGCATCTCGCTCGTCCGCGAGGGGACGCGCTACAAGTGCCGGAACGCCAGCGCCTCCTGGAGCGCGAAGCGCGGGGCATAACTTCCCCGCCCGGGCTCGTTGACGCAGAAGCCCGGGGACCCTAGGCTTCCGGAGTCCATCGTCGAGCGAGAGGAGGTCGCCATGAAAGTTGCGCGCCACACCACTCTCCGACTCGACGGTGCCTTGAGCTAGGCAATTTCGCTCGGCGCCGCGAGTCGCGGCCAGGTTCACCTCCGAGCGAAGGAGCTTTACGTTGTCCGATGGAACCCTGGCCGACCTCGGCTGGACCGACGAGCTCGAGGCGGCCTTCACAAGTCACTCCGAGCGAGGCTTCGAGCCCGCTCGCATCGTCGCGGAGCACCGCGGCGGCTACCTCGTGCGGGGTGAGCGTGACGAGCGGCTCGCGCACCCCCGCGGCAAGCTGCGCGACCTCGAGCACAGCCTCATGCCCGCGGTCGGCGATTGGGTCGCCGTCTGCGACGCTCCGGGCGGTCGTGCGGCCATCGAAGCCGTCCTGCCTCGGCAGACGAAGGTCTCGCGCAAGACGCCGTGGCTGAAGTCCGCGGAGCACATCCTGGTCGCGAACGTCGACACGGTGCTCCTCGTGGCGGGCCTCGACCAGGACTTCAACCCGAGGCGCCTCGAGCGCTACCTGATCGCGGCCTGGGACAGCGGCGCCGATCCAGTCGTCGTGCTGACGAAGCTCGACGTCTGTGACGACCCGACCCTGCTCTTCGAAGCCGAAGCTGTCGCCGTCGGCGTTCCGGTGCTCGCCGTCAGCAACGTGACGGGCGAGGGGATCGACGATATTCGGTCTCTGCTGCGGCCAAGGCGTACCTTCGTCCTTCTCGGATCCTCCGGCGCCGGCAAGTCGACGCTCGTCAACCGGCTCGCGGGCCGAAGGCTGATGCCGACCGGAGATCTGCGCCGAGACGGCCGCGGGCGCCACACGACGCGGCACCGCCAGCTGCTCGTCCTCCCGGGTGGAGCCCTCCTGGTCGACACGCCGGGTCTACGCGAGTTCCAGGTCTGGGAGGGCGACGTCGACAACGCCTTCACCGACATAGCCGAGCTCGCCGCGCAGTGCCGGTTCAACGACTGCGGTCACAACACGGAGCCGGACTGCGCGGTACAGGAGGCACTCGAGACGGGAGCTCTCGACCCCGAGCGGTGGTCGAGCTACAAGCGGCTTCAGCGCGAGCTGCGAGCTGTCGAGGCTCGCAGCAACTCACGCGTTCGGCGTGAGCTCAAGCAGAAGTGGCGCCAGCGCGCGCGGGAATCCAGGCAAGCTCGCCGGTATCGGCACCTGCTGGAATAGCTCGACAACGTAGGCTGCCGGTGGGTGGCGCAGTCCTACGACGTGGAGACTCGAACGCGTGCCGGCACGAGCCGTGTCCACCAGTACACGACCGAGGACACGCTCGGCCCCGGCGCCGTGCTGAGACTGGACGGTCGCTTCTGGCTCGTCGAGCGCGCAGAGGAGCCTGCAGAGGACGCCAGACAGCGCCTTGTCGCTGTTCCCGCCCGCTACCGCGTCCGCCTCACGCACCCCGACGGGCGCGAAGAGCTCGGCGGCTTCCGGCGCTTCCGCCTGGATGGACCGAGGTTCGGCCATGCCTTCACCACCCTCGAGGACGGTCAGCCTGTGAGCTGGCAGATCGCGGAAGAGCGCTTGGCATTCGACGAGAAGGGCGAGGCGTACCTCGAACTTCTCGCAGAGCGGGACTTTGCGGAGCTCGAGGCGCTTCCCGATCACGAGCTCGAGCACGCTCTGGCCAGGTCCCAGGAGGAGCTCCCCGAAGGCGCGCGCGCCACCTTCGACCAAGCCGAGGCGGCAGGTCTCGCGCTCGAGCTCGCCGCCCTCGAGCCCGGGGAGGCCCCGGACTGGGAGGAGGCAGAGCGCTACCTGGACGCGCTGATCCTCGAGGAGATCGAGGACGATTTGTTCGAGCTGTGTGGCGTGGATCTGCGGACGAGCCGCGACTCCTGGCTCGCGACGGTCAAGGAGCGCCTGCGCTCCGATCTCGCGTCGTTTCGCGCCGACATCGAGGGCGACCACGACGAGATCGAGGAATGGGATTTCCTCGACGGGTGCATCTTCGCCTCGGTGGGAAGCCCGGACGACGAAGCCGATCCGGACTCGGGGCACGGTTGGATGTGCCGGCTGCTGGACAGCGGCGTCCTCGTGGCGGCGGGCTTCGTCAGAGTCCGGAAGGCCGAGCTGCTCGTCTAGCGCGTCACTTCTGCAACTGCGTGATCCAGTATCTGGTGTTGGGCGTCGGCGGCGTGCCGAACCGGGCGTTGACCACGTACAGGCGATTGCCGAGATCGGCTGCCGTCGTCGGAACATCCAGAGCTCGGTCCGAGATGCGTCGTACGACGCGTCCCGAGGCGAGGTCCTCGTCGAGCATGATCCGGGCGACGAGGTTCAGCTGGTTCTGAACGACGAACAGTCGCCGCCCGTCCAGCAGGATCCCGTCCCCGTTGGGAACGCTCTCGGTGCCCAGATCGATCTTCGACGCCACACCGGCAGTCGTGACGGTGAAGAGCGTCCCGGTGCTCGACTGGACGATCACGAGCGTGTCGCTCGAGGCCGCGTCGATCCCGTTCACGTTGAATCCGTCCTGGTGCACGTAGTCCCCGGACAACGCCACTGTCTGAACGCCCGACGGCGAGCCTGGCCTTCCGTTCTCCCGCAGCGGCACGCGGTAGAGGACCGGCTTGAAAGAGTCGGTAAACCACGCGGAGTCCTCGGTCACGACGACGTCGTTGATGAAGCTGCCACCGGTCGAGAGACGGTACGTCGCGACCGGTCTCCCGCTCTCGGCGTTGTAGACGAACGCCCGCCCCGTGTCGCCTCCGGCGACGAGCAGGAAGCCGCGGCTCACCTTCAGCCCGATCGCCGACCTCCCCTCGCGCGCGCGGACGAGGATCGCTCCGCGGCCGGTGCGCAAGCTGCCGCTATAGACGGCTCCCGTTGGGATCGAGCCGACGTAGAACGTCTCTCCCTCGTTCGCGATCCCCTCGGGCTGGAAACCGTTCGGGAGGTTGATCCGCTTCGGAAAGTCTTCGCTCGTGGCGGCGGCCGCGGTTGCAGCGAATGTTGCTGCCGACACGAGGACGAGAAGTAGCCGGGTCATCGGTTCGTCTCCTTCCGTCGGTCGTCCAACGTAACTACCAGGCGCCGGCGCGCGTCGGATTGGCCGCCGTGTTAAGGGCAGGTTTTGCGGTCTGCGCCCGTGCAGAGCTACTCGCCGCTACGCAGGTCCGTCAGCGTGGTTGCGTCGAACCGGATCTCGGAGAATGTCGCGGCGCAGCCATCGCCCGTCGGCGACTGCGCCACGAAGCCGACGTCGAGCTCGCCGTCCCCATCCAGGCGAAAGTGGCGCACCAGCTCCCAGTGCCGGCCGTCGCTCGTCGCGTGGAATGCGTGCGCCTGGCCGATTCGCGCGAGACGTAACCACACGGCATCGCCGTCGGCGACCTGCGAGTTGCAGTCGTCCGAAAAGCCGCGGGTCACGACGGAGACCACCATGCGCTCCTTCTGCGGTGAGTACTCGAAGCAGAGCTTGGCCCAGGTCCGGTCGTCTTTCCAGAGCAAGAGCGCGCCTGCGTCGAACGTCGCGGCGAATGCGACCTCGACCCTCGCCGCCAGCAGGAAGTCACCGGTGGTAGAGCAAACGAGCGCCGGGGCATTCATGCTCAGGGTCTGATCCTGGGGATGCACGAACAGGTCGGTGCGGGGGCCCGCAATGATCTGCAGCACGCCGTCCTTAACGCTGCTCTCGGCCGGCTCTCCGAGCCACCGCAGTGGACTCGGTAGCGACGTGATCATGAGCCGAGCTCCAGGTTGCTCCGGGAGGAATCGAAGCTCCCTGCTAATCGGCACCCGCGCCGCCTAGCCCGGCAGCCAGCCCTCGCGGTACCGGGACGGCTGCGACTCGGGCCAGTTTGCGTCCGCCTGCTCCGCGACCTGCGTCGTCTCCTCGGGACTGGCTCCGTGCTTGCGCGCGATCTCGTTTGCCGTGTCCTCACCGTACGGCCCGAAGGCCTGGTTTTCCCGTGAGCTCATCGAGAGGAGGATGCACGGCCCGTCCCCTGCGCCGACGATCACGTGCTCGGTCTTGGGCGGGCAGTGGACGAAGTCCCACTGCTTCAGCGGCCGCTCCTGCCCCTCGACGACGAGAAGTGCCTCCCCTGAGAGGACGAGGAACGCCTCCGCCTCGGTCTCCCAGTGGTACAGCGAGTTCGGCTCGCCCGGCTCCAGCACGGCCAGGTTGACGCCGAGCATCGGGAAGAGCGTGTCGGCTTCCCACTCGGTCTTGCCGGTGAAGCTCACGCTCTGCCGGCCGGGGCGGGCGTTCCACCTCGCGTTGCGCGCGTTCAAGACGAACCAGCCCGCGGTGGCCGGGACGAGCCCGGCGTCCGTCTGCTCCAGCTTGGCCTCGGGGACATCCATGACGGATGTCTAGCTGATCGCGAATCACCGCGCGGAGAGGATGAGCACCGGTGGTCATGTCGGCGCCGTCAGCCGACCCGAGCACCGAGCCGACGCGACCGTCACGGACGACCCGGCGTCCTCGTCGACGCACGCTCGCGCTCGACACTCGGCAGCGGATCACGGTGCAGGTGCGATCGCCGACGAGCTCGTGCTCGACGCCGTTCGTCCGGGACGCCGCGATCTGCCTGGCCGGCGACTCCTCGATCGCGGGTTCCGGGTAAACGCTTTCGCTGATCGCAAAAGCCCAGTTTCCAGCTGCTTTCCTCGATGGCCCCGGGAGGAGTCGAACCTCCGCCCGCAGATTCGAAGTCTGCCGCTCTATCCACTGAGCTACGGGGCCCAACCCTGAGTATGCCCGCGGCGCCGATGCGCCTAGGTTGCTACGCGGCGTACTCGGTCTGGAGTCGGCCTCGAACGTGGGCGACGAGGACCCGGACGACGTTCGCGTCGAAATGCGATCCCGCGAGCCGCATCAGCTCGTTGAGCGCCTCGTTCGGCGTCAGGGCCGGGCGGTACGGCCGGATCGACGTCATCGCGGTGTAGGCGTCACATGCGCAGATGATCCGAGCCGCGAGGGGGATCTCCTCGCCGGTCAGGCCGTCCGGGTAGCCGCCGCCGTCCCACTGCTCGTGGGTCGAACGGACGATCGAGGCCACGCTTCGGAGAGCGGGCGAGGCGCGAAGGATGCGCTCGCCGACGAGTGTGTGCTGACGGACGAATGCCCACTCGCGCTCGTCGAGCGGCCCTTGCTTCTGAAGGATCTCGTCCGGCACGGCGAGCTTTCCCACGTCATGGAGCTGAGCAGCGCGCGTGAGCTCGGAGAGCTCGTCGGTGCGGAGGCCGAGCATTCGTCCCACCTCCAGCGCGAGTGAGGCGACCCCCTCGAGGTGAGCAAGGACATCGGGCTCGCGTACCGAGAGTGCCTCGATGAAGGCGTGCATCGTCCGGTCGGTGTCGCCGCGCCTCGAATACTTCTGCGCGTACAGCCGCTCGTCGGCCGTATGCATGGCCTCGCTTGGGTCGGCCGTGTCGGCGGGGAGCATCACGGCCCCGAACGAGCTCGACACCTCGAACCCCTGCCCCCGCTCGGAGAGAGCGACGCAGGCCCGGTCGATCAGTGGTTCCACCTCGATCCCTGCTGTGGGGACGATGATGCAGAACTCATCGCCGCCGAGCCGGTACGCAACACCTTCGGAGCCGAGCACGGCCTGGAGCTTCCTACCGAGACGCGCGAGCAGCTCGTCTCCCGCAGGATGGCCGAACGCGTCGTTGTAGCCCTTGAATCCGTCCAGGTCGAAGATCATCAGGAGCGCCGGCTCCACCTCCTCGGCAGCGAGTCGCCGCTCGAGGTCCGTCGCCAGCTTCCGGCGGTTGCCGAGGCTCGTCAAAGCGTCGGTCGTCGCTTCCTGCCGGGTCAGCTCGTACAGCTTGCTGTTCTCTCGGAACGTCACCGCGAGACGGACGACGACGAGGAGCAACGTCGCGGTCGCGAGCACTATCGCCAGCATGTTGACCCTGTGGAGGTGGTCGTACACGAAGATCCCGGTCGAAACGACGGCACACACTGCCGGCACTGCAAGCAGTGGTCTGCCCTTGACCTCCAGCTCGCTGCTTCGATCCTGTGACCAGGCGGCTGACGCGATCAGGAGCATCGCCGCCGGCCAGAGAATGTCGACCCACGTTCCGTCGACGTATGTGCCCGCTGCCGACTGGAAGAGGTAGATGCCGTCGGCGATCGCCGTCGAGAGCGTTCCCAGCCCGAGCAGCAGCCACCGACGCCCGGGCCGCCACCCGGCGAGCGAGAAGACTCCGAAGACGGCGGACAGCAGGAGGACGTCGCCGAGCGGATACGCGAGATTCGTGACAACGGTTGCCCGGGAGCCCTCCGTCGAGCCGAGAACGAGCTCGACGAGAACGGCGGCTCCGAGGGCAGCCGCCGCCAGTGCCGCCGTCAGGCCGTCCAGCCAGAGCGTGCCCCCGATCGTCTTCGCGCGGGAGCGCAGGAGGAGGACGATGCCCACATAGAGGAGGGGGTAGAAGCCGATGAAGCCGGCGTCCGCCAGCGACGGGTACGACTCCGGCTTGGCGAACGCGTACCAGAGCTCCCCGAACGACCAGGAGGCGAGGGCGAGAGTGATCGCGATCCAGGCTGCACGCTCACGCTCGACGGAGAACGCGCGATACCCCGCGATCGCAGTCGCGAGGAGCATCAGCGCGTTGTAGACGTAGACGTTGAAGAACGCCGAGATCTCGCTCTCCTGCGGAGCGCCCACCGTGACGACTGCGAACACGGCCAGGCCAGCCGCTGAGGCCCCCCACATGAGGTGAATCCGCCGTTGAACGGGCATTCCTGAAGGGAAATCGGCTGGTTTCTACTCGCGCTTGAGTCGCCGGCGGTGCCGGCGGCGCTGTTTTCGGCGCGGAGCGGCTCTCAGGGTCTCTCGAATCGAGCCGGAATGCCCTTTTGCCCAGGCGCAAACGGCCACGGCACCGTAGAAACCGAGGCGGGGCTTCATGGAGCAGCAACCTGGACAGCGGCATGCCGGAGCGGAGTTGAGCTCGTCGGCGTAGACGCGCGGCACCCACCGTGGCCCGCCCCAGCGAAGATCGAACGCGAATGACCTCACGACGTGCGCCCACACGAGCCACGCCACCCAGCGCGCGATTCCGTAGAAGTACGAGGCGCGATACAGCGCGACGAGCGTTGTCTCGGAGAGATAGCGGCCCGCCCAGCGCCAGAAGGGGTCGGCGGCCATGACCGTGGTCCGGAAGTACCCCCGTGTGATCACGCGCCAGCTGATGAGCGCCCAGACGACGAACACGCCGTCCCAGACGAACCCGAGGCCGCTGAAGTATGCGCCCGCGTCCACGTACCGCCCCGTCTGGCCGGCGTAGGCCCACGCGCCGACCGCGAAGAGGTGGTCGGTGAACGGGAAGAAGAGCATCGACCCGACCGTGTCTCCCGTGTCGGTGAGCGCGTGCGCCCACTGTCCGATGACGAAGCTGTAGGCGACGACCTTGTTCCGCCAGATCACATAGAGGAGCAGACCGACGAGCACTCCGAACGTGAGCGAGTGCGTGAAGCCGGCGCCCGGCCAGCCGCGGTGGAACTGCGCCGGGTTGTCCGCCTTGAGCTCGACACCGACCAGCGTGATTCCGTAGACGAACCACTTCGAGAGCAGGTCCGGCGCATACGACCCGATGAGAAGCGGAACGAAGGCGACGCGCCTGCCCAGATGCTTCTGCACCACATAGGGCTCGAGATCATGGGCGGCCCAGCTCATCGGCGCAGAAGGCGGAAAAGAGCCGGAAGGAGCACGACACAGGCCAGGAGGAAGCCGGTGGCCGTGATCCAGGCGAAGAGGAGTTCCGGGAACGCGACGCCGATGGCGACGTACACGATCCCGGCCGCGAGGTACAGCGCAAGCTCACGCCAGCCGGCAGCCAGCCCCTCGCGAAGCCCCGAAGGCGAGCCGTCTGCCCGCACGCGCGCGAGTATGACGAGGACCGACTCCGTCCGGTCCCGGTCCTACCCTCGCGGCATGACACTTGGGATCGTGGTGTTCGGCGCCGCGTTCCTCGTCGGGCTCGGGCTCGGCACGTACACTCGCCGACCCCTCTCGACGGCCTTTCTCGTCCTCGGCAGCTTCACCGCTCTGCTGGTGCTGTCGGCGACGGGAGAGACGCTAAGCGCCGCCGCCGTCCTCGCCATCATGTTCTTGCTCGGGCTCGTCGCCGAGAGCGTGCGCGAAACGTTCGCTCTCCTCGTTCGCGGCTACTGAGCCGACCGCCAACTTGGGGTCAGACCCCACGGGTCTGACCCCGCGACCGTTGCGGGCGGGAGGACTCGAACCTCCAAGGGCCGAAGCCCAACGGGACCTAAACCCGCCGCGTCTGCCAAATTCCGCCACGCCCGCGTCCCGGACAGGATAGGTCGCGTCAGCCGAACCGGCTCAGCCGGAGGAAGCCGATGTCGTGGCGTGTGTCTCCGTCGACGACCAGGTCGGCGAGGATCTCGCCGACGACCGAGCAGAACTTGAAGCCGTGCCCGGAGAAGCCGGCACCCACGACGGCCAACTGCGTCTCGGGATGGAGGTCGATCAGGAAGTGCTCGTCGGGCGAGAGCTCGAAGAGGCACGGCTTGAGGGCCATCGTCGGTCCGGCTCCGTCGGGGAAGCAGCACTCCGCGAACGGGCGCAGCACCTCCTCGTCCTTCGGCCCGGTCTCACGTGAGATCTCATCCGGCGCACCGTGCTCGCCGTCGCGGTTGTAGTAGCCGAGCTTGAAGCCCGGAATGCCGTAGATCGGGAAGCCGTAGAAGTGCCCTTCGTCGAGCGACACGTTGAAGACGGGAAAGAGCCCTGGCGCGAAGAGCTCGGGGCGTCGAGGCTGGAACCAGGCGAGCACCTGGCGCCGTGCCACGACCAGGCCGGGCGAGAGGCGGGCGACGTCCTGCGAGTACGCGCCAGCGGTGAGGACGAGCCTCTCGGACTCCACGACCCCACGATCGGTCTGGATGCGCACGCCGTTCTCGCCCGCGTCCCACTCGAGCACCCGCTCACGTGCTCGTACGACGGCGCCGTTCGCAAGGGCGCCGTTGACGTGCCCGACGATGCAGCGCTCCGGGAGCAGGAAGCCGCCGTCCGGCTGGAGCAGGAGCGGAAGATCGTCCGGAAGCCGGTACCCGGGAAAGCGGCGGTTGACCTCGCGCCCGTCGAGCGTCTCGTGCGGGAGATCGTGATCGTGGCACGAGCGAAGCGCGCCGTCGTAGATCTTCTGCCCGCCCTCGACGGCGCCGGTGACATGGAGGAGCTGCTCGCCGGCTTCGCGCTCGAGCTCCCGCCAGAGCTCGTACGCCCGCCGGACGAGCGGGACGTAGGCCGAGTGCTCGAAGTACGCGAGGCGGATGATGCGGGTGATTCCGTGCGAGGAGCCCAGCTCGTTCGGGATGTCGAAGCGCTCGAGCCCTAGCACGCGCTTGCCGCGGCGCGCGAGGTGATAGAGGGCCGCGCTCCCCATCCCGCCGATCCCGACCACGACGACGTCGTACCGCTCCATCGGACGCGACCCTACCCCAGGCTGGTTGAATGGCTCCATGTCGACCGCGACAGTCGAAGAGCTCGGCGAGAACCGCGTCCGCTTGACGGTCGAGGTCGCGCCGGATCAGGTGCAGCACGCGGTCGAGCATGCGATGTCCGACCTCGCGCAGAGCGTCAAGATCCCGGGCTTCCGCAAGGGGAAGATTCCCAAGCCGGTCCTCGTCTCGCGCCTGGGGAAGGATCGAATCTACGCGGAGGCGGTCGACAGCCACATCGGGGGCTGGTTCTGGAGCGCGGCCACGCGAAGCCGCCTGCGCCCGGTCGGCGATCCCGAGTACGAGTTCGAGCTCCCGAGCACATCGGACGAGGGCTGGAGCTTCGCCGCGACGGTCGACGTCCAGCCGCTCCCCGAGATCGTCGAGTGGACGACGCTCGAGGTGCCCCGTCCAGAGGCCGAGGTGCCGCAGGAGTCGGTTGACGCGGAGGTCGAGGCGCTGCGCGAGACCGTCGCGGAGCTTGCCCCTGCCGACGGTCGTCCTGCTCGCGAGGGCGACACGCTCCTGGTCGACCTCGTGGACTCGGACGGTGAGGCGCAGCGCGACACCGTGGTCGAGCTCGGATCCGGTCGCATGGCGCCGGAGCTCGAGGGCGCCCTCCTCGGCGCCTCCGCGGGGGAGACCAAGCAGGTCTCCTTTCCACTTGCCGACGGGCACACGTCGACCGTCGAGGTCACGGTGCGAGAAATTCAGGAGAAGTCCCTGCCTCCCGTGGACGACGAGCTGGCGCGGGCGGCGAGCGAGTTCGACACGCTCGCCGAGTTGCGCGCGAGCATCGAGGACACCTTTCGCCGCCAGCTCGACGCCGAGATCGACGCCGCCTATCGGATCGCCGCGGTCGACGTGTTCGTTCGCGCCTCCCAGGTGCAGCCCGCCCTGCCCCTCGTCCGGTCGCGCGCGGCCGATTTGCTCAACGGCTTCGCCGGCTCGCTCGAGCGGCGCGGTATCTCCCTCGAGACGTACCTCGCCGCGAGCGGCGGAAGCGCCGAGGATCTCCAGCGGCAGATGGTGCTCGAGGCTGCCGTGTCGGTCGCGCGCGAGCTCGCGCTCGAGGCGCTCGCCGAGCGCGCCGGGATCGAGGTCTCCGACGACGAGGTGAAGGCGTATCTGCGCGAGGAGGCTGAGGCCGCGGGTGAAGATGCCGATCGGCTCGTCGAGGACGTCTGGGCGCACGGGCAGCAGGAGTCGATCCGTGAGGACCTCCGACTTCGCGCCGCCCTCGATCGTCTCGTCGCGGACGTGCAACCGATTGCTCCCGATCTCGCGGAGGCGAGGGAGAAGCTCTGGACCCCCGACAAGGAAAAGGCCGAGGGCGACACGAAGTTGTGGATCCCCGGCAGCAAGGAGCGTGAATGAGCCCCCTGATTCCGATGGTCATCGAACAGACCTCGCGCGGCGAGCGCTCGTTCGACATCTACTCGCGCCTGCTCAACGAGCGGATCATCTTCCTCGGTACGCCGATCGACGACCAGATCGCGAATCTCGTCGTCGCTCAGCTCCTCCATCTCGAATCGGAGGACCCCGACAAGGACATCTCGATCTACATCAACTCGCCGGGCGGCATCGTGTACGCGGGTCTCGCGATCTACGACACCATGCAGTTCATCAAGCCCGATGTGCAAACGATCTGCGTCGGGATGGCGATGTCCATGGGAGCGATCGTTCTCGCCGGCGGCACCCCGGGGAAGCGGAGCGCGCTACCCCATTCGAAGATCCTCATCCATCAGGGCTCGGCGGGGTTCCATGGCCAGCCGACGGAGATCGAGATCCAGGCGCGGGAGGTAATCAGCCTCAAGCGCCTAATGGAGGAGATCATGGCCAAGCACACCGGCCAGGAGATCGAGAAGGTCTCGAAAGACATGGATCGCGACTTCTACATGACAGCCGAAGAAGCCAAGGAGTATGGGCTCATCGACACGGTGATCGAGCACCGCTCCTAGCGATTCACCCTTCCCGAAACGGTGAAAACGGAGTAAAAGGAGACGGGATGGCTCGGGCGAGCGAGGGAAACGAGCAGCTCCTCTGCAGCTTCTGCGGCAAGAGCCAGCGACAGGTCAAGAAGCTGATTGCTGGACCTGGCGTCTACATCTGCGACGAGTGCATCGATCTCTGCAACGAGATCATCGATGAAGAGCTCACGACGCCGACGCAGCTCGACCTCGACAACCTCCCGAAGCCGCTCGACATCTACTCCGTCCTCAACGACTACGTCGTCTCGCAGGAGGAGTCCAAGCGAACGCTCGCGGTCGCGGTCTACAACCACTACAAGCGCGTGCGCATGGGCCTCGACGACACCGAGGTCGAGCTCCAGAAATCGAACATCCTCCTGCTAGGGCCGACGGGTTGTGGCAAGACGCTGCTCGCGCAGACGCTCGCTCGCATCCTCAACGTCCCCTTCGCGATCGCCGACGCGACGGCGCTGACCGAGGCGGGGTACGTCGGCGAGGACGTCGAGAACATCCTGCTCAAGCTGATACAGGCGGCGGACTTCGACATCAAGAAGGCCGAGACCGGGATCATCTACATCGACGAGGTGGACAAGATCGCGCGGAAGGCGGACAACCCGTCGATCACGCGCGACGTCTCCGGCGAGGGCGTTCAGCAGGCGCTGCTCAAGATCCTCGAGGGCACCATCGCCTCCGTGCCCCCGCAGGGCGGCCGCAAGCACCCGCACCAGGAGTTCCTCTCGATCGACACGACGAACATCCTGTTCATCTGCGGCGGCGCCTTCGCGGGCCTCGACAAGATCATCGAGCGCCGGATCGGCAAGAACACGATCGGCTTCGCGGCGGATGTCCGCTCGAGGTACTCCGAGGAGAGCGCCGAGATGCTGGGCCAGGTCATGCCGGAGGACCTGATGTCGTTCGGGCTCATCCCGGAGTTCGTCGGGCGTCTCCCGGTCATCTCGGCCGTCCACCAGCTGACGCGCGAGGACCTGGTCGAGATCCTGACCGAGCCGAAGAACGCGCTTACGAAGCAGTACCAGCGGTTCTTCGGTTACGACTCGATCGAGCTCGTCTTCACGGACGACGCGCTGTGGGAGATCTCCGACCACGCGCTCGCGCGGGAGACGGGCGCGCGAGGCTTGCGTTCGATCATCGAGTTGGCCCTTCTCGACGTGATGTTCGAGCTTCCGTCCCGGACGGACGTCACGAAGTGCGTGATCACCAAGGAGACCATTTCGAAGGGTCTCAAGCCGACGCTCGTGACGAGCGCAGGCGCCATGGCCGACGAGCTGGACGAGTTGGCCGAAGAGTCCGCCTAGAGACGCGCTGACGTGTACGTGTTGCGAATCGAACACCCGGTCCGTGATTTCGACGAGTGGAAGAGCGCCTTCGACGGCGATCCCATCGGGAGGGAACTGGGCGGCGTGCGCCGGTACCGGGTCCTCAGGCCGGTGGACGATTCGAGCTACGCGCTGATCGACCTCGAGTTCGAGGGCGCGGCCGAGGCGGAGCGCTTTCTGACCGCGTTGCGGGAGCTCTGGAGCCGCGTCGATGTCATGCGCGACCCGCAGGCGCGTGTCGTCGAGATCGTGGAGACCGGCGAGTACTAGCCCGGCGAAGCGCTAGTCGGGGTCAGACCCGTGGGGTCTGAACCCAGTCGATCGGTACTCGCTACGCGGGTCAGACCCCAGGGGGAAGGGCGCTCGCTACGCGGGGTCTGACCCCACGGGTCTGACCCCAAGGGTGGATGGGCGCTCGCTACGCGGGGTCTGACCCCAGTGTCGATCTTGGCCAAGTCTGAACATGCGACTCGCGGAACGCGTTCGCCGAAGCGATCCTGCAACCGTGGCTCGCAGACCCAGAACCGAGGGGCCTGGTCTGACCCATCATGTTGTCGCGAAGGGCACTGCCGGACAGCAGATTGTCCGAGACGACGTCGATCGGGTCGCACTGGTTGCTCGCCTCGCTCGTGCGATCGAGTTGCATGACTGGTCGTGTCTTGCGTACTGCCTGATGGACAGTCACCTCCATCTCATTGTTGAGACACCGGGTTCGAATCTCGGCGTCGGGATGAAGTGGTCGAAGTCGGCGTACGCGCAGGACTTCAACTATCGGCACCACCGTCAAGGGCACCTCTTCGGAGGGCGGTTCTACTCCCAGGTCATCGAGCAGGACACCCATCTGGTCGCGGCGATCATCTACGTGATCCTGAATCCGGTCCGGGCGGGAGTCGTCGATCGAGCCGAACGGTGGCCCTGGGGCAGTTACGCGGGCACGATCGGGCTGGCCCAAACACCATCGTTCCTCGATGTGGACAAGGTTCTGGAACTCGTCGACAGTCGACACGACATAGCCCGACGCATGCTGATAGAGGCAGTTGACGAATCCGCACGTCGAACCTCGGATGCCAGCAAGTGGGGTCAGACCCGTGGGGTCTGACCCCGAGCAATCAACGGCCGTGCAACAAGTGGGGCCAGACCCGTGGGGTCTGACCCCGAGATCAATCCCGTGCACCGTGGGGTCTGACCCCAGGCAAGGCTCTGACTTGCGTCGGGCCGGTCTGAACCTGGCTTTTGACAGAGTGCGCCCATGCCCGAGGACCATTTCGGTGAGCGCGTGGCAGGGCGGTACGACGAGTCCGCAGCGGACATGTTCGAGCCTGCGGTCGTCGATCCCGTCGTCGAGTTCCTTGCCGACCTCGCCGGCGACGGTGCGGCACTCGAGCTAGGAATCGGCACCGGCCGCATCGCGCTGCCGCTCGCGCAGCGCGGCGTCCGCGTGCACGGCATCGACCTCTCGGCGGCGATGGTCGCAAGACTGCGGGCGAAGCCCGGCGGCGAGGACATCGGCGTGGCGATCGGTGACATCGCCACGACCACGGTCGAGGGGACCTTCTCGCTCGCCTACCTCGTCTTCAACACGATCCAGAACCTGACGACCCAGGACGAACAGATCGCGTGCTTCCGGAATGTCGTCGCACATCTGCAGCCGGGCGGGGTCTTCGTCATCGAGGTGGGCGTTCCGAGCCTGCGGCGGCTTCCGCCCGGAGAGACGGTCCACGTGTTCTCCTTCGAGAGCCCGGCGAGATTCGGCTTCGACGAGTTCGACGTCGCGTCGCAGGGGCTGATCTCCCATCACTACTCGGTCGCCGACGGCAAGCTCGAGGTGCATTCCGTGCCGTTTCGCTACGTCTGGCCTTCGGAGCTCGACCTGATGGCCCGGCTTGCCGGGATGAAGCTGCGCGAGCGCTGGGGCGGCTGGGAGCGCGAGCCGTTCACGAGCGACAGCACGAAGCACGTCTCCGTCTGGGAGAGGACGTCGTGAGCTTCACGACGAGGCCGGAGCTGCGCGGCACGTTCGGGATGGTCGCGTCCACACACTGGCTCGGTTCGCAGACGGGAATGGCGGTGCTGGAACGCGGCGGCAACGCGTTCGACGCAGCGGTGGCGGCCGGGTTCGTCCTCCAGGTGGTCGAGCCCCACCTCAACGGGCCGGGCGGCGAGGTCCCCGCCGTGTTCTGGAGCGTGGAGCGCGGTCAGCCGCTCGCCCTCTGTGGGCAAGGTGTCGCCCCCGCCGCGGCGACCGGCGAGCGGTTCCGGGAGCTCGGGCACGAGCTCATACCGGGCACCGGAGTGCTGGCGGCGTGTGTGCCTGGCGCTTTCGGAGGCTGGCTGCTGCTGCTTCGAGAGCTCGGAACGTGGCGGCTCGAAGACGTCCTCGGGTTCGCGATCGGCTACGCGGAGCGCGGTTTCCCGCTGGTCGAAGGCGTCCGGGTGGCGATCGAGCGGACCGAGGCCCTCCTCGCGACGTGGCCCGGCTCGCGCGAGCTCTACCTGCCGCCCCCCGAGGTAGGCGCGCTCCATCGGAACCCGGTACTCGCCGAGACGTACAGGCGCGTCCTCGAGGAGAGCCGCGGTGGGTCGCGGGAGGAGGAGATCGAGCGCGCGCGGCTCGTGTTCTACCAGGGCTTCGTGGCCGAAGAGATCGACCGCTTCTCGGCCGCGGAGGGCGGCCTGTTGACGGGCGACGACCTCGCGTCCTGGGAGGCCACGCTCGAGCCCGTGGTCTCGTACGACTACAGAGGGCTCACCGTCTGCAAGACGCTGCCCTGGGCAGCGGGCCCGGTGGGGCTCCAGCAGCTCGCACTCCTCCGCGGGTTCGACCTGACGCAGCTCTCCGAGGCGGAGTTCGTCCACGTCGTCATCGAGTGTGCGAAGCTCGCCTTCGCCGACCGTGATGCGCTCTACGGCGATGCAGACGTCCGGATGGACATTCTCCTCTCGGACGAGTACTCAGAGGAGCGCCGGAGGCTCGTCGGCGAGGAGGCAGCGGAGGAGTCCACGCCCGGCTTCGGGCGGCTGCCACGCATCCACGACGCGGTCGCGACCATCGGATCCGGCGAGCCAAGTCGGGACACCGTGCACCTGGATGTCGCCGATCGTTTCGGGAACGTCGTCTCCGCGACCCCGAGCGGCGGCTGGATGACGAGCTCACCCGTGATCCCGGCGCTTGGTTGGCCGCTGGGTACTCGTGCGCAGATGTTCTGGTTGGAGGAGGGACTGCCCTCGTCGCTTCGTCCCGGAGCTCGCCCGCGCACGACCCTTTCCCCGGGCCTTGCCTTGAGGCAGGGAGAGCCTTATCTCGCGTGGGGGACGCCCGGGGGAGACCAGCAGGAGCAGTGGGCGATTCATGCTTTCGTCCGCCACGTCGATCTCGGCCTCGATCTCCAGGCTGCGATCGACGCGCCGGAGTTCCACACCGATCACCTGATCTCGTCGTTCTATCCGCGCGAGCTCGTCCCGAGATCGCTCGCGCTCGAAGCGCGGTTCGGGTCCCGGACCGTGGCCGACCTCCAGCGCCGCGGTCACGACGTCACGCTCTCGCCGCCGTGGTCGCTCGGGCGCGTGACCGCGGTCGCCCGCGAGCCCGACGGCGTCCTCAAGGCTGCCGCGAACCCGCGCGGGATGCAGGGCTACGCAGTTGGTCGCTAGCGTCCCGCGCACGTTGACCGATCGAACCCGCACGTATTCGTGGAGCGACCCGCTTCAGCTTGTCGCCGAGGCCTCCGGTCGGTCCGGCCTCGAGATCATGCGCTCCCTCGTCGCCGGCGAGCTCCCGCCGCCGCCGATCGCGGACACTCTCGGCTTCACACTGGTCGACGTCGATCACGGACGGGCCGTCTTCGAGTGCGAACCGGCGGAGTACCACTACAACCCGATCGGGGTCGTTCATGCGGGGCTTGCGGCCACGCTCCTCGACTCCGCGATGGGCTGTGCGTTCGTGACGACGATCGACGCTGACGTCGGCTGGACCACGCTCGAGCTGAAGGCCAACTTCACGCGCGCACTCACCTCCGAGACCGGCCTCGTGCGCTGCGTCGGCACCGTGGTTCATCCGGGACGCAGGGTCGCGACGACCGAGGCGCGGCTCGAGGATGCCGCAGGGCGTCTCTACGCCCACGGCACGAGCACGATCCTCGTCCTTCGCCCTTAAGAGCTCCTACGCAGCGAGGACGAGAGCGTCGCGGCCGCCGCGCTTGGCCTCGTAGAGGGCCCGGTCGGCTCGCGCGACGAGGTCCGTGTCGGACTCGCCGGCCCAGCTTGCCACGCCCACCGAGCACGTCATGCCCTCGGGTGTCAGCCGGCGGAGCCGCGCGAGAACGCGCTCGGCCACCTCGGGGCTGCAGCCGGGAAGTGCGACCGCGAATTCCTCGCCGCCGTATCGAGCGAGCGTGTCGTTCTCGCGCAGTGCGCTCCGCCAGGCCGCGGCCGCCGCCTTGAGCACACGATCCCCGGCCTGGTGGCCGTACCTGTCGTTGAACTCCTTGAAGTGGTCGAGGTCGACGATCGCGACACAGAGCTTGCCAGTGCCGTTCGCGGCGTCGGCGGCGGCCCTGCGGATGATCCTGTCCCAGGCACGCCGGTTGGGCAGACCCGTGAGCTCGTCCGTCTCAGCCAGCATCCGCAGCCGCGCGAGCAGGTCCGCGCGTTCGATTGCGCTCGCCGCTTCGGCCGCGAGCAGAACCACAGCCTGCGTCGCCCGAGCACCGAGGTTCTCGACTCGGTACGGCCAGCCGACGGCAAGCACGCCCACCGGCACGCCGTTCCGGAGGATCGGCTCGAAGAGCGCCGAGATCATCCCCGTCTCCTCTACGACGTCCTGGGGAAGCGCAGGGTGGTCCCTCGCGTCGTCGACGAAGAAGCGCTTTCCCTCCGCGAACACGACCGCGCTGCCGGACGGATCCTGCCCGTGACGGAAGCGCGTCCGGACAAGCTCCGTCCCGGCGTGGCCTGTGATGACCAGATCGCCGGTCGTGTCGGGCTCGACGATGACCGCGATGTTCGCGCCGGCGACGTCGACGGCCGCCTGACAGATGAGTGAGCGCGCATCGGCGGACGAGGTCAGCCCTCGCGCAACGCCCGCAATGGTGACCATCGTCTCCTCGTGCTCGGCGATCGCAGCCGCCTGGAGACGAGCCTCGCGCGCCTGCCGCCGCTTGTTGCGCACGAGGGACTCGATCGCAAACCCGACGATCGCCGCGACCGCGGCCGAGAGGATCGCCCTACGCCACTCGCCCGCGCCGTAGATGGACGGATCGCCCACGAGCAGCGGCAGCACGAAGACGGCGGCGCTGGCGCCGATCGCGATCGAGACCTCCCGGCGGCCCAGGTTGAGCGCCACCCACACGACGGGGAGCAGTGCGAGCGGCGCGTACCCGGATACCGATCCCTCGCTCGAGTGTCGCAAGAGCGCCACGACCACGAAGTACGCAAGCGGCGGAAGGAGGTATGTCCACCGTGGAAGCCGCGACCAAGGAGTGAGAATCCCGACGACGGCGATCGCAATCGTCAAGGCGGCTGCAACGGCGATCAGGCCCAAGTCGTCCGGCCGTGGCGGAATGGCGGTCGTCAGCAGTGCGAGCAGTCCGATCGCGGCGAACGGCAGGAAACGACGCTGGATCTTCTGCTCGAGCGGCTTCTCGTTCACGCCCATCGACGTTTCGATCGGCTGCGCGCCTGGCCGGCTTGAGCACGAGAGCGGTAGTCTGCGCACATGGGCGGCGATGACGAGAGAACCACCCGGTCCCCGGTAGCCGGGCGGCGCCGGCGCGCCTGAGCGCCGAGCGTCGCGACGCGACCTTCTTAGACTTCCTCGCCATGGAGCCGCTCTACAAGCCGGAAGGCGTCGAAGCGCGTTGGCAGCAGGCCTGGGAGGAGGAGGGCCTGTACACGGCCGAAGCGGACGACCCCCGCGACACCTACGTGGTCGCCTTTCCGCCCCCGAACGTCACGGGCGAGCTTCATCTGGGACACGCCCTCCAGCTCTCGCTCGCCGACGCACTCATCCGTTGGAAGCGGATGTCGGGATTCAACTGCCTCTTCCAGCCCGGCTACGACCACGCCGGCATCTCGACGCAGAGCGTGGTCGAGAAGGACCTCGAGAGCCAGGGCCTGACACGCCAGGACCTCGGCCGCGAGGCTTTCGAGGAGCGCGTCTGGGAGTGGTTGCGCCTGTACGGACGCACGATCATGACCCAGTTCCGGCGCATGGGCGCGTCGATGGACTACCGGCGTGAGCGGTTCACGATGGACGAGCCGTACGTCCGCGCGGTCCTCCGCCACTTCGTCCACCTCTGGGATCGAGGTTGGCTCTATCGAGACCATCGGATCGTCAACTGGTGCCCGTTTCACCAGAGCTCTCTCTCGGATCTCGAGCTCGATCACGTCGACGTCGAGGACGAGCTCCTGTACGTGCGCTACCCGCTCGCCGACGGGTCAGGGCATGTGACGATCGCGACCGTGCGTCCCGCGACGATCCTGGCGGACGTCGCCGTCGCCGTGCACCCTGACGACGAGCGATATGCGGCGCTGGTCGGCCGCGAGGCGGTCGTTCCGTACGTCGAGCGACAGGTGCCGATCGTCGCGGACGAGCGCGTCCAGCCCGAGTTCGGCACCGGCGCGCTGAAGGTCACGCCCGGCCACGACCCGACGGACTTCGAGATCGGGCGCGCGCACGAGCTCCCGGAGCCGATGGTGATCGGACCAGACGGGCACATGAACGAGGCGGCCGGCGATCTCTCCGGCCTGACGCAGGAGGAGGCGGGCGCACGCGTCGTCGCCTGGTGCGAGGAGCGCGGCCTGCTCGAGAAGCGCGAGCCGTACCGGCACACGATCGCCGTCTGCGAGCGCTGCGAGAGCAGAATCGAGCCGCTCATCTCGCTGCAGTGGTGGTGTCGGATGGACGAGCTGAAGCAGCCTGCGCTCGACGCGCTCCGCTCGCGCCGGGTCCGGTATCACCCCGAGTCCCAGCACCGTTTCGCGATCGACTCGCTCGAGAACGCGCCCGACTGGAACATTTCGCGCCAGATCTGGTGGGGCCACCAGCTGCCCGTGTGGTACTGCCCGGACGGCCACGTGACCGTCGCGGAGTCAGCGCCCGAGGCGTGCACGGAGTGCGGCTCGACGGAGATCGAGCGCGACCCCGATGTGCTCGACACCTGGTTCTCGTCCGCACTCTGGCCCTTCGCGACGCTCGGCTGGCCGGACCCGACGTCCGATCTCGAGCGCTTCTACCCCGGCGACTTCAACATCACCGCCCGCGAGATCATCCGGCTCTGGGAGAACCGGATGATCTTCTCCGGCCTCGAGCTCGTCGGAGACATCCCGTTCAGCGACGTGATCATCCACTCGACCGTCCTCGCCCCGGACGGGCGGCGGATGTCGAAGTCGCTCGGAACCGGCGTCGACCCGCTCGAGGTCATCGACGAGCACGGGACCGACGCGCTCCGGTACGGCCTCCAGAAGATGTCCTCGCAACAGGACGCCCGCCTCTCGTACAAGGCGATCGACGAGGGACGGCGGCTTGCGAACAAGCTCTGGAACGTCGCGCGCTTGATCCTGCAGAACGCCGAGGGTGTCCGGCCGGAGAGCGTCCCGCGTGACATCGAGGAGCGCTGGATCCTCGCTCGGATCGACCGCGTCCGGTCCGAGGTCGAGAGCGGTCTCGCGAGCTTCGACTTCGCCGGCGTCGTGGACGCCCTGTACCACCTGACCTTCGACCACTTCTGCGACTGGTACGCGGAGGCGATCAAGCCCCGGCTCTACGCCGACGACCGGGACGCGGCAGCCACGACCCTGGCAGCGCTCGAGCGGCTCCTGGCCCTGCTACACCCGGTGATGCCGCATGTCACGGAGGAGATCTGGTCGCAGCTCCCAGACCGTGCCGCCCGGTTGATCGTCTCGCCGTGGCCCGAGGCGGACGAACGCTTCGCGGCCGACGTCGGCGCGCTCGACCGTGTGCAGGAGGCCGCGCGGATCTTCCGCCGGAGCGGTGTCCAGGTCGAGCTGGGGTCGGACGACGAACGCCGCATCTTCGCGGCCGTCGTGCGACCGGAGCGCGCCCGCATCGACGGGAACCGCGAGGCCGAGATCGAGCGGCTGCGCAAGGAGGTCGCGCGGGCGGAGGGAGTGCTTGCAAACGAGCGTTTCATGCAGAACGCTCCGGAGCACGTGGTCGCCGCGGAGCGCGAGAAGCTCGAGCGCTACCGTCACGAGCTCGCCATTCTCGCCCAGGGCGAGAATGGCTAACCACTGCGGAGGCGAAGCATCCGCAGTGGCGTGGCTGGACTCGCTTTCGCCCTGGCCGCATGAGTTCGGGCTCGACCGGATCCAGAGGCTCCTCTCCGAGCTCGGTGACCCTCAGGAGGCCTACCCGGCGGTTCACGTCGTCGGGACGAACGGCAAGTCGACGGCGACGATCACGATCGAGCAACTACTGCTTGCCGAAGGGCTCTCCGTTGGGGCGACGATCTCGCCGCACGTCACGAGCTGGAGTGAGCGACTCAGGGTCGACGGCGAGGAGGTGGACTTCGAAGCTGCGATCGGGGCAGTGCGCCCCGCCGCCGAGCGGATCGAGGCCACGCAGTTCGAGATCGTGACGGCTGCCGCTCTCGTCGCCTTTGCGGAGGCCGGCGTCGACGCGGCGGTCGTCGAAGCTGGGCTCGGCGGCCGTCTCGACGCGACGAACGTGCTCCGCACACGGGTCGTCCTTCTCACGAACGTCGCGCTCGAGCACACGGACGTCCTCGGCTCGACGCTCGAGGAGATCGCACGAGAGAAGCTCGCCGTCGTCCCGGAGGACAGCATCGTCGTCCTTCCCGACGACGCTTTTGCCCACCTCGTTCCGAGCCACGGAGTCAGGCTCGGCGGCGCGCGCGAGGCCGCCGAGGCCTTCGTCGGGCATCCGATCGCGGCCGAGGTCGAGATCGTGCTCCCCGGCCGTCTCGAGCGGCGGGACGGCGAGATCCGAGACGGTGCGCACAATCCTCACGGTGTCCGGTACCTCGTCGAACAACTGTGTGGCTCAGAGCCACAAGGCGCTGAACCCGACTACACGCTGGTCGTATCCATTCTGGGTGACAAGGACGCCGACGAGATGCTTCGTGAGCTCCGGCGCGCGGGATCACGGCTCGTTGCGACGCGATCCTCGTCCGCGCGCGCACTTCCGCCCGAAGACCTTGCCCTCGCTGCACGGCGCTATTTCGACCACGTCGAGGTGCGGGAGGACCCGTCGGAGGCACTGGCACGGGCCCACGAGCTCGGAGAGCCCGTGCTCGTGACCGGCTCTCTCTACTTGCTCGGCGACATCGTCCAGGGGGAACGGCGTGCCGCATGCCGCGGATGACCGAACGACTCTCGGTGTTCGCGTTCGCGCTGGTTCTGGTCGCGGCGATCGTCGGGGGGGCCTTTGCACTCGGCTACCTGGTCGGCAAGCTTCTGCTATGACCATCGCCACGATGCCGCTCGCCGGAATCCTCGACTCGCCGGACTGGACGCTCGCCCGCAACCTGGGCATCGCCCTGCTGGTCGTGCTCTGGCTCGCGACCGGCTACTGGACGTTCAAGGACGCGAGTCGCCGCATCTCGGATCCCTGGCTCGTCGCCCTCGCGACCCTCGTCGGGCTCGTCCCGCCGTTCCTGGGCCCGATCATCTACCTCTTCTTCCGCCCGCCCGAGTACCTGCAAGACGTTCGCGAGCGCGAGCTCGAGATCAAGGCGATGGAGGAGCGCATGTCGCAGCTCGACCAGCGCTGTCCCGTCTGCCGCGCCCGGGTCGAGGCTTCGTTCCTCGTCTGTCCCGTCTGCACGACCCGGCTCAAGCAGGCGTGTCCGTCCTGCGGGCAGCCGCTCGAGTCGCTCTGGCAGGTGTGCCCGTACTGCGCGGCGCCGATCTCGCCCGCCTTGCCGACACTCGAAAGCGTCTCACCGAGGCAGCTCGGCCCGGCTCCGCGTCGCGACCACTAAACTCCGCGGCCGCAATGGCCCGCGAGACCACGCTCGTCCTCGTCAAGCCCGACGGTATGAAGCGCGGGCTCGCGGGAGAGATCATCGCCCGCTTCGAGCGGCGCGGGCTCGAGCTGCGTGGAGCCAGGCTCCTCAAGGTCTCGAAGGCGATGGGCCGTGAGCACTACGCCGAGCACCGCGCGAAGCCGTTCTTCGCCGGGCTCGTCGATTTCATCGGCTCCGGCCCGGTCCTCGCGCTGGCGGTGAGCGGCGAGTCCGCAATCTCGGTCGTCCGCGACATGATGGGAGCGACGAACCCACTCGACTCCGCGCCCGGCACGATCCGTGGCGACTTCGCGCTCGAGCTCCAGGAGAACATCGTGCACGGGTCGGACTCGAAGGCGAGCGCCAGGCGCGAGCTCGCGCTGTTCTTCCCCGACGGGCTTGTCTGAGCGCGACTACATTGCCGAGAACCGCCGCGTCTGGACGGAGTCGAACCGGGAGTTCACCGACGCCGACGCAGGCCGCTCGTGGCGCGAGGAGGACATCTCGTGGGGGATGTTCGGGGTTGCCGAGAGCGACGTCGAAGCCCTCGGGGACGTCGCCGGACTGGACGTCGTCGAGCTCGGTTGCGGGACGGCCTACTTCTCGGCCTGGCTGGCTCGTCGAGGCGCTCGGCCGGTCGGCGTCGACATCACCCCCGCCCAGCTCGAAACGGCGAGACGGCTCCAGTCCGAGACCGGGATCGAGTTTCCTCTCCTCGAGGCGAACGCCGAGGACGTTCCGCTGCCGGACGCGAGCTTCGACCTCGCGCTCTCGGAGTACGGCGCGAGCCTCTGGTGCGACCCGTATCGCTGGATCCCGGAAGCCCACCGCCTGCTCCGCCCGGGCGGTCGCCTCGTATTTCTCTGCAATAGCCCGCTCGTCGTGCTCTGCGCCCTCGAGGACGAGGAAGCCACGACTGAGCACCTGCAGCGACCCCAGCGCGGGATGCACAGGATCGCGTGGCCGGACGGGGGTGTGGAGTTCCATCTCGGCCACGGCGACATGTTCCGTGTGCTCCGCGAATCGGGCTTCGGCATCGAGCGCCTGGTCGAGCTCTTCGCTCCCGAGGACGCCGTGACCCACCAGTACTACTCGTTCGTCACGGCGGACTGGGCGAGAAAGTGGCCGGTGGAAGATCTCTGGGTCACTCGCAAGCCGGGGTGACAGTGGCCGAGCTCGACGTCGTCACGGGCGCGTTCTCGTACACAGGGCGTCACATCGCGGAGGCGCTGCTCGCCCGCGGCCGGCGCGTTCTCACGCTCACGCAACGTTCCGACCCGTCGCACCCCCTCGCGGGACAGGTCGACGTCGCGCCCCTGCGCTTCGACGGGCCGCTCGTTGAGAGCCTTCGCGGGACGGACACTCTCTACAACACCTACTGGGTGCGATTCGAGCGCGGATCGACCACGTTCGACCGGGCGGTCGAGAACACGGCGACGCTCTTCCGGGCGGCGCAGACAGCGGGAGTGCGGCGGATCGTGCACATCAGCGTCGCCAACCCGGCCCTCGACTCGCCGTTTCCGTACTTTCGCGGGAAGGCCCAGACCGAGGACGCGCTGCGAGGGACGGGGATATCGCACGCGATCGTCCGGCCGACGCTCGTCTACGGGCCGAAAGACATCCTCGTCAACAACATCGCCTGGGCGCTCAGGCACCTTCCGGTCTTCCTCGTCGCGGGCGACGGGCACTCCGGGGTGCAGCCCGTGTCGGTGCGCGACACCGCGTCGATCTGCGTCGAGGCGGGCGCGCGCAAGGAGGACGTGACTCTGGACGCGGCGGGTCCCCGGCGCTGGGCGTTCGACGAGTTCGTCCTCCTGATCAGGAGCGCTGTCCGTGGGCGCGCCCGGGTCTGGCACAGTCCCGCCAAGGTCGCTCTGGGGGTCGGGCAGGTGGCCGGGCTTCTCCTACGGGACGTCGTCGTCACGCGCGACGAGCTCGAGGCGCTGGGGGCCGGGTTGCTCGTGTCGCACGAGAAGCCGCTCGGCACCGACCGCTTCGAGACCTGGCTGGCGACAAACGCCGATCGCCTGGGACGGAGCTACACGTCCGAGCTCGCGCGGCACTTCAGGACATGACCTCTTTGATTCTCGCGTCGACCTCGCCGCAGCGACGGGCGATCCTGCAGCAGCTCCGGATCCCGTTCGAGGCGGTCGCTCCGACCTATGTCGAGAAGGATCCACCCGGGCTCGATGCCGTCGAGCTCGTTCGCACCCACGCCGCCGGGAAAGCTCGCTCCGTCCATGCGGAGGGACGACTGACACTCGGCGTCGACACGGCAGTTGCCCTGGGTGGGCGTGTCTACGGCAAGCCGGTCGATCGTCACGACGCGGAGCGAATGCTCCGAGAGCTTTCGGGCCGCACCCACACCGTCGTGTCCGGGCTCTGCCTCCTCGGCCCCGACCCCGAGATCGTCGAGCACGAGCTCACCGGCGTGACGTTCCGAGAGCTGACGCCCGAGGCGCTCGTCTCCTATCTCGAGAGCGGCGAGTGGGAGGGCCGCGCGGGCGCGTACGCCATCCAAGGGCGGGGAGGTCGGTTGGTCGAACGGATCGAAGGCGACTACCTGAACGTCGTCGGGCTTCCGGGCGCGCTCCTGATCTCGATACTCGAGCAGCAGGCTCCGGAGTTGCTCCGCATTCGCTGACCTCTGCGGATGCTTTCGGGGCCGGAGGGCGATTGATTCGCCCGCAGGCCCAGCACCAAATTTCCCTGCACAGACTAGAAGGAGGGGGCACGTGGGGGAACCCTGGGTTCCCCCACGATAAGTACACTCCGGGCCTCCGATGTCCTGGCTCAAGACCTTGACCGGCTTCGGCGGCCGTGACATGGCCGTCGATCTCGGCACCGCGAACACGCTCGTGTACGTTCGCGGCCGCGGCATCGTGCTCTCCGAGCCCTCGGTCGTCGCGATCGACCAGCGGACCGGAGAGGTTCACGCGGTCGGCGTCGAGGCCAAGCGGATGCTGGGTCGGACCCCCGGGACGATCTCCGCCATCCGCCCGCTCAAGGACGGCGTCATCGCCGACTTCGACGTCACCGAGCAGATGCTCCGGCACTTCATCCAGAAGGTGCACCAGCACCGCTTCGCGCACCCGCGCGTCGTCGTGTGCGTGCCTTCCGGGGTCACGGGAGTCGAGAAGCGGGCCGTCGAGGAGGCCACTCTGTCCGCCGGGGCCCGACAGGCGTACCTCATCGAGGAGCCGATGGCGGCCGCGATCGGCGCCGGGCTGCCCGTGGCCGAGCCGACCGGGAACATGGTCGTCGACATCGGCGGCGGCACGACCGAGGTCGCGGTGATCTCGCTCGGCGGCATCGTCGTCTCCCAGAGCATGCGCGTGGGCGGCGACGAGATGGACGAGGCGATCGTCAATCACATCAAGAAGGAGTACAAGCTCCTCATCGGGACGCAGACGTCCGAGGAGATCAAGCTGGAGATCGGCTCGGCCTTCCGCCTCAAGGAGGAGCTTCAGGCCGAGGTGCGCGGCCGCGACATGCTGACCGGCCTGCCGAAGACGGTGATCATCTCCTCCGAGGAGATAAGGCGTGCCCTCGACGAGCCGGTCACGCAGATCATCGACGCCATGAAGTCGACGCTCGACAAGACTCCGCCGGAGCTGGCCGCGGACATCATGGACCGAGGCATCGTGCTCGCCGGCGGGGGCGCGCTGCTCCAGGGGCTCGACGATCGGGTTCGGCACGAGACCCAGATGCCCGTCCACCTCGCAGACAGCCCTCTGACGTGCGTCGCGGTCGGCTCCGGGCGCAGCCTCGAGGAGTTCGACGTGATCCATCGGGCCGCGCGCAGCCGCGTCCGGAGAAACGGCCTACTCAGGTACTGAGTGGTGCCTGGCTTCAGCCAGGCACCGCGGTCGAGGTTTGCGCGGGCACAGTCTGTTGCACGCAGGCAAAGGCGCTCGGAAGGCGGGATCCCGCTTGAGGCCTAGCTAGACTGGGCGGCCGTGCCAAGGCATCGCAGCGCGCGATCGGCGGCGCTGGGCCTGACCGTCCGGCGCATCCCGACGACCGAGCTCGGCCCACGTAGCGGGGGTCCGCTTCCGCCGCCGCATGGCGGTGGGCGTGCTCGTCCTGATCTCGCTCGTTCTGATCACCCTGACGTTCCGTTCCGGTGACGACGGGCCCCTGGCGGGCGTCCAGTCGGCGGGATCCAGCGTCCTCCGGCCGTTCGCAGTCGGCTTCGAGCGGGTTGCCCAGCCCTTCCGCGACGCGTACGGCTGGGTCGACAGCCTGCTCGACGCACGTTCGGAGGCAGAGCGGCTTCGCGAGCAGAACCGAGACCTCCGGCAGCGCGCTATCCAGAGCGAGTTCGCCCTGCAGGAGAACGTGTACCTGCGCGGCCTGCACCAGTACCTGGACGGGCCTCGCTTCCCGGACGACTTCCAGCCGGTCATCGCCGAAGTCATCGGGCATCCGGCCGGTGCGTTCGTCCAGGCAATCGTCATCGCCGCGGGCTCGAACAACGGTGTCAGCGTCAACGACTCGGTCGTCACGGCCGACGGGCTCGTCGGAATCGTCACCCGCGTCGCGCCGAGTACCGCCCGGGTCCAGCTGCTCACGGACCAGGAGGCCGCCGTCTCGGCAGTCGATATGCGTACGGGCGCGCGGGGGATCGTGCGGCACGCGCGCGGGACGCGCGAGACGCTCGTGCTCGACCGTGTTCGCAAGCTGGACGTGATCAAGGTTGGCCACGAGATCGTTACCGCCGGCTGGCGCGCGGCCGGCCTGAGCTCCCTCTATCCGAAGGGGATCCCGATCGGCGAAGTGACGAGCGTCGGCCAGACCGACACCGATCTGTTCCAGCAGGTGCAGGTCGATCCCTACGTCGACTTCGGCTCTCTGGACGCCGTGATCGTGCTCCTTCCCACAGCTTCGAGCGGGCCCTGATGAGCGCGGGAGACGCGCTCAAGGCGGCGACCGTCGTCTTCACCGCTGCGATGTTGCAGACGGTGATCGTCTCCTCCATGGTGGTCGGCGGAGGGGCGCCCGACTTGCTCCTCGTGGTCGTGATCTCTCTCGGGTTGCTCCGGGGGTCGGTCTCCGGCGCGGCATTCGGCTTCCTCGGAGGGCTGATCATCGATCTCATGGCGCTCGACACGCTCGGGATCGCGGCGCTCGTTCTCACGCTGGCCGGGTTCTGGGCGGGTCGCTACGCGGAGACGACCGGCCGTGGTCGCCGTCTCGCGCCGCTCACCGCGGTGGGTGTGATCACCGTGCTGGCGGCAGTCTTCGGGTTCGTTCTGCACTACCTGCTCGGGGTGGATGTGGTCGCACGGCACGCGCTCGTCACGGTTCTCGTGCCCACGCTTGCGCTGAATCTCCTGCTCGCGCTTCCGGTCCACGCGCTCGTTCGGGCGATCACCGGCAAGGGCTCGGGCATCGAGGCGGCGCCGGAGGTCGAAGTCGTTGTCTGAGAGCAACAGCCCGTACCAGCAACGCCGGGCGCCCTCCCGCCGCTTTCTGCCGCCCGATCCGCGAGTGCGCGAGCCTCACCGGCTCACGCCGCAGCTGGCGCTGCGCGTCGGGATCCTGGGTGGGGTCGCGCTGCTCGTGTTCGGGGTGCTCTTCTTCCGGCTGTGGTCCCTGCAGGTCCTCTCCGGGGACGAGTACCTGAACGCCGCGCAGAACAACCAGCTTCGCCTGATCCGGATCGAGGCGCCGAGGGGCCCGGTCCTGGATCGTCGCGGGCGCGTGGTTGTCTCGAACGTCGCCGGCACCGCCGTCCAGCTGTGGGTGAGCGACATGCCGAAGCAAGGGCGGTACGAGCAGGTGCAGCGTCTCGCGCATGTCCTCAACGTGTCGCCGAAGGCTCTCGCCCGCGAGGTCGACGAGCGACGGTCGGATCCGCTCACCCCGATCACGGTCAAGACCGCGGTCGGCGAAGAGCAGGTCGACTACCTGTACGAGCATCAAGCCGAGTTCCCCGGAGTCGAGATCGTCCAGGTGTACCTGCGTGACTACGCGTACAACTCTCTCGCCGCCCATATCCTCGGCTACACGGGGGAGATCTCGCCGGAGGAGCTCAAGCGCCTGAGGCGCGAGGGGTATCGCAGCGGGGACAGGATCGGCAAGACGGGGGTCGAGGCGGCGTTCGACCTGGATCTGCGGGGTAAGGACGGGCTCGCGCAAATCCGAGTCGACTCGCTCGGCCGGCCGCAGTCGGCTCTCGAGCTGCGACGGGAGGTGAGCCCGGGGTTCGCTCTTCGCTTGACGCTCGACATGCGTCTCCAGCGCGCTGCGGAGGAGGCGCTCAAATACGGGATCGACCTCGCGCATCGAAACGACCACTGGGCCGCCAACGGCGGCGCCATCGTCGCCCTCGATCCGCGCGACGGCGCGGTGCTGGCCATGGCCTCGTCTCCCACGTTCAAGCCATCCGTCTACGTCGGGCGCGTCGATCCCAAGAAGCTCGAGCCCTTGCTCGACGAGGAGGTCGCTCGCAAGGCGAACTCCCCCGGCGTGAACCGGGCGATTGCCGGTCTCTACCCGCCAGGCTCGACCTGGAAGCCCGTGACCGCGCTCGCGGGCATGCAGGATCACGTGTTCTCGGCCTACGACTCCCTCCAGTGCACGCCGAGCGCCCGCTACGGGCTCGACCGGCAGCTGTTCCGGAACTGGAATCCGTTCGTCAACCGCCCGATGACGCTCCCCGTTGCCCTCGCCGAGTCCTGTGACACGTACTTCTACGAGATCGGGAACCGCTTCTACAACCGCGGGAGCGAGGGCCGTGTGCGCATGCAGCAGTGGGCCCGGCGGCTGGGATTCGGGGAAGCCACCGGGCTCGACATCGGCGGCGAGGCCGAAGGCCTGCTGCCGACGCCCGACTGGCGGCGGAGGACGTTCGACAGCGACTGGGACCGCGCCTGGAACCCCGGTGACTCGATCCAGCTCGCGATCGGCCAGAAGGACCTGCTGGTGACGCCGCTCCAGATGACCGCGTTCTACGCGATGCTCGCGAACGGGGGCAGCGTGGTCACGCCGTACCTCGTCTCGGCGGTCGAGCAGCCGCGCGCCAAGGGCTCGCCGCGGGTGGTTCTCCGCAACTTCGCACCTCGCCCTCCGCAGTCGTCGGGGCTCGACGCGGCCGCGCTGGCCGCAGTTCGCGACGGCCTCTACCTGGCGACGCACTCGGGCAGCGGAACCTCTTCCGGGGTGTTCGCCAACTTCGAGATCCCGATCTCGGGCAAGACCGGAACGGCCGAGAAGGTCGTGCAGATCCCCGGGTATCCAAGCGACCACCTCGAGGACCAGTCGTGGTGGTGTGGCTGGGGGCCGTCCGACGACGCCAAGATCGTCGTCTGTGCGTTGATCGAGAACGGCGGGCACGGCTCGACGGCGGCCGCCCCGGCGGCGCTCCGCGTGTTCGAGCGGTTCTTCGGCGCCGAGGCGCCGCCGAGCGTCCTGGTGCAGACGGACTGATGAGACCGGCCCGATGATCGAGATCGCCGATCGCCCGAGGATCAGAGCTGCCGGTGCGCGCGCGGAGCCGGCGCCACTCGCCTTCGTTCGCCGGCTCGACTGGATCCTGCTGGCCGCCGCGGCCGCGCTCGTCGGCTACGGCCTCTGGGTGATCGCCGGCGTGACCCGCTTCGACGTGCCGGGGGAGGAGAACTACTACGTGGTCCGGCAGGCGATCGCGGCCGGCCTCGGGTTCGTCGGCCTCGTGGTCGCCGCCGTCGTGCCGGTCGACGTCTGGCGGCGTCACTGGCAGCTGCTCTACGGGGGAACGCTCGCGGTCATGTTCGTCGTCTTCGCCGCGGCGGAGAGCATTCGTGGCTCGAGGCGCTGGATCGACGTGGGGTTCATCCAGTTCCAGCCCTCGGAGCTCGGAAAGGTCCTCTTCGTGCTCGCGATCGCCGGGTTCCTCGTCGAGCGGGCGGGCAGGGTGGGGCGTCGGCGGACGATCCTGTCCGCGCTCGGCCTCGGCGCAGCTCCGATCCTGCTCGTGTTCCTCCAGCCGGACCTCGGAACGGCCATGGTGTACTCGGCGGCGCTCTTCGCGGTCCTCTTCTTCGTGGGCGTGCGCTGGCGGCAGCTCCTCGCGCTGCTCGTGGCCGCCGTTATCGGGGTCGTCTCGATCCTCTGGCTCCTGCCGGCCGCCGGCATCCAGGTCCTGAAGCCGTACCAGGCTGCACGTCTCACCCTCGACCCGGAGGCCGACCCGAGCGGCATCACCTACAACCTCAACCAGTCCATCACGGCGGTCGGTTCCGGCGGCCTCACGGGGCGCGGCCCCGACGCCGCCAGCCAGACCCGGCTCGACTACCTTCCCGAGCACGCAACGGACTTCGCGTTCGCCTCGCTCGCCGAGCAGCGCGGCTTCGTCGGGTCGGCGATCTTGCTCCTGCTCTATCTCCTCGTCGTCTGGCGGGGCCTGCGGGTGATAACGGTGGCGGGTGACCTGTACGGAGCCGTCGTCGCCGGCGGCCTCGTCTTCGCCTTCCTCTTTCAGGTGTTCGTCAACGTCGGCATGACGATGGGCGTCGCGCCGGTGACCGGCATCCCGCTCCCGTTCGTCACGGTGGGAGGGAGCTCGATGGTGGCGAACCTCGTGCTGGTCGGCGTTCTCGAGGGGATTCACGTGCGTGGACAGCTCTCGGAGCGCCCACCACCATGAGGCTTGCCGACCTTCGAGCGCTCGCGCTGGAGGCCCGGCGCGCCGTGACGACCGCGCGTGACGAGCTCCCTCCGCCGGTCGTGGGGTCGGTCGTCGTCAGCGGCATGCTCGCGGAGCAGCTTGCGCGCGAGCTCGCCCCGGGCGCCGAACCGGGCGCGGTAAACGTCGGCGACGGGACTGCGGTGAGCGGCGCCGAGGTCTACGTGCACGTGATCGCCGGAGAGCCGAGCGAGGCGGACGACGCCCTGGTGCGAGGGGCCGATAGGCGCGGCGCCCCCGTCGTGATCGTGCAGCTGTGGCCACAGGAAGACCGGACGGCGCCTTTCGTCCTCTCGCCCTTCGTCGTCGAATGCCGGACCGGCGAGGGCTTCCCAGTACGAGTGATCGCGGATCGGATCGCCGAGAGCGTGGAGCAGGCACCCGCGCTTGCCGCACGTGTTCCGACGCTGAGAGACGCCGTTTCCGGCGTCGTGATCCGAGAATCCGTCGTCCACGCCGGATTCCTCGGAGCTATCGGGGCCCGCAGGGGCGCCTCGCGCCCGCTCATCGCCATGGAGCAGATTCGGATGCTCGCCCGCCTCCACGGCATGACGGCGGGACCAGCCGCTGCCGAAGAGACGCGCGTCGTTGCCGGTGGTGCCGCGCTCGCGCTGGCGGCAAGCTTTGCGCTCCGCGACGCGGCTCACCGAGCCGGGCGTGTGCTGCCGGCTCCGCTCGTCAACGTCGCCGTGGCGACGGCCGGGACCTGGGCTCTTGCCAAAGCGCTCCGGGTTGCCGAGGCGCGGATCCCCTCGACGTCGCGCTGATCGGTGCAGGAGCGCTGGCGGCCGGAGGTCGGCTTTGCCGACCGGGAGGCCAGCAGCAGTTTTTCGCTGCCGCACACCTCGGAAGGGGGGCTCACGGGGGAAACATCGTTTCCCCCCGTGCATGTCGTCCGGGGCGGGACCTACGATCCGCTCGGACCGAGGCTCATGGGAGGACCGATGCCGAACACCGAGCTGGCCGAAGAGCTCCTGCAGCTAGAGGAAGCCGACGCGTGGTTCGAGTACCTCGAATCGACGCGCGGCCAGACGCAGACCCGTTATGCGGAGGTTGAGCCCTGGGCCTGGGCGCGGCTCTCCCAGCGGCTCCGCGCCGTGCGAGCGCGCCGCTCGCGCCTCCGCCCCGCAGCGGCGTGAGCTGACCCGAGTACACTGCGGTCAGGTCAGATGAAGACCGTTGTCTTTAACACTCGCAGCGCGTTGTTGGATGCACCGATGCCGAGAGCATCGGTGTCGTTGGATGCACCGATGCCAAGAGCATCGGTGGGGCTCAATGCACCGGTGCCTGGAGCACCGGTGACTTTCGGCGCGCGCGCGATCGAACGAGGAGATTTTCACCTTGGCACGACGTTGGTTTCGCTTCGGAAAGAAGCAGGAGGAGGCTGCGGCGCAAGACGCCGTCGCCGTGGAGGTAGAAGCACCGCCTGAGAGCCAGGCGCCAGCGCCGACCGATGCCGCAGAGGCTTCGGAGGCCGCGAGAAAGAGGCGCCGCCGCGGGAGTCGCGGCGGGCGCGGAAGGAAGAAGACCGGCGCGCAGGCAGCGGCCGATGCTGGAGCGGCGACGGGGGAAGCAGCCGCGGAGCCCGCTCGCGCCGGCTCGCAGCGCAAGACCGAGCGCAAGCCGGAGCGCAGGGCCGACAGGCCCGAGAAGACCCCGACCCGGAGCCGGCGACGCACGCCGACGAAGCGGGCGGCACTACCTGCCGCCAAGCGCGAGCTTTTGATCTCGGTCGACGTGGGGGAGCAGCGGGTCGCGATTCTCGAGGACGACCGCGTTGCGGAGGTGTATCTGGAGCGGCCGGAGCGCCGCTCGATCGCGGGGAACATCTACCTCGGCGTCGTCGACAACGTCCTGCCAGGAATGGAGGCTGCGTTCGTCGAGATCGGGCTCGAGAAGAACGGCTTCCTGTACGTCGACGAGATCGTCGTTCCGGAGCTCGAGGGCCGGAAGGGCGCGAAGAAGATCCAGGATCTGATCAAGCGCGGTCAGACCTTGCTCGTGCAGGCCGTCAAGGACCCCATGAAGTCGAAAGGGGCGCGCCTGACCACGGAGCTCTCGCTGCCGGGCCGGTTCCTGGTCTACGTCCCGAACGGCGAGGGCTACGGCGTCTCACGCAGGCTGGACGAGCAAGAGCGCGCTCGGCTCAAGGAGATCGTGAAGGACCTGGATCCCAAGGGCGGCGGCATCATCGTGCGAACCGCCGCCGAAGGGGCGTCCGCTGAGGACATCGAGCGCGACCTGGTCTTCCTCCAGCGCCTCTGGAAGGCGATCCAGGCGAAAGCCGATCAATCGACGGCCCCGGAGCTCGTCTACGAGGAAGCAGAGCTCCCGCTCCGCATCGTGCGAGACCTCTTCGCCGGCGACTTCGTCGGCGCGCAGATCGACGACGATCGCACCTACCGGCGCATCGTGAGCTATTTGAAGAAGACGTCGCCCCACATGATCGAGCGCGTCCACCGCTACCGCGAAAAGGCGCCGCTCTTCGAAGCTTCGGGCGTCGAGCAGGAGATCCGCTCCACACTGGAGCGGCGCGTCGACCTGCCCTCGGGGGGCTACCTCGTCTTCGACTACGCCGAGGCCTTCACGGTCATCGACGTCAACACGGGTCGCTTCGTCGGCTCGCGTGCCAAAGGCTCCTCGGGCCGACTCGAGGACACGATCGTGAAGAACAACCTCGAGGCCGTGAAGGAGGTCGTGCGGCAGCTTCGGCTTCGCGACATCGGCGGGATCATCGTCATCGACTTCATCGACATGGCCAACCCGAAGAACCGTGCAACCGTCGAGGAGGCGCTGCGCACGGAGCTCGAGCGCGACCGCACGAAGACCTACGTCGTCGAGATCTCGCCCCTCGGGCTCGTCGAGATGACGCGGCAGAACGTCACCGACGGTCCTCGCGAGATCCTGACCAGCCGCTGCCCGGTATGCGAAGGCGACGGGTTCGTCGTCTCCGACGCGACGCATGCGCTCGAGGTGGAGCGAAAGCTCCGATCGCTTGCGAAAGGATCGCGCGTGCAGGCGTTCCGGATCGCCGTTCATCCGCGGATCCTCGCGATGCTCGCCGGTCCCGGCGGAAGCCGACTCGCGGGGATCGAGGAGGCGTCTCGCCGGAGGTTCTTCCTGGTTCCCGCGGTCGAGAACGGCCATGTCCACCTCGACCACTTCGAGATGCTGGAGCAGGGCAAGCTGGAGGCCCTCAAGCCTGCGTTCCCGATCGAGGAGGGCTCCTCGATCGAGCTCAAGCTCGTCGAGGTGGGTCTCCACGACCCGACCGCCGGCGTTGCCAAGGTCGACGGCCGCGACGTGGTCGTCGCGGATGCGGCGAAGCTCGTGGGCAAGAAGGTCTCGCTCACGATCGGACGCGTTCTCGACGGTGTCGCCTACGCGACCCTGGCCGACGACTCGATTGCCCCGACGCCCATCACCTTCGAGGCCGAGGCCGAGCGGCCGACCCGCGCCCCGAGTCGGGCGACCAAGAAGGAGACCCCCACAGCGAAGCTCGAGACCGTGGAGCCGGCCGAGACGCTCGAGGAAGGTGACGACGAGGAGGTCACCGCTCCAACCACGGAGCAGCCGAAGAAGAAACGGGCTCGACGCGGGACACGTGGTGGACGCGGCCGGAAGAAGACGACCGCTACGAGTCCGGCCGCGAGCGCCGAGACGTCGTCCGACGGCGACGGCCGCAAGGTCAGCGCGCCGCGAATCCATGTTCCCTCGCCCGACCTCACCGCCGACACGGCGCCGACCGATGGTGCGGCCGTGGTCCCGGCGGAGCCCGAGCCAGAGCTCGCGCCGGAAACCGTCACGGTGGACGAGGTCGAGGCGGAGGTGGAAGTGGCCGCGGACGGCGAGCCCAAGCGCAAGCGCACCAGGCGGGGCACCCGAGGTGGTCGCAGGCGTCGGAAGACGCCGGCAAACGGTGAGAAGGTCGACGAAGCAGTGGAGGGGGCGGTTGCAACGGCCGACGAGCCACCCGCGGAGGGGTACGTCCCCATGTCGGAGTGGCTCGATGACTTCGACTCGCGCTCGAAGACCTAGGCGGCGCCTTGGCTATCATTCACCGGCTGTGCTGGGGTCAGACCCCACGGGTCTGACCCCATTCAACGTCCTGGAGTCGGAATGACCTACGCGATCATCAAGGTTGCCGGAAAGCAGTACCGCGTCCGCGAGGGCGAGCGGTTGCTCGTGGACCGTCTCGCCGAGGACGACGGTACGACCATCACACCCACGGTGCTTCTCGTGGGCGGCGACGGCGCGCCGGACCTCGAGCCGAGCGAAACGAAGGTGGTCGCGAAGGTCGTCGGGGCCGTCAAGGGCCCCAAGGTTCGAATCGGCAAGTACAAGAAGCGCACGGGTTATCGCCGGCACACGGGCTTTCGGGCCTCGCTGACGCAGATCGAGATCGAATCCATCGGCGGCAAGCGTGCACGGCCTGCGGCGAAGCCCGAACGCGACGGACGAGAAGGCTGTCGAGACGGAGAAGCCTGCCGCGGCGCCAACGGGCGTTCCGACAGGGTACGCCGACATGACCGTCGCGGAAATCAAGGCAGCCGCCGGGTCCTGGGATCAGGAAGCGGTTGCCGCAGCGCTCGCGTACGAGCAAGAGCACGGGCAGAGAAAGGGCGCGATCGCCGTGCTCGAATCGGCGATTGCAACCAAGGAGGGCGAGTCCTGATGGCGCACAAGAAAGGTCTCGGCTCCTCGCGCAACGGCCGCGACTCGGAGTCCAAGCGGCTCGGAGTCAAGGTGTTCGCCGGTCAGCCGGTGAAGGCGGGGATGATCATCGTTCGGCAGCGTGGAACGAAGTTCCGCCCCGGCCCCGGTGCCGGTCTCGGCCGCGACGACACGATCTTCGCGCTCCACGAGGGAACGGTCGAGTTCAGACGGTCGGGCGACAAGCGCTACATCTCGGTCGCGGCGGCTTCGGAGTGAGCCTCTAGCCTCCGTCGCCGGAGGCGACGGAGGGATGTTTCACGATCGAGCCCAGATCCACGTCGAGGCAGGCCGTGGCGGTGACGGCGGCCTCAGCTTCCGTCGAGAGAAGTACGTCCCGAAGGGCGGGCCGGATGGCGGAGACGGCGGTCGTGGCGGCGACGTGATCGTCGTAGCCGCCCCCGCGCTCCGCGACCTGTCGGAGTATCGGCGGATAAAGCACCTCAGTGCCGGCCGCGGCGGGCCTGGCAGAGGTAGCCGGAAGCATGGCGCAGACGGCGAGAGCGTCGAGATTCGGGTCCCCGTCGGAACGCAGGTGTTCGACTTCGAAGGCGCTCTCGTGGCCGATCTCACGACGCCCTCGGCTCGCTTCGTAGCCGCTCGCGGCGGCGCCGGCGGGCGCGGGAATGCCCGTTTTGCGACGCCGACGCGACAGACTCCCCGCTTCGCCGAGGTCGGGCTCTCTGGAGAAGAGGCCGACCTCGTCCTGCGACTGAAACTGGTCGTCGATGCAGCTCTCGCTGGAGTTCCCAATGCCGGCAAGTCGTCCCTCCTGCGGCGCATCTCGAATGCGAAGCCGAAGGTCGCCGACTACCCGTTCACCACCATCGAGCCCGTTCTCGGGACGGTGGAGGGGCCCGATGCGAGGCAGCTGACCATTGCGGACGTGCCCGGGTTGATCGAGGGCGCGGCGGAGGGCGCCGGGCTCGGCCACGAGTTCCTCGCGCACCTCGAGCGGGCCCGGCTGCTAGTGCACGTTCTCGACGCGTCCGCAGACGACCTCGAGGAGCGGTTCCACACCGTCGACCGCGAGCTCGCCGCCTATGGCGCGGATCTCGACCAGCGCCCGCAACTCGTCGTCCTGAACAAGATCGACCTCTTGGAGGAGCCCCCGAGCTTCGAGGTTCGGGACGAACGAATCCGCCGGGTGCTCGCGACCTCGTGTGTCACCGGCGAGGGGATCGAGGCGTTCAAGCAGGCACTCTTCGAGCTCTGCCCGGACGAGAGCCCGGAGGCAGCGCCGGCAGAGGGCGTCCCCGAGTTTCTCGAATACCGTCCGCAGCCAAAGCGGGGGCCGAGCTTTCGGATCCTGCGTACCGACCGCGGATATCGCGTCGTCGGCACTCCGCCACCGGCCGACGAGCTCGAGGAGGCCCTTCGCCGTGCCGGCGTGAAGCGCGGCGCCGAGGTCGAGGTCGGCGAGGAGATCCTGGAGTGGCAGTAGCACCTCTCGGGATCCTGGGTGGCGTGTTCGACCCGCCTCATGTCGGCCATGTCGCGCTCGCGCGCGCGGCGATCGAGCAGCTCGGACTCGAGCGGCTTCTCGTCCTCGTCGTCGCCGATCCCGGGCACAAGCCGGCAACGACTCCCGCTGAATCACGCCTCTCGCTGGCGCGCCTGGCGTTCGAGGGCGTACCGCGCTCTGAGATCGAGCTCGATCAGCACGCTCGCACCGTCGACTCGCTCGAGGCTCGAAAGCCGACCGACGCGATCTTCCTCATCGGTGCCGACGAGCTCGCAGACTTCTCGCGGTGGAAGGATCCAGCGCGAGTGCTCGAGCTCGTTCGCCTTGGCGTAGCGATGCGGCCGGGCGTTCCCGACGAACGGCTGCGCGAAGCGCGCGACCGCCTCCCAGCGCCCGACCGCGTCATGTACTTCGAGATGGAGCCGATGTCGGTTTCATCTTCCGAGGTCCGTGACCGCGTCGCACGCGGCGAATCGATCGACGGGCTGGTGCCGCCTGTTGTCGCCGATGCGATCTCCCTCCTCGGCCTCTATACGAACGGCGAGTAAACTGAGGCGAGGACGAAAGGGAAAGAAACCGACCTGACCCCGCTCGAGCAAGCACGCCGTACCGCCGCTCTCTGCCAGGAGAAGCTGGCGACCGACGTCACGATCCTGGACATGCAGGGCGTGTGCGACTACACCGACTTCTTCGTGATCGCGACGGGCCGGAACCCGCGACAGACGAAGGCGATCCATGACGAGGTGGCCGGCACGCTGAAGAAGGACCATCGGCTGCTGCCACGCTCGACGGAAGGGGCGGTCGAGGCGACCTGGATCGTGGCCGACTACAACGACGTCGTGCTCCATCTCTTCACGCCGGAGACGCGACGCTTCTATCGCCTCGAGCAGCTGTGGAGCGACGTGCCCTCGGTCGAGCTGGCCGCCGTCTAGCGATCCTCCTCGCCGACCGCCCAGACGTCGCGTCGTTCGTCCGGCGGGGCTTCGAGCGCGACCGCGCCGCTCTGGCTCGGACGAAGCGGCCTCCGCGGCTCGCGGACGCCGAGCCCGCCGGCTGGATCGTCGAAGGACTCATCGCCGCTGGATCCTGACGAGAAGAGCGCTCGCACGAACCGCAGGAACCGCTCCCGGATGCTCAGGCGGCGCTGCTGCCGTTCATGGTTTCGCTTCAGTGGTCTGGCGATGCCACTCAGAGTACACCGAGTCTCGTTGTCTGATCAGAGAACTATCCTGGTGTGGTGCTCACCACCGACCAGAAGGGTGCCGTTGCCGAGTCGGCGATCGTACATGCGGCCGTCAAGCTCGGGATCGATGTCTACAGACCGCTCACGGACGGCGGGCGATCCGACTTGATCTTCGAGGTTGGTTCAAGGCTCATGCGCGTTCAGTGCAAATGGGCTCCACGGTACGGAGATGTTCTGGTCATCCGCTGTTATTCCACTCGTCGCGCTCGCGACGGTCTTCGAAAGCGCAACTACACCGCGACTGAGGTCGATCTTATTGCTGCGTACTCTCCGGATCTCGATCGCTCGTTTCTGATTCCGGCCTCGCGATTCGATGGGCATGCGCAGCTTGTTCTTCGCGTCGCCCCTAGTCGCAACAACCAACGTGCCGGGATCAACTGGGCCGAGGATTTCGCATTCGAGGCTAGACTGGTGGCTCTCGTGGGGCCATAGCTCAGCTGGGAGAGCGCCTGCGTGGCACGCAGGAGGTCGCCGGTTCGAGCCCGGCTGGCTCCACTCACTGGTTGTGACCACCTGCGGGCAGCTTTAGGCAACGCGAATGGCGAGCTTGCCTTGCGTGTGCTCGCCGGCGAGATCGCTCAGCGCGACACCGGCTTCCTCGAGCGCGTACGTCCGCTGAATGTGCACCTCGAGCTCGCCGGCCTCGAGCAGCCGCGCGACGCGCTCGAGGTTCTCCGGGCTCGGCACGGCCATCACATTCGTCCGACCGGGGCCTTCGCCTGCCGCGCTGAGGGGCGAGGACACCCCCCCACCCGCCTTGAGTGCGGCCTCGTAGATTCCCGGCGCGTACGACACGAGGTCGATCAGGGCGTCCACGCCATCCGGGTACCGCTGCCGCACCTCGGCTGCGACGTCGCCTTCGCGGGGCACGATCTCCGTGACGCCGAGCTCGCGGAGATACGCCTGGTCCTCCGGGAGCGCCGGCGCGATGACCGTTGCGCCTGTCGCCGCAGCGAGCTGAACGGCGAACGTCCCGACTCCGCCAGTTGCGCCGACGATCAGCACTGTGTTGCCCTCGCTCAGCTCGAGCGCGTCGACACACCCGATCGCCGTGATCGCGCACAGTGCCGCCACCCCCGCCGTCGCAAGGTCGTCGCCGTTTGGCTTGCGGGCGACGTGTGCGTCCTCGGGCACGATGATCAGCTCGGCCCATGCGCCGACATGGATGTCGGGGCTCATCATCGGGACGAAGCCGAAGACCTCGTCACCCTGCGAGTAGCGGCTGACGTCCGCGCCGACCTCGGCGACGATGCCGGCGTAGTCCCGGCCGAGAGTCACGGGGAACCTGTGCTCGGCCATTCCCTTGAGCATCCCCGCGACGATCGCGCCGTCCGCCGGAGTCGCCGACGAGGCGTGCACCCGCACGAGAACCTCGTTCGCGCCGGGGGTGGGGGAGGGCAGGTCGTCCCGGAGGCCCGGCGCTACGTCGAAGTCGTCGAGGGTAAAGGCCTTCATCGCGGTGTCCCTTGTTCGGACCGAAAGCTACCCGGCTCGTTGTGTGTCTGTGTGACTGTGTGTGTGTGTAATCGGTGTCTGTGAATCGGGCTCGTGACGACGTCGAGAATCGCATCGAGCAGGCGCTCACGAAGCACGCTCGCAAGCACGTCGGTGTCGCCGTCGGCGTCCGCCACGAGGGAGAGACGTTCGTCGTCGGCCGCGGGCGCGTCGCCGACGACCGGCCGAGCCCTCCGGACGAGCGCACGATGTTCGAGATCGGCTCGATCACCAAGGTCTTCACCGCCACGGTTCTCGCCGACATGGCGCGCGAGGGCCTCGTGGGCCTCGACGATCCCGTTCAGCACCACCTGCCCGACGGTGTCGAGATGCCCGTCCGCGGCCGACCGATTACGCTGGCCGACCTTGCTTCCCAGACGTCGGGACTGCCGCGCCTTCCGAAGGGCCTTCTCTGGCTTGCACTCAGGGAAGGCTCGAATCCGTATGCGAACTTCACGGTCGAGCACCTGCACGCCGCAGTGCCGGCGACGAAGCCGAGGCGTGCGCCGGGAGGGAAGATCCGGTACTCGAACTACGGCTCGGGTCTCCTCGGGCACGTGCTCGCGCTTCGGGCCGGGAAGAGCTACTACGACCTCGTCTCCGAGCGGGTTCTCCGACCGCTCGGCATGACCGACACGCACATCGCGATACCCGACGACAAGCTCGAACGCTTCGCCCAGGGGCACAACCGTCGAGGCCGCCCTGTTCCGAACTGGGACCTGCCGGCGCTCGCGGGCGCGGGTGCGCTCCGTTCGACGGTCGCGGACCTTCTCAGCTTCCTGGGAGCCCAGCTCGGCGACGCCCCCCGTCTCTTTCGGAAGCGATCCGGATGACGCATCAGATCCGTGCGCGAAGGAGAGGGCTCGCCATCGGCCTCGGCTGGTTCAGCATGGAGCTCGAGGGACAGCGGTTTCCGGTGCTCTGGCACGACGGTGGGACCGGCGGCTTCCGGAGTGTCGCGGGCTTCGTCGCCGAAACGCAGACGGCAGCGGCGGTGCTGTCGAACTCGGCGCGTTCCGTCGACCGGATCGGCGTAAAGGTCCTCGAGGCGATCGCCGACTGACCTCCGCGCGCCGATACCGAGCCTTCACGACGGAAGCTCGGTGTCGACCAACGTGTTCTTCGTTCGTCGTATTGAATGAAACGGCGAAGTCGGTGGCTTCGTTCAATTCGTCGCAAGGGAGGAACCAAATGGCAGGAGCGCCTGTCCACGTCGAGATTCCCGCCAAGGACACGGCGAAAGCCCGCGAGTTCTGGGGCGGGCTGTTCGGCTGGCAGTTCCAGCAATACGAGGGGCCTGTGGAGTACCACATGACCCAGGTCACCGAGCAGACTGGCGGGGCGATCTACAACAACCCCGAGGGGAACACGGACGGGATTCGCCTGTACTTCGACGTCGACGACATCAACCAGGGCGTTGCTCGGGTGAAAGAGCTCGGCGGCGAGGCGAACGAGCCACTGGCCGTTCCCAACATGGGCTGGTTCGTCGGTTGCAAGGACTCCGTGGGCAACGACTTCGGCCTCTGGCAGACGGATCCGAACGCGCCAGCCCCTGGCGCGTAACCCAGATCTGACCGCGGACGGGGAGCGCGGCACGTTCCCCGTCCGCCGCTCTAGGACGCGCGGTGCGGTAGAACCTGTCCCAACGACACCGAAAGGGACGACAATGCCTTTCTACCAGCGCCGCGGCGACGTTCCGCGCAAGCGCCACATCGTCTTCCGGGAGAACGGACGGCTCCTCACCGAGGAGGTGATGGGCCTCGAGGGCTTCACCGGCAACGAGTCGATCCTGTACCACCTGCAATCCCCCTGCCGCGTGAAGGAGCTCGGGGCGTTCACGCCGATCGAGCGCGACGAATGGGTCCCCGAGACCCATGCGCACCGTCGGATGAACACGTACGACGTCGATTCGAGCGGGGACGAGATCAACGGGCGACGCACCCTCATGTGGAACTCGGACGTCGAGATCTCGCTCTGCCGCCCGGAGTCCTCGATGGACTACTTCTTCCGTAACGGCGAGGGCGACGAGGTCGTCTTCGTGCACGAGGGCACGGGAACGCTCGAGACGTCCTTCGGTGACGTCTCGTACAAGGACGGCGACTACATCGTCGTCCCGCGCGGAACGACGTATCGCTTCGTCCCCGAGGGGCCGCAGCGCTACCTGGTGTTCGAGACACCCGGGCTCATCGAGATTCCGCGCCGCTACCGCAACCAGTACGGCCAGATCCTCGAGGGAGCACCGTACTACCACCGCGACATCCATCCTCCCGCCGAGCTCAAGACCCACCGAGAGGACGGCGAGTTCCTCGTGAAGGTCCGGGTCCGCGGCGGCTACCAGGACTACGTCCTCGACTACCACCCGTTCGACGTCGTCGGCTGGGACGGCTACCTCTACCCATGGACGTTTTCGATCCACGACTTCGAGCCGATCACGGGCCGCATCCACCAGCCGCCGCCTTCGCACCAGACGTTCCAGGGCCCGAACTTCGTCATCTGCTCGTTCTGCCCGCGCCATCTCGACTTCGATCCGGAGGCGGTGCCGATCCCGTACCACCATTCGAACCTGCAGTCGGAGGAGATGATCTATTACGTCTCCGGCAACTTCGGCTCGCGCAAGGGGATCTCGGTCGGCTCGATCACACTCCATCCATCGGGGCTCCCGCATGGGCCCGCGCCAGGGCTGGCGGAGAAGGCGCTCGGGGTCAGAGAGACGACGGAGCTCGCGGTGATGTGCGACACGTTCCGGCCGCTCAAGCTCTCGACCCTGGCGCGCGATCTCGACGACGGGCACTACGCGCTGTCGTGGTACGAGCCTCCGTCAGAGGAGCCGGATCTGGCCGGCGTGACGAGCCACCTGTAGGTGGACGCCGAGCGCTTCCTGCGCGAGCTCCCCGGCCTGTTCGAGGACTTCCCGCGATCGGAGCACCCGCGCGACCGGCGCTTTGCGCCGATCGTCGAGCAGGTCGAGAACCTGACCGCCGAGAACGTCCTCGCTCTCCTCAATCTCGCTGCTTCGTGCCTCGGGCCCGACGAGGCCTACATCGAGGTAGGCGTCTACCACGGCGCGAGCCTGATCGCGGCCATGCTCGGGAACGAGGATCACCGCTTCGTGGGAATCGACAACTTCGAGTTTCGCGACGGCAGCTCGGAGCACGTCGAAAGCAACCTCCAACGCTTCGGCCTCCCGCGGCCGGACCTCCTCCTCGGGGACGCCTTCGAGCTGGTCCCCTCGGGTGTGCTGGGAGAGATTCCGGTCGGGGTCTGGTACTACGACGCCTCCCACTCCTACGAGGACCAGCTCCAGGGGCTACGGATTGCGGAGCCGCTGCTCGTCCCCGGTGCGCTGATGATCGTCGACGACACCGACTGGGAGCAGGTCGAGCGGGCGATGGACGACTACCTTGCCGAGCAGCCCAGAGCCCGCCGGATCCTCGCGCTCGACGGGAAGGACCGGGGCTTCCCCCAGTGGTGGGAGGGGATTCAGGCCCTGGTTTGGAACTGAAGCGCTAGGTCCCGCGGATCGTCAGCCGGCGATTCAGGACAAAGCCGTTGATGTCGTTGAGAGCGAACGTCGCGAGGTAGGACTGGCCCTTTTGAACGTTGAAGCGGAGCCTCGCGGTGATCGTGCAGTCCCGCCGCAGCGCGGACGTCTGCTGGCCGACCCTGATGAGCCGCCCGCCGCGGAACACCCTCCAGGTCATCCCGATCAATGCCCCCGGCGCGTCGTTCGCGCAGTACCGGCGCGTGTAGAGCGTGACGAGCGGGGTCGCCGTGCCCCCGCGGAACGTGAACACCGCGTTGCGAGCGTCGAGCGCCCGCGCGGTGGCCGAGAACCGCGACGGTGAGCGGCCCTTGGCGGCTCCGCCGGCGGTATAGATGCCCGACTCCCACGGCTGTCCCTGGTCGTCCTGGTAGACGAACCAGATGAACATGGTGACGAACGGATACCTCGACGCCAGGGCGATCGACTGCTGGATGTACGCGGCCTGCTTCGCGTACGAGACGCCGAACGTGTCCGGCGGCTTCGTCTGATGCCCGTACTCGGTGATCCAGATGGGCACGGACTTGCGCTTGAACCAGGTCTTCAGGCTGTCGTTGAACCGTCCGAGCGACGCAAGCGAGACGTTCGGCCACTTGACGACCTGGGACGGCTTCGAGTTCGGGTTGAACGGATAGGGGTGGTGAGACCACGCATCGAACTTGAGCCTCGGGTTGGCCTTCGCGACGAGCTCAGCAAACTTGCCGGGCGAATGCGTCGGTCGTAGGCCCGCCGGCTTGTCGCTTCCGCGCGCGGATGTCTCACCAATGGCCACCTGGGCTCGCGGATTGCCCGCCTTGATGCCGGCGTAGGCAGCGGCATAGAGCTTCGCGTAGTTGGCCGGAGCGACGGACGTGCCCCGCGAGTTGAACTGCGGCGTCAAGAACAGCTGCAGGTTGGGCTCGTTCCAGACCGACCAGAAGCGCACGAAGGGATAACCGGTGAAACGGCCCGAGTACCGCGACGCGATCGCCCGGGCGAAGGCGCCGAAGTCGGAGACCCTGGTGGGCATGATGTTCCGGTTCTTGCCCCCGTTGGCCCAGCGTGGCGTCCCCGAGATCGTCATCGTGATCTCCTGGTCCGTCTCCTGGGCGACCCGGACTGCGTCGTCCACATCGTCGAAGTTGTACGCCGGGTCGAAGGGATTCGCCGGGGCGGCCGGCCGCTGCCTGGCAACGAGATCCCACTGGACGAGGAGTCGAAGGATCGTCGATCCCGCCGTCGCCGAGCCACGAATGCGGCTCGCGCGGTCGTTCACCCAGCGGAAGCTCGGGTCGTCGTGGAACCCGATCCACATCCGTTCTGCCGCCACTGCCTTGGGTGCCACCTGCGCAGGTGCCGCGAGCGCGGAGAGCATTGACAGACACAGCACGCACAGAACAAAGATGAGGCCGACGGTTCGTCTCACGGGATCTCCTTCTTGAGGGGCTCGGGGAAGTATGAGGAGGGGATCGGCGGACTGAGCGCCACGAGCGTCTTCGCCACCCTAGCCAGCCGAATGTGAGGCTTGTGTAAGGACCTGGCCAGGATTCCGAGGGTGCCCCTGACGTACACTGCGCGCGTGGATTCGGTCTCGGTCTGGGAGGCGATCTTCATGCTGGTCGTTCTCAAGATCCCGCTCGTGTACCTCGCGATCGTCGTGTGGTGGGCGATTCGAGCGGTTCCCACAGAGGACGACGGCTCCGAGCCCGTCCGGGTGCTCGCCCCGCTGACACCGTGCGGCTGGGACGAGTGGCGCCGTCGGCGCTCCGCCCGCTTCGCAGGCCGTCGCCCCTACCGGCCGACGGGCCGGCCCTCGCGCCGAGCGCACGCCGGAGTGGCGTAGTGGCGACCGTTCCTCAGCACCACCGACGTGCCGACATGGTCGCGGGCTTCCTCTGCGCCTTCTCGTTCACCCTGTCGGGGCTCGCCATCGCCCGCACGCCCGGCGTGCTGGCGCCCGCGGCCATCCTCCTTGCCCTCGTGGCGGCGCGGATGACCGAGTCGCACCGAACCCTGGCAGGAGTCGCTGTGGCAGTCAGCGTGCTCGCCTTCTTCTTCGGGATGCTGGTCGCGATCTCGACCGACAACGCTCTCTATTAACCGGACGGCGCCGCCGGCGCTGCTACAACAGGATCGTGGCGCCACCCTCTCAGCTCTCCGGCCTGAACGCGGGCTACGTCGGCGCCCTGCTCGAGCAGTACCTCGAGAACCCTGAGTCGGTCGACCCGGCCTGGCGCGAGGTCTTCGAGACAGCTGACGACGGCGTCCTCTCTGCCCTGCCGGGGCTCGCTCGGCTCGTCGGTACGCGGCCCGCAGATGACGGAAACGGCGGCGTCGCGGCGGCAGTAGCCGCTCCTCCGCAGCCTGCTCCGGCGGCCGCCCCGCCGACGCCGGCAGCGGCCCCGCCTGCAGCAGCCGTCGAGGAGCCGCCTGCGGTCGAAGCTCCGCCGACCGAGGCTCCGGCGGCCCCCGCACCCACGGCCCCCGACGCCGAGCTCCTCGCGGGGGTCGCGGCCGCGATGTCGCTCGTGAAGGCCTATCGCATGCACGGTCACCTCAACGCCCACCTGGACCCGCTCGGCTCGGAGCCGATGGGCGACCCGGCGCTCGACGAGACGCGCCTGCAGCCGCCGCTGACTCCGGAGCTCCAGGCGCGCATCCCCGCGCGATTGCTTCGACTCTCGGTCCCGGGCGAGAACCTCCTCGAGGCACTGCCGCGGCTGCGTGAGGTCTACACGGGGACGATCGCGTACGAGATCGAGCACATCTCGGATCACGCCGAGCGCGTCTGGCTCCGCCAGGCGATCGAATCTGGCCGCTTCCGATCACCCCTCCCGCCGGAGGAGCGACGCGCGCTCCTCCAGCGCCTGGCCCAGGTCGAGGCCTTCGAGACCTACCTGCGGCGAGCTTTCATCGGTCAGAAGCAGTTCTCGATCGAGGGCCTGGACAGCCTGGTACCTCTGCTCGACGAAGCGGTGGAGCTCGCCGCCGGAGGTGGAGCGCACGAGGTCCTCATCGGGATCGCCCATCGCGGCCGGCTCAACGTCCTCGCTCACACCGTCGGTCGTTCCTACGCCTCGATCCTGCGCGAGTTCGAGGGCGAGCGCTCCGTCGACGCGCTCGTCTCCGATCCGGAAGGAGGCTCGGGGGACGTCAAGTACCACCTCTCTGCCTCGGAGTCACGTGAGACCCGTGCCGGCGAGATCCAGGTCACGCTCGCCGCCAATCCCAGCCATCTCGAGGCGGTCGACCCCGTCGTCGAGGGCCTGACCCGCGCCGAGCAGACCGACCGCTCGCGGGGCGCAGGGATCCACGATCCGACCGTCGCGCTCCCGATCCTGATCCACGGCGATGCGGCATTCCCGGCCCAGGGCGTGGTGGCCGAGACCCTCAACCTGCACTCGCTCGACGGCTACTCGACCGGCGGAACGCTCCACATCATCGCCAACAACCAGGTCGGGTTCACGACCGATCCGGCCGAGGGGCGCTCGACCCGGTACTCGAGCGACCTGGCGAAGGGCTTCGACATCCCGATCGTCCACGTCAACGCCGACGACCCGGAAGCGGCGCTGTCGGCGACCCGGCTCGCGCTCGCGTATCGCGAGGAGTTCGGCCACGACGTCGTCATCGACCTCGTCGGGTACCGCCGGTTCGGGCACAACGAGCAGGACGAGGCCGCGTACACCCAGCCGTTGCAGGCGGAGCAGATCGAGCGCAACCCGCCGGTCCGGGAGCTCTACGCCGCGCGCCTGATCGCCGAGGGCGTGCTGAGCGAGGAGGAGGCAGCGAAGCTCACCGAGGAAACGGTTCAGGCTCTTCGCGAAGCGCACGATCAGCTCCGGGCGACGTTCGCGGAGCGCGTGCCGCCGGCCGAGCCACGGACCCGCACCGATACCGGCGAGGCAGTCGTGACCGCGATCCCGTCGCAACGCCTAGTCGAGCTCGACGAGCAGCTCCTTCGCATACCTGAGGGCTTCGAGGTCCATCCGAAGCTCGCCGGCCAGCTCGAGCGCCGCCGGCAGGCCTTGCGCGAAGGCGGAATCGACTGGGGGCACGCAGAGGCGCTCGCGTTCGCATCACTGCTCGAAGAGGGAATCCCCGTCCGGCTCTCGGGCCAGGACACGGAGCGGGGTACCTTCTCCCACCGCCACGCGGTCCTCCACAACCCGGTCACCGGTGAGACGCACACGCCGCTCCAGACGCTCCCGACCGCGGCGGCCTCGTTCGAGATCTACAACTCGCCGCTCTCGGAGTACGCCGCGCTCGGGTTCGAGCACGGCTACTCGATCGCCGCGCCGGATGCCCTCGTTCTCTGGGAAGCCCAGTTCGGCGATTTCATCAACGGCGCGCAGATCATCGTCGACCAGTTCATCGTGTCCGGGCGCTCCAAGTGGGGCCAGACGTCACGGCTCACCCTGCTCCTCCCTCACGGCTACGAGGGCAACGGCCCGGAGCACTCGAGCGCACGGCTCGAGCGGTTCCTCCAGCTCGCCGCGCAGGACAACATCCGCGTCGCCAACTGCACGACCGCCGCACAGTTCTTCCACCTGCTCCGGCGGCAGGCTCTCGACGCGACCGCTCGTCCGCTCGTCGTGATGACCCCGAAGGGCCTTCTCCGCCTCCGTCAGGCGACCTCGACGCTCGAGGATCTCTCGATGAGGTCGTTCCAGCCGGTACTCGACGATCCAACTTCCGATCATCTCGGGGTTCGCCGGCTCGTTCTCTGCAGCGGCAAGATCTACTACGACATCGTGGGTCACGAGCTTCGGGGCCTGGCCTCGAACGTGGCGGTTGCCAGGATCGAGCAGCTCTATCCGTTCCCGGTCGGGCCGGCCGCAGAGCTTGTCGCCTCGTACCCCGAGCTGCGCGAGCTCATCTGGGCGCAGGAGGAGCCCCAGAACATGGGCGCCTGGCGTTCCATCCGCCACCGGCTCGACGAGGCCGCGGTGCACGCCCCCTACGTCCAGCACGTTCTCTACGTCGGGCGAGAATGGCGTGCGAGCACGAGCGAGGGCTACCCGACGCAACATCACTCGGAGCAGGACCGGATCGTCCGCGAGGCGCTCGGGTTCCGAACGGAGTGAGAACGATGAGCGCTAGCCGCGTGGACGGGCGCGACGTGCGAGCGACGTGGCAAGGCGAGGCCCGTTTCGCCGCGCCACGCCCCACACCCGCTGCCGGTGCTCCGGCGGCAGGCGTCGCCACGTCTCGTACACGAAGAGGGCGACCGTGACCGGCTTGGCACGCTTGACGAGCGCGACGATGATCGAGAAGACGAGGAGTGGCATGCAGACATGGTCGCACACGCCTAGCGGTCTTCGTCGCCAGTGATGCAAATACCGTCGTTAGCAGGTGGTTTATGAAAGATCATGAGTTAGACTCCGAACGTTCAGGGGAGCTTCCAATGACGGATCTCGAAGACCTCACCGCGACCGAGACGGAGTCGGTATTCGCCCGCGCGATCCGGGAGCATCTGGACCTCAAGGCGCGCAACTCCGGCCTGGATCGCGAGATGCCGCTCGACCCCTACCTCGACGGCACGCTCGACAACCACCCGCTCTTCAAGAGCGAAGAGCAGGCGCGGATCGAGGAGACGCTCGACGGGGAGCCCGCCGCGGACCTGAGCTCCGAGCGCGTTCCCTGGCCCGGCGAGGAGACCGCCGAGAACGCCGAGGGTGCCGCGCTCGACGAGGCGCTCTGGACCGGCCGTCCGCGCGACTTCGACTGGGGCGACTAGTGCGTCGGAGGGGTCAGACCCCACGGGTCTGACCCCGGGATGACCACTCCTCCGCTAGGCGGGGATAGACGTCGCGCGATTCGTCTCGCAACCTCTGGTGATGGCGTCGAGTTCCGGAAAGCTGCTGCGCTAGGGTTCAGGTTCGGCGTGACCCCCGAGGAACGTCTGCGGCGGTACGCGGAGCTTGCGGTCCGCGTCGGAGCTAACGTCCAGCCCGGCCAGGACGTCGTCATCACCTGCCTGATCGAGCACGCGGAGATCGCTCGTGCGATCGCACGCGAGGCGTACCGCGCAGGAGCTCGGCACGTGATCCCGCTGTACAACGACCTGCACTTTCGCCGCGCCGCGGTCGAGCTCGGGCCCGAGGAAGAGGTCGGCTGGTCGCCTCCGTATCTCCTCGACTGGGTGCGCCGGTGGGGCGAGGAGCGCCCGGCCCTCATCTCTCTCACGGGCAACCCCGACCCGGACCTCATGGGCCAGCTCGACCCGGCGCTGGTCGGCCGGTCCGACATGCGGGAGCTCCAGACCGTGTATCTCCAGCACGTCGGTGCGCGCCGGTTCAACTGGACGATCGTGTCCGCCCCGAACGCAGGCTGGGCGACGCAGGTCTTCGGAGAGCCGGACGTCGAGCGTCTGTGGGATGCGGTCGCCACCGCGACTCGCCTCGACCGCCCCGATCCTGTCCAGGCGTGGCGGGAACACTCCGAGCGGCTCGCCGCGCGGGCGTCGGCGCTCACCGAGCGCGGTTTCGACGCCATCCGCTTCCGGGGCCCGGGCACGGACCTGACCGTCGGCCTGATCCCCGACTCCTCCTGGCTCTGTGCCTCGTTCGAGACCGAGACCGGCATCAAGCACATCCCGAACCTCCCGACCGAAGAAGTCTTCACGACCGGGGACTGGCGTCGGGCTGAGGGCACCGCACGCTCGACCGCTCCGCTCATCCAGGCGGGCACGCGAATCACGGGGCTCGAGGTTCGGTTCGAACAGGGCCGGATCGTCGAGGTGAATGCCACCGCCGGCGCGGACATCGTCCGCGAGCAGCTTTCGAGGGACGACCGGGCGCCCTTCCTGGGGGAGGTGGCGCTCGTCGACGGCTCCTCCGCCGTCAAGCAGACCGGGCTCATCTTCTGCGACACCCTCTTCGACGAGAATGCGACCTGCCACATTGCTTATGGCGACGGGATCCCCACGGCCGTGAGCCCGAACGGCCAGCCGTCGCGGGACGAGCTCCTCGCTCTCGGGGTGAACGTCTCCGGCGTCCATACCGACTTCATGATCGGAGGGCCCGAGGTCGACGTGGACGGCCTCGACGCGAGCGGCGCCGCCACGCCGATCATCCGCGACGACGCCTGGCAACTCGACCGATAGCGGGTCCCTGGCTCCAGCGACCAGGTGGGGGTCTGGCTTTAGCCTGACCCCCGGTGTTGGGTTTTCGGCGCTCCAGCCAGCTCTGGCCCTCGTTTGCACCCGGATGTCACTTCTGACCTTGACAAGACTGCATTCATGATGTCATAGTGATGTCACGATGCAGCTCGACAGTCACATCCAGGCGATCCAGGAAGACCTCGCCACGACAGCCGGCCTCGGGGACGAAGCGACCGCCGAGGCCGCGCGACGCCTGAGCGAGGCGCTCGCCTCCACGCTCCACCTCCGGCTCCTCGACCTCGTCGGCGAAGCAGCCCTCGAGATCGGCGGCCAGCTGGACAACGGGCGCGTCGAGGTGCGGCTCGCCGGACGTGAGCCCGAGCTCGTCGTCGTCATGGAGGACGCCTCGGACCGGGTCCAGGTGGCCCCCGGGGAGGAATTCACGGGGCGGATCACGCTCCGCCTCCCCGAGACGCTCAAGGCCGGCATCGAAGCCGCGGCCGCCCAGGAAGGCATCTCGACGAACGCCTGGATCGTGCGGACCATCGCGCGCATGATCGACCGCGGCCCCGCCAGGCACGGCCGCAACCGACTTCAGGGCTACGCCCAGGGCTAAAGGAGGACGCCATGCTTCCCGCACCGCTCACGTTCGAATACATCAGGCTCCTCGAAGAGGGGGACCGCGTCCGCAGGACCCGCGGACGCCCCACCGGCAGCCGAATCCGCCGGACCACCGGCGCATCCAGCAGGGACTAGGTGACGAGAATGCCCGTCTTCGAGACTCCCGGCAGCGTCTCCCTCGAGGTCCGACTTCCGAGTGGCCGCGTCGTGGTCACGACGGCCGACGAGCCGCGCGTCAACGTCGAGCTCGTCTCGGTCGGCCGTCGCGGCCCCGACGCGATCGACAACATCGACGTCACGGCCGAGCAGCGGGGCGACCGGCACATCATCAGGATCGAGCAGAAGGACCGGTTTCGCTGGGGCCCGATCCAGATCACCTGGGGCGGGGACATCGAGGTCCGCATCACGTGCCCGCCCGGATCCGATCTCGACCTCTCTGGCGGCTCGACCGACCTCAGGGCCGAGGGGGAGCTCGGCGAGGTCTCGGTGAAGACGGCGTCGGGCGACGCCACGCTCGAGACCGCCCGAAAGAAGCTCCAGGTGAAGACGGCGAGCGGCGACGTCTCCGTCGCCGCGATCCAGAGCGACGCATCTTTGATCTCCGTTTCCGGTGACATCCGAGTCGGCCGTCTTGGCGGTCCCCTCACTTCTCGAGCCGTCTCCGGCGACGTGAACATCGACGCGATCCTTGCGCCCGTCGCGGTCTCGACGACGTCCGGAGACGTCAGGCTCGGATCCGTCGAGGGCGGCGAGGTCCGCATCAACACGGTGTCCGGCGACGCCCATATCGGGGTCGGCCGGGGAACCCGCGTGTGGATCGACGCCGTCTCCGTGTCGGGCAAGCTCGACTCCGAGCTGGGGGTCGCCGACCAGCTCGAAGGTGAGCAGGCGGAGGAGGGGGAGAGCGGCGTCGTCCCGCTGCACGTCAAGACCGTGAGCGGCGACGTCTCGATCGTTCGTGCCGGTTTAGGGGTCAGACCCCACGGGTCTGACCCCGCTCAGCCCGCTTCGGTCTAGGGGTCAGACTCCACGGGTCTGACCCCGCTCAGCCCGCTCGGACCGCCTCGACGACCTCGTTGTCGCGTCCCTCGACCAGGAGATCGGCGAGTCGCTCATGGCTGCCTCCAACCATCCCGAGCCGTGCGGTCAAGAGCTCGTAGAGCTGCGTCTCGTCCAGGCCGCGCTCTCGGGCTGCACCGACGAGGCGCGGGATCACAGGCCGCGGCTTCCACGAGTCGAACTGCCACGCCGGGTACGACCACTCCGTCGACCCGGGCTCGCGGACGGCGATCAGCTCTCCCGCTCGCCGCATCGCCTCGAGCTTCAACGGCTCGATCCCCAGGCGGACCGCGAGCCACGCTCCTGAGAGGCTGTCGGGGAAGCGTGTTCCGGCTGTCGTGCTCACTCTCGCCCAGCCTATCGCTCGCGCGGGGTCAGACCCCACGGGTCTGACCCCTTGTGCGGTGCGGGCCCACGGCAGCTGGCGGCTATGGATTTGCAAGAAGGAGATGAGGATCCACGGGTCCCCATCAACTAGGGATAAAGACCTGCGTCTACAGGGTCGATGCCAGAAGTCATGCGCCGCGCCGCCCTGGCCATCGCTTTGGCTTTCTCGTTCGCCGTGGTTGTTGGTACCGCGGGTGCGCAGCCGAGTGCCCCCCGCTCGTGGGCGGCACCGCAGATCGCAGCCGTCGTCGGCCAGGGCCTGATGGCGCCGACCGTCGGCGCCTTCCGCCCGGACGACGCCCTCCTCTGGAGCGAGTTCGCCACGGTCCTCGCGAGGCTCGGCGTCGCTGTTCCCGTCGTCGATCCCGACCGGCCCGTCACCATGCGCGAGCTCGACGCGCAGCTCGTCGGCGTTGTCGGGCTGCGCCCCGAGGCGCGTGCCGTCCGGCTCGCGGCGCGAGACGCAGGCCTGTCGCCGAGGCCGTGGCTGGGAACGGAGACCGTCGCGCGCCTGCTCGGCCTTCGCATCAACCATCTCATGGACCAGGAGCACCTCGAGCTGCAGCTCGCGCAGCCGGCGACCCGGGCCGAGGCCGCGTTCTCAGTCGCGCGCGTGCTGGCTCTCACAGAGGGCGAGATCGAGTACATCAGGCAGACGGCCAGCACCTTCACAGCCCCGTCCGTGACCGAGTGGCAGCGGACGGTGCTCACGCGTGCGCTTCGCTTCGTCGGGTCGCCCTACGTCTTCGCGGGGACCTCGGAGAAGCCGCAGCTGGTCTTCGGCAAGTCCGCGCCGGGCGGCTTCGACTGCTCGGGCTTCGTCTGGCGCATCTACAAGCTCCAGCCCTTCGTGGGGGCGCCAGCCCTTCCCGCGGTCCTCGCCGGACGGAGCTCATACGAGATGAGTGGTGAGATTGCTCCCTCGTATCGGATCACGCGCAATCGTCTGCAGGCGGGGGACATCGTCTTCTTCGGCACGAACGGCCCTCGCTCGAAGCCGAGCGAGGTCGGGCACATGGGGATCTACGTCGGGAACGGCTGGATCGTCCACTCCTCGCGGACCGGGACGACCCTGCAACCGATGGTCGACTGGTACCAGACGACCTTCGCCTGGGGTCGTCGCCCACTCGCGGAAGCCGGCATTTCCTAACGCGTCTCAGGCCGGCTTCTGACGCAACGCATGGAGCTCCTCGAGCAGCGGAGCTCAGAGCTCGCCGGCCCCGGCATCTCTTACCTCCATGCGAGAGAGTCTCGCGAACGTCCTGCAGGCCTAACGTCGCTGCAGACGCCTGTTTACCGCCGCATGCGGAGAAACCGCTCAACCTCGTCGAGCGTAGGCGGAGTGGCGCCGGCACGCGAGCACTGAAGGGCCGCAACGGCCGCCGCGAAGTTCACGATGTCCGCCAGCTGCTCGTTGTCCATCAGCTCAACCGCCTGTGCATCGAGCCGACCCGTCTCCCAGAGCCGGCGCAAGAGGCCGCCACCGAACGCATCCCCCGCGCCGACGGTGTCGACGACATGCACGCGGGGCGAGGCCGCATGCGCGCTTGCAGCCGGCGTCCGGGCGAGCACACCCTCTGGGCCGAGTGTGAGTACGACGAGTCGCGGCCCACGCGCGAGGATCAGCTCGACGACGGTCTCATATGCGACGCCCGGATACAACCAGTCGGCGTCGTCGTCGCTCAGCTTGATCACATGCGCCTGATCAGCCCAGGACTCGAAGCGCCGCACATAGGCGTCCCGATCGCCGCAGACGGCGGGTCGGATGTTCGGATCGACGATGACGAGGCGTCTCGTCGACTCGCGCTCGATGAGCTGCTCGAAGGCTGCCGCAGGTGGGTCGGTGGCGAGAGCGAGCGTGCCGACGTGCAGTGCCGCCACCTCCGGCTCGAGCGGCGGCAGGTCGGTGAACGTCACATCGGCGTACGCGGTTCCCGCCAGATAGAAGCTGAAGGCGTGATCACCGTCGGTCGTGGTGTGTACGACCGCGAGTGGGGTGGGCGACTGACCACGGAGAACGTAGCGCCGGTCGACGCCGCTCTCCGCCAACCGTTCGCCGAGCAGCCGGCCGAAGGCGTCCTCGGAAAGGCGTCCGAGGAATCCCACGGGGACGCCGAGACGGCCGAGCGAGACGGCCGTGTTGAACGGGCCACCGCCGGGGTACGGATGGAGTCCGGCGTCGTCCGCGATGAGGTCGACCAGCGCCTCGCCGGCAACGGCTATCACCGGCGCCGTCAACGCTCGGATCTAGGCCCGATCTCCCCGGACCCGCGGGGGACGAGGTGGACGGGGCATACGATGTGCTCCGATGCCGAGCGGTCGCCGTCGAGCCTGCGGAACAAAAGTTGCGCCGCGGTGAGGCCGAGCTCTGCGGGATCGTGGGCCACGACGGTCACGGGTGGATCGAGCATCTCCGCGAGTGGGAAGTCGCCGAATCCGACGAGGGCGATCCTCCGTTGGAGGTCCAGCGACCGAAGCGCCTTGTACGCCCCGATCGTGAAGTAGTTCTGCGCCGAAAGCAGCGCGGTCGGCGGGTCGCCGTCGGTCAGGATCTCCACAACGCTCAGCTCCGCGTCCTCGACGGTGCGCAGGCCGGTTCGAACAATCCTCGAGTCGAAGGCGAGCCCTCGCGCCGCCAATGCGTCCTTGTACCCCCGCAGGCGCGCCTCGGCCGTCGCGATCGAAAGTTCCGCGCCGAGGTACGCGATGCGCTGGTGGCCCCGCCCGACGAGATGGGAAACCGCCATGAGCATGCCTCCGTGGTCGTCCGACGTAACGGAGTCCGCGTCGAGGAAACGGGGAGGACGGTCGACGAAGACGATTGCCGTTCCCACGCGTAGCTCGGGAAGCAGATAGCTGTGATCTCGCCCCGCCGGGACGACGATGAGGCCGTCGACCCGGCGCGCGCGCAGCGCGCTGATGAACTCGCGCTCGCGGCCGCCGTCCTCGTCGCAGCTTCCGGCGAACACCAGCATCCCTCGCGCCCGGGCACAGTCCTCGACCGCGCGATGGAGCGCTGTCATGAACGGGTTCGCGACGTCCTCGAGCACAAGTCCGATCGTCGCGGTCTTGCGGTCAGACCGGCGAAGGTTCGAGGCGTGGACGTCATGGCGGTAGTCGAGCTGCTCGATCGCCGCCTGAACGCGAGCAGAGGTGAGCCCGCTCACCCCGGGCTTTCCGTTCACGACCCGGGACACGGTCGTGAGGCCGACACCGGCGAGCGCAGCCACGTCAAGCATCGTCGGGCGCTGGTGTGACAACGTTTCCTTTTCGCCTCTCCGTTTCAAATCGGCCAATCCTAGCCGATTCAAGGAGGTTCAGAAGAAGAGCTTGACAGGATGGGTAACGTTTCCATAGCCTTCCTTCGTCACCTGATGCATCGAACGTGGCGATTGCGCCACCGAGAAAGGGAGGCACGCATGCAGCACACGGACCGAGGCAGGTCAGAGCGCCTCACACGACGCTGGCCGAGTCTGGCCGTTGCAGTCGTCGTCCTCGTCGGCACCGCGGCTGTAGCGACCGTCGCCTCTGCCGGCACATCTGGGCCTGCCGCATCGGAGCAGGGGGCGATCAAGGTCGGGCTGATCACGAAGGACGTCACGAACCCGTTCTTTGTCAAGATGAGGGCGGGCGCGACGGCCCAGGCGAAGAAGCTCGGCGCCGAGCTCATCTATGCCGCCGGGAAGAACAGCTCTGACAACGCGGGACAGATAACCGCGATCGAGAACATGGTGACGGCGGGCGTCAAGGGGATCCTCATCACCGTGGCCGACGCGAAGGCGGAGAACGCCGCGATCGCGAAGGCGAGGAAGGCCGGTGTGCTCGTGATCGCGCTCGACTCTCCGACGAGCCCGAGGTCTGCCGTCGATGCGCTCTTCGCGACCAACAACTTCAACGCCGGCGTCCTGATCGGCAAGTACGCGAGGGCGGCGACGAAGGGTCGAACCGTGACGATCGCGATGCTCGACGAGCACGCCGGCTCGTCGGTCGGAGCGCTTCGGCACAACGGCTTCCTCAAGGGCTTCGGCATCAAGAACAACAACAAGCAGGTCGCCTGCGTCGGGAACGGCGGCGGCAACACGGCCGATTCGCAGACGGCCATGGAGAACTGCATCCAGAAGAACGAGAACATCGATGTCGTCTACACGATCAACGAGCCGAGCGCCGTGGGCGCCTGGACGGCGCTGAAGAACGCCGGCAAAACCCAAGGCGGAACGACGATCGTGTCGGTCGACGGCGGCTGCGCCGGCGTGCGGAACGTCAAGAGCGGAGTCATCGACGCGACGTCGCAGCAGTACCCGCTGTTGATGGCGTCGCTAGGCGTCGCCGCGGTCGTCAAGTACGCGAAGGGCGGCAAGAAGGCGTCCGGGTACACGGACACCGGCGTCAACCTCATCGCAAAGAAGGCCATCGCAGGCGTTCGCTCCAAGAGCGTCGCCTACGGCCTCGCCAACTGCTGGGGGTAGACGACCCCCTCTCAGGCCGTGACCGGGGCGTTGCCCTCCTGCCCCGGTCGCGGCACGTTCTGACAAAGCCTTAGGATCGCCCTCATCCCTCGGAACCAACGGTGACGACGACCGACACCACCGCCGCAGAGGACCCGAGCAGGCGATTCCGCGTGCTGCAGCTCGCGTTGCGCGCGCTCAGGGCTCCGACGGTAGGCCCGTTCATCGCGCTGCTGCTGGCGATGGCCTTCTTCTCGATCAAGTCCGACCGCTTCCTGGACGCCCAGAACCTCTCGCTCGTGCTTCAGCAGGTGATGGTCGTCGGCGTCCTCGCGATCGGCCAGACGCTCGTGATCCTGACGGCCGGGATCGACCTCTCGGTGGGAACCGTGATGGCGCTCGGACAGGTGGTGATGACGAAGCTGGCGATAGAGAACGGTATGTCGCCGTTCCTGGCGATCGCCTTGGGACTCCTCGTCTGTGTGGCCTTCGGGGCGCTGAACGGCAGCCTGGTGACGTTCGTCCGGTTGCCGGCGTTCATCGTCACGCTCGGGACGCTCAACATCGCTTTCGCCCTGACACACATCGTCTCGAACGATCTGACATTCCCGGGCCTCCCGAGCGAACTTCTCTTCTTCGGTCGGACGTTCACGTTGGGTGGCGCGAACTTCACATATGGCGTCGTCCTCATGCTCGTGCTGTACGGGATCGCCTGGTTCTCGCTGACGCAGACCGCCTGGGGTCGCCATGTCTATGCCGTCGGCGACAACCCCGAAGCCGCGCGTCGGACCGGCATCAACACGAGCCGCGTCCTGCTCAGCGTCTACATCCTCGCCGGTCTCACATCCGGGATCGCGGCGCTTCTGCTCGTCGCCCGCACGGAGCTCGGCGACCCGAACGCGGGCCAGACCACCGAGAACCTCGACAGCATCACCGCGGTCGTGCTCGGCGGCACGAGCCTGTTCGGCGGGCGAGGAGCGATCATCGGGACGCTCATCGGCGCCGTGATCGTGGGGGTGTTTCGCAATGGACTGACGCTGATCGGCGTCGAGGTCATCTACCAGTACCTCGTGACCGGAATCCTCGTGATCCTGGCTGTTTCGGTCGATCAGCTCACGCATCGGAGAGTGGCGTGAGCGCGGCGACACCGATTCTCGAGGCGCGTGCACTGGTCAAGCTCTACGGACAAGTCGTTGCGCTGGACGGCGCCGACCTCGAGCTTTACCCCGGGGAGATTCTCGCCATCATCGGCGACAACGGTGCGGGCAAGTCGACGCTGATCAAGGCGCTGTCGGGCGCACTGCAACCAGACCAGGGAGAGATCAGCCTCGACGGCGAGCGAGTGCACTTTCGTTCTCCTCGCGACGCGCGACGAGCTGGGATCGAGACCGTCTATCAGGACCTCGCCGTCGCCCCGGCACTCGACATCGCGTCCAACATCTTCCTTGGCCGGGAGATGCGCCGACGAGGCCCGCAAGGCGCCGTGCTCCGGATGCTCAACAAGGGCGCCATGAGGCGGGAGGCCACACGACACTTCGCGGAGCTTCAGATCGGCATCCGCTCAATGGCTCAGCCGGTCGAGAACCTTTCCGGCGGGCAGCGTCAGGGTGTCGCCGTCGCCCGGGCCGCTACCTGGGCGCAGCGCGTGGTGATCATGGACGAGCCGACTGCTGCGCTCGGCGTCAAGGAAACCCGGCAGGTGCTCGACCTGATCCTGCGTGTTCGCGACCGGGGCTTACCCGTGATCCTGATCAGCCACGACATGCCCCACGTCTACGAGCTCGCCGACCGTATTCAAATCATGCGGCTCGGAAAGCGCGTGGCCGTCGTTACCCCGCAGACCCACTCGATGCCGGAGGCCGTGGCGCTCATGACAGGCGCGACCCGCGCCGAGCTCGATCAGGCGCTGAGCACGGGGCCGCCGGCGTAATGGCCCGCTCGGTGGCCTGGGGCCTACTCTCGACTGCGCGGATCAATCTCGCCGTGCTCGCCGGTGCGCGGGCGTCGGAGCGCGTGGACGTGATCGCGGTCGCGAGCCGGACGGCGGGCGCGCGGAGACCTATGCACGCGAGCATGGGGTCGAGCGGGCGTACGGGGGCTACGAGGCGCTGCTCGAGGATCGCGATGTCGAGGCCGTCTACATCCCGCTTCCGAACGCTCTCCACATCGAGTGGACGTTGCGCGCGCTCGCTGCGGGCAAGCACGTGCTCTGTGAGAAGCCGCTCGCACGACGGGCGTCGCAGGCGGCGGAGGCCTTCGATCTCGCCGACCGGCACGGGCTCGTCCTCTCCGAAGGCTTCATGTGGCGGCACAACCCGCAGACGCACGTGCTCACCCGCCTCGTCGCCGAGGGCGCAGTCGGGCGGCTGCGGATGATCCGTGCGGCCTTCAGCTTCCAGCTTGCCGCTGTCCATGGGGTCGGCGACGCTCGCTTCGACCCGCAGCTCGAAGGAGGATCGCTGATGGACGTCGGGTGTTACTGCGTGAACGCTATCCGCCACTTGGCCGGCGAGCCGGAGCGTGTCTACGCCGAGCAGGTCCAAGGTCCGACCGGTGTCGACGTCGTGTTCGCTGCGACGCTTCGCTTCTCCGAAGACGTTGTCGCCCATTTCGACTGCGGCTTCGTCATACCGGATCGCCACGAGCTTGAGGTGGTCGGCGATCGAGCGAGCCTGTTCGTCGACGATCCCTGGCAGAATCGCTCGCCCGGCATCGACCTTCGACGCGAGGCCGAGCCGCGCACGATCGAGGTCGAGCGGATCGCGGTAGAGCCGGCGGACCCCTACCAGCTCGAGCTCGAGAACGTGAGCGACGCGATCCGAGGCGAGGCGCCGTTGCTGCTCGGACGCGACGACGCTCTTGGGCAGGCGCGCGTGATCGAGGCACTCCACGAGTCGGCGACGTCGGGCACCCCGGTCGACCTGGAGCCGGTTCTTATCCCCGCAAATGACAGGAGCACTTCATGACCTACGTTCCGGCCCTCGACCGCTACGACCAGCATGCTCTACCGCCGCACCGGGCGCAAGCGGGCTCCTGCTTCCGGCCATCTCACTCGGCCTCTGGTGGAACTTCGGCCACGACCGCCCGCTCGAGACGAGCAGGGCGATCGTGCGCCGCGCCTTCGATCTCGGGATCACGCACTTCGACCTCGCCAACAACTACGGGCCGCCGTACGGCTCCGCCGAGGAGAGCTTCGGACAGCTCATGCGGCAGGATCTCCGTCCCTTCCGCGACGAGCTCGTGATCTCGACCAAGGCCGGCTACGACATGTGGCCGGGCCCCTACGGGGAGTGGGGGTCACGCAAGTACCTGCTCGCGAGCCTCGACCAGAGCCTCGGGCGCATGAGCCTCGATTACGTCGACATCTTCTACTCGCACCGCTTCGACCCCGAGACGCCGCTCGAGGAGACGATGGGCGCGCTCGACACCGCCGTCCGGCAGGGGAAGGCGCTCTACGCGGGCATTTCCTCCTACTCTGCGGAGAAGACGCACGAGGCGGCCTCCATCCTCCGCGACCTCGGCACGCCGCTCCTCATTCATCAGCCCTCGTACTCGATGCTGAACCGCTGGATCGAGCCGGAGCTCCTCGACGCGCTGGGCGAGCTCGGCGTCGGCTGCATCGTCTTCTCGCCGCTCGCCCAGGGGATGCTCACCGACAAGTACCTGGATGGAATCCCCGAGGGCTCGCGGGCCAGCCGCCCGACCTCGCTCGCGCCCGACCTCATCAATGACGAGGCCATAGCCAAGATCCGCGCGCTGAACGAGATCGCGGCGCGGCGGGGGCAGACACTCGCTCAGATGGCCATCGCCTGGGTGCTCCGCGACGAGCGGGTCACGTCGGCGCTCATCGGCGCCTCGAGCGTGCGCCAGCTCGAGGACAACGTCGCCTCCCTCGAGCGGCTCGAGCTCACCGACGACGAGCTGGCCGAGATCGACCGCTACGCGACCGACAGCGACATCAACATCTGGGCCACGTCGAGCGAGACCTGATCGCAACCCAACGCGCGGCGGCTGCTACCCTGGCGACACGGATGGCGCCGCCATCCCGTGAGGTTTGACTTCTTCGGTTCCTCCTACGAGTCGAGGCAGACGGATCTCGACCAACGGCAACACAGGAGTCGAATCGAATGCAGCAGTCCTTTTCCGAGCTCGGCGTGTCCGCGCGCATCGTGCGCACACTGGCCGGGCGTGATATCCACACGCCCTTCCCGGTCCAGGCGCGCGTCCTCCCACATGCGCTTGCAGGACGCGACGTGCTCGCCAAGTCTCCGACCGGCTCGGGCAAGACGCTGAGCTTCGCGATTCCCATCATCGAGAAGCTCGAGGCCGGCGGCCGGCACCCGTCGGCGCTCGTCCTCGTGCCCACGCGCGAGCTGGCAGCACAGGTCGCCACGGAGCTGGCGGCAATCGGCAAAGGCGACGTCCGCGTCGCCACCGTCTACGGCGGTGTCCCCGTCCACTCTCAGGCCAAGCGCGCGCGCCGCGCCGACGTTCTCGTGGCCACGCCGGGTCGGCTCAACGACCTGATCGAGCGCAACGCAGTCGACCTGAGCGGCGTGCGGATACTCGTCCTCGACGAGGCAGACCGGATGCTCGACATGGGCTTCAAGCCGCAGGTCGACCGGATTCTCCGTCGCGTGCCCGCACGGCGACAGACGATGTTCTTCTCCGCCACCCTCGACAACGAGGTCGGCGAGCTCGCTCGCGCGTATACGCATGACCCCGTCCGGTGCGAAGCTGCGCTTCCACCCGCTCGTGCGAACGAAGCGGCGGTCGAGCACCGATTCGTCCCTGTCAAGCACGACAGCAAGGTCGAGACGCTGGCGGAGCTCCTTCGCGGCGAGCGAGGGCTCGCGCTCGTGTTCGTGCGGACTCGCCGCGGTGCGGACCGGCTCGTACGCAAGCTGGCGCAGCACGACACGCACGCTGTCGCGTTGCACGGGGACATGAACCAAAACCAGCGCGAGCACGCGCTACGACGCTTCAGAGCCGGTCATGCGACGACGCTCGTGGCGACCGACGTCGCCGCTCGCGGTCTCGATCTCGTCGAGATCAGCCATGTCATCAACTTCGATCCGCCTGCGGAGCACGACGGCTACGTGCACCGCGTCGGCCGGACCGGCCGTGCGGGTCGCGGTGGGCTTGGCGTCACGCTCGTTCTGCCCGAGCAGCAGGAGGAGGTCAGCCGGGTCGCCCGCCTTGCCGGCCACACGGATCAGTTCACAAAGGCGGGCATGAAGCTCGCCCCACCGCGCCGTGTGTACTCCTCGCGTCGCGGCCGCTCGAAGTGGGGCGCTCCGACCCCGCGCCGGAAGATCTAGGCCGCGAGCGGGGCGGAGCCCCGTTCCTACTGTGTGGCTCGGAGCTCGTCGGAGAAGAAGGTCAGCGCGGCCTTCGTCTTCGTCTGCTGCTCGCCCAGGAGATCGATGCCCTTCGAGGTGAGAAATGCTCGCGACTCTGCGGCCACCTGGAACGCATCCGCCGCGGTGCACTTCGTGGACAGCTCGAGGATGCGCGAGCCGTCCGGGTAGAGCCACACCTCGGCGACGTAGCGCCGGCCGAGATCCGGCGGCGCGAACTTCGCCTTCAGCACGAAGATCGGCCCGAGCACGGCGAGGTCGTCGAGGGCAAGGCCGGCGGGGGCATTGTCGTCGAAGAAGGACCGCTGCTCCTTCGAGAACAGTTTCTTGACCGGATGCGCGCCCGCCGCGGCATCCCTCACGGCCTGCAGCCCGACCTTCCCCTTCAGCGCGGCGGAGCACACGAATCCGCCCGGCATCGCGTCGACTTCGACGACCATGGTCGGAGAGCGGCGCAGCTTCTCGGAAACGTCGTCGGGATCCACGGGGCGCAGCTTGACGACCGAGTCGCCGCTCTTTCCCTGGACGCGCCGGGCGCGCGCGACGACCCCCGCCGCGTTGAGGTCGAGATCCGGAGTATCGAAGAAGAACACCTGGCGGATCTGCGCATCGAGGGGATCGAGATCGAGCGCTTTGATCGCCGCCCTTTGCCCCGAGGCGGGCACGGTCAACTTGAGCTCCACGCTGTCGGCGCGCTTCGCGAGGTCGAGCAGATGCACCAGCTCCTCGTCCGACAGCCTCCGCGTCTCGCTCGCCGTGGTCGTCACCGCTCCATCATGGCTCATTGAGAGCGATAGCGCCAGAGAGCTCACCACTCGCCTCTCGTGTCGACCGGCCCGGGAGGCCATTCGAGGCCCTCCGCGAGCGGGCAGACCATGAAGTCCTCGTTTGGCGGCTCGTCTGGTGCTCGGTAGCCGAGCCTCGCGTAGAGCGGATCGACCCCGAACAGCGCGGCCCACGCGACTCCTCGCTCTGCCGCCAGCCGATGCGCAGCGGCGACCAGTGAGGTGGCGAAGCCAAGCCCACGGAATGCCGGGTCTGTGCAGACCTGTCCGATCGCGGCGACCGGGACCTCTGCGGATCCGACTCCGACCGAGCGCCAGTAGACGTCGACGTGCGAAAGCACGTCTTCTCCGGCTCGTACCTCGAGGACGACGTCGCCGGGGGCGAAGTCAGCTTCACCGAAGCACTCGAGAAGGAGCTCCTCGCGAGTCAGGCGCTAAGCGTATGCGCGGCGCGTCCCGCCGACGAACGTGGCGATCAGGGCGGCCGCTGCGCATGAATCCGGAAGCAGCCTTCACGCGTAAGCAGAGATGTCAGGGGACAGCTCGTCAGCGGATGAGCGGGGGAAAAGTGGCGGGCGGGACAGTGCACTCCCGCCCGCCCGCTACTGCAGGGTGAGACCCCTCGGGTCTAGGAGGGCGCTGGGGTCAGACCCCACGGGTCTGACCCCATGCTTAACGGCGCCTACCGTCTGCGACTCGGCCGAGCGATGTGCCCCAGCGTTCGCCGCTCCTGACCGCTCGTGAAAGCCGAGAGCTGGAGGAGCTCGCCCTGGAGCTCGAGCCCCGAGCCGATCACGCCCGCACTCTCGAACCGAATGTCCTCCCCGAGACCCGCGGACGGCCTGCGCGTCCTCGTCGCGGACACGACGTCGTGGACGAACTGACCGATCCGCTGCTCGCTCACGGCTGGCCGGTCGAGCCGGTCGAGCGCGTCCAGCATGTAGCCGCGGAGCAGCTTCGGGTAGAGGCGCTCGAAGGCATCCGGTCGTGAGACGTAGTCGATGCAAAGACTCTCTCCGAGCGCGAGCAGCGCTCCCGACTGGCCGGGCTGGAGCGGGAATGCTCGCTCGAGCACGACGAGTGGCTCGTGGTGCTTCCGATAGGCATCTCCGCTCCAACCGGTCTCCGACCGGACCTCCATGCGCGCATGCATCCCCCGCACCGCGTCCCAGACCTCACCCTGCGAGATGCCACGCGCGAGCGGATCGAGCCTCAGCGACTCGGCCTTGCGTCTCCGCAGCTCCGGGTGCGCCGCTTGCGGCGATGCGCCGAACGTGGGGCTCACAGAGTGCCAGCGGCCCTCCTCGACGCAGGACACCGGAATCGGCAGCTCCGTCTTCCCGCCGACGAGCACGCTGACGTTGAGGATCCGGTTCTGCTTCGCGCCGACGAGCTCCTCGCCGTCGTAGAGCAGGACGTCTTCGGCCAGCGGGTTGACGACGCGCAGCTCGGGCACACTCCCCGCTTCGTTCGTCTCGCGGATGCTGAGGCCGCGCTGCAGCGCCTCCTCGAGCGTGAGGTAGCGAGCCCGCGGATCGCTGGCGGGAAAGAGCGGGCAGACCACGACTCCGCGGTGCTCGACTGCCTCGCCGAGCTGGACGTGCTCGGCAGGGTCCTTCTCGATCGCCAGATCGGTCATTGCGACTCCTTTCGTTTCCCGGGAGTCGTCTCGCCCGAGGCGGTCTCTTATCTCAGGGCGGGCGGCCCGAGCTGTCCGGCAGCGGGACCAGTGTGAGCGCCTCGGCCCGCCCTGTGTTCGAGGCTTGGCCGTCCGTGGCTTGTTACGGCCGGACGCGGACCACCTGACGTCGGAGCGCGACGCCCGGACGCTCGCAAAGGTGAATGCGACGCGGTGTACGGGGTCGGCGCCGGCGGGCGCGGGCGCGGGGCACGCGTTATTGCTTGATGCCGAGTTCCTCCGACTCCGGAGCGGTATCGGCGTGTCGGTGGGCGACCTTCCACTCGCCGTCCTCGCGGCGGTAGATCTGCGTCGAACGGAGAACGTACCGCCGCGGCTCGCCGTTGATCGACGCCTGCGTCCGCTCGTACCCGACCGTGTAAGCGATGTCACCGACCACGTCCGCAGCCACGATCTCGTACACGTGCGAGGTGCAGTTCGAGAAGGTGTCGCCGAGGCTCCCGAACAGGTCGCGTACCGCCTCCTGACCGACAGCCGACCGCGCCGCACCGAGTACCGACACTGGCTCTCGCATGGACCAGATCGCCAACCGCGGACCTGGGTCGCCGTTGTGCAGAGCGGTCTCGGCATCCCTCAGCCGACTCTGCGTCCAGGCCACGAAGTCGTCTCGATCGCTCATGGGGTCTCCTCCCAAGCGAAGTGACGTTGCCAGTTCAGTAAAGGGAATCTACCTCGCGGCGGGCGCTCTGGGGGTCAGGCTTTGGCCTGACCTCGGTGTTAGGTGTTGAGCCTGTCTCGCGGTTCCGTCGATGGAACTCAGCTCACCCAGGCCTGATCCGCACGACCTGACCGTCGGAGCGCGCGGCCCAGACGCTGCCGAAGCCGAAGGCGACGCCGGGCACGTTGCCGCCGACGTGAACGGTCTCCACCGTCGAGCGCGTCCCTTCCGCCACGCCTTCGACACGGTCGTCCTTGACCGTGTGGTCGTTCCAGATCCGCGCCGAGCCCGACCAGATCCGGCCTGCGCCCGCGGCAGGGTAGATCGGCCCAGCGCTGAGCTTGACCACGCGTCGGCGCTCGAGCATGACCGGATCGAACTCGAGCAAGTGGTAGGCGTGGGAGTCCGCGACATAGACGGCACGCTCCGTGGCCAGCACGCCGTGTGGCCCGAAGCGGAGGCGCTTCCGGGCAACGACCTTGAGGTTATTCGGATCGATCTTGAAGAGCCAGCCTGTGTGGTCCGCGACCCAGACCGCTCCCTGGCCGTAGGCGATGCTCTGCGGGCTGCCGAGGTCGGGGACGGTTCCGAGGACAGTGTTGGTCGCCGGATCGATCTTCGAGACGGAGCCGGTGTCGTTCTGCTCATCGTCGTTGCCGGTCCATACGAAGCCGTCCCCGAACGCGACCACCGAGCCGAAGTAGAGCGGGCGGGCGGAGATCCTCGCAGTGACGCGCCCAGTGCGGGCGTCGAGGCGGACCAGGCGCCCGTCGAACTGGGTCACCCACACCGAACCTGCCCCCACGGTGAGATCCCACGCATGCTCCGGCAGCCAGGTGCGCTTGCCCACGACTCGATTCGTGGCCGGATCGATCCGCGAGACGGAGCAGCGCCGGCGAGGCGAGCATCCGGTCGGCGGGTGGTCGAGGACCCAAACTGCGCCCTCGCCCTCCGCGACGCGGAATGGATTACCCGGCACGTCGATGCGAGCGGTGATCCGCGCTCTGCCCTTGAGACTGGGGTCTGGCCTTAGCCTGACCCCGGTGTTGGGTGTTGTGGCGCCTGGCGCCCGCCGGACATTCGAGCGAGCGCGGACCCGCTGACGACGAGCAAGAGGCATGCGGCCAGAATGCTTACGAGCAACCCTTTCCCTGAAAGTGGCACGCGCCGGCCTCGCACATGGCTCCTACACCGAAGGGACCGCTCCCGTTCCTGCGGGCCCGAAGCTTCCTTGAGCACTGGCGGGGTAGGGAGCCGCTCGTAAGATCAGAACGTGGCCGATGTGACTTTGTCCTCGATGCACGATGCGCGAGACGAAGAGGACAGGAGACTCCTCGAGGCCGGCGATCATGCGGCGCTCGTCAAGAGCTACTACGAGACGATCCTCCAGCGTTGCTACGTGCGCTGCCGCACGCGGGACGACGCCCTCGAGTGCGCACAGGGAGTCGCCGTGCGGCTGCTCTCCGAGCTCAAGCGCCGCAAGCGCTACTCCGTCCCCTACCGCGTGGTCGTGCACCAGGTGATCGAGTGGACGACGAAGGGTTTCTACGAACGCAGGCGTGTGACGCTCGGTGAGCTTCCGGGCGACATCGCCGAAACCGGGAATCCCTTCGACGATGCCGAGACGCGCTACGACCTCGAGCGTGCGCTCGCGCTGCTTCCAGAACGAGATCGGCGAGGTCGCGCGCCTGCGCTTCCTCCAGGGGCTCGAGATCGACGAGATCGCCGAGCAGCTCGGGAAGAAGCGGAACGCCGTCGACCAGTCGCTGCACCGTTCCCGGAACAAGCTCCAGGAGCTGCTCGCGTGAACGCCGGCGTCGAGCTTCTTTTCGACGAGTTCGCGGCCCGCCACGCGCGCGGCGAGCACCCGGACGCCCGGGAGTACCTGGAGCGGGCGGGGGAGAGCCGCGACGAGCTCGCGCGTCTCCTCGACGGCTTCCTCGCCGCCGCGCCCGTGCAGCCGCCGAGCGAGGAGACGCTCGCGCTCTTCGCCTCGCTCCTCGGCGCAAGAGCCGCCGCTGCTCGCAGAGCGTGTGCGTCGAGGCTGGCGACGAGACCAGATCGTCGAATGGATTTGCGAGCGATTCGGGATAGGCGAGGAGCAGCGGGAGAAGGTTGCAGACTACTGGCACCGGCTTGAGACAGGCCTTCTGCCGGTGAGCGGGATCTCGGCCCGGCTGCACGAGGCTCTCGCCGAGCGGTTCGGCGAGGCTCTTCAGGCTGCGACCGTCTGGAAGCAGCCCTCGATTGAGGCCAGAGCTGCCTTCAGGCGAGCCAGTGACACGCCGATGACGTCGATGGTGCTCCACGAGAAGATGACCATCTCGGCGTCTCGCGACACGCCCGAACCTGACGAAGTGGACAAGCTCTTTCTAGACCTTTAGGGGTTGTCTCGAGATGACGAGCGCGACACCATCCCGAGGCTTGATGGCTGCGGCGGAGAAATACCGCGAGCCGCGGGCGCATGCGTTACGTGCGCAGTACCTGGAGCGGTTCGGCGGCGAGGAAATTCCAGTCCCGGTGGAGGCGATCGCCGAGGACCTGCTCGGTCTGCGCGTCGAGGAGACCTGGGACATCACATACTCGGGAATGCTGTTCCCGGCGGAGCGCAAGATCCTGCTGAATGCGGTCGAGGCGCCCCGCGACGTGGCTCCACTGCGTCGCTTCCGCTTCACGATCGGTCACGAGGTCGGCCACTGGGTCTGCCATGTCCTCGGTGCTGCTCGCGCGCAGCCGGTCTTCTGCCGCGCAGAGGACCTGTCGGAGGACGCCGACCGCACGCTTGAACGCGAGGCGAACGTCTTTGCCGCGGAGCTCCTTATGCCAGAACCAGCCGTTCGTGAGGCGTGGCAGCACCTGAGCGACGTTGTGGCCTGCGCTGCCCGGTTCGACGTCTCTCCGACCGCGATGCAGTGGCGTCTTCACAGCTTCGGACTCGATGTTCGGCCCTCGTGAGTAGCACCACCGACGAAAGCCGCTGAGAGCATTTGCCCACGCTCGCGTCTCCGATGCGGAACGCCGTCGTGCTCAAGATGCACTCAGTCTGCTTTGTGATCGAAACACGCGAGACGAGCTCGGCTGGCCGGCACTCGTGATGCGTTCTCGGGGCTGCTCTCCTTCGCCGTCGTGTCCATCACGAGCTTCAGGTGCCGGATCGCGCAGGTGTCCAGCAGCATGGGATCTGCCGGAAGCCGTCCGCCCGAGCGCTGCGACGGGTAGTCGAAGGCGTAGGTCACTCGGACGACGGCGTCCGCAGCCGCGGCCCCGCCCAAAGCTCGGCAGCTTTCGCGGCAATCACCCTTGCTCACTATCCCGACGGGGCTGGCGTTGGGAGGCCCTAACCTGCGGACAGAGAAATCGCCGTTTCCGGCGGGTTCTGACGGTGGAGCAAGGCGAACTTGAACCGCCGACCTCCTGGGTGCGATGTAGGAGGTCGACTGTCATCTCGACGAGTCAAGCACTCCGCGGAATCACACGGACCCTGACGCGATGCGTTTCGGGTCTGCCGGAGTGCTTCCGGCCATTCGCGCAGCGGCTTGGCGAACCACCAAAAGCGTGCGCGTAGCTGGCGCTGTCGAGATCGCATTCACCGCAGCGAATCTTCGCCGACGCGCATCGACGAGTGGTTCGTGACGGCCCATGAGTCGCGATAAAGGGTTGCCGAGGGATGGAAAACTGGCACGAGTGACTGCCAGCCTTCGCGTAGCACTGCAACGAGCGAGGGCGGCGTGATGACGACTGCATGTCGTCCACGTGGCCGCGGCCGTGGGTCTACGTAGTCTGCGGAGGTCCACCGGAGCAGTCGTCCGCCGAGAACGAGGAACGGAGCATCGTCCTCGAGGACGAACGCGCCATCGGGTAGATCGTCGAGGGCCGCCTTGTGGTGAAGTTGCGCCCGCGTGGCAGGATTGACTCGCTCAGTGTGGAGCTGCGCGTCGATCGTGTCGGCTCCGGTCTGGCCGGGGTGGAGCGCGCTCCAGATGGTGGCGAACCGGTTGTAGTCCTCGCGACGACAAAGCGCGCACGGGCGGTGGCCCGCCGCGAACGCGGTCGCCTCGTCGAGGAAGAAGAGCTCCGTGAAGCGGCCGGGCTGCAGCAGCGAGCCACGCTGCCAGCCGCGGAACTCGAGCTGGCAGGCGATCCAGCGCTTGCCGGCATAGCGCCTTTGGATGCGACCGGTCTCGTCGTGCAGGCAGCCGCGATTTCCGTAGACGAGGCCACGCCCGGGGTGCGCGATCAGCTCGCCGAGGGGCGCAACCCGGTTTTGCAGGGGCATTGCATCAACCTATCCGTGCCAGTCCCTCAAGACGAAGCAGCTGGATGCCGATTCCGGGAACGTGGACAAGGCTGCGACCGAGCTCGCGAGCCGCACCATCGAGGCCGCGCTCGCCGAGACGAGCGACGAGCGGGCTTGGGTGCTCGTCCGGCTCGCCGAAGATCTTCGTGGGCGCGGACGTGCGGACGTCGCGCTCCGCGTGCTCGACGCGGCCTGGGAGCTGCGGCCTTCGGAGGAGCCGCGGAGAGCGATCTTCACGTGCGCCATCTCGGCGCACTGCGACCTTGGCCAGCACGTCGTCGCCGAGGTCATCGAGCGCGAGCAGGCCGCTCGGTCGGTGGACGACGAGTTCGCGCTCGCGGCGCTTCGGCTCTACTCGGCCTTGAGCCGCATGACCGGCCTCAGGACCCACTACGCGCGGCGGGCCGACTACATCTGCATCCTGCACGGCCGCTCGCTCGACCTCTTTGCATAAGGCGCAGCCGTCTCCCGGCTGATACTGAAGGCGATGCGTCTCGTTGACGGAATCCTTCGGCTCTCGCCCACCGACCTGGCGAACCACCTCGCCTGCGCGCACCTGACCCAGCTCGAGCTGAAGGTGCAGCGCGGCGAGCTCGAGCGGCCGTTCATCTCCGACCCGTACGGCGAGCTGATCATGCGGAAGGGGAACGAGCACGAGCGCGCTCACCTCGAGCGCCTCGAAGGGGCCGGCAAGCGCGTTCTCCGTATGCGCGACTACGAGGACGAGGGCTTCGAGGCCGAGCGGGCCCGCCGCGATACCGAGGACGCGATTCGCGCCGGCGAGGCGGAGGTCATCTACCAGGCCTATCTCTCGGACGGCACCTGGCGCGGGTTCGCCGACTTTCTCGAGCGACAGCCCGACGGCACGTACGAGCCCGTGGACACGAAGCTCGCTCGCTCCGCGAAGCCGCTCCACCTCGATTCAGCTCTGCTTCTACGCCGAGCAGCTCGGGCGGATCCAGGGTCGGCTGCCCGAGCACATTCACGTCGAGCTCGGGACCGGCGAGCGGGAGACGTTTCGGACGGATGAGTTCATCGCTTTCTTCCGGCGATCGCGGGAGCGGTTTCTCGCCGCGATAGACGGAGCGCAGACCTCGAACCGGGGTCAGGCTCCAGCCAGAGATCAGGCTCCCAGACCCCAAACCGGTCAGGCTGAAGCCAGACCCCAGATCCTAGCGGACCAGGAGGAAGCCAGACCCCGGAGACGTGGCCTTGGCCGGTCTACCACTGCACGATCTGCGACTTCCGACACTTCTGCCAGGACCGGCGAATCGAGGAGGACCACCCGATCCTCGTCGCGGGGCTCGGGCGCCTGCACGCCGAGCGCCTCGCTGCGCAGGGGATCTCCACGCTGACGGCGCTCGGCGAGACCGCTCCGGCCACACACGTCGAGCGCATCCGGCCGGAGACCTTCGAGCGCCTCCGCAGCCAGGCATCGCTCCAGCTCCACTACACGCGCACCGGCGACCGCCTCGTCGAGCTCCTCCCGGACGAGGAGGACCGCGGCTTCCGGCTGCTCCCGCAGCCGTCGCCGGGCGACGTCTGGCTCGACCTCGAGGGCCACCCCTTCTACGAGCCGGCGCGCGGGCTCGAGTACCTCTTCGGCTGGTGCTACCGGCGAGCCGACGGCACAGCAGGTGCCTGGCTGAAGCCAGGCACCGGTGAGATTCGCTACGAGGTCGTCTGGGGACTCGACCGCGAGGGCGAGAAGGCCGCCTTCGAGCGCTTCGTCGACTGGGTCGAGGCGCGCCGCCGCGTCCACCCCGACCTGCACGTCTACCACTACGCGGCGTACGAGCGCACCGCGCTCCGGCGCCTCATGGGCGAGCACTCGACGCGCGAGCGCGAGATCGACGACTGGCTGCGGCAGGAGCTGCTCGTCGACCTCTACCGCGTCGTGAAGCAGGCGCTGCGGGCCGGCGTCACCAGCTACTCGATCAAGGAGATCGAGAAGCTCTACGACTTCGAGCGTACGGCGGAGGTTGCGGGCGGGGCCGAGTCGGTCGTCCTGTTCGAGCAGTGGATCGAGGCGCAGGAGGGCTCGCTGCTCGAGGGGATTCGCGCCTACAACGAGGAGGACTGCCGCTCGACGGTCGCGCTCCACGAGTGGCTCCTCGCGCGTCGGCCACCGGAGCTCCCCTGGCGCCTGCCGCCGGACGAGCGCGAGCGCAAGGAGGAGGCCGAGGAGCGCGACGCGGCGCGGATTGCGCTCCACGAGGCGCTGCTCGCCGGCGCGGAGGAGGGAAGCCCGCGCTGGCTCCTCGCGCATCTTCTCTACTACCACCAGCGCGAGGCGAAGTCGCAGTGGTGGGAGTGGTTCCACCACCTCTCAGCTCGACGAGGACGATCTCATCGAGGACACGGACACGATGGGCGGGCTCGAGCTCGCCGGCGAGCCGGTCGAGGACGGTCAGTCGCTCGTCTACACGTTCACGTTCCCTCCGCAGGAGCACAAGATCGACGGGCGCTGCGGTCGACCCGAAGACGGAGAACGTCTACGTCGTCGCGACGGACGACGAGCGCGGCACGGTGACCCTTAGGCGATCGAAGTCCCGCGCGGACGAGCCGCTGCCCGAGGCGCTCATCCCTCCGAGGCCGATCCCGGACTGGAACCACCGCGACTCGGTCGAGCGGTTCGCTCGGGCGTCCCTTGGAAGTGGGGTCAGACCCGTGGGGTCTGACCCGGGTCTGACCCCGGGTCTGGGCTGGTTCAGATCCTCGAGCGGCGGCTGCCGCGCGCACGGCTGGACGCCGGGGTGCCCGAGGCTGCGCTCTCGCTCGACGGCAGCTACCTCTTCGTCCAGGGCCCGCCAGGGTCGGGCAAGACGTGGCAAGGGGCGAAGGCCGCAATCGCGCTCATGCGCGCGGGCCGCCGGGTCGGCGTCACCTCGCTGAGCCACAAGGCGATCGCGAAGCTCCTGTCCGAGATCGAGCGCGAGGCGCGCGAGCAAGGGTTCTCGTTCAAGGGTCGGAAGAAGTCGTCGGGAGAGGACACGCGCTACGAAGGCGAGTTCGTCGATTCCTCGGATGACTGGCGAGATCTGCTCGATCCGGAGCTTCAGCTCGTTGCGGGGACGTGTTGGCTCTTCGCTCGACAGGAGTTCTCAGACCGGGGTCAGGCTGAAGCCAGACCCCGCGAGCTGGGCGACGCCAGTCCCCAGCCGTTCCTCGACACGCTGATCGTCGACGAGGCAGGACAGGTCGCGCTCGCCGACGTCGTCGCCGTCGGCCACGCGGCGCGGAACCTCGTCCTGCTCGGCGACCCGAACCAGCTCCCGCAGGTCTCGCAGGGCGCCATGCCTGACGAGGCGAAGGCATCCGTGCTCCAGCACCTGCTCGGGGAGGAGACGACGGTGCCGCCCGACCGTGGGATCTTCCTCGAACGGACGTGGCGCCTACGGCCGGAGCTCACCGCGTTCACCTCGGAGGCGTACTACGCGGGCAGGCTCGAGTGGGAGGAGTCGTGCGCTCGGCGGAGCGTCGCGGCTGGGCAACGGGCTCGTCTTCCGCCCGGTCGCGCACGTGGCCAACGGCCAGCTCTCGCGGGAGGAGGCCGGAGAGGTCGCAAAGGCGATCGAGGGGCTCCTCGGGACGCCCTACACCGACGAGCGCGGCGAGACGCGACCGCTCACCGTCGACGACGTTCTCGTCGTCACGCCGTACAACGCCCAGGTGCGCACGCTGCGGCGGACCGTCCCCGCAGGAGTTCGCGTGGGCACCGTGGACAAGTTCCAGGGGCAGGAGGCGCCGGTCGTGATCGTCTCGCTCGCGAGCTCGAGCGGGGAGGAGGCGCCGCGAGGGCTCTCGTTCGTCTTCAACAGCAACCGGATCAACGTCGCGACCTCGCGCGCGCAGTGCCGGGTTGAGCTCGTTTGCTCACCGCGGTTGCTCGAGGCGGATTGCAAGACGGTCGGCGAGATGCGGCTCGTGAACGCGCTCTGCCGCTTTGTCGAGCTCGCCGAAGATCTAAAACCGGGGTCAGGCTAAAGCCAGACCCCAGACAACCCAACACCGGGGTCAGGCTAAAGCCAGACCCCGGACCATCGACCCCCGCACTCTGCCACGACGATATGCGTACGCGGAGCACTCGAGGGTTAGGTTTCGCTCGTGCACGCGTCCGAGCTACTCGCCGTCTACGACGCCCAGCTCCGGGACTACGTGCCCGACCGGCTGCCGAGTGGAGCTCGCGCCGAGAGGGACGGGCCGCTCCTACGTCTCTCCGGCCTGGGAGGACGCGGCTTCGTCGTCTATCGCGATCTCGGTGGGCTCGAGGGTGCCGACCTCGACGACTTGATCGCGCGCCAGGTACGCGTGTTCGCCGAGCGTGGGGAGCGCTTCGAGTGGAAGCTGCACGGGCACGACCAGCCGCCGGATCTCCCGCGGCGACTGCGTGCGGCGGGCTTTGTTCCGGAAGACGAGGAGACGGTCGTCATCGCTCCGGTGGACCAGCTCGCGTGCTCGGTCCGGCTCCCGGAGCACGTTTCCCTACGCGAGGTCACCGAGCGATCCGACTTCGTCCGGATCGCCGCAGTGCAGCCGGACATCTGGCAAGAAGACGACGAGCCGCAGTTGGCTCCCAGACAGTCTCGAGGCCGAGAAGCGCGCTGATCCAAGCTATCTGACAGTGGTGGTCGCAGAGGCAGACGGCGCTGTCGTCTGCGCCGCTTGGGTGCGCTTCGAGCAGGGAACGGACTTCGCGACACTCTGGGGCGGCGGGACCGTGCCGGCGTGGCGTGGGCGCGGGATCTACCGAGCAACCGTCGCCTACCGAGCACAGTCTGGCCGCTGAGCGCGGCTTCCGTTTCATCGAGGTCGACGCCTCCAGCGACAGCCGCCCGATCCTCGAGCGCCTCGGATTCGTCGCAGTGACAACGACAACGCCGTACGTCTGGTCGCCGCTGGACCGTGTGGTGGCAGAGCTATAGCGTTCGGTCGACTTCGGGCGCACAGGAGGTGGGACGTTGACGACGGAACACAGGATCGGTACGCAGGAGGAGTGGCAGGCGGAGCGCGATGACCTGCTGAAGGAGGAGAAGGAGCTCACCCGTCGAGCCGACGAGCTGACCAGGAAGAGGCGCGAGCTGCCCTGGGTCCCCGTCGAGAAGGACTACAGCTTCGAAACCGCCGACGGCACGAAGACCCTCCCCGATCTCTTCGACGGCCGCTCCCAACTGCTCGTCTACCACTTCATGTTCGGGCCGTCATACGAGGCAGGCTGCCCGGTCTGTTCCTCGATCGCAGACACGCTCGCGCCCCAGGTGCCACACCTGAGGGCTAGGGACACCACCCTGCTGCTCGCTTCCCGCGCGCCGCTCGCGAAGCTGACCGCCTACAGGGAGCGGATGGGGTGGGGCATCGACTGGGTCTCCAGCGGCGCCAGCGACTTCAACCGAGACCTCGGGTTCCTGTACACCGAGGAGGAGCTGCGGCCGTTCCTGGAGGGCGAGCTCCCGCCCACCGTCGAGAAGTACGCGCGCATGTGCGGGACGGACGTCGTGGGGTACGTCTCCGAGGGACCGGGCCTGAGCGCGTACGCGCTATCGGATGGGATCGTCTACCGGACCTATGTGACCACAGCCCGCGGCCTCGAGCCTGCGATGGCCTACTACGCCCTGCTGGACCGCACGCCGAGGGGTCGCGACGAGAGCGACACGAGGCCGCTTTGGGTGCGGCGCCACGACGAGTACGAGACGAGCTAGCCGTCGCTCGTTTCCCACGCTCCTGGACGGGGTAATGAGTGGAACATGAACAACATCGCATCTACTGGAGACGTTGTTGGCGCCGGTGAGTACCGGTGCTCGAATTGCGGTAACGTGATCAGGCTCGACTCGTCCGAGTCGCTGCCGCCTTGCCCGAGCTGTGCCGGGCCCGGGATTGCACAGGGATGGGAAGCCGTTTCGGACGGTGACCCCGATCCCGCTGACGAAACCACGTAGGAAGCGAGGCGACACCCCTCCATGGCCGAGCAGCTTCCTGAGAATCTGTCCAACGCGAGCAACGAGAGCCTCGAGCAGGCAGTGAAGACCAGAGAGGCGCGGCTTACGCCTCTCTTTCGCCGTTGGCCGAGGCTCAACAGGTCCGAGATGAAGGAGCTGAGACAGCTCTACCGGGAGCGCCTCAGCGTGGCGAAGCAGCTCGGCAGCCGCGCTCGCAGACGAGCGGGCTCCAAGCGCGACTGAGCTCAGCTCACGCTGACACGAACGTGTGCGCCGGGTAGACCTCCGGCTGGGCGTCAGCCCCGAGCTCCTGCAGGATCGGCGTCAGGTACTCGCCGAAGCGGCGGATCGCATCCTCGGACTCCCAGACGTCCACCACGCGGAAGCCGTTCTCGCCCTGTCCTGCGGCGTGGACGAGCAGGCCCTCGACCGGCCAGTCGGCCGGCGACTCCACACGGCTCTTGCCGCCCGTGAGCTTGCGGACCGTCTCCTCGTACTGCTCCTGCGTGACGCCCTCGTGGACAAGCACAACTGGCACCGCTACCTCCTCACTCGGGGACGGCGGCAGCATAGAAGAGTGACGGCTAGTCGGTCGCGTTGAGGATGAGCAGAATCCCGATGACGATCAGGTACGCCGCCACGAGGTAGTTGAGCAGCTTCGGGAAGAGAAAGATGAGGACGCCGGCGCCGCACGACACAATGCCTGCGATGAGCTGTCTGTTCTCCTGCGCGGTGAGTGCGATGAGCCCGAGCTCCACCTGCTTCGTATACCCGTGACGCGAAAAGCGGCAAACCCGGAAGTCGCCGCGCTAGTGCGCGGCCGCGACGCGTACGAACGCCGCTCGTGGCTGGAGGCGCACGACGCGCTCTCGAGTGCCGACGAGGATGCGTCTCTCGGCCCCGACGACCTGGAGCTCCTGTCGATCACCGAGTTCATGCTCGGCCGGGATGACGAATCGGTGCGCGTTCTCGAACGCGCGCACCGGGCTCACCTCGAAGCGGGCGAAACGCTCCGGGCCGTGCGCTGTGCGATGTGGATATGCCTGAACCTGGCGACGCGCGGCGAGATCGGACCAGCCAGCGGCTGGCTCGGCCGGGCACAACGGCTGCTGGAGAAGGAGGACGCGGAGTCCGGAGAGCGCGGCTACCTCCTCCTCCCGCGGATGTTCCAGCAGGAGGCGGCCGGCGACTTCGGGGGCGCGGCTGCCACGGCGGCCGAGGCTGCCGAGATCGGCGAGCGCTTCGGCGACCGGGACCTCTTCGCGCTCGCGGTACACGGGCAGGGCTACATGCTGATCAAGGACGGGCACGTCCCCGAGGGACTTGCGCTCCTCGACGAGGCGATGGTGGCGGTCACCGCCGACGAGCTGTCGCCGATCGTCACGGGGATCGTGTACTGCGGGGTCATCATCGCCTGCCAGGACGTGTACGAGGTGCGGCGCGCGCGCGAATGGACGCAGGCACTCGAGCGGTGGTGGAAGGAGCAGCCGGACATGGTCGCGTTCACGGGCCGCTGCCTCGTGCACCGCGCCGAGATCCTGCAGCTCCAGGGCTCCTGGCGCGATGCCCTCGAGGAGGCGCGGCTGGCTGGCGAGCGCTTCGAGTACCAACGAAACCCGGCGGCCGGCCTTGCTCACTATCGCCGGGGAGAGCTGTTCCGGCTGCAGGGAGAGCTCGGGACGGCCGAGGAGGCGTACCGCGACGCGAGCCGCTTCGGATGGGAGCCCCAGCCCGGTCTCGCCCAGCTACGCCTCGCGCAGGGGCGAGCCGATGCCGCGGCCGCCTCGATCCGTCGCGCGCGGGCCGAGATTTCCGAGCCGCTGAAGCTCGCCGGTCTGCTCCCCGCCTACGTCGAGATCATGCTGGCCGTCGGCGAGATCGAAGAAGCGCGGAGCGCATGCGTCGAGCTCGAAGGCATCGCCGCGCGCTACGAGAGCCCGATGCTCGGCGCGATGGTCTCCTACGCGCGGGGAGCCGTGCAGCTGTCGGAGGACGCGCAGGCTGCTCTCGTCGCGTTGCGTGAGGCGGCGCAGGGGTGGCACTCGCTCGACGCCCCGTACGAGATCGCCCGCACCCGCGTTCTCGTCGGCCTGGCGTGTCGCGTCCTCGGGGACGAGGATGCCGCGACGCTCGAGCTCGAGGCCGCGCGCGCTGCGTTCGAGGAGCTCGGCGCGACGCCGGACCTCGAGCGCCTCGCGGCGCTGACTGCTCCCGCGTCGAGGGACACCCACGGGCTCTCCCGGCGCGAGCTCGAGGTCCTCCAGCTTCTCGCCTCCGGCAAGAGCAACCGGGAGATCGCGGCTGCGCTCGTCATCAGCGAGCACACCGTCGCCAGGCACGTGCAAAACATCTTCGCCAAGCTGGGCGTCTCGTCCCGATCAGCGGCGACCGCGTTCGCGTTCGAGCACGGGCTCGTCTGATCTCACGAGGCGTGGTCAGAAATGACCACGCGCGCGTCGGCGAAAGTTGGTGGATCCGCGCGATGTAGTGCGCCTCGTTCCGGCCTACCGTCGAGCGATCGACAAGGAGGCCGAGATGTCCACCGAATACCACGAGACGGTGATCGTCGGAGGCGGCCAGGCCGGCCTCGCCGCCGGTTACCACCTCAGCCGGAAAGGCCGCGAGCTCATGATCCTGGACGCCGGCGAGCGCGTCGGCGACTCCTGGCGCAGCCGCTGGCCGTCGCTCCGGCTCTACTCACCGGCGAAGTTCGACGGCCTGCCGGGGATGAAGTTCCCGGCGCCGCGTCACTCCTGGCCGACGACGAACGAGTTCGCGGACTTCCTCGAGTCGTACGCGGAACGCTTCGAGCTGCCAGTGCGCACGGGCGTGCACGTGGATCGTCTCTCCAAGAGCGGCGACCGCTACCTCGTCCACGCGGGCGAGCAGCGGTACGAGGCGGACAACGTCGTCGTTGCGACCGGCGTCATGCAAGTTCCCGTCACGCCGGAGCTCGCACGCGAGCTCGACCCTGGGATCAAGCAGCTCCATTCGTTCGAGTACCGGGGCCCTGAACAGCTCCAGCAAGGCGCGGTGCTCGTCGTCGGCGCCGCCCACTCGGGTAGCGACATCGCGTTCGAGGTGTCGCCTTCCCACGAGACGATCCTGGTCGGTCCCGACACCGGCCAGATTCCGGTTCCGCTCGACAGCCGGCGCATGCGGCTCGCGTGGCCCGTGATGAAGCTTCTGGCCACGCGGGTCCTGACGGTCGACACGCCGATCGGTCGGAAGATGCGTCCGGAGATCCGCGCGCACGGAGGCCCGCTCATTCGCTACAAGACGGCGGACCTGCTGGACGCAGGCGTGGAGCGGATCTACTCCCGGGTGGCTGGCGTGCAGGACGGCCGCCCAGTGCTGGACGATGGGCTCGTCCTCGACGTCGCGAACGTCATCTGGTGCACGGGCTTCCGGCCCGATTACTCCTGGATCGACCTTCCCCTCGAGCTCGAGGACGGGTACCCGCGGCAATACCGTGGCGCGGTCGAGTCTCAGCCGGGCCTGTACTTCGTCGGGATGCTGTTCCTGCACTCGTTCTCGTCGATGCTCATCCTGGGGGCCGGGCGCGACGCCGAGCGCGTGGCGAAGCACATCGCCTCACGCCGAGCGACGGTCGGCGCTACTCGACGGCTGGCACGCCTCGCCGAAGAGGAGGCCGCGGCGTGACGGAGATCAGGCAGCAAGCAGGCGCCGTGCTCGTCTGGAACGGAATCGTCGCCAGCGTGCCGCCGGCGCCAGAGAAACGACTAGTAGCCGGCGCCTCCGCCGGTGCCCCCGCCGGCTGCGTAGATCAGGATCGCAGCGACGACTCCGGCGACGAGAAGCGCAAGGAGAAGCCAGCGCATGCCAAGTGAATGCATGGATTAGGACTACCCGACTACCTGCCGTGGGAAACCTGGTGCCTGGCTGAAGCCAGGCACCGGTACGCCGTCGGCGCTCAGCGCCGGGAAACACGTGATCGACCGTTGCCTGCGCTGGTGCCTGGCTTCAGCCAGGCACCAGGTTTGATATGCGCATGGATCAGCGGCTGCGGGTGTTCATCAGCTCGAGCCCGGGTGAGCTCGGGGAAGAGCGCGATGCGGCGGCCTCGGCCGTGCGGACGCTTCGGTTGGTACCGGTTCTTCGCGAGCGCGCCGCGCCGAGCCCGCTCGAGGTGAGCGACGTCTTCGTCGGTGTCTACTGGCAGAGCTACGGCTGGACCGGTGCGCTGTCGACCCTCTCGGGAATCGAGGACGAGTACCTCCGAAGTCGCGCTTTGGCGAGATCCTCCTCTCGACCACGCTCGGCGTGAGCTCGAAGGCCGGCGCTCGCGCCTGATCGGTTCACTTCGCTCGGAGAGGCTGGGGTCAGACCCGTGGGGTCTGACCCCGGGCTGCTGAGAACTGGGGTCTGACCCCACGGGTCTGACCCGGGCTGCTGGGAACCGGGGTCTGACCCCACGGGTCTGACCCCACTACACAGACGTCCGCGAGTGCTCTAGCGTAGAGCCCTGCCTACAAAGGAGGGGTGATGCGCATCGAATCTTCAGTCACCGCGATTTCCTGGATCCCGTCGGAGGCGATCGAGGGTATGCCGAAACTGCCGTTCGACCTCGGCATCGGACACTACGACGAGCCACCACCGGATCGGCTCGAGAAGGGCGACCTCGAGCGGCTGCGCGAAGAGGACCGCTTCCGGGAGGCCAACCTCCTGCATGCCTGGATCGAGGTCGAGGACGGCCGCATCGTCGACCACGAAAACCTGGGCACCGGCCTCGTCGGGTCGACCACGTTCAGTCTCGGAATCAAGGACCTCACCATCCCGGGTGTCGGCTTCCCGGTTCTGCAGTCGACGCCGCAGATCAGCGAGAGCTCGGTGACGTTCGTGCAGACCGTGGGCGGCCGCGCCGGCTTTCCCGCGCCCAGGAGGGTGTCAGGGAAGCCGTTCTTCCGCATCCATTCAGCCACCGCCTGGACAACGCTGTCGCTGACGATCCGAGCGGACGGGAGCTCGCACCACGAGGTCGTCGGAGCAAGCCCGTTTCCGCGTCACTGGATCTACGACCGGATGGGCAAGCTCGTGGAGAAGACGGGAACCGTCGACTTCAAGACCTGGTACCGGGAGGCGCACGGGGAGAACACGCCGTGGGGCGCCGAGGAGTCGGACGCGTTCGTCACGCAGGCGGAGAGCGCGCTGGAACGTGAGCTTTCGCGCGAGATCATGCAGAGCGAAGACAAGCTCGAGCGGAAGGAGCTCGATGTGGACGAGACGCTCGTCGAGCAGGGAGAAGAAGGCAACGAGCTCTTCCTGCTGGTCGACGGCGTGCTCGCGGTGGATGTCGACGGTGAGGAGGTCGCGGAGATCGGGCCGGGCGCGATCCTCGGCGAGCGTGCCATTCTCGAGGGCGGCAAGCGAACGGCCACGCTACGCGCTCGCACTCGTGCGCGGGTCGCAGTCGTCCCTCCCGACCGGATCCACCCTGCCCACATGAAGGCGCTCGCCGCAGGCCGCACGGAGCGGTAGCAGGACGGAGGAGGTCAGACCCGCAGGGTCTGACCTCCTCGCAGCACGGGGTCCGACCCCACGGGTCTGACCCCGTCGCCCTACACGTCAGGCGTGGACGGCGGCGCCGGGCGCCGCATACGCGATCTCGCCGGCCTTCTCGAGCGACTCCATGAGCTCGCCCTGGGTCATCAGCACGTGGGTCTCGAACTTCCGGAACGCACCGCTTCCGGTGATGGCGATCGAGAGCCCCGCGGCGGTCTTGTTGTCGGGTGCCTCGATCAGCGCGAAGCCGTCGTTCGCGCCGAACGAGTACCAGAGGTTGTGGAGCTTGCAGCCGGCCTCCTCGAGGATCTGGCGCACGGTCTCCTCGCGGTTCTCGGGGCTCTTGACCAGCCCTGCCCATACCTCCGGCGTGTAGCCGAACTCGGCCATGTACAGGGGCATGCGGCCTCCTTTCGAACGTGGCGGTCGGCCCACCCCGCGCGCTCCCACCGGCAGGAGGGCCGAAAGATGCACGGATGATTCCAAACCTCCGCGGTTTGTGCGGACCCGCGCTAGGACCGGCTCAACTCGTCCACTCGACGTGGAGCAGGGGTGCGGCGGCCGGGTTCTGGTTGTGCGCGACCGCGACCCTGCGCCCGCTCCCGGTCACGAGCAGCACCACGGCGTTTCCGCTGGCCCAGCCGGGCCGGTTCACGAGCTCCTGGATGATCGCCGCCAGGCTGGTGCTGCGCTGGGCGAGCCCCGCCTCGCCCACGACCAGCCACGACCCCGGCGACCAGGGCGCGGACGCCGCCGTCGTCGGCCTCGACGAGAGGTTCCCGGTTGCGGTCGTAAAGGTCGTGGGGTTGTCGGCGGCCTGGCCGCGGATCGTCAGCGAGGTCGCCACCGAGTGGACCTCGTCGGCCGTGAACTGCAGGTAGGCGTTGGTGATGGTGGCCCCGGGCGGGATCGCGATCCCCGTGAACCGCGCGCCGACGACGAGCTTCGTGTCGTTGTTGTCGGTCATCATGTCGAGGTCGCCGTCGCCGCGCTGCACGACGCCGCTGCCGAATACCTCCTCGGCGTCATCGGGATTCGCGCTCACGCGCCGGTCGAGAACCTGGCCTCCTCCGCCCGGCGGGTTGACGGTGACGGTGAGCTCGTCGAACGCCGAGAGGGCGCTGTCCGAGGCGGTGAGCCGGAGGACGTAGGTGCCCGCCTGCGAGAAGGACGCGGTCGTGTCGACCGCATTCGCGTTCCCGAAGGTGACGGTGCCGGGGCCGCTTTGCTTCGTCCAGGTGGTCGTCACCTGTCCGGGCGGGTTCGGCAGGCCGTCGTCGGTGACGGTGCCGTCGAGGGTCGTGCCCGCCGGAAGCGTGATCGTCCGATCGGGGCCGGCGTTGACCTCCGGCGGGTTGTTTCCCGGCGGACCGGTGCCCGGCGTTGTCATCTCGAAGAGCTTGCCGTCGACGGCGTTCTTGTCGCTGTTGTTGTCGACGCCTCGATCGACCCAGTAGAAGCGCTTCACTCCCGATCCGTCGCTCGCGTTCGCGTAGGCGAGCCCGGCGGGCTTCCGTTCGCCGGCCGCCGCCGAGACGTCGATCGTCTGGATCAGCGAGCCGCTCGTGCTTGTCTCGATGATGATCGGCCCGCTCTGGCGGTTGCTCAGCACGAAGAGCGTTCCGGTCGTCTGGTTGACCTCGACCGTCTCCGGGTCGTCGACCCCGTACTGAGCCGTGTCGAAGTGGCCGAGGGGTGTTCCGGAGGTCGTGTACTCGTAGACCTCCTTGTTCACGCCGTCGGCGACGTAGATCCGGCTGGTGGACGACTTATAGGTGACGCCCTCGGGATCGGTGTTTCCGGCCCCCTGTGTGCTGAAGAACGTAAATGTGTCGTTCGACGTGCCGAGCAGCCCGTCGGCCCCCGGGTTCACGTCGTAGACCCGCTTGGCGCTGTCGTCGGAGACGTAGTAGTGCCCGTTGCTCGGGTTGAACCCGACTCCGACGGGCTCGTTCGACATCGGCAGCTGAGTTGGGGACCGGGTCGAGATGTTCGTCGTGCGGGCCAAGGTCAGCCCATTCCGGTTGAGCTCCCAGACGTTCGCGCCCTGGAAGTGGGAGACCCCGCCGACGGTCTCCTCCACCTCTCCGTCGACGATCACGAGCCGGTCGGTGGAGGGCACGTGGGTGATCCCGGAGGGATCCGGGCTCGGCGGGGAGAGCCCGCCGAGGTTGACGGTCCTGATCAGCTGCGACGTGAAGTCGATCGCCGCGACCGCTGCGATTGGGGAGAGGGAAAGCTCCAGGACCTGGCCCATGCCTGTCCCGGCGCCGCTGTCTGCGAGGTAGACGCTCTGCTCGGTGGGTGCGTCGGTGAGATCGCCGCTGGGGGCAACGACCAGTCCCTGCGGGTGCGCGAGCTCGAAGCCGGAGAGATCCCGCGTCGAGACGATCTCTCCAGTCGTCGTCAGCTCGACGAGCGTCCTTCCGTTGCCGAGCTGGAGATTTCCGCTCGAGGGGTCGAAGGCGAGCCCGCGGAGGCGGTTCAAGCCCGTCGGACGCAGGTCGATCGCGGAGCCGGGAGCTTGCTCGAGGCGTCCTCCGGCGCCCGGCTGCAGGCGCAGGATGGAGGCCGAGCCGGCATCGAGGATGTAGACGGTGCCGGTCGCGGGATCAACGGTCATGCCTTGCGGGCTACGGAGGGCGAGGGGGGCTGCATCCGCGCGCTTCAGCGACGGACGATCGAGATCGCCGCGGCTCCCGGCTCGCACCTCGAGCAGCTGCTGCGCCTCGCCGAGGAGAAGCAGGCGGTTCCCTGTGGGATCGAAGGCGACGTTGATCGGGTCCGGGACGGCAGCGGCGAGACGAGTGAGGGTCGGGCGACCCGAGTCAGGCGCGAGATCGAAGGGCGCGACCTTCGCGACGTCGGTCTCGTTCGAGGCGGCGGAAGTCCCCTGACGGCTGCCGAGGACATAGAACGCCTTGCCCACGGGCGAGTAGGTAACGCCGACGGGGGTAGCGACGCGCGTCGTCTCTTCCTCCCATACCTGCGCCAGGCGAAACTCGGCTCCCGTTCGTTGTGCCTTGGCTGCAGTCGCAGCGCCCGCGATGACGAACGCACAGAGGGCTCCGGACAACATGAACCCGACGAGGCGGACAAGAGCTTTCGCTCGTGCTTCCGAGTGGCGCAATCCCCACTCCTCCCCCTACTGAGTACCGCCCATGGTACCCCTCTGGCTCGCCGATAAACACCCCCTCTCTCCCAGGGCTCCCCGGGGTGGGAGACTGCGAGCCAGTCGATGCGCCGTTCCGTCGCCCCGCTCTACGCGCTGATCCTGCTCGAGACGCTCGTCTGGATAATGATCGTCCCGCTCGCGCCGACGTTCGCCGACGAGCTCCAGCTGTCGGGCGTCGAAACGGGGATGATCCTCGCGGCCGCAAGTCTCGCGTCTCTGGTCTCGGCCTTTCCGCTCGGGCTCGTCGCCGATCGCCTGGGTGCACGAGGGGTGACCATCGCATCGGCGTGCCTGTTCACGCTCGCGACCCTGGGACAGGGCCTTGCCGAGCAGTTCTGGTCACTGCTCGTCGCCCGTGCGGCCTTCGGCATCGCGTTCGGGGCCTTGTTTGCGGCAGGGGCTGCGTGGCTCTCGGACTCGCTCGCGGAGGATCGGCGCGCCGGAGCGCTCGGTGCCACGGCCACGGTGACCGGCATCGGGTTCACGGTCGGCCCCGTTCTCGCCGGAGGGCTGGCGGATCGCTACGGCACCGGAACGCCGTTCGTGCTCGTCTCGATCGCCGCGGCCGCCGTCACGGCGGCCCTCGTGGTCGCGGGGCCGCCGGCGACTGGTCTCCCGGCGCGACAGAGACTGAGGGACGTGCTGCGCATGGCGCGGCACGACGAGCTGGTTCTCGGCGGGATCGCGATCATCGTCCTGATCGGGCTCGTCGGCGGAGGCGTGAACCTGCTGGTGCCACTTCAGCTGCGCGAGAACGGGGTCTCGGCGGGCGAGATCGGGCTCCTCTTCTCCGTCGCCTCGGCCGTGTACACGGTGGTGAGCGCCGTCGTCGCCAGGCTGGGCGAACGCTCGGCCACGCTTCGTGTGGGCGGGACGGCGGCACTGCTGACGGGGCTCACGATCGTCCTCGTCCTGCTCTCGAGCTCGACGCTGGCCGCGGTCGCGTTCATCCTGCTGCGGGCGCCGTTCTGGGCGACCATTGACACGATCATCTTTCCGCTCGCGGCCGCAGGTGCGCATCGATCGCTGCTTCCGCGTGGCTCCGTCATGGGGCTGGTGATGCTCGGCTGGGGGATCGCATCCACGCTCGGCCCGCTCATCGCCGGGGCGATCGCGGACGCGGTCGGGGACCGCGCGGCCTACGCCGTGATGATCGGTTGGTGCGCGCTCTTCGGCATCTGGCTGCTGCGAGCCGATCGAAGCCGGCAGGCGCCCGGGACAGTCGACGTCGACCGGCTGTACGACGCGCGCGACCTCGACGAGCTGCAGTCGGAGTACGACCGGATCGCGCCCGCGTACGACACGGAGCTCGTGGACGGCATGGGCTGGCGCGCTCCGGACATCGTCGCAGGCGTCGTTCGGCGCCTGCTCCCTGCGGACGCGCGCATCCTCGACGCCGGTGCGGGCACCGGCCTGCTCGGCGTGGCGCTGGCGAGGGCCGGGTTCAGCCGCCTCGATGGGCTCGATCTCTCACGCGGGATGCTCGACGAGGCTGCGAGGAAGGGTGTCTACGGCGAGCTTCGCGAGGCGAAGCTCGGCGACTCGCTCGAGTGGAAGAGCGCCGACTACGACGCCGTCGTGGCCGCTGGCGTCTTCACGGTCGGTCACGCGCCGGCGGCGAGCCTGGACGAGCTCGTCCGCATCACGCGGCGCGGGGGCCACGTCATCTTCACGCTGCGCGAGGATCAGACGCCGCCGGGATTCGCCGACAAGATCGCCGAGCTCGAGAGCCGGCACAGCTGGGAGCTCGTCGAGCGAAGCGACGAGTTCCAGGCGATGCCCCATCGCCACCCCGAGGTTCTGCTCAGGGTCTGGGCCTTCCGCGTGCTCTAGAAGCCGTCAGCCCGGTGCCTGGCTGAAGCCAGGCACCGGGTTCGGGACGGACGGCACGCCGGGGTGCCTGGCTTCAGCCAGGCACCGGGGTTCGGGACGGACGGCACGTCGGGGTGCCTGGCTTCAGCCAGGCACCGGGGTTCGGGACGGGGCCAGCGCCGAGGGTGCATGGCTTCAGCCAGGCACCGCGTGTTCGGCCGGCAGAACAGGAGACGGGTCCTGAGCCGCCATCTTGCCGTGACTTCGCGGTAACGGCACCGTGGTTCCATGCCGCGAAAACCTCGCGAGGAAGCACCGGGAGCGATCTATCACGTGGTTGTCACGGGCAACGATGGTCGACCGATCGTCGTCGATGACGTCGACCGCTGCGAGTTTCTGAGGCGCGTCGATACCGTGGCCGAGCGTTGTGGCTGGAGCTGTCCTGCCTACTGCCTCATGGATACGCACTTCCATCTCGTCGTTTGGACGCCTGAGACAAATCTCGGCGAGGGCATGCGGCGGCTTGTAGGAGGCTACGCGTTTCGTTTCAACCGGCGTCATGGACGTCGTGGGCATGTCTTCGAGGGCCCGTACTACGCGAGAGCAATCGACGGAGAGAGCCACTTCGTCAAGGCCTGCCTGTACCTCGCTCTCAATCCAGTCACCGCGGGTCTGTGCACCCACCCCAGGCAATGGCGCTGGAGCAGCTACTCGGGCACGCTCGACTCGGCTTGCGCTGACGCTGGCGATCCGCACCTTCTCCTTGGCCTACTGGGCGACGACGTCGGACGTGCGCGCGTTCGGTATCGCGAGCTCGTCGACCAGGCAGTACGCGATCTTCGGCTCCGTCAACAGCAGGTGCCTGGCTAAAGCCAGGCACCAGTATGTGGAGAGATGCCGGGCTACGTGTGCGCAGAGGTGCCTGGCTAAAGCCAGGCACCGCTCATCCCTCGGCGTGAGCGACCGCCGCGAGCTGGCGGCCGGGCTTCTTGCGTGCGTCGAAGACGTAGCCGAGCGTGTAGGCCATGACGTACGAGACGAGTCGGGTCGTGACTCCTCCGTACCAGGCCGTGTCGACGAGGGGGTTGAGGCAGACGACGTCGAAGCCGACGACGTTCGACCGGTCGGCGATGACTTGCACGCACTCCCGGAACTCCTCGAGCGTGAAGCCGCCGGGCTCGGGTAGCACCGTGCCGGGCACGATCGACCAGTCGAAGAAATCCGTGTCGATGGTGATGTAGACGTTCTTGCCGGTGGGGGCATGCTCGGCGACGCTCTCAGCCGCGCCGTTCTTCCGCATCTCGGAGCCCGGGACGACGACGCTGCCGATCTTCTCCACCATCGTGAGCGACTCCCGCGAGACGAAGTTCCGGATCCCGAACTGGGTGATGCGGCTGACGAAAGGAAGCTCCGAGACCCGGTGGATCCCGCTCGAGTGCGAGTAGCGCGACCCTGCCACCGTGTCCCGGACGTCGAAGTGGGCGTCGAAGTGCAGCAGCTCGAGCTCGCCCCACGACTCCATTCCGCGCACGAGCGGGAACGTGATCGAGTGATCGCCGCCGACGCTCACGAGTACCGCCTGGTGTGCTGCGATCTGTCGCGCGACCTCGGTCGTCGTGTTCACGAAGGCCTTGAGGTCGCCCGGCGTGACCACGATGTCGCCGATGTCCGCCATCGTGACGCCCTCGAGGTACTCCTTCCCGTCGTCCAGGCACTGGAAGCCGACGCAGGGCTTGCTCGGGTCGGGCGGGCCGTCGAACGGGTTCCCGCCGTAGAAGAAGGTCGGGTTCGTGCGCACTGCATTGGGCCCCTGGGATTGGCCCACGCGGCAGTACGGGATCAGCGAGCCCTGGTCGTAGGGCACGCCGAGCAAAGCGACCTCGTGGTCGAAGGACGTGAGGTCACAAAACGGCGCGCCGAAGAAGCTGTGCGGCGGAATCGCAACCAGCGGAGAAGTCGTCCCTGCGCCTTCGAGATCTGCATGTGGGCCGTTGGGCGAGCTCACATCTCCTCCTTCCCGGGCGTCGTGGGCTAGCCCGAAGCGGCCATCGCGGCCTCGAGGCTCGGCGTGTCGGCGAGCAGCTTCTGCGTGTACTCCGCCTGCGGGGCGGAGAGCACCGCGTCGGAGGCCCCGCGCTCGACGACCCGCCCCTGGCTCATGACGACCACTTCCTGCGCGATCGTCCTGATCAGCGCGAGGTTGTGCGTGACGAAGAGAAGCCCGAGCCCGAGCTCGCGCTGGAGCTCGGCCAGCAGGTCGATGATCGCAGCCTGCACGGAGACGTCGAGCGCCGAGGTGACCTCGTCGCAGATCAAGAGCTGCGGGTTCGCCACGAGCGCCCGAGCGATGGCGACGCGCTGGCGCTCCCCGCCGGAGAGATGATGGGGGTAACGGCTGATCACCGAACCGGTGAGCTGAACCGTCTCGAGTGCCTCGGTCACACGCGCGTGCATCTCGCGACCGCCGGCGTTGTAGAAATGGCGAAGCGGCTGTCCGACGATCTGCCCGATGGTCTTCCGCGGATTGAGGGAGGCGTACGGGCTCTGGAACACGTACTGGATCTGCCGACGGGTGTCGCGATCGCGGGCGCGGGCCCCGGACGGCAGCGCGTGACCATGGAAGGTGATCTCGCCCTCGTAGTTCGCGTGCAGCCCGGCGATGCAGCGCGCGAGCGTCGTCTTCCCCGAGCCTGACTCGCCGACCAGGGCGACGCACTCGTGCGGGCGGACGAGGACGTCGACGTCGAACAGGACCTGTCGCGCACCGTGTGACGCGTCGACTCCGCGCGCGGCAACGAGCGAATCCTCGGCCCTGACCTCGGGCAGCGGGATCGCGTGCGGTCGCGCGGCGAGCGAGTCCGCGAGCACGCGCTCGTGCTCCCAGCAGCGCACCTCGTGGCTCTGCGAAACGTGATGGACGGGCGGGAACTCGATCGTGCACCGCTCGACGGCGTACGAGCAGCGCGGGGCGAAGAAGCAGCCCTGCGGGCGCTGCCCGGGGCGCGGCGCGGAGCCCGGGATCCCCACGAGCGCGTGGGCGCCGGAGAGCTCGGGGATCGCCTCTACGAGACGCCGTGCATAGGGGTGGGCCGACGCCCGGAAGAGGACGTTCTTCGGTCCCAGCTCGATGATGCGGCCCGCGTACATGACCGCCACGCGCGTGGAGAGGGTCGCGACGACGGCGAGATCGTGGCTCACGTAGAGCGCCGCGACGCCGTGCGCCCTGCACAGCTCCTGCACGGTCTCGAGCACGTGCGCCTGCGTGGTGACGTCGAGGCCCGTCGTCGGCTCGTCGAGGACGATCACGCGAGGACGGTTGGCGAACGCCATCGCCAGGGCGACGCGCTGCTGCTGGCCGCCCGAGAGCTGGTGTGGGTACCGCGTGAGGAACGCATCGTCCGAAGGGAGAAGAACCTCGCCGAGTGTCTCCTTGATCCGCGCCCGCCGCTCCTCGTCGGATGCACCGAAGCCGTGCTCCGACAGGGTCTCGTCGAGCTGCTTCCCGATGCGGAGCGCGGGGTTGAGGGCGGTCCCGGGGTCCTGGGGCACGTAGGAGACGAGCTTGCCGCGCAGCCCCTGCCGCTCCAGCCGGCCGAGCGCGAGGATGTTGCGTCCTTCGATGCGAACCTCACCCACCGTGATCTCAGCCCCGCGCCTCGTATGGCCGAGGACGGCGAGCCCCACGGTCGTCTTGCCCGAGCCGGACTCCCCCACGAGGCCGAGCACCTCGCCCGCTGCGACCTGAAAGCTGATCCCGTCGACGATGTCCTCGCGACGGCCGTACTCCACCTCGACCCGCAGGTCGACGACCTCGAGCGCAGGCGCGGGTGCGCTCATTCCTGACCCATGCCGCCCCGCTCGATGCCGATCGCGGCGCGGGAGAGGCCGTCGCCGACGAGGCTCGTGCCGATCGTGAGCAGGGCGATCGCGATCACCGGCAACAGCACTGGCCACGGCTGCAGCGTCAAGCCGTTCTGGTTCTCGTTGATCATCAGGCCCCAGTCGGCGGCGGGCGGCTGCAGCCCGAAGCCCAGGAAGCTGAGCCCGGCCACGACCGCGACGTTGAACGACATCCGCAGCGTGGACTCGACGATGAGCGGGCTGGAGATGTTCGGCAGCACCTCGGACAGGAGGATCCGGCGCCGCGGGAGGCCGATCGCCTCGGCCGCGCGCACGTAGTCCCGTTCGACGACCTCTGCCGCCGACCCCCGCGTCACGCGTGCGGCGCGCGGCATCGTCGTCAACCCGACGGCGACCACGAGCAACCAGAGCTCGGGGCCGACGGTCGCTGCGAGGACGAGAGCGAACACGATCTGCGGCATGGACAGGAGAACGTCCATGCTCCGCATGAGGAAGTCGTCGAGCTTTCCGCGCGAGTAGGCGGCGAGGAGCCCGACCGTGACGCCGAGCACCATGCCCATCGCGGTCGAGAGGCCCGAGAGCACGAGCACCGAGAGCCCGCCGTGGAGAAAGCGGCTCAGGACGTCACGGCCGATGCTGTCGGTCCCGAGGAGCGCGTCGCCCGACGGCGGGGAGAACGGCAGGAGGCCCTCGACCCCTTGATCGGGCGCATACGGGGCGAAGAACCGGCCGAAGAGCGCCATGCCGACCAGCAGCAGCGTGATCCCGAGGCCGATCTTGGTGCGGTGCTGCTTCCACGCCGTCGCGAACAGCACCCGCGCGGGGCTGGCGCGCCTGCGCGTCAGGTCGACTTCGACCGCGTCGACTGCTGCGACGGTGTCACTCATGAAATTGACGTCCGGAGGCGAGGGCTGACGAGGATGGTGGCGACGTCCGCTAGCAGGTTGAGCACGACGTACAGCGCCGCGATCAGCAATGCGATCGCCTGCACCGTCGGCATGTCTCTGGCGCGGACCGACTCGACGAGCAGGAGGCCGATCCCCGGGTAGTTGAAGACGGCCTCGACCACGACGATGCCGCCGGCCAGGTAGGCGAGGTTCAGGGCGGTGACCTGAAAGGTCGGCGCGAGGGCGTTCGGCACCGCATGGCGCCAGAGCACGAGCCGCTCGGAGAGCCCCTTCAGCCTCGCCATCTCGACGAAGTCGCTCTCCAGGATCTCGACCGTCGACGCGCGCATGATGCGGGCCGTGTACGGAACCACGGCGATGATCAGGGTTACGACCGGGAGGATGAGCTCCTTCGGGTAGTCCCAGGGGCGGGCGCCGGGCTCCGTCACGATCACGCTCGGAAGGACGTGGAACACGGTGGTCGAGAAGATCACGGCCAGCGTGATCCCGACGACGAACTCGGGGAGGGCGGCGAGCCCGAGCGTCGTGATCGAGGCGGTCTGGTCGAACGTGCTGTCTCGCTTGCGCGCGCTTATCGCGCCGAGCGCAATCCCGAGCGGAACGCTGATCACGCCGGCGAGCAGCATGAGGAACACGCTGTAGACGAGCCGCTCTCCGATCACTTCGCTCACCGGCAGGCCGTTCGCGAGAGACGTGCCGAGGTCGCCGGTGAAGATCCCGGAGATCCACTCCCAGTACTGCGTGAGCACGGGCTTGTCGAGCCCGAGCTGCCGCCGGAGCTCGGCGAGGGACTCCGGTGTCGCACTTCGCCCGAGGATGGAGCGGGCCGCGTCGCCCGGAAGCGCCTGCGTAGCGGCGAAGATGAGCACCGAGGTGACGAAGAGCGTCACCAGGCCGAGCAGCAATCTTCGAATGATGAAGCCGGTCATTCCACGCCGAATGCTCATCCCTGGCGTCGAGGCTAACTTCCTCGGCCTTGTGCGTCCAGGCTCTTTTGGAAGTACACGCGCCGGAAGCCGTCCTCGACACGCCGGTCCATCTCGACGAAGCCGAGCCGGGGATAGAGGCGCAGGTTCTCGACCATGACCTCGTTCGTGTAGAGCGTCACGCTCGGCAACCCGAGCTTGCGAGCCCGCTCCTCGGCGAAGGCGATCAGGGCGCGGCCGTAACCATGACCCTGAAACGCAGGATCGACTGCAACGTTGTCCAGCTCGAGGGCGTCGTCACCTGCCCGGATCACGAGGACGCCCACCATTTGCCCGTTCGAGACGCCGACCCAGGCCTCGCCGGCGTCGACGAGTGCCGGGTAGTCGGCTGAGACGGGCGCCGGTGCCCGCTCGAGACGCGGGAGGTAGACGGCGTATGCCGCCTCCACGAGTTCGCGGATCGCGGCGACCTCGTCGCTCTCTGCCAGCCGGATCTGCATTTGTCCCCCGTCGGAGCCTGCGTCGGGGTGGGTGCCGGGCCCTGAGGGCCCGGCACCCGCGCGTTCAAACGAAGTAGATGGTGCGGAAGCCGTAGCCGTACTTGTTGAGGTTGAGGGTGGCGCCCTTCTCCACCTTGTAGCCACCCACCTTGGCCGAATAGCCGTCCGTCAGGTTCTTGAAGCCCCAGATGATGAGCCCGCCGTCGTTGTACTCGATCCGCTGCATCTCTCGCACGATCTCGCCGCGCTTCTTCTCGTTGACCGTGGCGAGAGCCTGCCTGTACAGCGACTCGAACTTCGCGTAGTTGGGGTACGCGTCCCAGTGGGTCTCGTTGAACGGGGCTGTCTTCAGGACGCCCGAGGCGGCCTGCAGGAGGTAGTTGCGCGTCCCCCAGTAATCGGCGGAGAACGACCACTTCAGGTACTGGTCCCCGAACGCCGTTCCGTCGAGGGTCTTGACGCTCACGTTGACGCCGCCCGCCTTGGCGTTCTGCGCGAAGATCGTCGCGCCCTCGTTCATCCCGGTGTCCCAGGCTGTGGTGTACAGCTCGACCGCGAGCCCTTCCTGGCCGGCCTGCTTGAGCAGCGACCGCGCCTGCTCGGGGTCGTACCTGCGCTGCGGGAATTCGTCACCGGCGTACAGGGGATCGAACGGGGAGTAGATGTCGTTGCCCACGCGCCCGTAGCCGGAAAGGCCCTGCTGCACGGCCTGCGGGCGGTTGATGAGCAGGCGAAACGCCCGCCGGACCCGCACGTCGGTGTAGGGCGCGACGTCGACCCGCATGCAAAGCGGCGTCCAGGCGCCGGTCAACCCGCTGTAGATCTTGTGCCGCCGCTTGACGACCGGTATCTGCGCGAACGGCACGTCCGTCATGGCGTCGATCTGCCCGGAGAGGAGCGCGTTCACCTTGGCCGCGTCGGACGGGAAGTTGATGATCCTGACCTGATCGAAGTAGGGCTGGCCCGAACGCCAGTAGTTCTCGTTTTTCACGTGGACGCTCTCGCGGCCCGGCGTGAAGCTCTTCACCTTGAACGGCCCGGTCCCGATGAACTGCAACGGCCCCTTGCCGACGGCGGTCGGCTGGTAGCCCTTCGGGACGACGCCCTGGAAGTACTGCGCGAAGGCCTCCATCAGCGTCACGTCACCCCGCGACAGGGTGAGCCGGCACGTTCGCTTGTCGAGCTTCTTGATCCGCTTGAGGTCGATGGCGCCGAAGGCGGCGTTCCCGAACAGCTTCAGCTTGGGGTTCTTGGTCCGTCGGATCGAGTAGATCACGTCGTCGATGTCCAGCGTCTTCCCGTTGTGGAACTCGATGCCGTCGCGGACGCGGATGAGGTACTGATTGGCCTTCTCGGGCTTGAGCTCCTCGGCCAGCTGGAGCTGAATACGCCCGTTGTTGTCGTAGTACGCGAGACCCTCGAATCCCACCACGAGCCGCGCGATGTCCGACTTGGCCACGATGTGCTGGCCGTCGATGAAGTCCGTCGCCCCGCCGAAGACCGCCTGCCGGAACGTGCCGCCACGCTTGATCTTCGTGGCGCCGAAGGCCGCCTCCGTCAGCGGCCCGAACGCGGCGCCGCCGGCGATGACGATCCCGAGCGCCCCCGCTCTGCGGAGCAAATCCTCACGCGTCATTCCGCGCTCAACCTCGCGGCTCAGCGCTTCGTCAGCCGTCAACATGCGCGCCCTCCTCGTGTAAGTGGTCGACGACCCTGGCGAGGCCGACTGTGTAGGCGTCAATTCAACCCCAGCAGTTGCGGAAACACAAGAAATCCGTAAACCCATAACGTTGGTCCCCCGTGGCCGACTGGAGCAGGCTCGTCGTTCCCGCGCTCGGCGAGCTCGAGCAGTTCGCCCTCGGAATGACGATCGCGGAGGTCAGGGAGCTCTACGGCCTCGACGAGGTCGTGAAGATGAGCTGGAACGAGAACCTGTTCGGCCCGCTCCCCGGCGTCGTCGAGGCGGTGCACGACGAGCTCGAGAACCTCTGGATGTACCCCGAGCAGCCGTACCTCGACTTTCGCCGGGACGCGGCTGCGTATGCGGGGACGACCCCCACGAGGATCGTGCCGGCCCACGGCAGCCTGGCGCTGATCGGCATCGTCGCAACCGCTCTTCTGGGCCGCGAAGAGCACGTCGTGGCGCCGACCCTCACGTACGGCCTCTACTCGCAGATATCGGCCACGCGCGGCGCCACCGTCCATCGGGTGCCGATGCGCGGGCTCGCCCTCGACCTGGAGGCGCTCGCCGAGACGGCACGCAGCGTGGACGCCAGGATCGTCTGGATCTGCGACCCGAACAACCCGACGGGTAGCGCGCTCGAGGCCGGGGAATGGGCCACGTTCCTCGACGCGCTTCCGGAGCGCTGTGTCGCGGTCGTCGACGAGGCGTATGGCGACTTCATGCCGCCCGAGCGTCGCGTCCCCCGGGAGCGGGACGTCGAGGAGGGGCGCCGCGTGATCGTGCTGCGGAGCTTCTCCAAGCTCTTCGGGCTGGCGGGGCTGAGGCTGGGGTACGCGATCGTGGACGAGCCGCTCGTGCCCTACTTCGACCTGCTCGAGGAGCCGTTCAACGTGAACTGCGCAGCGCTCGCGGCGGGGTGCGCGTGTCTGCGCGCGAAGGAGGCAGTGGAGGCCCGGCGGCGCGAGGTTGCGGCGGCCCGTGACGCCGTCGCGGAGGGTCTGCGTGCGGCCGGGCTGGAGCCGTTTCCCTCGGTGACGAACTTCGTCCTCGCCCGGGTCGACGTCGACGACGTCGCGCTCGGAGAGCGGATGGCCAGGCGTGGCCTGCTGATCCGACCGGGCACGGACTATGGCCTGCCGGGCTACGTGCGCGTCACCGTCGGCCCCGCGCCGCTGATCGAGCGCTTCAACACAGATCTCGCCGAGGCATGCGCGGCGCTTCGAGGTTGAGCGAGCCGTGAGCCGTGTCCTGTGCGACCCGTCTGTTCCCCTCGAGATGATGCGAGCACTGCTCGGCGGGTCGGGCGTGACCGTCGAGACCTCTTCGCCGCCCTGGTCCGGGGACGACGTCGTCGGCCTCGTCTCATGGGAGCCCGTCACGGCAGACGACATCGGCCGCCTGTCGTCGCTCCGCGTCATCGCGACCCCGAGCGTCGGCGTCGACCACGTCGACGTCGAAGCGGCGACGAGCCGCAGCGTCTGGGTGTGCAACGTCCCGGACTACTGCATCGAGGAGATGGCCGATCACGCCCTCGCGCTCCTACTCGGCCTGGTTCGCGGCGTGGTCGAGCTCGACCGGAGCGTGCGAGCCGGAGGCTGGGACGGCACGGCCGCCGGCCCGTTGCGGCGAGTCTCCGACATTCGGCTCGGCGTGATCGGCTTCGGGCGAATAGGTCGCGCGCTGGCCTCGCGTGCTCAGGCGCTGGGCATGGACGTGTGCGCGTACGACCCGTTGCTCTCGGACGACGAGATCGAGGCCGCCGGTGCCCGGTCGGCGGCGCTCGACGACCTGCTCTCGTCCTCCGACGCCGTCTCCATCCATGCGCCGCTGGCCCCGGAGACGCGGGGCCTGCTCGGGGCGCGCGAGCTCGAGCTGTTGCCTGACGGCGCCTACGTCGTCAACGTCTCGCGGGGCGGGCTCGTGGACACGGAGGCGCTCCTCCAAGCGCTCGAGCGCGGTCGCCTCGGCGGCGTCGCGCTCGACGTTCTCGAGGTCGAGCCTCCTTCGGACGAGTCGCCGGCGCCGGCCGCGCCGCGGCTCGTCGTCACGCCGCATGCCGGCTGGTACAGCGAGCAGGCGGAGGAGGCCGCCGTCCGGCGCACGGCCGAGGCCGTGCGCGACGTCCTCGAAGGGCGGACGCCGAACGGAGCTGTAAACGACGTAGAAGCCCGGTGCTAGCGTCCGCGCGATCGATGCGCGACCGGCCGCACATCCTGCTCGTGATGGTCGACCAGCTCTCGGCGCTCTTCCTCCGAGCCTACGGGCACAGGGTGACGAGGACGCCCGTGATCGACCGGTTGGCGGCAGGGGGTGTCCTGTTCGAGAACGCGTACTGCCCGAGCCCGCTGTGCGGGCCGGCGCGCTCCGCCTTCATGACGGGCTCGCTGCCGTCCCGGACGGGCGTGTACGACAACGCCTCGGAGCTGCCGTCCTCCGTCCCGACTTTCGCGCACTACCTGCGACTCGAGGGCTACCGGACGTGCCTGAGCGGGAAGATGCATTTCGTCGGCGCCGACCAGCTGCACGGCTTCGAGGAGCGGCTCACGACGGACATCTTCCCCGGAGACTTCGGGTGGACGCCCGACTGGAGCCGGCCCGGCGAGCGGGTCGACTGGTGGTACCACAGCATGACCTCCGTGAAGCAGGCCGGAGTGGCCGAGATCACGAATCAGCTCGAGTTCGACGACGAGGTTGCGTTCCACGCGGTCCGGCGCCTCTACGACCACGTCCGCTTCGAGCCCGACGTCCCGCTGTGTCTCTGCGTCTCGTTCACCCATCCCCACGACCCGTACGTCGCTCGGCAGCGCTACTGGGACCTGTTCGAGGACGGCGAGATCGACCTTCCGTCCGCGCCTGCGCTTCCGTACGAGAGGCTCGACCCACACGGCCGCCGCCTCTGGAAGGACTGTGCGATGGACGAGCTCGAGATCACCGAGGACGACGTCCGCGCGGCGCGCCACGGCTACTACGCCAACCTTGCGTACGTCGACGAGAAGATCGGCGAGGTGCTCGCGGCTCTCGAGGCATGCGGGCTCGCCGACGACACGATCGTGATCTTCACGTCGGACCACGGCGAGTTCCTCGGCGAGCACGGGCTCTTCTACAAGATGTCGTTCCGGGAGCACCCGGCGCGAGTCCCTCTCATCGTCCACGCGCCCGAGCGGTACGCGGCCCGCCGCGTGCAGGATCCGGTCTCGCTCGCCGACCTGGCGCCGACGCTCGCGGATCTCGCCCAGCCGGGCCTGTCGGGACGACTCGCCCGCCCCGTCGACGGCCGCAGCCTCGTCCCGCTGCTCGAGAGCGGGCCGGAGAGTGCCGAGGGCACCGTCCTCGGCGAGTACCTGGCGGAGAGCGTCCTGGGCCCCATGGTCATGATCCGGCGCGGGTCGTGGAAGTTCATCCACACCGCCAGCGACCCGGATCAGCTGTTCGACGCCTCGAACGACCCGTTGGAGCTCGTCAACCTGGCCGACGATGTGGGGCACGCGGCGACCGTCGGCGAGTTTCGAGACGAGGTCCGTAGGCGGTGGGACCTCGAGGCGATCGAGCGATCGGTGCGCGACAGCCAGCAAGCCCGGCTCGCGGTCTTCCAGGCGCTGCAGGTGGGCACGCGTCACACCTGGGACTTCCAGCCGTCGCGTCCGGCTGCTTCGCAGTACACGAGAAACACGATGGACGTCGCTGCGCGGGACGAGCAGTCGCGCTATCCGCCCGTGCCGACACCGTGAAAGCCGCGGTTTGCCGTGCGTTCGGCGCGCCGCTCGTCCTCGAGGACCTCCGCCTCGATTCGCCGCAGGCGGGCGAGGTCAGGGTCGAAGTCGCTGCGTGCGCGATCTGCCACAGCGACATCGACTACGCGCGGGGCGCGTGGCAGGGGACGCTGCCGGCGGTCTACGGGCACGAGGCGGCCGGCGTGGTCGAAGAGGTGGGCCCGGGAGTGCGCGGGCTCCAGCCGGGCGACCGCGTCGTCGTCAGCCTCCTGCGCTCGTGCGGCCGGTGCTTCTTCTGCACGAAGGACGAGCCGCATCTCTGCGAGGCGGAGTTTCCGGCTGATCGTGGAGGCCGCCTCTCCACCAGCGACGGCGAACCGGTGCTCCAGGCCATGCACACGGGTGCTTTCGCCGAGGAGGTCGTGGTCCACCAGTCTCAGCTCGCCGTCGTGCCGCCCTCGATGCCGCTCGACTCGGCCTCGCTTCTCGCCTGCGGAGTGATCACGGGTCTGGGTGCGGTCGTGAACACCGCCGCGGTGCCCGAGGGCTCGAGCGTCGTCGTCGTGGGCACCGGCGGCGTCGGGCTGAACAGCGTGCAGGGGGCGGTCTTGCGCAAGGCGGAGCCGATCGTCGCGGCCGACATCTCTCCGTCCAAGCGCGACGCCGCGATCTCGTTCGGCGCGACGCACGCGCTCGACGCTGCGAACGATCTCGAGGGCGAGGTGCGCGCACTCACGGGCGGCCGTGGCGCCGACTACGTCTTCGTCACCGTCGGCAGCGCCCGCGCGGTCGAGCAGGGGCTCACCTGCCTGCGCAGGGGCGGCACGCTCGTCCTCGTCGGCATGCCTCCCTCTGGCGTGACCTTCGACGTCGTCGCTGTCGACCTCGCCTACCACGCGAAGCGAATCCTGGGAAGCAGGATGGGCTCCACCGTGCTTGCCCGCGCGGTACCGGAGCTCGTCGAGCTCTACGAGCAGGGCCGGCTGAAGCTCGACGAGCTGATCAGCGGGCGCTATCGCCTCGAGCAGATCAACGAGGCGATCGCAGCTGCAGGCGACGGCGCGACGCTGCGCAACGTCATCGTCTTCGAGTGAAGATCGCCGCTGTCGAGAGCTTCGGCAACGCGGACGTGGCGCTCGTCCGGGTCCGCACCGACGAAGGGCTGGATGGGTGGGGACAGGTCGCGCCCTACAACGCCGACATCACCGTCCAGGTCCTCCACCGGCAGGTGGCGCCGCACACGCTGGGTCGCGACGCGCTCGACATCGAGTCGCTCGTGGACACGATCCCGGAACGCGAGCACAAGTTCCCGGGCTCCTATCTCCACCGGGCGCTCGCGGGCCTGGACACGGCGCTCTGGGACCTCCGTGGCAAGGTCGAGGGCACGAGCGTCTGCGAGCTCCTCGGTGAGCGGTCACGACGCGTGCGTGCGTACGGCTCGAGCATGCGCCGCGACATCTCACCGAAAGACGAGGCCGACCGGCTCGTCCGGCTGCGCGACCGTGACGGATTCGACGCGTTCAAGGTCCGGATCGGCAAGGAGGTCGGTCACGACGAGGACGAGTGGCCGGGGCGCACCGAAGCGGTTGTCGCTCGCGTGCGAGATGCGCTGGGCGACGAGGTGGCGTTGCTCGTGGATGCCAACAGCTGCTACTCGCCTGCAAAGGCCATCCAGGTGGGGCACATGCTCGAGTCGAACGGCGTCTGCCATTTCGAGGAGCCGTGCCCGTACTGGGAGCTCGAGTGGACGCGCGAAGTCGCCACGGCACTCTCTCTGGACGTCGCCGGCGGCGAGCAGGACTGGGACGAGCGCGTGTGGCGCCGGATGATCGAGCTGCGAGCAGTCGACGTCGTGCAGCCGGACGTTTGCTACGTCGGCGGGCTGACGAGAGCACTCCGGGTTGCGGAGCTGGCGCGTGCGGCCGGCCTCCCCTGCACGCCGCACTCGGCGAATCATTCGCTCGTCCTGGTCTTCACGCTGCACCTGCTGGGTGCGATCCAGAACGCCGGGCCTTACGTCGAGTTCTCGATCGAGCCGGACGCCGACTACCCGTGGCAGCTTGGGATGTACGAGCCGCGACCCGAGGTGGTCGACGGGATGGTCTCCGTTCCGGCGGGACCAGGGTGGGGCGTCGAGATCTCGCCCGCCTGGCTCTCCCGCTCAGAGCACCGGATAACCGCCCCCGACTGAGCCGATGCCTAAGAACTCGTTTCACAATGAAGCCTTGTGCCGCCGGGGTGCGCCGCGCGGCGCGAATGCTTCGTCCTCAGTCGCGCCCATATGCCTGCATATGGGCGCTCCCTGCGTCCTCGCCTCGCACCACGCGGCGCACCCCGTCAACGAAGCGTCATTGTGAAACGAGTTCTACGCGTCCTTCCGCTGGACGAAGGAGTCGACGCCCTCGCGGGCCTCGTCGGTCTGGGCGAGCGCCGCGTACGCGATCCGCTCGACGAGCACCGCCGCCTCGCGCGACGACTCGCCCATCGCGTCGATCGCCTCCTTCGTCACCGAAACCGCGAGCGGGGGGAGCTTCGCGAGCCGCTCGGCGAGGTCGACGGCGCGCGCGAGCGCGTCGCCTGCGGTCACGACCTCGGTCACGAGGCCGACTCGCAGCGCTTCCTGCGCATCGAACCGCTCCCGCAGGAGGGCGAGCTCCTTGGCGCGCGCCGTGCCGAGGAGGCGCACGAGCCGATGCGTCCCGCCGCTGCTCGGCAGGATGCCGAGCGCTACCTCCGGCAGCCCGAAGACCGCGGTCTCGTCCGCGATGCGGAAGTCTGCCGCCAGCGCGAGCTCGAGTGCGCCTCCGAGACAGTAGCCGTGGATGGCGACGAACGTCGGGATCGGGAGCCGCGCGAAGCTCTCGTACACGGCGCCCGTGTCGCGGTAGTAGGCCATGATCGCGCCGGGGTCGCGCTCCTGGAACTCGGTGATGTCCGCCCCCGCCGAGAACGCGCGGCCCTCTCCCGCGAGCACGAGCGCACGGCTCTCGCGCACGATCTCGCCGTCGAGCGCTTCCCCGAGCGCTCGCTCGACCTGGGTCGAGATGGCATTCAGCTTCTCCGGACGCCGCAGCGTCAGGACGCACACGTCGCCCTCGCGGCGCACGTCGAGGAGCTCGCTCATTGCGCCATAGTCTGGCTTAGAGTCAACGGCCGTGAACACCGAGGTCTTCATCACGTGCGCGGTGACGGGGGTGGGGGCGACCACCGACCGCTCGGAGCTCGTGCCCGTGACGCCCTCGCAGATCGCGGAAGCGGCCCTCGAGGCGGCCACTGCCGGCGCCGCGATCGTGCACATCCACGTGCGCAATCCCGAGACGGGCGGGCCTTCGCGCGACCCGGCTCTCTACCGCGATGTCGTCGAGCGGATCCGCGCCTCGGGCGTGGACGTCGTCCTCAACCTGACGGCCGGGATGGGCGGCGATCTCGTGCTCGGCGGCGTCGAGTCTCCGCTCCCGCCGAAGTCGGAGGGAACGGACATGGCGGGGGCAACGGAGCGTCTTGCGCACGTCGCCGAGCTGCTCCCCGAGATCTGCACGCTCGACTGCGGAACGATGAACTTCGCGGAGGGCGACTACGTGATGACGAACACGCCCTCGATGCTGCGCGAGATGGCTCGCCAGATCCAGGCGCTCGGCGTGCGGCCCGAGATCGAGATCTTCGACACCGGGAACCTCGTCTTCGCCAAGCAGCTCGTCGCCGAGGGCCTCGTGGACGAGCCCGTGATGCTCCAGCTCTGCATGGGCATCCCCTACGGGGCGCCCGACGATCCCGGGACACTGCTCGCGCTGGTCAACCAGCTGCCGTCGGGGTGCGTCTTCTCCGCGTTCGCGATCGGACGCCTGCAGCTTCCGTACGTCGGCCTGGCGCCGCTCGTCGGCGGCAACGTCCGGGTCGGGCTCGAGGACAACATCTGGCTCCAGCGAGGTGTGAAAGCGACGAACGGCGCGCTCGTCGAGCGGGCCGTGACGATTCTCGAGGCGATGAACGTCCGTGTTCTCGGCCCCGTCGAGGTGCGCGAGCGACTCAGCCTGAAGCAACACAACTGATGCGAGTCGCACTCATCGGGGGCGGCGTGATCGGCGGCGGCTGGGCGGGCCGTCTGGTCGAGAACGGGCTCGACGCGATCGTGTACGACCCCCATCCGGACGCCGAGCGGCGTGTGCGCGAGGTGCTGGAAAACGCGGAGCGAGCCTGGGCGCGCCTCACGATGGCGCCACGCACGCGAGGGGCCGTCTCGTTCGCGCCTACGCTCGAGGAGGCGGTCCGCCACGCAGACGTCATCCAGGAGAGCGCCCCGGAGGACGAGGCGCTCAAGCGACGCCTGCTCGCCGAGATCGACGAGCACGCGCGACCCGACGCGCTCGTCTGTTCCTCCACCTCCGGCCTGCTTCCGACCCGGCTCCAGATGGACATGGCCCACCCCGAGCGCTTCCTCGTCGGGCATCCGTTCAACCCGGTCTACCTCCTGCCCCTCGTCGAGGTCGTCGCGGGCGAGCGCACCTCCGAGGATGCGATCGAGCGGGCGATGGCGTTCTACGCCTCGCTTGCCATGAAGCCGCTGCGTGTGCGCAAGGAAATCGACGGCTTCGTCGCCGACCGCTTGCTCGAGGCGCTCTGGCGCGAGGCCTTGTGGCTCGTGCACGACGACGTCGCCACCGTGGACGAGGTCGACGACGCCGTCCGCTACGGGCCCGGACTCCGGTGGGCGCAGATGGGGACCTTCCTGACGTATCGCATCGCGGGTGGCGAGGAAGGGATGCGCCACTTCCTCGCCCAGTTCGGCCCGGCGCTCGAGTGGCCCTGGACGAAGCTGACCGACGTCCCCGAGCTCACGAGCGAGCTGATCGACAAGATCGCCGCTCAGTCCGACGCGCAGGCGGAGGGCAGCTCGATCCGCGAGCTCGAGCGCCTGCGAGACGACAACCTCGTCGCGCTGCTGCAGGCGCTGCGCGCGCGAGGTTATGCGGCCGGGCAGGTGCTCCAGGAGCACGAAGCGCGCCTGTTCGGCGCGGCTGCGGACGAGGTCACTCATCTCGATCCGACCCAGCCGCTTGCTCTCCACGGCGCGCTCGTCGATTCGTCGTGGGTCGACTACAACGGCCACATGACCGAGGCCCGGTACCTCCACGTCTTCGCCCAGGCGACCGACGCGTTTCTCCGCTACGTCGGCATCGACGAGGCGTACCTCGGCGGCGGTCACAGTGCCTACACCGTCGAGACGCACCTGCGGCACTTGCGCGAGGTCGCGGGGCTGGAGCAGCTCCAAGTCGTGACGCAGGTTCTCGGTGTCGACGAGAAGCGCGTGCACCTCTTCCACACGATGCTCCACGCCCGGAGCCGAACGACGCTCGCCACCGGAGAGCATCTCCTCGTCCACGTCGACAAGGCTGCGGGGCGCGTCTGCCCCTGGCTCGAGCCGGTGGCCGGCAGAGTCGCGAGTGCCGCGGCAGCGCACGCCGGCCTTCCTCTTCCCGAGGAGGCGGGGCGAGCCGTCGCGCTGCGCCGCGCCTAGATTCCCAACAGCACGACGCCGACGACGACGAGTGCCGCCCCGGCCAGGCGAGCCGTCCCGACCCGCTCGTGGAGGAGCGGGGCCGCCAGCGCGGTCGCGATGACGACGCTCGTCTCGCGCACGGCGGCCACCGGGGCGGCAGGAGCTCGAGCGAGCGCGGCGAGCACGAGGATGTAGGCGCCGAAGGTCGCGAGCCCCGCGGCGATCGCGGGCAGACCGACGGCGGCTCGAACCGCAGGTCGTCCGCGGCGGGCGAGCGTCAGCGCGAGGAACCCGAGCGTGGCCGGGATCATGGAGAGCTCCTGGTACACGACCGGAGACGCGTACCGGATGCCGCGCTGGTCGAGCAGCGTGTACGAAGCGATGCAGACCCCGATCGCCAGCGCGAGCGCGAGATCGCCGGCGTTCGCGCGACCACCGACACCGCGCACGAGCAGCACTCCGGCCGCGACGAGCAGGACGCCGCCGACCTGGGCTGTGGACGCAGCCTCGTTGAGCAAGGCGACGCCGGCGAGCAGCACGAGCACGGGGGCAGATCCGCGGGCGATCGGGTACACGAACGAAAGCTCCGCGCGGCCGTAGGCCGCCGCGAGCAGCACGAAGTACGTGAGCTGGAGCAGCGAGGTGACGACGAGGTACGGCCACACCTCGGCTTCGGCGTCCCAGGCGAGCGCGGCCACGGGGGCGAAGACGACGATCCCCGCGACGAGGGCGACCGCGGTCGCCGCCTCGATGTCTCGCGACCGGGCGAGGATGAGGTTCCAGAAGGCGTGGAGGAAGGCCGCGCCGAGGGCGAGCGCCAGGGCCGAGACGGGCATGCGAGGTGCAATCCAATCAGGACGCCGGGCATCGGGCAGGATCCTCCGATGCGAGCACGTTCGGACGCGGTCGACGAGCTCTCACGGCGTCGCTTCGACGTCCTCGTGGTCGGGGGCGGCATCATCGGCGCGGCCGTCGCGGCGCACGCGGCGCGTCTCGGGCTGGCGGTCGCGCTCGTCGACGCAGGCGACTTCGGCGGCGCGACGTCGAGCTCGTCGTCGAAGCTCATCCACGGCGGCCTGCGCTACCTGCGCCTCGGTGACGTCCGTCTCGTACGCGAAGCGCACCACGAGCGGCGCACGCTGACGAAGGTCGTCGCCCCGCGCCTGGTGCATCGCATCCCGTTCCTCTTGCCCTTGTACAAGGGCGGTCCGTACACGCCCGCGGTCGTGCAGAGCGGGATCCTGGTGTACGCGGGATTGGCCCGCTCACGGCTGAACTGGCTCGTGCGACCGGCGAGGGCGCGTCAGCTGGTCCCCCCGCTGCGGCACCACGGGCTGCGCTCGTGCGCGCTCTACGCCGACGCCTGGACGAACGACGCGCGCCTGTGCCTCGCCAACGTTCGCGCCGCGGCAGACGCCGGTGCGTGCGTGCTCAACGGGGCCGAGGTCGTCGCGCTTCGCATCACGAACGGGCGCGTGTCCGGTGCCGACGTGGCGGTCGACGGCGACGTGGTCGCAGTCGAGGCGCGGAGTGTGGTCAACGCCGCCGGCCCGTGGATCGACCATGTCCGCCGGCTCGAGGACCCGAAGGCCGGGTCGTCGGTCGTGCTGACAAAGGGCGTGCATGCCCTCGTGCCGGGCGAGGGTGACTGGACGGCCGCGCTCACGATTCCGCAGGACGGGGTCCGGGTCACGTTCGCGGTGCCGCTGTACGGGATGCTGTTGCTGGGCACCACGGACAGCGTGCACGAGGGCGACCCCTCGGACGTCGCGGTCGAACGGGGCGACGTGGAGCAGATCCTCGGCGAGGCCGCGGTCGCGCTGCCTCGCTCGCTGGTCGCCGCGGATCGCGTTCGCGCCACGTACGCGGGCCTTCGCGTCCTGCCCGCCGGGAAGGGCGAGCCGGTGAGCGCCAGGCGCGAGACCGTCATCACGCAGGGGCCGGGAGGCATGCTCAGCGTCGCGGGCGGAAAGCTGACCACCTACCGCCGCATCGCACTCGGCGCACTGGAGCGGCTTCGCTCGGACCTCGGCCTGCACAGCCTGGATACCCGGCCATGGCCGCTCCCGGGGGTCGGCGACCTGGGGGCCAGGACGCTTCCGGGGGAGCTGGAGCCAACCGTCCGGGACCACCTGCTCCACCTCTACGGCGCTTCGGCGCCGGATGTCGTGGCGCGCGCCCGCGACGATCCCGCGTTGCTCGAACCGCTCCATCCCGGTGGGCCGGACATCGCCGCCCAGGCCGTCTACGCGGCGACCGCTGAGTGGGCGCGAAGCGCAGAGGACGTCACCCGTCGCCGGACGACGCTCTTCTACCGTGGGCTCGTGGACGAACGCGTCGTGCGGAGGGTCGAGGAGCTGCTGGCGAAACCCCCGTAAGCTTCCCGGCCGTGATCGCGGCGATGGCAACCATCTCGGGGCCGGCGACCGGACTGTCCGAGATCTCACGTCTGGCGGCCGAGGCCATCGAAGGCTGGTTGCGGGACTACGACGGTTATCGCGGGCTGATCGTCTTCACCGACGAGGACGCTCAGCGGTCGAGAGTCGTCACGCTCTGGAACACGCCCGAGGACGAAGCGCGGGCCCGCGTGAGCCGCGGCGCGATGCGAGACCAGATCGCCGCGCAGGTCGGGATGACCGTGGAGTCCTTCGAGGTCTACGAGGTGCCGGTCTGCGACGTCGTCCCGGCTTGACAGCCATTCGGTGACATTCGAGAATCGCGGTAGCGTCCCAGGGGAGTGTGATGCGGCAGCTCGCCACGTGCTTCATGCTCGCGTGTCTCGTCTTCGTGCCGGCGGCGTCCGCCGCGAGCAAGGACCGTGTCCAGGTCGGCAGGCCGGGGCAGAACGCGACCGAGGCGCACCCGCTGGCGCTCTACATGGCTGTGGAGTTGCTGCCCGAGTACCAGCCGTCCAACCGCTTCGACGGCGATGCCCGGAGTTGGGAAGGGCCGGAGTATCGCGCGGCGTCCCTCGAGAGCAGAAATGCGACGGTCGACTGGCAGGTCACCTTCGCCAAAGGCATCTCGGTTGCCGTGATGACCAAGAACGCGCTCGCTCAGGACTGGCCGGTCGCTGAGCGGCCGCGGATTCAGATCCCGCACCTCGTCGGAACGCGCAAGGTCGGCTCGATCCCTGCCGTCGCTCTCCTCACGGAGGGGCCCGGCGACAACAACGCCCAGTTCGAGTCACTCGTCGTCTTCCCCCTCTGCCGCGGCGTCCTCGCAGCGGCCGCTTTCGATCTGCTCAGCCCGTCGTCCGTCTATGCCGGCGGGCCGTCCGAGCCCTTCCTCGTCAAGGGCAGCATTCCGGCGCGGCAGTGGAACCACGATCGCGCCATCGATGCGCTTCGCCACGTCACCCTCGAGGGCTACCTGCCGCTCGGCCGCCTGACTGCTCGTGCGAACGGCCGGTCGGTCCGCGGCACGGTTCGCGACTGCCGCGGTCACCCGATGGCCGGGATCCAGCTGCGCCTTCTCCGCGGCAGCGCCACGGTGGCGCGTGCCCGCGCCGCAGCCGATGGCAGCTACCGCCTCAACACCCCGAGCGCCGGCAGCTACACCGTCTCGGTCTCGCAGACCGTGACGGGCAAGGGCGGCAGCGGTACCAGCCGCGACAGTCGCAGTGTCTCTGTACGAGTGCGCTAACGCGCCAACCAGCCGCCGTCGACCGGCAGGACCGCTCCGTGGACGTACCCCGCGGACGGAGACACGAGAAACGCAACGGCGGATGCGATGTCCTCGTTGGTCGCCCAGCGGCCGGCCGGAATGCGGGAGCTGATCTCTGCGAACCTCGTCGGGTCCGCCCGCAGCGGCTCCGTCAGCTCGTTCTCGACGTAGCCGGGAGCGACGGCGTTGACCCGGATCCCGAGCGGCGCCCACTCGTTCGCCAGGGCTCGGGTCAGGTTGGCGACCCCGGCCTTGCTGGCTGCGTAGCTGGACACGTTCAACCCGCCCTGAAACCCGAGCACGGAGGCGATGCAGACGATCCGTCCGCCGCCCCCTTGCTCGCGGAACGTCCGCGCCGCAGCCCTCGCAAGGGCGAACGTGGAGACGAGATTCAGCTCGAGGACGCGCTTCCAGTCCTCGAGCGAGACCTCGAGGGCGGGCTCCCGATGGACGACTCCTGCACTCAACACGGCGATGTCCAGGCGCCCGAGCGTGCGCGCGACCGTGTGGACGGCAGCCTCCGCGGCGTCGGGATCCTGCAGGTCGACCTGCACGACGAGCGCGCGCCGCCCGAGATCCTCGACCGCCTTCGCGACGTCCGGCGCCTCACTGATCTGCACGAGGCCCACGTCCGCGCCCTGTCGGGCGAGCTCCAGCGCGATCGCGCGCCCGATCCCGCGGCTCGCCCCGGTGACCAGAGCGACCTCGCCGAGCAGCGGCTGTCCTTCGGAGCTCACGACTCGACGCGGTAGCGGGCGAATGCGTCCTCGTCCAGCTCGACGCCGAGCCCCGGCGCCCTGGAGAGCTCGATGGTGCCGTTGCGGACCTCGGGCTCGGGGCCAACGAGCTCACGGCGCAAGGGCGAGTCGAACAGATCCGGGTGGAGAAACTCGAAGTAGGGCGCGTTCGGCGTCGCAGCGTGAAAGTGAGCCGAGGCCGCGGTCGTGATTCCGGTCTTCCAGCCGTGAGGGATCACGATCGCGCCGTGAAGATCCGCGAGCTCGGCGATCCGGCGGAGCTCCGTGAAGCCGCCGCAACGGCCGAGGTCGGGCTGGAGGGCGTCGACGCCGCCGTCCCGAAGCCACTCACGGCACTCGTGGACGGTGGCGGCCATCTCGGCTCCGCCGATCCGCGTCTCGACGCGACTCGCGAGCTTCGCGTGACCCACCAGGTCGTCGTGCCGTAGTGCGGCCTCGGCGAGGTAGAGGTTCACCTCCTCGAGCCTCGAGAGGACCCAGAGCGCTTCGCGCCAGTCGCTCCAGCGGTAACCGAAGTCGACGAGCAAGGTGACGTCGTCGCCGAGCAGGCGTCGGCCCTCTCGAATGCAGTCGACGAGCTGCCGGTCCGTGACGAGCCCGCCCCAGATCACCTCCATCTTCACGGCCTCGAAGCCAAGCTCGATCGCACGCTCGAAGAGCTGCCGCCGTCGCCGCCATCATCTGCTCGAGCGTGCGGTTGCCGACCGCGCCCTGGTAGATCGTGGCGTACGGGCGCGCTGCGTCGCGAACGGCTCCACCCAGCAGGTCGACGACGGGACGATCGAGCTGCTTCCCCACCAGGTCGTGGAGCGCGACGTCGACCGCCGACAGCGCATGCATGCCCAGCCCGCGACGGCCGTGCCAGATGGTGGAGGCGTAGAGCTCCGCGTGCAGCGACCGGATCTGGAACGGATCGCGGCCGGTGAGCACGGAGGCCAGCCCTCTGCTCCACGCGTGCACGTCGGCCATCAGCACGAGCTCGCGCACGACGGAAGCGGCCGCGTCCGCCTCGCCGATTCCCTGCCGCCCTTCGTCGTCCGTGAGCCGGACGACGACCGTCTCGCTCGACGAGTCGAGGTCACCGGGGTCGCTGGACGGTGCCCGGAGGACGATCGCCTCGACATCGGCGATGACGCTCGCGGGGCTCACGCGGCTCCGTTCGAGATCGCAAGCACTGGTCGCAGGCCGTCGGCCCGCCGCGAGCGGGCGAACGCCTCGTTGATCTCCTCGAGGGGCAGAGGATCGGTGACGAGCTCGTCGAGCATGAGCTTCCCCTCGAGATACAGCTCGGCGATGCGCGGCATCAGGATCTCGGGCGACGTGGACCCGTACGCCGAGCCCACGATCTTCTTCTCGTACGTGACGAGATCGAGCATGTCCACCGGAACGGGCTCCTCCTCGGGCAGCAGCCCGACGATCACGGTGGTGCCGCCCGGGCGGGTCAGCTCCACTCCGAGACGCACGGCGTCTTCGCGGCCAACGGTCACGATCGTCCAGTCGTAGCCGTCGCGCCGCGCTCGGCCGCGCAGGCTCTCGAGCGCCTCCGCGTCGCCCACGTCGACCGTCTCCGTCGCGCCGAAGCGGCGCGCTTCCTCCAGCCGGGCGGGCGAGACGTCGAACGCGACGATCTCCGTTCGCGCCCTGGAGGCGGGCGCCCTGGATCGCGTTCACGCCGACCCCGCCGGCGCCGATCACGCCGCCCCGGCTGCCGGTCTCGATTCCGAGCGTCTCCGTCGCGACGCCGAACCCGGTGATGACCGCGCACCCGATCAGCGCGGCGACGGAAGCCGGCACGCGCGCGGGCAAGGGAAGGGCGCTCCTCTCCGCGACCACGGCGTGGCCGGCGAAGCAGCCCAGCAGCGAGTACGTCGCGATGGGCCCGTCTGCTCCGCGGATGGGGGAGGGCCCGGTCGTGAGGCGTCCAGCGGCCATGGCGTCGAGCGCGTCCTGGCAGAGGATCGGACGGTCGACCAGGCAGTGGGCACAGGCGCCGCAACCCGGAGCCAGGTTGAGCACCACCGGCTGGTCCACCGACACGCTCGTCACGTTCGTCCCCACTGCCTGAACGACGCCGGCGCCCTCGTGACCGAGCACCGCGGGCAGCGGGAAGCTCCACTCGCCGTCCGCCTGGCCGACGTCGGAGTGGCACACACCAGCGGCCAGGATGCGCACCAGCACCTCGTTCGGGCCGGGGTCTCGAAGCTCGACCTGCTCGAGGCGCTGTGGCTCGCCGAACGCGTGGAGCACGGCAGCGGTCGTCTCGACCGGCATGGTGCGATCTTGACGCGCCCCGCGCCGGGGTGCGATAAGAGGCGCCATGCAGGTCGTCGTCGTCACGGGTGCCGCCTCCGGGATCGGACGCGCCACTGCCGACCGGCTGGTACGGGACGGAGCTTCGGTCGTCGGTCTCGATCGGGACGAGCAGGGCCTGGCCGATGCGGAGGAACGGCTCGGCGACCGCCGCTTCAGGCCCGTTGTGGGAGACGTCTCGAGACGGTCGTCGCACGAGGAGGCGGCAGCCGCAGCGCCGACGCTCGGCACGCTGGCCGGCTGGGTGAACGTCGCCGGCATCTGGATCCCCACTCGGGCCCACGATCTCGACGACGACGCCCTCGAGCAGGTGTTGCGGGTGAACCTCGTCGGCACCGCACTCGGATGTTCGGTCGCCTGCAAGGCGTGGCTGGAAGCGGGTACCGAGGGAGCGATCGTCAACGTCTCTTCGATCGAGTCGACCACGGCCTTTCCGAGCGCGCTCGCCTACGAAGCTTCGAAGGGCGGAGTCGACGCGATCACGCGGCAGGTGGCGGTCGAGTACGGGCCGGCCGGAATTCGCTGCAACGCCGTCCGGCCGGGCGCGGTCATGACGCCCCTGGCCGAGAGCTACCTCGAGGACTACGAGGATCGCGAGGCGATGGTCCAGTCGTGGCGCGAGCTCGCTCCTCTCGGGCGCATCGCCGAGCCCGAGGACATCGCCTCGGTGATCGCATTCCTCCTCTCGGCCGAGGCCGCGTTCGTCACCGGCGCGCTCGTATCGGTGGACGGCGGCGCAAGCGCGCGCTGCTTCGCGTATCCACCCGATCCCGAGATCGTCTCCGGCGCTTGACACGACACCGGCGCTGGTTCAACGTCGTTCGGACACGAGCGACGAGGAGGGCGCGATGGTCCGGTACGAGGGCTGGCAGGACATCGACGTGTACGAGGAGAGCGCCGAGGACGCTGCGTTCACGCGCGAGCAACTCGTCCGGATGGCAGCCGCAGCCGGCATCTCGCTCGGGGCAGCCGGCACGCTGGTCGACAAGGCGCTCGGCGCCGTCGAGCAGAGGCCGAGGCGCGGAGGCCGGCTACGCGTCGGTCACGTGGGGGCCGGCAAGGGTGAGAGCTTCAACCCCGGTCGAGGCTCGTCGTTCATCGACGCCTCGCGGTACTACAACCTCTACGACCCGCTCGTTCGGGTCCGGACCGATCTCTCGTCAGCACCGGGGCTTGCGCTGCAGTGGATCCCGAACCGGGACTCCACGGTCTGGCTGATCAAGCTTCGTCCGGACGTCACGTTCCACAACGGCAAGGACTTCACCGCCGACGACGTCATCTACTCGCTTCGGGCGATGGGCGACCCGAAGCACATCGCGTCGTCGTCGGTCGCCGGAATCCGGCTCGGCGGACTTCAGAAGGTCGACAACCTGACGGTGCGCGTCCCGCTGAAGTCACCCAACGCCCGGCTGTTCGACAACTTCAACGTCCAGAACAGCGTCATCGTCCCGGTCGGTCTCAAGAACTTCGCCAAGCCGGTCGGGACAGGCCCCTTCTCGTTCCAGTCGTTCACGCCCGGGCAGCGCAGCCTGTGCGTGCGCAACCCGAACTACTGGGAGGAAGGCAAGCCCTACGTCGACGAATGGGAAGACATCTCGATCGACGACAACACGGCCCGCCTGAATGCACTGCTCGCCGGGAAGATCGACATGCTCAGCCAGCTCGATCCACGCCAGGCGCGCGCGCAGCTGCAGCGGAAGCAGATCCGCGTGCTGAACGCGCCGTCGGCGACGGTCCAGGTGTTCCTGATGGCGGTGGACATCGCGCCGTTCAACGACAAGCGAGTCCGGCAGGCGTTCCGCATGATCCCCGATCGCCAGGCCCTCATCAACGGCGCCCTCGCCGGCTTCGCGACGCCCGGGAACGACCTCCCCGGCCGCAACCTCCCGTTCTGGCTGGACAAGCCCGTTCGCAAGAGCGATCCCGAGCGCGCGAGGTCTCTCCTCAGGCAGGCGGGCAGAGACGGGCTCGAGGTCACGCTGCACACGTCCGACATCGTCCCCGGGTTCGTGGAGGCCGCGACGCTCTTCGCCCAGCAGGCGAAGAAGGCCGGGGTGACGGTGAACGTCAAGAAGGAGCCGGCGAACGCCTACTTCGACACGTCGCTGCTCTACACGAAGCTGGACTTCGCGCAGTCCTTCTGGACGGTGACCGCGCTCGGTCAGTGGTATCCGCAGTCGCTGCTCTCGAAGGCGGTCTGGAACGAGACGCACTGGCGGCAGCAGTCGTACGACAGGCTGATCCAGTCGGCGATCGGCGCTCCCAACCTCGCGGTCGCCCGCAAGCGCTGGCGGCAGGTGCAGGAGATCCAGTACGCCGACGGCGGCTACATCGTGTGGGCGAACATCAATCTCGTCGACGGTGTCGGGAAGCACGTGCGCGGCATGAGGCCGAGCTCGTTCTTCAACCTCGGCGGCTGGAACTACCGGGACGTCTGGCTGACCTAGAGGCTTGATGTGGGTTAGAGGCACGCGCGGATGGGGGCCTGCGCGCGGCGCATCGCGGTCGTCTCGCTTCTCGCCCATACCTCCAGGTATGAACGAGTAGCGATCCGGCCACGCTGCTTGGCGCATGCCCTCCCCACACGCACCTCTAACCCACATCAAGCCTCTAGCGACCCCTGAGCTGTCCGGCGCAGCGCGCCCGAGCCGGCGGCGGGCTCATCCGCTTCTGCGCTTCGTGGTCCGCCGCGTCGCGGCAGGCGTCCTCACGCTGCTCGTCGTCTCGATGCTCGTCTTCGTCGGCACCGAGATCCTCCCCGGCGACGCGGCAGGCGCAGTCCTCGGGAGGAACGCCGCTCCGGAGCAGCTCGCCGAGCTGCGCGCACAGATGGGGCTCGACCGGTCAGCGGCCGAGCGGTACCTGGACTGGGTGGGAGGCCTGCTCACCGGCGACCTCGGAAACTCGGCGGCTGGGTTTGCAGAAGGCAGCCGGCGCCCGATCTGGGGCGAGATCTCGGCCGAGGTCGGCAACTCGCTGATCCTCGCTCTCCTCGCCGCGATCATCATGATCCCGCTCGCGCTGATCCTCGGAGTCGTTGCGGCGATCCGGGCCGGGCGTGCGACCGACCACACGATCTCGGCGACGTCGCTCGCGGTCGTGTCGCTGCCCGAGTTCATCATCGGCTCGCTCCTGATCCTCGTCTTCTTCTCGTGGCTCGACCTGCTGCCGCCCGTCTCGCTCATCCCACCGGGCGAGAGCCCGCTCTCGTATCCCGAGGAGCTCGTCCTTCCGATCGTGACCCTGCTCGGTGCGTCACTGGCCGCGTCGATCCGCATGGTGCGCGCGGGCATGATCGAGGTGCTGTCCACGGAGTACGTGCAGATGGCACGTCTGGCCGGCTTTCGGGAGCGGACGGTGATCCGGCGGTATGCCCTTCGCAACGCGCTGGCGCCGAGCGTCCAGGTGTTCGCCCAGAACCTCCAGTACCTGGTCGGCGGGATCATCGTCGTCGAGTACCTGTTCGCGTACCCGGGCATCGGGCGGGAGCTGGTCGAGGCGGTCGCGATTCGTGACGTGCGGGAGGTGCAGTCCGTTGCCGTGCTGATCGCGGCCGTCTACATCACGCTCAACATCGTCGCGGACGTTCTGGTCGTGCTGCTCGTGCCCAAGCTGCGGACGGCTCGATGAGGGGCCGCTTGCTCTTCCTCCGCACGCGGACCGGGCTCCTCGGGGCGCTCCTGCTCGCCTTCGTCCTCGGCGTGGCCTTGCTCGGCCCGCTCTTCGCGCCGCATGCGCCGGACGAGCCGATCGGGATCCCGCTCACCGGGCCCGCGGAGGGGCAACCCTTCGGCACGGACTTCCTCGGCCGCGACGTCTTGAGCCGCGTGCTCTGGGGTGGCCGGAGCGTGCTCCTGCTCGCCGGCGCGGCAACGGTGCTCGCTTACCTCGCAGGGGGCGTCGTCGGGCTGCTGGCGGGATACAGCCGGAACCTGACCGACGGCCTGTTGATGCGTTTCGTCGACGTCCTGCTCTCCGTCCCGCCGCTCATCTTCCTGCTCGTGCTCGCGACAGGGGCAGGCACGAGCGAGGTCGTCCTCGTTCTCGGGGTCGCGCTCGTGCAGGCTCCGCTCGTCTCCCGCATCGTCCGCACGGCAACCGTCGAGCAGTCCGTGCGCGGCTTCGTCGAGGCCGCAGTCGCCCGCGGAGAGCGCACGAGCGCGATCGTGCGCAGGGAGATCCTGCCCAACATCGTGGGTCCGATCGCGGCAGACGCGGGGCTCAGGTTCACCTACTCGATCCTCCTGGTCGCGTCCGTCAACTTCCTCGGGCTCGGCCTTCAACCGCCCGCTGCGGACTGGGCGCTGATCATCAGCGAGAACCGTTCCGGGCTCGATCTCAACCCGTACGTGATCGCCGTTCCGGCGATCCTGATCGCGCTGCTCACGATCGGGCTCAACCTCGTCGGGGACTCGGTCGCCCGGACGCTAGGACGGTCAGCCGTCGGAGACATCCGGTGAGCGAGCCGGCCCTCTCGGTGCGGGACCTGCGGGTCGAGCTCGACTCCGGTGCGGCGGTCGTCGAGGAGCTGTCACTCTCGGTCGCACCGGGCGAGATCGTCGGGCTCGTCGGCGAGTCGGGCAGCGGCAAGACCACGACTGCACTCGCCCTCCTCGGGTACACCCGCCCCGGCGTACGGATGAGCCGTGGCGACATCCAGGTCGGCGGCAGGAGCATCGACGCGCGCAAGGAAGCCGCGGCGCGCCGGCTCGGGGGAGCGTGGTCTCGTATGTTCCCCAGGACCCGGGAAACGCGCTGAACCCGGCACTCCGCATCCGGTCCGCGATCCAGGACATGCTCGACGAGCACGCCGGTCGGCGCCCGAAGGACGCGACGGTCTCGCGCGCGCTCGAGAGCGTCCACCTGCCGGCGCAGCCGGAGTTCGTGCGCCGCTTCCCGCACCAGCTTTCCGGCGGTCAGCAGCAGCGTGTGACGATCGCTCTCGCACTCGCGTGCGAGCCGCCTGTCGTGGTGCTCGACGAGCCCACCACCGGCCTCGATGTCGTCACGCAGGCCCGCGTGCTGGACGAGATCGAGCGGCTCCGCAGAGAGCTCCAGCTGGCGATGGTGTACGTGTCGCACAACCTGGCCGTCGTCGCCAGGATCGCCGATCGGATCGCCGTGATGTACGCGGGGCGGATCGTGGAGCAGGGCCCTGCCGTCGAGGTCCTGGCACGGCCCCGTCACCCGTACACGCGCGGGTCTCGTCGCCTCGATTCCCGACCACGCGAGCCCGCGGGTGCTCCGCAGCATGCCGGGCGTCGCCGTCGGCGTGGAGGACCGGCCTGCGGGCTGCGCTTTCGCGCCGCGTTGTCCCCAGCGAAAGGAACGCTGCGAGCTGGAGATGCCTCCTCTGGAGGAGACGGAGCCGCACCGCCTGGTCCGCTGCTTCGAGTGGCGCTCGACACCGCCGCTCGTGCGAGAGCTCCCGCAGCCCGCTATCCCGCGCGCGGTCGGCGCACCGCTCTTGAGCGTCGAGGACCTGCATGCGGAGTACGTGGGGCGGCACGAGCGGACCGTTGCGGCAAGCGGGGTGGGCTTCTCGGTCGAGCGCGGAGCCTGTGTCGCGCTGGTGGGCGAGTCCGGCAGCGGGAAGACGACCATCGCGCGCTGCATCGCCGGCTTGCACGTACCGGACTCCGGCGTCATCCGGCTGAGTGGTGTGCCCTTGCCGGAAAGGGCGAGCAGCAGGCCCGTCGATGCCCGACGTCGCATTCAGATCGTCTTCCAGAACCCGTACGACTCCCTGAATCCGAGGCATCGCGTGTCAGATGCGATCGCGCGCCCGGCGCGTCTTCTGCGCAAGCTCTCCCGCAGCGAGGCGGAGTCCGAGGTCGAACGCCTGCTCGAGCGCGTACGACTTCCGCGACGGCTCGCCGGACGGTTCCCCGGTGAGCTGTCCGGCGGCGAGCGTCAGCGCGTGGCGATCGCGCGAGCGCTCGCTGCCAACCCCGAGCTGATCGTCTGCGACGAGATCACCTCGGCTCTCGACGTTTCCGTTCAGGCTGCGGTACTGGAGGTGCTGTCGGAGCTGCGGGCGGATCTCGGGCTAGCGCTTCTCTACATCTCGCACGATCTCGGCGTCGTCGCGAGCATCGCCGACTGGGTGCTCGTGCTGGAGCAGGGCGTCGTGCGCGAGGAGGGGCCGGTGGCACAGATTCTCACCAGCCCGCGCGACGCATACACCCGTCGCCTGCTGGACGCCGCGCCGGCTTTGCCGGCTCCTAACGCAATGAACGGCCATGTCGCGATGCGGCGCTGAGCGCCGCGATGCGGCGTCCTCAGTCGCGCCCATATCCACTGATATGGGCGCTCCCTGCGTCCTTGCCTCGCGTCGCCCATCATCCGCCTCGCGACGGGCGATCATCTACGTTAGAAGCTCAAGACCACCTAGTGGCCGGCGTCCGAGCGCGGGGACGTCGCGCCGAGCAGGGGAAGCGAGAGCAGGCAGATCACCGCCGCCAGCAGGTACGGCCACGCGTCCCGGGTGGCACCCGCGAGCGCGCCCCCGGCGGCGGCGCCGATCGCGAATCCGGGCGGCCACGCGGCGCTCATCAGGCCGAACCCGAAGGCCTGGTCGAAGCTGTGGCGCTCGAGGGTCTCGGACAGGAGCGCCAGGGCGGGAGTCCAGAGCGTCGCGTACGCAACGGCGGCCGCGACCACGATCGCGGCATAGAGAAGCGCTCGGTTGTCCAGCACGAGGAGCGCCGATGCCACCGCCGAGAGGAGCAGTCCCGCCCGCAGCAGCAACACATGCCCCCGTTCGTCGGCGACGCGGCCGATGGAAGGGTTGGTGACGGCCTGAAGCAGTGCCGCGACCGCGAACACCGCTCCGATCGCTCCTGCGCCCCAGCCGAGCTCGTCCAGCCTGAGCGGCGCCAGGACGCCGAGGACTCCCAGGAGCAGCGCGGTCAGCGCAATCAGCCACATCGTGAACCGCACGATCGGATTGCCCGCGAGCGCGCGCAGCGAGGGTGTCGGAAGACGGTCGGTCGCCGAGGGGCCCGGCAGCGTGGCCGCGACCGCGGCGAAGAGCAGTGTGACGGCCGTCACCAGGGAGAACACGGCGGGTAGCCCGGCCCAGGCTGCCACCGCCCCGACGAGCGGCCCGACGAGCTCTCCGGAGAAGGTGGCGGCGAAGGTCAGCCCGATCAGCTCGCCCCGTCGCTCGGGCGGCGCGACCGCCGTCAGCCAGGCGAGGGCGCCGGTGTAGGCGAACGCGCTGCCTGCACCCTGGCCCACCCTGGCCGCGAACACGAGCCAGCCGGACTCCGGTGTCGTGAACGCGGCGCTCGAGACCGCGAGCAGGATCAACCCGGCGAGGACGGTGGCCTTCACCCCGAAGCGGCGTGCGGCCCAGATGCTCGGCAGGGCTCCGGCGAAAGCGCCGGCTGCGTACGCCGACGTGAGCAGCCCGGCGCTGGCCTTCGACAGGCCGAGGTCTTCCTCGAAGTCCGGAAGCAGCGGTGCCAGGATGGAGAACAGCAGCGCCTCGAAGAACCCGACCGCCGAGGCCAGCAGTAGGACTTTCCGCCAATGGGCGGAACCCGCGGAAGCGGATTTCGCCCGCGGAAAACCCCTAAGAACTCGTTTCACAATGACGCTTCGTTGACGGGGTGCGCCGCGCGGTGCGAGGCGAGGACGCAGGTCGTGCCCATATGCAGGCATATGGGCACGACCGAGGACGAAGCATTCGCGCCGCGCGGCGCACCCCGGCGGCACAAGGCTTCATTGTGAAACGAGTTCTAAAGCCGGCGCTTCGCGCCGGGTCGCGGCGACCTCGCATAGGGCGTCTCAGGACGTCGTGCCTTACTGCTCGTCGGAGGGCCGGGTGTGATCGTGCAGGTGCTCGACGCGCGAGAGCGGCTCGAGGCGCAGTTCGAGCGGCGCGAACGACGAATCGACCCCGGCGGCGGCGCGCTCCGCGGCTGAGACACGGGCCGCTGCCACAACGTCGAGCAGGTGGAGGTCGTGGTCCAGGCTCGCGAGCGGCGGGCGATTCTCGCGTATGCACGCGACGGCCTCGCGCAGGCCGTCGGCCCAGAGCCAGGTCGGCTCGATCGCGTCGTGCTCCTCCCAGGAGCCCCGCTCGTTGCGCCAGACCTCGAAGCCGCGCGGATCCCAGTCGTCGCCGAGGAGGTTCGCGCTCCCCTGGGTGCCGTAGAGCTCGAGCGCCGGGCGCCGGTAGCGCTGGATCGCCTGGCTCGACACGATGCTCGAGAGCGCGCCGCCGGCGTGGCGAAGCATGACGTGTGACACGTCTGGGTCCGGATTTGCGATGTCCGAGCCTCCCGCGTGCCGGGTCTGGACCGCGAGGGCCTCGGCGGCGAACACCTCCACCACCGGACCGAGGAGCGCAGTCAGGCTCTTGAGGTTGTAGATGCCGGCCTCGGCGAGCGGGCCCGGTCCGCCCGAGTGGTACCACGTCGTCCAGTGCGAGCCGGCGTTCCCGTACAGGCCGCGAGCCGAGTGAACGGATCCGAGCGCCCCGTCGTGAACGACGGTCCAGAGGGCCCGGAAGGTGGGAGAGAGCTGGAGGAAGGGCGCCGCGAGGAGCAGCAGCCCGCTCTCGGATGCGAGACGGGCGAGCGCCTCGCCTTCGGCACGGGACTCCGCGAACGGCTTCTCGACGACGACGTGCTTGCCGTGCTCGAGCGCCAGACGGGTGAGCTCGACGTGCGACGCGGGTGGCGTGAGGACGACGACGACGTCGACGTCGGATTCGACGACCTCGTGTGCGTCCTCGACGAGCTGCGCACCGGGGCGGCGCCGCAGAAGCTCGGGCCAGGCCTCACTCCGGCGGGCGCAGATCGGCCCCTCGCGGGCGTGGCCCCGGGGCACGAGCCGATCCAGCACCTGGAGGTAGGCCGGCAGGACGTTGCCGGCGCCGATGATCCCGACACCGGGCGCGGTCACAGTGTCTCGGCGCCCAGATCCCGGTAGAGGGCGCCGTGGACGAGACGCACCGGTTTCTCCAGCCCGTCGAGGTCGCGGACGATTTCGTCGAGCGCGTCCCAGCCGGGCAGCGTCCAGACCGCCAGGCAGCGCGGGTCGGGCCCGAGACCGCCGATCCGGTCGCAGAGCAGGTTGAGTGTCAGGCCGTGGTGACGGTCACGGCGCTCGGTGAAGAAGGACGCGACCTCGTCCCGGCCGACGCCCGGGGCGACGTCGAGGTACTCGCCGTAGTAGAGGCCGTCGCGCCCCTGAACGGGCTCCAGCAACGGCTCGTAGCAACCCGCGGTGTCGATCCGGGCGGCCAGGCGGAACGTCTCCTCGAAGTCGTCGGCCTCGCCGGAGGCGAAGATGCGCTCCCACTCGCCGATCCGCTCCAGTCCCGCATCGGCCATGTACCACACCGCCACGTACTCCGGTTCCGGCCCGATGCGAAAGGTCCGCCCGACGTTGAGGAGCAGGACATCGTCCGTGTACTCGCTCGACCAGCCTCCCTGTCCGCGGCCGGCGGCGAAGTGGAAGGCCTCGATCGACACCCCTGGCCGCCGGCTGATGTATTCGACGTAGACGAGCAAGCGCGGTCTCCTCTCACTCGGGCTGACGTGGCAGCAGGCAGACGGCCTCGCTGCTCCAGGCGATGCCGACGACGCTGCCGAGCTTCGGTGCGGCACCGGCCTCGGCCGAGAGCTCGGCCTTCACCGGTTCGGGGAGACCCTCGACGTCCAGCTGGCAGGCGAAGCCGGAGCCCCGGAAGGCGACGTCACGCACCACACCGCGCATGCCCTCGAGGGCGGCGACCTCGAGGCGGACGACCTCGGGGCGCACGACGAGCCAACCCGGGCCGGGGGTCAGTGCGCTGTCGCAGGGTGCCACGAGACGAAGGCCCGCGAGATCGAACGTCGCCCGGCTGCCGTTGCGTTCGACGACATCCACCGGAAGCACGTTGGCGTCGCCGACGAAGCGGGCGGCGAAGGGCGTCGCGGGACGTCGGTAGATCTCGTCCGGCGTCCCGACCTGCTCGACGCGCCCCTGGTCGAACACCACGATCCGGTCGGAGAGCGCGAGAGCCTCGCCCTGGTCGTGGGTCACGTAGACGAAGGTCGCTCCCGTCTCGCGGTGCACGCGGCGCAGCTCGGCCTCCATCTCGAGGCGGATGCGCAGGTCGAGCGCCGCCAACGGCTCGTCGAGCAACAGGACGCGCGGCCGGTTGACGAGAGCGCGAGCGAGCGCGACGCGCTGTAGCTGACCGCCGGAGAGCTCGTGCGCCCGCCGCCGCTCGAACCCGACCAGGCGCACGAGCCTCAGTGCCTCGGTGACCCGCGTTTCGATGCCGGGCGCCCGGCCGATCCGGAGGCCGAACGCGACGTTCTCGAACACGTCGAGGTGCGGAAAGAGCGCGGCGCGCTGGAAGACCATGTTCACCGGGCGCCGGTGGGGAGGTATGCGCGTGACGTCCCGACCCTGGAGAAGCAGCCGGCCCTCGCTCGGCCTGATGAATCCCGCGACGATCCGCAGCAGGGTCGTCTTACCGCAGCCCGACGGGCCGAGCAGCGTGACGAGCTCGCCGTCCGAGATCGTGAGCGAGACGTTCTCGAGCGCGGTTACCGACCCGTACCGGTGCGTGATCCCTTCGAGCTCGAGGCGGCTCTCGTCGGTCACGCCGCCGCCTCCCCGAGGAGTGTGTCCGCAGCGCGGGCGCGTCCACGGGCGGCCCGCACGGCGAAGGCGAAGGCGATCACCCAGAACACGAGCGTGATCGCGAGCAGGAGAGTCGAGACCACGTTGATCGCCGGGTCGACCGTGCGGTGCAGCCTCGAGTACATGAACATCGGCAGGGTCGAATCCGGCCCGATGATGAAGAAGGTGATGATGAACTCGTCGAACGAGAGGGCGAAGGCGAGCGCCGTCGCCCCGGCCAGCACCGGCCAGATCAGCGGGAGCGTCACCTTCCGGAAGATTCTCCACGGCGAGGCGCCGAGGTCGGCTGCCGCCTCCTCGAGGGCCGGGTCGAGGCGGTCCAGCGCGGCCTTCGCGACGAGGAGGAAGTAGGGGAACACGTAGACGAAGTGCCCGATGATGACCGTCGTCAGCGAGAGCTGGATGTCGAGGCGGGCGAAGTAGACGAGCAGGGCGATCCCGACGAAGAGGCCGGGCAGCGTGATCGGGAGGAAGAAGAGAAGCGCGAGCGGAACTCGTAGCCGTGGCGCGCAGCGCGTCAGCCCGTAGGCGGCCATCGTGCCGATCAGGAGCGTGACGACGGAGACGGAAATCGCAACGACGGTCGAGTTCCACAGGGTGTTGCGAAAGATCTCGTCGCCGAGCGTCTCGCGGTACCAGCGAAGCGAGAAGCCGGTGAAGGGGAACGAGACCGCTCCGGTCGCATGGAACGAGAACAGCACGACCATCGCGAGCGGTAGGTAGAGGAAGACCAGGGCAAGGAGCGTGACCGCGAACGTGATCGGGCTGCGCTGTGACTCGCTCATGAGACGAAGCGGATGCGGTCGAGACGGAGGAGCCGGAGCGCAAGCGCGGTGAACAGGTAACAGAGGAGGAACGCTGCGAGCATGAGAAATGAGAGCGCCGCGCCGAGGGGCCAGTTCCCGACGCCGGTGAGCGCCGCCTGGATGCGCACGCCGAGGAGAGCGCCGTCCGTGCCTCCGACGAACTGGGGCGTCACGTAGTCCGCGGCCGAGAGGATGAAGACGAGCATGAAGGCGGCTACGGCAGGCGCCGCCACGAGGGGCAGGATCACCCGCCGCCAGCGCGTGAACGCGTTCGCTCCGAGGTCCTGCGCGGCCTCGACGAGCGCCGGCGAGACCGGCCGGAACCCGGCGTAGAGAACGAGCACCACGTACGGCAGGAAGATGTGCACGAGCGCGACCGTGACCGAGAATTTGTTGTAGAGGAGGAAGCCGAGCGGCTCGTCGATCACGCCGAGTCGTCGCAGGCCGGAGTTGAGCAAGCCGTTGGCGCCGAGGATGGACTGCCAGGCGAAGATGCGGACGAGGTAGCTCGCGAAGAGGGTCGCCGTGATCAGGAAGAGGACGAGCACCTGCCAGCGACCCGCCGCGAAGCGGAGCCAATAGGCGATCGGAAGGCCGATGACGACCGTCGCCGTCGCCGCGCACAGACCGACGATGAGCGAGTTGAGGCCGAGCGTCCTGTTCACCTCGCTCGTCAAGGCGTCCGAGTAGCCCTCGAGCGTGAACGGGCGGGACACCTCGTACAGCGAATTGGTCAGGAAGCTGTAGAGGAAGAACGTCCCCAGAGGCGCGGCGAAGAACAGGATCAGCCCCAGCGCGGCGGGCAACGTGAGGGCGCCGGGCCCGAGACGGGCCCGGCGCGTCTCGAGGGGCGCACCCATGTCGGCGACGGAGGTCACGGCGTTGCCGGCCTTGGACTTACGCGCTCTGCTTGATCTCCTCCCACGATTCCTGCATCTCGGCGAACGTGACGAACTCGTCGGACTCGATCGGCGGGTTGCCGTAGAACGGCGCGAGCTCCACGAGCTTGTTGAGTCGCTCGCCGGTCGTGTCGCCGAGCTCGAGGTCGTCGTACGGATAGAGGGCTTTCGTACCCGCATTGATTTCGTCGACCGAGGCCTCGACGGTCACTCCCGCGACCAGGTACTCGGCGATGCGTGCGTTGAGGATCGGGTCGAGCGCCTCGTTGATCCAGGCATCGACCGTTTCGGCGTTGTCGGTCGTGGACGGGATCGCGTAGAGGTCGCAGAAGGAGAAGGCTCCCTCCTTCGGGGTCTTCGTCGTCACGGTCTTGTTGCCGGCCTGCGCCGCGAGGTAGTTCTGATAGGCCCAGCCCTGGTAGCAAACGACCGCTTCTCCGTCGACGAGGGCTTTCGTCATCTCGGTGAAGCCGGGAGAAACCGTCCTCGTCTGGGCGACCATCTTGGTGAGGAAGTCGCGGATCTCGGAGTATTCCGCCTTCGGCAGCGCCGCCGGGTCCTTGCCCAGGATGTGGGCGGTCAACGTGAATGCGCCGAGCGGGTCGTTGACCATCGCGACCTTGCCCTTGAACTTCGCGTCGAGCAGGTCGTACCACGACGAAAGGCCACCTGGGAGTGTCTTCTCGTCCCAAGTGATGCCGATGGAGCCCCAGGTCCAGGGCACGCCCGTCCAGTCGCCGTCCTCCTCGATCCACAGATTCCTGGCGTCCGGCTCCCGGAAGACGGAGAACAGGCCGTCGATGTTCGGGATCTTGCCGGTGTCGATCGTGCTCAGGATCCCGAGCTCGGTGTAGAGATCCTTGTAGCCCTGGTAGTAGGTGATCAGGTCGTAGGCGCCGCCACCCGCCTTGATCTTGGCCTGGATGTCGTCGTGGTTGCCGATGTAGGTCGGCTTCACGTTGACCGAGTTGGCCGTCTTCCAGGCCTTCATCGGGTCGGGGATGTCGTATCCCGTCCACGACAGGTAGTCGATCGTCCCGCTCGCCTCCGGCGCGGTGGCCTCGTCGCCACCGCCGCAGGCCGCGAGCAGCGTCGGCATCATCCCGAGGCCGAGTGCGGCTGCTCCCCCGCGGCGCAGGAGCGTCAGCCGGCTGAGACGGGCATGTTCGAGTGCGACGCGCGTGGTCACGAGCACGTCGCGTCCGGGGATGTTGTCGGCCATCTACGCGTTCCCTCCTTGGTCGTGCGGCTACCCCCACATCTGCCCAAGTTGTGCGCAGGCACGTGACGCGAACGTACCACGCCATGCATTCAGCGCAAGGGCGGAACCCGCGAATGCGGGTCCGCCCGCGCAATCGGGCTACGGGACGATGAGCTCGGGCTCGCGGCGCACCTTCGGCGGCTGGACGACTTCGAGCAGATAGCCGAGATCGTGCTCGGTGTCGAAGTACACGAACGCGCCGTCGCCCTCGACGCCGAACCCTCGCCCTTCCTGGACGACCGGGTAGCCCACTGCGGCGAGGGAGGCGACGGCCTCGTCGGCGTCTTCGACGTACGCCGCCAGGTGGTGAAGTCCCTCGCCTCTTCGCTCGAGCCAGTCGTCGTAGACGCTCGGGCCTTCGAGCGGTTGCAGGAGCTCGATCTGAGGCGTCGTCGGGTTGAGCGCGATACGCACGGCGAAGCTCGACGGCTCGCCCCGGTAACGCTGGTGGGACAGGATCGCCGGCGAGTACGTGTAGATCCGCCACGGGCCGCACTGCCAGAGCGCCGAATAGCGGCGGCAGGCGCTCTCGAGGTCGCGCACGACGATTCCGATCTGTCCGACCGGCCGGCCGACGAGTGCGTGACCCGGCCCCGGAAAGTCGAGCTCCGTCATGGGTCGACTCTACGCGGCCGTATGCTCGCGTGTGCTCGGTGATCCACCTCGGTGTCGACACCCTCTGCTGGCATCTGCGCCTCGAGGCGGGCGCCGTGACGCTCGAGGAGGTGCTCGACGCGGCGGCGGAGCTCGGGTCCGATTTCGTCCAGGTCAACCTGCACCACGTGCGGAGCCGTGAGCTTGCAGACCTTCGCAAGCTTGCCGAGCGCGCCGGCGAGCTCGACCTGCGCCTTCTCGCCTCGGGTGACTTTCTCGGGCAAGGCCGAAACGGAGATTCCCCCGACGTGGGCGTCGGCCGGGTGCACGCCTGGCTCGAGCGGGCGGTCGCGCTCGGAAGCCCCATCCTCCGCGTCGTCTCGGGTTTCTACCGCGCGGAGCTCCAGGGGCGCCCGGCGCTGATCGAGGCCGAGCGCCGGTACGTGATCTCGGTTCTTCGCGAAGCGCGACCCGCTTCCGACGCCGCGGGAGTCGCGCTGTTGCTCGAGAACCACTCCGATTTCACCGTCGACGAGTACCGTTCACTCGTGGCCGAGACCGGCGGCTCGACGGGCGTTTTCCTCGATCTGATCAACCCGATCGCCGCTCTCGACGATCCCGCGCCGGTTGTACGTGCGCTGGCCCCGCTTGCGCCGGCCGGGCACGTGAAGGACTACGTGTTCGAGTCGATCCCGACCGATGACGGCTACCACCGACGCGGCTTTGCCGTCCGCTACCGGTACCCCGGCGAAGGCGTCGCCGATCTCCCGCTTCTGATGACCGCGCTCCAGGACGGCGTCGGCGCCCGCGACTTCCACCTCTCGATCGAGGGCCTGGACAACTACGCGGACCGGGACGATCAGGTGGAGCGGCTGGCGCCGGCGCTCGAGCTCCTCAGGGACCTCGCCGGATGAAGGCCGTCGTGTTCACGGGTGCGGGTGGCAACGAGGTCGTGGCCGTCGAGGAACGGCCCGATCCGACGCCCGGCCCCGAGGACGTCGTTGTCCGCGTCGCGTTCGCGGGTCTCAACCCCGCGGACCTGGTTCAGCGCGCCGGGAACTACCCTGCTCCGCCCGGCAGCCCGCCGGACGTGCCCGGTCTCGAGGTCGCCGGGACCGTGGAGAGCCGCGGGGAACGGGTCTCATCGTGGGGGCCTGGCGACCGCGTGTTCGGTCTCGTCGGCGGCGGAGGGCTGGCCGACCGGGTGCTCGTGCACGAACGCTGCGTGACGCGTGTGCCGGACACGCTCGACGAGCGAGAAGCGGCGGCGGTGCCCGAAGCGTTCGTCACCGCGCACGATGCCGCCTTCACGCAAGCCGGGCTGCGCCCGGGCGAGACGCTCCTCGTCCACGGCGCAGCCGGCGGAGTCGGCACGGCAGCGGTTCAGCTCGGTGTCATGACCGGTGCGCGGGTGGTGGCCACCGTCCGGTCGCCGAACGTCGCGGAGGCGATCGCCGCTCTCGGCGCGGAGACCGTGTACGACGAGGACTTTCGGGCTGGTCCGGCTCTCGGCGCGGACGTGATCCTCGAGCTGGTCGGTGGAGCGCACTTTCCGGCCAACCTCGACGCACTCGCGCGCCGCGGGCGCATCGTGATCGTCTCGGTGGCGGGCGGGAACGAGATCGAGCTTCGTCTGCTCACGCTCATGCAGAAGCGCGCAACGATCTCCGGCACCGTGCTCCGCTCGCGCCCGCTCGAGGAGAAAGCGGCGGCGGTGCGAGCCTTCGAGCGCGAGGTCGTTCCGGGGCTCGCGACGGGCCGGCTGCGCCCGATCGTCGACTCCGTGTACCCGGTTGCGGATGTCACAGCGGCGTTCGACCGGCTCGAGGGGCGCGGCAAGCTCGGCAAGGTGCTGCTGGACTTCACGGGGTGACGACGACCTTGATGGCTCCGGTGCGGTTTCGGTCCGAGGCAGTCGCGAAAGCCTCGGCGAGCTCGGAGAGCGGGAAGTGATGGGTCACCGCAGGGGCGAGCCGCACGTCACCTCGCGTCGCCAGCTCCAGGGCGCGTTCGTACTCGCTCCGGCCGTCGTGGCTCCACACGAAAGCCAGGGTCAGCTCGCGCGGCAGCGCCAGCGCCGGCTCGAGCGGCTGGGCATCGAAGGCTTCTCCGATGAGGCCGATCATGGCGCCGGCCCCGGCGCCGGCAAGCGCGCGGTCGAGGAGGGTCGGGCCACCTGCCGTCTCGAACACGACCTCCGCATCCGTCGGCGGGGCCTCGCCGGCACCGAGGTCGACCACGTCTTCGACTCCGAGCGCACGAGCGACCTCGAGCGGCGCCCGGCGGGTCGCGACCAGTGTCACGTGTCCTCCCGAGAGCTTCGCGACCTGTGCCACTGCCAGTCCGATCGCTCCGGCCCCCAGTACGGTCACGTGCGCACCGGGCACCACCGGAACACGCGCGAGAGCGTGCACGGCGACGGCGGTGCAGTCGAGCAGCGCTCCCTCGTCGTCGCTGACCTCTGGCGGAAGGAGGTGGAGATTCTCGGCAGGCGCAAGGCAGAGCTCGGCGAACCCTCCCGGCCTCGCAACCCCGATGTGCTCGAGGCGCACGCAGAGCGCGTGCCGACCCGCCGCGCATTCCTTGCAGTCCCCGCACGAGATCATCGGCTGCACGGCGACGCGGTCTCCCGGAGCCACTCGCTCGACTCCGCGGCCTACTGCCTCGACCGTGCCGGCGAGCTCGTGGCCTTGCGCCGGGCGGGGATACGGCGTCGGGTAGAGCTGCACGCCCGCTCTGTACTCGTGGAGATCGCCGCCGCAGATGCCCGCAGAGTGGACGCGCACCACCGCCTCGCCCGGACCGGGAACGGGGCTCGGCACGTCCTCGAGCCGGAAGTCGCGAGGGCCATGGAAGATCGCTGCGAGCACGGAGGGGCGTTATACCGCGCACCGCACTCGGGATCGACGTCGGCCTGAGCGGGGTGCGGGCAGCTGTCCTCGACGAGGACGGCCGCCTGCTCTCGACCAGCCGGAGGTCGCTGCGGCCGCGGTTCGCGCGCGGGCGCGCCGAGCTCGAGCCGGCGGTCTGGCTCGAGGCGGCTCTGGACGCAGGCGCCGAGGCGGTTCGAGGTCTGGAGGCGGAGATGGTCGCGGTGTGTGCGCTCGGTCCTGCTCCGATGCTCGTCGACGCGTCGCTCGAGCCGCTCACGCCCGCGCTCCTCTTCTCACTGGATCGTCGCGCCGAAGCCGAGCGCGAGCGACTCGGGACGACACACGACCACGCCCTGCCGAAGCTCCTCTGGTGGCGTGAGCACGAGCCCTCTCGCTGGAAACGAGCCGCCTTGGCTCTCGACCTCACCGGCTTCCTCGTCGCACGTCTCACGGGAAGCGTGGTTCAGGACTCCATCACCCGAGCCGACTACGAGCACCCGACGGAGGAGGTGCCGCTGCCGCTGCCGGAGCCGGTCGACCCGCTGGCCCAGGCCGGTGGCCTCCGTGCCGAGGCCGCCCGCGCGCTCGGCCTGGCCGTGGGAACCCCTGTCGCCGTCGGGACGTACGACACGTACGCGGACATTGCTGCCGCGGGCGTGCGGGAGCCCGGCGACACGTGCATCCTGCTGGGCTCCACGCTCGTCATCGGCCACGCCGTCGCGGAGCCTGTGGAGTGCCAGGGGCTGGAGGTGTCACGCTACTTGGGTGCAGGGCTCCTCCTCGGCGGGTGGACCGCGACGGCCGGGCTCGCTCTCGACTGGTTCCGGCGGGAACTCGGCGCCGTCGACGGCGCCGAGTCGCTGGAGCCGGGAGCAGGCGGCCTGCTCGTGCTCCCCTATCTCGCCGGCGAGCGCACCCCTGTCTGGGACGCACGGGCGAGCGGCGTTGTGGTGGGCCTGTCGCTGGAGACGCGCCGCGCAGAGCTGTACCGCGCGCTGGTCGACGGGATCGCGCTCTCGGCGCGTGACCACGTCGAGCGGCTGAGGAAGGCCGGGTTGGAGCCGTCGCGCTGGCGAGTGAGTGGTGGTGGAACCCAGGACGAGAGCTGGCTCGGTGCAACCTGCGACGCGGTCGGTGCGCCGCTCGACGTCGTCGAACACGCCGGGAAGGCGGTCGGCCCGGCCGTGCTCGCCCTCCGGGCCATCGGTGCCGACGTGTCGCTTCGCGTCGTCCGAGAGGTCGAGCCGGACCCGGCCCGGGGTGCCCGCTTCGACGATCTCTACACGGCGTACCGCGAGCTCTATCGGGCGACAGCCGGCGTGATGCACCGGGTATCGAGGGACGAAGTCTGATGCGCGCCGCGCGTCTGCACGGCGCTCGCGACCTGCGCGTGGAAGAGCTTCCCGATCCTGCACCTGCTCCCGGTGAGCTGCTGGTCCGTATCGATGCCTGCGGCGTCTGCCCGACCGATGTGCGCAAGTACCTGCTGGGCACCACGGACGGCTACCCCCTCAATCCCGGGCACGAGTGGGTGGGCCACGTGGAGGCACTCGGTGGGGGAGTGGAAGGGTGGGAGATCGGGCAACGTCTGTACGGCGACACGTATGCGGGGTACGCAGAGCTCGCCGCACTGCCCGTCGAGCCAGGCCCGTGGTCGCATGGGCCCCTGCTGCTTCCCGAGGACCTGCCGCTCGAGCGGGCGATCTTCGTGGAGCCCTTCGCGGACTGCCTGCACGCCGTGGTCGACCAGGCCCGGATCGAGCCCGGGCAGCGCCTCGTCGTGGTCGGCGGCGGGCAGATGGGACTGCAGCTCGTCCTGGCGGGCGCGCTCGAACGCGCCGAGGTCGTGCTCGTCGAGCCGCACGACGAGCGGCGAGGCCTCGGCCTCGAGCTGGGAGCCGGCGAGGCGGTCTCCGAGGTCTCGGACGTCTGGGGGAAGGCGGATGCGGTGATCCTGTCGATCGGCGACGGCGCGCTCGTCGACCGGTGCGTCGGGCTCGCTGCCCGGGAGGGCGCGTCGTCCTCTTCGCCGGCTTCGGCGACGCGCCCCGGGCGGAGCTCGACCTCAACCGACTGCACTACGACGAGATCTCGGTCGTCGGGAGCGAGTGGATCGGAGCACCGCCGAACCAGCGGCGAGTGCACTACGGGGTTGCCCTCGACGCTCTCGTCTCCGGTCGTGCGCCGCTCGAGCGGCTCGTCACCGCCCGCTGCGGCCTGGACGGTCTGGAAGGCGCCTTCGCGGACGTTCAGGCGCTCCGCGGCCTGAAGACGATGCTGGCGCCGTGACGAGCGAGCGGTATCGCCGTCTGGAGTCGATCTGGCGCAACGGCGGCGTCGTCGTCCTGGACGGAGGCGTCGGCTCCGAGCTGCAGCGCGTCGGCTTTCCGCAGGACCGAAACGTCGGAGAGCTGTGGGGCACCGTGGCGCTGATCGAGGCCCCTGAGCTGGCCAAAGAGGTTCATCGCCGGTACCTGCAGGCGGGTGTGGACGTGATCACGACCCACACGTGGCGGATCGACGGCCTGCCTGGGACTGGACTCAGCGTCCGCACCACTGCCCGCCGTGCCGTCGAGATGGCGCGGGAAGCAGCCACCGAGCTCGGCCGTCCCGAGACTGCTGTCGCCTTCAGCATCTGGCCGGAGCCGCTCGATCCCGCGTCCACGGCCGAGCTCGCGGAGGCGATCGGCGATGCGGGCCCCGACCTCATCCTCGCGGAGACCGTGGAGACGATCTCGCCCGACCTCCGGTTTCCGGTCTTCGAGCTCCTGCTCGGGACGGGGCTGCCCGTATGGATCGCCTTTCGCTGGACCCTGGACGGCCCGCCTGACTTACGGCACCAAGGCATTCCACCCTACGCGGCGAGGCTCCAAGAGGCCGACGGAGGGCTCCTCGTTCGCGCCGCGGCCGCGCTCGAGGAACTCGGAGCTTCCGCCGTGCTCCTGAACTGCATGCCGCGTGAGCTCATCACGGGGATGCTTCCGCTCGTCCGGGGCTCCACGACGCTGCCCCTCGGCGTCTATCCGAACGTCGGGACGTACCGGGACCCCGGCTGGTCGTTCGACGACGACATGACTCCTGCCGACTACGCGGCCGATGCGGTGAGCTGGCGTGACGTCGAGGGAGCCCAGATCGTCGGCGGTTGCTGCGGCACCACGCCGGAATACATCGCGGCTGTGGTGGAAGCCTTTGCCGGTCGCTAGCGCGCCGTCGTCGCGCCGTCGACCACGTTCTGCGCAAGATCGGAATCCGCTAGCGCGGATCCCGATCGCGCGAAGATCCCTGAAGGCGGCCGCTTCGCGGCCGCGGGCGCGCGGTACCTGACTAGCGCGCCGTCGTCGCGCCGTCGACCAAGTTCTGCGCAAGAACGGAATCCGCTAGCGCGGATCCCGATCGCGCGAAGATCCCTGAAGGCGGCCGCTTCGCGGCCGCGGGCGCGCGGTACCTGACTAGCGCGCCGTCGTCCCGCCGTCGACCAAGTTCTGCGCAAGATCGGAATCCGCTAGCGCGGATCCCGATCGCGCGAAGATCCCTGAAGGCGGCCGCTTCGCGGCCGCGGGCGCCTCTTGTCTCGTCAGCGAGCCGTCGTCGCGCCGTCGACCAGGAGCGCGGAGCCCGTGACGAACGAGGCCTCGTCCGAAGCGAGAAAGAGCACGCAGTTCGCCACCTCGCGCGCAGTCCCCATCCGGTTGAGAGGCGAGACCGCCGCGTACTCGGCGCGGAGCGCCTCGGCATCCTGGGCGCGCTCCAGGAAGGCGTCCGTCAACGGCGTGTCGATCACGCCCGGGCACACGGCGTTGACACGCACGTTCCTCGGCGCCAGCTCGAGCGCGAGCGCGCGCGTGAGCTGGAGCACCGCCCCCTTCGTCGCCGTGTACGGCGCATCGTTCTCCCAGGCGACGAACGAATTGATCGAGGCCATGTTCACGATCGAGGAGCCGTCCGGCAGGTGGGGGATCGCCGCGCGGCAGGCGTAGAACGTGCCGGCGACGTTCACACGGAACAGGCGCTCCCACTCCTCGTCTGTCGTCTCCGCGAGAGACGGGCCGTGCACGAGCTCGATGCCGGCGTTGTTCGAGAGGACGTCGATCCGGCCGAAGCGCTCGGCGACCGCGGCTACGACTCGGTCGACCGCGTCGCTGTCACCCACGTCGAGCTGGATTCCGAGCTGCTCCCGTCCCGACGCCTCGGCCGCCAGACGACGGGTTTCCTCGACGTTCACGGGGGTCTGCGAGGTGACGACGACGTCGGCTCCCTCCTCTGCCAGTCGAACGCACACCGCGCGACCGATTCCGGTCCCGGCGCCTGTGACCAGCGCGACCTTGCCCTCGACCCGCCCGCTCACGGAGCTTCCTCGTGCGGTCGCACCGGCCGTGCGTCCTCCGGTACCGGGACGGCATCCCAGTCGCTGTAGCGGTAGCCGGCAGTGAGGCCGCCGTCTGCCATGACCAGCGACCCCGTGACGTACGACGCCTCGTCCGAGAGCAGGAACCGGACGACGGCCGCGATCTCGCGCGGCTCCGCCGGGCGGTCGAGAGGGATCCTCGACCGGTGTTTCGACCAGACGGCGGAGTCGCGGACGATGTCCTCCACCGGCTCCGTCCGTGTCCAGCCGGGCGCGACGGCGTTGACGCGGATGCCATGGGGTGCCAGGTCGACCGCGAGCGAGCGCGCGAGCTGCGAGACGGCCCCCTTGGACGCGTTGTAGATCGCCTGTAGCTCCTCCCCGGCGACCGAGGCCGTCGAGGCCGTACACACGATGGCACCGCCACCGTGCGCTGCCATGTGCCGGGCGGCAGCGATGGTCATCAGGTACATGCCCCGAACGTTCACCCACATCGTGTGGTCGAAATGCTCGAGCGACCCGTCGAGCACTCGCTCGAAGTAGGCGATGCCGGCATTCGACGCGAGGCGGTCGAGGCGTCCGTACCGCTCGAGCGTCAGCTCGACGGCTCGGCGCGCCGTGTCCGGCTCGCCCACGTCGGCGGCGAGCGGGACGGCATCGAGCTCCTTCGCCACCTCGCCCAGTCGCTCCTCGTCCTTCGGCGCGGCGACGAGACAGAGGCCGACGCCATCCGACGCGAGAGCGCGGGCGATCGCCAGGCCGATGCCCTGGCTCGCGCCCGTGACGATCCCGGCGTGCTCAGGCATTCGCCAGCACGGTTCGCGCGTTCGCGGCGCGAAGAGCGTAGATCTCGAAGTCGGGCGTGGTCTCGCGCGGCGGCTCGACGTCGAACACGTGCAGCAGCGCCTCTCCGGGGCTCAGGCCGTCCGCCTTCGCCTCCGCCACAGCTCGTGCAAGCGCCTCGAGGTAGGTGAGGTCCGCCTCCCCGGCCGTGGCGGCTTCCTCCGGCGTCAGCGCTCGACCATGTCCTGGGACGACCCACCGCAGGTCATGGCGCTCGAGTGTGTCGAGCAGGCGCCGCGACGTCGCGATCATGGGCTCGAGCCCTCCGATGATGAACGGATAGGTCATGTCCGAGAGGTAGTCGCCCGGCAGCAGAACGCCCTGATCGAGAAGGACGTAGGCGAGCCCGTCGGGCGTGTGGCCCGAAGCGTCGACTGCCTCCACGTGGAAGGCGCCGCACTCGAAGCGACCGGGCTCGACGACCCGGTCGACGCGGAGCTCGGGCGCCCAGGTCACACCCCATTCGGCGCCGGCTGCCTTGAGCTGCTCGGCAGCGGTCCCGCTTCTGATCCGCTCAGCCGTAGCCGCGCCCGCGACGACGACTGCTTCCGGGAAGTAGCCGATTCCGCACACGTGATCGAAGTCCCCGTGGGTGATGAGCAGGTGGATCGGCCCGCCGGCCTCCCGGGCGAGTGTCACGAGGCGCTCGATCTCTTCGGGCGTGTAGCAGGGGTCACAGAGCAACGCGTCGGAGCCCGAGCGCGCGAAGACCGCGTTCGTCTGCCAGAGAGGCGTCTGCGACACCCACACGCCTTCGCCGAGGTCCTGCAGCTCGGTCACGGCCGCCGACGATAACGGTCAACGTGCAGCGACGAGCGCCGCACCGATGACCCCGCTTCGCGGACCCAGCGTCGCGGGGACGATCGGCAGCTCGCGCGTCGCTTCGTGCTCGATCGCCGCCCGAGCGGTGGAGACGGCACGCTCTCGATACCGGTCGACCAGGCCGAGCCCGCCCCCGACCACCACCGCCTCCGGATCGAGCGCGTTGACGAGCGCGGCCAACGCGAGGCCGAGCTCGTCAGCGGCCGCATCGACGAACGACGCCCGGGCGGGATCGCTCAGCACGAGCTCCGCGCGCGCGACCCCGGCCCTGTCCGCGAGCGCAAGCCCGCCGGACGTCTGCTCGACGGGCGGCGCACCAACGACGATCGCGTTGCCGCGGGCGCCCTCGTACGGCCGGCCGCGGAGAACGAGGCAGTAGCTCACCCCGGTGCCCACGACGAGGTACACGAAGCACTCGAAAGCGGCAGCGGCGCCGAACCGTGCCTCGGCGAGAGCCGCCGCCCGCACGTCGGACTCGATGCGGACGTGCGTAGCGAAGGCGCCCGCGACGTCGAGCCCGCGCCAATCGACGGTGAAGGCGCTGGTCGGCATGCCTGCCCGGTCGACGAACTCGCACAACCCGATGCCCACCGCCGCCGGTCCCTCCGGGGCGAGCTCGCGGGCGAGCTCGACGCAGGAATCCAGGACTGCCTGGCCGCCTGCGCTCACCCGGGTCGGCGTGCGCAGCTCGCGCAAGACTGCCCCCGTCGTCACGTCGACGCTCGCCCCGAGGATCTTCGACCCGCCGACGTCGATGCCGACGACGGTCATTCCGCGGGTTTGGGAGCGACCCCTACGAGCGACGTGACGGTCCCGGCGCCGTAGTTGCGGTACTCGTGCTCGCTTCCGGCCGGAAGCAGACACGCGTCGTCCCGACCGAGCTCGAAGACGTACGACGCGTCCCCGTGGCGGGCGCGGACCCAGAGTGTCCCGTCGAGGACGTACAGCACTTCGTCGCCGGCATGCGAGTGCCACACGGACGCCTCGCCGGGACCGACCTCGACGTACTGGACCATGAGCCTCGGGGTCTCCACGAGCGTTCCCGACCGGACGCCCAGGTCGCGGTGCCAGGAGACCTCGTCGTCTCGAAGCAAGCGCAGCGTGCTCTGCGCGACGCCGCCGTCCTCGCGCTCGTACCGGGAATGCTCGAGATACGGGCGGCTGCGGGCGTAGGCGCCGGTCGATCCCGAGGCAGGAGGCGGCGCGAGAAACTCGAGCACGTGCAGCGGCTCGTCTCCCTGCGCGAACGCGTGATGCCAGGTATCGGGCCCGAAGAACACGCTTCCCCCTCGGGAACGTGCTCGATGTCGCCGGTCTCAGGATTGGCGAGCATCATCGTCCCCGAGAGCACGTGCAGAACCTCGTCCGCCGCGAACACGGTCCGGAACTCCTGTGAGTGACGGAACGCGCCGCCCGGCGGGAGGATGAAGACGAGCGCGTGGATCGCCTCGGTCGAGGCGTAGATGAGATCGGCGACCACGCCGGACTCCTCGTCGCCCCAGAGATGCCGGGTGACGCCGGCACGTGTGATCGCGGTCGGCACCGTGTAGTTCGGCCGCGGCGAGGGCGAGTACGCCTGTGTGCTCACGGCGTGACGAGCGGCGCTGCAACTTCCGCGAGCTCGAAGGTGGTGGAGAGGGTTTGCGTGGACGACGTCGCGGCGGCGCGGTAGCCGCTCTCGATGATGTCGACGACGTGCCTCGCGTGCTCGGCCGTGACGGCGCTCGGGACTCCGTCGAGCACCCAGCGCACGAGTTGCATGATGTCCTCGAAGACGTGCGCCTCCGGGATCCGCCGATGGGCGCCGACGACGTGCTCGAGCACGCACATCTGCGCGTCCCAGTCCGTGACCGGGCCATGGAGAGTGGCCTCGCGCCCGGGGAAGTCGAACGGCTCGCCGTTCAGAAGCACGCCGTCGATCGTGCCACGCGAACCGAAGAAGACGCAGGCCCCGAATTGCTCCGACACGGCGCCGGACGCGGTCCCGTGGGCGACAGCGAAGACGCCATCGCCGAAGTCGAGCAGGAGGATCGTGTTGTCGTCGGCCTCCGTCGGGATCCGCTCGCCCTGGAACTCGCGGTAGGGCACGCGGATCTCCGAGAGCGCGGTCACCCGCCTGGCAGGCCCGAGCACACTGGTGAGTTGGTGGAGCGCGTACACGGTGATGTCGTACATCGGTCCGCCGCCGGGCTTCCGGAAGTACCACGCCGGATTGATGGCCACGCCGCCCGGGGCCTCGAAGCGCTCGGGCTCCTCGCTCTCGTGGTACGCCTCGAACGCGCCGCCGCAGATCGCCCAGGCGACGTCTCCGATCGCGCCCGAGGCGATGAGCTCGCGCGCCCGGCTCAGCTGGGGGCGCAGGATCTCTCCCGGGGAGGCGACCAACCGGAGATCTCGATCACGCGCGAGCGCGATCAGCTCGTCTGCCTCCGCGACCGTCGTCGAGAGCGTCTTGCAAACGTGCACGTGCCTTCCCGCCTCGAGCGCGAGGCGGCAATGCTCGAAGTGCAGGCCGATCGGCGACGCGACCGCGACCGCAGCGACGTCCCCGCCTCCGAGCATCTCCTCGACACTCGTGAAGACATCCGGCACTCCGAATTGCTCCGCTGCGCCCCGAGCGCGCTCCTCTACCGGGTCGCACAGGGCGGCGACGACGACACGGTCGGAGACGTCGGGTTGCGTGAGGTGGGGGAGGATCCCTCGAAGGGCGAGCGCACCGACGCCCACGACCCCGATCCGAAGCGGCTCAGCCGACACGGTCGCCTTCTCCCTCGAGGGAGACGGTCGTGCTCCGAAAGTCGGATTCGACGGGAACGGCCCGCCCCTCCGCGGCAGAGCGCGCAGCCGCCTCGAGGACCTCGATCACGTGCGCAGCGTGCGCGACGTCGACGATGGGATCCAACCCCTCCTCGACACAGTCCGCGAGATGCTCGATGCCGAGGATGTGATCCGGGCCGGCCGAGCGTTCGTGCGGGACGACTTCGGTCCGGGCCTCGCCGTCCACGTCGAGCTGCAGCGGCTGCGAGACGTCGAGGAGACTGACGCCGAGGGCTCCCCGCACGCCTCGTAGCTCGAGCTCGGGGCCGATCGCGCCGGCCGCGCAGTTGTTGGCCTCCACCGACGCGAGGGCACCATCTGCCAGGCGGACGACGAGATGCCAGGCATCGGCGGTCTCGATGGGAATCGACCTGCCGGCGAACGGTCCTTCGACGATGTCGAAGCTATCCCGAGTCTTGGCGGAGAATGCGGACACCTCGCGTGCCGGACCGAGCAGACCGGTCAGCGCGTGCAGCGGGTACACGGCCATGTCGAGCAGTGGGCCTCCTCCACGGGCGAAGTACGGCGACGGATCCGAGAGGTAGCCGTCCCACGGCGGCACACCACCCTGGCCGTGGCCGCGGGCCGTCGACACCGCGCCGAGCTCTCCGCTTTCGAGGATCTCCCTCGCGCGGCGCACCTGCGGGAACAGCAGCACGCACGGCGCCGCCACGACGACGCATCCGCTGCGGTCCGCGTGCTCGGCGATGGCGCGCGCTTCGGCTGACGTGAGAGCCAGCGGTTTCTCGGAGTACACGTGCTTGCCGGCCTCGAGCGCAGCGAGCGTCACGTCGACGTGGAGCGAGAAGGGCGTCAGGTTGACGACCGCATCGACGTCGTGGGCGCTCACCGCGTCGTGGTACGAGGTCGTCCACCGCGGTATCCCGAATCTCCCCGCGACCTCGCGAGCCCGTTCCGCGCCACGGGAGCACGCGACGACCGCCTCGACTCGGTCGGCGAGCCGGCCGAGCTCCGGGAGGTAATCCCGCTGCGCCACGTCGCCCACGCCGACGATGGCCAGTCGGAGCGTCACGGCGTTGCCCTGACCCGGGGGCGCAGCATGTCGCGGACGATACGCAACCCTCGCCGGTCGGGCGGCCGGCGTTGTCGCCGGCCGCTAGCGCCCGTTGACGCGCGACGTGCTCTTCGCGAACGTCGTGATCGCGTGGACGAGCGCGTTCGCATTTTGATTGAGCGCCGTGTTGTTCAGGTTCGCGAGCGTGTCGCACGCACGGTGATAGCAGGGGTCGAGCGGCCGCCCGGCGGTGCCGCCGAAGACTCTGGCCTGCTCGGCGGATTTCGGCTCGTCCGTGCCCGTGAACAGGCCGCCGACCGGAATGCCCGCCTGCGCGAACGGCAGGTGATCGGAGCCGCCGATGCCCGTCTCTGCGAGGGGCAGCTTCCGGGCCGCGAAATACCGGGCGAAGACACGCTCGATCGCCGCCGAGCCCCCGGGAAACTGGGCGTTGGTCCCCGAGCCGTCGCCGTCGTAGACGAACCGGACGAAGTTCGGCGAGCCGACCATGTCCAGGTTGAGGTAGAGGGCGATTCGCCGCTTCGCTCCCGCCGAGAGCTTCGAGACGTAATGGCGCGAGCCGAGGAGGCCCAGTTCCTCTGCGCCCCACCAGATAAACCGGAGCTTGTTTCGTGGCCTCAGGCCCGCCAGCTGCTCCGCGACCTCGAGGATCGTGGCGGAGCCGCTCCCGTTGTCGTTGATCCCCGGCCCGTGCTGGACGCTGTCGAGGTGCCCGCCGACGACGACGACGTTGCCGGGATTGCCTCTACGGCTCTCCGCGATCACGTTCCGTGTCGTGCGCTGCTCGGCGATCATGTCGGTCCTCAGCCTCACGGTCACGCCGGTTCCCCCGTCGCGCACTCCGTTCCGAAGCGCATCGCCGACCGCGAAGGTCGCGCTCACGGCCGGAATGCGGACCTGGGGCGGCCCCAGGGTCCCTGAGAGGAGGTCGCGGCGCCCCTCGTTTCCCTCGTTGAAGACGACGACGGCGCTCGCGCCCGCCGCGACCGCGTTGTCGACCTTCTGCCTGAAGAAGCAAGTGCCCCGTTGCAGCAACGCGACCGCGCCTCCGGGGAAGCCTGCGAAATCGGTGGCCTCGCACCCGCTCGACGATGCATTCGGCCTCGGGCTCGGCACGACCAGGTCCACTGCGACCACGGGCGCCTCGACCTGGCCGCTCCCGGAATAGCCGAAGGTGGCGTAGTCGCGCCCGGCCTGATGACTCCATGCGCCACCTCCTACCGGGCGCAGCGAGGGCGGAGAGCGGTCGAGGACGAAGGCAAACGGGAACTCCTGGAAGCGGACGCTGTAGCCGGCGGCACGCATCCGCGCGGCGACGTAACGGGCGGAAGCGTCGTAGCCCGGGGTCCCGGCGAGGCGCGTACCGCCGTGCCGATTTGCGAATCCCTGCAGCGCCGCGAGGTGCTGGCGGATGCCGGCGACGGTGACGTTGGCGGCCGGACGCTGTGCCTCCGAGCTTGGTGCCGTCGGATTGCCGGCAGCCGGGCCGACGCCGACGAGCAGCACCACGGAACCAAGTGCGAGCACGGCGGACTGCCGGATGCGAGGAGGGGTCACGCTCTCGGTTGGACGTACCGGGCCCGAACCGGTTAGCCGTGCCCCAAGCCGTGGCCACCGGAGCGGCTCGTTCGAGGCGCGGATCGTCGCTCAAGCGGCCCGCTAGCGTGGCGGCGGCATGGACGATGGCCGCGGTAGTCGAGACGTCGCGATCGTCGGCGCCGGGATCACCGGTCTGTCCGTCGCGTTCCATCTCGCCGAACGCGATATCGGAAGCATCGTCGTGTACGAGCGAGAGGGCGTCGGTGCCGGAGCGTCTGGCGTCCAGCCGGGAGGCGTTCGTCAGCAGTGGAGCACTCGGCTCAACTGCCTCATGGCCCGAGACTCGCTGGCCTTCTACCGGCGGCTCGGCGAACGGCTGGAGCCTCGGGTCGACCCGAGGTTCCATCCTTGCGGCTACGTCTTCGTTGCCCATGAGGCGGCGACGCTGGAACGCCTTCGCGCAGATGTCGCGACACAGAATGCTGCGGGCGTGCCCTCGCGTCTGACGACCATGGACGAAGTCGCCGAGCTCGTTCCGGAGTTGCATGTGGAGGGCATCCTCGGCGCGAGCTTCTGCGCGGAGGACGGGTACTTCGATCGTCCCCAGAGCGTGCTGGAGGCGTTTGCGGAGGCGGCGAAGCGTCGCGGCGTGACGATCGCGCACACGGAGGTGACGGGCATCAAGCCGTTCCGATCCGGCTGGCGTCTGAAATTTGGCGATGGGACGCACGCCGACGCGGGCAATGTCGTCGTGGCCGCCGCGGTCGACACGCTCGCACTCCTCCGACCGATCGGCGTGGATCTCCCGATTCTCGCCGAAGACCGGTGGCTGTTCCTCAGCGAGCCCATCAAGGAGCGCCTGCTCGACCCACTCGTTGTCGCGGTCGACCGCCGCTTCGCCGCCAAGCAGCTGGCAGACGGCCGTGTGCTCGCGAGCGACCTCGGAGCGACCGGCGACGTCGAGGAGGGAGCTGATGTCTGGCGGCGTCGCGTCCGGCAGGCCACCGTCGACCTCTTTCCGCGCCTCGAGTTCGTCGTCTTGCCGCTGCTCGTGCGCGGCATCTACGACCTGACGCCCGACCGCCAGGCAATCGTCGGCGCCGTGCCCGGGCACGACCGCCTCTACGTGGCGGCCGGCTTCAGCGGACACGGCTTCATGATGGCGCCCGAGATCGGGCGAGGCGTGGCCGCGATGCTCGTCGGGGAATCCCCCGGTGAGGCTTTCGCCCACCTGCGGCCCGACCGGTTCGAGGAGGGCGCGCTCGCCTACGAGTCCGCGGTCGTCTGAGGTCGCCTACAGGCCCAGCGCCGGGAGGACGCGATTCGCGAGTAGCTCGACGCCGTGTCGCGACGTGAGCCCGTGTGGTGTACCGAACTCGACTCTCGCCGCTCCGGCCTCGTACACCGCCACCGCCTGTCGGGTGACCTCCTCGGGCGAGCCGGCGAACACCAGCTTCTCGAGCAGGTGGTCCGGGATGAGGCTGCCGGCCTCCTCTCGGCGGCCGGCGTCGACGAGCCGGCGCACGTCGTCGACAAGGCCGGCCGGCACTTCCAGCGTGGGATCGAGGCCCGCCACGATCGGAAAGTACATCGCCGCCTCCGCCCGTGCTACTCGCCGCGCCGCGGCTCCGTCCTCGTCCACGACCGTCACTGCCCCGACGACGATGTGCACCCGGTCCGAGCCGAGTCGCGAACGCATCACCGGAACGAGATCGGGATTCGCGGTGCCGCCGATCTTCAGCTCCCGCGCGACCTCGCCCGCGTAGGCGGCGAGCCGGACACCCCAGGTGCCGATCAGCAGAGGGATCTCAGGCCTGAGAGGCTCGTAGTGGAGTCGAGCGCCCGGCGCGAGCGAGAACTGCTCCCCCTCGAATCCGCTCCCGGCTCCGGCCAGGAGGCGGCGGATCACCTCCACCGCCTCGCGGATCGCCGTCAGCGGGCGACGTGGCTCGATCCCGAGCTCGTCCAACCAGCTCCCTCGGACGAGACCGAGATACGCGCGGCCCTCCGAGACCGCATCCAGGGCCGCGATCTGACCTGCGATCTCGACGGGATGGAGCGTGAAGGGGTTCAGGGCCGCCGGGCCGAGTCGCACTCGCTCTGTCGCCTGCGCCATGAGGAGCAGCGGATAGATCGCGGGCTGGAAGAACAGGTCGTTGTAGACGGACACGACGTCGAACCCCCCTCGCTCTGCGAGACGGGCCAGCTCGATGTACTCCTCGGGGCGCTTGTCGGACTGGAAGGCGATCGAGACTTCCCGCGCCGTGCCTGCGTCGCTGTCCGAGCTCAGGTCAAGTCCTCGGAGCGCATCGTCCTTTCCGCGATTCGCTCGATGCGCATGACCAACCGCTCCTCGGCGTCCGGGCAGGCGACGAAGGTTTCCTGCTCGAGCCAATCCTCGTCGGGGAGCTTGCGCTGCTTCGCCGGAAGAAGCGGGAGCACGGCCGAGAGTGCATAGAGGCAGAAATGTCCACCGGCTGGGATCCGCACCCGACTCGACTCGGTCACCTCGAAATAGTCGCCCGGTTGCAGCCCGCAGACCGAACGGCCCTCGATCCGATCGACGGTCACACGCAGGTCGTAAAGCGTCATCTCGGGCACGACTTCAGTCTCGCAGGTGGGGCGCGCGCCTAGACTCGCGTCGTGTTCGACTACGGGGAGCGAAGGCGGCGGCTCGCCGACAGGATGCAGGAAGCCGGCGCCGACCTCCTCTTCCTACCGCCGTCCTCCGATCTCGAATACCTCACCGGCGTCGAGCGCGCGATCCCGACGTTCGGGCAGACCCAGTACGCACACGGTTGGGTCGCCGGGGCTTTCTTTCGCCCCGGCCGCGAGCCGGTCTTCGTCCTGCCTCGGATGATGACGCTCTTCGACCTCGCAGGCGAGCTCCCCGGCGAGCTCGTCGTCGTGAACGAGCGTGACGATGGAGCGGCCTTGTTCGGATCGGCCACGCGCGGAATGGGCAAGGTGAAGACGCTCGCGGTCGGGGACCGGAGCTGGGCCGAAACGGTGATCCAGCTCATGGAAGCCCTGTCGCCCGAGCGGATCGTCGCCGGCTCGCGGCTCGTGAACGAGCTGCGACGAACGAAGTCCACAGCTGAGCTAGAGGTGATGGAGCGCGCCTGCCACGTCTGCGACGAGACGATGGCCGCAGTCGCACCGCGCGTCCGGCCGGGGGCGACGATGCTCGAGCTGGTCGAAGCGCTCGACCACCAGCTGCTGTTCTACGGATCGCGCGTACCGTCGTTCACCACCCACGTCTTCACGAGCTTCGTGGGTGGCAAGAACTCGGCCGAGGAGAGCCGCACCGAGCCCATCGAGGAAGGCGACGTCGTGATGTTCGACTTCGGTGCGGTCGTGGACGGCTACTGCTCGGACTTCGGCCGGACTGTCTGTGTCGGGGAGCCGGGGCCAGAGGTGCGAGCTGCCTACGAGCTCGTCCTCGCCGCGCAGGAGGCCGGCCGCGCAGCGCTTCGGCCGGGCGTGCCGGCCAGCGAGGTCAACCGCGCCTGCCGTCAGCCGATCGAGGACGCGGGCTTCGGTGAGGCCTTCAAGCACCGCATGGGCCACGGGATCGGACTGGACGTCCACGAGCGCCCGTTCGTGTCCGAGGAGGAGGAGACGCCGCTCGAAGCGGGCATGACCTTCACGGACGAGCCGTCGATCCTCCTCGGCGACTTCGGCGTTCGAACCGAAGACGTCGTCGTCTGCGAGCCGGACGGCGGTCGGAAGCTGAACGTGTTCTCGTCCGACCTCATCGTCAACACGTAGATGGGGCGGCCGCGGGTGCGGCCGCCCCAGTTAACGGACCTCCTAGCCCGCCGGCCGAGGCAGGCGAGCGTCGATCTGGTAGAGCGCGTTGAACACCGCTCCCCGGAGATCGCTCGTGGCCACGAAGACCTGCGTCGGCTGGATCAGCGGGAAGTACGGGCCCGTTGTGTTCAGCCGCTGCTGGATCTGACGATAGATCGGCGCCCGTGCGGCGTCGCTCGTCGTGACCCGCGCCCTGGCTGCGAGCCTCTCGACGGTGTCGTCGGAGCCCTTCGGCCACCCGACGCGAGTGCCGACGAGCTCGCCCGGCATGAAGGCCAGGTAATCCGCCGGATCGGGATAGTCGGGGCCCCAGAGCGAGAGGCCGAAGGCCATCGTCCCGTTCCGGTACTTGTCGAGCCAGGTGCCGACGGGCGCCCCGGCGAGCTCGACCTTGAGCCCGATGTCCTGGAGATTCGCCTGCACACGCTGCGCGAGCGTGGCGAAGGCGACGCCGTTGATCGTGAGATCACTCGGGTACTCGAGCGTGAACGTCTGATCGCCGACTCCCGAGGCAGCGAGCTCGCTCCTCGCTCGGTCGAGGTTGCGGCGGACGGCTGCCGTCGGCGGCAACGTGCCGAGGAACATCGACGGGATGATCCCCCTCGCCTGGATCGCGCCCGGCCCGGCGATCTGCACGAACGACGGGTAGTCGAGCGCGTAGCGAACGGCTGCCTGGAAGCGCTTGTTCGGCGTGGCCGTCGAGATCTCCGGGTTGTTGTTCGCGAACGCCCAGAAGACCCAGGTGGATGGCTGCGTGGAGACGCGAACGCGCTGATTGTTCCGCAGCGACTGCGCCTGCTGCGCGGATAGGTCGATCGCGACCTCGTGCCGTCCGCGCTGCACGTTGACGAACTGGGTGGCCGAGACCATGTTGCGGAGCACCACCCGCTCGAAGGCGGGCTTCCTCCCCCAGAAACGCGGGTTCTGCTCGAGGATGATCTGCGACGTGGTGCTGTACTGCCTGAGCAGGTAGGGCCCGCTCCCGGCGCCTCGCGACGCGGCCGAGTTGAACCACCGCTCGGCCCTGTCGGTCTTGTCGGCGTCGGGCGCAGCCGTGGCGCCGTTGCGCCTCGCCAGCTTCGAGTTGACGATGCCGAGCGACGTGTTGGCGACGATCGCGGGGAGGGCCGTGTTCGGCGTCGCCGAGCGGAGAATGACCGTGTACCTGCCGCGGGCAGTGACGGTCACGCCTGCGAGCAGGAAGGAGGGGTTGCCCTTGAGATTGATCAGTCGCCGGAACGAGAAGACGACGTCGGCGGCCGTCAACGGCGTTCCGTCCGCGAAGCGGACGTTGCGCCGGAGCTGGAACGTGTACGTCCTGGCGCCATTCGACGGCCGGTAGCTCTGCGCAACGAGCGGAACCGGACGCGAGAGGTCACCGCCCCGGAACTCCAGCAGCGTGTCGTAAATTGCCCGGTCGACGATCGCGGCAGTCGGCTCGAACGCGCGCTGCGGGTCCGACGTCCTGATCTCGAAGGAGCGATCGACGACGAGCGTGTCGGTCTGAGCCTCGGCGGACCATGCGGCTCCCGCGCACAGCACAGTGACGGCGGCTGCGAGCGTGGTGCCGGCGGCGAGGGCGGCCGTGCTTCGGAAACCGAATGGCATGAGTTCCCTCCTTGGCTCGGGGATTGGGTTATCAGACTACTGCGAGGGTGCCGCAGGCGCGAGTCGCGGCGCCGCCCGCACCGAAGGAGGAGCAGGCGGGTCACCCGCCCGCTGCAGCCAGCAGGCGGCAGCTCGGTTCGGAACGAGCTCGACGAGGGGTGGCTCTTCGTCGGTGCAGCGATCGAAGGCGTATGGACAACGAGGGTGGAAGCGGCAGCCGGGCGGGGGACGTGACGGGTCCGGCACTTCGCCTGGAAGCGCCTCGGGCAATGTGCCGGCGCCGTCCGCGTGCGGGACCGCGCTGATGAGCGCCTCGGTGTAGGGGTGGAGAGGTGTCGTCCACAACTCTCTCGTCGGCGCCTGCTCGGCGATCTTGCCCAGGTACATCACAGCCACGGTGTCGGCGACATGGCGAACGATGGCGAGGTCGTGCGAGATGAGGAGGAGGCCGAGCTCGAGCTCGCGGGCGAGCGCAACGAGGAGATTTGCGACCTGTGCCTGCGCAGATGCGTCGAGCGACGCCAGCGGCTCGTCGAGCACGATGACGGACGGGGTCGTGGCGAGAGCCCGTGCGATTGCGACGCGCTGGCGCTGCCCGCCGGAGAACTCGTGCGGATAGCCCCGCGCCGCCCCGGCGGTGAGCCCTACCTGCTCGAGGAGCTTGGCAACGCGTGCCGTCCGCTGCGAGCGCCCGGCACCATCGAGCATCGCGAGCGCGTCCCCGATCTGCTCGCCGATCTTCCGGCGGGGATTGAGCGACGAGAAGGGGTTCTGGAACACCATCTGCAGACGGACGAGCTCGCGTGGCCGCGCTCCGCGCGTCAGGGGCTTCACCTCCCGCCCCTCGAAGCGAACTGCGCCGGAAAGTGGCGCCACCATCCCGACCGCGGCGCGCGCGAGCGTCGACTTGCCGCAGCCGGACTCACCCACGAGACCGACGATCTGGCCGCGGTCGACCCCGAGGCTCACGCCCGCGACCGCACGGACCGGCGGGAGCCCCCGGCGTTCGTACTCGACGACCACATCCTCGAGCTCGAGCGCGCTCACGTCCGGGCTCCCGGACGGAGCGGGTCGACCGGGCAGGCCAGAGCGCGACCGTCCACGGGGACGAGCGGGGGCACCGCCTCGCGGCAGGTGGCCAGCGCATACGGACAGCGCGGATGGAAGGCGCAGCCGGCTGGGATGTGTCGCGGACTTGGCGGTGCGCCCTGAATGGCGATCAGAGGCGAGGCTGCTGCTTCCGGGTGCGGCAGCGCGTCGAGGAGCCCGCGAGTGTACGGGTGGCGCGGGGCGCTGAGCACGTCGCTCCGGCCGCCTGCCTCGACGACTCGCCCTGCGTAGAACACTGAGACCCGGTCTGCGATCGCCGACAGGACGCCGAGATCGTGCGTGATGAGGACGATCGTGAGACCGGACTCGTTGCGGAGCCTGTCGAGCAGGCGGATGATTCCCGCCTGAACCGTCACATCGAGCGCCGTCGTCGGCTCGTCCGCGACGAGCAGCCTCGGCCGGCAGGCAAGCGCAATCGCAATGGCGATTCGTTGTCTCATCCCGCCCGAGAACTGGTGCGGGAATGCATGCAGCGCGCTCTCCGGATCGGGGATGCGCACGTCGCGGAGACTCTCGAGGGCGCGCGCGGCAGCTTCCTTCCGCCCGAGCCCCAGGTGTCGGCGCACGTGCTCGGTGAGCTGGGTGCCGACGGACAGCATCGGGTGGAGCGAGGTCATCGGGTCCTGAAAGACCATCGCGAGCTCGCGACCGCAGATCCGTCGTAGCGTGTCGCGTTTGAGCCGCAGTAGATCCCGATCGTCGAAGACCGCACGTCCTTCGACGGCCGCGCCCGGAGGTAGCAGGCCCATCAACGCGAGCACCGACATCGTCTTCCCGCTGCCGCTCTCGCCCGCGATGCCGAAGACTTCGCCGGGTTCGACGCCGTAGTCGATGCCGTCGACGACCGTGGCTGGGCCGGCCGGAGTCGGCAGCCGGACCCGCAGGCCCTCGACCTCGAGCAACGTCACATCCGCTCCCTCGACTCGCGCGCCGTCCGAGGGTCGAACATGTCGCGGAGGCTGTCGCCGATGAAGTTGAACGCCAGCACCGCGGTGAAGATCGCCAGCCCGGGGAAGGTGCCCATCCACCAGAACTGGAAGTTCTGGGCTCCCGTCGCGACCATCGAGCCCCACTCGGCGGTGGGCGGTTGGGCTCCCAGGCCGAGAAAGGACAGCCCGGAGAGAAGCAGGATCGCGGTACCGACATCGAGCGTCGCGAGCACGACGACCGGGCCGACCACATTCGGGAGCACTTCGCGAACGAGCGCGCGCCTGGCCGAGGTGCCGAGCAGGCGAGTTGCCCACACGTACTCGGAGTCGCCGACCGAAAGGACGAGGCTGCGCACCACGCGCGCGTAGGAGGGCCAAGCGACGATCACGAGGGCGAGGACGGCATTCGTCAGACCGCGGCCGAGCGCGGCCGTCACGACCATCGCCAGGATGATCGCCGGGAAGGCGAAGACGAGGTCGGCCGTACGCATGACGACCCCGTCTGCCAGACCCCGGAAGTAGCCCGCCAGCGCACCGAGGATGCCGCCGATCGTCGAGGCGAGCACGACGAGCAAGAGCCCGAGCGGGAGCGAGATGCGAGCTCCGTACACCACGCGCGAGAACACGTCACGGCCGAGCTCGTCCGTGCCGAAGAGGTGGTCGGCAGAAGGTGACTCGAACGGGACGAACGTCTGCTCGAGCGGGTCGTACGGCGCGATGAGCGGCGCGAAGACGGCGACCAGAAGCCAGATGACGGCTATCGCTGCGCCAACGAGCGTGAGCGGTTGCCTCAGGGCCCCGCGCGGCAGCAACCGCCGACGGAGCGGCGTGCGCAGCGGGCTCTCGGGAACGACCGTCGAGGTCACGTGACCCGGATCCGCGGGTCGATGACTCCGTAGAGCACGTCCACGACGAAGTTCACCGTCACGTAGACGACGGCGACGAAGAGACTGACGCCCATGATCGCGGGCAGGTCGAGCGTCACCGCGCTCCTGTATGCGTACTGGCCGATCCCGGGCCAGGCGAAGATCGTCTCGACGAGCACCGTGCCCGTGAGGACGTTCGCGAAGACGAGCCCGATGACCGTCACCACCGAGGGGAGCGCGGCCCGCAGGACATGTCGGACCAGAACGATGGGCTCGGGCAGCCCCTTTGCGCGTGCCGCACGGACGTAGTCGTTTCCGATCACCTCCAGCACGGCCGAGCGCGTGTACCGGGTCAACAGGCCGACGTTGAAGGCGGCGAGGACCAGTGCCGGCAGCATCAGGTGGTGGAGGGCATTCCACGCAGTGCTCCACTGCCCGGCCAGCAGCGCGTCGATGGTGTACATCCCGGTCTTGTGCGGCGGAGCCAGGACGCCCGGATCCAGCCGGTCTCCGCCCGGGAACCAGCCGAGCCGGTAGAAGAACACGTAGAGCGCGACGAGGGCGATCCAGAACGTCGGCATGGAGATGCCCCCGAGCGAGACGACTCGCAGGAGATGGTCCGTGGGCCTGTTTCGCCGCACGGCGGCGGCGATGCCGAAGGCCACTCCGATCGGGACCGCGATCAGCGTGGAGAAGATCGCGAGCTCGGCGGTCGCTGGAACGTACGTCGCCAAGTCTTCTCGGACTGGCCGGTGGTCCGTGAGCGACTCGCCGAGGTCGCCCTGCAGCACGTTCGTGAGGTAGCGCCAGTACTGAACGGGAACCGGCTCGTCGAGCCCGTAGCGCTCCTTGAACGCCGCGACGGCGGCGGGGTCGGCCGCGGCCTGTTCCCCGAGGTTGGCTGCGACGGGATCGCTGGGCACGAGCTGCGTGAGCGTGAACGCGACCAGCGTGATCCCGAGGCACAGCAAGACCAGCGCCCCGGCGCGGCGGAGGACGAATCGCAGGAACGGGGGTACCGACAGGCGGGAGCGCATCACGACAGGGGCATAGTCGACCGCCCTGGCGTCCGGTCGCGCGCCAACGCGCGCGCTGCGTCGTGGCCGCTCCGGATCGCCTCCTCGATCAGCCCCGGCGCGTGTGCGTCGCCGACTGCGATCACAATGACACCGATTTCTCGCAGTCCGTCGAGCAGCCCGTGCACCGGCCGATGGCGTCCCGCGTGTACCACGGCGTCGGCGGCAAGCTCGTGGAGTTCGTCGCGAACTCGAACGGCGACGCGCGGAGGTTCGACCGCGATCACGCTTCCCCGCCCGAGCACTCGCACGCCCGCCTCCTGCAGGCGTCGTCGCGTGGGCACCGCGGCGAGCGACAGGTCCAGTTGCGAACACGGCTCGACGCCGTCGCCGATGAGCGTCACGCGCCGGCTGTTCCGCGCGAGCAGCTCGGCGACGCCACTCGCCTTGCGGTGACCCTCCTCGTCGACGACGACGACCTCCTCGCCGTCGACGTTCGAGCCTCGAAGAACGTCGATTGCCGCGACGGCGCCGGGGAAGCGGGGCTCCGGCTCGGACCCCGTCGCGAGGATCGCGAGCGCCGGCTCGAGGCCGGCGATGGTCTCGACCTCGACGTGCGCTCCCAGCTCGACCTGGACGCAAAGGCGCTCGAGCTCACCGACGCGCCAGTCGATGAGCTGCCGGTGCGCCCGCTGCCCGGGGAGCTCGGCGACGAGTGCGACCTGCCCTCCGAGCGTCTGTTCGCGCTCGAGCAGCGTCACCGTGTGGCCGGCCGCCGCCGCGGTGCGCGCGGCCTCGAGCCCGGCGACTCCGCCCCCGATCACCGCGACTCGCAGCGGGGACGCGGCTCGCTCGTGCGGGCTGAACTCGAAGCCGGCGGACGGGTTCTGGACGCACGCGATCGGGAACTTGCGGAGGCGGCGCTCGACGCAGACGTTGAGGGCGACGCACTCTCGGATCTCGCCGGCACGGCCACCGGCAGCCTTGCCGACGAGGTCCGGATCGGCGATCTGGGCGCGCGTCATGCCGACGAGGTCGCAGCTGCCGTCAGCCAGGGCGCTCTCTCCGATCTCCGGCCGGTTGATGCGCCCCTCCGCGAGGACGATCGCTTCGGGCACGGAGCGCTTGACCGCGGCGGCGTAGGGGACGCCGAACCCCGGCTCGAAGTCGAGCGAGGGCATCAGCAGCTCGAGATGGTCGTAGTCGCCGTTCCCGATGCCGAAATAGTCGACGTCACAGTGCTCTTGAAGATGTGCGACGGCCTGAACGTAGCCGGGGAGCGAGGCGGTCACCGTCACGCCGAGCAGCGGTCCTTCGCCGAGCTCGTCGCGCAAGGCGTGGAGGAGCTCGCACGCGAGGCGCATCCGGTTCTCGAACGAGCCACCGTAGTCGTCAGTACGGCGGTTCCGTGCTTCGGACATGAAGCCGTCGACGAGCGTGTCGTACGCGAACATGCACTCGACGCCGTCGACGCTCGCGGCGAGCGCCGCGCGCGCAGCGCGCAGATGGCCGTCGACCAGCGCGCGGAGATCATGGGCGTCGGGCTCGTGCAAGCGGCCCGGCCCGGCGTCGGGCGGCTGCCCTCCCGAGACTCCCCAGCGAGCCTGCATCGTGGCGGTGGAGTCGGCGTTCGGGCCCAGGTGGTAGAGCTGCGAGACGAGCAGCGATCCGTGCTCGTGCACCGCCTCTGCCACGGCGCGCAGCCCAGGAACGAACCGCTCGTCCTCGAAGCGGTAGTTCTGCGGCGTGACGCCGGCCGATGGCAGAACGGGGAGCGGCTCCATCACGATCAGCGCCGCGCCGCCGCGCGCCCTCGCGGCGTAGTAGTCCCTTGCCCGAGCGCCGGGCACGCCGTCCTGCGAGAACGACGCGGTGTGCGCCGTGAAGACGACGCGGTTCTCGAGCTGGTGCCCGCGCAGCGAGAGCGGGGACAGAAGGCGCGGAAAGCCGGTCACCTTCGTACCCAGTGTATGACCGCGTGCTGATCCGGGCGCGCGCCGACCGCTGGCATGATCCCGAGGTGGTGGCGGCTCCGAGAGGCGAGGTGGTGCTCGTCCGCCACGGAGAGACCGAGTGGTCGGAGAGCGGACGGCACACGGGCTGGACCGACGTCCCTCTCACCGACAGAGGACGACGTCAGGCACGCGCACTCGGGGAGCGGCTGCGGGACCGACGTTTCGCACTCGTGCTGACGAGTCCGCTGCAGCGGGCGACCGAAACGTGCCGGCTGGCGGGACTCGGCGCCCGGGCGCTCACGCGCGAGGAACTGCGCGAGTGGGACTACGGCGAGTACGAAGGGCGGAGGACCGTCGACATCCGACAAGAGCGACCCGGCTGGCTCCTGTGGGACGACGGCGTCCCCGGGGGCGAGACGCTGGACGAGGTCGGCCACCGGGTCGACCGCATGATCGACGAGATCCGTCGCGTTGACGGCGACGTTGCCGTGTTTGCACACGGGCACGTGCTTCGGGTGCTCGCCGCCCTGTGGGTGGGGCTGGCGCCCAGGGAGGGCCGTGTAGTGGCACTCGACACGGGGACTGTTTCGATTCTCGGATACGAGCGCGAGACCTCCGTGCTCCGGCTCTGGAACGAGAGCCCGGCCTTCGAGGGTGCGGAGGCGAGCGCCGCGATTGGATGATCACGCGATCTCAGGGCGCCGGACCCGGATCCGGTCCTCGCGATAGCGGATCACCTCGTCCGCCACGACGAGCGCGCACACGGCGCTGACGAGGGCGAGCGCTGCGAGCGCCGGAATCGCGGCCGCAACAGGGATGAGGGCGAGCACCACGATCGCCCCGACGGTCCTCCGCCGGCCTCGCGCTCGGGCGCGAGTTCGAGATCGAACACGCGCGGACCCTAGCCAGCGGCTCGCCGGCTCCCGAATCCGCTCAGCTTTCGATCGCAGCCGCCGCGCCGTACTCCTCGTCGGTGACATGGTCGCCCCAGATCGCGCTCGAGCCGTCGTCGTCGACCTGGAGCATCGCCACATGGGTCATGAAGCGGCCCGGCGCGGCACCGTGCCAGTGGTCCTCTCCCGGCTCGAAGACGACTCGGTCGCCGGGGCGCATCACCTCGATCGGCCCGCCCCGCCGCTGTGCCAGCCCGACGCCCTCGGTGACGTACAGCGTCTGGCCGTTCGGATGCGTATGCCACGCCGTCCGTGCGCCCGGTGTGAAGTGGACGCTGTTCGCGCTCAGCCGCGACGAGTCCGATGGCGTCGCCATCGCGTCGATGTAGACGGCTCCGGTGAACCAGTCGCCCGGCCCGACGTTGGTGTCAACTCCGCTTCTGATGATCTGCATGGCTCCTCCTGATGGCCCGACCTAGCGCGTGTTGTACCCGCCGAACCCGGCAGGTAGTCAGGCGCGATAACTTCGGGAAGGGGATGACACCATGCGCAAGCGCATACGCCGGCGGCCGTCGCCGGCAATGGTGGTCGCCTGCCTCGCCCTTCTCGTGGCCCTAGGAGGGACGAGCGTCGCGGCGGTCAGCCAGGTGGCGAAGAACAGCGTCGGCGCTGCTCAGCTCAAGTCGAATGCGGTCACCAACCCGAAGGTCGCGAACAACGCGATCAAGGCGCCGGAGCTCGCGAGCAACGCGGTCGTCGCCGCGAAGATCGCGAGCAACGCGGTCACGGGGCCGAAGATCGCTGCGAATGCGGTCACTGGCGACAAGGTGGCGGACGGATCGCTCGCCGCTGCGGACCTCGCGGCGGGGACGGTGCCCGCACCGAGCAACGCGTTCGCCCGCTTCGCGAATGGCCCGCTTCCCGTGCCTGACTCGATCGCCGAGATCACGAATCTCAGCATCCCGCAGGCCGGGAACTACGTGATCACGGCCAAAGCCGTTCTGTCGGGGGCGGGCATCGTGACGTGCCGCCTCGAGGCTGGAGCGGACACCGACGAGAGCGCGACGAACACGGGCGACAGCTCGCCAGCGACGATCTCGCACCTCGTCGTGCACAACTTCACGGCAGCCGGAACGGTCTCGTTCCGCTGTGGCCGCTCGGGGGTGCTCTCGACGAGCGTGAGCTTCGTCAAGATCGCCGCGATCGGGGTCCAAACCCTGACGAACAACGGCTAGCTCCTCGAACCGACAAGGCCTCTGACAGACGAGGGCTCGCTGCATCCGAGCCCTCGTCTCTTCGGTCGAAGACTGCGCATGAGCGGCTCACCTGCCCGACCGCGGCACTATCGGTGGACAAGCCCGCGGGACATGGACCTCCCGGCGATCATGAACACGCCGGAAGAGAGCACCGTCCCGATGACGAATCCGATGCCGATCTCCGTCCACTCGACGATGGCGTTCCAGCCGGGTCTGCCCTGCGCCTCGGCCCTCACGTCGAGCGAACGCTCACGGGCGGCGAGCCGCGTCTGGAGATCCGACCGGCCGTCTGCATCTGTCTTCGCCACCACGATCGGGCGGTGGTCCCCGTACTGGTGCTGTGCCCCGGCAGTGGCCGCCGCGACCACCGCGGCGGTGGCCACCAGCGCCGCAAGCGCGATCGTGCGAGTCACTCCGACTCCTCCTTCACGTCATAGGTGACGCTCGTTCCACGCAGGCGGGCGAGGAACGCGACCGTCGCGTCCGCGATGCGCCCGCCCCCTCGCGGGGCAGTGCGCGGGGACGCCTTCGCGGCGCCGTGGATCCGTGCCGCCTCGTCCCGGAGATCCGCCTCCCGTTCGCTTCCCAACATTCGGTAGAGCTCGTGCATGTCGCCTCCTGTCGTCGCTGGAGCCGACCGTGCGCCACGCAGGCCACGAGCCGTCCAAGCGGACGCCAATTGCTCTCCAATCGAGCACCCGCACGATGTACGGTCGCCCGGGAGGCGCTGAATGGAGTTCCGAATCCTTGGGCCGCTGGAAGTCGTCGACGACGGCCGGACCCTGCGCCTCGGTAGCGGCCGCCAGCTCGCGCTCGTCGGCCTGCTCCTCGTGAACGCCAACGAGGCCGTCTCGGTCGACCGCCTCGTCGACGAGCTCTGGGCCGACTCGCCGCCGCCGACCGCACCGAAGATCGTCCGCAACTACGTCTCGCTGCTGCGACGGGAGCTTGGCGATCGCCTCGTCACGACGTCACCCGGCTACCTGCTGCGGGTCGAGAGCGGGGAGCTCGACAGCGAGGTGCTGGAGCGTGCGGTCGGAAGCGGAGACCTCGAGCGCCTGACCTCCGCCCTCGAGCTCTGGCGTGGCCCGCCGCTCGCCCAGCTCTCCTACGAGCCGTTCGCTCAGAACGAGATCGCGCGCCTCGAGGAGCTTCGCCTCACCGCGCTCGAGACGCGCATCGAGGCGCAGCTGGAGCGGGGCCAGCACGGAAGCGTGATCCCGGAGCTGGAAGCGCTCGTGAAGCAGCATCCGCTTCGCGAGCGGCTGTGTGGTCAGCTGATGGTGGCCCTGTACCGGTCGGGGCGGCAGGCAGAGGCCCTCGAGAGCTACCGCGGACTCCGGCGCAGTCTCGACGAGGGGCTCGGCATCGAGCCGGGACCGGCCGTACGCGAGCTCGAGCGGAAGATCCTGAACCAGGACGAGTCTCTCGGAGCGCCCGCGCAGGCTGCACCTGCCGCTGAGGGGAGGCGGGAACGGCGCTCGCCGGGCACTGCTGGCGGCCGCACTCGTCGTTGCGGCAGCGCTCGCAGCGCTGATCGGCGCGCTCGCAGCGCGGGACTCAGGAGGCGGCCTCGGCGAGATCCCTCCCAACTCGATCGGCATCATCGATCAGGGGTCGAACGAGATCGTCGACGTGATCTCCGTCGGCCTTCGGCCGGGCCCGGTCGCGCAGGGTGCGGGCGCGGTCTGGGTGGGGAACGTCGGCGACCGAAACCTGACGAGGATCGACCTCGACGACGGATCGGCAGCCCCGACCGTCGTCTCGCTCGAAAGCGTCACCCCCACCGGGATCGTCGTCGGAGAGGGAGCCGTATGGGTGGCACATGGCCTCGCCGGGGCACTCTCGCGCGTCGAGCCGCAGTTCGGCCGGGTCACCCACGTCATCGACGTGACCGGCAGGCCGTACGCGACCCCGTTCGGCGGTGTCGCGGTCGGGGCGGGCTACGTGTGGGCCGTGTTCGGCGACTCGACGCTCGCGCGCATCGATCCGGTCGCCATCCGCGAGTCCAGATCGGCGCTCGCCGGCGTGAGCTCCTCCGCAGTCACGTTCGGCGCCGGTGCGGTGTGGGTCGCGAACGCCGGAGACGCAACCGTGCAGCGCTTCGATCCCGAGACCTTCGAGCAAGGCCCCGTTGGGGCGATGACCGTCGGGAAACGACCTGTCGCGGTGTCGTTCGGAGAGGGCTCCGTGTGGGTCGCGGCCGAAGGCGACGACGCCGTCACGCGGATCGACCCGGGTACTGGCTCAGCGAGCACGATCCCGGTCGGAGACGGGCCCGTAGGGGTGGCCGTCGGCCCCGGCGCCGTGTGGGTGGCAAACGCGGGCGACGGGACAGTGTCGCGCATCGACCCGGAACGAAACACAGTCGTCGAGACAATCGAGGTCGGGAGTGAGCCCACCGGGCTCGTCGTCGTCGGTGATCAGGTATGGGTTGCCGCTCAGGCGGGCGCTACTTGAGGCAGATCGCCGACAGGTCGAAGCCGAGCCTGTAGCGCACGCATCCGACCCTCTTCGAGACCAGCGTCGCGTCGTTCAGTACGGCAACAGCGACGGCCGGCGCCGCGTCGCGAGCGAGCCGCGCGTCCAGGTTCCCGTAGGCGCGGTAGCGCGCGGCGCCCTGGAGCCTCGCGGTCCGCCTCAGCAGGCGGTTGTACTCGGGCGAGTTGAAACGCGCCCAGTTTGTCGCACCGATGAAGCGGCCGTCGAAGAGCACGTTGAGAATCGCGAACGGATCTGCGAAGTCGGCAATCCAGGGCATGAAGCCGATGTCGTACTCGCCTCGCGCCCCATCCCTGCCGAAGTAGGCCGGCAACGGAATCCCCTTGATCTCGACCGTGAGTCCGATCTTCGCCAGATCGCGTTTGATGCTCTGTGCGAGCGCGAGCTGAAGTGGCGAGGCAACGGTGTGGAGGATCGCCTTCCCGCTTCGGAGGTTGTCTCGCGCGAGCGCTCGAGCCTGCGGCAGGTCGGGGCCGTTGAGCGGGTAGATCCGCGCATCCTTGAAGCCCGGCATGAGCGGCGGCAGGTACTGGTCCGTGAGAGTGCTTGCTCCCGGACCGCCGGCGATTCGGTGGAAGGCCGAGCGATCGATCGCGAAGTTGACCGCGCGCCTCAGGCCCTCGTTCTCGCGAAAGAGCGGGCGTGAGGAATTCAGCACGTACCCTCGGTACTCCGCCCCGGGCCTGACGAAGAACTGCGACCTGTTGATGCCGTACCTCGCCGCCAGTCGGCGCGCCGGGTCGAGGTACACGTTGGCGAGCGCCCACCCCCAATCGGCGGTGCCGCGCTCGATCTGCGTGAGGATCTCTTCGTGCGAGCTCGCCCGCAAGTCGACGTCGAAGCCTTCGACCCTTTGCGCGCGCTGGCCGCCGTAGTACGGGTTGCGGCGGATGGTCACCGACTCTCGGGGCCGGTGGTCGGCGATGTAGTACGGGCCGGCCGCAGGGAAGACCGAGACGCCTTCCCGTTCCGAGGGCAGGGCCGGAGGCACGGCGCAGAGGAACGTCGTCCGCGCGAGGAAGTCGGGCACTGGACGCACGAGGTTGATCACCAGCGTGGTGCCCCGAGCCACCACTCCGCTCGCGTGCGTCGCGCGGCCCGCGAGGACGGCTTTCGCGCCGACGATGTCGCTCGTGTAGGCGGCCCAAGGCGACTCGGCTCGGCGCACGAGCGTCCGATCGATCGCGCGGGCGAAGGCGTCGGCTCGCACGGGCGCACCGTCGCTGAACCGGAAGCTCTTGCGAAGCGTGAAGGTGTACCGCTTGCCCCCATGCGTGACGCGCGGCGCACTCCTGGCGACCTCTGGGGCGAGCGTCGATTGCTGCCCGGTGTACGACAGCAGCAGAGCACACGTCGTGTCCAGCAGGTGCCACGCCGCGACCGCGTATGCGATAGCCGGATCGAGTGAGTCGACGTCGGCTGCTCGGAGAGAGATGCGGGCGATGTCGTCGCTCTGTTGCGGGTGCGCAGGCGCGCCGAAGGTGGTTACGGGCGTGAGCACGAGCAGAGCTGCCACCGCCAGACCGACCGCAGCCGGGAGTTGCCGCATCGCTCGGCGGAGATTACGCCTCTTGGGATGTTCGGCCAACTTGAGGAACCGACAGCGGGCGTTCGCGAGCGGATCTCCTCGACGATTGTTCAAGCATCGGGCTGGGTATCAGAATTGACTCAGCCGCACTCACATCCCATCGAAGGGAGGACACATGGCCGGCAAGACGGACTTCACCGAGCACGAATGGAAGGACCTCCAGCAGGGCGTCACAGGCGCCGGCTTGCTTGTCTCCACGGCACACCGCGATTTCACCGACAGCTTCGGTGAGGCGAGCGCCGTCGCGAAGCAAATCGCCGCGCATCGGGAGAGCGAGAGCCAGCTCGTCCGCGAGCTTTCGGGGACACACGGCACCGGCTTCGGCCTTGTCGCATCACCGAAGGAGGTCGTGGAGGGGACGATCAACGCCCTGGGCGCTGCGGTGGCAGTGCTCGGCGAGAAGGCGCCGGACGAGCTCGAGGCCTACCGTGGCCTCGTGCTCGACGTCGCGACGGCGGTAGCGGAGGCCAAGGGCGGGGTGAAGGATGAGGAGACTGCGGCGATGGAGCGGATCACGGCCGCTCTCGGAGCCGTCTAGCACGACTCCACACGCCGCAGAAAGCCATCCACCTCGCACTCCGCGTGGTGTGCGCGAACGCTAGGTAGAGGTCGCGTCCGGCGAGGCAGCCGTAGGCGCAGACTTCGCCTGGCGGAGCCGAAAGTAGAGCAGCGTCCATACGAGCGCGATGAACGGTGCGGTCAGCGTCCCGCTCACGATGTTCGAGACGAAGCTCTGGAGCCAGTCGGCAAGCGGCGTGAGCGCGATCCCTAGCACGATCCCGAACCCGAGCAGCAGAAGGATCGTCAGCACTATGGCTCCGAAGACATTCCAGCCGTTACCGCGCACGAGCTCGCGGCTGCGGCCGAACGCCTCACCGGCTGACGTCCGCTCGAGCGCAACCACGGGAATGACCAAGACCCACCACGTCATCAGGACGAGTCCGGGAACGATGAGGAGCAACAGCCCGAGGAACACGCCGATCCCCGCGAGCACGCCGGCCACGACGATCGAGACGAGCTGCGGCCGGACTCGGCCGAAAGTCTCGCCGAGCGACAGGTCGGCGCGGCCATCGCGGATGTCCTCCACGGCAGTGGCCAGCGCCCCTTGGACCCAGAACAGGCCAACGAGCGAGATGAGAGCCGCGATCAGCGCGCCCAGCCAGGACAGGGCGGCGGTGAGGAGCGCACCGATGATCGCGATCGCCACGTAGACGATGAACGAGATCGGGAGGAGGTGGCGCCAGTGCGCCTTGTAGAGCATCCACGCCTCGCGGATCACGCCTTCGGTCGGGTTCACCGCTCAACCCTACGCCTGCCGTGCCGCCTTGGCCAGCGAAGCGCGACTAACGACGTGGTCGGCTTTGGTTGAAACGCGATGAGTAGGGCGCTCCGGTGAAGCGGCTCGGTCAGCCTTGGCCCGCGGTGGTCACCCTGATCTGACATGAATCTGACCTCGGGATCGAGGGCGTACGTACTCCCCGACCCATCGAGGAGCGATAGTCAGTGGGAGCGATGCACACGCTCTATCTCCTTCGTCACGCGAAGTCCAGCTGGTCCGACCCGACTCTCTCAGATCACGAGCGCCCGCTCGCGCCGCGAGGTCGACGGGACGCGAAGCGCATCGCCAACCACCTTCGCCGACTCGAAGTCAGCCCGATCGCTCGTGCTCTGCTCCTCCGCCACCCGAACACGTGAGACGTTGATGCTTGTCCAGCGGGCGCTCGCCGACGCGCTGGTCCAAGTCGAGGAGGGCCTCTACGCAGCCTCGGGCGATGCACTGCTCGAACGCCTCCGCACCGTGCCTGACGAAGTCGACTCGCTGCTCATCATCGGCCACAACCCCGGCCTCTACGACCTCGCGCTCCTTCTCGCTTCGACCGGTGCCGAGCTCGACCGCCTCGAGGCGAAATTCCCGACGGCTGGGTTTGCGACCCTCGCCGTTCCGAGCTCACTCTGGACCGAGCTGGGTGAGGGCGACGCGGAGCTCGTCGCCTACGTCGTTCCGAAGCAGCTGCGCTGAGCGCCCTTCGCAACGGGCACTCGAGCGCCCCTGCTCCCACTGTGAGTAGGAGTCTCTCGACTGGGCGAACGGGATATCAGCGCCCAAACCACGACCTCCAACAGCGCCTCCAACGGCCCCGGCTCAGTCGATGTGTCTTCAGGTCGAGGTAGGCGCCCGAGAGCTACTTTCCGGCGAGAGTCGAAGTGGAATCTCCGGCGGAGCGGAGCCCACGAGCGTGCCTGTGACCACGACGCCGACGAGAGACGCCCACGAGACCGGCGACGTGCGCAACAGCGTTCTTGATCGCGGAGGCGATGCCGAAAACTGCGGGCTCGAAGCGCGAGATGGGAATGCGACCGACACGCAACGGTGGCGGCCACGCGGGATTCGGCTCTGCGCCTAGGGCTCGCGCCGAGCCCGAGCCTTGACGCCCGCCTGGCAGGACTCGAAGTCTTGCCCGCTCAGGCTGTAGACCATGCGGCCGAGGTACCCGAACCGAACCGGGATACTCACCGGTGGCTAGTCGGCGCCACTCGTCCAACTCCCGCTCGAGCCTCGCGACAGTGTCAGCGAGGCTGGCGGTCGTCCCCTCCCCTAAAAGAGACTGTGGCAACCGTGTGGACTCCTGTCTATAGAGATACAAGCCGGCCAGCGAGTCCACAATCGCTCCGGGTGAGTGATGCGTGGGGGATATGAAGGCGCTCAGTGTCGTGATCGGCATCCCCTTCGCGTTACTTTCGTTGGCATGAGAAAGGCCGGGAACAACTGCCCGACCTCCATGCACGGGCGAGCTCGGTGAGTCCTCGACGCTTCACATGGCGATCTTGAGCACGAGGTCAAGCGGGCATCCCGCTGCAACAAGCGAACGGGTGTCATGGAGATCGGCGTCGGAGAAGACGAGGAGCCACGCATGCTCGTCGCCAAAGCCGAGCCAGCGGAACTGATCGAAGCGCCAGCGGGCGACAAGGCCTTCCTCGACGTCGGTCCCTATGCCTGTTGGATGCTGCTCGGACGTCGTCACGTGCACTGCCTTCCGTTGGGAGACGGACTCTTGTACCTCCTCTAACGAAGGCGACGCCTCACAGTTGTTGGCACCACGTAATGCCTCGTTGCGATTGCGTTATCGGCCTCGGTCGTCACGCCTGCGATCCGCGTCCCGCAAGTCCAGGTCGCCGATAGGTGGCGAATGGATGACGCCTCGTACCCGGCGTTTGGTGATTGCAACGCCAACCCAGAGGAGGCAGGTGTCATACGCCGGAACGACCATGCTGTCTGCACGTCAACCGCGCATACCGCTTCTACGAGCTTGACGTAGGCGGCCCTTGTGCGACTCGATGCTCCGACGCGTGACCCTTCCGGCGCCGTGACTACCGCGGGCTGTACAGGGCCGAGATCGGTTGCCCTGCTTACATGCGGGTGACCCACGAGCTGGCCGCAAGGCCCGTCCTGGTGGCGAAGGAGTTCATCCCAGCCGAGGGTCGGGACCGTTGCGGCCCCGACCTCTCAGAAATGATCCCCTCCGCGATTGCCAAGCCACGCGAGGAGGGGATGCTCCTAGCGGTTGCTATAGCGGCGGTAGCCCATGAACGTGAGGCCGACTAGCAGGACGATCAAGAGGAATAGCCAGAAAGACATTTGTAGCCCCTTTCTTTCTTCACCGGTGTTGGAGGGCAGCTGCGATCAGCGTTCGAGCATCCAACGGGCACGAACGCAGCCGTCGACGGAAGTAGGAACCTCTGCGTACTCGGGCGGGCTCATCCGTCCTCCGGGTCGAATAGACGTCGGCGGGAATATCTGCCGACTTGCTTCCGACCGAAGGGCTAACGGACGGACTGCAGAGGAAGTCGTGTTGTTAGGACTCCGACCTAGTAGCGCTCCGTGACATACGCTACAAAGTCACAGTAGCACAACCTCTCACGGATCGCCTCGGACGGTAAACGACGCAAAGCCGGAACCGTCGCTACGCACCAGGCGGCACGCCTAGCCGCGACCTCTCGGCTCGATCGGAGCCGGTTCCGCTTCGCCCGGAGCAGGCATCACGGTACGACATCGCCCCGTGCGTCCATGAAGCGAAGTGATCCCGGCTTCACATGCCCGAGGGGTATCGGTCTAGCGGACCAAGATCTGCCGAATGCGTTCCTTCGTCAACCCTGCCACACGAGCGATGACCTCTCGGGAAACGCCCTCGTCCGCGGCCTGGCGAATCAGGCCGTGGAGCTCGACTCTGGCCGCCGCGAGACGGGGCTCGAGGCGAGCGACATTCTCAGCCGCACGGGCGAGTTGATCCAGCGTGTCCTCGACCGGACTCATAAGGGGCACTCGCAAGACCGTGATCGTCGCATCGACAAGAGCATACAAAAAAACCTCAACAAGTGCATTAGCCGACAGGAGGGTGTAATCGAAATCGCTGGTGTCTGGGTGCGGTCGGTCTTCCGGCTGCCATGCGCCACCGCATCGGGACTGGCGTTCACGGCGGAGTCACCCGTTTGAGTGATTAGAAAAGCAAAAGGGCCTTTGGGGTAGATATGGGAAGGACCTTGACCTAGTATGTGTCAAGCTAGTAGGCGGTGCCGGGAACACCGCTTCCTCATCAAGGACAGCGTCCCGGCGCGAAGGAAGGTACTCGTGACAAGACACTTCATGCTGCTTGCGATCGGCTTGGTCGGGCTTGGGCTCATGGCCGCGCAGGTTGCATCAGCGCACACAGGGCAGGCGAGCATCACCTGCTCCAGCGTCACCTTCTCGTACACGGATTTCGTCAACGCGCCGAACACCGTGTCCGAGCAGATCCAGGTCGACCGCTCGACCGTCTACTCGGCCGGCTTCTCGTTCAATGGCTCGAGCGGCGGGCATGCCGTCGGCATCAGCGTCCCACAGGACGGCGAGGCGCACACCATTCGGGCCAGCGCGAGCTGGGATACGAACGGAGAACAAGGCAGCTTCGAGAAGCTGGCCGAGCTCGTCTGTGGCGAGAAACCGCCTTCCGCGACGGTTCCTCCGGAAACGACTCCTCTGCCCCCGGTCGAGACCACTCCCCCTCCTCCGCCGGTGGAGACCACCCCGCCGACGGTAGAGGCGAAGGAGCCTCTTGCGATCGTCGGCACGCCGCCGGTCTCGGAGGACAAGCCCGCGCCCAAGGCGCAGAAGAAAGCGAAAGGGAAGGTCGTCGCAGCGAAGCCGGACACGGCTCCGCAAGCGGCTCCCTTTACCCTCTAGATGCGTAGGGCCAGCCTCGTCCTGGTGGGGCTGGCCCTTGCCCTTCTCGCTGGCTGCTCCAAGGAGGTTGGCGCGACTTCACTCTCTTCTGTCGCTCCCTCGCCGCCTCCAGCGGTTCGCGAGCACCTACCGACCAGAATTTTGATCCCACGGCTGGAGCTCGACGAGCGGGTGACCTGGTATGTCAACCGCGGCCCCGCCTGGTGGAAGCGCACGGGACGCCCCGGCGGCGGGGACACGGTCGCCATCGCCGGACACCGCGTTACACACTCGCGGCCCTTTCGGCACCTTGAGGGTCTACGACGAGGAGACGTCATCCGTATCCGCTGGAAGGGACGCATGTACCCATACGCCGTGACCGGTAGCCGCGTTCTCCTCGGTACCGATCTGCACATAGCCGACGCTGTCGGACACGAGAGGCTACTGCTTTCGGCTTGTCACCCGCCAGGGTCAGCGAAGTACCGCCTGGTCGTGTACGCACGCCCTGACCTTTGAGGACTCAATCGTGCAGGCACTCGCACGGCCCGTGGGATCCAGGTCAGACATGTGAGAGAGCCCTCCGGGTCCGACCCGCGGGTGACTCGCTCCCACGCGACGAACCTCTGAGAGTCGGCAACGGACTCGACCCGTCAGCCGATCTGCTCCGTTAGCTCGATGATGATTCCCTCCGGGCCGCGGACGTAGCAGAGCCGGTACCTGTCCTCGTAGCGCTCCAGCTCGCCGACGAGTTCAGCACCACGGGCTCGCAGGCCGGCGACGACGGCGTCGATGTCCTCGACGGCGAATGCGATGTGGCGGATACCTTCCCGCACACTCGCCCAGCGCAGGCACCTATCGCCTGGTCGCCGATTGAGCGAAGGCCGTGGTGTCACGAGCGAGTCGAGAAGGCGCGGCTCGTGGTCGCCCACGTCCGGCCCCCCGTGCCTTCGCGTGGACTGCGATACGGTCATCGTGTGGCGATATCCCGTCCCTCCGAGCGGGCCGAAGGGGATGCCCCGACTGTGCGGCTAGATCGTCGGCTCGTCGCGGTGATGTTCACCGACATGGTCGGATACACGGCGCTCATCCAGGCGGACGAGCGTGTGGCACTCGACAAACGCGACCGATACATGAGTGCGCTCGAGAGCCACCACGACGCCTTCGGCGGGACGATCGTCCAGCGGCTCGGCGACGGCAGCATGAGCATGTTCCCCAGCTCGCTTGCTGCGGTGCTCGCCGCAGTCGAGATCCAGCGGGAGCTCGCAGCGGAAGACGTTCCGATTCGCATCGGAGTCCATGTGGGCGAGGTGGTCGTCGATTCCGAGCGGCTCACCGGTGACGCTGTGAACATCGCGGCTCGGATCGAGTCCTTCGCCGTACCGGGCGGGGTGATGTTGTCCGACTCCGCGTACGAGCAGATCAAGAACCGGAGCGACGTCGGCGTCATCCGCCTCGGGCGGTTCAGGCTCAAGAACGTCGGGCGCCCGTTCGAGCTCTACGCAGTGGCGGCCGAGGGCGTCGTGGTGCCGGATCCGGAGGCGCTCGAAGGCAAGGGCGAGCGCTTCGCCAGTCTGCCGAGCAACCTGCCGGAGCCGACCACGCCACTCGTCGGCCGAGCGGCTGATCTGGCGTCGCTCGTCGAGCTGGCGCACGAGCATCGGGTCGTCACGATCACGGGTCCCGGCGGTGTTGGAAAGACGCGCATCGTCGTCGAGCTGGGCCGCCTGCTCGCGCCCGAGTTCCTGGACGGTGTCGCGTTCATCGCGCTGGCCGAGGTGACGGATCCTGCGCAGTTCGTCCCCGCTCTCGCGGACGCGTTGGACGTGAAGGAAGCCGAAGAGCGGACGCTGGGGGAGGGCGTCGCCGCTCTGATCGGTGACAAGAAGGCACTTCTGCTCCTGGACAACCTCGAGCAGGTCGTGGCGGCGGCTTCGGACGTGGCGGGCCTGATCGAGAGCTGCCCGGGGCTGAGGATCGTGACTACGAGCCGGACACCACTCAGGATCGCCGCCGAGCGGGAGTACGCGCTCAACCCGTTGGAGCTTCCCCCGCCGTCCGATCCGGCCTCGACCGAGTCGCTCGGCTCGTATTCGGCGATCGCGCTGTTCGTCGAGCGCGCGAAGATGACCAGAGGCTCGTTCGAGCTGACGCCGGAGAACGCCGGGGCGGTCGCGGCGGTCTGCCGGCGCCTGGACGGCCTGCCGCTCGCTCTCGAGCTCGCTGCCGCCCGTCTCCGGCTCCTGGCTCCGGAGGCGCTGCTCGAGCGTCTCGACCACGCCCTCCACGTCCTCACATCCGGCGCGCGCGACGTTCCCGAGCGGCAACAGACGCTGCGCGCCACGATCGACTGGAGCCACTCGCTGCTCGAGGACCCGGAGCAGCGCCTGTTCCGGCGTCTGGCCGTCTTCGCCGGAGGGTGCACGTTCGCGGACGTCGAGGCGGTCTGCGCAGACGCCGGCGAGAACATCCTCGACGAGCTGGAGTCGCTCGTCGACAAGGCTCTCGTGCAGACCGACGGCAAGGGTGAGCGGCTCCGGATGCTGCAGACGATCGGTGAGTACGCTCGCGAGCGGCTCGAGGCGGCGGGGGAAGCGAGCCGGATCGCGCTGAGGCACGCTCGCCGGTATGCGGAGCTCGCACAGACGATCCGCGACGGCATCGAGGGCACCGATCAGATCGGTTCCCTCGAACGCGGCCTCGTCGAGGAGGGCAACCTCCAGGCCGCGCTCGACACGCTCCTGGCGACGGCGAAGGACGGCGACGCGGCTGCTTGCGAGGCGGGCCTGCAGATGTGCGGCGACCTATGGCTCTACTGGCACATCCGAGGCAAGAACCTCACCGCCCGAGAGTACGCCGACGTCCTTCCTCGACGCCGACGCCGGTGGATCTCCCACAGTCGGGCGGGCGGGCGCCCTCTTCGCGGCGGGACTGGCGTCGTGGCGCGCTGGGTCAGCTCGAGCGAGCGAACGACGAATGGGCCGAGGCGTATCGCGTCGCGGCAGAGCTCGGAATCGATCGCGAGCTCTGCATCGGCGCGTTCCTTCACGGCTTCGGCCTCCTCGGCTTCGATCTCGAAGCCGGGCTCAGGCGAACGACGGAGAGCATCGAGAGGAGCCGCGCCCTCGGCTTCACCTGGGCCCAGGGATTCGCCTCGACCCTCGACGGCATCCTCAACGCCGTCGCGGGCGACCTCGAATCGGCGCAGACGAGATATTCCGAGGCGCTCGAGATCCAGAAGCGAATCGGCGACGAGGAAGGAGCCGGCCTGTCGCTCGGCGGCCTCGCTCGACTGGCATCCGGTCGCGGTGACCTAGCGGCCGCCCTCGACCTCTACCAGCAGTCTCTCGCCGCATACGAAACGATCGGTGACCGAGCCGAGGAAGCCCGGATCCTCTCCGAGATGGCCTGGACGCAGCTCCGGCACCAAGACCCTGCGCTCGCGCGACGGACCTTCCTCGACTCGGTCCAGGCCTACACGGACGTGGCGAGCGTTCGTGGAGTCGGGCTCTCGCTGATCGGGCTCGCGGCCACCGAGGCGGTCGAGGGGCGGCCCGAGACGGCCGTGCAGATCGCCGCCGCGGCGGAGGTCTACGCCCACCAGGAGGGCATCGTCAACGTCTACTCCGACGAGACGCCGGGGCGGGAGTTCGTCGACCAGGCACGAGCATCGCTCTCGGCCGACGTCGTCGCGAGCGCCACCGAGGTCGGCAGCAAGCTCACGATCGGCGAAGCGCTCGACCTGGCCAGGCTCCCTCAGACGACCGCGACGTAGACCCCGGCAGTACTTCAATGCAGCCGCATCTCGGCGAGTCCGAGAGTCACGCCTTCAAGCGACATTCCCGCACGTCGAGAAGGGTGATGCCGAGGGGGAGCGGGTGTCTCACCGGGGCGCGAATTCCGGCTGCACATGCGATTACGTCGCCTGAGCTGACGCTTGCGAACCCTTCCGCCCTCAACTCGACGTGACCACCGCGGGCTGCGGCGTTCCGACGAGCTGACCTCCCGGGCACCTCTCTGCGTCGACCGCCCGTTGCGGGTTCGTGATCCCGAACGCGCCGGCGACGCCACCTGCAGCGACGAGGGCGGCGCAGATAAGGACGACCTGATGGAAGGCTCGCACCGACTCGGCGTTTGCTGCAAACGTATCGCCCACGAGCGTGCCTGCGACCACGACGCCCACCAGCGAGACGCCCAGGAGGCCGGCGACGCGCGCAACGGCGTTGTTGATCGCGGAGGCGATGCCGGCGTCGTGCTCATCGGCGTCGGCGAGAACGGTCGCAGTAAGGGGAGCGACGGTAAGCGAGAGACCGAGCGCGAAGACGAGGAGCGCCGGAAGTAGGTCTGCCAGGTACGACGGGTTCATCTCGACTCTGAGCAGGAGCAGGATTCCGGCCGCTGCGATCATCGGCCCAGCGCCCATGAAGAGGCGTGGCCCGTATCGGTCCGCGAGCGCCCCGAATCGGCGCGATAGCGCGAACATCACGACTGTCACGGGCAGAATCGTGAGGCCACTCTTCAGTGCGCTGTACCCGGCGACTTGCTGCAGGAAGATAACGAGGAAGAAGAAGAGGATCGCTAGCCCCGCATACATGGCGAGCGTCTCGAGGTTCCCGACGGCGAAGTTGCGGCGGCCGAACAACTCGAGCTTCAGCATTGGCTCGGTGGCACGACGCTCCCAGCCGAGGAACGCCCCAAACGCGCCGACACCGGCGACCAGCGGAACAAAGATCACAGGGCTGGTCCAGCCGTGGTGTGGCTGCTCGATCAGTGCGAATACGAAAGCGCCCAACCCGAGCGCACATAGACCTGCTCCAAGCCAGTCGACTCGACGTCCCTCCACTGGCGCCGTTCTCGGCACGGCCGCCCGAATCAGCACGAGCGTCGCAACGACCACCGGAACGTTGAGGGCGAAGATCCAGCGCCATGAGACTTGGTCGACGATCAGACCCCCCGCCAGCGGCCCGACGACGGCGGCGATGCCGCCCCAGGCAGTCCACGAACCGATCGCAGCGCCTCGCTCACTCGGCCGGAACGCGGCAACGATGATCGCGAGCGAGCTCGGCGCCACGAGCGCTCCCGCCGCGCCCTGCAACGCCCGTGCGCCGATCAGCACCTCGATCGTCGGAGCGAGCGCGCACGCGACCGACATCACGCCGAACGCCGTCACGCCGACCGCGAACACGCGCCGCTCGCCGTAAATGTCGCCGAGCGAGCCGCCGATCAAGATCAGCGATCCCAGCGCCAAGAGGTACGCGTTGGAGACCCACTGCTGGCCGGAGAGGCCACCCCCCAGGTCACGCTCGATCGCGGGCAACGCAACATTGACGATCGAGCCGTCGACCGTGACGACGGCTGAGCCGACGATCGCAGCGAGCAGCGTCAGCCGTTGACGATCGCTCATGACCGGCAACCCGGCATGCGGTAGCCCACTACTAGGCTCACGTCGTTCAAGCCGGCATGTGCATGCTCCACGCTCAGCCGTCGAGCAGCTTGCTGAGCTCGGGCGGTTCGGGACACCAAGACGACTCGAGCTCGGCCTGATCCCAGCCGGACAGCCCTGCGCCGGCCCGGTACGCGCTTTCGAGGAACGCGAGCAGCGCCGCTCTCGGGTCTGAAGCTGCGCGAACCGCGACGTATGGCAGGAGCGCGAGCGAGCCGCCGCCATATTCGCTCCAGGACGCCTCCCCGGGGCGCAACGGCTGTTGGCGAAGATCAGCGGGCTCCGGGGCCGTGTACGAGTAATAGGTCGGCTCTCGCACGGTTGCGTCGCCAGCCCAGAAGCCGAACGAGACCACGTCGTGCGAGTACGCCTCCCGGTTGACCGCGTCCGCCTCCGGCAACGTCGGAGCGCGCGCGCCGCCGAAGCGGGTCAGCGCGAGGTCGAAGCCGTGCCAAAAGAAGTGGACGGGACTCGTCTTGCCGCAGTACCAGCCCGCGAACTCCTCGAGGACCTGGTCCGTCCACTCGAGGATGTGCCAGAAGCGCTCGACCGCATCCCGGTCGTAGGACGCATGCTCTCGGTCTTCGGGGAACGGCGTCCTCGTCGGAACGCGGAAGGGCTCTTCGCGGATCGCGACGTCGATCCCCATTGTCGCCAGGGTCGCGTGCAGCTTTTCGTCGAACTCGGCGACCGAGAGCCCGTCGACGAGCTCGAACGACTCCACCTCGCCCCGGTTCGTCGCGACCACCAAGCGGTGATCGACGAAGTCGAAGTCGATGCGGAAGGTGACGCCGGACGACGAGTGCATTCGGCGCGTGGTCAGTCCGCGCACGTCGACGTAGAGGGTGACGTGCCACCAGTGGTTGCGGGGCGTGGTCGAGGCCATCCGCACCTTGCCGACGATCTGCGTCCAGAGGTGCAGCGTGTCCTTCGTCTTCTCCCAACTCCGCAGGGGAAGCTCGGGAAGCTCCCCCTGAATCACCGTGGTGCTCACGGAGCTGCTCTGCCCGCGAAGGCCTCAGCCCCTCCCCCACTCGGCGCGACCACGAACGCGACCTCGTCGACGAAGCACCAGCTCCAGTCTTCGCCTGGCTCGGCCGAGCGAGCGATCGGGTGGCTAGCGTCGTGCGCGTGGCGACTCGCGTGCCGATTCGGCGAGGAATCGCAGCAGCCGATCTTTCCGCAGGTCATACACATTCGAAGGTGGACCCAGGCGCTTCCGATCTTCAGGCACTCTTCGCACCCTGCGACCGTCGCGGGCAGCGCCGTCACCCGGATCCGATCGAGGTGGCTGCATACGGACATCGCAGAGCCCAGGCTACCTCGACTAAGCCGAGGCACCTCGCGCCGGCACAGGTGTCGCCTCGAGGACTCCGTCGAGCCAGCTGTCGATCGCCTCGGCGATCTGCTGCCAGCCGTCGCCGATCATCATGAGATGAGGACGGCCGGGGAACTCGAGGTAGTCCGTCTGTGACTCGTACGCCTCGTGCTTGTCGTACTTCTCGAACTGCTTGCGCGCGAGTGACGCGGGGACGGTCTTGTCCTTCTCCGCTCCGATGACGAGCAAGGGAGCGCGCTCCTGGTTCTTGAAGTGCACTTCCGTCGGGGGGTGGAGGTGGAAGTTCGCGAAGCCCGCCTCATAGAAGATCTGCCCCGTCTCGGGAACGGCGTAGCGCTCGTAGGCGGCGGCGGCCTCCTCGGGGGAGAAGGTGTTCGCGAACCCGTATGTGAACTCCTCGGGAGTCAGCGTCACGATGCCGTGCCACCTCGAGGGATGCGCGAGCGCGGGCGAGGCAGCCTTGAGGGACGAGAAGGGCAAGACCAGGATCCCCTTCGGGGGCGCCGGGCTCATTGCGACGCCGGCCCGCCCGAGGCCGCGGTCGAGCAGCAGCTCCACGATGAGGCCGCCGAACGAATGCCCGATCAGAAGCGGCGGCTGGTCGAGCGCCTTGATCTGCTGCTCGTAGTGCTCGACGATCTCCTCGATCCCTAGGCCCCTTAGCTGTTCTGCCTCTGCTCTCAGCTCCTCGACGTCGCCCTCCTTGCGGGGCCACTCGGGAGCCGAGACGGCGAACCCGCGCTTCTCGAAGTAGTCGGCGAAGTTCTCCCAACTCCGAGCGGAGAGCCAGGCGCCGTGGATGAGCATCAATGGAATCCGGTCGCCAGCCATGTGAGCCTCCTCCAAGTTGACTTCTACGAACCTACGCCGATTGCACCGCGGGCGAAAGTCCGAATCGGCTCGGCGATCCAGACCGAGCGCGACTCGATCGTCCAGCGGCTCGGTGTGCGGCGATCGCTGTTCACGCGAATCCGGACGTTCCGTACATGTTCCACTGCCACGTCCTCCAGCACGAGACCGGGGAATGATGGGTCAGTTGGCCGTAGTGGAGGCAGGCCAGCGAGCCGATGCGCCTCCGAAGCGGAAGAGAGCCTCATTTCCAGGTATTTTCTGATGGAGCGTACCGGGATCGAACCGGTGACCTCCGGCTTGCAAAGGAGGAGAGATAGGTCTCGGGGCGCGACTCGGTGTGACGGCACCGCATGAATTCAGGCTCGATCCTCCTGGGCAGCACTCGGTGCGACCAGAAGAGTTGACCAACTAGTTGACCAGGTCGTCGCCAGGGCTGGCTACGCACTCCCCCGCAAGCAGGCCCCAACATGGAGCACTTCGCGAGGGGGAGGGAGTGTCACATTTCAGGACGACCTTTCCCGCTCGACGCGCAACTACTTCCAGCGACGACCCGATCCGGCGAGGTACTGGCCATAACCGCGCAGTGCGGCTGCCGAGGTCAACACCTGGTAGGCAAACAGGTAGCCGAGGAAGCCGCGCTTGTCGGACTGCGGATGGATGTCGAGAGTGCGAAAGACGTGGCGGGCTTGCCAGCGCTGCAAGAAGCCGAAGACGGCCAGCGTGATGGGAAGAAGGAGCATCGACCACCAGCCGAAGATCAACGGGTATCCGAAGAGGAAGAGGATGACACCCGGCACCCAGAAGAAGATGACGCCGATGTCGAGAGCGGGGACGAGGTAGTCGATCCCCGCGACCAGCCTCGCGAGCACACGGGGCTGTTTCGGCGGTGGATGAGTCCGAAGGCCTTCGAGCATTCCCCGTGCCCAGCGTGAGCGCTGGCTCAGGAGACGATCGAGTCGCTCGGGGACAACCGTGAAGCCGAGCGCGACAGGCTCATACTGCACGATCCCCCGCGACCCCAGCATCGACCAGGTGAGCACGATGTCTTCACCGATCGCATCCGGCCAACCGCCGACGCCGCGCAGGTCGCTAGTCCAGTAGGCCGAGAACGCTCCCTGAGCGACGAGCGCAGTGTTGTACGCGGCCTGCATGCGCTTCACGCCGTTGATCCCGAGCCGGTAATCCCACTGCTGCATCCGGGTGACGAAGCTCGCCCCGGGATTCTGCGCGACGAGCGCGGCGGCGCACGCGGAGACGTGCTGGCCCTGCGGTGCGCTCGTGAGGCGAACCACGAGCCGCGTGAGCGACTGCGCTTGCAGATAGGTGTCGGCATCAACCGTTACCACGAGCGGCGTCGTCACGGTTGCGAGGGCAGCATTCAGGGCGTGATGCTTGCCTTGCTTGGTCTCGAAAACACGTCGGTAGTGGAGCCCGAGGCGATCACCCGCCGCGTCTGCGAGCAGCGCGGTGTCGTCCGTCGAGTTGTTGTCGGCGACGACGACCTCGACCCGACCTTCGTATGAGAGTTCGGCGATGCGTTCGAGCGTGCGGACGATCGCCTCGCTCTCGTTCCATGCCGCGACCAGGATCGTCACCGATGGCCACTCGCCCTCGGGCCAGTCGCCCTTGGGAGGCCTGAGCGGGAGTTCCTGATATCGCGTGATCAGGAGCGTGAAGATCATGAACCCGATGACGAGGCCCGGGATGTAGGCGAGGAAGAGCGGTATCACCCAGCCCATGACGGGGCCGATCGCGGCTTCAAGCTCACCCCTCCACGGCCCCGAGACCCAGACGCTGAACGCGACCCAGGCCAGGGTTAGAGCCGATGCGATCGCGAAGCGGACGGTTGGTCGAAGCCCCGAGGCCGGAGCCTTACGCCGGGTAAGAGCAGCGAGTTGAACCTGTGGCGGACGAGTAGATCCAAGATCGCCGTCGGAAACAGCGATCTCGTCATCGACCGAAGGCAGGTGCGACGACGTAACTCCTCCTCATGAGTGGGTCGTTCAAGCGTAGGCGGGAGTTCGCGTCCGCGACTCCCCCGAAAGCGGGCGGTCGATCGACTCCGAGGTTCCCAAACCGCGACCAGGCTCCACCGCCCGAGTGCCTCGCGAGGGGGAGGGGAGTATCGGGTCAGGGCCTCATCGTGCTCGGGTCGCCGCTGGCTCGGTCGGTGCCTCGCTCAAGGGTGCCGATCAGCGCTGCCAGCTGGTCGAGGTCAGCATGTGCGAGCCGGTAGCGGTTGCTTCGCCCGACCGGGGAGGCGCTGACAAGACCAGCCTTCCCGAGTTCGTGAAGGTGATAGGACACAAGTGACTGGCGCATGCCGGTGACCTGCTCAAGCTCGCGCACCGTGCACTCGGTGCCTGCTAGCCACAGCGCGATCAGCAGTCGCTCCTTGCTTGCGAGCGCACGAAGCACCGGTGCCCACGAGGCCGCGATCCGACGGCACTCCTCGATCTCTGCTGAGCGTTCCACATCGGTTTTCATAATCTAGGGATGCTGTTAGCATCAATAATGATTGATACATTACCTCCATGCATGACACCAGCCTCGCAGTAGGACACGACGAGCGCTCTGCCCTGATCGGGCGCGTCAAGCTCATTTCATGGCTCAGTCTCGTGTGGATGACGACCGAGGGCGTAATCGGCACTGCAGCCGGGGTCATGGCCAACTCGATCGCTTTGATCGGTTACGGGGTCGACAGCACGATCACCGGGATTGCGAGCGTGATCATCATCTGGCGCTTCACGGGCGACCGACTGAACTCCGACGACGCTGAGTCACGAGCGCAGAAGATCGTCGCGATCACGTTCTTTCTCCTTGCGCCCTACATCATCATCGCCGCGATCTACCACCTCCTTACGGGGAGCGAGGCCCAGGCCAGCTGGATCGGCATCGGCCTTGCGATCGGAAGCATCACGCTCATGCCCCTCTTCGGTGCCGCGAAAAAGCGGATGGGCAACCGCCTTGAATCGCACGCCACCACAGGCGAGGGCATTCAGAACATCCTCTGCGCCTACCTCTCTCTCGCAATCCTGATCGGACTCGCGGCGAACGCCATCTTTGGACTCTGGTGGGCTGACCCGCTTGCCGCCCTCATCGTCGCCGCCTTCGCTCTCCAGACCGGTGCACGCACCTGGCGTGGGCGAACCTGCGACGCCTCCTGCTGAGCGCTTCCTCGTGGCTTTGGTCCTACTCGTCTGAACGAGCTTGACACGTATCGATGTTCTTCGATACATTCATGCTTGTCAATACGTGAAGTGAGGTGTTGTGGATCTCATGACTGCGACGCTGGAGACGATCGACTGCTGTGCGCCACTCAACGCCGAGGCGTTGTCTGATGAGGAGGCCGAGGCGACAGCGGGACTTTTCAAGGCTCTTGCCGACCCGGCCCGTGTTCGCATCGTCAACCTGCTCGCGACAAGCGACGGTGAGCCGGTATGCATCTGCCATCTGATCGAGCCGCTTGGGCTTTCTCAGCCGACGGTCTCCCACCACATGAAGCGCCTGCTTGGCGCAGGCCTCGTTGAGCGTGAGCAGCGCGGTAAGTGGGCCTACTTCTCGTTGAAGCGCGACGCTGTCGAGAAGCTGGCGGCCGTCGCCGACCTGAAAGGAGTGTGCTGCTGATGACTACATCGACGACGAGCGAGCTACGCGAAGAGGTACGGCAGCGTTACGCGGAGGCCGCTTCGGTAGCAACCGAGGGACGTGCTGCCTGTGATTGCGGCGGTGGTGCTTGCTGTGAGCACGTAACTGGCGAGAGCGGCTATGCCGAAACGCTCTACAGCTTGGACGAGCGTGGTGAGCTTCCCGACGCCGCCGTGCTCGCTTCGCTCGGTTGCGGCAATCCGATCGCGGTCGCCGAACTGCGCGAGGGTGAGATCGTGCTCGACCTCGGCTCCGGCGGCGGCATCGACGTGATCCTCTCGGCCAAGCGTGTCGGGCCGACAGGCACCGCATATGGCCTCGACATGACCGATGAGATGCTTGCACTCGCGCAGCAGAACGCGCTGGAGGCAGGGATGCCGAACGTCCACTTCCTGAAGGGCGTCATGGAGCACATCCCCCTGCCCGCAGACTCGGTCGACGTCGTCATCTCGAACTGCGTGATCAACCTCTCGACGGACAAACCCGCTGTGCTGACCGAGGTCGCACGGGTGCTAAGGCCGGGGGGGCGGATCGGAATCAGCGACATCGTCTCTGAGGATCGCCTCACGCCCGAGGAGCGGGCGGAGCGGGGTAGTTACGTCGGCTGTATCGCTGGTGCCCTCTCGAAGGGTGAGTACGAAGCTGGCCTGCAGGCAGCGGGCTTCGAGGAGATCAGCGTCGAGTTCACTAACGAGGTAGCTGAGGGTATGCACAGCGCGATCGTCAAAGGCGTAAAGACGACCGAGCCGCAAGCAAGAGGGCTGCCCGTCGTCCAGGCGGCGACGAAGGCGGGCTGCTGCTAGTTCAGGTGCGGCTCAGCGCTCGCTTCCAAGTCCATTCGGTATCCGCCCTAACCCCACATCTTCACCCGTCGCAGGTGCTGGCGAGTGAACGATTCCCATAACTCGATCTGGAGGTATCCATGACGGAGATGCTCGATCCAGTCACCCGACAGCATGTCGAGAAGGCCGCAGAGGCGCTTCAGGACGAGTTCGCGGGCACGTTCTCCCGTGAGACGATCGCCCGTTTCATCGCCGAGTCGGTCGACCTACTCGGGGAGTCGAAGATCAACGTCTTCGTGCCCGTCCTCGCGCACCGCTTCGCACGCGAGCGACTCAAGGCCCTTGGACAGGCTGAAGGACTCATCACGAAGGAGCAACCAGAGGTGCTCTTCGTTTGTGTACACAACGCCGGTCGCAGTCAGATGGCAGCCGGACTCGTCGCACTCCGCTCCGAGGGACGCATCCATGTCAGGTCAGCCGGAAGCGACCCAGGCGAGGACATCAACCCAGCCGTGATCGAGGCGATGGACGAACTCGGTGTCGACCTCGGCGAGGAATTCCCCAAGCCTCTGACCGACGAGGTCGTCCGTGCCGCCGACGTTGTCATCACGATGGGCTGCGGCGATGCCTGCCCGATCTACCCCGGCAAGAAGTACGAGGACTGGGTGCTCGACGACCCCGAGGGGCAGAGTCTCGAAGCGGTGCGCCGGATCAGAGACGAACTCGACGGCCGCGTGCAGAAGTTGATCGCCGAGCTACTTGCCTAGACCATCGCTCGCACGGCGATGCTTCGCCGAGGCGTTCGCGACCTTCGCCCTCGTCTTCGCTGGGTGTGGGGCGATCGTGCTCGACTCCCAGCGAGCCGACTCGCTTGGCTCAACCGGCATCGCAGCGACGTTCGGCCTCGTGATCATGGCGATGATCTACGCCACCGGCCACCTCTCGGGCGCTCACATCAACCCAGCTGTGAGTGTTGCTTTCAGCGCGACTCGTCACTTCCCGCTCCGCGAGGTTGCCGTGTACGTGCCCAGCCAACTCATCGGAGCGGTGGCGGGAGCGCTTCTTCTCAGGATCGTCTGGGAGGGAACGCCAGCCAACCTGGGCGCGACGGTGCCCAGCGTCGGCTCAGGTTCCGCCCTCGTCTACGAGGCGGTGATGACCGCGTTCCTGATGTTCGTGATCATGGCCGTCGCGACTGATGTGAGAGCCGTAGGCGGAGCGGCTGCGATCGCGATCGGAGGCACGGTTGCGCTCGATTCGCTCTTCGGCGGCGGCGTAACGGGCGCGTCGATGAATCCGGCTCGCTCGTTTGGGCCAGCGCTTGTCGCGGGCGAGTGGCAAGACTTCTGGATCTACATCGCCGGGCCGCTGCTCGGTGCACTGGCAGCGGCGTTCGCGTACGAAGTCGTGCGTGGTCGAGGCGCAACGTCCGCGCACTCGTCCATCAAGTAACCCGAGACCAGGCCCCGGCCGACGAAGTGGTTGACGGGGGGTGGGTGCCCTTCGAGCGACGACCTCCTACTTGGAGAGTAGGGGGTCAGGCGAGATCTGGCGTGAACACTGGGACTGCGAGGGCTGGTCAACCGCTGGTCAACCTTCGACAAGGCGGGCCATGCGATCCTCGCCCGTCTCGGCATGCGATCACTCGGGCACCGGCTGTTCCACTCGCAGCCTAAGCTGCGTCCATAGCCCGAGACATCACTCTGCATATGAACGACGATGGACTCCTCGCCGAGCAGCGAGCGTACTACCAAGCTCGTGCGCCCGAGTACGACGAGTGGTGGCAGCGGCGCGGCCGCTTCAACCGAGGCCCGGAATCGGCCGAGGAGTGGGATCGGGAGGTTGCGCAGGTGGCAGCTGCACTCGAGACCTTTGGTGCGACGGGTGACGTCTTGGAGCTTGCAGGGGGCACTGGGTGGTGGACGGCGCGTCTGGCCCGCACTGCTGGGCATCTGACGGTCATCGACTCGTCACCCGAGAGCCTGGAGCTGAACCGCAAGCGCATCGGTCGACCCGATGTGGACTACCTCGTTGCCGACCTGATCACATGGCAGCCGCTGAGGACATATGACGTCGTCTTCTTCTCCTTCTGGCTCTCTCACGTGCCGCGGCCACGATTTTCGGGCTTTTGGTCGTTGGTGCGGTCATGTCTTGCACCGGGGGGACGGGTTTTCCTCATCGACAACCGCAACGAGATCGCAGATCCGTACGTCATTCGACGCGATTCGGATCTGGAGCTTCGCCGCGTGCACGACGGAAGGGAGTTCCAGGTCGTCGAGGTCTTCTACGAGCCGGAGGAGTTGCAGTCACTTCTCGGTGACGAGGGTTGGACGGCAAGGCTCGATGCAACGCGCTGGTTCATCTTCGGAGAAGCGTGCCTCGCTGACGCCAGGCAGTCCGCCAGGCCGGACGCGGCACCGAAGGCCCGCTGAGACCGACCATCGCCGCCCTAAACCCGTGGAACTACTCATCTAGTAGCCGACGGCGACCTCGTCCAGCGCCTCGCGCAGCAGCTGCCGCTGATCCTCATCTAGCGATGCGACCCGCTCGCGCAGCAGCGCATCTCCGTCCTCGGCGACCGCCGCGATCTCGCTCGCGAACTGGGACGCGAAGATCAACTTCATGTCGCTCCAACTGAGCTTCTCGACGGCTTCGGCGGCGCGAGGAAGGCGAGGACTCGCTGTTTCCTCGGCCTGAGGCGGACGCCCGAGACCTTCGCGAAGAAGAAGCTCGATCGCCGCGACCCGGCTCCGAACGTCGGGGATCTTGACCTCGACTCGCTGCTTCTTGCCGCAGCCCGAGCAAGCGGTCGTGACCCACATCTCCCTCGTCGCGCCGAGAGCGGCATCGAGGAGCGCGGTCGAGATGTCATCGAGCGAAGCAGCCGCAGCTTCCGCGAGCCGAGGGCGAACTTGAGCCGGGTCGGTGTGGCCGTTCTCGCTCGCGAGCGTGGTCTCGACCTCAGCGACGAGCGGCTCGGTGAGGGTGCTCTGTCGTCGTCGCGGCTGGTCTCCGGCTCTCACTCGCTCTTCTCCGACCTCCTCGACTAGCGTTGCGTGATGCGAGCAGAACGCGGAGTCGGTGAGGGCGGCGGAGCGGCAGGCGGTTCCTGAGCGGAGGAGCGCCTCGCACTGAACGAACGCCATCAGGAGATGGTTACGCAAACCGCCACAGGCTGTCCACGACGGAGTCGCACAGACGGTCAGGCTCAACCGACTGCCCCCGGACCACGCCGCCGTAGCGCGCAGCGCGGTACTAAAGAAAACTGCACCTGTGGCGGTCGTTAGGGGTGTGGAAACAGCACGAGATGAGTTACTCGAGGAGATCGAGCTGATCTACAAGCGGCGATATCCGGCGTTCCTCCGCGTCGCCGTCGCGATCACGCGAGACGAGCAGTTGGGTGCGGACGCCGTGCAGGATGCGTTCGTCGGCATCGTGCGAAGCAGGCGCGGCATCCGAAAGCGCGGCGCGCTTGAGGCCTTCGCGTGGCGTGCCATCGTCAACGCGGCTCGCGATCGGCGGGCCGTCCGCGCCGAAGCGGGTGAGCCGCCCGAGCTGCCCGCGCCGAGCGCAGCCGAGCCGGACGAATCGGTTCGGCAGGCAATCGCGGAGCTGCCCGAGCGCCAGCGCCTCATGCTGTTCCTACGTTACTTCGCCGATCTCGACTACGCCGAGATCGGGCGCATCATGCAGGTTCGGCCCGGAACGGTCGCCGCGGCGCTGAACGCTGGGCGAGCTGCCGTGAAAGAGAGTCTGGAGCGGGAGGAGGCGACAGCGTGGCAGTCGTAGATGACGTTCGTGAGGCGCTCGAGCGAACGATGCCTGACTTCAGTGACCGCAGCGGCGACTGGCCTGGCGTCCTCGCGATGGCGCAAGCCGGCGAGGGGGATGGCCGCGGGCGCGCCGGTGCTTCCCAGGGCCGCCGTCGCCGGCTTCTCGTGGTGCTCGCGGTAGTCGCGTTCATCGCGCTGGTCAGCGCCTCTGCGTTCGCCGTGCGCGCCTTCGTCATCGACAAGGGCATCGTCGGACTGCCTCCGGTGGGAGCGACGCCGAGTACTCCCGAAAGCGGAGTGCTCGAGACGTACTACTGGATCAATTTCCCGCGGAGCAGGAACTGGGTGTACGCCGACGGGCGGTTGATCCGGCTTGGTGCTCCGCCTCGCCGCGGCTTCCTCGAGCAACGCCTCACACGCGAGGGAGTCAAGCTCCTGCGATCCGAGATCCTCTCGGCAGGAGGGTTCGGACACGCCCAGCCGCCGCCCGGCAGCACGTCCCTCCACCCCCTCGCGATCCAGGTACGCAAGGGTGACCGGCTCGTCCCCCTCAGGTGGGCGAGCGATCTGAAGCGCCTCGAGGCGCGGCTTACAAATCCAGGGTCGTGGCTGCCGGCGAGCGCGTGGAAGCAGCCGAAGGTCAGGGCGTACGTGCCCTCTAGGTTCGACGTCTGCGCCGGGGCGGTCGTCGTGAGCGACCTCGACAAACCAGCCGCGGGGCGCGTCGTGCCGATGGGGCCTGCTCGCATCGTGGCTCTGCTACCGGCGGCAGCCCAGAAAGTGCTCCGCGACAGGGAGTGGCGCACGGAGGTGTCGCGCGGCCCGGGCTTACGGCCCGGTGTCCCCGGAGTGAGGAGAGGGGTCTACGGAGGCTGCTTCGCAGTGACGACCAACGAAGCCCGCTCGCTCGCCAAGGCTCTCGACGGTGCAGGACCCGCAACCGCAAGGAAGGGCGGCGGCATCAATCTGAACTACAGATTCGTTGCCCCAGACCCGAGCCGCCAGGTCTGGATCAGCTTCTCGCCGTACCTCCCGCACGGCGAGACCACCTGCCTGGGGTGCGGATGAGCAGTCGAGTTCTTCTGAAAGGAGAACGTATGAAAGCTCGAGCGGTAGCCCTCGTCGCGCTCGCTACCGCGGTCACGCTGGTATCGGTGGCGGCGGCGGGGCCAAACGCAGCAAAACAGCGGGTGGCGATCGACATGAAGCTCTGGCCACAGAAGACGTTTGTATTCACGCCGCTACAGGCCGGACCCCTGAAGAGCGACTCGGGCACGATCAGCCACAACTGGCTGAGCATCCCCGGACGCAACGTGATGCGCGACGGACAGAAAGTCACGATCTACGACGGCGGTGTGGCGACACTCACCGGAAAGCGAGGAACCCTCACGATTCGAGACCGGAACGAGTGGGTCCATCTTGAACGAGACGGCAATGGCGACGGTGAACTCGACGCCATCGCCATCGGAACCTGGTAGGTCGTGCGCGGAACCGGCCAGTACGCCGGCATCGCCGGAAAGGGGCGCAACCACCATGTGGCCTCGGTAGCCCGTGGTATGCACGCTACGAGGGCGTCCTGACCCTTCCTTAAGTGCGCTGAACCAGACGGAGCGGTGCGCGAGGGCTCGCCGCTCCGTCTCGGCGGCAGCCGCCCTAGTTCAGCCCGCCCGCCGCGGCTCCCGCTCCTTCGATCCGCTTCATCCGCGATTACGAGTACCGTGGCCTCATGGAAGAGGCTGATCGTGAGGTGCTCGAGTTCATCGGCGATCAGGGCAAGACGGCCGAGCAGGTTTCCGACCGCTTTCCAGCGTTCGACTTAGAGCGCCTCGTTCGAGCCGAACTAGCTCGGCCGCGTCGGACGAACCCGGTTAAGTCGCAGTCGCGCCACACTCCGGCGGACGAGCACACGTTCTACGTGCTCACGTCTCGCGGAGCCGAGGCAATCGGCCTCGCTCCGTACACGCTTCACTCCGACTGAGCTGCTGCCCTAGCGGTATGTCCCAGGGAGGTTGTTGACGCGCTGTAGCGGCGTAAGGCCTCCGAGAGCGCGGTGGGGACGGAAGCGATTGTAGAAGTCGAGTGCTGGGGCAAGGCAGCCAGCCGCTCTGACTCGTGCTCGTATGGATAGGCGTACGCCCAGCGCTCGAGCAGGGTGCGGATGAAGCGCTCGGCCTTGCCGTTGGTCTGCGGGCGATAGGCGCGGGTCTTCTTGACCGTGATCCCGCGCGCGGCACAGGCATCCGCCCAGCGGCGTTTGAAGCAGGTGCCGTTGTCGGTCAGCACGCGCTCGACGGTGATCCCGTGTGCGCCGTAGAAGCGGACGAGCTCGTCGAGGAAGGCGAGCGCGGAGTCCGCGGTCTCGTCCGGGTAGACGGAGGCGAAGCCGAGCCGGGAGTGGTCGTCGATCGCCACGAACAGGTGCTGCCAGCCGGCCTTGCCCTTGGCCCGTTCGCGGCGATCCCCGGTCACGCGGTGGCCTGGCCGGAGGATGCGGCCAAGCCTCTTGATGTCGACGTGCACGAGCTCGCCGGGACGTGAGCGCTCGTAGCGGACGATCTCCTCTCGAGGCGCTCGTGACACGCAGGCGGAGCGGCCGTGCCGGCGAAGGACAGCGTGAACGGTCGAGGCCGCGATCCCGAGCGCCCAGCCGATCACGTGCGGTCCCTCGCGCAGCTCTGCTCGGGTGCGCAGGATCGCGTGCTCGACGCTCGGGTGTCCGCCGCGGAGAGCGGTGCGGCCGGCTCGAGCGATCGTGCAGCGACTCGCCGCGCCGGCGGCGGTTGACCCACTTGGAGGCTGTCTGCCGGGAGCAGCCGACGACGAGCGCCGCGGCAGCGATCGTCACGCCGGTTGCGACCAGATCGCAGACACGCTCCCGCTGACGGACGGTCAAGACCGCATTTGCATGAAGATCCATGAGAGCCCTCCTTGGGCCCGACTCTTTGACAAGCCGCACCCTAGGAGGGCTCGTTGCTACTTCACGCCGTCAACAACGTGTCTGGGAACGACACCTAGCTCAGCTCGCCGCCTCGAGCTCCCGCTCCTCGATCCGCAGGTACCTCGCGTGTCCTGGTTTCGTAGCATCCGGCGACGTGGCATCTCATGACAGTGTTCGAATCGTCGACTACGACCCGCGCTGGCGTGACGACTTCGCGCGGCTCAACCTGGAGTGGCTCGAGAGGTGGTTCACGGTCGAAGCGGCAGACCGCGAGACACTGGGGGATCCCGAGGGGCACATCCTCGGCCACGGCGGCCGCATCTTGTTCGCGCTCGTGTCCACCGACACGGGAGACCGCGCCGTTGGAACGGTCGCGCTCAAACATGAAGGCAACGGCACCTACGAGCTGACGAAGATGGCTGTTGAGCCCGACCACCGTGGTGCCGGCATCGGTCGAAAGCTCATGGAGCAAGCGCTCGAGACGTATCGCGCGATCAACGGTCGCGTGCTCTATCTCGAAACGAACACTCGGCTCGAGCCCGCAATCGCGTTGTAACGAGAGCGTTGGATTCCGCCATCGCAACGTTGACGAACGGGATACGAACGTCAGCCGCGCGAATGTCTACATGGTCTGGGGAAGCAGACTGACTGGTGAACTCGATCCGCAGGTAGCTCGCGGGCTCGGGGTCGTTGTCAGTGATCTAGCGGTTCCCGTTTCGCCAGACTCGCAGTGATCTCCGCAAAGCGCTGCCGCCGGAGCAGGCCCCACCCGACGCAACCGCTCACGGGGGTGGGGGTGTGGTAGCCCTCGCACCTTCTATTACGCGTGCGTGCGCGTGCGCGGGAAAAGGCATACGGAGACCGGCTCGAGACCGGGGCCTGCGAGCAGGCCCCGGTGTCGGAGCGCTCGGGAGGGGGAGGGTGAGGGCATGCTCTCGGGGCTGCCACGGATGCGCTCGACTACGCTCGTCGCGTGGCGCGGAACCCACCGTGGCAGTCAGAAGAGTTGCTGTTGGCGCTCGACGTGTGCTTCCGCTTTCCGGAGGCACGACAGTCGAAGTCGCATCCGGAGGTCGCCAGGTTGAGCAAGGTGCTTCGCGCACTCTCGCTGCCCATCGAACGGCCCCTGGATCCAGGCTCCCGACCGGAACACGGCAGTCGAGGGGTGGGGCCATCAGACGAATGCCGACAGGGACTCGACGACCCGCAGGTCGTTTAGGCGCGCGCGAGGAGTAGGCCACGCGCCCGGGCAGCGACTAACCCAGGCTCCCCCACCACATCCCTGGTTCCGAAGTCTCGAACGCTCGCTCGTGTGCGCGTGTGCAGCACCAGCAGCGTCCCTGCCTATCGCGGTTCAGGTCCGTCAGAACGTGGCCCCGCTCGCAGACTCCCCATCGTTCGACGAACTCGGTGTTGAGCCGTCGCCGGAGGGCCGCTCGGTAGCGCTCAAGCTCGTCGTTTCGAGACACCGCGCAAACGGTACCGCCGGCGCGGGGAACGTCGGCGGCCACGTTGCAGAGCGCGAAAGTCACCCGTTTCGGCTTAGGAACCACTCATCCGTGCGATTCAGACCCGACCTGTCTACCCGAGAATGGACTTCGCTCATGGCCGCTCCGCACATGACCTCCAGGAAGCTGCTCGTCTTCCTGGGTTGCGTCGCGGCGCTCGCCGTCGTCCCGGCCTCGGTCCCGGCCTCGCTCGCCGCCACGATCCCCACCGGTTTTGCGGAAACGCAGGTGGCGACTGGGCTCGCTGCTCCCACCGCCATGGCCTTTTCCCCCGACGGGCGGTTGTTCGTGACCGAGCAGGGCGGGCGGCTGCGCGTGATCAAGAACGGGACGCTTCTCGGCCCGCCGTTCCTCACCGTCAGCGTCAACTCCGTCGGCGAGCGGGGGCTCCTCGGCGTCGCGTTCGATCCTAACTTCCAGGCAAACCAGTATCTCTACGTCTATTACACGACGGCTGCCTCGCCGATCCACAACCGGGTCAGCCGCTTCACCGCGATGGGCGACGTGGTCGCGCCGGGCAGCGAGGTCGTGATCCTCGAGCTCGAGAATCTCTCCAGCGCGACGAACCACAACGGTGGCGCGCTTCATTTCGGTCCTGACGGCTTGCTCTACGTCGCCGTCGGCGAGAACGCGAACGGCGCGAACGCGCAGACGCTCAACAACCGCCTCGGCAAGATCCTCCGCCTGCATCCCGACGGCGCGATCCCGACGTCGAACCCCTTCTACGGCACCGCGACTGGTGCGAATCGCGCGATCTGGGCGCTCGGCCTGCGAAACCCGTACACGTTCGGGTTCCAGCCCGGCACCGGCCGCATGTTCATCAACGACGTCGGTCAGAACACCTGGGAGGAGATCAACGACGGCGTCGCCGGCTCCAACTACGGCTGGCCGGACACGGAAGGCGCCACGAGCGACCCCCGCTTCCGCTCGCCGATCTTCTCGTACGGGCACGGCACCAGCGCGACCACCGGCTGTGCAATCGCCGGTGGCGTCTTCTACAACCCGGCGACCACCCAGTTCCCGAGCTCGTACGTTGGCGACTACTTCTTCGCCGACTACTGCAGCGGCTGGATCCGCAAGCTCGACCCGGGAGCCGGGAACACCGTGACGGGTTTCGCTACCGGCATCGCCAGCCCCGTCGACCTCGCAGTCGCGAGCGACGGCAGCCTCTACTACCTCGCTCGCGGCTCCGGTGGCGCCGTCTTCCGCGTCGCCTACACGGCAAGCCAGGCGCCCAGCATCACGACGCACCCCACCAACCAGACGGTGCCGGTCGGAGGGACGGCCACGTTCACGGTGGCTGCAAGCGGATCGCCGCCGCTCTCGTTCCAGTGGCAGCGGAACGGCGTCGACATCTCCGGCGCCACCTCCACGAGCTACAGCCTCTCCTCCGTGACCACGGCAGACAGCGGCGCCCGCTTTCGCGCGCGGGTGACGAACAGCGCCGGCAGTGTCGTCAGCAACGAAGCGACGCTGACCGTGACGTCGAACCAGGCGCCGGCGGCAACGATCTCCCAGCCTGCGAGCGGGGCGCTCTACAGCGCTGGGCAGACCGTCGCGTACGCAGGCTCGGGCTCGGATCCCGAAGACGGGAACCTCCCGGCGAGTGCGTTCACGTGGCAGGTCGACTTCCACCACGCGTCGCACACTCACCCCTTCGTCGCACCGAATAGCGGGTCGACGAGCGGCTCCTTCGTCGTGCCGACCGTCGGCCACACGGAGTCCGACGTCTGGTACCGCATCATCCTCACCGTGCGCGACTCGGGTGGACTGACGACCACCGTCTTCCGCGACGTCCTCCCGCGCACCGTGCAGCTGACGCTGGCGACGAGCCCCGCCGGGCTCTCGCTCAGGCTCGACGACCAACCGCGGGCCACGCCGTTGACGGTGACTGGGGTCGTCGGCGTACAGCGGACGCTCGAGGCGCCCTCGCCACAGTCAGTGGGCGGACGGACGTACGAGTTCGTGAGCTGGTCCGACGGCGGCGCCAGGGCCCACATCATCTCGACGCCCTCGTCGAGCACGACATACACGGCGACGTATCGAGAGCTGCCGGCCGGCACGGGCGGTCTGTCCGCGACCTACTACGACAACGTCGACCTCACCGGGGCAACGGTGAGCCGGGTCGACCCCACGGTCGACTTCGTCTGGGGCGCGGGCGGGCCGGCAACCGGGATCGCGGCGGACACGTTCAGCGCCCGCTGGGTGGGAAGCGTGCAGCCGACGGCGACCGGCACCTTCACGTTCTTCACCGAGAGCGATGACGGCGTCCGTCTCTGGGTGAACGGTCAGCAGGTCGTGAACAACTGGACCGACCACGCTCGGACCGAGAACTCCGGCACGATCACTCTCACCGGGGGCGTGAGGTACGCGATCCGGATGGAGTTCTATGAGCGCGGCGGCGATGCGGTCGCCCGGCTGCTCTGGAGCGGACCTTCGACGGCAAAGACCGTGATTCAGCAGTCGGCACTCGATCCTCGCTTCGGTTCGCGGATCAACTTCCAGCCCGCTGGGGCGGCCGTGCCCGGCGGGTACCTTCCCGATGTCGGCGCCGTGCTAGGGCTCCGCTCCGAGGGCGAGCGCTTCGGCTGGAACGCCGACAACACCGCGCAGACGCGGGACCGCAACGCGACCAACTCGCCCGATCAGCGCTACGACACGCTTACGCACCTGCAGAAGCCGGCGAACCCCAACGCGGTGTGGGAGATCGTCGTTCCGAACGGGACGTACACGGTTCGCGTTGTCGCGGGTGACGCCGCGCACTTCGACAGCGTGTTCCGGCTGAACGTCGAGGGCGTTCTTGCACTCAGCGGCACGCCCAGCACGTCGACAAGGTGGTTCGACGCAACGTCGAGCGTGACGGTCAGCGACGGCCGGCTAACGATCTCAAACGGGTCCGGGGCAGGGAACAACAAGATCTGCTTCGTCGAGATCTCGTAGCTAAGGGCCGCCTCGGCGCCTTCCGGGTTCAGTCGAGATCCAGCGCCCCGGCGACCAGGCCCCGCCCCGACCAACACGTCCGCGGGGGTGGGGTACCGTCACACCTCTTTCTCTTACGCGTGCGTCCGCGTGCGCGGGAGGAAGAAGTGGTCGCGTTCCTGACGAGCCCAGACCGAACGACTGCGATCGAAAGCCTCGCCACCCACTTGAATGCCGCTGAGCGAGAGCACACCGAGCAGGGGTGCTCACTACCCAGCAGAGGGCTTTGCGTGCTCCTGCACAATGACAGGTCGGTCAGCTACTGCATTCGCCCCTCCCTCCCGCGTAGCGAAGACTGGCGCGCAGCTGGCGCGCACTCGCCTATTTGCAGGACTTTTGAATGCCTTCGCGGTTACGTAGACCACGCCCGCGTATCCCGCTCAGCGAGGCAGTCAGTCATCAGGAGCAGAGCGAAACTCTGAAACTGGAAGTCGCGAGGAAGATGGACGAAGAGCGAGGCAATCTAATCGCCAGCACTAGCCCGCTGGTTACCAGTGCGGAGGCTGAACTTGCCAATCGCCTTGCCAACGCGACGCTTGCGGTGACCGAGAGCTATCACTGAAACAGGAAAACTCGCCGTTTCCAGCGAGTTTCTTGATGGAGCGTACCGGGATCGAACCGGTGACCTCCGGCTTGCAAAGCCGGCGCTCTCCCAGCTGAGCTAACGCCCCAAGAGGGTCAGTGTAGGCCTCAGGCGTTCGGCGGCGTTCCGCCGAAGCCTCTCCGCTCCAGCCCGCGCAACCCATCGCTGAACGTGCGCTCGGCCTCCCGGGTCTCCCGCTCGAGCCGGCGGAGGCGCTCATCGAGCTCGGACAGCTCGGCTCGGCTCAGCCCAGCATCGCTGCCGGCGCCCGAGCGCTCGGCGAGTGCCGCCTCGCGCCGGGCGAGGTCGTCACTCTGCGCGGCGAGCTCGGCCTGCGTTCGCGCGAACGCCTTCTCCGCCTCCTGGAGCGCAGCGAGGCGGGCCTCGATCTGAGCCAGCTGCTCCTCGGACGTCGGCGGCGCCCCCTCCGCGCGGCGCACGAGATCGGTCTCCTGCTTGAGGAGCGCCCGTTCTCGCGCGTGGAGCTCCTTCTCCCTGTGGTTCAGCTCCTGTGCGTGCGCGGCGAGCCCAACCTGTGCGTGCGAAAGCGCGTCGTCGGCGCCAGCCGGAACCCGGGCCGCGCCTCGACGCACTTTCGCAAGTACGTCGGCAAGCTCGCGTTCCTTGCGCTCGACCGCAGCCACCCGCTCGGTCAGCTCACGGCGAAGCCGTCCCAGCTCCTCCTCCGCAGCGATGCGGATCGCGCGCAGGCGCTCCTGCTCGCCCTCGATGGAGATGGGTTGCTCTGCCTCCCGCCGCCCGAAAAGCGCCATGCGACGATGATATGCGCGGGCCAGGCGTTCTCCTCCTGCGCAAGACCTGAATCTGCGAGTGCAGATTCGCCTCCTCTCCGCGAGACAAGAATCTGCTCACGCAGATTCTTGTCGCGGCAACAAGCTGGCGCGCCAAAAATCCCTGAAGCCGGCCGCTTCGCGGCCGGAGGTGGGCGTTGAACCCTACGCCGCGAAAACCTAGGCGGCGCGCTCGAGGCGCTCTTCGGCGCGGGCGCGGCGGACGATCTCCTCGCGCTCGCCGAAGCGGAGCCGGGCCTTCTCCATGCGGAGGGACTGCCACAGCTCCTCGAGGCGTGCGTCGAGTTCCTTGATCTCGCTCTGCACGGCCGGATCGAGCCCATCGGAAAGCTTGTGCCAGAGCACCTGTCGCTCCTCCGAGAGCTCCTCGATCGCGTCGTGGATCTGGTCAGGGGTCACGGTGGTCAAAACGAATCCTGTGCGACGACAATTCCCGGCCCGGGGACGGCGCAAACCTCACTCGTAGCCCAGTTCCGCGATCCGGTCCTCGTCCAGGCCGAAGTAGTGCCCGAGCTCGTGCAGGACGGTGATGCGGATCTCCTCACGGAGCTCCTCCGGGTCCGGAAAGCTCTCCTCGAGCGGGATTCGGTAGACCGAGATCTTGTCTGGGAGGTGCCCGCTCATGTCCCCGCGCTCGGGGAGCGGCACACCGTGGTAGAGGCCGAACAGATCGGGATCCTCGGGGTTCTCGTCTTCGACGACGACTGCGACGTTCTTCAGAGCCGCGGCGAGATGAGGCGGCAGCTCGTCGAGCGCTGCGCGGACGTGATCCTCGAACCTCACCGGATGACGAGCGCCATGAGCGCCTTCTGCGTGTGCAGACGGTTCTCTGCCTGTTCCCAGGCCAGGCATCGGGGCCCGTAGAGGACGTCGGCGGAGATCTCCTCGTCCACGTGAGCCGGCAGGCAGTGCATGGCGACGCCATCTGCGTCCGCGAGCCCGAGCAGCTCTGTGTCGATGCGGTACGGGTAGAGCTCGCGAAGCCGCCGCTCGCGTTCCTCCTCCTTGCCCATGCTCGTCCAGACGTCCGTGTACACGGCCTGCGCACCACGAACGGCGTCACGTGGGTCGGTGACGACCGCCACGCTGCCGCCGTTTGCGCGTGCGTCGTCCGCCGCTGCTGCAACGAGCTCCGCGTTCGGCGCGTACGACTCGGGCGTGGCGGCGACGAACTCCATTCCGAAGCGCCCGGCGATGCGCATGAGGGAGTGACAGACGTTGTTGCCGTCTCCTACGTAGGTGAGCCGGATGCCGGCGAGCGTTCCGAAGCGCTCGCGAAGCGTCATCGCGTCCGCCAGGGCCTGCAGCGGATGGGTCTCGTCGGTGAGACCGTTGATGACCGGGATCGAGGCGTGCTCGGCGAACTCCTCGACCTCCATCTGCTCGAAGGTACGGATCATCAGGGCGGAGAGGAAACGCGAGAGAACGAGAGCAGTGTCGCGATAGGACTCGCCGCGCGTCAGCTGGAGCTCGGAGGCCGGGAGGAAGAGGGCCATGCCGCCGAGCTCCGCGATGCCGACCTCGAACGCCACCCGCGTGCGCGTCGAAGGCTTGTGGAAGATGAGCCCGATCGTCCTGCCCGGAAGGAGTCGGAGCTCGGGCCGGCGCGCGCGCTCGGCCTTGAGCTCGTCGGCGAGGTCCAGAAGCGTCTGGAGCTCGTCTCGAGACCACGCGGCGATCCGCGTGAAGCTGCGCCCCTTCAGGTGTTGAGGGACGCCCGCCACGTTTGGATGCTACCCTCATGGGGAACTTGCGTATAGAAGACTCAAGTTTTTATACTTATCTACTGTAAGGTCTGAGAAAGGAGGACATTCGATGACGACGCTTGTTCGCTGGGAGCCGTTTCGTGAGCTGGCTTCCTTCCAGAACGAGATGAGCCGGTTGATGAACGGCCTCTTCGACGGTCCGGGCCGGACGACCCAGAACTGGGTGCCGGCGCTCGACGTCTGGGAGACCGAAAACGAGATCGTGTACGCCTTCGACCTCCCCGGGATCCCCGAGGATGCGATCTCGATCGAGGTCAAGGACGACACGCTGACCGTCTCGGCGCAGCGCGAGAAGACTGAGGAGACGTCTGACGACGGCTTCTATCGCTTCGAGCGACGCTACGGGACCTTTGCCCGGGCGGTGGGTCTACCGCAGGGCGTGAATCAGGATCAGATCGAGGCCCGCTACGAGAACGGCGTGCTCGAGATCCGGGTTCCGAAGCCCGAGGCGCAGAAGCCACGCCGGATCGAGCTCTCGAGGACGATCGAGAGCGAAGCGAAGACGGACTGAGCAGGTCAAACCAAGCGAAGGGCCGGGCAGATGCGCGGCCCTTCGCTTCCCGGCCCGGGTAGAGTCGCGGCGTGGCGAAATTCGCGGACACGCTGAACGAGCAGATCGGCTACGAGTTCGCCGCCTCGCAGCAGTACATCGCCATCGCCGTCTACTACGACGCCCAGACGCTGCCTCAGCTCGCCGCCCACTTCTACCGGCAGGCGGTCGAGGAGCGGAACCACGCGATGATCATCGTCCAGTACCTCCTCGACGCGAACGAGCCGGTCGAAATCCCCGGGGTCGAGGCACCGAAGACCTCCTTCCCGGACGTGGTCGCACCGGTCTCGCTTGCGCTCGAGCAGGAGAAGCGAGTCACCGAGCAGATCGTGAGCCTGGTCAAGCTCGCACGCGACGAAGGAGATCTCGTCGGCGAGCAGTTCCTCCACTGGTTCCTGACCGAACAGCGTGAAGAGGTCGCCTCGATGTCGGACCTGCTGGCTGTGATCGAGCGCGGGCGGGACAACCTCCTCGCCGTCGAGGAGTTCCTTGCGCGTGTGCAGATCGGTGACCAGGGCGCACCGGAGGGCTCGGCGCCTCACGCGGCCGGCGGCGCGCTGTAGGGCACGCTGCCACTCGAACCCCCTGCCCTGGAGGATCGCGCGGAGCCCGCAGGAGGCGAAAGGGACGCCGAGAGTCTCGGTCAGCGTACCGCGGCTCAAGCCCGTAGCTGCATGAACTGCGCGGTCGATGCGCGCGGAGACTCCTCGCGTGGTGCTCGCGTTGTTGGCGCGCGTGGCGCTCGCGGGCGTCGCGCCAGACGCCGCTAAGCTGCGCGCCACGACTGGGAGGGCGAGACGAGATGGCGACACTGACCGACACGCAGGCGCAGCTTCTGCTCGACAAGAACTTTGGGAGTTTGGCCTTTCTGAACGAGGACGGCTCGCCAGCGGTGACCCCGGTCTGGGTCGACTGGGACGGCGAGTACGTGATCGTCAACACCCTGCGTGCCCGCGCGAAGCCTCGCCTCGTCGAGCGCGACCCGCGCGTGGAGGTCGCCGTCATGAACCGCGAGAACCCCTACCAGCACGTGCGAATCTCCGGCACGGCCGAGCTCGCCACCGAGGGCGCTGAGGAGCACATCGACAAGCTGTCGAGGAAGTACGTAGGCGAGGACAGCTATCCGTGGCGGCAGCCAGGCGACGAGCGGGTGATCCTGCGCTTCAAACCCGAGCGCGTCGCGACGTACAACCTGGACTAGGCCTCGCTCGGCGGCAAGAGGACTCGATCCGCGGGCTCGGGCAGGCCTCGCCCTTCCCGGTGCGCAACGCGATGCGCTGGTGGCTCGAGCTCTTCGCTCTGCTCGTCTGAACGACGGATCAGCGAGTGACAGCCCGGCGATAGCGCCAGGCTGACAGCGGCGCGAACACGGCGATGATCACGAAGCACCAGACGACGGCTCCCCAGATTGAGTTGCCCGCACGGCGAGCCGATGAAGAGCGCGCGCACCGCATCGACCATGACCGTCACCGGGTTTGCTTCGGCGATGGGCTGCAGCCAGCTGGGCATCGACTCGACGGGCACGAACGCAGATGAGATGAACGTGATCGGGAAGATGATCGTGAATCCGTACCCATTGGCTGCTTCCGGCGACGAGGCCAGGAGCCCGATGAGGGCGAACACCCATGAGAAGACGTAGCCGATGAACAGGCACAACGCGAGACCAGCCACGACCTCCGGTGCGCTCGTCGAGAAGTTGAAGCCCGCGAGGAGGCCGACCGCGATCATGATCACGAGCTGAGTGACGTTGCTCGCGATGTCGGCGAGCGTGCGCCCGGTCAGGAGCGCGGAGCTCGACATCGGTAGCGAGCGGAAGCGGTCGATCAGGCCCTTCTTGAGATCCTCGGCGAGCCCGAGGGCGGTGACGAAGCCACCGAAGACCATCGACTGGACGATGATCCCCGGTATCAGAAAATCGACGTAGTCGTACCCGGGGGTCTCGATCGCGCCGCCGAAGACGTAGACGAAGAGCAGCACGAACATCACCGGTTGGATGGTGAAACCGACCAGCAGATCAGGCTGGCGCGGGATGCGGAGCAGGCTCCGCTTCGCGATCACGAGGGTGTCGGAGACTGCGTACGAGAGCGTGTTCATGCCGCCTTCTCCTCTTCGGCCTGCTCGGTCTCACGCCCGTTCTCCGCGGCGTGGCCGGTGAGCGTAAGGAAGACGTCGTCGAGTGTGGGGCTGCGCAGAGCGATGTCGTCGATGCCGATTCCGGCATCGTCGAGACGCCTCACGGCCTCGGCAATCGCTCCCTTGCGCCGCCGCAGCGGCACGCGCAGCGTCCCGTCCTCGCAGAACGGAGATCCATCCGCGATCGCCGCCAGCGCTGCCTCGGCCGCTTCCCGGTCGCTCGCGTCGTCGAGACGTACCTCGAGCCGGTCGCCGCCGACGCGCGCCTTGAGCTCGTCCGAGGTGCCCTCCGCGATCACAAGGCCGTGGTCGATGACAGCGATGCGATCGGTGAGACGGTCGGCCTCGTCGAGGTACTGCGTCGTGAGGAGCACGGTGGTGCCCTCTGTCGCGAGCCTCTCGATCGCCTCCCACAGGGTTATGCGACTGGGCAGGTCGAGGCCCGTCGTGGGCTCGTCGAGAAAGAGGACCGGAGGACGCGCAACAAGCGCGGCGGCGAGGTCGAGCCGGCGACGCATGCCACCCGAGTACGTGCGCACGAGCCGGTCTCCCGCGTCGGTGAGATCGAACGTCGCCAGCAGCTCGCGGCTGCGCTCTCGCGCGACGCGCCGGCCGAGGTGGTAGAGGCGCCCGACCATCTCCAGATTCTCGAAACCGGTCAGGTTCTCGTCGACGGCCGCGTACTGGCCGGCGAGCCCAATGCGCTCGCGAACCTTCCGGCCGTCGCGAACGACATCGAGACCCGTGACATAGGCCGAACCCGCGTCGGGAGCGAGGAGCGTCGTCAGGATGCGCACGGCGGTCGTCTTGCCCGCGCCGTTGGGGCCGAGCAATCCGAAGACGATGCCCGGTTCGACACGAAGGTCCACTCCACCGAGAGCAACGACGTCGCCGTACGACTTGCGCAACTCCCGAGTCTCGATCGCAGAAGTGCTAGACACGCTGGGTATGAACGTCTCCGCGGTGTCTTGTCATCCCGGTAACCGTACGCTCTATTCCCGCCAGCTTGTCGGTGTAAGCCGCTGCCCGCCAGCTGTTCCTGGACCCGCCCCCGCGCTGGACGGCAGCGTGCGTGCCATGGCGGCGAAACCAGCACGTTGATCTAGACGCCCGAACCCGGTCCTGAGACGCCCGGGCCGTGGAAAGCGCCCATGACACGTCGGAAACCGACTCGCGTACTGCCGCGCTCACTTCTCGCGCGTGTAATCTCGGCTGGCCTCCAGACCTAACGAGGGAGATCAACGGCGATATGTTCAAGTTCCTCCACTGGTTCCTGCAGGAGCAGCGCGAAGAGGTGTCTTCGATGACCGACCTGCCGGCAGTGGTGGAGTGCGGGAGGGACAACCTCCTGCATGTAGAGGAGTACCTGGCCCGAGCGTCCGGCGGCGAGAACGCGCTCTAACGCGTGCGCGAGATCCAGCTTCGGACCGAGCGGCGGAGCCAGCTCGTCGACATCACGCGGGAGGTCCGCGAAGCGATCGCCGGCGAGAAAGGGTCGGCCGTCCTCGTCTATGTCCCGCACACGACTGCCGGAGTCACGATCAACGAGCACGCCGACCCGGCGGTTGCCCGGGACCTCGAGGCCGCTCTCGAGCGGATCGTGCAGGACGGCTGGCCGTGGCAGCACGTCGAGCCGCCCGAGGAGAACGCGCCGACGCACGTGCGCGCCAGCCTGATCGGGCCGAGTGTCCTCGTGCCGCTCCGCGACGACGGCTCGCTCGGGCTCGGGACCTGGCAGGGGGTCTTCTTCTGCGAGTTCGACGGCCCTCGCGAGCGCTTGGTCTACCTCAGCATCCTGCAGTAGCCCTTCGGCACCGGATTCTTAGACTGAGATCGAGTGATCGAGGTCGAGAAGGTGACGAAGCGCTTCGGCTCGACGCTCGCCGTGGACGATCTCTCCTTCACGGTCGCGCCGGGAACCGTCACGGGCTTTCTCGGCCCGAACGGAGCGGGGAAGTCCACGACACTGCGCGCTATTCTCGGTCTCGTCCGCCCGAGCGCGGGGCGAACTGCGGTGCTCGGCAGGCCTTTTCGTGAGCTGGACCGGCCGGTGCGGCAGGTCGGTGCGGTGCTCGAGACGTTCGACGCCCACCCCGGCCGGTCCGGCCGCAACCATCTGCGCGTGCTCGCAGTTGCGTCCGGCCTCCCTGCCTCGCGGGTCGACGAGGTCCTCGAGCTCGTCGAGCTGACCGGAGCGGAGCGTCGTCGTGCCAAGGGCTACTCCCTCGGCATGCGGCAGCGACTGGGCCTGGCAGCCGCGTTGCTCGGTGATCCGGAGGTGCTCGTCCTCGACGAGCCCGCGAACGGCCTCGATCCTCAAGGCATCCGGTGGCTGCGCGACCTCCTTCGCTCGCTCGCCGGCGAGGGGCGCACCGTTCTCCTGTCCAGCCACGTGCTGGCCGAGATTGCGCAGACGGTCGACGAGGTCGTCATCATCCACGGCGGCCGGCTCGTGCAACACGCGACGATGGCCGAGGTCGAGTCGGTGGCGGCCGCTGCCACCCGCGTCCGAAGCCCGAATCTGGATCGGCTTGCGGCGGTCTTCGCGCAGGCTGGCCTGGACTGGCGCTCACTGGGAGACAGCACGCTCGTCGTCGCCGTCTCGCCCGAGCGGGTGGGTGAGCTAGCCGCTGAGCACGGCATCGTCCTCTACGAGCTCAGAGGCGAACGTGCCACCCTCGAGGAGGTCTTCCTCGAGCTCACGGGTTCGCAGGGACAGGCATGACCGCACTCGCGCGCGCGGAGCTTCTGAAGCTGCGAACGACCCGCGCCTGGCTCGGCTACGTGCCCGCGCTGGCGGTCGTCTCGGGAATCGGCGCCGCTGCGCAGCTCGGAACTGCCAAGGATCTGGACCTCACCGGCCCCGAGTTCTCGCGCGAGCTCCTCATGAGCTCCCTCGCCGCGGGCCTGATCGCGTTCCTCGTCGGAATCACGGCTGTCACCTCGGAGTGGCGGTACGGGACGATCACGCGGACCTTCCTCATGACCCCGCGTCGAGAACGTGTGCTCGTCGCGAAGGGCATCCTGCTCCTTCTCGTCGGAGCGGCCCTCGCGGTCCTGGCGATCGCAGTCGTCCTCGTGGTTTCAGTGCCGTGGCTTTCCGTGGAAGGCGCCTCGTTCCAGCTGGACCGTGGCGTCTTCGAGCGGCTCGCCCAGCTCGTGCTCGGAGCGGCGTTGTGGGGTGTGTTCGGGGTCGGGGTTGGCTCGCTGATCCACAACCAGACGACTGCGGTCGCGGTCGGGCTCCTCTGGGTCCTGCTCTTCGAAGCGATGGTCGCCGCGGGGCTCGGTCTCGTCGACCTCGAGCGCTATGCCGATTACCAGCCCGGCTACGCGCTCAGCGCATTCGTCGGAAATCTCGAGGGCGGACTGTCGCCCTGGGCCGGGGGTGCCGTCGCGCTCGGGTGGGTGCTCGTCCTGGGTGCGCTCGGCGCCGTTCGCGTCGCGCGCCGCGACCTCACCTAAGAACTCGTTCCAGCGCCGGGGTCGGGAACCTTGGGGCTGACCCGGCGCGGCTACGCTGGCCGGTATGGCCGCGCCCGTTCGGACCGGTGAGGAGCTCGACCTCCGGATCGACTCGCTCGCGTACGGCGGGAATGGCGTCGCGCGACACGACGGCTTCGTCGTCTTCGTGCGCGGGGGGCTGCCCGGCGATCGTGTTCGAGCGCGCGTGACGAAGGTCAAACGCGGGTTTGCCGAGGCAGCGGCCCAGGCGGTGCTCGAACCGAGCCCGGAACGGGTCGAAGCTCCGTGCCGGCATTTCGGCGTATGCGGCGGGTGTCGCTTCCAGGATCTTTCCTACGACGCGCAGATCGCCGCCAAGGAACGGCAGGTGCGGGATGCGCTCGTCCGCATCGGCCGGATTCCCGAGCCGCCAGTGGAGCCGATCGTCCCCGCCTCGTCGCACTACGGCTACCGGAACAAGCTCGAGTACTCGTTCACGGCGGGCGAGGATGGCGTCGAGCTCGGGTTCCACCGGGCAGGTCGTTGGGACGAGGTGGTCGGAATCGAGGAGTGCCTGCTCACGACCGACCTCGGGAACGCGATCCGGCTCGCGGTGCGCGACTGGGCTCGAGAGGAGCGGCTCGAGTCGTACGAGCAGGCCACGGGGCAGGGATACCTGCGCCATCTCGTCGTCCGGGAAGGGCGAAACACGGGGCAGGTGCTGGTCGTGCTCGTCACGGCGCCCGGCGAGCGGTTCGAGGCGGGGTATCTCGTCGACGTCCTCCGGCGGTTCCCAGAGGTGCGCTCCATCCACTGGGCGGTCAACGAGACTCCGGCGGAGAAGACGAATCTGCCGACGGCGTTGCTCTGGGGCGAGGAGACGATCCAGGAGCGGATTCTCGGGCTTGGTTTCCTTCTGCGTCCGACGGCGTTCCTCCAGACCAACACCGAGATGGCCGAGACGCTGTACGGGCTCGCGCGGGAGTTCGCGGGGCTGTCCGGCACCGAGAACGTGCTCGATCTCTACTGCGGCACAGGCACGATCGGGCTCGTGCTGGCTGCGGACGCTGGATCCGTGTGGGGTGTGGAGATCTCCGAAGAGGCAGTGGCGTGCGCGGTCGAGAACGCCGAGCTCAACGGCATCGCGAACGCGAGCTTCGTGGCCGGGAACGTCGGTCAGACGCTGGAGCGGGTCGCCGCCGAGGCGGGGCGGCCCGACGTCGTCGTGGTGGATCCGCCCCGCGCGGGCCTGGCCGGCAAGGCGCTGCGAAGGATCGGAGCGCTCAATGCCGAGAGGATCGTCTACGTCTCCTGCAATCCGACGACGCTCGCCTCGGACGTCAAGGTGCTACACGAAGAGTTCGGGTACGAGCTCGTGCGTTGTCGCCCCGTCGACATGTTCCCGCACACACCGCACGTCGAATCGGTCTCACTCCTCGAGCATCAGGGCATCTCCGACTCCGCCTGACGGGACCGCCAAGCCTCCCGCACGCTGCTCGAGAGCAGGTCGGCGTTCGGGAGCAGGAAGCCGAGACACACCGCGGGCAAGGCCGGGAGGCCTGTTATGTCCTCCCAGATGGAGACGAGGACGAGGGTCGCGCCGAGGAGGGCAGTCATCCCGAGCCAGGTCCACGGGACGCGCAGCCGGAATCGGTCGGCGGTCGCCAGGAAGAGCGCGAAGAAAAGGATGTCCGGCGGCCCGATCAGGAGCGTCGCCGCCTCCCCGAGGTTCGGGAACGCCACCGAGATCTGCTCGAAGAACCCCGGCTGCTCCTCCACGACGTAACGCGTCGGCCCGAACGCGACCGACCAGACGTCGACCCAGGGTACGAGCACGCTGACGAGCGCGATCCACCAGAGCTCCTCGAAGAGCGAGAGGAACCAGAACCCGAGCAGGCCGTAGCATGCGAGCTTCGCGATGTTGCCGGCGGAGTCGAAGTCGAGGACGCCGAGCCCCACCGCTGCGAGCGCTGCGACCGCCGCGGCGACGAGAAGAACGGCGCTCCGGGCGCGCGCCAGGGGAAGTGCGAGCCACACCGTCGCTGTAAACGCAGGAACGACGACGATGGCGTGAAACGCGACATCTACGCCGGACGGAAGGCCGAAGAGATGCTCTGCGACGGCGCCGTAGACGACGAGCGCCATGAGGAAGGCGGCGAGCGCGACGGCGCGCCAGAAGGTCAACTCAATACGGTGGCTGCTCCGCCCACCAGGGGCCGAGCGCCTTGAAGGCGTTCCAGAAGCGTGTCTTGGTCGGCTGGTCGTCTAGCGACTCGTCCACGTCGGGCGTGACGAGCGCTTCGATCGTCGGTGTGAAGCGCTGCACGACGCCTTCGCTGCTCGCATCGAGTTGATCCGAGAGCGGGAAGCGAAGGTCGGTGAGGAAGGCGACCGATCGGGTCCCCATGACGACGACCAGCTTCGGCTGGACGATGTGGAGCTCGCGGGTAAGCCAGGCCGCCGCATCCGCGGGATCCTCGGTGCCGAACTTGAGGCAGTTCGTGCCGTAGATGGACATCGGGTCGACGTGCAGCCGCTGGAGCGACTTGAGGACGGCCTGACCGGCGCGGCCGAAGAACGCAACGCCCTCCTGTATCTCCGCAGGCTGGGGCGAGTGCTTCAGGAGGAAGACGTCCGCCAGCGGGTGGCCGGATCCGACGACCGGAACCCGCAGCTCGTCACCTGCGCGCGCGAGCTCCGCGCCGAGCTCGTTGATCTCGGCAATCGCCTTGTTCAGATAGCGCTCGTAGATCTCGTCAGTGGGCACGGCCGCGGGCACGGAGTCCGGAGCACTTCTCTCTCAGCGGACCTTTTCCTTGACCTGGGCCACCCACTTGAGCGACTGGAGGTATGCGAGCGACTTCGGCCGGCGCAGGACCTCTGCGGTTCGGAGCGAGAGCAGGAACTCCTCCGGCCCCTCGAACGCCCGCATTCTCAGTGCACCGGTCCCGACACCCTGGAGGACGTGCGCGTCCGAGCCGGCGCCCTGGAGGAGCCGGTACTTCCGGGCGAAGCGAAGCGCCTCGTCGTTGAAGGAGTCGCGCAGAAGCCGCGCGTTGAAGACCTCGAAGACGTCGATCTCGGCGAGGTGGCGGTGGAGCGTCGCCGGATCCGGGATGGCATGGAGCCGGTCGAAGGGGTGGGGGAGATAGACGAGACCGCCCTGCTCCCTGATCGCCTCGATCGTGTCCGCGAACGACATCCCACGTGGAATCTCCTCCTCGAGGAAGAGGCCGATGACCTCGCCCTGGTCGTCGGTCTTGACCTCCTCTCCCGGGATGACGACGAGGTCACGGCTGCGTGCAAGCTCGGCCGTCTCGAGCGCGCCGCCGAAGACGTTGTGGTCTGTGACGGCGATTCCGCCGAGCCCGACGAGCTCGGCGTGGTCGAGCAAGTCCGAGGCGGGGATGGAGCAGTCGTGCGACCAGTCGGTGTGGGTGTGCAGGTCGACGGCGATCCAGTCGCGACCGTCCAGGGGGTCCTTGTGCTCAGCGGGTTTCCGGTCACGGCGCTTACGGGCGAGCCGTGCGTACAACGAGTCGAGCTCGGCGGCCACACGGTCGAAGCTCTGCCGCTCGGCCCGAGTGCGACCGTCCGCAGCGATTCGAGCGCGGCGCGCCTCGTCTCTCGTGAGCGCGGCAACCTCCGCCGCGATGCTCTCGGGCCCTTCGCCGTCGGCGAGAGCCGCTCCGCAGGCAGCGGCCTCGAGGGCAAGGCGTGCCTCGCCGGCAGGCGCAGGCACGAAGATGGCGCTCTCGGCGAGAGCTGCAGCGCGTTGCTGCGGCCGGCGCACCGAGCGGACGCGCACCCGCTTGCGGACCGAGCGGGGAATCGCGGGTCGGAAGCCCAGCGGCTTCGTGTGCAGGAGCGTGAGCTCCCAGCCGGGCAGGTCTCGAAGGACGCGGGCGACGGCCTTGGTCACGGTTCTTCCGGCCGGCTCGAGCTCGAGGGCAATCATCTGGCGCTTTCTCCCCGGCCGGAACAGTGCTGCGTCCACCCCGAGTGGGACGAGGCGGTAGTCACCCTCGAAGCGCTCGGCGGCGGCCTTCGCCGTTTCCTCCGACGAGGCGAGCAGCGCGTCGAGTCGGATCCGCAGCCGATCGCGGCGGGATCTTCGAGCAGGGTATCCCAGACGTTCGGGGGAGAAGAAGGTCGCAGCGGTCAACGCGTGAGTCGACGTCAGTGCGAGATACGACAGGCTCGGAAGGCCCGGCTCGAAGCCGTGCACGACGTCGTAGCGGCCGCGAGCGAGAGCGAGCCTGAGGTTTGCGCGCACCGCCACGGGAACGCCCATGTTCGTCCGGCGCGAGATCGGGATCGAGGGCCCGACGGCGATGACCTCAGCGTCGCTTCCCCGCTGCAGCGCCCGCCGTCCGACGAGAAGATCTCGTGCGCGCGACGACGGCGCGAGCACGGTCACGTGGTGGCCGAGGCGCCGGAGTGCAGCGGCCGTCCCTTCCACGTGCGCGTTGACCTCGTGGGGCTGCGACCACGCGAACGGCGTGACGAAGCAGATCCGGAGCGCCACGGTCGCGCGAGTGTATCCCGCCGGCGGCGACGTTCAGATCCGCGTGACGGTGTCTGGCTTCAGCCTGACACCGTCACGTAGACCGGGCAGCTCAGGCCTTTGCGGCCGCCTTCCTCTTCGTGACTGCGTTCTTGGTGATGAACCGCTCGAGCTGCTCGAGCGCCTCGTCGTCGCGGACCTGCTTGGGCGGCGACTTCATGAGGTACGCGCTCGGCGCCTCCAGGGCGCCCGCGATCCCGTTGTTCAGCGCGAGCTTCGCGAGGCGCACCGCGTCGATGACGATCCCGGCCGAATTCGGCGAGTCCCACACCTCGAGCTTGAGCTCGACGTTCAGCGGGACGTCCCCGAACGAGGAGCCTTCCATGCGGATGTACGCCCACTTGCGGTCGGTCAGCCACGGCACGTAGTCCGACGGGCCGACGTGGACGTTCTCGTCGCCGATCTCGTGGTCGAGCAGCGATGTGACCGCATTCGTCTTCGAGATCTTCTTGGACTCGAGACGCTCGCGTTCGAGCATGTTGCGGAAGTCCGAGTTGCCTCCGACGTTGAGCTGCATCGTGCGATCGAGGCGCACTCCGCGGTCCTGGAACAGGCTCGTCAGGACCCGGTGCGTGATCGTGGCGCCGACCTGCGACTTGATGTCGTCACCGATGATCGGAACGCCCGCGTCTTCGAACCGCTTCTGCCAGTACCGCTCTCGGGCGATGAAGACGGGCATGCAGTTCACCATCGCCACCCCGGCCGTGAGGATCTGCTCCGTGTACCACTTGGTGGCCTCTTCGGAGCCCACCGGCAGGTAGTTGACGACGACGTCCGTGCCGGTGTCGCGGAGGATCCCGACGACGTCGTCCGTCTGGCCCGGCTCCTTCTCGACGACCTGGGAGATGTACTTGCCGATGCCGTCGTGCGTCATTCCGCGCGATACCTTGACGCCGGTCTCGGGGACGTTCGCGAACTTGACCGTGTCGTTCGGCTTCGCCCAGATCGCGTCGGCGAGATCGAGCCCGACCTTGCCCTTGACGACGTCGAACGCCGCGGTGAATTCGATGTCGGAGATGTGGTAGCCGCCCAGGTCGACGTGCATGAGCCCGGGGACGGCCTTGTCAGGGGACGCGTGCTTGTAGTACTCGACCCCTTGCAGGAGCGAGTTCGCGCAGTTCCCCACGCCGATGACGGCGACGCGCACCTTTTCCTTCGAGCGCGCACCGTTCTTCCTGCCGTTCGTGCTGGCCATCGTGTCCTTTCGTTCGCGTTTGCTCTGTGACGGGACGCCGAGCCCGTCTGCGAGCGCGGTGAGGATTACGTCGTTCGCGTTGGAGTCGCGTCGCGACGCCTCCGCATGAATTTCGTCCTTCAAGTCCTGCGGTACGCGGAGCAGGAGGACGGGGCTCGAGCCTGCTAGCACTTTGCGGCGTCGCCCGCTCGGCGTATAGCCCACGCCGAATTCGTCCGCAAGAATCCCGGCCGCGACGTCGTTGACGTTGGAGCCCCGGCGGGCAGTCTCTCGAACGAGTGCCCCTTTCAACGAGGCGGGCATCCGTACGAGGATGCCCGCGCGGTTCGATTTGCTAGCAGTCAAAGTGCTAGCAGTCTAGCAGTCTTTACAACGGGGTTTCGGCGAGCTCGCGGAGCTGCTTGCGCACGAAGAGCATCCGCTGGCCAACGGTGATCCACGCCATCGCAGCCAGTAGGTAGATCGGCCACTGCAGCCAGCCCCACGGTCCGAGCCCGAGGCCGACAGAGATGAGCACGACACGCTCGACGCGCGAGCCGAAGCCGACGTCTCCCCGCAACCCGATCGACTCTGCCTTCGCCCGCGTGTAGGAGACGAGGAACGATCCGATCACCGCGGCGAAGGTCGCGACGAGCGCGACCTCGTTCCCGTCCCGCATGAACACGAGGCCGATCGCGGCCAGCATCGCCGCCTCCCCGAGGCGGTCGAAGGTCGAGTCGAGGAACGCGCCGAAGACGGTTCCCTTGCTCGCTGCGCGTGCGAGCGCCCCGTCCAGGATGTCGGCAATCGAGCCAACGACGAAGAGCAACCCGCCGACCCAGAAGAAGAGCTTCTCGTTCCGCTCTTCGAAGCCCACGAGCACCGCTCCGGTGAGGCAGAGCGAGACGCCTGCCACCGTGAGCATGTCCGGCGTCAGCTTCGTCTTCGCAACGCCACGCATCGACCGCGCGAGGATCTCGCGCGTCGCGTCGGTGTACTCCTGCTTGACCCTGTCGAGTTGGCTGACCCGCGGCGACTCTCTCGCGGGCCCGTCCGGCTCGGTCATGCGCGCCGGAGGCGCAGCCTGCTGGCCCGGCGAAGCGCGAATCCCGTCGCGACCGCGAGGACGATCCCGGCGACGACGTCGAGCCAGTAGTGGTTCCCGGTGGAGATGACGGAAAAGGCGACCCAGGCGGGCCACGCGAGCCAGAGCGCCTTGGCGAGACGCGAACGGACCAGCCCGAACATCACGACGCTAACGATGAAGGCGTCCATCGCGTGCAGGCTCGGCATTGCCGCGTACGGGTTCGAGGCCAGCGAGATGAGACCGCTGTCGTGGTTGATCGAGGCGTACTGGGCCAAGGTGTCCACGAATCCCCACTCGGGGAACATCCTCGGCGGCGCCGTCGGCATGAGGATGTAGCCGACGAGGCCGACGAGGTTCGCGGCGATGAGCCAGTTCCGGAAGCCGGCGAACCGGTCCTGGTGGCGGAAGTAGACCCAGAGCAGCGTGATTCCCACGACGGCGAACTGCGACAGCCAGTAGGTGTAGGAGGTGAGGGTGACGAGGAGCGACGAGGTGTCGACCACCCGTTGCACGGCCGGCTCGAAGAGCGCCCCGAGCTCGCGCTCCGTCCGCAGCACCCACTCACCGTTGTGAAAGGCGTCGGCGACGCTTCGATCGGCAGCGCCGCGCACCACCTGGTAGGCCAGGTAGAAACCCATCCAGATCAGGAACTGGAGGGCCAGATGCGCCCAGCCGCGGGGGAGGCGCCGCGATGTGTGCGCGACGAGGGTCGACACGACCCCGTCGATTCTAACGGGGTGGGTTGCACGCACGTCGAGGTAGAGCGTGCGACGATTCGTGAATGAGATCCACCGTCAAGGTCGCGTGCGTCCAGGCTGAGCCGGTCGTCCTCGATCGAGAGGCGACCCTCGACAAGCTCGCGAACCTCACCGCCGAGGCCGCGGAGCGGGGCGCCCAGCTCGTCGTCTTCCCCGAGACGTTCGTCTCCGTCTACCCGTCCTCGACGTGGGCGAAGGCGTTGGCGGGGTGGGGCGACCCGGGCGCGAAGGCCGCGTTCTCGGCGCTCGTCCGGTCTGCCGTCGAGGTTCCGGGCCCTGCCGCGGATCGCCTCGGTGAGGTCGCCCGCGAGCACGCGGTCTGGCTGGTGACCGGGGTGAACGAGCTCGACCCGGCCAGAAACGGCACGGTCTACAACGCGCTCCTCTATCACGCGCCGGACGGCGCGCTCGCGCTCAAGCACCGGAAGCTCGTTCCGACGAATCACGAGCGGCTGGTCTGGGGGCAGGGCGACGGAGGCGGCCTGCGAGCGATCGAGACGGACCTCGGCCGCGTCGGCGGCCTCATCTGCTGGGAGAACTACATGCCGCTCGCCCGCTTCTCACTCTACGAGTCGGGGATCGAGATCTACCTTGCGCCGACGGCCGACGACGGCGATGCGTGGCAAGCGACGTTGGTGCACATCGCGCGGGAATCTCGCGCGTTCGTCGTCGCGCCTGCCCACTTCCAGCGCACGTCCGCCTACCCGGACGACTTCCCGCTGCGCGAGCTGCTCGAGAGTCACGACGTGATCGGGCGCGGCGGGAGCGCGATCCTCGCTCCCGACGGCTCGTACCTGGCCGGGCCGCTGTACGGCGAGGAGGGAATCCTCTACGCGGAGCTCGATCCCGCGCGGCTCCATGAGGAACGGCAGCGCTTCGACCCCGCCGGCCACTATCACCGTCCAGACGTGCTCCGCTTCGAGCTGACGCCTCTCGAGTAGCTCCCTGGAGAGGCTGGGTCTCAGCCGCCGATGTACGACATCTCGACCTTGTGCAGCCCGCTCGTCTTCTCGGTGCGGAGCTCCGAGTAGCGGTCGGCCCGGCGGGTCCAGATCGCACGAATTGCGGCTTCGATCTCGTCGTCTCCGGCACCGGAGCGGAGCGCGTCACGCAGGTCGTGGCCACGCACGGCGAAGAGGCAGGTGTAGAGCTTTCCGTCCGCCGAGAGCCGTGCGCGCGTGCAGTCTCCGCAGAAGGGCTGTGTGACCGACGCGATGACGCCGATCTCCCCGGCTCCGTCCCGGTAGCGGTAGCGCTCCGCCACCTCGCCGCGGTAGGCCGACTCCACGGGCTCGAGCGGGAACTCGGCGCCGATTGCGGCGACGATCTCCGCGGCGGGGACGACGTCGTCCATCCGCCAGCCGTTCGTCGCACCCACGTCCATGTACTCGATGAAGCGCACGATGTGGCCGGTCCCACGGAAACGGCGGGCCATCTCCAGGACCGAACCGTCGTTGAGACCTCGCTTGACGACGACGTTCACCTTCACCGGCAGGCCCGCGTCCGCGGCCGCGTCAATCCCGGCGAGCACCCGGGCGACCGGGAAGGCGACGTCGTTCATCGCCCGGAACACCTCGTCGTCGAGCGAGTCGAGGCTCACGGTGACGCGCGTCAGTCCCGCGTCGGCAAGGGCACGGGCTTTCTGGGCGAGGAGTGCCCCGTTCGTCGTCAACGTCACGTCGAGGTCGCCGAGCATGACAAGGCGGCCGACGAGCCTCTCGAGGTCGCGCCGCAGTAGCGGCTCACCACCCGTGATCCGCAGCTTGTGGACGCCGAGGTCGACGAGAACGCGCGAGACGCGCTCGATCTCCTCGAACGTCAGGAGCTCCTTCCTCGGAAGGAACTGGTAGTCGCGGCCGAAGACCTCCTTCGGCATGCAGTAGACGCAGCGGAAGTTGCAGCGGTCCGTGACCGAGATCCGGAGGTCGCGGAGCGGGCGGCCGAGTGTGTCGGAGACGCTCACAGGAACAGCGTAGAGAATCGGCGGTTTGTCTCTCCGGGAAGCGGGAATACGCAGTCTGCATACGCGCAGCCAAAGGAGGCGGCATGGATACCGATTCGATCGAAGGCAAGGCGAAGGAAGCCCAGGGCAAGCTGACCGGCGACGAGAGCCGCGAAGCCGAAGGCCGCGTTCAAGAGGCCTGGGGAAAGACCAAGGACAAGACAGACGAGGTCTGGGAAGACCTCAAGGACAAGGCCGGCGAGGCCGTGAACGAGGGAGCCGAACGAACGGAAGCCGAGGAGAAGGCTCCGCGCTAGGCCTGTCCGTTCGCCGACGTGCCGAAGGGCGCCCGCGAGGGCGCCCTTCTCTTTAGCCTGCCCCGGTGCGCGCTCGGGCTCCATTGCTCGCCCTCGCCCTTCGCGGGGAAACCCATGGTTTCCCCGCGAACCCCTTCCTTCTTCGCTCTGCACGCATAGCGCAGCAGGGCCTGCGGCCGAGTGAATCGGCCTCCGGCCCTCGGGCGGTGCGCACGATGCACGGACGAACAGCTCCTTGAGATCGCGCCCGAACACGGCGCTCCTCGCCCTCGTCGGTGTGACCGTGATCTGGGGAGTCACGTTCGTGCAGGTGCAGGACGCGCTCGCCCTGTATCCGCTCTTCGCCTTCCTGGCGGTGCGGTTCGCCATCTCCACGATCGCGCTGGCGCCGTTTGCCTGGACGCCTCTGCGCGCGCTCCCTCGCGAAGGGCGTGTCGCCGGCATCGGCGTCGGGTTGCTCCTCGCAGCGGCCTACGGCTTCCAGACCGCCGGGCTCGAGCTCACGACCGTCTCCAGCACCGGCTTCATCACCGGGCTCTACGTCGTCTTCACGCCCCTGATCGCGCTCGCTCTCTTCGGGACGCGTGTCCCGCCGGCTCTGTGGGCAGGTGTGGTTCTCGCGGTCGCCGGGCTCCTCCTGCTCAACGGCGCGCCCGGGGGGTCGACGACCGGAAATGCGCTCGTGCTCGCGAGCGCGCTCGCGGCCGCACTTCAGATCGTGGCGCTCGAGCGATACGCGCCGCGCTACGACCCTCGCGCGCTCACCTTCCTGCAGATGGCGACTGCATGCGTCGGATTCGTCGCGATCGCCGTCGCGGTCGGGCAGGTCGAGATCCCCCGCGGCTGGACGGTGTGGGCTGCGCTCCTCGTCACCGGCCTCTTCGCCGGTGCGCTGGGGTTCCTCGTCGCAACCTGGGTGCAGGCGCGAACGACGGCGGCAAGGGCGGCCCTCGTGTTCACCCTCGAAGCTCCGTTCGCAGCGCTGGCCGGCGTGCTGCTCGCGGACGAGGTGCTCGGCTGGCCCGGATGGCTCGGGTGTGCGGTGATGATGGCCGGGATCCTGCTGGCCGAGCCGGCGGCCGCTTCCGTTCTCCGTCTCGCACGACGATCCAGCGTTCCCGAGTGACGGCGATCGCACTCGCTGCTGTGTCGGCGTTCCTCTTCGGCGCGATGGTCGTGCTCGTCCGAATCCCACTTCGCGCCGGCGTCGCACCTGAAGCCGCAACGCTGCTCACGAATCTTCCGGCACTCGGCGTTACCGCTCTGTATGCCGCCGCGCGCGGTGATCTGCAGCTCGACCAGGCGTGGCCCTTCCTGCTGGCCGGATTGCTCGCACCCGGGATCTCCCAGATCCTGTTCACGTTCGCCCTGCGCGACGCGGGGGCATCCCGTGCCTCGGTCATGGTGGGCACCGCACCGCTGTTTTCCGTGGCGATCGCGCTCGTCTTTCTCGACGAGCCGCTCCTGGCGGGACTCGCCGCCGGCGCGGCGCTGATCGTCACCGGCGGAGTCCTGCTCGCCAGCGAGCACGCCAGGCCCGAGCACGTCAAGCGCGTGGGGCTCGTGTTTGCACTGGGCGCGACGCTCGCCTTTGCAACTCGCGACAGCCTCATTCGCTGGCTCGGCACGGAGGCGACGGACGTCGAACCAGGTCTCGCCGCGTTCGCGACCATGCTGTCCGGGGTTGCGGTCACGGCAGGGTTCGCTCTCGCGCGCGGTGCACGTCCATCGCGTCGCGCCGGACTGGCGATGCTTCCCGCCGCGCTCTGCTACGGAGTCTCGTACGTACTGCTTTTCGAGGCGTTCTACCGCGGCCGCGTCTCGGTCGTCTCTCCGATCATCGCCACGGAGACGCTCTGGGGCGTCACGCTCTCGGCGATCTTCCTCCGTCGGTCCGAGCACGTGGGCGCCCGTCTCGTCATGGGGGCTCTGCTCGTCGTGGCCGGCGGTGTGTTGATCGGCGTCTTCCGGTAGCGAGTCAGGAATAATCTGATACGGTGAGACTCAGATTTTCCCTAGTCTGAGCAACTCAAGTAGGAAGGAGCGAACCACCAATGGCAAAGACCATCGGCATCGACCTCGGCACGACCAACTCCTGCATGGCCGTGCTCGAGGGGTCGGAGCCCACCGTCATCCCGAACGCCGAGGGCGGACGCACGACGCCGTCCGTCGTCGCCTTCGGGCGTGACGGCCAACGGCTCGTCGGAGCGCCCGCGAAGCGTCAGCAGGTGACGAACCCGAAGAACACGATCTTCTCGATCAAGCGGTTCATGGGCCGAAAGTTCGACGAGGTCTCGGAGGAGATGAAGATCGTCCCCTACGAGGTCGTCAAGGGCCCGAATGAGGACGTCCGGGTGAAGGCGGAGGGCAAGGAGTACGCCCCACCGGAGATCGCCGCGATGATCCTCCAGAAGCTGAAGGCGGACGCCGAGGCGTACCTCGGCGAGCCGGTCAATGACGCCGTCGTCACCGTGCCCGCGTACTTCAACAACGCGCAGCGCGAGGCGACGAAGGACGCCGGCAAGATCGCCGGCCTGAACGTCCTCCGGATCATCAACGAGCCGACCGCAGCGGCGCTCGCGTACGGGCTCGACAAGGAGGGCACGGAGCACACGATTCTCGTCTTCGACCTGGGAGGTGGGACGTTCGACGTCTCCGTGCTCGAGCTCGGCGACGGCGTGTACCACGTGAAGGCGACGAACGGCGACAACCACCTCGGCGGCGACAACTTCGACAAGGCCGTCGTCGACTGGATGATCGCGGAGTTCAAGCGCGACCAGGGGATCGACCTCGGGCAGGACCCGATGGCGCTCCAGCGTCTGTACGAGGCCGCGGAGAAGGCAAAGGTCGAGCTGTCGTCCACGATGACGACTCAGATCAACCTTCCCTTCGTCACCGCGACGCCGGAGGGGCCGAAGCACCTCGATCTCCAGCTGACGCGCGCCAAGCTGACCGAGCTCACCCATGCGCTCGTCGAGCGCACGGTCGAGCCGACGAAGCAGGCCCTCGCCGACGCGGGCTTGACGGCGAACGACATCGAGCACGTCGTTCTCGTCGGCGGGATGACCCGCATGCCGGCCGTGCAGGGGAAGGTCAAGGAGCTCATCGGCAAGGAGCCGCACAAGGGCGTCAACCCGGACGAGGTCGTCGCCATCGGTGCGGCGATCCAGGCAGGCGTGCTCAAGGGCGAGGTGAAGGACGTCCTCCTGCTCGACGTGACCCCGCTGTCGCTCGGGATCGAGACGAAGGGCGGCGTCTTCACGAGGCTGATCGACCGGAACACGACCATTCCGACTCGCAAGTCGGAGGTCTTCACGACAGCCGAGGACAACCAGCCCTCGGTCGAGATCCACGTCGGCCAGGGCGAGTCGGAGATGATCAACTTCAACAAGACCCTCGGCAAGTTCCAGCTCGTCGGGATCCCGCCGGCACCGCGCGGCATGCCGCAGGTCGAAGTCTCGTTCGACATCGACGCGAACGGGATCATCAACGTGTCCGCGAAGGACCTCGGCACGGGCAACGAGCAGCAGATCCGTATTGAGGGCGGCTCGGGGCTGAGCGAGGACGAGGTCGATCGCATGATCAAGGACGCGGAGTCGCACGCCGGTGAGGCGCATCAGCTGAAAGAGCTCGCGGATGCACGAAACGCGGCCGAGGCGCTCGCCTACCAGACGGAGCGCACGCTCGCGGAGCATCGCGACAAGCTCCCGGAGGCGGATGCTTCGACGATCGAGGGCCGGATCATGGAGCTCCGGCAGACGGTCGAGGGCTCCGATGTCGCCGACATCCGCGCGAAGAGCGACGCGCTCCAGGAGGCGTCACGTTCGCTGGCGGACGCGCTGTACGCACAGGCCTCCGCAGCACAGGCCGCGTCGCAGCCGTCGGGGAACGGCGGGCCCGTCGAGGACGAGGTCGTCGAGGACGCCGACTACGAGGTCATCGACGAGGAAGAGGCGAAGAAGTCATGACGCGGAAGCCCTCGCCGGCCGAGACCGAGCCGAGGCAGGAGGGTCAAGGACCTGGACCTCGTGGCTCTGAGCCACAACGTCCTCTGGACGAGGGCTCCGTCGCCGAGCCGGGGTCAGACCCCACGGGTCTGACCCCAGAGGCGGAGCTCGCGAAGCTGATAGCCGAGCGGGACGAGTACCTCGATCTGCTCCAGCGAGTCAAGGCCGACTACGAGAACTTCCGCAAGCGCGCGGCGCGCGACCAGGAGCGCCTGGTCGCGTACGCGCACGAGCGGCTCGTCCGCGAGCTCTTGCCCGTCCTCGACGACCTCGAGCGCACGCTGGAGGCGGCCGAGCGCCACGAGGAGGCCGCGCTGGTCGACGGGGTCCGGCTGGTCGAGCGCTCGCTCCGTAAGGCGCTCGAGAAGGAAGGTCTGGTCGAGATCGCGACCGATGGCGCGTTCGACCCGCACGTGCACGAGGCGATGCTCACGCAGCCGAAGGAGGGGGCCGAGACGGGCTCGGTCCTCGACGTCGTGCAGCGCGGGTACCGAATCGGAGGCAAGGTCGTTCGCCCCGCGCGTGTGATCGTGGCCGAATGAGGGCGAAGCGGTGAAGAGCCCGTACGAGGTGCTGGGTGTCCCGAAAGGGGCCTCGGACGACGAGATCAAGAAGGCGTACCGCAAGCTGGCGCGCCAGTACCACCCGGATCGCAATCCAGGTGATGCATCGGCGGAAGAGCAGTTCAAGGAGGTGCAATCGGCCTACGACCTCCTACGGGACCCGGAGAAGCGGCAGGCCTACGACCAGTTCGGCGCGACCGGATCGAGAGGCTTCCCCGGGGCAGGCCAGGACGCGGGCGGGATCCGCTTCGAGGAGTTCAACCTCGGTGACATCGGGGATCTCCTCGGCGGCATGTTCGGAGGCGGTGCGCGTCGCGCCGGAGTGCGGCAGCCTGTTCGTGGAGACGACCTCGAGGCTCACGTTCGCATCTCGTTCGAAGACTCGCTCCGCGGCGTACAGGTTCGCGTTCCGGTCGAAGCAGAGACCGTCTGCTCGGTCTGCCACGGCACCGGTGCCGAGCCAGGGACCTCGCCGGTCGTGTGCCCGCAATGCCAGGGGCGGGGGGTCGTCTCCGACGCCCAGGGCCTCTTCGCGTTTTCGCAGCCGTGCCCCCGGTGCCGTGGGAGCGGAACGATCGTCGAGTCTCCGTGCAAGCGTTGCCGCGGTTCCGGCCGTGAGCGCCAGACGAAGCGCTACGCGGTGAAGATCCCCGCGGGTGCGCGGACCGGGACGAGGATCAGGCTCAAGGGGAAGGGAGAGGCTGGACGAAACGGAGGCCCGCCCGGAGATCTCTACGTCGTGGTCGATGTGGAGCCCTCCCCGCTCTTCGAGCGGCGTGGATCCGACCTCGTGCTCGACGTTCCCGTCACCTACGCGGAAGCTGCGCTCGGTGCGAGCGTGCAGATTCCGACGCCCGACGGCCCCGTCTCGCTCAAGATCCCGAGCGGGACCGAGAGCGGAAAGCTCCTCCGGGTCAAGGGCCGCGGCGCGCCGAACGTCAAGGGCAACGGGCGCGGAGACCTGCTCGCGCGTGTCAAGGTCACGGTCCCGAAGAAGCTGACGAAGGCCGAGAAGGAAGCCCTCGAGGGGTACCAGAAGGTCTCTCGCGAGAGCCCGCGCGACCGCTTCGCGGAAGTCGGATAGGGATGCCCGAGCGGCCTCGCTACATGATCTCCGTCGCCGCCGATCTCGTCGGCATGCATCCGCAGACGCTGCGTCTGTACGAGGCGAAGGGCCTCGTGCGTCCTGCGCGGACACCCGGTGGCACCCGCCTGTATTCCGAGGTCGACCTCGAGCGGCTGCGGCTCATCCAGCGTTTGACCACCGACTTCGGGCTCAACCTCGCCGGCGTCGAGCAGGTCCTCCGACTGCAGGACGAGATCTCCGCGCTGCGGTCACGAATGGAACGCCTGGAGCGGGAGCTGCGCGCGGAGATCGTGTCGATTCACAAGTCGTACAAGCGGGAGCTCGTGCTGTATCGCCCCTACCAGGTGCAGCGGAGGGATCAGTGAGCGGGAGTGGACTGACGTCGGCGTCGCAGGCCGAGCATGTAGGGCAGGCCGCGGCCGAGGATTCCCACGGTCCTCCCGAGGCGTCCCAGCCAGGAAGGCTCCGGCGCCGGAGGAAGTGGGCCGGCAAGGTCCTCGACCTCCACGAAGTAGGCGCGAACGGGCCCGATCCCTTCGAGCTCCTGCGAGATCTCGTGCACCGGGTCGGGCAGGACAGCATCGCCGGCCCGGTAGAGCTCCTCGGACAGAAGAACGTACTCGGGAACCTGCACCGGGTTCTTCAGGAGCCGGTGCACGAAGATGACGTCGATCCCGACGAGTTTTCGCCGTTTCTTGATGGTCTGGGTCGCGACCTCGCCGACGTGCGCAACGAACTTCAGCTTCAGCTGACCTGCCTGAGCGCACCCGTCGCAGGGGCACAAGTTGGTCGCGACCAGGCGCCGTTCGGCATGGAACGCGCGGTGCATAGCCACTGCAGCCTGCGTGGTCGCGGCGATGGTGGCGCCGCCGTCCAGGGTGTGAGCATCGCGCGAGAGGAAGGCGGCGTCGCCCTCGATCTCGATCAGATCGAACCCACGGGCCGCGTCGATCACCTTCTCGAGCAGCCGAGCGGTGGTCGCCTCAGCGTGGGCGAGGCTGGTCCTGTGAAAGCGCATGTACTCCGTATAGCCGCCGATGTCGGCGATCAAGAGCAGTGCACGCCCCGGCTCCATGCCACGAGATCCTAGGAGACCACATGGACTTTCAGAAATTGACACTCAAGAGCCAGGAAGCCGTCGCGGGCGGCCAGGAGCTCGCGCGCCGGACGGGAAACCCCGAGGTCACTCCCGACCACCTCGCGATCGCGCTTCTCGACCAGGAGCTGCCCCGGACGCTCGTGGACCGATCCGGCTACGGCGCCGCCGAGCTCCGCGCCGAGGCCGAGGCGCGCATCCGCAACCAGCCGAGCGTCTCGGGCGGCGCGCAGCCGCGGGCTTCGGCCGCGTTCTCGCGGGTACTCGACCGCGCGTTCGAGGAGATGCGAGCGCTGGGCGACGAGTTCGTCTCCGTCGAGCATCTGCTGCTTGCGCTCGACGTCGTCCCACGCGACGCGCTGCTCGATGCGCTCCAGCAGGTGCGCGGAGGCCAGCAGGTCACCTCCCAGGATCCCGAGGGGACGTATCAGGCGCTCGAGAAGTACGGGCGCGACCTGACCACACTCGCTGAAGCGGGCAAGCTCGATCCGGTCATCGGCCGCGACGAGGAGATCCGGCGGGTGATCCAGGTGCTCTCTCGCCGCACGAAGAACAACCCCGTGCTCATCGGCGAGCCGGGTGTGGGCAAGACGGCGATCGTGGAGGGGCTCGCCCAGCGCATCGTCGCGGGCGACGTACCCGAGGGTCTGAAGGGCAAGCGCGTGTGGGCGCTCGATGTCGGCGGACTGCTCGCCGGCGCGAAGTACCGTGGCGAGTTCGAGGAGCGGCTGAAGGCGGTGCTCGCCGAGATCCAGAACGCAGCCGGGGGCATCGTCCTCTTCATCGACGAGCTGCACACGATCGTGGGTGCAGGCGCGGCCGAGGGCGCCGTCGATGCGGCCAACATGCTGAAGCCGATGCTCGCTCGCGGCGAGCTCCGCTTGGTCGGTGCGACGACGCTCGACGAGTACCGGAAGCACATCGAGAAGGACGCCGCACTCGAGAGGCGGTTCCAGCCCGTCTTCGTCGGAGAGCCCTCGGTGGCGGACACGATCGCCATCCTGCGTGGCCTCAAGGAGCGCTACGAAGCGCACCACGGCGTCGAGATCCGCGACTCGGCACTCGTTGCCGCCGCGGTGCTCTCGGACCGATACGTCTCGGACCGGTTCCTGCCGGACAAGGCGATCGACCTGGTGGACGAGGCCGCCTCGCGGCTGCGGATGCAAATCGATTCCTCGCCCGTCGAGCTGGACGAGGCCGAGCGCCGCGTCCGGCAGCTCGAGATCGAGCTGGCGGCGATGACCAACGAGCCCGAGCAGGTGCGTGCTCCCGTGGAGCGGGAGCTTGCGGAGGCGAAGTCCGTGCGCGACGAGCTCGCGGCACGCTGGTCGCGCGAGAAAGAGTCGCTGCAGCGCGTCGCCGAGATCAAGCGGCAGATCGACGAGCTCCGGATGGAGGCCGAGCGCGAGGAGCGACTCGGCAACCTCGCTCGCGTCGCGGAGATCCGCTACGGGCTCCTACCCGAGCTCGAGAAAGAGCTTGCCGAGCGCGAGCAGCCCACGGAAGCGCCGATGGTGAAGGAAGAGGTCGACGAGGACGACATTGCCGCGGTGGTCTCGTCGTGGACGGGGGTGCCGGTTTCCAGGCTGCTCGAAGGTGAGGTCGAGAAGCTCATCCACATGGAGGAGCGCCTGCACCAACGCGTCGTCGGCCAGGATGTGGCCGTCGAGGCGGTCTCGAACGCGCTTCGCCGCGCGCGGTCCGGCCTCCAGGACCCGAATCGCCCGATCGGCTCCTTCGTCTTCCTCGGCCCGACCGGGGTAGGCAAGACCGAGCTCGCGCGGGCCCTCGCCGAGTTCATGTTCGACGACGAGCGTGCGCTCGTCCGGTTGGACATGTCGGAGTACCAGGAGCGGCACACCGTCGCCCGGCTCGTGGGTGCCCCGCCCGGGTACGTCGGCTACGAGGAGGGCGGGCAGCTGACGGAGGCCGTCCGCCGGCGGCCATATGCCGTTCTCCTGCTCGACGAGATCGAGAAGGCGCACCCCGAGGTCTTCAACGTTCTCCTCCAGCTGCTCGACGACGGACGCTTGACCGACGGTCAGGGACGCACGGTCGACTTCCGGAACACGGTCGTGATCATGACCTCGAACATCCGCTCGGAGAACGAGCTGCGCGAGCGCTTCCGTCCGGAGTTCCTGAACCGGATCGACGAGATCGTGAGGTTCGAGTCGCTCACGCGGGAGCAGCTGACCGAGATCGTCGAGCTCCAGCTCCACAGGCTCCGCAAGCGACTCGCCGAACGCAGGATCGAGCTCGAGGTCACGGACGAGGCGAAGGGGCTGCTCGCCGAGGAGGGCTGGGACCCGGCCTACGGCGCCCGCCCGCTCAAGCGAGCGATCCAGCGGCTGCTCGAGAACCCGCTCGCGCTCGAGCTGCTCGAGGGCCGTTTCTCCGAGGGCGACACGCTGCGCGTCGACGCGGCGGACGGGGAGCTGGTGTTCGAGCGCGCCGAGGTCGAGGCGCCGACCGCGGCCTAGGGAACGTCGGGGAAGAACTCGGCCCGCGCTCGCTCGGGCGGTGCCCCGTAGATGAAGAGGACAAGCTCCTCCGAGCCCGCGTTCCGGAGCTGCAAGATCGTCTGGGGCTGCACGACGACAACACTTCCTCGTGCCACCTCGTGACGCTCCGGCGGTTCGCCGAGATCGATCGTCAACGTCCCCTCGAGCACGACGAAGACCTCCTCCTGGACCGGATCTTTGTGCCGCTTGCCGCGCGCTCCGGGCGGGTAGCGCCAGATGTTGGCCCGCGACTGGGTGAGCGCCTCGGAGAGCCCGGCGATCGTGCGCGGATCGTCGTCGCCGCGCGGAACCCACTCGAGCTCGGAGGCATGGAGGATCCTGTAACCCACGGCGCGCACTCTAGTCCTGCGTTCCGCGGCTGCCTACGATTGGCGGACATTCGCATGTCTCGGACCGTCATCGGCCGGGACGTGGAGCTCGCGTCCCTTCATGACTTCGTCGAAAGTGTCTCCGACGGAGCGGCGACTCTCGTGCTCCAGGGCGAGGCGGGGATGGGGAAGACCACGCTCTGGGCAGCCGGAATCGCTGCGGCCGAGGAGAAGGGCCTCCAGGTGCTGCAGGCGCGGCCGGCCGAGAGCGAGGTCACGCTCTCGTTCTCCGGGATCGGTGACCTGCTCGACCCGGTGCTCGACGAGGCGCTCGGGCCGTTGTCAGCTCCGCAGAGGCAGGCGCTCGCTCGTGCGCTGGTGCTCGAGGAGACCGAGGGACCCGCGCCCGACCCGCACGCCGTAGGCGTGGCGTTGCTGAATGGGTTGCGCATGCTCGCTGCGGACCGCTCGATCGTCGTTGCCGTGGACGACGTGCAGTGGCTGGACCCCGCATCGTCGGGAGCGCTCGCGTACGCAGCACGGCGGCTGGATCGAGAGCGCGTCGGTGTTCTGCTCGCTCGCCGCACCACGCTCGAAAGCACAGTACTCTCGGAGCTCAAGCGATCGTTTGCCGCCGAGCGCTTCGTGGAGGTCGAGGTCGGTTCGCTCGATCTCGGTCCTCTCCATCACGTCGTGCAGGCTCACCTCGGGGTCGTGCTGCCGCGCCCACTCCTCGCCGAGGTTCACGCAGCTGCCGGGGGAAACCCGTTCTACGCGCTCGAGATCGTTCGGATGCTGCGTCGCTCCGGGATCTCGGTCGAAGCTGGTCAGCCGCTCCCCGTCCCTGAGTCCCTCCACGATCTGGTACACGGGCGTCTACTCGCGCTGCCTCCGGAAAGCCGCGACTTCCTCCTCGCTGCTGCAGCGCACGCGCACCCAAGCATTTCCCTCACCGAGTCGGCGTCGGGAGTTGGGCGCAGGGTGGGACTTCTCCCTGCAGTCGACGCTCGAGTCGTCGAGCTTTCCGGTGAGCGCATCCACTTCACGCACCCACTGCTCGCGGCGGGCGCATACGAGATTGCCGACCCCGTCCGCCGGCGCGAGGTCCACACGCGGCTTGCCGAGCTATTGGACGACCCGGAAGCACGTGCATGGCAGCTGGCGGCGTCGGTCGATCAGCCCGACGAAGGGGTCGCCGCCACGCTCGACGATGCGGCTCGACATGCCCGGGCCAGAGGTGCTCCCCGGCCCGCGGCGCTTCTGCTCGACCGCGCCGGGGAGCTGACCCCTGCCGACCAGCTCGACGCTACCTCCCGACGAGCTGTGGACGCAGCCTTCCTGCACTACGAGTCGGGAGACTCGCGACGGGCCCAGGCCCAACTACGCGGAGTGATCGAGACTCTCCCACCGGGGGGAAGGCGGGCACGAGCTCTCATGCGGCTCGCCCGCGTTCGTTCATACCAGGCTCAGGATGAAGCGACGGATTTCTTCCTCCAGGCCATTGCAGAAGCGGGCGACGACCGCGAGACCCTGGCAATGGCGCACGAGGGCGTCGCGGCTTGCCTCTTCCGCATGCGCGAGCGGCTCGTCGAAGCCGTCGAGCATGCCGACCTGGCAGCGCAACTGGCTCTGGAACTAGGCGACGAAGCTCTCGCCGCCGAGGCGCTGGGCTCGAAGCTGCTGCCCGAGACGCTGCTGGGGAGGAAGACGGCTGGCGAGACGCTCGTTCGGGCGCTCGCTCTGCAGGACGCCGCGAACGACCGGCGGGTGCTCGCACAACCCCTCTGGATGGCCGTCCGTCCACTGGTGGTGGACGGACTCTCCCGAGCGCGCGCTGGAGGCGAATCTGAAAGCCCTGCAGCGAGCCGGCGACCTGGGTGACGAGAGCTCCGCGCCGTACGTGCTGCTGTTGACGGCGCTGATCCAGTGCACCCTCGGCGAGTTCGACGCTGCCCATCGGAGTGCTCTCGAAGGCCAGGAGCTCGCGAGACAGTCCGACCAGCCGATGCCCCTCGCCTACAACCTCGCGATCGAGGGCCTCGTCGAGGCGCAGCGAGGGCGACCGGAGGCGGCGAGATCCGCCGCAGCTCGAGCGCTGGAGCTCGTCCCGGAGACTGCCGGTCGCCCCGCTGAGCTGGTCGCGGGCTCGGCTCTCGGTCACTTGGCGCTCGTGCTGGCCGACCCGGATGCTGCGCATGCGGCTCTCGGGCCGATCACCGAGTTTGCACGGCTGCAGTGTTTCGGCGAGCCGGCCGCCATGCGGTTCGTGGTCGACGACATCGAGGCGCTGATCGAGCTCGGTCAGCGGGACGAAGCCGCGGAGTTGCTCGCCTGGTACGAGGGCGAGGCGCAACGGCTCGAGCGAGCGTCTGCGTTGGCCGCATGCGCTCGGTGCCGCGGCCTGCTCGCCGCATGCGAGGGAAAGCTCGAGGATGCGCTCGCAGCCCATGAGGAGGCGCTCGAGTGGCATGGTCGCGCGGAGCTGCCGCTCGACCGCGCTCGCACGCTTCTCGCCCTCGGCGTGGCGCAGCGACGCGCGAAGCGCCGGCGTGAGGCTCGGGAGACGCTCGATGAGGCTCTCGGCATCTTCGAGCGGATCGGGGCGGCTCTGTGGGCCGAGCGGGCCCGCGGGGAGCTGCGCCGGATCAGCGGACGCGCCGCCACGCCTGGTGCGCTCACGCCCGCCGAGGAGCGCGTGGCAGCGCTCGTCGCCGAAGGGAAGACGAACAAGGAGGTCGCCGCGGCTCTCTTTCTCTCCGAGCGGACGATCGAAGGGCATCTCTCGCATGTCTTCGGGAAGCTCGGCATCAAGCACCGGACGGAAGTCGCCCCCGCGCTTGCCTCTCGTCAAACACAGGAGGTAGGGGCGTCAAACACGGGGGATTCGCCCGTTTCGGCCGAGCCTTTCGCTCCCTAGCCTCGGATCAGGTGGCTACCAGGGCCACCAGGAGCAGAAGGAGAAGGCGATGACCCGCAAGCTCTCACTCACGTCCGCAGTCGCAGTCACGGCACTGGTGTTCGCCGCACCTGCCTTCGGCGTCATACCCCGTTCCGACGGGAGTGGCGGTTCCGAAGGCTTGCACCCGGCGATCGCGGCGCAGCTCGCACGGCAGTCGGCGCCGGTCATGTCGCCTGGGGTCGTGGCGGCCAGGGGCGCGATCGCTGCGGGGAAGCGCTCGGAAGCCGGCTCACTGACCGTCCCTGACGCGTTCGAGCGGGCCGTGGCGAACCAAGGGAATCAGTCGACCGTGACCGTCCCTGACGCGTTCGAGCGGGCCGTGGCGAACCAAGGGAATCAGTCGACCGTGCTCAGGTCGTCGGCGACCAGCTCCGGCGGCGGGATCGAGTGGCCTCAGGTCGGCGTCGGGCTCGGGATCGGGATCCTGCTCGCCCTGGGGCTCGGGCTGATCGCGCGAGTCGTGCACGTCCACCCGTTCGCTCATTAGCTGGGGTCATCGCCAGGGGGCGCCGCGGCCGCCCGAGAGGGCGGCCGCGGCGTTGGACCTCGCTTTACTACCGCGACATGGCCGGGGCACCGAAGCCGTACCGACTGAGCTCTGGGCGCCGCGCCATCAATGCACTCGTTCGTCCGCTCGCGCGACTCGGGCTGACCGGCGCGAGGACACACCTCCTCACCGTGCCGGGACGGAAGACCGGCACGCTCTGGTCGACGCCGGTGTCGATCGTGAAGGACGGCGGCGAACGCTGGCTGGTCGCTCCGTACGGCGAACGGAACTGGGTCAAGAATGCCCGCGCCGCCGGGTGGGTGGAGCTCCGCCGCGGACGGCGCCGCGAGCGCCTGGCGGTCGACGAGCTCCCTCCCGAGGAGGCTGTCGCAGTCCTCCGCCGCTACTACGAGCTCGGGCGCGTCACGAGGCCGTTCTTCGACGTCGGGCACGGCTCGTCTCGGGAGGAGTGGCTCGCAGAGGCTCCCCGCCATCCGGTCTTCCGGCTGAAATCGGACGACCTATGAAAACCGACCCCCGCGTGCGAATGTGCACTTGAGACGAGGCCGTGGCCAAGACGAGCTCGATACCGAAGGTTCTGCTCATTGCCGCAACGGAGCTCGAGCTCTGCGGCCACACCGGGCTCGTGTGCGGTGTCGGCCCGGTGGAAGCGGCGGTCACGACGGCCAGCCAGCTGGCGGGCAAGCCACCGAGAGCGGTGCTTCACGTGGGCGTTGCGGGAGGAAGACGGCTCACTCCCGGGGCTATCGTTCTCGGCACTGAAGCGGTCTACTGCGACCTCGACACCGAGCACCCGGTCGTCGACCGGACAGTCCCTGATCCGACCCTCCTCGCTGCGGTGCAAGCAGCGTTCCCCGAGTCCATCTCGCTGCCGATCGCGACCAGTGCCGCGGTCTCGGGGCCGACGAGGACCCCGTCGCACGACTTCCGGGTGGAGGGAATGGAAGGCTTCGCCGTGCTCCGCGCGTGTGAGGTCGCGGGTGTGCCCGCCGTCGAGGTGCGCGTGGTCTCGAACGACATCGGCGAGGGCAACCGCGCGCTCTGGATGATGCGACGCGGCGTGGAGGTGCTCGCCGAGACGGTGCCACGGGCTCTCGCTGCGCTCGAGGCTCTCGATTGACGGCATGAGTCACCCGTTGATGATCCTCGTCGCCGGCCCGTACCGGTCCGGGACGAATGACGACCCCGTCCTGATCGAGGCCAACGTCGCAGCAATGACACGAGCTGCGCTCGAGCTCTTCCGGCTCGGTCACCTTCCCGTCCTGGGAGAATGGTTCGCGCTACCGCTGATCGAAGCCGCCGGCTCGAAGGGCATCGGCGACGACGCCTTCGACGAGATCTTCCATCCGATCGCAGAACGGGTCCTGGCGAGATGTGACGCCTGTCTACGCATCGGCGGGCCGTCGCAGGGCGCGGACCGGATGGTCGAGGTTGCGACAAGGCTCGGCAAGACCGTCTTCCACGACATCGCTGAGATCCCCGACGCCGGGTAGCTCCGCTTCGTGGTCGCTCGCGCCGTCGCTCGAATAGCGTTTCCGCATGGCGCGGGGGGTGAGAGCGAAGGGACGCGAGCTGCCACCGCCGCTTCCGCCCGAACGGCGGACGGTGGGCCAGCTCGTCGGGGAAGCGATACGGCTGTACGGAGGGAACTTCTGGAAGGGGTTGGCACTCGGCCTTCCCGTCGTCGTGGTGAACGCGCTCGTTTGGGCAGGCGACTCCGCACGGTCGCGATTTCTCGTCGTCCTCGCCTCGGCGCTGCTCGTGCCCCTCAGCTTCGTCGCCGGCTCGGCGCTCGCGACCGGGGCATCTCTGCGGACGCGCAGCGCACTCGTTGCCTACGTGACGGGCGTGCTCGTCTTCCTGCCGTTTCCGTTCCTTGCGACCGTCTTCGTGCTGCCGGGGCTCGTCTGGCTCGCCCTGTTCGGTCTTGCGGTCCCGGCTTCGCTCGTCGAGGGCCTCGGCGTACGGCAGGCCGTCGTGCGCGGCCTGCGCCTCGCGCGAGCGGATTTCGTCCACGTCCTCGGCGGTCTGGCGACGCTCGCTCTGGTGGTCTTCATCACCCAGGCGGTGCTGTACTTCGTCCTCCGCGAGTACGCGGAGAACACTCAGCGAGCCGCTGCGGTTCTCGCCTCGCTCGTCGTCTCGCCCTTGTTGTTCCTCGGCAGCGCTCTCCTGTACGTCGACCAGGAGGCTCGGTTACGCTCGCGCGAAACGCCAAAGTGAGGAGAGGAGCGAGATGCCGACGTACCTCATGCTGTCGACGCTGACCGAGAAGGGCGTGCAGACCCTCCACGCCAATCCCGGCCGCCTCCGCGAGGTCAACCGAGACGTCGAAGAGATGGGCGGGAAGGTGCTGCACCAGTGGGCGTCCCTCGGCGGGTACGACTTCGTCAACGTCGTCGAGGCCCCCGACGACCTGACGGTCGCCAAGATCTCGCTCGCGCTGGGAGCACGCGGAAGCGCGAAGCTCGAGTCGCTCCCGCTCATCTCCGTCGACGACCTCCTCGCGAGCCTGGAGTAGCGCTGGGCCCAGAGCTTCCAACGTGATGATCGCCCGACATCGCCGTTCATTGCGTTGGGAGCTCTCATAGCGCCAGGAAACCCGTCTCGCGCGGCTTCACCCCTAGCGGGCTCTCGGGCAGGCCCGGCTGCGGCTGCAGATTGAACTCGCGCGGCGCGACGTCATTGGGCGTGTCCGGATGGAACAGCGCCGCGAGGAGTTGAATCTGCCCGCGCCCCGGGCCGAGCTCCCACTGACCGCCACCGTAGGCGCCGATCCCGCGCTCCTCGCACTGGTCGTAGGCGGCGAAGAGCCGCTCCACGGACCCGAAACGAGACGGCTTCACGTTCACGGTGCGCGGGGGCCAGGGCAGCGCTTCGATGTCCTCGACCGAATGAATGATCGCGTCCCAGGTGACACGGTCGCGGTGCGGCGCCAGGATCGGCTCGGTCTCTTCGGTCAGCGCCGGGTCCTCGAGCCAGGCGTCGGGGAAGCCCTCCGCGACCCGGCGGTACATCACGGGGTCCGCCGGAGTGTCGACGACGGTTCCGCGGTACTGCCCCTTGAGGTCGATCGAGTCGACGGCTCCTGTCGCCGCGAGCTCCGCCACGAGCTCCGCTGACCATTCGGGGTTCGCGTCGAGCTTGAAGCGCAGCCAGGAATAGAGGTCGAGCCACGCGTGGACTCGCTCCGTCGACGGGGGCGAGCCGAGACCCATGGAGACCACGAACGTGACGGGTCGAGGGTCTCGGCCGACCGCGGCTCCGAGTGAGAGCCCCGCCTGCCGGAGCGCGAGGTCGAGCGCAGCGCTCTCGAACGCCCAGCGGCGATAGTCGAGATAGGCGTGCATCGCAGGCTCGGCCTCGAAGAGTTCGAGCGTTGCGAGGTGCTCGGAGAAGGAGTGCAGGGTCCACAGGCCGGTCAGCGGAAGCGCCGACTCTCGCGCCTGCAGGCGGTCGTGCTCCTCGCCGTGGTAGGTGACGTCTTCGCCGATTCCCTCCTCGCCTCGCCCTTCGAGCTGGACGATCGTCGTCTTGCGCACGAAGTCGCTCCTCGCCTGGAGCTCGAGACCCTCGAGCGTGTAGCCGTCGATCTGTAGGGGGAGTTCCCGGACTCGCGAATAGAGGCTCACAGCGCGGCGAACGCTACAGCGACCTCGGCGGCGAGCAGGGCGTTCGCGACGACGAGCTTCCGGTTCAGCTCACGCGTGCCCCCGCCCGAGTGCTCGTGCAGGTACGCGAGGACATACGGCGTGACCGCCTGGCCGGAGATCCCCGCTCGCGCCGCTTCCGAGACCGCTTCCTCGATCAGGTCGTCCACGTCGAGGCTTTCCGGCGGGGGGTTTGCAAGGAGAAGCCCACAGCCGCCGAGCTGCCAGTGCGATGCCGTCAGGCTCGCGGCGGTCTCCACGTCGTCGACTCGCTGCGGAACCGGTGGCCCGCCGGTGGCGGAGTAGAACATTGGCAAGGTGTCCGTACCGAAGCCGAGAACGGGGACGCCGAGCGTCTCGAGCAGCTCCATCGTGGCCGCGACGTCGAGGAGCGACTTCACGCCCGAGCACCCGACGAGCACGGGCGAGGACACGAGCGCGACGAGGTCCGCGGATACGTCCAGGGGTGTCGGGTAGCCGCGGTGCACGCCTCCGACCCCGCCCGTTCCCAGGAAGCCGATGCCGACCCCTCTTGCCACGGCGAGGACGCCTCCGACGGTCGTCGCGCCGACGTCGCCCGCGACGGCGCACGCCGCGAGGTCGCGCGGTCCGGCTTTCCGGGCGGCTGGTGTGAACCGCGCGAGCTCGTCCTCCGTCAACCCCACCCGAATGCGACCGTCCAGGATGCCGATGGTCGCCGGGACCGCGCCGGCGCTGCGCACGGACGCCTCGCTCTCCAGCCCGACCTCGATCCCGGTGGGCGAGGGGAAGCCGTGAGCCACGAGCGTCGTCTCGAGCGCTACCACGGGTCGTTCCTCGTCGAGGGCCGATCGGACCTCCGGTCCAACGACCACGAGGTCGTTCACGCCGGCCGCTCCATCTCGACGAAGCGGTACGTCCCTCCGTTGGTCTCGTGGACGAACGAGCGAGTCCGGGAAAACCCGCACCGTTGGTAGACCTTGATGGCACGCTTGTTGAACTCGGCGACGCTCAGCGTGAAGCGGCCCGGCCGGAACTTCCGTCGCGCGAACGAGAGGCCCTCCTCGAGAAAGGAGAGCCCGAGCCCGCGGCCAGTGAGGTCCGGACGCAGGCCCAGCCCGACGCCGACGATGCCGGCTCCGCGTCTGAACTCGAAGAACCCGATCAGCTCACCGGTCTCGTTGCGGACGGTGAAGTAGCGGTCGCCGCGCTGCTTGGGATCCAGGAGCTCGGCGAGGTCGCGAGCATCCGCAGCCGTGTTGTAGAAGTCGTACGGAGGGTCGTACCTCCAGCCGGCGATTGCCTCGGCCTCGTCCTGGGTCATGGGCGCGATGCTGCGCTGTCCTGCAGCCGTGTTCACGGCAGCGACCCTAGCCGTGCAACGCAGCGGGCGGCGGCCTCGAGAGCGAGTTCGGGACCGCCCACGATGTAGCCGGCGGCAAGGGCATCACCGGCACCCGTCGTGTCCACGACACGCTCCACCGGCAACGCCCGACGCACGTCCCCCTCGAAGGAGCATCCACGGGATCCGAGCTTCAGGATCCAGCGGGCACCGGGGATGGCCCCGCCGATGACCCTCTCCTCGTCCTCGTTGGCAAAGACGACGTCGGGAGCGAGGTCGAGTACGAGGTCTCGGAACCGCTCGGCACCGACATCTCGAATCGCACTCCAGGACGCCAGGTCGACACTGAGGGTCGCATCCTGGCGGCGTGCCAGCTCGACCGCACGGAAGGCCGCCGAACGCGCCGGCTCCAGCATGAGCGCGTAGCCCGATACGAAGAGATGGTCACAGGCCTCGAGCCAGGTGTCGTCGACCTCGTCGGGTCGTAGGTCCACCCCCGCGCCTCGGTCGGAGGCCATCGAGCGCTCGCCGTCGGACGAGACCAGCGCGCAGATGATCCCGTTCCTGCCTGCGACCGGCCCGAGAACCTCCACCCCGCGATCCTCGAGCCCGGCGTGCGCGAGCCGGCCCGCCTCGTCGGCTCCCCGCTTCGCGATGAGACGAGCCTGTGCCCCGAGCGCCGCCGACCACGCCGCTACGTTTGCCCCCTGCCCGCCGGGGCCGAGACGGATTTCCGCGCCGGTGTCTCCGCCCACGGAGATGCGCTCCGCGAGGCGGACGACGACGTCGAGCGTCAGGTCTCCGAGCGAGCAGACGATCATCTCGGCCAGGATCGTAAGATCAGACCATGGAGGGCGAGAAGCGGCGAGGTGGATTTCGCACGTTCGTTCTCGGAAGCCTCGTCGGTGCCTCCGCGGCGATCGCCGCCCTCAACCGCCGCCGCCGCCTCGAGCGCCGCCGCGGCCGACCGCGCGGCCTCGCGGCCTTCGAGAGCGCGCCCTGCTATCTCGAGCTTCTCGAACGCGAACGCGCGGGCTCCGCACCCCAGCGCGAAAGCGGCGGCCGGTTGGACCACTAGCCTTTTCTGTCACGTGCCCATCTACGAGTACCGTTGCCCGAACGGTCACACGTTCGAGGTCTTCCAGAAGATGACCGAACCGCCTCCGGCGGCGTGCCCAACGTGCGGCGCCGGGCCTGTCGAGAAGATCCTGTTCCCGGTCGCGGTCCACTTCAAGGGGTCGGGCTTCTATTCGACCGACTACGGCCGGGGCAGGAAGGCCAAGGAAGGTGACGGCGCACCCTCGACGGAAAAGGCGGCGGACAAGCCGGCTGACAAGAGCCCGAGCGAGAAGAAGGAGACGAAGGACTCGTAGCCGTGGGACACGCCCGCGGTCGCGAAGCGACCGCGCTTCAAGAGCTTGCCCGCCGGAACCTGCGAGCGCAGATTCCGGTCTCGAAACGAGGATGCTAGCTTCGCCGCGTACAGCCCGCGCCGTAGAGGGTGCCCTTGGGTGGCCGCACGGGCGCCGAGCGACCGAGGAACATCGAGACCACGGCGACGTTGTCCTCCGAGCCGAGGATCACGGACTCCCCGCCGATCGATGCGGGCTCGCCCCCGAGGCGGCAGTGCAGCGACCTGTCCGCGTCGGCCCGAAAGCGAGCCCAGCCGAACTGGACGAGCTCCCAGGTCGTGAGGTCGGTCGCGAGGGGCGCCGCGAGCGAGTCTCCGATGAACGGCAGGCGCAGGAACGTCCCGAAGCTCGCGATCTTGTCTCCAACTGCGTCGGCGACGGCCTGCTGGCGGCCCCCGCGACTGACGTCGGTGTCCGACGCATCCAGTTGGTTCGTGCGGATGCGGGAGTAGACGAGGGCGCGCCGGCCGTCCATGTGTTGGCTGCCCTTCTCGAAGCGCCAGCCCTCCCAGGTCCGGCAGCGCGCCGGCTTGTACGGGCAGTCGAACTTGTTCGAGAGAATCCGCTTCGGCACGTTCACGTCGATCCCCCCGAGCGCGTCGATCAGCTCCTTGAAGTCGTCGAAGTCGACCACCACGACGTGGTCGATCGGCAGTCCCGTCAGTCGCCGCACCGTGGCGATCGTCCGAGCCGGGCCGCCGATCTGGTTCGCCGTATTGATCTTCGCGGTTCCGTAGTCCGGGATCTCCACGCGTAGATCACGCGGGATCGAGAGGTAGGAGAGTCGGTGTCGTCCGGGATCGGTGCGGAGCAAGAGCAGCGAGTCGGCGCGCCGCGCGTCGCCGCGTCCGGGCGCACGTCCTCCATCGGTGCCGATGACGAGGATCGTCGCGGGGTCGGAGAACAGCGAGCGGTCCTCTCGAGCGAGCTGGGCCTGCGTCCCCCGTGTTATCCGATCGTTCGCCTTTCCCACTCCCTTCGAGAACGAGAGATAGCCGAGAGCGCCCCAAACGACGAGAAAGACGAGCAGGCCGACCAGGCTCAGCGCGAGCCAGCGCTTCCAGCTGCGCGACCACTGCGGCCGCCACCGTCGAGCGCCAGCCGCTCGAGTCGGCTGCACGGCGGGGCGCGTCGTCCTCTGGAGAGGGACCTTGCCCTTGACGCGGCCGCCGCGATACAGCCGGTAGGGCTTGTCTCCCTCGGCCATCCGGGGCGCTATGGTAGCCCGCGGCGGTGGCCGCTCCCCTCGTCATCGGAGTCGACGTCGGCGGGACGAAGATCCTGTCCGGCATCGTCGATCGAGAGGGGCGCATCCTCGACCGACACGAGATCGAGAGCCCCGAGCAATCGGAGGAGGATGTCCTGGGAGCACTCGACTCAGCCGTCGAAGCGCTCCTCGGGGAAGAGATTCAGGCGATCGGATTCGGCATCCCCTCGAACCTCGACCGGCGCACCGGCAAGATCCTGCGCGCGACGAACCTGCCACTCGACGACTTCGACCTGGCCGGGCACGCGAGGGGGCGGTTCGGGCTTCCCGTCGGCGTGGAGAACGACGCGAACGCAGCGTCGCTCGGGGAATGGAAGCTCGGCGCAGGGAAGGGAGTGTCGAATCTGCTGATGCTCACGCTCGGCACCGGCGTGGGGGGTGGGATCATCCTCGACGATCGCCTGTATCGCGGCTGGGCAGAGATCGGCCATGTCGTCGTAGATCTCGACGGCCCGCCGTGTCAGGGCAACTGTCACGGGCGGGGACATCTCGAAGCGCTCGCATCCGGATCGGCTGCGGATCGCGCTGCCAGGGAGCTGTGGGGCCCCGGGGCCGATGCGTCCGACCTACTCGAGCGGGCTCGGGTGGGAGACGAGGCTGCGCGCACCCGGTTGGCCGGGATCGCCGATGCCCTAGGGGCTGCGATCGGGTCGCTCGCGAACGTCTTTGACCCGGAGATCGTCCTGGTCGGGGGCGGCTTCGGCGAGGCCGCGGGCGAGCTGCTCCTCGTGCCGGCGCAGGAACGCGCGCGTCGGGAGGCGCTCGCTCCGGCCGACGCGACGCTGCGGGTCGTGCTGGCCGAGCTCGGCTCGGACGCGGGCCTCGTCGGTGCGGGGCTGATCGCGTTCGAAGCGTTGGACGACGAGTCGTAGGCAGGCAGCCGTGCCCCTCGTGGTCTGCGCCACGCCGATCGGGAACCTGGACGACGTCACGCTCCGCGTGCTGAGCGAGCTGCGTGAGGCCGACCTCGTCCTGTGCGAGGACACTAGGCGGACGCGCATTCTTCTCGACCGCCACGGAATCGATGCGCGGCTCGTGAGTTACCACCGGCACAACGAGGCCGCGCGTGCGAATGAGGTGCTGGAACGGCTCGGGCGGGGTGCACGGGTGGCGCTCGTCTCCGATGCAGGGCTGCCGGGTGTCAACGACCCGGGTGCGCGCCTCATCGCGGCGGCTGCCCGGGAGGGGCTGCCGGTAACGGTCCTCCCGGGGCCCTCGGCGGTCGAGACCGCGCTCGTCGCGAGCGGCCTCGTCGGCGATCGCTACCACTTCATCGGATACTTCCCGCGACGTGCGGCCGAGTTGCGCGCGTTTGCACAGGAGGTCGCCCGCTGGCCCGGCGCGGTGGTGGCGTTCGAGTCCCCTCGGCGGCTGCCCTCTTCGCTGGCTGTGCTCGCCGAAGCCGTGCCCGAGCGGCCCGCCGCCGTCTGTCGCGAGCTGACGAAGCGGTTCGAGGAGATCGCGCGGGGGACGCTCGCCGAGCTCGCCAGACGCTTTGCGGAGGCACCGCGCGGTGAAATCACGGTCGTTCTCGGAGCGGCTCAGGTACTCGAGGACGAATCGGCCGCCGACGATGCGAAGGCCGCCGTGGGAGAGCTTCTTGCTGCCGGCGTCGCGCGGCGTCAGGCAGTGGATCTGGTCGCCCGGCTGACCGGAGCTCCTCGCAATGCGCTCTATCGCGACTCTCTGTAGCCTTGTTTGACAACGACTCACTCGACCGCTACCCTGCCCTCGGGATGTTGACTAGGAAGACAACGAGTTGGCTCACGGCCGTGCTGGCGGCATGGACACTTGCGCTCGTTTCGGCCCCGCATGCACTTGCATCACCTACTCGCGCATCAGCTTCTGGCACGCCACCTTCGGGAATCTGGGCATGGCCCGCGGACGGCGCCGTCCTGCGAGCGTTCTCGGTCGGTGACGACCCGTACGCGGGCGGACAGCATCGGGGCATCGACATCGCTCTGGGCGATGCCCAGGTCGTGAGGGCTCCATCGTCAGGCGAGGTCACATTTGCCGGTCAGGTTCCGACCCACGGCCTGGCGGTGACGATTGCCACGGGCGATGGTCACATGGCATCGCTGACGCACCTTGGGCCGCTACGCGTCCGGCGTGGCGATGTGGTCACGGTGGGAGATCCCGTGGGCGAGCCGGGCCCGTCAGGCGAGCCAGAGCACGCTGTGCCGTACGTTCATCTCGGGATACGCATCGGGGACACGGACACATACGTCGATCCCCTGGCACTCCTGCCGTCCCGGGCTGCTCCGACCCCTGTGCCGCCACCCGAGGCGCCGCCTGCGCCAGTTCCGGCTCCTTCGCCCGCTCCGGCTCCGGCTCCGCCGCCCGAGTCGCCACCAGCGATCGTCGCGCCCGTTGCGGCTCCCCCTGCTCCGGCAGATCCCGTTCCGGCTTCTAACCCCACCTCCGCCTCTGCGCCGACTCCTGCCACGGAGCCGGCGGCGGAGCCGACTGCGGACGCGACCGGCGCGCAGAGTCCCGAGCCGTCGGCGGCCGCGAGGACGCAGGGCGCTGGCGAGAGGAACCGAGCCTGGAGAACGCCTCGCCCGCGAAGCGCTTGGACGCCTTCGGCGCGGGTCAAGGCCAACGCGAACACGTCCGCAGCGACGACCTCGGACGTGCATCGCCGAGCTGGCACGAGGACGACGCCCGGTCCTAGCTCGGCGGCAGCTGCCATTCGGCCCACGGCACATTCCCGGCCGGTCACCCCGACGAGCCGCTCCGCTGCGCAACGGAGGACGCGCTCGAGCCCGATGGGTGCGACGATACGAGCGCCCCGCGGCAAGGCGGCCAGAGCCGGCTTCGATGGCGGCGGCGATCCTGACCTCGGGCGTCGGCGAGGGTACGCGCCGCTTCTCGCGGCCCTCATCGGGTGTGTGCTGCTGGCCGGCGGCGCCCTCGGGGCGAGGGGGGTCACGCGAAGGCCACTCCCTATCATTGACAGCCGTGAATCCCCCGGAATCCCCGAAGAAGATCCTTGTGGCCGTCGCGTGGCCCTACGCGAGTGGGCTCCGCCATATCGGTCATGTCGCGGGCTTCGGCGTCCCCTCGGACACCTTCGCCCGCTACCACCGGCTCCGAGGGAACGACGTCCTGATGGTCAGCGGCACGGACGAGCACGGCACGCCGGTCATGGTCGCGGCGGACGCCGCCGGCGAGTCCCCGCGTGAGACCGCAGACCGCTACAACCAGCTCATCCGCGAGGACCTTCGTGCCCTCGGGCTTTCGTACGACCTATTCACTCGGACCACGACCGCGAATCACGCCAGGGTCACGCAGGATCTGTTTCGGACTCTCTACGACAACGGCTACATCTTCGAAAAGGAGACACTCGGTGCGTTCTCCGCCGCGACGGGTCACACGCTGCCGGACAGGTACATCGAAGGCACGTGCCCGATCTGCGGCTACGAGCACGCTCGCGGTGACCAATGTGACAACTGCGGCAACCAGCTCGACCCCACGGATCTCATCGATGCCCGCTCGAGGATCGACGGAGCGCCGCCAGTCTTCCGGGAGACGAAGCACCTTTTCCTCGATCTGCCTCAGTTCAAGGAGCAGTTGACCGCGTGGATCGAGGGACAGACCAACTGGCGGCAGAACGTCAGGCGCTTCTCGCTCAACTTCGTAAAGGACCTGAAGCCGCGGCCGATCACGCGTGACCTCGACTGGGGCGTGCCCATTCCGGTTCCGGGGTACGAGGATCAGCCCAACAAGAGGATCTACGTCTGGTTCGACGCAGTGATCGGGTATCTGTCCGCCTCGATCGAGTGGGCGGCCAACCGCGGGACACAGGAGGCTTGGCGGGACTGGTGGCAGAACCCGGAGGCGGAGCACGCGTACTTCATGGGCAAGGACAACATCGTCTTCCACACGGTGATCTGGCCGAGCATCCTGCTCGGCTACGGCGATGGTGGTGTTTACGGCGCGGGTCACGGTGCACTCGAGCTGCCGGACAACGTCGCCTCGAGCGAGTTCCTGACCATGGAGGGCAAGAAGTTCAGCTCGAGCCGTGGCGTCGAGATCCTTGTGCGTGATTTCTTGAGTCGGTATGAGCCCGATGCGCTCCGCTACTTCATCTCGATAGCCGGCCCCGAGAACCAGGACACCGACTTCACGTGGTCCGAGTTCGTGCGAAGGAACAACGACGAGCTCGTGGCCAACTGGGGCAACCTCGTCAATCGGACTCTGCAGAGCGCCTTTCGGAACTTCGGTGCGGTACCCGAGCCGGGATCCCTCGCGGAGTCAGACGAGGCGCTGCTCGCCGAAGTCGAGCGTGGATTCGAGTCAGTCGGATCGCTAATCGAGGCGACACGCTTCAAGAACGCGCTACAGGAGGCGATGCGCATCGCGGGCCTCGCGAACCAGTACATCGCCGAGCAGACACCCTGGGCTGTCATCGAGACGGATCGCGAGCGGGCTGCCACGATCCACTTCGTCGCTCTTCGGGTGATCGACAGCCTCAAGGTCATGCTCACGCCTTTTCTCCCGTTCTCCTCTCAGAGGCTCCACGAGCTGCTCGGTTACGACGGCGTGCTGGCCGGCCCGCTGGAGTTCCGATCCGTCGCCGAAGGCGGAGCGGAGCATGTCGTGCTCACCGGCGACTACGGGGGCTGGGTCGGGCGCTGGGAGCCGAGCGCGCTTCCACCTGGACAGAAGCTCCAGGAGCCGACTCCGCTTTTCGTCAAGCTCGATCCGGAGACGGTCGTCGCAGAGGAGATCGCGCGCATGGAGCGTGCCGCCGAGCCCCCCCAAGACGAGCACGCGGAGATTCCGGCCGCGTGACGGACTCGCACGCGCACCTCGACGCGTGCGAGGAGCCGGCGCCCGAGATCGTCGAACGAGCGCATGCGGCGGGTGTGGCGCGAATCGTGACCATCGGGACCGGGATCGAGTCCTGCCGGGCTGCGCTCGCGCTTGCCGAGGAGAACGAGGGCGTCTACGCCGCGCTCGGAATCGACCCGCACCGAGCTTCGACTCCCGACGCGGGCCGGCTCTCCGAGCTGCGCGAGCTGCTCTCGCATCCGAAGGCTGTGGCCGTCGGGGAGACCGGGCTCGACAACGTGAGGCAGTTGGCAGGTCGTGCGGAGCAGCGTCGCCTCTTCGACGCGGAGCTCGCCCTCGCGAACGAGCTCGAGCTGCCCGTCGTCGTCCACAGCCGGGAAGCGGCCTCGGATACGGCGGCTGTGCTGTCCGCGTTTCGCGGCACCGTGATCCTGCATTGCTTCTCGTCTCCCGAGCTCCTCGCGCCTGCGCTCGAACGAGGCTATTACGTGTCGTTCGCCGGGAACGCCACATACCCGAAGGCTCCGGAGCTGCGTGAGGCGGCCGTCGCGGTCCCAGAAGACCGGATCCTGGTCGAGACCGATAGCCCGTACCTCTCGCCGCAGCCTGTCCGGGGCCGCCGCAACGAGCCCGCGAACATCGTCCACACGATCGCGGCCCTCGCCGGGGTCCGGGGCGAGACACCCGAGCTGCTCGCCGCTCGCACGCACGCGAACGCGACTGTCGCCTTTCGGCTGTCGTGACGGCTACCCGAAAGAAAGCGCTCGGTCAGCACTTCCTGGTCGACGAGAACATCCTCGGCGTCATCGGGCGTCTCTCGGAGCTGCACCCGGACGACGTTGTGCTCGAGGTCGGACCGGGTCTCGGCGTCCTCACGCGCTATCTCGCCAAGCGCGTCCGACTCGTCCATGCGATCGAGCTCGACCGCTCGCTCGAGGAGTCGCTCGGGTCCGCCCTCGCCGGTGCGGACAACGTCCGGCTCGCATTCGGCGACGCGCTCGCCCTCGATCCTGCTGTGCTCGAGCCCGCGCCGGGGAAGCTGGTGGCAAACCTCCCGTACAACATCGCAACGCCGCTCGTGGTCGAGAGCCTCGAGCGTGTGCGCCCGATCGAGCGCTGGTGCGTCATGGTGCAGCGCGAAGTCGCCGATCGGTTCTTTGCCGCACCCCGGACGAAGGCGTACGGGGCGGTCTCGGTGCTCGTGCAGCTCGCAGCTCGCAAGGTTGGCTTTCATCCGGTGCCGCCAAGCGTGTTTCGCCCCCGTCCCCGGGTCGAGTCCGCTCTGGTCGCGTTCGTCCGCGTGCCCGGTCCACCGCTCGCCGTTGTTCGTCCCGTGGTCCAAGCCGCGTTCGCTCACCGGCGGAAGACGCTCGCCAACTCTGTTGCCCTCGCGGGTCTTGCGAGCCGTGCTCAGACGGAAGCCGCGCTCGCCGAGATCCACAAGCCGTCCACGTCACGCGCCGAGGAGCTGGAGCCGAACGACTTCGTCGCACTCGCCGCCGCACTCGGATGAGCTCTGCGCGCGCGTACGCGAAGATCAATCTCGCACTCGTCGTCGGACCGCTTCGGCCGGATGCGCGACATGAGGTCGTCACGTTGGTGCAACGAATCGACCTCTACGACGACGTCGAGGTCGAGCCGGCCGAGGATCTCCGGGTCGAGGGCTTCCCGCAGGACACGCTCGTGCGCACCTCACTCGAGACGCTCGCCGCGACGGCGGGCGTCTCACCCGGCTGGCGCGCGCGGATCCAGAAGCGAATTCCGGTTGCCGCCGGGCTCGGCGGAGGAAGCGCGGATGCAGCAGCAGCGCTCACGCTCGCGAACTCCCTGCTCCCGAAGCCCCTCCCTCCTGAGCGGCTGCACGGAATCGCGGCTCGGGTCGGGGCCGACGTGCCGTTCTTCCTGCGTGAGGGACCTCAGCTCGCCACCGGCAACGGCACCGAGCTTGCCCCGATCGCGCTTCCGCAGGACTACGTCGTCCTGCTCCTTCTCCCGGATGGGGAAGAGAAGGAATCGACCGAAGGCGTCTACCGCGCCTTCGACGAGCGCGCGGGCGCAGTCGGATTCGATGATCGGCGCAGTGCCCTGCTCTCTGCGCTCGCGCGTGTGAGGCAGGCGCGAGACCTCGCCGAGCTCCCGCGGAACGACCTCGCGTCCTCGCCACTCGCCGGCGAGCTCGAGGGCTTGGGCGCGTTCCGCGCCGACACCACGGGAGCGGGGCCCGCCGTCTACGGGCTCTTCGAGCGTCAGGAGGACAGGGAGCGTGCGGCGGAGGCGCTTCGAGAGGCCGGGCGTACCTGGCTGCTTCGACCCGTCGCACAGCGCTGAGCACGCGTCCCGCGAATGGCAAGATGGACCCGCCAGTGGGGCGTGGCCAAGTGGTAAGGCAACGGGTTTTGGTCCCGTGATCCCAGGTTCGAATCCTGGCGCCCCAGCCACGATGACCACGAAGCGAAAATCGAAGCTCGGCGCGGTCGTGATGGCCGCGGGCCTCGGGACGCGCATGCGTTCCGACGTCCCCAAGCACCTCCACCCGCTCCTAGGGCGCCGCATGGTCGACTGGGTTCTGGCGTCCGCAGTGGAGCTTGGGGCGGATCCGCTCGTCGTCGTCTCGGCGCCCGGAACCGCCGATGCCTTCGACGGGTTGGAGGTGGCAGTGCAGGAGGAGCCGCGCGGCACGGGGGACGCGGTGCGAAGTGCCCGGAACGCTCTCGAGGGTCGCGTCGAGGACGTCGTCGTCCTCTCCGGAGACACGCCGCTCCTTACATCCGACCTTCTGCGCGATCTCGTCGAGACCCACCGCCGGGAGGATGTCTGGGCCACTGTCCTCTCGTTCGAGCCCGAGGATCCACGACGCTACGGCCGGGTGCTTCGAGACGGAGACGGGAGGCTCGCAGCGATCGTCGAGGCCGGCGACGCGACTCCGGAGCAGCTCGAGATTCGTGAGGTGAACTCGTCGATCTACGTCTTTCGGGCCGAGCGGCTGTGGCCGATGCTCGATCGGCTCGCTCCCCACAACGTGCAAGGTGAGCTCTATCTGACGGACTCGGTCGCGCTCATCGTGTCGGACGGAGGCCGCGTGGCGGTTCACAAAGGAGGAGATTCGATGGAGACCGAGGGTGTGAACACGCGGGCGGAGCTCGCGGCCGCCGCCGCAACTCTGCGAGAGCGGATCAACCACGAGCACATGCTGGCCGGCGTCACGATCGTCGACCCTCGGACGACCTGGATCGACGCAGAGGCCACGCTCGAGCCCGACGCCGTGATCCACCCGTTCACGGTCATCCGAGGCGCTTCACGCATCGCTGCAGGGGCCGAGGTCGGGCCACACGCCGTGCTGATCGGTGCGGTAGTCGGTGAACGCGCCGTCGTTGGACCGTTCTGTTACCTTCGCCCCGGCACGGTGCTCGAGGCGGGGGCAAGAGCGGGCACGTTCGTTGAGATCAAGAACGCCACCATCGGCGAGGAGGCGAGGGTTCCTCATCTCTCGTATGTCGGCGATGCCGAGATTGGGGAGGGAACGAACGTTGGGGCCGGGTCGATCACCGCCAACTTCCCTCACCTTTCCGGGGAGCCGAAGGGGAGGACGAAGGTGGGGCGCAACGTCAGGGTCGGAGTAGACACTGTGTTCGTCGCGCCCGTCGAGGTCGGAGACGACGCATGGACTGCAGCAGGATCGGTGATCACGGAAGATGTGCCCCGGAACGCGCTCGCGATTGCGCGGGGACGCCAGGTCAACAAGGAAGGTCAGGGTGGAAAGCGGAACGATTGAGCAGACGCTTCCCGGGCTCGACGCGGATCTCACGCGGCCAGAGGTGAGCACGGGACACGCGATTCCACTGACGCCGCAGAAGCGGCTGATGGTCTTTGCGGGACGCTCTCACGGCGAGCTCGCCCAGAAGATCGCGGAGAAGCTCGACGTCGAGCTCGGCGAGATCGAGCTCGAGACATTCGCAAACGGAGAGACGTACTGCCGGTACACCGAGTCGATCCGGGGGGCCGACGTCTTCATCTTGCAGACGGGCTGCGACCCCGTCGACCGCAATCTCATGGAGCTCCTGTTCATGATCCAGGCGGCGAGGCTGGCATCTGCAAAGCGGATCACCGCGGTCATGCCCCTCTTCCCGTATGCGCGACAGGACCGCAAGGCGAAGCCGCGCGAGCCGATTTCTGCCCGCCTCGTCGCAGACATGCTCCAGCTCGCGGGCGCCGACCGCGTCCTCACGATGGATCTCCATGCCGGACAGATCCAGGGGTTCTTCACGATCCCGGTCGACCACATGACCGCCCTGCCGCTCTTTGCCCGACACTTCCGCGACCTCGGGCTGACCGGCGCGGGTGTCGTCTCGGTCTCGCCGGACGCCGGGCGGGCACGGCTCGCGGTCCGCTTTTCCGAGATGATCGACGCCGAGTTCGCGATCATGCACAAGACCCGCCCGACACACCAGGAAGTGTCGGTAACGGAGATCGCCGGCCGAGTCCGCGACAAGATCGCGATCGTCGGGGACGACGTGATCATGACGGGCGGAACCCTGCTCGCGAACGTCGCGGCTCTGAAGGAGCAGGGGGTCAAGGACGTGTGGGTGTTCGCGACGCACGGCCTGTTCTGCAACGGCGCCCTCCATCGCTTCGCCGACAGCGACATCACGGGGATCCTGGTGACAGACACGGTTCCGATCGATCCGCGGGAGCGTCCGAAGAACCTTACGGTGCTGACCGTCTCCGGCCTGCTCGCCGAGACGATCATGAACGTCTTCAGCGACGACTCGGTCTCGGCGATCTTCGGGGGCGAGAACCAGCTCTTCTGATGGCGACCGAGAGCGCCGTCGAGCGTCGGGACGCGCTCGCCGAACGGCTCTTCCTCGCCACGGTGGGGGCGTTCGACCTCGTCGGCGTCTATCTCGGCGAGCGTCTCGGTCTGTACCGCGTCCTCGCCGAGCAGGGGCCGCTGACTCCGGCAGAGCTGGCAGCCGCCGCAGAGATCCACGAGAGGTACGCGCGGGAATGGCTCGAGCAGCAGGCCGCCAGCTCGATCCTCGAAGCTAAGCAGGACAGCGACGGCTGGCGTTTCCGTCTACCCGACGGGCATTCCGAGGTGCTCCTCGACGCAACCAGCCTGAACTACGTGACCCCGTTCTCACTGTTCCTGGTCGCGTGCGTCCGGCCGATCGATGCCTTGCTCGAGGCGTTCCGGACCGGCGAGGGCGTTCCGTACGCCGCCTACGGCGTCGACCTGCACGAGGGGCAGGGCGCGTTCACCCGGCCGATGTTCTCACAGTTGCTGGCCGAAGAGTGGATCCCCTCGCTGCCCGACGTCCACGAGCGGCTTCTCTCGGATCCGCCGGCGCGCATCGCGGACGTTGCGTGCGGGATCGGCTGGTCCTCGATCGCCCTCGCCCGCGGCTACGAGAAGGTGCACGTCGACGGAATCGACCTCGACGAGGCCTCGATCGCAGCAGCTGAGCGGAATCTCACCGAGAGCGGGGTCGAGGACCGGGTCAGCTTCCACCACCGCGACGCCGGCGACCCGCGACTCCGGGAGCGCTACCACCTCGTCACGATGTTCGAATCGCTTCACGACATGTCGTATCCGGTCGACGTGCTGCGTGCCTGCCGTGGCCTGCTGGCGGAGGGAGGCACCGTCCTCGTCGGCGACGAGCGCACCGCCGAGTCCTTCGCGCCGGACGCAAGCGAGCTCGAGCGTCTCTACTACGGCTTCAGCATCCTCCACTGCCTGCCCGTGGGGATGGTCGGCGAGGGCGCCGCGGGCACCGGGACCGTCATGCGAGAGCACACGGTCGAGGACTACGCGAGATCTGGCGGCTTCACCAGCTTCGAGGTCGCTCCCATCGAGAACGACTTCTGGCGTTTCTACGTGCTGCGTCCCTAGAGAAGAGCGGCGCGCCGCTACAATCGGCCGCCGTGTCCGGAGACAGGACAAAGCTTGAGGTGCGCGAGCGGGAGGAGCTCGGCTCACGCCGTTCGCGGCGCCTGCGCGCGCAGGGGTTCGTGCCCGGCGTGCTCTACGGGAAAGGGCACTCGAGGGCGATCGTCGTTCCCGAGCGTGATCTCCGCGCCGCGGTAACGGGCCGGTCCGGACTGCACGCGATTCTCGACGTCGTCATCGAGGGCCAGAAGACGGTCCATCCGTCCGTCCTCGCCGAATACCAGCAGGATCCGATTCGCGGGACGCTCACGCACATCGATCTCCGCGAGGTGCGCCTGGACCAGCCGATTCACGCGACGGTGGTCATTCACCTCGTCGGCGAGTCCGTTGGGGTCAAGGCGGGCGGAGTCCTATCGCTCGTCACGCGCGAGATCAACGTCGAAGCGCTTCCTGCCGACATCCCCGAGCACATCGACGTCGACCTCACCCACATGGACGTGGGCGACGTCCTCCGGCTCGAGGACGTCCCCCGGGTCCCGGATGTCACGTACCTCGACGATCCGCACGAGACCGTGATCGCGACGATCTCGGTGGCTCGCGGCTTCGCAGAGCTGGAGGAGGCCGAGGCTGCCGCTGCGGCCGAGGCTGCGGAGGCCGAGGCTGCCGAGCTCGGCGAGGCCGCTCCCGAGGACGAGGCTGCCGAGGGCGACGCCGGCGAGCCGTCCGAAGACGCCGAGGAGTAGCGCCACATGCGTCTGTTCCGTCGGGGCGAGACCGCCTCGACGCTCGACCTGCTCGTAGCGGGTCTCGGGAACCCTGGCCGGGAGCATCAGGGCGACCGGCACAACGTGGGCTGGATGGTCGTCGACGAGCTCGCGAGACGGCACGGTGGCTCGTTCCGGTCCAAGTTCAGCGGCCGCCTTGCCGAGACGCGCATAGGGGAGTCGCGCGTTGCTCTGCTCGAGCCCGAGACGTACATGAACGAGTCCGGCCGTTCGATCGCCGCCGCGGCCCGGTTCTTCAAGGTCGTGCCCGAGGACGTCCTCGTGGTCCACGACGACGTTGACCTCGACGTGGGCCGGCTGCAGGCCCGGCTCGGGGGCGGACTGGCGGGCCACAACGGACTGCGCTCGATCGCGCAGGCGCTCGGCACACCGGAGTTCCTGCGGTTGCGGGTCGGGGTCGGGAGACCCGGCCGCGGCGACCATCGTGCTGTCGCCGACTACGTCCTGTCGTCGTTCGAGCCCGCTGAGGATCCTGGCGCCATCGTCTCGCGCGCCACGGACGCCGTGCAGACACTGCTGGCGGAGGGCCTCACCGAGACGCAGCAGCAGTTCAATTGACCTGCTTCTTGCGCAAAGCCGTTACCCACGTGTGACGTCTCGCTCGATAGCGTTCGTATAGAGCACCGGGAGTGCCCCTGGGGGTGGTTGGGCGCCGTCTTGGGGAGACGGGGTGCGGCAGGGGACGGGCTACGATGACCCCGCGGGACGCGATTCCCGCCAGAGCCATGGACCCGACGCCTTCGCCGCTCTCCGCACTCGTCGCAGAACTCGCCGCCAGCGAGCGCTTCCGCGCGTTCGTGGACGGGTTCCCGGCAGCTGCCCGCGTCTCGGAGCCGGCGCTTCCACTCGTCCTCGCGGCGCTGCACGCAGAGCTCGCGCGGTCGCTCCTCTGCCTTCTGCCCGAGGACGAGGATGCGCGCGACGCTGCCGAGGCAGTCTCCTGGTACGGCGATCCCGCGAACGTCGCACTCCTGCCGAGCCGCGGCGTCGGGGTCGACTCCGGGCTCGCGCCGCCGGCGCACCTCGTCGGCGAGCGCGCGCGTGCGCTCGACGTGCTCGCGGCGGGCGGACTGGTCTGCGCGTCCGCGCGGGCACTGGTGGAGGGCCTGCCTCCCGAGCACGCGAGAACCGCCCCCGTCCGCCTCTCCCTCGGCGGCGACATCGGCCTGGACGGGCTGGTCGAGGCCCTCGCGCTGGCCGGCTACGAACGCGCCGAGCGCGTCGAAGAGCGTGGCCAGATCGCGGTTCGCGGCGGCCTCGTGGACGTGTTCCCGAGCACCGGGCGGGAGCCGCTGCGCGTGGAGTTCTTCGGCGACGAGATAGAGCAGGTCCGGGCGTTCTCCCCGTTCACGCAGCGCGCCCTACATCCCGTCGACGAGGCGGTGATCTACCCCGCGGCTGAGCTCGTTCCCGGGGCCGAGCCGGAGGACGGCCTCGTTCCGGCCGTCGCTCGAGCGCCCGACCTGGTCTGGCAGCCGGACGATGTGCGGCGCGTGTGGGAGGAGGAGAGCCTCGAGGGGCTGCCGCTCGACGGTGCCGCCGCACTCGACCCGTTCCCGCGGTCGCAGCCGCACTCGTTCGAGGCGCAGAGGCCGGCAATCGCGGCGCGCGGGCTCGCCGAGGCGGAGACCGAGCTGGACGGGATGCTGCGGCAGGGCCGCCGCGTGCTCGTTGCCTTCCCGCATCGCGGCGAGGCGCTTCGCACGCAGCGCCTCCTCCGAAGGATCGACGCGCCGCTCGAGGAAGAGCGGCGGCCGCTTCCGCCGGACCCCGCGGTACGCTTCGTCGTCAGCCCTGCCCGGCGCGGGTTGGTCTGGAGAGACCTCAACCTCGCCCTGCTCCCCGACACGCAGGTCTTCCGCAAGCGGCCTCCGCGCGCGGACGTGCGGCTGGGACGGGCGCTCCAGTCCTTCGCCGACCTCCGCACTGGCGACTACGTGGTCCACGAGGACCACGGCATCGGGCAGCTGATCGGGTTCGAGACCAAGGAAGTCGCAGGCGTCACGCGCGACTACCTGTACCTCGCCTTCCGCGCTGAAGACCGGCTCTACGTTCCGCACGAGCAGCTGCCCAAGGTCAGCCGCTACGTCGGCGCGGACGCTCGGGCGCCGTCGCTCTCGAAGCTGGGCGGCAAGGCGTGGCAGAACCTGAAGAGCCGCGCCCGCGCGTCGGTCCGGGAGCTTGCCGGCGAGCTCCTTGCCCTGTACGCACGCCGCCAGCAGGCGCCGGGCTTCGCGCTCGACCTCTCCGGCGACTGGCTCGAGCGCCTGGAGAGCTCGTTCCCGTATCGGGAGACCGAGGACCAGCTGCAGGCGATCGAGGCCGTCAAGGAGGACCTGGAGGCGCCGAGGCCGATGGACCGGCTCGTATGTGGTGATGTCGGCTTCGGCAAGACGGAGGTCGCCGTCCGCGCAGCGTTCGGCACGGCGCTGAACGGCAAGCAAACGCTCGTCCTCTGTCCGACAACCATCCTCGCGGAGCAGCACTGGAACACCTTCCGCGAGCGCTACAGGGACTTTCCGGTACGGGTGGAGATGGTGTCGCGCTTCCGCACGCGCGCCGACCAGACGCGAATCCTCGAGGAGTTTCGCCAGGGGAAGATCGAGGTGCTGATCGGAACGCATCGCATCCTCTCCCGCGACGTGATCCCCAAGGACCTCGGGCTCGTGATCCTCGACGAGGAGCAGCGGTTCGGCGTTGCGCAGAAGGAGCTCCTGCGCTCGCTTCGACTCGAGGTTCATGTGCTCGCGCTGTCCGCGACTCCCATCCCGCGGACGCTGCACATGTCGCTCTCGGGCCTCCGCGACATCTCGATCATCGAGACACCGCCCGAGGGGCGCCGGCCCATCCGAACGACCGTCGGCGAGTTCGACGAGGAGCTGGTCAGGACCGCTCTCGAGCGCGAGCATGCGCGCGGAGGGCAAGCCTTCTACCTCCACAACCGAGTCGACACGATCGAGGAGGCTGCGGCGAAGCTCGAGCAGCTGGCCCCGAACCTGCGGTTCCTCGTCGCGCATGGGCAGATGTCGGAACGCGAGCTCGAGGAGCGTATGCACGCCTTCCTCGCAGGCGACGCCGACGTCCTCGTCTCGACGACGATCATCGAGGCCGGCATCGACATTCCGCAGGCCAACACGCTCGTCATCGAGCGGGCCGATGCGCTCGGGCTTGCCCAGCTCTACCAGATCCGTGGGCGCGTCGGCCGGTCGAACGTCCTCGCCTACGCGTACCTCTTCTATCCGGACGCATCCGAGCTCACGCAGGAGGCGAGGGCGCGACTGGCAACGGTCGCCGACCACACGGAGCTGGGAGCGGGCTTCCAGATCGCGATGCGGGATCTCGAGATCCGGGGCGCCGGAGACCTGCTCGGGCCCGAGCAGTCGGGCCACGTGGCCGCGCTCGGCTTCGAGCTCTACGTCGAGATGCTGGACGAGGCAGTGGCGGAGCTATCGGGCCAGCGGCGCGTGGCCGCGCGGCCGGTCCGCGTGGACGCTCGGGTGGACGCGTACGTCCCTGCGGCGTATGTCGCCGCCGAGGCGCTCAAGATCGATCTCCATCGCAGGATCGCGCTCGTCGAGGACGAGGACGAGCTGCGCGAGCTGGTGGCGTCGACGGAGGATCGCTACGGGCCGGTGCCGGAGCCGGTCGGGAATCTCTTCGCGATCCAGGAGGCGAAGCTGAAGCTCGCCCGGCTCGGCGCCGACTATCTCGTCTACCGCGGCGGCCGCGCGACGGTCGGTCCGCTCAATCTCGGTTCAGTGGAGGTACGGACCCTCAGAGAGGCGACCCCGACGGCGATCTACTCGACCCAGAAGCGGGAAGTGTCCCTCCGCGTCGAAACGCTCAAGGATGCCCTCGAGTTGCCCGATGCTATAGTCCAAGCCCGTTTGGCCGCCTGAGCCGCGGCCATTTTTTGTGCCGGGCGAACCGATCCACCATTGCTCCACGAACATCCCCACAACGCCTGCCTAACACCGCCTCGGCTATAAGAGACACGCTCCGATGAAGGCCTTGACCATCACCCTCGCCGTGCTCGGCACGACGCTCGCTCTCGGGGCGACGGCGTGCGGCGGCGGCGACGGAAGCAGCGTTCCGAGCGGTGTCGTCGCCGTCGTCGACGGGACCGACATCCCCCGCACCGAGCTCGACAAGCTCCTCGAGCGCGCGAAGACCGCCACGGTGGCCGGCAAGGGTGACTTTCCGAAGGTCGGTACGCCGGAGTACCAGAACATTCAGACCCAGTACGTGGCGTTCCTCGTCCAGCGCGAGCAGTTCGAGCAGGCGGCCGACGAGCTCGGGGTGAAGATCACCGACAAGGACGTCGACAAGGCGATCGACGACTTCGTGAAAAGCCGCTTCGACGGTGACCGGAAGGAGTACGAGAAGGCCCTCGAGCAGCAGGGGCTGACCGAAGAGGACTTCAGGGAGACCGTGGCGACGTCGGTGCTCTCGCAGAGGATCTTCGACAAGGTGACCGAGGACGTGAAGGTCGCGGACGCCGACCTCCTCGAGTCGTACAACCAGAACATCGCGCAGTACCGGACGCCTCCGTCGAGGGACGTCAGGCACATCCTGATCGCCGAGAAGGCGAAGGACGGGCAGATCGACTTCGCCAAGAGCAAGGCGGAGGCAGACCGGATCCACGCCGAGCTCCAGAACGGCGCCGACTTCGCCGCGCTCGCAAAACAACACTCCGCCGACCCCGGAAGCAAGGAGACCGGCGGGAAGCTCACGGTCTCCCAAGGTCAGACCGTGCCGGAGTTCGACAAGATGGCCTTCGAGCTGAAAGAGGGCGTCGTGTCGAGCCCGGTGAAGACGACGTACGGCTACCACCTGATCGAGGCTCTCTCCCCGGTCCGGAAAGAGAAGGTCACGAAATTCGGGTCGGTGCGAGACTCGATCCGCGCCACGCTCCTTCAGGAGCGGAAAACCGAGGTCATGAGGACCTGGGTGGACGAGCTCCGCAAGAAGTACGACGGCAAGGTCACGTACGCTGCCGGCTTCGAGCCGCCGGAGCTGCCGGCGACGACGACCGATACCACCACCACCAACTAACGTCCCTACTCGAGCTCCTTTCGAGATGAGCAGCCATGTCGCGACTCGGCGCTGGGCGCCGCAATGCTGCGTCCTCAGTCGCGCCCATATCTACCCCGATATGGGCGCTCCCTGCGTCCTTGCCTTGCAACGCCCAGCATCCGCCTCGCGACGGGCGATCACCTCGAAATGAGCTCCATGTCGCTGGCGGGGGCGTTGCTCGACCTCCAGGAGTTGACACGGCGTCTGCGTCTGGACTGCCCCTGGGATCGCGAGCAGACGGCACGAACGATCGTCCCGCACACGGTCGAAGAGGCGTACGAGGTCGCGGACGCTGTCCAATCGGACGACGAGACGAAGCTCCGAGACGAGCTCGGCGATCTCCTGTTCCAGGTCTACTTCCTGGCCCTTCTCCTGGAGGAGAAGGGCTTAGGGAGCCTGGAAGACGTGGCGCGTGGAGCTCACGAGAAGCTGGTCCGGAGACATCCCCATGTCTTCGGTGGGGCCGAGGCAGCTAGCGCAGGCGCTGTGCGCCTGCGCTGGGAGGAGATCAAGACCGAGCAGGAAGGCCGCGAGGGGATCTTCCACCACGTGCCCGGATCGCTCCCCGCGCTGATCTACGCCCGGAAGGTGCAGCGGCGTGCGGCAGCCGTCGGCTTCGAGTATCCGGACATCGAGAGTCGCTTCCAGCACTTGCACGCGGAGCTCGAGGAGCTGAAGACGGAGATCGAACGCGCCGGACCGGTTGCGCCGGAGACCGCGCCCGACCCGCGTGCTGTCGACGAGATCGGCGACGTGCTCTTCCTCACCGTCAACGTGGCCATGCGGCTGAACGTGGATGCGGAGCTCGCTCTTCGGTTGGCGATCCAGAAGTTCGTCACGCGCGTCGAACGGGCCGAAGGCCTCGCCGCCGAACGCGGGGAGCGCTGGACCGAGCTCCCGCTCGAGGCACAGGACGCGTACTACAACCTCGCCAAGGAGGAGCTTCGGAGGTGACGACGAGGATCGAGCGCGTGCACGGGCGGCAGATCCTCGACTCGCGCGGGAATCCGACCGTCGAGGTGGACATCCGGCTCGAGTCGGGAGCCCTCGGCCGCGCTGCCGTGCCGTCCGGTGCATCGACGGGCGAGCACGAGGCCGTCGAGCTCCGCGACGGCGATCCCGGGTCGTTTCTGGGAAAGGGCGTGCTCCGGGCGGTCGCGAACGTGAACGGAGAGATCGCCGAAGCGCTCGCAGGAGCCGACCCCGGCGACCAACGGGGGCTCGACCGCCTCCTGGTCGAGCTGGACGGAACACCCAACAAGAGCCGCCTCGGCGCAAACGCGATCCTGGGCTGCTCGCTCGCGGCCGCGAAGGCTGCGGCTGCGGATGCCGGGCTCCCGCTGTACCGATGGATCGGCCGCGACGACGCTCGCACGCTGCCGGTTCCGTTGATGAACGTGATCAACGGAGGGGCCCACGCGCAGAACCGACTCGACCTCCAAGAGTTCATGGTCGTTCCTGCCGGGGCGCCGACGTTCTCGGAAGCGCTCAGGATCGGCGCGGAGGTGTTCCATCACCTCAGAGCCGTGCTCCACGAGCGCGGGCTCGCGACCGGCGTCGGCGACGAGGGCGGGTTCGCGCCCGACCTGGAATCGACCGAGCAGGCGATCGAGGCGATTCTCGAAGCAGCGGAGCGTGCGGGCCACCGTGAACGCGTCGGAATCGCGCTCGACCCTGCAGCGAGCGAGTTCCATCGCGACGGCTCGTATGTTCTCGAGGGCGAGGGACGGAGGTTCGACGGGGAGGCGATGATCGCCTTCTACGGCTCGCTCGCCGATCGCTATCCGCTCGTCTCGATCGAGGACGGGCTCGACGAGAACGCCTGGGACGACTGGAAGACACTCACCGAGAAGCTCGGCGGCCGGGTCCAGCTCGTGGGCGACGACCTCTTCGTGACGAACGTCGAGTTCCTCCGGAAGGGCATCGCCGAGGGCGTCGCGAACTCGATCCTCGTGAAGGTCAACCAGATCGGCACCCTGACCGAGACGCTCGACGTGATCCGGCTCGCGCGCGAAGCGGGGTACACGACCGTCATCTCGCATCGCTCGGGCGAGACGGAGGACACGACCATCGCCGACCTTGCGGTCGCCCTGAACGCCGGGCAGATCAAGACCGGCGCACCGTCGCGGACGGACCGGGTGGCGAAGTACAACCAGCTCTTGCGAATCGAAGAGGAGCTGGGGGATGCCGCCGTCTATCCCGGTTGGGGTGCCTTCCAGGCCACCCGGTAGCCTGGCGGCGATGCCGCCTCACGATCGCCGGACGAAGATCGTGGCCACGATCGGCCCCGCCTCGGCGGGGGATCAGGCTCTCGCGCGACTCATCGAGGCGGGGATGGACGGCGCGCGGCTCAACTTCTCGCACGGAAGTCGCGATGAGCACGGCGAGCGGGCGCGCCGTGTTCGCGCGGCGCAGGCCGGGGCGGGGCGGCCGCTGGCGCTGATCGCAGACCTTCAGGGGCCGAAGCTCCGGATCGGTGACCTGGCCCGGCCGGTGGACCTGGAGGTAGGACAGGCCGTCGTGGTCGCCGGCGAGGAGTCAGCGCGAGGCGACGATTTGCCCGTCGCGCCGGCGGCGCTGGGATCGGTGCTCAAGCCCCACCACGACGTCCTCGTGGACGACGGCCTCGTGCGGCTTCGCGTCGAGAGCGTCGACGACGGTCGCGCGGTCTGCCGGGTGATCACCGGCGGCATCGTCCAGCCCCACAAGGGCGTGAACGTCCCCGGCGTCCCCTTGCCGGTACCTTCGCTGACCGAGAAGGACCTGAAGGATCTCGAGTTCGCGCTCGAGCTCGGTGTCGACTATGTCGCGCAGTCGTTCGTCCGCTCTCGCGCCGACGTCGCCGCCCTGCGCGCGAAGATCGAGGCCGCCGGCTCGCAGGCGTGGATCATCGCGAAGATCGAGCTGAAGGAGGCCGTCGACGCGCTCGACGACATTCTCGACGAGGCGGACGCGGTGATGATCGCTCGCGGCGATCTCGGAGTCGAGATCGGCGCGGCCGAGGTTCCACTCCTACAGAAGCGAATCATCCTCGGTGCCCTCGAGCGTGGGAAGCCGGCGATCACCGCGACGCAGATGCTCGAGACGATGGTGCACCGGCCCGAGCCCACCAGAGCCGAGGCCTCCGACGTCGCGAATGCGATCCTCGACGGAACCTCCGCCGTGATGCTCTCGGCCGAGACCGCCATCGGTGAGTATCCGGTCGAGGCAGTGGCGACGATGGCCAGGATCGCGCGTGCGGTCGAGCCCAGCCTCGGCTATCGGCATCAGCTCCCGGGCGCCGCAGAGGAGCCGACCGTCGGGAGGGCCATGTCGAACGCAGCCTGCGACCTCGCGGAGGCGCTTGCGGCGAAGGCGATTCTCGTGCCGACCTTCACCGGACGGACGGCGTCGGCGGTAGCCCGGCTACGACCGCGAAGGCCGATCGTCGCGCTGACGCACGTCGTCATCTCACTGCAGCACATGGCGATCGAGTGGGGAGTCACGCCCCTCGAGATCCCGGAGGCGAGCGATGTCGAGGATCTGTGGAGGAGCTCGATCGAGGCGGCGCGCGAGGCCGGTGTCGTCGACACCGGCGACCGCGTCGTCCTCACCGCGGGCACCGCCGTGAACATTCCGGGGTCGACCAACGTGATCAAGGTCGATACGGCCTAGACCCGAGTGGGGTCCGGCTTCAGCCTGTTCTAGGACCGGGGGCCAGGCCGAAAGCTTGACCCTCGTGCATGCCGGCAGGGAGGGGGCGAAGCATTCGCGTGGAACCTGGCGACGTGCCCGGGAAGGCGACGGACAAGGCTCCTCCGCGCCCGCGGAAGGGGCGGGCGAAGACCACGCGTACGCGAAGGCGGCTTCGCGTTCTCTGGGTGGTCGCATTCGTCGGGGTCGTCGCGTACCTCTACTACCGGCCGCTCGCGTCGTATTACGAGACCCGGAGCGACCTCGTCGCACGGCGGGCGGAGGTCGATGCGCTCCGCATCGTGCACGCCGGCCTCGAGTTGCGTCTGGTCAACGCGACCAGCCTCCAGGCGACGCAGCGCGAGGCGAGGCGGATCGGATACGCCCTTCCGAGCGAGCAGCTCTTCGTCGTCAAGGGCATCCCAGCGTGGCGCCTGGCGCAGCGTAGGCTCCGGGAGGATGGATGACCAGGCGATCGTCGCACGTCAGCTCGGGCGGCCACCTCGCGCCTTCCGGCGCGTCGTGGTGCACTGTCCTTACGGTCTCCCCGCAGTAACCGAGCAGCACCCGTTCGACCGGAACGGCGACCCGTTCCCGACGACGTATTACCTCACGTGCCGACAGCTCGTCACGGCGATCTCACGCCTGGAGGCCGCGGCGGGTGTCGAGCGCTGGAGCCTCGCGGTCGAGCGCGATCCTGCCCTCGCGGCGTCGCTCGCCCAGGCGACGAAGGATCAACAGCGTCTCCGGCACGAGCTCGCGGCGGCCCAAGACGAGGCCGACGAGTCGGAGGCTCTCGATCTCGGGATCGGAGGCTCACGCTCCCCGGGTCACCTCAAGTGCCTGCACGCACACGCGGCATTCGCGCTTGCCCGGCCGGACTACGAGCTCGGCCAGGCGATCCTGGCGGAGCTCGATCCGCTGTGGCCGCCCGGCCGTTGTTGCTCCGAGGATCTGCTCAGACCGAGCTAACCTGCCCGCTCGTGGCTGCGGACGTCGAGAGCGCACGGCATGAGTGGGCGGAGGCCCATCGGCGTCTCGCCGAGGCCGCGACCGACGAGGCGCAGGCGGAGGGCCTTCGGCTCCAGCTCATCGCCGTAACGGAGGAACTCCGACGCCGAGTAGGAGGAACGTTCACGCTCGCCGAGCTCGCAGCGGAGTACCAGCGGGCCGATGGCTGGGCGCACGAGACCGTCGCGGAGAAGGCGTTTGCTCCTGGCTGGCCTAGCTCGCTTGCCGTCGTCGAGGGCGCAGCCTTCTACCTCTACGCCCGAGGCGCGGTGGACTACTCGCCGTGACCATGCTGGAGCGGCCCAGTAGGCACGCGCGCAGCCGGCCGAGCCGCCGTGGAACCGTCATCCGGCTGATCCTGGGGGCCGCGGTGCTCTTGCTCGCTTTCCTGCTCGGGATCGCCTTCTCGCGGACGCTCGACGAGCGGCCGCAGCCGGGAGGCAACGTGACGAGCGTCCGCACGCTGACGCCTCGTCCCCAGGAGCCGCCGCCGCGGACGGTGACCGTCACGGTTACCGAGCCGTGAGGGTTGAGAGCTCCTAAGAACTGGGTTCAGAATGACCACCCGTCGACGGGGTGCGCTGGGCGGTGCGAGGCAAGGACGCAGGGAGCGCCCATATCAAGCCGATATGGGCGCGACTGAGGACGCCGCATCGCGCCGCCCAGCGCGGCACGTCGACATGGCTGCTCATTCTGAATCGAGTTCTAAAGCTCTTCCGAGGCTTCGAGTAGCCCGGCGATGATGATCCCGACGGCGCACGCGAGGCTGACCCAGATCCCGACTCCGCGACTCGCGAAGAAGAACGTGTCGGGAATGGCGATGATCCGGACGAGAACGAGGATCGTCGCAACCGAACCGATGGCGATCGCGACGAGGCTCTCCGGGATTGCGGCCGGCAAGTCGACGCCTACCTCGCGGAGGACAACGAGCAACACGGCGACTAGCCCGAGGAAGAGGACGATCTTCCCGAGCGTGCCCGTGTGCCAACCGAGGACGGACACCGTCGTTCCCGCACCCGCCGGCTCGCCCGTGTACCAGCCGGTGAGGGCGGAGACGGCGAGAAGGAGCCCGAAGAGAAACGTGAGTCGTCCACCGAGGCCCGGAGCGCCGGCCACGCCGCGGAACGAGATTCGTGAGCGTTCTTCGACGTCGTCCACGAGGGGAACAATATTCTCCGCCGCGGTCGACGACACGGCTGTCGTGCCTTCGTTCTCAGATAGTCCTGCAGGGACGGGATTCGAGTTCTTACACTTCGTCCGTGGCCGAGACAGCGCGCACGGCGACTCCTGAAGAAGCACCGTTACTCGACTCCGCGGAGGAGCCGCCGCTCGACCCGGAAGCGGTACAGCGTGCGTACCGGTTCCACCGTGCTCGCAGGGCCGCACGCGAGCGACGACACCGCGAAAAGCGATGGGCGGGATTCCGCTTCTGGCTGGTCCTGACGCTGGTGCTGATCGTCGTGGTGCTGCTCGCGGCACGGACGCTCGGAGAGATCGAGCGAGTCTTTGGACTGTAAGAGTGAACTCGAGAATTGATGACCAAGGGAAACCCCCGGCCGCGAAGCGGCCGGCTTCAGGGATTTCGCGCGACCGGAATCCGCGCGTCAGCGGATTCCGGTCGCGCGCCAATTAGCCAGGCGAGGCGGAGCCGCCTCGCACTCGGAGCGCTCGTCTTCGGCGCCGGCATCGGAGCGCTCGCGACCGAGATCACCGCCTCGCGCCTGCTCGCGCCCTACTTCGGTTCGTCGACGATCGTGTGGGCCAACCTGATCGGCATCGTCCTGGCGGCCCTTGCGCTGGGCTATTGGCTCGGCGGGAGGATTGCCGACCGGAGGCCGCACCCTCCGCTCCTCGGGTTCATCGTCCTGGTGGCCGCGGTGTTCGTCGCGGCGATCCCATTCCTCGCAAGGCCATTTCTGGACTTCACCGTCGAAGGGCTCGACGAAGCGTCCGCGGGTGCGGTGATCGGCAGCTTCCTGGCGGTTCTGCTCCTGTGCGCGCCCCCGGTGGTGCTGCTCGGGATGGTCAGCCCGTTCGCGATCCGGCTCGCCGTCGCGAGCATCGAGACAGCGGGCGCAGTTGCGGGACGGCTGTACGCACTCTCGACCGCCGGGTCGCTGCTGGGCACGTTCCTGCCTGCGCTCGTTCTCATCCCTGCCGTCGGGACCCAGCGGACGTTCCTCGTGGTCGCTGCGCTACTCGCCCTCTCGTCGTCCTTCCTGCTCGGGGCGCGGTACCTGGTGGTGGCCGCCGGGCTGGCGGCGCTCGTTGCCGTCCCGCCGGGTGCGGTCAAGGCGCACGCAGGGCTGCTCCACGAGGAGACCTCGTACCACCAGTACATCCAGGTCGTCGAACACTCCGACGGAAGGCGGGTCCTCTACCTGAACGAAGGCATCGCCGTTCACTCGGTGTGGCGCCCTGATGCGGTGCTCACGGGCGGGATCTGGGACACCTTCCTGGCGCTTCCGCCTCTTCTCGGCCGGCCGCTCGAGCAGGTCGCGATTCTCGGCAACGCCGCCGGTACGACGGCGCGGGAGCTCGGTGTCTACTACCCCGCTGCCGAAGTGGACGGGGTCGAGCTCGATCCTGCCGTCAGCCGCATCGGCCGCCGCTACTTCGGGCTGGAGGACAACCCACGGCTCACCGTGCACGACGCAGACGCGCGGCCCTTCCTGCGCTCGACCGACCGGCGCTACGACCTGATCGTGGTCGACGCCTACCACCAGCCCTACGTGCCGTTCTACCTCGCGACGCGCGAGTTCTTTGGTCTCGTTCGCGAGCGGCTCGCTCCTGGCGGAATCGTCGCGCTGAACGTCGCGGCCGTGCCCGACGACAAGCGGCTGGTGCGGGCGATCGGAGGAACGCTCGCGGCGGAGTTCCCGCAGGTCCTCGAATGGCCCGTGCTTCGCTTCAACACGCTCGTGCTGGGCCTCACCGACGCCCTCGAGCCGAGCGAGCTCCGAGGTCGTCTGCGAGCCGGCCCCGCTGCCCTCGCGCCTCTCCGCGAGCTCCTCGCCCGCCAGGCGCGGCCTCTTCAATCGACCGACCGCCCCTGGACCGACGACCGGGCGCCCGTGGAGTGGCTCACCGACCGGATGATCATCTCCTACGCCGCGGAGGGCGGCCGGCTGGAGGAGGACTACCTCCCGACGCAACCTGACACGCCGTGATCTCCCTCGAGCGACGCGGCGGGCGGCCGCTCCGGATCGGGCATCGCGGCGCAGCCGCGCTCGCGCCGGAGAACACACTCCGTTCCTTTCGAACCGCGCTCGAGAGCGGCGTCGATCTCGTCGAGTTCGACGTCCTCGAGCTCGAGAGCGGCGAGCTCGTCGTGGCCCACTCGAACGATCTCCACGAGGTGAGTCACGGGGCGGCTCGCGGAACCGTTCGTGAAAGGTCGCTCACGGATCTGCGTCAGTTCTGTCCCGAGCTCCCATCGCTCGACGAAGCACTCGGTTTCTTCGTGGAGACGGAGGACGTCGGGCTCCACGTCGATCTGAAGTGCCCGAGCGCGGGGCCGAAGGTCGTCGCCGCACTGGGACGCTTCGGGCTTCTCGACCGAAGCTTCATCAGCTCGCTGCACGTCCGTGCGCTTCGGGAGCTCGGGTCGCTCGAGCCCCGCGTGCGCCTCGGCATCACCTTTCCGCGCGATCGTCTCGGGATGCACGGGAGACGAGGCTTCGGGCCAGTGGTCCAGGGAGGCCTTCGCGGCCTTCGGTCGATCACGCCCAGGCTCGCGGGAAGGCTGCTGACGCGGTCGGGCGCGAGCGCTCTCGTTCTGCACCATGCGCTCGTGAGCCCTACCCTCGTACGACGTGCCCATGACCGAGGCGCAGCGGTCGTCGCCTGGACGGTGGATGACCCCGCTGATCTCGCGCGGGTCGACGCTGCGGGTGTAAACGCTGTCGTGGCCAATGATCCGGGGATCTTCCTGTCTACACTTGTGGGGTGAGGAGAGGGGCTCGCGCAATTGGAGTAGGGCTGCTGGCGACCTGCGCCCTCGTCGGCTTCGCGTCCGCGTTCGCGCTCGCGGCAACGGCGGGCGCTGACGTCGGCGCAGCAGTCACCACGACGACCGACCCTCCCCCGACGGAGCCGCCGCCTCCGACCGAACCTCCGATCGAGCCTCCTCCGGCTCCGACTCCGGCCCCGATCGCGTTCGGAGTCACCGTGGGCAATGTCTCGGTCGGCGGGCTCATGCCCCACCGGGCGACCGAGGTGGTGAGCCGCGCGTTCACGCGCCCACTCGTCCTCGTGGTCACTTCGACTCGCAAGATCCGCCTCGAACCGGGTGCCCTGGGCGCCCGCCCGAACGTACCCAAGGCGATTCGGCGAGCGCGCGTGGCGAGGCCGGGCGCAGTGGTCGCACTCGACGTCGACGTGTCGCGCGTCCGGGTGCGGAACTACCTCGAGCGCCTCGGGCGCGAGCTCGACCGGAAGGCGATCGACGCCAAGCTCGTGCTGAAAGGGGTCAAGCCGCGCGCCGTTCCGGCACAGGACGGGCGGCATCTCAAGCGCCTGGTCAACGCACGCGCGGTTCGCCTCGCGCTCAAGACGAACAGCCGCGAGCCCATTCCGCTCGCGTTCGACATCTACAAGCCCAAGGTTCGGTCGGTGACGTTCGGGCCTTCGGTGGTGATCCTTCGGGAGTCGAAGAATCTCCTGTTCTTCGCCAAGGACAGGCTGGTGCGGAAGTTTGGAATCGCAACGGGTCAGTCCTCGTACCCCACGCCACTCGGCGACTACGAGATCGTGAGGATGGAACGCAATCCCTGGTGGTACCCGCCCCCATCCGGGTGGGCAGCCGACTCATCGCCGGTTCCCCCCGGCCCGGGCAATCCGCTGGGGACCCGCTGGATGGGGATCTCGGCGCCGTACGTCGGCATCCACGGAACGCCGGACTCGGCGTCGATCGGCTATTCGGCTTCGCACGGGTGCATCCGCATGCGGATCCCCGAGGCCGAGTGGCTGTTCCGGCACGTGGAGGTCGGAACGCCGGTCTTCATCATCTCGCGTTAGCGATGGCGCGCCGCGGCATGCTCGTGGCGCAGGGCGTGGCCGTCGGGTTGGTCGTGCTTCTCCTCGCCCTTCTGGTCTGGTCGCTCGTCACCGGCGGGGGGGGCGACCTCGCCAAGGCTGCGAATCGCGGCGACAGGCCGCAGGCCCCCGACTTCACTCTGGAACGCCTCGACCGTGAGGGCGAGCTCACGCTCTCGACGCTCCAAGGCAGGGGGGTCGTGCTCAACTTCTGGGCGTCCTGGTGTGGGCCGTGCAAGGAGGAGGCACCCTTCCTCGAGCAGGTCTGGCGGCAGAATCGCAACCGCAAGCTCGTGGTCGTCGGGCTGAACGCAAAGGACTTTCGCCGCGACGCTCGTAGGTTCATGCAGAGATTCGATCTCACCTTCCCGGTCGCGCGCGACGGATCGGACGAGACGGTCACGAGCTACGGGGTGACCGGATTCCCCGAGACGTTCGTCGTCGACCGAGAGGGCAAGGTCGTCGAGGCGTTCGTCGGAGCCGTCAACTCGGACGAGGATCGCGCGCGGCTCCGCGCGGCTGTCGATCGCGTGCTCGCGTCGTGAGATCTTCAGCGCTGCTCGTTGCGCTCCTGGTCGTGTTGGCTTCCGTCTCCGCTGCACAAGCGGCCGAACCGCCTACGGCGGCTGATCTCGAGGCCGAGCTCGTCTGTCCCGTCTGCGAGACGACGCTCGACCAGTCCGATGCGCCGGTCGCACAACGGATGAAGCTCTTCATCCGCGAACGGATCGCGGCCGGGGACACCGAGCAGCAGATCAAGGACGCGTTGGTCGCCGAATTCGGTACTCGCGTCCTCGCCACCCCGTCGAAGAGCGGCTTCGGCCTTCTCGCCTGGCTGCTCCCGGTCGGCGCAGTCGCTGTCGGGGCGATCACCGTCGGCTTGCTGATAGTGACGTGGAGCCGCCGGCGCGCGCCGCCGACCCCCGAGCGGCCTCTCGAGCCGGAGCTCGAGCAGCGCCTGGACGACGAGCTGGCGCGTTTCGAGGGCTGACATCAACCTCGCTGAGATTCCGATCGCGTTCGTTGCGGGCATGGTCTCGTTCCTGGCCCCGTGTGTCCTCCCGCTCGTGCCGGGCTACCTCTCGGCCGTCTCGGCGGTCGATGCGGAGAAGCTCGGGCAACCCGGAACTGCGAGGCGCGTGGTCGTGGCGAGCGTGCCCTTCGTGCTCGGTTTCACTGCCTTCTTCGTCCTGCTCGGCGTCGGTGCGGCGCTCGTCGGCGGGCGGCTCTTCGCCGACCAGTTCCTGCTCGAGCGGGCTGCCGGGTTCGTCCTGGTCGTCGTCGGCCTCGCGTTCATGGGGCTCCTGCCGTGGCCGGAGCGGCTCCTCGGCGCCGGGCTTCTACAGAGGGCCAGAAGCCGCGGCTCCCGAGTCCTGCTCGGCGGCGCGTTCGCCGTCTGCGCGGCACCGTGCATCGGGCCCGTGCTCGCTTCGATCCTGGTGCTCGCGGGCTCGGCCGAGACGGTGGCCGAAGGCGCGCTGCTGCTCGGTGTCTACTCGCTGGGGCTGGCGGTGCCGTTCGTACTCGCGGCCGCCGCCTTCTCGCGGGCGATGGGCGCCTTCCGTTGGCTGCGCGACCACTACCGGACGATCCAGGTGGCCGGCGGCGCGATCATGGTCGCTCTCGGACTGTTGCTGTTCTTCGAGCGGTTCTACGTGCTCCGCGTCTACGTCAACCGCTTCTTCGAGTGGCTCGGTCTAGAACCTGTGTTTTGAGGGCGGGGCCGACCACGCGCGGCTTGGGAAGCGTAAGAGACCCGGACTCCACGATCCACTGCGCGTTTCGCACGTCCGTGAGCAGCGTGGAGACGTCGACCCCGCGGTGGTGAGGACGGTACTGCTTGAGGCGCATGGCAGCCTTGTCGAGCTGCCGCTCGCACCCCGGCCGGTTGGCCAGGCCGGCGTGATGCCAGGCGACCGCGACGTGGACGAGGCCCTGGAGGAAGTCACGTTCGGATTCCGGCGCACCGTGCCACTCGTCCTCCAGCTCCTCGTGCGCCTCGAAGTATTTCCCGGCCCGAATCAGCTGCAGGCCGCGGTTGAGGGACATTTCACGAGTATTGCGGACCAGCTGATGCTAGTGTCGGAGGGGTGACGACGATCCTGCTCGTCGGGGTCGATCTTTTCTTTCGCGGCAAGCTGGAGACCCTGCTCCCGGGGCATCGACTGGTCACGAGCGAGAGCGTTCACTCGCCCGACCTGGTCATCGCCGACATCGCCCGCGTGGAGCCCGAGGAGGTCGTCGAGGCGTGGCCGGACGTCCCGATCGTCGGTTTCACGAACCACACGGACCGGGCGGGACTCCAACGTGCGCATGCCGCAGGGTTCGATCAGGTGATCGTGAAGTCGGCGCTCGTCGAGCGTGCCCCCGAGGTCGTCGCGGAGCTGACGGATGCGGACTGAGGCCTGATCGGCCGAGCAGGTCCCGCTGGCTAGACTCGGTCCAGTGACGTACATCATCGCGGAGCCCTGCATCGACATCAAAGACCGCTCGTGTGTCGACGTATGCCCCGTCGACTGTATCCACGAGTACGAACGGATCCTGATCATCGATCCGGAGGAGTGCATCGACTGCTTCGCGCCTTCGGAGCAGCTTGTCACCGACCGCGGTCTCCGTTCGTTCGAAGAGCTCGAGAACACGGCGTGTCGGGTGCTGACGGACTCGGGGTTCAAACCGGCGGTGATCAAGCGCTTCCGCCCCAGGCCATTGGTCAAGATTGAGCTCGCTCCCGCGTTCGAAGAGCGCGACCGCTACGGCGGTACCAGACTGACGACGCGGAACATCTCGAGGTTCCGGCGAAACGTGTGGGCAACGCCGACGCACCGCTGGGTTCTCAGCGACGGTGGCAGTACGGGCTCGCTCGGCGTGGGGCAGTTCGTGCCGGCGGTTCGCGCGGGCCCGAAGCGGGACTCCGAGACCTATCGCCTCGGTGTGCTCCACGGACTGGTCTTCGGCGACGGGACCTGGAACAAGCAGGAAATCCGCTCCGAAGAGCATCTTCACTACGTCCAGCTCTACGGCGAGCGAGTCGCGAAGTACCGCGACTTCTTCGATCAGGTGAACTTCTCGCCCTCGCTGGATATTCACCCCGGGTACGCGGGGACTGGCGTCGTGCGCTCGTGCGCCAATCTCAAGCAGCTGCTGCCCGAGACGGCGGACGTCGATTACATCGCCGGCTTCGTCGACGGCTGGCTGGCGGCGGACGGCGACCCCGTGAAAGCCGGGTCGTGGCGCATCCGGTCGACGAACCACGAAGCCCTTGCCTGGCTCGAGCAGGCGGCGGTCATCGCAGGGTACGTCGCAGTTGGCTCAGGTGAGGAAGGCAGCAGAGAGACGAACTTCGGCGTTCGCCGTCGCCCGATCCGTTGGCTCTACCTGGCCACGCGCGACGTGTTCTGGCGGGTGATGAGCGTCCAGGAACACGAGGACGACGCGGCGGACACCTTCTGCGCGGTCGTTCCCGGCAAACACGAGTTCACGCTCGCCGGTGGCGTCTACACGGGCAACTGCGGGGCGTGCGAACCGGAGTGCCCGGTGGAGGCGATCTTCCCCGAGGACGCCCTTCCCGACAAGTGGAACGCCTTCGTCGAGATCAACTACGCCTTCCCGGATCCGGCGAAGATCAACTCGCTGGTCGACAAGTACGCGGATGAGAACGACGTCCACAACGAGCCGATCGCGTAGAGCGTTCGGCAGCCTTCAGGCGGGAAGGAGATACGCGCAGGGCCGGCGGTCTCCCGGTAGCGGCGAAGGGGCGATCTTCGACACCAGGTAGCGGCGCTCGCCTTCGTCGACGTAGGCACCGGGCTGCGGGGGCTCGCCCTGCCGCTCCTCGAGCGTGTACCCGGTGTGCGCCCAGACGAACACGAGGTAGCCGCCTCTACCGTTCTCGTCCACAGACCGAATCGTAGTCAGCGTCGCGCCGCAGAAGGAGGGACCTCGATGCGGATCGTCGACCCCCGCGGGTAGCGCACCTCGGAGCTGACCCGTCCGTTCAGCGTCGCCGCTCGCTCCGCGAGGGCCTCGAGAACCGCACTCCGCCTCTCCGGTGGGCCGTCGTCCGCGACCACGAGCTCGGCGCCGCCGTTCGACGTCGAGCGCACGGACACCTCGATCCGGGTCGGCGCTCCCCGGCGAACCGCCTGGTCCATGGCCTCTCGGAGGATCTGGTAGAGCGCCGTCTGCGCGAACTCGCCGAGCTCGTCGGCATGGTCGACGTCGAGATCGATCTCGACGTCGTGGCGCAAGGCGACGCGTCGCGAGAGCACGCCGACTGCGGCCGAGAAGCCGAGCTCACGCAACGCCCTCGGCTCGAGGTCGTCGCACAGGCCGCGGAGGTCACGAGTCGCGTCGCGCGCGAGCTCGAGCCCGCGCGAGAGGATCTCGTCGACCCTCTCCGTCTGGCCCTCTCGGAGCGTTGCGAGGGCAGCGTCCATCATCTGGGCAATCGCAGAAAGCTGCTGCACCACGCCGTCGTGGAGCAGCTCCGCCAGTCGGCGGCGTTCCTCTTGCTCGGCGAGGATCCGCTCGGCGAGCAGGGCACGGTCGGCATCTTCGCCGGTCAATCGATCATCGCCTCGCGGAGCGCGATGGCGACGGCCTGGGTGCGCGTGTCCGCCTCCAGCTTCGCGAGGATGTGCCGGACGTGGCTCTTCACGGTCTCCTGGCTGATGAAGAGCTTCGCGGCCACGTCCACGTTCGACATTCCGTCTGCGAGCAGCTGGAGGATCTCGCGCTCGCGTGGAGTCAGGATGTCGGACTGGCCTTGTCCGGACACGAACTCCGCCATCAGCCCGGGGTCGACGAAGGTCTCCCCGGCAGCGACCTTTTCGATCGCGCGGATGAGCGTCTCGTGCGGCGTTTCCTTGAGGATGTACCCCCGTGCTCCCGACTCGAGCCCGCGCTGCAACAGCGAGCGCTCGCCGTAGGCGGTGAAGATGAGGACGGCAGTCCCCGGCGTGCGCTCCAGGAGCTGCTCGGTGGCCTCGAGGCCGTCCATGTCGGGCATGCGGAGGTCCATGATCACGACGTCCGGCCGCCGCCTCTCGGTCAGCGCGACCGCCGATGCGCCGTCCGTCGCCTCGCCGATGACCCTGATTCGCGGCGAGCGTGAGAGTGCCAGGCGAAGGCCCTCACGGACGACCTCGTGGTCGTCGGCGATCAAGCAGGTGATCTCGTCCGCCACGCAGCGATTCTACGGTGCGAATCGGCAGGCTCCTCCTAAACGGCCAGCTCGAGCTGTTCCTGTGCGTGACCCGGGCCCTGCGTGGGCGTGCGGGAGCGGCTGCGCATCGCGATCGCATCGGTCGCGGCGCGCACAAGCATCTGGACCGGCTTCGTCTCGGACGCGGCGAGGTACGCGCGGCTTGCGAAGAGCGCCTCATAGCGAGTGACCTCCTCCGGCCAGTCACGGGCGAGCGCCTCGAGGAAGTGCTCGCGAACGCCCGGGCGGAGGTGCACCACGCTCGCCCAGATCCCGCGCGCTCCTGCATCGCGGGCTGCGCGGACGACCGCCTCGAGCTGCTCGGGGCGGTCGGAGAGCCCCGGCAGGATCGGAGCCATGCCGACGCCGACGTCGATCCCCGCGTCGGCGAGGCGACGTATTGCCTCCAAGCGACTCCGCGGAGGCGCAGTTCCGGGCTCGGTCGTCCGCCAGACCCGTTCGTCGAGCGTCGGGATCGAGAAGTAGACCTGTACCGCGACGCGCGATGACGCCTCCTGCAGGACGTCCACGTCCCTGACCACGAGCGGGCCGCGGGTCACGATCGAGAACGGCGTCCACGCTGCGGCCAGCTCGACGAGGCAGGAACGCGTGAGCCGGAAGCGGCCCTCCCCGGGCTGGTACGGATCGGTTGCGGTGCCGAGAGCGACGTCCTCCCGCGACCAGGACGAGCGCGCGAGCTCGCGGCGCAGCACCTCGGCGACGTTCGTCTTGACCCTGATCGAGCGGCCGTAGCGGTCGTCTGCGGGGCGGTCGGCCCGCTGCTCGAAGTGGCGGACGTAGCAGAAGGTGCAGCGGTGGACGCACCCCATGTACGGGTTCAGCGACCAGCGGAACGGCATGCCCCGGACGGCGTTGAGCGCGGACTTGCACGGCTCCAGCCGGTATTCGGCGCGCATGCCGAACAGGATAGAACATATGTTCCCTTGGCTCGACATTGGTTCTGCCGATTGTCGGAGCTGATGGCCCTCGGGCATGCCGTCGCTCTCTTCGGTCGTTCCTGCGCGCGCAGCCTGGCCGCTGCTCTTCTTCTCCGGCCCAACCGCAGAGGCGTCTCGCGAGCGGACCGATACCAGAGCTGGCCGGCTGTAGAGTCGACCGATGGAAGAGCTAGAGGGCGGGATTCGCCGCGTCACACTGCCGCTGCCGACGCGGCCGGGCCACGTCCACGCGTACCTGCTCCCGGGTGACGACGGCTGGACGCTCGTCGACACCGGTATCGGGCTCCCTGACGCGAAGGACACGTGGGCCGGGGAGCTCGAGGTCGCGGGTGGCCGCGTTGCCCGCGTCTTCGTGACCCACTTCCACCCGGATCACGTCGGAGCCGCAGCCGATCTCCACGAGCTGACGGGTGCACCGGTCCACCAGGGCACCCTCGACTATGCGCAGTGCGAGCTCGTCTGGGGCAATCCGGCCTGGTCGGAGCGGCTTGCCGACTGGTTTCGGTCACAGGGCGTGCCGGATGACGTGACCGGCGAGCTCGTGGGTCAGAGCGCGCTCTACCGTCCGTTCATCCGGTACCAGCGGGACCCCGTCCTCGTCGAGGCGGGTGGGCGCCTCGACGGATGGGAGCTCGTGCCTGCACCGGGCCACGCCGACGGGCAGCTCTGCCTGCTGAAGGACGGCGTCCTCATTGCCGCCGACCACCTCCTCGCGCGAATCACGCCGACGGTCGGGCTCTGGCCCGCGAGTCGCGCAGACCCGCTCGGCGACTACCTGGGCGCGCTCGAGCGCACGATCGAGCTCGCTCCGACGATCGCGCTCCCGGGACACGGCGACCCGATCGGGGATCCGGCGGGACGCGCCCGCGAGCTGATCGAGCACCACCGGGTCAGGCTCGAGGAGACGGTTGCGGCGCTGCGGCCCGACCCACAGACCGGGTACGAGCTCTCCTTCGCCCTCTTCGGGGACGAGCTGAAGCCCGCGGGGCGCCGCTTCGCCGTCGCCGAGACGCTTTCGCACCTCGAGCGGCTCGTGCAGCAGGGCGCCGCCCGGCGGAGCGGGAACGGCGGGACCGTGTCCTATACTGGGATTTGATCGATGGTGGACGACCACCCGCCTAGTACCGGCGCCCCTCTTGGGGCGTTGCCGTTTGTGGCCCCTCACGGGGCAGGTCCGTTTCTTTCGACGAGTACGCGCTCGTGAGCACGCCTCTCCGCATCGTCGTCGTGCTCGTGCTCGTGCTCGGGAACGCGATCTTCGTCGCGGCGGAATACGCCCTGGTCACGGGCCGCCGCTCGCGTCTCGTGGAACGCGCCGAGCGGGGCGGTCGCGGCGCGCGCACTGCGCTTCGCTTGATGGACGACCCGGTTCGGTTCATCTCGACCGCCCAGGTCGGCATCACCGTGTTCGGGATCCTCCTCGGTGCCATCGGCGAGCCGCTGATCTCGGGGCTGATGGAACCGCCGCTCTCGACCACGTTCTCGTTCCTGATCGCATTCGCGGTCCTCACCTACCTCTCCGTGGTACTCGGCGAGCTCGTGCCAAAGGCCGTTGCGCTGCAGAAGGCCGAGCTGCTCGCCATCGCTCTCGCCATTCCTCTCGACTGGCTCGCGAGGATCACGTATCCGATGGTGTGGGCGCTCCAGGTGTCGGCGAACGCAGTCCTCCGCATCTTTCGCGTGAAGCCCGCTCCGGCGGGGATGATCGCGTACACGCGGGAGGACATCCGGCACAGCGTCGCTGCGGCCGAGGACGTAGGCGAGCTACAGGAGGCCGAGGAAGAGATGCTCTACAAGGTCTTCGACTTCGCCTCGAAGGAAGTGTCAGCCGTGATGGTGCCGCGGCCGGAAGTCGTCGCGATCGCGGCCGACATGCCTCCCGACGAGGCGCTGACCGCGGTCGTCGACTCACCGTACACGCGCTACCCCGTGTACCGGAACTCGCTCGACGAGATCGTCGGGATCCTGCATGTGCGCGACCTCTTCGCGGCGCTGCACGACCTCGGGATCGCGGCCGTCCGGCTCGAATCGATCGCTCGGCCCGCGTATTTCGTCCCCGAGACCAAAGACCTGGCTGCGCTTCTTGCAGACTTCCGCCGCGAGAAGCAGCACCTCGCAATCGTCATCGACGAGTACGGCGCGATGGAGGGCATCGTGACGCTCGAGGATGTCCTGGAGGAGATCGTCGGGGAGATCGAGGACGAATTCGACCTGCCCGACACCTCGATCGAGCGGATCGACGACAACCGCATCCGGATCGACGGGACGTACTCGATCGACGACTTCAACGAGGCGTTCGGGACCGAGCTCGAGCAGGAGGACTACCACACCATGGCAGGCCTGGTCTTCGGGGCTCTCGGGCGGGCTCCCGAAGTCGGCGACATCGTGGCGGCGGACGGCCTCCGGCTGACCGTGGTCGAGGTCGAGGGGACGCGGATCCTGAAGATCGAGGTCGAGTTCGGCGTCGACACGACGCCGGCGGGCGAACCGGAAGCGGCGTAGTACCCCCGAAGGTGCGGCTCTCGAGCGGGTCTCCGTTCCGTCACCGCGACTTCGCGGTGTACTGGATGGCGCTGGTCACCGAGGCGTTCGCGCTCCAGATGGCGTTCGTCGCGATCGGATGGCAGGTGTACTCGGTTCGCGAGAATCCGCTCGACCTCGGCCTCGTCGGGCTCGCGGAGTTCCTCCCGCTTCTTCTGCTCGCGCTACCGGCCGGGCAACTTGCAGATCGGCTTCCGCGTCGGACCTTGCTCGGGGTGATGGTCATCCTCGACATCGGCGTTCTGATCGGATTGCTCGTCGTCACGATGGCGGGCGCCGATCGCGTCTGGCCCTTCTTTTCGCTCGCTTTCGTGCTCGGAGTCGGGAGCGCGCTCGGAGCGCCGGCGGGTCGGGCGCTGACGCCGTCGCTCGTCCCACGGGAGATCCTCGTCAGTGCGCTGGCACAGCGGTCGATTGCGTTCCAGCTCTCGCTCGTGGCGGGCCCGGCCGTCGGTGGGCTCCTGTTCGCTCTCCACGCGGAGCTCGTCTACGTCGTGGGAATCGCGCTGTCGCTGGTCTCGCTCGTGTGCTTCCTCGCCTTGCGGGGCGGGCGCGAGCCCGCTGCCGAGGGTGTCGAAGGGCTGGACGAGGTGCTCGCCGGCGTCCGACTCATCCGGAGAACGAGCGTCCTGCTCGGCGCGATCTCGCTCGATCTCTTCGCGGTCCTGCTCGGCGGTGCCGTCGCGCTTCTACCGATCTTCGCGAAGGACATCCTCGAGGCCGGGCCGACTGGCCTGGGATTCCTCCGCACCGCTCCCGCGATCGGTTCGTTCGTCGCGGCCATCACGATTGCCCGCTTCCCGGTTCGTCGCCGTGCGGGCCCGACGTTGTTCATCGTCGTAGCGGGCTTCGGCGCGTGCATGGTCGTGTTCGGTCTCTCGCGCGAGATGTGGCTCTCGATGCTGGCGCTCGCGCTGGGCGGGGCGTTCGACCTCGTGAGCGTCGTCCTCCGGTCGACGATTCTCCCGCTCGTCACGCCGGACGAGCTCCGGGGGCGCGTGAACGCCGTCGAGATGGTCTTCATCAGTGCGTCCAACGAGCTTGGCGCGTTCGAGTCGGGCGTCGCGGCCGCGCTCGTCGGCGCTGTGCCGGCCGTGGTGATCGGCGGCGTGGCGACACTCGCGGTGGCCGCGGTGTGGTGGCGGCTCTTTCCCGCGCTCGCCCGCGTCGACCGGCTGGACGAGCTCCGGCCGGTCAGCGTCGGGCCCGGCTGAGGAAACTCGCGGCGCTGACGTTTCGGATCGACGCGTCGACCAGCTCGATCGGATGGAGTGCGGGCAGGGGCCGCTTCGCCCGTTGCAGAGCCTGCGAGACCTGGACCAGGCAGCCGGGGTTCGCGCTCGCGAATGCCTGCGCGCCGGTCGCGCGCACGTTCGCCCCCTTGCGGTCGCCGAGCTCGCGCGCAGCCTCGGGCTGGACGAGGTTGTAGATGCCTGCAGAGCCGCAACAGAGATCCTGCTCGGCCGGCTCCACGACGTCGAGCGCCGGAATTCGCGCGAGTGACGGGAGCGACGCGAGCGGCAGTCCTTGCGAGTGGCGGAGATGACACGAGTCCTGAAGGGCGACCTTGAGCGGCAGTGGATGGCGCGGCGCTCGCGGCGCCACTCCGGCGAGCAGCTCGCCGACGTCGCGCACCTTGGCCGAGAACTCGGCTGCACTCTCGTCGCCGAGCAGCCAGCCGAGCTCCTTCAGATGTGACCCGCAGCCCGACGAGTTGACGACGACGAAATCGACCTTCCTGAAGGCACCGACGATCGCCCGCGCGAACGCCTTCCCTTCCTCGAGGCGTCCGGCGTGGACGGAAAGCGCGCCGCAGCAGCCCTGCGGCGGCGCGACGACTTCGAAGCCGTCCGCGGCCAGGACGCGGGCAGTGGCGACGTTCACGTCGGAGAAGACCGCGCGCTGAACGCACCCGGTGAGGAGGCCGACCCGCGCCCGCGTGGGGCCTCGTGCCGCTGTGATCACCGGCACCTCGCCCGATCCACGCCAGCGCGGAGCCATGTCGACCAGCGGGCGAAACCGGCGCGGCTTCGGAGCGAACCTACCGATCGACGCCAGCCGGAGCGCGGCTCGCATCCGACCGGGGTACGGCAGGACGCGGAAAAGCAGACCTCGGAGCACGCGCTCGCCGAGCGGGCGGTCGAATTCCTGCTCGACGCTAGCCCGCGTCGCCTCGATCAGCCGGTCGTACCGGACCCCGGACGGGCACGAGGAGACGCACGCCATGCAGCCGAGGCAACGGTCGAAGTGGGTCGTGACGGTCGCGTTGAGCGACAGCGTCCCGTCGAGGCGGGCGTCCATCAGGTGGATGCGGCCGCGCGGCGAGTCCATCTCCTCGTTCCAGAGGACGTACGTCGGGCACGTCGGGAGACAGAACCCACAGTGAACGCAATCCGAGGTGTACTCGCGAATCACCGGGCGAGGATGTCCTTCGGGTCGAAGGCGGCGCGGATCCGTTCCTGCAACCACGAAAGCGCGGCAGCCTCAGGGCTGTGGGGGTCGGCCACGCCTCGGCGTCTCTCGTCCGGCATGAAGGCGATTCCTGCCGACGGCCGCACGACGGCCTCCCGGAGCCCCTTCAGCAGCTCGGCCAGACGGCCCGGGTCGAAGTGTGCGCGGCCTCGAGCGGCGCCCTGACGCGCTCGCACCTCGTCCCAGATCTCCGGCTCCACGACCTCGCCGCCTACGAGCCCCTGCGCGGTGGCAAGCTGCGCCTCGACGGCAGGAGCCGATCCCTCGAAGAGCACCGCCACGCGCCCCGGGTGCAGGAGGTCGAGCGCGCTCGGCTGGAGCTGAGACCGACTGAGGTCGGCGACCGCGGTGGCCGTATCGTCCCTCTCCACGACCAGCGTCCGCGCCGTCCTCGGGAGTGGATGGAGGCGGAAGCTCGCCCGGCCGATCAACGCGAGCCGCCCGCGCGATCCGCACACGAGTCGCGCGAGGTCGTAGCCGGCGACGTTCTTCACGACCTTGCCGCCGGCGCTCGCGATGGTTCCGTCGGCGAGCACGAGCGTGACCCCGAGCACCAGGTCACGGGGGGCACCGAAGCGGTGGCGCAGCGGCCCAGAGACGTTGGTTGCGAGAAGCGCACCGATGCTCGGGTCGCCGGGAGGATCCAACGACAGCCGCTGGCCGTGGCGTGCCAACGCGGCGTTCAGGGTCGACATCCGAATGCCCGCCTCGACCGTGCACGTGAGATCGCCTGCCTCGTGCTCGAGGATCCGGTCGAGCCCCGCGGTCAGCTCCTCGTCGATCCGGACGCGTCTCCCGTCGGCGTGCGCCGACGCGAGAAGCTCGGACGCCCCCTCGAGGCTAGAGACGCTCGCCAGCGCCGATCCTCTCGAGGGCGTGGACACGGTACGGCCCCGGGACTTCGCCGCACAGGCGGGGCGTCGGGATCACCTTGCCGGGATTGCAGAGCCCGAGGGGGTCGAATGCTCCGCGAAGCCGTCCGAAGACCTCGAGATCGCGCTCGGAGAACATGCGCGGCATCGAGCAGGCCTTGTCCATCCCGACGCCGTGCTCGCCCGTGAGCGAGCCGCCGGCGTCCAGGCAGGCGTCGAGGATCTCCTCGGCCAGCTCCCGCGCGCGATCCGTCTCTCCTGCCTCGGCGTCGTACAGGACGAGCGGGTGCAGGTTCCCGTCGCCAGCGTGAAAGACGTTGCCGACGCGCAATCCATACGCCTCCGAAAGCGCTTCGATCCGACGCAGCAGCTCCGGGAGCCGCGTCCTCGGGACGACGCCGTCTTGAACGTAGTAGTCGGTGGCGACTCGCCCCATCGCGGCGAACGCTGACTTGCGGCCCTTCCAGAGGAGCGCCCGCGCCGCCTCGTTGGTCGCCGTTCGCACCTCGAACGCGCCGCACTCGGCGCAGATGCGCTCGACTTCGGCGGCGTCCTCCTCGACTTGAGCTCCGATCCCGTCCAGCTCGACGATGAGCACGGCGCCGGCGCCGGCCGGGTAGCCGGGCGAGACCGCCAGCTCGGCGGCCTCGATCGTCAGCCGGTCCATCATCTCGATCGCGCTCGGGAGGATCCCGGTCGCGACGATCCCGGAGACCGCGCCGCCCGCGGCGTCCATGGTCTCGAAGCCGGCGAGGAGCGTGCGCACGACCTCTGGCACGCGGACGACTCGGAGGACGATCCGAGTCACGATCCCGAGCGTGCCCTCGGAGCCGACGACGAGGCCGAGGAGGTCGGGGCCCTCCGGGTCGAGCTCCTTGCCCCCGAGCTCGACCAGGTCGCCGCCCGGAAGCACCAGCGTGACGCCCGTGACGTGATGGACGGTGAAGCCGTGCTTCAAGCAGTGGGCACCCCCGGAGTTCTCGGCGACGTTCCCACCGATCGTGCAGACCTGCTGGCTCGAAGGGTCCGGCGCGTAGAAGAACCCTTCGGCCGCGACGGCCTTCGTGACGTCGAGGTTCGCGACGCCCGGCTCGACGACGACGCGCTGACTCGCGATGTCGACCTCCAGGATCCGATTCATCCGCGCGAGGGCGATGACGACCCCGCCGGCCATCGGCGTCGCACCGCCTGAGAGGCCGGTGCCCGCGCCCCGCGCGACGAACGGCACGCGTGCCTCGTGGCACGCACGGACGACGGCCTGCACCTCGTCGCTCGAGCCCGGGAGGGCTACGAGCTCGGGGACCGCGCGATGCCCCGTGAGCCCGTCGCACTCGTAGACGCGGAGCTGCTCGGGCTCGGTGATGACATGCTCGGCCCCCAGCGTCTTGCGAAGCTCGGCGACGAGAGAGGCCGAGAGACTCACACAGCCGAGTGTAGATAGACGCGATCTCCCTCAGCTGCTCCCAAAGCGGTAGACGAACGGGCCGCGTCCCTGCCGGTAGGCGATGCCGATGACGAGCTTCGCGAAGGACTCGACCAGCGGTGTCGTCTCGGCGCCGCCCGCGTCGACGGGCTCGAAGCCCGCGTCGGTGATGAGCTGGGCGACCGTTTCCTTCGCGGCTGCGTCGTCGCCGCTGTAGACGAGCGAGGCCGGTGGGCTCGCGGGTGTGTCGTGCATGAACGTCGCGAAGACCGTGTTGAACGCCTTCACGAAGCGTGCCTCCGGTGCGAGCGCCGCGATCTCGGCGCTCGTCGGACCACCCGAGAGATTGTTCGTGGCGTCGATCACCACCTTGCGGGCCAGCGAGCCGGCAGCGGTGGCAACGACGTCGGCAGCGGCGCCTGCAGGCACCGCGAGGACGACGACGTCGCTCGCGGCCGATGTCTCCGCGATCGTGTCGCGGGTCGAGACCGAGACATCGTGCCCCCGCTCCTGCCACGTCCCCGCGAGCGCGCTGCCGACGCGCCCGCCTCCGATGACCCCGATCTTCATCTGCAGCTCCCTTCCCAGCGGGTTGCCACTGATGCTCCCAAATAGGCGCCAGTTACGAGTGGGCTTGACGTGTAAGAGCGCTCCCGGCCGCGAAGCGGCCGGCTTTACAACTCGTTTCACAATGAAGCCTTGTGCCGCACCCCGTCAACGAAGCGTCATTGTGAAACGAGTTCTTAGGGATTTTCGCGCGAGTGGAATCTGCACTCGCAGATTCCACTCTTGCGCGCAGCTGAGAGTAGGTTTCGCGCGTGCTTCCAATCGAGCGTCCCGGGAAGATCGTCTGCGTCGGCCTCAACTACCGCGACCACGCCGAGGAGCAGGGTGCCGAGCTTCCGGCCGAGCCGCTCCTCTTCGCGAAGTTCCCGAATACGCTCGTCGGGCCGGGCGAACCGATCGTCATCCCGCCGCTCGTCACGAAGTGCGACTACGAGGCCGAGCTCGCGGTCGTGATCGACGCCAGAGTGAAGGGGGTCTCCAAGGAGAATGCGCTCGAGGCTGTGCGCGGGTATCTGTGTGCGAACGACGTCAGCGCGCGCGATCTCCAGTTCGGAGACGGGCAGTGGACCCGAGGGAAGTCGGTCGACACGTTCTGTCCCGTGGGGCCGCGGTTGATTCCTCGTGACGAGATCTCCGATCCGCACGCCCTGAAGATCCGGGCGATCGTGAGTGGAGAGGTGCTGCAGGACTCCACGACCGCGAATCTCATCTTCGGCGTGGACGAGATCATCAGCCACGCGGCGAAGACGATGACGCTCGAGCCGGGAGATCTGATCCTCACCGGAACGCCCGCCGGAGTGGGGGTGTTTCGGGACCCGCAGCGCCTGCTCCAGCCCGGCGACGAGGTCACGATCGAGATCGAGGGAATCGGCTCGCTGACGAACCCGGTCGTCGCAGGTTGAAGGGAGGACTCGCATGAAGCTGGGACTGCTCACCGCGCCCTTTCTCCAACGCTCGCTGGAGCAGGTCGCGCTGTGGGCCGCCGCCGAGGGCTTCCAGATGCTCGAGGTCGCGTGCTGGCCGGCGGCCGGTGGCGAGCGTCGCCGCTACGCCGGCACGTCGCATATCGACGTCATGCGTGTCGACGCCGTCGAAGTCCGCGAGCTTCTTGCCAGGCACGGGCTCGAGATCTCCTCGCTCGCCTACTACCCCAACAACCTGCATCCCGACCAGCGCGAGCGGCGCGCCGCGAACACCCATCTCCGCAAGGTGATCGACGCCGCCGCAAAGCTCGACGTGCCGATCGTCGGCACCTTCGTCGGTCGCGACAAGACCAAGAACGTGCCCGACAACTTCCGCGAGTTCCGTAAGACCTGGCCCCGGCTCGTCGACCACGCCGAGTCCCGAGGTGTGAAGATCGCGATCGAGAACTGCCCCATGCTCTTCAGCTGGGACGAGTGGCCCGGCGGGACGAATCTCGCCGCTTCTCCCGCGCTGTGGGACGAGATGTTCTCGATCGTCGACAGCCAGAGCTTCGGGCTCAATCTCGACCCATCGCACCTCGTCTGGCTCATGATCGACTACGAGCGGGTCGTGCGTGACTACGCCGACAAGCTCTTCCACGTGCACGCGAAGGACATGGAGATCGACCGGGACGGGCTGTACCGGAACGGCACCATCTCGCTGGGGATGGGGTGGCAGGTGCCTCGCCTACCGGGTCTAGGCGAGGTTCGCTGGGATCGCTTCATCGCGGCCCTCTATCGCGTCGGCTACGACTACGTCGTCTCGATCGAGCACGAGGACCGCGCGTTCGAAGGCACCGAGGCGCTCGTCAAGCGCGGTTTCCTGATCGCTCGCGACGCCCTCCGTCCGCTCCTCCGCTGAGCTTCGCCTCTCTCGCGCGGACGCGTCCGGAGATGGTGCCAAGTTACAACTTGTAACTTGGCACCGCTTCTCGACATGGCCTCTGGGTGCACGGAGCGCGCGGCGAGCTCGGATCCCTGCCCTCGACTTCAGCCGTCGCCCGGGTAGACGGCCGCCTTCCGATCGCGCTCAACCGTCGACGCGGTAGACGGCCGCTTCCCCGATTACCTCGACACCCGCGGGCGGGATCGTCTCGCATTCGGGTTGAGGAGCCGGCTGCTGCCAGCGGCACATCACGAAGACTTCGTTTTCTCTCGAGACACCGTAGACGGTGCCTCGAGGCTCGTTGATCGTCTGGCGGAGGCGGAGGCTGCGGTCCTGACAGACGCTCTGGAGCGAGGAGGGACACGACATCGTCCCCGGCCAGTCGAGGGTCGGCGGCTGCCCGACTCGCCTGACGTCGCCCTGGCAGGCGGTCAGGCCCAACGCGAGCGCGCCGAGGATGAGTGCTCGGCCCGCCCTAACTGCGCAAGAGCGGAGTCTGCGAGTGCAGGTTCCGCTCGCGCGAACATCCCTGAAGGCGGCCGCACCGCGGCCGCGGCGCTCGTCTCTCACATCAGCCTCGACGTCTGTTCCGTGGATGAAGCGTGTCAACTGCTCCCGGTCAGCTCACGAAAAGTGTCCACCGTCGTCCGGACGCCCTCCAAAAGGGGGGTACGCGGAAGCGGGCCTACGAGCTTCTCCAGAAGCGCAGCCTCGAGAGACTCGGGAAACGGGAGCCGTTCGTCGGTCCAGGTGATGTGCCCGGCGACTTCGGGTGCGGCTGCCTCGATCGCCGTGACGACCTCCTCCATGGTCGAAGGAACGCCGGGAAAGTTGGCGACGTGCGCGCCGTCGTGCGCTGCGCGCGAGGCGAGAGCAAAGGCGCGCCCGACGTCAGGTGCGAAGTCGTACTGCGCGGTCCCTCCGTACCCCATGGTGAACGGCTCCCCGCGGGCGGCTGCCGCCATCGCGAGCGACGGCCCCGAGGTCAGCCCCTGATCACGTCCCGGCCCGTAGACGACGTACGGGCGGATCCCGATCGAGGCGACGCCCTCGTCCTGCCAGAAGACGCGCGCAGCGCCTTCGTTCGCCAGCTTGTACGTGCCGTAGAGAGTGGAGGGCGCCGTACCGCCGGACTCCGGCGCGGGAGACGGATCCTCCGCGTTGTAGACAGCCGTGGAGCTCGCGTAGGCGAGGCCCGAAATCCGGTCGCGGCGGGCCATCACGGCCTCGAAGACGAGAACGGTGCCGAGGACGTTGACGCGCGCTCCGAGTGCCGGATCGGCGCGGCACGACGGCACTTGGAGAGCGGCGAGATGAACGACGCGCGTGACCTCGTGCTCGTCGAGAGCGCGGCCCAGTGTCTCTGCGTCGGTCACGTCCCCCTGGACGATGGTCACACGCCCGAGCTCGTCCTCCCCCAGGATCAAGCGAAGCCGGGCGTCGTCGTCTCCTAGATCGAGCCCAACGGGCTGCTCGCCCTCGTCCAGAAGCGCCTTGATCGTCCACGCGCCGAGACAGCCGAGGGCGCCCGTGACGAGGGTTCGCTCAGAACTCACTTCATCCTGAAGGGAGTTCTCACACAATTGGCGCGTCCTGGTACACGGTCACGACCTCGGTGTAGAAGTCGATCGCAGCCCGTCCCTGCTCGTGCGGCCCCCAGCCGGAGCCCTTGATGCCGCCGAACGGCACGTGCACGTCGGCGCCGGCCGTTTGCGAGTTGACGTGGATGATTCCCGCGCCGATCTCGCCCGTGAAGCGCTGCACGGCCTGGAGATCGCGGGTGAAGATCGACGCAGACAGGCCGAACCGAACCGCGTTCGCCCGCTCGATCGCCTCGTCGAGCGCGGCGAAGCGGTAGAGGGAGGTGACGGGGCCGAAGACCTCCTCGCACGAGAGCTCCGCGTCGTCGGACAAGCCTTCGAAGACGGTTGGCGCGATCAGGTAGCCGTCGTCGGCTCGCTCGCCGCCGGCGAGCAGAGTGCCGCCTTCGCCCTTGGCGCGCTCGATCGCGGCGAGGATCTCCTCCATCGCGCCCTCGTTGACAACCGGGCCGACTTCGGTCTCGGGATCGGCGGGATCGCCCACCCTGCCGGATGCGATTCGCGCGAGCAACCGATCCCGGAACTCGTCGTACGCCGCGTCCTGGACGAAGATGCGCCGGGTCGCGGTGCACTTCTGCCCTGCAGACCAGAACGCCCCGGCGTAGGCCGATTCCACGGCACGGTCGAGCTCCGCGTCGGCCGCGACGACAAGCGGATTGTGGCCGCCGAGCTCGAGCTGGACCCGGCAGTCGCGCGCGGTCGCTTCCTCGCGCACCGAGCGCCCCACGGGCACCGAGCCGGTGAAGGAGATCGCACACACCTCCGCGTTGCGGACGAGCTCGGCGCCGGCCTTCGAGCCGGAGCCCGTAAGCACGTTCAGCACGCCCGGCGGCAGCCCCGCCTCGGCGAAGCACTCGGCGACGTGGAGGCCCGTACGCGGCGCCTCGTAGCCCAGCTTGAGGACCGCCGTGTTTCCGTAGATCAGCGCCGGAGCGAGCTTCCACACGGGGATCGCGATGGGGAAGTTCCACGGCGTGATGAGGCCGACGACGCCGAGCGGGCGGCGAAGGGTGTAGAGACGCTGATTCGGCACGGACGGCTCGTACATCTCGCCGACCGGCCGCCAGGGCTCACCGGCGGCATAGCGAAGAATCGCCGCCGCCCGCAGCGCCTCGAGTCGCGCCTCGCGCAGGGGCTTGCCCATCTCGGCCGTCATGTCCTGCGCGATGCGCTCGGCCCGCGCCTCGATCGCCGCCGCTGCCTTCGTGAAGAAGACCGCCCTCTGCGGTCCGGGCAAGGCGGCCCACCCCGGGAATGCCTCGCGCGCGGCGGAGATCGCAGCGCGCGCGTCCTCGGCGTCGGACGCCGGGTAGACGCCGGTGACCTCGCCGGGTCGCCAGGGGTTTCGCTTCTCGTAGGTCTCGCCGCTCGCGCTCTCATGCCACTCGCCGGCGACGTAGTTCCGGGCGGCGGATCCGGTGAGGGTCTCAGACATGGGCGGCGCTCCTTTCCAAGAGGCTGGAAGCGAGTACGACTGGGTTCGAGAGGACGCCGATACCGGGCACTTCGATCTCGACCACGTGGCCAGGCTCGAGCGTGAAGTCGTCCGGCGGGACGAGGCCCGTGCCCGTGAGCAGGACGCTTCCCGCTGGGACGGGGTTGTCCCGCACGAGGAACTCGACGAGCTCACCGAACGAGCGCTTCATGCGCGCGGTCGAGGTCTCGCCCGAGTAGAGCTCCTCGCCTGCCGCCGAGAACACTCGCAGCCGGATCTCGAGCGGCTCCTCGGGAACGGGGAAGAGCACCGCCGGCCCGAGCGCGCACGCACCCGCGTAGACCTTGGCCTGCGGGAGGTAGAGAGGGTTCGCGCCCTCGATGTCGCGGGACGAGACGTCATTTCCGATGGTCATCCCTGCGACGGCCCCGTTGTCGCCGAGCACGAGCGCGACCTCGGGCTCCGGAACGTTCCAGGACGAATCGGAGCGGATGCCCACGGGTGCTCCCGGCCCGACCGTGCGGCGGCAGCCCGCATCCTTCAGGAACAGCTCCGGGCGCTCCGCCTCGTAGACGAGCGTGTAGACGTCCTCGACCGCGCTCTCCTCGACCCGAGCGTCGCGCGAGCGTTCGTACGTCACGCCGGCGCACCAGACTTCGGGCGGCTCGAGCGGGAGCAGGAGCTCGTACGGGTCGGGCAGGGTCAGCCGCTGGCCGTCGAGTGCCTCTATCTCGGTCCCGCCCTCGGTGACGACCACGCCGTCGGCGACCGTTCCGGACTCGACGCCGTTCGGCCCCCGCAGCCGAACGCGACGCGTCACTAGTACACCGCCCGTCCGCCGGAGATGTCGTACGTCGCACCCGTCGAGAACGAGCATTCCTCACTCGCCAGCCAGCAGACGAGCGCAGCCACCTCCTCGGCGCTGCCCATGCGACCCATCGGGATCCGCTCCACCATGTACTCGACATGCTCCTGCGACACGCCCTCGAGGATCGGGGTGTCGATCACCGCGGGTGCGATGCAGTTGACGACGACGCCGGTGCGGGCGAGGTCCTTGCCGATCGCCTTCGTGAGAGCGATCACGGCCGCCTTCGACGCGGAGTAGGCGGCGGCCATCGGATTGCCCTCTTTCCCGGCGATCGAGGCGACGTTGACGATCCGGCCGTAGCCGCGAGCCACCATTCCCGGAGCGACGGCCCGGTTGCAGAAGAAGACGCCGTCGGCGTTGATGGCCAGCACGCGCCGCCACTCCTCGTCGGTGACCTCGACGGTAGACAGTGATTTCCCGGGTACGCCCGCCGAGCACACGAGCACGTCGATCGGGCCGAGCTCCCGCTCGGTGCGCTCGACCGCAGCCTCGACATCCGCGGAGTTGGACACATCTCCGGCGAGAGCAAGCGCCCCGTCCACCGACTCTGCGCCGAGATCGAACGAGGCGATGCTCGCGCCCTCGACCAGCAGGCGTTGCGCGACCGCGGCTCCGATTCCGCTGGCGCCGCCGGTCACGAGCGCAACCCGGCCCGAGAACCGATAATCGTTGCCCACGGCCCCCAAGCCTAAAGTCTCTTACGTGATGAGCTTCGATCCGAAGCGCGACTATCCGCTCGGCACCCGGCGTCCCGATCTCGTGGCCACTCCCGGCGGGATCCCGCTCGCCGACGTCACGCTCGGTGCGGTTCGTGACGGCCGGATCGGTGCCGGCGAGATCCGCGCGACGCAGGACACGCTGCGGATGCAGGCGCAGGTCGCCCTCGCCGCCGGACGTGTCCAGCTGGCGGAGAGCCTCGACCGGGCGGCCGAGCTCGCCGGCGTTCCGGACGACGTGCTGCTCGCCGTCTACATCGCGTTGCGCCCGCGCCGGGCGACGGCGGCGGAGCTCGAGGAGTGGGCGACGTTGCTCGAGGGGCTCGGTGCGGCCGACACGGCGGCCTTCGTTCGTGAGGCCGCGTCCTCATACGCGGAACGGGGGCTGCTCGCGGATGCGTAGCCGACGCTTCTGGTCGCGTGACCGGCGAGACCTCCACCGCGAGCAGCTCGTGTCCCCGCTGCCCGAGCTCGGCCTCGTCGCCGCCGACGGGCCGAACGATCCGGCACCCGAGCTGGTGGTCGAAAACGGGGCCGTCTCCCGAATGGACGGTCGCGCGGCGGCCGAGTTCGACGTCATCGACCGGTTCGTCGCCGCGCACGGGCTCGACCTCGACGTCGCGGAGGAAGCGATGTCGCTGCAGGACGCCGAGCTCGCACGGATGCTCGTCGACGTGAACATGCCGCGCTCCGAGCTCGTTCGGCTCGCCCGAGGCCTGACTCCGGCGAAGCTCGCGCGCGTCGTCGGCGTCCTCGACCCCGTGGAGCTGATGCTCGCGCTCAAGAAGCTCCGCTCGCGCCGTGCCCCTTCGAACCAGGCACACGTGACGAACCTCAAGGAGAGCCCCGCGCTGCTGGCGGCGGATGCTGCCGAGGCCGCCCGGCGGGGCTTCGCCGAGATCGAGACGACGGTCGGCGTTGCGCGCTATGCGCCGCTGAACGCCATTGCGCTGCTCGTCGGGTCGCAAACCGGCCGGCCCGGCGTGCTGACCCAGTGCGCCGTCGAGGAGCGGCGGAACCTCGAGCTCGCCATCCGGGGCCTCGTCACGTACGCCGAGACGCTCTCGGTCTACGGCACCGAGCCGGTCTTCGTCAACGGCGACGATACGCCCTGGTCGAAGGCTTTTCTCGGCTCCGCCTATGCTTCGCGAGGCGTCAAGGTCCGCTTCACATCGGGCACAGGCTCGGAAGCGCTGATGGGGTACGCGCAAGGGCTCTCGATGCTGTACCTGGAGGCGCGGTGCCTGGCGGTCGTACGCGCCGCGGGCTCGCAGGGCGTCCAGAACGGATCCATCTCATGCGTGGCGCTCGTCCTCTCGGTGCCCGGCGGGACGCGGGCGATCCTCGGCGAGAACGTGCTCGCGGCCTGGCTCGACCTCGAGGTCGCTTCCGGGAACGACGCGATCGCGTCCCACTCCGAGATCCGCAAGACGGCGAAGCTGATGGGCCAGTTCCTTCCCGGCACGGACTTCGTGACCTCGGGCTATTCGGTGATGCCGCGGGGCGACAACACCTTCGGCGGCGGGAACTTCGACGCCGACGATCTCGACGAATGGCTGACGATCCAGCGCGACTGGCAGGTCGACGCGGGCATCGAGCCGGTTTCCGAGCACGAGGTGCTGCGGGTCCGCGAGCGGGCGGCACGTGCGGTGCAGGCGGTCTTCGAGGAGCTTGGCCTGCCGGTGGTCGGCGACGACGAGGTCGAGGCGGCGACAGTCGGCTACGACTCGAGTGACATGCCGGATCGGGATCGTGCCGCTGACGTGGAGGCGGCGGATCGCCTCCTCGAGCAGGGAGTCGCAGGACTGGACGTCGCGCTCGCTCTCGATCGGAGCGGCTACGGCGACGTGGCCGAGGCCGTGCTCGCGATGCAGCGGCAGCGCGTGTCCGCCGACTATCTGCAGACCGCCGCCGTCATCGATGCCGCGGGTGTCGTCCACTCGGCGGTCAACGACCCCAACGTCTACGAAGGCCCCGGGACCGGGTACCGGCTCGAGGGTGAGCGCTGGAACCTCCTCCAGTCGCTCCCGCAGGTCGTCTCCCCAGCGGAGCTCATAGGAGAGGTGCCCGCAGGTGCAGCGATCGTCGCGGAGCGCGGGCCGGCGTCCAAGCGCAAGGACCCGGACGAGGTCGTCGTAGCCGTCGGCCCTGCCTTCGCGGACACGATTCGCCAGACGATCGCGGAGCTCGACCACGGCGAAGTGCTCGAGGCAGTGTGCGAAGGCATCCGCGAGGGTGGCGCCACGCCCCGTCTCGTCCGTATCCGCCGCGTCGCAGACGTCGCCTTCATCGCCCACGACGGCGCGCGGCTCTCGGGCTCCGGGATCGCGCTCGGGCTCCAGTCCAAGGGCACTGCGGTTATCCACCGGGCGGAGCTCGAGCCGCTCGACAACCTGGAGCTGTTCGGAATGTCGCCGCTCTACACGCTCGATTCCTACCGGGCGATGGGCCGGAATGCGGCGGGCTACGCACGGGGACAGCGCGTCGGCCCGGTGCCCACCGAGCTCGACAACTACGCCCGCGCGAAGCTCATCGTGAGGACGACGCTGCTGCACGCGCGCGAGACGCAGGCGATCGTGCCGAATGCGCAGCCGGTGGAGCTCGAGCTGGCCGCACCTGTTCCGGCAAGCTGACCGGACATGCGCGTCGAGCTCTACTTCTGGGAAGGATGTCCTTCCTATCCCGAGGCGCGGCAGCTCCTCCAGGAAGTGCTCGACGAGCGCGGGATCCGGGTTCCGATCGAGATGCGGGAGGTACGGACGCACGAGGAGGCGGCCGAGCTCGAGTTTCCCGGATCGCCGACGATCCGAATCGACGGACGAGACGTCGACGCTGCCGGCGCGGAGGGACCCGCTGTGCTGGCCTGCCGTGTGTACCGTCTTCCGGACGGGCGCGTGTCGCCGCTCCCAAGTCGCCAGCAACTCGAGGAGGCCCTGACGTGAGCGTCATCGAGAGTGCACCGACCTTCGACCTGCCCGGCGTTGACGGGCGCAATCACACGCTCGAGGAATACGCCGACGCGTCGGCGCTCGTCCTCGTCCAGTCGTGCAACCACTGTCCATACGTGCTCGCCTGGGAGGGCCGGATCAACGCGCTCCAGCGGGAGTACGCGAATCGGGGCATGAGGATCGTCGCGATCAACTCGAACGACGCGTCAGCCTACCCCGCCGACTCGCTCGAGAACATGGTCGAGCACGCGCGCGAGGCCGGCTATGCATTCGACTACCTCTACGACGAAAGCCAGGAGATCGCCCGGGCTCTCGGCTCGCAGCGCACGCCGGAGGCCTTCGTGTTCGACGCCGATCGCCGCCTCGTCTACCACGGCGCGGTCGACGACAACCGTGAGGAAGACCGGGTGACGACGCACTATCTCCGTGACGCGATCGACGCGGCGCTCGCCGGGGAGGCGCCAGCTGTGACGGACACGCTGCCCGTCGGCTGCACCGTCAAGTGGCGTAGCTGAATCCGAGGCCGGGACTACGGGCCGGGGCCTGGCTTCGGCTTCAGCCTGACCCCGGTCTTGGGCTGGCGAGTCTCGCCCGGTCTAGTCCCCGGGCTTGCCGCCCTGCCCCCAGTGCTTGGGCGAGACACCTTGGATGATCACGTGGATGTGCTCCACGGCGGCACCGCTCGACTCGTGCAGCGCGTTCGTGAGCGCCTCGATCATCCTCGGGACCGACTCGTCGGTCACCCGGCGGTCGTAGAGCTTGACTTCGATCACGGGCATCTCCGTCTCCTTTCTTCGGTAGCGGTCCTATGCCGGGCCTGGCGGCATCTGATCGACCGGCCACGGCTTGCCACCGAGGCCCCAGTTCTTCGGCGAGTGGCCCTCGACGATCACCCAGGTGTGGTCACGCAGGCCCGGGTGCGTCGCCTCGCACAGCGCGTCCGTGAGCTTGTCGATGAGTGCCGCGCTCGTCTCCTCGTTCATGCGGTAATCGAAGAGCTCGACCCTGATCAGCGGCATGGCGCCTCCTTTCTCGGTGGCGCGAGGTTACGGTAGGCGTCGTGGCGATGCGCCTGCAGCACACCGGGCTCGTGGTCGCCGACCTCGAGCGTTCGCGACACTTCTACGGAGAGGCGCTGGGGCTCCACGAGGTGCCCCGCCCGTCGAACTTCACGTTCGCCGGCGCGTGGTTTCAGTGTGGCGACGATCAGATTCACCTCCTCGCGGAGGGCGACACCACGAGCCGGGCGGGCGGCCCGGAGCCCGGACCGGGGGCAGAGGCGGGGCTCATCCACCACCTGGCCTTCGAGGTCGACGATCTCGAGGCTGCCCGCGCGCGCCTCGAAGAGCACGGCGTCGCGCTCTTCGGCGGGCCGATGCCGCGGGGCGACGGCGTCACGCAGGTCTTCGTCCTCGACCCCGACTGCCACGTCGTCGAGCTGTTCCAGTGGACGGACGACGATCAGAGCGACGCTCCCGAGCGGGCTCCGATCAGAAGCTGACGGGTCGACGGCTAGCCGGACGGCCGTCGAGCCGAATGGTCCACGGGTCGATCGTGTCGACCTGGAGGTGCGTCTCGCTCCACGGGTCGCGCGCGAACGTGGCGCGGATGTCGTCTTCGGACTCGGCTTCGACGGCGTGCACCACGCGATGCTCGTCGGCGAGCGGCCCGCCCAGGACGATGAAGCCCGCGTCGACGAGCCCGTTCATGAAGGACGCATGCGCGGGCCAGTCGGACTGCTCCTCGAGCGGCCGTGACGAATCCCACTGAGGGCCCGAGCGGCGTAGCACGACGTGGAACATCGCCACGCTCAGGTTCTACCAGCCGGATGGCGCGATCCCACCGCCGCTGCCAGAAGATCACCCGTTTCACGGCTCGGACCGCCGCGGCAACGACCCGATAACGGTCCTTGCCGTGAGGTCCGTGGTCTTCGGCCATCGCCGAGGCACACGAGGGGGCCGAGCTTCCGCCGGCTCGCTCGACGCCGCCCTGCCCCGCGCGTTCGCCGCGGGACACTGGCGTGTCCCCAGGCGATTCAACTTCACGGGCGACGTCGTCGAGGTCCTCGCGGACGACCCGAAGCGGCAGGCGCTCAGGTTCGTCGGCAACGACGGCGTCATCGAGCCGTGGACGTTCCTCCAGCTCTCTCAGGGCGCGGCGCGGTGGGCCGCGATCTTCCGGATGCACAGGGTCAAGCCGGGCGATCGTGTCCTGGTACTCGAGGGAGCGAGCCCGGGCTGGGTCGAGATCATGCTAGGCGCCGTCAAGCTCGGTGCCGTCAGCGTGCCCTGCGCGCCCACCCTGAGCACGACCGCGCTCGGCATTCGGATCGCCGCATTGACACCCAAGCTCATCGTCGCGGCGCGCCGTGCCGAGGACGAGCTGGTCCGTACCAGGCAGGGCACTCCGGTCGTCTACCTCGACGACGCTCGGCGCCATGCTCACCGGCTTCCCAGAGAAACACGGACGCACAAGACGTCGTCACACGATCCGGCGTTCATCGTCTCCACCTCGGGCAGGACGAACGGCCCGCGGGGTGTGGTGCATTCACACAGCTCGACGTTCGCCGCGCGCGTGCACGCCGAGCATTGGCTCGATGCCGGGCTCGGCGACCTCGTCTGGTGCACAGCGCCCACGGACTCGGCACAGGCGCTCTGGAGCACGCTCTTCGGCCCGTGGTCTCGCGGTGCCGAGGTCGTGCTCCACGACGGAGCCATGGACCCCGTCGAGCAGCTCGAGACTCTGCGCCGGCTCGGGGTGACGGTGCTCTGCCAGACTCCGGCGGAGTTTCGGACGCTGGCGGCGTCCGATCAGCTCTCGCACTTCCGCTGGGCTCGGCCGCGTCGGCTCGTTTCGACGGGAGAGGCCCTTCCTCGAGATCTCGTCGGCCGCTTCGAGGAGGAGTGGGGCCTGACGATCCACGACGGGTACGGACAGGCGGAGACCGGGGTGATCGTCGGGCACGACGTCAGGACCGGTTACCGGCACGGCTCGATTGGTCGCCCGCTGCCCGGGTACGAGGTCGCCGTTGTCGATCGCGACGGAAACGAGCTTCCGCGAAACGACGTCGGAACCCTCGCGCTCGGCGGACACCCCCCGTCGCTCTTCGCGGGCTACTGGGATGCCCCCGAGGAGACCAACGCCGCCTTCCGCGGCGACTGGTACGTGACCGGCGACCTCGCGGTGCGCGACGAGGACGGATTCGTCTGGCTTCGGGGTCGGACAGTTGGCTCCGACCAGTGAGTAGAGAGAGATCATGCTCTCGCGCCTGTCGAGCCTCGCGCTGGATGCGAACTCACTTCGGGCCGAGCACGAACTTCCGGCACCGGCGTACGTCCAAATGGAAGGAGCGAGGAGCCGGGCCGAGGAGGGCTACGACCCGGCTCCCCTCTCGAGCGCGCACGTTCCCAGGAAGGCATAGAACCGACCTGGGCGCGCGCTTCCGGCCGGCAGGGCCAGCGTAGCGGGGTTTCGTCCCCTTCGCGACCGCACGCCCCACCTGATGACAAGGCGGAGCCACGCGTGCCGTCAGACGCGGCCGCCCTCGAGCGGCAGGCCGCCTTCTCTCCAGTCCCGCTTGCCTCCGGCGTAGTGGAGGACGTTCCGGTAGCCGAGCTCGACGAGTCGCTCGGCCACCTCGACCGAGCTCTCACAGGTCGGACTGGCGCAGTAGACGACGACCTCGGTCTCGAGGTTCGGGATGCGCTTCTCGGCGAGCGCATCCACCCGGTCCGGCGAGATGTTCACCGCGCCGGGAAGGTGAGACGCTGCAAACTCGATGGGCGAGAGTGCGTCGACGAGCACGAGCTCATGGCCGTGCTCGAGCTTCCGCCAGAGGCTCTCCCGGTCGATCTCGACAAGCGCCGTCGCCACGGCGCATAGTCTGCCCGGGCTACGCCTCCAGGCCGACGACGAACTCGCGCTCCCGGGCGCCCCAGCTGACGTCGAGCCGGTTCCCCAGGCGCTTGAGAAGCGCGACCACCGAGGGATTGTCGCCGCACACGGTTGCGACGAGCTCGGTGATCCCGGCTGCCCGGGCGTCGGCTGCCAGCCTGCCGGCGAGGATGGAGCCGATGCCGCGACCCTGGTACTCGTCGGCGACGGCGAACGCGATCTCCGCAGTAGCGCCGTCGCGGACGAGGCGCGCGATTCCCGCGGGGTCGGCGTCGCCGTCCACGTAGCCGACGAGAACGTGGTGATCGCCGTCGACACGCGCGAGCTTGACGAGCTCCTGCTCCGCCAGTCGCGGCTTCGCGCCGCAGAATCGCTTCTCTCGCGAGCGCTCGCCGAGGCGCGCGAAGAGCGCGGCGACCGCCTCCGTGTCGCCGTTTCGAAGCGGTCGGATCGTGATCCCGTCGACGTAGTTGGCGTGCATGTACACGACAGTAACGCTCGTCGTCGCCTGCGACTTCCCCGCCGCGGGCCATCTTCTTGACATGGCCCGTTCGGGCCATAACACTGGCGGGTCATGGAGCAGAACATCCGTTTCTGCGAGCTCGACGGCAAGCGCATCGCGTACGCGACGGCCGGAGCAGGGCCGTTGCTCCTCTTCAGCGGCCGCTGGGTCACCCACCTGGAGGAGGAGTGGGAAGAACCGGCCGCGCGGAGCTTCTTCGAGGAGCTTGCCCGTACGCACCGGGTCGTCCGCTACGACCGGCTCGGCGCAGGCCTCTCCGATCGCGAGCTGCCGGCGCAGCCCACCGCGGAGGGTGAGGCCCGTCAGCTCGCCGCGGTCTTCGAGGCGTGTGGCGGCGAGCCGGCGACCGTGTTCGCCTGCTCGTGTGCCGGCCTCGCGACGGCGCGCTTTGCCAGCGCGTCGCCGCAGCATGTCCGGAAGGTCATCTTCTTCGGCGGCTATGTCGCGCGCCACGACATCCCGGACGCGACTCGCCGTTCGCTCGTGGACTTCGTGCGCACGAACTGGCCGCTTGCGGCACAGATGCTGGCGGGCCTGGTCATCCCGCGCGGCAGTGGAGACGAGATCGCGGCCGTCAGCCGCTACCAGCGGCATTCCGCCGAGGCGGACGTCGCCGCGGCGTTCCTCGAGCTCGACCTGACCTCGGACGCGCGCGAGTTCTTGCCCGCTCTGACGATGCCTGCGCTCGTGCTGCATCGCCGCGGTGACCGCACCGTCCCGATCGCGCATGGCCGGGAGCTCGCCTCGCTGCTTCCGAACGCGCGATTCATCAAGCTGAGCGGCGATTCCCACTTGCCCTGGATGGACGACCAGCGCGAGGTGCAGCGAGCGCTCGTCGGATTCCTCGACGACACAGTTCCCGTGGAGAGGAACGGCGATTCACCGCTCTCCGGGCGGGAGACCGAGGTGCTGCGACTCGTGGCCGCGGGCCTGTCGAATCGGGAGATCGCATCCTCGCTCGTTCTGAGCGAGCACACGGTCCACCGGCACGTCGCGAACATCCTCCACAAGCTCGCGCAGTCCTCACGAGCCGCGGCCGCCGCCCACGCGACGCGCGCCGGGCTCATCTAGCCAAGCTCGGACACTCGCCATCCCAGCGGGCACGGCGCGCGGAAGCAGCAGTCGATCGCAAGACTGGACGAGGGGCCGGACCGACCCGACCCCTCGTCGAGGAACTACTTCTTGATCTCGATCCGGCGTCGCTGAGCGCGCTCGGACTTCGGCACGCGGACCGTCAGGACGCCGTCGGCAAGCTTCGCCTCGACCTTGTCCGTGTCGACTTGCGTGGGAAGGCTGATGCGGTAGTCGAACCGGCCGGTATGACGCGTGCGTCGCCGGACGGTTCCCTTTCGCTCACGCTCCTTCACTTCACCAGAGACCACGAGCTCGCTGCCAACGAGCTCGATGTTGACATCCTCCGGCCGGACGCCGGGAAGATCGGCTTCGACGACGTAGGCGTCGTCCTCCTCTTCGAGGTCCACGAGTGGAGACCAGCCCGCCTTGTCGATCAGGGGGGCGGCCCACCCGAAACCTCCGAACGTCTGCTCGAGCACCCGCCGCATCCGCTCAGTGACCTGCTCGAACTCGCTCACCGGTTCCCAGCGTTCGGGTGCAGATCCGCGGCGGCGCTCCGGGAGAGTCTGCGACATGTGAAACCTCCTTTCTCCCGTTGCGTGGTCCCTACCCGGTGGGGCTGGAAATAACTCAGCGCGTTGCGCGATTGTCCGCAATTTGCGGGCGTTCATCGGCTACTCGGCTCGATGGAGCCGCAGCGCGAGACGGCGTACCCTCTCCGCATGGCCCGGAAGATCGTCCTTCTTCGCGGCGTCAACCTCGGCCCCCGCAACCGCATCGCCATGGCGGAGCTTCGCGAAACGCTGGAGAGCGCGGGCTTCGCCGACGTGCGCACCTATCTGCAGAGCGGCAACGTCGTGCTCTCGACCACGAAGTCCGCGAAGCAGGTGCGGGGCGACGTCGAGCGGCTGATCGCAGATCGCTTCGGACTGGAGATCGAGGTCCTCGTGCGCACGCGGGCCGAGCTGGCGAAGGTGGTCGAGCGCAATCCGCTCGGGAAGGTGGCGAAGAATCCCGAAGCGTTACCAGGTGACGTTCCTGGCGACCGCGCCCCGTGCCGAGGTGCTGCGGAAGCTGGCGGCAGCAGCCGTCGGGAAGGAGCAAGTCGAGCATGTCGGTCGCGAGCTCTACGCCTGGCACCCAGACGGCGTCGGGTGATCGAAGCTGGCGGCGCTGCTGGCCGGGAAAGGGCTCGGAGTGACCGCGACCGCACGAAACTGGGGCACGGTCCTGACGCTGCTCGAGCTCGCCGACGCGTCTCACAACTACTCGCGCAAGAGCCCGGAGCGAGTGTAGGAGGCAAACTCTGCGCTTGTGAGACCGGTCGACCAGCAGGTCGTTCTCATCACGGGCGCAACCGACGGTCTGGGACGCGAGGTTGCCCGCGAGCTCGCGTCCCGGGGTGCGACCGTGCTCCTGCACGGCCGCAACGCGGGTAAGGGAGCGGCCGCAGCGACGCAGATCCAGGAGGCGACGGGTAAGGAGCTGCCCGCCTTCTACCTCGCCGACTTCACCTCGCTCGCGCAGGTACGCGGACTGGCCGACCGGATCCTTGCCGAGCACGATCGCCTCGACGTCCTCGTCAACAACGCGGGCATCGGAACCGCGTGGCGCGGGCGGAGCGAGCGAGAGGTCAGCGAGGACGGCTATGAGCTCCGGTTCGCGGTCAACTACCTCGCGCCGTTCCTCTTGACGAGGCTGCTCCTGCCGCTGCTCGTCCGATCAGCACCGGCCCGGATCGTGAACGTGGCCTCGGCCGGGCAGGCCGCGATCGACTTCGACGACGCGATGCTCGAGCGCGACTACTCCGGCGTCCAGGCCTACCGTCAGAGCAAGCTCGCCGATGTGATGCTGACGTTCGACCTGGCCCAGGAGCTTCGTGGCCGCGGCGTGACTGCGAACTGCCTGCACCCCGGCACGTTCATGCCGACGCAGATGGTCCTCGAGGCCGGAGTCACGCCCGTCGACTCGCTCGAGTCGGGAGTCGAGGCGACGTCGCGACTCGTGGTCGACTCGGAGCTGGACGGCGTGACCGGAAGGTACCTCGAACGTCTCCACGAGGCTCGCGCACACCCGCAGGCCTACGACGTCGATGCACGCCGCCGGTTGCGCGAGCTCAGCGCGAAGCTCGTCGCGGTGCCCGCACCGGCCTAGCCTTCGAGTGGCGCGAACAGGTCGATGACGTTGCCGTCGGGATCCTTCAGCTCCGCGTAGCGCTGACCCCAGAACGCGTCCCAGGGCTCCTTGTGCCTTGTCGCGCCGGCGTCGACCAGCTCGCGGTAGACGCGGTCGACGTCCTGGGGCGATTCGCAGAGAAACGCGAACGCGATCCGGTGCCCACTCGACGGTGGCGACCACTCCGGGTCGAAGGATCGGACCGTTTCCTCGGTATCGAGCATGAATCGGAGTCCTCCGGGGAGCGTTGCCTCGACATGCCCCTCCGCGTCCGAGGCTTCGGGGAACTCGAGCCCGAGTTGACGGTAGAAGGCGATCGCCTTCGCCATATCCGACACGACTACGCCTATTGCGTCCGGCTTCGGCATACGAGGATCATCGCATCTGGGCTACAGCAATGAGGTCACTGAACACGCCCTGGCCGGCGAGCTCCGGGCCCGCCCCGGGGCCCGTCACCATCACCTCTCCGACTGGTTCAGCGCGACACGCGATGGCGTTTACGACCCCGGAGACGCCGGCAAGGCGATCCTGGTTGGGAAGAAGGACGGGCTCGACTCGAGCCGTGAGACGTCCGTCGGAGCTCTCGAGCGTCACGAGCTCCTTGATGCGAGCACCTTCTGACCTGGCCGCGTTGATCTGCGACACATCGACACTCGAGATCCCCTGACGGGCGACGTCCTCGGGACGCAGCTGCGTCCCGAACACGAGCCCCGCGAGGATCATCGCTTTTGCCATGGCGTCGTAGCCTTCGACGTCGGCCATAGGGTCGCGCTCGGCCAGCCCCAGGTCCTGCGCCTCGGTGAGCGCGTCCGCGTACGACGCGCCCTGCTCCATTCGCGTCAGGATGAAGTTGGCTGTGGCATTGAGGATGCCTCGAAGCGAGATCGGCGTCGTCCCGGCCAACCCGTCCACGAGCGTGCGCAGAACCGGGGTTCCCGACATCACCGTGGACTCGGCTCGGAACGGAACCCCCTGCTCGCGTGCAAGCTCTACGAGCTCGACGCCGTTGAGAGCCACAGGCCATTTGTTGGAGGTCACCACGGGGATCCCGCGCCGAAGCGCATCCCGCATGTGCGTGACCCCTGGCTCGCCGCCGTCGGCGAAGCTCGCGGTCACCTCGACGAGCACGTCGGCGTCGGTCGCGGCGAGCCCTTCTGCGCTGCTCGGCCAATGTCGGATGCCGTGGAGCTCTGCGAGCGACCGTCGAGCGGACGCAAACTCGAGAACGGTCTGCAGATCGAGGCCGCTCGAGTCGTAGACGAATCCGTGCCGCGCGGTGGCCACACCAACGACCTTGGGAACGAAGCCGTGTCGACTTGCGAGCCTCGCTGCCTGAGAGTGCATGGCGCGCAGGAGCCACCGCCCGACCGTGCCGAGTCCGACGACCCAGATACGCACGTCTCTCAAGGCGTACGGATCCTCACGGATGCGAGGAACCGCGATGAGGCGGCGCGCAGGGGAGTCAGGCCGACCAACCCCATGTCCGCGCCTCAGCGATCGGCGTGAAGCGAGTCGCCCTGCGCGCCGAGCACGAGGTCGCGCTCCGCGTGGGGGACATGGTCCCGGAGCACCGGTGCCAGCGCCTCGATGAAGGTCAGGCCGCCCTCGGAGTGGAGCTCGTGCGCGACGCCGGGATTGACGACGACCACGTCGCCGGCGCCGAGGCTCTTCGTCTCCTCGCCGACGGTCATCGTCACGTCGCCGTCGATGATCCACATCACCTGCTCCGCGCTTGGATGCGCATGGCGCGCGACGGTCGTTCCGGGCTCATAGACGACGTGGCACAGCAGGACTTGCTCCCCGCCGATCGCATGGAGAGAAACCCCGGGGAAGATCTCCCACCGCTCAAGGCCGTTCCACGTGCGAAATGGCGTCACGCCGCTCGTGACTAGCCTAGAAGCGAGGCCGAAGCCTCGCTTCTAGGCTGGTACCTCGAACCGCATCCCGCCGCTCGACACCGCGTTCACGGACAGCTCCTCGTCGAAGACCACCTTCTTGCCCTCGCGGCGGGGGTCGCCGCCGCCGGCCTCCTTCGCCTCCAGCGCACGCAGCACCCGCTCGGGCGTGATCGGAAGCTCGGTGATCCAGACACCCACGGCGTCGTGCACGGCCGCCGCGATCGCGGGCGGCTGCGGGTTGTTCGCCATCTCGCCGATCCCCTTCGCGCCGTACGGCCCGTCGGCCGACGGGTTCTCGATCAGGATCGTGTCGATCTGCGGCATCTGCTCCATGCCGGGCGCGAGGTAGCTGCCGAAGGTGCCCCCGCGGTGCTCGACGTCGGGGTAGTACGGGTAGCAGTTCTCGAGCACACCGAGCCCGAGGCCCATCATGGCACCGCCCTCGATCTGGCCCTCGACCTGAGAGGGGTTGATCGCGCGGCCGACGTCGAAGCACTGTCGCAGCCTCAAGACACGAACCTCGCCGGTCTCGTCGTCGACCTCGACCTCGGCAGCGCAAGACGCGTACGAGATCGCGGAGTGGGGCGGGAGGTCGACCTGGCCAGTCTCGGGGTCGACGATCGCCGCGTACGGCTTGAGCTGCGCGCCCGTGCCGGTGATCAGCTCGCCGTGGCCGAACGTCGCCGCTCCGGCGACGTCCGAGACGGACATCTTCTTCTGGGGCGCGCCCTTGGCGATCACCTCGCCGTCCACGATCTCGAGGTCGGCGGGGTCGATCTCGAGCTCCTTCCCCGCGATCTCGAGCAGCTTCCGCTTCACCTCCAGCGCGGCCTTCTCTGCTGCCTTGCCCGCGACGAAGGTCGCGCGCGACGCGAACGTGCCGGTGCACATGGGCGACGAGTCGGTATTGGAGTTGTCGTACGTGATCCAGTCGTACGGAACGCCGATCGTCTCGGCGACGATCTGCGACTGGATCGTCTTCGACCCGTTGCCGATGTCCGACGTACCGGCGAACACGTCGATGCGTCCGTCGGGCTTGACCTTGATCCACGCCTGCGACGGGTCGCCGTTCTGATTCATCCCCGTCGGATACTCGATCGCCGCGATTCCGCGGCCGATGTGCTTGGCCATGATCAGTGCACCTCCGGGTTCCCGAGCTCTGCTCCTTCTTGCTGGGCCACGAGGTGCTCGGGCAGCCACTCGCCCGCGCGGGCCTCGTTCGTCATCGTCCGGTACTCGGCGCCGAGCTCGTGTCCGGTTGCCTCGGCGATCGCCTGGATCGTGGGAACGGTCGAAGGGTCGGTGTAGACGACGCCGTTCGGAGACGTGTCGCCGATCCGGTTCGCATTCTTCAGCCGGACCTCGTACGGGTCCATCCCGAGCACGTCCGCGAGGCGGCTCATGTGCGTCTCGATCGCGAACGACACCGACGTGACCCCGAAGCCGCGCATCGCCGTCGTGGGCACTCGGTTCGTGAACACGACGTATCCGTCGAAGTGGAGGTTCGGGATCGAGTACGCGCCCGTGTGGTGGAAGCTGTGCTTCGTGAGGCCGTACGGAGAGAAGCGCGCGTAGGCGCCCGCGTCGTGCAGCGTCAGCATCTTCAGGCCGAGCAGCCAGCCGTCGTTCGTGACCGCTGCGGCGAGCTCCATGTGCCAGGGGGCGCGGGTGGACGAGCAGAGGAACTCCTCCTCGCGCGTCCAGCGCCACTTCACGGGTCGGCCGGACTTGAGTGCGAGGAGCGAGGCCATCGTCTCGGTGGCCGTGTCCACCTTGCCGCCGAAGCCGCCGCCGGTCGTGCCGCCGACGAACTTCAGCTTGTTCAGCGGAACCTGCAGGTGCGCCGCGACGACTCCCATCGAGAAGTACAGCGCCTGCGTGCAGGAGTAGATCGTCAGCCGCCCGCTCGGCTCGGGAACGACCTGGCAGACCTGCGTCTCGATCGGCGAGTGCTCGATGGCGGCGGGTCGGTAGACCCCCTGCACGATCGTGTCCGCGCGCTCGAACGCCTGGTCGATGTCCCCCTTGCGAATCTGGCGTCGGTCCATCTCGTTCTCGAAGTGGGGGTACCAGTTTCCCCAGTGATGGATCTTGGGTGCTTCTGCGTCGAACGCCTGGCGTATGTCCGTCAGCACCGGGCGCTCCTCGAACTCGATCTCGATGCGCGAGACGGCCTCCGCGGCAAGCTCCTCGTCGTCGGCCGCAACCAGCGCGATCGGCTGCCCCTTGTAGCGGACGTCGTCCTCCGCGAGCAGCGGCTCGTCCGCGGGGATCCCGAGAGCCGCGAGATGCCCGTAGACGTTCAGCGGGACGTCCGCGCGCGTGACGACCGCGCGCACTCCCTTCATCTCCTCGGCCGGCCTCGTGTCGATGCTCGTGATGCCGGCGTGGTGGTGCGGGGAGCGAAGCGCCTTTGCCCACAGGGTCCCCGGAATGCGTACGTCGTCCACGTACGTCGTGCGGCCGGTGACATGGGCGATGCCGTCGTAGCGGGGGATTCTGGCCCCGACGACCTTCATGCCTCACCTCCCGTCGTCACCGTCGTGTACTTCCCGACGGCAGTCGTCGTCAAATCGAAGGAGTCGCCGCGTGCAGCGGCTGCCACGGCGTCGATGATCTTCGCGTAACCCGTACAGCGGCAGACGTGACCGCCGAGCGCCCGCTGGATCGTTTCTGCGTCGTCGCTTCCGCCCCGGTCGATGTACGCCTGTCCCGCGAGCATCATCCCGGACGTGCAGAAGCCGCACTGAGCGGCGTAGTGGTGGACGAACGCCTGCTGGATCGAGGCGAGGTCGTCGGGGGCCCCGAGCCCTTCGACGGTCGTGATCTCCGTGCCGGTCGCATAGGCGAGCGGATAGATGCACGAGCGGCGAGGCTTGCCGTCGACGAGCACCGTGCAGGCGCCGCAGCCACCCTGATGGCAACCGGCTTTCGGCCCCGTGATTCCGAGCTCCTCCCGGAGCACATCGAGGAGCGGCGTGAGCGCGTCTCCGTCTACCTCGTGCGAGACGCCGTTGACCGTGAGGTTCATCCGCCCTCCTTCAGCTCGGTGAGGACACGCCGGACGAGCACGGGGAGCACCTTCTCCCGGTACCACGCGGAGGCGAGCGCATCGTCGGCGAAGGTCACGTCGGAAAGTGCGGCGACCCCGGCCGCCGGTGGATCGTCCGCGCTCCGCTCGGCAGTGGTGAGCCGAACCGCGTGCCCCGCCACTCCGCTGACCCCGAGTCGGACGGTGCCGTCGCCGGAGCGTGCTGCGGACACGGCGAGGGCCGTGTAGTCGTGCGTGTGGGGCCGGTCGAGCCCGGCGAACGCGCCTGCGACCGGCTCCTCGTAGCTCACGTCCAGCGCGAGCCGGCTCTCCCGCCTCTCGAGGAAGTCCTCGAGCGGCTCCTCCTCGATCCCACCCTCGCCCGCGGAGCGCACCGTCCCCCCGAGTGCCAGAAACGCGCCCTGGAGGTCGCCGCGAGGAGCGTCGCCCCCCTCTCCTGCGCACAGATTGCCGCCGACCGTGGCGACCCCGCGGATCTCGAGATCCGCGATGTTGGCCGCGCACGGGCCGAGTGGCGCGAGTAGCTCGACGAGGTCCTCGATCGGCGTCGTCGCTCCGATCGTCACCCGGGAGCCGTTGCGCTTGATGCCGGAGAGCCCTGCATCCTTCAGGAGCAGTGCCTTACGCGGTCGTAGCCGCCCATACGTGATCTCCGGAAGGACGATGGTGCCACCGCCCACGACGACGACGTCGACGCCGTCGCCGAAGGCCGCCACCGCCTTCGCCTCGCTGTCCGGGATCAGGGTCTCGGCGGCTTCGGTCACGACCAGACTTGCTGTAGCCATATTTCTACCTCTCCCTCGAGCGTCACCTGAACCGAGTTTAATCCGGTTCGCGACGGCGTGGAAAAACGTGGAGCGGGCTTCCGAAGGCACCCGTGTACGCTGCGTCTGTGGCCTTTCGCACGATCGACGACCTCGAGTCCGCGCTCCGCGGGGCCGACTACCTTCCGGATCGCGGCCTCGCCACGGCGCTCTTCCTTTCGCTCGCGCTCGAGAAGCCGGTGCTGCTCGAGGGCGAGGCGGGAGTGGGGAAGACCGAGGCGGGAAAGGCGCTCGCGAAGGCCCTCGGCGCGCGGCTCATCCGGCTGCAGTGCTACGAGGGGCTCGACGTCTCGCATGCAGTCTACGAGTGGAACTACTCCCGCCAGCTCCTGCACATCCGCGCGGCGCAGGAGGGAACGGTCTCGGAGGACGAGCTCTTCGGCGCGGAGTTCCTGATCCGCCGTCCGCTGCTCGAGGCGATCGACACCGACGAGCAGGTCGTACTCCTGATCGACGAGGTGGACCGAGCCGACGAGGAGTTCGAGGCGTTCCTGCTCGAGATCCTCTCGGACTTCCAGATCACGATCCCAGAGCTCGGAACGATCCGTGCCCGCCGTCGACCCGCCGTCGTCGTCACGTCCAACCGAACGAGGGAGCTCCACGACGCCCTCAAGCGGAGGACCCTCTTCCACTGGATCGGTCATCCGTCGCTGGAGCGAGAGGTCGAGATCGTCCAGCTGCGCGTGCCGGGGATCCCGGAGCGCCTGGCGGCCGAGGCCGCAGCGTTCGTCCGCGGCCTCCGTGGGCTCGATCTCGCCAAGCCGCCCGGGGTTGCCGAGACGATCGACTGGGCCCAGGCGCTGGCCGCACTCGGCCGCGAGGAGATCGACGCCGAGGTCGTGGAGCAGACGCTCGGCTCGGTGCTGAAGTACCGCGAGGACATCGAGGCCGTGCGCGACGAGACGCTCATCGGCCTGGTCGAGGAAGCCCGCGCGACGGCAGATCGGTAGGTGCGCTCCATCCCGCAAACCGCGAACCGGCGTCTGACTGAAGTCAGACCCCGCCGCGCGTTGCGTGAGGTCGGGCTTTGGCTTCAGCTTGACTTCGGTTGTGGGCTCTGATGCAGGGGGCCGCGATCGTGCGGCACGTGGTGACGTTCGGCCGAGTGCTTCGCGAGGTCGGTGTCGAGGTCGGCCCCGGCCGCGTGGCCGACGCGGTGCGCGGGCTCGGCGCGGTTGACCTCACGCGCCAGGAGGACGTCTACTTCACGCTCCGCCAGACGCTCGTGTCGCGACACGACGAGCTCGAGCTGTTCGACCGGGCGTTCCTCGCCTGGTTCCTGCGCGGGCCGGTCGCGCCGCTCGTGCGGCAGAACGACCGGCTTCACGACGCCGATCGGCTCGTCCGCGGGTCGCTGACGACGGACCGGGACGACGCCAAGCCGGAGCCCGGGGACTCTCCGGTCGAGCTGGGTGCGTCGGCGCACGAGCTCCTCCGCGAGCAGGACTTCTCCGAGATGACCGGAGAGGAGTTCGAGCGGTGCCGCCGGCTGATCGCGGCGATCGCGCACGCGCGGCCACGGCGCTCGTCCCGCCGCCGTGCTCCGGATCCACGAGGAGATCGGCTCGACCTGCGCCGGCTGGCCCGGCGGTCCCTGCGGACGGGCGGCGACCCGGTCGAGCAGACGTGGAAGTCGCGCAAGGCCGTGCCTCGCAAGCTCGTCGTCCTCTGCGACGTCTCGGGCTCGATGGACGCCTACTCCCGGGCGCTGCTCCTGTTCCTCCACGCGGTCGTGGGGGCGGGACGAAACGTGGAGGCGTTCGCGTTCGGCACGCGCCTGACGCGGCTGACCCCCGACCTTGCGACCCGCGATCCCGAGGCGGCACTCGCCCGTGCGACGGCGAACGTCGTCGACTGGGGCAGCGGGACCCGCATCGGCGCCTCGCTCAAGGAGTTCAACGACCTGTACGGGCGCCGGGCCCTGTCCCGCGGCGCGGTCGTGGTCGTCGTCTCGGACGGCTGGGATCGTGACGAACCGGGGCTGCTCGGACGCGAGATGGCGCGCCTCGCGCGGGCCGCGTACGCCGTCGTCTGGGTGAATCCGCTCAAGGGGAACCCGGAGTACCAGCCGCTCGCGGGAGGGATGAGGGCCGCGTTGCCCTTCGTCGACCGGTTCCTCCCCGGCCATAATCTCAGGAGTCTGGAAGAGCTGGCGGCCGTGCTCGCCGGCATCGAAAGGAGGCACGCAGCGTGAAGGAGATCCTTCCGGAGGTAGAGCGCTGGCGCCAGGCCGGCGAGAAGATCGCGGTGGCCACAGTCGTCGCGACGCGCAGGTCGGCGCCACGTCCGATCGGCGCGAGTCTCGCGATCTCGGAGTCGGGGAAGATGTGCGGCTCCGTCTCGGGCGGCTGCGTCGAGAGCGACGTCTTCGAGAACGCGCAGGAGGTGCTCGAGACTGGTGAGCCGAAGCTGCTCTCGTACGGGATCTCCGACGATCTCGCGTGGAGCGTGGGCCTGCCCTGCGGCGGCGAGATCGACGTGTTCGTGGAACGCGTGGAGTGAAACGGAGCGCCTTGTCCGCGGAGCGGGCCAGTGGAAGGGGCCTGGGGAAACCGGGAGGTTCCCAAAGCATCGACACGAAGGCTCCCCGGGCATGAGCCTGCTCGAACAGCTCGCGCAGCTGCGCGAGTCGGAGGAGCGCGGGATTCTCTTCACGGTGGTGGAGGGAAATGGGGTCGGCTCCAAGCTGCTTGCCCTCGAGTCGGGTGAGCGCGTCGGCGACGCCCCGGACGAGGCGGCGGCTCAGTTCGACGAGCTGATCCGGCGGGGGCGGAACACGCTCATCTCGCTCGACGACGGGACGAAGGTCTTCGCGGAGTGGTACGGACCGCCGCCGCGGCTCTTCGTCTACGGCGCCGTCGACACCGCGGAGGCGCTTTGCCGAGGGGCGAAGTTGCTCGGCTGGCATGTGATCGTCGCGGATGCTCGCGCGAAGTTCGCAACGCCCGAGCGCATCGCTTCGGCGGACGAGCTCATCGTCGCGTGGCCCGACGACGCCTACGAGCAGGTCCAGCCCGACCACCAGACGGCGATCGTCGTCTTGACGCACGACGACAAGTTCGACGAGCCCGCGCTGATCGGCGCCCTCGCGAGCGAGGCGTTCTACATCGGCGCCATCGGGTCGCGGCGCAACCAGGAACGACGCCGCGAGCGACTGCTCGAGGTGGGTGTGGCCGAGGCGGAGCTCGACCGGATCATGGGGCCTTCCGGCCTCGACATCGGCGCCGATACCCAGGAGGAGACGGCGCTCTCGATTCTCGCCGAGATCCTCGCGGTCCGGGCGCGCCGCGAGGGCGGTTTTCTCAAGGACGCGAAGAAGCGCATTCACGTCGAGGTCGACTAGTAGTAGTGCGCAAGAGCGGAATCTGCGAGTGCAGACTCCGCTCGCGCGAACATCCCCTGAAGCCGGCCGCTTTCGCGGCCGGGGCGCTGCTATTTCACATCAAGCCTCTAGGCGTCGATCTGCTGTCGGCGTGCTCGGGCCGTATTAGAGTCGCTCTCGACATCTCCCTGACGAAAGGGGGCAAAGGGTGACGAGCACCGAAACGGGCCTTGGGATCGAGGCGGAGTCGGACGCGATCTACGAGCTTGTCGAGGAGGGGTCGCAGGTCGGGCAGGTGGCGACCGGCTTCACGTTCACGGAGGGGCCGATCTGGCACCCGACCGAGCACTACCTCCTCTTCTCGGACATGCCGGGCGACGTCCGACGCAAGTACACGCCTGACGGGATCGTCGTCGAGGTCCGGAACTTCTCGTACAAGTGCAACGGGATGACCTACGACGCCGACCTCAACCTGCTCGTCTGCGAGCACGTGACGAGCTCGCTCGTGCGCGAGACCCCGCAGGGCGCACGCGAGATCATCGCCCAGGAGTTCGAGGGCGAGGAGCTGAACAGCCCGAACGACGTCACCGTCCACTCGAGCGGAGCGATCTACTTCTCCGACCCGTGGTACGGGCGGTTTCCCGGCTTCGGCCATCCGCGGAAGCGGAGGCTCGGCTTCCAGGGCGTCTACCGGATTCCACGCGGCGGAGGGGATCTTCAGCTCGTCGTCGAGCGCGACGAGTTCGAGATGCCGAACGGGCTCTGCTTCTCCCCCGACGAGAAGCTGCTCTACATCAACGACACCCCGGGTGCGTACATCAAGGTCTTCGACGTCGAGGAGGACGGCTCGCTCTCGAACGGCCGGATGTTCTTCGAAGGTGTCGGCACCGGCGAGATCGAGAAGGGGATCCCCGACGGGATGAAGTGCGACGAGCGCGGGAACATCTGGGTGACGGGGCCGCGCGGAATCTGGGTGATCTCCTCTTCCGGGGAGCACCTTGGTGTGATCCTCGTTCCCGAGAACACCGGCAACCTCACGTGGGGCGACGAGGACTGGCACACGCTCTACATCCCGAGCTCCACCTCGCTCTACACCATCCGGACGATCGTGGGCCCCCGTCGCGAGCCGTACATGCGCAAGGAGGACTAGATGAACGAGGAGGCACTGACCCTGGATCCGGCGCGCTGCGTGCTGATCATCCAGGACCTGCAGAACGACGTGATGATCGACGGCGGCGCGTTCGCCGAGACCGGCTCACCCGAGCACGCGAAGGAGCAGAACGTCGTCGAGAACGTCAAGGCCCTAGCCGAGACCTGCCGGAGCAAGGGCATTCCGGTGATCCACGTCTGGTACCTCGTCGACGACGGGGCGCCGGGCCTGAAGCTCAACGCACCGTTGTTCGAGGGCGTGAAGGATGGCAACGCGCTCGTGCGCGGAACCTGGGGAGCGGCGCCGGCGGAAGGCCTCGAAGCGAAGGACGGCGATTTCATCGTCGAGAAGATGCGGATGAGCGCGTGGCAGGGAACGAAGCTGGAGCTGCTTCTCGCCGGCCTCGGCCGCGACACGATCATCGTCACCGGCGCCTGGACGAACATGTCCATCGAGCACACGTCCCGCACAGGCGCCGACAAGGGGTTCTTCATGGTCGTGCCCGAGGACGGCTGCTCGACGATGAACGCCGACTGGCACAACGCATCGATCAACTACGCGCTCCAGAACGTCTCCACGGTGACGACCTGCGGCGCCGTGACCGAGGCGCTCGCGGGCGTTCCCGCAGGCGTCTGAGTGGCTACGGGCGGATGACCGCCGTTCTCGAGCGGCGGTCATCCGAAGTCGCATGAGTGTCCAGCACCTCGAGCGGCTCCGGGTGGCCTGGGTCGACACCGACGCCGGCGGCCGGATCCACTTCTCCAACGCGTTCCGCTGGGCCGAGCTCGCCGAGACCGGGCTGCTGCGACGCTTGGGGCTCCTCGAGCGCTGGGGGGACTACCCTCGGAAGCACGCCGAGGCCGAGTTCGACACGGTGCTGCGATTCGAGGACGAGATCGAGGTCGCGATCCGCATCGAACGCGTCGGGCGAACGTCGATCACCTATGCCTGGACGATCACGAGGGGCGGCGAGGTCTGCATCACGGGGCGCCACACGGTCGTCAACGTCGACCGAGACGGCCGGCCGGAGCCGCTGTCGGAGGCGGTGCGAGCCGCGCTGTCGGGTTCGTAGCTCTAGGGCTCTTCGGACTCCCAGCGCTCGCGATAGTCCTCGCGCACGGGCCTGAAGACGTCGAGCACGAGGGAACCTTCCGCGCCGGCGTACGCGGAGTGCTTCACGCCGCCCGGGAGCACATAGGCCTCCAGCGGGCCGAGCTCGTGGGCAACTCCTTCCACCACGAGCGCCTGCATCCCTTCGAGCACGATGCCGAGCTGCTCGTGCGGGTGGCTGTGGAGCGGGACCGCGGCGCCCGGCTCGAAGCGGATGAGGTTCAGCATGGCGCCCTCGCCGAACAGCGGCTGCCCGGTCACGCCTTCGGCCAGCTCGAAGGCGCGGACTGCGTCCAGGCGGACGAACTGTGGCTGCACCCGCTCGATTATCGTTGGCGGCGTGACCGCAGTCGAGCCCGCGCTCCTGCACCGGCAGGCGTTCGTCGACGGGAGGTGGATCGACGCCGACTCCGGCGAGACGTTCCCCGTCAGGAACCCGGCGACCGGCGAGGTGGTCGCCGAGGTACCGCGGCTCGGCGCCGACGAGACCCGCCGAGCGATTGCGGGTGCCGCGAGAGCTCTCGCAGCGTGGAGGGCATGTCCCGCGAAGGAGCGGGCGCGAATCCTTCGGCGTCTCGCCGATCTCATGCTCGAGCACGAGGATGATCTGGCTCGCCTGATGGTCCTGGAGCAGGGCAAGCCGCTCGCCGAGGCGCGCGCCGAGGTGGCCTATGCCGCCGCCTTCTACGAATGGTTCGGCGAGGAGGCGAAGCGCGTCTACGGGGACACGATCCCGCAGCCGACTCCGGAGCGGCGCATCGTCGTGCTCAAGCAACCGGTCGGGGTCACGGCCGGGATCACGCCCTGGAACTTCCCGGCGGCAATGCCCGCACGGAAATCTGCACCGGCCCTGGCCGCCGGCTGCACGATGGTGCTGAAGCCCGCCGAGCAGACGCCGCTCTCGGCGCTGGCCATTGCGGCGCTCGCCGAGGAGGCGGGCCTGCCCACGGGCGTCTTCTCGGTCGTCACGGGGGCCGCTGAGGACGCGCCGGTCATCGGCGCCGAGATGACCTCCAATGCCGCGGTTCGGAAGCTCGGCTTCACTGGATCCAACGAGGTCGGGAAGCTGCTCATGGCGCAGTGTGCTTCCGGGCTCAAGAGGATCTCGCTCGAGCTCGGCGGCAACGCGCCCTTCCTCGTCTTCGACGATGCCGACCTCGACCAGGCCGTGTCCGGCGCCCTGCTCTGCAAGTACCGAAACTCCGGCCAGACGTGCATCTCCGCGAACCGGCTGCTCGTCCAGGACGCGGTCTACGACGACTTCCTCGAGCTCTTCACGAATGCCGTCGCGGGGCTCAAGGTGGCGGACGGCTTCACGCCCGGGGTCGACGTCGGCCCTCTGATCGACGAGCCGGCCGTTCGGAAGGTCGAGCGTCACGTCGCCGATGCGGTCGGCCGCGGCGCAGAGCTCGTGCACGGCGGAAACCGGCTCGACGGTCAGTTCTTCCAGCCGTCCGTCCTCAGCGGTGTGCCGCCGGAGGCTGCGATGAGCCGCGAGGAGACGTTCGGCCCGGTCGCGGGGATCGCCCGTTTCGCGACCGAGGACGAGGCTGTTCGCATCGCCAACGACACGCCCTACGGTCTAGCCGCGTACTTCTACGCGCAGTCGAACGCCCGTATCTGGCGCGTGTCCGAGGCTCTCGAGTACGGAATCGTGGGGATCAACACCGGCTTCATCTCGACGGAGGTCGCCCCCTTCGGCGGCATGAAGGAGTCCGGTATTGGGCGCGAGGGCTCGAAGTACGGCATCGACGAGTGGCTCGAGCTCAAGTACCTCGCGATCGGCGGCATCGGGGAGGCACTGTGATCGTCGAACAGCGGGACTACCACGTCTACACGGGCAAGCTGCCCGAGCTCGTGCAGCTGTACGAGACCGAGGGCATCCCGCTCCAGCAGGAGATCCTGGGCAGCCTCGTCGGCGCGTTCACGACCGATGTCGGAGCGCTCTCGACGTACACGACGCTCTGGCGGTACGACTCGTACGCCGAGCGTGAGGAGAAGCGGGCCCGGTTGCAGGCGGACGAGCGCTGGCAGACGTTCCTGGCCAGGGTGCAGCCGCTCATGCACACGCAGCAGAACCGGATCCTTGTTCCCACGCCCTTCTCGCCCCTGCGTTGATGGGGCAGCACGACGGTAAGGTCGCGATCGTCACCGGCGCGGCGCAGGGAATCGGGCGCGCGATCGCGGAGGGCCTCGCTCGTGAGGGCGCCGAGGTCGTCGTTGCCGATCTCAACCCACCCGAGGGCGGCATTCGCGCGGACGTCTCCTCCGAGGACGACGTCGCTCGTCTGGTCGAGGAGACGCTGGGCCGGCACGGGAGCATCGACATCCTCGTGAACAACGCGGGCCTGTACGCGTCGCTCGAGATGCGCGCATTCACCGAGATCCCGCTCGACGAGTGGAATCGCGTGATGGAGGTCAACGTGGCGAGCATGTTCCTCACCTGTCGGGCCGTCGTGCCGGTCATGCGAGAGCGAGGCGGAGGCAAGATCGTGAACATCTCGTCAGGCACCCCGTTTCGGGGCGTTCCGTATCTCCTGCACTACGTGACGAGCAAGGGCGCGATCGTCGCGCTCACCCGTGCGCTCGCCAAGGAGGTCGGCAAGGACTCGATCCACGTCAACTGCGTCGCGCCCGGCTTCACGATGTCGGAGGGCGTCAAGTCGCACCCCGAGGTCGTCGAGCAGCTCCGAGACGTGTCCATCGCCGCCCGCACGATCAAGCGCGACCAGGTGCCCGAGGACGTCGTCGGCGCCGTCGTCTTTCTCTGCACTCCGGCCGCCGACTTCATCACCGGCCAGACGTTGGTCATCGACGGCGGGCAGTTCTTTCATTGAACTTCGCGCTCTACGAGCGCCCCGAGGGGATCGACGCCGAGTCGGGCGGCGGTCTCGTCGTGTACGACATCGCCGGGAACGTCGCTCACGGCGGGTCGGCTCGCGCAGAGGGGCATGCGCTCGTCTGGACGCTCGACGACCGTCCCCGCGAAGGATTCCCCGCGGTGGTGGCCGCGATCGACCTCGCCGGCACACGAGCTGGATCGTCCGCTGCGACCGCGTGGACTTTCCGCCCGGCGGTGTCGCGTACCGTCACGTCCACCCCGGGCCCGGCATCCGGCGCCTTCTGTTCGGCGAGCTGACCATCGAGTCGGACGAGGACACCCGAACGTACGGCGCGGGCGGCGCCTGGTTCGAGGGGGCGGAGTATCCGGTGCTCGCTACCGCGTCCGCGACCGAGAACACGGCCTTCGTCCGGGTTCTGCTCTTGCCCGTGGAGTGGGCGGGCAAGCGCACGATCCGGTACCTCGACCCGGCCGACGAGCACAAGCCGAAGCTGCAGCGGGCCGAGGTCCTCCTCGAAGGGCCGCTGAGCCTGTGAGGAGCGGCGGTCGCATCCTCGTCGACCAGCTGGAGCTGAACGGCGTCGACCTGGCGTTCTGTCTCCCCGGCGAGAGCTTCCTTCCCGTCCTCGACGCCCTGCATGACTCGCCCATCCGGCTCGTCTCCTGTCGTCACGAACAGGGCGCGTCGAACGCCGCGGAGGCCTACGGCAAGCTGACCGGCCGCCCGGGTATTTGCATCGTGACGCGGGGCCCCGGAGCGACGCAGGCGGCCGTCGGGGTGCACACGGCCAAACAGGACTCGACGCCCATGCTCCTGCTCGTCGGGCAGGTGCCGCGCGCGTTCAGGGGACGGGAGGCCTGGCAGGAGATCGACTACGAGCGCGTCTTCGGCGGGATCGCGAAGGCCGCCTGGGAGGTCGAAGGGGCCGACCAGATTCCCGAGCACATCGCTCGGGCGTTCTCGGTCGCCCTGTCCGGGCGCCCCGGGCCCGTGGTGCTCGCGCTCCCCGAGGACGTGCTCGCCGACGACACCGATGTCCCCGACGGATCGCGCGTCGAGATCGAGCACGCAGCCCCGGGGCAGGCGGACCTCGTACGCCTGATCGAGCTCCTCTCGACCGCCGCGAGGCCGCTGGTCGTCGTGGGCGAGGGCGGGTGGACGCAGCAGACCGGGCAAGACGTTCTGGCCTTCTGCGAGGCGAACGAGCTGCCGGTCGCCTGCGCCTTTCGCTGCCAGGACTTCGTAGACAATCGCTCACGTTCGTACGTGGGCGTGCTGGGCGTCGCGATGGACGATCGGCTCGCGGCGCGGCTCCGCGACGCCGACCTCGTACTCGCGATCGGGGGCCGGCTCGGCGAGGTTCCGACCAGGCGGTACACCCTGCTCGACCCACCGCGCCCGCGCCAGACGCTCGTCCACGTCCATCCCGATCCTGCCGAGCTCGGCTTCGTCTACGAGCCGGACCTCCCGATCGTGTCGAGCGTCGAGAAGTTCGCGGTCGCCTTTCGGGAGCTATTCCTCGTTTCCCCGGGTTGGCGCGACTGGACGCAGGCCGCACGCGCCGAGTACGAGGCGAACCTGCGCAACGAGCCGATGGAAGGACCACTCGACCTGGGAGAGGTCATGGCCTTCCTGCGTCGCCGGCTTCCCGGCGATGCCATCCAGACCTGCGGTGCGGGCAACTTCACCGTCTGGGCACATCGCTTCGCCGAGTTCACGCGGTACGGGACGCAGGCCTGCCCGCGCAGCGGCTCCATGGGCTACGGGGTGGCGGCGGCCGTCGCGGCGAAGCTCGTCCACCCAGACCGGATCGTTGTCTGCTTCACGGGAGACGGGGACTTCGTGATGAGCTCGCCCGAGTTCGCGACCGCGGTTCAGTACGACCTTTCGATTCTCGTGCTGCTCGTGAACAACGGCATGTACGCGACGATCCGCATGCACCAGGAGCGGCTGTTCCCGGGCCGCGTGATCGGCACCGATCTCGAGAATCCGGACTTTCCCGCGCTCGCGGAGGCGTACGGCGGCTACGGCGAGCGGGTCCAGCGAACGGAGGACTTCGAGGCCGCGTTCGAGCGTGCGCTTGCATCGGGGCGGCCGGCGCTGCTCGAGCTGCCGGTCGACCCCGAGCGGATCAGCCCGAGGATCAAGCTCAGCGAACTACGGAAGGGAGCCCGATGAACCGCCAGGAATACCGAGTCGAGGGACTTGCGGAGCCGATCTCGCATTTCACGGACGCTGTCCGCGCGGGAGACCTGCTCTTCGTCTCAGGGGTGGTAGCCGTCGACACGGACGGAAACCTCGTCGGCGGCGACGACGCCGTCGCCCAGGCGCGGCAGGTCTTCGAGAACTTGCGGGCCGTGCTCGCTGCGGCGGGCTGCGGCTTCGAGGACGTCGTCAAGATTACGATCTTCCTCACCGACGTCGACGACCGCGCGAGGCTCAACCCGCTTCGGCAGGAGGCGTTCGGCTCCGCGCGGCCGGCCTCCACGCTCGTCGAGGTACCGCGCCTCGCGGTGCCGGGTGCGAAGGTCGAGATCGAGGCGGTCGCGGTCCTGTCTCGATGAGCGACGATCGCTGGAACGCGTTCATCACCCGGGTGCAGCCGACCGGCGAGCCGGGCCCGGGCCCGCTCTCCGGGAGAGACCTCGGGGTCAAGGACCTGTTCGACACGGCCGGGGTACGCACGACGTACGGCTCGCGCATCTACGGCGAGCACGTCCCAGGGCGCACCGCCGTCGCGGTCGAGCGCCTGCTCGAAGCGGGCGCCGTTCTCGTCGGGAAGACGCATCTGCCCGAGTTCGCATGGAGCGTTCTCGGACAGAGCCCCTGGTACGGAACGTGCCACAACCCGGCGCACCCTGGAAAGACGACTGGAGGCTCCTCGAGTGGCTCCGCGGCGGCGCTGGCAGCCGGGCTCTGCGAGCTGGCACTCGGCTCGGACACCGGGTGCTCGGTCCGGTTCCCCTCGGCCGCCTGCGAGACGGTCGGGCTGAAATCCCAGTGGGGCCTGATTTCGGTCGAGGGGACGTACCCGCTGTGCCCGACGCTCGACACGGTGGGGCCGATGGCACGCACGGTTGAGGACGTTGCACTCATGTGGTCGGTGCTCACGGGGCGGAAGGTCCCGGAGCCGCAGCTCGCTGGCTTGAGCGTCGGGCTTCTGCGGCAGCCTCCAGGGATCGGTGACGGGCGCGTCACCGAGACGACCGACGCAGCCGAGGCGTGGGTGGCTGACCTCGAGCGGTTGGGCGCACGCGTCGTGGAGGCCCGCGTACCGGACGCGACGGCGAACACGTGGCCGCTGTTCCTGCACGAGGCGCTGCAATCGCACGCACCGACGTTCCCGAGCCGCGCCGCCGAGTACGGCGATCTGCTGCGGACGAAGCTCGAGGAAGCGCAGCGCGTCCGAACGGAGGAAGTGGCGGCCGCGTACGGCGCGGTCGCAGAGTGGCGAGCGTATGAGCCCGACGTCGATCTCTACGTCAGCCCCTGCTACGCGGTCGAGCTGCCGCCAGAGGATGCGAACGAGCTCGAGATCAGGCTCCCGCTCACGTCCTTCCTCCGCTGGGTGAACCTGACGGGTTGGGCCGGCCTCGCGATCGGGAACATGCAGCTCGTTGCGCCCCGCGACGAGACGGTGCTCGCCGCCGGCCTTGCCTGGGAACGCGGGTAGGGGCGGCGGCCGAACGGGCTGCGGCGTTTGAAAGCCGCCCGCGCGCTTGGTACGTTCGGCCGGCTGGTGGCCGAGCGAATCCGCGCCTGGGGAGTCGTAGGAACCGTGCCGCGGGCCGCCGCGGCCGCGCTCGTCGTGTTCGCCGTCCTCTACGTGCTCGTGATCGCCGATCCGCCGGACGAGTTCGGCGCCGGCAGCTGGCGAACGACGAACACGGGCTCGGCGCTCGACGATCCGAGCTCGTTCCTCACGACGGTGCTCGACGGCATCACGTTCGCCGGCCTGCTCTTCATCGTGGCCAGCGGGTTCTCGCTCATCTTCGGGCTCATGCGCGTCGTGAACATGGCCCACGGTGCCTTCTACCTCCTCGGCGGCTACATCGCGTACGAGATCCAACAGCGGATGACGGGATCCGGGTTCGGCCTTAACCCGACCGAGGTGAGCTCGCTCGAATGGGTCGTCCCCTGGCTCGTCGCGATGGCCTGCATCGGCGTTTTCGGGCTCGCCGTGCAGCAACTTCTCCTCCGCTGGAACCAGGGACAGGACCTGCGCCAAGCTCTGATCACGATCGCCGTGTCGGTGATCGTCGCCGACCAGGTCATCGCGCATTTTCCGCGCACCGTTCCGACGGGGACGCAGCAGTTCGGCGGCAACGCGGTGAGCATCACCTGGCCCGGCTGGACGAACCGCCTCGTCGACCTGCACGTCGGCGGTATCAGCTACTCGCTCTCGCGGCTCGTGATGCTCGGGCTCGGAGTCGCCGTCGGACTGGCGCTCTTTCTCTGGCTGCAGAAGACGAAGACCGGCATGGTCATCCGGGCCGGCGTCGACGACCGGCAAATGACCTCGGCGCTCGGGATCAACATCCAGACGACGTTCGCGATCGCGTTTCTCGTCGGTTCCGCACTCGCGGCGTTCGGAGCGACCGTTGGCGGCTCGCAGGCCTCCATCGCGCAGGGGCGCGACGGAGAGTGGCTCCTCTTCTCGCTGGTCGTCGTGATCATCGGCGGCATGGGCTCGCTTGCCGGTGCGGCTGTCGGCTCGGTCCTCTACGGACTCGTGTTCTCCTTCGCTGTCGCGTACCTGCCGATCGCCGGCAACGACTGCTGCACGCAGTACTCGGTAGTGCTCACCTTCGCACTGATGGCACTGGTGCTTGCCTTTCGCCCGCAGGGTCTCTTCGGGAGAGCAGCGTGACGTTCGACAGGACGAAGGCCTACACCGAGCGAGCGATCGGGGGCGGGGCGCTCGTCGTAGCGGTGCTCGCGCCGGCGATCTTCAGCGGGTTCTGGCTCAACTCCATCCTCACGCAGGCGCTCATCCTCGGCATTGGCGCAGCGAGCCTCATCTTCCTCTCCGCCTACGGCGGCATGATCTCGCTCGCGCAGACCGGCTTGATGGGAATCGCCGGCTACGCGCTGGCGAACATGGTCACGCAGCGGGTTCCCGGCGGGGAGACGAAAGGCCTTCTCCTCGGCTGGGACCCGACGCTCGCCCTCATCGCGGCCGTCCTCTTCACGGTCGGAATCGGGCTCGTGTTCGGCGCCGTCGCCTCGCGAAGCTTCGGCATCTACTTCCTCATGCTGACGCTGACGTACACGGTGATCGCGTTTCTCTTCGTCGGCTCGGTCACGCTGATCGGTGGGTTCTCACCCGTCGCCGGCGTCGATCAGTACACGCCGGGCTTCATCGGCAACATCGTGGAGGACCGGGAGCGCCTCTACTACATCACGCTCATCACGGTCGTCTTCGTGTACGTGCTTATCCGCTACCTCGTCCGGACGCCGTTCGGGATCTCGCTGCAGGGCATCCGCGACGAGCCGGTGCGGATGGCGTCGCTCGGGTACAACGTCGCGCTGCACCGCACGCTCGCGTTCGGGATCGGGGCGTTCATCGCCGCCCTTGGCGGGGTCTTGTACGCCTGGTGGTTCGGCCAGCTCTCGCCGACGACGATGGGGCTCGACGCGACGATTCAGATGCTCGTCATCGCCGTGATTGGAGGCCTGCGCCGGATCGAGGGCGCGTGGCTCGGCGCGATCGCGTTCCTCATGATCAACAACGAGATCACGAACCGTATCCCGTCGTCGGGACTGCCCGTGATCGGGGGCACCTTCAACACGGTGATCGGCTTCATCTTCCTGGCGATCGTGATCGTCTCGCCCGACGGGCTGATGGGGCTGTGGGACCGCATGTGGGACGCCCTTCGCAGGCGCGGCGGCCCGCCGGAGCGAGAGCAGGAAGTCGGGGAGCCGGCGGCGGTCGCGTCCTCGTGAGGAGTGGAATCGGAGAGGCGAGTTGGCGTAGGCTCACTCCGGGCATACGGACGTACGACACGTGCAGGCAAGAGAGGAGGGACGATGAAGGTAGCTAGGTGGAAGCTCCTGCTTCCGCTGGCGTCGCTCGCAGTCGGGGCGACGATCGGAACCTCGGGCGCACTCGCCACACCGGCGCAGGCCGACGAGGTGAGGGTCGCGATCATGACCGACTGCAAGGGCGCGTTTGCTTTCGGGTACGAGGTCGACACCGCGGGCACCATCGCGTCGTTCTCCCAGTACGCGGGCGCGAAGCCGAAGAACAAGAAAAAGCCGTCGGCCGGGATGACCGGTGGCACGGCCGGTGGGAAGAACCTCAGGATCGTCGGCATCGGCTGCGGCGACGAGACTCCCGCGCTCGCGCTCAAGGAGACTCGTCGGCTCATGGTTCAGCTGCGTGGCGACGTCATGATCGGGCCGCTCTCGGGCGATGAGTCGGTCGCAATCGCCAACTGGGCCAAGCAGAACCCGCAGAAGACCGTGATCATCGGCACCGCCGGAGCGCAGGATCCGACGATGCAGATCGCGCCGAAGAACCTCTTCCGCTACCACGGCGACGGCGCGCAGTGGAACGCCGGCCTCGGGGAGATCGTCTACAAGAAGCTCGGCTGGAGAACGGCCGCGCTGATCGGCGACGACTACAGCTTCCCGTGGACCTCGGCCGCAGGGGTCATCGCCGACTTCTGCGGCATCGGCGGGAAGATCACGAAGCGCGTGTGGACGCCGCCGCAGGGCGGTGACTATGCGCCGTTCATCCGCCAGCTGCCGCGACCGGATCAGGTCGACGGGTACTTCTGGCTCATCGGAGGGGCAAACACGGGCGCTGCGCTCAACGCGTTCGAGCAGGCGTACGGGCCGGTGAACGCGAGGCAGCACTCAGGCAACCTCTTCCTCTACTTCCTGGGGAACTTCGCAACGGTCGCGACGAAGCTCGTGGGCGCGTACATGGGCGGGTTCGGCACTGCCCAGACGGGTGAGCTGAAGACGCCGCAGGCGCGCGCGTACGTGAGGAACGCGGGCAAGTGGTTCCCGGGACAGGCAGACATCAACGACGGGTTCTTCTACAACTACTGGAACGCGGCGTGGGCGCTCGTCCAGGGGCTGAACAAGTCGAACGGTGAGTTGGGCGCGGCCCTGCACAGGGCTCTGCCTCGCACGCTGAGGCCGGCTTTCCAGGTCGCAAACGGCGGCGTTCTCAGGCTCGACAGTCGACGTCAGGCCATCCAGGACCAGTACCCGCTGCAGATCGTCAGAAAGGCGGGGAAGCCCGCGGTGACGATCGCGGGTTACGTGGCCAACGTCGACCAGACGTTCGGCGGGTACTTCGGCCCGAACAAGCCGGCACCCGGCCGGAACGTCCCGGCGTGCGTGAAGCGCAAGCTGCCGTGGCAGGGCAAGATCAAGGTCGTCCGCAACGGCGTCATCACGAACCAGGTCATCAAGTAGGTCGGTGACGGAAGCAGCACCGTCCGTCGAGCACGCCGAGCCGACCCTCCGCTTGCGGGGGGTCGGCCGGCGTTTCGGCGGACTTCTCGCCGTGGACGACGTCGATCTCGACGTCGTCCACGGCGAGCGCCGTGCGATCCTCGGGCCCAACGGCGCGGGGAAGACGACGCTCTTCAACGTCATCTGCGGCGACCTTCCGTCCTCCGCCGGCACGGTCGAGCTCTTCGGAGAGGACGTGACGAGGCGCCCCGCGCGGTACCGTGCCAAGCTCGGCCTGGCGCGCACGTATCAGCAGTCGAAGTTGTTCAACGGGCTAACCGTCGAGGACAGCATCTATCTCTCCATCGTCGGCGTCGAAGGTGGGCGCCTACGGCCCGTACTGCTCCCGGACGCGACCGGGAGGTTCGGGAGCGAGCTCGGGAGGCAGCCGGCAAGGTGGCCATCTCCAACAAGCTGCACGAAGTCGTCGGATCTCTGTCGCACGGCGAGCACCGGCAGGTCGCGATTGCGATGGCGCTCGCAGCCGAACCCAAGGCGCTCATGCTCGACGAGCCTGCGTCGGGGCTCTCGCGCGGCGAGCGACAGCTCTTGACGGACCTCCTGCTCGGGCTCGATCGAAACATCACGCTGATCCTCATCGAGCACGACATGGACATCGCGCTCCGTGTCGCCGAGCGGGTGACGATGATGCACGACGGCCGCGTGATCGTGGAGGGAACGCCCGCGGAGATCCGGGCCAACGAGACCGTCCACGACCTCTATCTCGGACGTGGCTACGGGCATGAGTGAGTCGTCCGCCGCGGCTTCGGTCGAGGCTGGCCCGATGCTCCTGGAGATCGACGGGCTAAACGCGTTCTACGGGAACGCGCAGGCGCTCGAGGACGTCGGCTTCGCGATGGGACGCGAGTCGATCGCGATCGTGGGGCGAAACGGCATGGGCAAGACGACCCTGTGCAACGCCATCATGGGCATCTCACCGCCCCGCACGAGCGGCTCGATACGTTTTGACGGCAGCGAGCTCGTAGGCGAGCAGTCACACAAGATCGCGCGTCGCGGCATCGGCTACGTGCCCCAGGGGCGCCGCCTGTTCCCATCGCTCACGGTCGACCAGCACCTGCGCATCGCCTCTCGCGGCGCACCCGCGAACGGCGGTGGAGAGTGGACACGCGAGCGGGTGTACGACCTCTTCCCGCGGCTCGCCGAGCGCAAACGAAACGGCGGGGCGCAGCTGTCGGGTGGTGAGCAGCAGATGCTCGCGATCGGGCGGGCCCTCGTCACGAACCCGAAGATCCTGATAATGGACGAGCCGTCCGAAGGCCTCGCCCCGACCGTAATCGAGGCCCTCATCGAAAAGTTCCAGCTTTTGGAGCAGGAAGGGCTCGCGATCCTGCTCATCGAGCAAAACCTCGGGGTTGCGACGGCGCTTGCCGAGCGCCAGCTCGTCATGATCGGGGGGCGGATCGCCGCGGAGACGACCGCATCGAAGCTGTCGGACGACCCGGATCTCCAGCGGCGCTATCTCGGCGTCGAGCCACTGGCCCAAGATTGATGACCTTCGCCGGCGTTGTCAGGGCGGCTGCGGGCGCCGCCGTCGCGTTTCTGCTCGCCGGCTGTGGTGCCGAGGGGAAGCCGCGCCCCGATCTTGTCTTCGTCAGCACGCGAGATGGGGACTACACGATCTATGCGATGAACGCCGACGGCGCTCGCCAGCAGCGGCTCACGCAGGCACAAGGAGGCACAGCCTCCTCGGAGGGCCTCTTCTTCCAGGTCGAACCGGCATGGTCTCCAGACGGAAGGAGGATCGCGTTCGCGAGCCGTCGAGGTGGTGACTCGGACATCTACGTGATGAACGCCGACGGCACCGGGACAATGAGGCTCACCTCGACGAAGGAGAACGACTCGCATCCGACGTGGTCGCCCGACGGGACGGAGATCGCGTTCGCACGTAGGGACGACCTCTTCGTCATGGAGTCCGACGGCTCGAATCCGCGTCGGATCTCGGACCCCGTGACCGAAGAAACGGAGCCCGCGTGGGCGCCCGACGGCAGCTGGATCGCATACGTCCGTCGGACGCCCGGCAGCCCCACACGCAACGTGTGGCTGATGCGACCGGATGGATCCGAGCGCCACTCCGTGACTTCGCAGAATGGGAGGGCCTTCACGCCAGCTTGGTCTCCCGACAGCACGCGGGTCGCCGTCGCGATGAGCCCGACCGGCCAGTTCTTCGACATCTTCACCATTGACGTGGATGGGAAGGGCGTCCATCGGCTCACACGCACCGGGCACGACGCCTTCGAGCCTGCCTGGTCGCCTCACGGAGAGACGATCGCCTTCTCACGCGGCGGCGCGATCGTCATGATCGACCTCGAAGGGAACGAGGAGGAAGTGACGGACAGGGACAACAACGACTCGAGCCCTGCCTGGAACCCCGAGCCACCCGTCGACGAGTAGGGTGCGTCCGTGCGGGCGGCGCTGATACGCCAGGTGGGCGCGCTGCCCACGGTGGAGGATGTCGCCGACGTGTCGGCGGAGGCGATCGAGGTGCTCGCAGCCCCGATCAACCCGATCGATGTCGCGGTCTCGCGTGGCGTTCTCGCGACCGGTCATCCCGAGCTCCCCTACGTCCCCGGCTGCGAGGCGGTGGGTCGCACGGCCGACGGCCGGATCGTCTGGATCTTCGGCGGCTCCATGGGGCGGACGTCGCAGGGCGCGATTGCCGAGCGCGCTCCGGTCGGGGATGCACACGTGATCGACGTGCCGGAGGGTGCAGATGCCGCGCTTGCCGCGGGGTTGGGAATCGCTGGGCTGGCGGGTTGGTTGCCCTTCGCGTGGCGCGCCCCGCTCACGGGCGGCGAGACCGTTCTCGTGCTCGGTGCCACCGGCTCGGTGGGCCTCGTCGCCGTGCAGGTCGCCAAGCTGCTCGGCGCAGCCCGAGTCGTCGCTGCCGGTCGCAGTGCCTCAGGGCTCGAGCGCGCGACCAGCTGCGGCGCGGACGCGACGGTCCGCCTTGACGAGACCCAGGATCTCGTCGCTGCCTTCAAGGAGGCGTTCGGCGGCGAGGGTCCGAGCTACGTGTTCGATCCAGTGTGGGGTGAACCTGCGGCGGCAGCAGTCCAGGCTGCAGCACCCAAGGCCACGGTCGTCAACCTCGGCCAGTCGGCGGGCGCCACCGCGGAGCTCTCGTCGGCCGCGGTGCGGTTCAAGAGCCTTTCGATCTACGGCCACACGAACTTCGCCGTCCCTCCGAACGAGCTCGCGGCGCATTACCGGCGGCTCGTGGAGCACGCGGTCACCGGCGAGATCCGGTTCGACGTCGAACGAGTGCCGCTCGACTCGGTCACCGATGCGTGGCGCCGCCAGGCAGAGGGACCCGGCACGAAGCTCGTCGTCGTGCCCTAGAACCCGGCACTCAGAAGGTGCGGTAGCGGTCGAACGCACCGAGCGGCGTCATGCGGTCGCGGACAAGTGGGTCTCACCGGGCCGCGGGAGGCCGAGGTCGGTCGGCCGGTCGTCGCCCCGACCCTCGACGAGCTCGGGCGCTCGCTCCCGGAGCAGTCGCACCACGAGCTCGGCACGGCGAACGCGCTCGCGGCCGAGGCGCACCGCGAGGTCGTCCAGGTGGAGCCCGGACGGGTAGATGTTCGGAGCGTTCCGGAGGCCGAGCTTCACGTAGACGGGCGCGGCGACCCGAACGATCTCAGGCACCTCGTAGAAGCGCACGAAGCCGCCCTGGTCGTCCGGGACCTCGACGTACACGTCCAGCGGAGCCGAGCAGGCCGAGCGGAGCTCCCCGAGCTCGGCGGGCGAGAGGTCGGTTGCCACGTTGATCGTCGTCGCTCCAAGATCTTCCAAGGCTCGTGCCGTGGCCGGGTTGGCGCACGGCAGCAGCACCGACGTCTTGAGGACGAGCGTCTCCGGAAGCTCACCGTCTCGCTTCATCCCACCCAGGGCCGCGAGCGCTCCGAGGTCGGCCACGAGGAAGGAGCGGATTCCCAGCCGCACGCCGCGCCGAACCTCGGCCACGCACCACTCGACGCCTGCCGAGCCCCGCGCGATTCCCCCCGCTGCAGCCGTCGCGGCTGACTGGCCGCCCGGATCCCAGGCGCCCCGGGGGCCGAGAAAGAGCGACACCTCGACTCCGTTCGCGGCGCCGAGCTCCGCCATCTCCGCGATCTCGCCGTCGGTGAGCATCATCACGCCGCTTCCCTGAGAGACCCGGCGCACGTCTACGCCTCGGCCGTCCGCCTCCTCGAGCACCGCTCGAAGAACTTTCGGGCCCTCGACCGACGGGATCTCGATGCGATACCTCAGCCCGTCCGCGAAGCGTCGATCGCTCATCGGGCGGACTGTACGGGGTCAGACCCGTGGGGTCTGACCCCGGTCCCAGCGACCCGTGGGGCTGACCCGGCCGTCAGGCCCAGAACGCCTCGAACGCCTCGGGATCGCTGGGCAGCGCCAGCACCTCCTGCACGAGGCCGTTCTCGAACCGGAAGAGGAGGACCTGGTCGAGCTCCAGTCGTCGGCCCCACCGCATGCCGCTCGCCCGGTAGACGGCCGCCGCACGGTCCTCGCTCGCGAGAACGTCACGGAGCTCGGATGTATACGTTCCGTCCGTCTCCTTCGGCAGCCGGCCGAGGAAGCGGAAGATCTCCTCGCGACCGCGGTAGACGCCGGCCATGGTGCCTCGCCCCGGGACCGTCCACACGGCATCGTCCGCAAAGAGGCCTCGTAGCGCGAAACCCCGCTTCCGCGCGAATGCCTCGAAGATCTGCCGAGCGATAGCTTCGTTCTCAGCGGCCGGCACGACCCTCTTCCCAGCGGGCGATCAGACCTTCGACGTGCCGCCGTTGCGCATCGGTGAAAGGGATGAGCCCGACGAGGCGGCGGGCTTCGTGCGGATCGTCATTGGCCACTGCGGCTTCGAGGTGCTCGCGCTGAGGTGTCGGCTGACGGAGCTGCCTGCGCAGCCAGCGGAGCAGGCTTACCGCCGCCTGGTCGGTCACGAGGGGAGGCTAGCGAGCGAGCAGGGGTGCCGTACGTGGGGTCAGGAGCCGGTTTCGGCGTCCTCGGGCTCGTCCTCGCCTGGCTTGCGGGGCGAGGTCGCCTCGTTCTCGGCGAGGTTGTATGCGTTGAGCCGGTTCGAGAGGCCTTTCATCCAGCCCATCTCGTCCGCCTCGTCTCCCGGCTCACCGATGGAAGGCTCGAGCGCAGTGCTCGCCTCGATCAAGCGGCGAGGCGGACGCGCCCTCGGCTCCTGGCCGGCTGGGTGGTCCGATTCCGCGCGCTCGCCAAGGGTCGGGAAATTCGTGACCGGCGGCAGGCCGACGTCGAGAAACTGAGGAGGCGGCTCCCGCTCGTGCTCGGAATCACGTGACGGGTCGACGACGTAGTCGGGGAGATGGTCGAGGTCGTCCTCCGGCTCGGGGTCGGGCTCGACCACCGGGTCGGGTGCGGTCTCGGCGGCGGTCTCCGGGGCGGGCTCGTCTGCGGGAGAGAAGACCGGCTCCGGCGCGATGACGAGCTTGGGCTCGGGCGAGGGCTCCGGCTCTGGCTCCGGTGCGACAACGAGCTCCGGTTCCGGCGGGACGCCGAGCTCGGGCTCCGGCTGTTCGTGAGCCGTGGGCTCCGACACCGGCTCGGGCGCGATCACGAGCCGTGGCTCCGGCTCCGGTGAGCTGACGGGCGCCGCGTCCGGCTCCGGCTGTCGCACCGGGCCCCGCTCCGGCTCGGGAGCCGCTTCGGCGACGACCTCGAGTTCCGGCACCGGCTGGACGAAGTACCGCGGTGGCGCCGGTTCGGGCTCCGGCATCGGCGCGGCGGCCGTCGGCTCGGGGGCGGCTACGGGCTCCGGTGCCGACTGGAGGGTCGGCTCGGGTGTGGCGACGACGCGCAGTCCATGCTCGGCAAGCGGCTCGAGTGCAGGCAATAGTGGCGGCGGCTCGAGCTCTCGCTCGGACGTCGGCGGCAGGTCCCAGAGTGGCCGACGGGCGACCGGGCGGTCGCGGAGCTCCCGCCGTCGGAGGCTGCCGGAGGCCATCGTCGGCAGATCTTCGACGAACTCGACCTCCCTCGGAACCTGCTGCTCGGGTAGCACCTGGCCGACGAACTGCCGAAGCTCCGCCTCGAGTGGCTCCGATCCTTCGACGTCCGGCTTGAGCACGACGAAGGCACGCACGTAGTGCCCGCCGTGGGCCAGGTCGCGCACTCCGACGACGCCGCACGAATCGACCGCTTCGTGGCCTCGCAGCACGCGCTCGACCTCGTCGGGGCCGAACGTGCGGCCACGGCTCGTGATCACGTCGTCCGCACGACCGACGAACCAGAGGCAGCCGAGCTCGTCGCTGGTCGCCACGTCACCGGTCAGATACCAATCGCCACGGAACGCGTCCTTCGTCTCTTCGGGCGATTCCCAGTAGCCGGCGAAGAGCGTCGGCGGCCGCCCGCGCACGGCGAGGTCGCCCTCGATGCTGGCAGGCAGCTCGTTCCCCTGGGCGTCGATGACGGCCACGTGGTGGCCCGGGAGCGCCTGCCCCATCGATCCGGGTCTGATCTGAGCCTCGGGGCCGTTCGCGACGACCATGTTCGTCTCGATCTGGCCGTAGGCGTCGTGGATCGTCATCGCCCACGCCACTTCGAAGGCGGCGATCGTCTCGGCATCGAGGTAATCGCCTGTCGAGACGAGCCGGCGGACGCGGGGCGGCTGATACCGGTCGAGCCGTCGAAGCGGGGCGAGAGCGCGGTACTCGGTCGGCGTCTGGCAGAGGATCGTGGGGCCGAGGCGATCGATCAGATCGAGCCGCTCTTCCGGATCGAACTCGCCCTGGTACAGGACGACGGTGGCTTCACGCGCCCAAGCCCCCGCGAGGATGTTCCACGCGACGGGCGACGAGCTGATCGGTGACGTGCACCAGACGGAATCGCCGCGCCCCGCATCGAGCCAGTGCTCGGCCTGCACGCGCGCAGCGAAGATGGACCCATGGGTCAGGGCGACGGGCTTCGCGGTCTCCGTGCCAGGCGTCCAGACCAGGAACGCGATGTCGCGCGACGCCGTGTCGTGGGTTGGTTCGTTTTTCGGCGCGTCGGCTCCGCGCCGCTGGCGGCCCTCGTCGACATAGTGAGCCTGTGGGACGGAGGAGAGCTCACCGATTGCTCTCTCGCACGAGCGGCTGGCGACGATGAACGACGCCCCGGACGTTGCCAGACGATGCTCGAGCACTGCGGAGGTGAGGTTCTCCGGACAGGGCGCGACGATCGCGCCTGCCTTGAGTGCTCCGAGCACGACGTCGAGCCAGTCGACGCAGCGGTCCACCAAGACGAGCACGCGGTCGCCGGGCTCGATTCCGCTCTCGCGAAGGAGATGCGCCCAGCGCGCGGCGCCTTCGGCGATCTGGACGAACGTCCGTGGCTCGATGACCCCGTCCGTTCCCAGGAACGTCAGCGCCTGCCGCTTGGGCCGGTCCGCCAGTCCCTCCACGAGGTCCCTGGTCACGTTGAAACGGTCGGGCAACTTCCAGCGGCCCTCGACGAGCGCAGGGGCCGTCGCGATCTCGAATGGCGAGAGCGGTACCTCTGGGATCTCGCGGCGACGGCCGATGCGAAGCTTCTTCACAGCTACGCCCATGTATCGGTTCGTTTCGGCAGTAGATGAGCCTTGCTGTACCCCCCATTTCGGTTGCGCAAGGCCGAAAATCGGCTAGCGCCGATTTTCGGCCGCGCCAAGATCCCTGAAGGCGCCCGCTCCGCGGTCGCTGTGTCGGCGTTTCCTTCAACCGCGTGAAGTTAGGGGCGGAGCTCTGCCGCGAAGGGCACGTCCGCGGGCAGCTGCTCGGGGAGCCGGAAGCCCCCGGCCTCCTCCAGGGCGGCGATCCTCGCCTCGAGCGGGGGATGGGTGTTGAACAGGCCGGTGAGCGCCGACACGCTTGAGCGCTCGCTCTCGATTCGGTCCGACGGGCTCTCGACCCAGAGATGTGCCACCGAGACCTCGGAGTAGCGGACCGTCGTCGAGTCGAGGTGGAGCCGCTGTAGCGCGAGCGCCATGGCCTCGGGGTCGTTCAGGATCTCGGCCGCACCTGCGTCCGCCAGGAACTCCCGCCGCCGGGAGAGCCCCATCCGCAGGAGCACGGCGGCGATTGGGGCGAGAACGAAGCCGACCAGGGCGAGGATCACGACGAGCCCTCCGCCTCTCCGGTCACGGCCGCCGCCGAATGCGAGCGTCCGGAACCCGATGTCGGCGATCACGGCGATGACACCGGCGAAGACCACCGCGATGGTCATGAGGTAGGTGTCGCGGTGCCTGATGTGGGACACCTCGTGCGCGATCACCGCCTCGAGCTCGCGCTTCGGCATCGTCTCGAGCAGGCCCCTGGTCACCCCGACGAAGCTCTTCTCCGGACGGAGGCCGGCCGCGAACGCGTTCGGCGCCGGGTCGTCCACGAACCGCAGCTCGGGCGTGACCGGCAGACCGGCCGCGATCGACGCGTTCTCGAGCAGCCGCCGGAGCGGCCGGAGCTCGGTCGGAGGCACCTCGTGCGCGTGTGTCAGCCGCGCGACCATGCTCCGAGACCGGAAGAGCGCGAAGAGCGCGTATATCGCTGCGAAGACGAGGGC
>CAVXGP010000006.1:0-34134 GCA_963761485.1 uncultured Actinomycetes bacterium | reverse complement strand
CGGCGTCGCCGATGTTCAGCCAGGGATCGACCGTCCATCCCGCGGACGCCGTCGTCGGCGCGCGTCCGGAGAGGTCGCCGTTGCCGCCGGCGGAGAACGTCGGCGGAGTTGTCCGCCGCCTGGCCTCTGATCGCGAGCGAGGTCGCGTTCGAGTGTGGCGCCTCTTCGGCCGTGAGCTGCAGGTAGGCGGAGGTGATGGTGGCCCCCTGGGGAATGGTGACGTTCCTGAACCGGGTCCCGACCACGAGGTTCGCCTCGTCGGCGCTCATCAGGTCCAGATCCGCATTCCCGACGAGCACAGCGTTGGAGGTGCTCTCCTCCGCATCGTCCGTGCCCGCCGACACGCTGACGTCGAGCGTCTGCCCGCTGCCGGAGCCGGTGAACGTGAGCGTCGCCTCGTCGAACGCCGACAACTGGCTGTCGCTCGCGGTCAGGCGCACAACGTACACACCGGGAACGGTCGTGCTCGCCGTCGTGTCCACCATGCCCGCGTTCCCGAACGTGATCGTGCCCGGCCCGCTGACCTGGGTCCAGTTCGTTGTCACGGAGCCCGGCGGGTTCGGATTGCCGTCGTCGCTGACGGTGCCGTCGAGATTCGCGCTCGCCGGCAGCGCGACGTTTTGGTCGGGGCCGGCGCTCACCGGCGGCGTGTTGGCGGGCGGGCCAGCAGCCGGTGCAGTCATCTCGTACAACTTGCCGTCGACCGCGTTCGGGTCGAGGTTGTTGTAGAACGAGATCGATGATGTAGAACCGCTTCGCGGAACTACCGTCGCTGGCGGGGGCGTAGGTGAGGCCGGAGGCTCGGAAGAAATTCGAAGCCCCGACGTCGATGGTTCGGATCAGCGCGCCGGCGAGAGTCGTCTCGATGACGAGCCGCTGCCCGCCGGTCTCGCTGTTGCGGTCGCTGAGGATGACGAGCGTGCCGCTGTCCGGGTTGAACTCGACGCTCTCCGGATGGCTGACCCCATGCTGGAGGGTGTCGAAGTTGCCGAGCAGTGCGCCGCCCGTCGTGTACTGGAAGATCTCGTTGTTGACGCCGTCCGCGACGAAGATGGTGCCGCTGAACGAGCTGTAGGCGATTCCCTCGGGATCGTTGTTCAGGGCATTCGTCGCGAATGACGTCCACGAGTCGTCGGAGGTGCCCACCAGGCCGTCGGTACCCGGATTCAGGTCGATGACCCTGATGGGACCGTCCGACGAGAAGTAGAAGTGCCCGTTGCCGGGATTGAAGGCTGTCCCCGCCGGCTCGTTCGTCACCGGAGCGACGGTCGGCTGGACGTTGGAGATGTTCGCCGTGCGCTGCACGGCGCCGAGCAGGCTCAGCTCCCAGACGTTTGCGCCCTGGAAGTGGGTGATCCCGTTCACGGTCTCCTCGACCTCCGCGTCGGTGATCACGAGCCCGCTGCCGGGGACGTACGTGATCCCGGAGGGGTCGGGGCTCGGGGGTGAGAGCGCCCCCATGTCGACGGTCCTCACGAGCGCCGAGGTGAAGTCGATCGCGGCGGGTGCAATGGGCGGAGCCAGCGACAGCTCGACGATCTGGCCGGAGGCCTGACTCGATCCGCCGCCTCTGTCCGCCATGTACACGCTCGTCGCGCTCGGCTCGTCCGTCTGATCGCCGCTCGGTGCGATCACCATCCCCTCCGGGCTGACGATGTCGAGCCCGACCAGGTCGCGCACGGCGACCACCTCCCCGGCCGACGTCAGCTCGTACAGGCTCTCTCCCCCGCGGAGCTGGAGGTGACCCGTGGAGGGATCGAACGCCGAAGCCCCGGACGCTCCCCGATGCCGCTGGAGCGGAGGTCGATGTCGGAGGTGACCGCGCCGCCGAAGCCTCCGTCGGCCTCGGGCTCGACGCGCAGGATCCGCGGAACGCCCGCGTCGACGATGAAAACCACGCCGCTCGTCGGATCGACGGCCATGCCACGAGGACTGCCGAAACCGAGCTGGCCGATGTCGTAACGATTCAACCCCGCGGTATCGATCTCGCCTCCGGCTCCAACCGGCACTGCGAGCAGCTCACCCGCACTACCCAGGAGGAGCAAGCGGTTGTGGCGCGCGTCGAAGGCGACGTTGATCTGATCCTGCACCGCCGCAGCGATACGGCTCGAGCCCGTCCGGCTGGAAGCCGACCCCGCCGAGGGCTTCAGTGTGACGACGTCCGTCTCCGCCTGCCCGCGACCCGGAGCCCCATCCACGACATAGAGCGTGTCGCTCGAGGCGGCATAGGCGAGGCCGACCGGAGCCGGCACGCCCGTCCTGTCGGCGTCCAGGCCCTGCGCCGGCCGGGATGGGCGCTTCGCTCTGCTTAGCCGCGTGCTCGGCCGCGGAGGCTCCCGCGACGACGAGCGCAGAAGCAACAGCGGCCGTTATCAGAGCATACGGCCCGACCCACCTCGAGCGGCCTGTTCTACGTGCCCACCTCACGTGACTGTCATTCCCCCCTTGCCCCCTATACCCTCTCTGACCTTACCCAGTTTCCGCTCGAGTGCCATGCCACCGCGCAGGCGCAACCGGAATCACACAACGCGGTAGCCGTTCTTACACGCCTCCCGGCAGCGCGGGCCGCTTCTGCACTGCCACGTCGCCGGCCTGTCCAAGGCCGTCGATGCGAGAGACGCCTCCGCCCGAGAGCAGCGAGAACCAGAGACCGGTCGAGGGCCGGAAGTACGCCGGGTCGACGGCGAGGTTCGCGTCGTAGTAGCCCGGGATCGGGACGTCCCCGTTCTGGCCGAGAATCGTCTGAATGACGATCGCCGCGGCGCCCGTCTGCGGCCCGTACCAGAGCCCCGTGGAGGGCCGCCAGATGACCGAGTCGGCCTTCTCGTCTCCGTTGTAGTCCGCAGGCACCGGGATGTCGCCGGGGGCGCCGAAGTAGATCTGGTGCACGCCACCGCCCGAGAGAACCGCGTACCAGAGGCTGTAGTGCTCGGGAGTCACGTCCTCCCGGTAGATCCCGGGATCGGTGGTGCCGTCCCCGTCGTAGTCTCGGGGCACCGGCACATCGCCCGGCTGGCCGAAGCTCGTGTTGAGCACGACCAGGGTGCCGGCGGTGTTGGTCCCGAAGAACTGGCCGGTGGAGGGGCGCCAGACAGCCGGGTCGGTTGCCCCGTCTCCGTTGTAGTCGCCTGGGATCGGGATGTCTCCGGCCATCCCACCGACGACCGTCTGAATGACAATCTGCGCCGCTCCCGTCCGCGGTCCGTACCAGAGCCCTGTCGAGGGCCGGTAGATCACGGCATCCGTCTTTCCGTCCCCGTCGTAGTCGCCCGGGACCGGGATGTCGCTGGTGGCGCCGAAGTAGATCTGGAAGGGGCCGATACCGCCCGTGCCGGGGGCGTACCAGAGCGAGTCGGCGGGCGAGAGCCCGCGGTAGAGCCCGAAGTCCGTGACGTGGTCGCCGTCGAAGTCGGCCGAGTTGTTCGCCGCCCAGTTCAACGTCGGAGGCGGCGCGGTCATCACCGCGGCGGCAACGTCGACCCGCCCGTGCGTCCAATAGACGCCGGTGCCGGCGATCGGAACCGCGGTGCTCGTGATCCGGTTGACGACCTGCGCGCTCGTGGTCACCCCCGTCGTCCAGACGAGCGCTGCGAGCCCGGCGACGTGCGGTGCCGCCATCGACGTCCCGCCGATGGAGACGTACGTCCGTCGCCGCGGGTCGACAGAATGCCCACGCCCGGCGCGGCGACGTCGACCTCTAGCCGAAGTTCGAGAAGTCGGCTCTCGCGTCGGTCGAGTCGGTCGCCGCGACGGAAAGCGTGTTCGTACAGCGCGCGAGACGAGGGCGGCGACGTGGCTTCGTTGCCGGCCGCGACCACGACGACGGCGTTGCGATTGTTCACGGCGTAGTTGATCGCGTCCTGCATCATCGGCGCGCACGGCGTAGCGGCGGCGCGCCGAGGCTCAGGTTGAGCACGTGCGCGTCGTTGTTCGCCGCCCAGTAGATGCCGTCCACGACCCTCTCGAACGTGCCGCTGCCGCTATCGTCGAGCACCTTGCCGTTGTAGAGCCGGGCGTTGAACCCGGCGCCGGCGACGCCGATCGCGTTGTTCGTCGCCGCAGCCGCGATGCCTGCGACGTGGGTGCCGTGATCGCACCAGTCGTCCGAGTCGGGCGCGCCCGAGAAGTTGGCATGGAGGTCGACCTTGTCCCGCACGTCGATGTGACCGATGCCGTCGGGACCGACGAAGGTCGAGTTGTAGCCGTAGACCCCGCAGTCGAGAACTGCGACCTTCACCGCGGGGATCGAGGTCGTGACGTCCCAGGCCTGCGGTGCACGGATCTTCGTCATGCCCCACTGCGATCCGAACCTGGTGTCGTTCGGCGTGAACGACGCACGCACGAGTAGTCGAGCTCGGCAAACGCGACGTCGGGGCGCGCGCGATAGGCGGCGAGCGCGCTGTCCTCCGAGCCCGTCCGGACTGCGACCCGTGCCGCGCGCGGCGACGGCGCATCCCGTTCACGTCGGCGACCCCGGCGGCCGCGTGTGCCGCCGCCTGCGCGGAAGTTGATGCACCCGCCTTGAACCTCACCAGCACGCTTCCAGCCCGCACGAGCTTTCCGTCGACCTCGACCGGGTCGAGCACGACTGACTCGATGCTCTGCCCGCCGCGCACGACCGTTATCCGCTTCGTCCCGGGCGGGTCCGCGGCCGGCGCCGCCGACACTGAGATCAGCGCGACGAGCGCCGCAGCGAGAAACGCAAGCAATGTCGTACGACCCGCAGTCATCGCACCTTTCCCACCGTTACGCCGGGCCCCTGGCCCCGGCTCTTCGCGGTCGGACAGTAGCCCGGGCGGCCGGGGGTTACAACCCCCCTTTCGACCGGGCGTGCTCTCTTCGGTCCTGGTCACGTCCGGCTCGAGCTGCTGCTCACTCGCCTCGTCGATGACGAAGAGCGGTCTCTCGCGAACCTCGTCGAAGATCCGGCCGATGTAGAGGCCGGCGACGCCGGTGCTGATGATGACGAGGCCGCCGATGAGGAGCTGCAGGACGATGAGGCTCGTCCATCCCGGATAGGCGACTCCTCGCACTCGCGCGACGACGAAGTACAGAGCCGCGCCGGCTCCGACGAACGCGAGCACGAGCCCCGAGTAGATGACCCAGCGGAGGAGGACGGTGGTCTGGAAGAACATGCCCTGGAAGGCATGCGCGATCAGCCGCGTCAGCGTGTAGGAGCTTCTGCCGTCCGTCCTCGCCGCGTGCTCGTATTCGATCGAGGCGCGATCGAAGCCGAGCCAATAGAGGACGAACAGGTAGTGGCGGTCGCGATCCTTCACCGCCAGGAAGGCATCGACGACCTTCCGCGAGATGATGCTGAAGCTTCCGTGACCGGGATCGATCGACGTGCCGGTGAAGATGTTCATCAGGGCGAAGTACGCGCTGCTCGCGAGACGCCGGAAGGCCGATGCACGTTTCTTCGTACGCCTGGCCAGCACGACCTCGTACCCCTCCGATGCCTTTGCATACAGCCGGCGAATCTCCTCGGGCGGGTCCTGGAGGTCGCAGTCCATGACGACGACCCAGCGGCCGCGGGCATGGGACAGGCCGGCCGTGATGGCGGCGTGCTGCCCGAAGTTCCGACTCAACCGGAATGCTCGAACGTGGGGATCGTTGCGCGCCAGCTCCTCGAGCACCTTCCAGGACCCGTCGGGCCCACGGTCCTCGATGAGCACGATCTCGTAGCTTCCGTCCGTCCACTCGAGGCTCTCGGTCAGGCGACGGTGGAGCTCCCGCAGGGCCCCCTCGCATCGGTACACGGGGACGACGACGCTGAGCTCGACGGAGTCCATCATCCCTGGCCGGAGCGGTAGAGACGTTCGTCCGCCGGCCGGTAATACTCGTCCAGGCTGGTCACGACTCGCGTGTACCAACCGAGAAGCTGCTGAGTGCGCGGTTTCTGCGCTTGCACCTTCTCGTCGCCGAGCGCGCGCACGTACTCGATCTGCTGCTTGATGTACGAGCGCGTGAACTGGTGGTTGATGGCCAGGCGATCCCGCCCGGAGACGTTGGGGCCTGCGGCGTGCCACAGCGTCGAGTCGAACACGAGCATGGATCCCGCGGGACACACGACCGGCACCGCGCTCGCCTCGAGGTGGGCAGGTTCCGGACGGACCGCTTGCTGGTGCGTGCCCGGAACGACGATCGTGCCGCCGTTCTCCTCCGTGAAGGCGTCGACCGAGAAGAAGACGTTGATCGAGGCGACGTAGCCGTTGAGGTGGCGCGGGAAATCCTGGTGAAACGACGTCTGGAACGTCTCCGGAACCTCGCCCGCGGGGAAGGACGGCAGGATGAGACCGTTCTGCAGGTGGAGGATCGCGGTCTCGGACACCGACCCGTCGACGACTGCGAGCAGCTCCGGCAACTCGAGAAACCGGAAGAAGTGGTCGTCGAACCGGAGCATCAGGCGGAGCACGCCGAGCTCGCCCGCGCGCGAGAGCCGCTCCTCGCCGACCTCCTCGCGGATCGCGCGCTGCGTGTCGTACATGGCCTCTCGGGTCTCCGCGAGAAACGTCTCGTCGAGGACGTCGGTCACAACCGCGCAGCCGTCGCCGCGGAGCGCAGCGAGAGTCAGATCGAGCCAATCCTCGCGTTGACGGCTGAGCGTCAGCATCGGTCCGAGCGAAATACCACCGGCCGTCCGCGACGCTACCTTATTCGGCCGAGTGACGAAGTCCGTCGCCATCCTCCAGTCGAGCTACATCCCGTGGAAGGGCTACTTCGACATCATGGCCAGCGTCGACGAGTTCATCCTCTACGACGATCGGCAATTCACCCGGCGCGACTGGCGGAACCGGAACCGGATCAAGACGCCTGACGGCACTCGCTGGCTCACGATTCCGGTCGAGTCGAAAGGGCGATACGAGCAGCGCATCGACGAGACGGCCATCAGCGACCCTGGCTGGGCAGATCGCCACTGGCGCACGATCCTCGGGAGCTACGGGCGCGCTCCCTGCTTCCCCGACTACCGAGACGCGCTCGAGGAGCTGTACAGGACCTCGACGGAGCGACGGCTGAGCGCGGTCAACCGACGTTTTCTGGAAGCGATCGCAGGACTGCTCGGCATCCGTACGACGCTCTCCTGGTCGACGGACTACGAGGCCGAGGGCGCCAAGACGGAACGCCTCGTGTCGCTCTGCCGCGCCGCCGGCGCGACCGAGTACGTCACCGGGCCGCGCGCACGGGACTATCTGGACGAGCCGGCGTTCGAGGCCGCTGGAGTCCGCGTGTCGTACTTCGAGTACTCCGGCTATCCCGAGTACGAGCAGCTCCATCCTCCGTTCGAGCACGAAGTGACGGCCCTCGACCTCATCGTCCACACCGGGACCGAGGCGCCCCGCTACCTGAAGAGCTCGGCCGGCGCGCTCGCGGCCCACGAAGCGTGACTCGTGTGCTCGACGCGGTCCGACGCTACTACAGCGAGAAGATCGTCGAGCACGGCCCGACTGCCAAGGGTGTCGACTGGAACGACCAGGCCTCTCAGGAGCTGCGGTTCGACCAGCTGCTGAAGGTCTGTGACCCCTCCCGGCCCTTCAGCCTCAACGACTACGGCTGTGGCTACGGAGCGCTCGCGCGTTATCTCGGCCAGCGTGGGTATACCTTCCGCTATACGGGCTTCGACATCTCCGACGAGATGGTCGCGAAGGCGCAGGAGCTTCTTCGCGCTGCAGAGAACTACCGCTTCGTCGGCAGTGAGGGGGAGCTCGAGCCGGCGGACTACACCGTCGCGAGCGGGATCTTCAACGTGCGCCTCGATGCCGCGGACGACGCCTGGGAGCAACACGTTCTCGAGACGCTTGGGCGCATCGACGCGCTCTCGCTCCAGGGCTTTGCGTTCAACATGCTGACGTCGTACTCCGACGCGGACCGGATGCGGCCGGACCTCTACTACGCCGATCCGCGTGCGATCTTCGACCACTGTAAGCGCACGTTCTCGCGGTGGGTCGCGCTGCTGCACGACTACGGCCTGTACGAGTTCACGATCATCGTGCGGAAGGAAGCCAAGACGTGAGCAACGTCGTCCTGTTCGGCGTCGGCGACTTCGCGCAGGTGGCAGCTCGGTACCTCCGCCTCGACAGCCCGCACGAGGTCGTCGCCTTCACGGTGCACGAACGGTTCATCGAGGCCCGAGAGCTCATGGACCTGCCGGTGGTGCCGTACGAGCGAATCGAAGAGACACACCCGGTGTCGGATTGCGCGATGTTCGTGGCCATCGGGTTCAGCCGCGTGAACAGGACGCGCCGCGAGATCTACGAGGACTGCAAGCGCAAGGGCTATGAGCTCCTCAGCTACGTCAACTCGAAAGCGATCCACTGGGGCGAGCTCGAGCTCGGCGACAACTGCTTCGTCTTCGAGGCGAACGTCATCCAGCCCTTCGTTCGGATCGGCAGCAATGTGATCCTGTGGAGCGGCAACCACATCGGCCACCACACGCAGATCGCAGACCACTGCTTCATCGCGTCCCATGTCGTCATCTCAGGAGGGGTGACGATCGGCGAAGAGACCTTTGTAGGGGTCAACGCGACGTTTCGCGACGGTGTCACGGTCGCTCCGCGATGCGTGATCGGAGCGGGAGCGCTCATCATGAAGGACACGGAGGAAGGGGGCGTGTACGCAGTTCCGGGGACGGAGCCGCGCACCAAGAAGAGCTGGGAGCTGAAGGGCTTCTAGCGTGAAGGTCTGCCTCGCCTGCGACGAGCGGTTCCAGTCCGAGGACTGGCGCTGCCCCGCCTGCGGCAGCACGCCGGCAGGGAACGGCTTTCTTCGCTTCGAGGCCTTCGGGGCTGGGGCCGGAGATGCCTTCCCCGAGGCCTCGTTCGACCGACTGCCCGAGCAGGAGGAGAAGAGCTTCTGGTTTCACGGTCGCAACGAGCTCATCGTCTGGGCGCTTCACTCGTATTTCCCCGGCGCGACGACGTTCCTCGAAGTCGGTTGCGGGACCGGCGTCGTCCTCGCCGCTCTCCACACGCGCCTGCCGGATCTCTCGCTCGTCGGAGGCGAGCCCTTCGCTGCGGGTGTCGCAGTCGCGCAGTCGCGCGTCCCGGACGTACAGCTCTACCAGCTCGACGGGCGCCGGTTGCCCTTCGAGGAGGAGTTCGACGTCGTGGGCGCTTTCGACGTGCTCGAGCACGTCGACGACGACGAGCTGGTCCTGGCCCAGATGCACCAGGCGACGAAGCCAGGTGGCGGGATCATCGTCTCGGTGCCCCAGCACCCTTGGCTCTGGAGCGCCGTGGACGAGTTTTCCCGGCACCGGCGCCGGTATCGGGCGGACGAGCTCGTCCGGCGCGTCGAGTCGGCCGGGTTCCGCGTGGTCAGGAGGACGTCGTTCGTGTCGGTGCTGCTTCCGGTGCTCGCGTTGTCACGCTGGCGAGACCGCGGCAAGACCACCTACGACCCGTCCACCGAATACCGGCTCCCCCGGCTGGCCGAGCGGGCGTTCGGCGCTGCCTTGACGGCCGAGCGCCGACTGATCGAAGCCGGTCTTTCGTTTCCCGCGGGGAGCTCCCTCCTCGTGGTCGCCCAGCGCCGGTGACGCGGTCTCTAGCTCGCGGTGACGAGGAGGTACCGGTGGTAGACGGTGAATTCCTCGTCGCGCTCGATGGCGAACCGCGCTTTGATCTCACTTCGAAGCTGGCCCGCAGTTCGCGGGTGCCTACCTTGGTCGTAGTGCCAGAGGACCCTGCTGACGCGCCTTGGCGTGATCACGGCGTCGAGGAAGAACAGCTTTGTCGCGACACGGCGGAGCTCGTCGAGCATGCGCCCAAGCTGGCCGTCGCTCAGGTGATGCGAGACGGCGACCGAGACGGCGGTATCGACGGCGCCCCTCCGAAGAGGGATGCTCGTGGCATCGGCGAGAATGGCCGGAGACTGCGACTTGGCTCTGAATCCGCGAAGCTTCTCGGGGTCCGAGTCGAGCCAGAAATAGCGGGCGGAGGTGGGCAGCAACGCTTCGAGATTGCCGGTTCCGCCACCCACATCGAGCACGAGCGCGCTTGCAGTCTCCTGGAGCGTCGGCCCGATTCTTCCCAGGATCTGTCTGGCTCCGGCCAACTTCTGTACGAGGTCGTAGACGAATGGCCTCGTCGTGGCCGACTGGAACCCCCGGCTGACGAACCCGAACGCGTTGTTCGAGGGCGCGGACGGTCGAGCGAGCAGCAGGTTCGGCGTGCCGTCGAGCAGCGGGTACACGCGGTGACAGCCGCGGCACGCGAAGGCAGTCGAGCCTTCGCTCAGCCTCCCGGAGCACGAGGGGCAAGCGAGAAGCTCGACCAAGTGTGCCTCCACCGCGCCAAAGATGACAGTGGCGTCAGACAGATCGAGATCGCAAGATGAGCATCCGCTGGCTGCAGAGAGGGCTGCTCCTGCCGGCGCCGGTGACGCTGACCTGGGCGAGCTCGCACGCCGCGCTGCCGCATGCGCACCCGCTCGAGGACGGCCGCATTCGCCTCTTCTTCTCGAGCCGAGACGAACGCGGGCGGTCGCACATCGGCCGCGCGGAGATCGATCTTGCGTCTGCAGGAGGCGCGGCTCATGTCTTCGACGAGGCGGTTCTCCATCCGGGCCCACTCGGCGCGTTCGACGACAGCGGCGTCACGACCTCCTGCCTCGTCCGCGACGGCTCGCGGCAGCTCCTCTACTACACGGGCTGGAGCCAGGGCGTCACGGTGCCGTTCTATCTGTACGCCGGCTGCGCGGTCAGTGGGGACGGCGAGACCTTCGAGCGGATTTCGGCCGCTCCGATCCTCGAGCGGAACGACGTCGACCCGTACGTGACGGCGTCCCCCTGGGTCCTCCTGGACGGCGACCGTTGGCGCATGTGGTATGTCTCGGGTACCGGCTGGGAGCTCGTCGACGGCAAGCCGCGGCACCGGTACCACATCAGGTACGCGGAGTCCCGCGACGGCATCGCCTGGGACCGGCGAGGCGTCGTCTGCATCGACTTCGCCGACGCGAGCGAGTACGCGTTCTCGCGACCCTGCGTCGTCAAGGACGAAGACGTCTACCGGATGTGGTTCTCGGCGCGCGGGCTGACGTACCGAATCGGTTATGCGGAGTCGGACGACGGGGTGCAATGGCAGCGTAAGGACGAGGAGGCCGGCATCGCGAGCTCGGGTGAGTGGGACTCCGAGATGCAGGCCTATCCCGCAGTTGTCGACGTCGCGGGCCAGCGCTACCTGCTCTACAACGGCAACGACTACGGTCGCACCGGCATCGGGTGGGCAGTCGCGTCGAGCGCCTGAACCGAGCCGAGGCTTGTAAGAAGCGAGCGCCGCGGCCGAAGCGGCCGCCTTTAGAACTCGTTTCACAATGACGCTTCGTTGACGGGGTGCGCCGCGTGGTGCGAGGCGAGGACGCAGGGAGCGCCCATATGCAGGCATATGGGCGCGACTGAGGACGAAGCATTCGCGCCGCGCGGCGCATCCCGGCGGCACAAGGCTTCATTGTGAAACGAGTTCTTAGGGATCTTCGCGCGACCGGAATCCGCGCATCCCCAGCGCCCGCGCAGCGGGCGCGGTCAGCGTCGTTCGCGCGAGCGGAATCTGCGCTCGCAGATTCCGCTCTTGCGCACTAAAGCGATTCCGGTCTTGCGCCTACGAGACAGGATGCGCACGCAGGACGTCCTCGACGACGTCGGCGCCCCAGCCTGGGCCTGCCGGGACGCGGAGTTCGCCCTCTGCCAGCTCGGGCAGAGCCGTGACGAGCTCGTCGCGCCAGGGGACGTCGTCGACGTCGAACTCGAGGATGCGCGCGTTCGGGATGACCGCGCACCACTGCGCCGCGATGAACGTGGCGAGGTGGCTGTAGTAGTTGTGCGGCGCGCAGTTCACCTCGAACGTCTCGGCGAGGTCGGCGATCTTCTTCGCCTGGTGGAACCCGTTCCAGATGACGTCCACCGAGGCGACGTCCATCCCGCCGGCTTCGAGAAACGGCCGGAAAGCGCGGCTCCCGTACAGGTTCTCCCCCGAGCAGACGGGCATCGGTGCGACATGCCTGATGTGCGCGAGCGCACCCGGATCGTGGGAGTCGACCTCGAGCCAGAGGAGATCGAACGGCTCGAGCGCCCGCGCGACGCGCACGCAACCCTCCGGTTCGAGGTTGAAGTTGAGGTCGACGATCGGCCGCGCGGCATCACCGGTGCCCTCCCTGAACGCCTCCAGCAACCGAACGAGGGCAGCGGCGATCTCTTCGGCCCGGAGGGTACCGCCACCCGAGCCAAATCCGGGCATCAGCACCTGTGGCTCGACACCCGGCACGACGATGTTCGTCTTGAAAGCGCGAAACCCACGCTCGACGACCTCCCGCCCGAGGGAGGCGACGTCCTCGTACGACGCGAGCTTCGTCGTCCCGGTCACCTCCCAGGCACGAGCTCTCGTCGTTCCGCAGTGCGACCAGTACACGGGCACGACCTTGCGCGTCGGGCCACCGAAGAGCTCGAAGACGGGGACACCGAGCGCCTTCGCCTTCAGGTCGAGCAAAGCGTTCTCGATCCCTCCGATCGCTTTTGCGACGACCGAGCCCGGGCTCTGACGCGTCGCGCGGTACAGCTCCCAGTAGACGGCTTCGACGGGCCTCGGGTCACGTCCGACGACGAGCGGCCCGAGATCCTCCACGATCCCCGCAAGACCGCGTGGTGAACCGTGCGAGTCGGTGATCTCGGCCCACCCGACACTGCCGTCGTCGGCCGTCGCCTTCAGAAAGATCCACGGTCGCCACCCCGCGTCGCAGAAGAGCGTCTCCAGGCTCACGACCTTCACGAGGCCGGAGCATAAGGGGGCGGTCCGACCGCGGGCAGGTGGGCCGATCCCTCGGCCGCGAGCCGTTCCGCCAGCGCCCAGTCCTCCTCGTCGTCGACGTTGAACCCCTCGAATCCCTCCGTGAAGAAGGGCGTGACGACGCGGCCTTCGCGCGTCCCGGTCTCCGAGACGACCCGCGTCCATGCGATCTCGAGGGCGCTGTTCTGCGTGTAGACCGGCGGCAGCGCCTGGTACTGGCCCGCATGCCAGGCGACCTCGAGGTGCGACTGATCGAGCAGCGGCCGCATCGTCCGTCGATCCTCTGCCAGGAGCCACATCTTCCCGGGGTGCTGCTTGACGAGCTCGACGGCGCGGAGCGAGTCGGCTTCGGAGGTCGCGCGAAGCTGGTCGAGTCCCCTGCGTACGGCGTCAGGGCCACGGAAGGGGTTCGTCGCACGAACGATCGCGAAGAGATCGAACGACTCCTCGATCCGCTCGAGCGTGAAGCGGAGCCACTCGATGTCCGGCGAGATCGCGGTCGCGAATTCGGCAGGTCGCAGGAACGGAACGTCCGCTCCGTACCAGCGCGCCACGGCCGCGACCTCCTCGGAGTCCGTCGAGACGACGACGCGCTCGAAGACACCGCTCTGGAACGCGGTCTCGATCGCATAGGCGAGCAGCGGATGCCCCGCGAGCGGACGCACGTTCTTGCCCGGGACCCGCTCGGAGCCCGACCGGGCGGGGACGAAGGCGACCGCCGCCGGCGCGCTCACCGCCAGCCGGCTTGCGTCGCGAGCTGGGCGAGCGTGGGACAGGGCACGCCGAGCCGTTCGCTGGCCCGGAGAACCGCGCCCACGATCGCGTCCAGCTCCGAACGACGCCCGGCCGCGACGTCCCTGGCCGCGGAGGGGGTCGTCTCGTCGACCATCTCGTCGATGATCGTCCACTGAGACGACGGGCGGAGCGACACTCCGTCCGCCTCGGCGACGGCGCACACCTCGTTGATCGCGTGCTCGAGCCGACGCCGCCACTCCGCGTCGTTCCGCAGCTCGCCGACGGTGCGGCCCGAGGCGGCGGTGGCCGCCGTGAGCACGGAGATCCGCGCCAACTTGTGCCAGAGAACACGCTTCTCGCTCTGGGCGACACGCACGTCGATCCGGGCGAGCCGGAGCGTCTCGGCGGCGCGCTCCAGCTCCCCGCGCGGCAGCTCCTCAGACGCGATGGTGATGATCGGGGAGGGAGTCGCCTCCACGATCTGCACCCGTCCGGCACGATAGGCGACGAAGTGCGAGATGCTGCCGGCGGCGACGCGCCCGTCGAACCGCTCTCGGAGCACGTCCATGTGCTCGAGCCCGTTGAGGAGAGGCACGACGACTCCTTCCGACACGGTCTCGGGATCGATGCGCTCCAGCGCATCCGCGAGATCGGGAGCCTTCACCGTCACGAGGAGGAGGCTCACCGGCTTGGCGAGGTGATCGGTGACCTCCATCTGCGCGGTCAGCGTCTCGCGTCGCGACTCGATCACGAGACCGGCCATCGCGATGATGCCGATGGTCTCCGGACGCCCGACGCAGATCGTGTGGACGTGCCCCAGTGAGAGCCGCACGGCGAGAGAGCCTCCCACGGCTCCGGGGCCGAGGATCGCCACGGTTTTGCTCATAGGCCAACCTCGGTTGGCCTATGAGCGTGGAGGGGGGCGGGGAACCGGGAGGTTCCCCGCGCTCTCAAGAAGAAGGGGGCACGCGGGGGAAACATCGTTTCCCCCGCGAACGTGAGCCGAAGGCGAGCGTTGCTCATACCTTCATCGGGTCTGCGATGAGGTTCACGACCTTCAGATCGGAGTAGACGTCGAGAGCCTCGATCCCCGCCTCACGCCAACCGGTTCCCGACTGCTTGACCCCTCCGAAGCCCATGTGCGGCTCGGAGCCGTGCGTGCCGCCGTTCACGACGACGACGCCGGCCTGCACCTCCTCCGCGAAGCGCATCGCCCGATGCACGCTCTCCGTGTGGACGGCGGCGGTCAGCCCGTACGGGGAGTCGTTGGCGAGTGCAATCGCCTCCTCCAGGCCGCGAGCCCGGTAGAGAAGCGTCACCGGCCCGAAGAGCTCGGTGCGTGAGATCTCGTCAGCGGGCGTGACACCCTCGAGCACGGTAGGAGCGAGATACCACCCCGGCCGGTCGAGACGCTCTCCACCCGCGAGGACGCGCGCTCCTCGATCAACGGCGAGGGCGACGGCCCCGAGGATCCGCTCGAGGCTCGCCTCGCTGATGACCGGATCGGGAGGAAGGGCCTCCGCACCCGCGACGAGCTCCGCGCGGAACCGGTCGTAGACCTCGTCGAACACGACGATTCGGCTCGCCGAGGCACACCGCTGGCCGGCGTTCGAGAACGCCGAGGCAAGCCCCCAGCGCACGGCAGCGTCGAGGTCGGCATCGTCGCAGACGACGAGCGCGTTCTTGCCCCCGAGCTCGAGGCACACCTTCGCCAGCCGACGGCCCGCCGCCTCGTTGATCCGGGCGCCGGTCTCCGCCGAGCCGGTGAAGCTGACGAGGTCGACGCCCGGGTGCTCGACGAGGGCGGCGCCCGCCTCGGAGCCGAGACCCTGGACGAGGTTCAGGACGCCAGGCGGAACCCCCGTGTCGTGCGCGAGCTTCGCGAAGAACCACGCCGAGGCGGGGGTGTGCTCCGACGGCTTGACGACTGCGGAGTTTCCGCAGAAGAGCGCCGGAAACGCCTTCCAGGCGACGTTGGGAAGCGGGGTGTTGAAGCTCATGATCAGCCCGGCGACCCCGAGGGGTTGCCGGGCCGTCAGCACGGTCCGGTGCGGCATGCTCGCCGTGGTCGTGCGGCCGTAGGAGCGCCGCCCTTCCCCGGCGACGAAGAGCCCCATTTCGACGGCCGCATCGGTCTCGGCGAGCGCGAGCTCCAACGGCTTTCCGGTCTCCTCGACCACGATCTCGGAAACCTCTTCGCGGTGATCGCGGAGGCGCAGGGCGAGATCGCGAAGGATCTCGCCACGCTCGACCGCCGTTCGCCTGGCCCACGCGGGCTGGGCGGCGCGCGCGGCCGTCACTGCCGCGGCGATGTCGTCAGCGCGCGAACGAGCGAGTCGGCAGAGCGTCGTTCCGTCCGCCGGTCGCAGCTTGTCGAGCCACTCGCCGGCTGCCGCCGGGGCGGCACTCCCGGCGACGAGGTTCGGGGCTTCCTCCGGGATCACCAGGCAGACCAGCCCCCGTCTACGACGAGATTCGCACCCGTCACGTACGACGACGCGTCCGAAGCGAAGAACACGACGGCTCCGAGTGCCTCCTCCGCCTCGAGCATCCGGCCCATCGGAACGCGCGCGGCATAGGCGTCGAGGAACTCGGCCGGCTGGTCGTTCAAGACTCCGGCCAGCGTGAGGGTGTTGACGCGTACGCCGGCTTTCGCCCAGTACGTCGCGAGATAGCGCGTCAGGTTGAGGACCGCCGACTTGGACACGGAGTACGCGACCGGTTTGACGAACGTCTCGCCCCTCTCCTGCCGGAACGCGTAGAGATCCTGCACGGGCGAAAGCAGCCCGTAGATGGACGAGACGTTGACGATCGAGCCGCGCCCCTCGCGCGCCATTGCGCCTCCGATCACCTGGCAGCAGAGGAAGGCCCCCTTGACGTTGACGTCCATCACGGCGTCGAACGAGGCTTCGGGGTAGGTCTCGAAGGGTCCGACCTCCTCGGCAGGCGCGTCGGGCGGTGAGTCGAGCCCTGCGTTGTTCACGAGCAGATGCGGCGCTCCCCACTCCTTTTCGACCTGACGCGTCGCCTCCTCGATCGACGGGCGATCGGTGACGTCGACCTCGTACACGCGCGCGCCGTCCGGGACGGGGCCGGTCGCGACGTCGAACACCGCGACCTGCATCCCGCGCTCGGCCAGGCCGGCTGCGTAGACCGAGCCGAGCTGCCCCATCCCGCCCGTGACCACGGCGACGCGACCCGAGAGCTCGAACAGCGGATCGGTCATGCACTCTCCAGCTTGGCGCGCCACACCGCATCGCAGAACTCTCGCACGCACCCACGGCCGCCCTCACGCGTGAGAACCAGGCCGGCGAGGGGCACGACCTCGGGCCAGGCGTCGGCGGGCACGACCGACAGCCCGACCACCTCGAGACATCCGGCATCGTTGACGTCGTTCCCGATGTACGCCGTCTCGTCGAGCAGAACCCCGCGCCGTGCGGCTTGGTCCCGCAGGACGGGAAGCTTGTCGTCGACGGCCTGGACACAGGCCGCGCGGATCTTCCGCGCCCGGGCGCCGACGGCGTCGTTCGTCTCGGTGGACAGGATCAGGTACTCGACCCCGACCTCGTCCAGCCTCCGCAAGCCCAGCGCGTCTCCCCGCCAGCAGGCGATGCTCTCCTCCCCGTGCTCGTTCGTCCACACCCGGTTGTCGGTGAACACGCCGTCGAAGTCGAAAACGGCGAAGCGAACTTGCGCGAGCGGCGTCGTAGTGGAGCTCACGCGTCTCGCGTGGCGACCGGCTGCGCCACGACTTCCACGTCCTCGAGCGTCACGTCCTGCTCGAGCGCGAGCGGCCGCACGAGACGCTTCCCCAGGAGCCGGCTGAGCTCGTAGGGTGGAAGCCCGCCGTCGGCAGGCGATCTCGCCTGCAGATCGCCCGGTTCGAGCACGTGCCCCGCGGGGAGGTCGTGGGCGGCCACCAGCTTCTTCCCCATCTTCTCCAGCGCGCGCTCCTCGCTCGGGACCGGGCTCTTCACCCCGTCCCCGAGCGCCGCCGGGATGCGATGGAGGTCACGCACGAGCCGGCGCATCCCTTCAGGCATGAGTGAAAACGCGTGATCCGAGCCCCTCCACGCATGGTCGAGCGTGAAGTGCTTCTCGATCACGCGAGCGCCGACCATGTACCCGATGAGAGCCATCGCAATTCCGCTCTGGTGGTCTGAAAGGCCGACGACCAGATCGGGGAAGCGCTGGCGGTAGGTCTCGATCACGCGGAGGTTGAGCTCCTCGACGTCGCACGGGTACGACGCGGTGCACTGCATCACGCAGAGCTGCGAGTTGAGCGGAAGGATGGTGTCGACAGCCCGCTCGACGTCCTCGATCGTCCCACCGCCCGTGGAGAGGAAGACGGGCCTGCCGAGCGCTGCGACGTGACGGAGCAACGGCGTGTTGACGAGATCCGCGGAGGCGATCTTGAACGCGGGCATGCCGAGCTCGGCGAGGAAGTCCGCGCTCGGCTCGTCGAAGACCGTCCCGAAGAGCGTCACGCCCTCCTCGCGGGAGAACTCGCGCAGCTCGAGCCACTCGGACGCAGAGAGCTCGAGCGCCTCTCGATGCTCGCCGTAGGTCGCGCCGAACGAATGCTCGTTGTCGTACGGCGAGTCGTACAGGGCGCGCGTGTAGAGACGTCGGTTGTCCCGCTTCTGCAGCTTGACGGCGTCGACGCCGCATTCCCTGGCAGCGTGGATAAGCGCCATCGCCTTCGCCAGGTCGCCCTGGTGGTTGTGGCCGATCTCTGCGATGACGTAGGCGCTGGCGGCGTCGTTGATCCGCTTCCCGTCGACGACCAGCTCGGGCACGGCCCCGATGGTACTCGCGGCCACGAACGGCGGGCGCCGTTTCGAACGCTCCTCCCCACCTGCCAGACTTCGCGGCCGTGAGCGGAGCGCTCCTCGGCGTTCTCGTCTTCGTTCTCGTGGCCTCGACCGGGCTTGCCGCCGCGGCGTCCCTTCGCCCGGACTCGCTCGTGAAGCTGCTTCTCGCCGCGTACGTCATCGCGATCGCGGAGATCGTCGGTCTCGTTCTCCTCCTCTCGCCACCCCACGCCGTCCAGCGGCCGGTCCTGCTCGTCGCGCTCACGCTTTTCTCGGCCGGTGCAGTCGGCTTCTGGTGGCGTGAAGGTCGGCCGCGGCCGCCCGGCACTGGCGTACGAGACGTTTGGAGACTGCTCGAGCAGAGCCCGCCTTTGGCCCTGCTCGCACTCGTCGTGGCGGCAGCGTTCGGGTACGTCGTCGCTCTCGTCGTCGGAACGCCGCCGAACAACTGGGACTCGATGACGTACCACCTCGCCAGAGCCGCTTTCTGGCAGCAGAACGAGAGCGTCGGATATCTCGCCGACGCGTACGACGGACGGCTCAACGCGAACCCACCGAACTCCGAGTCGGTCTTGACCTTCGTGCTCGAGCTGACACGGGAGGAGCGGCTGACAGGCTTTCTCCAGCTCGGCGCCGCGATCGTCTGCTTCCTCGCCGTCGCCGCACTCGCGCGAAGGCTGGGGCTCTCCGATCGCGAGGCGATCTTCGGAGGGCTGCTCTTTCTCACCCTCCCGCTCGTGGTGCTGCAGGCATCGACGACGCAGAACGACCTCGTCGTCGCCTCCCTGCTGCTCTGCGCAACCGTCTTCCTCCTCGGGGAGACCCGGCGAGAGCTCGGCCTCGCCGCCCTGGCGACCGCCCTTGCGGTCGGGGTCAAGGTGACCGCGTTCTACGGCCTGCCGATTCTCGTGGCGGTGGGACTCGTGGCGGCGCCGAAGGCCACTCGAGTCGGCCGCACCGTGGCGGTGTTCGCCGGCGCGCTGATCGGCTCGTACTGGTACCTGGTCAACCTCCTCGAGACGAGGAAGCTCCTCGGGCACCGGCCGGATACCGAGCTGCTGGCGGTCCTGAGCCCGGAGGAGAACCTTCTCGCCGCCGGGGCCCGCGTACTCGATGCCTTCGACCTCTCAGGGTCGGAAGGAGCGCGGGCGCTCGTGTTCGCGAACCTCCTCAGCACGGATCTGCTCCTGTACGTCATCGTCGCGGCCGCCATGACGGCGGTATTGGTCGTCGCGTCGATCGTCACCCGCCGAGTCCGGCTACGGACTGCGCTCCTCGCGGGAGCGCTCGCCGCCGTTCCACTTGCCATCCCACCGCTGAGCTACGTCGTCTGGCGCGGCTTTGCGAAGCTTCACGACCTCCTCGGAGGAGGCGAGGGCTCGCTCCCCGCCGGAGAGTGGCCGCCACAGACCACTGCCAGCGAGAGCTTCTCGTGGTTCGGCCCTCTCGGCCTCCTTCTCGTCGTCGGCGTGGGCGTCGCAGCGACCGTGGCGTTCGTCCGTCGGCGTTCCCCCTCAGCGCTCTCTCTCGTCCTCGCGGCGGCTCCTCTCATCTTCCTCGTGCTCGTCTCGGTCACGATCGCCTACGACACTTGGCAGGGCCGCTTCTTCGTCTTCCCGGTCGCGCTGTCGGCATCACTTTGGGGAATCCTCCTGCGACGGCCGCCGCTCGCCTGGGCCAGCGTCGCCATCGGAGCTACCACCGTTGCTCTGGTGCTCGTCAACTCGCTCGAAAAGCCTTCCGGCGTGCAGCTGTTCGCCGACACGTCGGCCACCTCGGTGTGGCAGGGAAAGCGGTGGGAGGTGCAGTCGAGTGGCCGCCCCGTGATGGCTCCCGTCCTCTGGTTCCTCGAGGAGCGCGTTCCGAAGGACGAGGCAGTCGCGCTCGCGCTCGGTGAGGACGACTTCGGCTATCCCGCCTTCGGCCCGCACCTCGAGCGGCAGGTCGAGCTCGTTCCGCAAGGCTCGAGCGGTCGCGGCGTCGGGGCTGCGTGGCTGGTGGCGAATCCACGCCGCTCGCGTGACGTCGACACCGCGTGCTGGCGTGTCGCGCTCGATGCGCCGGGTGGGTGGAGGGTGTTCGGGCGCACGATGGCACCATGCCCGCCATGAATCACACCGACGCCTCGCTCTCCATCCTGATGCCCGTCTTCAACGAAGTCGGCACCGTGGCGGCCGCGATCGAGGACGCGCTGTCCGCCGAGCTTCCCGTTGCACGGCGCGAGCTGATCGTCGTCGACGACGGCTCGACCGACGGTACCCGGGAGCTCCTGCACGAGCGGGCCTGGCCCGGCGAGGTGAAGCTCGTCCTTCACGACCTGAACCTCGGCAAGGGAGCGGCGGTTCGCACGGCCCTCGAGCATGCGACGGGAGAGCTCGCGGCCATCCTCGACGCCGACCTCGAGTACAGCGCCGGCGACCTCGCCCCGGTCATCGCACCGCTACTCGCCGAGGAGGCCACGGTCGTCTTCGGGACCCGGGCCTGGGCCTCGCACACGGCGTACAGCTACTGGTACGTGATGGGCAACAAGGCGGTCACGCTCGCGGCGAACGTGCTCTACAACTGTTACATCTCGGACGTCATGACCTGCCACAAGGCCATGCGAACCGAGCTCTTTCGCTCGCTTCCTCTGCGGGAGCGTGGGTTTGCGATCGAGCCCGAGATCGCGGCACGGGTGCTGCGAGCGGGACAGCGGATCTACGAGGTGCCGATCGGCTATCGAGCGAGGACCCGTGCGCAGGGGAAGAAGCTGACCGCGCTCGACGGGCTCCGCGTCCTGCGCACGCTCGTCCGCTGCCGGGTCGCCTGATCCGGAATCCGTTCCGGCACGTTCCGAGGCGTCAGCGCCCGAAAGTATCGTGCCGCCCCAGATGAGAAGCCCCGACTGGATCGGGCGCGCACTTCAGCTGCTCGCCGGGCTTCTCGTCGGCGTCTTCGCTCTGGCGGCCGTCTTCGTCGCGGTCGTGATGCCCTACCGGCTCTGGGACTCGCTCGCGTTCGGCTCCTGGTCCCGGTCGATCGCGGAAACCGGCGACCTCTGGGCCGACGCCCCTGCCCTGTACGTTCAACGGCCACTCTTCTACGTGGCCCAGGGCCTCGCCTGGAAGACACTCGGCGGCGACGAATGGATCGGTCGCGTCCTCTCGCTCTCGTTCGCGGCGATTCTCATCGTCGCCGTCTGGCTGCTGGCGCGTTCACTCAGCAGCGATCGGGAGGGCCACCGTTTCCTGCCGCCGCTCGCAGTGAGCCTCGTCCTCGCCTCGTCCGTCGTCGCGACCTACGCCGCCGCCGGCATGAGCGACGTGCCCGTCGCGGCAATGGCCGCGGCCACCGGAGCGGCAGCCTGGGCAACGCGGCCGACATTCGCGGGTGCACTCCTCGTCGCCACGCTCTCCATGTCCACGGTCCTCGCCAAGCCGTCGGGATTGCTCGCACTCGCGGGGCTCGCGGCTGCCGTGTTCGTGCTGCGGGATCGGGGCGGAATTCGTGCCGCGGCGGGAATCGCCGCCGGCGCCGCAGTGGCCCTGGCGTACGAGGCCTGGCAGGCCGCTCGTCTGGACGAAGGCTTCATCGACCTGCTCACTGCGGGCAACGACGAGTTCTGGCGTGAGCGTGGCGCCGCGGCGCGCTGGGATTCCATTGCGCGGGCGGAGTGGCTCGGAGAGGGACTGCGCCTGCTCGTGCTGTTCGGGCTCGTCAACGCAGTCGCGCGGGTTGCGGGAGCGCGACCGCGCGTGGCCCTCGCGGTGTCTGCCGTGGGGGCCATCGGCTGGTCGCTCGTGGGCCCTGCGGCCGCGGACGGCAACATCTCGTACCCGTTCGACGGGAGCGTGCCCGGCGTCGCCGCCTGGGTAGTGCTCGCCGCGGCGATGTGCGTGGCGCCCTTCTACTCGGCGCAGGATCCCGTAGGGAGACGCACCTATGCCGCCCTTCTCGTGTGGCTGGCGCCGACGGGGCTCGCCTGGGCCTGGCAGCGGGCGGACGAGGTTCGACACCTGGCTCCCGCATGGGCTCCACTCCTCCTCGTGGCGGCCGCAGCGCTCGCCTCGGTCTCGTTGGCGCTCGTCCGGCTGCGCCCGGCAGCCGCTCTCGCTCCGGCGGCTGCCGTCGCGATGCTCGCGCTCTCGAACGTGATCTCGATCGACGGTCTGGGGCGAGACGGCTGGAGGGACCTCCTCGAGCTCGGACCGTCGGGGTGGAGCTCGAGAGGGCAGCTCGAGAACTTCGCCTACGGCCCCTTCTCGTACGAGCTGAACCTCGCGCGCGAAAACGTCGGCGAGAACGACCGGATCGTCTCGAGCAACGGCCGGCTCGCATACTTCTTTCCCGGTCGAGTCGAGTTCGCGTACGCGCGCTCCTGCGCGGAGCTCGAGGGCGCACGCTTCTTCTCGTACCTGACCTCCGGGGAGAGCCTCGAGTTCGCGACGCTGGAGGGCCAGCCGACCGAGCCGCTGGGGTGGATTCAGTGCGCCAAGCCCTCTGTGACCCTCGTGGGCGAGCAGCGGGGGATCTACGCCGCGTTCGTCGTCGGCGCCCCTCCGGCCCGCCCGCCTCCTCCGGAGGACTGCCGGATTGCTCCCGGCCCGGGTCAGCTCATGGACGCCGTGTTCGGTGAGGGGCTGAGCTACCGCGACGCGAAGGCGCTTCGAGAACGCGCCGAGGCCTTCGGTTTCCTCGGAGTCAGGATCGAGCGAACCGGCTGCTCCACCTTCCGTGTCGTCGTCACGGGGGTGCCAACCGAGTCCTCGGTGCAAGACGAATTCCGGATGGAGGTCGAGAGCGTCGGCCTCGAGGTCACGTTTGCCGTAGCCGCCCGCTATCCGGAGGTGCCGGGAGACATTGCAGCCGTCGAGTAATCGTTGTGCGCAAGACCGGAATCCCCACGTGGGAATCCCGGTCGCGCGAAGAGCGAAGGACCTAAAGCGCGGCCGCTTCGCGGCCGCGGTCGCTCCGTCACATCGACGCTCGAGGTCTCGGTCGTGAGCGAGCTCACAGGGCTCTTGCTGCTCGTCGCCGGCGTGGGTGCGCTCTCCGGGACGGGGGCCCTGGCGGCGTGCTGTCTGCGTCTCCGCTCGACGATCGAGTTCGCGCTCGCCGTGTATCTCGTCGGCTGGGCTTGGCTCGTAGCGGTGGCGCTCGCGTTGTCTCCTCTCCGCTGGCTCGATCGCTGGTCACTGGCCGGAGGCATCGGCCTCGGCCTCCTCTGCGCGCTGGCGCTCTGGGTCAGCTGCGGCCGTCCGTCCCCACCGCCGTTCGGTCGTGCGCTCGGCCAGGGCCGGGACGCGCTGCGCAATCCGGCCGTCCTCGTGCTCGCCGTCGCGGTGGCGCTGGGGACGATCTACATCGGCGCGCTCGCGCTCTTCACGCCGGCAAACGACTGGGACGTGCTCGCGTATCACCTTGCACGCGCCTCGTTCTGGAAGCAGGAGCATGGGCTCGGGTACATCGACAACGCGGGCGACTGGCGGCTGAATCTCAACCCGCCCAACGCAGAGATCGGCCAGCTCGCGACGATGCTCCTGTCCGGGAACGACCGCTACGCGGCTCTGCCGCAGCTCTTCGCCTACGCCGCACTGGCACTGTGCGTCGCCGGGCTCGCTCGGAGGCTCGGGTTCGCGACTCGCGACGCGGCGTTCGCGGCGCTGTCCTTCGCCACGCTTCCCGTTGTCGCCCTGCAGGCCTCGGGCGCGCTCAACGACCTGGTCGTCGCCTCGTTCCTCACCACCGCGGCGTTCTTCGCGCTGGGCACGGGCCTCGCCCCCTTGCTCCTGCTCGCGCTGGCCGTCGCCCTCGCCATCGGGACCAAGTTCACGGCTCTCACCGCGTTGCCGTTGCTGGCCATGGTCGCCGCAGTCGGCCAACGCCCCCGCCGCTGGCCGGCGCTCGCGCTCGCAGGAGTCGTCGGACTCGCGGCCGGGTCGGCCTGGTACCTCGTCAACGCCGTCGAGACCGGCGCTCTCGACGGAGGCGCAGCGGACGTGTCCGGACAACGGGCGGAGCTCGACGCCCCGGCGCTCGCGACGACCGCGATGCGACTCGGTCTTTCCTTCGTGGACATGTCTGGTGCGCCATGGCCGACGTCGTTGCTGTTCCTGGTCCCGGCGGGGATCCTCGCGGCACTCAGCGTGTTCAGCGCGCGGCGCGGGCGCCCTCACAGCGTCGCCCTGCTGACCGCGGCCGCCGTGACGGCAGGCGTCATCGCACTCCCCCTCCTCTGGGAGCTCGGGGTTCGCATCGTCTTCAAGGCCGCGCTGCTCATCGGAGCCGAAGACGCTCTGCTCGACCGGATCGGGTGGGCGATCAACACCACGCCCGAGCCAACGCTGGCCTGGTACGGGCCCGTTGCCACGCTGCTCCTCGCGACTGGGTCCGTGATGACCGTCGTCGCGTGGCGACGCCGCGAGGTCTCCTCGGTCGCTCTCGCGCTCGCGGCGGCGCCGTGGGTCCTTCTCGTCACGCTGACGCTCACGATCGTCTGGGACCCATGGCGCGGAAGATTCCTCCTCTTCGGCGTCGCGCTGGCCGCGGCCACGTGGGGAGTCGTGCTCAGGTCGAACGCGGTCGCGCTGGCCGTGGCTGCAGTCGGCTCGACAGCTCTCCTCCTGACGCTCGTCGGCTACGAGGGCAAGCCGTCGGGCCTCCTGTCGGAGCCCACGATCTGGGGCAACCCTCGCTGGGAGGCGCAGACGCGTCTGAGCGGCTCCACCGAGGTGCTCCGCTTCGTCGAAGAGTCGGTTCCGGACGATTCTCGAATCGGGCTCTCGCTCATCGGAGACCATCACGTGCACCCGTACTTCGGCCCGAGGCTGACCCGCCACGTCTCGCTCGTCCCGAGTGACGGAGGCGCGGCTCCCGCTGACGCGAACTGGCTCGTCCTCGCGCCGTCGACGCGGGTTCGTCGATGTGAGGATGCGTGGCAGCCCGAGTTCGTCCACGAGGGCTGGCGCGTCGAACGCCGCCTGGCGCCCGATGCGTGTCCTAACGGCTGAGTGCTTCCCGGTACGCGGCGACAGTCGCGCTCGTAGCAGCGTCCCAGGAGAACTCGACACGCGCCATGTCGCGGCCCGCGGCGCCTAGCCGACGCCTGAGATCCGTGTCGTCCAGCAGCCGCTCGATGGCGGCGCGCAGCGCGCGAGGATCGCGCGGCGGGACGAGCAATCCGCTGATGCCGTCCTGCACAGCCTCGGTCAGGCCTCCGACGGCTGCTGCCACGATCGGGCGCCCGTATCCCATCGCTTCTCGCGCGACGACGCCGTAGCCCTCGCGACGGGAGGGGCAGGCAACGACCGAAGCGCGCTCGTAGTACTGACCGAGTTCAACTGGAGGGACGAAGCCCACGGCCTCGGGAATGCCGTCACGAAGCGGCCCGTCGCCGACGATGACGCGGGGGACCCCCTCCGTCGCCTCGAGGAAATCCGAGATCCCTTTCTCCTCGGAGAGGCGCCCGACAAAGAGCACATGGGGCGGATCGTCCGGCTCGCGCACCTCGTCGGGGATCGTCACGCCGGGGGTCAGAAGCCAGAGGGGACCAGCCGCGAAGTCGTCGGCGCTCGCAGCGAGCGCCTGCGAGGGGCAGAGGACGAGCCGCGCACGGCGCAGAAGCAGGCGAGCGAGCCACGGGGCGCGCCGCGCCAGCTCGAGGTCCGTGCCCCAGACCTGCACGACGTAGGGTTTCCGGGTCGCGAGTGCCGGGAGCGCGGAAGGAAGCCAGTGCGCGTGCACGATGTCCACTGCCCGCGCAGCCCTCCGGGCCGCACGGACGTACGAAACCAGGAACAGCGGGAGCACGAGCGCGAGCCAGGGCTTCTGTCTGAGATTCCCGGCGATCCCGTGGCCGTAGGCGAGACCGAAGTGGCGGAACGAGGCAGGCGAGACGACGCTGACGTCGAGCCCCGCCTCTCTCAGGTGCTCGACCGCGTCGCGCACGAACGCTCCGGCGACGTCGTCCGAGCTCCTCGGGTACGAGGTGGTGAGGACGAGGACCTTCATGGGTGGCGCGCGCGCCCGAAGACCACGGGCAGCGCGGCCGCGAGCGCCGCGAAGACGTAGAAGTAGTAGAAGGTCATCGTCAGGTAGAAGAGGTTCGCGACGAGGGTCGCGACGAGCGCCGCCGTCATCCCCCAGGCGAGGGGGTGGACCCGGGACGACAGCGGATCGTGCGCCGCGGCGAGCGCTCGGCCGATCCGCCGCGCGGCTCCGAGGCGCCTGAACAGCCAGACGACGAGCACTCCGAAGAGCGCAGCACCGATGACCCCCGTCTCGACCAGGAGCGCCACGTAGAAGGAGTGCGGCCCGAAGTCGGGCCTGCCCGTCACGAACTCGTAGTAGACCGAGAAGTTGTTCAGCCCGAGCCCGAGGAACGGGTTCGTGGAGAGCACGTCGGGGACGAAGCCGTAGACGTCGAAGTGCGGCGAGGCCGCCGCGGAGCTCGTGTTCGTGCGAGCCCGCAGGACGGTGAGGAAGAAGTCCCACCGCGCGAGAACGACCGCACCCACGAGAACGACGACTGCGCCGAGCGGGACGAGAAAGGCAGGCCGGCGAAGGTGGCGCCGATAGGGCAGCGCGAGCACGAGCGCGCCGCACGCAAGCCCGAGGAGTCCACTCCGCGAGAGCGTCGCAAGCTCGACGACGAGCAGGAAGACCAGCAGCGCGGCCAGCGGCGTCCGCAGCCGGTGTTCCGCCTCCAGCCGCAGGTACAGCGGCGTCAGCACGAGGAGCGGGATGACGAGCTCGATCCCGAGGTGGTTCGGATCGCCGGTCAGAGCGTTGGGCCGGAACACCTCGTCGGTGCCGCCGACGACGCCGAAGACGTTGATCCCCGTCTGCCTGGACGTGATCGGCTCGATCAGCACCGCGTCGAGATTCGTCCCCGCCAGCTCCGCGAGCACGAGCTGCACGACGCCGTACACGGCGTTCAGCGCGATCCCGCCGCAGAAGGCGGCGAGCGCGTACCAGTAGTAGCGCGCCGCCCGCCGCGCAATGAGCGCCACACCGGTGACGAGGAAGCCGAAGTGCAGCACGAACTTCACGATCCCCTTCGCCCACTGCGCGAGTGCCTGGCCGGTGTCCAGGCTGTAGAAGCCGGCGAGGTAGACGAGCGCGAAAGCGACGAAGAACGCGAGTAGGACGACCGCTGTGTGCGTGAGCCGCGCGTCCGCGCGCTCGAGCCGGTCCCAGACGAAGAGGACGAGGAAGACCGAGGTGAGGACGTCCGAGAGAGTGAGCGAGCCGGCGAGCTCCCACTGCAGCTTGTGGAACGTGACGGTGAGGATCGTCGCGAAGAAAAGGCTGTCGAGCGCGGGCTGGACGAGCACGCGCTCGCGAGAAGCAGCCCGAAGCGGGAGGGCGTGCGTCGTCACGGGACGATCTCGCGGAGCAGTGACGCGGTCTCCTCGACCCGCGCCCGCCGGGAGAGCCGGTGCCGGATTTCCCCGGCGAGCTCGACCGACGGAATTCCGCCGTCGTCGAACTGGCGGTGCAAGCTCTGCAGCGCCGCGCGAATTCCGTCGACGTCGTCGGGAGCGACGACGACGCCCGCGCCGATCTCGCGGATGAGGCCGGCCGCCGCGCCTTCGGGCGGGACGACTGCGAGGATGGGCCGACCTGCGGCGAGGTACTCGAACACCTTTCCGGAGAGGACCCCCTTCCCTCTTCCGCCGGCGTCGGGAACAAGCAAGAGGAGGGCCTCGGAGTCCCGCTGCAGGCGGAGCGACTCGCCTCGGGGCGAATATCCGATCAGCTCCAGCCGGTCACCGAGCGCGAGCGACTCCGCCCACTCGCGGTCCGTCGAGCGAAAGTCGCCGACGAAGCGTGCGACCACGTCGAGGCCGGAGTCGTGCAGCGCCTGTAGGAACGGCCGCGGGTCGCGCTTCCCGAAGAAGCTCCCTGTGTGGGTGATCCGAAAGCGCTCTCCCCGGCGGTACTCGAGGCCCGCGAAGTCGTCGAAATCGCACCCGTTGGCGATCGTGCGAACGATCCCGCGCGGATCGAGCTCGCGAACCTCGTCCGCAATCGCGTCGGACACGCACGACACCGCGTCCGCCCTCCGCGCGACCAGCCGGGCGAGTTGCTCGTTGGCAGCCTGGCGAGCGCGGGTTGCGGTCGTGTCGGAGCGCCGGTGCGGGTTCGCGACGAGCGGATCTCGCAGGTCCGCGAGCCAGCGCGCGCCCGTGGCCCTCTGCACGGCGGCGCCGGCGAGATGGATCGAACCGGGAGGGGACGTCGTGATCACAGCGTCGATGCCTTCCCGGCGTGCGATCCGGATCGCGGCCGGGATCGCGGTCAAGTTCCACGTCACGCTCGCGTCCGGCACGAGCAGGCGGCGTGCGGTGAGGGATGCCTGCACGAGCGCGCGCTCGAGCCCCTCTGCCGCGCGGAGCTCTTCGGCCGGCTTGCGCGCCCGGGGGCCCACGTAGCGAACGCGGTGCACCCACGCCTGCGTCGGGACGCGCAGCTCGGCGTCCCGGTGCACCCACTTCGGGTCGTCCGGGGCGAGCACGTGGGTCTCGATGCCGAGCGCGGGGAGGTATTGCGCGAGCTTGAGGGGCCGCTGAACCCCGCCGCCCCCCGCAGGCGGGAAGTACAGCGTCACGAGGAGCACCTTCACCGGCGGGAAGGGTAGACGGGCGGGATCAGACCCCACGGGTTGGACGGACGGGGTCAGACCCCACGGGTCTGACCCCCTATTTCCCCAAGGACGCGAAGACGTGTTGCGCAGCAGCGATCGTCGCGTCGATCTCCGCGTCGCCGTGGGCGGTCGAGAGGAACCACGTCTCGAACTGCGACGGCGGGAGATAGACCCCGCGCTCCAGCATCGCCCGATGGAAGGCCGCGAACCGCTCCGTGTCCGCCCGCTTCGCGTCCTCCCAGTTTTGCACCGGGGTCTCGGTGAAGAAGAACCCGAACATCGTTCCCGCGTGCGTGGGCTGCACGGCGACACCGGTATCGGCTGCCGCGTTGCCGATCCCGTCGAAGAGGCGCCCGGCTGCGCTCCTCACGCCCTCCCATGCGCCTGGCGCGGACAGTGCGCGCAGCGTCTCGATCCCGGCCGTCATCGCGAGCGGATTGCCGGATAACGTCCCCGCCTGGTAGACGGGCCCCGCAGGGGCGACGAGCTCCATGATCTCGCGACGACCCCCGTAGGCGCCGACCGGAAGGCCGCCACCGATCACCTTGCCGAGAGTCGTCAGGTCGGGCGCGATTCCGTACATCGTCTGGGCTCCGCCGGGGTGAACGCGGAATCCGGTCATCACCTCGTCGAAGACGAGGAGGGCTCCGTCGTCCGCCGTCAGCCGCCTGAGGCCTTCGAGGAAGCCCTCCGCGGGGACGACGAGACCCATGTTGCCCGCGACCGGCTCGACGATGACCGCGGCGATCTCCCCTGCGTGCTGCTCGAAGAGGAGCTCCACCGCCGGGAGATCGTTGTAGGGGGCGATGAGCGTGTCCGCGACGGCGCCGGCCGTGACGCCCGGTGAGTCGGGAAGGCCGAGCGTCGCGACACCGGAGCCGGCCTGCACGAGCAGGAGGTCGGCATGACCGTGGTAGCAACCCGTGAACTTGACGACCTTCGAGCGGCCCGTAGACGCGCGCGCCAGGCGGAGCGCGCTCATCGTCGCCTCGGTCCCGGAGCTGACGAAGCGCACGAGCTCGAGGCTCGGCATCGCGGCACCGATCAGGCGAGCCAGCTCGAGCTCGAGTGGGCTGGGCGCGCCGTAGCTCGTGCCGCGCCTCACCGCCTCCTCGAGGGATCCGACGACGCGCGGGTGAGCGTGGCCGAGGACGAGCGGCCCCCAGGAGAGGACGTAGTCGACGTAGCGGTTGCCGTCGACGTCGACGAGGTACGCGCCCTCGCCGCGCTCGATGAACACCGGCGAGCCGCCCACGGCACGGAACGCGCGCACGGGAGAGCTCACACCGCCCGGCATGAGTCCGGAGGCTTCCTCGAAGAGCCGCTCGGAGGCATGGTGTCTCATGTGCGGCTGCCGACGAGCGCGCGGGCGACCGACTCGGCGGCTTCCTCACCTGACCGAATGCAGTCGGGGATTCCGACTCCTCTGTACGCAGCACCCGCCAGCGCGAGGCCTGGATGCTCGGCTAGATGTGCATCGATCCGTTCGAGCCGTTCCGGATGGCCCAGCACGTATTGCGGCATGCCGAATTGCCAACGGTGGATTCGCGTCAGGCTCGGCCGCGCCTTGATCCCGAGCGTCCGCACTTCGTTCCGCGCGAGCTTGAGCAGCCCTCGATCGGAGTAGTCCGTGACATTGGGACCACCAAATCGTCCGGCGAAGATGCGCAGGAGAACCTTCCCCGCGGGCGCCCGACGCTCCCACTTGCTCGACGTCCAGGTACAGGCGAGCACGGCGGAGCCTTCGCTCCGCGGCACAAGGTATCCATACCCATCGAGCGGACGGGGGACGTCGTCCCGCTCGTAACCGAGCGTCACCACAACGCAGTTTGTCCAGGGCATGTCGTAGTGATCCTCTGCGAGCCAGTCGGCGTCGATCCCGTCGAGGAGCTGACCGGCGATGAGAGCCGGGACAGCGAGAATGACACCGTCGGCGTCGAGCGTGACGTCGTTCCAGAGCTCGACGACGAAGCCACCCGACCGCGGACGAAGATTGGCTGCGCCGCTTCCGAGCAAGAAGTCCACCCGGCTCTCCAGCGAGCGGACGAGCTGTTCGACGATCGTTTCCATGCCTGACGCCGGAGCGACGAACGGGGGGTAGGGGCCCGTAATGCTCGGCTGCGTTTCTAGCCCGCGAATGACGCTGCCGTACTCGAGCTCGAGCGAACGTAGCTGGGGGAATGTCGCCTCGAGCGAGAGCTGCTCGCCGTCACCGCCGTAGATCCCCGTCATGAGTGGCTCGACTATCGCCTCATATGCGTCACGTCCGAAGCGACGCGAGACGAACGATGCGAGCGACTCGTCGTCTCCCGGCGTTGCCGGTGGGAGATCGATCTCCTCGCGTACGCGAGCCTTGCCCTCAGCCGAGAGGAGCGCGGTCGACGCCAGCGCGTCGAGATCCGTCGGAATCGTCCCGGTGAGACCCTCCGGGAGCGGATGTAACTCCTTTCCGCGGCGCACGAACGAGCGCGCGTGTTCCGGCCGCCGACCGATGAGCTCGATTCCCAACTCCTCGCAGAGCCCGACGCCGCGCTCCTTGCGAGCCAGGAAGCTGTCGGGTCCTCCTTCAATCACAAACCCGTCGGCAGTGCGTTCGGTGAGGATCTTCCCTCCGAGGCGCTGCTCCCGCTCGACCACCACGATCTGAGCGTCGGGCAAGAGCTGTGCAAGCCGACGCGCTGAAGCGAGCCCCGCGATGCCGCCTCCGACAACGGCGACCTTCATGCCGCGCGGGCGTCGCTCAGCCAGCGGGCTGCGCGCTTCCGAACGAGCCCTGCGAGCGTCTCGATGAACAACGGATCGTCATTCAGAGCAGGCGGCCGCTCGAGCCGCAGGCCGAGCCGGTCGGCGGCCGCGCGGGCGCGGACGTCAACGTCGAAGAGAAGCTCGACATGGTCGGAGACGAAGCCCACCGGCACGACCACGACTCCCCTCACGCCACGGGCGGCGAGCTCCTCGAGGTGCTCGCCCAGGTCGGGGCCGGCCCAGGGCTCTGGTGTCCGCCCCGCCGACTGGTAGCTCCACGACCAGCGCTCGCCGGTGAGCCCCGCACGCTCGGCGACGAGCCGCGCCGTCTCGCGGCACTGCCGGTCGTAGGGATCGCCGGAGGCGAGAACGCGTTCGGGAAGGCTGTGCGCAGTGAAGACGACGTGCACGCCTTCCCGATCGCTCTCGGGCCAGCGTTCGAGGCCCTCCTCGACACGGCGCACGAACGCGTCGATCAAGCCAGGCGCGTCGTGGTAGCTCGAAACGTGCTCGAGCTCGATGCGGCCACGGTAGAGGTCGAGACCGTCAGCGACGCGTTGTTGGTAGCGCGCGACCGAGAGCGCCGAGAAATGCGGCGCCAGGACGAGGCCGACCGCGTGCGTGATGCCGTCCTCGACCATCCTCCCCACGACCTCCTCGATCCACGGCGCCCAGTGGCGCATGCCGAGGTAACACCGGTATCGATCGCCGAGCTCCTCCGACAGCGCGTCGACCTGGCGACCCGACACCTCGAGGAGGGGCGAGCGGCCACCGATCGCACGGTAGTTCTCGGTGATCTCCTCGACGACCGCGCGCGGCGTCGGGACGGCCGGCGCGAATGTCCGCCAGGTAGCCGGGGATGTCCTCGAGCCCATCCGGGCCGCCGTAGGCCATCACGAGCACGCCGATGGGAAGCTTCACGCTCACGAGGATGTTCGCTCACGCACGTGCCCGACGAGGCGGCGAACGCTGTCGACCGGTGTCTGCGGACAAGCCCGTGCCCGACGTTGAAGACGTGACCAGGACGGCCACCGGCGCGATCGAGGACGTCGTCGATCCGTCGCTGAAGCTCGCGCCACGGCGCGAGCAGCGCGGCCGGGTCGAGGTTGCCCTGCACAGGGCGTTCGTAGCCCACCCGTGACCACCCGTCGTCCAGCGGCAGCTGCCAGTCGAGCCCGACGACGTCGCCACCACAAGCGGCGGCCTCGGCCAGGTACGAACTCACTCCCAGCGAGAAGTTGACCACCGGGACTCCCGAATCTGCGACCGCGGCGAACAGCTCGCGGTTGTGCGGGGCGACGTAGCGGAGGTAGTCCTCACGCCCGAGGGCACGTCCCGCCCAGGAGTCGAAGACCTGCAGTGCCTGGGCGCCCGCGCGAGCCTGCGCCAGCAGGTAGTCGGCTTGAACCGTTACCAGCTTCGTCAGCAGCCGCTTCCAGGCGGCCGGCTCGGAGAGCATGAACGCCTTCGTGCGTGAGAAGTCCCGGGACGTCCCGCCCTCGATCGCGTAGCTCGCGAGCGTGAACGGCGCGCCGGCGAATCCGATCACCGGGACGCCGCGCGGCTCGAGCTCGCCACGGACCAGCCGGATAGCCTCGAGTGTCGCCGACATCGTCTCCTCGGCATGCGGCGTGCCCAGCACGTCGACGTCACGAGGCCGCGAGACTGGGTTTCCGATCCGCGGTCCGTCGCCCTGCACGAAGTCGAGCTCGAGGCCCATGCCGCCGAGAGGCGGGAGGATGTCTGAGAAGACGATCGCCGCGTCGAAGCCGAAGGCGTGGACCGGGGCGAGCGTCACCTGCGTCGCGAGCTCCGGAGTGCCGATCAGCTCGAGCATCGAGTGCTTCTCGCGCAGCGCGCGGTACTCCGGCATGTACCGCCCGGCCTGGCGAAGCAGCCAGACCGGCGTGCGCTCGGTCTCGAGCCCGCGGTAGGCGCGGAGCACGAGCGAGCTGGGCTCGGCGTCGGTTTCTGCCGCCGCCGGAGTCTCGGTCACACCCCGCGGGTCTGCCACGCGACCCTGCCGACGAAGAACGGCCCCAAGCGCTCGAGGTGGAGCGAGGTTTGCCGCGTCTTCCGCATCCGCTGGACGATGACCGAGAGCGGATGCAGCTCCGGGCCGAGGAGGCCCACGACGAAGTCGTTGTCGTTCGTATCGAGACCGTGGCAGGCGAGCCGAATGTCGTATCCGAGCCCCGCCCGGCCGAAGGACATCCCCACGCCCCCGTGCTCCATCAGAATGGCGTTCTGCTCTTTGCGCGACAGCTGCTCGAACGAGCCCGAGCGCCGGAGCGGGTACCAGATCGCCCACCTGATGTCCGGGTCGAGAACCCGCCGGCGCGGCCGCTCCACGAGCGCCTCTTCGAGGTCCTCCTCGTAGCCGAGCGCGTATGTGCGGCCGAGCATGGTGAGCTCCGACTTCGCATCGAGCTCGGAG
>CAVXGP010000005.1:0-729233 GCA_963761485.1 uncultured Actinomycetes bacterium | reverse complement strand
GAAGCTCGGCTTTTCGACCTGGGCGATGCCGAAGGTTCCGATCGATGCGGCGCTGGAGCATATCGCCGCCACCGGCTACACCGGGGTGGAGATCACCGTCCATAAGGGATGGGCGACGGATATCGACGGCCTCGACGCGGCGGAGCGCAAGCGCATCCGCGCCAAGGTGGGCTCGCTGGGGCTGGACCTGCCGGCGGTCACCTGCCCCGGCACGCTCGTCGGCGATCCGGCGACGGTGGCGACCAGCCTGGCGCGGGTCAAGGCGACGATGGACCTGGCGGTCGACTGGGCCGGCGCCGGCAGCCCGCCCTTCGTGGTGACGATCCCCGGCGGCCGGCCAGAGGACTGGGACGACCCGGCCAAGCGCGCGGCGCTGGTCGAGAACTCAGCCCTGCTGGCGGCCTATGCCGAGCAGCGCGGCGTCGTCTTCGCCTACGAGGCGCACGTCCTCCAGATCGTCGAGACGCCGACGCAGATGCTCTGGCTGATGGACGAGGTCAAGTCGCCGGCGCTCAAGGTCAACTTCGACATCAGTCATTTCGAGGTCATCGGCATCCCGACCGAGGAGTCGGTCAAGGCGCTCGTGCCGGGCGGACGCTCGATCCACACCCACCTGAAGGACCAGCGCGGCCGGTCGCCCAACCATGAGTATCTCATCCCCGGCGAGGGCGACTTCGACTTCGTGGGCTACCTCAAGGCGATGCAGGCCGCCGGCTACAACGACTACATCGTGCCGGAGATCAGCGTCATGGTGCAGCGCCGCCCGACCTACGACCCCTTCGCCGCCGCCACCCAATCCTTCGAGGTCCTCGCCGACGCCTTCCAGCGAGCGGGCATCGCCCGGTAGGGTGCTGGGAGCGAGGCGCCGGTCGAAGCTCCCCGCGCGATGCCTCCCCTTGCACCCGCACCCCTGCACCCTCTCAGAGGCGGCGCAGCAGCCCGGCGCTCTCGACGACCGGGATCGAGAGCGTCTTGTAGCCGACGGTCGGGAAGAGGACGGTGACGGCGTCGCGGTTGACGCGCTGGACGACGCCATCCTGCCAGACCTCGTGACTCACCCGGTCGCCGAGGCTGAAGGCGAAGGCGATCCGCTCGACGCGGTCGTCGCCGTTGCGCCCCTTGAGGCAGTTGTCGCAGCCGCCGCAGGTGAGGTGGGGGTAGCGCTCGCCGAAGTAGTTCAGGATGAACTCGCGGCGGCAGCCGGTCGTCTGAGAGTACTGCTCCATCATCCGGAGCTTGCTCTGATCGTACTCGCGGCGGCGCTCGTAATCGGACAGGTCCGGCACGAGGTCCTGCGCCGAGCACTCCGGCCGCCGGACGGTGATCGTGTGGCCTGTCAGCCGAGATAGCCCGTCTGCACGAGCGGGTCGATCAGCGCCTTGAGCCGCGGCACGTCGAGCGAGACGGCCGTCGCCAGATCGCGCAGCGTGATCGCCGGCGACTGCTTGCGCAGCGCGACAGCGCGGGTGATGTCCCAGATCTCTTCCAGGCGCCGCTGGGTCGGGTAGCTGCCGCCGAGGAAGAAGGCCTGAATGCCGCGGTCCTCCGGCCGGAAGAAGAGCAGGCAGCGGGCGTGGCGGCCATCGCGCCCGGCCCGCCCGACCTCCTGATAGTAGGCTTCGAGCGTGCCCGGCATATCGTAGTGGATCACGAAGCGGATGTTGGCCTTGTCGATGCCCATGCCGAAGGCGTTGGTGGCGACGACGACATCGGCGGTATCGTCCATGAACGATTGTTGGACATCGGCGCGCTGCCCCTTCGGCAACTTCCCATGGTATTGGGCGGCGCGCAGGCCGAGCTTGAGCAGATAGTCGCACAGCTCGTGAGCCTTGCGGACGGTGGCGACGTAGATGATGCCGGGCAGCGCCAGCGGCTCCAGCGAGGCATAGGCGGCGCCCTGGCCGGTGTCGCCGTTCGCGCCGAGCAGCCGTCGCAACGCGAGCAGCTTCTCCTCCTCCTTGACGACCGGGCAGACCTCGAAGCCGAGGTTCGGTCGGTCGAAGCCGTAGGCGATCGTCTCGGCCTCCGGGATGCCGAGTTGGGTCAGGATATCCTCGCGCACCGGCGGGGTGGCGGTGGCCGTCAGCGCCAGCACCGGCGGCCGGCCCAGCTGCCGGATCGCCGTGTCCAGGTCGAGGTAGGCCGGGCGGAAGTCGTGGCCCCATTGCGAGATGCAATGCGCCTCGTCGACGACGAAGAGCGAGATCCGCGTCTCGCCGCAGCCCCGCCATGAAGTCGCGGCTCATGAAGCGCTCCGGCGTCACATACAGCAGCTTGGCCTCGCCGGCGACGACGCGCGCCAACTGCTGGCTCGCCTCGGCCTCGCTGAGCGTGCTATTGATCAGCGCGACGCGCACGATCTGCCGGGCGATCAGCGCGTCGATCTGATCCTTCATCAGCGAGATCAGCGGCGAGACGACGACGGTCGTGCCCGGCAGCAGCAGCGCCGTCAGTTGATAACAGAGCGATTTGCCGGCGCCGGTCGGCATGATCGTCAGCACATCCCGGCCGTCGAGCAGATGCTCGATGACCTCCCGTTGGCCCGGCCGGAATGCCGCGTGGCCGAAGTAGCTGACGAAGCGCCCCGTCGAGTGTCATGCGGGTCTCACTTTCTGCCGCGCGGGCCGCCAGGCTGCCGGAGACGACCGACCACAGGGTGACACGGAGGACAGCAAGACGCTCGGTCCGCCACCTTCATCGTTGACAGCAAGTTTCATGCCACGACACTTGGCCGGCGTCGCTCGTTTACCCTTCGGGCGCAACGCCGGTCGGCGTCGCGCTGGGGTAGAATGCCGCCAGCGGGAGGGTCGAGCGATGCAGCAGCGACGCAAGGGCGGGCTCGGGCGCGGGCTCGAGGCGCTGATCCCCGGCGAGGCGACGCCGGGCCACCTGGAGGTGGAGGTCGACGCCATCGCCCCCAACCCGGCCCAGCCGCGCGCGGCCATCGATCCGGCCCAGTTGGAGGAGCTGGCTGCCTCGTTGCGCCAGCACGGCATCTTGCAACCGCTGCTGGTGACGCGCCGCGCGGCCGGCGAGCCGGGCACGCCCTATCTCCTGGTGGCGGGCGAGCGGCGTTGGCGGGCGGCCCGGCTCGCCGGGCTGCGCACCGTGCCGGTCGTCGTGCGCGAGGCGGCGCCCCAGGCGATGCTCGAGTTGGCGCTGGTCGAGAACCTCCAGCGCCAGGATCTGAACCCGCTGGAAGCGGCCGACGCCTATCATCACCTCGTCGACGAGTTCGGTCTGACCCAGGAGCAGGTCGCCCAACAGGTCGGCAAGAGCCGCGCCGTCGTCGCCAACACGCTGCGCCTGCGCGACCTGCCCGGCGCGATCAAGGCGGCCATCGTCGCCGGCGAGATCACCGAGGGCCACGGCCGGGCGTTGCTCGGCCTGCGCGACGACGCCGACCGGCTCGGCGCCTTCGAGCTCGTGCGCGGGCGCGACCTGACGGTGCGCCAGACCGAGGCGCTCGTCCGGACCTGGGGCAAGGGCAAGCCGCCGGCCGCGCCGTCCACGCCGCCGCGCGCGGTCACGCCCGATGTCGAGCAGCGGGCGCTCGAGGATCGCCTGCGCGCCTCGCTCGGCACGCGCGTCGAGCTCGCCCGCCGCCCGCGCGGCCAGGGCGGCCGACTGGTGATCCACTTCTACTCCGACGAGGAGTTCGACGCCCTCTACCATCGCCTCGTCGGCGAGGAGGAGTAGCGCGCCGGCCGGTCGAGGCAGGGCGATTGCGCTCTCTGGGGCTGGCGCCTGAAGGCGCGCCTGGATGGCGCTCACGCGCCGCGAAGCCCGCCTGCGCGGGCTGCGGACGGGCGAAGATCTGGTTCCAATTCGCCGGATCGGTCGGCCAACACAGCCTGCGGAGGCAGGCTTCGCGGCCGGAGGCCATCCAGGCGCGCCTTCAGATGCTCTGGTCGGCGAGGTCGGGGTGCGGGCCTACCGGCGCGGGCGAAGGTCCGCTTATAGCGCCCCAGCGTCACCATCACCACCCGCAGCGTGCGCGCCACCGCCACCAGCGCGACCAGCTTCGGCTTGCCGCGCGCCAGCAGGCGGTCGTAGACGGCCCGGCAGGCCGGGTCGTGCTGGACCGCGCTGCGGGCCGCCCTGAACAGCGCCTGGCGGAGCCGCGCGCTGCCGGTCGTGCTGATGTGCTCCGCGCCGCGCACCGACGTGCCCGAGCGGCGCGGGGCCGGGTCGAGCCCGGCGTAGGCCACCGCCTGCGCCGGGGTCAGGTCCGGCCCCAGCCCCCACAGCTCGGTCACCACGATCGCCGCCGTCAGCGGCCCGACCCCCGTGATCGCCTCCAGCCGGGCGACGTCCGCCGCGAGCTCGGCCGCCGCGCGCGCCCGCCGCTCGATGAGCGCCTCGAGCCGGCGATCTGCTCGGCCAGCACCGCCAGCACCTGCCGCTCGGCCGGCGCGGCCACTTCCGCCGGCCCGGCCGGCAGTTGGGCCAGCGCGTGCTGGCGGTTGCGGGTGGCGGTCTGCAGCTGCACCAAATCGTCGCGCTGACGCACCAGCAGCTGCAGCGCCCGGACCTCGGGCGGCGGCGGCTCCAGGCGCGCGGCGTCAGGTCGCGCCCGTAGGCGGCCAGCACCGCCGGCGTCAACCGCGTCGGTCTGGCCCGCCGCATCGTCGCCCGGGCGTAGGCGCGCGCGCTGGCCGGGCTGACGACGCACACCGCCCAGCCGGCGGCCGTCAGGGCGGTGGCCGCCCCGACCCAGTAGCTGCCGGTCGCCTCCATGATCAGCCGGGTCGCGGCCGGGTCGCGGCCGGCGGCCCGCAGGTGGGCCGTCAGCGCCCGCCAGCCGGCGGCGTCGTTGGCCGCCGTGACGGCCGGGGCGGCGGCCGCCCCGCGGCGCGAGCACGACGACGGCCAGCGTCTTGGCCGCCACATCGATGCCGACGTAGGTCACCGCCGGGGTCGTGTCCATGCCGCCCTCCTCTCGCCAGCCGACCGCGCGCCGGCCGGCGGGTGGCCGCCTGGCTCTCGCCCTTGTGCCTGCTGCCTGGGGCGACTGCGATGCTCTCCGAGCTCCAGCGGCCGCGGCCGCGCCGGCCTCAGCTGGATGCCGACCTCACGGGTCAAGGCGCGGCAGGCTCGTGGCGCCGGGTCCGCCGGCGCTGCCAGTCTACCCCCCACTATACAAGGCGCCGGCCCATCTCATCCAGGCCGACGATCGGCCGTGCGGGCCGCGATGGGGCGGTCATAGGTCATTATTGGACAGTATTGGACAGTCCATTTCCCGGCCAAGGCGGGCCTGCCTCACGGTCGCTCGTGGTCGTGTCCGAGGTCCGGCGGCGATGCCAGGTGGTGCTGGAGGGCGAAGGCCGCCGCCGCCGTGCGGTTGGGGCAGCCGGTCTTGCCGAGGATGCTGCCGACGTGCTTGTTGACCGTCTTGACGCTGATGCTCAGGTCGCGGGCGATCGCCTGGTCGGTGGCGCCCCGCGCCAGCAACCGCACCACCTCGATCTCCCGCGCCGACACACGACGATGACACCACCCGCCGGTACGCCGCGCTCGTCGACTGGACGCTGGCCACGTTCCCCGGCGCCGAGGTCGGTCATCGATGGTCAGCCCAGGACTACCAAACCGTCGACGGACTCCCCTACGTCGGCCGGCTCACGCCGGCACGATCTCGCACCTACGTCGCCACCGGCTTCCGGAAGTGGGGGATGACCAACGGCACCGCCGCGGCCGTGATCCTCGACGACCTGCTCGCCGGCCGCGCCAACCCGTGGGCGGAGACCTACGACAGCACCCGCCTCGCCCCGCAGCGTGTCCATCCGGTCCCTGGTCACCGAGAACCTCCAGGTGGGCAAGCACCTGATCGGCGACAGGATCAAGTCGATCCGACCCGACCCCGTGGAGCAGCTCGGTCGCGGGCAGGGTGGCATCTGCCCGCCTCGGTGACGCCACCGTCGCCGCCTTCCGAGATGACACCGGCGCGCTTCATGCGGTGGCAGCCGACTGCACCCACCTTGGCTGCCGAGTCGCGTTCAACACCGCCGAGCGCTCCTGGGACTGTCCCTGCCACGGCTCCCGGTTCGACATCGACGGCCACGTGTTGCAAGGCCCGGCAACCGAGGACCTCGCCCGTCAACCGCAGGAACCAGAGCGTCCTTCCTGAACGTCTGTGCCTACAGCGTTGCGGGTTGGTGTCTAGATGTCGTAGTAGAGCGTGAACTCGTAGGGGTGCGGGCGCAGGCGGAGCGCGTCGACCTCGTGCTCGCGCTTGTAGGTGATCCAGGTCTCGATGAGGTCGTCGGTGAAGACGCCGCCGGCGCGGAGGAAGTCGTTGTCGGCCTCGAGGGCGTCGCAGCACCTCCTCGAGCGAGCCGGGCACCTGGGGCACGCCGGCGAGCTCCTCGGGCGGGAGGTCGTAGAGGTCCTTGTCGACGGGCGTCGGGCGGCTCGATGCGGTTGCGGATGCCGTCGAGGCCGGCGAGCAGCATCGCCGAGAACGCGAGGTACGGGTTCGACGTCGAGTCGGGGCAGCGGAACTCGACCCGCTTGGCCCGCGGTGAGCGCTGGCCGAGCGGGATGCGGCACGACGCCGACCGGTTGCGCTGGCTGTACACGAGGTTGACCGGCGCCTCGTAGCCGGGCACGAGCCGCTTGTAGCGAGTTCGTCGTCGGGTTGGTGAACGCGAGCAGCGACGGGCGCGTGGTGCAGCAGCCCGCCGATGTACCAGCGGGCGATGTCGGACAGCCCGGCGTAGCCGGTCTCGTCGAAGAACAGCGGCTCGCCGCCCTTCCACAGCGACTGGTGGGTGTGCATGCCCGAGCCGTTGTCGCCGAAGATCGGCTTCGGCATGAACGTGAGCGACTTGCCGTGGCGCCACGCCACGTTCTTCAGGACGTACTTGAACGTCATCAGCTTGTCGGCCATGCCGCAGCAGCGTGTCGAAGCGGATGCCGATCTCGCCCTGCCCGCCGGAGGCGACCTCGTGGTGGTGCAGCTCGATCGGGATGCCGACCTGCTGCAGCGTCGCCGACATCTCCGAGCGCAGGTCCTGGTAGTGGTCCATCGGCGGCGCCGGGAAGTACCCCTCCTTGGTGCGCGGCTTGTAGCCGAGGTTCGGACCCTCGTCCCGGCCGGTGTTCCACTGCCCCTCGACCGAGTCGACCTCGTAGAAGCTGGCGTTGCCGGTCGTCTCGAAGCGGACGTCGTCGAAGATGAAGAACTCGGGCTCGGGCCCGAAGTAGGCGGTGTCGGCGATGCCGGTCGAGAACAGGTACTCCTCGGCCTTCTTGGCGACGTAGCGGGGGTCGCGGCTGTAGCGCTCGCCGGTCACCGGGTCGGCCACGTCGCAGTGGAGGACGAGCGTCTTCCGGGCGCGGAACGGGTCGAGGTAGGCGGTGTTCGGGTCGGCCACGAGGACCATGTCCGACTCCTGGATCTGCTGGAAGCCGCGCACCGACGACCCGTCGAAGGCGTGGCCTTCCTCGAACTGGCCCTCGTCGAGCACCGTCGCCGGGATCGACACGTGCTGCATGACCCCGGGGAGGTCGCAGAAGCGGAGGTCGACGAACTCGACGCCCTCGTCGTCGACCATGGCCAGGACCTCGGCTGGGCGTGCGCTCTTCCATGGGCGGCGCACCCTAGGGCGGTCCGGCGGTCAGAACCGGCGGTCAGAACCGGCGGTGGCTTCGGGGGTCAGCGCCCCCAAAGCCACCGCACACTCCCCGGGGTAGGGGAACTAGATGTGGCCGCGCCAGCCGCCGGTCTGGGCGCCGATGTTCTCGATGAAGGCCTTGAAGCGTTCGAGGTCGGCCTTGATGCGGTGGTCGACGACGCCGAGCGCCTCCCCCGCCTTCTCGGTGAGACCTTCGGGCTCGACCTCCATGCGGAGGTCGACGCGGGTGCGGGACTGGCCGACGGGCTCGAAGCGCACCTCACCCGCGTGGGTGGGGCCGTCGAGGCTGCGCCACGCCACGACCTGGTCGGGGTGCTGCTCGACGATCTCCGCCTCGAACTCGCGGTGCACACCCCCGATCCCCACCTCCCAGTGGAGGCGGTCGTCGGTGACCTGCTTGACCTTGTCGACCCCGCTCATGAACTTCGGGAACTCCTCGAACTGGGTCCACTGGTCATAGGCCGTCCGGATGGGTACGTCGACCTCGATCGTGGCCTCGTGGGTCTTTGTCGTCATGGCCGCGTGGCTACCCCCGAGGGCGCAGTCGTAACACGTCCGCAATGTCGAAATGTCGGAATTCAGCCGGCGACGAAGTCCTCGGGTCCGAGCGTGTAGCCGTAGGCGTGGGCGACGCGGCCGCCGGCGTCGCGGAACAGAAGCAGCAGGTAGCCGGGGTCGGCGGGCGCCCGGTCGAGGGTGAGCACGACCTCACCGGTCGTCGTCGTCGCCCGAACGGAGGTACCCGACGAGAGCTCCACGTCGGCCGATGCGGCATCGAGCATGGCGAAGCGCATGTGGGCCGCCCCGTCCTGCACCGTCACGTCCATGGTGAAGCAGACCGGCATGGGGTCCTCGCACGGCATCGGGTCGTCGTTGACGGCCATGACCGACCAGGCCGCCGGCGGGCAGCTCGAGTCGGGCGCACAGACCTGGAGCTCCTCCATGTGCACGATGACCACCGGGCCGCCCGGCTCCCTGGCGATCCGGTAGTGGCGGCCGTAGGCCTCGGGCATCTGGAGCTCGGGCTGGACGTCGGGCCAGCCGAGCACCTCGGCGGCGAACTGGCGGACCGTCTCGACCGAGTCGAGGCGCCACGCCGGCTTGTCCGTCGCCGCCTGCCACTCCGCCGGCGTGTCCTCGGGCCACAGCGCGAAGCCACCCTTGGGCTCGGCCGGCGGCGCCGGGGTCTCCGGCGGCACGGTCTCCACGGGCTGCCCGGCGAAGGTCACCCGGGTCGAGTCGTCGTCGCGCCAGAGCGCCGCGACGGTGGCCGCGGCGACGGCGACGGCGGCCACGCTGACGACGGCGCCCGCGGTCCGTCGGACCCGACGCCGGCGCGCCCGCCGCTGCCGCCACCTCGGCGAAGATGGCGTTGACCGGCAGCCGACTCGACGAGATCGTCGATGGCGTCGCGCACGAGGTCGTCAAGCCTGGGCATTGGAGCAAACCTCCTGATCGACGGTGTCCGCCAGTGCGGCTGCGAGCGTCGCCCGGGCGCGGAACGTCAGCGTCTTCACGGTTCCCGTGCTGACGCCCATCACCGTTGCCGTGTGCGGAACGTCGTAGCCGAGGAAGTACCGAACGACGACGGCCTCGCGCTGCCGGCGCGGCAGCGCGTCGACGGCACGAAGAACGTCGATCGACTCCCCCAGCGAGACCTCGTCGGCCGGTCGGGACGCCCGCTCCTCGGACCGTCGGCGCCGCAACGCCGACCGCGCGGCCGACCGCGTGATGTTCATGGCGACCGCTGTCACCCACGCCGGGAGCGAGTCGACGGTCAGCCCGTGGCGACCACGGTCCCATGCCCGGGCGAGGGCCTCCTGGACCGCGTCCTCGGCCTGGCCGCGGTCGCGGCAGACGGAGGCAACGGCGGCCACCACCCTCGGATAGTCCGAGCGCAGAAAGCCTCGGATGACTGCCTCGTCCATCGGCCCCTCCGCCCGCATGACGCCGCCGGGCCGCAAACGGTTGACGCGCGGTCAGAACCGGGGGTGACTTTGGGGGCCCTGGCCCCCAAAGTCACCGCACATTCAGATGTCGTAATAGAGCATGAACTCCCAGGGGTGGGGGCGCAGGCGGACCTCGTCGATCTCGCGCAGGCGCTTGTAGTCGATCCAGGTCTCGATGAGGTCGTCGGTGAACACGCCGCCGGCGCGCAGGTAGTCGTGGTCGGCCTCGAGCGCGTCGAGGGCCTCGTCCAGCGACCCGGGCACCTGCGGGACCTTGCCGAGCTCCTCGGGCGGCAGGTCGTAGAGGTCCTTGTCGACCGGGTCGGGCGGCTCGATGCGGTTCTGCACGCCGTCGAGGCCGGCCATGAGCATCGCCGCGAAGGCGAGGTACGGGTTGCACGACGGGTCGGGGCAGCGGAACTCGACCCGCTTGGCCTTCGGGCTCTTCGAGTACAGCGGGATGCGGCACGCGGCCGAACGGTTGCGCTGGGTGTACACGAGGTTGACCGGCGCCTCGTAGCCGGGCACGAGGCGCTTGTAGCTGTTCGTCGTCGGCGCCGCGAACGCGAGCAGCGACGGCGCGTGGGCGAGCAGACCGCCGATGTACCAGCGCGCCGATGTCGGACAGCCCGGCGTAGCCGGTCTCGTCGTAGAACAGCGGCTCGCCGCCCTTCCACAGCGACTGGTGGCAGTGCATGCCCGAGCCGTTGTCCTGGAAGATCGGCTTCGGCATGAACGTGGCCGACTGGCCGTGGGCGCGGGCCACGTTCTTCACGACGTACTTGTAGAGCATCAGCTTGTCGGCCATGCGCAGCAGCGTGTCGAAGCGCATGTCGATCTCGGCCTGGCCCGCGGTGCCGACCTCGTGGTGCTGGATCTCGACCTCGACGCCCAGCCGCTCGAGCACGAGGATCATCTCCGAGCGCAGGTCCTGGAAGTGGTCCATCGGCGGGACCGGGAAGTAGCCCTCCTTGTAGCGGGGCTTGAACCCGAGGTTCGGCTTCTCGTCGCGACCGAGTTCCAGATGCCCTCGACCGAGTCGACCGAGTAGAAGGCGGAGTGCTGGTCCTGGTCGAAGCGGACGTCGTCGAAGATGTAGAACTCGGCCTCGGGCCCGAAGTAGACGGTGTCGGCGATCCCGGTCGAGGCGAGGTACTCCTCGGCCTTCTGGGCGACGTAGCGGGGGTCGCGCGAGTACGGCTCGCCGGTGACGGGGTCGCGCACGAAGCAGTTGAGGTTGAGCGTCTTGTGCTCGCGGAACGGATCGATGACCGCGGTGTTGGGGTCGGGCATCAGGAGCATGTCCGACTCCTGGATCTCCTGGAAGCCGCGGATCGACGACCCGTCGAAGCCGTAGCCCTCCTCGAAGGCGTCCTCGGTGAGCTCGTGGGCCGGCGCCGAGAAGTGCTGCATCAGACCGGGCAGGTCGCAGAAGCGGAAGTCGACGATCTCGACTCCCTCGTCCTCGACGAGTCGCAACACCTCCGCGGGACTGCGCTCCTCCACGGCCTGCTCCCTTCACCCCGTTCCGGACGCGGCGGGAAGCTAGTAGGGCGCGACTGCGCCCGCCCCGGGAACCGAGGCGGGCGCAAGACGTCGTTCAGATTGTGGTTCGGGTCAGACGAGACCCTTCTTCTCGAGGGCGCCGCAGCACGTCTCGACGATCACCTTGGTGACGAGGTACGGGTCGCAGTTGGCGTTCGGCCGGCGGTCCTCGATGTAGCCCTTCTTGTCGACCTCGACCTGCCACGGGATGCGGACCGACGCACCGCGGTTCGACACGCCGTAGGAGAACTCGTTCCACGGTGCCGTCTCGTGCAGGCCGGTGAGGCGGCCCTCGATGCCGTAGCCGTAGACCTTGCACGTGCTCGATCGGCTTCTCGCCGAGCGCCTCGCAGGCGGCGATGATCGGGTCGTAGCCCTCGCGCATCGCCTTCGTCGAGAAGTTCGTGTGGCACGCCGGCGCCGTTCCAGTCGCCCTTGCGCCGGCTTCGGGTCGAGGGTGGCGTTGATGCCGAAGTCCTCGCCGACGCGGTAGAGCAGCCAGCGGGCGACCCACAGCTGGTCGGCGACGTCGAGCGGTGCCGAGCGGGCCGACCTGGAACTCCCACTGGCCGGGCATGACCTCGGCGTTGATGCCCGAGAGCGACGAGCCCGGCGTCGAGGCACGCCGACATGTGGGCCTCGACCATCGGCCGGCCGTAGATCTCGTCGGCGCCGACGCCGCAGTAGTACGGACCCTGCGGGGCCGGGAAGCCGTTCTCGGGGAAGCCGAGCGGCCGGCTGCCGGTGAAGAGCGTGTACTCCTGCTCGAGGCCGAACAGCGAGCTCCTGCTTGGCGTACTTGGCCGCCACCTCCGCGGTCAGGGCCCGGGTGTTCGTCGGGTGCGGCGTCATGTCGGTGAGCAGCACCTCGGCGAGCACGAGGATGTTGTCGCCGCCGCGGATCGGATCGGGACAGGTGAACACGGGCTGACAGGACGCAGTCCGACGCGCTGCCCGGCGCCTGGTTCGTCGACGATCCGTCGAAGCCCCAGATCGGCGGCTCCTGGCCGTCCGTGCAGGATCTTGGTCTTCGAACGGAGCTTGGCCGTCGGCTCGGTGCCGTCGATCCAGATGTACTCGGCCTTGATCGCCATGCGTGGTTCCTTCGTTCGGTCGTGGGTCAGAAACGGAGAAGTTTGTCGAGGACGAGGTTGGCCGAGCGCCGTTTCCCGGCCTTTTCCCGTATGTGAACGCAGTGTGAATCGGCGCCCGGAGTTGGCGACCGGCCCGCCCACACCGTCATCATGCCTAGGCATGGAGCGCCAGACGGACTACGTGCTGCGAACGGTCGAGGAGCGGGGGTCCGGCTCATCCGGCTGTGGTTCACCGACGTCCTCGGCCAGCTCAAGAGCTTCGCCATCAGCCCCGCCGAGCTCGAGGGCGCCTTCGCCGAGGGCATGCAGTTCGACGGCTCGCTCGATCGACGGCTTCAGCCGCAAGCAGGAGTCCGACGTGCTGGCCCGTCCCGACGCCTCGACCTTCGAGCTGCTGCCGTGGGCCGAGGACGATTCGCCGACGGCCCGTGTGTTCTGCGACATCGAGAACCTCGACGGCACCGCCGTTCGAGGGCGACCCGCGCCAGGTGCTGCGCCGCAACCTCGAGCGCGGCGCGGGAGAAGGGCTTCAGCTTCTACGCCGCGCCCGAGATGGAGTTCTTCTACTTCGCCCACGGCGACCCGACCGTCCGCTCGCAGCCGCTCGACACCGGCGAGCTACTTCGACCTCACCACCGCCGACGCCACCGGCGACCTCCGCAAGGCGACGATCCACACGCTCGAGGCGATGGGCATCCCCGTCGAGTACTCGTTCCACGAGGACGCGCCGAGCCAGCACGAGATCGACCTTCGCTACACCGACGCGCTGACGATGGCCGACAACGTCATGACCTTCCGGCTCGTCGTGCGCCAGATCGCGCTCGCAGCACGGCGTCCACGCCACCTTCATGCCCAAGCCGCTCGAGGGCGTGCAGGGCTCGGGGATGCACACGCACTTCTCGCTGTTCGAGGGCGACACCAACGCCTTCCACGACCCCGGCGACGAGTACGGCCTGTCGAAGGTGGCGCAGCGGCTTCATCGCCGGTCTCCTCACCACGCGTCGCGAGATCACCGCGGTGACGAACCAGTGGGTCAACTCCTACAAGCGGCTCGTCATCGGCTTCGAGGCGCCGATCCACACGTCGTGGGCCCGCAACAACCGCTCGGTGGTCGTGAACGTGCCGCACCACAAGCGAGGCAAGGCGGAGTCGACTCGGATCGAGTTCCGCGCGCCCGACCCGGCCTGCAACCCGTACCTCGCCTTCTCCGTCGTGCTCGCCGCCGGGCTGAAGGGCATCGCCGAGGGCTACGAGCTGCCGTCGGAGACGACCGCGAACCTGTACGAGCTCTCCGACGAGGAGCGCCTCGCCGAGGGCATCGAGCAGCTGCCGGCGTCGCTGTCCGACGCGCTCGACGAGATGGAGCAGTCCGAGCTCGTCGCGGAGGCGCTCGGCGAGCACGTCTTCGAGTGGTTCCTGCGCAACAAGCGGGCCGAGTGGCAGGCCTACAAGACGCAGGTCACGCAGTTCGAGCTCGATCGCTACCTGCGGACGCTGTAGGTCGAGCGTTGGAACCGTTGCTCGTCTTCCCGACCCGGTATCGGCCGACATCGTCGCCGCCCTCGACGGCGCCGGCTTCCCCCACAAGGCCGTGGGCGACGAACGGCCGCCGTCCGCGCTCGAGCCCGACGACGGGTGGGCAGGTGCCCTCATCGCCGCCGACGCGACCCCGAGGGCGCGTTCGCGCTGTGCCGAACGCTGCGCAAGCGCGACGTCCCGCTCGAGCCGCTGTTGCTCGTGCTCGACCCCGTGCAGCTGCCCGACCTCGAGCTGCGCGAGGACCTCTTCGACGACTTCTGCCTCACGCCGTTGCGGCCCGCCGAGCTCCGCCGCCGGCTCGAGCACCTGTTCTGGCGCACCGGCCGCGGGCACGCGCCCCGAGCTCATCGAGTACGGCCCGCTGCTGCTGAACCTCGAGACCTACCAGGCGGCGATCGGCGGCAAGCCGCTCGACCTGACGTACATGGAGTACGAGCTCCTGAAGTTCCTCGCCTCGCACCCCGGCAAGGTCTTCACCCGCGAGACGCTCCTGTCGCGGGTGTGGGGCTACGAGTACTACGGCGGCGCCCGGACCGTCGACGTCCACATCCGCCGGCTGCGGGCGAAGCTCGGCGAGGAGCACGCCAACCTCATCCAGACCGTGCGGTCGGTCGGCTACCGCTTCGGCCAGTCCCGCTGGGGGTAGCGCGCCGTCAGCCTTCCGGCGGCGCCAGGACCTCGACGGTCGCAGTGAGGAGCGTGTCGGACGCGTGGGCGTCACCGCACGTTCCCGTGCCGAGGCTCAGCTCCACCAGGTAGGTGCCCGGCTCGGTTAGGTACACCGGGTTGATGAAGAACGTGTGCTCCACGATCGGACGGGGCTGCTCGGGCGTCCACGGGCCGTAGCGAGGCTGGATCCAGTCGCAGTTCCGGACTCGCGACGTGCCCGAGACAACGACGCCGTTGACCGTCGTGCTGGACCAGATGAAGTACGAGTCGTCGCTCATTCGGACGCTCATGTCCAGCTGGTGGTTCGTCCAGCTCAGTTGGGCGGGCATGTCGACGAACGACGCCGTGATCGGCTGGTTCACGACGGGTTGGTCCCAGTAGAAGGCGCCGCACGCCGGGTCGTGCGAATTCCGGCACGTCGGCCCAGGCGGGACCGTCGTCGCGGTGGGCGCGGCCGCCGGCGGCGGGGGACGCCGTGGTGTCGTCGGCCGGGGAGCGACGGGCGCAGTTGTGTCCACCGTCGGCGGAAGGGTCGCGGCCGTCGTCTCCGTCGTCGGGGGCACCGACGTCGTGGTCGTCGACGACGGGTCGACCTTCTCCGTCGTGGTCGTGGTCGCCTCGTCGGGGACGGCGGCCGTCACCTCTTCCGGCGGCGTGTCCCGGCCGAGGAACACGAGGGTCGTCGGTATGGCGACGGCGCCGAGGACGAGGGCAGCTGCGAACGCGATGCGGCCACGCCGCCGGCCGCCCGCCGGTGCCTCTGGCACCGGCGCGACGACGAGCTCGTCTTCCTGATCGGTCGGTCCTGCATCCATGCGACCGGGCCTATCGGCGGTCGTGCGCCCGGGTTGAGCGTGACAGATGTCTCGGGCGCTCTCAGCCGTCGGTGAACACGAAGAACATCTGCTGGGTGCCGTAGGCGACGAGGGTGCCGGCCGACCACAGCTCCATCTCCACCGAGGCGTAGCCATCCCCGGCGTGACGCGCTCGGTTGACGGCGAGGATCCACTCCTCCCGCGCCGGCGCGAAGAGGTGGACGCTCAGGTCCACGCTCGGCCCGAACCAGGCCCGGCCCGTGGGCCCGAGGCGTTGCCCGACGGCGCCCGGCATGGTGTCGACCAGCACGACGACCGCGGCAGGGTCGATGGTGCCGTCGTCGAGCCAGGGCGTCTCGTCGAACCGGTACCAGGACGCCTGGGTCGAGCTCGTCCTCGGCGTGTCGTCCCACGGCGGGAGGCCGATCGCGGGCCGGCCCTCGACGCGCTCCCAGAACGGCATCGGCGGGAACGCCGGCCAGTCCGGCGGCGGCGGGTCCCGGAACGACCGACACTCCTCCGGCGGCGGGACATCGGGCGGAACGAGATCGGTGAAGGCGTAGCCGTCGCGGGAGCGCCCGAAGACCGCGGTCGTCACGTGCCCCCGAGCGGTCCCCTCGTTCCGGACCTCGGCGCGCAGGTGCGACATCGAGCGACCACGGCGAAGGACCTCGACGTCGATCTCGAGGGCGCCGTCGGCGACCTGCCCGACGAACACGGTCGACAGCGTGCGCAGCGACTCGCCGGCGTCGGCGAGCTCCGCCTCCATCGCCCGGAGCGCCAGGGCGGTGACGATCCCTCCTTGGGGCAGGGGCCGCAGGTTCCAGCCTGGTCCGAGGTCGGCGCGGTAGCGGCCGGGCCCATCGGGCGCGACGACGATCTCTTCGGCGAACGGTCCTCCCACCGGGCGCAGCCTTCCACCCCGCCCGCGGTGACCAGCGGCGAGTTGCGACGTCGAGCGCATCGGGCAGGCGCGCTGGACCGCCCGGCTTCCCGATCGAGCAGGCCTCACCCTCGCAACCTGTCACCATCGGGGCGTGCAGAAGTACGAGATGGCGGCCGCGCTCGCCCGGCAGTTGAACGTGTCCGAGCTCACCACGGCGGACTGCGACTGGATCATCGAGGCGGCGCGGCGAGGGATCATGGAGTCCGAGGACGAGGCCGGCATCCTGATCGGCTACATGCTCGGCCAGGGGAACATCTCGCCGTCGAATTGCTCGATCAGGTCGCGCGCGCCATCAACCCGTGAGCCGCGATCTGTGATCCGGCCGGCGACGCCCGACGACCTGCCGGCGATCGCCGGGCTCATCCGGGGCCTCGCCGAGTACGAGCGGCTCGCGCACGAGGTCGAGTGGGACGAGGCGCAGCTGGGGGCGACCCTGTTCGGTCCCGACGCGGTGCCTCGCACCACCCTGGCCGTCGACGACGCCAGCGACGAAGTCGTCGGCATGGCGATCTGGTACCGGACCTACTCGACCTTCCAAGGGCGACCCGGCATCTGGCTCGAGGACCTGTTCGTGCTGCCCGAGCACCGCGGCGCCGGCCACGGGTTGGCGCTGCTCCAGTCGCTGTTCGACCAGGCCGACGGCGGGCGGGTGGAGTGGGCCGTGCTCGACTGGAACGAGCCGTCGATCCGCTTCTATGACTCGCTCGGCGCCCGCCCGGTCGAGGGCTGGACCCGGTACCGCTGGCTCGGTCAGAACCGGCGGTGACTTCGGGGGCCAGGGCCCCCACAACGCCCGCACATTCCTGGGAATACTCACTTCGCGTGCGAGATGTGTCACCCTCTGTGCCGCCGGCGCGGGTCGGCTTCGCCGAAGGAAGTCCAGGGAGGGCACGTCACGATGTTCCACTCAATCCGTCGTTCCACGCGCGCGGCCGCGCTCGTGGTCGTCGCCGCGCTCGTCGCACCGGTCGCCGTCGCCCTCGCGCCGACAGCCGCCGGCGCGGCTCCGGTCACCGCGCCGTTCTCCTACGTCGGAGCGCCGGTGGCGATCCCCGACGGCCTTGACCTGACCGGCACCCAGCCCGGCGCCGAGGCGACGGTGGACGTGACCGCGGGCGCGCTCGCTCAGCCCGATCACCGACATCGACCTCCGCATCGACGGCTCCGCGTGCACTGCGAACCCAGGGGCGACGACCGTTGGCATCGACCCACACCTTCGTGAGTGATCTTCGGATCTCGCTCACCTCGCCCGCGGGCACGACGGTCCAACTGGCCAGCCGAGAACTTCACCAACAACCCTCGGAACAACCTCTGCCAGATGGTGTTCGACGACGAGGCGACCTCCCCGTTCTCGTATGCGTCGGGCACTCCTCCGTTCACGGGATCGTTCACGCCGGCCAGTCCGCTGTCGGCCTTCGACGGCCAAAACGGCAACGGCACGTGGACGCTGACGGCCAGGACTTCTTCGATGAGGGCACCGGCATCCATCCGGGCCTTCTCGGTGCTCGTCACGACGGACCCCGGTCACCGCCACGAAGACGGTGGACGGCGACTTCGAAGAGGGCGGCACCGTGACCTACGAGATCACGGCGACCAACAACATGAGCGTCGCCTCGGGCGACAACCCGGGTGCCGAGATCACCGACACGCTCCCGGCGGGGGTCTCGCTCGTGAGCGCCGAGGCGACGTCCGGCGTCGTGGGCTTCAACGTCCCCACGAACACCGTCACCTGGAACGGCGCCTTCCCGGCCGCTGGCGGCGACGACGTGGTCCTGACGATCGAGGCGACGGTCGACGAGGGCACGGAGAACGAGACCCTCGCCAATCAGGCGACGGTCAACTTCGACGTCGGCGACGACGGCACCAACGAGTCGTCGTCGCTCAGCGACGACCCTGACGTCGACGGTGCCGCCAACCCCACCTCCTTCACCGTCGACGGCGTCCCGACGGTCACCGTCGACCAAGCCTTCGACCCAGGCCGACCCGACCGGCGCCTCCCCGATCATCTTCGACGTCACCTTCAGCGAGCCGGTCACCGGTTTCGGTGATGCCGTTGAAGACGTGGACTTCACCGGCGGGAGCGCCGGCGGCACCTTCACCGCGGTCGTCACCGGCTCCGGTGCCGACTACACGATCGAGGTCTCCGGGGCCACCGGTGCAGGCACTGTCAACGCCTCGATCCCGGCCGAGAGCGCTGTGGACGCGACGGGGAACGACAACCTCGCCTCCACGTCGACCGACGGCTTCGTGACGTTCAACCCGCCGCCGGTGGCGGACGACGACGGGTACACCGCCGCAGAGGACGACCTGCTCGAGGTGGCCGCCGTCGCCGGCGTCCTCGCCAATGACGACGACGCCGATGACCTCGAGGCGACCGTCGAGGACGAGCCGGAGCACGGCGACCTGACGTTCTTCAGCGATGGCAGCTTCGACTACGACCCGGACGCGAACTACCAGGGTCCCGACTCGTTCACGTACACCGCCAACGACGGGGTCAGCGACAGCAACGTCGCCCTCGTGGAGATCGACGTCGTGTCGGCGGACGATCAGCCCGTCGCTGGCAACGACTCCTACGGCGTCGGCGAGGACGGCGTGCTGAGTCGCACCGCGGCCACGGGTGTCCTCGACAACGACACCGATCCCGACGAGGACGACCTCACCGCCGTGCTGACCGTGGCGCCGGCCAATGGCGCGCTCACCCTGGCGGCAAACGGCTCGTTCACCTACACGCCGGCGGCCAACTTCGCCGGCACCGACGCCTTCGTCTACGTCGCCAACGACGGCGGCATCAACAGCGCGCCGGCCACGGTCACCATCACCGTGGCCCCGACCCCGGGTGCCACTCGCCAGCAGTACGTCGACGACGTCTTCCAGGTCCTGCTGGGCCGGCACGCCGACGGCCCGGGCGCCGCGTTCTGGTCCGGGCAGCTCGCCGGTGGCCTGTCCCAGACCGCCTTCACCAACGCCGTCGAGAACTCGACCGAAGGCATCGACACCCAGATCCGCCGCTCCTACCTCGCCCTGCTCGACCGCGGCGCCGACCCCGGCGGCCTGGCCGCCTGGCGCGGCTTCCTCGCCGGGGGTGGCACCACCCGGATGCTCGAGGCCCAGCTCGTCGGGTCCCAGGAGTTCCTCGCCGGCGCCGGCGGCACCAACGCCGCCTTCGTCGCCGAGGCGTACCGTGAGCTGCTCGGCCGCGAGGTCGACGCCGGCGGCGCCACCTTCTGGCAGAACGCCATCGCCGCAGGCACATCCCGCACTGCGGTCGCCCAGGCGCTGCTGGACTCCAACGAGGGCATCACCCGCCAACTCGCCGCCGCCTACCGGCTCGTGCTGCTCCGGGCACCGGACGCCGGAGCCGTGTCCTTCGCTCCGGTGGTGCGCACCGGTGACCGCCGGTTCGTGCTCGCCCTCCTGACCGCAAGCGAGGAGTTCTTCAACCTCGCCACCATCGGCTGACCGGCTCGGTCCGAGAACCGGCGGTGACTTTGGGGGCCCTGGCCCCCAAAGTCACCGCACATTCCGTTAGTTCAGGTCGAGGAGCTCGCTGCCTTCGTGGCGGTGCTCGGCGTCGCGGCGCAGCGACTCGCCGAAGATGGCGGCGACGACCGCGCCGCCCATCAGGAAGAGGACGGGGAGCACCACCAGCAGGACCACGACGATGATCACCGCTCCCAGCACGGGGTCATCCTCGCGCGGGGTGGGCCCAGGCTTCGATCTCGACGAGGGCGCCCAGGGGGAGCTCGGCCACGGCGACCGCGCTGCGGGCGGGCCGGTGGTCGCCGAAGGCCTCCAGTACAGCTCGTTCATGCGGGCGTAGTCGGCGAGGTGGCGCAGGAACACCGTCGTCTTCACCACGTCGGTCATCGCCGCGCCGACGGACTCGAGCCGGTCCCGGAGGTTGGCGAGGGCCTGGTTGCACTGGCCGTCGAAGCCGCCGGGGACGAGGCTCCCGTCGACCGCGCCGACCTGGCCCGAGACGACGACCCAGCCCCCCGGCCTCGACGACCGGCGTGTACGGGCCAACCGGCTTGTTCATCGGAGGTTCCTCCCTGTCGGCCACTCGGGCGGGCAGCCTTGCGCGACCCAGACGGCGCCCGCCACTGCGGCGAACACGGCATCGCTGCCCCGCACCGGCGGTCCCGAGCCCTCGTCGACCTCGAGGTCGACCGGGACCATGTCGACGGCGCGGAGCACCCCGAAGCTGCGGATGGTGAGGTCGTGCACGACGCCCGTCGTCGTCGACGGCCAGGCCCTCGCTCGTGACCCATCCGAGGGCCTGGTGGGTGGCGCCGACGCAGTAGGACCGCAGCACGACCTCGTCGAGCGGCTCGCCGCACGCCACCCGGACGTGGACCCGCGCCTGGTCGACGAGCGCCGTCGCCCGGCCGCCGGTCACGGGGTCGACGACGGTGACCTCGGGCTCGCCACGGAGTCCCGCGGCAACGGCCGCGGCTTCGGCCCACCCGGCGGCGCGGAGTCCGGTCGAGGTCGGCGGACCGGGCAGGTCGACCTCCTCGACGGCGAGATCGAGCGCGTCGCACGAGCGAAGCGCGTCGGCGATGCCCGGCGTACGGGCGACGCGCACGACGCCGCGGCCACGGGCGTCGACGCCGACGGCGATCGGCGGCCGCTTGGTCCCGAGCCGCGTGCTGTCCTCGCGGGACAGCAGGACGAGCACCGGGCCGACCGTGGCGGTCGGCGAGCGCGTCGAGCCGCCGCCGTCGCCGGTGACGGGACCTTGGCCCCGAAGGCGCCGCCGTTGGCGACCGGCGACGCCGGCTCTCCGCCCGGCTCGCACCACGAGGCGTCGGTCTCCAGGTAGGCGGGCTCGACCCACGACGTCCGCAGCGTCACTGCCCACTCGCCCGGCGGCAGCTCGATCGGTGGACGCGCGTCGACGGTCGACCGCCGGCCCTGGACCTTGCCCGCCGCCGCCCGCGCCAGCGCCAGGGTCGTCGCCCACCGCCCACCCGCCGGCGCCGTCGGGCACGGCGACGAGCGCGTCGTCGGGCGCGGTGTCGGCGGCGAACGGCGCCCGGCCGAGCGACACCTCGGGCCCGACCACCTGCGGTACGCCCCCCTCGATCGCGGCCCGCCGGTTGGCGGCGTCCGGGTCACGGCCGCGCCACGGCTCGATCCGGCTGAGGTGAGCGGTTTCCGTAGGCGTGGGCCGGATCGACGGCGGAGCGACCGGCGTTTCCACGCTCGTGGCGAGGTCCACGCGTCGAGGATCGGCAGCCAGCCGGTGCACCGGCACAGGTGGGCGAGGAGCGCCCGGCCGGGATCGGCGCCCGCCGGCTTGGCCGCCTCGGCGGCGAGCCGCACGATGATGCCCGGCGTGCAGAAGCCGCACTGGCTGGCTCCGGTGGCGCAGAACGCTGCGGCCCACCGGTCGGCGGCGTCGAGGCCGTCCACGGTGGTGATGCGGCGACCGGCGACACGCCGCGCCGGCGTCACGCATGCGACCCGCGGCTGGCCGTCGACCAGCACGGTGCAGCACCCGCACTGGCCCTGGGGGCTGCAGCCGTCCTTCACGGAGCGGACGCCGAGACGGTCTCGGAGGACCGTGAGCAGCGTCGGCACCGTCGTCGGGCACCTCGACGGCCCGACCGTCGACGATCAGCGCGAGTGCTCCGGGAGGGCGTTTGCCGTCCGGCACCCAGGCGACCATAGCGTTGCCCTGAATGCCCCCCATCTCCCGACGATCCCTCCTCGCCGGCGCCTTCGGAGCCGCTGGAGCTGTGTGGCTCGCCGCCTGCGGCGACGACGAATCGGCGTCGTCGACGACGGCGGACCCTCGACCGACGGTGACGGCACGACGCTGCCCGCCGGCGACCTCGTGCTCGGCGCAGCGTTCGACCGCAACAGCCTCCTGGTCTCCGGCATCCAGCAGCGGGCTGCCTTCCTCCTCTTCGTGTCGTCGGGCGGGCTCGTACGGCCCGACGAGGCGCCGGCGACGCTGAGCTTCGCGGTGACGACCGAGGCCGGCGACGACATCGGCACCGTGGAGGTCGCCCGGCACGGTGACGACATCGAGCGCGCCTACTACCCCCTCGTCACCACCTTCCCGGCGACCGGGGTGCACCGCGTCGCGACCGACGTCGACGGACAGCCCCTCGAGAGCCTCCTCGCCGTGAACGACCCGAGCACGTCGACCCTCCCCCAGGTCGGCGAGCCGCTCCCCGCGCCCGTCACGCCCACGGTCGCGGCCCCACTCGATGCGCAGACGATCTGCACCGCGCGATCCCGCCTGCCCGTTCCACGAGGTCTCCCTCGACGCCGCCGTCGGTGCCGGGCCGGTCGCGTTCATCGTGTCGACGCCGGCGTACTGCAACACCGCCATCTGCGGTCCCGTGCTCGAGCAGCTCGTCGAGACGGCGCCGTCGCAAGCGGGCCTGACCGTGGTCCACCTCGAGGTCTACCCCTACGCCGCCCCGCCCGACGGCGCCCCGAGCCCGCTGGTGACCGACCCGTTCGGCATGACCTTCGAACCGGCGCTGTACGTCGCCGACGTCGACCGGCACGATCACCGCCCGCCTCGACAACGTCTGGGACGGGACCGAGCTCGACGCCGCCCTCGCCACGTGCCTGAGTACAGGGCCGCTCGGGACGCCCGCGCGAGACTCCTTCTGGGTGAGGGAGTTCCACGCGTCGATCCACAACCTGACGGCGCCCGATCCCGCCGCCGCCGCCGAGCGCGTGCAGCACGAGATCGATGCCGACATCGCCGGCGACCTCGCCGGTGCCGAGGCGCTCGTTCGGGCTCGGGTCGAAGCGGGTCGACGGGCCCTGGGGGGCGATACCGCAGCCGACGAGGCCGTCCTCGCTCGGCGCGAGGCGATCCTCGCCGCGGCGGCGGTGGCGCCCGTCATCGCCGACGAGGACGTCGCCGAGCTCCGGCGCCTCGCCGAGGATCTCGGCCGAGCCGCCCGCATCCGCGAGCGCACCGAGGTCCGGTTCGCCGAGACGTTGCAGGCCCGCGTCGCGGCATCGACCGGCGTCGCCCTCCATCCCACCGCCGTGCGGACCGCGGCCGCCGCCGTGGCCGACGCCGAGCGGGCGGTGCAGGCCGCCGAGGCGGCCCTGACCGCCCTCGGTCCCGATCCGGGCGAGGACGCCCTCGGCGCCGCTGGAGGCCGCGCCGGAGCCGGTCGCCGTCGAGGATCCTCCGGCCGTGGTCGAGGACGTCGTGCAGGAACCGCCGCGCGTCGATCGCACGGCTCGGCGACGTCGCGCGGCGCCGGTCACGAGTGCGGGTCGTCGCGATCGTCGCCATCGCTCTCGGCGGGGCCCTGATCCTCATCGGCCTCGATGCGGAGCCCGCGGTGTACGGCGGCGTGCTCGCCGCGGGTCTGCTCCTCGCGGCCCTCGAGCTCTGGCGCGGCCGGCGGGCCGCCCGCAAGGTGACCGTCCGCGCCGAAGAGGCCGAGCAGCAGGCCGATCGCCTGGCGTCGGTCGGCGCGGCCGTCGCCTCGACCGACAGCGGCCGCAAGGCGGCCGCGGCTCGCCGCTCCGGAGGTCGTCCGCGAGGGCTGGCTGGCAGCGCGCGGTCGCGCACGAGGCCGACCGGGACGAAGCCGAGGAGCAGCTCCGCGTCGCGCGGGCCCGCTGGCACCAGCTCGCGGGGGCGGCCGCCGATCCGCACGACGTGGAGGCCGTGATCAGGGCGCATGATCCTCAGCTGGCCCACACCGCGGCCGCGGCGGAGATGTCCCCGACCGTGCGGACGGTGGCCGCGTTCCACCGCAAGGCCCAGGCCCGTTGGAAGGTGTTGTGGGCCGCCCTCGGCCAGGAGCAGGCGCCGGATCCCGAGCAGCTCGAGGCCGTCCTCGACGACCTGCTCGGCGACCACCGTCAGGCCCGCGCCGATGCCCAGGCGCTCGCCGATGCGGAGGCACGGGTGATCGCGGCCGAGGAGGTGCACCGGCCGATCGTCCTCGCCGAGCCGTCGGCGTGGCTCACGTCCGACCAGCTCCGTCAGCTCCTCGCCTCGATGCCGCCCCGCGGGCGGGTGGTCGTCATCGAACGGGTGGACGCGGACGGGCCCGCCACAGAGGCGGGCCCGGCAGACGACGAAGCGTCGGAAGCTAGCTGAAGGACTGGCCGCACCCGCAGGTGCGCTGGGCGTTGGGGTTGTTGATCGAGAACCCGGCCTGCGTGCAGGCCGTCCTTGTAGTCGAGGGTGGCGCCCGTCGAGCAGCTGGGCGCTCGACGGATCGACCACGACCTTCACGCCGCCGTAGTCGACGGTGACGTCGTCGGTCTGCGACTCGCGAGTCGAAGAACATCTCGTAGGAGAAGCCCGAGCAGCCGCCGGGCCGCACGGCGACCCGCAGGGCCAGCTCCTCTCCTCACCCTCGGCCTCGATGAGGTCCTTGACCTTGGTGGCCGCTGCGTCGGTCAGCGTGATCATGGCGAAGCAGGTTACCGGTCGGCGAGGGTGACCCGGCAGCTGGCGGTCGACGAGGGTCCCGAAGCTCGGACGACGTCGGCGCCGCCGACGCTGTCGACGAAGCCCTCGACGAGGCCCCGGTGCAGCCCGCACACCAGCTCGGGGTTCGCCTCGGCCAGCTCGCGGAAGGGGCAGTGGGCGAAGCCGATCGTCGTCGTTCCGCTCGTCGTCGACCGGCGTCGGGTCGAACCCGAGGCGGGCGAGCAGCTCGACGAGGGCATCGGCGCACGGCACGCCGTCGGGCACGGGCCGCGCCTCGGCCGTCGCCCTGCTCCCGGCCGGCGGCGGCGGCGTCGTCGGCCCGGCGCCCGGCACGGGCGGCGACGCCGAGCAGCATCCGCGCCAGCACCGGGAAGGTCGGCGGCTCGAGCCCGAGCGACGGCGCGCCGGCGGCGAGCGAGTAGCGGTGCTGGGGGCGTCCCGGCGCGCCGCGGTGGTCGGGCGCGACCTCGAGCAGCCCGACCTCCCGCATCCGCTCGAGGTGGGGCCGGACGGTGTTCACGTGCAGGCCGAGCGAGCTCGGCGACCTCGGCGGTGGCCAGGGGCACGGGCGATCGGGCCAGCTCGAGGTAGATGGCGTAGCGGGTGTTGTCGCCGAGCGCCTTGAGGAGGTCGAGCCGGCTCGGCGGCGCCGTCGAGGTCTCGTCCACAGCCCCGGAGAATACACGGGCTGCACCGGTAGTATCTCGGTCGTGCCCGCCGCCACCGCTCCCCGCGACGTGGTGCGCGACGCCCTCCGCGGCGTCGATCGATCCCGAGCTCGGCAGCGACGTCGTCGACCTCGGCATGGTCGCGACGCCGTCGTCGTCGACCCGAGCGGGCCGGTCATCGTCACCCTCGCCCTCACCACCGCCGGGTGCCCCCTGCGGGCGCAGCTCCAGCGCGACGTGAAGGCGCTGCGTCGGCGCGCCTCCCGGGCGTCACCGACGTGCGCTCGAGTGGGACGAGATGACCGCCGGACGAGGGAAGCGGGCGCATGGAGCGGGCCCGCTTCAACATCGCCCAGCGCAACGAGCAGACCTCGGTGGCGCCGACGACGCAGGTCGTCGCCATCTCCTCGGGCAAGGGCGGCGTCGGCAAGTCGTCGGTCACGGTCAACCTCGCCGCCGCCCTCGCCGCCCAGGGCCTCGCCGTCGGCGTGCTCGACGCCGACATCTGGGGCTTCTCGGTGCCGCGGATGCTCGGCGTCGAGGAGCGCCTCGGCGTCCGCGTCGACGGCGACCGCAAGCTGATGGTCCCGGTCGAGCGGAAGATCGGCGACGGCGATCGTGCGGGTCGTGTCGATGGGGCATGCTCGCCGACGAGCAGGACGCCCTCATGTGGCGCGGCCTGATCCTCAACCGCGCCGTGCAGCACTTCCTCCAGGACGTCGACTGGGGCGACGACCTCGACTACCTCCTCCTCGACATGCCGCCGGGCACCGGCGACGTGCAGATGGGCGTGGCCAAGCTCGTGCCCCGCACCGAGGTCGCTCGTCGTCACGACGCCGGCGCTCGCCGCCCAAGCGCGTCGCCGCCCGCGCGGTGTCGATGGCGCGCAAGAACTACCTGCGGGTCGCCGGCGTCATCGAGAACATGAGCGCCTTCGAGTGCGACCACGGCACGAGCTACCCGCTGTTCGGCGACGGCGGCGGCGACGCGCTCGCCGCGCGAGGCGGGCGTCCCGCTGCTCGGCCAGCATCCCGCTCGAGCCCGCCGTCGCCCTCGGCGGCGACAACGGCTCGCCCGGTCGCCCTCGGCGACGGCCGGCGGCGCCGACGCGTTCCGGGCGATCGCCGAGCGCATCGTCGACGAGGCGATCCCCCTGGTCGACTCAGCGGCTGCGCGCCCATCTCGCAGCGGACCCGCAGCCCGTGCGTCGCCGGCCCGTCGCAAGGCGCTGAGCCCTCGACCGGGATCGCGGCGACGACGACCGTCCCAGCCGACGACGACGCCGTCGCGGACCCGCTCGAACTGGCGGACCTCGAGGCGCCGCTCGTCGTCGCCCGCTCGAGGGCGATCACGGCGTCGGCCGTCCCGGCGACACCGACGCGAGCACCTCGGTGACCGGTCGGTCGACGAGGTCGCGGCCGATCGACCGAGGAGCCGAGCAGCGGCGGGGTTGGCGTAGTCGACGACGCCGTCGGCGTCGATCGTCGAAGACGCCGTCGGCGACGCCTGGTCGATCGACCGTGCGGAAGCGGTCGATCGCCCTCGGCCTCGATCTCGAGCACCGCCTCCCAGTAGCCGCGGGCGACGGCGTCGGACAGCCGGTCGATGGCCGGGATGCACGCGGATGAGGACGACGGCGAGCGCCAGCCCCCAGCGCCGACCCCGCTCCTCGGCGACCTCGACGGCCGTCTGGACGACGAGGTCGCGCGTCGACGCGCAGCGGCGACCAGCACCGCCGGGCAGCGGCACGCCGTCGTGCGCGGCGTCGGCGCCGATCTCGGCGAGGTCGGCCTCGATCGGCTCGTCGCCGCCCGGCCCGTGGGCGCACACCGCGAGGATCGCCTCGATGCGCTCGCGCGGCCTCGGCCAGGAAGCTGCCGCCGCCGGACGTCGTCGGTGAACGAGAGCGTCCCGGGCACGCACGCGACGTTGAGCAGGTCGAGGGAGCGCTCCGCCATGTCGCCGACGCGGGCGCCGATCAGCGCGAGCATGGCGTCGACGTCGAGGTCGTCGTCGCCGGCGAGCGTCCCACACCGACTCGTCGGATCGCCGCCGGCGTCGTCGACGCGGCCTGGAACGCCTTGAGGTCGCCGAGGGCGAAGCGGGGCACGCCACCGGGCCGCGACGACGGCCGCGAGGTAGCCGGCGTCGGCGAGGGCGCGCACGACGTCGGCCGGGAGGCCGAGCACCTCGCCGGCCTCGACCGCGCTCAAGGAGCTCGGTGCGTCCCGCCGCTCGACGCTCACCTCCTCAAGGGTTCGACGACGGAGCCGGACTCCGATCCACTGCGTCGTCAGGAGTCGGCCGGACTCGTCGTCGAGGTCCTCGGCCGATCACTCCTCGGCGCCAGCTTGCGCAGGTGGGCGTGCACGGACTGGCGGGCCCGGGGCACGAGCTCGTCGACGAGGTCGACGTAGATCGCGCTCGACGAGCTCCGCCGGGCGTGGCCTTGCCGCCGAGGTCGTCGAGCGTCGTCGAGCACCTGGCGCTCGCGGTCGAGGCGGTGGTCGACGTACTCGGTGAGCTGCCGCCGCCGGGTCCTCGATGAGGTGGCCGTGGCCGGGGGCGATCGCCCGCAGGGCGGGCCGCATCGTGCGCAGCCGCTCGAGCGACGCGAGGTAGGCGGCCATGTCGCCGTCGGGCGGGGCGATCACGACGGTCGAGCCGTGCATCACGTGGTCGCCGGAGAAGAGCAGCCGCTCCTCCTCGACGCAGGTAGCAGAGGTGGTTCGACGCGTGGCCGGGCGTGTGCACGGCGCGCAGCCGGAACTCGGTCGCCTCGATGACGTCGCCGTCGCGGAGCTCGCCGTCGACGCCGAGACCGTCGCGGGAGTCGAAGGCGAGCACCTCGGCGCCGGTCGCTCTCGGCCAGGCGCGCCGTCAGCGGGTGGTGGTCGGGATGGGTGTGGGTGCAGACGATCCAGCGGATGCGGTCGCCGCCGCAGCCGACGATCGCGTCGAGGTGGCCGTCGTCGTCGGGACCGGGATCGATGACGACGACCTCGTCGATGCCGACGAGGTAGGTGTTCGTGCCCGGCCCGGTCATCACGCCCGGGTTGGGGGCGAGGATCCGCCGCACCAGCGGCGACAGGGCCGACGGCGACGCCGGTGACGAGCGGCTTCGGCGGCGCCGGGGCCTCGTCTCGTCGACGGCGGCGTCGGTCGCCGTCGCCCGACTCAGGTCGGCTCGGAGCCGGCGGCTCGGATGCCCTGCGGCGCTCCGAGTCGCCGCGTGCGGCTCGTGCCCGACGACCTCGCGCTCGCCGGTCGAGCGACGGCGGCCGAGCGAGCACGGCGGAGCACGAGCCGCGGGCGATCGCACGGGTCGGGGGCAGCAGGAGGAGGATGCCGAGGCAGTCGGTGAGGAAGCCGGGCGTGATGAGCAGGGCACCGGCCAGCAGGATCAGGCCGCCGTCGACGACCTCGCTTGGTGGGCAGCTCGCCGCGGTCGAGCGAGTCGCTGGATGCGGCGAAGAACGCCGACGCCCTCCCGCTTGCACAGCCAGGCGCCGACGACGCTGACGAGGATGAGCAGCCCGATCGTCTCGAGGACGCCGATGCTGCGTCGGCGACCGTGACGATGACGGCCAGCTCGGCGATCGGCAGCACGACGAACAGCAGCGACCAGCACGAACAACACCGCTTCACGCTACCTGCGCACCCCTGTTCCCGAACCGGCGGCGTCCCCCTCGCAGGCGGCGATCAAGGGTGGCGAGGCGCCGGTCCCAGCGGGCGCCGACACCGGCGATCCAGGCGAGGGCCTCGTCGAGCGGTCGCGGCGTCGAAGGAGAACCGGACGTCGCGGCCGGTCGCGCTCCCGCCGCACGAGACCGGCGTCGCGCGAGCACGTCGAGGTGCTTGGCGACGGCCTGGCGCGTCACGGGCAGGCGCGGCGCCGAGCTCGGTGGCGGTGAGCGGGCCGTCCTCGGCGACGGCCCGGAGCACGGCCCGGCGGGTCGGATCGGCGAGGGCGTCGAAGACGACCTCGCCGGCATCGGCCACGTCGGCGCGGTCAGCGGCGACGAGCCGATGCGTCGGCGAGGCGCGCAGCTCGAGGCCGAAGAGGCGGTCGTCCCACGCGTCGCCGATCGAGCAGGCCCGGGCGGCAGCCGAGCGGTCCGCGCTCGACGACCCGGACGGAGCGTGCGCTCGCCGGTCCTCGACGACGGTCGACCTCGACCGTGCGACTCGACGCCGTCGGGCGCCCAGGTCCAGGTGAGGCGGTGGTCGTCGTCGTCGCCGGAGGACTCGGCGCTCCCTGACCTCGTCGCCGACCCAGCCGGCGAGCTCGTCGGGATCGGCCAGCAGGCGCCACACGTCGTCGGCCGGTGCGTCGAGCTCGATCTCCCTGGTGATCTCCATGCGCAACTCTCCCATGCAACTGGCCCATCGCACGATGGTTGCACATCCGTTGCCGGCCTAACGTGCAACCGTATGGTTGCACTTGTTCCCACCGTCCTCCAGCGCACGCCTCGCGGGCGAGCGGGTCGCCGACGTCTACTCCCGCCTGCTCGAGGACCGCATCGTCTTCCTCGGCACCGCCATCGACGACCAGATCGCCGACGTGATCGTCGCCCAGCTGCTCCACCTCGAGGCCGAGGACGCCGGGCAAGGACATCGCCCTCTACATCAACTCCCCCGGCGGCGACATGACCGGGCTGTTCGCCATCTACGACACGATGGAGTTCATCGCCTCCGACGTGTCGACGATCTGCGTCGGCCAGGCGTGCTCGGCGGCGGCGGTGCTCCTCGCCGCCGGCGCCCCGGGCAAGCGGGCGGTGCTGCCGAACAGCCGCGTGCTGATCCACCAGCCCCACGGCGGGGCGCAGGGCCAGTCGACCGACATCGAGCTCGCCGCCCGCGAGATGGTCGATCATGCGCGAGCGGATGGTGCAGATCCTCGTGAACCACACCGGCCAGCCGGTCGAGCGGATCCGCACCGACATCGACCGCGACTACATCGTCCGCGACGAAGAAGCCGTCGCCTACGGCCTCGTCGACGAAGTCCTCAAGAAGCGCATCCTCCCCCCGAAGGGCGTCATGCGCCCCGCCTAGACCCCTTGCGAATGTGCGGTGGGTCTGGGGGCCAGGGCCCCCAAAGTCACCGCCGGTTCTGACCGTGGTGTGATCATGACGGCCGCATGGCCGACCGCCCGCCGTCCGTCGACGCCCTCGCCCGCTCGTTGGCGGAGGGCGGCTCGTCGCTCCCCCACCCGCTCCTCGTCGACGTCGCTCGGCGCGCCATCGCCGCCGGCGACCCGGCGACGGCACCGAGCGAGGCCGCCGCGGTCGAGCGCGGCGCTGCTGCGCCCGGTCGTCAACGCCACCGGTGTGCTCCTCCACACGAACCTCGGCCGCGCGCCCGCTCGCCGTCAGCCGACCGGCGGCGTACACGAACCTCGAGCTCGACCTCGCCACCGGTCGGCGCGGCAGCCGGCGCGTCCACGCCGGCTCGCTGCTCGCCCGGGCCGTGCGGCGCCGAAGCCGGCCTCGTCGTCAACAACGGCGCCGCGGCCGTGCTGCTCGCCCTCGCGGCCCTCGCCGGGGACGGTCGCGGCGTCGCCGTCAGCCGGGGCGAGGCGGTGGAGATCGGTGGCGGGTTCCGCATCCCCGAGGTGTGCGCGCAGAGCGGCGCCCGCCTCGTCGAGGTCGGCACGACCAACCGCACCCGAGTCGAGGACTTCACGGCCGTCGACGATCGCGTCGCGCGTTCACCTAAGTGTCCACCGGTCGAACTACCGCATCAGCGGGTTCACCGAGGACGCGCCGGTCGGCGACGTGGCCGCATCGGTCCAACGTCCCGTCGTCGTCGACCTCGGGTCGGGCCTCCTCGACGCCGGCGTGTCCGTGGCTGCCGGACGGTCCGCCGGCGTGGCTGCAGAGTGAGCCCGCCGCCCGCCAGACCCTCGCCGCCGGCGCCGCCCTCGTCACCTTCTCCGGCGACAAGCTGCTCGGCGGACCGCAAGCCGGGCTGCTCTGTGGCCGCGCCGACCTGATCGACGCCTGCGCCCGCCATCCGCTCTACCGCGCCCTCCGGCCCGGCGGGCTCGTCCTCGACGCCCTGCAGGACATCGCGCTCGCCTACCTCCGCCGCGACCTCGATGGTCTCCCGTTCTGGCGCCTGGCGACGATCCCGACCGACACACTCCGGCGCTCGCGCCGGATCCCTGCGCGTTGGCGACGTCGTCGACACCGCGGCGATGACCGGAGGCGGGACGCTGCCCGAAGTCACCATTCCGTCGGCGGGCGTCGCCGTCGACGGCGACGTCACCGCCGCTCTGCGAGCGGCCGACCCGCCTGTGATCGCGCGCGTGCAGGACGACCGGACCATCTGTGATCTCCGCGCCGTCGAGCCCGCCGACGACACCCACCTCGCGGCCGCCCTCCGCGCCGCGCTCGCCTAGCGGCGTTGGGGACGGAAGGCATCCGGCGCGTAGCGTCGCTCGCCGTGTCGGACCCGACCGCGCTGTTCGAGCCCGTCGAGGGCGGCGGCTGGCAGGCCACGGCGTTCGCCGTGGGGCCATGGGCCCCCAACGCGCTGCACGGCGGGCCACCCGCTGCGCTTCTCGCCCGAGAGGCCGAGCGTGCCGGCGACGTCGACGCTCCCGAGGTCGCCTGGTTCCCGTCGCGCCTCACCGTGGAGCTGCTGCGGCCGGTACCGGTCGCGCCGCTGCGGACCTCGGCCGCGCGTCGTGCGGTCCGGGCCGCAAGATCCAGCTCGTCGACGCCGAGGTGGCCACCGCCGACGGCACCGTCGTCGCCTCCGCCCGCCTGCTGCGTATCCGGAGCATGGACGTGGACGCGCCCGACACCGCCGCGACGCTCGAGGGCCCGACCCTCCCCGATGTCGCGGCGACGAGCGCCGAACTGACACCGAACTCGGCGGGTTGGGACGGCTTCCACAACCGCGGCGTCGAGCACCGCTTCTCCGCCGGCCGGTTCGACGAGAGCGGGCCCGTCCACCGACTGGATCCGGCTGCGGGTGCCGGTCGTCGCTGGGGAGGAGCCGTCGCCGCTCGAGCGCGTCGCTGCCGCCGCCGACTTCGGCAACGGCGTCAGCAGCGTCACCGACTGGGCGACGACCGTGTTCATCAACCCGGACCTCACGATCCACCTGCGTCGCGTTCCCGCCGGCGAGTGGGTGTGCCTCGAGGCCGTGACATGGATGGGCGACGCCGGCGTCGCCCTCGCCGAGAGCCGGCTGTGGGACGAGAGCGGCCTGCTCGGCCGGTCTCTGCAGTCGTTGCTGGTCGACCCGAGGAGCTGACCCATGGCCGACAAGGACCGGAACGAGAACGAGCCCGCGCCCGACGACGACGGCGCCCCGGAGCCGCCCGCCGACGCCGACGCCGCGGCCCCGACCCGACTGCGGTCCCGACTGATGCGGTCGTCGCGACCGAACCCGACGCCGACGAGCCAGAGCGGGTGACGCCCGAGGTCGTCGCCGCCGCCGCGCCGCCGGCTGCCGACGCGCCGGCGGACGGCGGGCCGGGCACGATCCCCGGTCCGAACGACAAGGTGACGCTGTACCGGATGGTGCGCATCGGCATCACGGTGCTGATGCTCGTCGGCGCCCTGACGATCCTCCTCGGCGTGACCACGGTGGTGAACCCCGACGCGGTCGTCTGCGCCACCGCCCGCAACAACATCTCCGATGAGCTCGAGGAAGACGAGCCCGCCGAGTCGGTGTCCGGCATCGATCCCGACGACGTCGACGACATTCCCTGTGACGAGGCCGTGCCGCTCGCCGAGGGGCTCGAGGCCAGCCTCATCGAGGAGTCCACCGCCCGCAACCTCGGCATCGGCGCGGTGGTCCTCGGTGCGATCATGGTCGCCGGCGGTGCGGCCGCCCTCATGCTGCGGACCCGTCGAGGCCGCATGTACGCGCTCGTGGCGGCCGGCCTCGGCCTCCTCGCCAGCACGGCGCAGCTCGGCCTCGGCTTCATCAGCCTGCTGCTCTTGGGCTTCGTCTTCTTCGCCCTCCTGTACAGCCGCGACTCCAAGGCGACCTACGGCGATCCGCGGGCAGGGCGCGCACCGGCCGGCGGTCTGTTCCGCCCCCGGCCGCCGGCACCGCCGAAGGACTGACACTGCGGGTCGTCGCCACCGCCGGTCACGTCGACCACGGCAAGTCGACCCTCGTCCAAGCCCTCACCGGCACCGACCCCGACCGCTGGGACGAGGAGAAGCGGCGCGGCCTGACGATCGACCTCGGGTTCGCTTCGACGACCCTGCCGTCGGGCGAGGGCATCAGCTTCGTCGACGTGCCCGGGCACGTCCGGTTCCTGCCCAACATGCTCGCCGGCGTCGGCGCAGTGGACGCCTGCCTCTTCGTCGTGGCCGCCACCGAGGGATGGAAGCCGCAGTCCGAGGAGCACCTCCGGATCCTCGAGCTGCTCGGCATCGGTCACGGTGTCGTGGCGCTCACGAAGGTCGGACTCGTCGACGACGACACGACCGAGCTGGCGCGGCTCGACGTCGCGGACCGGCTCGCCGGCTCGCCGCTCGCCGGCGCCGTCGATCGTTCCCGTCGACGCCCCGACCGGTGTGGGGCTCGGCGAGCTCCGACTCGCCCTCGACCGCCTCGTGGCCGCGACACCAGCGGCGACGGACAGGGGACGGGCCCGCCTCTGGGTCGACCGGTCGTCTTCGCCGTCCGCGGCGCCGGGACCGTCGTCACCGGCACGCTGACCGGCGGCCGCCTCGCCGTCGACGACGAGGTCGAGCTCGTGGGGCCGACGACGGGCCGGCGGCTGGCGCGCGTGCGGGGGCTGCAGACCCTCGGTCGGGCGGTGGAGACGCTCGGGCCCGGCAATCGGGTCGCCGTCAACCTCGCGGGTGTCGCCCACGACGGACGTCGCCCGCGGCGACGCCGTCGTCCATCCCGAGCCAGTGGCACCGGACCACGGTCGTCGACGCCACGCTCGACGGTGCTCGCCGCCCTCGACCACGAGGTGGGCCGACGGGGCGCGTGGCTGGCCTACATCGGCAGCGGCGAGCACGCCGTCCGAGTGCGGGTCCTCGGCCAGACCGCGGTCGCCGCCCGGCGGCGCCGGGCTCGTCCGCCTCCACCTCCCGGCGCCGCTGCCGCTCGCAGCCGGGCGACCGCTACGTGCTCCGCGAGAGCGGGCGAGAGGAGACCGTCGGCGGCGGCGAGATCCTCGACGTCGACGCCGGTCCTGACCGCCGCGCGGGCGCGGCCCGACCGCGTCCGCGGCCCGTGTCGTCGGGAGCGGGGCTGGGTCGACGCCGACGACCTCGCGCGACTGCTCGGGCGGCAGGCACCGCCCGACGCCGGGGTCGCGTCGGCCGCTGGATCGTCGCGCCCGACGCCCTCGATCGACGCTCGGACCGCGGTGCGCGAGCGGGTCGTCGCCGCGGGCGACCTCGGACTCGACGTGGCCGCCCTCGACGAGCGCGAACGGGCCGTGCTGGGTTCCGCTCGAGGACGTCGCCGTCGCCGGTGGGCGGGCGCGTGCGGGCGGCGGTCGGCGACCCCCTGGCCGCCCATCCCTTCGTCGCCGCCCTCGAGGGCGACGCCGTTCGCGCCGCCATCGGCCGCCGAGGCGGGCGTCGACCGCGCCGAGCTCCGCGAGCTCGTCCGGCGCGGCCTCGTCGTCGAGCGCGACGGCTACCACTTCGCACCGAGCGCGGTGGCCGAGGCGGCGACGGGTCGTCGCCCGGCTCCTGGCCGACGCACCCGACGGCGTGACCGTGGCGGCCGTCCGGGACGCCCTCGGGACGAGCCGCAAGCACGCCGTGCCGCTCGCTCGGGCTGCTCGACGCCGCCGGCGTGACCCGGCGCCGGGGCGACGTCCGCATCGCCGGCCCGCGCCTGCCCGAGGTCGACTGACGCGAATCGGCGGTGGCTATCGGCGCATACGCCGAACGACCACCGCCAGTCGGGTGTCGCTAGCTGCGGGCGTCGAGGAGGCGGCGGCGCTCGCCCTCGTTCAGGCCGCCCCAGATGCCGTGGGGCTCACGGATGCGCGAGGGCGTACTCGAGGCACGGCTGCCGGACGGCGCAGGTGGCGCAGATCGCCTTGGCCCGGCGCTCCCGATCGGCCTTCTCGTCCTTGCGCTCGAAGTGCGGCGGGCGGGAAGAACACTGCGGCCTGGGGGCCCCGGCACGCGGCCTTGACCTGCCAGGCGTCATCGGTACGAAGTGCGCTCATCCCCGGAGCTCCCCCTTTCGCCCTGGCGTCGGCCGACGCTAGGCCGATCGACCTACCTGGACAAGGGCAACTTCAGTGAGCAGAGCGCTCGCGATAGTCGCGGGCGGCGCCCTTCGAGCGGCTCGACCTCGAGGACGAGGCCGTCGATGGCGACGACCCGGACGGGGTCGCCGGCGGCGATCGGCGTCGCCCGGTTCGTGCGGGCCCGCCACGGCGCGTCCGCGCACGTCGACGGTGCCGTCGGGCGACACCGCGCGTCCGGGCCACGCCCTCCTCGCCGATCATCCACTCCCGCCCGATCGTCGGCGTCGAGAACCGGCTGCGGACCATGGCCGGCATGCCGGCGAGCATGAACAGCAGGCATCCCGACGATGCCGACGCAGCAGCGTGATCCACGACAGCGAGACGTCGCCGTCGTACAGGAGCAGCGACCCGGCGACGAACGCGACCGTGCCGACGCCGGTCCAGAACCGGGGCACGCCGGTCTGCACGTCGACGGCGAAGCCGAACATCGGCCAGGACGAGCAGCGCGACGCCGAACGGCGAGGTCGGGCAGCACGGCGAGGCCGTAGCAGCCGAGCACGACGAAGCCGGCGCCGACGACGCCGGCGACGCCGACGCCGGCGGTGAACAGCTCGAAGACGAGCAGCGCCATGCCCGATCGCGAACAGCAGGTAGGCGACGGGCGGGCTGGCGACGGTGTGCGCGAGCTGGTCGACGAGCGACAGCGCGGCGAAGCGGGTGCGGGTGACCGGCTCGCGGCGGACCTCGTCGCCCTCGTCGACCTCGAGGACCTCGACCGGGATGCCGTGGTCGGCGAGGCTGACGATGAAGTCGCCGAGGGTGGCGGCCTGGCGCCCGCCGAAGTCGGTCACGCCGGCCTCGACCGCCTCGTCCGAGCCGAGGCTGCGGCCGGCCTTCGGGTCGCGAGCCGGCTGCCGGGGCGCCAGGGCCGCGACGTCGGCGGCCGTCGACGAGCTCGGCCGCCTCGTCGCGCGGCCTGCGACCCGGCGGGCCCGACCCAGACGGTGACGGGCACGTCGGCGGCCTCGATCGTGGCCAGGAGGTCGTCGAACCGGTCGTCGCTCGACGACCGCGCCCGGGCTGTCGAGCTGGAGCACGACGGCGACCGCGCCGCAGGCGTCGGCGTCGTCGACGGTCTGCTCGACGAAGTCGACGAGGACCGGGTCGAGCAGGCCGGTCACCTCGGCGACCCGCACCTCGTCGCAGGTGGGCGGCCGTGCCCGCCGCCTGGGCCGCGGCCGGTGTCGCGCCGCCGGCCAGCAGGCCGGCCGCGACCGCGAGCGCCGCCACGTGGCGAGCCAGGCGGCACCGGGGTGCCATTAGTGTCGCACGACCTGGGTCTTCTCCGAGGGAACATCGACGACGTGGATCCAGCCGAGTTCTTCGCGGCATCCCGGCTGGTCATCGTGGCCGGGAAGGGCGGCGTCGGCAAAACCACCGTCAGCGCCGCGCTCGCCGCCGGCCGCCGCCCGCACCGGCCTGCTCGGTCCTCATCGTCGAGGTCGAGGGCAAGTCGCGGGCTGGCCTCGCTGTTCGGGCGCGAGCCGCTCGGCTACGACGAGCGTCGACCTCGCCGCCGGGCGATCGTCGGGCCGGACGATCACGCCCGACGAGGCGCTGCTCGACTACCTCCACGACCACGGCCTGTCGCGGCATCTCGAAGCGGCTGGTGTCGTCGGGCGCCCTCGACATCGTCGCCACGGCGGCGCCGGGCATCCGCGACATCCTCGTCCTCGGCAAGGTCAAGCAGCTCGAGCGGGCGCGGCGAGGCCGACCTGATCGTGCTCGACGCGCCGGCCGCCGGCCACGCCATCACGTTCCTGCTGTCGGCCCGCGGGCTGCTCGACGCGGTCCGGGTCGGGCCGATCAACGCCCAGGCGCGCGACGTGCTGGAGATGCTGACCGACCCCGCCCGCTGCCAGGTGCGTGCTCGTCACCCTGCCCGAGGAGACGCCGGTCAACGAGCTCGTCGAGACCGCCTACCACCTCGAGGACCGGGTCGGCGTGAGCCTCGGGCCGGTCGTCGTCAACGGCGTCCTGCCCGAGCGTCGCCGGGCTCGACGTCGACCCCGAGGAGGCGGCCGCGGCGGCCGGCGTGTCGCTGCGGCCGGGCGAGGCCGACGAGCTCGCCGGGCGGCGGCCGCGTTCCGGGCCGAGCGGCGGGCGCTGCAGGCCGAGCAGCTCGACCGGCTCGGCGACGGCGCTGCCGCTCCCGCAGCTGCACCTGCCGCTCCTGTTCGACGCCGACCTCGGGCCCGACGACCTCGACGTGCTCGCCGACGCGCTTCGCTCGACGCCCTCGGCGCGGCGAGCCGGCGCGGTGAGCGAGGCCGACGTGCGCGCACCGGCCGGTCGCTCGCCGAGCTGGTCGACACCGCCGCGGTCGTCATCTGCTGCGGCTCGGGCGGCGTCGGCAAGACGACGACCGCCGCGGTGCTCGCCCTGGAGGCGGCCCGGCGCGGCCGCCGCGCCGTCGTCGTCACGATCGACCCGGCCCGGCGGCTGGCCGACGCGATGGGGCTCGAAGGCCTGTCGAACGAGCCGTCGCAGGTCGACGGCGACTGGCCGGGCGAGCTGTGGGCGCTGATGCTCGACACGAAGTCGACGTTCGACGCGCTCGTCGTCACGCTACGCCGCCGACGCCGAGCAGGCCGAGCGCATCCTGGCGAACCGCTTCTACCGGAACATCTCCGGCGCGCTGTCGGGCACGCAGGAGTACATGGCGACCGAGAAGCTGTACGAGCTGCACCACGAGCGCGACTTCGACCTCGTCGTCGTCGACACGCCGCCGACGCGCAACGCCCTCGACTTCCTCGACGCGCCCGGGCGGCTGTCGCCGGTTCCTCGACCACCGCCTCTACCGGGTGCTGATGGCGCCGACCCGTGGCGTGCTGAAGGCGGTGAGCGTCGCGGCCCAGGCGTTCGTGCGGTCGGTGACGAAGGTCGTCGGCGGCGAGGTGTTCGACGACGCCATCACGTTCTTCCCCGCCTTCGAGGGGATGGAGGAGGGGTTCAAGGAACGGGCCGACGCCGTGACCGCGCTGCTCGCCGACGACGGCACGGCGTTCGTGCTCGTGGCCTCACCCCGGCGCGACACCGTCGACGAGGCCGGCGTTCTTCGCCGACAAGCTCGCCGAGTCAGGACTGGCGGTGCGGGCGCTCGTCGTGAACCGCATGCACCCGCGGTTCGGCGACGGCATCGCCGCCGAGGCGGCCGCGCGAGCGGGCGCGGACGCTGGCGGGCACGCCGCTGGGGGCCCTCTACGCCAACCTGGCCGACTTCGGGCAGGTCGCCGAGGCCGAGGAGGAGCACCTCGCCGACCTCGCCGCCGGTGTCGAGCCGGCGCCGGTGCTGCGGGTGCCGTTGCTCGCCGGCGACGTGCACGACCTCGGCGGTCTCGCCGTGGTCGGCGAGCACCTGTTCGCGCGGCTGACCGCGCGGCTCGCGTCAGCGCTCGGCTCCGGCGAGGGCGGACGCGGCCTCCTCGACCGTCTCGGTCACCGGCACGATCCGGTCGAAGCCGGTGGTGTGGAGCAGGCGGGTGAGGGTCGGCCGGCTGCAGGAGACGGCGACGTCGCCGCCGGCCTCCCGGGCCCGGCGGATGCCGCCGATGAGGGCGCCGAGGCCGGCCGAGTCCATGAACGGAACCGCCGACAGGTCGATGAGGAGGCGGGTGACACCTGCCAGCTCAGCGAGCGATTCCCGGAACTGGCCGACGGTGTAGGCATCGAGCTCGCCGACCGGACGGCAGACGGTGTAGTCGGTCGATTCGCTCGACCTGGATCTCGAGCACGCAGGTCCTCCTGGGCGGGGGTCTGGCGAGCGTACCCGGCCCGCCGCGGGGTCGAACCCGGCGAGGGGGCCGACGCTACGGTCGCCGCCGTGGCCGACGTGCTGCTGGCGACCGACGCCGATTGGATCGCCGACGAGGTCGACGCCGCGCTCGGCGGCGACCACGACGGTCGTGCGGGTGCGCCGGGGCGCCGACGTGGGCCTGGAGGTGGCCGCGCGCTCAGCCAGGCGCTGGTCATGCTCGACCTGCAGATCGGGAACATGGGCGGGATGGCGACGTGCATGCACCTGCGCCTCGAGGCGGGGGCCGGCCGCCTGCCGCAGGTGCCGGTGCTGATGCTGCTCGACCGGGACGCCGACGTGTTCCTGGCCCGGCGATCGGAGGCCGACGGCTGGATGATCAAGCCCCTCGACGCCTTCCGGCTCCGGCGGGCGGTGAACGCCCTGCTGGCGGGCGAGCGGTGGACCGAAGGCGACCCCGCCTGGGCCGCTCCGATGCCCGGCCCGCCGACGGCTGCGGCCGCCGAAGCCGAGTAGTCGGACCCGGAAGCCGGCTTCGGGGCCGGAGAGGCGGTCGGGTACGCTCGCCGGTCCCACCGGGTGGTGGCGCAGTTTGGCAGCGCGCTGCGTTCGGGACGCAGAGGCCGCGGGTTCAAATCCCGCCCACCCGACCAGGAACCCCAGCGCCACGTACGCTCCGCGCATGGCGGACGTGGGGCCGCGGTGGCCTCTGGCCCCGTGACCTCCACCGACGACATCGCCGGCCGCGCGTCGAGCGATCCGTTCGTGGGTCGGGCCGACGGGCTGGCGACGATCGAGGCGGCGGTCGCCGCGGCGTCGAGCGGTCACGGGTCGCTCGTGCTGGTCGCGGGCGAGGCGGGGATCGGCAAGACCCGGCTGGCCGACGAGGCGCTGCGGTCGCGCGGCGACGGCCGGCTCGTGCTGTGGGGCTCCTGCTCGGAGGGCGACGGCGCCCCGCCGTTCTGGCCCTGGACCGAGGCGCTGCGGCCGCTGATCGGCGCCATGGCGATGCCGCCGGAGGTCGTCGCCCTGCTGCCGGGCCTCGCGCCGGAGGGCGCGGCGCGCCCGGCCGAGGTCGCCGACGAGATCCGCTTCCGGGCGTTCAACCTGGTCGCCGACCTCCTCGACGACGTCGGGCGGCGGCGTCCGGTCGCCGTCGTGCTCGACGACCTGCACTGGGCCGACCCGAGCTCGCTCGAGCTGCTGCGGACCGTGGCCCGCCGCTCGGGCACGTCGCACTTCGCGGTCGTCGGGACCTACCGCGACACCGACGTCGAGCCGGAGCACCCGCTGCACCACCTGCTCGGCGAGCTGGCGCGGGCCGGCCCCCGCGTCGTGCTCACGGGTCTCGCGCCCGACGAGGTCGCGCAGCTGCTCGGCGCCGTCGAACGCCCGATCGACGCCGACGTGGCCGCCGCGGTCGCGATCCGGACCGGCGGCAACCCGTTCTTCGTCCGCGAGATCGGCCGCGCCGGGACCGGCGTCGACGACGTGCCGCCGGCGGTGCGCGACGTGCTGCTGCATCGGATCGACCTCCTCCCGCTCCCGGCCCGCCGCGTCCTCGAGGCGTCGGCGGTGCTCGGTCACGTCGACGCCGACCTCGTCGCCGCCGTGCTCGACGAGGAGCCGCTCGCCGTGCTCGACGGGGTCGACGAGCTGATCCACCGGCGCCTGCTCGTGCGCGGCGCGACCGGCGTGCCGACGTTCGCCCATGCGCTCGTCCGCGAGACGGCGCTGGCGGCGTTGCCCGCCCGCCGCACGGTCGAGCTCCACGGTCGGGCCGCCGACGCCATCGAAGCGCGGTCCGGGTCCGGCCGAGGTCGACGCCATCGCCCACCACCGGGTGCAGTCGGCGCCGCTCGACCCGGTCGCCGCGGTGCGGTGGGCGGCGGAGGCGGGGCGAGCGGCTCGGCGCCAGCTCGCCTACGAGCAGGCGATGCGCTGGTTCGAGCGAGCCGTCGCCCTCGTGCCGCCGGCGCACGCGGGAGGAGGCCGAGCTCCTCGTCGAGCTGGCCGACGCCGCCGGCCGCACCGCGCCGGGTCTGGCGCGAGGCCGGGCGGCGGCGGCGGCCGCCGCGGACATCGCCCGGCGCATCGGCGACGTCGAGCTCCTCGCCCGCGCCGCGATCGCGTTCGGCGGGCCCGTTCCTCGGCATCCTCACGTCGGGCTTCGCCGAGCCCGAGCCGGTCGCGCTGGCCGACGAGGCGCTGCTCGCGCTGTCGCCGGAGCCGTCGCCGCTCCGGGTCCGGCTCCTCGCTCGGGTCGCGACCGAGCCTCGGCTACACGCCCGAGCACGGGCGGGCGCTCGAGTCCGCGAGCCAGGCCCTCGACGCGGCCCGAGCGGTGGGCGACGACGACGCGCTGGTCGAGGCGCTCACCGCGGTGACGTCGATCTGGAACCCCGCCGACGACCCGGACGGCGGCGCCGCTGCTCGACGAGTTCGAGTCGATCAGCCGTCGCCGTCGCTCGCGCGAGGGGCTGCTGACCGTCACCGTGAACCGGTGCCTGCTCGCGCTGGAGCGAGGTGACCGCGCCGAGCTCGAACGCCACGTCGCCCAGCTGAGCCTCCTGCTCGGCGAGCTGCACCTGCCGGTGCACGGCGCGTACGTCGGGCTGTTCAAGGCGATGCTCCACCGCCTCGACGGGCGCTACGCCGAGGCCGAGGCCGAGCTGCTCGCGGTCATGGTCGGGCTCGGCGACCAGGCCGAGGCGTTCGTGCCCGGTGGCGCGCAGCTGATGGTCGTGTGGAACGAGCAGGACCGCCTCGGCGAGATCCTCGACGACGCCCGCCGCCTGTTCGGCTCCGACCGCTTCCGCGGCGTGCCGAGCGGTCGCGTCGTCCTGGCCTACTTCGAGGCGGTCGCCGGCGACCGGGCCGTCGCCGCCGACGCCCTCCCGCACCTGGCCGCGTCGTGGTCGACGACGCAGCGCGACCCGAACTGGCTCATGGGCCTGGCGTGGCTGTGCCGCACGGCCGTGGTCCTCGAGGACGTCGAGTCGGCGGCGATCCTGCTCGAGCTGGGCCGGCCGCACGCGTCGCGCAGCGTCTTCACCGCGGCAGGGACGATCACCCTGGGCGTCCTCGGCATGTGGCTCGCCGAGGTGGCCATCCTGCTCGGCCGACTCGACGACGCCGCCGACGCTCCTCGACGACGCCGAGGCCCACTACCGACGACTGCAGGACCGCGGCCACCTCGTCGAGTGCGCCTACCTCCGGGGACGGCTGGCCGCCGCCGGCGGGCGGTCCGACGCCGCCGCGCTCCTCGGTGCCGCGGCGGCCGAGGCCGAGGCGCTCGGCATGGCACGGGTCGCCCGGCTGGCGAGGGCCGCCGTCGACGCGGCCCGCCGATCGCAGTCGCACCAGCACGTCGCCGGCGCGCGGCGTCTTCCGGCGGGAGGGCGACGTGTGGCTCGTGCGCTTCGGCGGCGTCGACGCCCGCGTGCGCGACACGAAGGGGATGGCGGATCTCGCCGTGCTGCTGGCGCGTCCCGGCGTCGAGGTCCACGTCGCCGAGCTCGTCGGCGCGGCGGTCGCCTCGGGCGCGTCGGGCTCGGCGCAGGCCGGTGCTCGACGAGACGGCGATCGCCGCGTACCGGGCGCGGCTGCGGGAGCTGTCCGCCGAGGAGGACGACGCCGACGCGGCCGGCGACGCCGGCCGCGCCGCCCGGGCGCGGGCCGAGCGCGAGGCGATCGCCGACCAGCTCGCGGCCGACCTCGGCCTCGGCGGCGACCGCGCGGACGGCGCCGGACTGGGTCGAGCGGGCCCGCAAGGCCGTCCGGCGCCGGGTCGACGCCGCGCTCAAGCGGATCGAGGCCGAGCACCCGTCCGCCGGCCGCCACCTGCGGCGCTCGGTCCAGACCGGCGCGTTCTGCGTCTACGACCCCGCCGAGCCGGTGCGCTGGGAGACCTGAGCGCCGGCCGTCGCGTCGCGACGCCGAGTCGCGCCTCGGGTGGCGCACCGACCTGGAGGCGCATGGCAGGACTCGACATCAACGACTTCTCGTCACCCGACGAGGTCCGCAAGCCCGACCCCACCGTCACCGTCGAGGTGGTCAAGCTCGCCGGCGGCGAGATCGGTCGCTACACGTTCCAGCCCGGCTGGCGCTGGTCCGAGCACATCAAGCCGGTCGTCGGCGGCGACTCGTGCCAGACCGAGCACGTCGGCTACCTGGTCTCCGGGACGATGGGCATCCAGACCGCCGACGGCACCACCGGCGAGGTGCACCCCGGCAGCGTGTACCACATCGCCCCCGGCCACGACGGCTGGGTCATCGGCGACCGAGCCGGTCGTCGTCGTCGAGTTCCAGGGCGCCGCCACCTACGCGAAGCGTTGAGGAGGAGACACGACATGACTGCAGCAGTGGACGAGGCGAAGCTCGAGGAGCTCATGGGCCAGCTGGTCGGTCACATGACCGGCAGCGCCCTGTGCTTCGGGATCTGGCTCGGCGACGAGCTCGGCCTGTACCGGACGCTCGCCGAGCTCGGCGCCGACGAGCGCCGACGACCTGGCGGCGAAGTCGGGCTGCCACCCGCGCCTCGTGCGGGAGTGGCTCGACGGCCAGGCCGCCGGCGGCCTGCTCGCGTGGGACCAGGCGAGCGACCGCTACGAGATCGGCCCCGAGGCGGCGCATGGCGCTCGCCGACGACGAGTCGCCGGCGTTCGTCGCCCGGGCGATGAACGCCATCGGGTCGGTCTTCATCGACATGCCCAAGGTCGCCGAGGCCTTCCGGGGCAACGGCGCGCTGTCGTGGGGCGCCCACCACCCGTGCCTGTTCTCGGGCACCGAGTGGTTCTTCCGCACCGGCTACCGGGCCGAGCTGCCGAACTGGATCGCCGCCCTCGACGGCGTCGCCGACAAGCTGCGCGCCGGTGGCCAGCGTCGCCGACGTCGGCTGCGGCCACGGGGCGTCGGTCGTCGTGCTCGCGCAGGCGTTTCCCGAGGCGCACATCACCGGGTTCGACTTCCACGGCCCGTCGATCGCCACCGCCGAGGAGCGGGCGGCGGAGGCCGGCGTGTCGGCGCAGACGACCTTCGAGGTCGCCGACGCCAAGGGCTACGACGGCACCTTCGACCTGATCTGCTTCTTCGACTGCCTGCACGACATGGGCGACCCGGTCGGCATCGCCCGCCACGCCCTCGACCACCTGGCCGAGGACGGCACCGTGCTGCTGGTCGAGCCCTTCGCCCTCGACGGCCGAGCCGAGAACATGGCGGGCAACCCGATGGCCGCGATGCTCTACACGGTCTCGTCGGGCATCTGCACGCCGAACTCGCTGTCGCAGGAGGTCGGCCTCGGGCTCGGCGCCCAGGCCGGCGAGGCCCGCCTCCGCGAGGTCTTCGAGCAGGCCGGCTTCACGAGGTTCCGCCGAGCCGCGGAGACCCCGCTCAACCTCATCCTCGAAGCGAAGCGCTGAGCACCCCTCCACAGGGACGGGGCCGTTGTCCACGGCTCCTGCACAGGGTTGGTCCCCTGGTTGTCCACACCGCAATCGTCATAGGTTCGCCCGAGTGGCGCGAACCCCCCTCGATGAGCCCCGCTCGGCGTCGACCGCCGCCGTCGAGGTCGACACGCTCCTCGTGCGGATGTTCGCCCTCGTGTCCGAGGGTCTCGCCGCCGCCAGCGCGGCGTTCCTCGACGGCGATCGGGCCATGGCCCGGGGTGTCGTCGCCGGGGATGCGGCCGTCGACGAGCTGCAACGGCTGCTCGAGGAGCTCGTCGAGCAGCGCCTGACCGACGCCGACACGTCAGATCCCCGCGAGGTACGGCTGTTCATCTCGATCCTGCGCATCGCGCCAGAGCTCGAGCGCAGCGGTGACCTCATCGAGCACATCGCCCTGCGTACCCCGCAGCGCCTGACCGACGGTCTCACCCCACGAGCCCGTGGGCTCCTCGCCGAGATGGCGGCGGTGGCGTCGACGTTGTGGCTCGGTGCCGCCGACGCCTACATCGACCGTGACCCTGAGCGGTTCGAGGACCTCCGGCGCCAGGACGATGCCCTCGACGACCTCCACGTCGAGCTCACTGCCGAGCTGGCGTTGGGTCAGACGTCCATTGCCGAGGCCATCGAACTCGGCTTGATCGCCCGCTTCTACGAGCGGCTCGGCGACCACGCCGTCAACGTCGCCCGCCGGGTCCGGTACCTCGCCGATGGCTGATCACGTCGCCCACGCTGCCGACCTCCTCGCGTCGGGCGCTCTCGACCTGCTCGAGCGCAACCAGTCGCAGCTGGCCCGCAGCGGAGGCGACCTCACCCTCATGTGCCAGATCGTCGAGGAGACGGCCGACCGTCTGGCCGAGGCGGCCAAGGACCCGTGGTGCAACGGATCGCTGTCCGAGGCGCTCCTCGACTGGCGTGACCGGCTCAGCAGCTACCTCCTCGCGTCGCGCGCGCTCGCCGAGCTCGACGTCGACCGCCAGCTGGCGGCGCAGCTGCTCCGGCGCGGGGTCGACGAGGTCATCGGGCGATGCGTCCGGGCCTCGTCGCGCGACGGGTCCCTCGGCGTCGGCTTCGACGACTAACCACGACCGCTGACCGGCCGGCGGTCGTCGCGCGTTCGACAGCGCGGCAACCGGGCAACGTGTAGGTCGTGGGAGCACCGGCGAAGGAGCGATCGCGCCTTGCCCGCTGGCTGAAGCGTGGCGTCATCGTCGCGGTCGTCGTCTTCGTCGCCATCCAGTTCGTGCCCTACGGGTGGTGGCACGAGAACCCGCCCGTCGTCCAGGAGGCGCCGTGGCCCAGTTCCGGCGCCGCCGACATCGCCCGCACGTCGTGCTACTCGTGCCACAGCAACGAGACCGACTGGCCGGCGTACTCCTACGTCGCGCCGATGTCGTGGCTCGTGCGGCGCGACGTCGAAGCCGGCCGCGACGAGCTGAACTTCTCCCGCTGGGACGAGGACGACGGCGAGGCCGACGACGCCGCCGAGGCGGTGGCCGACGGGTCGATGCCGCCTGACCGCTACACGCTCGTGCACCCCGACGCGCGCTTGACCGAGGACGAAGAGCAGTTGCTCATCGCCGCGCTCGAGGCAATGGACGCCGAGCGGGGCAACGGCGACGACGACAACAGCGGACCCGGCGGGGGCGGAGACGACGACTGAGGAAGCGAGACGGAGCCGGCTTCAGCCGGCCATCGTCATCGTCGTCGTGGTGATGAACATCGCCGTACCCGGCTTGACCATCAGCGGATCCGGGACGGGTCCGGCGGGCGTCGGCTGCATCGCCGGGGCGCTCACGTTGAAGATGGCCTGGAACGTGGCGCCCTTGAGGATGATGTTCTTCCCGGCCTGGGTCAGCTTCGTGAGGTTGGTCGGCAGCAGGATGATCTGGAGCGTCCCCATGCCGGGCGTGACGAACGGCGGCGCGGTGTAGGGCATCGGCGCCTTGAGCGTGGGCGGCATCTCGTCACCCATGAGGCAGATCGGCTGGTTCGACTCGAGCACCATCGTGCCCGTGCCGATGAGCGGCACCGGCGCCTGGAGCATCGGCACGATCGTGGGCGGCGGGATCGTGATCTTGATCTGGTCGCCCGTCTTGATGATGAAGTCGCCCACCGAGAGCAGATGGTACGCCCTGGTCGGGCAGGCTGGCACCTGTGGATCTCGCTGCGTTCCAGGACGTGATCGCCCGCACCTATGCCGAGCAGGACCGGGCCCGGGGCGTCCCTGCGACGGTCGCGTGGCTGACCGAGGAGCTCGGCGAGCTCGCCCAGGCGGTGCGGAAGGGGTCACCCGACGAGCAGCTCCACGAGCTCGCCGACGTCCTCGCCTGGCTGGCCTCCCTCGCCGAGCAGCTCGGCCTGTCCCTCGACGAGGCGGCCGACCGGTATGCCGAGGGGTGCCCGAAGTGCGGGTCGATCCCCTGTTCGTGCGCTGACGGTCAGAACCGGCGGTGACTTTGGGGGCTCTGACCCCCAAAGTCACCGCACATTCGAATTGAGGAGGAGCTCGGCGATCTGGATGGCGTTCAACGCGGCGCCCTTCCTCAGGTTGTCCGCTGCCACGAACAGGGCCAACCCGCGACCATCCTCGACGCCCTCGTCTCGCCGGATCCTTCCGACGTAGCTGATGTCGCGGCCGGCGGCCATGAGGGGGGTCGGGACGTCGACGAGCTCCACACCCGGGGCGTCGCGGCAGGATCTCCGTCGCCTCCTCCGGCGTGATGGGCCGCTCGAACTCGGCGTTGACCGACAGCGAGTGCCCGGTGAAGACCGGCACGCGCACGCACGTCACCGACACGGGCAGGTCGGGGATCCCGAGGATCTTGCGGCTCTCGTTGCGGAGCTTCTGCTCCTCGTCGGTCTCACCCGCGCCGTCGTCGACGATCGAGCCGGCGAGGGGGAGGATGTTGAAGGCGATCGGCGCCGCGAACTTCTCGGGGGCGGGGAACTCGACGGCGCGGCCGTCGAAGGCGAGCTCGGCGGCCCGATCGGCGATCTTGCGCACCTGGGCGTCGAGCTCGTCGACACCGACCCCGCCCGCGCCCGACACCGCTTGGTAGGTCGACACGACGAGCCGGCGGAGACCGGCGGCTCGATGCAGCGCGCCGAGCGCCGGCATCGCCGCCATCGTGGTGCAGTTCGGGTTGGCGACGATGCCCTTGGGGATGCGCTCGAGGTCGTGGGGGTTGACCTCGCTGACGACGAGCGGCACGTCGGGATCCATGCGCCACGCCGACGAGTTGTCGATGACGGTCGCGCCGCCCTCGACCACCTTCGGCGCCAGCTCCCGCGACGCGTACTTGCCGTTCGAGAACAGCGCCAGATCGAGCCCGGCGAACGACGCCGTGGCGGAGTCCTCGACCTCGACCTCGGCGTCGCCCCACGGCAAGCGCTGCCCGGCGGACCGGGCCGACGCGAAGTACCGGATCTCCGACACCGGGAAGCTCCGCTCGTCGAGCAACCGGCGCATGACCCCACCGACCTGACCGGTCGCTCCGAACACCCCGACACGCATGGGGCCCAAGGCTACGAGGGGGCGGCGCCGGGCCCCAAGGTGGTTGCGCGGGAGGCCAGGAGGAACCCGAGGTCGTCGCGGATGCGCCGTGTCGACTCCTCGTGGGACTGGACCGCGCTCTCGGTCGCGCCGGCGGCAAGGGCGCGGACGCACGCGTTGACCTCGAAGAGGATGGGTCGACCGTCCGTGTCGAGGCCGTAGTCGATGCCGAAGTAGTCGAGGCCGAGGCGGTCGTTCACGGCGCCGAAGGTCAGGCGGAGCTCGTCGGGGAGCCCGTCGAGGATCAGCTTCTCCTCCTCGGCGACGAGCTCGGGCCGCTTGTTCATCTCGGCGCGTTCACGGGAGTGGATGTTCCAGGAGTCGGCCGCGATCATGTGCTTGGCGTGCGGGTAGCCGCCGACCATCAGCGTGCGGTACTTGCGGTACAGGCCGTCGGGCGAGCGGTAGTCCACGAACTCGGTGGCGTAGAACTCGCGGCCGTCGAAGGGGAACTGCTCCAGCTCGGCCGCGTCCTTGCGCCCCCGGATGAGCACGAGGGCCTTGCCACCGTGGGCGCCGGCACTGCGGAACAGGAACGGGGTGTCGATGCCCGCCTCGGCCACCAGCTTGGCGACCTCGGCAACCGACCGGGGCCGGATCCGCACCGTGCGCGGCACCACGGCGTCGCCGATGTCGGCAAGGGCGCCGGCGACTTGGTCGCGCGACGACGCGAGGACGCGGTCGGGGTGGTTCACGACGCCGACGTTCAGTTGGTCGACGATCCGCCGGGCGATGGCGAGGGAGGCCGCGTTCGTGTCGGGATCGCAGATGACGTTCAGGACCACGTCGCACTGGACCCGGATCGGTTCGCCCTTCATGGGCCCGCACAGGAACGGCAGCAGCTCGAACCGGGCCGGGTCCACGAGCGTCGCCAGCTCGACGTTCCCGAGGCAGTCGAAGCGCATCCGCTCGCGATGCTGGGACAGGTAGGTCACGGTGATCGTCCTCGAGTCGTCGATCCCGACGAGCTGCAGGACTCTCCAGCGGGTGGCGGCCACGTCGCTCAGCCTGGCAGCAGCGGGTCGCCGCCGGTCGCGAGGAGGACTTCGAGGCGCTCCGCCGAGACGGCGCCGCCGAACTGCTCGTCCCGCATGACGAGCCGGACGCGGGACTGCTCGACGGACATGTCGATGACGCGCTCCCACTCGCGGCGCGTGAGCTCCGACGCCGTCGCGGCGCGCAGCCCCGCCAGCATGTGGTCGGCCTCGTCGGCCAGGACGGCGGCGCAGGCCGTGGCGATGGCTTCGTCGGCGGCGCTCCCGCCGGCGAGGGCGACACCCTCCCTGAACAGCGCGCAGCAACCGCCCTCGGTCACGGTGCCGGCGACGGCTCCGAGTCGGGGGTCCTCGGCGAGATGTCGCGCTCGCAGCTCGCCGAGGGCGACGTTGCCCGGCCACGCGACCGCGGCCTCGAGCTCGGCCCGACCGAGACCGGGGTCGCCCGCCGGACGGACGCTCCGGTGGGCCGCCGCGAACGCCGCGAAGTGGGCCGCCTCCTCGTGCAGCTCCTCGGCGGCGGCGGCGAGGGTCTCGGGTTCGGTGTCGGCGCCGGCGAGCGTCTCGAGCAGACGGAGCCGGGGGACGACGCCGTCGAGGAGCTCCTTCGCCGCCTGCCGGGCGAGCCAGGCCGCGTCGGTCGCCGGCGTGCGCGCCGGCGACTGGAAGTAGGCCCGGCAGATCTCCGCCTCCGCTCCCCAGTAGGGGGCGTTCGCCGCGACGACTGCTTCGACGCTCATCGTTTGGTCGCCACGATCTCGGCGTAGCGCGTCGACCGGGCCGACCACGGCCCGCTCGCGGCGCTGGTCACCGCTCCCTCGATCGTCCGCAGTTCGAGCTCGACCTCGAACCCGGCGGCCTCGAACGCGCTCGCCAGCTCGTCGGGGTCGTGGACCGGGTGGTTGACGGCCCGAGCCGCCCACTCCCGCGCCGCGGCGGCGACCTCGTCGGCGCCGGCGAACGGCAGGGCCCCGGCGAGATCCGCACCGGCGGCGTCGAACGCCGCCCGGGCGCGCTCGGCGAAGGCCTCGACCGCGTCGGGGGCGTAGGTCGACGGATCGGTCACGTCCGGACCGGCGATGCTCGATGTCGTCACCGCCACTCCGCCCGGCCGGAGGAGCTCGGCCCAGCGCTGGATCACCTTGGGGCGCACCGGCGCGGGCTGCAACGGGAGCAGCCCGTGGGTGCAGATGACGTCGAAGGCAGCCGGTCGCTCCGCGGCGAGGACGTCGGCGACCCACGGCTCGACGACGGCTCCCGCCCGTGCCGCCGCCTCCGTCGCCACCCGCACCGGCGTGGCGCAGCGATCGAGGACGGTCACGCGCGGCAGCGCCGTCGTCCCGTACGCACCGAGCACCAACTCGACCATGGCGGCATCGGCGGAGCCGCACACGAGGACGTCGGTCCGCCTCGCGGCCGCCGCGGACCGCAGCACGCCTTCGAACAGCGAAGCATGGCGGTAGGGCGTGGCAACGAGTCCGAGGGCGCGGAGCGTGGGCCAGGTGCCGTGGTACCACGCACACCCCGTCGGAGCGCACGACTCGTCCGCCAGCGCCCGGGCGAGGTCGGCTTGGAGGATGACGTCCGCGCCCACCGTCCGTTCCATCGAAAGGCTGACGCTACCTCGGGTCACTCAGGCGTCGAGTCGAGCCCGAACGCGGTGTGCAGTGCCTGCACCGCCCGTTCGACCTCGGGCTCGGCGACGACGCAGGAGATGCGGATCGCCGAGGTCGAGATCATCTCGATGTTGATGCCGGCGCCGGCAAGGGTCTCGAACATCGTCGCCGCGACGCCGGGGTTGGACTTCATGCCGGCGCCGATGAGCGACACGCGGGCGATCGACGCGTCGGTCGTCACGCCCCCGGCGCCGATCTTGCCGGCGAGGGCGTCGGTCACGTCGCGGGCGGCGTCGAGGTCGTCGCGCGGCGCGGTGAAGGAGATGTCGGTGACGCCGTGCTCGCTGACGTTCTGCACGATCATGTCGACGTTGACGTCGCGGTCGGCGAGGGCGCGGAACACCGATGCGGCGATGCCGGGCTCGTCGGGCACGCCGGCGATGGTGATCTTCGCCTCTGACACGTCGTGGACGACCGCCGAGACGATGGCCTGCTCCATGGTGGGATCCTCCTCCGCGACCCAGGTGCCCGGTTCCCAGGTGAAAGCCGATCGGACATGCAGCGGCACGCGCCAGGTGCGGGCGAACTCGACCGAGCGCATCGCCGGCTTCGGGCAGCCGCAGGCGCACATCTCGAGGAGCTCGTCGAAGCTGATCCGGGAGATGCGGCGGGCGCGGGGCACCAGGCGCGGATCGGCGGTGAACACGCCGGAGACGTCCGTGTAGAGCTCGCAGGCATCGGCCTCGAGGGCGTGGGCGAGGGCGACCGCGGTCGTGTCGGAGCCGCCCCGCCCGAGGAAGGTGACGTCCTTGGCCGTCGACACGCCCTGCGCCCCGCCGACGACGGGAACCTTGCCCTCGTCGAGAGCAGCGCGGATGCGGTCGGGGCGGACCTCGACGATGCGGGCGTTCATGTGGTTCGTGTCGGTCAGGAACCCGGCCTGGCTGCCGGTGAAGCTCTCGGCCCCCACGCCGGCGCCGTGCAGTGCCATGCACAGCAGGGCCATCGCCTTGCGCTCACCCGCGGTGATGAGCATGTCCATCTCGCGTCCGGGCCGCACCCTGCTCACCTCGCCGGCCAGGCGCAGCAGGTCGTCGGTCTCCTTCCCCATCGCCGACACGACCACGACGACGCGGTCGCCGTGGCGTCGCGTGCGGGCGACGTGATCGACGACCTCGCGCATGCGCTCGGCATCGGCGACAGAGGTGCCGCCGTACTTCTGGACGAGCAGGGCCACGGGGGCCGGACGCTACCGGCCGGGCCGCCGCCTTCCGGAACTGGGTTAGAGCGTCGCCCTGCTGGCGAGGTCGTCGTTGGGCTCGCCGACTCGGACGCGCCACGCGTCGAGACGCTCGATCAGCCCCGCCTCGTCGACGTGGAGGATGGCGCACAGCGCCCGCACGTCGTCGCGGCGCACCGACAGGATCCGGCCGTTGTAATCACCGCGCTCGCGGATGATCGCCCGGAGGTAGCGCCAGAGGGCGTTCGCCTCGGGCACCATCCGGAGGCGCTCGAGGTCGAGCACGACCTTCGGCATCCTGGGGGTCCCGTCGAGGGTGTCGACCTCGCCGAGCAGGACCGACATCGGCACGTCGTAGAACGCCGCCAGCTCCCGCAGCCGCGGGAGGCTCAGGTTGCGGAACCCGCGCTCGTAGGCGCCGACGGCCGAGGCCGACCAGCGGCCGCCCGACATGCGCTCGACGTCGTCGAGCGACAGCGCCTTCGCCCGCCGTACGGCGCGCAAGCGGGTGCCTACTTCGACAGAGAACTGTGCAAGTTCATCGTCCGCCATGCCCATCCACCTTCCGGTCCATCCCGCTCCGTCCATCCATTCGCCTCGGAGCGTGCGGATCCTGCCACGAGACTGCACCTTTCGGGCCGATGGGACCCGCCTGGGCCCCCCGGGTAACGTGCCCCGCCCGATGGGCACCGCCAAGAGAGAACGTCAGAAGGCCGGCCGCCAGGCCCGGCTCGAACAAGCCAAGGTGGACGCCGCCAAGAAGCGGCGAACCCGCTTCGTCGTGTACGGCGTGATCCTGGTGGTCGTGATCGTCCTGGCCCTGCTGGCCCTGGCCCCCGACGACGACGGCGACGACGTCGCCAGTGGTTCGACCTCGTCCTCGACCAGCTCGAGCATCGATGAAGGCACGCCGGCGACGGTCCAGGTCACGGTCCCACCGCCCGGTGAGACGCTCACGGCGGCGACACCGTGCCCGGCGGCCGACGGATCGTCGCCGCGCACCACGACCTTCGCCGAGGCCCCGCCCATGTGCATCGACCCCGCCAAGGCCTACACCGCCGAGATCCTCACGAACGAGGGGATCATCAGCATCGATCTCGACCCCGCTGCGGCGCCGACGACGGTCAACAACTTCGTCGTGCTGTCGCGGTACCACTTCTATGACGGCGTCACCTTCCACCGGATCATCCCCGGCTTCATGGTCCAGTCCGGTGACGCCGTCGGACCGACGCCCGGTTCCGGCGGCCCGGGCTACACCATCCCCGACGAGCTCCCGGCCGGCGACGCCCCGTACCCCGAGGGCTCCCTGGCCATGGCGAACACGGGTCAGCCGAACTCCGGCGGGAGCCAGTGGTTCATCACCGTCGCCGACGGCGGGACCCAGCTGACGCCCAGCTACAGCCGCTTCGGCTCGGTCTCCTCGGGGATCGAGGTCGTGCGCCAGATCAACGCCTACGGCGATCCCGCCACCGGACAAGCCGGCACCCCGACCCAGGAGGTCGTGATCGAGTCGATCACGATCACCGAGACCTAGCGCGACGACCGGCTCGATCACGACCGACCGAAGACGCGGTGGTCGCTCCTCGAGTCGGTCACGATCACCGAGACGTGAGGTAGTCACCGGGTCGCCCCTGGAGCGGCCACCGCTGCGTCGGTCACGGTGACGTCGGCGACGTCGGAGAGGTCGGTCGTCGCGGCGAGGACGCGGACGACGAAGGCGGCACCGCCGGTCGGCGAGGGCTCGCACCGCACCGTGCCGCCCATCGCCTCGATGGCGCGGCGCACGATGTAGAGGCCGAGCCCGACGCCCTGCTGGGGCCGGGTGAGGTGGTCGCCGAGACGGACGAACTTCTCGAACACGCGCTCGCGGTCGGCCTCGGGAACACCCGGCCCGGCGTCCTCCACCGCGGTCTCCACGACGTCACCGTCGACGGTCACCCGGACCAGCACCGGGCTGTCGATCGGCGTGTACTTGGCGACGTTGCCCAGCAGGTTGTCGATGACGGCCGCCACGACGTGCGGGTCGGCGACGACGGCCACGGCGTGGGCGGGCAGGTCGGTCTCCACCACACGGCTGGGGTCGGTGCGCCGAAACGACTCGACCCGCTCGGCGACCGCTGCCGCCCAGTCGAGCGGGCACCGGTCGGCCGACCGTCCCTGGTCGAGCGTCGTCGCCTGCAGCAGCTGGTCGACGAGGCGCTCGAGGCGCTCCTCCTCGCGCACAGGACCTCGTAGACGTGACCGCGCTCCTCGGTGGTGATCGCCTCCCCCCGGCGGACGAGGGTCTGGAGGAACCCCTTCAGCGGTGTGAGGGGGGTGCGCAGCTCGTGGCTCACCGTCGCCAGGAAGTCGGCCTTCTCGTCGTCGAGCCGCTTGCGGGCGGTGACGTCACGGGCGACGACGACGGCGCCGCCCCCGGCGCGTGGGCGAGACGGCGCAGTTCAACCAACGGTCGCCGTCGGGGCCGGCGACGCGGACGAGCTCCTCGAGCGCGGTGCCGGTCCGGCACGGGCACGCCGCCCCGTAGCGCGGGGTGCCGTCCTCGCCCACCGGGCGGAAGACGGCGCAGCAGTGCTGCCCGACGGCGTCGACCGCAGGCGACGCCGGTGAAGGTGGCCATCGCCGGGTTCCAGGACTGGACCCGGAGGTCGGAGCCGACCGCGCAGATGGCGTCGGAGGAGGAGTCGAGGACGTCGGCGAGCGCGCCCCGCTCGGCCTGCACGGCCTCGAACAACGACAGTCGGTGCAGCGTCGTCGACACCCGCTGGCCGAGGGCGTCGAGGACCTCCTCGTCGCGTTCGTCGTAGGCCCGACCGTCGCGCCTGGGCCCCACGGCGATCGAGCCGACCGGTGTCCCGGCGTCCTCGAGCAGGCGCATGCGTGACCCGGGCTCGTAGACCGAGCGTGGCGTCGGCCTCGCCACGAACCACACGGACCGTGTCGTCGATGCCCTCGATGAGCACGACGGCGACGGGGGCGTCGAGCAGGGCGAGCGCGTGCCCGGCGAGCTCCTTGGCGGCGGCGTACGCAGTCGGGGCGGTCGCCACCGCGAGCTCGGCGCGGTGCAGCCGCCGGAGCTGCTCGACCTGGAGCCCGCCGCGCGCTGTCGCGGCGGTGCGGCCACGGCGCCACAGCGCGATGGCCACACCGCCTCCACCGACGGCCAGCATCCACGGGACCCACCACCCCATCAGGGTTGACCGTCGGCCGAGCGGCGATGAGTTCCATGGGCCGAATGCCCTAGATCACTGGCGCAGAAGGGTCACAGAGGTCGCAGTCGGAACCGCGAAGGTGCGCTAAACGGCGAGGACGGACAGATCGGCCGGCTCGCCGGCCAGCCACACACGGACGTCGCCGACGCCCTCGGCGCTCCACGTGCCGTCGGCCGATCGCAGCAGTGCGGTCCGCTCCGGCGATGCCGACGACCGGCGTCGCCTTCGGCGCCAGGATCTGGGTGCGGTGCAGCTTGTCCTCGCTCCACGAGTCGGCATGGGGGACCACGGCGAGGGGGGCGACGACGCCGATGCCCACCGTGAAGGCGCCGCCGCGGGGGTCGACCATCGGATCGGTGAGGACCATCGCACCCGCCGAGGAGCCCGCGAGCACGGCCCCGTCCTGCCAGGCGTGGACGAGCGCGTCCCACGTCGGCGTGTCCTTGAGCACCGACCGGAGGTGCATGGGCGAGCCGCCGGTCAGGTACAGGAAGCGCGCCTCGGCCACCTGCCGGGCGTTGACCTCGTCGAGGGCGTCCCTGCGGTTCAGCACCGACAGGCCTCGCGCCTTGGCGCCCAGCCCGGCGAACCAGTCGACCGCGGCGGCGACGGCGCGGTCGGGATGCTCGAAGGCGGCCGCGGTCGGCACCACCAGGACCTCGACATCGCCTTCGACGCCGGCCAGCAGGGTGCGGTCGAAGCTGCAGCCGTCGCTGAACTCGCCGCCACCGACGAGGGCCAGGATCCCGGGCATCACCCGGCACCCTATTTCGGGGCGCTACCTACCGATCGGTAACCTGCGCGGCATGGTCATCTCGCGTCTGGGCGTTCTCGGGTCGGGGATCATGGGATCGGGCATCGCGGAGGTGGCGGCGAAGTCCGGCATCGACGTCGTCCTTCGCTCCCGGCGCCAGGCCGCCGCCGACGAGACCGTGAACCGGCTCGAGGCTTCCCTCGCCAAGCAGGTGGCGAAGGGGAAGCTCGAGGAGGCCGAGGCCAAGGACGTCCTCGCCCGCGTCAAGGCGACCGACCGCCTCCACGCCCTCGCCGACTGCGACCTGGTGATCGAGTCGGTGGTCGAGGACCTCGCCGTGAAGAAGGCCCTGTTCCGCGAGCTCAGCGACGTGTGCCGCGACGACGCCATCCTCGCCACGAACACCTCGACCCTTCCCGTCGTCGAGCTCGCCACCGAGGTCGCCGACCCCGAGCGGGTCTGTGGCATCCACTTCTTCAACCCGGCGCCGATGATGGGCCTCGTCGAGGTGATCCGCCCGCTCACCGCGTCGGACGCGACGATCGCCGCGGCCAAGGCCTTCGCCACGGCCTGCGGGAAGACCGCGGTCGAGGTCAAGGACCGGGCCGGGTTCATCGTCAACGCCCTGCTGTTCCCGTACCTGAACAACGCCGCTCGGATGCTCGAGCAGGGGACGGCGTCCGCCGACGACATCGACGCCGCCATGAAGGGCGGCTGCAACTTCCCGATGGGTCCCCTGGCGTTGCTCGACCTCGTCGGGCTCGACACGTCCCTCGCCATCCTCGACGCGCTGTACGCCGAGTTCCGCGATCCCGAACTACGCGGCCGTCCCCAGCCTGCGCCGCATGGTCGCCGCCGGCCAGCTCGGCCGGAAGTCGGGCCAGGGCTTCTTCACGTACTGACACGCCCTCGCCGGGCAGTGGCCCGTGCGGCGGCGGCAGGATTGACGCGTGGACAGGGGACCGGTCGAGCCGCCGCCGAGCATCTGGGCGCTCCCCGATCCGCTGTCGGCCGACCCTGACGGCGTGTGCGGCGTCGGCGCCGACCTCGCCCCGGGCACGCTCCTCGCCGCGTACCGCCGCGGCCTGTTCCCCATGCACCTCGACGGACGCGCTCGGGTCCTGGCGTGGTGGTCGCCGGACCCCCGCGGCATCCTGCCGCTCGACGGGCTGCACGTGTCGCGGTCGCTGCGCCGCTCGTGCCGCCGCTACGACGTGGCCGTCGACACCGACTTCGCCGCCGTCATCAAGGCGTGCGCCGGGCCTCGACCAACCGGCGGCCACTGGATCCACGAGGGCGTGATCGAGGCGTACACCGAGTTGCACCGCCTCGGGTGGGCCCACAGCGTCGAGGCCTACGACGTCGACACCGGAGTGCTGGCGGGCGGGCTGTACGGCGTCGCCATCGGGGGGCTCTTCGCCGGCGAGTCGATGTTCCATCGGGCTCAGGACGCATCGAAGGTGGCGCTGGCCGCCCTCGTCGATCGACTGCACCCCGAGGGACTGCTCGACATCCAGTGGGTGACGCCGCACCTCGCGTCGCTCGGCGCCATCGCCATCCCGGCGAACGACTACCAGACCCGACTCGCCCGCGCCCTCACGCTGCCGCTGCCCGAGACGTTCAAGGCGGTGTGAGCGCATCGATGCGCCTCGGCGCGCGGACGCCGTTCGACGCTGAGGGTCTGCTCCGGTTCCTCGCCCTTCGCGCCGTGCCGGGCGTCGAGTCGGTCACCGGCGCTGTGTACGAGCGCGACGGCGTCACCATCGCCTTCGACGACGTCGGCGTCGACCTCTCGGTGGGCGCCGGGATCGACGGTGGCGACGCGACAGCGCGGGTGCGCCGCCTGCTCGACCTCGATGCCGATCCGATCGCGATCGGCGCACGCCTCGGGGCCGACGCTGACCTCGCGCCGCTCGTCGCCGCGAACCCTGGCGTCCGAGTCCCTGGCGCGTGGAGCGGGTTCGAGGTCGCCGTGCGCGCCGTCGTGGGTCAGCAGGTGACCCTCGCCGCGGCGCGCGACGTTGCTGGGTCGCGTCGTCGAACGTTGCGGCGGTGGGCGGTTCCCCGAACCCGAGACGCTCGCCGCCGCCGACCTCGAAGGCATCGGCATGCCCGGCGCACGGGTGCGGACGCTGCACACCGTCGCCCGCGCCGTCCGCGCCGGCGTCATCGACCTCGACGGCGCCATGCCGGCCGAAGCCGTCACCGAGGCGCTCCTCGCCCTGCCCGGCATCGGCCGCTGGACGGCCTCGTACGTCGCCATGCGCGCCCTCGCCGACCCCGACGTGTTCCCCGCCGGCGACGTCGGGCTGCGCAACGCGGCGGCCCGCCTCGGGCTGCCGACGGAGCCGCGCCCGCTCGCGGCCCACGCCGAGCGGTGGCGACCCTGGCGGTCCTACGCCACCGTCCACCTCTGGCGCTCCCTGGGCGAACCCCACCGAACTCGAGTGTGAGCGTCGCGCTTTCCGCGTCCCTGACACTCGAGTTCGTGTTGGGGAGCCGGGCCCGCGCCGGGGAAACTGTCGGCATGGTCGCCCGTGACGAGCCCTGGCTGATGCGGACCTACAGCGGCCACTCGACGGCGAAGGCGTCGAACGCGCTGTACCGCACGAACATCGCCAAGGGGCAGACCGGGCTCTCGATCGCCTTCGACCTCCCCACGCAGACGGGCTATGACCCCGACGACCCGCAGGCGCACGGCGAGGTCGGCAAGGTCGGCGTGCCCGTCGCCCACCTCGGGCACATGGGTGAGCTGCTCGACGGCATCCCGGTCGGCGAGATGAACACGTCGATGACGATCAACGCGACGGCGGCGTGGCTGCTCGGCCTGTACGTCGCGAACGCCGAGCGTCAGGGCGTCGCGAGCGAGCAACTCCGCGGCACGACCCAGAACGACATCGTCAAGGAGTACCTGTCGCGCGGCACGTACATCTTCCCGCCGCTCCCGTCGCGGCGGCTGATCGTCGACATGGTCGCCTACTGCAGCGAGCGGATCCCGACGTGGAACCCGATGAACGTGTGCAGCTACCACCTGCAGGAGGCGGGCGCGACGCCGGTGCAGGAGCTCGCGTACTCGCTCGCCACCGCCATCGGCGTGCTCGACGCAGTGCGCGAGTCGGGCCAGGTGCCGCCCGACCGCTTCCCGGCGGTGTTCGCCTCGATCAGCTTCTTCGTCAACGCCGGGATCCGGTTCGTCGAGGAAACCTGCAAGATGCGGGCCTTCGTCGACCTGTGGGAGCGCATCGGCCGGGAGCGCTACGGCGTCACCGACGAGCGGGCACTGCGGTTCCGGTACGGCGTGCAGGTCAACTCGCTCGGCCTCACCGAGGCCCAGCCCGAGAACAACGTGCAGCGCATCGTCCTCGAGGCGCTCGGCGTGACGCTGTCGAAGAAGGCGCGGGCTCGCTCGATCCAGCTCCCCGCGTGGAACGAGGCCCTCGGCCTGCCCCGCCCGTGGGACCAGCAGTGGTCGCTGCGCATCCAGCAGGTCCTCGCGTACGAGACCGATCTGCTCGAGTACGGCGACCTGCTCGACGGCTCGAAGGTCGTCGAGGCGAAGACCGCCGAGCTCGCCGAGGAGGCGTGGGCCGAGCTCGACGACGTCCTCGGCTCGGCGGCGCGTTCGAGGCGATCGACGAGCTGAAGGGCCGGCTCGTGCGCAGCCACACCGAGCGCATCCGCCGCATCGAGTCCGGCGAGCTCGTCGTCGTCGGCGTCAACCGCTTCACCGAGACCGAGCCGTCCCGTCTCGATGCGCGCCGAGTCGATCCTCAAGGTCGACCCCGGCGTGCAGGAGCAGCTGATCGCCGACGTCCAGGCGTGGCGATCGAACCGCGACAACGACGCCGTGAAGCGCAGCCTCGACGAGCTGCGGCGGGTCGCCGAGTCCGAGCGAGAACCTCTGCCGCCGACGATCGAGCTCGCCCACGCCGGCGGCACGACCGGCGAGTGGGCCGGTGTCCTCCGCGAGGTCTTCGGCGAGTACCGGGCGCCGACGGGCGTGGCGGCCGCCGCCGGCGCGGCGGGCGCGCCCGACCGACCTGCGCGCCGTCGCCGAGCGGGTCGGCGCGATCGCCGGTGGCCCGCCCCGGCTGCTCGTCGCCAAGCCCGGGCTCGACGGCCACTCCAACGGCGCCGAGCAGATCGCCGTCGCCGCCCGCGACGCCGGCATGGAGGTCGTCTACCAGGGCATCCGCCTCACACCGGAGCAGATCGCGGCGGTCGCCCGCGACGAGGACGTCGACGTCGTCGGTCTCTCGATCCTGTCCGGCAGCCACCTCGAGCTCGTCCCCGAGATCGTGCGGCTCCTCCGCGACGCGGGGGTCGACGCCCCGGTCGTCGTCGGCGGGATCATCCCCGAGGACGACCGGGCCACCCTCCTCGCCGCCGGGGTCGCCGCCGTCTACACCCCGAAGGACTTCGAGCTCGGCCGCATCATGAGCGAGATCGCCGACCTCGTCGTCGAGGCGAGATCCGGCGCCCCGAACGGCTAGGAAAAGTCCCCGGAACGGCTGAAAGGGGGCTGGCCCCGGCCGATGAGGTGGGTGACATGGACCGACGGGAGGGCGCTGGACTCGCGCTCGGAGCAGGAGCTCTGGCGGCGGGCGCCGCGGCGGCTGTCGCCGACGTGCCGGTCCTGGGTCTCGCCGCCGGCGTCCTCGGGCTCGGAGGTGCCGCCATCGCCTCCGTCGGCGCCCGCCGTGCCGTGGTGGCCGCCGATCGCCGGCAGGCCGACGCCGAGGCGCGAGCCGCCTCCTTGGCCGAGGCCCTCGCCGAGGTGCCGGAGCCGGAGGAGACCCGGGCGGCCTCGGACGAGGTGACCCTGCTCGCCCTCGAGGAGGATGCCCTCGCCGACCCGGAGACCGGGCCTGTTCGGCGAGCCGTACTTCGAGGTGACCGTGCACGCCCGCGTCGCCGCCGCCCGCCGGCACCTCCGGCCGGTCGCCGTCGTGCTCATCGACGTGTCGACCGGCGTCCGCCACGGCGAGCCGGTCCCCCTCGCCCCGGCCGCGGTCGCCGAGGCGCTGCGGTCGACGCTGCGGGAGGCCGACACGACCTGCCGCCTCGACGACGGGACGTTCGGCCTCGTGCTCGAGGACACGCCCGAGAACGGCGCCGTGTGGACCGTCGAGCGAGTGCGCCGGACGATCGCTTCCGAGCATGCCGGCGTGACGCTCGTGGGCCGGTGTCGCCTGCTACCCGGCGCACGCCTTCGACGCCGACGAGCTGCGCGACCGTGCCGGCGCCGCGCCTCGACGCCGCCCGGGAGTGGCGCCAGGACCGCATCGAGGTCGCCACCGCGTCGGAGGTCTGACGAGAAACCCCGAACTCGAGTGTCAGCGTCGCGGAATTCGAGACCCTGACACTCGAGTTCAGTTGGTTGGTCAGCCGAAGGTGGACTCGCACTGGCCGGGGATCGGGTCGTCCGAGCGGCCGCCGCACGTCGCCCCGATCTCCTCGGCCTCCGAGCCGACGGGCGTCACGGCGTAGAGCTCGTCGCAGGCCGCCATGTCGCCGCCCTCGCACTCGGAGATGAGGGCGTCGAACTCGCCGGTGTCCTCGCCGTCGCCGGTGGTCTCGTCGGTCTCCTCGTCGCCTTCACCCGGCTCCTGGATCAGGTAGTCCTCGCCGTTGCCCTCGAAGGACTCGTCGACCTCCTCGCCGGTCGTGGCGATGCAGATCGTCTCGCGGTCGCCCTCGCCCCAGCTCTCCTCGCTCGGGTTGACCTGGGCGACGACGATCAGCGACTCGGTGTACTCGGTCCCGGTGTAGTCCTCGAAGGCGTCGCCTTCGCACTCCTCGCCGGCCTCCTCCTGGAGCTCGTCCGATCCGGGGAAGTCGTCGTCGTCGCCGTCGTGCTCGAACAGGAAGAAGATCTCGCCGTCGTGGTCTTCGTCGCAGTCGACCTCCTCGAAGTTCTCGATGTTGCCCGCCGTCTCGGGCTCCTCGATGCACTCGCCGACCTCGGCGTTGAACACGCTGTCGTCGTCGCCGCCGCATCGCAGCACTAGCCAACAGGAGAGCGAGGACGGAGGCTCCGCCCGCCGTCGCGCGTCGCAGGTTCATCATGGCGGCGGAGCGTAGGTCAGGCCGTCAGGCCGCCAGGGCGAAGCACCGGTCGTCGAGCGCGCCGAGGGCGTAGGCCGGGTACGCACCGCCGTAGAGCGCACGGCACGACTCCGACCACGCCAGCGCCGCCGGCGACGACAGCCGCCGGTGCACCTGGAGGATCCCGCCCTCGTACACCCGGTACTCGGCCCACGAGCCGGGGTAGTCCTTGACGCACGCGACCTCGACGAACGGAACGTCGCCGGTCAGGTTCGGGAAGCGCCGCACGCGGTTGCGATGCGTGTGCCCGGCGAACCAGCCCTTGATCGGCGCGCCGGCGGGCGACGACCGCCGAGCAACGCCTCGGAGTCGTCGGGGTTGATGCCGAAGTAGTCGACGGGGCGCACGCTCGCGCCGGGGTCCCAGCAGTGGTGGTGGCCGAAGGCGAGCAGCGGGACGCCGTCGCGCTCGGCGGCCGCGGCGTGCGTCGTCGAGCCACTCGAGCTGATCGGCGGTGATCCGGCCGCTGTCGCTGCCGGGGATGACGGTGTCGAGGACCGCGAGGCGCACGCCCGGCAGATCGAGGACGAGCGGGATGCCCTCGATCCCCTGATCGATGCCGGCCATGGCGTCGTGGTTGCCGCGTACGTGGCACGAGCCGGTCGCCGAACGCGCCGCCGTACACGGCGACGAAGCGCTCGTACTCCTCGGCGGTGCCCCGGTCCGTGAGGTCGCCCTTGGCCACGACGACCGCAGGGTCGATGGCGGTGATCTCGGCGACGGCGGCGGCGTTCATGACCTCGGGGTACGGCGGTTCGCCCTCGGCGGCGCGGAGGATCGGTCCGTCCTCGAAACCGTCCATGACGCCGCACTCGGTCTCGCCGAAGTGCACGTCGTTGACGGTCGCGAACCGGCAGAGCAGCTCGCCGCCCGGACGGTCGAGGGTGCGCACCATCGACGCCGTCGAGGTCGTGCTCGGTCGCCGGGGCGAGTCCGTCGTACGACGCGCGCCGACAGGCCCGTCGTGGATGACGACCTCGTCGTCGGCGACGGTCGAGACCTCGGTCATCGAGAGACGCGCACCACGCAGGTGTGGGCGAGCTTGTCGTGCCAGCACTGGTTCCGTGGATCCCAGATCATCCAGAAGTACCCGAGGCCGAAACGAGGCCCGACAGGATGCGGGCGAAGTAGCGACCGACACCGCGCGCCGTGCCGATGCCGGGCGTGAGCGAGACCTGGTCGACGACCGCGATGCCGCAGATCTTCTTGCCGAGCGTCTGGCCGGTCGGTCCACCCTCGAGGACGGCGAAGTAGGTGACCTGTCCGGCGAAGCTCACCACCCACATGACCACGCCCAGTCCGGTCGACGCTGCGAACCCGATGCTGACGAGGATCTGCGACGCGAAGCTGAGCAGGACGCCGTCGATGAGGTAGCCGCCGAACCGGATCCAGAAGCCGGCGAGCTCGGGCCGGACCCCGGCGACGTAGCCGTAGCCCTGCTGTTGGTAGGCGCCCACGGGCGGCGGCGGCAGGTAGCCGGGCGGCGGCGGGGGCGGGTAGCCGCTCGGGCCCTCGGCGGGCGGAGGGGCTCCCGGCGGTGGTTCGGCCATGGCCGGACGGTACCCCGACTACTCCACCACGACGGTGTAGGCACCGCCGGCGCCGCTGAAGCCGGAGACCTCGATCGTGATGGCGGTGTCGAGCGGCACCGCGAGGGTGAGGCGCGAGTCGCGCCCGTCGGCGTCGTCGTTCTCGCCGAGCACCGCGCCCGAGGCATCGCGGATCGTGAGCATCGGGTCGAAGCCGTCCTGCCCCAGCACCCGCACGGTCAGCTCGCCCCCCGGACCGGCGAGCTGGTGCCGGGCCGTCTCGCCTGGCGCGACGGTGCCGTCGACCTGGCCGGGGCGGGTCACGGGCGCGCCGGCGACGACCGTCGACGACACGCGGAGCACGTATTCGCCGGCATCGCCGGAGAACTCCTCGACCTCGACCTCGTAGCGACGCCCCTCGACCAGCACGACCTCCAGGAGCGAGTCGTGGTCGTCGCCACCGTCGTCGTCGGTGCCCAGCTGGGCCCCGTCGACCTCGACGACGCGCACCGTCGGATCGAAGTCACCGACGGCCTCCACCGAGACGACGGCAGGGCCCGACAGCGGTTGCCAGCATCGGGTGCACGGCCGTGTCGTCGGAGCCGATCTCGAACTCGATCTCCTGGTCGAGCACGACCGCGGGAGCCGAGAGGCGCTCGCCACTGTCGAACGTGTCGCCGATGTCGTCGAAGACGGACGTCCCGACCGATGCCAGGACCGCGCCGACGATGCCGACGGCGAGCAGCGGGCCGAGGCACCCGAAGCAGCCGATCGATGCCTTGGCCGCCTGGCCGGCGGGCGTCGCCTGGCGTGCCCGCTCGACCTTGACCAGCGGCCGTTGCGAGCCGCGGGCGCCGGGGTCCACGACGACGGCGTCGGCGACGGCGACGGCGGCGGCGGTGGTGGTGGTGCGGTCGGAGCCGAGGTGCCCATCGCCGCCCGGACCGACGGCTCGAGGGCGCCGATGTCGACCGGCGGATCCGGAGGCGCCGTCCCGCCGTCGAGCAGCGATCGGTCGGAGCTCCGCTCGTCGGCAAGCGCGCCGTCGAGTACGGACGCACCGCACTTGGCGCACTGCGCCGACCCGAGCATCACCGTCGCGCCGACACCGCCCGCACTTCATCGCCCCGCCCGCCGACCGGATCCGCTACCAGGGCCGCTCGCGCCGCACCGGCACCGGCTTGGACCACCATCGTCCGGCGAAGCGCCACCGCGGCGGCGCCGCCGAGGCCGCGCCACGACGGGCCGCGGCCAGGCCACCTCGACGGCCGCGACGATGGCGGCCACCTCCTCGCCGTCGGTTCCGATCCGGGACTCAGAGGGGGACGTTGCCGTGCTTGCGCTTCGGGAGCTCCTCGCGCTTGGAGCGCAGCAGCTCGAAGCCGGCGATCACCTTGCGGCGGGTCTCGGCCGGGTCGATGACGTCGTCGACGTAGCCCCGCTCGGCCGCGATGTACGGGTTGGCGAACTTCTCGGTGTACTCCTCGACCAGCTCGGCCTTGCGGGCGACCGGGTCGGCGGCGGCGCGCGATCTCCTTGCGGTAGACGATCTCGACCGCGCCCTGCGGACCCATGACCGCCAGCTCGGCCGACGGCCAGGCGAAGGCGAGGTCGGCGCCGATCGACTTGGAGTTCATCACGACGTAGGCGCCGCCGTAGGCCTTGCGCGTGACGATCTGGATGCGGGGCACCGTCGCCTCGCAGTAGGCGTAGAGCAGCTTGGCGCCGTGGCGGATGATGCCGCCGTACTCCTGGTCGGTGCCGGGCAGGAAGCCGGGCACGTCGACGAACGTGAGCAGCGGGACGTTGAACGCGTCGCAGGTGCGCACGAACCGGGCCGCCTTCTCCGAGCTCTCGATGTCGAGCACGCCGGCGAGGTGCATCGGCTGGTTGCCGACGATGCCGACGGGCTTGCCGTCGAGGCGGGCGAAGCCGCAGACGATGTTGGGCGCCCAGCGCGGGGCGTACTCGAAGAGGTCGCCGTCGTCGACGACCGACGGCGATGACCGCCTTCATGTCGTACGGCATGTTCGGCGACGACGGGATGAGGTCGTACAGCTCCTCGCAGCGCCGGTCGGGGTCGTCGCCGGATGACGAACGCCGGCGGCTCCTCGAGGTTGTTCGACGGCAGGAAGCCAGCAGGTAGCGCACGTCGTCGAGGCAGGCCTTGTCGTCGGGGACGGTGAACTGGCACACGCCCGACTTCGTGGCGTGGGTGAGGGCGCCGCCGAGCTCCTGCTGGGTGACGTCCTCGCCGGTGACGGTCTTCACGACGTCGGGACCGGTGATGAACATGTACGACGTGTCCTCGACCATGAACACGAAGTCGGTCATGGCCGGGCTGTAGACGGCGCCGCCGGCGCACGGGCCCATGATCACGCTGATCTGCGGGATGACGCCGGACGCCAGGACGTTGCGGTGGAAGATCCCGCCGTAGCTGTCGAGGCTGGTGACGCCCTCCTGGATGCGGGCGCCGGCGCCGTCGTTGAGGCCGATGAGCGGCGCGCCGACCTTGAGGGCGAGGTCCATGACCTTGTGGATCTTCTCGGCGAACACCTCGCCGAGGGCGCCGCCGAAGAGCGTGAAGTCCTGGCTGAAGACGAAGACCTTGCGGCCGTCGATCGGTGCCCCAGCCGGTGATGACGCCGTCGGTGAGCGGCCGCTCGGGGATCGCCGGGTTGCGGTGGCGGGCGAGCATGTCGAGCTCGTGGAACGAGCCGTCGTCGAGGAGGTACTCGATGCGCTCCCGGGCGAGCATCTTGCCCCGGTCGTGCTGGCGCTGGATCGACGCCTCGCGAGCCGGGCTGGAGGGCCTCGCGGCGGCGCTCTTCGAGCTGGGCGATGCGTTCGCGGAGGGGGTGCTCCATCAGGTCGTCGACGGTAGTTCGGGCGCGCTTGGACTCCCCACGGAGGTCACGTCGTTACGCTCGCCGCGATGGCGTTCTCCTCCCGGTCATGCCGCCGGTCCAGCCGATGCTGGCGAAGTCGGTGGCCGGCGCTCGACGCCGTTCCGGACCCGCCGGGCACGTCTTCGAGCCGAAGTGGGACGGCTTCCGGTGCATCGTCTTCCGCGACGGCGACCAGATCGAGCTGGGCAGCCGCAACGACCGCCCGCTGACGCGCTACTTCCCCGAGATCCTCGACCCGCTCCGCGCCTCGTTGCCCGACCGGTGCGTCGTCGACGGCGAGCTCGTCGTCGTCACCGGCGACGGCCTCGACTTCGACGCCCTCCAGCTCCGGCTGCACCCGGCGGAGTCGCAGGGTGCGCAAGCTGGCGGGTGAGACGCCGTCGTCCTTCATCGCCTTCGACCTCCTCGCGCTCGGCGACCGCTCGCTGCTCGAGGAGACCCTCTCGGAGCGACGGCGGCTCCTCGAGGAGGCGATGGCGGGCGTCGAGCCGCCCGTCCATCTCACACCGATCACGACCGACCGCGCCGTCGCCGCCGACTGGTTCGAGCGGTTCGAAGGAGCCGGCCTCGACGGCGTCATCGCCAAGGACCCGACCCTCCCCTACTGCAGTGACCAGCGCGTGCTCTGGAAGGTCAAGCACCACCGCACCGCCGACTGCGTCGTCGCCGGGTTCCGGCTGCACAAGGACGGCGAGGGCGTCGGCTCGCTCCTGCTCGGCCTCCACGACGACGCCGGGACGCTGCACCACGTCGGGGTCTGCGCCTCGTTCACCGCGAAGTTCCGCGGCGCGAGCTGGTCGAGGAGCTGGCCCCGCTGCGCGAGGGCGCCCTCGACGACCACCCGTGGCGGGAGTGGGCGGCGCTCGCCGCCGAGGCCCACGACCAGGGCCGCATGCCCGGCGGGATGTCGCGCTGGAACGCGAAGAAGGACCTCTCGTGGGAGCCCCTGCGCATCGAGCGGGTGGTCGAGGTGGAGTACGACCAGCTCCAGTCGGGACGGTTCCGGCGCGTCGCCCGGTTCCTGCGCTGGCGGCCCGACAAGCAGCCGGAGGAGTGTCGCTACGAGCAGCTCGAAGCCGTCGCCCCCGCCGAGCTCTCGACGATCTTCACCGAAGCCGCGGACTGAGGTAGGGCTTCGCCCTTCGACGCGGACTCAGTACGGCTTGTCGCCGGCGATCGTCACCCGCTCCATCACCCGCTTGGCCGGCAGGAAGTCGTTCGAGACGACGTGCTGGGTGGCGCGGTTGTCCCAGAACGCGACCGACCCGGGCCGCCAGCGGAACCGGCACTGCACGTCGACGATCGTCGACTGCCGGTAGAGGCGGTCGAGCAGCGGATCGGCCCTCGTCGTCGTCCATGCCGACGATCGACCGGGTGAACGCCGACGTTCACGTACAGCGTCTTGCGCCCGGTCTCGGGGTGGGTGCGGACGATCGGGTGCTCGACGGTCGGGTGCTCGGCCCGCATCTTCTCCTGCACCTCGGGCGGCTGCCCGCGGCCGAACGCCGACGCGTAGTCGTGCGTCGCCTTCCGGCCGTCGATGCGCTCCTTCGTCTCGTCGTCGAGCAGGTCGTAGGCCTTGGCCATGTCGGCCCACAGCGTGTCGCCGCCGAGCGGCGGGCAGCTCGACGGCGCGCAGGATCGACCCCAGCGACGGCTCCGGCCGCCACGTGACGTCGGAGTGCCAGTTGTCGGGCGCCCGGAACTTGCCGCCGGCGGGGATGACGAAGACCTCGGGCTGCTCCTGGTCCTTCGGCGTGATCGGGTGGATCTCGAGCTCGCCGAAGCGGCGGCCGAAGGCGACGTGGCTCGTGCGGTCGAGCCGGTGCTGGTCGCGGAAGAAGACCACCTTCCACTCGAGCAGCGCCTGCGCGGATCTCGTCGATGACGTCGTCGTCCAGGTCGTCGGCGAGATCGACGCCGCCGATCTCGGCGCCGATCGTTGCGGTGAGCGGTTCGACCTCGAGCATCGGCGGCCGGCCTCGGCCGCCTTCCACCAACCCGTCGTCGTCCGGCTCATGCGGAAGGGCGGCGGCTTGTCGTCGTCGGCGAGGACCGACGTCTCCAGCCACAGGCGCTTCAGGTGACGCACGCGACCGTGCTCGCGGTCGTCCTCGTACGCCTTCCGGCCGTGGAGCACGTGGTAGTTGTTCACGAACTGCATGTCACCCGGCTCGAGCAGCATCGAAAGGTGGTGGTCGGGGTCGGCGCAGAGCGCATCGACGCGGTCCATGGCCTCGGCCGCGAGGGCGGACGGTCGAGGCGCATCGGCGTGGCGGGCGGCGGCGAGGATGTACGGCCGGATGTATCGGACGAACAGCCGGTCGCCCCAGCGGCTGAAGACCGGCAGCAGGTACCAGGGCCGCGACCCCTCGTCCTGCTCGCCCCGGAAGTCGTAGGCGAACTCGTCGTACAGCGCCTCGGCCAGGTCCGGCGCGTCGGCGACGAGCTCGTTGTGGATGGTGACGGCGTTGGCGACGAGGCTCGCACCGCCCGCGGCGCCAGGATCGAGGCAGAAGAGACCGACGAGGTCGGAGCCGTCGCTGTGGAACGGGAAGGCGATGCCACCGATCTCGTTGCCGCGACTCCGGGGGTCGTCGGGCGCCCGGCCCTGGTCGGTCACGTCGCCGAGCAGGTGGCCCTTGTGGTTCTGGGGCCACGGCCGGCCCAGGTGCGTGCCGACGCCCCAGTAGATGGCCGAGGCGCGGTCGCGCCCGTACCGCTCGACCGGCAGGCCACGGATCAGGGCGACCCCACGCCCGCCGATGAGCTCCTCGGCGAGGGCGGCGAGGCGCGGGCCGAGCGTCGGCAGCGGGAACGACTCCGCGGTGATGTCGAGGGTGTGCTCGGCGTGGCTCTCGGCGTGGACGAGCGCGGCGTCGAGCTCCGCGATGTCGCCGTCGTCGAGCCGCCACACGTAGTCGTCGCCGACGTCGCCGGCTCGCCACGCGCAGCCTTCCTCGAGGGGCCCGATCGATCCGGGCCGTGTCGCGGTCTCGGTCATCGGATCGCTCCGTTCGGCGCGGCCTGGGCGCCGCGGACGAGACGTCCGGGGAGTGCGCCGGTGGCCTCGCCGTTCTCGTAGGTCACCTCGCCGGCCACGACGGTCGCGACGTAGCCGTCGGCCGCCTGCACGAACCGCGTCCCCCCAGCGGGGAGGTCGCGCCGGGCGACGGGCCGCCGCGCCGCGAGCCGGTCGAGGTCGATGAGGTTGACGTCGGCCCGATAGCCAGGGGCGAGGACGCCGCGGTCGTCCAGCCCGACCGTGTGTGCCGTGTCACGAGTCTGCCGCTGAACGAGGAACGGGAGCGGCAGCTGCCCTTCGGCGCGATCGCGCCCCCAATGGGCGAGGAGCGTGGTCGGGAAGCTGGCGTCGCAGATGGTGCCGACGTGGGCGCCGCCATCGGCCAGACCGACGACCGAGTACGGGTGGGTGAGCATCTCGCGGACAGCTCCGAGGTCGCCGTCGGCGTAGTTGAAGATCGGCGAGTACAGCAGGCCCTCGCCACTGCCGGCGGCGAGGACGTCATAGGCGAGCGCCGCCGGCTCGACGCCATCGGCGCCGGCGCGAGCCGCGAGGCTGGACGCCGGCGGCGGCTCGTAGTCGGGCGGGTCGCCCAGCTCGAACACGCGCTCCCAGGCCAGGAACCGGTTGAAGCCGCCGGTGGCGTCGGGCCCGCGATCCGCCTCGAGCACGCGCTCCCGGAAGGCTGGGTCGGCCATGGCTCGGGCCTGGTCGGCGGGCGAGCGGCCGGCGATCTCGGCGAAGACGGCGTTTCCCCGGAACGGGTGGAGCGTGCATTGGAGCCCGAGCAGGATGCCGATGCCGCGGGCGGCGACCTGGGCGGTGATGGCGAGGCCGTCGGCCCGAGCGCGCTCGAGGAGGTCGAGCAGCTGCCGCCAGCCGCCGTTGCCGCCGGCTCGCAAGGGCGACTGCACCAGTGAGAACGAGAGCGGCCGGCCCGACTGTTCGACCATGCGGCGCAACATGGCGAACTCCGTCTCGGGGTCGACGAAGTCGGAGACGACCTGGAGCACACCCCGGCCCGACTCGCCCATGGCGGCGGCGATGCCGATCAGCTCGGCCGCTTCGGCCCGGAGGGTCGGCGTGTACTCGCCCCGGCTCGTCCGGTGGTTGCGGGTGCGCGATGTCGTGAAGCCGAGCCCGCCGGCCTCGACACCGGCACGGGCGAGCACGCCCATGGCGACGATGTCGTCGGCAGTCGCCGGCTCACCCGCGGCGCCGCGCTCCCCCATCACGTGCAGCCGGACGGCGGCGTGCGGGACCTGCATGGCGATGTCGGCGTCGAAGGCGCGCGGTTCGATGGCGTCGAGGAACTCGGGGAAGGACTGCCACGTCCACGACAGTCCCTCGTGGAGCGCCGTGCCGGGGATGTCCTCGACCCCCTCCATCAGCTCGATGAGCCGGTTGTGATCGGCCGGCCGCACCGGCGCGAACCCGACACCGCAGTTGCCCGACACGATCGTCGTCACGCCGTGCCAGGTCGAAGGGACGAGACGATCGTCCCAGGTCGCCTGGCCGTCGTAGTGGCAGTGGATGTCGACGAAGCCGGGCGTGACGAGCAGACCGTCGGCGTCCACCGTCCTCGCCGCTGTCCCGTCGACGCGGCCGACGGCGGTGATGACACCGTCGGACACTGCGACATCGGCGGTTCTGGGCTCGGCGCCGGTCCCGTCGACGACGGTCCCGCCCCGGATCACGACGTCGTGCTCGGGCACGGGCCGACCGTACCCGAAGGTCACACGGACGTCAGCGGCCGCACAAACCAGCGCGCCGCGTGCGGGCGCATCCGCGACCATGTCCCGATGCACCACCGCACAGCCGAGGAGCTCGAGGCCGGGCTCGACGACATCCGCAGTGCGCCGGCCGACGAGGGCGTCCTCGAGCTGATCGTGCGGCGCCCCGAGTCCGAGCAGCGGGAGGTGGTCGAGGCCGCCGAGCTCTCCCACGCCGAGGGCCTCGTCGGCGACAACTGGCTGCCACGAGGCAGTCGCCACACCGACGACGGCTCGGCGGAGGTCAACCGTCAGCTCACGATCATGAGCGCCCGGGCGATCGCCTTGTTCGCCGGTGACCGGTCTCGCTGGCCCGAAGCCGGCGACCAGCTCTACGTCGACATCGACCTCTCGGCCGACAACCTGCCGCCCGGCACGCGCCTGCGCATCGGTGCTGCCGTCGTCCAGGTGTCCGAAGAGCCCCACACGGGCTGCGCGAAGTTCCTCCAGCGCTTCGGCCGCGATGCGTCTCGCCTCGTGAACACGCCGCCCGGTCGTGCCCTCAACCTGCGCGGGATCAACGCGCGAGTCGTCGAGGAAGGCGCCATCAAGCAGGGCGACGCCGTCCGACGCCTTCGGTAGTTCCGCTCCGCGACCCTTCGAGGATCGGACCTCGAGGTCGGGGGTAGGGCCTGGCATGGCTCGGAACGGAAAAAGCGACCTCACCAGCGTGCTGCGCGCGAAGGGGGTCCGCAAGAAGCTCGCCAAGCAGATCGGCAAGCTCGAGGGCAACAAGCGCCGGTCGGGTGCAAAGGGAGAGAAGCGCGCTCGGCAAGCCGTCGATGACCTGACGGCCGCGGCCGAGGACATCCGAGAGCGCGTGCTCACCAGTGACCCGAAGCGGCGAACCGCCGCCCGCAAGGCGGCCCAGACCCGCAAGCGGACCGCCGCCAAGCGTCGAGCGACCGCGAAGCGTGGCGCGACGGCCCGCGCCAAGGCTGCCCGGCGGGGTCCGACGAAGCGGGGTGCCGCGAAACGTGGTGCGACAAGGCGCACCAAGGCCGCTCGGCGCTAAGCGCTTTCGGTAGGGGCTGCCCTCCGCGACCGGACGCCGGGGGGCACGGCGCCCTACCTTCCGGGCGTGACCGCCGGTCCGCTGCGCGGAGGAACGGCGGGCGTGCTCGCCGCCGGTGCCGCGCTCGGCACCGCCGAGCTGGTGTCCGGGCTGTTCGCCGATGCGCCCTCGCTCGTCGTCGCCATCGCCGACGTGCTCGTCGACGACGCGCCGGGCGGCATCGTCCGCTGGTCGATCGACACCTTCGGAGCCAGCCAGAAGACGGTCCTGATCAGTGGCATCGTCGTCGTCGCCCTCGTGCTCGGCGGCGTGCTCGGGCTGGTCGCCCGCCGGCACTTCGCCCTCGCCGTCGCCGGCTACGGGGCCTTCGGTGTGGTCGGCGCCCTCGCTGCGTCCCGGGAAGCGCCGGTGGGGTGGTCCTGGTTCACCGCGATCCTCTCGGTCGGAGCCGCCGTCCTGACCCTGCACCTGCTGCTGCGACCCCCGGCCGTCGCCGGGCTCCTCGACGGCCCCGACGTGGAGCCCGAACGACTCGAGGCGGAGACCCCCGGCGGGCGCCGGTGGTTCCTCGTCGCCGGCGGGGCGGCGGCGGTCTGGGCCGTCACGGGCAGCGCGCTCGGGGGCGGCTCCGTCGGTCCCGCAACGTCGCCGAGGCCCGCTCGGCGCTGCGGTCCCGCCTCGGGGGCACCTCACCGCCGACGGTGCCCGCCGGTGTCGCTTCCTTCGACGGTGCCATCCCCGGCATCGCGCCGCTGATCACACCGAACGACGACTTCTACCGGATCGACACCGCGCTCTTCGTCCCGCAGGTCGACCCGGCGGGATGGTCGCTCCGCATCACCGGGATGGTCGATCGCGAGGTGGAGCTGTCCTTCGACGACCTGCTCGCCATGCCGCGGCACGAGGACTTCATCACCTTGTCGTGCGTCTCGAACGAGGTCGGTGGCGACCTCGTCGGCAACGCGGTGTGGTCCGGCGTGCTGCTGCGCGACGTGCTCGACCTCGCCAGCCCCGATCCGGCCGCCGACCAGATCGTGGGACGTTCGGTCGACGGATGGACCGGCGGGTTCCCGACGGCGACGCTCGACGACGGACGGCCGGCGATCGTCGCGGTGACGATGAACGGGGAGCCACTCCCCGTCGCCCACGGGTTCCCGGCCCGCCTCGTGGTGCCGGGCCTGTACGGCTACGTGTCGGCGACGAAGTGGTTGACCGAGATCGAGCTGACGACGCTCGACGGGTTCGACGGGTACTGGATCCCGCGGGGCTGGTCGAAGGAGGGCCCGATCAAGACGCAGTCGCGCATCGACGTGCCCCGCAACCGCTCGACGGTCGCCGCCGGGCGAGTCGCCGTCGCCGGGGTGGCGTGGGCGCCGACGCGAGAGATCGAACGCGTCGAGATCCGGGTCGACGAAGGCTCGTGGCAGCCGGTGGAGCTGTCGGGCGCACTGTCGAGCTTCTCGTGGGTGCAGTGGGCCATGGCCTGGGAGGCATCGGCGGGCGAGCACACGATCGAGGTGCGGGCGACCGACGGCACCGGCGAGGTCCAGACCGACCGCCGCACCGCACCCGCCCCCAACGGCGCCAGCGGCCACCACACCATCCGCGTCACCGTCGAGTAGCGGTTCTTCAGCGGTAGTCGGGGTTGGGGAAGTCGAAGCGGCAGCCGGCGTCCCACTCCGAGCGCTGGTTGCCGTGGACGGGGATGCCGCCGGCGTCGACGAGCATCCGGGCCAGGTGGAGCAGGTTCCAGGTCATGAACGTCGTGTTCCGGTTCGTGAAGTCGTTCTCCGGCCCGCCCGACCCTGGGTCGAGGTACGAGGGGCCCGGACCGGCTTCGCCGATCCACCCGGCGTCGGCCTGCGGCGGGATGACGTACCCGAGGTGCTGCAGCGAATAGAGGATGTTCATGCTGCAGTGCTTGATGCCGTCCTCGTTGCCGGTGACGAGGCACCCGCCGACGCGGCCGTAGTAGGCGTACTGACCGGCGTCGTTGAGCAAGTGCGAGTTGCCGTACAGCCGCTCGATCACCTGCGTGCACACCGAGGACTTCTCACCGAGCCAGATCGGCGTGCAGATCACGAGGATCTGGCTCGCCAGCACCTTCTCGAACAACGACGGCCACTCGTCGCGCTCCCACCCGTGCTCGGTCATGTCCGGCCACACACCGGCGGCGATGTCGTGGTCGACGGCCCGGACCGTCTCCACGGTCACGCCCTGGCGCCGCATGATCTCCATGGCGATGTCGGCGAGGCCCTGGGTGTGGGACACCTCGGGCGAGCGCTTCAGCGTGCAGTTGACGAACAGCGCCCGGAGATCCGAGAAGTCCCACTGCGTCTGGGAGCACAGCTCTTCCTGCTTCGGCGTCAATCGCGTCACTCGGCGAGGCTACGGCGACGGGACGAGCCGCTTCCGGGGCGCGAGGCTTGGCACCCGATGGCCATCCTCGACACGCTCCGATCGGTCCTTCGCTTCGAGCCGATCGAGCTCGACCCGGTCGAGCGCCGGCTGCGCCGGGCCGCGTGCGTGGCCGACCTCCGCCACATCGCCCGCCGTCGACTCCCCGGCGGGGTGTTCGACTACATCGACGGCGGCGCCGAGGACGAGCGCAGCCTCGCCGCCAACGTCGACGCGTTCGCGGCGCGGACCTTCGTCCCGCGGGTCCTGCGCGACGTCGGCACGATCGACACCTCGACGACCCTGCTCGGTCGCACGCTTCCCTACCCGCTCGTGCTCGCCCCGACGGGGTTCACCCGCATCGCCGATCCCGAGGGCGAGCTCGCGGTGGCCCGGGCCGCCGACCGCGCCCGACTGCCGTACACGCTGTCGACGATGAGCACCCGGTCCATCGAAGAGGTCGCTGCCGTCAACGGCGGCGCGAAGTGGTTCCAGGTGTACGTGTGGCGCGACCGGGGGCTCGTGAAGGACATGATCGAGCGGGCCCAGACCGCCGGCTACGAGGCGCTGGTGCTGACCGTCGACACCGCGGTGCTCGGGCGGCGCGACCGCGACGTGCGCAACGGGTTCACGCTTCCGCCGAAGCTCGGTCTGGGCACGATCCTCGACGGTGCCCTCCACCCGGCGTGGACGTGGGCGTTCGTCCGCAGCGACCCGATCCGGTTCGCCAACGTCGTCGGGCGCGGTGTCGAGGACGGCAGCACCGCGGTCTCCTTGGCCGATCACGTCGCCCGACAGTTCGACTCGAGCCTGTCGTGGCACGACGTCGACTGGCTGCGTTCGATCTGGGACGGGCCCATCGTCCTCAAGGGGATCCAGTCGGTCGCCGACGCCCACCTGGCCGCCGATGCCGGCGTCGAGGCGATCGCGCTGTCCAACCACGGCGGGCGCCAGCTCGACGGCGCGCCGGCGATCCTCGACCTCGTGGCTCCGGTGGCCGACGCCGTCGGTGACCGGCTCGAGATCATCTGCGACGGCGGCGTGCGGCGCGGTGGCGACATCGTCAAGGCCGTCGCCCTCGGCGCCACCGCCTGCATGGCGGGTCGGGCCTACCTCTACGGACTGGCGGCTGGCGGCGAACGGGGCGTCGACCACGTCCTCCGGCTCCTGCACAGCGACATGCGGCGAACGATGGCGCTCGTCGGCATCGGCACGGTCGCCGGCCTCGATCGTTCGCTGCTCGCACCCACCTAATCCCTCGGTGTCGCATCCGCGGCACGCCGAGCAGCGGGTCCTACCGTCAGGCACGTGCCGAGCACCGTCGAGGGGCTGAGACACTTCGACGATGCCGGGAACGCGGCAGCGATGCGCCGGCGCCGCTGGCTGCACCGGCTCACGTTCGGGCTCGTGGCCGCGGTGCTCGCCCTCGCGGTCGTCGACGGACTCGACCTGTTCGACGCCTACGGGCCCGACACCGACGAGGTGCGGGCGGCCGGCGACGGCGTCACGCTCATCGTCGAGTACACGTCGACCATCCGGCCCGCCCTCGCCTCGCCGTTCCGCGTCCGGGTCGAGTCCGCCGACGGGTTCGACGGGCCCATCACCATCGCCGTCAGCCGGCCGTGGATCGAGATCTGGGACGAGAACGGCATGTACCCCGGTCCGTCGGCCGAGACGGGTGACCACGAGTGGGTCGAGTGGGAGTTCGATCCGCCGGACGGGTCCGTCTTCAACTTCTTCTACGACGCGCGCCTGGAGCCTGCGCGGCAGGAGAGCCAGGACGGCGCCGTCGAACTGCGCGACGACAGCGGCGAGGTCCTCGCCGCGGTCGCCTTCACGACGACGGTGCGCCCGTAGTGGAGATCGTCATCCGGGCCACGGTCATCTTCGCCTTCCTGTTCCTGCTCACCCGCGGCCTGAAGAAGCGGGCCCTCGCCGACCTGGCCCCGTTCGAGCTGCTGCTGCTCGTGACGCTCGGCGACATCGTGCAGCAGGGCGTGACGCAGGAGGACTTCTCCCTCACGGGCGCGGTGATCGCCGTCTCGACCTTCGGTTTCTGGGTCAGCGTGCTCACCTGGCTGTCGTGGCGGTCGGACAAGGCGCGCCGGATCATCGACGGCGTGCCCATCGTCCTCGCCCGCGAGGGCACGACGATCGACGCCGCCATGGACCTCGAGCACATGCCGCTCGCCGAGCTCGAGGAGGCCATCCGGCAGGCCGGCGTCGCCGACCTCGACCAGGTCCACCTCGCCATCCTCGAACCGAGCGGCCGGATCTCGATCATCAAGCGCCCGTCGGGCAGCTCCTGACGCCGCCGGCGTTGCCCCGCCGGCGGGACCCGCGTACAAGCCTTCGGGCAATTGCCGCCGCCGCGCTTCAAATCCCGGGCGCGGTGCGCGCAAGGTCCTCCACCGAGCGCCACAGGGGGGCCGAAGTCCGATGTCCACACGCAAAGCCGCACCGCTCGCCGCCCTCGTCGGGGCCGGACTCCTCCTCGTGGCCTGCCACGTCACCGTCGACGGCAACACCCTCACGGCCATCGACGCCCAGGAGGAGGCCTGGTACTCCAACGGCGACGAACCGTACGTCGCCGTGATCCAGTTCCGGGTGACGCCGTCGGTCGCCGGCTCGACCGAGACGCGGTACCTCGGCAACCTCCAGGAGATCGCCCAGGACGTGTACGACGGTGAGTCGGCCGCCATCCCCGACGCCATGGCCGCGACGCAGTTCCCGAACGTGAACCTCGTCAGCTTCGAAGAGGTGCTTGCCGGCCAGCGACCGGAGATCGTCGGCGCGGTGACGGTGGCCATGGAGAGTGACGCCAGCCCGTGGAGCGCCATCGACGGGATCATGAACGATGTCCGCAACGAGCTCGACGCCCAGCTGCGGGCCCAGATCGAGACGCTCTCGCTCGCCGACCTCCTCAGCCCGACCACTGCCGCCGATCGCCTGGCCGAGGCGGCCCGGAGGGTCGAGGCCGCAGCATCGCCGTCGTTCTGGCGGTCCGTCGGCATCTGGTTCCGGTCCTTCGGCGATCCCGACGACACCATCGGCTTCAAGGTCCTCTTCTTCGTCGCCGCCGAGGGCGCGCTCGCCGACGCCGTCGACGCCCGCCTCGGCTCTGGGCTACCTCCCACCCTCGTCGGGCGGGCCCTCCGCGCCGGTCCCATCGACGTCGACTATTCGGGCGACGGCGCCACCTACCGGGTTCGCTGGGACGTCTCGATCACCTGACGAGAGCCACAGGTGAGCTACGTACGAGCGGCGGGATCGGTTCAGCGCTCAGGAGAGATCCACGCCGGTCGCCTTCCCCAGCGCGACGAGGTCGTCGACGATGGCGTCGAGCAGGTCCCAGAGGTCGGGCACGAGCTCGCGGCAGGCGACGAGCCCGAAGTCGAGCGTGTCGAGGTAGCTCTGCACCGTGATGTTGAGGCCCTGGCCGTCGACGATCGTCGACACCGGGTAGTAGTGCAGCAGCTTGGCGCCGGCGGCGTAGAGCGGCTGCCGCGGCCCGGGCACGTTCGAGATCGCGAGGTTGACCGGCGGCAGAAGCGGCTCGCGGTGAGCCGGGTCGCGGTGCGCATGGCCCGGGCGAACACCGCCGGCGGCGGGAACTGGGCGAAGTCGGTGAGCGCGTCGGCCGGCACGGCGTCGAAGAGCTCCTTGGCGTCGACCATCGCCTCGTGCACGCGCGCGACGCGAGCGACCGGGTCGGGCTCGTCGGTCGGCAGCGAGGCGAAGATCGCCGAGACCCGGTTCGTCCACTTCTCGGTCTCCTCGCCGGTGCGGATCGACACCGGGACCATGGCCACGAGCGGCCGCTCGGGCAGCGCGTCGTGGTCGCTCGAGCCAGGTCCGCAGACCGCCGGCGCACACCGCCATCACGACGTCGTTGACCGTGGCGCCGAGCGCGTTCTTCACCGCCTTGACCGCGTCGAGGCGACGTCGACCGGAAGGCGAAGCGGCGGTGCGGGGTGATGGCGGCGTTGAACGGCGTCCGGGGCGCGGTCGACGGCAGCGGCCCGACTGACCTCGCCCTCGGGGACGCGCTCGCGGCCGACGTTGAGCACGGCGCCGAGCGGGCCGCGCAGGCCGTCGCGGACCTGGTTGGCGGCCGCGACCAGCACCGGGTTGCGGGTCGCCTTGCCGAGCTCGCGAGCGGTGCGGGCGCCGAGCAGCACGCGCCCGGCCCGGCTTGCGCACGAGGCTCGTCGCCGCGCGGGCGAGCACCTCGCCGTCGCTCGGCACGCGCTCGCGGCTGCCACTCGTCCTCGGGCGGGCGGCGATCGCGTCGCCCTCGGGGTCGCCGTCGAGCATCAGCGTCAGCAGCTCGGCGCCGGACGGCGCCGTCGATCGTGGCGTGGTGGACCTTGGTGAGGATGCGCGAAGCGGTCGTCGGGCAGACCCTCGATGACGTAGGTCTCCCAGAGCGGCCGGCTCCGGTCGAGCGGGCGGCCGATGATGCGGGCGACGAGCTCGGCGAGCTGCTCGTCGCTGCCGGGCGGCGGGCACCGCGGTGTGGCGGACGTGGAAGTCGAGGTCGAAGTCGGGGTCGTCGATCCAGAACGGGTGGTCGAGGCCGAACGGCACCTCGCGCAGCCGGCGGCGCAGCGGCTCGAGCAGGTGGAGGCGGCGTTCGATCTGGTCCCGCCAGGCGGTGAACGGGTCGTAGTCGGGATCGTCCTCGGGCTCGCGCGTAGATCGACAGGCTCGACACGTGGCCGAACTGCGAGGCCGGTCTCCATGTAGAGGAACGAGGCGTCGAGACCGGTGAGCTGCTTCATGGTCCCCTCCTGCCGGTGACGGCGAGTGCCCGGCACTCTGCCACCGGCGGAGGAGGACGTCACGCGGGAGCGACGCCGGTGATGCTCCCGAGGTTCAGACCCTCCGGTCCGTAGGCGTGCTCGGGGTCGGCGCGGACCGCCTCGTCGATGGCGTGCGGCGTCGTCGCCGACGAGGATCCGCCACGTGTCGGCGCGCACGCCGTCGAGGATGATCGTCGCCGCCTGCGCGGCCGACATCGGCGCGTTGTCGCGGAACATCTCGCCCGATCATCTCGCACCATGCGGCGGAGGTCGTCGTCGGACATCGTCGTCGACCGGCAGGCCCCGCCGCGCCATGGTCGGCGCGGATCGGCGTCGAGGTCCTCGGGCTCGAGCGTCGCCGTGGATGCGCCGGCTGTTGATGACGATGTCGGTGCCGATGTGGCCGGGCATGACGACCGCCACCTTCACGTGCGGCGCGTTGACCCGGAAGTCCTCGAGCAGCGCCTCGGAGAAGCCCTTCACCGCGAACTTGGCCGCGCTGTAGGCGGTGTGCGGCATGCCCGGGACCGAGCGACGCCCAGAACCCGTTCACGCTGCTCGTGTTGACGAGGTAGCCGTCGTCGCTGGCGACGAGCAGCGGGCACGAAGGCCCGTGCAGCAGTTGTAGACGCCGCCCCAGCAGACGCCGAACGTGCGGTCCCACTCGTCGCGGTCGCCGGTGACGAAGCTGCCGCCGCCGCCGATGCCGGCGTTGTTGAACACGAGGTTCACGTGGTCGGTCTCGTGCTGGGCGACGACCTCGTCGCGGAAGCGCGGCACCTGCGCCTCGTCGGACACGTCGCACACGTGCGTCGTGATGCGAACGCCCGCCGGCGCCTCCTTCTCGGCGCGGCGCGCCGGTCTCCGCCATCGCGTCGGGGTTGACGTCGCAGGTCGCGACGGAGCAGCCGTCGGCCGCGAGCTGGATGACCAGCTCGCGTCCCATGCCCGTGCCGCCGCCGGTCACGACGCCAAGCGCCCCCCGAACGACTCCACTCCCGTCCCCTCTCGTCGAAGGCGGCGACCCTACCGCCGCGCTACTTCAGGGCGAAGCCGCGGTAGTCGTGGGCGGCGACGTCGGCGCACTGCTCGGCGTACGGCGGGAAGCCGGGCAGGGGCATGAAGACACGCGGCTTGCCGGGGACGTTGGCGCCCAGGTACCAGGAGTTGCACGTCGGGAACAGCGTGATGTCGGCGACGGCGTTCACGTAGGCGACCCACTCGTCGGCGGCCTCGGCCGTGGCCTCGATGCGGTCGCGCCCTTCGTGCCCGCAGGTACGCGAGGCAGTCGGTGATCCAGTCGACGTGCTGCTCGATCGAGACGACCATGTTCGTGAGCACCGACGGGCTGCCCGGCCCGGTCACGATGAAGAGGTTCGGGAAGCCGGGCACACCGAGGCCGAGGTAGGTGACCGGTCCTGCATGCCACGCGTCGCGCGAGCGTCACGCCGTCCCGACCGCGGATGTCGATGCGGAGCAGCGTCCCGGTCATGGCGTCGAACCCCGTGGCGAACACGATGCAGTCGAAGTCGTGGTCGCTCGCCGTTGGCCTGCACGCCGGTCGGGGTGATCGCTTCGATCGGGCTCGCGCTGATGTCGACGAGCCGGACGTTCGGTCGGTTGAAGGTCTCGTAGTAGCCCGGAGTCGATGCACAGCCGCTTGCAGCCGATCATCTGATCGGGAGCCAGGCAGCTCGGCGATCGTCGGGGTCGGCGACGACGCCGCGGATCTTCTCCCGCACGAACTCGGCGGCCACCGTCGTTGGCCTCCGGGTTGATGACGAGGTCGTTGTAGGCGCCGAGGAACGTCAGGCCGCCCCGTTCCCAGCGGGCTTCGCAGCTCTCGTCGCCGCTCGTCGGCTCGACCTCGAGGGCGGACTTCTCCGGGATCCCGATGCTTCGAGCCGAAGCCGGTCGGCATCATCGGTTGCGGGCCCGCAGCCCGGCGTAGTCGGCCTTGACGGCGCGCTGCTCCTCGGGGTCGAGCGGAGCGTTGCGGGCGGGGACCGAGTAGTTGGGGGTGCGCTGGAACACGACGAGCTCGGCGGCCTGCTCGGCGATGACCGGGATCGACTGGACGGCGGACGAGCCGGTGCCGATGACCCCGACTCGCTTGCCCGTGAAGTCGACACCGTCGTGGGGCCAGCGGCCGGTGTGGAAGACGTCGCCGCCGAAGCTGTCGAGCCCGGGGATGGCGGGCGTGTTGGCCGACGAGAGGCAGCCGGTCGCCATGACGACGAACCGCGCCGTCGTCGTCGCGCCGTCGTCGGTGACGACGACCCAGCGGTCGCCGTCCTCGTCGAAGGAGGCCGACGTCGACCGCGTGTGCCGAAGCGGATGTCGCGGCGGCAGGTCGAAACGATCGGCGACGTGCTCGAGGTAGCGCAGGATCTCGGGCTGGCTCGCGTAGCGCTCGGTCCAGTCCCACTCCTGCTGGAGCTCCTCGTCGAACTGGTACGAGTACTCGAGGCTCTCGACGTCGCACCGGGCGCCGGGGTAGCGGTTCCAGTACCAGGTGCCACCGACGCCGTCACCGGCTTCGAAGCCCTGCACCGAGAAGCCTGCGCCCCGCAACCGGTGATGCGCGTACAGCCCGGCGAACCCGGCCCCGACAACGACGACGTCGACCTCGATCTGCTCTCGGCTCACACCCGGATCATGCCGCGCCGTCGAAGGTCGACATGCGCCGGGCGGTGAGGGCAGCACCGCGACGCTGGAGCCAGGGGAACCGCAGCGGCTTCTCGCGCCGGACGACGTAGCGGAAGCCGGCCTGGCGCACGAACCTCGGCGTGAGTCGCGTCACCGAGCGCGTCGTGGCCATGAACCATCGCAGCCGCCGCTCGCCGGCGTCGTCCCAGCCGAAGCTCGAATCCGTCCCTGAGGCGAGGCGGGAAGGTCCCGATCGTGACGAGCTGCTGCGGTCCGGCCGAGAGTCGGTTCAGCGGCCACGGCAGCGGCGGCTCCATCGTGGCGTGGGCGACCGACCGGGCGGCCCGTGTCACCCGGAGGTCCTCGGCAACGACCCGCGCCACGTACGACTCGAAGTCGGCCCACGACGCGGGACAGCCACCGCGCGGCACGCCGCAGCCGTAGGCGACGAGCTTCCACTCCTCGTAGTACTGGGCCCGCTCAGCGGCCGTGAGCGGGGGAAACACCTGCTCGTACATGAGCAGCCCGGTCTCGACGAGCGTCGCCCACACCCACACCAGGAGGGCTGGGTCGAGGGCGGCGTACGGCGCGCCGTCCTCGGTCGTGCCGGTGACACGCTGGTGCATCGCCTCGAGGATCCGGGCCTGCTCGTCGGACACGGCCGGCGAGGCGAAGGTCAGCTTCGCCATGACGTCGACCGTGCGGAACAGACGAGCCCACGGGTCGGAGGCGTAGGTCGAGTGCTGCTCCACTCCGGCGCCGACCTTCGGATGGGCGACCTGGAGGAGCACGGCGCGACCACCACCGAGGAAGGCAACTGGCTCCGCGAGCACCTTCCAGGCGACCGACCGCCGAGTCAGCGGCAACGCGTCGGGGACTGGCGCGTAGCCAGACGGGCGCATCGCGCCCATCCTGCTCGATCTACCCGATCTACACCGGCTTCGATCTAGACCGACACAGTGAGGCCGGCCGTGAGGCCCGAACCCACGGTTCCCGACATCGACGCCAGCTGCGTCGAGACGCCATCGGCGAAGATCCCGTCGCTCTCGAGGGATGTGCGGGCCAGGTTCGTCACGCTGTCCTCGTACCCGGCGGTCGCATAGACGAGGTCGCACGCGTCCTCGGGCAGCGCCAGCTGGGACGTCACGATCGGGCTGCCGCCGCCGGTGGCGTCGGCGAGGCTGGCGTAGACCTCGAAGTGGATGTGGGGCCAGCGGCCTGAATAGGCGCCGGGAAAGATGCTGGTGAAGCCGAGCCGCCCGTCGCTGTCTGCCTCCTGCACACCGCGCAGGTAGTTCTCACCGGTGACGCCGTCGGAGTACATCGAGTAGCGCCCCTCGCGGTCGCAGTGCCAGAGGTACACGGCCGCGCCGGGAAGGGGCTCGCAGCCGTCGCTGGTGTCGAGGACGGTGAGCTCGATCGCCAGCGGCACGCCCTCGGCCACCCCACTCGCCCCGCCGATGCTCGTCGTGATGTCGCTCCGCACGACGCCGCTCTCGGAGAGGACATCCGGTCCGTTGGTTCCGTCCCCCGGAAACGGACCGGCGGTCTCCTCCGGAATGGGTTCGCAGCCGGCCGAGCCGGCGGCTGCCGCCGTGGTGCCGGTCGTGGCCGAGCTCGAGCTCGACGATGCCGCCGACGAGCTGGTCGTGGACGCCGCCGTGGTCGACTCGTCGTCGCCGCCACAGCCGACGAGGGCCACGACGCCGGCACCGGCCAGCAGCGTGAGCGCCCGCCGCCGGTCGAGGAGCGTGACGATGTCGGCCGCCAGCCCGCCGTGGTGGTCGTGTTCGGGGGCCGCTCGGTTGCGCATGGCGATGATCGTGCGTCACCTCGATCCGCCCTGCCACAGAACGCGCTGGGAGAACCCTGAGAACCGTACGCGGGGGTGTGATCGGCCGACAGCCACGTAGCATCCGAACCCGTGCCCGTCCGCGCCGGTGCCACCAGCGACATCAACCTCGACGAGATCGAGCAGTACCGCCGGGAGCTCACCGGCTACTGCTACCGGATGCTCGGGTCGGCCTTCGAGGCCGACGACGCCGCCCAGGAGACCGTGCTGCGGGCATGGAAGGCCCGGGACAGCTTCGAGGGCCGGTCGGCACTGCGGTCCTGGCTCTACCGGATCGCCACGAACGTCTGCCTCGACCTGCTGCGGGGGCGGCAACGCCGGGCCCAGCCGATGGACCTCGGCCCCTCGTCGCCGGCCGACACGGTCCTCCCCGGCGGTCAGCCCCGAGAACACCTGGGTCACCCCGATTCCCGATGCCAGCGTGGTGCCGGCTGACGGCGACCCGGCCGAGGTCACGGCGGCTCGGGAGACGATCAAGCTGGCGTTCGTCGCTGCCCTCCAGCACCTCCCGCCCCGGCAGCGGGCCGTCCTGATCCTGCGCGAGGTGCTGCGCTGGCAGGCGGCCGAGGTGGCCGAGCTGCTCGACACGACCGTGGCGTCGGTGAACAGCGCCCTGCAGCGGGCGCGGGCCACCCTCGACTCCCGCGACATCGACGCGACGTCGTCGTCGACGGTCACGAGCGACCAGCAGGCGCTGCTCGCCGCGTACGTCGACGCCTTCGAGCGCTACGACGTCGCCAAGCTCGTCACCTTGCTGCGCGACGACGCCGTGATGTCGATGCCTCCGTATCCCCTGTGGCTGCGCGGGCCCGAGGAGATCAGCGCGTTCTTCCTGGGCACGGGCATCGGATGTCGTGGGTCGCGGCTCGTACCGACGGCGGCCAGCGGTTGCGCGGCCTTCGGCTCCTACAAGCCGGATCCCGCTGGTGGTCACTCGCCGTGGGCGGTGCAGGTCATCGAGGTCGACGGCAACCGCATCGTGGGGCACCACAACTTCCTCGACACCGGCCTCTTCGCCATCTTCGGGCTTCCGCCGCATCTCCCCGCTGAGTAGCGCCCGTCAGCGACGGTGTGGGGAACGTCGCAGCGCGACGAGGACGACCGCGTCCGGTCCTGCGTTGTGCAACGCGAGGAGCGGCAGGCCGGTGAGCCACAGGATGTCGCCGCGCTCGAAGTGGAAGCGCCGTCCGCTGTCGGCCTCGAGGTCGACGGCACCGGCTTCGACGACGACGAGGGCGTCCAGCCACTCGGCCTCGTCGTAGGGCCGGCGTTCACCGGCGGCGACCATGACGACGTGGCGCTCGAACCCCGACGGTGGCGGGCGCAACAGCCGTTCGAGCTCGTGGTCACGGGATTCGTGCATCGCGACGGTCGGACCGCATCGGCGGCCGGAACTCATCGGCGGTCGACCGAGAGATGAGACAGATGTCACCCGGAGGGTCGATGATTTTCGGCCCCCGGGCTCGTCTGGGTCGGAGAGAATCACGACGCGCGCTCCCCCCGGAGGTTTCCCCCTGTGTTCGCACGACTCGGCCCCTGGTGCCACGATCGCCGCAAGCGCGTCCTGATCTTCTGGATCGCCGGCCTCGTCCTCGTCAACATCGTCGCCAGCACCGTCGGCAACGGCTTCCGTGACGAGTTCAACCTCCCCGACGTCGAGTCCAAGACGGGATTCGACATCCTCGACGAGAACTTCGGTGGCCAAGGCACCGGCATCGTCGGCACGATCGTCTTCCAGGCGGAGCAAGGGGTCGAGGACCCTGAAGTCCGCGACGCGATGCAGGCGCTCTTCGACGAGGTCGCCACGCTCGACGGCGTCGTGCGGGTCGAGAGCCCCTACGCCGAAGAGGGCGGGCAGCAGATCGCGTCGGAGGGCCCGTTCGCGGGCAGATCGCCTTCGCCAACATCGAGCTGCCCGACGACGTCGAGTTCCCCGACGCCGAACGCATCCGCGACGACATCCTCGCGAACAGCCCCGAGATCGACGGGCTGCAACATCGAGCTCGGCGGCTTCATCTTCGCCGAGTTCGAGGAACCGTCGTCGGAGCTCCTCGGCCTCGGCTTCGCCATCGTCATCCTGATCGTCGCGTTCGGGTCGGTCCTCGCCATGGGCCTCCCGGTCGGCGTGGCGCTCTTCGGGATCGGGATCGGGACCGCGCTCACCACGCTGCTCAGCAACGTGTTCTCGGTCCCCGAGTTCGCCACCTTCCTCGGCATCATGATCGGTCTCGGTGTCGGGATCGACTACGCGCTGCTGATCGTCACCCGGTACCGCGAGCAGCTCCACGCGGGGCACACCGTGCGGGAGTCGGTGCAGGTCGCCATCGACACCGCCGGCCGGTCGGTCCTGTTCGCCGGGTTCACCGTCGTGATCTCCCTGCTCGGCATGCTCGTGATGGGCGTCGGCTTCATCCAGGGCCTCGCCATCAGCGCCGCGGCCGTGGTCGCCGTCACCGTCGCCGCCTCGCTGACGCTGCTGCCGGCGCTGCTCGGCTTCGCCGGTGAGCGGATCGAGCGCACGCGGTGGCGGGGCCTGATCGCCGCCGGGCTGCTCGCCGTTGCCCTCGTCGGCATCGGGCTGAAGGTCTCGCCGCTGATCGTCGGCATCCCCCTGGCGATCATCGTCCTCATCGCCGGGTTCTTCTTCGCTCCGCTCAAGCGGGAGGTGAAGCACCGTCCGCCCAAGCCGCTCCGTGAGACGACTGCGTACCGCTGGAGCCGGCTCATCCAGCGCCGGCCGTGGCCGGCGGCCATCATCGGGGCGGGCACGCTCATCGTGCTGGCGATCCCGACCCTCGGCCTCCGCCTCGGCTTCTCCGACGAGAGCAACTACGCCGAGGACACGACAACGAGGCAGGCGTACGACCTCCTCGTCGACGGCTTCGGCGCCGGCTTCAACGGGCCGCTGCTCCTCGCCGTCGAGATCCCCGAAGGGACCGACGTCGCCGATCTCGACGCCATCACCGCCGCGGTCGAGGCCGACCCCGGCGTGGCGTTCGTCTCCGATCCCCGCCCGAACGACCCCGAGAACGCGACGGCAGCGGTCTGGAGCCTCGTCCCGACGACCGGTCCCCAGGACGAAGCCACGACCGACCTGGTCGAGCGGCTGCGCGACGACGTCCTCCCGCCGGCGGAGGCGGAGGCCGGCGTCGAGGTGATGGTGACGGGCAACACCGCCGTCAACGTCGACTTCGCCAACTACCTCGCCGAGCGACTGCCGTACTTCTTCGGCGCGGTTCTGCTGCTGTCGTTCCTGCTCCTGCTCGTCGTCTTCCGGTCGGTGCTGGTGCCGCTGAAGGCGGTCATCATGAACCTGCTGTCGATCGGCGCCGCCTACGGCATCGTCGTGGCGCTGTTCCAGTGGGGATGGCTGAGCGACATCACCGGCGTGCAGCCCGCTCCGATCGAACCGTGGGCGCCGATGATGCTGTTCGCCATCGTCTTCGGCCTGTCGATGGACTACGAGGTCTTCCTGCTGTCCCGGATCCGGGAGGAGTGGCACCGCAGCGGCGACAGCCGGACGGTCGGTGGCCGACGGCCTGGCGGCGACGGCGAAGGTCATCACCGCCGCGGCGGCGATCATGGTCGTCGTCTTCGGCAGCTTCATCCTCGAGTCCGATCGGGTCGTGAAGCTCATGGGCACCGGGTTGGCGACGGCGATCTTCCTCGACGCCACCATCGTCCGGATGCTCCTCGTGCCGGCGACCATGGAGCTGCTGGGCGATCGCAACTGGTGGCTGCCCCGCTGGCTCGACCGCCTGCTTCCGAACATCGACGTCGAGGGCCACGCCGAGCACGTTCCCGACGACGAGGAAGAGACCCCCGAGCGCGAGCCCGTCCTCACCGGCGCTCCCTGACCCACAAAGCCCCTACCCCCCACCCACCCCGAACCGGGTGTGGTCGATCGGCGAATTCCGCCATCGGCCACACCCGGTTGTGACGTCTTGGGGGTTGACGGCGTCCCTCGCCGCAGTGGATTCTCTTGTTGAACTGACTTCGGAGGGGATCCCGTGGCCGACGGCGAGTGGCACCAGACCGCCTGCATCCTGTGCTCGATCAACTGCGGCATCGAGGTGCGTCTGGCCGAGGACGGGCGCACGTTCGAGCGCATCCGCGGCGACAAGGCCCACCCCGGGTCGCAGGGCTACACCTGCGAGAAGGCGCTCCGGCTCGACCACTACCAGAACGGCCGGCACCGCCTGACGACCCCGCTCCGGCGGCGCGACGACGGCACCCACGAGCCGATCGACTGGGACACCGCGATCGCCGAGGTCGCCGCCCGACTCGGCGACGTCCGCGACACCCACGGCGGGCCGTCGATCCTGAGCTACGGCGGTGGCGGGCAGGGCAACCACCTCGGCGGCGGCGTACGGCCGCGCCACCCGCGCCGCCTTCGGCGGCACGTACACCTCGAACGCGCTCGCGCAGGAGAAGACGGGCGAGTTCTGGGTCGACGGCCAGCTCTTCGGCCGGCCCCGGTGCCACACGACCGGCGAGTGGGAGCACGCCGAGGTGCTGGTGTTCGTCGGCAAGAACCCGTGGCAGTCCCACGGGTTCCCGCGCGCCCGAACGGTTCTGAAGGCCGTCGCGGCCGATCCGAATCGCGCGATCATCGTCATCGACCCCCGCCGGACCGAGACCGCCGACCTCGCCGACATCCACCTCCAGGTCCGACCCGGCGGCGACGCCTGGTGCCTCGGCGCGCTTCTCGCCGTCCTCGTCGACGAGGACCTGCTCGCGCGACCGCTGCCTCGCCGAACACGCCACCGGCCTCGAGGAGCTCGTCGCCGAGCTGCGCAGCATCCCGATCGGCGACGTGGTGCGAGCGGGCCGGGGTCGACGAGACCGACGTCCGGGCCGCGGCCCGTCGCATCGCCGGCGCCCGCCAGGGGGTCTCGATGTTCGAGGACCTCGGCATCCAGCAGGCACCGCACTCGACGCTGTGCTCGTACCTCGAGAAGCTCGTCTACGTCCTCACCGGGAACTTCGGCGTGCCGGGCGGCATGCAGATCCACACCCGGTTCGCATCGCTGGCTGGTGGCGGCGGGCCGGGCGGCTCCACCCGCGTGACGCCCGGTCACCGGCCAGCGGATCATCACCGGCCTGATCCCGTGCGCCGCCATCCCCGACGAGATCCTCACCGACCACCCCGACCGCTTCCGGGCGTTGATCGTCGAGTCGTCGAACCCGGTCCACTCGCTGCCCGACTCCCAGCGCATGCGAGAGGCGCTCGAAGCGCTCGACACCGTCGTCGTCATCGACGTCGCGCTCACCGAGACCGGCGCGGCTGGCCGACTACGTCCTGCCGGCGAGCGTCGCAGTTCGAGAAGTGGGAGGCGACGTTCTTCACGCTCGAGTTCCCGCGCAACGTCGTTCCACCTGCGGCGCCCGATCCTCGACCCGATGCCCGGGACGCTCGCCGAGCCGGAGATCCACCGGCGGCTCGTGCGGGCGCTGCGGCGCGCTCGACGGCGACGCCGATGCCATCGCCGACCTCGGCGCCGCCGCCGAGCGCAGTCGGGCCGCGTTCCTCGACGCCTTCCTCCGCGTCGACCGGCGAACGCCCGCACCTCGCCCCGCTACGCGCCGGTGGTGCTGTACGAGACGCTCGGCCCGACCCTCGGCGCCGGCACGGGAAGCCGACGGCCGTCGTGTGGGGCCTCGCCCAGACGTGCTTCCTCACGCTATCCCGAGTCGGTGCGGCGCGCCGGGTTCGCCGACGGCGACGCGCTGTTCGACGCCATCGTGTCCAGCCCGTCCGGCGTCGTCTTCACCGTCGACGAGTCCGAGGACACCTGGCGGCGGCTCGACACGCCTCGACGGCCGGATCCACCTCGTCGTCCCCGAGCTCGTCGACGAGCTGCGCGCCCTGCACGACGCCGCCCCGCCGGCGTCGGACCCCGAGTTCCCGATCGTGCTGTCGGCCGGGGAACGGCGATCGTCGACCGCCAACACGATCTACCGCGACCCGGGCTGGCGGAAGAAGGACCCCGCCGGCGCGCTCCGCCTGTCCGCCGCCGACGCCGCCGCGCTCGGGATCGGCGACGGCGACCGGGCCCGGGTCACGACCCGTCGGGGTTCGGCGCGTCGCCGACGTCGAGGTCACCGACACCCTGCGGGCCGGGCCACGCCTCGCTGCCGAACGGGTTCGGGCTCGGCGAGGACGGCGAGCGGCGTCTGGGATCGCACCGAACGAGCTGACCTCGACCGAGGACCGTGACTGGCTGGCCGGGACGCCCGCACCACAAGCACGTCCCGGCCCGCATCGAGCCGGTCGCCGAGAACACTGCCGGCATGAACGACACTGTCGGCACGAACGACACACTGTCGGCGTGAGCGAGGACACGGGACTGACCGGCCGGGAGTGGATCGACGCGTTCGCCGCGCGACTCGGCGTCGATCCCCCCGACGAGGAGACCTTCGCCGCCCTGCTCGACCTCGCCGGTGTCGCCGCCCACGCCTCGGAGCGCATCGCCGCGCCGATCGCCTGCTGGCTCGTCGGCCGGTCAGGGGTGCCGGTCGAGGAGGCCCGCCGCCGGGCGCGAGGCCTGACTGCGCCGCACCCGCTTCGACGACTGGCCGTGCCCGATCGCCAGGGTGACCGACCTCGTCGGCGACTGGTGGACGCCGCTGGTCATGCGCCAGGCTTCTACGGCATGCCGCCGCTTCGACGAGTTCGTCGATGCCCTCGGGCATCCCCCGGCCGGTGCTGTCGAAGCGACTGGCCCGGCTCGTCGACGAGGGCCTGCTCGAGAAGCGCCAGTACGAGGAGCGCCCGCCGCGGTACGAGTACCGGCCTCACCGACAAGGGGCGAGCCTTCTGGGACGTGCTCGCCGCGATGTGGCGCTTCGGGCATGGACTGGCAGTGGACCGAGGACGATCCGCCGCTGGTGCTCCGGCGACCGTGAGACCGGCGACGAGGTCCACCCGCTCGTCGTCGACGAACGCACCGGTGAACCCCTCGACATCCGCCGCCTTCGGGTCTCGACGCGCAAGCGCTGATCACCCGCGCCGATGACTTCGCCGCGATGACTTCGTGTGAAGGCGTTCGTCGGAACTGACGACCGACGCGACGGAGGAGACGACGATGGCGAACCTGTCCAAGATCACCCCGGTGCTGTGGTTCGACACCCAGGGTGAGGAAGCCGCCGAGTACTACACGAGCATCTTCGCCAACTCGAGGATCGTGCAGGTCGGCCGGTACGGGTCGGCCGGTCCCCGCGAGGAGGGGACCGTGATGATCGTGGACTTCGAGTTGGACGGGCCAGATGTTCCCGGCCCTCAACGGCGGACCCGAGTTCACCTTCAGCGAGGCGATCTCGTTCCAGGTCACCTGTGACTCGCAGGAAGAGGTCGACACGTTCTGGACGAAGTTGTCCGACGGCGGCGAGGAAGGGCCGTGCGGCTGGGTCAAGGACCGCTTCGGGCTGTCGTGGCAGATCGTCCCGGCCGTCCTGGAGGAGCTGATCGCCGACCCCGATCCGGAACGGGCGCAGCGCGCGATGAAGGCGATGCTCGGCATGAAGAAGCTCGACGTCGCCGAGCTCCAGCGGGCCGCCGACGGCGGCTGAGGCCGCGCCGGTCGGTCAGGTCTCCTCAGGGCTGACGGCCGGTGTAGGCGAGAAGCTTCTCCTGCGCCGGCGCGTCGTCGGGCACCGTCACGGCCTCCTTGAAGGCCGGTCCTCGGCGGTCCGGCGGTCAGCTGGCCGTCGATCATGGCGAACGCCGCGCCGGCGAGGTCCTCGGGCATCGTGGCGTCCTGGTTCGTCGCCCGGGCCAGGTCCCAACCGTGGACGAGCTGGTCGACGAACGCGATCCCCAGGCTGGGGCCGGTCTTCTCGAGCACGCCGGGCTCACGGTGGGCTCGGAGCGTCTCCTGCCGGATCTCCTCGTAGGCGGCGACCGGGTCGTCGCCGATGAGCGCCGGTGGCGACGGATCCGGCATCGATGCCTCCTCGCCGCGCGCCGTCGCCGCGAAGTACTGCTGCGAGTCGATCAGGTGGTCGAGCAGGTTGCGGACGTCCCACTGCTCACACGGTGTCCCGTCCGACAGCTTGTCGGTGGCCCCCGGGATCTTCGACGCCGTCCAGTCAGTGCCGCGCTCGAACAGATCGAGGAGATCCATGGCTATCGCCTCCCTGGGCGGATGCGTGATGCTGCGCCCGTGGCGTACCCGGTGCGATGAGTCCCGACTCTCTCGAGCGTCTTCACCACGACCGAGGAGGCCCCGATGAGCACGTTGAACAGGCAGTTCACCGCACAGTTGGAGAAGAGCCCGAACCAGGGCGGATGGACCTACGTCGTCATGGCCGACTCCGCCGAGTACTTCGGCACCCGTGGCCTCGTGAAGGTCCGGGGCACCGTCGACGGCCACCCGTTCCGCAGCTCGTTCATGGCCCTCGGCGACGGGCGCCACAAGCTGCCGGTCAAGGCCGACGTGCGCAAGGCCATCGCCAAGGAGGCCGGTGACACGGTGACCGTCCGCCTCGAGGAGCGCCTCGACTGACCCCCGGGCAGCGCATCGCGCCCGCGGCGTCGGTACCGTTGCCCCCTCCAGAAGCCCAGGAGGGAGAGACGATGGGACTGCAGATCGGTGACATCGCGCCGGACTTCGAGGCGGACACCACCGAGGGCACGGATCAAGTTCCACGACTGGATCGGCGACTCGTGGGCGGTGCTGTTCTCGCACCCCAAGGACTTCACGCCGGTGTGCACGACCGAGCTCGGCTACATGGCGAAGCTCAAGCCCGAGTTCGAACGCCGCGGCGTGAAGGTGATCGGGCTGTCGGTCGACGCCACCGACCGACCACGAGGCATGGGCCGACGACATCGAGGAGACCCAGGGCGCCCGGCCCAACTACCCGATCATCGGCGACGCCGACTTCAACGTGTCCAAGCTCTACGGGATGCTGCCGGCGAGCACGTCGGGCGACGCCAAGGCGCGGACGCCGGCCGACAACCAGACCGTGCGCAACGTGTTCGTGATCGGGCCCGACAAGAAGGTCAAGCTGATCCTCGTCTACCCGATGACGACCGGCCGCAACTTCGACGAGGTGCTGCGGGTCATCGACTCGCTCCAGCTCACCGCCAAGCACCGGGTCGCGACGCCGGTGAACTGGAAGCAGGGCGAGGACGTGATCATCGCCGGCTCGGTCTCGAACGACGAGGCCAAGGAGATCTTCGGCGACTGGAAGGAGCCGAAGCCCTACATCCGCATCGTGCCCCAGCCCGGCTGAGGCGCCGCGACGGCGAGCCCGAACGTGATCTTCACCCAGCACTACCTCGGGTGCCTGTCTCACGCCTCGTACCTCATCGGCGACGAGTCGACCGGGTCGCGCCGTCGTCGTCGACCCGCGGCGCGACGTCGGCGTCTACCTCGAGGAGGCGGCAGCGAAGGGGCTCGTCGATCGAGCGCGTCATCGAGACCCACCTCCACGCCGACTTCGTCGGCGGCCACCTCGAGCTGGCCGACCGCGACCGGTGCCGTCATCTCCTACGGCGACGGTGCCGACGTGGCCTTCCCGGTCGAGCTGCTCCAGGACGGCCAGCGGCTCTCGCTCGGCGAGGTGACCTTCGAGGTCCTCGCCACCCCGGGGCACACGCCGGAGTCGATCTGCATCGTCGTGTACGAGCACGCCGACGACACGGTGCCCTACGGCGTGCTGACCGGGGACACCCTGTTCGTCGGCGACGTCGGCCGCCCCGATCTGCTCGCCTCCGGCTGGCGCCGAGCTGTCCGCCGACGCCCTCGCCCGGCGCCTGTACCGCTCGCTGCACGACAAGCTGCTGCGAGCTGCCCGACGAGACGCGGGTGTTCCCGGCCCACGGCGCCGGGTCGTCCTGCGGCAAGCAGCTGTCGAGCGAGACGAGCTCGACGGTGGGTGAGCAACGCCGCACCAACTACGCGTTGCAGCCGATGGACGAGGACGACTTCGTCGCCATCGTCACCGAGGGCCAGCCGGCCCGGCCGCCGTACTTCGAGTTCGACGCGACCCGCAACCGCGAGCTCCGACCGTTGTTCGACGACAGCGCGCCGGCGTTGCTCGGCATCGACGACGTCCTCGCCCGCCGCGACTCCGGTGCCGTGCTCCTCGACGCCCGGGAGCCCGCCGACTTCGCCGGCGGTCACCTGCGCGGTGCCGTCAACGTCGGGCTCCAGGGCCGCTTCGCGGAGTGGGCCGGCGACGTGCTGCCGCCCGACCGCGACGTCGTGCTCGTCGGCGACCCGGCCACCGCCGTCGAGGCCAAGATCCGCCTCGGTCGCATCGGCTATGACCGCATCGTCGGGCAGCTGGCCGACCCGGCCGCCCTGCTCGCCGCTCGTCCCGAGCTGCACGAGTCGAGCTCGAGGCTCACCGCCGGCCAGCTCGCCGGACTCCGAGAGCGCGAACCCGGCCTCCAGCTGGTCGATGTGCGCAGCCCGAGCGAGACGGCCCACGGAACGCTCCCCGGCGCCAGGGTGATCCCCTTCGCCGCCGTCGTCGCGTCGCTGGGGGCCCTCGACGATGCCGCTGCCGTCGTCGTGTACTGCGCGTCCGGCTACCGATCGGCCGTGGCGGCCAGCGTGCTCCGGGCGGCCGGCTTCGCCGACGTCTCCGACCTGCTCGGCGGCTACGGCGCCTGGGAGGCCGCGGGGCTCCCGGTCAGCGTCGAAGGGACGTCGACGCCGGCGCCGTGAATCCGGCCGGGGGCGGCGTGCTCACGCGCCGGCCAGGTGACGAACGAACCAGTCGCCGGCCAATCGGGCGACGTGGTCGAGCGCTCCCGGCTCCTCGAAGAGGTGCGTCGCTCCCGGCACGATCTCGAGCGCCCGCTCCGCCGCGAGCCGCTCGTACGCGGCCCGGTTGAGCTCGAGCACCTTCGGGTCGTGCTCACCGACGATCAACAGCGTGGGCGCCGTCACGTGGGGCAGGAGGTCCCCGGCCAGGTCGGGCCGACCGCCTCGCGACACCACGGCCGCGACGGAGTCCGGATGGCGTCCGGCCGACACCAGCGCCGCGCCGCCACCGGTGCTCGCTCCGAAGAGCCCGACCGGCAGACCCCGGGTGGTGGAGTCTTCGGCAACCACGGCGACGGCGGCCGAGAGCCGGCCTCCGAGCATCCCGACGTCGAACCGGAACTGGCCGGTGCGAGCGTCGACGGCGTCCTCGGCCGGGGTGAGCAGGTCCATCAGCAACGTGCCGAGGCCCCGCCCCCGCAGGCTCTCGGCCACCTGGCGGTTCCGCGGGCTGTGGCGGCTGCTCCCGCTGCCGTGGGCGAAGACGACGACGCCGGACGCGCCGGCGGGCAGCACGAGGTCACCGTGCACGACGCCGCCGCCGTCGGGCAGGGCGATCGTGATGCTCCGTTCGACCGGGCGGTCCATATGACGTCCTTACCCGCCAGCGCGCAGCGCTAGGTTCGGTCGGCGTCCGATCCGGGAGTCCGCAGCGTGACCGACCGACGAGCACAACTCCTGGGCATCGTGCGAGAGCGCGGCTACCTGCGGCTGGAGGAGCCGGTCCAGTTGCGCTCCGGCGAGTGGAGCCGAGACTTCGTCGACGGCAAGCGCGCCCTGGCGAACGGCGCCGACCTCGAAGTGGCGTGCCGTGCCTTGCTCGACGCCGTCGAGGAGCACGGGATCCAGTTCGACGCCGTCGGCGGCCTCACGATGGGCGCCGACCAGTTCGCCCACGGGGTCGCGATCGTCGGCCACTGCGACTGGTTCGTCGTTCGCAAGGAGCCGAAGGGACGCGGCACCAACCGCCTCGTCGAGGGCGCCACCCTGGAGTCCGGCTCGCGTGTCCTTCTCGTCGACGACGTCGTCACGACGGGCGGCTCGATCAAGCAGGCGTGGCAGGCGGTGACCGACACCGGCGCGGCGGTCGTGGCCGCCGTGACGCTGCTCGACCGGGGCGAAGAGGCCGGACGGTGGTTCGCCGACATCGGCGTGCCCTACTTCCCGCTGCTCACCTACGCGGATCTGGAGATCGAGCCGGTAGGCGGCGAGAGCGCCGCCTCGTAGACGAGAGGTTCGGCCTACACGAGCTCGGCGAGGGCGACGTCCCCGTCGGTGAGGCGGGCGAGCTCGACCGGCTTTCCGGACGCGACGATCGCCTTGAGGTCCTCGACCACGTCCCACACGTTGACGTTCATGGCGGCGGTGACAACACCGGCGCGATGCCAGAAGGCGATGAACTCGCGGGTCTCGGTGTCGCCGCGGACGACGACGGCGTCGTCGGTCGAGCCGTGGCCGACGTATTCCATCCCGAGGTCGTACTGATCGGAGAAGAAGTAGGGCAGGCGGTCGTACACCTCGCCCCCGCCGGCGGCGTTGCGCCCCGCCGTCACGCCCTGGTTCAGGGCATTGGCCCAGTGCTCGACCCGCAAGTGGCGGCCGTAGTGGGGATGCCAGGCATTGGCGACGTCGCCGGCGGCGAAGATCCCGGGCACCGACGACACGAGGTGCTCGTCGGCAACGATCCCGTTGTCGACGGCCAAGCCGGCAGTGGCAGCGAGGTCGACCCTCGGGATCACGCCGACGCCGACGACGACGAGGTCCGCGGCTTCGCGCTGTCCGTCGGTGAGGGAGACCGCCTCGACGGTCGTGTCGCCGTGCAGCTCGGTGACCCCGGTGCCCAGACGCAGCGTCACGCCGTGGTCGGCGTGCAGGCGCCGGAACACCTCGCCGATCTCGTCGCCGAGGACCCGTTGGAGCGGTACCGGCAACGGGTCGATGAGCACGACCTCCGCGCCCATCTGCCGGGCCGAGGCCGCGACCTCCGAGCCGATCCAGCCGGCGCCGATGACCGCGACACGCGTCGCGGCGCGGATGGCGTCCGCCAGCTGCAGCGAGTCGTCGATCGTGCGCAGGTAGCGAACGCCCGCGAGATCGGCGCCGGGTATCGAGAGGCGGCGGGGCTCCGCACCGGTGGCGATGACGGCGGTGTCGAAGTCGACCCGGGCGCCGCTCGCCAGCTCGAAGGACCGAGCGTCGACGTCGAGGGCGACGGCGCGATCGTGCACGACCTCGATGGTGTGCTCGTCGTAGAAGCCGTCCGGATGGACCCGTGCGGACTCCGGTTCGGCCTCGCCCCGCAGCACCGACTTCGACAGTGGCGGCCGCTCGTACGGAGCGACCGGCTCGTCACCGATCAGCACGACTCGACCGTCATGGCCGCCTTCACGGGCGGCGGCGGCCGCCTTGGCGCCGGCGACGCTGGCGCCGACGATTGCGAGTGTCGGGGTGGTCATGGCCGCACTCCTGCCATGGCGAGGAACTCCGCTCGGGAGCGTGGATCCTCGCGCAGCAGGCCGTGCAGGGCCGACGTGACCGTGCGCGAGCCGGACGCCTGCACGCCGCGCATCGACATGCAGAGGTGCTCGGCCTCGAGCACGACACCGACTCCCTTCGGGTCGAGGTGCTCGTGGAGCCAGTCCGCGACCTGCTTGGTCAACCGCTCCTGGACCTGCAGACCCCTGGCGAACAACTCGACCACCCGAGCGAGCTTCGACAGTCCGAGGATGCGATCGCCGGGCAGGTACCCCACGTGGGCCACGCCGTGGAACGGCAGCATGTGGTGCCGGCAGAGCGAGTGGAACGGGATGTCCCGGGCCAGGACGAGCTCGTCGTACCCCTCGTCGTTCGGGAACGTCGTGAGGTTGAAGGAGCGCGGGGTGAGCAGCTCGGCGTAGGCGGCGGCGACCCGACGCGGCGTGTCCCGTGTGTGCTCGTCATACGGATCCTGACCGAGCGCCACCAGCAGCTGGGCGACGGCTCGCTCGGCGGCGGCGAGGTCGACCGCCGCCTCGGATTCGACGAGGCGCAACGGCAGCGGCTGGGGCGGGGGGACGGTCTCGAGGCTGCTCATCGGCGGCCCTTTCTAAGGACGGACAAAGTTGACGCTAGAGAGCCGCCACTCTTTCGTCAACTCCTCTGTGTCTTAGACTGGGCCCTCGTGGCCGGATCGTTCGAGGAGCAGGTGCATGGCGTCGCTGCTCTCGACCACCCGGTCACCCAGGCGGCGTACCGCCTCCTCGTCGAGCGGGACGAGGTCGGCCGGGACGAGGCGACCGAGGCGCTCGGCGTGGCCCGCTCCGTCGCCGCCTTCCACCTCGACAAGCTGGTCGACGCCGGCCTGGCCACGGTGCGCTTCGAACGACTCAGCGGGCGGACGGGCCCCGGAGCCGGCCGCACCGCCAAGGTGTACCGGCGATCGAACCCGGCCATCGAAGTGTCGCTCCCGGAACGTCGTTACGACCTGGCGGGCCGGTTGCTCGCCGAGGCCGTGGAACGCGCCTCGGTCGAAGGCGTGCGCATCGACTGGGCGGTGCGGGACGCGGCGGTCGCGACGGGCCGACGCATCGGCGAGGCGGCGCTCGCCGCGGCCGGGCGAGCGCCGAGCCAGCGGAAGCGGCGGGAGGCGCTGCTGCGGATCCTCGAGGACCACGGGTTCGAACCGCACGTGCGCAACGGCGAGATCGTGCTGGCCAACTGCCCGTTCCACGCCCTCGCCGAGCAACACCGCGCCCTCGTCTGCGGGATGAATCTCGACCTGTTGGCCGGCGTCGTCGATGGCATCGGCGGAACCGGGACGCTGACGCCCCGGCTCGCCCCGGAGCCCGGCTCCTGCTGCGTCCGGTTGCGGGCGAGCTGACGAGCGAGGTCCGGAAGGGGTGCTCATCGTGGTCGCCGCCGGGCGTTGCGAACCGCCAGCACGACCGAGGCGACGGCGATGAGGACCGGCCACCAGAGGGCGTGGGGGTCGTCGGTGGCGCCGAGCCACGACTGCCGGAGGCCTCCGATGACGTGGGAGAGCGGCAGGACGTCGGACACCGTCTGCATGGCGCCGGTCATCACGTCACGCGGGGGCCCGCCGCCGCCGAGCAGGAACATCGGCACGAAGACGAGGTTGCCGAGCGCGTTCGCGGCCCGTGCGCTGGGGAGCATCGAGCCGAGCGCGCCACCGATGGCGATGAAGCAGCAGAGCCCGACCAGGAACCAACCGGCCACGGCGACGGGGTCCTCGGGAGCGGAGAGGCCGTAGAAGGCGGTGCCGAGGAGCAGGACGACGCCGGCGGCGACGACGCCGAGGACGGCGCCGAGGAGCGCCTCACTGGCCACGATCGTCCCGGCGCTCACGCCCGACGCCCGGAACCGTCGAAGCACGCCCCGCTCCCGGTGCGTGGCGATGTGCACAGGGATGGTCACGAGGCCGAGCGCGGCCAGCACGACGCCGATGTAGCCGACGAGGTAGTGGTCATCGGGCGCCACGCCCCCGAACTCGGGATCGGGGGCCTGACCGAAGACGCCGGCGAGCACCAGGACCGTCACCGCCGGGAAGCCGATCAGGCCGACGGCGACCATCGGCTCCCGGAGCAGGAGGCGGAGCTCCATGCCGGTGAGCCGGAGGGCGGTCCGCACCGGCGTCCGCGACGGGGCCGGGGTCGAATCGGCCAGGGCGTGGGTGGTTGCGGTCACGACGATCCCTCCTTGGTGAGCTCGACGAAGCGGTCCTCGAGGCTCGGGTAGTGGACGCGGAGATCGAGCGCCGGACGGTCGAGACCGACGAGGTGCGCCCCGACGTAGGCCACGAGCGGCCCTGTTCCGGCCACCCAGACCTCGGGCCCGTGGCGCATCACGCGCTCCACGCCAGGGAGGCGGCGCAGCGCCCGGATGTCGAGCGCCGCATCCGTGAAGCTGACGGATGTCAGCCCGCCGAGCGCGGTGACGATCGAGGTCGGTGTGCCCTCGGCGACGACCCGTCCGTCGTGCAGGACGACGATCCGGTCACAGAGCCGCTCGGCCTCCTCCACGTCGTGGGTGACGAGCACGACGGTCGTCCCCGTGTCGCGGATGCGGCGCACAACGTCCCACGTCCGGCGGCGGCCGATCGGGTCGAGGTTCTGCGTGAGCTCGTCGAGGAACACGAGCTGGGGACGACCGACGAGCGCCAACGCGACGAAGAGCCGCTGCCGCTCACCACCCGAGAGGGCGGCGAAGGGCCGGCGTCGCAGTCCGTCGAGCTGCCACTCCACGCTCAGCTCGTCGAGCGGTCGCGGGCTCGGGTGCAGGGAGGCGAAGAACTCGAGCGCCTCGCCGACCCGCATGCGGTCGGGCAGGGCGGCATCCTGGAGCTGTGCGCCGATCCGGCGCCGCAGCTCGTCGCCCTCCCGCGCCGGGTCGTAGCCGAGCACCGAGGCCGAACCGCCGTCGGCGTGCCGCAGGCCTTGCAGGATCTCGACGGTGGTCGTCTTGCCCGCGCCGTTCGTCCCGAGCAGCCCGAACAGCTCACCCTCGTTGACGGAGAACGAGATGCCGTGCAGGACGGGAGCCGGAGCCGTAGCGCTTGGTGAGGTCGCGCACCTCGATCAGGGGCCGATCCGGAGCGCCGACCTCGGGGGGCGACGGCTGCAACAAGGTCGTGGTCATGGACCGATCGTGCGCTCGTCGGCGGGACGGGCGCATCGGGCCCTAGGCGCTAGCTCGTCTCCGTCCCTGGGTGGGGTTCGACGATGCCGTGGTCGTAGGCGAAGACGATGGCCGCGGCGCGGTCGCGCACGCCGAGCTTGGCGAAGATCGCGCCGACGTGGCTCTTGACCGTCGCCTCGCTCACGAAGAGCTCACCGGCGATCTCGACGTTGGTCGCGCCACGCGCCATCTGGCGCAGGACGTCGTGCTCCCGCGCGGTGAGCTGCTCGACCCGGGTCGCCTCGTCGAGCCGGGGCCGGACGTTCGCCCGAAACGCGCGGAGCACCCTCGGCGCCACCTTCGGATCCAGCCACGCTGCCCCTGCGGCGACGGCCCGGGCGGCCGCGATCAGGGACTCGGCGGATGTGTCCTTGAGGATGAAGCCGGCGGCGCCGGCGTCGATCGCGCCCCAGAGGACGTCGTCGTCGTCGAACGTCGTGAGGATGAGCACGGGCGGCGCATCGCCGGATCCCGCCAGCGCCCTGGTCGCGCTCACGCCGTCCATCCGCCGCATGCGCACGTCCATCAGCACGAGATCGGGCCTGTCCGCGATCGCGGCCGCGACGACCTCGTCGCCGTCGTCGCACTCGGCGACGACTTCGAACCCATCGTCGGGGCCGAGGATGCGGGCGATGCCGGCGCGTACGACCGGCTGGTCGTCGACGATGAGGACCCGGATCACGGCGCCGAGACGGGGTCGCGGTCGTTGCGAGGGACAGGGAGGTCGGCCTCGACTCGCCAGCCGTCGGCGACCGGGCCGGCGTGGAGCTCGCCGCCCAGCGCTCGAGCGCGTTCCCGCATGCCGACGAGGCCGAAGTGACCCGCGTCGGGCTCGGGCTCGACCGCGGGGCGGCCGTGGTCGGCGACCACCAGCCGCACCGAGGCGCCCTGCCCGGCCGGGTCGTCCACGAGCTCGAGCGTGATCTCGACGCGGTTGCCCGGCGCGTGCCGGGCGACATTCGCGAGTGCTTCGCGGGCGATGCGGTGAAGAGCCGTGCCGACCGGGCCGTCGAGCTCGTTCTGGGCCACGGGCAGCGAGCGCGTCGACCTCGAGTCCGGCCCGCCGGTACTCGTCGACGAGGGCGACCAGGTCGGCGGACCCGGCCAGGGCCGGGTCGGTTCCCCGTTCGCTCGTCCGCAACGCGGCGACGGTCGAGCGGATCTGGTCGAGGCTCGCCCGGCCGACGGTCTCGGCGTCGACGAGGGCGCGCTCGGCCTCGTCGATGTCTCGGCGCAGGACGTGGCGGGCGCCCGTCACGTGGAGGAGGATCGCCGCCAGCGTGTGGCCGGCGAGGTCGTGGAGCTCGCGAGCGATGCGCTTCCGCTCGGCGGCAACGGCCGCCTCGGCGAGGGCCTCCCTTGCCGCTTCGAGCTGCTCGATGAGGACCTGCTGGCGGCGGAGCACCCGGCCCAGGACGAAGGTGAACACGCAGGCCGATGTCCAGGGCTCCCACACCAGTTCCTCGGGGGCGACGATCACCGACGTGATCCACGGTGTGGCGGCCGAGGCGAGGAGAACGAGAACGGCCCGCGTGGTCGAGCCCAAGTGCCACGAGGTGAACAGCACCATCGTGATGCAGAGGAAGAAGGTCCCCTCGAGGTTGCCATCGGCGATCTGGGTGGCGGCGACGGACACGAGGACGAGCGCGGCGAAGGCTTCCGAGGGGAACGCCGGTACGAGGCCGCGCACGACGAAGGCGGCGATGGCCGGCACGAGGAGCACGAGCTCGATCCACCCGCCCGGGTCGGTCACCTGGGCGATGACGACGGTGAGCACGGTGCTGACGACGAGGAACGGCAGCTCCTCGCGACGCGTGGGCGACTCCGGCCGACGCAGGTCAGCCCGCAGACGCTGCGACCACGACACGGTCCGAGGGTACGACGAGAGTCGCAGGCGGGCCTGCCCCCACAGTCGAGTTCCCGCGCTCTCCCCCGGAAGGACCGAAGCGGCGGTAGCTACCGGCGCATACGCCGAACAACCACCGCCAATTCGAATCTTCAGGTGGGTTGGATCAGCGAGGCGACGACTCCACCGAGGAGGAGGCCGGCGCCCAAGCCCGCCATCACGTCGAGCGGGTTGTGGGCACCGACGTAGACCCGCCCCGCCATCACGCCGACGGTGAGGACCGGGGGAACGAGCTCCCAGCCCGGCGGGAGCACCGGGGCCACGACGCAGGAGATGGCGGCGACCAGCAGCACGTGCCCCGAGGGGAAGCTGGGACCGGCCGACGGCACATCGCCTCCCCGCAGGACGGCGTCGACTTGGCTGGTGCCAGGGCGGCTGCGGGCCGGCATCCGGGGGCGGAGCTCGTGGCGCAGGATCCGCTCGGTGACGAGCTTCAGGACGACGGCGAGCACGACCCCGACGGCAACGGCGCCCTCCCCCGCCCGCCACGCCACCACCAGCCCGGCTGCGGTCCCCACGACGAGGTTGCCCAGCTGCATCACCGGCCAGAGGGCGTAGAACACCCATCCGGGCCAGCGATTCACCCACCGGAACACCCGCGCCTCCCAGCGCGGGATGGATGGACCCCGCGCGGCGGCGATCGACGCGGCGAGGATGAGCGCGCCGAGACCCGCGCCGCCCAGCCAGCCAGCTCTCACGGGTCGATCACACGGCCACGAGGCGAGCCCGCAGGTCGTCGAGCAACCCCGGCTGCTGCTTGAGGGCGGTCCGGGTCGCGCCGCTCAGCGACCAGAGTTGAAGGCGGTCGTGCGCCGCCGCGAGGGTCTCCGCGTCGACCGAGGCGATGGCGTGCGCCGTTGCTCGTTCCGGGCCGACGACCGCGCTCGACGACGCGACGAGCTCGGCGACGTCGTTGGCGATCAGGAGATCGCTCGCCGCCAGTTCGCTGAACCCGAAGTCGATCATCCAGACCTTGCCGTCGCGGCCGAGGAAGAGGTTGGCGAGACGCAGGTCGCGGTGGGCGATCCGCACAGCGCGGAGGTTCCCCAGCTGATGCCAGATCTCGCCGAGCACGTCGTCGGTGATCTCCTCCGGCGGCACGCCGTCGAGGGAGCGACCGTCCACCGCCTCGTAGGCGAGCACGTACGCGTTCGGCTCGGCGACGGCGAGCGCTCGCATCCTCGGCGTCGGGATGCCGAGATCGCGCGCCGCCAGCGCGAGGAACGCTTCGTGCTCGACCGCTCGCCGCAGCGACGAGAAGGGCCGTTCGTCTCCGAGGTCGCGCCGCTGCAGCGAGCGGTAGACGCGGAACAGCAGGTCGGCACTCCGCTGATCATCGCCGAGCGCCTTGACGAAGTAGCGCGTGCCATCGACTCCGACACCGAAGTACGGCGTCGAGCCACGCGCGTCGACGCTCGCCGGCTTCAGGGACTCCAGCGGGAGGCCGCTGACGGCGAGGCCGCTGGCGATGGCCTCGGCCGTCGGCCGGCGCGACGGCGCCCCGAGCAGAACGAGCACGGCAGCGCCGGCGACCCAGCCGATGAGCACGGCCTCGAACGAGTCGAACGACAGCGGCGACACGAGGAACCGCGTCACGACGAGCCCGGCGACGCCGACCCAGCCCCAGCGCCGCCACCGCCGGCTCAGCCACGGCGCGCCCGCGGTCAGGGCGGCGGCGATGGCACCGATGCCCCCGGCGGTCGGGAAGCCGGAGTCGGTCAACGGACCGAGACCGGTGGAGAGGTCGGCGGCCACCTCGCCCGTGGCCACCTGCGGTATGTCATCGAGCAGCAGGACCAGCGGCACCGCGATCGCCGCCGCCACTCCGACGGTGACCAGCATGCGCCAGCCCGTGCGGACGATGGTGAGGGCGAGCCCGGCGGCGAGGGCGACGACCACGACGACGCGGGTGCCGGCCACGATGACGCTGATGATCCAGTCCGGCATCGCGTCGAACCCCCGCAGCAGGTCCGTCGCGAAGCCCACGAGGGTGTCTCCGAAGATCCACTCGACGAGGAGGTAGGCGAGGAGCGACACCACGGCCACGACGAGGCGGAACACATCGGCGGGGGACCTCGTCTGGATCTCGCTGGCGCTCACGGCGCAGATCTTGGGCCGTGAGAGCCACCCCTTGCCTCACCCTTCGAGGATGAGGTCCCTCGCCCGCGTCGGCTCGATCAGGCTCCGACGACTCGCAGCCGCGCCGGGCTGCGTGGTTCGGCAGGCGCGCAGAGCCGTTCGAAGACCGCGGCGGTCGCTTCGTCGGCCGGCAGCCAGGCGACGATGCGCTGGTCACCGAAGTCCGAGAGCAGCAACACCTCGAACGAGACGTTCAGTACGCCCTCGACGGGATGCACCACCGCCTTGGTGCCGCGCCGCTTGCGCGCCACATCGTGCTGGTGCCATCGCGCTGCGAACTCCGGGACCTCGAGCAGCTCGTCGATGAGGGCGTGCATGCGCTCGTTGGTCCGCCAGCGCACGCGGACGTCGCGGAGCACCGCGGCCTGCTCGTCGGCGATCTCAGCCCACGCGGGGTACACGGTGTTGGCGCGGATCCAGGAACGTGAACCGGGCCAGGTTCGGCGGATCCCCGTCGACCAACCCGATCGGCCGCACGACCCGGTCCCACGCCGCGTTGTGGCCGATGACCTGGAACCATGGGCCCACGACGACAGCCGGCGTCCGCTCGAGCTGGGCGAGGATCGTGCGCACCCCTGCAGGTACCTCGTCGACATCGCCAGACCCGAGCGGACACGCGTCGGGACTCCCCGCACAAGCCGCCAGCTTCTTGAGGTGGAAGCTCTCGTCCTCATCGAGGCGGAGTGCGTCTGCGAGGGAGCTGACAACGGAGATCGACGGGTTGCGGTCACGGCCCTGCTCCAGGCGCACGAGGTAGTCGATGCTCAGTCCGGCGAGCGCCGCCACCTCCTCGCGCCGCAAGCCCGGAGTCCGGCGCCGGCCGGTGTCGGGCAGGCCCACATCGGCCGGGTTCAGCCGCTCCCGGCGCGTGCGGAGGAAGGTGCCAAGGTCGGTGGTCTCGGGCACCGCTACAGCATGCCGGGATCCGAGCCGTTTCAGCCTGGCCCCCGTGGTCCCAGGATCATCCCGGCCTTCTCCGCTCCGGCTGGCCCCTGCACGATCGGCGCATGACGAACACGTCCGCCACCACAACCGACCTGCCGCTCCGACCTGGGCGCTGGGAGCTCGACTTCGCCCATTCCGCCGTCGGCTTCTCGATCCGCCACCTCGGCGTCGCGACCGTCCGCGGCCGCTTCACCCGGTTCGACGCCGAGGTCGTGATCGGCGAGTCAGCGCAGGATTCACTGGTCACGGCGACCATCGACCTTGCCTCGGTCGACAGCGACAACCCCGATCGCGACGCCCACATCCAGGCCGAGGACATCCTGGACGTGGCCCAGCGCCCGACCATGACCTTCCGGTCCACCGCCATCACCGGCGACGACGACCGCTGGACCGTGGACGGGGAGCTGACGATCGGCGCGACGACCGCGCCGCTGCGCCTCGACGTCGAGCTCGGAGGGATCGCCGACTTCCCCCTCGGCGGACCGCGCCACGCCGGCCTCTCGGCGACGGGCAGGCTGCGCCGGGGCGACTTCGGAATCGCGTCCGCCTACCCGGCGCCGCTGCTCGGCGACGTGGTCAAGTTCGAGATCGATCTCGAACTGCTCGAGCCCGAGACATGATCGATCGGGCGGTGGCGAACCTGCCTTACACGGTCAGAGCGCCACGGAGCTGATCGAGGCGTTCGGGCACGATGCTCCAATTGACCCAGCGACCCGCCTTCTCGCCGGTGATGAGACCCGCCTCGGCGAGCACCTTGGTGTGGTGGCTGACCGTGGGCTGGCTCTTGCCGATCGGCTCGATGAGGTCGCACGAGCAGCACGTGCCGGCCGACGCGATCATCGAGAAGAGCCGGAGGCGGACCGGATCCGCGAGCGCGGCGAACGCCCCGGCCAGCTCGGTGGCGTGATCCACGGCGATCGGCTCGACCAGCACCGAGCAGCAGTCCGCCATCGTCAACCGGGTCGCCGTCTGCGGAGCCATCGATCCTCCAGAAGTATTGACATTTGTCGATCTATCGGTCACGGTCTGATCGACGGTTGTCAATCTATCGGAGGGTCCATGTCCAGGGTGCAACTTGCCCTCAACGTCTCGGATCTCGACGCGGCGGTCGCGTTCTACTCGAAGCTGTTCGCCACGGAGCCGCACAAGCGCGAGCCGGGCTACGCGAACTTCGCCATCGCTGATCCGCCGCTGAAGCTGGTGCTGTTCGAGCAGCCGGGAGCCGTGAACCGGCTCAACCATCTCGGCGTGGAGGTCGAGTCGAGCGACGACGTGTGGATGCACCAGGCCCGGCTGACCGACGATGGCGTCGACTCGATCGAGGAGTCCGGGACCTGCTGCTTCGCGAAGCAGGACAAGATCTGGGTCGACGGTCCCGAGGGCACGTGGGAGATCTACACCGTCCTCGACGACAGCGACGCCTTCGGCGAAAGCTGCTCGTCGGTGCCGGAAGCACACGCGCAGCAGGGCGGCGGCTGAACGCCGCCGCCCTGCCGAATCGGGCTTCCGGTTCCGTTGTCGAAGGTCAGCGGACGACGGTCACCGTCATCTCGCTCGTGAACTCGAGGGCGGTGTGGGCGCCGTCCCCGATCTGGAGGCAGAGCGTGTGCTCGCCCGGCGCCAGGTCGAGGTTGACCCCGGTCTGGCCCCGGCCGAAGTGGCGATGGTTGTCGTCACTCGGGATCGGCTGCCCGGGCTCGACACAGGGGGCGTCGATCGTCAGGTGGAGATGGCCGGCGCCGTGATGCACCTCACCGGCGGGCTCGATCGTCAGACCGCCGACCGCGCGCATCGTGAGCGGCACCGGTGACGACACGCGAGCACCGTCGGCGGGGTAGACGAACTCGACGCCGGGCTCCACGGGCTCGACCGGCGCCTCGGTCTCGGCCTCGTCGTCCCCGCACTCGGTCAGCCCCAGCTCGGCGGCGTGCTCGACCGTCGACGCGAACACGGCTGTCTCGAACGCTTCCTCGGGCTCGAGGCTCGCCGCCTCGGCCACCGCCGCCCGCGCCTCGGCGAGCCAACGCCTCGACGTCGGCGCTGATCGTCGTGGGGGGCCGCAGTTCGTCGATCGCGACGAGCTGCTGCTCGATGCTGGCCAGGCCTTCGTCGTACATCTCCTGCAGCCGTGCCGGCGTGGGCTCGTCGATGCCCTGAAGGCGAAGCTCTTCGGTGAGCGACTCGTAGGCGGCCTCCGATCGGGCCTGGCCGGCAGCACAGAGGGCGTTGCCCTGCGCCCGCCACTCCTCAGCGGTGAGGGCGGCGGCCTCGTCGCTGCACGCCGCGCCGAGCGTCGCTGCCGCCAGCAGCGCGACCAGCGTGCCGGTGGTTCGGATGCGGCGCGCCGTCGTCGTCGGGGTCGTGATGGATCGCACTGGTAGTCTCCTCGTTCAGGGTTTGTCGGTGGGTTCGGCAGTCCCCTGTTTCGCCGACAACCGAGATCGGTTCACCTGACGGAAAATTCCGTCGAACTGAACCGCTCGGCGACCTCGATGACACAGTGAGGGTGTGGCAGAGGAGCGGGTCGAGCGGAGCGACGTCGAGTTGCTCGGCGCGGTGGCCGACGGCGACCGCGCCGCGTTCGACGAGCTCTACGCCCGGCACGCCGCCTGGCTGCACCTGCGGCTGTCACGCCGGTGCGCCGACGCCACGATGGTCGAGGAGGCCCTGCAGGACACCTTCGTCACCGTGTGGCGGAAGCCGCGGTCCTACGCCGGGCAGGGCGAGGTCGGGGCCTGGCTGTGGGGCGTCGGCATCCGTCAGCTCCTCAACCGGATGCGGCCCCGGAAGACGCTCGCCTGGCACCTCCTGTCGCGCTCCGACAGGGTCGTGTCGGCGGAGGACGCGGTGCTGGCCGGCGGTCGAGCACGGCGATCTCGACACGGCGCCCTCGAACGGCCTGTCCCCTGAGCTCCGGGCCGTGATCCAGGCGACCGTCCTCGACGGACTCACGACGCGCGAAGCGGCCCGACTGCTCGGGATCCCGAGCGGCACCGTCAAGACCCGGATGATGCGAGCCCGGCATCAACTGCGGGAGGCGATGCACATGAACTGGCACCTCGACTCGACGATGGTCCGGCGGTACCGCGACGGCGAGCTCGCGCGTGCCGCAGATGGCGTCGATCGACGCTCACCTCACTGCCTGCGCGCGACTGCCGAGCGGTCGTCGCCGGCCACACGCCGACGCCGTCGCCCTCGACCGGGTGAAGCGCGCCATCGACGTGCGGCTCGACACCCCCCGGCGCGACGCTCGTCGAGCGCGCTCCGCGCCGTCGGCGTGAACGAGGTCGACGCCCGCGATCATGAGCGTCAGCCTGTCGCTGGCCGGCTCCTGGCTGGCGGCCAGCCGGTCGCGCTCGCCTTCGCCGCGCTGGCCGCCGCCGCCGGATCCGAGCGGCTCGGCTTCGCCGCCTTCCTGGTGCTCGCCCCCCTGGTGCCGATGGCGGGCGTGGCGCTCGCCTTCGGTCCCGGCGCTCGATCCGACCTACCAGATCGCGGTCGCCGCGCCGGTCTCGACCGCCCGGATCGTCCTGCTCCGTTCGCTGGCGGTCGTCGGCGCCGCGCTCCCGGTGATGCGTCGCGCTGTCGCTCGCGCTGCCCGGCTGGTCGGCGCTCGCGTTCGCGTGGCTGCTGCCCGGCCCTGGCGTTGGCCGGTGCCAGCCTGGCCCTCGGCGACCGTGATCCACGTCGGCCGCGCCGCGGCGGCCTCGCCGCCCTGTGGCTGGTCGGGCGCCGGCGTCGGGCTGCTCGGCGCGCCCGCGGACGAGTGCCGAGGCGTTCGTCCAGGCTTCGCCGCCTTCCGCCCGGGAGGCCAGGCTCGTGTTCGCCGTGGCTGGCGGCGGCGTCGCTGGCCATCGTGCTCGTCCCGCCGTGATCGCCTTCGAGACCGTGAGGTGAGCTCCGTGATCCCCGACCGTCGTCGCCGAGCGCGTCGGCAAGCGCTACCGATCCGCACACCGTGCTCGACGGTGTGACGCTCGACGATCGAGCCCGGGCGTCACCGGGCTGCTCGGCCCGAACGGCGCCGGCAAGACCACGCTGCTGCGCATCCTGGCCACCGTCCTGCGCCCGACGCCGGCACCGTCCGCGATGTTCGGCCGCGACCCGCAGCGACGACCGGCGATCGCCACGAGATCCGCCGCCGCCTCGGGTACCAGCCCCAGGAACCCGGCTTCTTCCAGGGCTTCACCGTCCGCGACTTCGTCGACTACGTCGCCATCCTCAAGGAGATGGTCGACCCCGACGCGCCCGCCGCGACGAGGTCCGGCGGGTCATCGACGCGGTCGGGCTCGACCGCGGTCGCCGACCGCAAGATCCGCAAGCTGTCGGGCGGCATGCGCCGCCGCGTGGCCATCGCCCAGGCGCTGCTCGGTCGACCCGCAGCTGCTCCTGCTCGACGAGCCGACCGCGGGCCTCGACCCCGAGCAGCGGTTCCGGCTCCGCGAGCGTGGTGTCCGAGGTCGCCGCCGATCACGCGGTCGTGCTGTCGACCCACCAGACCGACGACGTCGCCGCGCTGTGCGACCGCGTCGTCGTCCTCCACGAAGGCCGCATCCGCTTCGACGGCAGCTCCGGCCGACGCTCACGGCGCTGGCCGACGGCCGGGTCTGGGTGGCCGACCGGCCCGATCCCGACTGCCGCTGCTGTCGTGGCGACTGCCGTCCGGGCAGCAGCGCCAGCTCGGCACGCCGCCTCCCGACGCCGAGCTGGTCGAGCCGACCCTCGAGGACGGGTACCTCCTGATGGTCCGTGAGAGCGCGACGTGGGAGGGCGCGACCCAGTGAGCGCGGCGACGGTTGCGGTCGACCTCCGAGCTCCGGGCGCCCGGCTCCGCTCGACGCCGGTCGTCGCCCTGGCGCGGGTCGAGGCAGTGCGGATCGTTCGCCATCCCGCCTTCCTGCTCGGCGCGGTTGCGGCCGCCGTGTTCGTATGGCGGGCCCTCCGCCTCGACGTCTCCGGCTCGTGGGCCGGAGAGGACTACTTCCTGGCGTTCATCGGGTGGTTCCCGCTGTGGCTCGGCACGCTCGTCGCCGCCGCCCTGACCGCCGGCCGGGGACGCTTCCTCAACGACCCCGACCTCTTCTCGGCGACACCGGCACCTCCCGGCGTCCGTGTCCTCGGCACCGCGCTGGCCGTGGCTGCGCCGGTCGTCGTCACCTCGATCGCGGTGACTGCCGTCGCCGCCGCCGTGGCCTCTCGGGGGGGCTTCCACCACGCCGAGCTCCGTTACTCCGAGCGCGTACTGCCGCCGCCCGTCGAGTGGCTGCAGCTGCCCCTGCTGGTCCTGCTCGCCGGCGTGGTGGGGCATCGCCATCGCCCAGCTCCCCAAGGCGCGGCTGGCTGCCCTGCTGGTGGTGAGCTTGACGACGTTCATGGGCTCCATCGTCATCTGGGCGTTCGGGCACGGCCCGATCCGCTTCATGCACCCCTTCATGTTCGTCGCCCGGAGCACCGGCTCCCCCTCGACTACCGGGTCGCCGACTGGTCGCCCGGCGACGCGCCGCTGCGCTTCCCCGACGAGTACGAGCGCCACTTCCGCGAGATCCGGTTCGACACCGCCGCCATGAGCTGGCACCTGGTGTACCTCGTCGGGTTGATCCTGACGGTGTTGTGGGTCGCGCTCCGCCTGGCCGGTGATGGCCGGCGCTTCCGCTGGCTCCTCGCCGGCCTCCCGCTTGTCGTCATCGCGGTGGTCGCGCAGATCATCGCTGTCGGCCCGACGCCGTGAACGTGCTGCTCGCGACGCCGGACGGCCGCGTGGGCACGCTTCGCACGATCCGATGGTCGGCGCTGGCGCTGGCGCCGCTCGTGTCGGTCGTGGCCATCGGGTTCGCCACCACGGCAGGGGGCGCGAGACCTGGGCGTCAGCTTCGTCGGCGAGGCCGGTCTCCTCATGACGGCGGCGTCGCTCGCGTTCGTCGCCGACGACTCGAGCGCCGACACCGCGCCCGCCACTCCGGTCGGGCTGCGCTCACGGCTGCTCGCCCGGCTCGCCGTGGTCGGTCCCGCCACGGCGATGGCGTGGTTGCTCGTGTTGACGGCGTACGAACGTGGCGGGTCTGTCGACTCCGGCGTCGCGTTCGGCGATCGGGTCGTCGCCGCGCTCGGCATCGGGCTGCTCTCGACTGCGGCCGCGCTGCTGCTCCAGCGCCGGGTGAGCGTGCCGTCGCCCGGCGCGACGGGAGCCGCCGTGACCGTCGCCGTCGTCGGCGTCTTCGGCTGGGCGGCCCCGGCGGGCTGGCTCGCGGCCCTGCCGCCGGCCAGCGTGAGTTCGGCCGTCGCGGCCTTTGCCGCCGTGGCCGTGATCCTGGCCACGACGCGCGAACCGAGTCCCTGACCGACGCGCCGATCCCCGGGGTTGCGCAGATCCCCGCCGTGATGCCGGGGATCTGCGCACCCGTCTTCTAGCCGGGGGGCGCCTCGCTGCGGACGAGGTCCTCGAGCCGGTCATAGGAGACCTGGAGGCCGCCTTCCATACCGGACTCGATGATCGCGTCGCGCTGCTCCTTGTCGACGCACTGCATCGAGCACCGACAACGTCGTGACGCCGTCGTTCTCCATCGAGGGTCGCGATGTTCACCGCCGCCGCCTCGTCAGGGTCGGGAACGGGCGCACCCTCGTACACCTCGGTCGTCACGAGCCGGTGCGGCGCATCGATCTCCCGGTACTCGCCGTGGAAGGCGACTTCCATGTCGCGCTCGTGGATGACGTAGCGCCACTTGCCGCCGACGCGGAGGTCGATCTCGCAGACGACCCACACGGAGGTGTCGAAGCCCCACCAGCGCTTGACCAGCTCGGGGGTGGTGTAGGCCTTGAAGACGAGGTCGGCGGGGGCGTCGAAGTCGCGGGTGATGAGGATCTCGGTGTCCGAGGGCAGGGTGATGACGGCGGAGCCGTGGCGGTTGCCGACGGCGTTCTTGGTGGTCATGGTTGGTTCTCCTGGGTTTGGAGCTCGGCGAGGACGTCGTCGAGCCGGTCGAGACGGGCGTTCCAGGTGCGCTCGAAGGTGCGCACCCAGTCGTGGACGGGCTTGAGCGCCGGCCCGTTGACCCGGTACCAGCGGTGCCGCCCGTCCACTCGAACGGACACGAGACCGACCGTCCGCAGCACGCCGAGGTGCTTGGACACCTGCGGCTGGCTGAGTCCGAGCCGGTCGACGAGCTCGCTCACGGTGACCTCCCCATCGCCCAAGGCGTCGAGGAGGTCACGGCGGCTCGCCTCGGCGACGGCGTTGAACGCGTCTGCCGTCGTCGGGGTGCGAGCCATGTCCCGATCATATTCCGATATCGGGATATGTCAACGCTGGTGGGCGGAGGTCAGGACCGAGTGGCGTCCCTCCGACCCCGCAGGAGGACGACCTCGGCCGCGTTGGCGGTGAGCTCCATGGCCCGTTCGAAGGCGGCGCCGGCCTCGTCGCGCCGGCCGAGGCGCTCGAGGGCGTCGCCGCGGGCGGCGTGCAGGAGGTAGTAGCCGTCGAGCTCGCCGGCGAGGCCGTCGAGGGCCTCGAGCGCCGCCGCCGGCCCGTCGCGCTCGGCCGACGGCGATCGCGCGGTTCAGGGCGACGACGGGTGTCGGCAGGTAGGCGAGCAGCTGGTCGTAGAGCTGGACGATCCGCGTCCCAGTCGGTGTCGGCGGCCGTGGCCGCGTCGCTGTGCACGGCGGCGATGGCGGCCTGGATCTGGTACGGCCCGAGCAGGTCGCGGCGCAGGCACGCCGGCAACGATCGCCTGGCCCTCGGCGATCAGCTCGCCGGTCCCAGCGCGACCGGTCCTGGTCGGCGAGCCGCACGAGCGAGCCGTCGGCGGCCGTGCGGGCGGGGCGCCGCGCCTCGGTGAGCAGCAGCAGGGCGAGCAGGCCGTGCACCTCGGGCTCGTCGGGCATGCAGCTCGACGAGCAGCCGGGCGAGGCGGATGGCCTCGGCGCACAGCTCGGCGCGGACGAGCTCGTCGCCGGCGGTGGCGACGTAGCCCTCGTTGAAGACGAGGTAGACGACGGCGAGCACCGGCCGCAGCCGGTCGGGCAGCTCGGCGTCGGTCGGGGACGCGGTACGGGATGTTGGCGGCCTTGATCTTCTTCTTCGCCCGGACGAGCCGCTGCGCCATCGTCGGCTCGGGGACGAGGAAGGCGCGGGCGATCTCGTCGGTCTGCAGGCCGGCGATGAGTCGCAGCGTCAGCGCGATCTGCACGTTCGGTGCCAGCGCGGGGTGGCAGCAGGTGAAGATGAGCCGCAGCCGGTCGTCGGTCACCGGTCCCGACCTCGAGTCGCTCGTCGTCCTCGGCACGGACCAGTGCGGCCTGCGCCTGGCGGTCGTCGCGCGACGCCTCGCGGCGCAGGCGGTCGATCGCCCGGTTGCGGGCGGTCGTGATGATCCAGCCTGCGGGGCTCGGCGGGAGCCCGGCCGTCGGCCACCGTTGCAGGGCAACGACGAACGCCTCCTGGACCGCCTCCTCGGCGATGTCGATGTCGCCGAAGACGCGGACCAGGCTGGCGACGGCACGGCCGGACTCCTGCCGGAAGACGCGCTCGATCTCGCCGGTGCTCGACACCGTTGTCCGGCGCTACTCGGCCGGTTCCTCTTGGAACGGCCGCACCTCGACGGGGCCGTGGCAGGCGGCCGACGCCTCGCCGGCCAGCTTCAGCGCGGCGTCGAGGTCGGGCGCCTTGAGGACCCAGAAGCCACCGAGCTGCTCCTTGGCCTCGGCGAACGGACCGTCGGTCGTGACGATGTCACCGCCCTGGTCGCGCACGACGGTCGCGGTGTCGGGCGTGTGCAGGCCGCCGCGCGAACACCTGGATGTCAGCGACCTTCTCGTTGAAGGCGTCGACGTCCTTGAAGATCTGCTGCATCTCCTCCGCGGTCGGCGCCTCCTCGCCTTCGACGTGCCACACGGAAAGCAGGTACTGGTTCATGGTCTCTCCCTATCGCTTCGGCGACCCGACCCGGTGCCGGGTTCGTCTGGCCCCTACACGAACGGGCACGACCCAGGATCGACAGCGGGAGCCGAAAATTTCTTGGTGCCGGCTGTCGATCCCGGGCGATCCCGTTCGTGTAGCGGTCGAGGGTCGGGCTGACCGGCCCCGGAACCAAGGAGCATCCCGATGACCGCAGTCACCGCCCCCACCGCAGTCACGATCCCGACGACCACCGACGTCCGCACCACGCCGCTGTGGCGGACCGGTGCCCGTGCCGGTCTCGTCGCCGCCGCCGCCACGACCGCCGTCGCCGCCGTTGCGACGGGCGTCGACGTGCCCCTCGAGATCGACGGCGAGCAGATCCCGCTCCTCGCCTTCGCCCAGCTGACGCTCCTCTGCACCGCCCTCGGTGTCGTGCTCGCCAAGGCGCTCACCCGTTGGGCCGCACGGCCGCGGCGCACCTTCGTCGCGGCGACCGTGGCGCTCACCGCGCTGTCGGTCGTGCCCGACCTCGCCGCCACCGCGACGACCGCGACGAAGGTCGTCCTCATCGCCACCCACCTCGTCGCCGCGGCGATCGTCATCCCCGCCGTCGCCCGTCGCCTGGCAGAGTGAGGGCCTACGGGGCGAAGACCACCTTCACCATCCCGTCGTCCTTCTTCTGGAACCGGGCGTAGGCGTCGGGGGCCTCCTCCAGCGGCAGCCGGTGCGTCGCCAGGTCCCTGACGCCGAGCGGATCGGCGTCGTCGGAGACGAGCGGCATCAGGTCGTCGATCCAGCGCTTCACGTTGGCCTGACCCATGCGCAGGGTGAGTTGCTTGTCGAAGATCCTCAGCATCGGAAGCGGGTCGACCATGCCGCCGTAGACCCCACTGATCGAGAGGGTGCCGCCGCGGCGGACGATGTCGATCGCCGACAGGAGCGCGGCGAGCCGGTCGATGCCTGCCCTCTCCATCATCTTGGCGGCGACAGCGTCGGGCAGCAGTCCGACGAACGCCTGAGCGACCTTGGCGGGGCCGGAGCCGTGGGCCTCCATCCCGACGGCGTCGATGACGGAATCAGGTCCACGACCATCGGTGCGCTCCCGGAGCTCGCCCGCCAGGTCGTCGACGTCGTGCAGGTCGATGGTGTCGATGCCGTGGCGGCGGGCCATCTCCAGTCGCTCGGGCACCAGGTCGATGCCGAACACCTGCGACGCGCCGCGATGCCTGGCGATGCGCGCGCTCATCTGGCCGATCGGTCCGAGGCCGACGACGGCGACGGTCCCGCCGTCGGGCACGGCGGCGTACTCCACGCCTTGCCAGGCCGTCGGCAGGACGTCCGAGAGGAAGAGGAACTGCTCGTCGGGCGGGCCCCTCGGGCACCTTGATCGGCCCGTAGTGCGCCTGCGGGACCCGCAGGAGCTCGGCCTGGCCGCCCGGAACCTGCCCGTAGAGCTTCGTGTAGCCGAACAACGAGGCACCGGTGCCGTGCTCGTGCACCTGCGTGGTCTCGCACTGCGACTGCAGGCCGTTGGTGCACATCCAGCAGTGCCCGCAGGAGATGTTGAACGGAATCACGACCCTGTCGCCGACGGCGATGTTCGATACGTCGGCGCCGACCGCCTCGACGATGCCCATCGGTTCGTGGCCGAGGATGTCGCCATCGTCGATGAACGGTCCGAAGAGCTCGTAGAGGTGGAGGTCCGAGCCGCACAGGCCGGTCGAGGTGACCCGGATGATCGCGTCGGTCGGCTCCTGGATCGTCGGATCGGGGACGGTCTCGACCCGGACGTCACGGCGTGCCGTGATACGTGAGTGCCTTCATTCACCGCTCCTCTCCCCTTGCGCCAGTTCCGCTTGGGGTCTCCCCCCGGCTGGGCTGGTCGAAACCACCACACGATCGGGTGGCGGGGGTCGAGGCCGGCGCGGTTCCGCTGCTCAGCCGCGGGCGCACGACGCGCCGAGGCGCCGGGCCGCGTCCGCCCACGGCGTGTCGTCCCCGCGGGGCCAGAAGTCGCCCGTGTGGGGGTCCTGGTCGTACGGCACCGGCGGCGGCTCGCCGGCGGCGATGCCGGCGACGGCGTCGAGGAACCGGTCGACGTCGGCGGCGGTGGTCGACAATCCGGCGCTCGCCCGCACCGCGCCGGGGATCGCTCGCGGTCGTCGCCGCGCCTGACAGCGTCGCGGTACTCGGCGATCTCGGCGGAGACGAGGTCGAGGAGCCGGAGCAGGTAGGGGTGGGCGCAGAAGCAGCCGTGGCGCACGCCGATGCCGTGCTCGGCGCTGAGCCGGGCGGCGACCAGCGCGTGGGGCACGCCCTCGACGACGAAGGTCGCGACCGGCAGCGCCTCGGATCGCCGCGCGGCGCCGAGCAGCCGGACGCCGTCGATCGCCGCGCAGCCCGTCGCGGAGCGCGGCCGGCCATGGCGTCGTCGTGGGCGAGGATGGCGGCCCAGCCGATCGCGCGTCAGCTCGTCGATGGCGGCGTGGAGGGCGACCGCGCCGAGCACGTTGGGCGAGCCCGCCTCCTCGCGCTCGGGCGGGTCGGTCCACACCACCTCGTCGAGGTCGACGAGGTCGACGGCGCCGCCGCCGGCCAGGAACGGGTCGCCGCTCGCGAAGGCCGCCCGCGGGCCGACGAGCACGCCCGCGCCGAAGGGCGCGTACATCTTGTGGCCGCTCCAGGCGACGAAGTCGGCCTCGGCGGGCAGCGGCCGGTGCGGAGCGAGCTGGGCGGCGTCGACGAGCACCGGCACGCCCCGGTCGTGGGCGGCGGCGACGATGGCGTCGAGCGGCGGGAGCCAGCCGGTGACGTTCGAGGCGCCGGTGATGGCGAGCAGCCGCGGCCGGGGCGCGCGTCGAGCATGGCGACCACGTCGTCGACGCCGAAGGTGCCGTCGGAACCGCACTCGACGTGGCGGCAGCGTCGCCAGGCGCGACCACGGCAGGAGGTTGGCGTGGTGCTCGACGACCGTCGTGACGACGACGTCGTCGCGGCTCGAGGCGGAGACGGTACGCGAGGTGGTTGATGGCCTCGGTGGTGTTGCGACAGATGATGGCGACGTCGTCGCGCGTCGTCGCGCCCGGCGAAGGTCTCGCGCGGCGGCACGGGCCTCCTCGTAGGCGGCGGTGGACAGCTGCGACTTCCAGCCGGCGCCACGGTGCACGCTCGAGTACCACGGCAGGAACTCGCGCGACCCGCGTCGGCGACCGACGGCAGCGCCGCGGTCGACGCCGCGGCGTCGAGGGACAGGTAGCGGCGGGCGCTCCCGTCCACGCAGGGGACGAGAACATCGTCGCCCACGAGGCGGATGCCCAGATCAGCGTTCGCCGTCATCCGATGTCGTTGTAGATGGTCGCCCAGTCGTCCTTGACGCTGACGACGGTGAAGCCCGCTTCCTCGGCCTGGTCCAGGGCGTGTTCGGCGCCGGAGGTGTAGTCGAACTCACGCTCGGCGTCGTCGTGCAAGACCAGCAACCGCAACGCCACGCTCGGGCCCGCGTAGCGCAGCATCGGCACGTCGCCGTTGGAGTTCCCTCCGGCGACCACCGGCCGCCTCCCCGTTCGGCTCCAGATCCGAACCGGTTTGACCGGACCGTCGTCGAAGACGTCGGGATGGGCGAGGTCGGCGAGCTCGTTGGCGTCGCTGTCGTAGGCCAGGGCGTTGGAGCTGCCGATGACCCGCTCGGGCGGGATGCCGTACATGTCGAGCGCGAACGGCCGCATGAAGTCCCGATCGCCACCGGACGCGATGAAGGTCGCGAAGCCGTTCGCCTCGAGGTAGCGCAGCAACTCGACCATCGGCCGATAGCCGCAGTCCCGGTACAGGCGGCCAGCGGTCGGGTGGTGGGTCGAGTGCACGAAGTCTCCGGCGCGGGCTTCGTACTCGCCGACGGTGAGACCGGCGAGGGTCTGCAGGATCCCGCCCATCAGCACCTTCACGTCGCTGTCGTCACCGGCGTAGTGCTTCGTGATCACGCCGCTGAGCCAGGCCATGTCCCGCTGGTAGGCCGCCTTCCACGGCTGCCGTGATCGCAGCGATTCGTCGGCCTCCGCCATCGCCGCCAACTGCTCCAGGATGAAGGCGAGCTGGATCGGCAGCGGCTTCTCACACCACAGCGTGCCGTCGTTGTCGAAGGTCGCAGTGCGATCCTCCGGCGCGACGTAGTCGGGCCCGTCGCGTGTCACGCGATCGACCAGTTCGACGATGGCGTGCTTCGTCGCGGTGTCGTTCCACGACGCCAACAGTTCCTCAGCCGCCATCCTGTCGAAGCTAGCCAGCGGCTAGAGGGGCTGCAGCCAGGTCCGTGTGAGGCTGGCGAACAACCCGACGGGGTTGCCCCCACAGACGACAGCCGAGCCGGCTATGCCCATGAACCGGAACGTGTCGGGGTTGAAGAGCAGGGCGACGCCGCCGCCGACCACCTCTCCGATCGACCCCTCGGCGGCGAGGAAGTCGCCTCCGAAGTCACTTGGGCCGCCGTACACAGCAGCCATGCACGCGCCCGCCGAGGCGGTCTCCACCCAACCGCCGTTGATGCCGGCGGTCTCGTAGAAGCCCCACTGGTTGCCGGGGGCGAAGTACAGGCCACCGCCGAAGGTGCCTCCGAACCCGAGCGGCTCGATCTGAGCGACGAGGTCGACATCGAGCCCGATGCCGACGGTGACGCCGCACGTGTTGGCGAGCTCGATCGCCACGACGAGGGGCGCGCTGAGGGGGTTCGACAGGAGTGTCGTCTCGACGAAGAGGCGGACCTCCTCGCTGAGCTCGCCGAGGATGCCGTTCTCGAGGTTGACCGGCTTCGCCCCGCCAGTCGCGAGGACCTGCCCGGACTCGTCGACCAGCTGGTACTGGCCGGATCCGCCCGACGGCTCTGTCGCGGACTCGGGCCGAGGTCGTCGCGGCGCTAGACTGATTCGGAGGAGGGGACCGAATGGACCGATTCGAGACTGGACAGCGCCCGCTCTGGCTCGATGCGCTCATCGGGCTCGGGATCGGCGCGGCCGGCCAGCTCCTGATCTCCGCGGGACTCGTCAGGGGCGCCGGCTGGGATGGGCCGGTCGTGACCATCCTGGCGCCGACGGCCGTCGGGATCGTGGCGGCGATGGTCGTTCGGTCGGGCTGGGGTCTCCCAGGGATGATCGTCGGGATGGTCGTCATCCCACAGATCCTCCCCAGTGTCGACCCGGCGTTCACCGTCCCGGCCACGCTGGACCTCGTCGTCTCGCTGGGCGCCGGCCTGTTCGGGTACGGGATCGGGTGGGCGATCGTCCAGCAGGCGTCCGTCCCGTACATGATGCGGCCGCCTGCTGCCGCGGACCTGGGCGTGTCGAGGCGGAGACCAGGACCCAGTTGCGAGGGATCGACCGACAGGCACCCGGCTCGTTCGAGAAAGCGACGGTCCTGCTTCGGGCAGTCAACGAGCAGGTCTCGAGCTATTCGATGTGGGGAGGGCCGCGTCCGACCGGGGAGGCGTCGGTCGCGTCCACACGGCCTGCTGGACCTGCAGGCTGAACTCGTCGAGACCGCCCGGGTTGCCGCCATGGCCGCCGGAGCTCGCCGCGTCACCATCACCTCCTCCGGCATGGGCGGCGGCATCGACGTGCAGGCGGTCTTCGGCGACCCGATCGGCATCGACGAGCAGCAACCCCCGACGGCGTTGGACGTAGACTGACCCGACGACTGACTTCGACACGCCACCGAGCGACCCAAGGGAGCGTTTCCATTGACTGCTGACGACGCCGCGCATCAAGATCACGTACGCCACCCTGCGCGCCGACAACGAAGACCTGCACTCACAGTTCGAGGCCGGCCACGAGGCCGCCAGGGCGAAGCTGGGTGGCTACCACCGCAACTACGTCGCGCGGCGCCTGGCGCGATGGCGACGGGACCTTCGAAGTCCGCTCGCCGATCGACACGGACGTGCTGGTCGGCACGTTCGCAGCCGGGACGCCGGCCGACATCGACGATGCCGTCCAGGCCGCCCGGGCCGCCCAGCCTGCCTGGGACAAGCTCGGCTGGGAGGGCCGCCTCGCGATCCTCAAGCGGGCCGCCGACCTCATCAGCGACCGGCTGATGGAGTACTCGGCGCTCATGGCGATCGAGGTCGGCAAGAACCGGATCGAGGCGCTCGGCGAGGTCGAAGAGGCCGCCGATCTCATCCGCTACTACGCCCAGACCGCCGAGGACAACGCGTTCTACGACCATCCCATGGGCAACCTCGGGGACACGGCGGTCCAGCACGCGGTCGATCCTTCGCCCGCACGGCGTGTTCGCCGTCGTGAGCCCGTTCAACTTCCCGTCGGCCCTCGCGACCGGCCCGACCGGGGCCGCCCTGATGGCCGGGCAACACCGTCGTGCTCAAGCCGGCGTCGGCCTCGCCGTTGTCCGCGGTCAAGCTCATCGAGACCCTGGTCGATGCCGGCATCCAGCTGGATGTCGTCAACCTCGTCATGGGCCCGGGCGCCACCGTCGGGCAGGCGCTCCAGGATCACCCCGGCGTGGACGGCATCGTCTTCACCGGTTCGTACGAGGTGGGGATGTAGCTCTTCCATTCCTTCTCGCGAGCGTGGCCGCGGCCGTGCATCGTGGAGATGGGTGGCAAGAACCCCGCCATCGTCTCGCGCCACGCGGATCTCGACGAAGCGGCCGAGGGGATCATGCGGTCGGCCTTCGGGTTCGGCGGGCAGAAGTGCTCGGCCAACTCGCGCGTCTACGTCGAGAAGCCCGTCCACGACGAGCTGGTGCGCCTCCTCGTCGAGAAGACCGAGGCGATCACCATCGGCGACCCGCTCATCCGCGCGAATTGGCTGGGCCCGATCATCGACCAGAAGGCGGTCGATCGCCACCAGACCGCCGTCTCCGGAGGCCCGTCGCGATGGCACGGTCTTCGTCGGCGGCGAGCGGCTGAGCGACAAGGGCATGGATCGCGGCTACTTCGTCGAGCCGACCGTCGTCGGCCTGCCGGCGTCGCACCGCCTGTTCCGCGACGAGCTGTTCGCACCGTTCACCGCGGTCACCGCGGTCGACTCCGTGGACGAGGCGATCACCCTCGCCAACGACTCCGTCTACGGCCTGACGGCCGGCGTCTACAGCGAGGATCCGGCCGAGGTCCAGTCGTTCCTCGATCGCATCGAAGCCGGCGTCACCTACGTCAACCGCCGAGCCGGCGCGACGACCGGAGCGTGGCCGGGCATCCAGGCCTTCGGCGGCTGGAAGGGGAGTGGCTCCACCGGCAAGGCCGGCCTCTCGATGTACTACGTGGCGCAGTTCCTGCGAGAACAGAGCCACACCGTCGTCGACTAGCCTCGAGCGGGCGCTCGATACCGGCGTTGCGGCCTGCGCGCCTCGCTCACGCACCTTGGGGTGCGCTCGCTGCGGTGCTCGGTCGCGCCTTGGTTCTCGAACGCCCACCCCTTCCGGCAGGGCAGTTCGCCGTTTGGTGGCCCAGGCGGCCGGGCCGCGGGATCGAACCACGTCAGATGTTCACCGGGTGAACGTTAGGCGGGGTCGGTGACCGGTTTCGGGCGTTCGTGGCCCGGAACATCTGCCCCACTCACGGTCACCGCGGCACGAAAACGGGCTCCACCGTCCGCCGGCGAGCTCTCGAGCCCGCCTAGGGTTCCGTGGGTGGGCATTGAGCAGAGTCGGGGCCGAACTGGGGGCGCCGCGCTGACCCGCACCAGCCGATCGTCTGCGTCACAGGCGGGATCGGATGCCCGAGGCATCCATGCCCAGCGCGGCGTCCAACTCCTGCCAGGTGCCGTAGCGATGGATGAACTGGCGCGGAACACCGACATATCGCACGCGGGCCGCCAGATCGGCGAACACAGGCGCGATCACCGGTGCCGCGCTCCCTTCGTACCACGGCTCGATGACCACGACGTCCGCGGCGTCACCGGCGAGCTCGCGGAGCGTCGCACCGTCGAACGGCTCGAGGCTCGTGGCGTACACCACCGTCGCGTCCAGGTGGGCGGTGGCCTCCAGGGCGCGTGTGAGCATGGGCCCGAACGCCACCACCGTGGGTCCGTCGCCGCGACGGATCACCTCGAGCCGGCCGGGTGCGACATCGTGCGGGTCGTCGTTCGTCGCCAGACTCGTGCGCATGTAGGTTGGCTCACCGTTCGTCACCACCGCCCGAAGCAGTCGATCGACCTCACGTCCGTGGCCCGGCACCAGCACCTGCATGCGCGGGATCGCGAGCATCACGGACGCGTCCGCCGGCGAGTGATGGGTGCCGCCCTCCCCGGCGTAGTCGTAGGAACCGCCCGAGCCCACGAAGGTCCCGCCGAGTCCCTGGTAGCCGAAGTCGAGCTTCAATTGCTCGTACGGACGTCGGCCATGAACGGCGAGCAGCGAATGCGCGATCGGATGGAACCCCACCATCGCGAACCCGGCCGCGACGCCCACCATGGTCTGCTCCGAGATCCCGACATTGACGGCGCGCAGCGGATCGTGCTGGATCGCGCGCGTCAGCAGGCTCACGCTGATGTCCGCCAGCACGATGGCCACCCGGTCGTCCGTTTCGAGCAGGTCGGTGGCCGTGGCGGCGAACGCTTCACGCATGGCGGCCATCACCACTCTCCCGCCGGGATGTCCGCGACGACCGCCACCGGCTGCTCCGCGTGACGAACCCCGAGCGCCGTCGTGAGTGCGACCTGGTCGTGACCATCGACGACGTGCACGTCCCATCCGAACGGGGGCAGCCAGGCGTCCCATGGTCCCATCGGCCACGACGAGCTGTGGTTGTCGACGATGAGCCAGGTGAGATTGCCCAGTCGGAGGTTGGGCGCCAGCATCACGGCCTCCCAATTGGACCCTTCGTTCAGCTCGGCATCACCCGTAAGGACGACCACCCGCGGGTCGGTCAGCCCCTTTCGCCCGCAACGCCAGGGCCACGCCGACCGCCATCGGGAACCCGTGGCCGAGCGAGCCAGTCGAAGCCTCGATGCCGGGCACCTGCAGGCGGTCCGGATGCGAGCCGAGGCGTCCGTCGTGATCGAGGAACGCATCGAGCCATTCGGGCGGGAAGAACCCTTTCGCCGCCAGGATCGCGTACAGCGACGCCGGTCCATGCCCCTTGCTCAGGATGAACCGGTCCCGATCCTCGGCGTCCGGATGCGCGGGATCGATGCGCAGGACCCGGTCGTAGAGGACCCAGAGGGCGTCGAGCGTCGACGTGGTGCTCTCGTCGTGCTTCTCGTCGCCGGTGGCGCGCGCCATCAGGGCACGCACGTGCGTCAACGGATCGATCGTGGTATCCATGACGAGGAACCCTAGAACGTCAAGTTAGCTTGAAGTCAAGCCCCCGCGCCGAGGTGACCACGATGACGAAGGGCCGGGACGACCTGCTGTCGATCGGTCAGGTCGCGGAACGGAGTGGCCTCGCCACCTCGGCGATCCGCTTCTACGAAGCCGAAGGGTTGGTCACGTCGACGAGGACCGCCGGGCAACCAGCGGGCGTTCGCGCGCCATACGCTGCGGCGGCTGGCGTTCATCCGCGCGGCTCAACGCGTGGGCCTCGCCTTGGACGATGTCGCCGGTGCGCTCGCCACACTGCCGCTCGACCGAGCTCCGACGAAGGCGCAGTGGGCCAAGCTCTCCCGCACCTGGCGACGCGGCCTGGACGAACGCATCGCGGACCTCGAGGCCCTGCGTGACGACCTCACCAGCTGCATCGGCTGTGGCTGCCTGTCCCTCGCCACCTGCCGCCTGTACAACCCCGAGGACGCCGCAAGCGTCAATGGCAGCGGGCCGCGGTTCCTGCTGGGCGACGACCACGACGCGTTCCTCGATGCCAGACGCGGCGCGTGATCCAGCCGAGCACCCCGCAGCGCTCGGCTATACTCCGCGGCACGTTATCCAGAGTGCATATCCGTTATGCACTCCAGCCCGTCATCACAGAAGTCCGAGGTGTCCCTTGTCGTCGGCCTCGTCGCGGATCGCCGAAGGTCGGCCCGTCCCGCACATCGTCACGGAGCTACCCGGCCCGAAGGCTCGCGCCCACGTCGCGTTCGATGAGACCTGGACGTCGCCGAGCCTGCCGCGCGCCTACCCGATCGTGCCGATCCGCGGCGAGGGCCTGACGGTCGAGGACATCGACGGCAACCTGTTCCTCGACTTCGCCGCCGGCATCGCGGTCAACTCCACCGGGCACTCGCATCCGCAGGTGGTCGCGGCCATCAAGGAGCAGGCAGCCGAGCTGATCCACTTCAGCGCGAGCGACTTCTACCTGCCGATCTACGCCGAGGTCTGCCGACGCCTGGCCGAGCTCGCGCCGATCGACGGCCGGGCCCGGACTACCTCGGCAACTCGGGCGCGGAGGCGGTCGAGGCGTCGATCAAGCTCGCCCGCTACGCCACCGCACCGGCCGTACGTCGTCGCCTTCCTCGGCGCCTTCCACGGCCGCACCTACGGTGCCGTCTCGCTGACGGCGTCGAAGGCGAAGTACCACGCCGGCTTCGGCCCGCTCCTGCCGGGCGTCTTCCACGCTCCGTACGGCCGGGTCGAGGACCTCAGGTGGTTCGACGAGCGTGCTGTTCGACAAGCTCGCGCCCGCCAACGAGGTCGCCGCGATCATCGTCGAGCCGATCCAGGGCGAGGGCGGCTACCTCGTCCCCGAGGACGGCTTCCTGCAGGGCCTGCGCGAGATCTGCGACAGGCACGGCATCCTGCTCATCGCCGACGAGATCCAGTCCGGCGCGGGCCGGACCGGCAAGATGTGGGCCATCGAGCACTGGGGTGTGCAGCCGGACATCCTCCTGACTGCCAAGGGCATCGCGTCGGGCATGCCGCTCGGCGCGATGATCGCCCGTGCGGACCTCCTCGAGGCCTGGGGGCCGGGCGCCCACGGCATCGACGTACGGCGGCAACCCGGTCGCCTGCGCCGCGGCGCTCGCGACGATCGACCTGCTCGAAGGCGGCCTCATCGCCAACGCCGCCGAAGCGCGGCGACCAGGCCCAGGCCGGCCTCGCGGCCGCTGCAGGAGCGATATCCGGCGCTGGTCCGCGACGTCCGCGGCAAGGGCCTGATGCTCGGCGTCGAGTTCGACACCAGCCGAGCACGCCGAGGAGGTCCAGTGGGCCTGCTTCGAGCGTGGCCTGCCTCGGTCCTCGAGTGCGGCAAGTCCAGCGTCCGGATGTCGCCGGCCGCTCAGCGTGTCGGCGGACGAGATGGACACCGCCGTGCGGATCTTCTCGGAGGCGGTCGCCCAGGTCGCCGCTCACGGGTGCGACGTCCATTGCTCGAGGTCGTCGAGGCCGGGCGCCCTGCACGAGGTCGAGGCGGCCGGTTGATCCGGGCGGAGCGCGAGGTCGAGCCCGCGATGACCGCCTCCAAGGTCGCGACGATGCGCGACGCCATCGCGGACCTCGTCCGTGACGGCGACACGGTCGCGATCGAGGGGTTCACGCACCTCATCTCGTTCGCGGCCGGCCACGAGATCATCCGGCAGCGGCGGCGCGACCTGACCCTCGCCCGGCTCGACGCCCGACCTCGTCTACGACCAGATGATCGCCGCCGGCGTCGCCAGCAAGCTCGTGTTCAGCTGGCTCGGGAACCCGGGTGTCGGCGGGCTCGGCGCGATCCGGCGGCGCATCGAAGGCGAGATCCCCGACGAGCCGCTGGCGGTCGAGGAGTACAGCCACTTCGGGATGGTCGGGCGGTACACGGCCGGCGCGATGAACCTGCCGTTCTTCCCGCTGCGCAGCTATTTCGAGACGGACCTGCCGGTCGCGAACCCGCTGATCCGGCCGATCGAATCGCCCTACGGCGACGGCACGGTCTACGCCGTCCCTCCACTCCGTCCGGACGTCACGATCGTCCACGCCCAGCGCGCGTCGGCGGCGGGCGACACCCAGGTCTGGGGCCTGGCCGGCTGCCAGAAGGAGGCGGCCTTCGCGGCAGACCGCGTCATCGTCGTCGTGGAGGAGGTCGTGGACGAGGCCGTCATCCGCGCCGATCCCGAACCGGACCATCATCCCCGGCCTGATCGTGGATGCCGTCGTCGTCGAGCCGTGGGGCGCGCATCCCGTCGTATGCCCAGGGCTACTACGATCGCGACAACCGGTTCTACCTCGACTGGGATCCGATCAGCCGCGACGAGGCCGCCACCCAGGCGTGGCTGCGCGAGTGGGTCTACGACCTCGATGGCCGCGCCGCCTATATGGACAAGCTCGGTTCGAGAGCGGAAGGCCGCCCTCAGGCCGGGCCACGCGCCGTCCGGCTCGGTCGATTACGGCGAGTACCGCTGATGGCGTCGACCACCGCGACGCCGCTGATGATCCTTGTCGCCGGGCCGTACCGATCCGGCACGGACGGCGACCTGGCGCAGATCCGGGCCAACGTGCGAGGCCATGACGGCGGGCCGCGCTCGAGCTGTACCATCGCGGTCACCTGCCGGTCCTCGGGGAGTGGTTCGCCCTGCCCCTGATCGAAGAGGCGGAGCTGGCCGGACTGGAGGACGCGCTACGAGGAGCTGTTCCACCCGATCGCCGAGCGCGTGCTCGAACGCTGCGACGCGTGCCTGCGCATCGGCGGCCCGTCCGAGGGCGCGGACCGGATGGTCGCAACCGCGATCCGGCTCGGCAAGACCGTCTACACCGACATCGAGGCGATCCCGTGAACGACCGCGCGCCGCCGAGGCCCCGGCCTTCAGCAAGTCCGAGATGATGATCGTGGCCGCGGCGCGCGCCCTGGCCGACCAGCACGTGTGCTTCGTCGGCGTCGGGCTGCCGAACATCGCGGTCAACCTGGCCAAGCGCACGGTCGCCCCGGACCTGGAGCTCGTCGTACGAGGCCGGGGTGTTCGGGGCCCGGCCGGCGCAGACTGCCCCTGTCGATCGGCGATCCGACGATCGTGACCGGTGCGACGGCCGTCGTGAGCATGCTCGAGCTCTTCGGTTACTACCTCCAGCGCGGCCTGATCGACGTCGGCTTCCTGGGTGCGGCCCAGGTGGACCGGTTCGGCAACATCAACACGACGGTCATCGGCGACTACGAGCACCCGACGACCCGACTGCCCGGCTCCGGGCGGTGCGTGCGAGATCGCGATCAACGCGCGTGAGGTCTTCGTGATCATGCGCCAGAGCAAGCGCAGCTTCGTGGATCGGATCGATTTCCGGACGAGCCCCGGCAACCTGGGCGGCGCGGAACAGGCCGAGCGCATCCGTCGCGAGGGTGGCTGGCTGGGCCGCGGACCGACGGTCGTCGTGACCGACCTCGGCATCTATCACTTCGACGAGACCGGCGAGATGCGCCTGGACTCGTTCCACCCGGACGCGACGATCGAGGCGGTGCGCGAGACGATCGGCTGGGACGTGAAGGTCGCCACCGACCTGGCCTCCACGCCTCCGCCGACCGCAGAGGAGCTTCGGCTCATCCGCGAGGAGCTCGACCCGGGCGGCGTCTACACGAAGTAGGCAGGCGCCCGGGTCGCAGACCCGTCCCGAGGACCGTGATCAGAAGCGGCGGCGGCCCGGGGTGACGGCAGCGCCGACGACGGCAGCCTTGGCGATCGGGGAGGGACCGGGGCCGACCGCTGCGCCGACGACGGCTGCCTTGGCGATCGGCGATGGACCGGGACCTGCGACTGCGCCGACGACGGCGACCTTGGCGACCGGACCACCGATGACGCCGCGTCCGGCACGACCTGGACCTAGTGGCATGTCAGGCTCCTTCGGATTCGAGGGCCGCGTCGGCTTCGACGGCGGCGATGATGGCCTGGATCGGGATCCGGCCGTTGGCGATCAGCTGCCCTCCTGCGCGTCGCATGGCCGAGGCGAAGGGCGCTGCCCAGATGTTCTCGTAGACGAGGACCCCGGCGACGCTGCCTGGATCCATCGCAGCCGCGAGGTCCTCGACGTCGCTTTCGGCAAGGGTCTGGACCAGTTGCCCTTCGAGGGCGACCAGCTCGTCGGAATCGCCGAGGTCGCCCAGTTCCTGGGCCATGACCGTTCCGTCCTCGGCCTTCTGCAGGATGAGGATGTCCATGACCCGGATGGTCCCGGATTCGTGGAGCTTGACCAGTTCCCTCACGCCTTCGCCGGTGAAGTTCTGCTGTCCGGCCGGGAACTCGACGATCAGAAAGTCGACGGGCCCCAGCTCGTCCAGGGATCGCTCAGTCATGGACATCTCCAGTCGCGGTGCGGTGGCTCATAACCATAGACCGACGCGATGGATCCTGTTGCGGCGCGCGTCAGAAGCGGCGCTCGGCGCGACCTCGACTGTCGGCCGGTGGACGCCGGAGCCCCAGCTCCTTCCGCAGGGACGCGGCCAGACGACTGCACCGGGCTTGCGCGGCGAGCGCGTCCTTCGCGAGTAGCTCGAAGACCGCGTCGTCCGGAGCCTTCGATGCCATCCGGGCTGCCTGCATGTAGACGGCCGCCTGCTTGATCAAGGCCCTGGCGGCAGCGGCGTCGGCGTTGGGGAACTCGATCGCTCGCACGCCGACGATGAACGTCCCGGCCGCCTTCGAAGCGAGGGCCTGCAGGGTCCGCTTGGCTTCGGCCGACCTTGAAGACCCGTACTTCGCCACCAGCGAGTTCATCGACTTGTTGAAGGTATCGGCGACCGACGAGTAGGCCGCGGCCGCCTCGCCCCTCGTCAGGGTTCTTGGCGTGGGGGTCGGCTTCGGAGTCGGCTTCGGCGTCGGCGGCGGGGTCGGGGCCGGCGTAGGGGTCGGCTTCGGGGTCGCGACCACGGCAACACGCGGCGTCGGAGACGGCGCCTCCGGCGAGCATCCGCACAGCGCGACCACCAGGAACACGCACACGGGGACGAGTCGTGGCCTCATCCGATGAGTGTCGCGGCACGCGAGGCTCCCGGCACCATGGACAAGAAGTACCCGTCGTCGTGGTCTGTCGAGCCGGTGGCGATGCCTGGCGGACCCGCTGCCCGGCCCACAGCCCCCCGAACGACGGTCAGCTCTGCTCGAAGAGGACGACGAACTCGAGAGTCCCCTCGTCGGCGATGGAGATGATGAACCCACCGATGTTCGGGGCGACGATCTCGTAGTCCGACAGCGGGAACGTGATGGAGCCCTGGACCTGGATCTGGCCGTCCGCCAGGCGCGCCTGGGCCGGGATCTCGACCGGCTTGGTGACGCCGTGCAGGGTCAGGTCGCCGACGAGGGTGATGTCCGAGGCCGTGCCTTCGAGAGCCGCCGCGGGCACCTCCACCGGCTGGGTGAGCGTGAAGGTCGCGGTCGGGAACTCATCGGTCTCCAGTCCCTCGCTGCGCAACCGGTTGTCGCGACGGGACTCGTCCGAGGTGATCGAGGTCGTATCGACGGTCAGCGATCCCGAGGTGAGCGTGGTCGTCGTGCCGTCCGAGGTGACTTCGATGGAGCCGGTGACCTGGTCCGTGCGGCCGATCGCCTCGGAGGCTGCCGGCAGGCTGGCCAGCTGTTCGGTGACCCGATAGCCGGCCTGGCTGCCCGCGGCGACCGTCCACGTGCCGGCGACGTCGCCGTCGAGACTGGCCGCTGGGGCCTCGCTCGCGACCGGGTCCGCGCTGGCGCTCGTGCTCGGTTCGGCGGATGCCTCGACGACCGGTGAGCTGGACGGCAACGCCAGGGGCGGCGTCGCGTCGCCGGCGAGGACCTGGTCGTACGCGATGTAGGCGCCGATACCGACCGCAACGAGCACGACGAGGCCGACGATGAGGGAACGCGATCGGGTCATGAAGGGTCTCCGTAGGGCCGGGATCGCTCGATCCCGTGGCGCAAAGGCTCGCACGGATGTCTGAGAGTCGCCTGAGAACGGCATGAGGACGGGGCCATCGCCTACGATGCGGTCGTGACCACCGGCCGCGTCTTCCGTCGATCGACCCTGCCCGATCCGCCGCGCGCCGCGCGCGCCGAAGGATCCACCATCTGGGACACCGACGGCCGGGCGTACCTCGACGCCGCGGGCGGCGCGGTCGTGGTCAACGTCGGGCACGGCCGGCGCGAGATCGCAGCGGCGATGGCGGAACAGGCGGCGCGCGTGGCCTACGCGCACGGCAGCGCGTTCACGATCCGAACCGCTCGAGCGGTACGCGGCGGCCGTCGGCCCGCACCTGCCGATCGACGGCGCCGGCCATCTACCCGGTCAGCGGCGGCTCCGAGGCGATCGAGACGGCGCTGAAGCTGGCCCGGGCATTCCACATCGCCCGCGGCGAACCGGATCGCTGGATCGTGTTCAGCCGTTGGGGGAGCTACCACGGCAACACCCTGGGGGCCCTCGACCTGTCCGGGCGCAAGCCGCTCCGTCGGCCGTACGAGGGCTGGCTGGGGCGATTCCGGCACGTCTCGGCCGCGTATCCGTACCGGGCCGGCGACCCTGGCGCCGAACGCGCTCGCCACCGGCGACGAGCTGGCCGACGAGCTCGAAGCGGCGATCGTCGCGGCCGGCCCCGGGCACCGTTGCCGCGTTCGTCGCCGAACCGATCGTCGGCGCGACGCTTGCGGCGGCGGTCCCGCCGGACGACTACTGGCCGAAGATCGCCGAGGTCTGCCGCCGCCACGGCGTCCTGCTCATCGCCGACGAGGTGATGACCGGGTTCGGGCGGACGGGACGCTGGTTCGGGCTGCGACCACTGGGCCGTCAAGCCGGACATGCTGGTCGCCGCCAAGGGCGCGACGTCCGGCTACTGGCCCTTCGGGTTCGTGGCCGCCTCGGACGCCATCCACGAGGCGGTCGTGGACGGTCCGGGCTTCGTCCACGGCTTCACGTACTCACATGGTCCGGTCGGCCGCGGCCGTGGCCAACGAGGTCCTGCGGATCCTCGAGGACGAGGACCTCGTCGCGGCCAGTGCCGCCAAGGGGGACGCGCCTCCAGTCCGGGCTGCGTGCGACGCGCTGGGGGACCACCCGGCGGTCGGCGACATCCGCGGTCGTGGCCTGCTGGTCGGCGTCGAGCTCGTGGCCGACCGCGAGACCCGCACGCCGTATCCCGCGCGCCGCGCGCCTGACCGAGGCGGTCGTCCGCGGCGCGCGCGAGCGTGGCCTCCTCGTCTACTCGGGGACCGGCAACGCGGACGGCACGAACGGCGACACGATCCTGCTCGGTCCGCCGTTCATCGTCACCGACGACGAGCTCGGCGCGGATCGTGGACGTCCTCGCGGAGGTCGTCCCGGCCGCGGTGGCGGCCCTCGCGCGCGAACGCGGCGGTCAGCGGCGCCGGCTGAGGCTCCCGAGCAACAGCGCGCCGCCAAGGCCGATGATCAGCACCGGCACGATCAGGCCGCCGACATCGGGGCTGATCATGTTCACGCCACCGAGCAGTGCCAACAGGCCACCGAACCAGCAGTTGCCAGCCGATCCCGCCGCCGCCGAACGCGCGGACGCCGCCGATGAACAGGAACGCGACCCCGAAGCAGAACGTCCCGAGACCGTCGACGTCAACGCCCGCGGCGTTCAGGACGCCGGGTGCGGCCAGGGCCGTGATGATCGCCCCGGCATACAACGAACCCGTGCCGCGATCGATCGCCCACTTGATGAGGAAGGCGACGCCGAGCGCCAGCACGAACGCCGAGCCGGCCGTCCGAGCTTCCGGATACGCCTGCTGGATCAGGAGCAGGACGCCGAACACGACGAGGAAGATCGCGACCCACGGCAGGCCGGGACGGCGGGACTCGTCCGGCCCCCACTCCCAGCTGTAGACCTTGACCGATCCGTCGCCGGGCAGCCGCCCGCCGCTGTCGGGTCCCAGGTTCGTCACGGGGTCCGGCGTTTCGTTCATGCTTGGATGATACGGGAGGCCCGATGACGGACGGAATCCTGCGGTTCATCCCCGGCGTCCGGGTCGCTCGCACGTACGACCGGTCGTGGCTGACGTCCGACGTCGTCGCGGGCCTCGTCCTGACCGCGATCCTGATCCCGGTCGGGATGGGTTACGCCCAGGCTGCCGGCCTTCCGGCCATCGCCGGCCTGTACGCCACGATCATCCCCTTGCTGCTGTACGCCGTCTTCGGGCCCAGCCGGATCCTCGTCCTCGGCCCGGACTCGTCGCTGGCGGCGATCATCGCGGCGACCGTCGCCCCGCTGGCCTTGGGCGACCCGGAACGCGCGACCTCCCTGGCGGCTGCGCTCGCCCTCATCTCCGGGGCGTTCTGCATCGCCTTCGGCGTGCTGCGGCTTGGCCTGCTCACGGAGCTGCTCTCGAAGCCGATCCGGATCGGCTACCTGAACGGCATCGCCCTGACGGTATTCATCGGCCAGCTGCCGAAGCTGTTCGGGTTCTCCGTCGATACGGACGGCGTGACGGTATCGGCCGCGCCTTCGTCGTCGGCGTGGCATCGACGGGGCCACCGTCCCGGCGGCACTCGCGGTCGGGCTGGGCGCGATCGCGGTCATCCTCGCCTGTCGACGATGGCTTCCGGCCATCCCGGGCGTCCTCATCGCGGCGGTCGGCGGAACCGCGATCGTGGGACTCCTCGGGCTCGCGGCGTCGGCAGGCGTCCCGGTCGTCGGGCCGCTGCCGCAGGGGCTGCCGACGTTCGGGATCCCGGCTGTCTCGATCGAGGACGTGGCGGCGATGGTGGCGGGCGGACTCGCCATCGCGGTCGTATCGATGGCCGACACGAGCGTCCTGTCGCGGACCCTTGCGGCCCGCGTCGGCGAGAAGGTGGACCAGAACCAGGAGCTGCTCGCGCTTGGCGTGGCGAACGCCGGCGCCGGTCTGTTCCACGGGTTCTCGATCAGCGCCAGCGCATCGCGGACGCCGGTCGCCGAGCAGGCGGGAGCGAAGACCCAGCTCGCCGGCGTGGTCGGCGCCCTGACGACCGCCGCGCTCCTCGTCGTCGCCCCGGGCCTGACGACGAACCTGCCACAGGCCGTCCTGGCCGGCGATCGTCATGACCGCCTGCCTGTCCCTCGTCGACATCGACGGTCTCGTCCGCCTGTGGCGCCTTCGCCCGTCCGAATTCGCGCTCTCGATCGTGTGCTTCGGCGGCGTCGCGTTGGTCGGCGTGGTCCAGGGCATCTTCTTCGCGGTCGCGCTCGCGCTCGCGGCGTTCATCTGGCGAGCGTGGCGGCCGTACTCGGCGATCCTCGGTCGTGTGGACGGCCTCAAGGGCTATCACGACCTGACCCGCTACCCCGAAGCGCAGCAGGTCGACGGCCTCGTCCTGTTCCGCTGGGATGCCCCGCTGTTCTTCGCGAACGCGGAGCTCTTCCACGAGCAGGTGAGGCCGCCGTGACCACCGCGCCGACGCCGACGCGCTGGATCGTGGTCGCAGCCGAACCGGTGACCGAGATCGACATGACCGCGGCCGACATGCTCCGCGAGCTGATCGCGTCGCTCGAACGCGACGGCGTGAGCTTGCGTTTCGCGGAACTGAAGGACCCGATGAAGGACCTGCTGAAGCGCTATGGCCTGTTCGAGTCGCTCGGGGCACACGCATTCTTCCCGACGGTCGGCTCCGCGGTCGACGGCTACCTCGAGGAGACCGGCACGCCGTGGGAGGACTGGGAGGATCGAGGACCCTAGGGTCCGACGCGTCAGGCGGCCGGCGCAGGCGCTGGTTGCGGCTCATCGTCGTCCTCGACGTGGCTGAAGCCCAAGCGATCAACGAGCCGGCCGAGGATGCCGGGCGCCCACCAGTTCCACCGGCCCATCAGGCGCATCGTCGCCGGGACCAGCAAGACCCGGATGATCGTGGCGTCCACGGCCACCGCGATGGCCATCCCCACGCCGATGCTCTTGATCGTGACCACCTCGGCAAGGGCGAAGGCGGCGAACACGCTGACCATGATCAGTGCCGCGCCCGTGATGACCCCGGCCGTCTTGGAGAGCCCCTCGGCCACCGACATCGTGTTGTCGCCCGTCCGCCTGTAGGCCTCCTGGACCCGCGAGAGCAGGAGCACCTCGTAATCCATCGACAGGCCGAAGATCACGCTGAACATGATGATGGGATTGCCGGCGATGGTGTAGCCGAGGGGCTCGAAGTCCAGCAGGTTCGACAGGTTGCCGTCCTGGAAGATCCACACCAGCGCCCCGAAGCTGGCGGTGATCGAGAGCAGCGTCATGATCACGGCCTTGATCGGGATGACGATCGATCCGAACAGGAGGAACAGGATCAACGCGCTCGCGAGCAGGGTCATGCCCACCGCGTACGGTGCGCGCTCCGCCTGGGATACCAGGAAGTCGTAGCCACTGGCGGCGGCGCCGCCGACCTGGGTCGTGATGCCGTCGCCCGGATCCACCGCACGGACGACCGGTGTCAGATCGGTCGCCTGGGGCGTCGATGGCGCGAGCGGGCTGATGGCCGCGAGCTGGATGGTGTTCCCGCGGACGTACTGCTCCAGCAGGATGTCGAGTTCGGGCGGGCGGGCTTCGCCTTCGAGGGCGTACAGCGCGGCGACCTGCTCCGGCGACAGCGGGACGCCGGTGGCTGGATCCGAGATGGCGAACGGACCCTCGACCCGATCGATCCCGTCGAGCGCCAGCACGTCGGCCGAGTACTCGGTGATGGCCGTGATCGTGGCGACATCGGTCGGTGACCCCTCGACGTCGGCCAGGATGACGATCGGCGTGGTCTCGCCGGGCGCGAACTCCGTCTGGAGCGCGACGTAGGCATCGCGACTCTCCACGCCGGGCGGATAGACGTCGGCGCCCGGAACGCCCTGGACCATGTGGCCGTAGGGGATCGCGGCGATGAGCAGGATCGCCACGGTCGGGATCATGACCTTGATCGGATGGCGCATGACCCACAGGGCGACGTGTTCCCAGCGCGAGGTGCGCGTGGCATCCGGCCGGTCCGCGACGGGCCGGAAGCGCTTCGAGATCCCGCCGAGGGACAGCGCGTTGACGCGTGGGCCGAGCATCCCGAGCATCGCCGGAAGGAACGTCAGGGCGAAGAAGACGGAGCTGATGACCACCAGCGAGCCGGCGATCCCGATCGACCGGATGGCCGGCGCCTCGAACAGCAGCAGGCCGGACAGCCCGATGGCGACCGCGATCCCGCTGAACATGACCGCCTTGCCGGACGTGGCGACCGCGCGTTCGACGGCTTCGCCGACCGTCCGGCCGCGACGGAGCTCCTCGCGATACCGGCTGACGATGAACAGGGAGTAGTCGATGGCGAGCGCGAGACCCAGCATCGTGGCGATGTTGAGCACGTAGATGCTCATCTCGACCTGCTGCGCCACGACGAAGATGAGGGCCATCGTGCTTGGGATGGCAAGACCGGCGACGAGGAGCGGCATGCCGGCGGCCACGATCGAGGCGAACACGAGGACGAGCACGAATGCCGCGATCGGGAGCGACACGATCTCGGCCTGCTGGAGGTCCTTCTCGGACTGCTCCGCACCATCCTTCGTGATCGGGCCGTAGCCGGTCAGCTGGTAGCTGTAGCCGGCGGGTGCGGTCAGATCCTCGCGGATCCCGTCCACGGCCTCCACGGAGCCCTCGTCGTCGACGGTCAGCTCGATGACCACATAGGCGGCGTCGCCGGCCGTGCTGATGAACCGCGTGTCGCCGGTCTCCGCGTAGCCGATGACGCCGGAGACGTCCGGGTCGTCGGCCAGGCCGGCGGTCGTGGCGGCGATGGCGCCCTGGAACTCCGGTGATGTGGCGTCGGCGCCCGCGGCGTCCGCACGGAACAGGGCGATCATGCTGCTCTTGCCGGAGCCGAAGTCCTCGTCCAGGCGCGCGGCGACCTCGGCCGATTTCGGAATCCGCGTCCAGCCACCCACCGGAACTCAGCGCACCCGCTGCCTGGACCGCCAGGACGGACGACGCGAGGGCGAGGACCACCGCCACGAGGGCGACGGGGCGACGGAAGCGATAGACGAACGCTCCCCAGCGGCTGAACATCGGGACGGCCTCATGACGGGTAGGGCGACGACGTGGTGACCCCTAAACGGTAGCAGCGGTTCGGATCCAGCGACGCCGCGCTGCCGCCGCTCGCGCGGGTCGCGCGGACGGCGTAGCATTCGCCGCCATGGCACACATCCAGACCGTCCTCGGGCCCATCGCGCCCGATGAACTCGGCTTCACGCTGCCGCACGAGCACACGCAGATCGCCCTGTGGCACATCCCGTCGCGCTGGGACTACTGGCAGCTGACCAGGGACGAGCCGGTGATCCTCGACGAGCTCGCCCGCTACCGGGCAGCCGGCGGCAGCGGGCTGGTGGACGTGACCCCGGCCGGCATGGCCCGCGACCCCGAGTGGCTGCGCGGGCTGGCCACGGCGTCCGGACTGCACATCGTCATGGGCGCCGGCTGGTATCGACAGGCGTACTACCCGGCCGAGGCCCTCATCGAGCGGCGAACCGTGGACGACCTCGCCGACGAGATCGTCCGCGAGGCCACCGACGGGGTGGGCGACACCGGCATCAAGCCCGGCATCATCGGCGAGATCGGGACCGACAAGCCGTGGGTGTCGCCGTCGGAGGAGCGCGTCCACCGGGCCGCCGCCCGTGCCTCGCGCCGGACCGGTCTGGCCATCACGACCCATGGCGTGATGTCCGCGGTCGGGCTGGCCCAGCTGCGGATCCTCGAGGAGGAGGGGGCCGATCCGGCCCGGGTGATCGTCGGCCATGCCGACTCCTACCCGAATCTGGACCACTACCTCGAGATCGTCCGCCGGGGCGCGAACCTCGAGTTCGACTTCCTCGGGATGAGCTTCAACGCCGTCGAGCGGCACGGCGAGGGTCGCGTCGTCGAGCTGCTCCTGGAGCTCGTGTCGCGCGGTCACGTCGATCGCGTGCTCCTCAGCCAGGACGTCTGCCACGACTCGCAGCTCAAGCGCTACGAGGGTCACGGCTACGTCTACCTCCACGAGACGTTCCTGCCCCGGCTCCGGGCGGCAGGGGTGGCCGAGTCGGACATCGACCAGATGACCGTGGCGATTCCCAGGCGCCTCCTGACGATCGGCTAGGCGGATCGCGAACGTCCGATCGGAGCTAGGCGGCGGGCTCCGAGAGGATGTGGACCCGGTTGCGTCCGGCAGCTTTTGCCGCGTACATCGCCCGGTCCGTCAGTTCGAACCATTCGTCGTCCGAACGCCCCAGGCTCGTGCCGTCGAGGAGGGTCGCGCCGATGCTGACCGTGATCACGCCGCGGACGTCTGAGTCCGGATGCGCGACACCCAACCCTTCGACCACCTCGCGCAGCCGCTCGGCGGCCGCCCGCAAGGCTTCGTCGGACGAGACCGGGAGGATGACGAGGAACTCCTCGCCGCCGTAGCGGTAGATCCCGTCGGTGGCCCGAAGCGTGGCCTGGAGGTGCCTGCACGACCTGGCGCAGCACGTCGTCGCCCGCGAGGTGGCCCAGTCGGTCGTTGATCGCCTTGAAGTGGTCGATATCGATCTCGATCAGCCCGTATGTCAGCGCGGATCGTTGGATGTGGGCCCGGACGGCTCGCAGGTCCTCGACCAGGCGACGCCGATTGCCGGCCCCGGTCAATGGGTCGATCCGCGCTGTCAGCTCGAGGGCGTGATGGACGCGTTCGAGTTCGACCATGTCGGCGTCCGCGCGGCGCCGCAGCGTCCGGATGTGTTCCAGCTGCGCGAAGCTGCGGATCTGGGCGTGCTTGAGCAGGACGTGGCCCGCCAGGCTTCCCCCGACCGCGACGACCACCACCACGAACAGGTCGTTGCGCTCGGCGGCCGAGAACCGCTGCACCGGGTCCATCGAGAGGTACACGGCGACGAGGACCACGTAGGCCAGCAGCCAGCGGAGGTGCGTCGTCGTGCGCCACGGCAGCACGAGCGCCACGAGGCCGGGCAGCAGCAGCAGGTAGCCGGCCGACTGGACGGTGAGGCTCGGGACGGCGAGGCCGGTGACCACGGTCGAGAGCACGACGCTCGTCGTGACGGCCCAGGCGACGAGTTCGGGGGTCTGGCGCATGGACCGTGCCAGCGAGCCACCCAGCCCGCCAGCGCGCCGGCGATCACGGCGAGGTCGAGGACGATGGCGAACCAGACGTCGCCGGGATTCAGCTCGAGCAGGGCCGCCAGGTCCAGGGCGACCGCAGCGGCGACGCACGAGGAACCCCGCCCGCGCCGCTGTCCGCGTCCGGCGTCGCTGGACGGCACGGAACCGGATGCTCTGGCTCCCCGCCACGTACTCGCTGGCACGAAGCCGGGAGGGGAGCGTCCGTAGCTCGGCAAGGGCGGCGAAGAGTCGCCCGAAGGCGGCTCGACCTCGCTCCTCGACCGGGTGGTCGAAGGCGGTCATGGACGCGATGGTAGGCGTGACCCGCGCCGGCCCCTATGACCCGTTCGTCATGGCCACGAGTCAGGCTTCGAGCGTGGCCTCGACCGACAGCGCCACGTTGCCCACCAGGGCGTTCGAGACCGGGCAGCCGTCCTTGCTCGCTTCGGCGGCGGCGGCGAAGTCCTCGACCGAGATCCCCGGCACGGCGCCCACCACGGTCAGGGCGCTCGACACGATGCGCCAGCCGGCGCTCGAGCTTGTCGAACGTGACGTCGGCGGTGACATCCAGTCGATCCGGCGGCGTCCCGGCCCGGGCGAGGGCCCCGGAGAATGCCATGGCGAAGCAGGCGGCGTGGGCGGCCGCGATCAGCTCCTCGGGACTCGTCCGGCTGTCGGCGGCCTCGGTCCGGGACGCCCAGGTCACGGGCAGGTCGGTGAACACCCCGCTCGTGGAGGCACTGACGGACGCCCGATCCCTCGGTCAGCGACCCGGACCAGTGCGCATCGGCTCGTCGGATCGCAGGCATGGCGCTCTCCTGTCTGTGGCGGCTCCGGCGCGCGGCGGAAGCGCTGCGTCCTCGGGTCCGGACATCGTCCCACACGTGAACGGCGACCGCCGGCCGTGGTCGGGTCGGGTGCGTTCGCGAGGGGTGCGGTCCCGTTCGCACCCGTACCATCCGACCTTCCACCCGGACACGACACCCATTTCGCATCGACGCGTGATGGAACACGATCGACGCATGCCTGCATCCCCTCGCCGTTTCCTGCCGCTCCTGTTCGCCGCCGCGCTGCTGCTGCCGGCCGCCGTGCCCGTCGCAGCGACGGACGACACAGCGGTCGCGTCCGCCGAGGCCGCCGCCCTGGCGTATGCCAACAAGCAGCGCACCGCGCGCGGCCTGGTCCCGCTGCGGCTGGACTCGCGGTTGCAGGAGATCGCCCACGGGCGTGCCGTGACGATGGCGTCCGAGGACGAACTGAGCCACGACCAGGCGGACGGCAACAACGTGTTCGACCTGCTCTCGGATGCCGACATCGCTCGCTACCGGGCCGGCGAGATCATCGCCTGGAACACGTGGTCCGACTACACGGCGTCCGCGAAGGGCGCGGTCGGCCAGTGGATCAACTCGCCCCCGCACAAGGCCATCCTGCTCAGCTCCGACTACAACTACGTCGCCTTCGGCCTGGCGATCTCCCCGGACAGCGGGCGACGCTACTGGGCCGGCGTGTTCATCAAGGGCCCGGATCGCTCGGGTGCCTGGAGCGTGCTGTACACCCCGATCAAGGAGGCCTACAGCTCCACGCGGACCAAGGTCAAGTTCCGCTGGACCGGCGGGGACACCAAGCTGCAGGTCCTCACGTCCGGACTGCGCTACTTCGAGATCCAGCGGCGCGTGGCCGGCGGCGAGTGGGCCAGCTACGGCGCGACCAAGGCGACCTCGTTGACGACCTCCTGGGCTCGTGGCAACACGTACGAGTTCCGTGTGCGGGCGGTCGACTGGGCCGGCAACTGGGGCGGCTGGAAGACGGTCACCGTCAAGCTCTGAGGCGACCCTCCGGGCCGAGCCGAGCCCGGACCTCACCGCCCAGGCTCCGGTGCCGGGCGAAGCGCGGCCAGGCGATCCGGACGGCCCCGACGAAGCGCGCGTGGGCCGTCAGCGCCTCCACGAACGCTTCGACGAACCCCGGCGCCGTCAGCGGATCGAAGCCGTCCTCCCACCACACGTCGGTGATGCGCAGGACGCCGTTGCGCCGGTCCGCCCGCGGCTCGATCCGGCCGACGAGGTCGTCGCCGAACAGGAGCGGCAGGACGTAGTAGCCCCAGCGTCGCTTCGCCGCCGGGACGTAGACCTCCCAGATGTAGTCGAAGTCGTACAGCGACCGGAGCAGCTCGCGGTCCCAGACGAAGCGGATCGAGCGCTGCCAGGAACGCCACGCCCTGTCCCGGCTCCGCCCGGCGGCTCGCCGGTCGGTCGACCCGCGCTGGCGGCCTCCTCGAGGGTCGGCAGGTCCTCGCGGATGACGTACCGCTCGCCCTTCGATGCCCTCGACGGTGACCGGGACGAGCTCGCCCGACTCCAGGAGTTCGGCGAGGCAGCTGCGGCCCGCGTCAGCGCGGTCGCCCGCATCGCCTTGTCCGCGACGTACGGCACGGTCCCGATCCAGAGTTCGCCCGAGCCGGATCGCGCCCGAGCAGGCCGTTCGCGCGGTAGCGCGACAGCAGCTTGTGGCGGAACTGGTCGCGCTGCGGCCGGGTCTCGGCGAGCAACGCCGGCGGGAACAGCCGCTCGGCGAGGTCGTAGACGCGTCGATTGCCCTCTCGCCGGCTGATCCCGAGGATGCCGGCCTCGGCGAGTGCCTCCAGGATCGCGCGCACCTGGTTGGTCGGTCGCCAGTACCAGTCGATCGACGCGCGCGGCTCGATGTCCGTCGAGGACAGTCGGGCCCTCGCGCCGGATGCGATCGAGGAGTTCCGCCACGAGATCGGCGTGCTCGACGAACGACGCTCGCCTCGTACTCGGGCCCGGCTCCGGTCCCAGTTGACGCGATACCAGGGCAGTTCCGCCGTCGGCAGGATCGACAGACCCTTGTTGTACGCCTCGAACAGCACGCGCTCGTCGTACAGGAGCTCGATCCGTCCACTCGCGACGGAACCCGGCGATCCGCGCCGCCAGCAGCAGGTCGTGGTTCCGCCCGGCGATGTCGAGCGGATCGAACTGGAACGAGCCGAGTCGGTCCATCACGCGCATGACCGACGACCGCTCGGCCGGCAGCGAGCGCGGCGGCGTCAGGAGGTGGCGACTGGCCATGAACCGGCGCGCGGTCGCACGGTCGACGGAGAGGGGTGGGGTCACCGGCCGATGGTACGCGACGCGACAGGACCGATGGACCCATCGGACGCGCCGGACATCTCGGATATGATGCGGTGACACCGAACCATACGGAGACACCGAACATTCCACGTCACACGAACGATCACGTCTACTGACGACCACGCCGCCCTTGTCGAGCGGGCGATGCTCGCCTACGAGCGGCTGATGCAACTCCTGGTCCTCGAGGACGCCCCGGACTTCGGGGACGTCGGGATCACCATGGCCCAGGCCAAGGTCCTCCACGTCCTCGCGGGCGGCCCGATCCACATGACCGAGCTGGTCGCTCGTCTGCGTGTCACGCCGTCCACGACGAGCGGCCTCGTCGACAAGCTCGTCGACCAGGGCCTCGCCGCCAGGGCCGACGATCCCGCCGACCGCCGCCAGGTGATCGTCTCCGTCTCGCCGCAGGGCGCTTGAGCTCATGGAGCGCTTCCGCGAACTGAATTCGCGCCAGCTGCGTGGACTCCTGGCGACCCTGGCCGAGGCCGATCTCGAGGTCGTCGAGCGATCCATGCAGATCCTGCGCGAGGCCACGGCTCGGCGCCGGGCCGCCGCCGGCCGACCACCCGTCCCCGTCGATCCAGCTACCGAACCCACCGAACCATCCGCGCAAGGGAGTCCCCAGTGAGTCGCCTCAGTCAGCTCGCCGTCAGCAAGCGCAGCGTCACGCTGCTGCTGGCCGCCGCCCTGTTCATCGCCGGTGTCTCGGCCTGGGGCAGCCTCAAGCAGGAACTCCTGCCGGACATCGAATTCCCGATCGTGACCGTGGTCGCGGCCTACCCAGGCGCCGGTTCATCCGATGTCGCCGAGCAGGTGACCAAGCCCATCGAGAACGTCATCTCCGGCGTCCCGCGCCTCGACGCGTTGCAGTCCACCTCCTCGAACTCGATCTCGCTCGTCATCGCGCAGTTCTCGTACGGGACGAACGTCAAGGAGGCGACGGCCGCCATCGAGGAGGGGATCGCCAAGGCCGGGTTGCCCGAGGCGGTCGACCCGACGATCTCGGCCCTCAACATCAACGCGACGCCGGTCGTCATCTCGTCCATCGCTTCCACGACCGAGGGTGGCCTGGATGCCGTCGCCGAGATCGCCCGCACCGAGATCGTGCCCGAGATCTCGGGCATCGATGGCGTAGCCCAGGTGGACCTGGCCGGTGGCCTCGAGGAGCGCCTCGCCGTCACGCTGGATCCGACGAAGCTCGCCGCGTCCGGCGTGTCCACCCAGCAGATCGTGGGCATCCTGCAGGCCAACAACCTGACCTTCCCATCCGGCCAGCTGTCGGGTGACGGCACGCGCACGCCGGTCTCCACCATCGGACGATTCACCTCGGTCGAGGAGGTCTCGAACCTCGTCGTCGGGTACACCCAGCCCGCCGCGGCCACGCCGACGGCGACGCCGGCCCCGGGAACATCCCCGGCGCCATCGGCCACGCCCGCCGCTCCGGAACCGATCACCCTCGGTGAGCTTGGAACGGTCGAGATCGACGCGATCGCGACGACCGGGTTCGGACGGACCAACGGCAACCCGTCGCTGAGCCTGACCGTCTCCAAGACCGCCGCCGCGAACACGGTCGATGTCGCCGAAGCCGTCCAGGCCAAGCTCGCCGAGATCGGCGAGCGCCATGCCGCCGAGCTGACCATCACGACGGTCAGCGACGTCTCCACCTACATCATCGAGTCGCGTGACGGCCTGGTCCGCGAGGGCGGCCTTGGCGCGTTCTTCGCGATCCTGACGATCTTCGCCTTCCTGTTGAGCGTGCGCTCCACGATCGTGGCCGCCATCAGCATCCCGCTGTCCATCCTGACCGCCCTGGTCGTCATGCAGCTGACCGGGATCACCATCAACATCATGACCCTCGGCGGCCTGGCGGTGGCCGTCGGACGCGTCGTGGACGACGCGATCGTGGTCCTCGAGAACATCTATCGCCACCGGGCGATGGGCGAGGACCGCATGACCGCGTCGCTCAACGGCCCGCGCGAAGTGGCCGGTGCCATCACGGCCAGCACCCTGACGACCGTCGCCGTCTTCCTGCCGCTCGGCTTCGTCGGCGGTCTCGTCAGCCAGTTCTTCCTGCCGTTCGCCCTCACCGTGACATTCGCGCTGCTCGCGTCGCTCATCTGCGCGCTGACCGTCGTCCCGGTGCTGGCCTACCTGCTCATCGACAAGGTCAAGCCGTCGATCTGCACGCAGCAGCAACGGCGACGGCCAGCCCGACTTCACGTACAAGCGCGAAGGGGGACAGCTGCTGCTGATACGGATACCCGGCGCGTAGCCGCAGCTAGACCGTCTCGGATGCGGGCGTCGCTGCAGCGGCGCCCGCTCCGTCTCCGGCGACCACGCCGTTCCGGCGCGGCGCGCAGGCGAGCGCGTTCAGCCGGCCGACGAGCTCGAGCGTGTCGCCTGCGTCGACGAGCCTACCGAGGTCGTCCAGCTCGCCCTCGAGCCACGAGGCATCGATCGGAGGTCTGGTGACGAGCAGGATCGCCTCGTGCCGTGACGGTGAGACCGTCTCGGTGTCCGACCAGAGCTCCTCGTGCAGCTTCTCCCCGGGCCGAGCGCCGACGAACTCGACGGCGATGTCCGTGCCCGGCTCTTTCCCGGAGAGCCTGATCATCGTGTCGGCGAGATCGACGATCCGCACCGGATCGCCCATCTCCAGGACGTAGAGCTGTCCACGCCCGCCCATGGCTCCTGCCTGGATGACGAGCTGCACCGCCTCCGGGATCGTCATGAAGTACCGCGTCATGTCCGCATGCGTGACCGTCACGGGCCCTCCCCGCGCGATCTGCTTGCGGAAGATAGGGATGACGCTCCCGGAGGAGCCGAGCACGTTCCCGAAGCGAACGCCGCAGAAACGAGTCGAGGTGTCGTCGCGCTGCCCCCAGGCCTCGACGATCCACTCGCAGACGGCCTTCGACTGTCCCATCACGGTCTTCGCGTTCACCGCCTTGTCGGTCGAGACCAGGACGAACCGCTTCGCGTCGAACTCGACCGCGATGTCCGCGACCGTACGCGTCACGAGCGTGTTGTTGCGAACCGCCTCGATCGGGTTCGCCTCCATCAGCGGGACGTGCTTGTACGCGGCTGCATGGAAGACCACGGCCGGCTGGTATTTCTCGAAGATCTGGCGCATCTTCGTCGCGTTGCCCGCGTCGGCCAAAATGGCGGCGGTAGCGTGGAAGCGGCGCTCGTCGACGAGCTCGCGCTCGATCTCGAACAGGCCGGGCTCGCCGTTGTCGACGAGGACGAGCCGTGTCGGGCCGACGCGTGCGATCTGCCGGCACAACTCGGCGCCGATCGAGCCGCCGGCTCCCGTGACGAGGACGACCTCTCCCGTGAGGTAGCCCGCGATCGACGCGATGTCCACCTCGACGGGCTCGCGGCCCAGGACGTCCTCGACCTCGACCGGGCGGATCTGGCCGGCGAGGTTGTAGTCCCCTGCGATCAACTCGTGGAGCGCGGGGAGCGTCTTGACGGCAATTTTTTCCGCCCGGGCCATCTGGACGACCCGCTCGCGCGCCTCGCCTGACGCCGACGGGATCGCGATCAGGATCTCGTCGGGGCGGCGATCACGGAGGAGATGCCGAAGCTCGCTCGTCGTCCCCAGCACACGGACCCCGTGCAGACGCAGGTTCTTCTTCCGAGGGTCGTCGTCGACGAGGCCGATCGGCGTGTAGCCGATTGCCGGATTCTTGAGCATCTCGCGCAGGATCAGCTGCGCTGCATCGCCGGCCCCGACGATGATGACCTCCTTGCCGCGCGCGACGATCGTCCCAGCGGCGGGCCGCTCGATCAGCGTTCGCGTGAGGAGGCGCGAGCCGGTCACGAATGCGAGCAGCAGCAGGACGTGCACGATCCAGATCCCGCGAGGGACCTTCGCCGGGTGGAAGTCGAGCGCGGTGAAGACGAGGAACGCCACCACGCCCGCGACGACGACTCCTCGAACGGCGCCCCACATGTCGCGGGTCGACACGTACCGCCACCAGCGGTTGTAGAAGCCGAAGGCGACGAAGACCGGCAGCATGATCCCGACGACCAGGAGCACGACGTCCCACTCGAGATACCGCTCGTAGTAGCGCGGCACGCGGTCGAAGCGGATCCAGAAGGAGAGCTCCCAGGCAGCGGCGATCAGCGCTCCGTCGACGACGACCTGCCACAGCCGATGCCTGTTGAGAGGGCTCCTCACGCCGGAACCCCCAATGCGGCACGAACGGTCTCGACGACGCGCTCCTGCACCTCCGGGCCGATCCCGCCCCACATCGGCAGCGCGAGGTTCTCCGCAGCCGCGCGCTCGGTCTCGGGCAGCGAGCCGGGCCCGTATCCGAGATACGCGAGCGCCGGCTGGAGATGGAGGGGAGTCCGGTAGTACGCCGCCGACGCGATGCCCGACGTCGAGAGCGCCGCCGCAATCTCATCACGGCGCGGAGATCTGACGACGTACATGTGGTAGACGTGACCCGGCTCGTCGACGGGCAGCTCCACCGACTCGCCGAGGCCAGAATCCGCGTACCGCGCGGCGGCCTCACGACGGGACCGATTCCAGCCGCTGAGATGCGGAAGAAAGACGCGGAGAACGGCAGCCTGAATGGCGTCGAGTCGCGAGTTCGTTCCCACGTACTCGAAGAGCTGCTTGTCCCGCGAGCCGTGGAAGCGAAGCAGGCGGACGCGATCCGCGACATCCTCGTCGAGGCAGGTGACGAGCCCGCCGTCCCCGAGGGCGAAGAGGTTCTTCGTCGGAAAGAAGCTGAACGTGGAGCAGACACCGGTCTGCGCGATGCCGTCGGCGCCGAACGCCTGCGCTGCGTCCTCGATCACCGGCACGCCGAGCGCTTCGAGCTCGGAAAGCGCGGCCGGACGGCCGAAGAGATGGACGGCGACGATCGCCTTCGTTCGTGCCGTGATCCGTGAGGCGACGTCCTCGGGATCGAGGTCGAGCGTCACCGGGTCGATGTCGGCGAAGACCGGCGTCGCGCCGACCCGGGCGATCGCCTCAGCTGTTGCGTAGAAGGTGAACGCAGGGCAGACAACCTCGTCGCCGCGCCCGATTCCGAGAGCCTCGAGCGAGAGCACGAGCGCGTCCGTACCGTTCGCGACGCCGATCGCGTGCGCGACGCCGAGAAACGCGGCAGCCTCCCGCTCGAACGCCTCGACCTCCGGCCCGAGGATGAACCGGCCCGACTCGAGAGCCGCGGAAAACCGCTCCTCGAGCTCGGGAATCAGCGGCGCGTATTGCGCCTTGACGTCGACGAGGGGGATCTGCTCGGTCACGGGGGCGAGTCTAGCTTTGGACGATTGGCGCCAATGTTGCTCGCAGGCTGTGATTCGAGCCCATGGGGTCAGACCCACGGGTCTGACTCCAACGTTCCTCAGCTGCGCGCCGATTCCTCGGCGATGCGGCGTCGCCGGCGCACCCAACGGACGGCGAGCCAGGCCACGACCGCCACGATCGCAGCAACCACGAGGTAGTCGAAATACCTGAAGGCGTGGTGGAAGTCCTCCCAGCTCGCGCCCGCCGCGTACCCCGCTCCGGCGAACGCGAAGCACCAGATCGTGGAGCCGGCGAGCGTGAGCAGCGTGTAGCGGACGAAGGGCGTCTCCATCACGCCCGCGGGGATGGATACGAAGGAGCGCACGACGGGTGTCAGCCGGCCCAGGAAGACAGCCCAATCCTCCCAGCGCTCGAACCAGCGTTCCGCACGGTCGAGCCTCGCCTTGTCCAGATGGAGCCAGCGCCCGTGGCGTTCGAGATACGGCCGCCCGCCGTAGAGACCGATCGCCCAGCCGCCGATCGAGCCGATCGTGTATCCGATCGACCCCGCGAGCGCGATTGCCACGTAGGCGGTGAAGCCCTCCTCGATCGTCCGGCCGAAGAGGACGACCTCCTGCCCGGCGAACGCACCGGCCGCGACCGCTCCGCCGTACACCATCACGACTTCACTGGCAGCAGGCAGGACCGCATCGACGAGCATCAGGAGAAAGACGGCGTAGAGACCGTAATCGCCGATCGCAGAGGTGACGGCCTCCGTGATCCCGCTCAGGACCGACGCGACGAGCACCGCGGCAGTCTACGGACCGGGGTCAGACCCCACGGGCCCGACCGGACCGGGGTCAGACCCCACGGGTCTGACCCGATGCCTTCTCACCTCTTCTTGCCGGCGATTCGCTTCACGGTCAACGGCTGCTCGAGCGTGACGGTACCGAGCTCGTTCGTGGCGGAGATGCCGACGACGTAGCGCCCCCCTGCCGCGATCTTCCCGGTACGTTGCCGGCCGTTCCAGACCACTGCCTGCTCGCCTGGCTCGAATTGGCGAAGGGCGACGGTACCGATGAGGACCCCGTCGACCGTCTCCACGGTCACACGCACCCTCGCCGTACGCGTCTGCGTCCAGCGGATCGTCGCGGTGGCTCCGGTCGGCGGCAGGAAGAGCCGGGGGGGCTCGATTCGCGTGAACCCGAGCGTCGAGTTGACGGCGAAGCGACGAACGGCTGACGACGTCAAGCCCTGGTCGTCGGTGGCGGCGAGGCTGAGGGTCCACCTGCCCTCGGCCGGCGACACCGGCTCGACCGGGTCCGCTACCGGCGGGACCGGCTCACTCTCCGTGGGCGGAGGCAGAGAAGACGCAGGCGGGAACGCCACGTCGTAGGTGCCCGCAGCTCTCTCGCCCGACTCCTGGAATGCGATCGTCCCGTCCGGCGCGGTGACCGTCACCGTCACGGTGGACGGCCGGACGACCTTGAACGACAGGTCCTGCACGTCCGCGGCGCCGTCGTCGTTCGGGGAGACGATGTCTTCGAGAGGCGGGAGCGCGTAGACCCCGTAGTACTGGAGCATCAGCGCCGTCGAGATCGGCCGCTCGCGACCGTCGGACGGTCGATTCAGCACCGCGCCGTTGAACGCGAGCGTCGACGAGCCGCCACTGTCGAGCTGCATCGCCCGAACGGCACCGAGGCGGACCATCGTCAAGGCCATCTCGAACGTCGTCATCCCGACCGAGTAGCCGAACTGGCGACCGTCCACCACGACGAACAGCAGCCTGCCGTCGGCGGTCTGCCCGATCGCGGTGCGTGGATGCCGGGGTACGAGCTGGGACGTCGTGAACGCTTCGTTGGCCCGGTAGACGGGCTTGCCGTCACGGACGAGGACGGGCCCGCCGCCGATCGCGTCGGCAACCGTCGCCCAATCCGGCTGGAGAATCAGGCGGAGGGTCACCGTCGTTCCGACTGCAGCCTCGGCCTGGAGCTTTGCGGCTGCGTTCCCTCGGGCGACCAGCACGGCCGATCCGGGAGCGAGGGGAACTGGGCCGTTCTGGGCAGTCGCGGTCACCGCGCTCACCAGATCGGTGTTGGGCACCGCCGCGGTGATCGGGGAGAGCACGACCGCGTATGAGCCAGCTACGCGAGGAGTCCTGGCACCCCAGTCCGAGGTGAAGAGCGCAATGCCGTTCTTACCGGGCGCGTCGTTGAACTCGTTGACCGCACGCCGCTGCCCCGTCCCGCGCCAGGTTCCGAGGAACTTGACGCGCCGCACGTCCAGCGTCCCGTCGAGCGTGAATCCCGCACTGGACCGCCCCCCGTTCGGTGGGCTCACGAGCACGCCGTCACGAAGCATGATTCCGCTCGGTCTGCCGTCCGCCCATCTCGAGAGATCGCCGTTGATCCCGACCATCGTTGCCTGGGAGGCAAGCCTCCGCTGCATCGAGGACACGGTCTCCCGTCCGAGCACCTTCTCGTTCGACAGCACGGTCCGTAGCCGATAGAGGCCGACCGGGCGGGGACCGCGGACGATGCGAATCGCAACGGGGCCATGCGGAGTGAACTGGACACCGTTCTCGTAGGTGACTCCGGGGAAGAGCTGTGTCGCGGCCGCGTTCGCCGGACCCGCGCCGAGGAAGGCGAGCGCGAGGACTGCGAGTCCCAAGGCGACAACTAGGCGAGACACGGCGCGGTCGAGAGTATCGGAACCTGAATCTCTGATTTGCAGGCTTTTACAGGATTCGAACAGCCACCACGGCGCCTTACCGGAAACCGGCCACGATCGTCGAGCGCCGGGAGACGGGGAAAATCCGTTCAAGCGCGGTCAGCAGCCCTCCCAAACCGGGGACACGCGCCCCGTACCGATGCAGCGTCCCGACGTAGTCGATCGACACCGGCTGAAAGCCCGCCGCAGCGGCCACGTGCGTCAACTGCTCGGGCGTGTTGGCCCGGTAGCGGGTCGGGTAGACGTCGCGCTCCGCCACACCGGCTCCGCGACGCTTGACCACGAGCCGGATGCGCGTCGGTAGCCGCCTCGCCACGGCCATGATCGGGCTGGCCCTGTTGCTCGTCAGCAGCACGAGTTGACCGCCCGGCCGCAGCACGCGTCGCCACTCTGCAAAGGTGCGCGCAGGCTGCTCGAGGTGCTCGACCACGAAGTTCGCGTACACGAGGTCGAAGCTGTCGTCGGGGAACGGCAGAGGTCGATCCAGGTCGGCGTGCACGAACTCGTCGACGTACGGGTTCTCTCGCCCGGCCTGCTCGTCGACGTCGATTCCGACGAGCCGTTCGATGCGATCGCGGTAGTGGCGCAGTCGAGTCGTCCGGCCGCAGCCCGCATCGAGCGCCACCGTTCCCGGCCGCAAGGCGTCGTCGAGCAGGCGTCGCTCCACCCGGGTGTGGTCGGTCTCCACCGGTTCGACGCTAGGGAACGACTGCTACTGCCAGACCTTTACCTCCCGATACAGGGTGTCGCGCTGCACGGGGATCTTCCCCAGCGACCTGATCAGGTGGACGAGCTCCTCCGTGGTGGTCCGGTGCGTCGTTCCGGCTGCTGAGACCACGTTCTCCTCGATCATCACCGAGCCCATGTCGTCGGCGCCGAAGGCGAGCGCCACCTGGCCGACCTTCATCCCCTGCGTCACCCACGAGGACTGGATGTGCGGCACGTTGTCGAGGTAGATGCGGGAGACGGCCTGGGTTAGCAGGTAGTCGAACGAGGTGGGCCGGTCCACCTCGGAGACGACGTCGTCGAGGCGGTTTCCGTCCCGCTGGAAGGTCCAGGAGATGAAGGCTCGGAACCCGCGCGTCTCGTCCTGGAGCTCGCGGATGCGCCGCATGTGCTCCACGCGCTCCTCGAGCGTCTCGACGTGGCCGTACATCATCGTGGCAGTCGTCGACATCCCGAGCCTGTGCGCCTGGCGCATGACGTCGAGCCACTCGTCGGTGCGCGTCTTCTTCGGCGCGATGATCTTGCGCACTCGATCGACCAGGATCTCCGCCCCGCCGCCCGGAACCGAATCCAGCCCGCTGTCGCGCAGGCGAGCCAGCGTCTCAGCGACCGTGAGCTTCGACCGGCGAGCGATGTGTTGGATCTCCGGTGGAGACAGCGCGTGCAGATGGATTTTGTAGCGCGCCTTGATCGAGCGGAACAGATCCTCGTAGTAGTCGATGCCGAGATCGGGGTGATGGCCGCCCTGCATGAGGAGACCGGTGCCGCCGATCGCGAGCGTCTCCTCGATCTTCTTGAAGATGACGGGCTTCGGAAGCAGGTAGCCCTCTCGCCGGTCGCCCGGGCGACGGTAGAAAGCGCAGAAGTCGCAGTCCGTGACGCAGACGTTCGTGTAGTTGACGTTGCGGTCGACGATGAACGTCACCCGGCTCGGGTCGGTCAGCCGGCTGCGGACCTCGTTGGCGACGCGTCCGACCGCGACGAGATCACGCGAGCGAAGCAGGGTGACCGCGTCCTCGTCCGAGATTCGCTCGCCGTTACGCGCTTTCTCGAGGATCTCCCCGAGTGGCAAGGTCTCACGTGGCGCCGCAGTCGTGACACTCACGCTGGGACCCCCTCGTAGACGAAGCGGAGCTCGGGGACCTGCTCGAGCTCACCGGCGTCGTGCGCCAGCTCGAGGAAGGCTTTGAGACCCGCGCGCTCGCGAGGCCCGAAGCTGTAGCGGAGCTTCTCGAAGTACCGGGCGAGGAACCCGGGCGGGTAGCCGTACACAGCGCTCGCCTGCCGCGCGAGACGCTCCGGCTCCGACCGGGCGAGCCGGACCGAGGCGACGAGCGCGTGCTCGAGCTCGATCAGCCCCTCGGCAACCGGCTCCGACGCAGCCCAGACCGCGAACACCATCGGCAAATCGGTCCGGTCGAGCCAGAGGCGGCCGAGGTCGAAATGCGGCGTCGGATCCTCGAAGGCGCTGCGCAGCCCGGCGTCGCCGATGAGCAGTGTCGCATCGGCCTCCATCCCGAGCGGGAGGATCTCCGCCCTCGGCAGGAGAACCCGAACGAGAACCACCGAGGTGGCGCTTTCGGGCGTCACGGCAACCGACCGGACCTGTCCGAAAGGCACCCGGGTCACGAGCTGGATCGAGTCGACGGCCCCTTCGGACGAGACGCACAGCCGCGGCAGGATCCGTAGCCGGTCGGCGTTGCGGGCGTATTCGATCGAAGGGATCGGCGCGATGTCGAGGTCGCCGTCGAGCAGCATGTGGCTCAGCTCGGTCGGAACTCCCTCGACCTGCTCGACCTCGGCCTCGAGCCCGTAGAAGACGGGCGCCATGTTCACATAGGAAATGCGGCCGAGTCGAATCACGCCGATCTCCACTGGAAGAACGTGACGAGATTGCCGTCGAGGTCGAGCGTCGCGAACTCGCGGGGCCCGAAGTCCGTGTCGTCGACGCCGTCCTTCGAAACCGGGTGGAGCACGTCCTGCCCGCGCAACTCGTCGTAGAGCTCGTCGACGCCGTCGACCACGATCCGGCAGCTCGCGGTCCCCGCTATGAAGGACTCGGCCCCCGAGCAGACCGGGGAGACCGACGAGTCGCGCTTGCGCCAGCTCTCGTCGCTCGCCTCCCAGAGGTGCACGACTGCCTCGTCGCGGGACAGGACCGCAAAGCCGCCGTCGTGATGCAGCACGCCGAAGCCGAGCCGGTCGCGGTAGAAGTCGACTGCCGCGACGGCGTCCCGAACCGGCAGCGCCGGAATCGTCTGGCTCAGGGTCACCATCGCCGAAGCTCGTTGTACAGCGTGTCGCGCTGCACAGGGATGCGGCCCGCGTCACTGACGAAACGGACCAGTTCCTCCACCTTCTGCTCCGTCTCCGTACGTGCTCCGGCAGCGTGAAAGATCTCCTCTCGCACAACGGTTCCCTGCACATCGTTGGCTCCGAAGTGCAGCGCGACGGCGGCGAGCGGCATCCCCATCATGATCCAGTAGGCCTTGATGTTCGGGACGTTGTCCAGCATCAGCCGGGAGAACGCGAGCATCTTCAGATCATCCGTTCCCGTGGTATGACGCCAGCCGCGCCGCTCGAAGACCGTGTTCTCGGGATGGAACGCGAGCGGGATGAAGGCGAGAAAGCCGCCCGTGCGGTCCTGCTGCTCACGGAGCCGAAGCACATGGTCGACCCGTTCCTCGTACGTCTCGACGTGCCCGTAGAGCATCGTGCAGTGAGTCGGGACCCCGAGCTTGTGCGCGGTGTCGTGGATGTGGAACCAGACGTCCGGGTGCTCCTTGCCGGGCGCGACGAGCCGGCGCACGCGATCGGCGAACACCTCGGCTCCGCCACCGGGGAGCGATCCCAGCCCGACGTCCTTGAGCTCGGCGAGCACCTGCTCGTGCGTGAGCCCGGAGAGCGTCGACATGTGGTGGATCTCGGAAGCCGTGTAGCACTTGAGGTGCACGTCCGGAAGCGCTTCGTGCAGGAGCGCGATCGTGTCCCGGTAGAAGGCGAAGTCCACGTGCGGGTTCTCGCCGTTGACCATGTGGATCTCGGTGAACCCCGTCACCTCGCGCTGCTGCAGCACGTCCTCGAGCAGCTCCTCCGCGGTGAACGTGTAGGCGTGCGGCTGCTTCCTCGTCGCTGCGAAGGCGCAGAACTTGCACTTCACCCGGCAGACGTTGGTCTGGTTCACGTACAGGTTCTGGACGAAGTAGACCTCGTCGGTGCCGCCACGCACGCGCCGCGCCAGGTCTGCAAGCTCGCCGAGCGCGAGCAGGTCTTCGGACTCGAGGATGGCGACCCCGTCGTCGAAGCCGAGCCGTTCTCCGGCTTCGACCTTCTCCCGGATTCTCTGGAGGGTGCTCAGCTCGTTCCTGTGCGCCAAACCGGAATCCGCCGACGCGGATTCCGGTCGCGCGAGAATCCCTAAGGCGTCCGCTTCGCGGCCGCTGGGTTTCCGGCATTCACATCAATGCCTCGGTCACTGCCCTAACTCAGCGCTCCCGGTCGATGACGATGTGCGTGAGGGCCTCCAGATCGGGCTCGTTACGGAGGAACCCTCTCGCCTTCCTAGCGTAGTCGAGGGCAACTTGCCTGGATCGCTCGAGCGCGCTCGTGTCCGCAACTCGGACGAGCACGCCCTCCTTCGGACCGCCGGCCAGCGCGATCCGTACGACCTCGTCCTCCCGGGCCGCCAGGAGCAACGGCAGCGTCGGTATCCCTTCCCGAAGGTCGGCGCCGGGGATCTTCCCCGTCTCGATCGTGTCGCCGACGCAGTCCAGGATGTCGTCGGCGATCTGGAAAGCGATCCCGAGCGAAAGCCCGAACGCCCCCAGCCGCTCGTCCCGCGAACCGAGCAGACACGAGGCTTCGAACAGCTTCCCCGTCTTGAGCGTGATGCGCTCGAGGTACGCGTCGACCGGCGTTTCCGGCTCGAATGCCTGCTGTTGCTGCATGGCCTCGCCGCGAGCGATCGCGAGACACGCCCGCGCGAGGATCGCGACACCATCGATGTCGCCGCCTTCTGCGAGCTCGCCGAACGCACGCGCGAACAGGTAGTCGCCTCCGGCGCGGGCGGCGCGGGGGCCGTGCTCGTGCCACGCCGACGATTGTCCGCGGCGTAGCTCCGCGCCGTCGATCAGATCGTCGTGGACGAGCGTGGCGACGTGGGCGAGCTCGACGGCGACGCCGCCGCGGAGCGCCCGCTCGCGGTTCGAGGACGTCAGATGCACGAGCAGCGGCCGAAGGCGCTTACCCCCGGCTGCGATGGCATTGCGCCCGACCGCGGCGACGAGCCCCGGGTATCGGTCGACGGTCGCCTCGAGCCGCTGCTCCAGCTCCTCGAGATAGGGCTTCGCTTCCTGAAGGACGGCCTGGGCGCTCACGGTCTCTTTCCGGTGTGGAGCGCGACGCTGCCGCCGCCGAGCAACCGGTAGCGCACGTCCGTGAATCCGGCCCCTTCGAGCAGCGCAGAGAGATCCTCGGGCCCCGGGAAGCGGCGCACGCTCGCCGGCAGGTATGTGTACGCCTTCCCGCCCGGCAGGACCCTCCCGGCCAGCGGGACGAGCACGTCGAGCCACAGTCTGAAGAATGGGCGCAGGAGTCCTCGCGGGCGGGTGATCTCGAGCACGGCGATGCGGCCTCCCGACCGGAGGACACGGCCGAGCTCGACCAGGCCGCGCTCGAGGCTTTCGAGGTTACGGACGCCGAAGCCCACCGTCACGACGTCGAATGCCCCGTCCTCGAACGGCAGCGCAAGAGCGTCACCGTGAACCCACTCGATCGTCCCGGACTTGCGCCTCGCGCGCTCGAGCATTCGCTCGGAGAAGTCGAGCCCGACGACTCTTCCACCTCGACGCTCAGCCTCGACGGCGAAATCGCCGGTCCCGCAGCAGGCGTCGAGGACGCGGTCTCCCGGCCACACCACCTCGCGAACGGCGAGCCGCCGCCAACGCCGGTCGAAGCCAGCTGTCATGACGCGGTTCATGACGTCGTACACCGGCGCGATGCGGTCGAACATGCCGCGGACCGCATCCGGCGCGAGTGTCCCCGATTCGTAGCTCACGAGTCGCCCCAGCGCTCGACGAGCGCGTTGTCGATCCCAATCTGATCGAGACAGCGTGCGACGAGGAAGTCGACGAGGTCGTCGATCGTCTCCGGGCCGTGATAGAAGCCCGGCGCGGCGAAGAGGATGACCGCACCGGCCTCGTTCAGCGTCGCGAGGCCGCGGAGATGGATCGACGAGAGTGGCGTCTCGCGCGGGACGAGCACGAGCTTTCGGCGCTCTTTCAGGGCGACTGACGCAGCCCGATGGATCAGGTTCTGCATCGCACCCGAGGCGAGCGTGCCGACCGTCGCCATCGAGCACGGGCAGATGACATAGGCGTCGACCCGCGCGGACCCGCTCGCAAACGGGCTTCGGAAGTCGTTCTCCCCGTACACGGTGACCTGCTCCGCGGCAGTGCCGACGAAACGCTCGAGGACCACCTCACGCGGAAGGGACGGATCGCCGTAGAGCTCGGTCGCGAGCACCTCGATCCCGGAACGAGAAGCGGTGAGACCGATCTCGCAGTCGACGGCGGCGAGGGCGCGCAGCAGGCGCTCGGCGTACGGAGCGCCGGAGGCGCCGGTCACGCCGAGGAACACGCGCACGAGCGCAAGGCTACTGCGCTGAGCTACTTGGGGCCGTCGGAGGCGGCGAGGAACGCCCCGAGCGCGTCGAGATTCTCCTGCCCGAGGTAGGCGTAGGAGCCCATCACCGTATTCCCGAACCGGGCGGGGTTCGTCAGGTAGTCCACGAAATAGGAGGCGTCGTTGGTCGTGCCGATCTCGGTCAGATCCGGGGCGCCGAGAATGCCGCTGCCCTCACCCATGTACGTGTGGCAGTTGAGGCACCCCGACTGCGCGAACAGCTCCGCCCCCTTCACCGCTTCGGGATCGTCGGCAAATCCCTGTTGCTCCGCCCACTCGGGCACGAGCAGGATGAGCTCGGAGCCGAGAGCCTCCGACGCCGTCGCGCCCTTGTACGTCAGCACGGCCATCGAGATGATCGTCAGCACCGCCGCAACCATCGCCACTGGGCGCCGCGAGGGCCGTCGCTCTGGGCGCCGGTCGTAGAACGGCAGCGCGAGGAGCAGAATGAGCGCGATCGTCGGAATGCCGACCGTCGCGATGAAGACCGTCTCCGGCCACTCGAAGATCCGGAGGAGGTAGAAGAGGAAATAGAAGTACCAGTCGGGCCGCGGGATGAAATCGGTCGTCCCCGGATCCGCAGGTTCCGTGTACCAGGGCCCGAGAATTCCCGGCTCGACGCCGTCGGCGTCGTAGTACCAGATGACGGCCAGGGCGATGATGATGAGCACGACGAGGAGTCCCATGATCGTGTCGTGCAGCACCCCGAACGGGAAGAAGGGCTTGCCCTCCTTCTTGACGTCGTCCTTGTAGCGTGCGAACGCCTCGCGGTTGTGCTCGCCGAGATCCTGTGCCACTAGTCCCCGCCTCCCGAGCCGCGAACGAGCCCCTCCCGTGCGCCCACTGGCGGTGCGACGACCTTGTCACGCCCGGCCGCCTCTTTCGACCACGGGGGCGAGGTGACGCCCAGGCGCGTCACGAGGTAGAGGTGAAGCCCGATCAGGGCGAAGAGCGCCCCGGGGAGCACGAGCATGTGCAGCGAATACCACAGGGCCAACGTGCTAGAGCCGATCTCGGGGCCGGTGGCGAGAAACTGTGCGAGCCAGGGACCGGCGAACGGCGCCGTTCCGTTCAGGTTGATGCCGACCACCGTCGCCCAGTACGCGGTCTGGTCCCACGGGAGCAGGTAGCCGGTGAACCCGGAGAGCATCCCGGTCACGAGAATGAGCGCGCCGACGATCCAGTTCAGCTCGCGCGGGTACTTGTAGGCGCCGAAGAGAAACACTCGGCCCATGTGCAGGAACATGAGGATGATGAAGACGCTCGCGCCCCACCGGTGCATCCCGCGAACGAGCCAGCCCAGCGTGAGGTCGTTCGTGATCGCCTCGATCGACGAGTAGGCGACCGGCTTCCCGGTGTTCGGGTCGATGACCGCGGACGGCTCGTAGTACATCGCGAGGACGACTCCCGTCAGCGCCTGGACGGTGAACGCGATGAGCGAGGCGAAGCCGAGGGTCTGCGCCCAGCTGATGTCTCTCGGGACGTTGCGCAGGAAGAACCATTTGGTACCCCGGACGATGGCGCTGCGCTCGTCGATCCAGTCGAGCGGGGCGAGAATCGCCGTCTCGACGAGCAGCTGCCGCCTCGTCTTCCGTCTCGCCATGGGTTACCCGGTCACCTGGCTCGGCACGATCGGGTACAGCCAGGCCTCCAGCCCGTCCACGTGTGTCCCTGGGACCGACCACGGGTACTTCGAGATCGTCGCGTTGGCGCCGGTCCCCGACACGTTCCCGACCGCGTAGCGCTCTTGCAGGATCAACCGGCCGTTTCGGATCGAGAACGTGTAGCGATCCATCGACCGGACCGGTGGTCCGGCCTGCCGGTTGCCCTCCGCGTCGTAGAGACCGCCGTGGCACGGGCAACCGAAGGACTGCGCGAGGACCGGACGGAGTTCCACTCCCTCGAGCGTCTTCTTCGCCTCCTCGTCGATGGGACCGTTCGGCTGGACCGGGCAGCCGAGGTGCACGCAGCGGCTGTACAGGATCGTGAAGCTCGGCTCGCCTGAGTCCGCAGCCCCGTTGTACCGGACGAACGCCGTTCGACGGGTCACGTCGCCGACCCCCGGATTTGCGAGGTAGTTGGCGATCACGAACTGGCCCTCCGGGAAGTTGTCGATGGGGCCGAGGTCGACCTCGTCCTCCTCGACATTCGTGAAAGCGGGCAGCACCATGAAGCCGAGGACCGGGAGCGTGAGGACACCGCCCATGACGGCTGAGAGACCGAAGAACGAAGCCTCGAGGAACCGCGAGCGGGTGTAGGCCGGGAGCGGCGCCTCTGCGGCCGGAGGTGCAGGTGCGGCATGATCCGAGACCGCACGGGTCTCCGGCTCGATCTCAGGTACCTCGCCGCGCACATCGCGCGTCACGTCGCGGGCCCAGAGCAGGCCGAACACCACCGCGAGCACCGCGCCGATCGCGGCCACGATCCAGCTGAGCACGAGCCCGAGAAGCAGGCACGCGACCCCGACTGCGAAGCCGATGGGCCAGAGACTCGGCCCGGGGAGGTGCGGGGTGTCGTGACCAGGATCGCTCAACGCCGACCTAGCGGGGATTCAATCGCTCCTCCGCTGCGCCTGTCAACGACGTAACGGCTGTCGCAACGCCTCGGATTTCCGCACTTTGCGGGATGAGCGGGTGTTCAGGTGGGGTCAGACCCCACGGGTCTGACCCCATTCTCCGATCCCGTACTCCTCCCATCGGCGCGTGACGAGATCGCGGATCTCGCCGGACATCACGATCTCCTCGGGCCAGGGACGCGCATCCTCCTCGGGGAGCTTGTGCGTCGCGTCGATGCCCAGCTTCCCACCGTAGAACTGGCGCCCCGGCGCATGGTCGAGATGGTCGAGCGGGCCTTCGGTGATGAGGATGTCGCGCTTCGGGTCGACGTTCGCGGTCACGCGGAAGAACACGTCTTCGTAGTCGTGCACGTCCACGTCCCTGTCGACGACGACGATCGACTTCGACAGCGAGAGCATCCCGAGCCCCCAGAGTGCGTGCATGACCTTTTGCGCGTGCCCGGGGAAGGCCTTGCGAATCGAGACGATGACGCAGTTGTGGAACGCACCGGCGACCGGGAGGTCGTAATCGACGATCTCGGGCAGCGTCATCCTGACCGCGGGCAGGAAGATCCGCTCCGTCGCCTTGCCGAGCCAGGCGTCTTCGGCCGGCGGCTTGCCGACCACGATCGAGGCGTAGACCGCATCCCGACGCATGGTCATCGCCGAGATCCGGAAGATCGGGAACTCCTCGGCGTGCGAGTAGTAGCCCGTGTGGTCGCCGAACGGCCCTTCGATCCCGACGTCGTCTCTCGAGACGTGTCCCTCCAGCACGATCTCAGCGTTCGCCGGCGCCTCGAGGTCGATCGTCTTGCAGCGCACGAGCTCGACCGGCTCGCCGCGCAGGAACCCGGCGAGCATGAGCTCGTCCAGGTGATGCGGCAGCGGTGCGGAGGCCGAGTAGGCCGTCACCGGGTCGAGACCGATCGCGACCGCGACCGGGATGCGTCCGTCCTCCGCCGCGAGGAAGTCGGCGCGTCCGTCCTTGTGCATCTGCCAGTGCATGAAGGTCGAGGCGCGGTCGATCACCTGCATTCGGTACATGCCGACGTTGCGAACCCCCGTCTTCGGGTCTTTCGTGATGACGGCCGGAAGCGTGATGAAGGGGGCGGGGTCGCCCGGCCAGCAGCGCTGGATCGGGAGTCGACCGAGGTCGACGTCGGTGCCCTCGTAGAAGACGTCCTGGCAGGGCCCCTTGGAGACGACCTTCGGGAGCGAGTCGGCGACCGACTTCAGCTTCAAGAGGCCCTTCACCTTCTCGCGGAGTCCCTGCGGTGGCTGCATGTCGAGGATGTCGCCGAGCTTCGCCGCGGCGTCGTCGAGCTTCTCGACCCCGAGAGCGAGGCACATGCGGCGCTCCGTGCCGAACTGGTTGATCAGCAGGGGATGCTTCGAGCCCTTGGGATTCTCGAAGAGCAGTGCGGGACCGCCGGACTTGACGACGCGGTCCGTGATCTCCGTGATCTCGAGGTCGGGGTCGACCTCGACGGAAATGCGCCGCAGCTCATCCTCCCGCTCGAGGAGCGCGGTCCAGTCGCGGAGATCTCGCGTTGGCGTCGGCACGGCGATTCAGTCTATGGAGGCGAGCGCGTACTCGACCGCGGCCTGCATCGACATCTGTCGACCCACGGCGAATGCTTCGTCGTATCGATCGACACCAAGGCTCCCGCGCAGCTCGTCGACGATCAGGGGATGGAGCAGCTTGTACGCACCGCTGCGGTCGAGATGCACCCGTTCCCGCAAGACAGCCTCGGCCCCCAGCAACGTTGCTCCGGCAGCCGCGTCCCCTCGCCTGCCAAGCGCGGCCGCCACCAGCCCCAGCATTCCCGCAACAACCGCGACGAAACCCGAATCGCTCGAGAGGTGAAGAACCTCCTTGGCCACGTCCAAGGCCTCCTCCTCCCGCCCCATGCACACGAGGCAGTTCACGACGACGCCGCGAGCCCACGCTACGCCGCCATCGTCTCCGAGTGCACGGAGTAGCGACGTCACGTCCTCGGCCGACGCGAGCGCACGACCGTAGTCCTGCTGCTCCATGGCCATAAACGCGAGCCCGCCCAGCGCCTCCGCGAGGATGTGCTGCTCACCTGCTTCGCGTGCCACCCCCGCCGCCCCTTCGAGCTGTGCAACCGCAGCCTGGTAGTCCCCCTCCCATCGACTCGCGGAGGCAAGCGCCAACAGCGAATTGGCCATGCTCCGCATGTCACCGAGCTCGCGACTCAGCGCGAGCGCTTCTTGCGCATGACGTCGTGTTGCCGCAGGATCGCCGAGCTTCTCGGCGTACGCAGCCGCCTCGTTGAGCGCCCTCGCTCGTAGAACGCTTCGCAACCCAGAGCTGCGACCGATCGCACGTTCGGTCCAGCGACGACCTTCGACCCAGTTGCCGCGCAGGTACCAGAAATAGTGGAGACCGCCTACGACCTCCAGTTGGCCAACCGTGTCACCCGAGTCGTCCAGGTAGACGAGCGCATCCCGGATGTTGTTCTCCTCCTGCTCGAGGATCCCGAACCACGTGCGCTGGCGCTCACCGCCGAGTTCCGGCTCCGCCCGCGCAACCAGGTGCCGCAGGAAGTCGGAGTGTCGCTGTCGCACTTCCGCCACGTCTCCCGCCTTCGCAAGCCGCTCCCCCGCGTACTCCCGGATCGTCTCCAGCATCCAGTAGCGCTCGTTGGAGAAGCGCAGCAGGCTCTTCTCGACGAGCGACTGCAGGGTGTCGAGGTCGGCGCTCGCAGACCTCCTCGGCGGCCTCGAGCGTGCAGCCGCCGGCGAAGACGGAGAGGCGGCGGAAGAGCTGCTGCTCCTCGGCGGAGAGGAGGTCGTAGCTCCACTCGATCGTGGCTCGGAGCGTCTGCTGGCGGGGATCGGCGTCGCGGCCGCCCTTGAGCAGGTCGAGGCGCTGGGAGAGGCGCTCGAGGATCTGGGCGGGGGAGAGCGCCTTCGTGCGGGCGGCGGCGAGCTCGACCGCGAGCGGGAGCGAGTCGAGGCGCGCGCAGAGCTCGGCGATCTCGTCGCGAGGGCTCGAGCTGCGAGCGCTCGCAGAAGAGCGTGACCGCCTCCGGCTCGGCGAGCGGCGGGACCGGGTACTCGACCTCGCCCTGCACGCGCAGGAGCTCGCGGCTGGTGACGAGCAGGGTCAGGTTGGGACAGGCGGAGAGGAGCGCGGAGAGCTCGGGCGCGGCCTCGATCACCTGCTCCAGGTTGTCGAGCAGGAGCAGCAGCTCCCGCTCGCCGATGTGCTCGGCAAGGCCGTCCTTGGCGCCGAGCGTCTGGGCGATCGTCTCCGTGACGAGCGCAGGATCGCGGAGCGAGGCGAGCCCGACCCAGAAGACGCCCGCCTTGTACTCGGGGACGAGCGTCGCGGCGGCCTCGAGCGCGAGCCGGGTCTTGCCCGGAGCCGCCGGGGCCGGTCAGGGTGAGGAGGCGCGCGCCCGCCTCGATGCGGGCGAGTACCTCGGCGAGCTCCGCCTCGCGGCCGACGAAGGAGCTCGCCGGGCGCGGGCAGGTTCGTGTTCGAGATCGTCTTCAGCGGTGGGAAGGAGCCGCTCCCCGAGCTGGAAGATCGGCGACCGCGTCCTGCGATGTCCTTCAGCCGGTGCTCACCGAGGTCGGTGAGCAGCGTTGCGGCTCGACCAGGCTCGCGCGCGTCGCCGGCGGAGAGAGACGACCTGGCCGCCGTGGCCGAGGCGGCGACCCGGGCGCGCGAAGTGCACGTCCTCGCCGACGTAGCCCTCCTCGGTCAGGAGCGGCGTCCCGGTGTGCAGGCCGACCCGCACCTGGATCGGCCCGGCAGCGAGCGCCTCGGTCATCTGCGTGCGCTGCCGCGAGCGCTCCGGGAGCGCGTCGGGAAGGCGAAGAAGAAGGCGTCGCCCTGCGTGTCGACCTCGACCCCGCCGTGCGCCGCGCACGCCGCTCGCACGATCAGCGCCGGTGCTCGGCGAGCGCCTCCGCGTAGGCCTCGTCCCCGAGCTCGTGCAGGAGCCTGGTCGAGCCCTCGACGTCGGTGAAGAGGAAGGTGACGGTGCCGGTCGGCAGATCAGCGCGCATTGGCTTCAGCGCCAAAGCATCGCGCGCAGAGGAACGGGCTCCAAGCCCGCGAGGCGCCCTAGTGGCGCTTTCGCCGATGCGCGAGCCAGGTGTTCAGATCACCTAGCAAGACCACTGCGATGATGACCAGGCCGACGACGAGCATCGAGAGGACGATGTCGCGACCCTCCTCTGCAGCCGTCTTGGCGAGGAACGCGGCCAGCACGGTCATCGTGCGCGACTCTACCGGACGAGCTCAGCGTGTGCAGCAAGCGCGCTCTCGACCACTTCGTCGCCGGCCACGGCTCTCGCGATGCGCTCGAGAGGCCGCGCATCGCCGCGACGTCTGAGCTCGTCCCGGGCGTCCTCGAGCCCGCCGCCTCCGAGCATCGCGGCAGTCGCGGCCCACGCTTGTCCGTCTCCGTCACGCACGTCGGCACGCGCCTGGGCGCAGAGCGAGATCAGCTCGGCAAGGTCGGCGACGGCGGCGCCGTCACCGCTCGCCGCGACGCGAACGAGCCCGTGCGCATAGAGATAGTCGCCGAGGAGCAGCGCCGTGTCGTCGGCTTCGGACGTGAAGAGCCGCGGACGGCCATAGTGGACGAGGTATCCCTCGTAGATCGTCTCGAGACCCAGCGCATGCCGCTCTGGGCCGAGGGGCGAGAAGACTGCCACGAGCTGCCGCTCGTGGCTAGGAAGAAGGCACGATCCCCACAACGGGCTTTCCGCGGCAGCGTCTACTGTGATCGTCTCCCACACGGGCGAGAGTTAACCTGATCCGCTGGCAGCTCTGGGCGGCTCGACCTCGGGAGGCTCGAGCTCAACCTCAACCGGGACCTCCGGTTGGCCCTCGTCCCAGCGCTCGAGCTGAATGCGGGTACGGAAGAACCCCCAGATCGCCCGGAGGCCGGCCATCGTCGGCAGCGCGACGAGAACTCCCGCGATCCCGTACAGCTCTCCCCCCGCGAGGAGGCCGAAGATGACCAGCAGCGGGTGCAGGCGGAGCGCGCTCGCCATCACGTTCGGGACGACGACGTGCCCCTCCACCTGGTAGATGAAGAGAAAGAGGCCCGCGACGAAGAGAACGCCCCACGGCGGGTCTGCGAACAGCGCGTACAGCGCCGGCGGAACCGCTGACAGCCAGGGGCCGATGTACGGGATCACCTCGATGAACGCGGTCCACAGCCCGAAGAGAAGCGCGTACTCGTCCGCGCCCTCGACCGCTCCGGTCCTCCCCAGGATCCACATGCCGACGCCCGCGCTCGACCCGATGACCGTCGAGAGGATCGCCTGCCCCTTCACGTAGCCCCAGAGCGCGCTCTCGACCTGCTGCGTCAGCGGCGGGCCGTCATGCGGCGGGAAGCGCGTGTCGATCGAGCGCTCGAGCCGCGGCATGTCGAGGAGCATGTAGATCGAGATGACCACGATGAGGATGAGCGAGAAGAGGAGGAAGACGACCGAGATCGCGGCGCCCTGGGCGAAGGCGATCGCGTCCTGCACGTACGCAGAGATGTCTCCGCCGCTGAGCGAGTCGACCCATTCGTTGACCCGTTCGCGAACCTGGATCCGCTCGAGGCCGTGGTCGTCCAGCCAAGCCTGGACGTTGTCGATGTCGGCCTCGGCAGCGGTTTGACCGGTGATCGGATCCGTCTCCGACACGTATTCGTCGATCCGGCCGGCCGCATTCCGCGTCTGGTCGAACGCGACGACGCCAATCGCGATCAGAAGCGCCACCACTGCCGCAGCGAAGATCAGATAGACGATGAAGACGGACAGGCTCCGCGGCAGCCTGAGCCGCGTGAGGTCCCGCACCAACGGGTTCAACATGAAGGCGATCACCGACGCGGTGAGGAAGAGGAAAAGGACGTGACCGAGCGTCCTCGCCATGAGGAACGCGAGCACGAGCACCACAGGCAGGCCGACGAGCTGTATCCACCGCGGAATCTGGATCGTCGGGTGGCCGGGCCCGGCCATGCGCCGGATCGTATCGCGGGCATGCCCGACCCTCTGCGCAAGACCGAAATGTCTTGCAGTGCGCAAGAGCGGAATCCGCGAGTGCAGATTCCGCTCGCGCGAACATCCCTGAAGGCGCCCGCTTCGCGGGCGCTGACGCGCGGATTTCGGTCGCGCGAGATCCCTGAAGACTGCCGCTACGCGGGCGCACTGCTCGCGTTTCCATCGACGTCCGATCGCCGGCAGGAGAGCTTGCTACGGTCCCGCCGATGACGACTCCGCGCTCACGGCATGCTGCGCGGCTTCGTGCGGATCGACGGCGAGCTCAGGCGAGAGCACGATGGTTCGCTCTCGCAGTCCTGATCGGCGTCCTCGGGGTCGTCACGCTCCTGCTCACGGCATTCGGAGACAGCGACGTCAACGGCTCCCAGAGCGCTTCTGCAGTGCCTCCGCTCCCGGTCACCTCGGCTCCTCCAGAGCCACAGGTGCTCGCAACCGTCGGCAACCTGCGGGTGCACTCGCCGGTCGCGCAAGGCGGCGTGACCGCAGTCGGCTTCCACGGATCGGACGATGGAGCCCTCGTCCTCCAGCCCGTCGGGCCGCAGGCGAACGAAGGGTTGCTCGCACGTCTGTGGCACCGCATCACTGGCTCCTCGCGTCGTGGGCTGCCCTGGTACCAGCTCGAAAGCGGCACGCTGGGCACGCTCGACGTCGGTGCCGTCGCCGGCACGGACGTCTACTCGCCGGTCGACGGGACGGTGGTCGCGATTCGCGACCTGGTCGTGTCGGGCCGTAAGGTCGGCGCCGAGATCGAGCTTCGCCCGACCTCTGCGCCGTCACTGGTCGTCGCGCTGCAGAACGTTCGCCCGGACCGGGCGCTCACCGTCGGAGCGAATGTCGCCGCGGGCTCGTCGAAGCTCGGCCGGGTCGCGAACATCAGCAGGTTCGAGAAGCAGGCGCTCGCTCGCTACGCGGCGGACGACGGCAACAACGTCTCGATCCAGGTCTACCCGTCGGCGACTCTCGGCGTCCCGTAGCCGTAGTAGTGGTTGCGCAAGACCGGAATCCGCTGATGCGCGGATTCCGGTCGCGCGAAAACCCCTGAAGCCGGCCGCTTTGCGGCCGGGCGCTCCTCTTTCACATCGAGCATCTAGAGTCCCGGCCCTGCGCATTCTCTTCATCGCAGACGTCGTTGGTGCGCCCGGCCGGACGGCGCTCGAGGAGCGCCTCCCCGGGCTGCGCGCCGAGCTCGAGATCGACGTCTGCGTCGTGAACGGCGAGAACGCGGCGGACGGCATCGGGATCACGCCTCGACTCGCCGACCGCCTCCTGGCAGCTGGAGCCGACGCGATCACCCTAGGGAACCACGCCTTCCGGCGCTCCGAGATCGGGCCGTACCTCCAGGCCTCGGATCGCGTGGTCCGGCCGGCCAATGCCTCAGCGCATACCCCGGGGCGCGGGCTTACTCTCGTCCAGTCGGCGAACGGGGGGCGTCTCGCCGTCATCAACGTGCTGGGATCCCTCTTCCTCCATCCCGCGACGTCGATGTTCGAGGTCATCGACGCTCTCGTCGACGATGCGACCGCGAAGACGCCGTTCGTCCTCGTCGACGTTCACGCGGAGGCAACGAGCGAGAAGGCAGCGCTGGCGCGCTGGCTCGACGGCCGTGTGAGCGCGGTCGTCGGAACCCACACGCATGTGCAGACGTCGGACGCGCAGGTTCTCCCGCGCGGCACCGCGTTCATCACCGATGCAGGCATGACCGGCCCCCACGAGTCGGTGATCGGCGTCGTGACCGAGCTCGCCATCAGGCGGATGCGTACCGGAATGCCGGTGCGCTTCGAGACGGCTCAGGGCGACGTCCGGATCGAGGGCGTCGTCATCGGTTGCAACTCGGACACCGGACGCGCCTCCTCGATCGAGCCCGTGCGCGTCTCGTACCCCTGATCGGCAGCTCGCTCCGGCAGGAGAAGCCAGAGCACGACGAAGGGGAGCACCCACGGCAGGTAGAGGTAGAACCAGTGGGTGAGCGCCAGCTGGAAGGCGATGAGCACTGCTGCGGTCAACGCCGCCAGCTCGATCGGTCCCTTCCGTCGAGGTAGGACGGCCACGACGAGCGCGAGTGCGATCGCGAACGCTGCGACTCCAGGTTGCACGAATCCGAGGTCGGGGATTCCTCCGGCGCGGTACTGCCCCCAGCCCCACAGGGAGAACGGGGAGTCCCGGCCGAGCTGGAATCCCATCGTGCGATCCCAGAACGTCCGGAGCGCTCCCCACAGGCTGGGCTCGAGCAGGAGGACGGCGAAGGCCGCGACGGACGCGGCCGCGAACGCGGCCGCGAACCGGACCACTCTCCGTAGGTCGAGGCTCGGATAGGCCGCCCAGAGCGGCGCGACGAGCAGAGCGCCGAACTTGGCCCATCCGGCGAGGGCCACCGCCGCTCCGCGCCCGCTCGCCGACGACGCGAACAGGAACCCGAGGACGAGCAGCGCCGGCATGATCGTGTCGTTGGTGTTCGCGTTCAGGGCGTAGGCCGTGAACGGATAGGCGGTCCAGGCGAACGCGAGCATCGACGCCAGCCGGATCCCGCCGAAGCGGAGGCCGACGAGCACCAGCGCGAGGACGGCGACCAGGTCGAATGCGATGGATGTCGCGTGCGCCGCCGGAAGCGAGTCCCACTTGCCGCTCCAACCGAAGACGAGCGTCGCGGGCACGTAGGCCTCGTACGAGACGGGGCCGTACGTGTCGCCGCGCTCGATCGCGGATTCGCAACGCCCGTTGGTCTGGATGCGGTCGCGAATGACGCCATCCGTGTCGGCAGGGCCGCAGGGCTCGAGCTCCCCGCGCTGTGGCATGTGGCCGTACGGCGCCTCACCGTCGAGGATTCGGCTCGCGCCCGCCACACCGGCAAGCCCGACGTCGATCACGCCCCGGGGCGTCTCGACGTTGAGACCGATCCGGAAGCCGAGGAGGAAGACCGCCGCCGCAGCGATCGCCCAGGTCGGCCAGACGGGGCGAAGGGCGGTCGCCCGTCCTCGGAGCCCGACCCAGAGACTCCTGAGAAGGAGGTAGCCGAGCACCGGGTAGACGAGCGGGACGCTTCGGAAGATCTCTCCGCGGTTGAAGAACGCGAGCGACACGGAGAACGCGAGGAGCCCGAGCAGGTCGAGGTTCCGTACCGACAACGGCCGGCGCAGATCAGCCAAACCGAGCAGGAACACGGCGCAGAACGCAAGCCAGACGTACGGCTTCAACAGCGTCTTTCCGCCGAAGGCGCCCTCGCGGCCGCGCGCCATCTTCCACGCGACCTGAGGTCCGGTCCAGGCTTCGGAGACCCGGCCGGTCGTGTCCTCGACCACGACGTGCGCGACCTGGCCGGCTTCGCCCGACCACGCCTTCACGACCCATGTACGAGACTCGCGACGGAAGGTCGCCGCAGTCGAGGGATCGGGCGGGTAGCGCGCGAGCCAGGCCGAGACCTTGGGGTCCGCGAGCGCCGCACGCGTCGCTTCGTCCTCGGAGAGGCGGGCGGGCCCCTCGTCCTCGCCGAGCGTAAGGGGATCGATCGCCGGGATGGTGGGAGTCGCCGCTCCGGCAAGCGTCGGAAGGGCACATGCACAGAAGACGATCGCGGTCGCGGCGACCGCGAGCTTGGCGCTCAGCGAGTGCGAGTCGGCCCGAACGACCAGAGCTTATTGCCGACGAAGTTGACCGGAGTGACGAGGACGATCGCGATCGCCTGCGCGAAGACCTCGGCCAGGCCGGCCGCGACGAGCAGGTGGAGGACAATCAAGTTCGCGCCGAGGGCGAGGGTCGAGACGACGAGGAAGCGCACGCCCTGGTAGGCGACGTGCCCTCGCTGGTCTCTGAAGGTCCAGAGCCGATTCCACGTGTAGTTGTTCGTGACGGCGACGAGGAAAGAGCACACCGCAGCCGGGATGTAGTGCACGTCCGCACCGAGGACGAGCAGCGAGAACACCCCGAGATTGACGGTGTAGCCGGTCGCGCCAACTGCGCAAAACTTGATCAGCTGCTCCCAGTTCCGCCGGCGACGCAGGGCAGCGCCCATGCGTGCTCGCGAGAGTCCTACGGTGGCTTCCGCTGCGGTCCGCTCCACAGGCGTCGCAGGGTAGCTGGAAGCGCGGTCGCTACCACCCCCGTCGGGGTCAGCCACCGGTAAAGCCCTCGACGCCCACCAGAGGGACGAACCGGCAAGGGACGGAGGCCCGTTCCACCGGTCCATCCTCGGTCTTGACGACGAGAACCAGCTCTTGGCCCCAGCGCGAGCCACGCGGCAACACCAGCCGCCCGCCCGGGGTGAGTTGCTCGTAGAGCGCCGGCGGAACCGCCGGCGCGGCAGCGGCAACCGCGATCGCGTCGAACGGCGCGTGCTCGGGAGCGCCGAGGGAGCCGTCCCCGACGAGCACGACGACGTTCTCGTACCCGGCTTCCGACAGGGCCCGTCGCGCACGCTCCGCGAGGTCGGGCACGCGCTCGATCGTCACGACCTCCGCGGCGAGCTCCGCAAGCACGGCGGCCTGGTAGCCGGAGCCCGTTCCGACATCGAGCACACGCTCGTCCCCGGAAAGCTCGAGCAACGTGCAGATCGTCCCGACGATGAAGGGCTGGGAGATCGTCTGCCCGTGCCCGATCGGGAGCGCACCGTCCTCGTAGGCATACGCCCGCAGGTTCTCCGGCACGAACAGTTCGCGCGGCACTCGCCCCATGGCGGCCAGGACCCGCTGGTCCGTTATCCCCCGCCGCCGCAGCTGCCGTTCGACCATGTGCGCGCGCGCCTCCGCAGCCTCGGTCGGCGCTGGTGGGGCGGAGCGCCCGTGATCGTTCACTTGGCGAGCGTCCGCAAACCGGCGAACCGAGCCGCCTGACGTCCGCGCATGCGTGCCGCCAGGAGCGGAACTCCGACGGCCTGGACGTATCCGACGAGTGGGATCAGTGCCAGGAGGCACACGAGGAGCCCGGCCAGGCCGAGATAGGCGGCAACCCCGAAGCGCGTCGCACCCCTTCGGAGCGCCCCGTATAGAACGGCCGCGGCAGAGACCGCGCCAAGGAATCCACCGACTCCGCCGGCGATCGTCTCGGCGATGTCGCCGATCAGGACGCCGACGAGCGCTCCGCCTGCGGTCGCGATGAGGGCAGCTGCACTCGCCCCGACGGTGGTGGACCCGAGGAGGCCCGCGAGGATGATCCCCAACCCGAGGCCGAGGCCGAGGCCGAGCCCGATCGTGTACCAGGCACCCACGCAGGCCCAGTCTAGAGGGGGGCGCGACGTTCGTTCAGACCGGAGAGCCGCCCAGGCCTCCTTACTTCTTGCCAACACGGCCGCTACTTCTTGCGAACACGAGAGGGGTAGCGTGGCCCGGTGCCGGACGGCGAAATTCGGCACGCGAGAGAAGGGAGACCTCATGCGAAAGCGGACAGGCTTGATCCTGGCAATCGCGCTTGCGGGCGCCCTCGCGCTCACCGCGCTTGCCTCGTACGGAACAGCCGCACTCGGCAAGAACGGGGACAAGGTCAAGAGGATGAGCGGCTACCTCGAGGTGCCGTCCATCTCCACGACCGGCCGCGGAACGATCGACGTCAAGATCAACAACTCGTCATCGATCGAGTTCAGGCTCACGTACTCGGGGCTGTCGGGTAACCCGTTGTTCGCCCACATCCATTTCGCTCAGCCGGGTGTGAACGGCGGGGTCGGCGCATTCCTTTGCGGTGGCGGCGGCAAGCCCGCTTGCCCGACGCAGCCCGGAAACGTGACGGGAACGATCACGGGGGCCGACGTAGTGGCGGTGACAGCCCCCGGCACGACGCAGAGCCAGGGCATCGCCGCCGGTGAGATCGGCGAGCTCATCACGGCGATCAAGGCCGGCTTCACGTACGCGAACGTGCATTCGGCGGCCTACCCCGGCGGAGAGATCCGCGGCCAGATCCGCGCCCGCGGAAACGGGGACGACGACTGAGGAGGCGTAGCCCGGCGGGCACTCAGCCCGCCGGGCGGCCCTCCAGCCGAGCGATCACCGCGAGCCCGAACTCGGCAGCGCGAGCGCCGTCGACGACACGGTGGTCGAAGGTCAACGCCATCGTCCCGACGGGCTTGACCACGATCACACCGTCTCGAACCACCGGCCGCGGCGAGACGCGACCGACGCTGAGGATCGCGACTTCCGGGTGGTTGACGATCGGCGTCGAGAGGAGGCCCCCGAGCTTTCCCGCGCTCGTCACCGTAAACGTCGAGTCGCGCACTTCGTCCGCTTCGAGCGTCCCGGCGCGAGCTCCTTCGGCGAGGCGCCGGACCTCCTCGTCGATCTCCGAGACGGTCTTCGCATGGGCCGCGCGCACGACCGGGACGACGAGGCCCTGCTCCGTCTGAACGGCGACACCGATGTCGTACCGGTCGAGATAGACGATCGAGTCTCCCTCGAGACGCGCGTTCAGCTCGGGAAACTCCCGAAGCGACTGCGCGCAACAGCTCACCACCGTTGCGACGAGCTGTTCCAGCTCGACCGCCTCGAAGTCGCACTCCTCGACCCACGTCACGGGTGGGACTTCGTGATGCGCTCGCGACATGTGCTCCGCGATGAGCCGACGGACGCCGCGAAGCTTCTCGCGACGACCCTCAGCGGGCGCCGCCCCGCTCGCCGCCGCGCGAACGTCGTCCTCCGTGATTCGTCCTCCGGGCCCGGTTCCTGCGACCGCGGCAAGATCCACGCCAAGCTCCTGCGCGATCCTCCGGACGACCGGCGTGGCCTGAATCCGGGCAGCCTCCGTCCGGGCCGTCGAGGCCCTATCACCCAGTGACGAAGCGCCACTCGGCGTTGGTGCCGGCTGATCGGCGACGTCCTCGCCGGGCTCCCCGATCACCACGAGGACGGCGCCGACGGGGGCGACATCACCTTCTGCCACGAGGATCCGCAGCACGGTTCCCGCGTAGGGCGACGGGATCTCGACCGTCGCCTTGTCCGTCTGGATCTCGACCAGCGGATCGTCCTCGGCGATCTCGTCGCCCTCGGCCACGAGCCAGCGCGCCACCTCGCCCTCCGTCAGGCCCTCGCCGAGGTCGGGCAGCTTGAACGAGAACGCCACTCTCAGCTGTCCAGGAGTCGACGGACCGCATCCGCGACTCGCTCGACCGAAGGCATGTACGCATCCTCGATCTGCCAGTAGGGGTACGGGACGTCGTAGCCCGTCACACGGAGGACCGGACCGCGGAGGTCGAAGATCGCTTTCTCGGCGAGCACGGCGGAGACCTCGGCGGCATACCCACATACCCGCGGGGCTTCCTGGACGACGACGACGCGCCCGGTCTTCGCAACCGACGCAAGGAGCGCCTCCTCGTCGAGGGGCTTCAGGGTCCGCAGGTCGAGTACCTCGCAGGACGCCTCCCCCTGGAGCGCGTCCGCCGCACGCTCCGCCAGCGGGACCATGGCCCCGTACGCCACGAGCGTGACATCGGAGCCCTCGCGCGCCACTCGAGCCTCGCCCAAGGGGACGACGTGCTCTCCCTCGGGCACGTCCTCTTTCTCGCCCCGATAGATGAGCTTGGGCTCGAGGACGACGACGGGATCCGGGTCCCGGATCGCCGCCGCCAACAGCCCCTTGGCATCCGCAGGTGTCGACGGAATCGCCACCTTCACGCCGGGGGTATGGACGTAGTACGTCTCCGGCGAGTCGTCGTGGAGCTCGGGTGCCCGGACGCCTCCGCCGTACGGCATTCGCACGACGAGGGGGAGCGACACCTTCCCGCGCGTCCGCCACCGATAGCGGCCCACGTGGTTGATGAGCTGGTCGAGCGACGGGTAGCTGAACGCGTCGTACTGCATCTCGCAGACGGGCCGCCAGCCCGCGATACAGAGGCCGACTGCGGTGCCCATGATCCCGGCCTCCGCGAGCGGCGTGTCGACGCAGCGATCCGCGCCGAATCGCTCCTGCAGTCCCGCCGTCGCGCGGAACACGCCTCCGAGCCGACCGACGTCCTCGCCGATGACGAGCACCGTCGGGTCGCGCGCCATCTCGACATGCAGCGCGTCGTTCACCGCCTCGACGAGGAGCAGCTCCGTCATTGCCCGAGGATCCTCCTGAGCTCGGCGAGATCGTCCGCTAACGAGGCGGGTGGCGCGCCGTATGCGTGCTCGAAGAGCAGCGAGATGTCCGCGGGTGGCTCGGCTTCTGCCTCCGCGATGCCTGCGCGCATCAGCTGCAGTGCCTCCTCTCGAATCTCCAACGCAACGGAGTCCGTGAGGACTCCGTTGCGCCGGAGGTAGCGCTCGTAACGGCCGAGGCACTCGTTCTCACGCTCCTCGCGGACCCGCTCCTCGTCGATGTACAACGACGGGTCGTCGGCGGTCGCGTGTGGGGCGACCCGGTAGGTCACGGCCTCGATGAACGTCGGTCCGCCCCCGACCCGGGCGTGGGCGACCGCCTCCCTCGTCGCCTCGTAGACCGCGAGGACGTCGCCGCCGTCGACCCGCACGCCCGGCATCCCGTAGCCGACGGCCTTGTCGGCGAGGGTCGAGGCGGCCGTCTGCTGCGCGAGCGGAGTCGAGATCGCCCACTGGTTGTTGTTGCAGAAGAGGATCACCGGGGCCTTCAGCACGCCTGCGAACGTCGCGCCTTCGTGGAACGACCCCTCCGAGGTCGCACCGTCTCCGAAGTTGACGATCGCGACCCGATCCTCGCCCTTCAGTCGTGAGCCCCAGGCGAACCCGACGGCGTGCGGCACCTGTGTTGCGATCGGGACGCAGATCGAGGCGACGTTGTAGTCGTATGGGTTCCACCAGCCGGCCGGGTGGCCTCGCCACCACGACAGAACGGTCGAGGCCGGCATGCCGCGGAGAAGGCCGATCGCCGAATCGCGATAGCTCGGGAAGATCCAGTCGCGCTCTTCGAGCGCGAAGACCGAGCCTGCCTGCATCGCCTCGTGGTTCCAGAAGATGGCGTAGGTCCCGATCCGCCCCTGCCGGTGGTAGACGACGGAGCGCTCGTCATACGTGCGCAGGAGCACCATGCCCTTGTAGAGCTCGAGGTGCTGCTCCGGAGTGAGGTCGACCTCGCCGTCGGGGAGCGCGTTGCCGTCGCCGATGACGCGGCGCAGGCCTCCTTCCGCCGGCAGCACCTGGCTCATCGCGGCGTCAGTCTATGGAACCACCTGGGCCACCGTGGTGTACGAGATGCGACGTCGAGGCCGTAGGAGGTCACAGCATGAAGCGCTTCGTCCTCGTTCCTCTGGCTATTGCCCTGGTCGCTGCGTTGGTCCCGGCCGCTGCGCTCGCGAAGGGCGCGAGCGCAGGGGAGATCACAGGTCCGGGCCTCGACGAGCCGATCACCCTGGCCGGCGAAGGCCGAACCGGTGGCGAGCAGCTCATGAGGATCGCCGAGGCTCTCGGCTTCTTCCCTGCCGTGTTCTCGCAGATCCCCGACCCGATGCTGGACACGCGACCCGCAGGCGCTCTCGGGCCGAAGTACCGGATCACGTACGTCATGCCCGGCCCGAACAACGAGGTCGACGAGCTCGTTCAGGACGTCTACCCGTACGCCGAGCACAACCCGGTGAGCTATACGAAGCCGGGTCAGCGCTTCTGGACCACCGAACGGACGCGCGGCGGCTGGTTCGTGGGCGCCACCCAGTTCGCGAGGGACGAGCTCGTCGCCGTGGGCCTGCCCCGCAGCGCACCCGGCACTGGTGACGGGGACGGCTCCCCGGTGACGTTCGTAGGGCTCGGGGCCGTATTGGCGGCAGCTCTCGCGCTCGTCGTGGTGGCGGCGCTCCGGATCCGAAGGCGACCCGGCACCGCGCCCGCGTAGCTACGAGAGCACGAGCACCGCGTCGCGCTCGGCCTCGAACACGGCTCGCTCGACGTCGCCGAGGTCCTCCCCGTCTGCCTGCAGCGGGAGCGGCCGATCGCACACGATCTCGAGTCGGTCCGAGTCGTGCACATAGAGAAGACCGCGCGCCCGCTCGCGGTCGCCTCCCCCGAGCGCGTAGCGCGCCATCTGCGGAAGATCGCGTGCGCGAAGCCGGATCGGCGCGAAGAGATCGAGGCCCCCGTCGAAGCTCGTCTCGGGTGCGGGCCGCAGCTGGACGCGCCCGGCATAGCTGTAGGCGGGGCTGTTCGAGACGAGCGCGAACGCGGCGCGCCCGAACCCCATGACCTCGAGTGCCGGCTCGAGCCGGAACCGGTGCCGTGAGAGCGTCCGCACGCCGGTCCAAGCGAACGTGAGGTTGTTCGCGCGCCTTCCGTCGTCGCGCCGCCCGAGCTCGTCGACGGCACGAACGATCTCGGCGTCGACCCCGACCCCGGCACCGAACCCGAAGCGGCGCCCGTTCACACGTCCGACCGAGATCCGTCGCACCTGAGCCTCACCCGCGATATGCCGGGCGGCCGCGACCGGCTCGCGCGGGAGACCCAGGGCACGCGGCAGGACGCTCGTTCCACCTCCGGGAATGAACCCGACCGGCGTCGCCGCATCGATCCCGTTGAGGACCTCGTTGAAGGTGCCGTCGCCGCCGAAGACGTAGAGCGCGTCGACGCGACCGGAGAGCTCACGGGCAAGCTCGGTCGCCTCCCCGCCGGCGCTCGTCATCCGGAGCTCGGTGTCCTCGGGTAGCTCGGCGCGCACCGCCGCGAGGCGCGACTCGTCGACCCTCGACGCCCACGGATTCGCGATCAGAATCCGGGTCACCATCCGAGCGTAGCCCGCGAGGCATCGGGTCAGCCCTCGCGTCTCAGCTACGTCACTGGGTTGCGGGCTGCAGCATGTCGAAAGTCCGCGCCCCCGCGTCCAGCCGTGCGACCGCACCGAGGGGCAACGTGAGCATCGGATCGGCGTGCCCGCATTCGACGTTCGCGAGGACGGGGATGCTCGATTCGCGCGTGCGGTTCTCCACCACGGACCAGAGCGCCCGCGCGCGCTCCTGGTCATAACCGTACGGCCGTCCGACGATGAGCCCCGCAACCGAGTCGAAGACGCCCAGCTGCTCGAGATCGGTCAGGTATGCGTCCACGTGCGCGGGCGAGGGAACCTCTTCGGATGTCTCGAGGAAAAGCACCGCTCCTGCGAGATCGATCCAGGCAACCGAGCCCTTCAGGTGCCAGCAGGTGGTCTCGAGGCAGCCGCCGAGGAGCGGGCCTTCGGCCGTCCCCTCTCGAACCGTGACCCAGCCCTCGCTCGGCCGAAGCTCTCGAGGACGCACGAGATCCGCCTGCTCGTCCCAGTCGAGAAACTCGTCCGTCCACACGTCCGCGGGTTGGAAGCTCAGGGCCTCCCCGCCGAACCAGGCGGCGCGCAGGAAGCGATCGGTGTAGGGCAACACCTCCGGATACTCCCCGAGCTCCGGGACGAGCGCTGGACCATAGAAGGTCTGCAGCCGCGCGAACTTGAGAAGCGCCCAGTGGACGACCGTCATGTCGGAGTAGCCCTGGAAGATCTTCGGATGCGAGCCGATCAGCTCGTAGTCGAGGTGAGGGAGCAGCTGGTTCGAGTGATTCCCGCCGATCGATGCGAGCACGACCGCGACGCTGTCGTCGACGAACGCGCGGTGGATGTCGTCCGCGCGCGCCTCGACGGTGGCTGAAACCCAGCCCTGCTCGCCCTCGGCGTTCGGCATCACCAAGACGTTCAACCCAAGCGACTCGATGTACGCGCGCCCGCGCTCGGCGCGGTGGGGCCAGGCCGCGAGCGCGGGAGCCGAAGGTGACACAACCGCCACCGTGTCGCCGCTCCTCACGCGGCGGGGAACCGTAAGCGCACCGTCCACGGTTCCCAGCGTACGGCGGGGCAGAGTTTCGGCACCAGGGAAGATCGTGCGCTGCGCGACGCGATGTGGCCGAAGGCGGGCTCTGCCCGCCGAGAGGCCAAGTCCGCCACGTGCCGTGAGCAGCGGAGAGGAAGGGGGGCTCGCGGGGGAAACATCGTTTCCCCCCGCGACTACAAACGTCGTGAGCCCGCCGCAGCGGGCCCACGACGCCAGGGAGGATCGACGCTTGGGGAGGAGCGCCTTCCTCGGTCTCAGCTATTGCTCGACGGGCAGCTCGAGGCGCCCTCCTTCTTCGTTCCTTTCTCGAGCTCGCTCGTGCCGGGCTGGAGCCCGAGAGCGAGATCGCGGTAGGCGGCGGCCTTCCGCCAGGCCTGCTGGGCGGAGAACGTCGCGCGGATGAAGTCGAAGCGGGCGAAGGCGCTCTCGGCCTTCGCGATGGCGGCCACCGCTTCGCGGCGCAGCCGCTGAGCCTTCGTCGGCAACGAGCCGATCGTCGTTTGCCCGGCGGCGTGATAGGCATCGCCGGCCTCGACGAGAGCCTCGTCCGCCCACTTCAGGTAGTACGCCGCGTGGCCGCGGGCGATGTTCTCCTGGTCGAGGATGGAGTACACGAGCTCCGTGTGCGAGTACGTGGTCGGCGCGGCCGTCGAGTTGAACGCCCACGTGAAGCCGTCGTAGTAGCGCGGCGTGCCGTCCGAATTTCGGGTGGCTCCCACCGAGTCGTGCGGGTGCGCGAGCCCGAGATAGTGGCTGGCCTCGTGGACGGCCGTGTAAGTGAAGGCTCCGGTGCCGTTCTCCGGGTGAGCCAGCCTCATCGTCTCGTCGCGGTCGGCCTTCGGCGTCTTGAAGACGTCGTTGACCGAGTTCAGGTAGCCCCAGGGGACGCCGCCCCTGTTGGTCGCGATGCCCGCGGCGATCGGGAGTGCCCACGCGTAGTGCTTTTCCGCCACGACGTTGATGCCGGGCACGGTCGTGTAGCAGCTGCCGCCTCGCAGGAAGCGGTCCGGCTTCGAGTCGAGGTAGTCCATCGCCGTGAGCGTCTTCATCGAGACTCCGGGTACCCCCACCACGTCGTCACCGTCTCGCTTTGCCTGCTCGAGCATCGCCTGGTCGGCCGTGAAGTCCGGCCCACTCTGGGCGAGGTACTGGAAGCTGACGTCACCCGCGAACTCGAGATACGGGGTCAGCGTTCGCAGCCCGCCGAGCACGACGTCCTGGTTGTAGAGCCTGCTGAGATCGGACGCCCAGGGCAGCTCCGCGTTTGCGTCGTGCCAGACGTTGTCGGAGAACCAGTACCGGCCGGTGCTCGGATGCGGCTCGTACAGGTACGAGTGCAGGAACCTGAACGAGGTCGCCTGGTTGACCGTCCGCGCGATCATGCGTTGGAGCTGCTCGAGATCCCAGGTCTGGCCCGGTGTGACGGCCTGCTCCCAGCCCTCGAACGCGTCCACGATGGTGGCTGGCCGCGGCGCGTTCGCTCTGTACTCCCAGAGCGGCGGGTCGTAGTTCGCCGAGCCGTAGACGGAGCGATTGCGGTTGCCCCACGTCTCCGCCTCGTACGGATTCGGGGCGGCCCCGAGGTCGAGCATCATGAACCGGTAGCGCCCACCCCAGATTCGGGCCCAGTCGATTCCGTCGAAATCGCCGGTATCGGGGTCCGTGCGGCTGATCTTGAACACGTGGTACTCGTTGGACGGCCTGAGCTGAGCTCGCGCCTCGGCCGAATCCCAGGTGTTGAGGACATAGACCGTGTAGCCGGGATTCTTTCCGGGCCCCTTGCCGCGAGCCGGGTCGTCCCACCCCAGATACTGCTTGGAGTTGGCGGCGATCCAATCCTCGGTCTTCTCACCGTCGATGAAGCGCACGGGTGCGTTCGGTGCCACGTTGCTCCCGAAGCCGCGGTACACGCCCCTCGTCTCGTTGTAGCCCTCGAGATAGACGCGGCTTCGCTGCACGTTCCCGAACTCGCCGCTCGTGCTGTTCGCGTACATCGTCGCGAAGAGGCCCGACGCGAACGCCGACGGTGCGTGGACGACCTGCGGCTTCCAGCGGTACTCGTACGGGACCAGGAAGGGCTTCGTGCCGCCGTAGTACGCACGCCCGTGGTTGATCAACGTCGACGTGCCGAGCGGGAACTGCGCCTCGTCAGCCGTGGGGCTCGTCCCGCGTGGAATGAGGACGCCGGGCCGCTGGTAGTTCGGGATCTCGGCCAGGAGCTTCGCCGTGTCGAGCTCTCCCGGCGCGAAGCCGACGAGGACGACGCGGAGCGGGACCTCGACGCTCGCCTGCGGCGCCGACGGGTTGTACGACCACCTGACGGAGTTCGGGTCCGGCGGTGGTCCGACCGGAGTGGCGACGAGGGTCGCTTTCCCGTTGTAGGTGCCGCCCGGCGTGACGAGCCAGGCGAGCACGCTGACCCGGTACGTCCCGGCGGCGGGGTTCTCCAGCACGACCCTCTCGTCCCCGGTCGCCGTGGTCGAGCTGCCGACGGTCCCGCCGGTCGGCCCGTAGACGAAGAGATCGATGTCGTCGCCTGCAGCTGTCGCCTTGGCGGTGATCTCGACCGTGGAGCTCCCGCTCGCCGGCGGCGCGATCGTCAGCGAGTACGTATCGCAGGCGGGGTCGACCGGCCCGAGGCACACGCCGGATGGATTGGAGGTGATGAACGAACCGGTCCAGGTCGCCGTCGGTGTCACGGGGGAAACCGTTCCGGCGGCTGGAACCGCTGCGAGCGCCGACCCCGCTCCGACGAGGACGCCGACGACTAGCGCGAGGAAACCGAGAAGACGTACTGCACCGAGCATCCGAACCTCCTGGTTACCACTACGTGTGGTGTCAGTTCCAGCAGTTTATCACCACTGGCAGGAGTGTCAACCTCGCCTCGCCACGCTTCGTGGCTCGCGGAGACGGCTGGAGCGGTGCAGGACGAGCGGCTAGGTGACGCGCGCGGTGAGCCGCGGCCGTGTCAACGACGCGACGCGACCTCGTCCAGGGTCAGCACGAACGCGCCGAAGTCACCGCTGCCCGGCAGAAGGCCGACCTTCGCGCGGCTCACGGCCACGTAGTACCGGCCGGCCGCGGGAGCGGCGAGTGAGAGCGCCTGCGGCGCCGATGGCGGCGTCGGGCCGCGTGCATCGTTGGTCGGGACGTGCGTCACCCCTGGGGCGGCAAATGGGTGCGTGCTCGCGACGAGCTCGTAGCTCGGCCCGTACACGTAGAGGTCGTAGGTCTCGTCGCCCCCGGCCGCGTCGTAGACAGTGAACCGGGCCTCGCTCAGCCCGTTGCCGAGCTCGACCGGGTAGACGAGCCAGTCCGATCCCGCGCCGGTCCCGGCGGACCCGGCCACGGACGGCCACACCGTGTCCGACTTGGCGTAGACGTCGCCCGCCGAGGCAATCCGGGCCTGCGGCCCCGCTGCATTCCCCACCCGAACGTTGACGTCGTGCAGGGCGACGGACGCGAACACGGGTACCTGCAGCGTCTGGCCGTTCGACAGCCGAACGAGAACCGACCCCGTGAATGTCCCTGCGGGGGCGTTCGCGGGGACGGCGACCTTCAACCTGACCAGCGGGTCACGACCGAAGCGCACGTTCGTCGCGCCGGGCAGCCTCACCCAGGAGGCCGGGAGCGCCGTCGACCCGTCGGACGGCCGGCCGGCGGTGTACTCGAACCGCGCGGTCGCAACGACTCCCGGAGCGGCATGGAGCACCAGGTCCTGCGTCTGGGACTTGCCGGCCCGGATCGCCCCGATCTGCCAGCTCCCCTGCAGGTCGCGAGGGCCCGTGCCGACGTCCTGACCGGAGCCCGACGCCGCGCTGTAGACGACAACGCCGTCGCGCAGGGCCGTCAGTGCCCGGCCGACGTTCAGCTTGCCGGCTCCCTCGCCGAGCGGCCCGACGTACGGATCCCCGGCTCCGTTGCGCACTTGGTACAGCGCCTGGTTCCCGAACGGGCCGGTGATGAGCGAGGCGAAGTTGCAGAACTCGACGAGCACTGGGTCGGGCGTCGGGGAGCAAACGAGAGTCGTGGAGGCGTCGGTGGACAGGATCCAGCGCGCCTCGTGCTGGCCGCTCGCCGCCGTGTTCATCAACGCGGCGCGGACGAGCGCGTAGGCGGGCGCGGCCACTCCCGCCAGCCCCGACGACCCGGACGGGAGCGTCCCGTGGCGGTCGCGGTACCCCTGGAGCAGCAGCGCCGCGCTGCCGGCGGTGGCCGGGGTGGCCATCGACGTGCCCGTTGCGGTCGCGTAGAGCGGATCGAGACGAGTTCCCCGATTCAGGTCGTTCTGTGCCAGCGCAGCTCCGGTGGCCGCCTGCGCGGACACGATGTTGTAGCCGGGGGCGCTGAGATCAGGCCGGAGCCAGATGTCCCCCGAAGGGCCGCGTGAGGAGAAGGCGCCGAGCGATGAGGGTTGCGTACCGACCCCGGCACCGCAGTCGTTCGTCGACGAGGGGGGATGCTGGTAGCCGGCGCAGGTGTCCCCGGAGAGCGTGTCGTCGTGGTTGACGTCGTAGTCCTTCGCGGAGGCCGCGACACTCAGCGCCTGGGCAGCCGAGCCCGGCGCCTCGAGCACGCTGCCGATGAAGGGCCCGCTGTTGCCCGCGGCGGCGACGAAGAGAGTCCCGTAGCGGACGGCAAGCCGGTTCAGCATCTCGCTGACCAGGTCGACGTCCGAGCCCGTGTTCAGGCGCGTCGGCCGCGACTCGGAGCCGAGGCTGAGATTCACGACGTGGGCGCCGATCGAGCACGGGGACGAGCCCGCAGGCATGGCAGCCCACTCCATGGCCGCCAGTAGATCGCTGTTGAGGCCAGCGCCGGCGTCCGTCAGGACCTTGCCCACCGCCAGCTCGGCGTCCGGGGCGATGCCGGCAGTAGCGGCCGTCATCCGACGCGAGCGGAGTGCCCTCCCCGGTGCCGGTGGCAATGCCCGCGACGTGCGTCCCGTGGCCGTGCCCGTCGGTCCCTCCGAGCACGGGCTGACAGCCGCCGCCGACGAAGTTTCGCGTGTCGACGACCTTCGGCGGGTTGAACAGGCTCGACCACTTGCGGAAGTCCCGATCGTCGAGGTCGGGGTGCGTGACGTCGAGGCCGGTGTCGAGGACGGCAATCCGGATTCCCGTGCCGGTGATGCCCTGGTTCCAGAGCGGCGGCGCGCCCACGTCGGCCGTCGTCGCCTTCGACTGGTCGACCTCCTGCTCTGCCTCGGTCTCGATCACCTCCACCGGAACCAGCCTCGTCACGTCCGGCAGCGCCGCCACCCGCTTCAGGACCTGCGGCATCGAGGCCACCGCGAACGCGTCGATCGTCCGGTACTCGCGCAGGATGCGGGCTCCGGCGCGCTCGAGAGCCATTCGGTGAACGTTGGCGCGCCTCGAATCCAGTACGACGAAGTACGCGATCTCACCCGGACGGTGATCGGATACCAGGCGGTCGAGGCGCGGATCGCGGGCGTGCCGGCCCTCGAGAAGCGCCGCTACGTCGGACCGGAGATCGGGGGAGAGGGCCCGCCGCGCTTCGCCTGCCGCCGGTGTCGGGGCGCTTCCCACCAGCAGGGCAACCCCCGCGACGACCAGCGCAACTACGACGCCGGCGCCGCGTGGGCGGAGCTTCACGCGGTCTTCCTCTGCTTGCCGAAGCGAGCGTTCGCTTCGTCCCACGTGAGGCCCGTCTCCCACATCGCCTCGAACGCCAGCTTGAGCAGCTGGGCGAGCGACGGATGCTCCACGACGATCATCGTCAGGATGGAGCTGCCGGCGACGGGATCCTCGATCCCGAACATGACGATTTGCTCGTCGATGATCACGAGCTTCAAGGGCAGCTCCTCGACGAAGCGCGCTTCCTCGCCGGCATCGATGTAGCGCCGCACGCCTTCGGCGAACCGCATGTCGTCGAAGGCGGAGAACTCGTACACGCTGCGGGCGCGGTAGTGGCTCACGACCTGGAGCCCCTCCTCGTGCTCGTGCACCGGCGTCGCGTACGGCGGCTTGGTGAAGACGAGGATCTCGTCCTTGATGCCCGCCTCGAGCTCGGCGAAGCGCTCGTTGATCGCGCTGCGGTCGCGCAGGACCTCGATGTACTCGAGCGGGTCCGTGTGCTCCTGCCCCGCGAGATACGCCGGCGTGAGGGAGTCGATCATGGAGGCGGTGTCGCGCTCGAGCTCGGCGAGCTGCTGCCGATGCTGGGCCACGAGGCGATCGAGCGCCTGCTCGGGCGACGTCGCGGCGTACTTCACCGCGCGCCCCGGCCGCGTCGACGCCAGGCCCTTCTCGACGAGGCTCGAGAGGACGTCGTAGACCCGCTGCCGGGGGAGCCCGGCCAGGCGAGCCGTCTCGGCCGCCGTCGACGAGTCCCGGCGGAGAAGCGCCAGGTAGGCCCGGGCTTCGTAGCTGGTCAACCCGAGACGCTGGAGGCGCTCGAGATGCGCAGCGTCCACCAGCCGAACTCTACGTAACCACGGCATGTGGTGCAACTTGGCGGGAGAGGAGGGCCTCCGCCGCGGGTCCTCCTCTCCCGGGGCCGGGGTGGTGGGGGAGCTAGTCGTCCTCGTCCTCGTCGTCGACGCCGTCGCCGTCGGAGTCGTCGGGGCAACTGTCGGTGGCGTCGTCCTCGTCCTCGTCGTCCTCGCCGTCGTGGTCGGAGTCCTCGTTCCCGTCGCGGACGCCGTCGTCGTCCGAGTCGGGATCGTCGATCAGCCACCCGAAGATGTCCTCGAGCTCGTCGTCGAGCCCGTCGTCGTCGAGGTCGTCGTCACCGGGCAGGCACGGAGGCACCGGGAGATCGATGCACCCGATGCCCTCGCACGGGGTGAACTGATAGACGTCGAAGCCGCGGGCCATGTCACCCGCGTAGATGTAGCCCTTGTACTCCTTGGCGGACCACGTCTCGGCTCCGGGCATGACGTTCCAACCGAGCGTGTTCCCCCACGTGCTCTGCGGGTCCTCGGCGATGCCGTCCGAGCTGCTCGACGCCCGGCTGAAGTCGATGTGCCAGACGCCGGCGCCGTAGTGAGCGGACACGAGCTGCCGCCTCGGGAGACTCGACACGCCGTCGTAGCCGGTCTGGATCGAGCCGGGGCCGGCCGTGCCGTTTCCGCCCATCCGAAAGACGTGGATCGTGCAGGCGCGTCTGCGAGGCGGCCGATGGCATCCAGCGGTCCAGCATCGGGATTCGGATAGAACCAGGCGCCCAGGCGCTCTCGACGTGCTCGGCCACACCGGTGATCGGAAGCCGCCAGAAGTGGATGCCGCCGATGACGCCGTTCGGGTCGGTGTTACAGCGCGTCTCCTGCAACCCGCCACCCCGCTCGTCGGTGACGCCGAGGATCGCCTCGTCGGCGCTCGGGTCGGACTGGTGCGAGATCGAGATGTCGTTCCGGTCGTTGGCCGACGCCGCCGCCGTTTCGGTCGTTCGGCACGACGCCGATCGTCGACACGCTTCCCGAGAGCACGTTGCTCACGTTCACGATCACGGTGTCGTTGCCGACGGCCGAGACGTACATCCGGCTCCCGTTCCGCGAGAAGCGCGACGTCGTGCGGGCTCCACGTTCCCGTGCGACCGTTGGAGATGCAGCGAGCGGGCGCGAGCGTCGCCGAGGTGCACACCGTGTTCGCGAGGCTCCCGTCCTGGACGATCCGGTAATGCGCGCACCGGACGGCGTCGAGCGCAGGTCGACGACGTCGACCGAGCCGTGACTCCGCGGGTTGATCATCGCGAGCCACTTCCCGCTCGGGTGGAGCGTCGAGTTGTGCGCCCCTCCGCCTGGCGAGTTCGACACGCAGTCGATGCAGGAGGTCGTGAACCTGGCGGTCGCCGTGATCGAACGCGAGCCGCACGAGATCGACGCCGCCGTTCGCGCCCTTGGCCTGGAGGCACGCCGACATGCTCGAGCGGGTAGTGAGCCGCTGAGCGGGTCGAAACCGAGCACCGCGAGGTTGCCGCGGACCTGAACGTCGTTCTGCCAACCGGGATCGGTGTAGGCGCCGGCCGGACGCGGCTGTGCCGGGTCGGTGACGTCGAAGATCCGCAGCCCTCCGCCCATCGTCCCGAGGAACGCGTAGTCGTGCAGCCCGTCGTGCGGCCCGGCGCGACTGGAACTCGACGTCGGTCCCGACGATGCCGCAGACGTTGGCGACGTGGGCGATGTTCTTCGCGGAACGCGGCAGCGGCACCGGGCGCGCTCACCAGCTCGCACGGCAGCGCCACGTTGTGAGCTGGATCGAGTGGAGGTCGAGCGATCTGCGCCCACCCGACGCCCACGGCAACAGCGAAGCCGACCGCAACCGCTCCGACGGCGACTCGACGAAGCATCTCCCTGCTGAATCTCGCCTCTCATCTCGACCTCCTTGCGAATCGCCCGGCCGGCGGACCCGCGAGCGGCGGCGAGTCCGCCGGCCGTGTCAGCGCTCGGGAGCGCCTGCCGTGCCGCGCGCTTGCGCGGCTAGGGGTTGATCACTCCGGGTACTCCGGGCAGAACGGCGCCGAAGCGTCGTGAACCTTGGAGGTGTTCCTCTGGACGGCCCGGAGCGCGTTGATGCGACCCTTGCCGAAGCACTCGTCGTAGCCCACGAGCCCCTGGTCGATCACGGTCGACTCGAGGCTCGACTGGACGGTGCCGGGCGACATCTTCACGTCGCCGTCGGAGCCGAGGCTTCCGAACTGGCTGACGATCAGCGCCGCCACGCCGGCAGCGTGCGGTGAGGCCATCGACGTCCCGGAGATCGCGGCCGACGTGTTCCCGGGGAACGTGGACAGACGCCGGTGCCCGGGTCGCCGGTGCTCGTCCCGCCGGGTGCGGCGACGTCGGTCTCGCCGTGGCCCCAGTTCGAGTACGACGCCTTCTCCTTCATGCTGCCGAGAGCGGTCGTGCCGATCACGCCCGGTGATCTCGGCGGGCACCACTTCGCACTTGTTCCCGGCAGGAGGATTCGCGAGATCCGTGTCCGAGTTGCCGAGCGCGGCGATCGGCACGACACCCTGCTTGCGGGCGTACGAGATCGCGCGCTCCACCGACTTTCGGAAGGCGCGCTGCTTCGGGTCGTTCAGGCACTTGAACTCCGTCGACTGCTGGAACTCGTCGTCGTCGACGAAGAAGCTCATGTTGATCACATCGAGCTTCTGGTCGCCCGCGTAGGTGATTCCGTCGACGACGGCGCTGGCGTAGCAGTACCCGGTCGAGTCGCAGACCTTGACCGGCACCAGCGTGACATTCGGCGCCACGCCCACGACGCCGTGCCCGTTCGCCTGGGCGGCGACGATGCCGGCGACGTGCGTTCCGTGGAAGCCGTTGTCGATGCACGGAACGGGATTCGACACGGCGACCCCCGGCGGCAGGGTGCCGATCGAGTCGTGTCCGCGCGAGCAGTCGACGTTGCTCCTTCCGGCGAGTGTCCTCGAAGTCGAGGTGTGCGCCGTCGATCCCCGAGTCGAGGATGCCGACGTCGACGCGCGCGCCGCCTGCCTGGACGGCGTGCGCCTGCGGCGCCTGGATCTGTTGCATGCCCCACTGCGGCCCCTCGAGCGGATCTGTCGTCTGCTCGGGACCGCCGTCGGGAACTCGCCCCGGCCTCTCGAAGTCCTCCCCGACCTCTTCGACGACCGCGTACGTCCGTATCAGGTTGGCGAAGAGCGTGTTCGACGAGTCGACGGCAAGAACGCCGATCTGGGAGAGCAGATCGTTTGCGACCGTGCCTCCAGCTGCCTGGACGAGCGAGACCGCGTAGTCGTGGGCAACGGCGTAGTTGCAGTTGACCGCATAACCGCTGAGGACCGCGTAGTTGCAGAGCACCGCGTACGTGCTCTCGACGGCATAGGTGCCGTCGACGGCGTAGTCGCCCGCGAAGACGACCAGATGCCGCTTCGTCTCGCCGGTACTCGCACCACCTGTTCCCGTGGTGCCCCCGACGAGCAGGACGACCGCGAGGAACACCCCGGCCAATCCGTGTCGCTTGAACATTTGTCGAGCCTCCCGAGTCGCTGACACCACATGAAGTGGTGTGGGCGTGACCCTACTACACCACTTCACGGGGTGTCAATACCCGAGGTGAAGGATCACCACACGCCGTCGGCGTCCCCGATCAGTGATCAGCGATTACGGGCGCGTGGCGTAGCCGCGGATCCCGTCGACGAGGATCGCGGTGAAGCGGTCGGCAAGCTCGTCGGTGTCCCTGCCGGGCGCCAGCCAGGTGTACGCCCAGTTGGCCGCGGACAGGACGAGTAGGACCGCCGCACCCGCGTCGAGATCCGTGCGGAGCTCTCCGCGCTCGATCCCTTCCCGGACGATCGCCCGCCACCGTTCCTCGTACCGCCGTCGCTCGGCGAGAATCTCCGCGCGGTAGACGTCGTCGAGGTAACGCCATTCCCGCGTGAAGACGGTGGCGACGTCGATCTGCTCGGAGACGACGCGAAGGTGCCCGCGGAGGGCGAGTCGGATGCGGTCGACCGCCGGGAGATCCTCGGTGACCGTGTCGAGCGCCGCGTGGAATGCCCGCGCACCCTCCCGCATCGTGTCGAAGAGGAGCTCTTGCTTGGAGCCCGTGAGCGAGTAGAGCGACCCCTTCCGGACGCCGAGCGCCTCGGCCAGGTCGCCCATGGAGGTGCCGTGAAAGCCGCGCTCGGCGAAGAGCCGTGCCGCTTCCCGGGTTAGCTCCTGCCTCCTCGTGGCCATATACTGGATGCTAACGACCGTTCGGTAGGGAGGCCACGAGGTGGACGCGCGCGCGCAGGAGTTCCTCGACTACGTTCAGGCCGGCGGGCAGGTGGAAACCGGCGACTGGATGCCGGACGAGTACCGCTCGAAGCTCGTCAAGTTCATCGAGATGCACGGCAACTCGGAGCTGATGGGGGTGCTGCCGGAGCGCGACTGGATCCTTCGCGCACCGACGCTGCAGCGGAAGCTCGCCCTCACCGCGAAGATTCAGGACGAGGTCGGACACGCGCAGCTCATCTACCGCGTCGTCGAGGACCTCGGCAAGCCTCGGAGCGCCTGCCTGGACGATCTCGTCGCCGGCAGGTCCAAGTTCCACAACGTCTTCCACTACCCGACCCGAACGTGGGGCGACGTGGGCGTCATCGCCTGGCTCGTCGACGCGGCCGCGATCGTCTCCCAGAAGGCGCTGCTCAGGTGCTCGTACGCGCCCTACGCACGCATCATGAAGAAGATCTGCTGGGAGGAGTCGTTCCACATCCTCCACGGGCGCGACGTGATCCTCGCGATGGTGACCGGGACCGAGGAGCAGTTCGGCCTCGTGCAGGAGGCACTCGACCGCTGGTGGGAGCCACTGATGCACTTCCACGGCAACCCGATCCCCGCCGACGAGGACCCGATGTACCTCTGGCGGATCAAGAGCCAGGGGAACGAGGAGGCAAGGCAGCAGTTCCTCGACGGCTACGTCCCGCAGATCCGCGAGCTCGGCCTCGAGATTCCCGATCCCGCGCTGCGCAAGGACGAGGAGACCGGGCTTTGGCTCTACACGGAGCCCGACTGGGAGAAGCTCCGCGCAGTCGTGACCGGCCACGGGCCTGCCTCGGAGGAGCGGCTCGCCTTCCGGCGGCTGTCGCGCGAGGACGTGGCCTGGGTCGAGCGGGTGGTGCTCGCCGAAGCGGCCTAGGTCTGGGGGACGCGTGGTCTTCGAAGTCTTCAGGCAAGAGCGGAAGGGTCAGCCGTTCCAGCATGCGGGGACGGTGACGGCTCCGGACGAGCGCTTCGCCGAGATCTACGCGCGGGAGCAGTACGGCCGGCGGCAGGAGTCGGCGTCGCTCTGGCTCGTCCCCCGAGAGGCAGTCAGCGAGATCGACGACTTTCCGGACGAGTTCGAGATGAAGTACCGCCGCGTTGACGGCTACTCGATCAAGGCACGGTTGCGCGAGGCGCGCGAGCGGGCGGGGACGCTCGAGATGGCCCCGGGGGGCGACACCGAATGAGCGCGCGGACAGACCTCTTGCTCGATCTGGCCGACGACGAGCTCGTTCTCGGCTGGCGGAACTCCGAGTGGACCGGGATCGCTCCGTTCCTCGAAGAGGACGTCGCGTTCTCCTCGATCGCGCAGAACGAGATCGGCCATGCGCGCGCGCTCTACGAGCTCGCAGCCGCGGAGCTCGGCACGACCGCCGACGCACTCGCCTTCGACCGCAGACCGGAGGAGTACCGCTGTGCACCACTCGTCGAGCTGCGCCGCCTCGAATGGGCCCGGACAATCGCCCGCCACTGGCTCTACGAGACCGCGGACGAGATCCGCCTCGCCGCCCTCAAGGTGTCGGGAGATCCGGACGTCGCCGGGGTCGCGGCGAAGATCGACCGCGAAGAGGCCTACCACCGCATGCATGCCGAGATGTGGGTCGACCGCCTGCTCGCGACCGAAGAGGGCCGGACACGGCTGACCGAGGCGGTCGACGAGCTCTGGCCCTACGCCCTCGGCGTGCTGGATGACGAGCTTCGACCGGAGCTTCGCCGGCGGGCGGAGAAGCGGCTCGGCCGGAAGCTGGCAGACGTCGACGCTGTCCCCCGCGGCGTCCACGAGGCGGAGCTCGCGGAGCTCTGGGAGGAGATGACGATGGTGCGGCGATCGGCACCGACGGGTGCGCAGTGGTGATGCCATTTCTCGCTGCGCGAGAAATGGTTGGACGGACGTGGACGGGTCGCGCTTCAGGTCAGTAACCAAACCTCGGCCACCCACGGTGGACGAGGTTTGGCAGGCACTGGCCGAGATCCCCGATCCCGAGATCCCGGTGATCTCGCTCGTCGAGCTCGGGGTGATCAAAGACGTCGCAGTCGACGACGGCCGCGTGCGGATCGACTTCACGCCGACGTTCCTCGGCTGCCCGGCGCTCGAGCCGATGCAGCAGGCGATGGAGGCGAGGGTCGCCGAGCTGGGGGTGAGCGCGGAGGTTCGGGTCGTGCTCGACGACTCCTGGTCGACCGACCGGATCACCCCCGAGGGTCGCGAGAAACTCCGCGCCGCGGGCTTCGCACCGCCCTCGCCTCGCCCGGTCGGAAAGCTCGACCTCGTCCAGCTGCAGAGCGCGACGTTCCGCTGTCCCTACTGCGGCTCGACGGACACGAAGCTCGAGAACCTCTTCGGCCCGACGCCGTGCCGCTCGATCCGCTACTGCGACGCCTGCCGCCAGCCCTTCGAGCAGTTCAAGACGATCTAGTAGGCCTGCGCTTGTGGGCGCTCCACGATTCGAAGCAGCGCCGGGGGGACGTATGCGACGTTGTCTTCGGGCTCCGCGGGCACCACGTGCTTTCGACGGGGGCGCGCCAGCCGGTCCCGCAGACCGTCCACGCGCACGAACCGTCCGTCGGGCCCACGGCGCGCCCCGGACATCGTGTAGTCCGTGATGCGGTCGACGACCGCGGTTCTCGTGTGGTTCATCGGTGATCCTCCCAGGGTGAGGGAATCCTCGACGGTGGAACTGGGCAGCCTCGAGATCTTATAAAGACCCTGCACGACGACGCCTCGGTGAGGCGGACGACCCGCCGCCGGTAGACAACCCCTTGCGCCGGTGATATATCAGCTTCGCGAGCATGACGGAGACGGATCAGATCGCTCCCGCACCTACGCAGGATCGAGTCGACCGCACGAGGGCTCCGGTCATTCGCGCCGAGGGTGTCTGGAAGGTCTTCGGCCCGCATCCCGAGCGCCTCGTCGGCTCGCCGGACGCGCTGCTCTCGCGGCGCGAGCTGCGCGAGAAGACCGGTTGCGTCGTCGCCGTGCGCGACGTCTCGCTCGAGGTGCTCCCCGGAGAGGTGTTCGTCGTCATGGGCCTCTCGGGGTCGGGCAAGTCGACGCTCGTGCGCGCGCTCATCCGCCTGATCGAGCCGACCGCCGGGAAGATCGAGATCGTCGGTCGCGACGTGATGAATGCGAGCAAAGCGGAGCTCCGAACGCTTCGTCGGCACTCGGTCTCGATGATCTTCCAGCACTTCGGCCTGCTCGCGCATCGACGCGTGATCGACAACGTCGCCTTCGGCCTCGAAGTGCAGGGAGTCGGCAAGGCAGAGCGGCACCTGCGCGCACGAGAAGTGCTGAAGCTCGTCGGGCTCGAGGACGTCGCGAACCAGTTCCCGGACCAGCTCTCGGGAGGGATGCAGCAGCGCGTCGGCGTCGCACGCGCGTTTGCGGTGAACCCCGACGTCATGCTGTACGACGAGCCGTTCAGCGCCCTCGATCCACTGATCCGCCGCGACATGCAGGACGAGGTGATGCGGCTCCAGCAGGAGATCGGCAAGACGACGATGTTCATCACGCACGACCTGCCCGAGGCGCTTCGGCTCGGAGACCGGATCGCGATCATGCGCGACGGGGCGATCGTCCAGCTCGGCACGCCCGAGGAGCTGGTCGGGTCGCCGGCCGACGAGTACGTGGAGAACTTCACGCGCGACATCCCGCGCAGCCAGGTGCTGACCCTGCGCTGGATCATGCGCGAGCTCGCTCCGGGAGAGGACGCCGACGGCCCGAGGCTCGACGTGAAGACGACGATGCGAAACGCGGTATCCGTCCTCATCGCCAGCGAGAAGCCGGTCTGTGCAATGGAGGACGGACGCGTCGTCGGAATCGTCGATCGTGCGGCCGTGCTCGAGGCGATCGCCGAGGAAGGCGGCGGCTAGGTTGGCGACTGTCACGGCCGAGACCGTTCCCGCGCCGCTGGTCGTCCATCGCCCGTGGTGGCGGGGAAAGCTCGTCCAGGTCGGAGCGATCATCGCGGTGATGTGGCTCGCCTACCGCGGCTGGAAGGCCGAGTATCCATGGCCGAACGACCTGGTCTGGAACAAGCTGCAAGTGGAGCTCGACGAGGTCCAGGCGTACCTCATCGACAGGCGGCTCGAGGGCGGTGGAGGCGTCGTCTTCACGATCTTCGACGGCTTCCGGATCTTCGCCGACAACCTCGTCACCTGGTTCAACGATCTGCTCGTCTGGCTCACCTGGATCGGGACGACCGTCGCCGGAACCTTGCTCGCCTGGCGCTTCGGCGGGTTGCGTGCGGGCATCTGGGCGCTGGCGGCATTTGCGTCGTTCGCTCTCTCGGGCCTGTGGGCGGAGAGCATCGAGACGCTCGCGCTGATGCTTGCCGCCGTCGGCCTGTCGATCCTCATCGGCGTCCCGCTGGGCATCGCGGCCGGGCGCTCGGCGCGCTTCAATCGCGCGCTGACGCCGTTCCTCGACGCGGCTCAGATCGTTCCCGCGTTCGCGTACCTGATGCCCGTCGTCCTCTTCTTCTCGATCGGGTATGCGGCCGCCGTGGTCGCGACCATGATCTACGCGATCCCGCCGTGTATCCGGATCACGGCCCTGGGTATCCGCCGCGTACCCGTAAGTACGGTCGAGGCAGCGGCCTCGATGGGCGCGACGGGTCGCCAGATGCTCCTGAAGGTCCAGCTCCCCATGTCGCGGCGGATGCTGCTTCTCGGTCTCAACCAGACGATCCTGTTCGCGCTGTCGATGGTGGTCATCGCAGGTCTCATCGGAGGCGGCGGGCTTGGCGCCGTCGTGAACTCGGGGCTCTTCTCGAATCCTGCGCTGGCGATCCTCGCCGGGGTCGTGATCGTCATCATGGCCATGGCTCTCGACCGCATCACCGAGGCGGTCGCCGATCGCACCGACCCCACGAGGCGCCACCTCGACGCGGCAGCAACGCGGCGCCTCCGGATCGTGTCGTCGGTCGTTGCGGCGGCGATCGTCGCCACGGTCGTCGTCGCCAAGGCGATCGGCGTGAGCGGCGACTTCCCCGATTACACAGGCGTCCGGCAGCGGGCCGTAACGGCGCAAGAGTGGCTGCTCGCGCAGATACAGAAGGTGCTCGACTACGTGCAGGACCCGACGTCGTGGGTCTTCCAGATCACGGAGCCGACCGGCAACTTCATCCTCACGAAGCTGCTGTTGCCGCTGCAGGCGTTCCTCGTCGAGGCGCCGTGGTTCACCACGCTGGCGGGATTGACGCTCATCGCCTTCGTCGTCTCGGGCCTGCGGCCGGCGATAACCACGTTCTTCATGCTCGCCCTGATCGGCTTCATGGGTACCTGGGCGCTCGCGATGGACACGCTCTCACAGGTCCTCGTCGCCACCGTCATGGCGGTGATCCTCGGCTTCGGCCTCGGTGTCTGGGCATCGGAAAGCCGCACGGTCTCCAGGGTCATGCGTCCCGTCAACGACGTGCTGCAGACCCTGCCGCAGCTCGTCTACATCATCCCGTTCATCTATCTCATGCCCGTGTCGATCGTCCCGGGGATCGTCGCCGGCGTTCTCTACGCCTTCCCCGTCGTCGTCCGCCTCGTCGAGCGAGGCCTCAGGGACGTGGCGCCGCAGAGCGTGGAGGCTGCGGGGGCCTTCGGTGCGACACGGGGACAGATTCTTCGCAAGGTGAAGATCCCGCTCGCCGGCGACGCCATCATGCTCGGCGTCAACCAGGGGATCATCATGGTGCTCGCCGTCGTCGTTATCGGAGGGCTCGTCGGATCGGGCGGCCTCGGGTACGAGGTCGCGCAGGGACTCGTCCGCGGGCAGTTCGGGCAAGGCGTGGTCGCGTCGATCGCCATCCTGGCGCTCGGCATCGTGCTCGACCGGGTGACTCAGGGAGCGCGGCGCGCGCGGAAGGAGGAAGTCACGTGAAGCTCAACGACAAGGAGGGTCGGATGTCGAATCGTCATCGGGGCGCGGGAGTCGGCCTCGGGATACTCGCCGTCGCCGCTGCGGCGCTCATCGCAGTTGCGGTTGCGGCGGGTGGCACGCGCCAGGCCGCTTGCGGCGACGTGATCCTGAACGAGAACTCCTGGGTGGGCTCGACGGCGAACGTCTACGTCCTGAAGAACGTCCTCGAGAAGAGGCTCAAGTGCAAGGTCAAGGTGCTGAACATCACCGAGAACCAGCCGAGCTTCCAGGCGATGGCCGACGGAAAGATCGACGTCGTGCTCGAGGACTGGGACAACACGCTCGTCCCGTCGAACAAGAAGTACCTCACGACCAAGTCGGTCGTCAACGTCGGCGGCAACGGGATCACCGGTGTCATCGGCTGGTACATCCCGACCTACCTGCTCAAGCAGAACCCCTCGTTCAAGACGTGGAAGGGGCTGAAGGGCAAGGAGTCGGTGTTCAAGTCGCCGGAGTCGGGCTCACAGGGAATGTTCCTCGGGGGCGACCCGTCGTACGTCCAAAAGGACCGCGCGCTCATCAAGGAGCTCGGTCTCAACCTCAAGCACGTCGTGGCCGGTGCAGAGCCTGCGCAGGTCGCACGCTGGACGCAGCTGTACAAGCAGAAGAAGCCTGTCCTCTTCTACTGGTACGACCCGCAGTACCTGAACGCCGTCTACGACCTCGTGCGAATCCAGCTTCCCAAGCGGTTCAAGGGGTGCCTGGACGACGAGAAGGTGGCCGGCAATCACGCCTGCGAGTACCCGTCCTACGGGCTCGACAAGCTCGTGAGCGGCGAGTTCGCGAAGAGCGGGTCGCCGGCGCTGAAGGTGATCCGCAAGTTCAAGTGGACCTCCGCGGATCAGAACTTCGTCGCCAACCTCATCTCGGGCAAGAAGATGGCCAAGGACAAAGCCGCCGCAGCGTGGGTGGCAAAGAACAAGGCCAAGGTCAACGCCTGGCTGAAGTGACCTGACGCGTCGCGGCGGGAACGGAGCCCCGTTCCCGCCGCGACGTCTCCGACCATGAGCACCCCCACACTCCACGTCCATCAACCTGAAGCGGCCGACGCCCGGTCGTTGTCCGACCGGGCGTACTACCGCATCCGGGAGCTGATCGTGTCGCTGGAGCTTCCGCCGGGGTCGCTCATCAGCGAGCGGGAGCTGATGGGCCGACTGGAGCTGGGGCGCACGCCCGTACGCGAGGCGCTCCGTGCCCTCTCGCGCGAGAGCCTGGTCGAGGTGTACCCGCGGCGCGGCATGTTCGTCTCCACGGTCGACGTGGGCGACCTCGCAGGCCTCTCGGAAGTGCGGGCGGTGCTGGAGAGCAACGCGGCGCGCCTGGCGGCGGAGCGGGCGACGGCTGCCGACCGCGCCGAGACGGAAGCTCTCCTCGCCGAGCTCGAGGAAGCGATCGAGCTGGACGAGCGCGCGTTGATCGACCTCGACCAACGCATCCACCGGCATGTGTACCGGTGCGCTCACAACCCGTTTCTCGAGGAGACGCTGAACGAGTACTACGTGCTGACGCTGCGCATCTGGTTTCTCGCCCTCGAAAAGGTGGTGCGCCTCGAGAGCGCCGTCCGGGAGCACCGCGAGCTGCTCGCGGCCATCCGAGACCGTGATCCGGCGATGGCGGAGAGCGCGATGCGCCGGCACGTCACCGGCTTCGAACAAGCGATTCGGCGAGTCCTCTGATGAGCACGATGCCCGGCGCAGCCCGCGCCGTCGTCATCGGGTGCGGGATCGTCGGCAACAGCGTTGCCTACCACCTCACACGCGAAGGCTGGGGCGAGGTCGTGCTCCTCGACAAGGGGCCGCTGCCGAACCCGGGCGGCTCGACCGGACACGCGTCGAACTTCATCTTCCCCGTCGACCACTCGAAGGAGATGGCTGCGCTCACGCTCGAGAGCATGCGTCAGTACCGGGAGATGGGGGTCTTCACGGAGTCCGGGGGGATCGAGGTCGCTCGGACCGAGGAGCGGATGCAGGAGCTGACGCGGCGGGTCGCGTCGGCGAAGGCCTGGGGCATCGAGCCTGTCTCGTTGCTGACCCCGGCGGAGGTGAAGGACCTCGTCCCCTTCATCGACGAGACGGTGATCGTCGGCGGCTTCTACACGCCCTCCGTCGGCGTCGTCGACTCGCTCCAGGCCGGGACGATCATGCGGCAGCGAGGACAGGAGAGCGGCGCGCTCTCCGTGCTCGCGAACACGGAGGTCGTCGGCATCGACGTCGAGCACGGACAGGTGCGGCGGGTGCGGACGACGGGCGGCGACATCGAGACCGACGTCGTCGTGATCGCGTGCGGCGTCTGGAGCCCGAAGCTCGGCCGCATGGCTGGCGCCGCGATCCCGCTCACTCCGGCGGTGCACCAGATGATCGACATCGGCCCGACGCACTGGTTCGGCGAGGCCGAGGGCGGCATCGGGTTCCCGATCGTCCGCGATATGGACACCAACATGTACGAGCGCCAGGAGGGAACGGGCCTCGAGATCGGCTCCTACGCCCATCGGCCGATCCTCTACGAGCCCGAGGACCTGCCTTCCGTCGAGCAGGCTGCGCTCACCCCGACAGAGTTCCCCTTCACGCAGGAGGACTTCACCGAGCAGATGGAGCACGCGCTCGAGCTGATGCCGTCGATCGTCGGAGACGAGAGCGTCGGGATCAAGTACTCGGTCAACGGGATCCTCTCTCTCACTCCCGACGGAATGCCGATCCTCGGCGAGACGCCGGAGGTGAAGGGCCTCTGGTCGGCGGCAGCCGTCTGGGTCAAGGAGGGGCCTGGTGTCGGCAGAGCTCTCGCCGAATGGATGGTCCACGGCGAGTCCGAGATCGACCTCCACTCGTCCGACGTCGCCCGCTTCCATGAGCACCACAAGGCTCGTGCGCACATCAAGGCTCGCACGTCGGAGGGCTTCAACAAGACCTACGGAATCGTCCACCCCCTCGAGCAATGGGAGTCGAATCGCGGCGTCCGCCTGTCGCCGTTCTACGAGCGCGAGAAGGCGCTCGGCGCGGTCTTCTTCGAGGCGGCGGGGTGGGAGCGTCCTCAGTGGTACGAATCGAACGCCCCGCTCCTCGAGGAGTACGGCGACCGGGTGGGCCGGCGGGAGGCGGAGTGGGACAACCGCTGGTGGTCTCCGATCATCAACGCGGAGCACCTCGCGATGCGCGGCCGGGGAGCCATGTTCGACCTGACGGCGTTCTGCATCTTCGACGTCATGGGGCCAGGAGCACTCGACGCTCTGCAGCGCGTCTCCATGCGCCAGATGGACGTTCCGATCGGCAAGGTCGTGTACACGCCGTGGCTCGCTCAGGGCGGCGGCTTCAAGTCGGACCTGACCGTGATGCGTCTCGGAGAGGAGCAGTACCGCGTCGTCACGGGCGGAGCGCACGGGATGTCGGATCGAAAATGGCTGTCCGACCATCTGCCGGCGGGCGGATCCGCGCAGCTCGCCGACCTGACGTCGAGCTGGACGACGCTCGGGCTATGGGGGCCTCGCGCACGGGACGTCCTCGGGAGCCTCACGAGCGACGACGTCTCGCACGAGGGCTTCCCCTTCGCGACCTGCCGGGTGCTCGAGCTCGGGCCGCTGCGCGTTCTGGCCTCGCGCATTTCCTACGTGGGAGATCTCGGCTGGGAGCTGTACGTGCCGATCGAGCAGGGCGCCCGGCTCTGGGACCTCGTGTCCGAAGCCGGCAAGCCCCACGGAATCGTCCCGGCCGGAATCGGCGTCTACGGGACGACGGGTCGGATCGAGAAGTGCTACCGGGCGTACGGCACCGAGCTCGAGAGCGAGTACACGACCGTCGAGGCAGGAATGGCCGGGCCGCGGGTCAAGGACCAGGACTTCGTCGGCAGGGAGGCGCATCTGCGCCAGCGGGAGGAGGAGCCTGCGGCGATCCTCTGCGCGCTCACCGTCGACGACCACACCTCGTCGAACGGGCAGAAACGCTTTCCGATGGGACGTGAGCCCATCCTGACGCGAGACGGCGCGCCGCTCACCGACCGGAAAGGCCGACGCTCGTTCGTCACGAGCGCAGGAGCGGGCCCTTCTGTCGGCAAGCACATCCTGATGAGCTACCTGCCGCCCGAGCAGGCGGTCGCCGGCGCCGAGCTCGCCGTCGAGTACATGGGGGATCGATACCCGGTGACTGTGGAGGTCGCCGGTTCCGCAGCGCTCTTCGACCCCGACAACACCCGCATCAGGAGCTGAGGGTGCGCATCCTGGTCGCTGTGAAGCGGGTTCCCATCACGGGTGGCCGCATCGTCCTCACCGAGGACGCGCAGGAGATCGACACACGCCACCTCGGCTTCACCATCAGCCCGCACGAGGAGTGCGGCGTCGAGGAAGCGGTTCGGCTGATCGAGGCCCACGGTGGGGAATCGGTCGTGTTCACGCTCGGGCCGGCGGAGGCGCAGGAGCAGCTCCGCGACGCGATGGCGCTCGGGATCGACCGAGCCGTCCACCTCGTCTCCGAAGGCGGGGAGTGGGATGCCCAGGCAACAGCGAAAGCGATCGTCGACACGATCCACGCAGAGGAGGCGGAAGGCGGAACGTTCGACCTGATCTTCTTCGGAAACGAGTCGGCCGACGCGGGCAACTACCAGGTCGGGATCCGCGTGGCACACGCACTCGAGCGGCCGGTCGCAACCGGGCTGAAAGGCGTTGCGGTCGAAGACGGAAAGGTGCGCTGCGAGCAAGAGGTGCCCGGAGGACGTGACGTGTTCCTGCTACCGCTGCCGGCGGTGGTGACGGTGAAGGAGGGCCTCAACCTCCCCCGGTATCCGTCCGTTCCGGCCAAGCTCCGCGCGCAGCGCAAGCCGCTTGCCTCGAGCTCGCTCGAGAGACCGCCGGCGCACTTGGAGCGAGCCCGCCTCGCAGTTCCCGCAGGTCAGACCAAGTCGGCGGAGATTCTCGGGCACGGTCCCGAGGCTGCGCCGGCGATCGTCACTCTGCTTCGACAGATCGGAGTCGCGTGACGGTCCTGGCCGTGATCGAGCGCAAGCCGGGCGGGATCGAGGAGGTCTCCCTGCAAGCCGTCGCCTTCGCACGTCGTTATGCCGGAGGCGACGAGCTCCACGCGCTCATCGTCGGGGACGGCGAGGAGCTCGCGGGCCTGCTCGGCGAGCATGGCGTGTCGACCTTGCACGTGGCCCAGCACGAAGCATTCGGTGCCTACGCGCCGGTGGCGGTGGCGCGCGCCGTGGTGTCCGTGACGGAACGGGTCGAGCCGGCCGCTGTCGCCGCTGCCGGGACCGAGCGGGGCAACGAGGTGCTGGCGCACGTCGCGGCGTTCACCGACCAGCCGTTCGCGGCGAACTGTGTCGACGCCACAGCCGGGGACTCGGCCGAGGTCACGCGAGTGCGCTGGGGAGGAAGCCTCCTCGAGGAAGCCCGCCTCGACGGCAGGCCGAAGCTGATGACCGTACAGCCGCATTCGGTGCCCGCAGAGGCCGCACCGGCAGGCGACCCGCGGATCGAGACGTTCACGCCGGAGCTCTCGGCTGCCGACCTCGTCGTCCGGGTCGTCGAACGGGTCGAGACCGCTGCGGCCGGCGTCTCTCTCGCCGAGGCGAAGGTCGTCGTTTCCTGCGGGCGTGGAGCAGGGTCGGCGGAGGGGTTCGGGATCATCGAGGAGCTCGCCGAGCTCCTCGGGGGCGCTGTCGGCTGCTCGCGTGCGGTGACGATGGCCGGCTGGCGCCCGCACACCGACCAGGTCGGACAGACGGGCACGAAGATCGCCCCTGACATCTACATCGCGTGCGGGATCTCGGGCGCCACGCAGCACATGGCCGGCTGCAAAGGCGCCAAGGCGATCCTCGCCGTCAACACGGACCCCGAGGCGGCGATCCTGGCGAGCGCCGACTACGCGGTGATCGGCGACCTGCACGAGGTCGTGCCGGCGCTCTCCGCCGAGCTCAGGAAGGCGAGAGGAACCGAGTGACGACGGCCGCGGGGCTCGTCGCTCTGGGCGCCGCGCTCCTGCTCAGCGGCGGGCTCTTCGCCCGCCGGGCGTGGTTCCTCGCCCGGCTCGTCGGCATGGGCAAGCCGGTCGACCGCCCGTTCGATCTCAGCCGACGCGTCCGCAACGAGACGACGATCGTGCTCGGTCAGCAGAAGCTCCTTCGGCGCCTCGTGCCCGGACTGATGCACGCCTTCATCTTCTGGGGCTTCCTCGTTCTCTTCCCGACGATCTTCCTGGCGCTGATCGCGGTCGTCGACCGCGAGCCCTCCCTCCCGGCGGGATCGCCACTCGGCTGGATCGAGCAGCAGAGCTGGTACGCATTTCTCGTCGACCTGTTCGTCGGGCTGGTCCTGGTCGGCGTTGCGGCGGCCTTCTGGATCCGCAAGGTGCAGCGGCCGCGACGCTTCGAAGGAAGCCACCTCGGCGAGGCGGATCTCATCCTCGGGTTGATCACCGGAATCGTGACGACGCTCCTGCTCTGGCATGCCACGCTGATCGCACTCGGCCTGAATCCGTGGCCCGCCGGCGACTCACCGCTCTCGAACGAGATCGCCGGTCTCTTCGGCACCGGGACGGAGACGGAGGTCCTCGAGCGCTTCTTCGTCTGGGCGCACGTCCTGCTGATCCTGGCCTTCCTCGCCTACCTACCCCACTCGAAGCACCTGCACATCGCGACGGCGGCGATCAACGTCTTCTTCGGGCGGACGCGGGCCCGGGGTCGGCTCGAGCCGCTCGAGTTCGAAGCCGAGGACGAGGCCGAGCTCCGCTTCGGCGCCGGCACGGTCGCCGACCTGACGTGGAAGCAGATGCTCGATGCCTTCTCGTGCACGGAGTGCGGCCGCTGCCAGGATGCCTGCCCGGCATGGGCGACGGGCAAGGCACTGTCCCCGAAGCTCCTGATCATGGGAATCCGCGACCACCTGTTCACAGAGGGCCCGGCTGCCCTCGCCGGCGGCGAGCTCTCGGCGCTCGTCCCGAACGCTGTCACCGACGACGTCGTCTGGGACTGCGTCACGTGTGGTGCCTGCGTGTACGAGTGCCCGGTGGAGATCGAGCACATCGATCACATCGTCGACCTGCGCCGCCAGCTCGTCATGGTGGACTCGCGATTTCCCGAGGAAGCGGCCCCGATGCTGCGGGACGTCGAGCGGAGCGCCAACCCCTGGGGCAAGCCTCAGTCCGGGCGCGCCGCCTGGGCGGAGGAGCTCGACGTCAGGGTCCTGCGCGAGGGAGACCCTGCGCCCGAAATCCTCTACTGGGTGGGCTGCGCCGCCTCCTTCGACGAGCGGGCGAGAGCGTCCGCGGTGTCGACGGCGAAGCTCCTGCTCGCCGCGGGCCTCGACATCGCCATCCTGGGACCACGCGAGTCGTGCACCGGCGATCCCGCCCGGCGCATGGGGAACGAGTACGTCTTTCAGTCGTATGCGCGGGAGAACGTCGCCACCCTGAACGAGGCCGGCGCGACGAGGATCGTCGCCAGCTGTCCGCACTGCTTCAACACGTTGGCGAACGAGTACCCCGACTTCGGCGGGCGCTACGACGTCTGGCACCACTCCGAGCTCCTCGCCGACCTCGTGGCCGACGGGCGCCTGGACCCCGTGGCAGGAGACGCCGGGATCACGTACCACGACTCCTGCTACCTGGCCCGCCACAACGACGTGCTCGCCGCGCCGCGGGAGCTCGTCTCCCGCATCGGCAAGCCGCTCGAGATGGCCCGCAGCGGCAAGCGCACGTTCTGCTGCGGTGCCGGCGGCGCACACATGTGGATGGAGGAGCGCGCGAATCCGATCAACGAGGAGCGGGTGCGCGAGGCGGCGGAGACCGGAGCCGACACGCTCGCGGTCGCGTGCCCTTTCTGCACCCTGATGCTCGACGACGGCGTGCGGCAGAGCGGGAAGGAGCTACGCGTGGCCGACGTCTCGACGCTTCTCGCCGAGGCGCTCGATCGGGGCGAGCCCTAGTCCGCGCAAGCCGAACCTCGTAGGCTGTACGACGAGACGCTCGACGTTTCCGCCGCCTGTCTCAGGTAGCCGCTACCGTCCGGCGAGGCGCTCGTCGCGCGCCAGCAGGCGAGCGACTTCCCTCGCGGCTGCGATCACTGACGTCGTAACGCGGTCGGCGTCACCATCGGCCGGGAACCGATAGGCCGGCCCGTGCACGTGGATCGCCGCCACGGCGTTCCCCCGTGCGTCGCGGACCGGCGCGGCGACCGAGTTGATGCCCTCGGCGAACTCTTCGAGCCCCCACGCGTAGCCGCTCCGCTTCACGTCCTCGAGGCGGCTGCGAAGCTGGTCGGGATCGACGACGGTCGCAGACGTCAGCCGAGCCGGGTCGCGGGTGAGGTACCCGTCGACCGCGGACGCGGGCCACTCCGCAAGAAACACGAGCCCCGAGGGAACGGCGTGCATCGGCGCGCGCGTCCCGGTCCAGTCGTGGACCTGCACCGGATGGTCGCACTCGACCTGGTCGACGTAGAGGACGTCGTATCCGTCCGGGACGGCGAGCCCCGCATCCTCGCTGACCGACCCGACCAGCCCGGAAAGCTGGCTACGGGCGAGGGCCGCAAGACTGCGCGCCGGCGACCCGGTCTCGGCGAGGGAAGTCACGCCCGGGCCGACTTGCCAGCGACGGCCGGCCACGCGCTCGACCGCACCGAGATCTTCGAGCGAGCCGAGGAGTCGTGCGACCGTGCTCTTCGGAAGGTCGAGCCGTTCCGCAAGCGCGGTCACGCCTGCCGGCCGCTCGGCGACCGCGTCCAGGATGGCGAATGCGCGCTCTACGGATTGGACCATTGCCAGACTCCGGAGCGATCCATTATTGTTCCATGCTACAGAACTGTTCCACGATACGGAACAAGAACTGGACGACAGACTCGGCACGGGAGGTACCGCCTTGAGCCCCATCAACGAGAACCCCGGCGTTCTGCTCTACACGCGGATCCGCAGGTCGCCGTTCTTCTACGCGTCACGCCGCCACGGCGTGCAGCTGTACAGCTTCTACAACCACATGTACCACGCACGTCACTACGGCGACCCCGTCGAGGAGTACTGGCAGCTCCTGAACGGCGTGACCCTGTGGGACGTGGGCGTCGAGCGGCAGGTCGAGATCTCGGGACCGGACGCGTTCACATTCACGAACATGCTCGTGCCGCGGGACCTGAACAAGTGCGAGGTGGGCCAGTGCAAATACGTCTTCGTGACGTCACACGAGGGCGGCATCCTCAACGACCCCGTCCTTCTGCGCCTCGAGGAGAACCGCTTCTGGCTCTCGCTCGCCGACAGCGACATCCTGCTCTGGGCGTGGGGGGTCGCGCAGAACTCCGGCCTCGACGTCACGATCAGCGAGCCCGACGTGGGCCCCGTGCAGGTGCAGGGGCCGAAGTCGAAGGACGTCATGCTCGACCTCTTCGGCGAGAGCATCGCCGACATCCCGTACTACTTCATGCGGGAGTACGAGCTGGACGGAATGAACGTCGTCGTCTCGCGGACCGGGTACACGGCCGAGCTCGGTTACGAGATCTACCTGTACAACGCGAGCCGTGACGGAGTGAAGCTCTGGGACGCCGTGCTCGAGGCGGGCAAGCCTCACGGGCTGACCGTGATCGGGCCGTGCCACATCAAGCGCATCGAGGCCGGCATCCTCGCGTTGGGGTGTGACATGTGGTTCGACACGAACCCGTACGAGGTCGAGATGGGCTACGAATGGATGGTCGATCTCGAGCAGGACGCCGACTTCATCGGCAAGGACGCGCTCAAGCGCATCAAGGCCGAGGGCGTCTCGCGGAAGCTCGTGGGCGTCGAGATCGGCGGCCCCGGCCTCGGCAGCTACAACGACGGCTCGATGATCGACTACTTCCCCGTCTTCAAGAACGGGAGCCAGGCCGGGCTGGTCACGTCGGCGTGCTACTCGCCGAGGCTCGAGAAGAACATCGGGTACGCGATGCTGCCGATCGAGTTCACGGAGTTCGGCACCGAGCTCGAGGTGGAGACCCCGCACGGCAAGCAGTCGGCCGTCGTCGTGCCGAAGCCGTTCATCGACCCGAGGAAGGACACCCCGAAGCAGGAGGTCGCAGTCGGAGCAGCCGGGGAGGCCACCCACGTCGGCTGACGCGATCGCACATCCGCCGGGCGCCGCAGGCGCATCGCTGGTCGAGCGTCTCGCGCGGCCGCGTTACGAGGTGATCCCGCTCGCGGGCGTCGAGGACGCCGTGCTCGAGCACGTCCCGACCGAGGTCAAGGTGACGATCACGACGTCGCCGAGGAAGGGACTCGAGCCCACGCTCGCGCTGGCCGAACGGATCGCCGGGCACGGCTACGACGTCGTTCCGCATCTTGCCGCCCGGCACGTCCGGGACCGCGAGCACCTCGCCGAGATCAGCGAGCGCCTGCGCAGGGCCGGCGCGACGGACGTCCTGGTCATGGCCGGTGACGCCGAAGAGCCCGCAGGCGAGTTCGACGGATCGCTTCCCCTCCTCCGGGCTCTCGCCGAGCTGGGCCAGCCGTTTCGCGACGTCGGGATCACCGGGTACCCCGAAAGCCACGCCTTCATCTCCGACGAGGCGACGATCAGGTCGATGTTCGAGAAGGAGGAGTTCGCGACCTACATCGTCAGCCAGATCTGCTTCGACCCGCAGGTGACGGCAGCATGGATGTCGGCCGTGTGGCAGCGTGGAACCCAGCTTCCGATCCACGTCGGTCTTCCAGGGCCCGTCTCGCGAACGAAGCTTCTGCGGGTGTCGGCGCGTGTCGGCGTCGGTGACTCGCTCCGCTTCCTGCGCTCCCACGGAGGCTGGCTCCGGCGGACGCTCGGCGGCGATTTCGATCCCGATCCGCTGGTTCGCGGGCTCGAGGAGAGCGTCGGCCAGGAGCGCCCAAACCTCGGCGGCTTCCATATCTTCACGTTCAACGATCTGGCCGAGACAGAGCGATGGCGGCAGCGGCGCCTCCAGGCCGCCAGGCCGGGCCGGTAGCGAGGATCCCGATGTCCGTCGAGGTCGACCTGGTTCGTTCGGTGGAGGTTCCGACGAGGATCGTGCACGGCCCCGGCGCCCTGAAGCGTCTCGGCGGGACGCTCTCCGAGCTCGGCGTCACGCGTCCGTTGCTCGTGACCGACCCGGGCGTTGCAGCCGCGGGCCTGGTCGATCGAACGCTCGGGCAGCTCGTCGACGCGGTCGTCTTCGACCAGGTGCGGCCGAACCCTGACATCGCGCTCGTCGACGGCGGCGCGGGCGTGTACGCGGAGTCCGGATGCGACGGGCTCGTCGGCCTCGGCGGCGGCTCGTCGATCGACACCGCGAAGTCGATCGGCGTCGTCGTCGAGCACGGTGGCTCGATCCTCGACTACGAATGGGGGCACGACCCGCTCGTCCGGCGGTTCCCGCCTCTGGTCGCGATCCCGACGACGGCAGGTACGGGCAGCGAGGTCACGCTCTGGGCGGTGATCACGGATCACGACCGCAAGATCAAGTTCAACGTGGGCGGCACGCCCTTGATCGGGCCGCATGTCGCACTCGTCGATCCCGAGTTGATGCTCGGGCTTCCTCCCGCGGTGACTGCGGCCACCGGCATGGACGCGCTCTCGCATGCCATCGAGTGCTTCACGTGTGACTACCACCAGCCCTTCAACGACTCCGTCGCGCTCCACGCCGTCGAGCTCGTCGGACGCTGGCTGCGCGTTGCGGTCGGCGAGGGCTCGAACCTCGAGGCGCGAACGCACATGGCGCACGCGGCGACGCTCGGCGGCATGGCCTACGGGACCGAGAGCGCCGGCGCGGCACACGCGATGAGCCAGTCGGCCGGGGGCGTCCACGACTGTCCGCACGGAGCGCTGACAGCACGTGTCCTCGGGCCCGTGTGCGAGTACAACGCACCGGCCTCGCCCGAACGGTACGCACGTCTCGCCGTCGGCCTCGGAGTCGAAACGAGCGGTATGGATACGCTCGAGGCCGCGCTGGCAGGTGTCGAGGAGGTGTACCGGCTGACGGACGACGTCGGCATCCCGACGATGGAGGCCATGGGCTTCTCGGAAGACGAGATCCCGATGCTGGCGAAGATCGCCTTCGAGGATCCGCAGACCGTCGGGAACCCGCGCGAGGTCGACGTCGCAGGGTACGAGGAGATCTACCGCAATGCGTTCTCGAGGGGAAAGCGATGAGCGTCACGACGCAGGACTACGGCATGGTGATCGGCGGCGCCTGGGCCGAGTCGGAATCGGGCGCACGCTTCGAGGCGACGAGCCCGGCCACCGGTGAGTCGCTCGGAACCGTCCCCGAGGGAACGCGGGAGGACGCGCAACGCGCGATCGCCGCGGCGAACGCCGCCCGCCGCGACTGGGCCGCGCGCTCCGCGTTCGAGCGGGCCGCTGCGCTCGAGCGAATCGCGGATCTGATCGAGGAGCGACGGGACGAGCTCGCGCGTGTGCTCACCGTCGACCAGGGCAAGCCGCTGCACGCCGAAGCGTACGGCGAGGTCGAGGAGCTCGTCGTCTACTGGCGGATGGCGGCAGGCGACGCTGTCCGGCTCCAGGGCTCGATGCCGCCGTCGGTGGATGCGGCCAAGCGCGTCCTCGCCTACCGAGTCCCCCGGGGTGTCGTCGGCGTGATCACGCCCTGGAACTGGCCCTACACGATGCCGGCCGAGCTCATGGCCCCGGCGCTCGCCGCAGGCAACACGATCGTCTGGACTCCCGCGTCCTCCACCTCCGTCTGCTCGGTGAAGCTCGCAGAGTGCATCGTCGACGCGGAGCTTCCAGCAGGCGTCTTCTCGATGGTCACCGGCCCGGGACGTGTCGTGGGCGACGAGGTGGCGGGGAGCCCCTGGACGCACGGGATCGGCTTCATCGGCTCCGTCACGACCGGTCTCCACGTCGCCACCCGCGCAGCCGGCAAGGCAATGGTACTCGAGCTCGGTGGCAACGGCCCCATGGTGGTGCTCGACGACGCCGACCTCGACGGGGCAGCGGAGGCGAGCCTTGCCGCCTCGTTTCTCTGCGCCGGCCAGAGCTGCACCGCGGGTGAGCTCTTCCTCGTCCACGAGTCCGTGCACGACGACTTCGTCGAGCGCCTGCGAGCGGCGACCGAGCGTTCCGTGCGACTCGGGGATCCGTTCGCCGAAGAGACGACCATGGGGCCGCTCAACAACGAGTCGACGGCGGCGAAGATGGACGAGCACGTGGCAGACGCGCTCGAGCGCGGAGCCCAGATCGTCACCGGCGGCGCGCGCGCCGCGGGCTTCCCGACCGACCTCTACTGGCAGCCGACGGTGCTGACCGACGTGACCGAAGAGATGGACGTGGCTCGCGAGGAGACGTTCGGTCCCGTCGTCCCGGTCACCAAGATCCGGAGCGACGAGGACGCGCTGCGGATCGCGAATTCCTCGCCGTACGGTCTTCTGACCGCCGTCTGGACGCGTGACCTCGCCCGCGGGCTTCGCTTCGCCGAGGCCGTCGATGCCGGCTGGGTGAACGTCAACGAGTCCACCAACTACTGGGAGAGCCACCTTCCGTTCGGCGGCCGTGCGGGGAAGAGCTCGGGCGTGGGACGCGTCGGCGGAAGCCAGGTGCTGGAGGCATTCAGCGAGCCGAAGACGGTCGTTCTGACGTTCGGTTAGGGAGACACGGTGTCCGTCGAGATCTTCTACTGCCCGACCTGAAGCGGCTATGACGAGCGGGCCGCGAGTCTCGCGGCCGAGATCACCTCGACGACGGGTACCTCCGCGACGATCACACCGGGCTCGACCGGCCAGTTCGACGTCGTCGCCGACGGGCAACCCCTCTTCTCGAAGCGCGCGGAGGGCCGTTTCCCGGAGCACGAGGAGATCCTCTCCAAGCTCCGCTAAGTAGTGCGCACGAGCGGAATCTGCGAGCGCAGATTCGCTTCTCGGCGCAAGACCGGAATCTGCTCGCGCAGATTCCGGTCGCGCACAACCTGGGCGCGCGAACATCCCTAAGAACTCGTTTCACAATGAAGCCTTGTGCCGCCGGGGTCGCGCCGCACCCCGTCGAACGAAGCGTCATTGTGAAACGAGTTCTAAAGCCGGCCGCTTCGCGGCCGCGGCGTTGCTCTTTCACATCAGGCCGTTAGTCGCCCTCGTCCTCGTTCCGCTGGTTCCCGTGGCCGCGACCGTCGCCGAGGCACTTCTTCTCAGCCTGCTTGCGCAGTCGATCGATCGGCTTCCTCTGTCCCTGGATGCTCTCCGAACGGTCGAGCAGCTCTAGGACGCCGTCGCAGCTCCCGAGCGCGAAGCGCGTGAAGGCGAGGTTGTAGCTCGCGTACGCCTCGGGCAGCGAGCCCGAGCCGCGGAGCGCGGCCACCGCTTGCTCGAAAAGCGGGAGCGCCGCCGTGTAGTTCTCCGCCTGCATGAGGGCGTACCCGTCCTCGTTCAACGCCGCAGCGTCGACCCGTGCCGGGGCCTCGACGGCCTGCTCGGTGGTCGTCTGCTGGGTGGTCGTCTGCTCGGTGGTTTGCTGCGTCGTCGTCGAGCTCTCCGTCTTCGGGGTAGTGGCCGCTTGCCGTCGCGGGCCTCCGTCGGTGAAAGCGCCAAGGACAGCCGCGGACGCGAGACCTGCCAGCGCGAGCGCGGCAGCTCCGAGGAGGAAGGTTGGTCGCGCGCGCCGGCGTGTCCGGTGGACGATCCGGCGCGTTGGCGCGGCCTCAACCTCTACGGGAGGCCCGACAGCGACAGGTGCAGGAGCGGGAGCGCTCTCGAAGGCATCGCGAAGACTCTCGGCGAGCTCTGCGCAGCTCCGCGGTCGTTCACTCGGATCCTTGCCGAGCGCTCGCCCGAAGACAGCGTCGACGCCGGCCGGAAGCTCCGGGGCAAGCGATGCGGCGCTCGGAACCGGCGCGTTCACGTGTGCGAACGCCTCGGTTGCCGCCGTGTCTGCCTCGAACGGGCGCCGGCCGGTCAGGAGCTCGAAAGCGACGACCCCGAGCGAGTAGCGGTCGCTCGCGGCCGTCGCCGATTCGCCGCGAGCTTGCTCGGGTGAGAGGTAACCGGCCGTCCCGAGGACCGTGCCGGGAAGCGTGAGCGTGTCCAGCCCCGTCGTGGAAGCGATGCCGAAGTCGGAGACCTGGACGTTCCCGTCCTGATCGAGCAGCAGGTTCGCCGGCTTCACATCGCGGTGCACGACGCCGTTCGCATGTGCCCGGTCCAGCGCCCGTGCCGCCTGTGAAAGCCATGCGAGGGCTTGCTCCGGCGACACTCGACCGTTACGTATCCGATCGTGGACCGAGCCGCCGTGGAGGTACTCCATCACGATGAACGGACGCTTCTGGTGCTCGCCGACGTCGAAGATCGTGATCACGTTCGCGGCCCCCGACAGGCGAGCGGCAGTGAGAGCCTCGCGAGTGAAACGCGCGCGCACCTCGGGCTCGCCGGCATGACGTTGGGACAGCAGCTTCACGGCGACCGTCCGCTCGAGCACGGAGTCGGTCGCCCGGTACACCTCGCCCATCCCGCCGCGTGCCACGAGCGACGGCGACGAGTATCTCCTCGGAAGAACGTCGCTGGCGATGGCCCAAGTGATACCCGATTTGTGCGCAGGAGCGGAATCTGCGAGTGCAGATTCCGCTCGCGCAAAGATCCCTAAAGGCGGCCGCTTCGCGGCCGCGCGCACACCTTGCGCGCCCGCGTTAACGAAGCAAAAAGCCGTCCCCGATTGGATCATCGGGGTCGAGCGTGAAGACATGCTCGCCGGTGCGGTACGCGCTTCCCTCCACCTCGGTGACGACGGCAGGGATTCCTGCGACGTCCGCGTCGCCGACGACGCGCGCGCGGAACTCCGTTCCGACGATGCCGAGGTGTCGCAGCTCCTCGCCGCGGGGCAGCCTGCCGGAGTCGTCGAGCAGTGCCAGGCGCGCGGACGTGCCGCTCCCGCAGGGTGAGCGATCGACCTCGCCGTCTGCGAAGACGGTCACGTTTCGCTGGGTCAAGGGGGCGTCGCCCTCCTCCTGCCAAAAGATCACGCCGTAGACGTCCCTGAGCTCGGGCTGGAGCGGGTGGACGATGTCCTGCCATTCCTCGATCGAGCGCTTGAGCTCGCGGCCGAGCTCGATCAGCCGCGGCAGCTCGCGTGGCTCGACTCGCTCCTCCATCGAGGCGTAGAAGGCGCCGCCGAACGCGATGTCCAGGGGATGCTCTCCGATCTCGAGGCCTCGCGCCCAGACGAACGCCGGCACGTTCCGGAAGCGCACCGACTGCACTCGGCCGTCTTCCACCCGCGCCCACGTCTCGAGCCTGCCCGAGGGGACGTCCACGACGACTCGCGTCGCGCCCTCGCGCCGCTCGACGATCCCCTCGTCGAGCGCCCAGGTGACGAGCGCGATCGTGCCGTGGCCGCAGGCGGTCGAGTAACCGGCGTTGTGGAAGAAGACGACGCCGAGATCTGCCTCGTCGTCGTTCGGCTCGACGACGAAGCAGCCGTACATGTCGGCGTGACCGCGGGGCTCGAAGACGAGCAGTCGGCGAACGTGGTCGAGCCGCTCGAGCGCGTCGCGCCGCTTGTCGAGAATCGTGGCCCCCTCCGGTTGCTCGACCCCGCCGGTGACGATCCGGAACGGCTCCCCGCCGGTGTGATAGTCGACCGCGGTGATACGGGTCAAGCCGTCATCCGACAGTGAACCTAGCGCCCGCGGAAGGCGGGCAGCCGCTTCTCGAGGAACGCCTTGACGCCCTCGCCGAAGTCCTCGCTTTGCGTGGCGGCCTGCTGGAGCTCCGCTTCGAGCTCGAGCTGCTCCTCGAGCGACGCCCCGTAGGCGTGCTCGAAGAGCCGCTTCGTCATCGCGACGGCGCGCGTCGGCAACTCGGCGTACCACCCGGCACTGTCCTCGATCCGCTTGGCGAACCTGTCAGCGGGAACGACCTCGGAGACGAGCCCCCAGACGAGCGCCTCGTCGGCGCTCAGCCGCCGGTTGGAGACCATCCACTCGAATGCACGCGAGAAGCCGAGCAGTCGATGGATGAACCACGAGCCGCCCGAGTCGGGCACGAGCCCGACGCCGATGAACCCGGGCACGAACGTGGCCTGATCCGAGGCGATGCGGACGTCGCATGCACACGCCAGCGAGAGCCCGGCGCCGGCGACGGGGCCGTTGATCGCGGCGATCACCGGCTTCTCCAGTGCTCGGACGGCGCGGATGTTCGGGTGATACGTCTCCTCGAGCGCCTCGCGGATGCTGCCCGACAGCTGCTGAAACTCCCGCAGGTCCTGCCCCGCGCAGAATCCCCGCCCTGCTCCGGTGACGACGACGGCACGCACTTCCGGGTCCGCGGCCTCGGCGAGCGCCTCTTGGAGCGCTCTGTGCAGCGCCCGGTTGAACGCGTTGTAGACGTCGGGCCGGTTGAGCGTGATCGTCAGGACGGCTCCCGCCCTGGAAGTGAGCACTTCCTCCGCCATTGCGTCCGAGCCTACTGGCTCCCGGAACGGCCTCGCTCGAGAAAAGCGCGAACCGCGCCCTGCGCTTCCTCGCCGAGCATGGACAGAGCGAGCCAGTCGCGCGCGTGACCGACGGTCTGGTGCCACGCGAAGTCCCGCCAGACGTTCAGCTGCTGCTTGGCGTACCGGGTGGTCTGCGGGAGCTTCGTCGCCAGCTTCTCGACCAGCTCGTCGACGACGATGTCGAGCTCGCCTTCCGGCACCGACCGATTGACGAGCCCCCACTCCGCCGCCTGCGGCGCGGGGATCTCCTCGCAGAGGAAGACGATCTCGCGCGCGCGTCGATCGCCCACCATGAGCTGGAGCCACTGCGTCGCGCCGCCGGCGGGCACCGAGCCGTGCTCGAGGCCGACGTGGCGGATGAACGCCGAGTCGACCATCACCGCGAGATCGCAGGCCATCTGGAGCTCGTTTCCTCCGCCGACCGCGATTCCGTTGATCCGCGCGATCGTCGGCTTTCCGATCTCGCGGAGCCGGTCGTGGGCGTCCTTGAAGGCGCCGAACCACTTCCAGTACTCGACCGGGTTCCCGAGGTAGTCCTCGTCCCATGAGCGAAGGTCGGCTCCGACGCAGAAGGCCCGGCCCGTGCCGGACACCACGACCACGCGGACCTGGTCGTCCCAGGACGCGTCCTCGCACGCGCGCGCGATCTCCCGGAGCATGCGGAAGTCGAACGCGTTCAGCACGTCCGGTCGGTTCAGTCTGATCGTGGCGCGTGGCGGCGCCTTCTCGTAGACGATCGCCTCGAAGCCCAGTTCCGCTGGATCGCGCGGCCGCGGATGCGTCGGCTCCGTCACTCGATCGACGCGAAATGCACCGTGAACGGGACGCCCATCGCCATGGCATCTCGTCCGGTCGCCGCAAACTCCTCCGAGTTCGCCGCTTCCTCGAACGACTCCATGTCGTCCCACTCGAACTCCGCGTACTGCCGGTATTGCGGCTCGCCGAACGGAGACCCGAAGATCTTCCCGTGGCGAAACGCGGTGCAGGCGACCTGCGACGCGAACTCGTCGACGTGCCTCTGGTAGTGCTCGGGATCAGGCTCGGACTCGAACAGGACGAACGCGCGAACCATTTTCTCTCCCTTCGTCGCGAACGCGGGGAGCGTATAGCGTCCGCGCCATGAGCTCGACCGGACTCGCCGCCTGCCTCGCGTTCGCCGCCGGGCTCGGCGGGGCAGTGCAGATCGCCGTGCAGGGACGGCTCGGTGACCGCGTCGGGAGCCTCGAGGCGCTCGCGACTGCCTCGCTGATCGGAGCCCTCATCGCGCTCGCTGTGCTGCTCCTCGCGCGCCGGTCGCTGACCGGCATCGGGGACGCGTTCGGCTCGCCGAAGTGGATGCTGCTCGGCGGCGTGATGAGCGCGCTCATCATCCTGGCGATCACGGTCGCGGGGCCGCGCATCGGCATCGTCGCGACGACTGCAGTCCTGATCGCGGCCCAGTTCACGCTCGCGACCGTGATCGACCGGTACGGCTGGTTCGGGGTGGAGCGAATCGCGGTGAGTTGGCAGCGTGTCCTCGGGCTCGCGCTCCTCTTCGCGGGTGCCGCCATGACGCTTCGCCGGTGACGACGGGCGTGCTCGACGGGCTCGAGCCGCCGCTCGTCTGGGAGCGCTTCATCGAGCTCACCCGGATCCCGCGGCCGCCCAAGGAGGAAGAGAAGGCTCGCGCGCATGCCCTGGAATGGGCGGCCGAGCGGGATTTTTCGAGCGACGTGGACGAGGCGGGGAACGTCGTCGTCCGCGTTGCGCCGTCGGACGGTCGCGAGCACGCGCCGACGGTGATCCTGCAGGCGCACCTGGACATGGTCTGCGAGCGCGATCCGGACAGCCCCTTCGATGCCCGCGAGGGACGGATCGACGTCGTTCTGGACGGCGACTGGGTTCGCGCGGAAGGCACGACGCTCGGTGCGGACAACGGCATCGGTGTCGCGGCCGCGATGGCGGTCGCCGAGGATCCGGAGATCGCGCACGGCCCGCTCGAGCTCCTCTTCACGGTGTCGGAAGAGCAGGGGCTCGATGGTGCAAAGGCCCTCGATTCGGCGATCGTCTCCGGCCGGCTGCTGCTCAACCTCGACGGCACCAGCGACGACGGCCTCACCATCGGCTGCGCCGGCAGCACGCATACCTTCGTGAGCGTGTCGCTCCCGCTCGAGGGTCCGCCCACGGCTGACCTGACTCTCGAGGTCGCGCTGTCGGGCGCCCGTGGGGGCCATTCAGGCGGTGACATCGCCAGGGGACGCATCAATGCGATCAAGGCACTCGGCCGCGTCCTCTCCCGCGCGTTCGAAGCGGCGCCGTTCCGGCTCGCGAGCCTCCAGGGAGGCGTGAGCCGGAACGCGATCCCGCGCGAGGCGCGAGCGGTCGTCGTCCTGGCGCGCGAAGCGGAGGCGGCGTTTCGCTCGGCCGCTGAGAAGGAGCTCGCGGCGATTGCCGAGCAGTACGCGGGCTCCGATTCGATCGGCCTTTCGTTGGCTGCGTCCGAGGCTCAGCCCGCCGCGGCCGAGGCGGCGACAGCGCGCATGCTCGACCTGGTCGCGACCATCCCGAGCGGCGTCGTCGCGATGAGCCCGGACTTTTCGGGCACGGTCGAGACGAGCACGAGCATGAACGTCGCGTCGACCGAAGCCGGCGTGCTGACGCTCGCCTCGATGACGCGGAGCTCGAATGCCCCGGCACTCGACGGCGTCGACACCTCGATCGAGGCGGCGGCGAGGCTCGCGGGTGCGGACGTCGAGGTCGTTCGCTCGTATCCGCCGTGGCGCCCCGACCTCGATTCAGGGTTGCTCGAAGCTGCGCGCGCAACGTTCCAGCGCGTGTTGGGCGCCGAGCCCCTCTTCGAGGTGGTGCACGGAGGGCTCGAGTGCGCGGTCATCGGGGACAAGCTTCCCGGGATCGAGATGATCTCGATCGGGCCGAGGGTCGAGAGCCTGCACGCACCGGGTGAACGGCTCAGCGTGTCGAGCACGCAGCGTTTCTACCGACTGCTCGCCGCACTCCTCGACGATCTCTCCCGCAAGACCGGAATCCGCTGACGCGCGGATTCCGGTCGCGCAAACCCTGAAGCGCGGCCGCCTTGCGGCCGCGGGGTTTGCTACAGGCCAACGATGTCGTCGGGGCGCACGGGAACACGAGCGAGCTCGCGACCCGTCGCATCGCGCAAGGCACTGACGATCGCCGCAGTCGAGACGACCGTCGGCGGCTCGCCCACACCCTTGACACCGTAGGGCGCGTCCGGCTCCGGCTCCTCCACGAGCTCCGAGACGACGGGCGGCATGTCGAGGAAGGTCGGGATCAGATAGTCGGTGAAGTTGGGATTGAGAATGACGCCGTCGCGCGTCTGGATCTCCTCCATGAGCGCGAGCCCGAGTCCCTGAGCAGTACCGCCTTCGATCTGCCCTTCGACGGCGGTCCGGTTGAGCGCGTTGCCGACGTCCTGAGCCGTCCCGATCCAGACCACGCGGGTGAGACCCAGGTCGACGTCCACCTCGACGACGACGCGCATCGCGGCGACGGCGAAAGCCACGTGCGAGCGCTCGCCTGTGGTCTGGCCCGTGTCGGGATCGAGTGGAGATGTTCGCGGATGGCGATAGACGCGCTCGACGTCGACCTCGCCTCCTCGCCTCTCCCGCTCCTCCACTGCCGCCTGGCACGCAAGTTGTACGGCTCCCGCCGCCATCCACGTCATCCGCGACGCGGACGCCGAGCCGGCCGAGCCGACCCCCGCCGTGGTTGCCGGCGCCAGAGCAACGTCGTCGGTGGGGAGCTCCTGACGCGCAACCTGGAGGATCACCTCGGAGACGCCCTGGCCGACCTCGGCCGCGGCGCAGTGGATCTCGGCCGAACCGTCTGCGAAGAGCCGCACGCGCGCGGTGCAGTAGTCGTCGTAGCCCTCCGAGTAGCAGACGTTCTTGAACCCGACCGCGAAACCCACACCTCGCCGGACGCCCTCCCCTCGCGTCGTGTTCCCCGCGCCGCCGGGAAGCCGAATCGCCTCGCGCGGAAGCTCCTCCGACTCCGGGATCGGCAGCGCCGCAGCTCGACGGATCACCTCCTTTGTCGGGAGCGAGCCCGTCACGACCTGACCGGTTGCCAACCGGTCTCCGGGCTCGAGCGCGTTCAGCAGGCGCAGCTCGACGGGGTCGATGCCCAGTTCAGCGGCGAGCTTGTCCAGCTGCGCCTCGGAAGCGATGCACGTCTGCACCGCGCCGAAGCCGCGCATCGCTCCGCAGGGAGGGTTGTTCGTGTACACGGCGAGGCCGTCGATCAGGACGTTGTCGACCGCATACGGCCCGACCGCGAACGCGCAGGCGTTCGAGATCACGGCCGTCGAGCTGGACGCGTACGCGCCGCCGTCGACCAGGATGCGCATCCGCACCCCGACGAGCTTCCCTGTGCTCGTGGCTCGATGCTCGGCCCAGATGCGGGCCGGATGGCGGTGGACGTGGCCGACGAACGACTCCTCGCGTCCGTAGACCATCTTCACCGGCCGATTCGCGTGCAAGGCGAGCATGGCGGCGTGGATCTGGATCGACAGGTCCTCGCGCCCGCCGAACGCGCCGCCGACGCCGGCGAGATGGATCCGCACCTGGTCCTGCTCGAGCCCGAGGCAGGGCGCCACCTGGTCGCGGTCGACGTGGAGCCACTGGGTCGCGACGTGGATGTCCACGCCTCCTTCGCCGTCCGGGATCGCGAGACCCGACTCGGGGCCGAGGAACGCCTGGTCCTGCTGTCCGACGTCGTAGACACCGGAAACGGCGACCTCGCCCTCGGCGTCCGGGTCGCCGCGCCGGATGACGAGCGAGCGGACAACGTTCGGCCGCGGATCGTCGCGGTAGCCGTGGCCCATCGTCGGCCGGTCGGGATGGAGCCAGTCCATCTCGGTGGCGCGCTCCGGATCGGCGACCGCCTCGAGCGGCTCGTACTCCACGCGCACGGCCGCAGCCGCGCGGCGCGCCTGCTCCGGCTCCTCGGCCGCGATCACGGCCACCGGCTCTCCGAAGTAGCGGACACGGTCGACCGCGAGCACGGGCTGGTCGCGGAACTCGAGCCCGTATCGCTTCTCTCCAGGGACGTCCTCGTGGGTCAGGACGGCATGCACGCCCGCCATGCGGAGCGCTTCCGAGACGTCGATGTCGACGATCCGCGCGTGCGCATGCGGGCTGCGGACCGTCTGTCCCCACAGCATCCCGGCCGCCTGCAGGTCGCTCGAGTACGCGAACTCGCCGGTGAGCTTCGGGATCGCGTCCCGGCGCTGGACCTCCGTCGCCGCGTGACCGCGCCGAAGGGTGCGGGTCGTCGTGCTCATGCGGTTGCGGCAGCATGCACGGCATCGAGGATCTTCTGGTAGCCGGTGCAGCGGCACAGGTTGCCGGAGAGCTCCTCGCGGATCTCGTCGTCCGTCGGATCGGGGATCCGCCGAAGGAGATCCGCCGCCGCGACGACGAAGCCGGGCGTGCAGAACCCGCACTGCACGGCTCCCGTCGCCGCGAACGCCTCCTGGACTGCGTGGAGCCTGCCGTCGTCCGCGAGACCCTCGACCGTGACCACCTCGTGCCCGTCGGCCTGCGCCGCGAGCACCAGGCAGGAGCACACGAGCGTGCCGTCGAGGAGAACCGAGCACGAGCCGCACTCGCCCTGCTCGCACGCGTTCTTCGAGCCCGGCAGCCCCAACCGGTCGCGGAGCGTCGTCAGCAGGCTCTCGCCGCTCCAGACATCGGTCTCCAGAGGCTCTCCGTTCACCGAGAGCCGAACCCTCACGCCAGACACCTCTCGAGCGCGCGCTTCGTCAGCACACGGAGCGCGTGGCGGCGGTAGGCGGCGGTACCGCGAACGTCGTCGATCGGGCTCGCCGCCTCGGCTACGCGGTCTGAAAAGCCATCCGCCTCGTCGAACCGACACGTCACGAGGCCAGGAATTGGGCCTGCCGAGCCGAAGGACGCTCGGATCTCCCCTCGCTCGCGATCGGTCACGACCGCGAGCGACACGACTGCTATGACCATTGCGTTCCGCGGCCCCACCTTCATGAAGGTCTGCGGCTGGCGGCTCGGCTCGACGTGGGCGGCGACGATCAGCTCGTCCTCGGCCAGCCCGTTGCGCTTCGGCCCGAGCAGAAACTCGATCAGCGGGACGCGTCGCCTGGCACGAACGCATGCGATCTCGATCTCCGCGCCTTCGACCAGCAGCGGCGGCAGTGCGTCCCCGGCCGGGGAAGCCGTGCCCAGGTTTCCTCCGATCGTCCCTCGGTTGCGTATCTGGGGCGACCCCACCGTGCGCGAGGCCTCAGCGAGCGCGGGAAGCTCGTCGGCGAGCGGCGCCGCCATCGCCTCGGCATAGGTCAGGCCGGCGCCCAGTCGCAGCGTCCCGTTCTCCCGCGACCAGCCGCGGAGCTCAGCGACCTCGTTCAGGTTGAGAAGAACAGGTGGACGAGCCCGGTCGAAGTTGAGCTCGATCATGACGTCGGTCCCGCCCTGGATCGGAACCGCATCCGGGTGCTCCGCTTTGAGCCGGAGAGCCTCGTCCAACGAACGTGGCGTGAGAACGTCCATGTGGCGTACGTTCTACCGCTCTTCGCGCACGTACGGCATGCCGAGTGCGGCAGGAGCTCCGAGTCGCCGCTTCGCAGCACCCGACGAGACAGCCACGAGCACGACGATCGTCATCACGTACGGAAGCGCGATGAAGACCTCGTCGGGAACCCCGGTCAGCCAGCCGCGGCTCTGAAGCAGGAACGGGAGGGCGGAGTACGCGCCGAAGAGGTACGCGCCGACGAGGCAGAGGTCAGCGCGCCAGAAGGCGAAGATGACGAGCGCGACCGCTATCCAGCCAGCGCCCCCGGTGAGTCCGCCGACCCACTGCGGAGTGATCTGGAGGGTGAAGCAGGCGCCGCCGATCCCGGCGAAGGCGCCGCCGACGAGAGTGTGGACATACCGGCAGGCGGTCACGTCGATCCCCATCGCATCCGCAGACGCAGGGGCCTCGCCGACCGCACGCAGATTGAGGCCCGGCCTCGTCCTCGCGAGGTAGACCCCGATCGCGAGCACGCATGCCCACGAGAGATAGACGAGCGCGGACTGGTCGAACACGATCGGGCCGAGCACGGGGAGGCTGCCCAGCCCGAGGACGTCGAGCGGCGTGAAGGCGTGCTCGGCCGGAGCGCCGGCGAGATCGAGATCGTTCCCGAGGTACGACGACAGGCCCGCCGCGCCGGCGAAGATCGTGAGCGCGAGCCCCGAGACGATCTGATTCGCGCGCAGCGTGATCACGAGGAAGGCATGGATCAGCGCCATCGCGGCACCGGCGAGAGCGGCCACCCCCAGAGCGGCCGCGAGCGAGCCGCCACCCGTGGCGCCCACGTGCTGGACCGCCCAGAACCCTGAGACGGCGCCGACGAGCATCATCCCTTCGACGCCGAGGTTCAGCACCCCGGAGCGCTCGGCCAGGAGCTCCCCGAGCGCGGCGAACAAGAGAGGCGTCCCGTAGAGCACCGCGGACGCGAGGATGAGGACGAGGAAGCTGTCGTTGACCGCCGCGATCACGATGCCGCCTCCGGACGAGCCACGAGCCGGCCGAGCCGGATCCGATACCGCACGAGCACCTCGCCGCCGAGAGCGCAGAAGAGGATCAGCCCCTGCATCACGCCCACGAGGCCGGAGGGAAAGTCGGCTCCCTGGAGCGTGAAGCCGGCGTTCAGCATGCCGCCCAGCAGGAACGCGACGGGAACGACCGCGAGCGGGTTGTAGCGGGCGAGCGCGGCGACCACGATTCCCGTATAGCCGAGGAACGACGTCTGGAGCCCCGTCGGGTCGATCTGGTACGCGAAGTCGCCCTCGTACGCCGCTCCGCCCACGCCTGCGAGCGCTCCCGAGAGACACATGACGACCACGGTCTTCCGGCGGAGCCGCATGCCCGCGAACCGCGCCGCCCGCGGCGAGTCGCCGATGACTTGCAGCTCGTACCCGAACCGCGTGCGCCAGTAGACGATCCACATCACGGCAGCGAGGACGAGGGCGAGGCCGAAGCCGAGCGGAACCAGCACGCCGCCGACCGCGTCGAGCATCCAGGCTGGCCATTTCGCCTCCTCCGGGATGGCTTTCCCGAGCGGGAAGGTCTGGCCCTCGAAGCTGTCGAGATCACGCCAGTACGACTGGGAATCGATGATCAGGTACGTCAGGACGAGCCCGGCGACATAGTTGAGCATCAACGACGTGATGATCTCGTTCGTCTTCGCGAAGGCCCGGAGGAGCGCGGGGATCGCCGCCCAGGCGCCCCCGGCGACCGCGCCCGCGAGCACCATCGCGACGACGTAGACCGGTGTCGAGTCGACGCCGTGGTCCCCGAGGTAGAGCGCAGCACCGACACCCGCGATGGCTCCCCAGTAGAACTGGCCCTCGCCGCCGATGTTGTAGAGCTGCATTCGGAACGCGGCAGCCGCGCAAAGCCCCGTGAAGACGAGCGGCGTGCAGAAGACGAGCGTCGCGGTCAAGGCGCCGTCGCCGAAGAACGCCGCGTCGAAGAGACGCCGGTACGTGTCGAGCGGGTCGTGTCGCGTGGCGAGGAGCACGAACGCCATCAGCACGAAGGCGGCGACGATCGACCCGATCGGGACAGCGATCGTGAGCCAGCGCGGCTGGTCGAGACGACGCTCGAACCTCACGCGTGCGCTCCGGCCATGAGCAGCCCGATCTCCTCGTCGCCCGCGGTCTCCGGATCGACCTCGCCGGCGATCGCGCCCTCGTACATGACGAGGACCCGATCCGCGAGCGCGCGGATCTCGTCGAGGTCCTCGCTGATCAGGAGAACGGCGACGCCGTTCGCGGCGGCCTCGCGCAGGTACCCGTGCACCGTCTCGATCGCGCCCACGTCGAGGCCGCGCGTCGGCTGCGCGGCGATGAGGACGCTCGGCGAGCCGTCGAACTCGCGGCCGAGGACGAGCTTCTGGAGGTTCCCTCCGGACAGGTTACGCGTGGGCGTGTCAGGCCCCGGCGCCTTCACGTCGTAGCGCCGGATGAGCGCCACGGCGAGCTCGCGCATGCGCTTCACGAGCAGCAGCGGCCCCTTCGAGACGGGAGCCTCGCGGTACCGCTTGAGCGAGACGTTGGCCGCGATCGATAGTCCCGGAGCGAGCCCCGTCCCGAGCCGGTCCTCGGGGACGTGTGCGACCCCGGCTCCGATCGCCGAGCGCGGATCGCCCGCACGCAGCTTCCTTCCCTCGACGCGCACCTCACCGGCCTCGAGGTCGCGGATCCCGTAGATCGCCTCGGCGAGCTCGCGCTGGCCGTTCCCGGCGACGCCCGCCACGCCGACGATCTCCGCAGCGCGGAGCTCGAGCGAGACGTCACGGACGGCGAGCTCACCCCTGTCGCCGACGACGGAGATTCCTTCCACGGCGAGCGCAACGTCGCCGACCGGGGTCGTCCTCTCGACCCTGCGCGCCTCCGCGACCTCGCGCCCGACCATGAGCCCCGCCAGCGACCGCGGTGTCGCATCCGCCTTCGCCACCGTCGCGACCGACCGACCACCGCGAAGGACCGTGATCCGGTCGGCAACCTCCATCACCTCACGCAGCTTGTGAGTGATCACGATGACGCAGTGGCCCTCCCGGGCCATGAGCCTGAGGGTCTCGAAGAGCCCTTCGGACTCCTGCGGGGTGAGGACCGCGGTCGGCTCGTCGAGTACGAGGATGCGCGAGCCGCGAAAGACCGCCTTCATGATCTCCACCCGCTGTTGCTCGCCCACCGAGAGCTGCCAGATGCGTGCGTCCGGGTCGATCCCCATCCGCAGCGCCTCCGACACCTCCCGCACCTGGCGCCGGCCCGCTCTCGCGCCGAGCCACAGCCGTGGCGTGTGCCAGCCGAGGAGCAGGTTCTGCGCCACGGTGAACGGCTCGACGAGCCGAAAGTGCTGGTGCACCATCCCGATCCCGGCGTCGAGCGCGTCGCGTGGCCCGTGGAAATGCACCTCCTCGCCGTGAAGGAGGATCTCGCCCTCGTCTGGCCGGTAGAGGCCCGTGAGCACGTTCATCAGGGTCGTCTTGCCAGCGCCGTTCTCGCCGAGGAGCGCATGCACCTCGCCGGCCGCGGCCTCGAAGTCGACCGTCTCGTTGGCGACGACGCCCGGGAAGCGCTTCGTGATGCCCCGCATCGTGACCGCGGGGACAGGAGAGGCGCCGGCAGTGCCGACGGCTGTATCTGGCTGGCGCAAGACCGGAACTCCGCTAGCGCGGAGTTCCGGTCGCGCAGACATCCCTAAAGGCGTCCGCTTCGCGGCCGCAATGTCTGCGACTGCTCAGCGCCACTCTTATCCCTTCGCGCTTCCGATGGTGCCCTTCACGAGCCAGTTCATCGCGTAGAGCTCCTTGATCGTCATCTTCTTCCCCTTGGGGACGCGGAGCTTGCCCTGCTGGTCGTACAGCGGGCCCGTGAACTCGTGGAAGGTGCCCTTGATGATCGCCTTCTTCTTGGCGTTGATCGCCGCTCGCGTCTTCGCGGACACGCGCTTGCCGTAGGGCGCGAGCGTGATGAAGCCGTCCTTCATCGACCCGTAGTAGAAGCCCGTCTTCCACGTGCCGTTCATGGCCGCCTTCACCCGCGGGACGTAGTAGACGCCCCAGTCGTAGAGCGCCGCCGTGAGCCATGACGTCGGGGCGAACTTGCGGCCGTCCGAGTTGTAGCCGACCCACGGGATCTTCTTGGACTCGGCGTACTGGCCGGCCGACGGGCTGTCGACGTTCTGCCCGATGACGTCCGCGCCCGCGGAGACGAGGCTCTCCGCCGCCTGACGCTCCTTCTTCGGGTCGAACCACGAGTTCGTCCACACGAGACGCACCTTCGCGTTCGGGCGCGTCGCCTGCGCGCCGAGCACGAATGCGTTCGCGTGCCGAATCACCTCGGGAATCGCGAAGGGGACGACGTAGCCGATCGTGCCCTTCTTCGTCGCGGCGCCCGCAGCCATCCCCGAGAGGTAGATCGCGTCCTCGCTCGCGCCGAAGTACTCGGCCAAGTTCTTCGACGTCGCCGTGCCCGTCGCCATCTCGAAGTAGACGTCCGGGTGCTTCTTGGCCGCGGCGACCATCGCCGTCTGGAAGCCGAACGACGTCGCGAAGATCATCCTGTTCCCGTCGCGGATGAGGCTCTCGATCACCTGAGCGACCTGTGGCCCCTCGGGGACGTTCTCCTTGTAGGTCGTGACGACCTTCGAGCCGAGCGCCTTCTGCACCTTGATCCGGCCGGCGTCGTGCGCCTGCGACCAGCCGCCGTCGAGGTGCGGCCCGACGTAGATCCACGCCGCCTTGAACACGTCCTGCTCGGGCTTCGCGGAGCCAGCCGCAGCGAGGACGAGCCCTATCGCGGCGAGCACGAGGACAAGGCCGGTCAGTACCTGCTTCCTTCTCATCTGCACCCTCCAGTCGCCCGCACGAATGACCGTGCGACTATAGGACAGGGGGCCGTATTACGCTTGCCCGGATGGAGGCGCTCCGGCATCGGCTCGCGGTTGCGCGCGGAGACGCACCAGCCGATCTCGTCGTGCGCGGAGGGCGCGTGCTCTCGGTCTTCACGAAGGAATGGCTCGAGACGGACGTCGCGATCGTGGACGGCGTCGTCGCCGGTCTCGGCGAGTACGAAGGCCGGGACACCCTCGACGCTTCCGGAAAGTGGGTCGTCCCCGGCTTCATCGACGCACACATGCACCTCGAGTCGACGAAGCTCCTCCCCGACGAGTTCGCCCGGCTCGTCCTCCCGCTCGGGACGACGGCCGTGGTCGCCGATCCACACGAGCTGGCCAACGTGCTGGGAACAGACGGCGTGCACTGGCTGCTCGACGCGTGCGCCGGCCTCCCGCTCGACTTCTACTTCATGGCGTCGTCGACCATCCCCGCGTCACCATTCGAGTCGCCTCGCCGCCCGCTGAGCCCGGGTGATCTCGAGAGCCTGCTGCGACGCAAGCGGGTGCTGGGCCTCGCCGAGATGATGAACTTCCCCGGCGTCATCGCCTCGGACGACGCGGAGCTCGCGAAGCTCGAGCTCGCGGGGCAGGCGCACGTCGACGGCCACGCGCCCGGCCTGCTCGGCAAGCAGCTCAACGCGTACGCGGCGGCGGGCATCGGCTCGGACCACGAAGCTCTGACGGTCGAGGAAGGCCGCGAGCGGCTTCGCGCAGGCATGTGGCTGCTCGTGCGGGAGGCCTCGATGGCCAGGAACCTGCTCGCGCTGCTCCCCCTCGTCGCCGAGTACGGCACCGACCGGATCGCGTTCTGCACGGACGACCGGGATCCCGAGGACATTGCGGAGAACGGCCATGTGAACGGCATGGTGCGCGAAGCGGTGGAAGCCGGAATCGCGCCCGAGGACGCGCTGGTCATGGCGTCGCACAACACAGCCGTCTGGCATCGCCTCTGGCAACGCGGCGCCGTCGCGCCGGGCTACCGGGCGGACCTCCTCGTGCTGCCGGATCTCCTGCGCTTCGAGCCGAGCGCCGTGCTCAAGGCCGGAGCGCCTGTGGGAGAGATCCCACATCCGGACGTTCCCGAGTGGGTGAAGCACTCCGTTCGCATCCGCCCGGTCTCGTCCGACGACTTCCGGATCCCCTGGGACGGCGGAGACGCGCGGGTGATCGAGCTCGTGCCGGATCAGGTCGTCACGGGCTCCATCGTCGAGGAGCCGACCTTGCTCGAGGGAGCCGCCGTCGCAGACGCAGCCCGCGATCTCGTGAAGATCGCCGTCGTGGAACGCCACCTCGGAACGGGCCGAATCGGGCTCGGCTTCCTGCGTGGCTCGGGACTCGGGCGAGGCGCGCTCGCCTCGACGGTCGCGCACGATGCACACAACATCGTCGTCGTCGGTGTGAGCGACGAGGACATGGCGTTCGCCGTGACGCGGCTCGCCGAGCTCGGCGGAGGCATAGTCGCCGTCGAGAATGGCGTCGTGCGCGCCGAGCTGCCGCTTCCCGTCGCGGGGCTCCTGGCCGACGCCCCGCTCACAGAAGTGATCCGCTCGAGCCTCGAGTGCAACGACGCGGCCCGGGGCCTCGGATGGAGCGGGGCGACTCCCTTCCTCACCCTGTCCTTCCTCGCCTTGTCCGTCATTCCCCACCTGAAGATCACCGACCACGGGCTCGTCGACGTCGACCGCTTCGAGATCGTGCCGCTGCGCGCCGATGCCCAGGGGGTCGGATCCCACGGGTCCGACCCCGCATGAGCACCCTGTACGCGAACGGCTGGATCGCGACGTGCGACGACGCCGAGACCGAGTACCCGACCGGCTGGGTGCTCGTCGAGCACGCCCTCATCGCGTCGGTAGGTGATGGGCCCGAGCCGGACGCAGACCATCGCGTCGATCTGGGCGGCGCGGTCGTCACGCCGGGGCTGGTCAACACCCACCACCACCTGTACCAGACGCTCACTCGAGCGCGTGCCCAGCAGGCCGACCTCTTCACGTGGCTGCGCGAGCTCTATCCCGCATGGGCGGGAATCGACGCAGAGGCGGAATACGCAGCCGCGCGCACGGGCCTCGCCGAGCTCGCGCTCTCGGGCTGCACGACCGTCTTCGACCACCACTACGTCTTCCCACGAGGACGAGAAGGGCTCATCGAGGCCGAGGTGCAGGCAGCGCGCGAGCTCGGGGTCCGCATCGTCGCCTCCCGTGGCTCGATGGACCTCGGGGTGTCAGACGGAGGCCTGCCGCCCGACGAGGTCGTGGAGGAGCTCGACGCAGTGCTCGCAGACACCGAGAGGCTGGTCGGCGAGCTGCACGAAGTAGGAGACGGAGCGCGCGTGCAGATCGCGGTCGCGCCCTGCTCCCCCTTCTCGGTCACGCGCCGCCTCATGTCCGAGTCGGCCGAGCTCGCGCGAGGCCTCGGTCTTCTCCTGCACACCCACCTGGCCGAGACGCCCGAGGAGGAGGCGTACTGCAGGGAGCTCTACGGCTGCACCCCCGTCGAGTACCTCACCGACCTCGGCTGGCTCGGCCGTGATGTGTGGTGTGCTCATTGCGTGCACCTGTCCTCGGCGGATATCGCGGACTTCGGAGCTTCGGGCACGGGCGTCGCGCACTGCCCGGCCTCGAACCTTCGGCTCGGCGCCGGCATCGCGCCGCTGCGCGAGCTCCTCGACGAAGGCGTGCGAGTCGGTCTCGGGGTGGACGGATCCGCGTCGAACGAGCGAGGCGATCTCCTGTACGAGGTGAGACAGGCGCTACTCACGGCGCGCGGCCGGGGAGGGCCGGCTGCGATGACGGCCCGCGAGGCACTCCGGCTAGGGACGCGCGGGGGCGCCGCGGTGCTCGAACGAGACGACATCGGATCGATCCAGCCGGGCAAGTGCGCGGACCTGGCGATCTGGCGAACGGACACGCTCGAGCTCGCAGGAGCCGAGGATTCGGTCGCCGGGCTCGTCTTCTCTGCACCGCATCGAGTCGATCGACTGGTCGTCGGCGGAGACGAGGTCGTCCGCGGCGGCGCCCTCGTCCGCGCCGACGAGGCCGAGATCGCACGGGACCATCGGGCCCAGGCGCGAAGATTCACGACGTGAGCGTCTCGATCTCGACCCACGTGCTCGACACCGCCCAGGGCGCCCCGGCCCGAGGGGTGCGCGTCGAGGTCCTCCACGGAGCCTCGCAGCTCGGCGCGGCGGAGACGGACGCCGACGGCCGGATCGCCGCCCTGGCCGACGGCCTCGATCCAGGGACCTATTCTCTCGTCTTCCACCCGTCCTCCCCGTACTTCACGCGGGTCGAGCTCCAGGTCGAGCTCGGCGACGGGCACCACCACATCCCACTCCTCGTCTCGCCCTACGGATGCGTGACCTACCGCGGCAGCTGAGCGTCGAGCAGCTCGCCGAGCTGTTCGAAGGCCACACCCGCTTCGTCGACCGCTTGGCCGGCCTCGAGGACCCGCTCGGTCAAGCGGACGAGATCCTCGCGAACCTGGACGAAGAGCTGAAGGTCGAGGCGCTGAACGCACATCCTGCCATCGGGGCGAAGGGCCTCTCCGGGCACTCGGCTACCGAGCAGGGCACGGACACCGATCCCGCGGTGCTCGCGGAGCTCTCGTACCAGAACCAGGTCTACCAGGAGAAGTTCGGGTTCCGCTTCGTCGTCTTCGTCGCGGGCCGGTCGAAGCGGGAGATCCTGCAGGTCCTCAGCGAGCGGATCGGGAGAACGCGCGAGGAGGAGCTGGAAACCGGGTGCACGGAGCTGGTCGCCATCGCGAAGGATCGATGGACCCGTACCTGAGGGATGTCCTCGACGTCTGCCTGCGCATGCTCCACGTGGTTGCGGGGATCGCGTGGATAGGCGCGTCCTTCTACTTCGTCCGACTCGACCTTTCGCTCCGTCCGCCGAGGCGGGCGAGTGACGCCGACGCGGGAGTCGCAGGCGAGTTCTGGGGCGTGCACGGCGGCGGCCTCTACCACTCGCAGAAGTACCGCTTAGCGCCGCCGGAGCGTCCCGAGCCGCTGCACTGGTTCAAGTGGGAGGCCTATACGACCTGGCTCTCCGGCTTCGCCCTGATGATCGTCCTCTACTACTTCGACGCGGACATCCGCCTGGTCGACCCTGCCGTTGCCGACCTTGCCGAGTGGCAGGCGATCGCGCTCAGCATCGGCGGCATCGCGCTCGCGTGGGTCGTCTACGACGTGCTCTGCCGTGTCGTCGAGAACCGGAGCCAGGCGGCGTTGGTCGCCATCGGCACGGCGCTCGTGGCGCTGGTCTCGTGGGGTGCCGGTGAGCTCTTCGCGTCGCGGGCGGCCTATCTGCAGGTCGGAGCGATGCTGGGGACGATCATGGTCGCGAACGTTCTCTTCGTGATCATCCCCGCGCATCGCGGGCTCGTCGCGGCGATGGCCGAGCAACGGGAGCCGGCCGCCGCTCCGCTCCTCCGCGCCAAGCAGCGGTCCGTCCACAACAACTACCTCACGCTGCCCGTCCTCTTCACGATGCTCGCGGGCCACTTCGCATTCACGTTCGGGGGCGAGCACGCGTGGATCGTCCTCGTGCTCGTGTTCCTGGTGACGGTCTGGGTGCGCCATTTCTTCAACCTCTGGCATGTGGGTCGTCGCGCGTGGTGGATCCCGGCGAGCGCGGCCATCGCGGTCGTCGCACTTGCGCTCTGGCTCGAGCCGGACGAGCCGTCGCCCGCGCAGACCACGCCGGTGACGTTCGCTCAGGTGCAGGACGTGATCGCGACGCGTTGCGTGACGTGCCACTCGGGTGCGTCGGCCCCGCTGGGAGTCCGCCTCGAGACAGGGGCTGACATCACTGCTCGGATCGCGGACATCGAGCGGCAGGCGGTGCTCACCCGTGCGATGCCGCCGGGGAACGCCACCGGCATGACCGACGAGGAACGCGACCTGCTCGCTGCCTGGATCGCCCGGCAGTAGGGTCCGCACCCATGCTTCGAATCACTGCTGCCGGGTTCGAATTCAGCGCGCGTGTCGAAGAAGACGCCGCGCCGGCGACCGTGGCCGCGTTCCAGAAGCTGCTTCCGCTCGAGTCCAAGATCATCCACGTCCGCTGGAGTGGCGAGGGCGGCTGGATCCCGATGGGCGACCTCGACGTCGGCCTCGGCCCCGAGAACGCCACGCGCTATCCGAGCCCCGGCGAGCTGGTCTTCTACCCGGGCGGGGTCTCCGAGACGGAGCTGCTTCTCGCGTACGGCTACGTCGCCTTCGCCAGCAAGGCTGGCGCTCTCGCCGGAAACCACTTCGCGACGATCGTCGAGGGGAGCGAGAACCTGCGCGAGCTCGGGCGACGCATGCTCTGGGAGGGCGCCCAGGACATCGTGTTCCGCCCTCTGTAGCGGATCGTTACAAGGGGTTTTGGCCGTGCATCGCGAGGCGGCGCAAGGCTCCCGCGAGCACCTCGACCGCAACGGAGATGTCCTCTTCCGACGAGAGCTCGTCCGGGGAGTGGCTGATGCCGCCGTTCAGGCTCCGGACGAAGAGCATCCCGCTCGGCACGCCCGCAGCCGCCAGGATCCCGGCGTCGTGGCCTGCGCCCGAGGGGAGCTCCACGACTTCGAGGCCCGCCCGCTCGAGCTCCTGCCGAAGGACGCCCCTCACTTCGCCGCTCATCGCGACCGGCTCGGTCCGGTCGCGTGGCTCGAACCCGATTGCGTCGATCAGCTGCGCGAGCCGCGCCGGGTCTGGAGCACGAGCGTCGACGCTGATCCGCACCCTTTCGGGAATCACGTTCGTTCCGCCAGGCTCGAGCTCGAGCCGGCCGACGGTCGCGACCGCACCGTCGAGTGCCCGTGCCGCATCTCGAATGCGGAGGATCTCCTCGGCGGCCGCGACGAGCGCGTCGGCACGCCCCTCCATCGGCGTCGTGCCCGCGTGCCCGGCCCGGCCCTCGAAGACGAGCTCGCCTCGCGCGTAGCCGACGATGGAAGTGACGACGCCGAGCGGCAAGCCGGCGTCCGCCAGAACCGGGCCTTGCTCGATGTGGAGCTCGAGGAAGGCAGCCGGAAGCCCGTTCCGCCGCGCGACGAGCGCGCGGCTCCCGACGCAGCCGACTTCCTCGCCACGGAACGCGACGACCGAGCCCAAACCGGCCCGCTCGACCGCCTCGATGCCCGCGACGACGCCGAGCGCGCCGTCGAAGCGGCCTCCCTGCGGCACCGTGTCCAGATGCGAGCCGACCCAGACATCAGCGCTCTTCTCGGAGCGCCCGACGAGGTTCCCGTCCGGGTCGACCTCGACCTCGAGGCCTGCTTCGCGCATCCAGTCCGCTGCGAGCACGTGCGCCTCGTCCTCCGCGGAGCTCGGATGCGGCCGATTCGCACCCGGTCCCCCGCCGATTGCGTAGAGCCGTTCGAGCCGCCCGAGAATCGTCATTCGAAGCAGCCTAGAGCGAGGGGGCAAACACCGCGGCCGCGAAGCCACGAGCGGAATCTGCGAGTGCAGCTCCCGCTCTTGCGCCGAGTAACTCTCATCGCCTCCAATGCGCCGCGGAGCGGGCGGAGCGCAAGCCAGCCGGCGAGCGGGAACAGCGAGGCGAGCACGAACGCGGCAGGCCATGAGAGCCAGTCGATCGAGACCGCGAAGAGGAGGGGAGCAGCGACTCCGTACCCGGACAGGACCGATTGCTGGAAGCCGATCGCGGCGCCGCTCCGCCGACCTCCGAGCTCTGCCGCTGCGGTGAACGCGAGTCCGTTCCACGCCATCGACAGCCCACCGGCGAGCGCGAGAGCGGGCACGAGCAGCCACAGCGGCCCGTCCGCCAGGACCGCGGTCACCCCCAGCATGGCCGCGATCACAAGCCCGACTCGACGGAGCGGCACGACGCGCAGGCCGAGGATGTCCGACCAACGACCGGCGCCGATACGGAACGCCACCGCGAGGACCTGAGCCGCGGCGATCACCAGCGCCGCCTCTCGCTCCGAGAACCCGTGCTCGTCGTGCAGGAAGAGCACGCCGAACCCGATGATCGCCACCTGCGAGTAGACGTACACACTGCTCCCGAGGCAGAGCCGCCACAACCGGCCGTCGCGAAGGGTCGCCGCAACCGACGCGACTTCGATGCCGTCACCGCCGGGCTCCTGTCGCCCACGCAGTACGAGTGCTCCCGAGAGGGCGCCGGCAGCGCAAAGCGCGGCAAGGAAGAAGAACGCCGCCTGCGACCCGCCGGCCTCGGCGAGCCACGGCACCGTGAGCGCCGCAACGACGCCGCCCACCGGGACCGCGCTTTGACGGATCCCGAGCGCGAGGCCGCGCTCGTCGGCTGCGAACCACTGCATGACCGCGCGGCCGCTGGCAGCGTTCACGCTCGCACCGGTCGCTCCCGCGAGGCCGAGGAGAACGAGAAGCGTGGGGAAGTCGGGCGCAACGGCGGCCCCCGCGAGGCACGCTGCGCACGCCGAAACCCCAAGCGCGAGAACGACTCGCTCACCGTATCGATCGGCTGCCAGACCCCACGGAAGAAGGGTGAGGAGCGAGCCCACCCATTCAGCCGCGAGCAAGACGCCGATCTCGCCGAGCGACAGCACGTACTCCTCGCGAAGCACCGGAACGAGAACCGGAAGTCCAATCCCGATCGCGGAGAAGCTCGCCTGCGCGGCCGTCCCGGCGGCCAGCACGGCCCAGCGATAGCGAGTCGGGGCTACAGCCCGAAGGGGTTGATCGGCCGAGCCCCGGTCGAGACGATCACACTCTTTGTCTCCAGGTAGAGCTCGAGCGTCTCGAGGCCGAGCTCGCGTCCGAAGCCCGACTGCTTGTAGCCGCCGAACGGGATCCCCGGGAAGGCCGTGTAGGGCATGTTGATCCCAACCGTTCCGGACTTGATGCGGCCAGCGATGCGATGGCCGCGCGCCGGGTCGCCCGTCCAGACCGTCGCCATGAGCCCATAGCGGACATCGTTCGCGAGGCGGATGGCGTCCTTCTCGTCCTCGAACGGAGTGACGGTCACAACGGGCCCGAAGACCTCCTCCTGCGCGATCTCGAGCTCGTTCGACGCGGCGAGGACCGTGGGCGGATAGAAAGCGCCGGCGCCCTCGGGAACAGCACCGCCGGCCACGACCTCGGCTCCTTCGCCGGCGCCGCGTTCGACGAAGCCGTGCACGCGCTCGCGGTGCGCGCCGGAGATGAGGGAACCCATCTGCGTTTCGGGGTCGAGTGGATCACCGACCTTGATCGCGCCTGCGAAATCGCCCATCTGCGAGACGACCTCGTCGTAGATAGAGCTCTCGACGAGGAGGCGCGAGCGAGCCTCGCAGCTCTGACCAGCCGCGTAGTAGATCGCCCAGGCCGAGCTCGGAACCGCGCTCGCGAGGTCCGCGTCGGCGAACACCACGTTCGGGCTCTTCCCGCCGAGCTCGAGCGTGACTCGCTTGACCGGCTCGGAGGCGAGCCGCATGATCTCGCCGCCCGTCCGCGTCGAGCCGGTGAAGGCGATCTTGTCGACACCCGGATGCCGAACGAGATACGCACCGGTGGTCGGGCCGTCTCCAGGGATCACGTTGATCGCGCCCGCGGGGTAGCCGACTTCGCCGGCGAGCTCGGCGAGCCGGATCGCCGTCAGAGGCGTCTGCGGGTCGGGCTTCAAGACCACGGAGCACCCCGCCGCTAGCGCGGGCGCGAGCTTCCAGGTCGTCATCATCAGCGGGTAGTTCCAGGGGACGATCTGTCCCGCGACGCCCACCGGCTCCTTCAGCGAATAGAACAGAAGCGAGCCGCCGATCGGGTTCGAGCGCCCGCCGATCGACGCGATCGCCGAGCCGTAGTAGCGAAAGTTCTCGATTGCCTGGTGGAGCTCCGCCTTGACCGAGGCAATCGCCTTGCCGACGTTCCGCGCCTCGAGCTCGGCGAGCTCGGCGCGATTGGCGACGATGGCATCGGCGAGCGCGTGCAGGAGCCGAGCGCGCTCGGTGCCGGGCGTCTTCCCCCAGTCGCCGGCGAGGGCCGTTCGGGCCGCCTCGACTGCGCGGTCGACGTCGGCCTCGCCGGCCATCGCGGCACGTGCGAGCGGCTCTCCTGTCGCCGGCTCGGTGAGCTCGCGCAGCTCGCCCGAGGCCGGCTCCGTCAGCTCGCCGCCGATGAAGAGCCCGTACTCTCGGTCGGTCGCGACGGCCATCGCCCGGAATCTAGCGGCTGCTACCCAGCGACCTCGACTGTGAGCAGCTCCGGGTTCGTCCACGGCCCGCCCGCTCGGGCTGCGAGATCGGCGAAGGTCACTCCACCGAGGAGCGAGATCGTGGCATCACGGATCTCCTCCCAGACGTCCCGCAACGTGCATCCGACCGTCATGGGGCACGGCTCCGGGTTGTGCCGCGTAGCGCAGCCGATGGGCGCGAGCTGCCCCTGAAAGAGCCGGACGACGCGCTCGAGCGTGATCTCCTCTGCGGGCTTGTTCAGTCGATAGCCGCCCGTCGGGCCTCGCTCGGAGCGCACGATGCCTGCCGTCCGCAACGCTGGCATCACCTGCTCGAGCACCGACTGTGGCACAGCGGTCCTGGACGCGAGCTCTTCGAGCTTCAGTGGGCCGCCTCCTTCGAGCGACAGCACGAGTAGCGCCCGCGTCGCGTAGTCAGTTCGTCGTGATACCCACATTTTCGACCCTCCTGAGCTCTGTTCCTCTTGACACTTCTCCGCGCATTCAATACCTTGTGACTCCTACAGTTTATGTTGACGAGTTTTGTCAACAATACAAGCCCAAGGTAACACTGATTCAAGGGGGAGTCTATGCGCCGTCCTATCCTCGCCACGATGCTCGGGCTCGCGGTCCTCGCGACGGCTCTCGCGGCCAACGCAACCGGGGCGCCCGGTACGGCAGGGAGCAGCGCCGACACGAGGCTGAGCCTCGTCGCCTACTCCACGCCGCGTGAGGCGTACGCCAAGCTCACCTCGAACTTCGGGAAGGCACCGGAAGGTGACGGGGTCTCCTTCACGCAGTCGTACGGGTCGTCGGGCGAGCAGGCGCGCGCGGTCAAGGCGGGGCTGAAGGCCGACATCGTGGCGCTGTCCCTCGCGCCGGACGTGGACGAGCTCGTCAAGGCCGGCCTCGTCGACGCGAACTGGAAGAAGCAGTCGTTCAAGGGAATGGTCACGGACTCGCTCGTCGTGTTCATGGTGCGCGACGGCAATCCGAAGAAGATCAAGAGCTGGAACGATCTGCTCCGGCCGGACGTCGACGTCGTCACGCCAAACCCCTTCACCTCGGGCGGCGCCCGCTGGAACGTCATGGCCGCTTACGGGGCCTGGCGGAAGGCCGGCAAGTCCGACAAGCAGGCGCAGGACAATCTCCTGAAGCTGTTCCGCAACGTCGTCGTCCAGGACAAGAGCGCCCGCGACTCGCTCAACACGTTCGTGAGCGGGAAGGGCGACGTCCTCCTCGGCTACGAGAACGAGGCGATCTTCGCGAACCTCAAGGGCCAGAACATCCCCTACGTCATCCCGAAGGCGACGATCCTGATCGAGAACCCGATCGCGGTCACGAAGGGCAGCGAGAACAAGGAGAAGGCCAACCAGTTCCTCCGCTTCCTGAGGACGCCGGCCTCGCAGCAGGTCTTCGCCGACAACGGCTATCGCCCTGTCGTGAAGAGCGTGCTCGAGAAGAACCGGAAGAAGTTCCCGGTCCGGCCCGGCGAGTTCACCATCGACCAGCTCGGCCTCGGCGGCTGGGAGAAGGTCCAGAAGCGCTTCTTCGACCCGAAGAGCGGCATCATGGCTCGGATCGAGCGTCAGGTCGGTGGCGTCACCGGCTAGCATCGCCGCGACCGACCGCCAGCGGACACGCGTCTCGAGGGACAGGGCCGGAACGGCCCTGTCCCTCGGCATTGTGACGACGTTCCTGTCGGTGATGGTCGCGCTCCCGATCGCGGCGCTCGTCTGGGAAGCGTCGAGTGAAGGGACGCGTACTTTCTGGGACGCCGTCTCGAGCCCGGAGGCGGTCGCAGCCCTCAAGCTGACGCTCGCGGCGTCCTTCGGCGTGTCCCTTCTCAACGCGGTGCTCGGCACGATCACCGCCTGGGTTCTCGTCCGGGACGACTTCCGAGGGAAGGCATTCGTGAACGCACTCATCGACCTTCCCTTCGCACTGCCGACGATCGTTGCCGGGCTGACACTCCTCGCGCTCTACGGGCCGACCTCTCCCGTCGGCATCAACGTCGCTTTCACGAAGACGGCCATCGTGCTCGCCATGATGTTCGTGACGCTGCCGTTCGTCGTTCGGACGGTCCAGCCCGTCCTACACGAGCTCGATCCCGAGCTCGAGCAAGCGGCTCGCACACTCGGCGCCTCGCAGACGACCACGTTTCGCCGGATCATCCTCCCGAATCTGATGCCGGGACTCCTATCCGGGATCGCTCTCGCGTTCGCCAAGGCCGTGGGCGAGTTCGGCTCGCTCGTGATCATCACCGGGAACATCCCGTTTCAGACCGAGGTCTCGTCCGTGTACATCTTCGGGCGCATCGAGAGCGGCGACTCGGCGTCGGCGGCTGCCGTCTCGGTCGTGCTGCTCGTGATCTCGTTCCTGACCCTTCTTTCCATCGGGGCCGTCCGCCACTACGCGACGAGGCACGATCGTGCGTAGGGTCGGTCTCCGTCTCGTCGCACTCGGATACCTGGCGGTGATCCTGGTCGGCCCTCTGTCGATCGTCTTCTGGCGCACGTTCGAGGACGGCTTCAGGCCTGCGTGGGACGCGCTCACGACGCCGGAGACGATTCATGCGTTCAAGCTGACCCTCATCATCACCGCGATCGCAGTGCCGGTGAACACCGCGTTCGGGATCGTGGCCGCCCTGGCAATCGTGCGCCGGAAGTTCCCGGGAAAGAGCGTGCTGAACGCCTTCATCGACCTGCCGCTCGCTCTCTCGCCGGTTGTCGTCGGCCTCTCGTTGTTCCTGCTCTACGGACGCGAAGGCTGGTTCGGCGGCTGGCTGTCCGACCATGGCATCGACGTGTTGTTCGCTCTACCCGCCATGGTGATCGCCACGATCTTCGTCTCGATCCCGTTCGTCGCGCGGGAGGTCGTGCCGACCCTCCAGGAGATCGGCGACGAGCAGGAGCAGGCTGCGCGCACGCTCGGAGCCACCGGCTGGCAGACGTTCTGGCGGATCACGCTGCCGTCGATTCGCTGGGCCGTGATCTACGGAGTCATCCTCACGACAGCTCGCTGTCTGGGCGAGTACGGAGCCGTCGCGGTCGTCTCAGGACGTCTGCAGGGTGAGACCGAGACCGCAACGCTTCGTGTCCAGGAGCGGTACGAGAGCTTCGATCTAGCCGGTGCCTATGCGATCTCGATCGTCCTCGCTCTCGTGGCGATACTTGTGCTCGTCGCCATGACCGTCATACGACCAAGAGAGGCTACCGGCCACTAGACATGTCCATTCTCGTCCGCAACATCTCCAAGCGCTTCGGTGAGTTCGCCGCCGTCAACGACGTCTCCCTGGACGTCCAGAGTGGATCCCTGACCGCACTCCTCGGTCCCAGCGGCTCGGGCAAGTCAACGCTGCTTCGGATCATCGCAGGCCTCGAGGGCCCGGACACGGGAGAGGTCGTGATCTCGGAGAAGGACGTGACCGCACTACCTCCGCAGAAGCGCCACGTGGGTTTCGTCTTCCAGCACTACGCCGCGTTCAAGCACATGACCGTGTTCGACAACATCGCGTTCGGCCTGAAGGTGCGAAAGCGGCCGCGAGCGGAGATTCGGAACCGCGTGGAAGAGCTCCTCGCCCTCGTACAGCTCGACGGTCTCGGCGGTCGGTATCCGGCTCAGCTCTCCGGAGGCCAGCGACAACGGATGGGACTCGCGCGCGCCCTCGCGCCGGAGCCCGAGGTGCTGCTCCTCGACGAGCCCTTCGGCGCACTCGACGCCCGCGTGCGGGCAGAGCTTCGCGAATGGTTGACGCGCTTGCACGACGTCGTCCATGTGACCACGCTCTTCGTGACGCACGATCAGGAGGAAGCGATGGAGGTCGCCGACCAGATCGCCGTGATGAACCATGGGCATCTCGAGCAGGTCGGAACGCCGCGAGACCTGTACGACCGCCCGGCGAACGAGTTCATCATGCGGTTCGTCGGCGACGCGAGCGACATCGGAGGCGTGCTGGTGCGGCCACGTGACGTGGAACTGCTGCAGGAACCAGCGGAAGGGTCCTCGGAGGCGATGATCGTGAGAATGACGGTCCTCGGCCGCGATGCGAAGGTCGAGCTGCACGACACCTCCGGGGCAGAGCTAGTCGCGCTGATCACGCGTGAGCGTTTCGACGAGCTCGACCTCTGGCGCGGTCAGACCGTCTGGGTGCGGGCCCGCCGCAAGCGGGTCTTCGCCACCTAAGAGGTCCTAACTGAATGGAATCTCCCCGCCTGCGCCAGCAGATCAGCGAGCGAGCAGGTGAGCTGCCGTGGTTGTAGCCGCGGTCGGCGAGTAGCGAGTTTCGCGGGCTGCGCGGCCGGGCGGCGTCGTCGTGAGGGCGGGATCCGGTCGAGCAGCTGGCTGACGTCGTCCGGGGTTTGCTGCTCACTGCATCACGCTACGGTGGTGTCGTGGCCGTGGTGCTGGTGACCGGGATGTCTGGGACCGGCAAGTCGGCGGTTCTCGCCGAGCTAGCGCGCAGAGGACATCGGGTCGTGGACACCGACTACGGCGGGTATTCCGAGGAAGTGACGTGGTCTGACGCGGGCGGTTGGGAGCAGCTGTGGCGGGAGGATCGGATCGAAGCGCTGCTCGACGGGTACGACGACGGAGTGTTGTTCATCTCCGGCTGTGTTTCGAACCAGGGAAAGTTCTATCCGCGCTTCGACGCCGTTGTGCTGCTGAGGGCTCCTGCGGATGTGATCCTCGAGCGTGTGGCTGGTCGAGAGTCGAACGAGTTCGGCAAGCGCGATGCCGAGCGGGATCGGATCCTGTCTGACTTGGCGAAGGTTGAGCCGCTGCTGCGCGCGGGTGCGACGGCTGAGATCGACACGCGTGCGCCTCTGGACGAGGTGGTGGACGCGCTTGAGAGCATCGCGGACACCGTGCGGCGCCGCATCTGAGCCTACGGCTAGCGCTCGAAGAGCGCGGCCTGGCCCTGGCCGACGCCGACGCAGAGCGTCGCGAGCCCGTAGCGCCCGCTTCGCCGCCCGAGCTCGTGCAGGAGCGAGACGACGAGCCGGGCCCCGCTCATCCCGAGTGGGTGCCCGAGCGCGATCGCGCCGCCGTTGACGTTGACGCGCTCCTCGTCCAGCCCGAGCTCGCGGATCACGGCCAGGCTCTGCGAGGCGAACGCCTCGTTCAGCTCGACAAGATCGAGCTCGCCCGCGTCGATGCCGGCCCGGGCCAGAAGCTTGCGCACAGCGGGTATCGGCCCGATCCCCATCACGCGCGGATCAACGCCTGCCACAGCAGAGCCGACGAAGACTCCGAGCGGCTCGATGCCCAGCTCTTTCGCCTTCTGTTCGCTCGCGATCACGAGCGCCGCGGCACCGTCGTTGATCCCGCTGGCGTTCCCCGCGGTAACGGTGCCGTTCTCCCTGAACGCGGGTCGGAGACCGGCGAGAGCGCGCGCGTTCGTGTCCGGGCGAGGGTGCTCGTCGATCCCCACGTCATCGACCGGGACGATCTCTTCCGCGAACCGCCCTGCCGCGTGCGCCGCCGTCCAGCGCTCCTGGGAACGCAGGGCGAACGCGTCCTGGTCCTCGCGCGAGACCCCCCACCGCTGGGCCACGTTCTCGCCCGTCTCGCCCATCGACTCGAGCGGAAACATCGCCTCGTGCCGCGGGTTCGGGAAGCGCCAGCCGAGCGTCGAGTCCCACACCGTCTGGTTTCCGCGCTGATAGGGCGTCTCGGACTTGGCCAGGACAAGCGGCGCGCGGCTCATCGACTCCACGCCTCCGGCGACGGCGATCTCTGCGTCGCCGGCGATGACGGCATGGCTCGCCGAGACGACTGCCGAGAGCCCCGAGGCGCAGAGCCTGTTGACCGTGACGCCCGCGACGGAGTCGGGCAGCCCGGCGAGCAGGACGGCCATACGCGCGACGTTGCGGTTGTCCTCGCCCGCCTGGTTCGCGCAACCGACGTACACGTCGTCGACCGACCCGGGCTCGACCCCTGCCCGCTCGACGGCCGCGGAGATCGCAACGGCGGCCAGATCGTCTGGCCGGACGTGCGACAGCGCGCCCCCGTAGCGCCCGATAGGCGTTCTCACAGCGGACAGGACAACCGCCCGAGTCACGCTCCAATTGTGCGCGAAGAGCGGAATCCGCGAGTGCAGATTGCGCTCGCACGACATCAAAGCGGCCGCTTCGCAGCCGCAGGGACGTTAGCTGACGAAGTCGATCTGGACGGGCGCCGGAAACGCGCCGAGCTGCTCGCCTCGGCGCAGGAGCTCGGTCACCGCTTTCCGGCCTTCGTCGCCGTAGTCCTGGGTCAGCTCGTTCACGTACATCGAGACGAAACGGTCGGCGACCGCTGCGTCGATGCCGCGCCCGAATTGAATCGCGTATTCGAGCGCCTCCGCCCTGTTGTCGAGCCCACACTGGATCGCTGCGCGCAGCACATCGGAGACCTCACCCAGGACCTCGCGTCCGAGATCTCGGCGAGCGACGGTCACTCCCAGCGGCAGGGGGAGACCTGTTTCGAGAAGCCACCACTCCCCGAGATCGAGCACCTTCACGAGGCCGTAGTCCTCGAAGAGCAGCTGTCCCTCGTGGATCAGGAGCCCCGCGTCGGTGCGGCCCGACGCAACCTCCTCCGGGATCCGATCGAACGCGAGCTCCCGAAACGGGAAACCTTCGAGGACGAGACGGAGCACGAGGAAGGACGTCGTCATCGTGCCGGGCACGACGATCTCGGTGGCCGAAAGCTCTTCCCGCGTCAGGGCTCGCCGCGCGACGACGATCGGCCCGTACCCCGAGCCGATGCTGGCGCCATGCGGCAGGAGCACGTAGTCCTCCTGCACGAACGGGTATGCGGCAAGCGAGAGCGCGGTCACCTCGAGCCGGCCCGCGCGGGCCCACTGGTTCAGCGTCTCGATGTCGGCGAGGACGTGCTCGAACTCGTGACCCCGCGTGTCCACGAGGTCGGTCGTGAGGGCCCAGAACATGAACGCGTCGTCTGGGTCCGGGCTGTATCCCACGCGGATCCGCACGAGGCGCGTGACCCTAGCACCGGCCTGGGGTCCGGCCGGTCGACAACCACCGTCAACGGTTGAAGAACCAGCGCTCGAGGAGTGGCAGAACCTCCTTGCGAGTGAAGGGCCGCGCGTCCGCCTCGCGGCCGTCATCCTCGAGCACGCTCACGTCGTCTTCGAGTGCTTCGTTCGCCCGTTGGAGCGCGTCCTCGAGCTCGTAGCCTTCGAAGATCACGTCCTCCGAGCGGGGCTCGTTCGACTCCCGCAGATGCGGGTTGACGGCTCGGCCGACGACCCAGACCGCTCCGGGTCGCCGGTCGATCCAGAGGACGATCCGCTCCTCCTGGCCCACGTCGTCCACGCCCGCGAGCGTGCGCTCGGCGTATCGGCCCTCACGCGAGGTCCGCTTCATGCACCCGGGATACAATCGCGTCTCGTGTCCGCGTTCAAGAACCTCTTTTCGTTCCTTTTCTCACGGAGCTCGGCCGAGGAGCACGTCGCGAGGTACGTGATCAGAGAGCACGACCGAGGGCGCCCTCTCGATGAGGTCCTGCAGGACCGGTACGTTCAGAATCGCCTCTCGCCCGAGCAGCAGAAGCGCCTGCTCGATCGCCCCGAGCTCGTCGGAGCCATCTCGAGCGACGTGCTCGAGTCCGCGAAGACCTCGATCTCGACCCCGTAGGCGGGCGCCTACAGAGCGGTTCCGACGCCCCGCTTCCGTGCGCGGGCGAGCACTTCCGCGCCGAGCGCCACGTCCCAGGCCGCGATCCCGTTCGACTTGAAGAGCACGACGTCCTGGTCGGACTGCCGCCCGGCGATCTCGCCCGAGACGACCTCGTGGAGCTCGTGCACCTCCAGCCAGTCGAGCACGCCGGCTTGGACCGGCTCGATGAGGTCACCCGATTCCAGCCGCGCCTGCTCGAGCCAGTCGCAGCACACGAACGTCGCGCGCTCGAGCACGGCGTTGTCGAGCTCGCGGCGGCTCGCGACGTTCGCACCGGCGGCGATCACGAGCGTGCCGGGAGCAAGCCACTCCCCACGGAGAACCGGATCGCGGGAGCCGGTGATCGTGACGACGACATCCTGAATCGCCGCGTCCCGGTGGCTCTCGGCGGGCTCGGCGCCAACGCGCTCGCAGAAGGAGGCCAGCCGCTCGGACGTCCTGCAGTAGGCGACGACGCGCTCGATCGACGGCGCGGCAGCCCGGATGCAGGTGACCTGCGTCTCCGCTTGGTGCCCACAGCCGATCACGCCCAGCGACCGCGCTCCGTTCCGGGCGAGGTGTCGAGCCGCGACGGCACTGGCTGCGCCGGTGCGCAGGCGGCCGAGCTCGTCCGCCTCGATCACGGCGACGAGCACCGCAGTCTCCACATCGAAGAGGCAGACGACGAACTCGGCGCCCTCCGGAGTGGCGCAGTAGAGCTTCCCACCCGCGAGGCCGAGCTCGAGGTCGCTCGCGGCCATGTCGGCGAGCGATCCGTCACGGAGCCGAAGCCGACGTCTCGGAGCGATCTCGACCTCGCTTCGAGCGATCCGCAGCAAGCACGCCTCGATCGCCTCGACGGCGTCGAGCGGCTCGACGAGCGACGCGACCTCCGATTCGGTCAGGTAGAGCGGCACGGCCGAAGTCTAGGAAGCCCCCCTGTGTCGTCGTAGACTCGTCCTGCCCTGGAGACCGAGAACTACCTGGAACTGCGGCTCGACGACTTCCTCGACCGACTCGGTGCCGAAGGAGCGCCCGGAAGCGGCTCGGCCGCTGCGCTCGCCGTCGCGTGCGCCGCGGCGCTCGTCGCGATGGTCGCGCGATGCTCGCGCGACTCGTGGCCGGGCGCAGCGGGGATCGCCGCGCAGGCCCACGCGATCCAGGAGCGCGCAGCGCCTCTGGCACGCGCGGATGCAGACGCGTGGGTGGATGCCGTGGCAGCCTTGCGGGCGGCCGGAGGCCGTGAGGAAGGAAGCGCGCGGCGAGACTTCGAGCTCGAGCAACGGCTCGAACGCGCGGCCGCGGTCCCGCTTCGAATCGCGGAGCTGGGCGCGGATGCGGCGCTGCTGGCCGCCGTCGCCGCCGAGCACTGCGACGGCGCCTACCGCGCCGACGCCGTGGCGGCCGCGGCTCTCGCCGCGGGAGGCGCCCGCGCCGCGGCCCACCTGGTGCAGGTCAATCTCGGAGTTCGCGAGGGAGACCAGCGCCTCGCGCGCGCCCTCGCGAGCATGGACGAGGCTTCCGACGCGACGGCGCGCCTGCTCGCGGCCGGTCGGTGAGCGAACGTGTGAGCCAGCTCTCGAGGCTGACGGACGCGGAGCTCGTCGGGCGCTGCCGGGCGGGAGACTCCGGCGCGTGGGAGGAGCTCGTCGATCGTTTCTCCCGGTACGTCTACGCGGTGTCGGTGAAGGGGTTCCGTCTCGGCGAGGAGGACGCGGAGGACGTCTTCCAGGAGGTGTTCACGCGCGTCTTCACGCGGCTCGACACGCTGCGTGACGACGCAGCTCTGCGGCCCTGGATCGCGCAGCTCACGCGGCGGCTCTGCCTCGACACGCTCTCGAGCGGTGCCAGGGAGCAGCCGGCAGCCGAAATCCCCGAGGAGGAGGCGGGCGTGGACGAGGACGAGATCGACGAGGCCTTCACCGTCCGCGAAGCGATGACGACGCTTCCGGAGGCCTGCCAGGAGATCCTCGACCGGTTCTTCTCCCGCGACCAAAGCTACCGCACGATCGGATCCGAGCTCGATCTCCCTGCCGGAACGATCGCGAGCCGTATCGCACGCTGCCTGCGCAAGCTACGAGAGCAGCTAGAGGCCGATGCCAAATAGCGGTGCCCCGGCCGCGAAGCGGCCGCTTTAGGATGTTCGCGCGAGTGGAATCTGCACTCGCAGATTCCACTCCTGCGCACTATTTGAGGGAAGAAACGAGCCCTCCGCGGGGTCTAGGGAGTAGATGACCGCCTCGTACGACGAAGAGCGCCTCGGCGAGCTCTTGCGCCTCCTGCCACCGGCTCCGGAGGGGTGGGTTCGCGCCGCACAGGAGCTGCCGGCTGCTCGCCGCTCGATCGACGACATTGTGGCGCGCGCTGAGGCCGACCTCGAGTTCCGGAGGGCGCTCATCGCCGACCTCGAGGCGGCGCTCGACCTCGCAGGCTACGAGCCGGCCCCCCTCGCCGTCGACGAGCTACGCAAACGACTGGCCGAGTACTAGCCTCTGGGTCGTAGCATCCTCGCCGTGGAGGACGTGGCGGGACATAAGGGTGCAGGCGAGGAGCCGCTACCTGCCTGGAGCCTGCCGAGGGACGCGGTCGAACGCATCTCCCTTCCCATGCGCTGGCCGGACCGGGTCACGCGAGAGTGGGCATTCGCAGGCTCCACCGGAAAGGGTGTCCGCGTCTGCATCCTCGATTCCGGCGTCGAGGCTGGCCATCCTCGCGTCGGTGCTCTCGACAGTGCCGTGGCGATCTCGCTCGGCGACAACGAGGAGGTCGTCGTCGCCGAAGACACGGAGGGCGACCTCAGCGGGCACGGGACCGCCTGCGCAGGCATCGTCCGCTCGCTCGCACCGGAGTGCGGCCTCTCGAGCGTGCGGGTCCTGGGCTCGAAGTTCACGGGGAGCGGTGCCGTCCTGCTGGCCGGCTTGCGGTACGCGGTGGAGCAAGGCTTCGACGTAATCAACATGAGCCTGTCGACGACGAAGAAGCCGTTCGCAGGCGTCCTGCACGAGCTCGCCGACAGCGCGTACTTCCGCCGTACCGTCCTCGTCGCCTCGGCTCACAACATGCCGGTCGAGAGCTACCCGTGGAAGTTCTCCTCGGTGATCTCGGTCGGAAGCCACGAGGAGCCCGACCCGTTCACGTTCTTCTACAACCCGACTCCGCCCGTCGAGTTCTTCGGGCGAGGCGTGAGCGTTGACGTCGCCTGGCTCGAGGGACGCGAGGTCACCGTCTCCGGGAACAGCTTCGCGACACCGCACCTGACCGGGATCTGCGCGCTCATCCTCGCGAAGCATCCCGACCTGACCCCGTTTCAGCTGAAGAGCGTGCTGTACCTCATCGCGACGAACGTGGGGGGTGGGACATGACGGACAAACCGGAGCTACGGGCGGCCGTCGCCGCGGGCGTGGTCGGGTCGGAGGATTCGTTCCGAGCGCTCCTGAGCGCGATCGTCGAGGTCGCGCGCTCGATCTTCGGGGCGAAGGCCTCCTCGATCCTCCTCCTCGACGAGGAGACGGAGGAGCTCGTGTTCGAGGCGGTCGTCGGCGAAGGAGAGGACGAGCTGCTCGGGACGCGCTTCCCCGCCGGGAAGGGCATCGCCGGCTGGGTGCTGGTGACGCGAACTCCCCTCGTCATCGAGGACGTGAAACAGGACCCCCGATTCGCGAGCGACGTGGCAGAGGGCACCGGCTATGTGCCGAGCGGCCTGATGGCCGCCCCACTCCTACACGAGGAGAGAGCGCTCGGGGTGCTCGAGGTACTCGATCGACCGGAGCGCTCGCACTTCAGCCTCCAGGAGATGGAGCTGCTCGGGCTCTTCGCGAATCAGGCGGCGATCGCCGTCGACCTTCTCCTCCGCTCCCGCCGGGCGGAGCGCCTACTCGACTCGGACGACGACGAGCTCGGAGTCGTTGCCCGGCTGGCAGCGGCCGTCGACGCACTCGAGGAGGAGAGGCGCCCCGCGGGCCTCCGGCTCCTCCGCGAGCTCGCGGCGACGCTCGGCGCACCGAGCTGACACTCGCCTGCGGACGCAGAGAGGCCCGGACGGCTGCACATCCCGCCCGGGCCTCGAAAGCCTGGATCTGCGCGGTTAACCTGGGCTGACGCCCCCTGGGCTGACGCCTCCTGGGCTGACGCCTCCTGGCGACACGCCTCCTTCTCCGAACATGTGCGCCTCGACGTCGTCGGAGTCCTCGTCCTCACGAGCCCCCGCGACCCCTCCTGCGACGCCCTCCTCCTTGTCCTTCCGGCCCGCTACGCCGCCGGCCACACCGTGGCCCTCGACCTCCGGCTCCTCGTCGGGGCGGATCTCTTCGTCCGGCATGTCCTCCTCCTTCTTTGCACGTTTGACCGAGGTTCCAGTCAACTAGACGCGAGTGCCAGCGAGAATCTTCCCACAACCCTTCACTTCCGCAAGTCCGGCTGAGATGCTCCCTGCCCAGTGGAAGCCGTGAGGAGACGGATCGCGGAGTCGGGGGCCGCATTCCGTGACGTCGTCCAGAACGAGAGCCTCCGGCGCCTCGAGCTCGCGTGGACTGCGTCGATCATCGGCCAGTGGGCGTATCTCGTGGCGGTCTCGGTGTACGCCTACGAGGTCGGCGGGGAGGCGGCGGTCGGGCTGATCTTCCTTCTCCGGCTCGTGCCGGCGGCGCTCATCGCCCCCTTCACCGGCCTGCTGGCGGACCGCTACCGACGCGAGCTCGTCCTGCTCGGCTCGCTGCTCTCCCGCGCAGTGCTGATCGGCCTGGCAGCGATGGCCGTCTTCCTCGACGCCAGCTCCGCGGTCGTCTACGCCCTCGCGATCGCGGCGGCCATCGCGACCACCCCCTTCAGACCCGCGCAGGCAGCCATGACACCCGGGCTCGCACAGTCCCCTCGTGAGCTCACGGCTGCGAATGCAGTGGCGAGCACGATCGAGAGCCTCGCAGTGTTCATCGGGCCGGCACTCGCGGGGCTCCTGCTCGGAGTGACGAGCATCGGCACGGTCTTCCTCGTCAACGTGGGGCTCGTCGTGCTCTCCGCATACTTCGTCATCCGGCTCCCCGAGTCGCGGCCGCGTCGGGTACTGGAGACCGAGGCTTCGACCATCGCGTCAGAGGTGCTCATGGGGTTCCGCACCATCGCCGGCGAACCCTCGCTCCGCCTTCTCATCGGGCTCTTCACCGCGCAGACCTTCGTCGCCGGCGCTCTGGCCGTGTACACGGTCCCCGCGGCGATCGATCTTCTCGATCTCGGCGATGCCGGGGTCGGTTACCTCAACTCGGCGCTCGGCGCGGGAGCGATCGTCGGCGGCGTGTTCGCCCTCTCGCTCACCGGAGCTCGGCGCCTCAGCCCTGCCTTCGTGCTCGGAGTCGTCCTCTGGGGTGCTCCACTGATCCTGCTCGGAATCTGGCCGACCGTCGTTGCCGCCCTGATCCTGCTCGCTCTCGTCGGATTCGGGAACTCGCTCGTCGACGTCGCGACGTTCACGCTCGTCCAGAGGGCCGTACCGGACCACATCCTCGCCCGCGCATTCGGTGTCATTCAGATGCTCTGGTTCGCCGCAGTGGGGATCGGGGCGATCGCTGCGCCCGTGCTGATCGGGTGGCTGGGTCTCGAGGGGGCGTTGATCGTCACCGGCGCCGCGCTGGTCGTGCTGGTGCTCCTGCTCTGGCCGAAGGTGGCCAAGATCGACGCCGCGGCAGTCGCCCCCCAGGACGAGGAGCTCAGGGTCCTCGCGTCGGTCCCGATCTTCGCCCCCTTGCCCGGGATGACACTCGAGCACCTGGCCGGACGACTCGTTCCGCTCCGTCTCGATCCCGGAACTGTCATCGTCCGCGAAGGCGACGCCGGCGACCGCTTCTACATCGTCGCGGAAGGGGAGGTCGAGGTCACCGAAGCCGGCAAGCTGATCTCCGAGCTCGAGGCAGGAGGCTACTTCGGAGAGATCGCGCTCATCCGCGACATTCCGCGTACCGCGACTGTCACAGCCAAGACGCCTGTCGTCCTCTACGCGCTCGATCGAGAGGACTTTCTCGCTGCCGTCACGAGCCACGAGCCCAGCGCGGAGGCGGCCGAAGAAGTGGTCAGCGCGCGACTCGCCGGTGTTCCGATCGCGGGGGCAGGCATCCCGTCGGTCTGACGGCACGTTCTCGTACCTCCGGCGGCGCCGGCGTCAGCGCTTGATGAACGTGATCTGACCGCTCGTCTCGAGCACGGCCCACTCGACGTCGGCCAGCGAAGCGATCCCCTCCTGTCGCGCGGAAGCATGCACTTCCTCGACGGTGATCCGGTTGCGGGCGAGGTTGCGCAGAAGGGGCTTGCCATCCTGGACGACGATGATCGGCTCGCCCTCGAGGGCCGGGCGCAGGAACGGGAACTTCCAACCCGCATACGAGACGAGGACCGTGAGCACGCCGATCGTCCCTCCGGCAAGGAGCATGCCCGTGAGCGAGAAGTCGTTCTGGGTCACGCCCTGCTGAACGAGATCGCCGATCATCACGAGCATGATCAGGTCGAAGGGCTGGAGCGACGACAGCTCGCGCCTCCCGATGACGCGCGTCAAGAACAGGACGAAGAGGAACGCGACGGCGGCACGAAGGACGAGATCCATCTCAGGCGTAGATCGTGATCGTGCGATCGAGGTGGACGAGGAGCGTTTCGCCGTCGAGCAGGTCGACGTCCTGCGATCGCCGGCCCACGTTCGTCGGGTTCACCTGGAAATGAAGGAAGAAGACGTGCTTCGTCCCGGCGGGAACACGTCCTAGCTCGAAGACGAGCTCGCCGTCACGGTTCGCCTCGCCGACGGGAGTCGGCTCGAGCGTGTTCAACGTCATGCCCTCGAGCCAGCCTGGATCGAGGACCAGCGTCGCATTCTCGATCTCCCGCTTCGCGCGGATCGTGAAGCGGCTCATGAAGTAGAGACCGCTCCGAACGCGCGTCGGCGAATACACGTCGAAATCCACCGTCGTCGTCGATCCGGCTGCCGTGTCCGGGCGCTGACCGAAGGCGTTCGCGAGGCCGAGGATCAGGAAAAGGGACAGCAGCAGGACCAGGACCCGGCGTGTCCACGGGTCTCGCTCCCGTCCCCCCAGGTCGCGGTTTCGTTCGAGTGTCAGACCCTCGGGTACGACAGCCACGTCCCGCGTTTCGGTGCGAATCGCAGGGCTCCTACCTGCACCCGCCTAGCGCTCGGGTACGCGAGGTGCGCCCGGCATGATTCGAACATGCGACCTCTGCCTCCGCAGGGCAGCGCTCTATCCCCTGAGCTACGGGCGCGCGGAAGGCAAGTGTACTGGCGCGCAAGACCGGAATCGCTTCAGTGCGGATTCCGGTCGCGCGACAGTTCCCTGAAGGCGGCCGCGACGGTCATTCGCCTTCAAGCCGTAGCTGGGTGACGACGCGTCCCTCGAGCTCGAGCTCCGCGTCGGGTGGCACCTCGTTGCGAACGTACGCGAGAGCGAGAACTCCGACCTCCGGATCGGGCACTGAGCTCGTGACGCGGCCGACCACCTTCCCGCCGAGCGTGAGCTCTGCATCAGCCTCCGGGATCTCCTTCCCGTCCACTGCGAGCACACGTAGCGAACGGTTCGTCCGGCCGCGGTAGTGAAGCCGCGCGACAGGCTCCTGCCCCGGGTAGCACCCCTTCGTGAAGCTGATCGAGCGTTCGTCGAGCCCCGCTTCCGCCGGTAGCTCGCGACCGTCGAGCTCGCGCCCGTGGCGGGGCGTACGGGCCCGAATGCGCAGACGCTCGAGCTCGTGCTCGTCGATCTCCCTCCAGTTCGGCGGCTCGTCGTCCACGAGCTCGTATGCCGAGAGGCCGTAGTCGCGGTTCACGACGGCTCCCGGCGGAGCCTCTCGCCCGAGCACGAGCGTCGACACGTGCGTTTCCAGCGCAATCTCAACCTTCGTCGCGAAACGACTCCGCAGCAGCGTGTCCCGCAGCCGCGCAGCGAGATCGGTCTCGGTGAGAAGCAAGTAATCGTCCTCTCCGCGCCTCCAAACCGTCATCGGCGCGATCACGCGCCCCTTCGGGGTGAGAAGCAGTGCGTCGCAAGAGTCGCCAGGCGCGAGAGCCTCGATGTCGTTCGAGACCATGCGCTGCAGATATGCCTCCGCCTCAGGCCCTCGAACACCGACGAATCCGCGCGGTCTCCGAGCTACTCGTAACGCCGTCCCCGGCACGAAAGTCTCCCTTGATCTGTTCGAGAAGCGCCCGCGGCCGCGAAGCGGCCGCCTCTAGGGATTCCTGCGCGACCGGGATTCGCGCGAGCGGATTCCGGCCTTGCGCCAAATAGTGTACGGAGCATGTTCCGGGGCAGAGCGGAGCGGAAGGTGATCGAGGCCGGGTATGACCCCGCCCGGCTTCCGCCAGGCCAGTACCTGACCGAGAAATGGCCGGTCCTTCATGCCGGTTCGGTGCCGGCGACGGACCTGGCGACCTGGGATTTCGCCGTGCGAGGGGAGGTCGAGAACCCGATCACGCTCTCCTGGGAGGAGTTCAATCGCCTCGCCAGGACGGAGGTCACGGGGGACATCCATTGCGTCACTCGCTGGAGTCGCTTCGACGTCACCTTCGAGGGAATTCACTGGAACGCGCTCGAGGAGCTCGTTCACCCGCGGCCGTCCGCGCGGTATGTCGTCGCCCAGGCGGAGCAGGGATACACCTCGAACGTTCCGATCCGGTTCCTGCGAGATCCTCTGGCGCTCCTCGCGACGCACGCGGACGGCGCCCCTCTCACGCCCGAGCACGGTGCCCCGCTTCGCCTCGTGATTCCGGGCAAGTACTTCTGGAAGAGCGCGAAGTGGTTGCGGGCGATCGAGCTCACCGCGGCCGACCACCCTGGCTTCTGGGAGCGATACGGGTACCACAACGACGCCGATCCCTTCAAGGAGGAGCGTTACGGGTTCTAGGCCCATCGCGAAACCGCCCTTGACTTGAACCTTGCTTGAGGTTCTACGCTCTGGATGGCGGTTCATGTCCCGCGCCATCCACGAGGGAGGAGACATGGCAGTCACCGAGGTGCGCGACCTCGCTCGAGCGGCATCGCTCTCAGACCTGCGAGCCACCGGCCGGCTCGTCGTCAACCTCAACGGGCATACCATCTGCCTCTTCTCGGAGGACGAGGCCGTGTATGCGGTCGACAACCGCTGCCCGCACATGGGCTTTCCGCTGCACCGAGGCACCGTCGCCGACGGGATCCTCACGTGCCACTGGCACCACGCTCGCTTCGACCTCTGCTCGGGCGGCACGTTCGATCAGTTCGCAGACGATCTTCAGCGCTTCGCAGTCGAGATCGACGGGGATGACGTCTACGTGGACCTGACTCCGCGGGAGGATCGGGTCGCCCATCAGCGCAAGCGGCTTCGAGACGGGCTGGAGCGGAACATCCCGCTCGTGCTCGCAAAGGCGACGATCACGCTGGCGGAAGCGGATCCCTCCGGAGTAGAGGTGTTGCGGTCCGGGCTCGAGTTCGGCGTCGAACGGCGCGGCGAAGGCTGGGGTCGCGGGCTCACGACGCTCAGCTGCTTCATGAACCTGGTGCCGTGGCTCGATGCGGGTGACGTCCCAGTGGCTCTGTACCACGGCCTCGCCGACGTCAGCGCCGAGGCGGCCGGCGTCCCGCCGCGCTTCCCCCTCGATCCACTCCCGTCCACGCAGGTCGACCCAGCACAGCTCGCGCGCTGGTTCCGCGGCTTCGTCGAGGTGCGCGACTCGGAGGGGGCCGAGCGTGCGCTCGTCTCGGCTGTGCACGCGGGCGCATCGCCCACGGAGCTCGCCGACATGCTCTTCGCGGCGGCAACCGACCATCGCTATCTCGACCTCGGCCACGCACTCGACTTCACGAGCAAGGCCCTGGAAGCGCTCGACATCGCCGGCTGGGAGTACGCCGAGGCGGTGCTTGCCTCACTGCCGGCGCAGATCGCGAGCGCGCAGCGGATGGAGGAGAGCAACGCGTGGCGAAATCCAGTCGATCTCGTCGACCTTCTCGAGGGCGCGTTCGAGCAGCTCCACGACGCGCTCCGGGCGGGCAGTGCTCACGGCGACGCGTGGACCGGCCGCGGCGAGCTCGTCCAGATCGTGCTCGGAGACGATGCGGCTGCCAGCGCCGACGCGTTGCTCGAGGCGCTTCGGACCGGAGCGACCGAGATCGAGCTCGCCTCGTGTGTGTCGTTCGCAGCCGCGACGCGCATCGCGCGTTTTCCGACGGCGAACGAATTCGGCGATTGGGACACAGCACTGCACACGTTCACGTTTGCGAACGCAGTCGAGCAAGGTCTGCGGCGCACCGCGACGCCGGAGCTTCTTCGCGGCGTGTTCGACGCCGCAATGAGCGTGTACCTCGACCGCTATCTGAACGTCCCCGCCAAGCGGCTGCCGGTGGCGGAGCTCGTCGCCGAGCCCGAGGCGCTCCTGGTCGAGCTGCCCGTTCTTCTCGACCGTCAGCAGCAGGTCGACGAGGCCGGCGAGCTCATCGCTTCGTATCTGGCCTCGGGTGGTGACGCGCGACACCTCGTGGTCGCGCTGGGCTCAGCGCTGGTCCGGGAGAACCGGAACTTCCACACCATCCAGTGCCTCGAGGCCGCGACCCGGCAGCACGAGCTGCTGTCCGGCGACGAAGCAGCCCTGCCGCTGATCGCCGCCGCCCGCTATGTCGCCGCTCATGCGACCACGACCCGCTCCCAGCGGCAGACGTTCGACATCGCGCGCCGACTGCACCGCGGCGAGAAGCTGTACGAGGACGCCGTCTGACCATCGTGGGGGGAAACGATGTTTCCCCCCACGAGCCCCCCTTCCTGGGCTTGCCGCACAGTTCCACCGGGGCAGGGCCTCTCGGGCGACAAGTCGCCCTTCGGCCATCAGCGATGACTGCACCGATCAGCGAAGAAGGGCTAGCAGCCCTTTCTTTTCCGTCAAGGTCGTTTTCCCCGCCATAAGAAGAGCGGCCGCTGGGTACGGCCGCTCAAGGGGGAAGAACTGGGGGAGGATGGGTTGTTCAGGTTTTCGTCCGAACGCCGCGCTTACTCGTCCCCCTTTTGGGGGGAATTGCGAAGGGCCAGCGTTAGCCGGCCCTTCGTCGTCGATCAGTGGGAGTCTGGTTGAGGGCCGAAGGGCGATTCATTCGCCCGTAGGCCACCTCCGATCAAGCCGTGCCACCCCGTATTAGAAGTCCATCCCGCCGCCGGGCATGCCGGCCGGCATCGGGCTGTGCTTCTCGGGCATCTCCGCGACGACTGCCTCGGTCGTGAGGATGTTCTTCGCGATCGAAGCGGCGTTCTGGAGTGCCGAGCGGGTCACCATGGTCGGATCGATGATCCCGGCCTTGACGAGATCCTCGATCTCGCCGGTCTCGACGTTCAGGCCCTCGCCCTTCTTGGCATTGCGGACCTTGTCGACGACGACGGAGCCCTCGAGGCCCGCGTTGAAGGCGAGCTGACGAAGCGGCTCCTCGAGCGCGCGGACGATGATCTGAGCACCTGTCCGCTCGTCGCCCACGAACTCGTCGAGCTTGATCGCATCGGTTGCGCTGAGGAGCGCGACGCCGCCGCCCGGCCCGATGCCCTCCTCGAGGGCGGCCCGGGTGGCCTTGAGCGCGTCCTCGACGCGGTGCTTCTTCTCCTTGATCTCCACCTCGGTGGCCGCGCCGACCTTCACGACGGCGACGCCTCCGGACAGCTTGGCGAGCCGCTCCTGCAGCTTCTCGCGGTCGAAGTCCGAGTCGGTGTTCTCGATCTCCGACTTCAGCTGCTTGATGCGGGCCTTGATCGCGTCGGTCGAGCCTGCCCCGTCGATGATCGTCGTCGTGTCCTTGTCGACCACGATCTTGCGGGCGCTGCCGAGCTGCGACAGCTTCGTGTTCTCGAGCTTCAGTCCCATCTCCTCGGTGATCACTTCACCGCCGGAGACGATGGCGATGTCCTCGAGCATCCGCTTGCGGCGGTCGCCGAAGCCGGGCGCCTTGACCGCAACGGCGGTGAACGTGCCACGGAGCTTGTTGACGACGATCGTCGCGAGCGACTCGCCCTCGACGTCCTCGGCGACGATGAGGAGCGGCCTCCCTGCCTGGATCACCTGCTCGAGCACCGGAAGCAGGTCCTTGACCGCGCCGATCTTCTGGTTCGCGATCAGAACATACGGGTCCTCGAGCACGGCCTCCATGCGCTCGGGGTCGGTGATCATGTACGGAGACAGGTAGCCCTTGTCGAACTGCATGCCTTCGGTGAACTCGAGCTCGAGGCCGAAGGTCTGGCCCTCCTCGACGTTCACCACGCCGTCCTTGCCGACCTTCTCGATGGCGTCTGCGATCACGTCGCCGATCTCGCGCTCGCGCGAGACGACCGTGCCGACGCGGGCGATGTCTTCCTTGCCCGCCACTTCCTTCGAGTGTGCCTTGAGATCGCCGACGACCGCGTCCACGGCCTTCTCGATGCCGCGCTTGAGCCCCATCGGGTTCGCACCCGCCGCGACGTTCTTGAGACCTTCACGAACGATCGCCTGCGCGAGCACCGTAGCCGTCGTGGTGCCGTCGCCTGCGACGTCGTCGGTCGACGTTGCCGCCTCGCGCATGAGCTGCGCGCCCTGGTTCTCGAACGGGTCCTCGACCTCGATCTCGCGGGCGATGGTGACGCCGTCGTTGGTGATCGTCGGCGCGCCGAACTTCTTGTCCAGGACGACGTACCGCCCCTTCGGGCCAAGTGTGACCTTGACCGCATCGGCGAGGATGTTCACGCCGCGCTCGATCGAGCGGCGCGCGTCCTCATTGAACTTCAGCTCCTTGTGAGCCATCAATTCCTCCTAGCGAATCGAACTATGCGGTGGCGCCGGCAAGCTTCCGCTTACTCTTGCCACCCGTGTTTACGACCTTGGCGAGCACGTCCGACTCGCGCAGGATCAAGACGTCGTCGGCGCCGAGCTTGATCTCCGTCCCGCCGTACTTGGAGAAGATGACCTCGTCGCCTTTCTCGATTTCCATCTTGATGTACTCCCCGTCCTCGTCACGAGGCCCGGGGCCGACGGCGAGGACCTTGCCGCGCTGCGGCTTCTCCTTCGCCGTGTCGGGCAGGACGATGCCGCTGACCGTCGTCTCCTCCTCGTCGAGTACTTCGACGATCAGGCGGTCGCCCAGAGGCTGCAAATCCATTCGACAGACCTCCCTTGCTGTGAGTTTGTGACACGTCTGGCACTCGTCCTATTGGAGTGCCAACACCACCATAGCAGCCCCGAGACGTCTCGCCAAGCCAGATTGAGTCTGGCAGACTCACATCCGGTGAAAAGTCGCACAATCGACGTTACAAAGTCCTGATGCGACGCGAGCTGTCGGCAGGCCTGGTCCTCGTGCGGCGGATGCGGGGCGCGTACTGGCTTGCCGCGGTGCGGCCACAGGGAAAGCCCGACGGCACCTGGGCACTGCCGAAGGGCCTGATCGGGGCGGGCGAGACCCCCGCGGAGACGGCGCTCCGCGAGGGGTTCGAGGAGACGGGCCTCCGCTCGCGGCTCGACTCCAAGCTCGGCGACGTTCGCTACGTGTACACGTGGCAGGGCGAACGAGTCTTCAAGGTCGTCAGCTTCTACCTCGCCCGCGCCACCGGGGGACGGATCGGCGAGCTCCCCGCCGGCATGGAGATCGAGGTCGCGGAGGCACGCTGGCTTCTGCTCCCGGAGGCGCCACGACTGCTGGCGTACACGGGAGAAAAGGACATGAGTCGACGCGCGCTCGACGTCCTCTCTGCGCGGTCAGACCCCATATGATTGCCCGGCCGCCTGTGCCGACCTTCGCCCTCAACTTCTACAACCCCGCCGTCGCCGACCAGCTCCGCTCGAGCCGGAAGACGGCGACCATCCGGCTTGGCGACAAATCGGCGAAGTACCGGAAGGGGATGATCGTCACGGTCCTGTGTGGCGCGCGGTACGGCGCACGCGAGCGGATCTTCGATGCGGTCATCGACAAGGTCGAGGTGAAACCGTTGGGCGACCTGTCCCCCGAGAGATCGAGCACGACAACCCGGAGATCCGACGCGCGGACGAGCTCGCCCGCTTCCTCGGTCAGCTCTACAACCGCGAGGTCACGGAGAGCGACATCGTCACCCTGATCCGTTTCTCGCAAATCACCTCTTAGCGGCCTGGTCGCCGGATCGCCGTCCCGAAGAGCTCGGGCGGCCGCACCTCGGTACCGCACTCCTCGCATTCGACGAGAAACGCAGATGGGAACGCGGCGCCACAAGCGGGGCAGCGATTCCGTAGCTCCCCACTGCACTGAGGGCATTCCTGCGGGAGCTCACTCTTGTGCTCGAGGAAGTATCGCTGGGTGAACCCGCACCGAACGCAAAACGCGACGTAGTCCCCGAGGGTCTTTCGCCGCTCCTCCTGAATCCAGTTCCGCTTGGGCTTCCGCATCGTAGGCTTCGGCATCACCGGTCACTGTAATCGCGGGTGCGGAGTCAGGAACAGCAGTTAAAGTGAGGCGCGCCATGGCGGTCCGCGAAGCCGAGCCCGTGGGCTCGCTCCAGGAGGTGAAGGAAGCAGGACTCGATCGCGAGGACCTGCTCGGCATCTATCGCAGCTTGCTCATCACGCGCGGCATCGAGGAGCGCGGCCACATCCTCTACAAGCAAGGGAAGATTCCCGGTTCCTTCTACACCGGCCGCGGGAACGAGGCCGCCGCGGTGGGGATCGGTGCGGCCATGGGCTCGAACGACGTCGGAACGCCACTGCATCGCGACATGGGCGTTCACATCACGCGCGGCGTCGAGCCGTGGAGGATCTTCGCGCAGTACATGGGCCGCGAGGACGGCCCCACACGCGGACGCGACGGCAACGTCCACATGGCCGTGCCGGAGCTCGGCCTGCATGCGATGGTGAGTCATCTTCCAGCCATGCTGCCCGTGGCGACGGGCATGGCGCTCGCGTTCAAGATCCGGGGCGATCGTCGGGTCGCGATCGGCTGGTTCGGGGAGGGCGCCGCTGCTCGCGGGGACACGCACGAGAGCATGAACCTCGCCGGCGTGCGGCAGCTCCCCATCGTCTACGTCTGCGACAACAACCAGTGGGCGTACTCCACGCCGACCTACCTTTCGTACCCGATCGAGCACATCGCGGATCGCGCCGCCGCCTACGGGTTCGAGGGAGTCGTGGTCGACGGCACCGACGTCCTCGCGGTGTACCGGGAGGCCCGCCGCGCGATCGAGAAAGCGCGCGAGGGCGGAGGCCCGACCTTGCTCGAGTGCCTGACGCTGCGCATGGAGGGTCACGCGGTCCACGACGACGCCTTCTACGTGCCCAAGGAGATGTTCGAGGCCTGGGCGGCGCAGGACCCGATCGAGCGCTACCGCACGTGGCTGCGGGACCACGCCGAGATGTCGGACGACGAGGAGGACGAGATCACCGCAGGCGTCAAGCGGCTCCTGAACGAGGCGCTCGAACGCGCGGAGCAGTCGTCGCTTCCGAGCCCCGCAACACTCGAGACGAGCGTCTTCGCCTCCCCCGAGGACCTCGACACCCCGCATCACAAGTGAGGACCGAGGCACTGCATGGCTGAAATGACGTACATCCAGGCAATCTCGGACGCGCTTCGCCAGGAGATGCGACGCGATCCCCGGGTCTTTCTGCTCGGCGAGGACGTGGGCGTGTACGGCGGCGCGTTCAAGGTCTCCCTCGGCTTCCAGGAGGAATTCGGGCCGTGGCGCGTCCTCGACACGCCTCTCTCCGAGACTGCCATCGTCGGAGGCGCGACCGGCGCCGCGTTGATGGGGCTCCGTCCCGTCGCGGAGATGCAGTTCGCCGACTTCATCTCGTGCGCCTGGGACCAGCTCGTCACCGTCGCCGCCAAGCAGTACTTCAGGGGATCGACGCCGGTTCCGATCGTGGTGCGGCTCCCGTCCGGCGGCGGCTTCTCCGGCGGGCCGTTCCACTCCCAGAACCCCGAGAGCTCGTTCGCGCACATCCCCGGGCTCAAGGTCGTGTGCCCGTCGACTCCGCACGACGCCAAAGGCCTGCTCGCAGCGGCGATCGAGGATGCGAACCCCGTGCTCTACTTCGAGCACAAGCACCTCTACCGACGGATCAAGGGCGAGGTGCCGGATGACCGGTATACGATCCCGTTCGGCGAGGCACGCGTGCACCGCGCCGGCGAGGATGCGCTCGTCGTGACCTGGGGGGCGATGGTGCACACCGCAGCCGAGGCCGCCGAGGAGCTGGCCAAGGATGGCGTCGAGGTCGAGATCCTCGACCTCAGGACGCTGATCCCTTGGGACAAGGAGCGCGTCCTCGAAGGAGTGAGTCGCTGCTCGAAGGTACTCGTGCTACACGAGGACAACAGGACAGGCGGATTCGGAGGCGAGATCGCCGCGACCATCGCAGAGGAAGCGTTCGAGCACCTCGACGCCCCTGTGATGCGGCTCACCGCCCCCGACACGCCGGTGCCGTTCGCGCCCGTGCTCGAGAAGGCATTCATCCCGCAGGTCGAAGACGTCGTCGCAGCGCTGCGCAACTTGGCCGCGTACTAGGAGGAGCCGTGTCGACAGGCACCCAGACCGAGGTCGTGATGCCACAGATGGGAGTCTCCGTCTCCGAGGGAACGGTCACGAAGTGGCTCAAGCAGGTCGGAGAGGCCATTGGGCGGGACGAGCCGCTGCTCGAGATCTCGACTGACAAGGTCGACACCGAAGTACCGAGCCCCGGCGAAGGCGTGGTCGCACAGATCCTCGTCCCCGAGGGCGAGACGGTCGCGGTCGGGACCGTGATCGCCGTGATCGCGCCGTCGGGCTCGGCCGTCGCCGAACCGGCGAGCGAGCCCGAGCCGGCCGCTGCCGCTTCAGAGCCTGCTCCTGCCGCACCGGAGCCGGCTCCCGCCGCCGCTGAGCCCACGTCGCTGCCTCCGGAGCCCGCTCCGGTCGCCGCCACTCCGCCCGCCGCAGCTGTCGAGCCTGCTTCGGCCACGGCTTCCGCCGCGGTCGGTGACGGGAAGACGTTCGTATCGCCCGTCGTCGCGCGCATCGCCGCCGAGCACGGAGTCGATCCCTCCGCCGTCTCGGGAACGGGCGCGGGCGGCCGCGTCACCAAGAAAGACATCCTCGCGTACATCGCCGAGAGCTCCGCCGCCCCAGCCGACGCCCCCGCAGAGCCGGAGGTGCCCGAGGAAGCGGCAGCTCCTGAGCCGCCTCCCGCACCGGCACCGCCACAGCCGGTGGCAGCGCCTGAGCCGCCTCCCGCAGCTGCAGCCGCACCACCTACCCCTCCGGCCCCGGCGCTCCCCGCCCCTGCAGCGCCGGCGCCCGCTGCTCCTCCGCAGGCGCCCGCCCTGGAGCCTGCACTCGCAGCCGGGGAGACACTCGAGCCGATGACGGCGATGCGGCGCGGGATCATGGAGCACATGCGCCGCTCCGTCGACACGGCGGCGCACGTGACGAGCGCGGTCGAGGTCGACATGTCTCGCGTCGTCGCGCTACGCCAGAAGCTCAAGCCGGAGGTCGCCGCACAGGGCGTCAACCTCACGTACCTCGCGTTCATCACGCGAGCCGCGGTCGAAACCCTGAAGGACTACCCGTTGATCAATGGCGAGATCCGCGGCCAGAGCATCGTTACGCGCCCGTTCATCCACGTTGGCATCGCCGTCTCGCTCGAGGAGGGAAGGGGCCTTATCGTCCCGGTGATCCGCAACGCCCAGGACCTCAACCTGACCGGCATCGCGCGGGCGATCCAGGATCTCGCGGAGCGGGCCCGGACGAAGAAGCTCCTCCCGGACGACGTGCAGGGTGGCACTTTCACGATCACGAACCCCGGAAGCTTCGGCACGTTCCACGGGACTCCGATCATCAACCAGCCGCAGGTGGCGATCCTGGGCACCTATGCGCTCGTGAAACGCCCGTGGGTCGTGCAGGACGGGCAGGGGAACGACGTGATCGCGATCCGGCCGATCATGAACCTGACCGTGACGTACGACCACCGCCTCGTTGACGGCGCCTACGCGGGCATGTTCCTCCGCGATCTCCGCCAGCGGCTCGAGAGCTGGGACGAGGCCGCGTACTAGCGGAGAGACGACGATGGCGGCCCTGACAGGAGGTTGTCTCTGCGGAGGCGTCCGGTTCGAGGTCACCGAGCCGTTCGAGCGGCTCGCGGCCTGTCACTGCACGAGCTGCAAGAAGATCTCGGGCGGCGCCGGCACCGTGAGCGGGCGAGCACCTACCGGGGCGATTCGCATCCTCACCGGTCAGGAGCTGGTACGGACCTACCAACCCGGGGAGGGATCGGCGAAGACCTTCTGCTCCGTGTGTGGGTCGAACCTCTTCGGCGGCGGCTGGCCCGAGTCGACGCACACGAGCGTCCGCCTGACCACACTCGACCATCCGGTCGAAGGCCCTCTCGGATCGCACATCTTCGTTCGCTCGGTTGCACCGTGGGAGACGCTTCCCGAGGACGGGGCCGAGCGCTTCCAGGGCCGGCATGGCAGCTAGACGGCGCGAGCTGAGCCAGTGAGCGACGACGCGCCCGAGCTCGTCCGCCTGACCATCACCCCCAGCGAGCCCGAGGCAGAGATGCTCCGAGGACTGCTCGCGACCGAAGGGATCGAATCCATCCAGCGTCCGACCGATGTCGCGGCCGGAGCCTTGGACGGTTGGGCCGCTGCGGGCTCACGAGAGATCCTCGTTCGCGCCGGCGATCTCGAGCGGGCGCGGGAGCTCATCGGCGGTCAGTCGCCGGGTTGAGATGGGTCGCGGCGCGTACCTCATGAGCCTCGGCCTCGTACCCTACGCTGAGGCGTTCGAGCTCCAGCGCTCGCTCGCGGGCGCGGTGTCGCAGCGGGCGATCCCGGAGACCGTGATCTTCCTCGAGCATCCGCCGGTGATCACCGTCGGGCGGCGAACCGAGACGGACCGCGAGCTCCACGTCCCCGAGGGCGCCGACGTCGAGATCGCCGAGACCGACCGCGGCGGCAAGTCGACCTTCCACGGGCCCGGGCAGCTCGTCTGCTATCCGATCCTCGACCTGCAGAATCACGGCAAGAGACGTGAAGCTCTACGTCCGCAACCTCGAGGAGGCTCTGATCCGCACGCTGGCCGCGCTTCGCGCTCGAGGGTGCGCGGTTCGACGGGCTCACGGGTGTCTGGATGCCACCGGGCGGCGGGCACGGGCCTCGAAAGATCGCCTCCATCGGAGTGCATGTATCACGCTGGGTGACGACACACGGGTACGCGCTCAACGTCGACCTCGACCCGGCTCCGTTCACCGACTGGATCACCGCCTGTGGGCTCGAGGACGCTGCGTTCACGACGATGGCGCGAGAGCTGGACCGACCGGTCACGGTCGAGGACGTTCGGCCGCCAGCGATCGCTGCCATCGCCGATGTCTTCGAGCTCGACTTCGAAGAGCTTCCGGCCGAAGAGGGCGCAGGCCTCTGGCCCCAGACGATTCACGCCTCGCTCGCCGCCCGATGAACGAGAACGGCCGTCTCTAGACGAAGCCGGGATGGGATCCACGCCACACACGCGGATAATCGGCTCGGAGGTCACGTGAGGGAGGGGGGCCGTGGGGGAACCATGGGTTCCCCCCACAAGGTCGCTTCCCGTCGCCGAGCGTCCACGTCGCCCCGAGTGGATGAAGGTGCGCGCACCGAGCGTCAACTCGCGCTACTTCGAGGTGAAGGGCCTGATGCGCGAGGGGCGGCTGCACACGATCTGCGAGGAGGCACGCTGTCCGAACATCGGCGAGTGCTGGGGGCGCGGGACGGCCACGTTCCAGATCCTCGGTGACACCTGCACCCGAGCCTGCCGCTACTGCTACGTCCACTCGGGCAAGCCCGATGCGCCGCTGGACCCGCTCGAGCCGTTTCGGCTCGCCCAGACGGCCGCGCAGATGGGCCTGTCGCACGTCGTCGTCACCTCGGTCGACCGTGACGACCTCCCCGACCGAGGCGCCGGCCACTACGCCGCGACGATCCGCGCACTGAGGCGGAAGCTTCCGGACGCCGACGTCGAGCTCCTCACCCCGGACTTCCTCGGCGTGGAGGAAGAGGCGCTCGCCACCGTCCTCGACGCGCGGCCGGACGTCTTCGGCCACAACATCGAGACGGTCCGGCGGCTCCACGCTCGGATGCGTGGCGCGAAGGCGAGCTACGACAAGGCACTGTGGCTGCTCCAGCGCGTGAAGGAGCTCGCGAACTACCGCGTGCTGACGAAGTCGGGGATCATCGTGGGGCTCGGAGAGACCAACGACGGAGGTCGTCGACACGATGCGGGACCTGCGCCGCGCACGGGGTCGACGTGGTCACGATCGGCCAGTATCTCCAGCCCTCACCGAAGCACGCGACGATCGACCGCTGGGTCCATCCCGACGAGTTCCGCTGGTTCCGCGAGCAGGGAGAGGCACTCGGGTTCGGCTCGGTCTTCTCCGGCCCGCTCGTGCGCTCCTCGTACCGCGCCGACGAGCAGCGCCATGCCGCGGAAACCGGGCGCGGCGCGGTCGCGTACTGAGGGAACCATGGCCCTCAAGGGCGCACTCGCCGCCGCAGCTCTCGCGTTCGCAGCGTCGACGGCCGGCGCCTCGCCGTCCGAGCAGCTCCAGCTGCGGGTGCGCGAGTTCCCGGTGCCCGCCGGCACCCGGCCGCACGATGTCGCACCGGCGCGCGACGGCGGGGTCTGGTACACGGCCCAGGGCTCCGGGGAGCTCGGCTGGCTCGACGTGAAGACCGGAAAGTCGAGGCTCATTCCGCTCGGCTCAGGCTCGGCACCGCACGGCGTCATCGTCGGCCCGGACGGCGCCCCGTGGATCACCGACGGTGGGTTGAACGCGATCGTCCGCGTCGATCCTCGGACGAGTCGCGTTCGACGCTTTCCACTGCCGGCCAGCAGCGGCTATGCGAACCTGAACACAGCCACGTTCGACCGACGGGGCGTTCTCTGGTTCACGGGACAGAGCGGGATCTACGGCCGGCTCGATCCGAAAGGCGGGAAGGTGCGGGTATTCCGTGCGCCTCGAGGCGAGGGGCCGTACGGGATCACCACGACCCCGTCGGGCGCCGTCTACTACGCGTCCCTCGCGGGCAGCTACCTCGGTCGGATCGACGTGCGAACCGGCCGAGCGACGGTGCTCCGTCCCCCGACGGCCGCGCAAGGAGCGCGGCGAGCCTGGTCCGACTCGCAAGGCCGGATCTGGATCAGCGAGTGGAACGCCGGGAAGCTCGGCATGTACGACCCGACCAGGCGACGTTGGCGCGAATGGCGCCTGCCGGGAGCGAATCCGATGCCCTACGCCGTCTACGTCGACGAGCACGGACAAGGTCTGGCTGAGCGACTTCGACGCGAATGCGCTCGTCCGCTTCGATCCCGCCACCTCGAAGTTCACCCGCGTCCGCCTACCGAGTCCCGACGCAGCCGTCCGCCAGATCCTCGGTCGGACCGGTGAGGTCTGGGGTGCCGAATCTGGCACCGACAAGCTCGTCGTCGTACTGACCGGGTGAAACGCGCAGCCGGAGGCCGCCGAAGTGAACGTGACCAGCGTTGAAGCATTCAACACGGAGATCACGAGGCTGAGCGCGACGACCAGAGGCGGAAGATTCGCAACTGGAGCACCACGACGATCGCGGTCAAGCCCAGCATCACGAGCGTCGCGGCGGCCGCGTACCCGTACCGCAGGTACTCGAACCCCGTTCGATAGACGAACAGCGGCAGGTACGTCGTCGCGTAGGGCGGCGGCCCGCCGTCGGTGACGATCAGCGCCGGAACGAAGTTGAGCTGGAAGCTCAGAATCCAGTCGCGTAGGAAGAGCAGGATCAACACCGGCGCGATCAGCGGCAGCGTCACCCGCCGGAAGACGTCCCACCAGGTGGCGTCCTCGACGGCAGCGAGCTCGTAGAGCTCGCCGGGAATGCTCTGGCGCGCGACCAGAAGCAAGATGAAACCCTCGCCGATCGTGAACAGGCTCATCAGGATGATCGCTGCGCGCGCATCGTTCGGGTCGGTGAGCCATTGCGGCGGCAGCCGCCCGAAGATCGTCAATCCGTTCTCGCCGCCGGTGCGCAGCAGCATGTTGATCGGCCCGTAGAGCGGGTTGAAGAGCCAGAGCCAGATCAGCCCGTAGGCGACGTCGGGCACGACCGTCGGGAGCACTGCCGCCGCCCGCGCCGGCCCGACCCCCGCTGCGCGGCGATGCAGCAGAAGCGCGAGGCCGAGCGCCGCGAGCACGCGCAGCGGCACGGCGATCGCCGCGAACACCAGCGAGTTGACGAGGGCGGTCCGGAACACGTCGTCCTCGACGAGCTCGCGGAAGTTGCCGAGACCGACCCACCGCGGCTGCCTGAATGAGGTCGTACTCGGTGAGCGACAGGGCGAACGTGACTACCGCGGGCGCCGCCACGAGCACGGTGAGCCCGACCACGAACGGCGCGAGCATGAGCGCGAGCTGGCGCCGCTCGCTCACGTCCACGCGACCCGCTCCCCGCTGCGAGCGTCGAAGAGGTGCACATCTTCGCGACGCACGCCGACTCGAACCGTGTCCCCAACCGCGGTCGGCCGTCAGCCGCGAACGCGCGCAACGAGATCCTGGTCGCCGAGCACGGAGGTGCACGACTGCGTCCCCGCCGACGACCTCGACGAGAACGACCTCCGCGTCGAGCCCGTCGTGCGGGACCAACCGGACGGCCTCGGGCCGAATGCCGAGCTCGAGCTCCGCGGCGGGAAGCCCGAGGGACGTGCAGGGGCCCGTCGGCCGGAACGAGGTTCATCGGAGGCGAGCCGACGAAGCGCGCGACGAACCGGTTGGCCGGCTCGTGCCACAGCTCATCCGGTGTGCCCACCTGCTCGAGCTGGCCTTCCCGGATCACGGCGACGCGGTCGCCCGAGCACGAGCGCCTCGACCTGGTCGTGCGTGACGTAGAGCATGGTCCCGCCGACCCGCTCGTGCAGCGCCTTGAGCTCGGTGCGGGTCTGGACGCGAAGCTCGGCGTCCAGGTTCGACAGGGGCTCGTCGAGCAGGAAGACGTCCGGCTCGCGCACGAGCGCGCGAGCGAGCGCGACCCGCTGGCGCTCGCCGCCGGAAAGCGCTCCGGGGCGCCGCTCGAGAACGCTGTCGCATCCGACGAGGGCGGCCGCGCGCCGAGCCGCGCTCGCGCGCCTCGACGCGCGGCACGTCGCGTACCTCGAGCCCGAAGGCGATGTTCTCCTCCACTGTCATGTGCGGGAAGAGTGCGTAGCTCTGAAACACCATCGACACGTTGCGACGCCCGGGCGGAAGCTGGGTGACGTCGCGCCCGCCGATCAAGACTCGGCCTTCGCGTGACCGCCTCGAGTCCCGCGACGACGCGCAGCAAGGTGGACTTGCCCGAGCCCGACGGGCCGAGCACGGCGAGCAGCTCTCCGTCGGCCGCCTCGACGTCGACGCCGCGCAGAGCCTCGAGCGGCCCGTAGCTCTTCCGGACCCTGCTCGAGGCGCAGCCCGCTCACGGCGTCTCGCCGCGGGCGAAAAGCGGTCGCGTCACTCGGTCGAGCTCTCGGATCACCTGGTCGACCGGCTGCCCGAGGTACAAGCCGTTCTCGAGCACGCCTCCGGTCGCGTCCTCGATCTCGGGCCAGGTCGAGATCGAAGGCAGGCGCCGGATCGTGGGAATTGCATCGAGGAACACGCGGGCGCTGCGAGGCGGCTGCGACGGGTCGAGGAACGCCTCCGAGCGCGAGACCGAGATCAGCGACGGAACGGTCCGCCCGGTCCGAGCGACGATCTGCTGGCCCTCCGGTCCCAGGGCGAACTCGACGAACCGCCAAGCTGCGTCCTTGTGCTTCGAGGCGGCCGTCATGCAGTAGGCGTCCGAGTGGAGGATCCCGGCCGCCTCGAGATGGCGCGGGAGCGGCGCGACGTCCCACTCGAACTCGGTGATCGTCCTGAACGTGGTCGTCGAGCGGCGAGAAGAGAGCAGCATGGCGAGCCGGCCGTTGGCGAAGCGGCTCTCGTCGGCCTCCGCCTCCACGTCCTCGTCCGTGGGAACGACACCCTGCGCACGGAGGTCGAGGAAGGCTTGCAAGGCCTGCCGCGCCGCCGGCGTGTCGAGCGTGAGGCGGGTCGGGCGCCGCTCGTCGTCCACGAGCTCGCCGCGGTTCGACCAGACGAAGGGCGCGAGCCGGACGAGCGTCGGCTCGACCCCGAGCCCGTAGATGGTTGGCCGTACCGCGCCCGCATCAGGATCACCCCCGAGAGCGGCACGGCCCTTTGCAGTCGCGCGTGAGTGCCCCGGCCTTGACGACGAGCTCGGTCCACGTCCAGCCCGCCTGCGGCTCCGGGACGCGGAAGCGGCGGAAGAGGTCGCGGTTGAAGTACACGACGAGGCTGGAGACGTTCTGCGGCAGGCAGAGCTGCTCGCCGCGCCACCGGAAGGCCTCCAGCGTCTGCGGGTAGAAGTCGTCCGGCCTCGAACGCGGCGGACGCTCGGAACCGCTCCTCCAGCGGCTCGATCGCCCCTTTGGCAGCGAACTGGCCGTAGAAGCGGTAGTTCATCAGGAACAGGTCCGGCGGCGACCCGCCTGCGATCGACGTCGACAGCCGCGCGATCAGATCGGAGCGATCGCTCGCCTCGACGAGCTGCACGTCCGCGTCGGGCTCTTTCTTCTGGTAGGCGTCGACGAGCGTCCGGTAGGCAGCGAGCTCCTCGGGATCGCCGAAGACGAGGAAGCGCACGGGGCCGCTGTCGTCGCCGCGACAGCCGGCCGCGAGCAGCAGCAAGGCAATGAGTGCGACGTAGGTCAGCGTCCGAGCCATCCGAGCCCCCTGTATTCGTGGAGGAACCAGCGTTGCGCGAGGAGGAAGACGGCGACGACCGGTGCCGTCGCAATCACCGCCCCGGCAAGCAGCAGTGGGTAGTTCGTAGGGTCGACGGTCGCGAGCGAGCGAAGCGCAAGCGGCAGCGTGAAGAGGTCTCTTCGGTAGAGGTACACGAGCGGGTCGAGGAAGTTCGCCCAGGTGAGCACGAACGCGAGCGCGGCGACCGCCGCCGTGACGGGCCGCACGAGCGGCATCGCGACGCGACGCCAGGTCCGGAGCGGCGACATCCCCTCGATGCGACAGGCGTCCCACAAATCCTGGGGCAGCTGCCGGAACGCGAGGTAGTAGACGAGCACGTAGACGGGCGACGTCGCGACCAGTGCGGGCGCGATCAGGGGAACGAGCGTGTCCGTCAGGCCCAGTGTCCGGAAGATCGCGAAGCGTGGAACGAGCAGCGCCGTCAGAGGCACCATCAGCGCCACGAACGACGCGGCGATCAAAGCTCGGGCGAGGCGGCGCGAGAGCTGCATGAGAGCGAAGCCGGCCCAGGACGCGACGAGAACGGAGAGCGGCACGGCGAGGGCGGCAACGACCACTGAGTTCACCGTTGCCCGGCCGAGGCCCGCGAGATCGACCGCGCGCTCGTAGTTCGAGAACACGACCGGGTTGGGAAGCAGGTCGGGCGTTCGGGGCGGTGGCAGGCCGGGCTCCCGCAGCGAGCCCGGCAGCATGATCAGGAGCGGCGCCGTGAAGACGACGAGCACCGCCAAAGCGCCAAGCGTCCGCCACCTCGCGCCCCGCCCGGCTCCCATCGCGCGGAACTTTAGAGGCGCGAGGCCACGCGGACGTCGGCGCACTGGTCTCGAGAGAAGGAGGGGCCGCAGGTGCGGCCCCTCCCGTTGGTCAGAGGTGTCGAACTAGTCGAGGTTCAGCCTCCACGTGCTGAGCCCGTGCGTCGCGGCGTAGAGGATCCGCTTGCTCGGGACAACCTCGAGGCTCGTGACCTCCACGTTCGGCAGCCCCGGCGCGGAGTTCGTCCACGTCGTGGTGCCGGCCGCAAGGCGCAGCGCCCCGAAGTCGGTGCCGGCATAGAGGTCACCGGTGACGTCGTCCCGCACGAGGTCGTTGACCGGAAGGTCGCCGAAGTTGTACGAGAGGTCGGTCCACGTCGACGTGCCGGTCACCGGGTTGTAGACAACCTCGAACACGTGCCCGCCCGGAGCGATCGAGGCGTAGCCGCTGTATGAGATCCACGCCCGGTTCCCGTTCGCCGGGTCGACGTGGATGCTCGAGACGAAGCGGTTCGGCGTGACCGCGTCGTCGTCGAGGCGCGTCCAGGTGACAGCGCTGGCCGGCTCCGCGCCGACGTTCTTCGTGATGAAGACGCGGCCGGTGGTCGTCGCGGCCCAGGCCGACGACGAGTCGGCAACCGTCCGCTCGATCGCGGAGACGGCGCACGGAATCGGCGGCGTCGGGCAGGCCCGATCGCCCCAGGCGCCGTCGGTCAACCGCACGGTGCCGAGCTCGGCCCAGTCGCCGCAGACCACGGTGAAATCACCGGTCCACGTGTTGCAGTGCTGCTGGGCCTCCGCCATCGTCATCGTCCCGAGGCCGTGTGTCTTCGTCCGGTACGCCGTGCGACCGGTCCCGGCGAACATCCACTTCGTCTCCTTCGGGTCGCTGATGACCGGCGAGTAGAACTGGGAGCCGGAGTGCCCGAAGACCGGGTCGGCGATCCAGATCCATGTAGCGATGTTCCCGCCCTCGAAGTTCACCTCCGGCGTGACGTCGAAGAAGTCGTGGAAGCGGAAGTCGCGAAGAGCGACGTCGAAGCCGTTCCAGCCGCCGTCGCCGATCATCGTGTTCTCCCACTTCACCGGGTTCCCCGGCGTCTCCCACGTCCCGTTGTCCTGTGTCCCGCCCGTGAGCAGGTTCGCGTTGTGCGGGCTCGCCTTCACCTTGATCCACTGCAGCGTCGAGAGGCCCTCGTTGACTCCGTCGAGCTTCGACGGGATCGCCGACAGCATCTGCTGACAGCGGGCGGTCTCGGCGGCGTTTAGCCCGCGGTTCGGCGCGCTCGTGCACCATGACGAGCGGTTCACGAGCTGGCCGCTCGAGCGCATGACACCGCCATCGTTGGTCTCGAAGAACTGGAGCGGGTTGCTCGGGTTCGTGACGATGTCGTGCTGGTCGGGATGAAGCCCGTTCGGATGGAGCGGGTCGGTGCCGTCGAACGTCATGTCGGTCCCGCTGACACCAGCGTCCGTGGAGAGGATCACGCCGCGCTTGTTCGCGATCTGCTCGCCGTAGGCGTAATCACCGCCCGCGTAGACGATGTCCGGATGCCCCTTCGGCGTATAGACGAAGGAGTCATACCAGCACTGCGGGTCGCAGATGCCGTGCCAGGCCCAGCCAGGGTCGGCCACGTTCGGGCTGGTCATGTTCATGAAGACCGGGACGCCCGTCCTGACGCTGTCGCTGCGGAAGAGCCGCGAGGTGTCCTGCCCCGCGTTCCCCTCGTAGACGTACATCCGCGTGGCGCCGTTCGAAAGCGTGGTGACGGCGATGTTCGCCCGGGTCTGGATGACCGCCGCGTTCAGCGACGGCTTGATCTGCGTCCACGTGGCACCGCCGTCCGACGAGCGCCAGATCCCGCGGGCGTACGAGGCCGCGTAGACGACGTCCGGGTCGGTTGGATCGAGCGCGAGCGAGCGCACGCCTCGCGGCGAGCATTCCGGCACCGCGTTCGCGAACTGCGCTGCTTGATTCGCAGGGGTGCAGAGCGTCACATCCGACCCCCCGTTGTGGATGAGGTTCCACGACGCGCCGCCGTTCGTCGACTTGTACAGACCCCAGTTGGCAATCCCTGGGACCGGTCGGGTGACGCCCGAGCAGCAGACCTCCGACATGCCGCGGAGCGCGGTCGTCGTAGCTGCGTAAATCGTGTTGGGAGATCCGGGCTTGATCAGTATCTCGCCGACGCCCTTGCCGCCGAGCGGATTGCCCGTGTCGGTAGCCGACCCGCCGAGCGGCCCGGTCCAGGTCTGCCCGCCGTCGGCCGACTTGTAAATGCCGACGCCGGCGACGCAGCCGGATCCGCAGATGTTCGCCTCGCCCGTACCGACGTAGACAGTATTCCCGGACGGGTCGTTCGAGTCGATCGTGACCGCTCCGGCCGAGTTGATGCCGAGCGGGCCGCCGAGGTAGTCCCATTTCGGATTTCCTGCCAGCCCGTTCTTCGTCGTCCAGATCCCGCCGCCCGCAGGTGTGATGTACAGCCGGCAGTGTCCCGGGTTGCACGTCTCGCCGATCGCGATCGACGTCGTCCGGCCTCCCGCGACATAGTCGTTCGGCACGTAGGAGAACGAGTTGCGGAACTCCGTGTCTGGGTACAGCGCCCTGCTCGGCCCGATGCTGACCCAGGTGCCCTTCTTGCCCTTCCCTTTCGGGAACGGCCGGCCTTTCGAGGCCGTGAAAGCTGCCTTGGCGACATGAGCCTGAGCAAGCGAGATGGTGTCGGCCGGATAGGCTCGCGCCAGGAAGGCAGCCTCGGCCGCGCTGGCGGGGCCCTCATTGGCCATGCCCTGATTGCCCGGCACAGTCTGGCGCAGCTTGGCGAGGTGCCCGGCGAGTGCGGTCGGGAACTCCTGCTCGCCGGCCTCGACACCCTTCGCTACCGACGAGCCCGATGCGACAAACAGAACTAGAGCTGCGGCCGCAGCAAGACATGTGACCGCGAGCGCGACAAACCCGTGTCTGTGTCTTCGTGTCATCTGTCTCCCCTTGTCCGTGTGAGTTCGCGCACGCAGAGCGTGCACGTGCCGACCGGATAGCCGGATGCCGACAGGTGGTCGAGCCACGGCCGCGACTCGACCGACACGCGGAGCAAAGCTCCGTGGAACTTGCTCTCCCCTGCCAAGCGCCCGCAGACTGACATACGGTGGGTGCGATTGCAACCACTGTCGGGGGTTTCCACCTCACTCGCAAAGGTGAGAATTTTGTTGAGAGGAGATGCACTGATCCCAGGAGTGGGCATACTCGAGGCATGAGGCTCCTGGCGCTGACGCTGGCGCTGCTCGGAGGGCTGGTCGTGCTGGTCGCACCAGCGGCGTCGATCTCTCCCAAGCCGGCGCTTCGGGTGCTGGACAAGGCGCCGCTCGTTCTCAAGGGCACTGGGTTCAAGCAGGGGGAGTGGGTGAAAGTGACCGTGGCCACTGACCCCACCGAGCTCTCGCTGAGGAGACGCGCTTCGCGCGTCGGCTCGTTCGTTGTCCGGTTCGACACGTTCGTAGATGTCTGCTACGGAGCAAGAGCGGCCACCGCGATCGGCACGCGCGGCAGCAAGGCGTCGATTGTTCTCGAGCGGCCGTGGGAGCGATACTGTCTGGTGCCCGTGGTGCCGGGCGGCGCCCCCTAGCGACCTACTCGATCCCAGAGCTCCGGTGATCGTGGGGCTTCGCCATCGCGCGATAGTCGAGCGCCTCGGCGAGGATCGCCTCGTCCACACCCGCCTCGCGCGCGACCTCGCGGAGTGAGCGGCCGCTTGCCGCCGCCTCCTTCACGATCTCGGTCGCCTTGTCGTAGCCGATGTAGGGGTTGAGCGCCGCGGCCGCCGACAGTGTCAGCTCCGCGTAACGCTCGCATTGCTCACGGTTGGCCTCGATCCCGTCGACGCACTTCTCGCCGAGAAGGCGACTCGCGTTCGCGAGCAGCGTGATCGAGTCCTGCAGGTTGCGGGCGATCATCGGGACGAAGACGTTCAGCTCGAAATGGCCCTGCAGCCCTCCGACTGTTATCGCCAGGTCGTTTCCGATCACCTGGGCGGCTACCTGTGTCACGACCTCCGCCATCACCGGGTTGACCTTGCCCGGCATGATCGAGCTTCCCTTCTGCAACTCGGGCAGGAAGATCTCGGAGAGGCCCGCACGCGGTCCCGAGCCCATCAGCCGCAGGTCGTTGGCGATCTTCGTCAGTGAGACGGCGACGACCTTCAGCGCTCCGGACAGCTCGACGAGCGCATCGCGCGCGGCTTGAGCCTCGAAGGGATCGGCAGGAGGCGAGATCGCGAGGCCGGTCTGCTCCGTGAGAAGTGCACGCACCCGCGGGGCGAACTCCGGGTGCGTGTTCAGCCCGGTACCGACGGCGGTTCCACCGAGCGGGATCTGCCCGAGTCGGGGCATCGCGTCCTGAACTCGAGCGATCCCCTGGCGCACCTGGGCGGAGTAGCCTCCGAACTCCTGACCGAGCGTCACGGGCACCGCGTCCATCAGGTGCGTTCGTCCCGACTTGACGACGTCGTCGAACTCGACCGCCTTCTTCTCGAGCGAAGCCGCCAGCTGGCCCAGCGCCGGAAGCAGATCGCTCGTCAGCTCGCCGAGGGCGGCCAGGTGCACGGCCGAGGGGAACACGTCGTTGGACGACTGACCCAGGTTGACGTCGTCGTTCGGGTGCACGTCGTCGCCGGCGAGGGCGGCGATCACTTCGTTCGCGTTCATGTTGGAGCTCGTCCCGGAGCCGGTCTGGAACACGTCGATCGGGAACTGGTCGTCGAGCTCTCCGGCTGCGACCCGATCCGCTGCGGCGGCGATCCGCTCGGCCTTGTCGGGATCGAGCAGCCCGAGCTCGGTGTTCACGCGTGCTGCGGCCGCCTTGATGCGGCCGAGCCAACGTGCAACCGGGATCGGGATCGGCTCCCCGGAGACGTTGAAATTGGCCACGGCTTTTCGGGTTTCGTCTCCCCAGAGCTCGCGCTGTTCAGCCGTCTCGGCCACGCGCCGAGTCTAGCCGCGAGCCGCCGCGAGGAGCTCGTCCCAGGTGCAGAGCTTGACGCGCGGCCGACCCAGCTTCTCGCCGCGGCCTCGCTCCAGCGTGTCGATCGCCTCCCAACCCGGATACATGACCACCTGGACCTCGCGCGCGGCGAGCACGTTCTCGATGGACGCGTCCCGCTCGGCTCGGGGTAGAGCACCCGTCCGCGCATCCTCGAGCAGGAGCTCGACGGTCTCCGTCGCGTCCTTCTTGTTGGTGCCGATCACGCCGGTCGGCCCCCGCTTGATCCAACCCGCCGCGTAGAGACCGGGGACCGGCTTACCACGCCCGTCGAGGACGCGGCCGCCCGCATTCGGCATCGTCCCGCTCGCTGGGTCGAACGGAACCCCGGCCAGCGGGACGCCGTGGTAGCCGACGCTACGGAAGATGACCCCGCACGGAATCACCTCACGATCGTCAGTGGGCACTGCCCGGACTCGGCCCGCGGAGTCGGCCTCGAGGCGGTTGCGAGCGATCTCGACGGCCTCGACCTCGTCCTCGCCGAGAATCGCGACCGGCGTCACCCGAAACCGCAGACGAACGGCCTTCGGCTTCCCGGCGGGCCTTCGCGTCGCGAACTCCCGGAGGATCTCGACGTTTCGCTGCACGACGTTCGAGGCGGCAGCGAGCTCGGCCTCGCTCGCGGGGTCGAGCACGAGGTCGGCCGGGTCGACGAGGATGTCCGCGCCGGCCAGCTCCCCCAGCTCCTGGAGCTCCGTCGACGTCCAGGCTGCCTGTACCGGCCCGCGGCGGCCGAGGACGACGATTTCCCGGATTCCGGACGTGGCAATCGCCTCGATCGCGGCTTCGGTCGTGTCCGTGGGGGCGAGCTCTTCACGCGTGAGGGCGAGCATCCGGGCGACGTCGAGAGCCACGTTCCCGTTACCGACGACGACCGCGCGCTCCACGGAGAGGTCGAAGGACAGGTGCTGGAAGTCCGGGTGGCCGTTGTACCAGGCGACGAGCTCGGTGGCCGACCAGGAGCCGGGGAGATCCTCGCCGGGAATCCCCAGGCGGCGGTCGGTCTGCGCGCCTACCGCGTACACGACGGCGTCGTAGAGCTGCATCAGCTGGTGATGGTCAACATCTCTCCCGACCTCGACGTTGCCGAGGAAACGGAACCCGGGTCGCTGTGCGATCCGCTCGAAGGCACGCGAGACCTCCTTGAGCTTCGGATGGTCGGGAGCGACGCCGAGCCGCACGAGGCCCCACGGCGTCGGCAGTCGCTCGATCAGGTCGACCTCGGCGGACGGGTCTTCACTCGACAGCAGCTGGCCCGCGGCATAGAACGCGGCCGGCCCAGATCCCACCACGGCCACGCGAAGCGGAGCGTGCGGCACCGGGCTCAAATGTAGAGCTTTCGCGCTAGCGAAGGATCAGTGCGAACAACCGGGCCCGCAACCGTGGGCCGCCTCGGCAGCCTGCCCCTCGACCTCGTCGGCCGTGCCCTCCGAAACGGTGAACGAGTGCCCGCACCCGCAGGAGGCGGTCGCGTTCGGGTTGTCGATCTTGAACCCGGACTCCTGGATCGTGTTCAGGAAGTCGATCGTCGTGCCGCGCAGGTACGGGGCGCTGAACGGGTCGACCACCACCGGGATACCTTCGAGCTGGAGCTCGATGTCACCCTCCGCGGCTCCGGCGTCGAAGCCGAGCCCGTACTGGAACCCCGAGCAGCCCCCGCCCTGGATTGCGACACGAAGGACGAGACTGTCACCGTCCGATTCCTCGGCGAGGAGGTCCTTGATCTTCGCCGCCGCGACAGGCGTCAGCGAGATCAGCGTGTCGGTCGGGTGCTCGACGGTTGCCATGCGCTCATGGTAGCGGAGTGGGTCGGCGTTTCCAGGCGAGGCTTTGTAACACTCGTATCGCTCATTCTGTGCGGTGTTTCGCTTCCCTTCGTGCGCCCGAAAGGGGAGTGCTAGGTTTCGCCGCGAGACAGACGACCGAGGTCCATGCGGGGGTACGTCCCGTGCTTTCGAACTGGCTGCCGTTCCTGATCTACGCGCTGTTCGCGGCGGCCATCCCCGCTTCGATGATCGCCGCGTCCTTCATCCTCCCGCGGCGCCCGGTCGCGCGGACCCGACAGAAGCTGCTCCCCTTCGAGTCGGGCGTCGCCGAGAGCGCGCCGAACCAGCGACGGAGATTCACCGTCAGCTTCTACCTCACGGCGATCCTCTTCATCCTCTTCGACATCGAGATCGTCTTCCTGTATCCGCTCGCCGTGCGGCTCGACGCGCTCGGCTGGTTCGGGCTGGTCGAGCTTCTCGTCTTCATCGCGATCCTCGCCGTGGCCTACGTCTACATCTGGCGGAAGGGAGCGCTCAACTGGCATTGAAACGCGAACTGCCGGTCGTGAGCGACCGCCCTCTGGCCAAGGCGGGCCTCCAGTCGGAGCGCGTGCTCTGGCCCGACCGTGGCCCAGGAGTGTTCGAGCGCGAGGTGGAGGAGATCGAGGATGCGCTGCTGCTCACGACCGTCGAGAAGGCCGTCCTCTGGGCCCAGTCGAGCTCGGTCTGGCCCGACACCTTCGGCCTCGCCTGCTGCGCCATGGAGATGATTGCGGTCGTCTCCTCGCGCTACGACATCGCCCGCTTCGGGATGGAGCGCTTCAGCTCGTCGCCCCGCCAGGCCGACCTGCTCATCGTCTCGGGGCGTGTGACGCACAAGATGGCGCCCCCGCTGCGCCAGGTCTACGACCAGATGCTGGAGCCGAAATGGGTTATCGCAATGGGCGCCTGCGCCAGCTCGGGCGGAATGTTCAACAACTACACGATCCTCCAGGGCGTCGACAAGATCGTGCCCGTGGACATCCACGTCCCAGGCTGCCCGCCTCGGCCTGAGGCGCTGCTCGAGGGCGTCGTCAGGCTGCACGAGAAGATTCGCGCAGGCGTGCCGCCCGCCTACCAGCTGCGAGGGGTCGCCGAGTGACCGCGGTCGCACCAGCCGGCGTCCCCGGCGTGGTCGAGACCCGAGAGGCGCTGGGCCAGACGACGCTGGTCGTCGACCTGGCACGTCTCGTCGAAGCGTGCCTGTATCTGCGCGACGAGGAGGGGTTCAACTTCCTGAGCGACATCGCCGCGACCGATTACCTGGGATGGGGCGAGCGCGGCGTGGCCGGCTACATCGGCACCGCGTCTGGCCGCGATCTCAACGAACCGGGCTCGCAAGGATACGCTCGACTTCCCGAGCCGAAGCCGAGACGCTTCTCGATCTCGTACCAGCTCCTGCGCGTCGCGGACGATCCCGCCCGGCTCTGCGTCCAGGTCTGGCTCGACGACGGCGAGCCGGTCTCGAGCGTCATCTCCGTGTGGCCGGCCGCGGACTGGTTCGAACGGGAGGCCTGGGACATGATGGGGATCCGCTTCCTCGGCCATCCGAACCTCGTCCGGATCCTCATGCCCGACGAGTGGGAAGGGCATCCGCTGCGCAAGGACTATCCGCTCGGCGGGGAGCCCGTGCGCTTCTCGGACGAGGACTAGATGGCGGTCGTCGTCACCCCCAGGCGGATCTACGACGGCTCCCGCATACCGCAGCCGATTCCGACGATTCTCGAGGTCGACCCCGAGAAGCATTCGCTCGACGACGTGCTTCGAATCAACTTCGGGCCGAACCACCCCTCCACGCACGGTGTGCTGCGACTCATCGTCGACCTCGACGGCGAGACGGTCGTCGGGATCAAAGCGGTCATCGGCTACCTCCACACGGGGTTCGAGAAGAACATGGAGGCAAAGACGTGGTGGAAGTCGGTGACGTACGCGCCGCGCGTGGACTACGTCTCGTTCCAGGTCAACGAGCTCGTCTACGTGCTGGCAGTCGAGAAGCTGCTCGGTATGGACGTGCCACGGCGTGCGACCTGGGCACGAATGGCTTTCTCCGAGCTCACCCGCATCCACTCGCACCTCATCTGGCTCGGCACCTCGGCGCTCGAGCTGGGCGCGATCTCGCTGCTCTGGTACACGTTCGACGACCGCGACGAGCTCCTCGACCTCTTCGAGATGGTCGGAGGAACGCGGATGCACACGCGCTACTTCCAGGTCGGCGGCCTCGCGGAGGACATTCCGCCGGGGTTCACGCCGGAGGCACGGCGTTTCTGCGACGCGATGCTCAAGTCCGTCGACGACTACGAGGCGATCCTCGACCGCAACGCGATCTGGCTCGAGCGGACGAAGGGAATCGGGCTTCTCTCCGCGGAGGACGCGCTCGCGCTGGGTCAATCGGGGCCGGTGCTCCGTGCGTCCGGCGTCGACTGGGATCTCCGGAAGAACATGCCGTATCTCGCCTACGACGAGGTCGAGTTCCATGTCCCGGTCTATCCGAATGGGGACGTCTACGACCGCTACAAGGTGCACATGGACGAGATGCGCGAGTCGGTGCGCATCGTCCGCCAGTGCCTCGATCGGATCGATCGGATGGAGGGCGAGCCCTGGGTCGCAGATGACCGCAAGGTCGTCCTCCCACCGCGCCACGAGCTCCACACCTCGATGGAGTCCCTCATCCACCACTTCAAGCTCGTCACCGAGGGCTACACCGTCCCCGAAGGCGACGTCTACATCGTCATCGAGTCGCCGCGGGGTGAGTGCGGATGCTACGTCGTGTCCGACGGTGGCCCGAGACCTTGGCGCGTGCGCTTCCGCGCTCCGAGCTTCGCGGCCTTACAGGCGACGGCGACCGTCGTGCAGGACTGCCTCGTCGCGGATCTCATCGCCGTCGCCGGCTCTTTGGATCCCGTCATGGGGGACGCCGACCGGTGAGCGCGACGTTCTACGAGCGGGTTCAAGAACTGCGACAGCGGTATCCGCAGACGAAGTCGGCGGTCATGGACGCGCTCCGTCTCGCGCAGGAGGAGCACGGAGGCTGGCTTCCGCCCGAGGCCCTGCGGGAGGTGGCCGACGCTCTCGAGGTCACGCCCGCGTTCTGCCAGTCGATCGCGTCGTTCTACGACATGTACCACCTCGAGCCTGTCGGCCGCCATCTCGTCGAGGTCTGCACGAACCTCTCCTGCGCACTCGTCGGGGCGCAGTCGGTGCTCGACTCGTTCGCGCAGGAGCTCGGCGTGCGCCCCGGCGAGACGACCCGCGACGGGGCGATCACGCTGCGTGCGATCGAGTGCGCGGGCGGCTGCGGGCGCGCGCCCGTGGTGGTCGTCGATCACCGCTACCACGAGCCCGTGACCACCGAGGACGTGCCCCGGATCGTCGAGGAGCTTCATGGCACCGCCTGAGCTTCTCACCGCCGGCACAGCCGACCACGACCTGCGCCTTCTCGCCGAGTACCGCGCAGTCGGTGGCTACGCGGCCCTGGAGAAGGCACGCGCCATGGCTCCTCAGGCCGTCATCGACGAGATCACCGGCGCGACGCTTCGCGGCCGGGGTGGGGCCGGGTTCCCCATGGGGCGCAAGGCATCACTCCTCGCGAAGGACACCGGCAAGCCCGTGTACCTCGTGGTCAACGCCGACGAGTCCGAGCCGGGAGCGTTCAAGGACCGCGACGTGATGGGGCTCACCCCGCACCGCCTCATCGAGGGCTGCCTGATCACGGCACATGGAATCGGCTCCGAGAGCGTCTTCATCTACATCCGTGGCGAGTACCTGCACGAGTTCGAGGTGCTGCGAGCCGCGCTCGACGACGCACGCGAGGAAGGCTTGCTCTCAGGAGTCACGATCGTGATTCATCGCGGGGCGGGCGCGTACATCTGCGGCGAAGAGACTGCGCTCCTCGAGTCGCTCGAGGGGAGCCGCGGCCAGCCCAGGCCGCGGCCTCCGTTCCCACCGGTAACGGGGCTGTACGGCTCTCCGACGCAGATCAACAACGTGAGCACGATCGCGCTCGTCCCCAAGATCATCGAGCTCGGCGCGGAGGAGTTCGCCAAGATCGGCGCACCCTCGGCACCGGGGACCGCGGTCTTCTCCCTCTCGGGGAACATCGCCCGCCCCGGAAACTACGAGCGCCCGCTCGGGACCACCCTCCGCGAGCTCGTCTACGACATCGGCGGCGGAGTCGCGAACGGGCGCGAGTTGAAGGCCATCATCCCGGGCGGCTCGTCGGTGCCCGTGCTCACGCCCGATCAGATCGACACGCCGATGGACTACGACTCGATCCAGGCGGCGGGCTCGTTCTTCGGCTCGGCCGCGATCATCGTGGTCGACGACCGCTGCTGCATGGTGCAGCTCGCGTTGCGGGCGGCGCAGTTCTACATGCACGAGTCGTGCGGGAAATGCACCCCATGCCGCGAGGGGACACGCTGGCTCGTCCAGCTCCTGACGAAGATCGAGGACGGCCGCGCCGAGCTGCACGAGCTCGAGCTCCTGGACGGCGTCTGCGACCGGATGCTGGGAAAGTCGCTGTGCGCGCTCGGCGACTTCGCCGTCTACCCGGTCTCGAGCTACCTCCGGAAGTACCGCGACGAGTTCGTCGCGCACGTGGAGATGCGCGGATGCCCGTTCGTGGGCGAGAGCTCCATCGAGGGCATCCTCGCACCCATCGACCAGCACGGCCATTCGCGCGAGCGCAAATGGCTAGGAGCCGGGCATGGCTAACGGAAACGGCGGCCTCGTAACGCTCACGATCGACGACCGCGAGACCTCCGTCCCGAAGGGCACGGGACTTGTGGAGGCCGCGGTTTCCGCTGGAATCGAGATCCCCGTCTTCTGCTACGAGCCGCGACTCGGGCCTCCGGTCGGCGCCTGCCGAATGTGCCTCGTCGAGATCGAGGGGATCCCGAAGGTCCAGGCGGGGTGCACGCTGACCGCACAGGACGGAATGGTCGTCCGAACAGCCGCGACGTCGGTCAAGGCGGCCGAGGGCCAGGAATCCACGCTGGAGTTCATCCTCGTCAACCATCCGCTCGACTGCCCGGTCTGCGACAAGGGCGGCGAGTGCCCGCTGCAGGACCTGACGTTCAGGTACGGCCCCGGCGACACGCGGATGACCTTCACGAAGCGCACGTTCGACAAGCCGATCCCGGTGTCGCCTCTGATCGCGCTCGACCGCGAGCGCTGCATCCTCTGCTACCGCTGCACGCGCTTCTCGGAGGACGTCGCGGAGGACGGCCTGCTCATCGCGCGGAATCGAGGAGCGCGTTCCGAGATCGCGACCTTCGAGGACGAGCCCTACCGCTCGCCGTTCTCCGGCAACGTGATCGAGCTCTGCCCGGTCGGGGCGCTCACCTCGACGCAGTATCGGTTCGAGGCGCGGCCCTGGGACATCCAGAACGTTCCGACGGTTTGCGCCTCCTGCCCCGTCGGCTGCAACATCTCGGCGACCATCCGCGAGGGAAAGGTCAAGCGGATCCTGTCCCGCAACCACCCCGAGATCGACCGGGGCTGGCTCTGCGACAAGGGCCGGTTCACATATCCCCACCTGCGCGCCGCAGACCGAATCACGACGCCGCTCCGACGCGGGCCGAAGGGACTGACGGAGATCTCGTGGGACGAGGCGCTCGATATGGCCGAGGAGATCCTCCGTGCAGCCGAGGGTGCCATCGTGACCGCGCTTTCGGGCTCGGAGACGACGGAGATCGCCTTTGCGCTCGGGCGCCTGCTGCGAGGAGGCCTGGGTGCCCACTCGGCTGTTCTCCCGGAAGCCGTTTCCGACGCGCTCCTCGCCTTCCGGCTTCCGCTCTCCGCGATCGCAGAGGCCGAGATCGTGGTGATCGTGGGCGACGACCCGGTGGTCGAGCGCGCGCCGATCGTCGACCTCTGGATCAAGGAGGCCCGCAGGCGCGCTGCAGAGATCATCGTGTGCTCCCCGACGGGCAACGTGCAGACGCCTCCCGGCGGAGGGGCTGCGCTCTGCCTCGAGCTCGCCGCGCCTCGCAACGCACTCGGGAAACGTCTTCGCAAGGCCGAGCGAGTCGTTCTCGTGTGGTCCGGGCCCGGCGGCGGAGGTGGAGCCCGAGTCGCGGAGCTGGCGCACGCGCTCGGGCTCGAGAGCAAGCCCGGCTCGGGTGCTTTCCACCTGCCTGCCACCGCCAACGGGCTCGGAGTGGCGGCGGCGTGGTCCGCGTCGGCCGACGCCGACGAAGCCAACCCCGAGCCCATCAGGGCACTGATCGTCTCGGGGGACGATGCGGCCGCCGACCCGAACGTGCGAGCGCTGGCCGAGCAGGCCGAGCAGGTCATCGTGACGACGATGTTCCACGAGCTCGCCGCGGGCTGGGCCGACCTGATCCTGCCTGCGACCGCGGCGCTCGAGCGCGACGGGACGACGACGAATCTCGAAGGCCGCGTTCAGCGCGTGCGGAGGGCGGTCCCGCCGCCCTGCCCGGACGAGCTCGCCTGGATCGCCAAGCTGGCGGCCCGTTTCGGCGTCGAGCTTCCGCCTCACGCGTCGGGTGTCTTCGTCGACCTCGGGACGACCCTCTACCGCGACCTCACGCTCGAGGACATCGGCCTTCGGGCAGCTCTTCCGGCCAGGCAAGCGTACGATGCTCCCCTTCCGGCCTCCACGCCGCGGGTGCAGGGCCCGGCCGCAGCAGCGGACGAGCACTTCGTCGGGGAGCTTCGACTGCACCGCTACCACGCGCTCTTCTCCGGTCCGGCTATCGAGCGCGTGCCCGAGCTTCGGTTCCAGCGCCCACTGCCGGAGGTCGAGCTTTCCGCCGAGGACGCCGGGCGACGAGGTATCTCATCGGGCGACGCCGTGCTCGTTCGCTCGAACGGGACGTCCGTCGAGCTGCGTGCGCGCGTGAACCGCAAGCTGGTCGAAGGGGTCGCCCGGGTCGCCGACGAGCATGCGGGCGACCTGCATGCCACCGTCGAGGTGGTGAGGACCTAGTGCAGCCCGAGTGGTGGGTCAGTCTCATCCAGGCCTTCGTGGTCATCAACCTCGTCATGGCCACGTTCGCGTACCTGACGCTGGCGGAGCGGAAGGTGATGGGGAGGATGCAGCTTCGCTACGGGCCGAACCGGGTCGGGCCGTTCGGGCTCCTGCAACCGATCGCCGATCTCCTCAAGCTTCTGCACAAGGAAAGCTTCTACCCCTCCGCCGCGGTCGACTGGTTGTACGTCCTGGCGCCGTTCATCGCGACCTTCACGGCTCTCACGACCTTCTCCCTCATCCCCTTCGGGCCCGGCTGGGAGATCGCGGGCGTCTACATCCCGGGCCAGATCGCCGACATCGACATCGCCCTGGTCCTGATCTTCGCCATCGGCTCGATCGGGGTCTACGGCTTCATCATGGGTGGCTGGGCCTCCGACTCGAAGTACGCCCTGCTCGGCTCGATGCGGACGTGCGCGCAGCTCGTCTCGTACGAGGTCGCGCTCGCGCTCTCCGTGCTCGGGGTCGTGATCATGGCGAAGTCGCTGTCCCTGACCGAGATCGTCGCCGCCCAGGCGGACACGCTCTGGTACGCCGTGCCGCAGTTCGTGGGCCTCGTCGTCTTCCTCTTCGCCGGTACGGCCGAGACGGCGCGCGCTCCGTTCGATCTCCCCGAGGCCGAGCAGGAGCTCGTCGCCGGCTACCACACGGAGTACGGAGGCATGCGCTTCGGTCTCTTCGCGATGTCCGAGTACATCAACTTGATCACGCTCTCGGGTCTCTGCGTGACACTCTTCCTCGGCGGGTGGCACGGGCCCGGCTGGGACGGGCCCTCCTGGCTCGGACCCATCTGGTTCGTCGTCAAGCTCGCCCTCTTGCTCTACATCTTCATCTGGATGCGAACCACGCTGCCGCGCCTCCGCTACGACCAGCTGATGCGCTTCGGCTGGAAGGTGCTTCTCCCTGTCGCAACCGCTAACGCGATTGCGACAGCGATAGTGGTGGTGGCGGTATGAGTCCGCAGCCGATTGACAGCCTAAAAGGCTTCGCGGTCACGTTCAGGCAGCTCTTCCGGAAGCCGATCACGCAGGAGTACCCGGAGTACAAGCGGCCGGTCTATCCGCGCTTCCGCGGCCGTCATCGTCTCTGGAGGTACGAGAACGGTCTCGAGAAGTGCATCGGCTGCTCGCTCTGCGCGGCCGCCTGCCCTGCGGACTGCATTCGCGTGGTCGCCGCGGAGAACACGGCCGACAACCGGGTCTCGCCGGGAGAGCGTTACGCGCGCATCTACGAGATCAACATGAGCCGCTGCATCTTCTGCGGCTACTGCGAGCTCGCGTGCCCGTTCGACGCGATCACCCTGGGAAACGAGTTCGAGATCGCGGAGTACTCGCGCGACGATCTCATCTACACGAAGGACATGCTCCTCGCCGAGCCGATCAAGCGTGTGCCGGTCGCGGATGCCGCGCGCTTCGACACGCCGGAGCCGTCATACAAGACCTCGTCCTGACGGACGAGGTTTGGAAACCCATGACGATCACAAAACTCACCACTACCCAGGCGACAACGGTTCACCGTCTAACCGTCAGATCGCCGAAGGCGAGCTGACGGCGTGGGCGAGTTCCTCGTCTGGGTCGTCTGGTTCGCCGCGGCGGGAGGCTGCCTCGCGAGCGGCATGGCGGTCGTCAGCCTCACGAACCCGTTCTTCTCCGCGCTCGCACTGATCGCGAACCTCGCCTCGCTCGCCGTCCTCTACCTGCTGCTGGCCGCCGAGTTCCTCGCCGCCGCGCAGGTGCTCGTGTACGCGGGCGCGGTGATGGTCATGTTCCTCTTCGTCGTCGCGTACCTCGGCGGGCGCGCCGATGCGCCGTGGGCCGGCGGCCCGCCGCTCCTGCGCTCGGCTGCAGTCGTGGCCGCAGCTGCGCTGCTCGTGGAGGTCGTCGTCGTCCTCGGTCTCGCCTGGGGTGACGCACTCCAGGATCCGGCTCAGGTCTCGGACTCGTTCGGCAGTCCCGCGGAGATCGGCGAGCTCTTCCTCACCGACCACCTCCTCGCCTTCGAGATCACGTCGATCGTCCTGCTCGTCGCCGCAGTCGGCGGCGTGGTCCTGGGGACGACGCCGGAGAAGGAATCAGCGTGAGTGGCCCTGGTGTGGGCTGGTACCTGATCGTGGCCGCGATCCTGTTCGGGACCGGGGCCCTGGGCGTGATGCTCCGAAGAAGCCCGCTGATCGTGCTCCTCTCGCTCGAGATCATGCTGAACGCGGGGAACCTGGCGCTGATCGCATTCGCACGCCAGCTCGGCAATCTCGACGGGCAGATCTTTGCACTCGCGGTGATGGCGGTCGCCGCCGCCGAGGTGGCGGTCGGACTCGGGCTGATCGTCGCGATGGCCCGCCGCGGCCTCGCGCTCGACGTCGACCAGGCGAGCGCTCTCCGCGGATGATCGGCGACGTGACATGACCGCTGCCGCACCGATCGAGCTCGAGCTCCATCGCGTGTTCTTGACGCAGGGTGGCGCCTTCCGCGTCGACCTCAAGTTCGACGACGGCTCCTACCTCACGCTCGATTTCGAGCCGGAGTCGCACGGACATCAGCAGATCGTCCACACGCTAACGCGGGTCGTCACGCAAGCCCTCAGCAGGATCGGCGAGCGAGGGGTCGCCATCGTCGGCATGACGCCGGTGCACAACGAGGGAGGTCTGGACGAGTGAAATGGGTTGACTGCGGGCCGACCCGGAGAAAACGACCGTGAGCGCTGGCTACGAACCGCTGCTCCCAGCGACGATCGAGGTCGACCTCGACGACCTCACGGTGCAAGCGGACAACTCGTTCCGTATCTGGCTGCGGTTTGAGAGCGGCGCCTACATGGCACTCGACATTCCCCCTGAGTCCGAAGGCCACCAGCAGATCGTCGACGCATTCACCGACGTTGTGAGCGTGCGGCTTGGGCGCTTGGGCGAGCACGGTGTCCTCATCACCGGCCTTACCGCCGTCGACAGCGAAGACCAACCCGAGGAGTCCGACAGCTAGATGATTGCCGGCGCCTGGGTCTGCCTGCTCGCGCCGCTCGCCGGAGCCCTCGCGATCACGCTTGCCGGGCACAGGATCTCGCAGCGCACGGCCGGCTGGATCTCGACGCTGACGACGTTCGTCGCCTTCGGCGGTGCGCTCGTCGCCTTCTTCGGGCTCTGGGCGGAGGATCCGGCCGACCGTGAGCGCCTCTCGACCGCCTACACCTGGCTCGCGGCGGGCGACTTCGAGGTGGGTCTCCAGATCCTGGTCGACCCGCTCTCGACCGTGATGATGCTGGTCGTCTCCGGTGTCGGCGGTCTCATCGTCTGGTACTCGATGGGCTACATGGCCGGCGACGACGAGGAGCGCCGGTACTTCGCCTACATGTCGCTCTTCGTCTTCTCGATGCTCCTGCTCGTCCAGACGGGCAACTTCCTGTTGCTCCTCGCGGGCTGGGGGCTCGTCGGCCTCGCGTCGTATCTCCTGATCGGCTTCTGGCACCAGCGGCCCGAGGCGGTGTCCGCGGCGAAGAAGGCCTTCGTCATGAACGCGGTCGGCGACGCGACCTTCGCGCTCGCCGCGGTGCTCCTGATCTGGGAGACGGGAACGCTCGAGTTCGCCGGCGTCTTCGGGGAAGTCGACTCGCTCTCGGAGACGACCGTGACCCTGGTCGCGCTCGGCCTCCTCGGGGGCGCGGTCGCGAAGTCGGCGCAGATCCCACTCCACACCTGGCTTCCCGACGCGATGGAAGGCCCGACGCCGGTCTCCGCTCTGATCCACGCGGCGACGATGGTGACGGCCGGCGTCTACCTGCTCGTGCGAGCGCACCCGATCTTCGAGGCGGCCGTCGACGTCCAGCACATCGCGGCCGTGCTGGGCGTGATCACGCTGCTCGCCGCCGGCCTGGTGGCCCTCGTCCAATGGGACATCAAGCGAGTCATCGCCTACTCGACCATGTCCCAGATCGGCTACATGTTCGTCGGCGCCGGGATCGGTGCGTACGGCTTCGCGATCTTCCATCTGCTGACGCATGCCTTCTTCAAGGCGCTGCTCTTCATGTCCGCCGGCATCGTCATCCACCATCTCGCCGGGGAGCAGGACATGAGGCGAATGGGCGGCCTGCGCGACGTTCTCCCGCGCACGCACCTCGCCTTTCTCGTAGGCACGGTTGCCCTGGTCGGCCTTCCCCCGTTCACCGGGTTCTGGTCGAAGGACGCGATCCTGGCCTCTGCTCTCGCGACCGGCGGAGGGCTCGGGTGGGTCCTGCTCATCGGTGGGCTTGCGGGAACGCTGCTCACGGGGGCCTACGCCTTCCGGCTCTACTACACCGTCTTCCACGGCGAGCAGGCCGCCGTCGAGCACGTGCCGCACGGGCCCGAGGCCAGCCATCCTCCGACGACCCACGCGGAAGGCCCACTCTCGATGCTCGTCCCCGTGGGGATCCTGACCGTCCTTGCGACCGTCGGAGGACTCCTCTCCATCCCCGGTGTCTGGCACCCCTTCACGCACTGGGTGGGAGAGAGCGCGGAGGCGCTCGTCGAGCCCACGACAGGTCAGGACTACCTCATCAGCGCGATCGCAGTCGCTCTCGGGCTCACCGGATTCCTCCTCGCGAGGCGCGCCGTCGCCGCCCGCCGCCAGCTCGTCACGCACCCGCACGCATGGCGCGTGTTCGAGCACAAGTTCTATTTCGACGAGCTCTACGACGCGCTCTTCTACCGACCTGCCGTCGCAGTTTCGAACGCGCTCCGGCGCGAGGTCGAGGAGCCCGTGATCGAGCGCTCACTCGACGAGATCGGCTCGGGCACGATCCAGGTCGGTGGCGAGGTCGCGCGTGTCCAGTCCGGGCTCCTCAGGACGTACGCGCTGACGATCGCCTTCGCGGTTTGCGTTCTCGTCGTCGTCTTCGTGGCGGTGCGCTAGACCAGGCGATGCTCACCACCGCGCTCATCCTCCTCCCCGTGGCCGGCGCCCTCGCGGTCGCGGTCTTCCCCCTCCCCAGGACGGCGACCGCCGGGCTCGCGTTCCTCGTCGCGTTGCTCGAGGTCGGCCTCTGGATCGTCGCGGCGTCCCGGTTCGACTTCGAGGACGGAAGCCTCCAGCTCGGGACCTCGCGGGAATGGGTCGAGAGCGTGGGGATCTCGTACTCGGTGGGGTTCTACGGCTTCTCGCTCTGGCTCACCGGAGCGGCGGTCGTCGTCTCGGCGGCCGCGATCGGCTACGCGCTCTGGGTCGGTCGCGACCGGCCGCGTGCCTATCACGCGCTGATGCTCTTCCTCTCCGGCGCCGTCGTCGCCACGTTCGCGTCGCAGGACCTGCTGCTCTTCTACGTCTCCTTCGAGGCGATGCTCATCCCCCTGTACGTCCTCGTCGGCGTCTGGGGCGGGGCTCGGCGGCAGGCGGCCACCCTGACGTTCGTCGTCTACACGATGGTCGGCTCGCTCCTGATGCTGGCGTCGGTCGTCGCGTTCGGCGTGAGCCAGGGGACGTTCAGCCTCGTCGACTCGGGCACGAGCGACAACGTGTGGATCTTCCTCGGGTTCGCGATCGCTTTCGCGATCAAGGCGCCCATCTTCCCCTTCCACGGCTGGCTGCCGCTCGCGTATCGCGAGGCCCCGGTGGAGGTCGCTGCCGTTCTCTCGGCAATCGTGTCCAAGACGGCGATCTACGGATTCCTGCGCATCGGGCTCCCCAAGTTCCCCGAGCCCGTCGAGGATCTCACCGTCCTCCTGCTGGTGCTGGCCGGGGCCGGGCTCATCTACGGATCGCTGCTCGCGTTCCGCGCTCCGGATCTGCGCGGGATCGTCGCGTACTCCTCGCTGGCCCAGATGGGCCTGATCACGCTCGGCGTCTTCGCGTTGAACGACCTCGGTCTCGACGGCGCTGTGCTCCAGTCGGTTGCGCACGCCCTCGTCTCGGCCTCGCTGTTCCTGCTCGCGGGGATGGTCGAACGTCGTTGCGGCACGGGCGAGCTCGACGCGCTCGGCGGAATGGCCCGAGGCCGGCCGATGCTCGCCACCGTGCTGCTGACCGCGGGGATCATTGCGCTCGCAGTTCCCGGCTCGGTCACGTTCGCAGGCGAGTTCCTGATCATGACCGGGATCTACAACGAGGGCTGGGGGTACGCGGCGATCGTGGCGCTGGGCGTCGTGCTCGCGGCCATGTACACGCTACGGCTGATCTCGGCCGTGCTGCACGTCCGGCCCGGCTCGGCGGTCCGCGACGAGGCACTCGACCTGCGACCGGGCGAGCTCGCGCTGGTGCTCCCTCTGGTCGCCTGCCTGCTCGCGCTGTCCGCCTGGCCCGCGCTCGTAAGCGAAAGCTCGTTCCCGAATGATGCACCCCAGCAGACGATCGCTGACGGCTTTCGGTGATCGACACCCCTTCTGTCGACTGGCTCGCGCTCTCGCCGACGCTCGCACTCCTCGGCGCCTCGGGGGTCGCACTCCTCGCAGCGGTCCTCGTGCCGGCCTGGATCCGAAAAGGCTTCGCTGCCGCAAGCGCGTTCGCGGGGTTTGTCGTCGCAGCGGTCCTCGCAGGCCTGGTCTTCGACCGAAGTGCCGACGCAGAAGCGCTCCTCGCCGAGTCGATGGTTCGCGACCGGTTCGCGGCCCTCGCGCAGCTCATCCTCGCCGTGACCGGCGCCGTCGTCGTGTTCGTCTCGTGGGCCGAGCGCCGCCGCGACCTTCACGGCGAGTACTACGCGCTGCTCGCGGCCGCCGGAGCCGGGATGGTCTTCTTCGTCGGCGCCGAGAACCTGATGACGCTCTTCCTCGGGCTCGAGTGGTTCTCGCTCTGCCTCTATATCCTCGTTGCACTCGACACCGAGCGCGCGACGTCGCTCGAGGCGGGCCTCAAGTACGTGATCGTCGGGGGCTTCGGCTCTTCCGTGTTGCTCTTCGGCTCGGCGCTGGTCTACGGGGCGACCGGTGAGCTCGGCTTCTCCCAGATCGCCGCCGCCCAGGCGGGCCAGGACGCCTTCCTCGTCGCCGGTCTGGCCATGATCCTCACAGGGCTTGCGTTCAAGGTATCGGCGGCGCCCTTCCACATGTGGACGCCCGACGTGTACCAGGGCGCACCGACCTCGGTGACCGCCTTCATGTCGGCGGCGACGAAGACCGCCGCGATGGTCGTGACCCTCCGCGTGCTCGTCACGGCGTTCCCGGACGAGAGCGAGATCTGGACGATCGCAGTGGCGGTCATCGCGTGCGCGTCGCTCGCGTGGGGCAATCTCGCGGCCCTGGCGCAGAGAGACGTGAAGCGCCTGCTCGCGTACTCGTCGATCTCGCACGCCGGCTTCATGCTGATCGCGATCTCGGCGGCAAGCGAGCGCGGCGCGGAGGCGCTCCTCTACTATCTCGTCCCGTATTCCGCGATGTCGGTCGGGGCGTTTGCGGTGGTCGCGGCTCGTGAGCGAGAGCTCGCTCGGGCTGTGACGCTCGAGTCGCTCGCCGGCCTGGGCTGGGAGCGGCCCCTGTACGGAGCTGCGCTCTGGGTCTTCATGCTCGGCATGGCCGGATTCCCGCTCACGGGGGGGTTCTTCGGAAAGCTGTTCGTCTTCTCGGCGGCCTATGACGCCGGCGACTGGTGGCTAGTCCTCGTCGGAGTTCTGGCAACGGCGTTGTCGCTCGCCTACTACCTCAACGTCGTCCGCTGGCTGTACATGCGCTCGGCAGTGGAGCTGCGTCTCGCGCCGGTGGGCGGGTCTCCTCCACGCGACTCGGCGCTTGCAGTCGCAGTCGGGGCTGCGGTGCTGGTCACGATCGGGTCGTTCTTCGCCGCTCAGCCGATCCTCGACCTCGCCTCGGACGCCGCCGCGTCGCTTCCGTTCTGATCCGCGGCGATGGCCTTCACCCGCATCGGGTGCTCGGGCTGGAACTACAAGCACTGGCGGGACGCCTTCTATCCGCCGAAGCTCCCGGCCTCGCGCTGGCTCGAGCACTACGCCGCGACCTTCGACACGGTCGAGGTCAACGCGACCTTCTACCGCCTCCCGACGAGGCACGCTGCGGAGGCGTGGGCGAAGGCGACACCGGCCGGATTTTGCTTCGCGGTCAAGGCGAGCCGGTATCTGACCCACGTGAAGCGGCTGCGGGAGATGGCGGCGCGCGTCCCGCGGCTCCTCGAGCCGCTCGAGCCGCTCATGGAGGCCGCCAAGCTCGGCCCTATTCTCTGGCAGCTCCCCGAGAACTTCCATCGCGACGACGACCGCCTTGCGGAGGCCCTCGACGGGCTGCGCTCAGGATGCCACTGCTTCGAGTTTCGCCATCCGAGCTGGTTCGTGCCCGAGGTGGAAGAGCTGCTGCGCGCTCACCGTGCTGCTCTGGTCATCGCCGATCACCCCGAGCGCCCCTTTCAGACCATCGCGCTCACGGCCGATTGGACGTACCTCCGCTTCCACTACGGGCGTGGCCGGGACGGCTCGTACACCTCCGCGCAGCTCCGAACCTGGGCGGCTCGAATTCGCGAGTGGCAGGCGCACGCAGACGTTTACGCGTACTTCAACGACGACTGGCGAGGCCACGCGGTCCGGGAGGCAGTCCGCCTGCGCGAGTTGGTCACCTGAGCAGTGTTATACGCAAGACCGGAATCTTCGAATGCAGATTCCGGTCGCGCGAAAATCCCTAAAGCCGGCCGCTTCGCGGCCGGGGCGCTGTTCTTTCACATCCGAGGTCTACCGCGCGGTGCCGGCGGTGCGGTCCTGGCCCGCCCGGATCCCGCCGAACGCGAACAGGACGCCCACGACGAGGAAAGGTGCGGCGGCAAGAAGGGCAGCGGTCGCCAGCCAGGCGACGCCCGCTGTCACCCCGCTGACCGCCAGGCCGGCGAGCGCAAGGCCGCAGAGAAGCTGGCCGTTCATGATCCGGGCGGTTCGGCGCAGGAGCCCGGGCTCCTCTAGATTCCGCAACATGGCAACCTCACTGACCTGGCTCGGGCACTCGGCCTTCCGCGTCGAGTCCCCGGGGGATAAGCACATTTACGTCGACCCGTTCCTGTCCGGCAACCCCAAGACCCCCGAGGCGGAGCGAGAACCGAAACGCTGCGACCTGATCCTCGTGACACACGGCCACGGGGACCATTCGGGCGACGTCGTCGCAATCCATCGCCGCTTCCAGTGCCCGGTGGTCGCCCAGGTGGAGCTACGCGCGTGGCTGACTGCCCAGGGAGTTGCCGAGGACGGCCAGGCGCACTCGATCAACAAGGGAGGGACCGTCTCCGTCGAGAGCATGAAGGTGACGCTGACGCACGCAAACCACTCCTCGAGCACTCCCGACGGAACGTACGCGGGGGAATCCTGCGGGATGGTCCTGGAGCTGGAGGACGGCTTCAAGATCTACTTCGCAGGCGATACGAACGTCTTCGGCGACATGTCGCTGATCGGCCGGATCTACGCTCCGGACGTCGCGGTTCTCCCGATCGGCGACCACTTCACGATGGGGCCGCGGGAAGCCGCGGTCGCGCTCGAGCTGCTGGGCATCGCGCGATGCGTCCCATGCCACTACGGGACGTTTCCGCTCCTCGTCGGCACACCCGACGAGCTCCGCGCACTGGCTCCGCCGGGAGTCGAGGTGGTCGCGCCGGAGCCCGGCGAGACCCTCACGTTCTGATGCGCGAGCGCTGGTTCGGCTCCACCGGCCGCAAGGTCCCGGAGATCGCCCTGGAGGGGACGATCGACCTCGAGGGTGCCCTCCTCCTCGACGATGTGTCCGACCACGAGGCGATCCGGCTCGCCCACGCTCGGGGAACTCCAGTCGTCGTCCGCGCTTCGACTGCCGAGGAGGTCGTTGCGGCACTCTCCCGCGGCGAGGTCGCATGCGCGCTCGTCCGCGACGAGGCGCTCCTCGAGCTCGACCTTCCGCAACTCACGTATGGCTAGTCCCGTGGTCTCGACCTACTCGATCTGCGCCTGCGACCTCGACGCGAAGCAGTGGGGAGTCGCGGTGCAGTCCAAGTTCCTCGCGGTCGGATCAGTCGTCTCCTGGGCAGAGCCGCCGGTGGGCGCGATCGCGACCCAGGCCTACGCGAACCCGCGCTACGGCCCGGACGGGCTTCGGCTGCTGCGCGAGGGCCTGGCGGCAGAGGAGGTCGTCGCCCGTCTGACCGACGCAGACGACGATCGGGCACAGCGTCAACTGGGGGTCGTCGACGGTGCGGGCCGCAGTGCCTCCTACACCGGGGAGGCGTGCCACGAGTGGGCGGGACATCGCATCGGCCCGAGCTATGCCGCGCAGGGGAACATCCTCGTCTCCGCAGAGACCGTCGAGGCCCTCGCCGAGACGTTCGAGGCAACCGCGGGCAATCCGCTCGTGGAGCGGCTGCTCGACTGCCTCGATGCGGCGCAGGCAGCAGGCGGGGACCGGCGTGGCCAGCAGTCCGCCGCGTTGCTGGTCGTCGGCCCCGAGCAGGGCTACGCGGGCCTGTCCGATGTCTTCGTCGACCTGCGCGTCGACGACCACGGACGGCCGCTCGCGGAGCTACGGCGTCTCTTCGGAATTCACGAGGCGCTGTTCGGACAGACTCCGCGCTCCGAGTGGATCGAGGTCGACGACGACCTTCGCAAGGAGATCCAGGATCGCCTCGCCGCCCTCGGCTTCGAGCGGCTCGAGGACTGGGCGGGAGTCGAGAACCTGGAGGAGCGGGTCGACGGCGAGGATGCGATCGACCCCTTCGTCCTGGAAGCGCTGCGGCGAAAATCCGGCTGAACCGACACCGTGCGGATCCTCGCCACTCGTCGCTATCCGGGACCGGCCTTCGACGAGCTCGGGGACGTCGAGGTGCGGGCGCTCGCGGAGCTCGACGCGCCGCGGCCCGACGTCGAAGGCCTCGTCGTCGCGAACGAGCCCGTACCGCTGGATCTGTTCCCGAACCTCCGAATCGTGGCCAACTTCAGCGTCGGCTATGACCGCATCGACGTCACGGCCTGCCTCGAGCGCAGAGTGATCGTCACCAACACCCCCGGTGTTCTCGACAACGCCACCGCCGACCTCGCGTTCGCGCTGATTCTGGCGGTGAGACGACGGCTGGTCGAGGGCGACCGCCTCGTGCGCTTCGGCGGCTGGACCGGCTCCTGGTCCGAGGGCGGCATTCTGGCCGAGGAGGTGGCCGGCTCGACGCTCGGCATCGTCGGCCTCGGGCGCATCGGGAGCGCGGTTGCCAGACGCGCACAGGGATTCGACCTGCGCGTCCTGTATGCGCAGCGCCGGAAGGTCGACACCGACCTCGCCGAGTACCGCGAGCTCCACGACCTCCTCGCGGAGGCGGACATCGTCACGCTTCACGTCCCGCTCTCCCGGGAGACGGAGGGCTTGATCGACGCGAGACGGCTCGCCCTGCTCCGTGACGGCGCGAGTCTCGTCAACACCGCGCGGGGCGAGGTCGTCGACCAGGAGGCGCTCGTCGCAGAGCTCGTGGTGGGCAGGATTCGAGCCGGGCTCGACGTGTTCACGGGAGAGCCGCACGTGCCGCCGGAGCTCTTCGACCTGCCGAACGTCGTCCTCACCCCGCACCTCGGGAGCGCGACGCGACAGGCGCGCGAGGCGATGACACGGCTCGTCGTCGACAACCTGCTGGCGGTCGAGCGCGGCGAGCCGCCGCTGACGCCCGTCGAGCTCTAGTCAGCGGTCGCCCGGAAGCCGGCGGCCGGCCGCCAGAGCGCGCAGAGTCGGTACCGGATCGTGCTCGGGCTGCGCGACGACGAGCACGGCTCCATGCTCCGGCCCGGCGAGCGCGGACACGAGCAGCTCGAGCCCGACCGCGAGCGCGAACGCCTTGTGCGCCTGCTCGCCCCCGAAGGGCACGAGATCCTGCGGGGCGGCCTCACCTGCCAGGACCTGGCCGTGCGTCACCGCCCCCATCGAGACATCCGCGACGAGCAGGTGGCCATCGCCCGAGGGAATCGCGATCGCGAGTGGGTTCGTTCCGGTGAGCGGCGGGCCGCCGTCCGGATGCGGAAGTCGCCGCGGGGAGGTCGCGGTCAAAGCAGCGGCGAGGCCCCCTTCGGCCAGCCGTCTCACCCAGTAGCCGAGTACGCCGGTCGGAAAGCACCGCTGCGCGACGACGACTCGGGCGTGTCGAGGGGGCGTAGCCAAGACCGCATCGACGATCCTGTCGAGGACGACGTATCCCAGCGCGCCGTTCCCGTCCCAGCGTTCGAAGCCCTCTTCGGCAACGAGCCGTACGGGCCGCGCAGCAGGGTCGAAATCCAGCTGCTCCAGCCATTCCACGCGCGAGAGCCCGTGCCCGGCCTTGCCACGTGCGTCTGCGTCGACGAAGTGCGAGACGAGCACGCGGACAGCGCTCTCGTCGAGCCCGCGCCGCTGGAGCCGCGCCCGCGCCTCGTCGGCTGTCACGCGTTGGTTGTGCGCAAGACCGGGCTCTGATGGTGCGCAAGAGCGGAATCTGCGAGTGCAGATTCCGCTCGCGCGAAAACCCCTGAAGGCGCCCGCTTTGCGGGCGCTGGACGTGGAGATTCTCGCGCGAAGAGCGAAGGACCTGAAGTGCGGCTGCTTCGCGGCCGCGATCGCTCCGATTTCACATCAAGCCACTAGCTGAGAAGGGTGAGCGGCTTACGGATCGTCCCGGCGCGGGACGCGGCGACCGACTCCGCCAGAGCCACGACCGCAGCCGCTGCCTCCGAGTCGGGCGCCACCTCGAGCACCGAGTTCCCGTCGTCCGCAGCCTCCCGCATCACGGGGTCGAGCGGGATGCGCGCGAGCAGCGGCGCCCCGATCTCGTCCGCGAGCGCCTGTCCGCCCCCTGAGCCGAAGAGCTCCTGGCCGGTGCCGGCGAGGTACGACATGTTCTCGACCGCGCCCAGGATCCGCATGCCGGTCTTGATCGCCATCTGTGCTGCCCGCACCGCCACCTGCTGCGCGGCCGGCTGCGGCGTCGTGACCACGAGCACCTCGGCGCGCGGCAGGAGCTGGCCGAGCGACATCGGCACGTCACCCGTCCCCGGCGGCATGTCCACGACGAGCGTGTCTAGCTCTCCCCAGTGGACGTCCGAGAGGAACTGCTCGAGCGCCTTGTGGAGCATCGGGCCCCGCCACATGATCGGCGCGTTGTCGTCGAGGAAGAACCCGATCGACATCAGCTTGAGATCGCCGCGCACCGGCGGCACGATCATCTCGTCGACCGCGATCGGCTTCTGGCGGACCCCGAGCATGTGCGGGATCGAATGGCCGTAGACGTCGCCGTCGAGGATGCCCACCTGCTCGCCGAGCCCGGAGAGTGCGACGGCGAGATTGGCGGTGAGCGTCGACTTGCCGACGCCACCCTTGCCCGAAGCGACGACCACGACCCGGGTCGACGGCGAGAGCGAGATGCTCCGCTCGGGGCGGCCACCGCGCAGCCGTGTGACGAGCGCGGCCTTCTCCTCGGGGCTCATGACGTCGAAGCCGAGCCGCACCGCCGTCACGCCTTCGACCGCGCCGACGAACCGGGTGACCTGTTCCTGGAACGAGCTTCGGAGCGGACAGCCGGCGACGGTGAGCGCGATGGTGACCGAAACGGCGCCGTCCTCCTCGGCCAACACGTCCCGCACCATGTCGAGCTCGGTCACGGGCCGCTTGAGCTCAGGGTCGATGACCTGCTCGAGCGCCTTCAGGATCTCGTCGCGATCTGGCCTCACGAGCGCGAGGGTACCTGCAAGGAGGCTCGGGAGCGGAGCCGAACACAGCGCGATGAACCGACTTTCGCTCCCCCTGTCGGCAACCGCGCTCCTGGTGGCGGTCCTGGGGGCGACTCCGCTGGGAGAGGCAGCGCAGGACCTCGTGCTCCCACGCGGCTCGGTGGGGACCTCGCAGCTGCAGGACGGGGCGGTCACGGCCGGGAAGGTCAAGGACAGGACGCTGCTCGCCCGGGATTTCAGGCAAGGCGAGCTCCCGCAGGGCCCGCCCGGCCCTCCCGGCACGATCGAAGGTGTCGTCGCCGCCGGAGACCTCTCCGGCTCGTATCCCGCACCCGAGATCGGGGCGGGGAAGGTGACAGGGGCCGAGATCGAGGACGGCTCGCTGCTGCTCGCCGATACCACCGTCACCAACGGCCAGGTTCGAGTCGATGCTCCGCCTACCCCGGCGCATGCCTGCTTGTCCCTCAAGGCCAGCGTCGTCGGCGTGAGACCGTACGACCGGACACTCGTGCTCCCGACGCAGAACCTGCCGGCAGGCCTGTTCGTGACGCAGGTCTTCAACACGAACGTTCCGAACCGAGTTCTCTTCCGTTTGTGCAACGCGACGGCGAAGGCGGTCGACCCGCCCCTCGGCGCCTGGGCCTACGTGGTCTGGCGCTAGCGAATCGCCGCCGCAAGCGCCGAGACGAGCTCCTCCGAGCCTGCCGCCGCGACCCGAGAGCGCATGACGAGGTCCAGGGGAGCAGCCTCGAAGGGCGGATCCTCGATCAGCTGGATCGCGAGGCCGCACTCGCGCACGAGAAGCTGGGCGGCGGCGATGTCCACCGAGCGGGCCGGTTTCAGGGAGCAGACCGCGTCGACGCGCCCCGCAGCAAGATGGCACAGCGACAACGCAAGTGACCCCATCACCCGCACCCGTCCGGCGAGCGCGACGACACGACCGATCTGCTCCGCGATCGCCGGCGTCGTCGTCCCCTCGAAGGAGAGAATCTCGATCCGCTCCTTCGGGCGAACGGCGCCGATCGGCTCACCTCGGAGAAATGCGCCCCTCCCGCGTTCGGCCGACCACTCCTCGCCCGAGCCGAAGTCGTAGACGTACGCGAAGACGACGTCGCCCATGGTCGGACCTTCGGCTACCGCGAGCGAGAACGAGAAGAACGGGATCCCCCGTTTCGCGTTGACCGAGCCGTCGATCGGATCGACGACGACGCGTGACCGACCGCCACCGCCGAACGTCCGCTCGCCGAGCTCCTCCGACACCAGAACGAAGTCCTCGCTGCGCTCCGCCAGGCGCCCGACGACGGCGTCCTCGGCCGCCTGGTCGATCGCGGTCGTGTCGTCTCCGCCTTCGCCACGGCGAAGGACCGGCTCCCGTTCGACTCGGGTTGGGAGGCGTACAAGCACGTCGCCGATGTCGGCCACGCAAAGCCGGCAGGTCTCGAGCCAGGTGGTCACGTCCCGACCGGATGGAACAGGACGCCGGAAAGCGGCTTGGGGAAGAAGTAGGTGCTCTTCGGCGGCATGCGCTCGCCCCGGCGAGCGACCGCGAAGACGTCCTCGACGCGGGGATCGCGCACGAGGAAGGCGGCATCGGCCTCACCCTCGTCGACGGCCGCGACAGCCTCGGGCGCCCTGGCCGTGTACCGAATCCCGTCGAGCCCGTGACGATCGACGAGCTCCACGTCGAGCTCTCCCTCGTGACCGCGCAGCACCTCGACTCGACCTCGGCGGTAGGCGATTGCAGCGGAATGGGAGTCGGGCTCTCTTGCGAGCAGGTCGAGCGCTCCCTGGAGACTCTCGGCGGGATCTCCCTCTCGCGCGTCTGCAAGATCAGGCCGACCCGAGAAGAAACGATGAGTCGGGAACACGCGAAGCCCCGGATCCTCGGTCGGGACGACGAGGGCCATGATCCGGGCCCCCGAGGAGCGCTCCGCTCCGAGCTGGATAGCGCTTTCGTAGCGATGATGCCCGTCCGCGATGAGCAGCCCCGCGTCCTCCAGCGGGCCGGTGTCGAACCCACGCAGGCGCCAGAGCCGCGTGCCGTCCACCTCCACGTCGGGCGTCTGCTCGGGTGCCGCAAGCTCGAGTCGGGCGTCTGCGAGCAGAAAGATCGGCTCGGGCTGAACCCGCGTCGCCCGCAGCAGATCCAGGCGCTCGTCTCGGATTCTCGGGTGCGTCCGCTCGTGGGGAAGAACGCTTCCAGTCTCGTACGGCTCGACCGCGAGCGAGACGACGACACCGTGCCGGCGACGAGAAACGCCGTCGGGCCCCGTGTACTCCTCCACGAGCAACCAGGCCGCCTGCTCCTCCTCCGGAACGAGGATGCCGGTCGAGAGCCAGTCTCGGTACAGACGGCCCGCTTCATCGGTGGAGTCGGGCAAGGTGACGTGGACGACGTTGTATGGACTTCGGCCGTAGAGCTCGTCCCGTTCTTCCCGCGTGATCGTGTCGTACGGCGGAGCAACCAGGTCGGCCAGCGGGCCGGCCGCGCCGGAGTAGCGGACGGCGCGGAACGGCTGGACGTCGGCCATCCGCGCGAGCGTACCAACGGCCCACCTTCGTACACTCCAGGCCGTGACCACGATCGTCGAGCTCGCAGAGGACCGGACCGTGGAGGGCGTGTTCGCGGTCACCAAAAAGGAGCGTCGGCGGACGCGGGCCGGCGCTCCCTACCTCGCTCTCGAGCTCGCTGATGCGAGCGGGCGGATCGAAGCGCGGGTGTGGAGCGACGTCGAGCTCCTGGACCAACGGTTCGGCGAAGGCGACGCGGTACGTGTGCTCGGTCGGGTGGAGCGCTTTGGCGGGAAGCTTCAGGTTCAGGTGCGCGCGGTCGAGGCGGTCGAGGACGCCGACCCCGCAGCCCTCACGCCGTCTCTGCGGCGAGATGCGGACGAGCTGGACGGCTTCTTCGAGTTCCTCGCCGGCGAGATCTCCCACTCAGGACTGACTGCCCTCGTGGACTCGTTCGAGCAGGACTCCGAGATTCGAAGCGCAATGCGGTCGCTGCCGGCGGCGGGCGCCGACGGCCACCACGGGTACGCAGGCGGGCTGCTCGAGCACACCGTCGGTGTTGCGACGCTCTGCCGCGAGACCGCCCAGCTGCACCCGCGGCTGCGCGCGGACCTGCTCCTCGCCGCTGCCCTCTTGCACGACGTCGGACGTATCCGCGAGCTCGATCGCGGGCCTGCGTTTCGTCAGACCGAAGAGGGCCGGCTGCTCGGACACGTCCATCTGGGGTTGCGCCTGATCGAGGAGCGGTCACGCGACCTCGACCCTGCCGTCCTCGCCGAGCTCCTACACGCCGTCGCCTGCCACCACGACCGGCAGGCTGCGCGAACCGCCGAGGCAGCCGTGCTCTACCACGCGAACCAGCTGGACGCCCAGGCGGCCACTCGCCCGGTCGGCGACGACTAGCACCTCGTGGCAGCGGCACTCGCGCTCTGCGGAGCCTTCTCCTGGGGCGTGGGCGACTTTCTGGGCGGCCTCGCCGCACGGAAGGTCACCGTGCTGGTGGTGCTGGCCATCTCGCAGGCGGTCGGTCTTCTCGGCGTCGCACTCTGGGTCTGGCTCGCAGCCGAGTCGTTTCCCGGTGTCATGGAGCTCCTCCCCGCGTGGGCTGCAGGCCTGGCGGGGCTCGTCGGCCTCGGCGCCCTCTATCGCGGGCTCGCGATCGGCGCGATGGGAATCGTGGCGCCGATCTCGGCCGCGTCACCCGTCGTCCCACTCGCCGTCGACGCGGCCCGCGGGATCGTGCCAGGGGCTCTGCAGTGGCTCGGGGTGGGTCTCGTGCTCGCCGGGATAGCGACGCTGTCGCGAGAGCCGTCTTCGGCCGACGGTCAGCGAATTGCCGCAGGCGCAGGCCTGGCGATCGTGGCCGCCCTCGGCTTCGGCGGCTTCGTCGTCGGGCTCGACGCCGGTGCAGACGAGAGTGCCCCGTGGGCCGTGCTGGCCGCGCGATCGGCGGCCGTGGCGCTCGTCGTCGCAGCGGCCCTTTTCACGTCGACGTCGCTGCGGCCCCCGCGGGTGCTCCTACCCACGCTGGTCGCCGTGGGCGTGTTCGACACCGGAGCAAACGTGTGCGTCGCTTTCGCGACCACGCACGGAGCAGCGGGTACCGTCGCGGTCCTCAGCGCGCTCTATCCCGTGGTCACGATCGTGCTGGCTCGTTTCGTGCTGGGAGAGAGGCTCGGCACCGCACGTCGCGCCGGCGGCATCGTCGCGCTCGCGGGCGCTGCGCTCGTGGCCGCCGGCTGATCCGCGCGTCAGCGGATTTCAGCTTCACGCAAGCTAGCCGCTCAGACGTTGAAGCGGATCTGGAGGATGTCGCCGTCTTCCACGACGTAGCCCTTCCCCTCCAGACGCTGCACACCGCGCCGTGCGGCTTCGGCGCGCGATCCCGAAGCGACGAGATCGTCGTAGCGGACGACCTCGCAACGGATGAAGCCTCGGGCCATGTCGGAGTGAACCGCCCCGGCTGCATCGAGCGCCGAACGCCCGCTTCGAAGGAGCCACGAGCGCGCCTCGTTCTCGTTCGCGGTGAAGAAGGTGATCAGGTCGAGCGCCTCACGTAGTCGTCGTACGACCTCGTCGAGCGCGGAGGGCCCGTCACGAAACGAGGCGGCCTCGCCATCGGGCAACTCCGCCAGCTCGGCCTCGAGCTGGCAGTCGATTCCGTTCGGTCCATTCTCGACCTCGACGACGGGCTTCGTCGTCAGCGGCTCGAGCTCGGGCGGGAGCTGCCCCTGCCAGTCGGAGAGGGGCTTCTCGGCCTCGAGATCGGCAAGCACGTCCTCCAGCTGCCCGACCTCGCGCCGGATCGCGGGATCGCCGGACTTCGCATCGCGACGAACCTTCTCGAGTCGCCGCTCCACGTGATCACGGTCGGCGACGAGAAGCTCGAGCTGGATCGTCTGCAGGTCACGCGCTGGATCCGCGCCCGCCGAGAAGCCGTCCGTCAGGGCGAGCAGCGCATCCGCCTGACGAAGCGCGCCCAGGTGAGCGGGGCCCGTCCCCGGCGCGTCGAGAACCCGGATCGCGGCCGGAGTCGTCTTCGCCGAACCGATGATCCCCGCGATCGGTGCCAGCCGGTCGTCGGGCACGACCGCCATTCCGACGTGCGGCTTGTCCACCGAGGCGTACGCGGTCACTCTTGCGCCCGCGTGCGTCAGAGCGTTGAAGAGCGCCGTCTTTCCCGAGTTGGGCAGGCCGACGATCCCGACCTGCAGAGACATCAGGGACCGAAGCCCACCCGGCCCTCACGGGCGAAGCGCTTCGCATAGAGCACGCGGGTCAGGACGAGCAGGATCGTGCCTTCCTGCGCATCGAGTGCAAGTGCTCCGACGGCCCCCGCGCTCAGCGCCTGCTCGAGGGCCTCGGCGCTTGCCGGCGTCACGAGCGTGCTCAGGATCTGCCCGCCGTCGAGCCCGATCTCGACGCGTACGAAGCCGTCTTCAGCCACTGGACACCACCTCCGTGAGAACGCCGTGGACGGCGTTTGGATGGACGAATGCGACCTCGAGCCCGAAGAGGCCCCGCCGCGGTGTCTCGTCGATCAGCTGCGCTCCCGACGCCGTCAGCTCGCGGAGCACGGCCTGGACATCGTCGGTCTCGAGCGCCAGGTGGTGCATGCCAGGGCCTCGTCTGGCGAGGAAGCGGCCGACGTACGTGTCTTCACCCGTGGGGGCGAGGAGCTCGACGCGGCTGTCGCCGACGAGGAGCGAGGCCGCATCGACCCCTTGATCGTGGAGCGAGTCGCGGCGCTCGAGGTGCCCGCCGAAGAGCGCTGCGTACGTGGCGATCGCCTCGTCGAGGTCCGGAACGGCCACGCCGACGTGATGGATGCCGCGCATACGCACGCGGGCGATGCTACCGGCGGCCGCCAGTCAGTCCCGCAAGGGCAACGCGCGAATGGTTCCGATCGTCTCCGAGGAGCGAGATTCGGGCTTCACATCCGCGAGCAGCGCCTCGAGCTCGGAGCGGTCGAGCGTCTCTTTCTCGAGGAGGGCCTCGGCCACGCGGTCGAGTGCAGACCGGTGCTTGTAGAGAAGTCGCTGGGCTTCCTCGTAGGCAGCGTCCGTGAGCCGCGCCTGCTCGGAGTCGCGGAGGCGCTTGGTCTCCTCGGAGAGCGCGTAGTTGTCCGCCCGCATGGTTCGGGAAGGCGCAACTTCGGACATGCCGAACTCGAACACCATGGACCGCGCGAGCTGCGTCACGCGCTCGAGATCGTTCGCCGCTCCGTTCGTTATCCGCCCGAAGACGACCTGCTCTGCGGCCCGGCCGGCGAGGAAGACCATCATCAGGTCGACGAACTCCTCGCGCGTGTGGAGGTAGCGGTCCTCCGTAGGCATGTTCAGTGTGTACCCGAGAGCCTGGCCACGCGAGACGATCGTCGCCTTCTGGGCGGGGAAGAGCTCTCCGACCAGGTGGGACATCACCGCGTGGCCCGCCTCGTGGTAGGCGAGAATCCGCTTCTCCTTCTCGGAGACGACGCGCCGCTGCTGAAGCCCGGCGACAATTCGCTCCATCGAGTCGTCGAAGTCCGCATGCCGCACGTACTGTGCGCCGGTCCGGCCGGCGAGAATCGCCGCCTCGTTGCAGAGGTTCGCAAGATCGGCGCCTGTCAGGCCCGCGGTCTGGCGTGCGATCGCGCCGAGATCGACGTCCGATCCGAGCGGCTTGTCCCGGGTATGCACGCGCAGGATCGCCTCCCGCCCGGCCACGTCGGGCGCAGAGACCAGCACCTGCCGGTCGAAGCGGCCGGGGCGGAGAAGAGCAGTGTCGAGGTCCTGCAGCCGGTTCGAAGCGGCCATGACCACGACCTCGTCACGGGCGTCGAAGCCGTCGAGCTCGACGAGCAGCTGGTTGAGGGTCTGGTCGTGCTCGCGGTGGAAACCGCCACCCGCGCGGGCCGTTCCCACCGCGTCGAGCTCGTCGATGAAGACGATCGCGGGTGCGTTCTTTCGCGCCTCCTGGAAGAGCTTGCGGATGCGCGCCGCGCCGAGGCCGGCGAACATCTCGACGAACGAGGACGCGCTCTGCGAGTAGAAGTTCGCGCCGGACGCACTCGCCACGGCCTTGGCCAGGAGGGTCTTGCCGGTACCGGGCGGGCCGTGCAGCAGGATCCCGCGCGGGACGCGCGCGCCGAGCCGCTCGAAGCGCTTCCGGTCGCGAAGGAAGTCGACGACCTCCTGGAGCTCCCATTTCGCCTCGTCCAGGCCGGCCACGTCGTTCCAGGAGACCTCGACCTGCGAGCCCTTGACCACCGGGGCCGGCTTGGCCCGGGGCATGAAGCGGATGGTCCAGATGAGGAGGACGATCACGACCCCGAAGAAGACGATCGGAAGCCACGTGATCAGCGTGTTCTCGAAGTCGCCCACCACGCTCCCTATCGGCAGTGCGTGGGCTTCTCTGTAACAACGGTGATGTTCTAGCCTTGACGGGGTGACAGGCGAGCTCCCGCTCCCGCCCCACGTCGATCTCGAGCGCCTCCCAGAGGTCTGGCGGGTCGAGTACGGAGCACGCTTCGCGGATGCCGGCGCCTGGGCCACGGAGCACGAGCTCCGGCCGTCGTCCGGCGACTCGCGAAAGGTGTGCCTGCTCGTCGTCGATGCGCAGAACACCTTCTGCACGCCGGGCTTCGAGCTCTTCGTCGCCGGGCGTTCGGGAACGGGCGCGCTCGACGACAACCGCCGGCTGTGCGCGTTCCTCTATCGGAATCTCGGCGCAATCACGCAGTGCGTGGTCACGCTGGACACGCACCAGGCGTTCCAGATCTTCCATGCGCCGTTCCTGATGGACCGTGACGGACGACACCCGGGCCCGTACACGCTCGTCACGCCCGAAGACGTCGCGTCGGGCCGGTGGCTCGTGGACGCGGACACCGCTGAGATCGTCGGGCTCACAGCCGAGGAGGCCAACGCCCACCTCGCCGCGTACGTCGAAGCCCTGTCCGGGGGCGGCAAGTACGACCTGGCGATCTGGCCGTTCCATGCGATGCTGGGCGGTATCGGACACGCGCTCGTGAGCGCTGTCGAGGAGGCGCTCTTCTTCCATGCGATCGCACGGAAGTCTCAGACTCGCTTCGAGATCAAGGGCCGGAACGCGCTGACCGAGCACTACTCGGTGCTCGGGCCGGAGGTTCTGCGCGGGAGCAAAGGAGAGATACTGGGAGAGCGGAACTCCGCGCTGATCGAGCACCTGCTCGACTTCGACGCCGTGATCCTGGCCGGGCAGGCAAAGAGCCACTGCGTCGCCTGGACCGTGGAGGACCTTCTCGAGAACGCACCGGAGCTCGCGCCCCGCCTCTACCTCCTCGAGGACTGCACCTCACCCGTGGTCGTCCCCGGCGCGGTGGACTACACGGGCGACGCCGACGCGGCGTTCGGCCGTTTCGCCGAGGCAGGCGCGAACGTCGTCCGCTCAACCGAGCCGCTCGCGGCCTGGCCTGGCATGACGGCCTCACTCACGAGGTAAGCCCGCTCGTGAGGTGGGGGTAGTTCGAAACCGAGTCGACATCGAAGGCGTCGGCTGATCCGCTACGAGAGCGGGGAACAGCAGGTGTAGGTCTGACCGTGCGGAACCGAGTTCACACGCCTGTACTGACTACGTAACTCGCTCGAGGCGCGCGTTCGGGCGGTAGCGACGGCCCACCTTGGCCGACGGGCGGCCGTCGGTCATGACGACGTCTGCGGTGAAGTCGTTCTCACCGCGGAGGAGCGACGAGCCGACGCCGTAGGCGTCGACCGGCGCGCCCCGCGCCTCGAAGGCGCGGATCTTCTCCGCCGTGAAGCCGCCCGAGACGACGATCCGTACCGCATCGAACCCTGCGGCGTCGAGCGCATCGCGCACTGCATGGACCAGCTGCACGTTGACGCCGCGCAGGTCTTCGGCCGTTTCGTCGCCGAGGGAGCGATCGACCAGCTCTCCCGAGGTGTCCAGCCGGATGCCCCAGAGCCTGGGCCCGAGGGCCTCCGCGACCGCGAGCGCGGTCTTCACCGAGTCGTTCTCGAAGTCGGCGAGGACGACGATGGTCATCTCGTCCGGCGCCCACTCGGCGAACTTCCGGGCTGCCAACACCGTGTCCCCGCCGTATGCGGCGATGAGCGCGTGCGGAAGCGTGCCGACTCCTTGCCCACCCCACCACGAGGCCTGGGCGTCGGTCGAGACGCCGACCACACCCGCGACGTGCGCCGCGTAGCCGTCTCCCGCCTGTGCCCGATAGTGGTCGTGGCGCGCCGGGAAATAGAGGATCCCTTTCCCGTGCGCAGCGTCGACGACCCGCCGGGCGTTCGTCGTGACGAGCGTTCGCCTGGCGAGGACACCGAGGTAGACGGTCTCGAGCCGTGCGAACAGGGTGTAGTCGCCCTCGATCGTGAGCACCGTCTCCCACGGCTCGATGGAGTCACCGTCGTACAGGGCGCGTACTTCGAGCTGGTCCCAACCGTCCGAGCAGAGCTTGAGGATCGCGATCGCCTCGTCCACACCGCCGAGGACCGCGTCCTTCTTCTGGAAGACCTGCATCACGACCCGCGGGTGTCGGCCATCCGCGAGGAGGGCGGAACGTGCGTGGTTGAAGTAGGCGTCCGTGTAGAAGCCGCTGCGGATCTGCTCGACTGGGAGCTCGAAGAGCCCTGGAGCGAGCCGCTCCCTACGAGGGTTGTCGCTCATGCTCGAGCGCCAGGCAGGCGTCGCGGGCGGCGTTCGCGACCTCGACCTGAGCCGACGTCGGCTCGGCGGTCGAAAAGCGACGCTGGAGCTCGAAGCCCGGACGTGACAGGACGCGCGCAACCGGATGGTCCGGGTTCCGGGTCATCCAGCCGAACAGCTCCACCGACGCTCCGATCGCAGCAGACATGCCGAGCAAGCGCGCAGCGCCCCGTGTGGCGGCGGGAGCCTTCGCCGCCGCGACGTTCGCCGCCAGCGACGACGCCAGCAGCGGGGCCAGCAGCTGCGAGCCACAGCGAGGGTGCTCTTTCGGCGCAGGCGTTCCGCCGTTCTCGTAGGTCCCGATCGAGACGTGCTCGGCCCCGTGGTAGGCCGCCAAATCGGGGCCGCGGAGCGCGAGCGCCGCGGGAAGGAGCGTCAACGCGCCAACCGCGAGCTCACGGCTTCCGGCCGAGAGCAGGCGAGAGCGACGAAGCGTCCGCGAGGTGAGAGTGGTCGCGGCGATTGCTCCGAGAACTGCAGGGCGCTCGAACGGGAAGCGCACATCGGGCAGCGCGCGCCGGACGGACGGGAGGAGCGCGAATGCCTCCGCCAGCGCAATCGGCCCTCGCAGCACGGGCAGGCGTGATCGCAGCTCGGGGGCGAGATGCGGCTTGCGTCCCGACGCGACGTGAAGCTCACCGCTCTCGCCCCGCACCGCGCATCCCCATGCCGTCGGCCCGTGAACGAGCACGCCGTTCTGGAGGGCCATGCCTCCGAGACGAACCGTGTCCTGCTCCATGGCTCAGACCATAGCTGCGAGCGTACGCAGCGCTGCCTGGAGGTCGTCCGCCGCAGGCCCACGGTCGAGCGGCCGGCCGTCGACCTCGACGATGGGCATCACCTCGCGTACGGACGACGACGTGAACGCCTCGTCGGCTCCGAGCAGGTCGTCGAGCAGATAGCTGCCCTCCTCCACGTGATAGCCGCACGAGGGCGCGAGCTCGGCCAGAGCAGCGCGCGTGACACCCGCGAGCACGCCGAGATCGAGCTCAGGCGTGTAGAGGGTCTCTCCCCGGCGCCACCAGACGTTCGTAACGGTCCCCTCCAGCACGACGCGATCGGCATCGACGAAGATCGCTTCGTCCGCTCCCCGCCGCTTCGCCTCGGTCTCCGCGGCCATGTTCACGGCGTAGCTCGTGGACTTGACCCCGGGCAGGAGCCACGGCACCGCGGCGCGCACACCCAGGAGGGAGACCGCCCGTGCACCTCGGGCTCGGACGCCCTCGATCCAGTCCGGGATCGAGCTCAGAAGTGCAAGTCCCGCGGGGGGCCCTTCCGCGGGCCCAGCCGTCCAGACGAGTCGAAGCACCGCATCGTCCCGACCCCCCGCCGGCAGCACGAGCCCTGCCAGCTCCCCTATCTCGGCGCGAGCGACCGGAGGGAGGCCGATGCTCCCCGCAGAGGCGCCCAGTCGGAGCAGGTGCTCTTCGAGCCGGAACGGCTTCCCCGAATACACCCTCAGCGTCTCGAAAGCGGCGCGGCCGCGGAGCAGCGCCTCGTCGTCGGCGCGAACGACCGGCTCCTCCGGGTCGCAGAGACCGCGGCCGAGGACCGCGAGCGCGAGCAGGCTCACCCGCGGGTTCCCGCAACCGTGTCGACGCCGGCGCCAACCGCCTCGAGCAGCGGCCGAGCCTTCGTCCACGACTCCTCGACCTCCGCGTCCGGGTCCGAGTCCCAGACGACCCCACCCCCGACCCAGAAATGGATCGTGCCCTCCGCGATCGCGAAGGTCCGGATCGTCAGCGCAAGCTCGAAGTCGCCGTTGCCGAACACACGGCCCAGCGCCCCCATCGATGCTCCTCGTCCGACCGGCTCGAGCTCGGCGATGAGGTCGACGGCGGCGATCTTGGGAGCACCGGTGACCGAGCCGCCCGGGAACGTCGCATCGAGGATCTCGGCCAGTCGGACTGCCGCCCGGAGCGTCCCTTCGACCGTGGAGACCATGTGCTCGACACCTGCGAGCTCGCGAGTCGCCCGGAGCTCCGGCCACCGCACGCTTCCGGGCTCGCAGACGCGTGAAAGGTCGTTTCGCTCCAGATCGACGATCATCACGTGCTCCGCCGCGTCCTTCTTTGAGTCGCGCAGCTCGGCCGACTCGCCGGCGGGGCGCGTGCCTTTGATCGGCATGGTCCACAGCCTTCGCCCGCGCCGTGCGAGGAAGAGCTCGGGCGATCCGGAAACGACCGCCCAACCGTCACCGAGGAACGGATCCGGGCAGCGGGGCCGGAGCGCTGCGAGGCGAGTAGCGAGCGCACGGGGGTCGCCCGAGAAAGGCGCCGACAGGTGTTGGACCAGGTTCACCTGATACACGTCTCCACACGCGATCGCCTCCCGCACACGCTCGACCGCTCCCCCGTACTCGGCGGCGGTCCAGGTCCGCTCCCAGTCGCCGATCGAGCATGCCTTGTGGCTCTGAGCCACGAGGTCGCTGCCATGCCTGAGCTTGCAGGCGACAAGCGGCAGCGCCGCGCACGGTTCGGCGGGAGGCGAGGTGCGGGTACGGCGAATCGTCTGCGAGAGCCCGTACCCGAGGTAGACATCGGCGACGAGCGCCTCGCCGCCGGGCGCGAAGAAGCCCTGCCCGCGCAGCCAGTCCTCGAGGTGCACGAAGGCGTCCTTCGGATCACGCAGCTCCAGCCTCGCCATCTCCGACTACCGCCCGTCGCGCAGCCGCCGGTAGCGCTCGATCAAGGTGTTCGTGGACGAGTCGTGGAGCAGCTCGTGCTTCCAGTCGGGCGCGAGCTCGGGTGCGATCCGGGCCGCACGCTCCTTGCCCAGCTCGACGCCCCATTGGTCGAACGGATCGATGTCCCAGATCGTGCCCTGGGTGAAGACGCTGTGCTCGTACAGGGCGACGATCGCGCCCAGGGCCGCCGGCGTCAGCCGCTCCGCCAGAAGCACAGAGGTCGGGCGATTCCCCGGCATCACACGGTGCGGGATCGTCTCCGCCTCCACGCCTGCCTCCGCGAGCTCGTTCGCACTCCGTCCGAACGCCAGCGCCTCCGCCTGCGCGAAGAGGTTCGCGGCCAGGAGGTCGTGCAGCTCTCTCGGGTGCCCCTCGGCCGGACGGGCAAAGCCGATCAGGTCGACAGGAATCGAGTCCGTTCCCTGATGGAGCAGCTGGAAGACCGCGTGCTGCGCGTTCGTCCCCGGTGCACCCCACGTGACCGTGCCGGTGCCGTAGTCGACGGGCTCTCCGGCGGCGGTGACGCGCTTCCCGAGCGACTCCATCGTGAGCTGCTGGAGGTAGGCGGGCAGCAGGCGCAGGGCGCGAGAGTAGGGGACGACCGCCGTCGACTGCGCTCCGAAGAAGTTGCGATACCAGACCGTCAGCAGGCCGGCGGTCGCGGGAAGATTCGCGCCGAGAGGTGCACGTGCGAAGTGCTCGTCCATCGCCCGGAACCCTTCGAGCAGGCCGTGGAATCCTTCGGGCCCGAGCGCGATCAGCGTCGAGATCCCGACTGCCGAGCACATCGACGTCCTGCCGCCGACCCAGTCCCAGATGCGGAACACCTGCTCGGCTGGGATCCCGATCGTGGCCGCAGACTCGACGTTGGCGGCGACGCCGACGAAATGCCGCTCGACCCCGCCTTCGCCGCCGACAGAGCCACGCACCCAGTCCTGTGCAGCCCTCGCGTTCTCGATCGTCTCCAGCGTCGTCATTGTCTTCGAGACGACGACGAAGAGCGTTTCCTCGGGATCGAGGTCGCGCGTCGCAGTCGCGAGATCTGCGGGATCGACGTTCGAGACGAAGCGAAAGACGAGCTCGGGAATCACGTACGGGCGAAGCGCCTCGTATGCCATCGCGGGGCCGAGGTCGCTGCCGCCGATCCCGATGTTGACCACGTTCCGGATGGGTCTGCCGGTTGCGCCCAGCCAGGCTCCCGAGCGCACGTTCTCGGCGAAGCTCGACATCCGGTCGAGCTCCGCGTGCACCTCGCGGACCACGTCGATCCCGTCCACCACCAACGATCTCGCCGGCGGCATCCGGAGCGCGACGTGGAGCGCGGGGCGTCCTTCCGAGACGTTGACGCGCTCTCCGCGAAACATCGCCTGCACCTGCTCCTTCAGCCGGCGTTCCGCCGCGAGCTTCCTCAGCAGTTGCATCGTGTCGTCCGTGACGAGGTGCTTCGAGTAGTCGAGGTAGAGACCGGCCGCCTCCGCGGTCAGGCGCTCGCCGCGCGCGGGGTCGCCGTCGAAGAGCTCACGGAGCTGGAGGTCACGGACCTCGGCGCGATGCCACTCGAGCCTCCTCCAGGCTGAGCTCTCCGTCAGCGGCTCACCCACGAGCCACCTCTGTCACAGCCGCCTTGAGGTCGCGGTAGGCCGCAGCGGGGTCGTCGGTCCAGAAGACCGAGCTGCCAGCGACGAGGAGGTCGGCTCCTGCCTCCCGCGCCTGCCGGATCGTCGTCGCTTTGATTCCACCGTCCACCTGGACCCTGACGTCGTCGGGCAGAAGGGAGCGAAGCTGCCGGATGCGATCGAGCGCCTCGGGCATGAACTCCTGACCCGAGTACCCCGGATGGATCGACATGCAGAGGACCAGATCGGCCCCCTCGGCAGCGACCGCAGCGTCCCCGACCGGCGTCTGCGGGTTGAAGGCGACACCCACGGCGAGGCCGAGCTTGCGCGCACCCGCGATCGCCCGCGGCGGATCGTCGCAGGCCTCGACGTGGAACGTCACGCTGTCCCCTCCGGCTCGAGCGAAGGCCTCGAAGTGGCGCTCGGGCTCCTCGACCATCAGATGGCAGTCCAGAGCACCGCCCCACGCGCGGACGAGCGGCGAGATCGACTCGACCACGACTGGCCCGATCGTGATCTCCGGGATGAAGTGGCCGTCGCCGGTGTCGAACTGGAAGACCCGTGCGCCGGCCGCGACCAGCTCGCCGAGCTGCTCGCCGAGCCGCGAGAAGTCGGCGGCGTAGATCGACGGCTCGATCTCGACATCACCGGCCCATTGGCTCCAGCCCATCGTCTCTGCACGCTAATTGAAACGGTGTTGAGGTCAGGCTGAAGCCAGACCCCGACGCGTTTTCCCATCGCTGTAGGGTTGCCGGGCAGTGAGCGCGGACGTCGAGCGGGAGAAGCAACTCGCCGGCGAGGCCGCCGCGGCGCTCGTCGAAGACGGGATGACGGTGGGCCTCGGCACGGGCTCGACAGCTCGCTATTTTCTCGCGGCTCTGGCGGTGCGGGGCCTCGATCTCCGTTGCGTCGCAACCTCACAGGCGACCGAAGAGGCAGCGCTGGCGCTTGGGCTTCGCCTCAGCTCATTCGGCGGGCTCGGCGGGCTCGATCGGCTCGACCTGGCAGTCGACGGCGCAGATCAGATCGCGCCGGACGGCTGGGTCGTGAAGGGCCAGGGCGGTGCGCACACGCGTGAGAAGATCGTCGCCGCAGCGGCCACCCGGTTCGTCGTGATCGCGTCGTCGGACAAGGTGGTCCCACGCTTGACGCCCCCGGTGGCGCTCGAGCTCACGGTCTTCGGACTGGCTGCCACCCTCCGAGAGCTCGGGCACGCCCGGCTGCGCGATGCGCCCCCGACTCCGGACGGCGGCGTGCTCGCCGACTGGATCGGCCCCGTCGACGACCCGGAGCGGCTGGCGGCGCAGCTGGGCGACACACCAGGCGTCGTCGACCATGGCCTGTTCCCCGCGCGGCTCGTCTCCGAGATCCTCGTCGGACGCGGAGAGAGCGTCGAGCGACGTCAGGTGGTCTGAGGCTCCCTCCAACCGCCGAGGTCGGCGGCCATGTCGATCGCGCTGGCCGGCCCCCACGTTCCCGGCTCGTACCCGTCGAGCGGCGGCGGCGAGTCGAGAAGCGGCTGCACGATGCGCCACGTCTCCTCGATCACCTCCCAACGCGGGAACAGCGTGCTGTCGCCGCGGAGCGCATCCGCCAGGAGGCGCTCGTACGGCGTCGGTGGCTCGCCCAGCTCGTCCTCGAAGTCGAGGTCGAGCGAGACGGGCTGCGAGATCTCCTTCCCCGGCGTCTTCGCGCGAACCATGATCGTGACCCCGGCGTTCCGGCCGACGCGGAGGACGATGTCGTCGGTTCCGGGGGTCTCGAGGCGATACGAGCCCCACCGCAGCTGCGGCACGCGCTGGAGGCGGACGACGACCTCGGTCGCCGTCACGGGAAGAGCCTTGCCCGCCCGGATGAGGATCGGCACGCCGGCCCAGCGCCAGTTCTCGATCTCGAGACGCAGCGCGACGAACGTCTCCGTATCCGAGTCCGGTCGGACGCCTTCGATCTCGCGGTATCCCTCGTACTGGCCGCGAACGGCCTGATCCGGCTGCGCTGAGGGCATGGCCCGAAAGACATCGAGCCGCCGCCTGGGTATCGCGTCGTCGCCGCCCGACGGAGGTTCCATCGCAGCCAGGGCGAGCACCTGCAGCAGATGGTTCTGCACGACGTCGCGAATGGCCCCGACCCGGTCGTAGAACCCGCCTCTCCCCTCGACCCCGAAGTCCTCGGCCAGCGTGATCTGAATCGAATCGACGTCCTCGCGGCTCCAGACGGGCTCGAAGAGCGCATTCGCGAAGCGGAGATACATGATGTCCTGTACCGGCTCTTTCCCGAGGAAGTGGTCGATTCGGTACAGGCGTTCCTCGGGGAAGATCGCGGTCAACCGCTCGTTGAGCTCTCGGGCCGAATGGAGGTCGGTGCCGAAGGGCTTCTCGACCACGAGGCGGGCGTTGTCGACCAGCCCTGCGTCGGCGAGCTCCTCCGCGACCTCGAGGAACATCGACGGGGGCGTCGCAAGGTAGAAGACAGGAGCCGACGCGTCCTCGAGAGCCTGGCGTAGTCGCTCGTAGACGGAACCTCCTTCGGCGTCCCCGCCGATGTACCTCAGACGGCTCAGGAGCTCTGCGAGCACCTTCTCGTCGACCTCGTCCTCGGCTGCCTCTATCGCCTCGCGCGCGTGCTCGGCGAGCTCGTCGTCCCGAAGCGAGCGGCGCCCGACTCCGACGACCGTACAGCTGAGCAACCCCTGCTCGGTGAGCCGGTAGAGCGCCGGGAAGGTCATCCGCCGGGCGAGATCGCCCGTGATTCCGAAGACGACGAGTGCGTCGGCGCTGTCACTCACCGAAGCCGGCCCGCTCTCGTGCTTGCGCGCGTAACCTCACGACCGAGCACGTCCACTCGAGCTGACATACCACGATGCTCGCGGAAAGGAGCGGCAGTGGCAACCGACACACCGATGCAGCTGGGCATCGCCGGCCTCGGCCGGATGGGAGCGAACATCGCGCGCCGCCTTCTTCGCGACGGGCACCGGGTGGTCGGCTACAACCGCACCCCCGCCCCCACCCAGGCACTGGCAGCGGAGGGCGCAACGCCTTCGCAATCGCTGGACGAGCTCGTCGCCGCGCTCGAGCCGCCACGGGCGGTCTGGGTCATGGTGCCCGCGGGCTCCATCACCGAAGCCGTCGTGTCCGACCTCGCCGACCGGCTCGAAGCAGGGGACGCGATCATCGACGGCGGCAACACCCACTATCCGGACGACATCCGCCGCGCGCGCGAGCTCGCTGCCCGCGGCATCGCCTATCTCGACTGTGGCACGAGCGGCGGCATCTTCGGCCTCGAGCGCGGCTATTGCCTCATGATCGGCGGAGACGAAGCGACGTTCCGCCGTCTCGAGCCGATCTTCGCATCGCTCGCGCCCGGGGTGGACGCAGCAACTCGCTCGTCGAGTCGAAGCGGCCCTGCCGCACCCGAGGAGCACGGCTATCTGCACTGTGGCCCCAGCGGGGCCGGTCACTTCGTGAAGATGATCCACAACGGGATCGAGTACGGCCTGATGGCGGCGTACGCCGAGGGCATCAACATCCTGCACCACGCCGACGCGGGCCTCGAAGAGCGCGAGCTGGACGCGGAGACGGCCCCGCTCGCGCATCCCGAGCTCTACCGGTACGAGCTCGACGTGGCGGCGATCGCCGAGCTCTGGCGGCGAGGAAGCGTGGTTGCGTCGTGGTTGCTCGACCTGACGGCCACCGCGCTGCACGCGTCTCCCGACCTCGGCGAGTTCGCGGGTCGAGTATCGGACTCGGGCGAAGGGCGCTGGACCTCGATCGCGGCCATCGAGACCGGATCTCCGGCACCGGTGCTCACGACCGCCCTCTACTCGCGTTTCGCTTCGAGGCAGGAGGGCGAGTTCGCGAACCGCGTGCTCTCGGCGATGCGGGGCCAGTTCGGGGGGCACGCCGAGAAGCCGGCGTGACCCTCGCGCTCGAAGTCGAGCCCGGTCCGAAGGAGGCGGCCGGCCGGGTCGGAGAGCTCGTCGTCGCGCGGGCCCGGAAGGCCGTTGCGGAACGCGGGCGGTTCTCGGTCGCGGTCAGCAACGCGCCGCCGGCGATGTTGCGAGTGGTCGCCGAGGGTGACCTCTCCTGGGCGGCGATGCGCATCTACCAGGTCGACGAGCGAGTGGCACGAGCCGGTGACGCCGGCCGCAACCTGACCCACCTCCTCGCCGCCCTGCCAGATGACGCCGTCGACAGCGTTCGTCCGATGCCCGTGGAGGATCGCGATCTCGAAGGAGCGGCGGACCGCTATGCGGCGGAACTGCCGACTCAGCTCGACCTCGTCCATCTCGGCCTCGGCTCGGACGGCCACACCGCCTCGCTCGTCCCGGGCGACCCGGTGCTCGAGGTCCGCGACCGGTTGGTCGCGGTGACGGGCGAATACCAGGGCCGCCGCCGGATGACCCTCACCTATCCGGCCCTCGACGCCGCGAGGGAGATCGTCTGGCTGATCACCGGAGAGGAGAAGCGAGCCGCGGTCGCACAGCTCCTCGCTCGGGACACGTCGATCCCGGCGGCCCGAATCTCCAACTCCCACCAGCTCGTCGTCTGCGACGCGGCGGCGGCGGCGCGTTCCTGAAACCAGCTCGCCGCGGCCGCGAAGCGGCCGCTTCAAGGATTCTCGCGCGAGCGGAATCTGCACCCGAGATTCCGCTCTTCGCAACTACGGGCCAAGCAGCGTTAGCGCGGTCGCGCGAAGCATCTCGACCCCGAGCCCGAGATCGTCGACGGCGATGCGCTCGTTCGCCGAGTGGACGAGCTTCGTCGCGAGCTCGGGATCCATGGCCCTGATCGGAAAGAAGCCGTAGGCGACCGTCCCGAAGGCCTCGCGGAGGTAGTGACTGTCCGTGAAGCCCGCGCAGGCGACCGGCGCCAACCTGGCCCCAGGCTCAATCTGGGAGACGAATCCGGCCAGCGCGTCCCACAGAGGCGAATGGAGCGGCGATCGCGTACCGCCGGTAGCTTCGAGCCACTCCAGGTCGTAGTGGTCCTCCCCGAGCGCGCCGCGGATCAGAGGCTCGGCCTCGGCCGGCGACTGCTGGGGAAGCAGACGGCAATCCACCGTGACCTCGCAGACAGCCGGGATCACGTTTCGCTGGTGCGATGCGTCGATCATCGTGGGCGAGAGCGTGAGCGAGAGGAGCGGTTCGACGAGCGACGGGAGGAGCGGGTGCAACGAGCGTGCCCGGACGAGCGCCTCCTCGAGGGGAGGGACCGCTCCGAGCACCGTCTCGAGCAGGGCCTGCGCCTCGGGAATCAGCTGCCGCGGCGGCTCGTAGGCACTGAGCGCCTCGATGTAGCGAGCGGCCTTGACGAGTGCGTTGTCCGCAATCCCGGGCATCGAGGCGTGCCCGCTTCGCCCGTGCACGCGAACCTTGAAGGGAGCGGACATCTTCTCGGCCGTCGCGCACAGGTACACCGGCCCGGTTTCGAGCACGAGCCGATCGCCCCCGCCTTCGTTGAGCGCGTAGTCGCAACGGGCGGCCTCGGGATGCGCCTCGACCAGCCAGCTGAGCCCGTAGCCGTCTCCGACCTCCTCGTCCGCGACGGAGATGAAAAGCAGGTCGCCTGAGGGGCTGAAGCCTTCCCGGAGCAACGAGGCGAACGCGACCGCCGAGGCGGCCACCTGCCCTTTCATGTCCAGCGCGCCTCTCCCCCAGACCTCGCCGTCGACGAGGTCTCCCGACCAGGGGTCGCGATCCCATTCCTCGGGATCCGCGAGCACCGTATCGGTGTGGGAGAGAAAGGCCAGCGAAGGCCCACTGCCACCCCGGAAGCGGGCGACGACGTTCGGGCGATCCGGCTCGCGCGCGTACAGCTCGCACTCGATCCCGTTGCGTGCGAAGTACTCACGAAGCACCTCCGCGCCCCGAATCTCGTTTCCCGGCGGGTTGACGGTGTGAGCCCGGATCAGTGCCTGGAGGAGCCCGGTGGCCTCCTCCCGGAGAGCCTGAGGGACAGTGTGGGGGTCAGTGGAACCGGTGTGGGGGACAGAATTAATCCTGTCCCCCACTCATTTCTCTCCCCCACGCAGTCCCTCTTCGTTGGACAGTGCGGTCAGCTCGTTCCGGACTTCCCAGAGCTCCGGGAACGACGTCTTCGTCACGAGGCGGCCGAGAAGCTCGACGGGAGTGCCCTGGGTGCCCACGACCTTGTCCCCGATCACCCGCGCGACAACCTGGAAATGGCGGAGACGCCAGAGCTGCGCCTGCTCGTCGAGCTCGAGCAGCGCTTCCGCGAGCTGGTACAGGTGCTCGTGATCTCGGCCCTGCACGTAGAGATCGGCGATCGAAAGCCCGGCGGCGCGGCGAGCGGCGTGGAACGCTTGCCCGAGTCGTGGCAGCACGCGTCTGAGCTCGTTCCACCCGGGCGAGTCGAACCCGGATCCGTGTCCGAGGACCTTGCGGATCTCCTGGTACTCCCAGGGCGACATGTGCTCGAGCATCTCGAGCTGGGCAATGAGAAAACGGATGCAGAGCGAGGACCGCTTGAGCAGGCGCAGGGAGCCCCGAAAGTCGCCCTCCTCGACCAACCTCGCCGCCTCCTCGGCGTCGTTCCAACTGAGCTTCAGCCAGAGCTCGGACGTCTGGTGCGTCACCTGGAAGAGGAGCTCGTCGCGATGCACCCACTCGTCGGCTCGCTTCTGAAGGGCGAGGAGCTCGTCGGTCGAGAGGTAGCGCTCGTAGTCGGAGGCGGCGGCGCCGGGGAGGATCGGCGAGTAGTCCTCGGCTTCGGAGCTCGCTTCAGAGCCCGTCATGCCCGGAGCATACTTCGGCCATGGGAGACCTCTTCTCCGAGGCCGCGACGGAGCGTCAGGCCGAAAACGCTCCCCTGGCGGTGCGGCTGCGGCCCCGGGCGCTCGACGAGCTCGTCGGCCAGCAGCACGTGCTCGGCGAGGGATCCGCGCTGCGTCTCGCGATCGAGGAGGATCGGCCGCCGTCGATGATCCTCTTCGGCCCACCTGGCACCGGTAAGACGACGATCGCACGCATCGTGGCCGAGCGGACGGGCGCCGCCTTCGAGGAGCTCTCCGCGGTATCCGCGCGGGTCGACGACGTGCGGGCCGTCATCGCGCGCGCACGTGACCGGCTGGGCGGGAACGGCCTGCGGACGATCCTCTTCATCGACGAGATTCATCGCTTCAACAAGGGCCAGCAGGATTCGGTCCTCCATGCGGTCGAGGACGGCCTGGTGACCCTGATCGGTGCGACCACCGAGAATCCCTACTTCGAGGTCAACTCCGCGCTTCTCTCCCGCTGCACGGTCATCGAGCTCGTCGCGCTGTCCGAGGAGGAGCTCGCTGTCGTGGTTCAGCGCGGAGCAACTGCGCTCGATGCGGAGATCGGCGAGGAGCTCGTCCCGCTAATCGCCCGGCGGGCTGGGGGCGACGCGAGAGCGGCGCTCCAGGTCCTCGAGCTCGCCTACGAGACGGCACGAGCGGAGGGAGCGCCGATCTCCGAGGAACACCTGCTCGACGCTGCCCGCAAGCGCCCGCTCTTCTACGACCGCAAGGGAGACCAGCACTACGACTTCGCGTCCGCGTTCATCAAGTCGATGCGCGGGGGCGACCCGGACGGGTCCGTCTACTACCTCGCCGCGATGCTCGAGGCGGGCGAGGATCCTCGCTTCATCGCACGCCGCATGGTCATCCTCGCCTCCGAGGACGTGGGCAACGCCGACCCGAACGCCCTCGTGGTCGCGGTGGCGGCCGCTCAGGCGCTCGAGCACGTCGGGCTGCCCGAAGCGCAGCTGAACCTCGCTCAGGCCGCGATCTACCTGGCCCGAGCGCCGAAGTCCAATGCCTCGGCGGTCGCGATCTGGGAGGCGCGCCGGGACGTTCGCGAGCACGGGAATGCACGTCCGCCGGCGATGCTCCGGTCCACGGGGCACAAGGGCGCCGCGAAAGCACGTGGTCACGGCGAGGGGTACCTCTATCCGCACGACGACCCGGCGGGGTTCGAGCTTTCCTATCTCCCGGAAGCGCTTCGGGGACGCCGGTACTATCGCCCGGCCGGATCGGGAGAGGAGAATGCGGATGGCGGTGGCGACCGGTGACAAGGCGCCTGAGTTCGACCTCGAGGTGACGCACGGACAGCGCGTCCGGCTCTCCGACTTCGCCGGACACTCCAACGTGCTGCTCGTCTTCCATCCGTTCGCCTTCACGCCGGTCTGCGAGGAGGAGGCACGCGACCTACAGGCCAACCTCGAGTCGTTTCGTAACGCTCAGACCGAGATCGTGTTCGTGTCGTGCGATCCTGCACCGGCTCGTCAGGCCTGGCGGAAGGAGATCGGCGCCGAGTACACGTTCGCCTCCGACTTCTGGCCTCACGGAGAGGCTGCGAAGGCGTACGGCGTCTTCAACGAGGTCAACGGTGCTCCGCACCGCGGCACCTTCCTGATCGACCGGGACGCCATGATCATCTGGTCCCTCGTGAAGATGCGGGACGAGCGGCGAACGGAGATGGTCCCCGAGTCGCTCGAGTCCCTTCGCTCGTCCGAGTGACGCTCGCCTTCGAGGAATGGGGCGATCAGGACGCCCCGCGCGTCGTCTGCCTGCACGGCGTCACGAGCCACGGTCGGCATTTCGCGAAGCTCGCCGAAGCGCTCGGCGGGTTTCACGTCGTCGCGCCGGATCTGCGCGGTCACGGCTCGTCGACCAACGAGCCGCCGTGGGACCTCGCATCTCACCTGGACGCCGTCGTCGAGACGGTCGGGCCGGAGCCCGGTGTCCTCCTCGGGCACTCGTTCGGCGGACGGCTCGCGTTCGAGCTCGCGGCACGTTCGCCGGAGCTCGCTGCGAGGCTCGTTCTCCTCGATCCGGCAATCCTGCTTCCGGCGCAGGTTGCCCTCTTCGCAGCGGAGAACGCGCGCGCGGAGCGCGCCTACGCCTCGTTCGAGGAGGGCATCGCTCGTCGATACGAGGAGAGCCAGCTTCAGCACTCGCCGCGGGTGCTCCTGGAGGAGGAGCTTCGGACCCATCTCGTGGAGTCCTACGACGGTCTCTACCGATACCGCTACTGCCAGGCCGCAGTGGTCGCCGCGTACAGCGAGATGGCATCACAGCCGCCGCCATTCGAGCACGTGCGGGTGCCCACGCTGCTCGTCCTCGGCGAGAGCTCCTACCTTCCATACGATCACCTCATCGACGCGCACCGGGCTGCGCTCGGCGACCTGCTGGAGGTCGTCGGCGTCCCGGGCGGCCATACGGTTCTCTGGGACGCGTTCGTGGAGACATCCGAGGCTGTCGTCTCGTTTCTCGGCGGCTCCGAGAGCTTGCTGTGAGCAACAGGGTCCTGGCCGCGAAGCGGCTGGCTGTAGGGCTCGTCGCGAGCAACTACGAGCAGAGCTCGGCGGCAACTGCCACGTAGACCTCGGCGCAGCGCTCGAGGGAGTCGAGGTCGACCCACTCGACCTCCGCATGGGCGCCTTCGCCGCGTGGGCCGAAGAGAACGGTCGGAATGCCCGCTTCCGAGAGCAGCGCTGAGTCGGCCCAGAACGAGACCCCGACGACATCGGGCGCGGAGCCAAGCACGGACGTCGCGGCCCGTCGCACGGTGTCCACGATGGGCGAGTTCTCCCTGACCTCGAACGGCTCCCGCGACGCGAGCACACGAACCTCGGCAGCGAAGTCGGGGTCCCCCGTGGCCGCGCGGGCGACGATCTCTTCGAGCTCCTGCTCGAACAGCTGCGCGGTCTCGCCCGGAATCGTTCGGCGCTCGGCCTGCAAGATGCAGCGCGCGGGGTAGCTCGAGTATTCCTGGCCACCCTCGATCAGCGAAGCGTGCACGCTGCCGCTGCCGACGTACGGGTGCGTCGGATTGGCGCGCAACGCCGAATCGAGCTGCTCGATGCCCACGAGAACGCGCCCCATCTTCGCGATCGCATCGATCCCGAGCTGCGGCCGCGAACCGTGTGCCGCCCGCCCGCGGGTCTCGATCCCGACGTGCACGAAGCCACGATGTGCCACCGCGACCTGGAGCTCGGTCGGCTCTGTGACGATGGCGGCATCGGCGCGGATGCTCGCCGCGACCGCCACGGTGCCGACGCTCGCGAACTCCTCGTCCGCGACCGCCGTGAGGATCACGTCGCCTCGAAGCCCCCGCCGCTCTGCCTCGGCAGTCGCCACCATGCACGCCGCCAGGCTCCCCTTCATGTCGTACGCGCCGCGGCCGTAGAGCCGGCCGTCGGCGAGACGTGGAGCGAAGGGGTCGGTCATGCCCGCGACGCCGACGGTGTCGGTGTGGGCGTTCAGTATCAGCGAGCGCCCACCGCCCTTTCCGCGTGCAACCGCGACGACATTCGGACGCCCGGGGGCGGCCTCCTCGAGTGAGGTGTCGAGCCCTGCCCGCTCACACCACCCGGCGACGAACCGCGCCACCTCCGTCTCGCCCGAGGCGCCCGCAACGACGTCGGGGTTGATGGACTCGATCTCGATCAGGCGCGCGGTGAGCTCCGCGACCTCGCTCACGCCTTACGCGGCTGAATACTCGTCTGCGATCGAGAGTGTCTCGTCGAGGATCGCGATGCCCTCGTCGACCTCGTCGCGGGTGACCGTCAGCGGTGGGACGACCATGATCACGTTCCAGTGAGTCATGAGGTACAAGCCGCGTTCGAGAGCAGCCTTCGCGAGCCTCGCGACGGGCGCCGCGGCATCCCCGGATGCATTGAACGGCACGAGCATCTCGCGCGTCTCGCGGCTCTTCACGAGCTCGACGCCCCAGAAGCACCCCAGCCCGCGCACCTCTCCGATCGACGGATGGCTCTTCTGAAGGCTGCGCAGCTGCTCGCCGAGATACGCGCCCACCTGGGCGGCGTTCTCGACGACGCCCTCCTCCCGGAACGCCTCGATCGACGCCACCGCCGAGGCGCAGGCGAGCGGGTGGCCCGCGTACGTGAGCCCGCCCGGGAAGAAGCGGCTCCGCACCCAATCGGCGAGCGGCTTACGGAAGATCATCGCCCCGAGCGGGACGTAGCCGGAGTTGATCCCCTTCGCGACCGTGATGATGTCCGGGACGACGTCCCAGTTCTCGCAGGCGAACCAGCGCCCGGTGCGGCCGAAGCCCGCCATCACCTCGTCGAACACGAGCACGATCCCGTGGCGATCGCAGACCTCCCGGATCGCCTGCAGGTAGCCGTCCGGCGGTGGGAGCACGCCGTTCGTGCCGGTGACCGTCTCCATGAACACGGCAGCCACGGTCTGCGGCCCCTCGTACTCGAGGAGCTCCTCCAGATGCGGTGCGCCCGTGCAAACGGGACACGGATCGGGATGCCCGGCCGAGCAACGGTAGGTATACGGGTCGAGCATCCGCACGACGCCCGCCATGCCCGGCTCGTTCGGCCAGCGGCGCGGATCGCCGGTGAGCGACATCGAGCCGTGCGTCGCTCCGTGGTACGAGCGGTAGCGGGCGATGATCTTGTGGCGGCCCGTGTAGAGCCGCGCGAGCTTGATCGCGTTCTCGTTCGCCTCCGCGCCAGAGTTCGTGAAGAACGACATGCAGAGGTCGCCGGGGGTGACCTCGGCGAGGAGGCGCCCGAGGTGGGAGCGCGACTCGTTCGCCATGGGAGGCCCGATCGTGCAGAGCCTGTCGGCCTGCTCCTTGATCGCCGCGATGATCTTCGGGTGCTGATGCCCGATGTTGACGTTGACGAGTTGCGAGGCGAAGTCGAGATAGCGCTTACCGTCGTAGTCCCAGAAGTAGCGTCCTTCCGCGCCCGCGACCGGAATCGGGCTGATCGCGTCCTGGGTCGACCAGGAGTAGAGGACGTACTCCTTCGCGTCGGCGACGATCTCCGCACCGAGATTCGGGCTCTTCTCGACGATCGCCATCCCGCCCATCGTAACGCCGGCTAGGGCAGCACTGTGCGCGGTGGGCGCCGGATCAGGGGGAAAGAATCCGACGCGCCCCCGCGCACGCTTGTCTCTGCAGGACCGGAATCCGCCGAGCGGATCCCGCACGCCGCAGAGAACCCCTAGGCGGCCGCGTCGCAGCCGCCGCCGTCATCCTTTCACGTTCGGCTGCACGTGTCACGTCGCCGCGGCGCGCATTCACGTGGCCTACGATCGAGCCGTGCCGTTCGTCCGACCGGCTGCCGTAGAGGTGCAGAGGCTGCCGTGAGAGTCCGTGCCGATAGGCCCCACAACCGCTGGCACCCCGACCTGGAGCCCGTGGCCTCCGTCGCTCCCGGTGAGGAGATCACGCTCGAGACCCGCGACGGCCTCGACGGGCAGCTGACGGGGGACAGCACCCACGACGACGCCGCCCGCCTCGACCTCGGGTTGGGGCATCCGCTGACAGGCCCGGTCGGAGTCGTGGGAGCCGAACCGGGTGACCTGCTCGAGGTCGAGCTCGTCTCCTACGAAACGGCCGAATACGGGGTCACCGCCGTCATCCCCGGGTTCGGCTTCCTCGCCGATCTCTTTACCGAGCCGTACGTCGTGCACTGGGAGCTCCGGGACGGCTTTGCGCATTCACGCGAGCTGCCGGGCGTCGCCGTGCCGGGTGCCATCTTCGCGGGCGTGATCGGCGTGGCGCCGGCGCACGGCCAGATGGAGGAGATTCGGAGGCGGGAGCAGGCCATAGCGAGCGCAGGAGGGCCGGTTGCCGAGAGCGCGCCGGAAAGCGCCCTTCCCCCCGCCGCTGCGGGAGGGCTGCGGACGATCCCGCCGCGCGAGATCGGCGGCAACCTCGACATCCGCCAGCTCGTTGCCGGCTCGCGGCTCTTCCTGCCGACGCACGTGCCGGGCGCGCTCTTCTCGATCGGGGACCTCCACTTCGCGCAAGGGGACGGCGAGGTCTGCGGCACGGGGATCGAGGTCGCGGGAGCCGTCACCGTGCGCTTCCGTGTATGGAAGAGGCAGGGGCTCGCCTGGCGTCAGCGCTTCCCACGGTACGAGACACCTCCGGAGCGGCCACGCGGCGCTTGGTTGGGGACGACGGGCATCGCCCTGGACGTGCCCATGGACCTCGACGCCGCGGCTCGCGAGGCATTGCTCGAGATGATCGGGTACCTCGAGGCAACCTACGGCTTCGAGCGCGCGGCTGCCTACGCGCTCTGCTCGGTCGCCGTCGATCTGCGCATCTCGGAAGCCGTGGACGTCCCCTACCCGCTCGTGTCTGCGCTCCTCCCGCTCGACATCTTCGAGTGACCTCAGCTCCGCAGCGGCACCGCGTAGGAGGGCATGGGTGCTCCAGTCGCTCCGCGCAGCTTGAGCGGGAAACCGAGGAACGCGAACTCGTACTGCTTCTCCGCCGCGATCTCCTCCATGTTCACGACCTCCATGATCTGCGCGCCCGCCGTCGCGAACATGTACGCGTGGACGGGCAGGAAGACGTCAGCTTCCTCCGACGGGAGCACCTCGAGCGCGATCGAGTCGCCGGCGATGCACATCGCCCCCGCCTCTTCGCAGAGGTACTTGGCGGCGGCAAGCCCGATTCCCGGCGGGTTTTTCAGGTAGCCGTCGAAGTCCGGCCACTTGGTCATGCGGCCGGTCCTGACGAGAACCACGCTCTTCGGGGGGATCTCCACATCCTGCTCGGAAGCCGCTTTCTTCAGGTCGTCGGGAGTGATCGCGTATCCGTCGTCCAGGCAGTCGACCCCGTGCAGGCCGGCGACGTCGAGGAGCACGCCGCGCGCGATCACGGGCGGATACTTGTCGAGGCCGCCCTTGTTCCAGATCCGGCTGCCGAGATGCTCGTCCGCCGTCCACCCGTTCCAGAACTTGCCGTAGAAGCCGAGGTGGTTGAGCGTGTCGATGTGCGTCCCGCAGTGCGTGTACAGGTGGATCGAGTCACCGCAGTACGAGTACTTCTCGTGCACCGTGCTGCCGACACCGGACAGGTTGTCGTTCACCGACCCTTGCGGCGTGTGCGTCATCCAGATGCCGTACGGCGGGTCGCCGGCGGCCACCCAGGACGGCATCCCGATGAAGTACTCCACGTTCAGGTCGAACACGTGGCTCCCGTCGAGGTGCTCCAGGATCGAACGGTTCGTCTCCGGCGTGATCCAGTTCAGGCGGCCGATCTCGTCATCCGGCCCCCAGGGGGACTTCGAGACCTTCACGCCGTCCTGCTCGAGAACGGCCTCGTACGTGAGGCCCTCTTCCACGGTTGCCATCCCTCCTCCTCTCGGTTGCAGCCGAGTCTAATAACCTGGCTATCCATGCGGAAGATTCGCTTCTACTACGACGTCGTCTGCCCGTACTCGTATCTCGAATCGCACGAGCTCGAGGCGGCGGAGGACGCGGGAACCGCCGACGTCGAGTGGCTGCCCTTCGAGCTCCGGCCGGCGCCGGCGCCGCTGCTCGAGGTGCGGGGCGACCACCTGCGCACCGATTGGACACAGCACGTCTACCGACGCGCGCTCGAGCGTGGTATCGAGATCCATCTGCCCCGCTATCAGCCGCGCTCGACGCTTCCACTCGCGGCCTGTCTCTGGGCCGGCGAGCAGGGCGGGCTGCGGGCCTTCAAGCAGGCGCTGTACGAGGCGTTCTTCTGCGAAGGCCAAGACATCGCCACCGACACGGAAGTCACACGCGCCGCGGTGCGGGCCGGGCTCGACCCGACCGAAGCCGTCGCCGCGGCCTACTCGGCGGGACGATTCGAACGTCTCCGCGAGATCCGTCGCGTCGCAGAGGCTGCAGGTGTCCGCGGCGTCCCCTCACTGCTGACGGTCGAAGGCGAGTCGCACTGGGGCATGGGCGGCCTCCAGCGGCTACTGGCGGGCGAGCCGCTGGTTCCGCGCATCTGAGCTCCGCTACCCAGCCACAGCGATCGCCTCGATCTCGATCTCGAGCTCCGGCAACGCCAGGGATGAGACCTCGACGATCGTGTCCGCTGGGTACGGCGGGCCGAACCACTTCCCACGCAGCTCGACAATCTTCCCGAAGTTCGCCATGTCGGTGAGGAAGATCGTCACCTTGACGACCCGGTCCAGGCTCGAGCCTCCAGCCTGGAGCACCCGCTCGAGGTTCTGGAAGGTCTGGTGCGCCTGCGCGTCGAAGTCGCCTGGGCCGACGATCTGGCCGTTCTCATCGAGTGCCGCCTGGCCCGAGACAAACACGAGGTCGCCAACCCGGAATCCCTGCGAGAGCCGAAACGGCTCGTACGGGTCGGGGTCGAGCCGGATCTGGCTGATCTCCGTCATGCGTGCTCCAGCACGTCGACGAAGGTCATGCGCGGTCCCGCCCTTCGTCCAGCAACCGGGCGAGATCCGCGGCTTGCTCTGCGCTCAGCTCGGCGGCCTCGAAGATCCCCGCGGCCATCACGTCGAGATCATCTTCTTCTCGATGCCCACGCCTGCCGCGACGGCGCGCTCGTATTCGAGCGGGACGGTCGCAGAGTCCTGAAGCGCGATGCCGGTCGAGTCGAAGACGGTGATCTGCTCGTCCGTCTGACGCCCCTCGAGCTCGCCGCAGATCACCTTCCCGATCTCGCCGGCGACATCGCTCTCGGCGATCAGCCCTTCGCGAAGAGCGACGTTGATCTCTCCGTCCGGCACACACTGTCGGATGTCATCCACGAAGATTCGGGCGTGCTGCAGGATCGCCGGATGCAGCTCCTGCTCGCCCTCGAGATCAGCGCCGAGCGCCGCGATGTGCGTGCCGGGCTCGACCCATGTGTCGTCGACGATCCAGCCCCGGGCATGCGTGCCCGTGACGATGACGTCGGCGCCACGGACGGTTCGCTCCAGGTCGGTCGATCCCTCGATCGCGAGATGCGGAAACTTCCGCCGCTCGGACTCGAGGAACCGCTCGACTGACGCTCGAGTGCGGCTCCAGACGCGAACCTCGCTCCAGTCGAACACCGCGTCGCAGGTCGCGAGCGTTCCCTGGGCGACGCTGCCCGTCCCGACGATGGCAAGACTCCGCGAACCGTCGCGGGCGAGCCACTTCGCCGAGACTGCCGCGGACGCTCCCGTGCGCATGAGCGTGTGGTAGGAGCCATCGCAGATGGCGAGCGGAAAACCCGTCTCGGGATGCGTGTAGACGAGGACCGAGAACACCGCCGGCAGCTCGTACTTCGAGTTGTCTTCACGAATCGAGACCCACTTGCAGGCTGCAGCCTCCGGTTCCTCGATGTACGAGGGCATCACCTCGAACTCGCCTTGGTAGCGGTCGAGAACGATGTGCCCCTTCGGCTCCATGTAGACACGCCCGAGGCCGTGCATCCGGAAGGCGTGCTCGACGCATTCCACGTACTCGGCAGGGGTCAGCAACCCCGTCATGTCGCTGCGGCTCAGGATCAGGGTCTTTCGGTTTCGCCAGCTCTCAGCCATGGTGCGACTCTACGACTCGACCTCCGGAGCCACAAGGTCGATCAGCCGCTCCGTCTCCGGAAATGTCGAGAGGCGAAGGCGTGCGTGAACGAGCTGACGCCGAGCGCGGACACGATCGCCCTCCTGCGCCTTGTAGCCCGCGGCCGAGAGGTGGCGCAGGCCCAGAAGAAGTGGACGCTGCTCGGCCGTTGCGGCTGGAAGCGCGTCCGTCAGGGCCTGGGAGGCCGCGAAGTACTCACGGCGCTCGAGATGGCCCTCCGCGTACCAAAGCGCAGACTGCACCCTGGCCTCGGGAGGGGGCCACTCCTCGAGCTCTTCCTCCACGGTACGGCCGATACTAGAGTCCCCCCGTGACCGCGATCGACCGCGGGCGGAGCACCGAGCGCATCGAGCGGGACATCGAGTCCCTCGCAGGGCCCGAGTACACGCTCTCAGCGGAGGCGATTCGCCGGTACGCGTACACCGACGTCTACCGGAACACGCTCGACTGCTTCACCGGCGCACTCGAGGAGTTGGGCTTCGACGTCTCCTTCGACCCCGTGGGGACGTTCGTTGCGCGCAACCGCCCGGTCGGGGAGCCGGTGTTCGGCATCGGCTCGCACTGCGATTCGAACCGGAACGGCGGCAAGTACGACGGCACGATGGGCGTCGTCACGGCTCTCGAGGTCTGCCGCCTGAACGCTGAGCTCGGTCTCGACCTTCCGCTCCAGGTCATCTCGTTCCTCGAGGAGGAAGGGTCGGGCTTCGGGCAGATGCTGCTCGGGAGCCGCATCATGCTCCAGCGCGTCAGCGACGACGATCTCCGCGAGCGCTTTCGCGCGCTCGACGACGGGCGCAGCTTCTGGGAGCACGCCGCCGAGGCCGGCTATGCCCCCGAACGCTGGCGCGAGTCGATCCACGTGCTCGACGACCTCACCGGGTGGATCGAGATGCACATCGAGCAGGCACGGGTGCTGCAGGACACCGGAAACCGCATCGGAATCGTTCACGCGATCGCGGGGTACGTCCATGCGGACGTCGTCGTCCACGGTCGCGGTGACCACGCGGGCGCGACGCCCATGGACTTCCGGCTCGATCCGACGCTCGTGCTCGCCGAGACGGTGCTCGAGCTCGAGCGGCTGGCCATGAAGGCAGGTGACGGCACCGTGGGGACGATCGGCGAGATCGACGTCGACCCGTCCCTGATCAACGCGATCGCGAGCACCGTGCGCTTCTCGCTCGACATCCGCGGCCCGGTCGACGAGCGCTACCGTGGCGTCGCGGACGCGATCGGCACCCATGCGGTGGCCGCTGCCGAGCGCCGAGGGATGACAGCCGAGGTGCGGCCACGGCAGACGCTTGCCGTCACGCCGCTCGACACGACGATCGTCGCTGCGCTCGAAGAGGCGGCGGTCGCCACCGGAGAGCCCTACATGCGTATGCACTCAGGCGCTGCACACGACACCATGTGCGTCGCCGAGCGCGTGCCGAGTGCGATGGTCTTCGTTCCCTGCGTCGACGGGATCAGCCACCACCCGGACGAGGACGCCGAGCCCGCAGATGCGGCGCTCGCCGCCGAGATCATCCTGAACGCGATTCGAGCGCTGCAGTAGGCGGGACACCGAGCTCGCGCCGACACGGCAGTACGAGCAGGACGGCTGCCCGGAAGGCGGCGGCGGCGAAGCCGGTCCGACCCTCAGGTTGCCTTCGCGTAGGCGACGAGGCCTCCCGTCATCATGATCGCGCGCTCGCGGTCGCTGAGCCGGAGCACGAGCCGGACGGGGCCGGCGGGAGTCTCCGCCCAGACCTCCGATCGTCCCGACCGAACCGCCTCGCCGAGGCCGGGAATCCGCCATTCGTGCCCCTGCGCGGCCCGTTCGTAGTCGGCTTCACTCGCGAACACGAGCGAGGGGATTCCCTGCGCGATCAGGTTCGAGCGGTGGATGCGAGCGAAGCTCTTCGCCACGACCGCACGCACGCCGAGGTAGAGGGCCGAGAACGCGGCCTGCTCCCGGCTCGATCCCTGGCCGTAGTTGTGGCCGCCGACGACGAGTCCGCCGGCCCATTGCTCCGCTCGGGCGGGAAACTCGGGATCGAAACGGCGGAACATGTATCTGGCGCAGGCCGGAATGTTCGACCAGATGGCGAGACCGAGCGCCCCGTCCGGTGCCATGTCGCCGGTGGAGACGTCGTCCGGGACGACGATCAGGACTCGGCCCTCGATCGCCTCCGGCAGCGGCGGTACAGGCGGCGGCGGGACGATGTTGCGTCCCTTCTCGAGCTCGACCAGGATCGCCGCCTCGGGAGGGAGCGGCGGGACGATCTGGCGGTCGCCGAGGGAAGGGTCCGGCGACGGCTTCGACGCGAGCTGCGGTGGAGGTCCCAACTCGCGCGGGTCCGTGATCTCACCCGACAGGGCGGTGGCGGCCGCGGTCGCGGGCGAGCAGAGGTACACCCGGTCGTCTGCGGTACCACTTCGGCCGGGGAAGTTCCGGTTGAACGTGCGAACGGAGACGGCTCCGGCTGCGGGTGCCGCAGTCATCCCGATGCAGGGCCCACAGGCGGGCTCGAGGACGCGCGCCCCCGCTGCCAGCAGGCCGGAGTAGACGCCGCTTCGCACGGCGAGGTCGAGGATCTGGCGCGATCCCGGTGTGACCGTCAGGTCGAGCTGCGGTGAGACCACCCGGTCGCGCAGCACGGCGGCGACGATCGCGAGGTCTTCGAAGGAGGAGTTCACCGAGCTGCCCACACAGACTTGCCGCGTCGGCGTCCCCGCCGCCTCCCGCACGGGCACGACGTTCCCCGGCGAGGAAGGGAGCGCAATCAGCGGCTCGAGCTCGTCGAGGTCAATGACCTCGACGTCGTCGTAGCTCGCACCCGGGTCGGCCGCGATCTCCACCCACTGCTCCTCGCGACCCTGTGCCGCCAGCCAGGTCCTCGTTTGCTCGTCGCTCGGGAAGATCCCGGTCGTCGCGCCCGTCTCCATGACCATGTTGCAGATCGTCCCCCGGTCGGTCGCGCTGAGCATCGCGACGCCCTCGCCGTGGAACTCGAAGATGCACCCGCGACCAGCACGGACCCCGCGGCGGCGGAGCAGTTCGAGCACGACGTCCTTCGATTGCACCCACGGGCGCAGGTGGCCCTCGAGCTGGACGCCGACGACACGCGGACGCTCGAGAGGGTACGGCTGCCCGGCCATTGCGACCGCCACCTCCGTCGCGCCCGCCCCGACTGCAAGCATTCCCAAGGCGCCCGCCATCGTCGTGTGGCTGTCCGCGCCGAGCAGGAACTGCCCCGGACGCGCGAACCGCTCGAGGTGGAGGTAGTGGGAGATGCCGTTGCCGGGACGCGAGTAGAGGAGCCCGTAGCGAGCGGCAAAGCTGGACAGGTAGGCGTGATCCTCCGGATTCCTGCTGTCGAACTGGACGACGTTGTGATCCACGTACGAGACGACGAGCGGCGCGGCCACACGGTCGATCCCGAACCGCTCGAACTGGAGGCACGCCATCGTGCCCGTCGCGTCCTCGAGCAACACCTGGTCGACGCACAGCTCGATCTCCTCGCCCACGCTCCCGGCGCGGTGCTGCTCGATGATCGTCTCCGTGAGCGTCAGGGCGGAGCCCACGCAGAGAGCGTAGTGCCTGTCCGGCTGGGGTCCGGCTCAGCCGCAGGCGACGCGGTATGTCACGCCGGTGCGCCGACCGCCGCGGGCACGCTCTCCACGTAGGCGAGCGCCTCGTCGAGCGAGACGACATCCGCGTACTTGGCCTGGATGTCGAACAGATTCGCGTCGTGTGGTGCCTGCGCACGGTCACCGACGCATTCGCGGGGAACGAGCGTCGGGTACCCGTACTGGAGGAGGTCGATCGCGGTCGCACGGACGCAGCCGCTCGTCGTCGCGCCGCAAAGCACGACCGTGTCGGCGCCCAGCGTGATCAGGATCGACGCGAGGTTCGTCCCGAAGAACCCCGACGCACCCTTCTTGACCACGATCGGTTCGTCCTCCCGCGGCTCGAGGCGCGGGTCGATCTCCACCCAGCGCCCGCCGATCTGAAGCTCGCCGAGCGATGGCACCTTCTGAAGCCACAGACCTCCGTCCTGCAGGTTCGGCTCGAAGCCGATCGTCGTGAAGATCGCCCGCAGGCCCTTGGCGCGCGCGGCGTCGAGCAGCCGCTTCGTCGCCTCCACCTCCGCGGTCAGGTCTGACCCAAGCGTCGACGCAGGATCCGTGAAGCCGCAGCTGAAGTCGACGACGAGAACGACCGGGCGCTCACCAAGAGTGACCGCCCGGCCGAGCCCTGCCTTCTCGTAGACCGTGCGTGCCGTCTCGTCAGACACGTCACGCCACCGCCCGTGCGGCCTTGAGCTCCTCGCCGAACCGCGCCCGCTTGACGAACTGGCCCGCGCCCGGCTGAGCGACGAGCTCGTCGTTCTCCACGATCACCCGCCCGCGAACGAGCACGACCTCCGGAGCACCCGTCACCTCTGTGCCCTCGAAGAGGTTGTAGTTGACGTTCGTATGGTGGGTGGCCGCGGAGATCGTGAGCTTCTTGTTCGGATCCCAGACGACGATGTCCGCATCCGAGCCGGGAGCGATCGTGCCTTTCCGGGGGTAGAGGCCGAACAGCTTCGCGATGTTCGTCGAGACCAGCTCGACGAAGCGGTTCGGCGTGATCCGTCCGGTCGAGACGCCGAACGTCCACAACATGTGGAGCCGATTCTCAATCCCCGGGCCGCCGTTGGGGACGACCTGGAAGTCGCGACCGTTGATGCCCTTCTGCTCGGGCCAGTTGAACGGGCAATGGTCGGTGGAGACTGCGGACAGCGCGTCCGTCACGATCGCCTTCCACAGGTGTTCCTGCTGCTCCTTCGGGCGCGGCGGCGGAGTGTAGATGTACTTCGCGCCTTCCCAGTTCGGCTTCTCCATCATGCTCTCGTCGACGAAGAAGTACTGAGTGCAGGTCTCGCCCCAGACGTTCCAGCCCTTCTCCCGGGCGAGCGCGATAGGCTCGACCGCCGGCTGGCAGGAGACGTGGACGACGTACAGCGGGGAACCGGCGACGCGTGCGAGCTGGACCGCTCGGTTCGTGGCCTCGGCCTCCGTCTCCATCGGTCGTGTCCGCGCATGCCAGATCGGGTCGCTCTTCCCCTCGGCTACCGCCTCCTTCACGATGATGTCGATCGCGTCGCCGTTCTCGGCGTGGACCATGACGAGACCGCCGGTCTCGTGCGCGGTTTGCATGACCCTGAACAGGGTCTCGTCGTCCACCATCACCGCGCCCTTGTAGGCCATGAACAGCTTGTACGACGTGACTCCCTCGTCCGGCACCCTTGCGAGGTCCTCCAGCGTGCCGCCCGTGTGCAGGTCCGTGACCGCGATGTGGAAGCCGACGTCGATCAGGGGTGGGCAGCGCTCGATCTTCTCGTGATACTTCTCGAGTGCCTGCGGGAACGTGTCACCGGGCGTCTGGATGCAGAAGTCGATCAGCGTCGTCGTCCCGCCGAATGCGGCAGCGGTGGTGCCGGACGTGAAGTCGTCGCAGGTCGTGGTCCCGCCGAAGAACATCTCGAGGTGCGTGTGCGGGTCGATCGCTCCGGGCATCACGATCTTGTCGGTGGCATCGATCACCTTGTCGGCCGAGACGTCGAGGCCCTCCCCGATCAGGGCGATCGAGCCGTTCTCGGCAAAGATGTCCCCGACGTAGTCGTCGGCGGCGGTGATGATCCGGCCGCCCTTGATCAGCACAGACATGTGCTCACACCCCTTTCAGGCGCTGGTGAGCGTCTTGTATACGATCTTTCTCCGCCCCGTCAACCGAGAGCGGCGGGCGGCGCTCGTGCCAGTCGGTCACGCGCTGGAACGCTCGAGCCGCACCGAGCACGACGCCGTCCTCGCCGTTTCGGCCGATCAGCGAGAGCCCGACCGGGAGCCCGTCGACGAGCCCGCAAGGAACGGATGCAGCCGGGGCACCCCAGAGCGAGGCGGGCGAGTTGTACGGGATCAGGAGCAGCCGGTAGTCCTCGGGGATCGCGTCGAGACGTGGTGGGAGGATCGGCATCGCCGGCGCGACGAGGAGGTCGTAGCTTCCGAGCGCCCGTTCCCGCTCGGCCATGGCCCAGCGCCGCGCCCGCTGGCCTGTGACGTGTGCGGTCGAGGGCAGGAGGAGCCCGGCGAGCAGGCGCACGCGAACGTCGGCGCCGTAGTCGGCAAGTCGCGTGCGGAGCCAGTGAAGATGCGCCGCGGTCGCCTCCGGCAGTAGGACGAGCTGGAGGATCGTCGTGATCTCTTCGTGGAGCGGGATCTCGACCGGCTCCTGCCTCCCGCCCAGTTCGCGCAGCGCCTCCTCGCAGGCAGCCGCCACGTGTGGATCCGCCCGCTCGAACAGACTCTCGACGACCCCTATCCGGAGGTCGTCCCCTTCGTGGACCCCGATGGGCCGCCCGGCCATCACCTCGAGCGCCCACGCGCACTCGTCGGCCGTGCGGGCGAGCGGGCCGATCGTGTCGAGCGTCCACGAGGTCGGGAACAGACCGCCGGTCGGAACGAGCCCCGTCGACGGCTTGATGCCGGTCACGCCGCAGAACGCGGCAGGGATTCGCACGGAGCCCGCTGTGTCCGTGCCGACTGAGATGTCGACGAGGCCTGCTGCGACGGCGGCACCTGAGCCGCCGCTGGAGCCGCCACAGACATGCGCGGTGTTCCACGGGTTCAGGGATGGCCCGAAATGAGGGCTCGTGGTGAGCGCGCCGAAGGCGAATTCGTGCGTGTTCAGCTTGCCGACGATCTGCGCTCCCGCCCTTCGCAGCCGGGCGACGCACTCGGCATCACGGTCGGGGACGCGATCCAGGATCCGCGACGCCGCCGTCGTCGGCATCTGCGCGACGTCGATCACGTCCTTCACGCCGACGGTCGGGCCCGGCCCGTGCTGCGGCTGCAGATGGAGGAACGCGTTGAAGGGGTCGAGCGTCACGGCCGTGCTTCCGGAGGAAGGCGCTTCTCGAGCTCGGCGAGCGCCGGGAGTATCCGCGTCAGGAACCCCAGCACGGCTTCGAGATCCTCGTCCGAGGGCATGACGCCCTGGTCTTCGGCAACGCGTCGGAGGAGATCGACGGAGCTAGACTCTGCGCCCATGCCCGTCTACGAGTACCGGTGCGAGAAGTGCGAAGAACGGTACGAGGAGTACCTTTCGACCTCGGACAAGCCGACTCCACCGTGCCCGAGGTGCGAATCGACAGACGTGACGCGCCTCCTGTCGACGATCAACACCGAGTGGCTCCCGAGCGACGTCGCCTGGGATCGCGTCGGTCGAAGCTGGGACTGAAGTCACCGCGTTGGACAATAGGTGAGACTCAGGCCTTCGAAGCAAGGCTGACTCGAGGCGGGACGATGCCGTACGCGGAGCTCGAGGGGAGCATCAAGCTGTACTACGAGCTCACCGGTCCGGAGGACGGGCCGGTGGTGCTCCAGTTCGGCGGTGGACTGTTCGGCCGCGGCAACTTCGGCTTCGTCAACGACGGATTCCGCGAGGCCGGGTTCCGCCTGCTCTCCTTCGACGCCCGCGGCTACGGGGCTTCCGACCATCCACGCGAGCAGTACACGATCGAGCTGTGGGCAGACGACGGCTCCAAGCTGCTCGACGCCGTCGGTCTCGAGCGCGTGCTCGTCCACGGGACGTCGATGGGCGGGATGATCGCGATCGCCTTCGCCGCGCTGCACGGCGGCCGCGTGATCGCAACCTGCGCCGACGTCGCGTTCGCCAAGCCGGACGTCTACCGCAAGACGCTGTTTCGTGTCTGGCGGCGGATGGCAGAGTCGATGCCCTGGGACGACTTCTCCGACCACGTCACGACGCAGGCGGTCGGTGCGCGCTTCCTCGAGAGTGCCGAGGGTGCGGGCACCTTCGAGCTCGTGCGCGGCGTGATCGGCCGGAACGATCCGTACACCGTCCGGCAGGCGTGCGTCGCGATGGAGGAGATGGACCTGTCGCCGCTCGTGCCACAGATCTCGACGCCGCTGCTGATGACGAATGGCACCTACGACATCCTCTGCCCGCCCGAGCTGGCGCCGTCAGGCCTCGGCGCCAGGCAGATGGCCGCCATGAACGAGCACATCACCACGCACGAGTTCCCGGACATCGGCCACGCGGACCTCCTCGAGTGCCCGACCGACGCCGTCCGGATCGTGTCGGCCTTTTTTCGCCAGCACCTCGGCTGAGCTGCACCCACTGTCGCGCCGGGACGTTGTAGGCTCGAATCCCCCACGAACCCTGCGAAGGAGGATCGGCATGAGCACGGCAGTAGCCACCTGGACGCGGGAGAGCCTCGCCGCCGCCCCGCAGACGTACTTCGACGCCGTGGACGCCATGGACGTCGACGGCGTCCTTGCGCACTTCGCCGCCGACGCGACGCTCACGGTCCAGACCGATCACGTGACGTTTACAGGCGAGGCCGAGATCCGGCGGATGTTCACGGACTTCTTCGACGCTTCCGTGTCGATCCGCCACGAGCTGCGGAACGTCGTGGTCGAGGAGGCCGCCGGCAAGGTCGCGACCGAGCAGGGCTACATCGGTGAGCTGAAGGACGGCACGAAGAACGACATGCACAACTGCAACTTCTTCACCTTCGACGCCGACGGGAAGTTCAAGCGCGTCATCATCTGGATGGCGGGTACCAACCCGCTCAAGTAGGCGGCAACGGCCGGCGTTCCCGTGACCCTGAGCGGGCGATGAAGATCGCGATCGTCGGTGTCGGAGCGATGGGTTCCGTGTACGCGGGCCTGCTCGGCACGTCGGGCAACGACGTCTGGGCCGTCGATCCGTGGGCCGAGCACATCGCGGCGATCCGTAACCACGGTCTTCGCGTGGAAGGGGCAAGCGGCGAGCGGGTCGTGCGGCTGGCCGCGACGTCCAACCCAGCAGATGTCGGCGTCGTCGATCTCGTCGTGATCGCGACCAAAGCGATGCAGGTCCACGCCGCAGCGGAGGGAGCTCGAGCGCTCGTCGGCCCGGAGACGGTCGTCCTCCCGATCCAGAACGGCCTCGGCTCCGCGGACGTCGTCGCAGGAGTGCTCGGCGAAGAGCGGGTCGTGATCGGTGTCGCGGGTGGTTTCGGCGCCTCGATCGTCGCGCCCGGCCACGCGCATCATCACGGCCTCGAGCTCGTCCGACTCGGCGAGCGTTCCGGGCCGGTGACGCCGCGCGTGGAGCGAATCGCGGAGGTCTGGAGGGCCGCCGGCTTCAACGTCCGCACCTACGACGACGTCGACCGGCTCGTCTGGGAGAAGCTCGTCTGCAACGTGTGCTTCAGCGGTCCCGCCACGGTGCTCGGCGTGACCATCGGCGAGGTGCTCGACGACCCGAACGCGTGGTCGGTCGCCTCGGCCTGTGCGGTGGAGGCCCACGCCGTCGCGGTCGCGAGCGGGATCGCCCTGGAGTTCGACGACCCCGTCGCCTACGTGAGGACGTTCGGCGAGCGGATCCGAGGCGCGCGACCGTCCATGCTCCTCGACCGCCTCGCCGGCCGGTCGTGCGAGATCGACGTGATCAACGGGGCGATCCCTCCACGTGCCGCCCACGTCGGACTCGAGGCTCCGGCGAACGCGGCGATCACCGCGCTCGTGAAGGCGCTCGAGGCGGGTTCCGGGCTGTCCTAGCTGGCGCTGCTAGAGGCCGTCAGTGGGCGGTCGCGACCCCGGCGGCGGCCCGGCTCTCGAACCGCTCGATTCCGGCGAGGTACTCGAGCACGCGCTCGAGCGGCTCCACGTCGCCGAACTTGGCGTCGATGTCGAAGAGGTTCCACTCCACGACGCCGGGGACGCGGTCGCCGACGGCCTCGCGGACGACGATCGGACGGAATCCCTCCGCGATGGCGTCCTCGGTCGTGTGGCGGACGCAGCCGGCCATCGTCACTCCCGTGATGACTACGGTGTCGACGCCCTGGGCGTTCAGATAGCTCGAGAGATGCGTGCCGTGGAAGCCGCTTGCTCGCTTCTTGACGATCACGAGCTCACCCGGCTGCGGCACGATCCGGTCGTCGATCTCGACGGCTTCGGTCCCGAGGCGCAGGAGCTCGACCGGGATCTTGTGCACCCAGAGCCCCATGTCCGAGTTGGGGCCGTCCACGTCCGCGTACGCCGTCGTCGTGTAGACGATCGGGATTCCCTTCGCCCGCCCGGCCTCGTTCAAGGCCTGCACGGCAGGGATGATCGTGTCCATCCCATCGCAGGAGAACGCGTGCCCAGGCCGTGTCCATGCGTTCCCCAGGTCGATGTGCACGAGCGCCGGTCGCCGGCCGAAGCCGACGCGGCGCTGAAAGCCGCGCTCGCGGTAGATGCCGGTGTCGGCGTCGAAGATGGTGCTGAGGGCGGCCCGGACGTCGGAGTCCGTGTTCATGGCGTCTCTCCTCTCATCGGGGCGGTGGCGGGTGCGTCGAGCGCCAGTGCCGAGCGATGTCCGCGCGCGTCGCAACCCAGACGTCGTCGCGCGTCCGCACGTGCTCGAGGAAGCGCGCGAGCCCGGGGGCGCGGCCTGGCCGGCCGACGATGCGGCAATGCAGGCCGACCGAGAGCATGCGCCCGCCGTCGGCCCGTAGTTGCTCGAGCGAGTCGATCAGGTACTCGGCGAAGTCACCGGCGGTGACGAAGCCGTTGGGAAGCAGGAACTTGAAGTCGTTGGCGTCGAGTGTGTACGGGATCACGAGGTGGTCGCGTCCGCCGACGTCGACCCAGTACGGCAGCTCGTCGGCGTAGGAGTCCGAGTCGTAGAGGAAGCCCCCCTCTTCGACCACCAGGCGCCGGGTCGCCTCCGTGCCCCGACCCGTGTACCAGCCGACGGGGCGGACCCCACAGGCGCGTTCGATCGCCTCGATCGCGTGGTGAAAATGGGCTCGCTCCTCCGTCTCGGGCATCTCTCCGTAGTCGATCCAGCGCCAGCCATGGCTGGCGACTTCCCAGCCCGCCTCGATCATCGCGCGCGCCGCGTCCGAGTTTCGCTCGAGCGCCTGACCGACCGCGAAGACGGTGAGCGGCAGACGCTGTGCCGTGAAGATGTCGTGCACGCGCCAGAAGCCCACGCGGCTTCCGAACTCGAACATCGACTCGGTGTTGAGGTTGCGACGACCCTCCGTCGGCGGCGCCCCGACGACCTCGTGCAGGAAAGCCTCCGAAGCCGGATCGCCCTCGAGCGGCGTGTTCTCGCCTCCCTCCTCGTAGTTGAGCACGAAGCTGAGCGCCACGCGTGCGCCGTTCGGCCAGCGCGGGTCGGGCGGCTGGGCGCCGTAGCCGACGAGGTCGCGGCCGCTCACGCCCGGTCTCCGAAGACGCCCGCCACACCGAGCTCCCGCACTCGCTCCGGCGTGTATCCGCACAGCTCGACGAGCGTCCGCTCGGTGTGCTCACCCCGAAACGGAGCGCGCTCCGGCTGGCGCTCGAGGCTCGTCCCGCCTTCGGCGAGCCGGAGCGGCGTCCGGATCGAGCGCACCGGCCCGAGCGCGGGGTGGTCGTGCTCGACGATCCCCCCGCGGGCGGCGGTCTGCGGGTCGACGAGGGCCTCCTCGACCGTGTTGACCCGAGCCGCGGGCACGCCTGCGTCGACCAGCTCCTCGATCCACTCGTCCGCCGTCCGTGTCCGGAAGACTTCTTCCAGGATGGGCAGCAGCACGTCGCGGTGCTCGTTGCGTCCCGCCATCGTCGCGAAGCGCTCGTCCTCGTTCAGGTCCGGACGTCCGATCGCCTGGCACAGCCGTTCCCAGAACATCTGCTTCGCGGCGCCGACGACGAACCAGGCATCGGAGGCCTCGAAGTTCTGGAAAGGGACGATCGTCGGATGTGCGGAGTTCCGCCTGCGGGGTGGAACGTACCCGTGCGTCGCGGCCCACGGCCCGATGTACATCAGCTCGTGCAGCGCGGTCTCGAACAGCGAGATGTCGCAGTCGCAGCCCACGCCGTCACGCCGGGCACGCCACATGCCGGCGAGCATTGCGATCGCCGACGCGTAGCCGCCGGAAAGATCGACGAGCGAGAGCCCCGACTTCGTGGGGGGCCCGTCGGGGTCGCCGGTGAGCAGCTGCCAGCCGGCGAGCCCTTGCATCATGTAGTCGTAGCCGCCCTCTGCGGCCCGCGGTCCCGTCATGCCGAAGCCCGAGAGTGAGCAGCAGACGATACGTGGGTTGACGTCCTTGAGCCGTTCGTAGGTGAGCCCCAGCCGCGCCGGCTGGTCGCCGCGCAGGTTCGAGTACACGCCGTCGCAGACTCGCACGAGGTCGTGGAACACGGCAGGTCCCTCCGGGTGACGAAGATCCAGCGAGACGCTCAGCTTGCCTCGGTTGAACGTCTCGAAGAAGAGCGAGTCCTCGCCCTGCTGGAAGGGCGGGACGTACCGACCGACGTCCCCCGCCGACCGCGGATCCTCGATCTTCACGATCTCGGCGCCCAGATCGGCGAGCTGCAGCGTGCCCCAGGGGCCGGCGCCGAACTGCTCGATCGCGACGATCCGGAGGTCGGCGAGCGGAAGCGTCACCGTCCCACCGCGCGCCTCAACGTGACGACCGTGCGGAGTTGCTCCATCTGCGACAGGAAGCCGTTCCCACCGACCGCGGGATTGAGCGCGAGGTGGGAGGCGCCAGCCTCTTCGTACTCCAGCACGCGCAGAGCGCATTCCTCGGGCGTCCCGGCGACACACAGCCGCTCCACGTGATGCGGCTCGAAGCGCATCCCGTAGCGCTGGGAGAGGTGCTCGCGGGCGGCGTCCCGTGCGTACGCCCCGTCCTCCTCCACGCGGGCGAAGGCGACGACGCCGTGGCGGAGCTCGGTCGGGTCGCGCTCGACCGAGATCGCGTGCGCGCTCACTCGTTCCACACCGGCGGCAAACGCCCGCGGCGAGACGAGGTACGGCAGCCAGCCGTCGCCGAGCGCGCCGGCTCGGCGCTGCGCCGCCTCCGAGCGGCCGCCCACGAGGATCGGGGGGCCGCCGGGCTGCACCGGCGCGGGCTCGATGGACACGTCCTGGAAGCGGTAGTGACGACCCCAGAAGGACGCCGGACGACCCGCGAACAGCTGGCGCAACGCCGCGATCGCCTCGTCCGCCCGCGAGCCCCGCTCGGTGCGCGCAACGCCTGCCGCCACGAAGTCCTGCGCCCCTTCGCCGCCGACGCCGACACCGAGCAGGAGCCGGCCCCCGGAGACGTAGTCGAGCGAGGCCGCCTGCTTCGCGACGAGGCTCGGATGCCTGAGGGGCAGCAGAACGACGGCCGCGCCGAGGAGGATCCGCTCCGTGACCGCGGCGAAGACGGCGAGAGCGACCCCGAGATCGAGGATCGGGTGATGGAACGAGAGATGCTCGCCCGCCCAGATCGAGTCGTACCCGAGCCCCTCCGCGAGCTCTGCGACTGCGCGATAACGGCCAGGATCGGGCAGGCCGTCCGTCAGCTGGCCCGAGCCCTGGATCCCGATCTGCATCACGCCTGCGTGCCGGTCACGACGATCCTGGAGCGCGCCGGGCCCTCCGCCACGCCTTCTCGTAGTACGGCACGAGGAATGCGAGGTGATCGTGCATCTCGCTCGCGGCGGCGTCCTCGTCCGCTGCCTGCACGGCCTCGACGATCCGCGTGTGATGCGCGTGGATCGACCGGTGGAAGTGGCGTCCCAGCCCCGAGCGCGAGAGGCTCGTCTGGAGAGCGGAGAAGACCGGCTGCGCCGCGATCTGCAGGACCGTGTTCCCGCAGCACTCGATGAGCGTCGCGTGGAAGTCGCGGTTGTGGACGAACTCCGACTGGATGTCGAGCGGCGGCTCGTCTGCGGGGATCGCCATCCGCAGCCGTTCCACGTCCTCCGCCGCCCTCCGGCGCGCTGCAAACCGTGCCGCCGGCACCTCCAGCAGCTCGCGCGCCTCGATCAGCTCCTCGAGCGTCAGGTCCTGAGCGGCGGTGAGCAGGGCGATGTTCGAGCTCAGCGAGTCCGAGATGTGATCGACGGTCGGCATCGTGACGTAGCTGCCGCCGGTGGCCCCACGGGCGGTGCGGATCAGCCCCTGCGCTGCGAGCAAGCGAAGCGCTTCCCGAACGGTCGCCCGGCTCACCCCGACCTCGGAGGAGAGGACCGTCTCGGTCGGAAGCCGCTCGCCCTGCGCCAGCCGGCCCGAGACGATCAGCTCGCGGAGCTGGTCGGCGACCTGCTCGTAGCTCTTCCGAACCCGCCGTAACGGCGGCTGGTCGCGCTCGACCGGGCGCAACTCGCCCAGGGCGGACGGGCCCACCCTCGATGCATGCTTCTCGCTCCTCGCCATCACGGCACCGGGGTGATCCCGCTCTCTCTAGCTCATCTCGAACTCGGCGTTCCCTGCGACGGACACCGGCTTGTTCTCGATCGGCAGGCCGCCTTCGAAGTACGTCGTGAGAGACTTCACGGGCGGGCTCGCACGGAGCTCCGCGCGGAGCGCTTCCGTGGCGGCGTGGTCGATCTCGAGTGAGATCTCGTCGGCGAACACGACCCCGTACGCCGCCCGGGCGAGCTCGATCGTCGTGAAGTCGTCGAGGACGTCTTCACGCACCGCCTCCGCAGGTCGATCGAGCGGATCGCCGTAGCCCGCTGCGTTGGGCTCCCGGAACTCGATGAACTCGCCCGCGCCGAACGGCACTCCGGTCACCTTCGCGGGCAGGATCTCCTGGCGTTCCGTGTCCGGATTCTTGCGGCAGGAAGCCACGAGCCCGTCCCAGCCTCCGAAGACGGCCCGCGGCGGGTCGTACTGACGATCGCCCTCGCACGAGTACACGCCGTCGACGAGGAACCGGTTGCGGCGGACGATGCCGATCCCTCCTCGCCAGCGACCCGGCGCAGCCGGCTCGGGCCGAAGCTCGTACTGGTCGCACCTGATCGGAAAGCGCATGTCGAGCTCCTCGATCGGGTTGTTCCGCGTGTTCGCCATCAGGTTGTCCACGGAGTCCATTGCGTCCTTGCCGTGGCGGCCGCCGTACGACCCTTCGTTGACTTCGAGGTAGAGCCAGTACTCGCCCATCTCCTCGGAGAAGCCCGAGTACGCGCAGAAGTGGAGGCCGGCGGAGTTTCCTGCGGTCACCCCCTCCGGCAGTGCGTCGGCGAGCGCGAGGATGGTGTTGTCGACGACCCGCTGCACCTGGCAGAAGCGTGAGAAGCACGCACGCGGGAAGGTCGGGTTGTAGATCGTCCCTTTCGGCGCGATGACCTTCACCGGCCGGAACACGCCGTCGTTCTGGGGGACGTGCTCGGGGAAGGTCGTCTCGTCGAGGAGGATCGTGCGGACCGCGTAGTACGCCCCGACGAGCAGCGATCCTTCGTACGGGACGTTGTAGCCCGTCGGCACCTCGGGGTTCGAGCCGGTCAGGTCGATCGTGATCTCGTCGCCCTCGACGATCACCTTCGTCTCGACACGGAGCGGAACGCCGCGGTTGCGTGCATCGTCGTCGAGCCATCCCGTGGGCGCGACGTACACGCCGTCCGGCAGCTTGCGGATCTCTTCGCGCAGCATGCGCTCCGAGTAGTCCATCCACTCGTACGCGGCACTCATGACGACGTCGACGCCATACCGCTGCACCAACCGCAGGAAACGCTCGCGTCCCAGCTGACACGCGGCCATCATCGCGTTCATGTCGCCGCGGTTCATCGTCTCGGTTCGGACGTTGTCGAAGACCATCTTGTCGAGGTCCTCGTTCAGCTCCCCGGCCCGGTACCAGCGCAAGCCGTCGTAGATCTTCGCCTCGGCGTACATGTCGAAGCAGTCGGCGTTGATCCCGGGGAACGAGCCACCGACGTCGAGCACGTGCGCGGTCACGGCGGTGAAGCCCAGGTGCTCGCCCTCGTGGAAGACGGGCACGGCAACCGCGATGTCGGGGCTGTGTGAAGCGCCGTAGTACGGGTGGTTGTGGATGATCACGTCGCCGTCCTCGAGCTTCCCCTCGAGGTTGCGCATGAAGCCGCGGATGTACCACGGCAGTGAGCCGATGTGCATCGGCGTCGAATCGGACTCGCAGAGCTCGCGCCCCTCGGCGTCGAAGACACCCGCCCCCAGGTCTTCGGACTCGCGGATGATCGAGGAGTAGGACATGCGGAAGAGAACGCCTGCCATCTCCTTGGCGATCGCGTGGAAGGCGCCGCCGAGGACGCGCAGCGTGATCGGGTCGACGTCGACTCGCTCACGGGCGGGTGGGCCCGGATGCTTGCCGAGCTCGTATTCCAGTACCGACATCTCCCAGCCCTCCTAGCGTCCTGTTTCGGCGGACATCGCGGCCATGGCCTGGGCCTCCGCGGACGCGCCCACCTCGATGATGATGTTCCCGAAGCGATCCACGCTCGCCTCTATCCCCGGCGGTATGACCGTCGTGGAGTCGTACTGCGTCACGATCGCCGGTCCGACCAGGCGGTTCCCGGCCTGTAACGCCTCACGGTCGTAGTAGAGCGTCGGGAGCTGCTCCAGCGAGCCGTCGACACGGAACCACGCGTTGCTCTCGTGGCGAAGCGCGGCGTCGGGCGACTCTCCTCCCAGCTCGATCTCGGGAGCGGCCAGATCCGGCATCAAGCCGATGCCGCGGACGCGGATGTTAGGGATCTCGATGTCCTGCTCCTCGAAGCGCCGCGAGTACTCGCGCTCGTGGATGTCGTGGAAGTCCCTGCGGACGCTGTCGGCCCAGCTGTCGTCGATCGCACCCGCTGACGCGTCCACCCGCAACTCGTAGCCCTGACCGAGGTAGCGACACTCGGCGATTCGCTGGATGACGATCTTGTCTTCGGGCACGCCGTCGGCTCGGAGTTGCGCCAAGGCCAGCTGCTCGAGCTCCTCGAACCGACGCCCGAGCGCCTGCGCGTCGAGCTTCGAGAGACGCTGGTACGTCGTCGCGACGTACTCGTAGACCATGTCGGTCGCCAGCAGGCCCATGGCGGCGGCGATCCCGGGATGCGGCGGTACGAGCACCTGAGGGGTCCCCGACCTCGATCGCGATCTGCGCTGCCCAGAGCGGGCCGGCACCTCCCTCGGCCACGAGGACGAAGTCGCGTGGGTCGAATCCCTTGCGCACCGAGTTCTCCTCGATCGACTGCACCATCGAGTGGGAGAGGATCTGCACCGCCCCCATCGAGGCCTCCTCCACCGACATGCCCAGCGTCTTCGCGGGACCGTCTTCGAAGGCTGTGCGAGCCAGATCTGCGCGGAGCGTCATGCCCCCGCCGAGGAAGGCCTCCGGTGACAGCCACCCGAGGTTGACCATCGCGTCGGTCGCGGTCGGCTCGGTGCCGCCGCGGTCGTACGCTGCCGGTCCGGGGATGGCGCCCGCCGACCGAGGCCCGACGCGGTAGATCCCACCCGCGTCCACGTACGCGATCGAGCCACCTCCGGCGCCGATGGTGTCGACGTCGACCATGGGAATCATCGCCTGGTACGGGCCGACCTTCGTGTCCAGGAGGTGCTTCATGCGCAGCTTGCCGTCCTGCGCCAGGCCGATGTCCGCGGACGTCCCGCCCACGTCGAGGGTGATGACGTTCGCGTAGCCCGCCAGTCGGCCCGCCCAGATGCCGCCCACGACGCCCGCAACCGGCCCTGACATCAGCAGGTTGACGGGGCGCTTCGTCGCGGCCTCTGCCGTCGCCACACCCGAGGCGGAGGTCATCAGGTGAAGACCCGTGCGCACGCCGAGCTTCGTCAGCTGCTCCTCGAGGCGTGACACGTAGGTCGCGACCTTGGGGCCGACGTACGCGTTGAGACCGACGGTCGAGAAGCGCTCGTACTCGCGGTACTGTGGGAGCACTTCCGAGGACACAGAGAGAAACGCCTCTGGAAACTCCTCGCGCACGATCTCCGCGACCCGCTGCTCGTGCGAGGTGTTGAGAAAGGAGAAGAGGAAGCAGACCGCCACCGCGTCGACGCCGGCGTCCTTGAGCTTGCGCACCTGCTCGCGCGCCTTCTCCTCGTCGAGCGGCACGAGCACAGTGCCGTCCTTCGTGATGCGCTCCGGGACCGTTAGCCGGTAACGCCGCCGCACGACGGGATGCGCTTGCCACGGCAGGTCCTGGTAGTTGGAGAAGTTGAGGGGCTTCTTGTGGCGCGCGATGTGGAGGATGTCGCGATAGCCCTCGGTGGTGATCATCCCGACGGTCGCGCCGCTGTGCTCGATCACGATGTTCGTCGCGATCGTCGTCCCGTGGAACACCTGGTCGAGCGAAGCAGGGCTCTGCCCCGCCTCGCCCGTGATCTCCCCGATGCCGTCAACCGTGCCCTTGGACGGATCGTCGGGGGTCGTCGGGACCTTGTGCACACGCACGAGGCCGGCCTCGTCGTCGACGTAGACGAAGTCCGTGAACGTGCCGCCGACGTCGACGCCGACGCGCCTCACGACGCACCTCCCGGAAGAAGCACGATCTTGCCGAAGAACGCGCGGCTCTCCATCAGATCCATCGCCTCCTTGGCCTGCTCGAGCGGGAACGCCGCCGCCACGAGCGGTTTCGCGAGCCCGCGCCGCACCAGGTCGACGGACTTGGCCAGCTCGTCGCGGCTGTAGACGAACGACCCGATCACGGAGAGCTGCCGGCGGAAGAACGGGATGATGTCGAACTGGACGATCTCGCCCGCGTGGGCGCCGCACGTGACGAGCCGGCCGTCCTTCTTGAGCGCGTCGAGGCCGAGCTGGAACAGCTCACCACCCGTGTGCTCGTAGGTGAGGTCGACGCCTTGGTCGCCCGTGAAGCGCATGACCTCGGCGACGACGTCCTGTGTGCTGTAGTTGATGCCGGCGTCCATGCCGAGCGCGGATGCCTGCTCGAGCTTCGCATCGCTGCTCGAGGTCCCGATCACGTACGCGCCCGCGGCATGCGCCAGCTGCACGGCAGCGGACCCGACCCCGCTGCCCACAGAGTTAACGAGGACCGTCTCACCGGCCCGCAGCCGCCCTCGGGTGTAGAGCATGTGCCAGGCGGTGCCGAACGCGACCTGGAGCGCAGCCGCCTCGGCGTCGCCCACCTCGTCGGGTACTGCGATGAGCTGATCCGCCGGGCAGGCCAGTCGTTCCGCATAGCCGCCGCCTGTCACGAAGCTGATGAACCCTGCGCTCGGGCAGAGCGACTCTCGACCGGTGGCGCAGTATCGACACTCGCCGCATGGCCCCATGATGTACGGCATCACGCGATCGCCGAGCTGCCGGCCCGTAACGCCGTCTCCGAGCGCGGAGATTCGACCGACGACCTCGACTCCGAGCACGTGCGGCAGCTCGACCGGGAAGCGCGAGACGCCTTCGCGCACGTCGACGTCGAGGTGGTTCAAGCCGGTGGCCGCGATGTCGACCACGACCTCGCCGGGACCCGCCGTCGGCTCCGGGAGCTCCTCCACTCGGAGAACGTCGGAGCTGCCGAACTCGTGGAAGACCACTGCCTTCACGGACCCCTCCTCCCTTGCTAGCGGTGCGGGGTTGTGTTTATGTCTGACATTCGCGACTCTGTCAACCGCGATGCCCTCGATCCACACTGCCCGCTCGTTTCTCTTCGCGCCCGGTAACGACGAGCGCAAACTGCGGAAGGCCCTCGGGAGCGGTGCAGACGCCGTGGTCGCGGATCTCGAGGACGCCGTGACGCCGGCCGAGAAACCGGTGGCGCGCACTCTCTCTGCGCGCGTGCTCGCCGAGGCCGAAGGCGACGCTCTCCGTCTCGTGCGGGTCAATGCCGCCGGCTCCGAGTGGGTCGCGGACGATCTCGAGGCGGTCGGATCCATCGGTCTCGACGGTCTCGTCCTGCCGAAGGCGACGGCGGCCGCACTGGGCGCGGTGGAAGGTCTCGGGCTACCCGTCGTTGCCATCGTCGAGACTCCTGCGGGTGTCCGAGGCGCCTTCGAGCTGGCGGCTGCCCCCGCGGTAGAGGCACTCCTTCTCGGCGCGGTCGATCTCGGGCTCGCCCTCGGGCTGGAGCCACGCGAGGACGGGCTCGAGCTCCTGTTCGCGCGCTCCTCGCTCGTCGTAGACTCCGCCGCAGCGGGGCTCCGCGGGCCGATCGACCAGGTGTGGACGACCCTTCGGGACGACGCCGGGTTGCAGCACGACTGCGAGCTCGCGCGCTCACTCGGGTTCCGTGGCAAGGCCTGCATCCACCCGGAGCAGGTGCCTGTCGTCAACGACGCGTTCTCTCCGTCGAGCGAGGAGCTCGCGCGAGCGCGCGATGTCGTCCGCGCGTTCGAGGACGCCGCGGCGAACGGGCAGGGCGCCGTCGCCTTCGGCGGCGAGATGATCGATCTGCCGGTCGTGGAGCGCGCCCGGCAGCTTCTGGCCGACGCGAAGAGGAGCGTGTTGCATGCAGACTGAGAAATCCGTTGCGCCGAAGGAGTGGCGCGGGCGTTTCTACGAGGATCTCGAGCTCGGCGACATCTATCGGAGCCGCCTCGGCCGCACGATCTCCGAGGCGGACAACGTCTGGTTCACGTGCCTGACGCTGAACACGAACCAGATCCACTTCAACGTGCCGTACGCCGAGCGGACGCAGTTCGGCAAGCCACTCGTCAACAGTGCCTTCACGCTGGCGCTCGTGCTCGGCCTCACCGTCCCCGACACGAGCGAGAACGCCGCCGCGAACCTCGGCTGGAGCGAGATCACGCTCCCGCACCCGGTCTTCGTCGGCGACACGCTGTGGTCGGAGAGCGAGATCACCGAGAGGCGCGAGTCCCGCTCGAACCCGAGCGTCGGCATCGTCTCGATGCGCTGCCGCGGGATCAACCAGCGCCGCGAGGTCGTGATCGAGTTCACGCGGACGTTCATGGTCTACAAGCGCAATGCGCCCGAGGTCGCGGACGGCTTTCCTCACACAGACGAGGGTTGGAGGGTCTAGATGCACACCGCCGCTGAGACGATCGCCGGCTGGTCCGCCGGTCTGACACTCGACGACATCCCGCAGGAAGTCGTCGAACATGCCAAGCTCCACCTGCTCGATGCGCTGGGCTGCGGGCTTGCAGCGCACGCGACCGGGGTCGCCGGAGAGGGCCGCGCGACGATGGCAGAGCTCGGCGGCGAGCCGAGCGCGACCGTGATCGGGCTGCGCGAGCAGCTGCCGGCTGCGAACGCCGCATTCGCGAACGCGATGCTCTGCCACGGCCTGGACTTCGACGACACGCACTCGGACTCGGTCAGCCACGTCTCGACGGTGATCGGTCCCGCCGCACTCGCCGCAGGCGAGGCGTTGGGAGCTTCCGGCCGGGAGGTGCTGGCGGCTGTCGTCGCCGGAAACGAGATCGTGTGCCGGGTCGGAATGGCCGCTTCCGGTGAGTTTCACCGACGGGGGTTTCATCCGACCGCGATCTGCGGCATCTTCGGCGGCGTCGCGGCGGTCGCCCGCTTGTCCGACCTCGACTCGCCGACGACCACCCGGGCGCTCGGGATCGCCGGATCGTTCGCGGGCGGCTTGTTCGCCTACCTCGCGGACGGGACCCCGACGAAGCCGATGCATCCGGCCTGGGCGGCGCATGGCGCCCATCTTGCGGTCGCCCTCGCGCGACACGGCGCCGCCGGCCCGCGCTCTGTGCTCGAGGGGAAGTTCGGCCTGTACCACGCCTTTCTGGGTGCGGAAGAGGGCGATATCGACATCGCCGGCCAGCTCTCCGACCTCGGCACCCGGTGGGAGACGCCCCGCATTGCCTACAAGGCGTTCCCCGTCTGTCACTTCATGCACGGCTCGCTCGGGGCTGCTGCAGAGGGGGCGGGCGGGCGAACGTTCGCTCCCAACGAGATCGACGACGTCGTCGTGACCGTGCCGGCGGCGGGGGTGGCGCTCGTCCTCGAGCCCGCCGACTCGAAGCTCGCGCCGCGCTCCGAGTACGAGGGCAAGTTCTCCCTGCAGTACTCGATCGCGTCGCTGCTCGTCCGCGGTCACGTGGCCGTCTCCGACTTCACGGAGGCGGCGATCGCCGACCCGGACGTGCTCGCGGTCGCCCGCCGCGTGCGCTACGAGACGCGCGAGTACGCGTCGTACCCGCAGGCCTTCCCCGGCGGCGCCAGTGTGCGCCTGGCGGACGGGACCACGTTCGAAGCGGACTTCCCGTACCAGAAGGGAGGCCCCGAGAATCCGTTGACTGCCGCGGAGGTCCGAGCCAAGTTTCGCGAGAACGCCGCGCTCGTCCTCAGCGACGAGGAAGCGGATCGCCTGGAGCAGGCGATCGTCGCGCTCGAGGAGCTCGACGACCTCCGGGGAGCCCTGTCGCCGTTGACGCTCCGGGAGGCCGCGGCTGTATGAGCCTGCTCGAGCTCACGGCCGAGCAGCAGGACATCATCGCCGCCGTCCGGGAGTTCGTCGATCGCGACGTCGTGCCGGTCGCCTCCGACCTCGAGCATCGCGACGAGTATCCCCACGAGCTCGTCCGCACGATGGCCGAGATGGGCCTGTTCGGGACGACGATCCCCGAGGAGTACGGCGGCCTCGGGCTCGGGCTCGACTCGTACGCGCTGATCGTCGCCGAGCTCTCCCGTGGGTGGGTGACGCTCTCGGGGATCCTGAACGGGTCGTTCATCGCCGCCTGGATGATCGGCATGCACGGCACGGAGGAGCAGCGGCAGCGCTACCTGCCGAAGCTCGCCACCTGCGAGATCCGCTCGGCGTTCTCGATGACCGAGGCGCATGCGGGCTCGGACGTGCAGGCGATACGCACCAGAGCCGTGCGCGACGGCAACGAGTTCGTGATCACGGGTCAGAAGATGTGGGTCACGAACGGCTGGCGCTCCGGGATCGTCATGCTCCTGACGAAGACCGATCCCGAGGCCGTACCCGCTCACACGGGCATGACGGGCTTCATCGTGGAGAAGGAGCCCGAGACGAACCCGCCGGGCCTGACGATCCCGATGCCCGGCCCCGGAAAGCTCGGCTACAAGGGCGTGGAGTCGACGGAGCTCGTCTTCGACGGCTACCGAACGCCAGCGTCGAGCGTGCTCGGGGGCGAGGGGGGAATCGGGCAGGGATTCAAGTACTTCATGAGCGGAATCGAGGTCGGACGCGTCAACGTCGCCGCGCGGGGGGTCGGTGTGGCGCAGGCTGCGCTCGAGGATGCGCTTCGCTACGCACGCGACCGCGAGGCGTTCGGCAAGCCGATCGGTCACCACCAGGCGGTTCAGATGATGCTCGCGCGCATGGCGACCCGCGCTGAGGCCGCACGTCTGCTGACCGTCCAAGCAGCGCAGAAGAAGGCCTCGGGCGACCGCGCCGACCTGGAGGCCGGGATGGCGAAGTACTTCGCGACCGAGGCCGCGCAGGAGAACGCGCTCGACTGCATGCGCATCCACGGCGGCTACGGCTACTCGCTCGAGTATCGCGCCGAGCGATACTACCGGGACGCGCCGCTCCTCCTGATCGGGGAGGGCTCGAATGAGATTCAGCAGGTGCTCATCGGCAAGCGCCTCCTCGAGCGGCAGTCCGAGTAGCCGCGTGGACTTCTCCGTACCGGACGAGCTGAACGAGATCCGCACGGCGGTCAGAGAGCTGTGCGAGCGGTTTCCGGGCGAGTACTGGCGCGCCCTGGAGCCGGATCGCTATCCGGAGGAGTTCGTCGCCGCTCTCACCGAGAACGGGTGGCTCGCGGCGCTGATCCCCGAGGAGCACGGCGGTGCCGGGCTCTCGCTCACGGCCGCAAGCGTAATCCTGGAGGAGATCAACGCCTCCGGCTGCAACGCCGGCGCCTGCCACGCCCAGATGTACACGATGGGAACCCTTCTGAGGCACGGCTCCCCCGAGCAGAAGGCGCGGTACCTGCCTCGGATCGCCTCCGGCGAGCTACGGCTGCAGGCGTTCGGCGTCACCGAGCCGACCGCCGGCTCCGACACGACGGCGATCTCCACCACCGCGCGACGGACGGACGGTGGTTGGGTCGTGCACGGCCAGAAGATCTGGACCTCGCGGGCGGAGCACTCGGACCTGATGCTGTTGCTGGCTCGCACGACGCCGGCCGACCAGGTCGCGAAGAGGACGGAGGGTCTCTCGACCTTTCTCGTCGACATGAAGCAGGCGCAGGCGGCAGGGACAATGACGATCCGCCCGATCCGGACGCTGATGAACCACGCGACCACGGAGATCTTCTTCGACGGCGTCGCCGTCGCCGAGGACGACCTCGTCGGCGACGAGGGGAAGGGATTCCGGTACATCCTCGACGGCATGAACGCCGAGCGCGTGCTGATCGCCGCGGAGTGCATCGGCGACGCACGCTGGTTCGTCGAGAAGGCGGCTGCCTACGCCACGGAGCGTGTCGTCTTCGGGAGGCCGATCGGCGCGAACCAGGGCGTGCAGTTCCCGATCGCTCAGGCACATGCCCAACTCGAGGCGGCCGACCTGATGCGCTACAAGGCGGCCTGGCTCTGCCAGCAGGGCCTGCCGTGCGGAGCAGAGGCGAACATGGCGAAGCTGCTCGCGGCGGAGGCGTCGTGGGCTGCGGCGAATGCCTGCCTCGACACCCACGGCGGATTCGGGTTCGCCGAGGAGTACGACGTGGAGCGGAAGTTCCGCGAGACCCGCCTCTACAAGATCGCGCCGGTCTCGAACAACCTCATCCTCGCCTACCTGGGCCAGCACGTGCTCGGGATGCCGCGCTCCTACTGAGCAGCAGCGCGATCGAACGCGCGAAGGGAGGTCTCGAGTGCGTCGCCGTCCACCTCATGGCCGATGACGACGAGCCGCGTGCGGCGATCCTCGTCGGGCCAGGCGTCGAGATGCACCGGCGGGTAGACCGCGTGCTGCACGCAGTTGACCAGCAGCGGGCCCTCGCCGCCGACGTCGACCAGCCCCTTGATCCTGAGAATCTCTCGGCCGCGAGCGTTGAGCAGCATCGTCAGCCAGATTCCGAATGCCGTCCAGTCGACCGCGTCGTCGAGCCCGAGCACGACCGCCTGTAGATGGTGTGTGTGCCCTTCCGGATCCCTCGGAAGCTCGCGAACGTCTCGGTCGGAGGCGGAGAGCAGGAGCTCGGCCTCGACCTCCCCGAATGACGCGCGGACCATTCGGGCGGCGGGGTTGAGCCGCACGAGCTCCGCCTCGAGCGCGTTCAGCCCTTCCTGGTCGGCAAGGTCCGGCTTCGTGACAACGAGCGTGTCGGCGGCTGCGACCTGCTGGAGCGCTTCGGGGCCGCGGAGACCGTGCACGCCGTCGACAGTCGCCACGACCGCGTCGAGCGAGTAGTGATTCGGCAGGAGCGGGTCCGCGAGGAGCGTCTGCACGATCGGCGCCGGCTGCGCAACTCCGGTCGTCTCGATGACGACGCGCCGGAACGGCGGGATCTCGCCGGCGTCGCGGCGGTCGAGCAGGTCACGGAGCTCGTCCGAGAGGTCGCCCCGCAGGGCACAGCAGACGCATCCGCTCGAGAGAAGCACCGTGCGCTCGTCGACCCGTCGAAGGAGGTGGTGGTCGATGCCGACCTCCCCGAGCTCGTTCACGATCACGGCCGTCTCGCCGAGCTCCGGTCGGTCGAGCAGCCGTGAGAGCAGCGTCGTCTTGCCGCTCCCGAGGAAGCCCGTCACGAGGACGACGGGCGTCTTCACCGCTCGAGCGCCGTGACGAGTGCCGGATCGAGCGGGTCGAGCGGAGCTCCGGCGAGGCGCTCGGCCTCCACCCAGAGGGCTCCGAGATCGGATACGACCGCAGTGCCACCCTTCCGATCGCGGAGGACGTACGCGCCCGCGGCCCAGGCGTGGACCGTGAGCCCGTAGTGGCCCAGGATGCGGTTGAGCGCCGAGGCGCGGAACACCCTGGCCCGAGCGCCATCACCCTTCTCGGCCCAGTGCTCCTTCGCCACCACGCGACAGAGCGAGCACATTAGAGTCGCGTTGTAGCAGGCGACGAGCTCTGATCGACACGAACGGAGGCACGATGGCCAAGGAGATCTTCGTCGCGTACGGCGTCGACGTCGACGCGGTGGCAGGCTGGCTCGGGTCCTACGGGGGCGAGAACTCGCCCGACGACATCTCACGCGGTCTCTTCGCCGGCGAGGTCGGGACACCCCGGCTCTTGAAGCTGTTCGAGCGACACGGGCTGACGACGACCTGGTTCATCCCGGGTCACTCCATCGAGACGTTCCCCACCGAGACGCAGATGGTCGTCGACGCGGGTCACGAGATCGGGATCCACGGCTACACCCACGAGAATCCGATCGCGATGACGCGCGAGCAGGAGACGGCGGTGCTCGACAAGTGCATCGGTCTCGTCGAGAAGGTCTCGGGAAAGCGGCCGACGGGCTACGTGGCGCCGTGGTGGGAGTTCTCGAACGTGACGAACGAGCTGCTGCTCGAGCGCGGCATCAAGTACGACCACTCGCTCATGCACCACGACTTCCTGCCGTACTACGTCCGCGTCGGAGACTCGTGGACGAAGATCGACTACTCGAAGAAGGCCGAGGAGTGGATGGTGCCGCTGCAGCGCGGCGACGAGACCGACCTCATCGAGATCCCGGCGAGCTGGTACCTGGACGACCTACCCCCGATGATGTTCATCAAGGCGGCACCGAACAGCCACGGCTTCGTCAACCCGCACGACATCGAGCAGCTCTGGATGGACCAGTTCGACTGGGTCTACCGCGAGTACGACTACGCGGTGTTCACGATGACGATCCATCCAGACGTGAGCGGGCGCCCGGCCGTCCTCGCGATGCACGAACGCATCATCGACCACATCAACTCCCACGACGGCGTCCGCTGGGCCACGTTCAACGAGATCGCCGACGACTTCGCCAAGAGGTCGCCGAGGGCTGGCTGACGCTCGACGCTCGCTAGCCTGCCTCGGCCGCCAGCGCCGACGCAGCTTCGAGCCCGGAGCCGAGCGCGAGCTGAAGCAGAACCCGCGCCTTCGGCCCGGCAAGGTCACCGGCGAAAAGCGCGCCGGCTTCGGCGAGGTCGCGGCCGCCGCCGCGTCCGTACACGGGCTCGACCCGCCCCCCGACGCAGCGCGAGCACACGACCACGGACACGCCTGCCGAGACCGCGTCCCGGACGCCCTCGACGACTTGGTCGTTGGCATTGCCCCGGCCGGTCCCCTCGAGCACGATCGCCTGGGCGCCCGACTCCATCGAGGAACGGACGAAGCGGGCTTCACTACCCGCGTGGAGCCGAATCAGGTCCACCGGCGCGAGCCGGTCCGGCACGGGCAGAGGCGCACGCCTGCAAGGGATGCGCTGGAAGACGACCGTAGCCACGTCGACGTGGCCGATCGGTCCGTACCCGGGTGAGTCGAAGGCCCGCAACGCGGTCGTATGGACCTTTCGAGCTTCGCGCGCTGCGTGGATTTCGCCGCCGAAGACGATCATCGCCCCTCGGCCGCGCGCGTTCTCCGACGCTGCGACGCGGACCGCGTCGCGCAGGTTGCGCGGGCCGTCCGTATCCGGCTCGTCGGCTCCCCGCTGGGCGCCTGTCAGGACGACCGGAAGATCCGAGCGGAGCAGACGGTCGACGAGGTAGACGGATTCTTCCATGGTGTCCGTCCCGTGCGTGACGACGACACCCGCCACGTCTCCCCGCCCCGCCTGCTCGTTGACTCGAACGGCGAGTGAAAGGGCGAGCTCACCATGCACGTCGAAGCTCGGCACGCGTGCGAAGTCGTCGAGCTCGAGCGGTGGGGCTTCCGGCCAGGCGAGCATCTCGACCAGCTCCTCCCCGCTCACGGCGGGCACGAGCTTCTGGGTCGAGGGGTCCCGGCGCATGGCGATCGTGCCGCCGGTGGAGACGACGACGACCGGCGGCGGCACGAGGACGGTTCTCGTCTATTCGGAGGAAGCTTCGGTCTTGGCGAGCTGCATCTCCTCGCCGAGCCCGAGCTCCTCCTCGGCTCGCTGCACGGGCTTGCCGCGGAAGCGGAGGCGCAGCGTGAGGGCGACGAGCAGCACCAGGATCGCGAAGAGCGAGACGGCGGTCGTCCCGGCCCCGAGGGCGTAGAGATCGGGCCTGATCGGCCGGCTTTGCGGCCAGGTGCCGATCAGGATCGGGAGGGGCTGCGTCTCGTAGCCGTTCTGCAACAGCACGGTCCGGTCGAAGTCGTTCCAGGTCAGCGTGAAACCGAAGAGGAAGCTGCCGAAGATCCCCGTCCAGACGAGGGGGAGCGTCACCTCCCGGAACGTCGTCTTCGCGTCCGCACCGAGGTCGCGAGCCGCCTCCTCGATCCGGCGGTCGTACCGGTTCCAGACCGCGAGCATGACGAGGAACGCAAAGGGGATGCCCCAGATCACGTTCGCGCCCAGCGCCGTCTTCCAGAGGCTGGGCAGCTCGTCCATCGCCGACCACAGAAGCTGGTTGCCGAGCCCGACGAGAAACGCAGGCGTCATCAAGGCGAGCATGATCAGGTAGAAGGCGATCACGTCGGTCTTGAAGCGCCACTGCCGCCGGAACGCCATCGACAGCATGAAGCCGAGCACCGCGACGATTACGCCGGACGCGAGGCTGAGCCAGAGGGACTGCCGTCCCGACGCCCGTACCTCCTCCGCGATCGAGCCGGGGACCGACGGGTCGAAGAGTGACTGCCACCAGTCGAGGCTGAACGGGCCCCGGAACGGGAAGGTCAGGTTCCCGAACGGTCCCTGGAAGGACAGGATCGCCATGAGGATCAAGGGCACGTAGAGGAAGAACAGAAAGAGAACGAAGTAGACGGCGAGTCCGACCTTCCCCCAGTCGCGCCGCGCCCTGACCCGGCGCCGGACGATCGTGTCTTGAGGACGGTCTCGCGCTTCCGCCGCTGCGACCATCGTCTCGATCACAGCTCCTCCCTCAGGTTCGAAAACCGCGTGATGACCCAGACACCGACCATGAGCACGACGACGAGCAGCACCGCCGAAGCCGCGCCTTGCGGGTACTGGATGGCGCCGATCTTCGAGTAGATGAGCGTGCCGACCGAGGTCTCGTTGCCACCGCCCACCGTCGAGACCGTCCCGTAGTCCCCCATCGTCAGCACGAAGATGAAGATCGACCCGATGACGACGCCGGGCATGATCTGCGGCAGGATCACCTCCCGGAACGTCCCCCACCAGTTGGCGCCGAGATCACGCGCGGCCTCGAGTGCGGCCCTGTCGACCTGCGCGAGCGAGAAGAACAGCGGCGTGATCATGAACAGGATGTAGAGCTGGATCATCGCCAGCCGGACCGAGAGCGTCGAGAAACCGAAGGCCTCCACTGGCGCGTCGACGATGTGCAGCTGCTGGAGGACCTGGTTCAGGGCGCCCTCCCGGCCCATCAGCGGGAACGTCCAGGCGATCGCGCGGGTGAGGAAGCTCGTCCAGAAAGGTGCCAGCGCGACGATGAAGAGCGCGATCTGGAAACGGAGGCTCTGGACCTTCAGTGCCAGAAAGTACGCGACCGGGAAGCCGAGCACGAGGCAGGCGACGACCGCGATGGCCGACGTCACGAACGACGTCAGCATGTTGTCCCAGTACGTCGAGTCGTTGAAGAGCTCCGTGTAGTTCGCGAACGTCCACTCCCGGTCGAAGCCGGAATCGGTCCGGGTCCAGAAGCTCACGAGGATGATCACCACGAGCGGCGCGAGCAGGTAGAAGGCGAGCCAGAGGAAGCCGGGCGCAGCCCAGACGGCGGTCAGCCACCCGCCTCGACCGGCCGACGTGGCAGTCCGGCCGAGCGCGCGCTCCTCCTCGGGGGGCCGCTGCTCGACGATCTGCTCGGCTTGTTCGAGCTCGGCGACGTCGATCTGCGGCGCCGGCTCACCTCGAGAGGAGCTGGACATCCTCCTCCTTCCAGCCGATCCAGATCTTCTCGCCCTCGCGCCCGCGGAACGCAGGGTACTGCTCGCCCGGGAGCTTCGCGAGCATCCGGCCGCCGCCCGCCGTCAGGTGCAGCTTGAGGAGGTCGCCGAGGAACTCGACGAACTCGATCTCGCACTCCGCCGAGTTCAAACCGGTTCCGTTCGGCCCGTCAGGGTCGTAGCGCACGGCTGCGGCTCGCACCGAGACCATCGCCTCGTCGCCGACCTCGAATGGCTCTCCGCTCACCTTGAGGCTCGCTCGAACGTCGAACTCGTCCTCCACGACGAGGCGGTCACCGTTCTGCTCGACGACCTTGCCGCGGATGATGTTGTTGTCGCCCATGAAGCGGGCGACGAGCTCGGTTGCCGGGCGTGTTGCGATCGTGAGGGGATCGGCGATCTGCTGGATCCGCGCGTCGTTCATGACGACGATCCGGTCCGCCATCGACAGCGCCTCTTCCTGGTTGTGCGTGACGTGGATGAACATCAGTCCGAGCTGCCGCTGAAGGTTCCGGAGCTCCACCCGCATCCGAAGTTGGAGAAGGCGGTCGAGGTCGCCGAGGGGCTCGTCGAGGAGGAGCGCCTTCGGCTTGGTCACGAGCACGCGCGCGAGTGCAACCCGCTGCTGCTGACCGCCCGAGAGCGCCGCGGGTTTCCGGTCGGAGAGTGGTGCTAGGCCCACCATCTCGAGCGCCTCGAACGCCTGTTGGCGTCGTTCCTCCTTCGACACCCCGTGCATCTTCAGTCCGAACTCGACGTTCTGGAGCACGCTCCGATGCGGGAAGAGCGCGAAGTGCTGGAAGACGGTCGTCGTGGGCCGCCTGTGGGGCTTCAGACCGACGAGCGAGTCGCCGTCGAGCACGATGTCGCCCTCGGTCGGGAACTCGTGCCCGCCGATCATCCGGAGGGTCGTCGTCTTGCCGCAGCCCGACGGGCCGAGCAGCACGACGTACTCGCCGTGGTCGACGTGCAGGTCGACGTCCTCGACTGCGACGGTCCCGCCTGGGAAGACCTTGGTCAATCCGATCAGATCGAGCCCCGAGCTTGCACGTGGAGAGGGGGCGGCGGTCGCCGCCCCCTCTGGTCGCGAGATCCCCTGTTCCGACATCCGGCGCTACGCGGAGAGGAAGTCGTTCACCCGCTTGACGAGGTACACGCTCTCCCTCGGGTACGAGTTCCAGGAGATGTACTTGCAAACGCGCTGGGTGAACGAGCCGCCCTCGCGGCGTTCACCCTTCTTGATGTCGCCGACCTTGCCGGTGATGCCGGGCAGGTCGCGTGGGGCTGCCTTGCCGCCCCACCAGTAGTCGTATTCGGCTGGCGTGAAGCCTGCGGCTTTCCCTGCCGCCGACCTGATCCACGGGAGCAGCCTCGTCCCGTTGGCGATGTAGTAGCCCTGACGCATGATGACGGCGCCGAGGAACCCGTTGTAGTTCCAGTTGAGGTAGTCGTAGCAGGCCTGCAGCTTGGCCGGGTCCGTGACGCTCGAGGAGATGCCCTCGGCGCTGCACCAGCCGCGGAAGCCTTCCGGCGGAGCGGCGTAGAGGACGTTCACACCGGCTGCCTTGACGAGCGCGACGGCCGGGGACCACATGGACTCGATTACGACCTCCTTCGAGACCATGAAGTTCACCGAGTCGGTGAAGGCCGACCAGAATGCCCGGAACTGACCCTGCTTCTTGTATCGCGTCAGGATCGCGAACAGGCGGTCGATCTCCTTCTTCGACAGGTTGCCCGGGTCCTTGATCTTCATGAGCCCGAGCGCCTTGACGGCCGCCGCCGCGTCCTGGCTCATGATGCCGGGATCGCGGAGGAGGGACACGCGCCCCCTCCACTTCGCGTTCAGAAGCTCGGCCCAGGACACCTGGTTCGGCCGCTTCTGGACGACGTCGGCGTTGTAGCCCATCGAGTCGACGTTGAAGTGCGCCGCGGGGCCGACGATGAAGCGTGGCTGCGGCTTGCCCCCGATCGGCCTGCCGTTCTCGCCGATCCAGCGGACGATCTCCCTGTTGCTGGCAGGTCCCTGGGCGTACCGGGGAAGGCCCGTCGAGCCATCCGGGTCGACGAAGGTCGTCCGGAAGGGGGCGTTCCCCTGGCCGTACGTACAGCTCTGCGAGTTCGGGTTGAGCTTGCCGTGCGTGAAGAGCCTGTAGAACTGATTCCAGCTCCGGATCCGCCGGGTGTCGACGGGCTGCAGCCCGTCGGACGGCCAGACAAGGAGCGACTGGTAGTTGTAGCCACCGAACACGTCGAAGCTGTCGGGCTGGGTAATGGCGATTTGCGGCTGCTTCTCCGACGGGGCGAGGATCGGCTTGACGGTGAAGCCGAGGTCCTTCGAAGCCTGTTTCGCGATATCGGGGATCGGAAACTCGACACCCAGGGTCAGGACCCGAAGCGTGCCGGTGAACTTGCCGCCCTGAGTCGGCGCCGCTTGGGCGGAACCTGCGAGAGCGCCCATCCCCGATACGGCTGCCGCGGCGGCCGCGCCTCGCTTGAGGAGCTCCCCACGACTCAGCCCCGCGGGGTCCTCGGTCGGTCGAAGCTCCGACAGATCGCTGCGGCCGAGATCGGCACCCTCTTCGAGTAGCTTCGCGTACTCGAAGGGATCGTACTCGTCGCTCATCTACTTGCTCCTTTCCCCTCGCGCCTTCCCGAGGATGGAAACGCCGCCGCACGACGCTGGAAGCAGAACTGAGGCATCCGCCTTCGTATCACGCGGGGACTGGGGATTGCCCTTGTATACAAGCCCGCGCGTGCGGAGTCAAACGCGGGGCGTTCGGAGGCGAGGCACTCCGATCGACGGCGCCCGAAGGCCCACGAGCCCGAGGTAGACAACACCCCCGGCAGCCACTCCCCAGACAACTTTGATCCAGCTCTGTGGCACGAGGTAGTAGGCCGACATGCCGACGGCGACGGCGACGACAGCGGCCACGTTGACCCCCTTCAGATAGCGGTAGCGGCCGCGCGGGTCGAAGAGCGCCCCGACGTCGATCCGCTGCCGTTTGAGGACGAGGTAGTCGGCGAGGACGACGCCGGCAAGCGGAGCGCCGAGATTGCCTAGATGCGTGATCCAGCGTTGCGCGTGGTCGACGAAATCCGGAAACCCGGAGAGCGCGACGGCAGCCACCGCTGCCGAGACCGTCGCCCACAGACGCCCGAGGCGGGGCACCGAGTTCACGAGGGACAGCCCGGCCGTGTAGACGTTGGTGATGTTGGCCGCCAGGCCCTGGATGACGATCGCCGCGAGGAGGCAGACCAGGAGGGCGTCGCTGGAGACGAGCTCGGCCACGGCGATGAAGGGGTTCGTCTCTCCCGTTGCGGCCGCCGCATAGCCGCCGACGAAAGTCGTCAGGACGGCAGCGGCGACCGCGGAAACGGCCAGCCCGATCCGCATGTCGCGGCGTGTCGGCGTGTACCGGCAGAAGTCTGCGACGTTGCCGACAAGCGTGAGCGAGGCGCCGCACATGACGGTCACATAGGTGGCGAACCCGACCCAGGTCAGGCTCTGCTCCGGAGAGTCGAAGACCCGGCCGACTGCGTAGTCGGGGTCGTCGGTCGCCAGGAAAAGCACGATCAGGATCCCGCTGAAGCCGAGCGAGACCGGAAGGACGACCCGCAACAGCCACCGCATGATGTCGAACCCGAGCACGGCGAACGTCGCGTGAACGGCCGCGAAGGCGAGCGCGAGCGGGACCAGAGGAAGGCGATGCCCCCCCATCGCCTCCACGATCGCCTGTGCGCCGAGCCCGGCCGTGAGCGCCTGGGCGGCAAACCAGTACGTCGCCGCGATTACGCGATAGGGCGACGAGAGCAAACGCGCTCCCCAGAAACCGAGGTGTGCCCGCATCGCCACCTGCCCGGTCAGCCCGTAGTCCACACCGGGCTGGGCGATCACGACGAGCAGCGCATAGGCGAGCGCCTGGCCCAGGACCATCGCCACGACCGCCCACCAGAGCGGGAGTCCTCCGTCGACCACCGCGAAGGCTCCCAGCAGGTACATGACCGGGTTGAGGAAGAACGTGAAGTTGATCGCGAAGAGGTCTCGCCAGCCGGTCGTGCGGAGGTGCGCGGGGATCGGCTCGACGCCGTACGCCTCGACGGTAGGCACGTGCTACGTCGTCCGGCTGTGCCGCTTGAAGAAGTCGATGACGACGCGGTTGTGCTCCTCGGTCCCGTCGAAGATCGTCGAGTGGTTCGATCCCTTCACCACGTGCTTCTCGGCGTTCGGGATTCCTCGATAGATCGCCTCCTGGCCTGCGCCGTTCGGACCCTGGTCCCACGGCGTCATCACGTCCTCGTCACCCCCGAGGACGAGCGCGGGCGACGTGATCTTCGGAAGCCACGAGGTGAGGTCCATGTCGCACATCGCCTGGCAGGCGGCGGTGAAGACCTCGATCCGATTCGAGTCGCGCAGGATCCGCTGGATCAGGTCGGTGAGCTCCACGGCGTCCTGCTCCTCGAGGAAGCGTTTGGAGAGCGCCTGCCACGTGATCAGCTCGGCGAGAAGACGGCTGCCGGGCCCGTCGGGGTCCAGCCGGGCGATGTCGATCCAGTTCTTGAAGATGAGCCGCCCCGTCTCGCCCAGCCTCGCAGCGGCACAGTTGACGACGACGGAGGTGGTCCGGTCGGGATACTTGCCGGCGAAGACGATCGCGATCATGCCGCCCATCGACGTGCCGTGGATGTGGGCCTCTTCGATCTCGAGCGCGTCCAGGAGCCCGACGAGGTCGTCCGCCCATACCTCCATGTCGTACTGCTGGACGGGGCGGTCGGACTGCCCGTAACCGCGCATGTCGTAGTCGATGACCCTGAAGTGCTTCGACAGCTCGGGCGTGGCCGGATCGAAGTTGAAGTGGCCGAACCCCGCCCCGTGGATCTGCGCCACAGGCTCGCCCTCTCCCGCGGCCCGGTACCAGAGGTTGACGCCGTTGACCTCGACCCTACCCTCCATGGCTCCTCCTAGCGTCGCTCGAACGTGATCTCGACCTGCTCCGGAGCAAGCGCGAAGAACTCCGCCGGGAACTCTTCCTGGGTACGCACGCGTTTCGGCACCAGCCGGCGGAGGAGCGAGAAGCGGGCCGGGCTGTCGACGAACGGGTAGGGGTCGATGCTCACGCGCCAGGCGGAGATCGGCGCGAGCCTGTAGTCCCCGATCTCCCACGCCTCCCCGTTCTCGGCGTCTCGCATGCAAAAGTAGAGCGAGAGCCGGTCGTAGAGCTGGAGTCGGTGGTAGTCGTCCCACCGCTCTTCGTCCGAGCAGCCGGCCGCAGCGAGTCGGTCAGCGTGTGAAGCTTCCTGCTCGGCGACGAACTCGTCGACCTGCTCGGCGACCTCCTTGGCATGGGTGAGCACCAGTGCGGGATCCGTGCCGTACCGCTGCCGGTAGATGCCTGCGCCGTGCATCGACACGAGGAGTCCGGCGTAGGGGTCTTGGTCGCCGACCGCGGCGATGCAGGCGCGGTAGAAAGCGAGGTGGGCCGGCACCCCCACGTCGAGGAAGTTGGTCGGCTTTCCGGTCTGGGGCTCCAGCAGAGGCGCCCGCTCCCAGACGGCCCAGCCGTCGTCGTGGCGCGCGGTGGCAAGCACGAGCGAGTCCTCCCGCGACCCGCGGTCCGACCACGCACGCGCGAAGGCCCCCGAGAGGTCGGCGTGGTCCGTCTGGAGCACGACCTGCCAGGAATCACCGCGATCGCGGACGATCATGCGCCCAGGCGCTCGCGCGCCCAGGGAACGAGGCCGCCGGAAGCCTGGAGCTCCAGCACGAGCTGCGGGATCGGGTGCCCCTGGAACGTCTGGCCGTCCACGTCGACGGCGCCGGTCTCGGTGTCGATCCGGATTCGAGAACCGGGCCGCGCTGCTTCGGCGGCGTCCGGGCACTCCAGCACCGGCAGCCCGAGATTGACGCAGTTGCGCCGGAAGATGCGCGCGAAGCTCTTCCCGACGACACCCTGGACTCCCCAGGCCTTCAGCGCCTGCACCACGTGCTCACGCGAGGAGCCGATGCCGAAGTTCATGCCCGTGACGAGGAGCGTGTCGTCGCCGAGCTCGTCGCGGAGCGAAGGATCGAAGCCGTCGAAGAGATACGGCTTCATCTGATCCGGATCATCGATGTTGAGGAAAGCCCCCGGGTACATGACGTCGGTGTCGAGGTCGTCTCCGGTGATGACGACGGCCCGGCCCTCGATGATCACGCGCTGACCCCCGCGAGCACCTCGGTCGGATCGACGATCTCGCCGGCGACGGCCGCAGCTGCAGCAACGTACGCGTTCGCCAGGCAGACCTCAGCTTCGGGTGAGCCCATCCTGCCCTTGAAGTTGCGGTTCGTCGTCGTCACGGCTCTCTCGCCCGCACCGAGCACGCCCATGCCCCCGCCGAAGCACGCGCCGCAGGTCGGCGTCGAGACCATCGCGCCCGCCTCGACGAAGAGGTCGAGCAGGCCCTCCCTCATCGCCTCGCGGTAGATGCGCTGTGTCGCCGGGACCACGATCATCCGGGTGTCCCGGTGCACGCGGTGACCACGCAGGATCTCCCCCGTCTGGCGGAGGTCGGTCATCGTTCCGTTCGAGCAGTTTCCGATGTAGACCTGGTCGACCTTCGTGCCGATCACATCCGCGATCGGCACGACGTTACCCGGCAGATGTGGGAGCGCAACCAGCGGTGAGAGCTCGTCCAGGTCGATGCGCAGGCTGCGCGCGAACTCGGCGTCTGTATCGGAACGCTGCGACGCCCACGGCGTGTCGGTACGGCCCTCCAGGTACTCGGCCACCTTCTCGTCGGCGGCGAAGAGACCGGTTTCGGCCCCGGCCTCGACGGCCATGTTGGCCACTGCCAGACGCTCGTCGATCGTGAGCACCTCGGCGCCCTCTCCCATGAACTCGAGCGCGGAGTTCGTGCCTCCCCCGACGCCGAGCTCCCCGATCACGGCGAGGATCAGGTCCTTACCCGAGACGAAGCGGCCCTTCTCGCCGGTGAACTCGACCCGGATCGTGGCGGGGACGGCCTGCCAGAACTCGCCGAATGCGAGGCAGTGGGCGATGTCGGTCGAGCCGAGCCCGGTGCCGAAGGCAGCGAGCGCCCCGTAGGTGCAGGTGTGCGAATCACCGCCGGCGATCACCGACCCGGGAACGACCCAGCCCTCCTCGCACAGGAGCGTGTGCTCGATGCCGCCGCGCCCCTGCCCGTAGAACGTCACGTCCTGCCCGTCCGACCACTCCTTGAGCCGCCTCTGGAGCTCCGCCGAGCGGGCGTCCTTCGCCGGCATGAAGTGGTCGGCGACCATGACCACCTTGCTCGGGTCGAAGACCTTGCTCGCCCCCATCTTCTCCATCTGCCGGAACGCGACCGGGCCCGAGACGTCGTTTGCCATCACGACATCGCACCGCACCATGACGACGTCTCCCGGCCGGACGTCGTCGCCGTCGGTGTGCGCGAGCAGAATCTTCTCAGCGAGCGTGTGCGGCAACGAGCTCCTCCAAGTACTCGATGACCTCGGCCAACGACACGACGTCGGCGTACTTCGCGTCCAGGTCGTAGAGGTTGGCGACGTGCGCGTCCGCGTTGCGGTCGCCCACCGCCTCTCGAGGCACGATCGGCCGGTAGCCGTGCTGGAGCGCATCGACGGCGGTCGCACGCACGCACCCCGAGGTGGACGCGCCCGTCACGATCAGGCTGTCGCACCAGTTCGCGGCGAGGAGGCTCGAGAGCGCCGTGCCGAAGAATGCCGAGGCGAACAGCTTGTTCACCACAGGCTCGTTCTCTCTCGGTGCTATGCGCGGGTCGATCTCCACCCATCTGCTCCCGGCTTGCAGGGTGAGCAACGCGGGCACCTTGTCGATGAAGGCGGCCGCCGTCCGCTTGTCTCCCTCCGTATACGACACGGTGGTGAAGACGATCGGAATGTCCGCTCGTCGCGCTTCCTCGAGCAGCTGCTGGATCGCGGCGACGACCTCCTCGAGGTCGCAGGCGAGTGGCGAGTCGGGCGCCGTGAAGCCGACGTTGACGTCGATCACGATCAGCGCCGGCCGGGCCCCGAAGCCGGCTCGCCCGTGAAAGCCCTCGTATCGCATCTCCGCTAGACGGAGTCCCCTGCGCGAACGCGGGCCAGCGCGTCTTCCCCGGGCTCCAGCGGGGCCCACCGCAGCGGGCGTGCCGGCGTTGGGGGCTCGAGACCGGTCTCCGCCTTGCAGTTTGCGATCACGTCCTCGAGCGGGGCACCGAAGTCGAACGCGGGCGCCTCGCCCCGTTCGGCGCGTTGACGCTCTCGCTCGGCCTCGGTGGCCGTCTCGTCGACCGACCCGTCGTCCGCGATGACGACCCCGTAGCCCTCTCGGGCCCAGGCTCGGCTGACGAGACCGAACGACACGTCGCGGGCGACGACGTCTGCCGGCCTCTCGAGCCGGTCCTTCCAGCCGCCGCCGCCGGCCGTGCGGTAGATGAGCATGTCGCCGGCTTCGACCTTGACGTTGTCGCACTTCGACGGCAAGACCTCTTCCGTTCCGTCTGCCCGACGGAGGAGCTTGGTGGAACGCCTCCCGGGGAGGCCGCCGAGCACGCCCCAGGGCGGGGTCAGCCAGCGATCGTCGTGGATCGAGACCTCGCCTGGCTCCAGGTAGACATAGCGCTTCTCCACACCGTTTCCGCCCCGGTGCAATCCGGGCCCTCCCGAGTCGGTGACGGTCGTGTAGCCGTCGATCCGTAGTGGGTAGTAAGCCTCGAGGTATTCGGTCGGGATGTTCTCGAACAGCGGCCACCACGAGTGGCCGTCCATCCCGTCGCCGATCGGTCTGCCCGGTATGCCGCCGTACAGGATCTCCATCGAGTAGAAGAAGTCGCCCTCTCCATCCCAGCCCGAGTACAGCATGTACGGGCTCGTGCCGTAGCCGGCCGCGGTGTTGAGCTCCGGTGCCTGCTTGCAGAGCGCGCCCCCGAGCACGTCGAACAGCCGGGTGAGTGCGTGGGTTCGGCACCCCAGTGCCGCCGGATAGTGCGGATTCAGCAGCGACCCCTTCGGCATCACCACGTGGAGCAGCGGGTAGAAGCCGTCGTTGAACAGGATCTGGGGGTCGTTGACCATGATCAGGTAGACCCCGATGAACATCTTGAACATGCCCTCGGAGAGGTAGAAGTTGATCGGGCCGAGGGCCTGCGGGTCGGTCCCGGACCAGTCGAAGAAGGCGTGCTCGCCTTCCCGCCAGATCGTCAGCTGCATCTTGAACGGGCCGTTGCCCAGGCCGTCGTCGTCGACCCAATCCACGAACGTCTGCGGCTGCTCGGGTATGGCGACCGAGATCAGGAACTTCATCGCGTTGAAGGTGCGGTCGAGCAACGCCTGCAGCGCGGCCAGGTACGTCTCCTTGCCGAAGCGGTCGCAGAGCTCGATGACGCGCTTCTCGCCTGCACGACATCCCGCCACGATCGCGAACAGGTCTGCGCGGTTCATCTCGGGCAGGCGGACGTTGTTGAAGATCAGCCTGAGCACATCGTCCGCAGGGACGCCGCGCTCGATGATCTTGAGCGGCGGAATGATGATCCCCTCTTCGAAGATCGTTCGCGCCCCGGTCGGGAGCGAGCCGGGCAAGGGACCGCCCGCGTCCATTTGATGGCCGAACTGACTCGACCAGCCCACGAGCTCGTCCTCGTAGAAGATCGGCAACAGCACGAGCCAGTCGTTCGTGTGGGAGATCGAGGCCGAGCACTTGAACGGGTCGGACGTGAGGATGACGTCACCGGGGTAGATACCGCGATCCCACTCGGCCATCATCTCGTTGATGTAGGCGCCGAACTGGCCCACCACCATGCGGCCGCGGGGGTCGGTGATCATCGGGAACTCGTCGTGCTGCTCGCGAATCACGGGGCTCATGGCCGACCGGAACAGCACCGCGTCCATCTCGAAACGGGCGCTCTTCAGGGCTCCCTCGATGATGTCGAGCGTGACCGGATCGATGTCGATCCCGGTCGGGATCTCGGCGATCCGTAGCTCGTCTCTCGTCGTCGTCGTCATGTGCGTCGTCAGCTCCCCGGGTTGATCAGGATGTTGAAGTTTCGGTCGACCTCGGCCACGTATCCAGGAAGGACCACCGTGGTGGAGTCGAACTCGGTGACGATCGCCGGACCGTCGAGTCGCATCCCAGGGCTGAGCTGCGCCCGGTCGTAGATCCTGGTCACGACGCTCTCGCCGCGGAACGTGATTGCGTGCTCCTCGACCACCGCGCTCGACGCGTCGGCTGGCCCCCGCTCGCCCCTTGGTAGCGGCGGTTTCGGGACAACCCCGGCGCCGACTGCGCGGAGGTTGACGATCTCCGCCTGAGTGTCGTGCATGCGGAAGCCGTAGAGCTGCTGGTGCAGCGCGTTGAACCGCTCTTCGAGCCCCCTGAGCCCGTTTGCGCGGGCATCCGCGGGATCGATCGGAACCGGGATCTCGTAGCCCTGACGGTGGTAGCGCATGTCCGCCGTGTACGCGATGTGCTGGCGGTCGGGCTCGATCCCCTCGCCGTCGAGGAACGCATTCGCGCGATCGCCGAGGCCGTCCAGGATCGCGGCGACGTCACCCTGGTCCGCCTCGGGAAGGACACGGATGTAGGTCTGAGCAAACTCGTCTCGGAAGTCGGCGACGAGGTCGCCGATGGCGCAGAGCAGTCCAGGCGCCGGCGGCACGAGCACAGGGAAGGAGCCCATGATCTCCGCCACCGCGTTCGCATGGAGGGGCCCCGCGCCTCCATACGCGACCAGGGCGAACTCGCGGGGGTCGTGACCACGCTGCACCGAGACGAGCCGGAGCGCGCCCGCCATGTTCTCGTTGACGATGGCGATGATTCCTTCCGCCGCCTCCTCGACCGAGGCGAGCCCCATCGCGTCCGCTACCTGCTGCACCGCGACACGAGCCGCGTCGACGTCGAGCTCCATCTCACCGCCGAGCAGCCGCGGCGGCAAGTGGCCCAGGACGACGTTCGCGTCGGTGACGGTGGGCTCGGTGCCGTTCTTCCCGTAGGCGGCGGGACCGGGGTCGGCGCCAGCCGATTGGGGGCCGACGCGCAGCGCCTTCGTCAGCTCGGGTACATGGGCGATCGAGCCGCCGCCCGCCCCGACCGTATGGACGTTGACCGACGGCACCTTGATCCGGAACTGGCCGATCGAGGTGTCGCGGCCGATCGTCGGCTCGCCGTTCTGACACAGCGCCACGTCGGTGGACGTGCCGCCCATGTCGAAGGTGAGGATGTTCTCGAACCCGGCGTTGCTTGCGACGTAGAGAGCTCCCGCGACGCCGCCGGACGGGCCCGACAAGATTCCGTAGATCGGGTTCCGGGTCGCCTCCGTGATGGTCATCAGCCCCGCGTCCGAGCGAAGGAGGTTGACCTCCGCCCTGGCGCCTATCCCTTTCAGCTCCGACTGGAGTTGGTTCACGTAGCTCGCGACGCGCGGCCGGACGTAGGAGTTCATGCACGCTGTCAGCGTCCGCTCGTACTCGCGGAACTCCGGTAGAACGTGCGCTGACAACGTCACCGGGAAGCCCGGGTAGAGCCGCTCGACGATTGCGCCGATCTGCTCCTCGTGCGCCGGGTTGACGTACGAGTTGATCAGGCCCACCGTGAGGGATTCGACGCCCGAGTCGACGAGGTCGCGAACGATGTCCTCGACCTGGTGCTCGTCGACCGGCACCACGGTGGCGCCGCGGGCGTCCATTCGCTCGACCGCCTCGCGCGTGTCGGCGAGCGACGACGGCGGATCGGGTTTGACCATGATGATCCAGCCCGCGAGCGGCCCCGGCGTCTGCGAGCGGGCGAGATGAAGGATCTGCTTGAACCCGGCCGTCGTGATGAGCCCCACGCGGGCGCCTTTCGACTCGAGCACCGCGTTCGTGGCCACGGTCGTCCCGTGGAGGATGTTGCGAAGCTCCGAGACTTCGATGCCCGCCTCGTCGCAGATACGGCCGACGCCGCTCAGCACCCCCTGCGAGGGATCGGCAGGCGTGGACGGGGTCTTGACGCGGAACTGCGCGCCGCCGTCCGAGTCGCTGACGAGGAAGAGATCGGTGAACGTCCCACCCACGTCGACTCCGAGCCTGTAGGCCATACCTTCCTCCTTGCTGTTAGCCCGCGACCGGAGCGAACGTCCCTGCGCGGTAGACCTGACCGTCCAGCTGCCGCTCGAGGACTCCCTCGAGCCAGCCCGCGACGGAGATGAGCTCGTCGAGGTCGACCCCCGTCTCGATCCCCTCCCCGTGGAGCATGTATACGAGATCCTCGGTGCTGATGTTGCCCGTGGCACGCGGCGCAAAGGGGCAGCCACCCAGGCCGCCGACGGACGCATCGAGTGCGGAGGCGCCCGCCTCGATCGCCGCGTACGCGTTCACGAAGCCCGTGTTGCGCGTGTTGTGACCGTGGAAGCCGACGGGTTTCCCGAGCTTCACGCCCTCGGCGACGACGTTCCTGACCTGGCTCGGCACTGCGACGCCGATCGTGTCGGCAAAGACGACCTCGTCGGGGCGCGCCTCCACGAGCCTCCCGGCGAGCTCCTGAATCCACCCGGGCTCGACCTTGCCCTCGAAGGGGCAGCCGAAAGACGCCCCGATCGTGACCGTCGCGCGGATGCCGTCGTCGCGTGCTCGCGCCACGATCCGCTCCGCCGTTTGCAGCGACTCCTCGACCGAGGCGTTCGAGTTGCGCCTGTTGAACGTCTCCGTCGCGGCAAAGGCGAAGTGCACCTCGTCGAGGTTCGTCTCCGCAAGACGGTCATAGCCCTTCTCATTGAGCACGAGCCCGGCATAGAGAACACCTGGCGCTCGCTCGATCCCTGTGACGACCTGCTCCGCCCCCGCCATCTGCGGGACGCGCTCCGGGTTGACGAAGCTGACCGCCTCGATCCGGGGCAAGCCCGCCCTGGCGAGTCGGTTGACGAGCTCCGCACGGGTCTCGGGCTCGAGGACCTTGGGATCGTTCTGGAGCCCGTCTCTCGGACCGACGTCGCAGATCGCGATCCTCACAGGACTCCTTCCGCCTTCAGGTGCTCGATCTCGTGGTCCGCAAGACCGAGCAGGCCGCCGTACACCTCGGAGTTGTGGCTCCCCTCGTCCCAGGTCCCGGACCACCGCACAGCACCCGGGGTCTCGGAGAACTTGGGCACGATCCCCGGGCCGATGTACTCCCCGAACCCGGGGTCCACATGCTCGAGCAGCATCTCGCGGGCCCAGAAGTGCTCGTCCTCGAAGATGTCGGCGATCGTGTAGATGGGCCCGCAGATCACGCCTGCCTCGTTGAGGACGCGGTCGATCTCGTCGACATCACGCTCCGCTGCCCAGTCGCGGACGATCGCCTCGATCGCCTCCTGGTTCTCACCGCGCGCGAGGTGGGTGGCAAATCTGGGGTCACTCGCGAGGTCCGGCTTCCCCATCGCCTCACAGAGACGAGCGAAAACGCCGTCGGCGTTCGCGGCGATCACCATCCACCTACCGTCGCGCGACTTGAAGATGTTCGAGGGCGCGACTCCTTTCAGCCCCGTTCCGCCCGGACCACGCACGATGTCGAGGCGGTCGAACTCAGGGACCGTGCTCTCCAGCAGCGCGAAGCACGACTCGACCAGCGAGACGTCCACCACTTGCCCGCGGCCGAACCCAAGGGCGTCGCGCTTGTACAGGGCGGCGAGAACACCCATCGAGGCGAACATCCCCGCTAGGGAGTCGCCGAGCGAGATGTGCATGCGCGGAGGCGGCTGGCCCGGAAAGCCGTTCAGGTAGCGAACTCCGCCCATCGCCTCGGCCACGGAGGCGAAACCAGCCCGTGGAGCGTACGGGCCCGTCTGGCCGTAACCCGACACGCGCGCGATGACGAGCCTCGCGTTGGCCTCCCAGAGCTGAGCCGGGCCGACACTCCACTTCTCGAGGGTCCCCGGCCGGAAGTTCTCCACGAGAACGTCGGAACACCTCGCGAGCTCGACCAGGAGGGCCTGGCCCCGCTCCTGACGAAGGTCGAGAGTGACGCACTTCTTGTTTCGAGACTGCACCGGCCACCACAGAGAGCGGCCCTCGTAGCGCGCATGGCCCCACTCGCGCAGTGGATCCGGCTTCCCGGGTGGCTCGACCTTGATGATCTCGGCGCCCATGTCTCCGAGCAGACGCCCGGTGAAGGGTCCGGCGAGCAGCATGCCGAGCTCGAGCACACGGACACCCGCAAGAGGACCCGGGCCGCTCGTGTCCCGCGGGGCTCCTTCCGTGGCGAGCGCGGCGTCGCTCACCCGTTGTCTTCCAGCTCGCGAACGCGTGTTACGAGCAAGTCGCGCGCCTCGAAGACGTGCTCCTTCATCACCAGCTCGGCGCGCTCCCCGTCGCGGCTCTCGAGCGCCCTGGCGATCTGCCTGTGGTAGTGGGCCGAGATCCGGCGTTGCTCTGGCGAGTACCAGATGTACGACTTGTAGACGAGCGGCAGCTCGATCACCTTGCGCACCATGCCGGCCACGCGGGCGCTGCCCGCTGCCTCGAGGATCGCGTTGTGGAACACGAGGTTCTCCTTGACCAGGGCGCGCACATCGCCCTCTGACACTTTCTCGAACCGATCGCAGCTCGCCCAGAGCTTCCGAACGAGATCCTCGGTCGCGCGTGCAGCCGCCTTTCTTGCTGCGTAGCCCTCCAGGAGCGCGCGGAGCTGATAGAGGTCGTCCAGGTCTTCGGCGTCGTGCACGCGCACCGTTGAACCCCGGTTCGGAGCCGCGTCGACGAGACCCTCCGCCTGCAGCACCAGCAAGGCTTCCCGGACCGGCGTGCGGCTCATGCCGAGCTCACGAGCGAGCTCCTCCTCCTTCAGGCGGGCCCCCGGCGCGAGTCCTCCGTCGACGATCGCCTGGCGTATCACCTCGGCGACGACGACACTCGAGTTGCCGGCAAGCAGCTGGCGCTCCTGGCTGATCTTCGCCACGACGCCGGCACAATATCGTATGCAATCTCGACCGAAACCCTCGACACGAGACCGCCTCCGCGGGGACCGGGCGGCGGCAAGGCTCGATTATCCTTGCCCCGTGGACCGTGGGGCGATGGCCCGGAACCAGCGCAGGCGTGTGATCGGCGAAGCGGTCGAGTTCGAGCACGAGAGGGAGGCTGCGCTGCTCGTGCAGCTGGAGGAGACGGCGGCCGAGCTCGAGGGCCCGCGCGTCGACGAGGAGGCGTTCGCCCGCATGACCCCCAGAGACGTCGACATCGTCCGGGCCGTCCTGGGCCGAGACCCGGGGGATGAGATCACGGAGACATCGCCCGACGAAGACTGGCTCACGACTGAGCCAGACCCCGAGGTCGAGCGCCAGGAGCTCTTGGCCGAGATCGCCCGGCTGGGGGAGGAGATCGCGTGTGCGCAGCGCCGGCGAGACGCCTTCGCGCGCTATCTAGACGCACTCGGGGACTGAGGTAGCTCCGAACGGTCGCACGCGGACGCCGTCGTCGTCCGCGCCGCGTTGCGGCCGATGCCGAGCCGCGGTCGCCTCTTGGCTGCGAACGCGAGCCGTCTAGGCTTCGCCCCTGTGGCACTCGACCCGAAGCGAGCGGTCGCCGAGCTGAAGGAGCTCCGCGCGCTCACCGAGGACGAGAACGGAGCCCAGCGAGTCGCTTGGACGGACACGTGGCAGCAGGCGCGGGCGTGGCTACGCGACAAACTCGCGGAGACCGGCGCCAAGGAGACGGTCGACCCGGCCGGAAACCAGTGGTTCACGCTCGGCGCGAAGACGAAGCCCGCCGTGCTCATCGGCGGTCACATCGACTCGGTGCCGAACGGCGGCTGGCTCGACGGCGCGCTCGACCTCGTCGCGGGAATCGAGGTCCTCCGCCGGATCGCGGCCGACGGGAAGCCACCGGTAACCGTCCGGCTCGTCAACTGGGCTGACGAGGAGGGCGCACGCTTCGGCCGCAGCCTGTTCGGGTCGAGCGCCGCCGCCGGCTCCATGCGCGACCAGGACGAGCTCCGGCAGCTGACCGACCGCGACGGAGTCGCCTTGCCGGATGCCCTGAGCGCTTACGGAGTCGATCTCGACAAGGCCCTCGGCGCGAAGCGCGAGCTCGCGAACGCAGCCGCATACCTCGAGCTCCACATCGAGCAGGGGCCGGTGCTGGAGTCGCTCGGCCTCCCACTCGGTGCCGTCCTCGGGACCTTCGGCGTCGAGCGTCATCGGATCACCTGGCGCGGGCAGGCAGCCCATGCGGGATCGACGCCCATGGACAAGCGGCGAGATGCACTTGCCGGTGCGGCCAAGCTCGCGCTCGAGATCCGCGACATCGCGCGGCGCACGGGCGGCAGCGCCGTCTGCACGTCCGGGAACGTCGTCTGCCGGCCGGGGATCGTGACCTCGGTGGTCGAGACCGCTGAGCAGCTCCTCGACCAGCGCGATGTGAACGAGCACAGGCTGGCGATGATGCTCGCCGAGGCCAAGGCCTCTACCGAGCGCTTCGCCGGTGAGGAGCGCATCGACGTCGGGTGGGAAAAGATCTGGTCGATCGAGCCGATCCCGTTCCACGAGAAGCTCCTCGGCTTCTGCGAGGAGGCGATCAAGGAGGTCGCGGGCAGCTCGTATCGGTTGCCCTCGGGGCCGTTGCACGACGCCGCCGAGGTCTCCCGGGCCGGGGTGCCCACGGTGATGCTGTTCGTGCAGAGCCTCCGCGGCCTCTCTCATACGAAGCTCGAGGACACCAAAGAGGAGCACCTCGAGCTCGCCGTCGCGGCCCTCGACCGGCTCGCCGCGAAGACCATCGACTGGGTCGCGGACGGCGGCGGTCGTTGACAGCGGTCAGGCCCAAAGGTCTGACCCAACCCACCCGGTCACCGTCGCAGCGGGACTCGCTGTCGGCGCCTGCCTGACGTGGAACATCGCAAATGTCGGCGCGGTCGCCGACCCGCTGGCCCAGGCGTACGGAGTCTCCCTCGCTGCGGTCGGCCTGCTCACGACGGCGCTCTTCGTCACGCACCTCGCAGCCCAGCTTCCCGCGGGACGCGGGGCGGACCGCTTCGGCGCACGGACCGTCGCCCTGATCGCGATCGGAGCGACGGTCGCGGGGAACGCCATGCTGCTCGCCGACGACTCGTTTCCGCTCGCCCTTCTCGGCCGCGCAGTCGTCGGAATCGGCTCGGGCGCGGGCTTCGTCGCAGGCTTCGATCTCGTCCGGGCCGGGGGCGGCGGGGCGGTCCTGCAAGGCGCCTACGGCGGAGCGACGATGGTGGGCGGAGGGCTTGCCTTGATGATCGTCCCGCCTCTGACCGATGCGACCGACTGGCGGGCACCGTATTGGAGCGCCGGCGTCCTGGCACTCGCGGCCGCCGTCCCCACGTTGCGGGCGAGCCGCTCGGTGCGCCCGGTTCGAGCGGGTCGGTGGGTCCTTCGCGACGCTCGTCTGTTCCCGCTCGGCGTCCTTCAGGCCGGCACGTTCGGGTTGGCCGTCGTTGCCGGCAACTGGGCGGTGCCGCTCCTCGAACGCCAGGGAGTGAGCTCCGCGGCGGCAGGCCTTGTCGGCGGCCTGATCCTGTTCAGCGGGATCGCGACCCGACCCATGGGAGGACTCCTGGCCGGCAAAGGGTGGCGAGAGCCGCTCGTTGTGGCCGGGCTGCTCGGTGTAGCCGCGGGAGCAGCGCTGCTCTCACTTGAAGCGCGTGTGGCGGTCTCTACACTCGGAGCTCTCCTGCTCGGGCTCGCCGCTGGGCTCCCTTTCGCCGCGATCTTCGCCGCAGCGCAGCGCGCTCGCCCGGACGCTCCGGCTGGAGCAATCGCGCTCGTGAACGCGTTCGCAGTCCTGACGATCCTCGTCGGAACGCCGCTCGCAGGGCTCACGTTCGACCTCCCCGGCGACGGGCGGATCGCGTTCGCGGTCATCGCAGCCCTCGCAGCTTCAGCACTGCTCGCACTTCGCACCACCGACCTGTAGCGCGATAATCCGCCTCTCCGAGCGAGCGAAGGAGACGAGATGGCTTTGAGCTTCGGCGTCACCGTTCTGCCCGACCCTCCCTACCAGCGGTTCGTCGAGCTGCTCCGGCTGGCGGAGTCACACGGCTTCGAGTACGGCTGGACCTACGACTCGCCCATCCTCTGGCACGAGTCGTACCCACTGCTGACCCTGGCGATCCAGGCGACGCGCCGCATGAAGTTCGGTCATTGCGTGACCAACCCCGGCACGCGGGAGCCGACCGTGACGGCAAGCGGCTACGCAACCCTGCACGTCATCTCCGGCGGACGCATGGTGATGGGCATCGGCCGCGGCGACTCGGCACGGCGGGTCATCGGCTACCAGCCGGTGAAGATGGCCGAGTTCGAGCGGTCGCTGGTGATGATGAAAGGCCTGATGAACGGCCGGAAGGTCGAGTGGAACGGCAAAGAGCTCGAGCTGACCTGGGCGTTGCAGGACCCGCCGATCGAGCTGTGGGTCGCCGGCTACGGGCCGCGGGCGCTCGCGGTCGCAGGCCGCGTCGGAGACGGTGTCATCATCCAGCTCGCCGACCCTCAGATCATCCAGTGGATCATGGAGACGGCCCGAAAGTCGGCGGAGGAGGCTGGACGCGACCCGGCGGAGCTGAAGTGCCATGTCTGCGCGCCAAGCCACATCTCGGACGACATCGCCGATGCGCGTGAGCAGGTGCGCTGGTTCCCGGCGATGGTCTCGAACCATGTCATGGACCTCGTCGAGCGCTACGGCTTCGACTCCGAGATCCCGGATGCTCTGACCGAATACGTCAAGGTACGCAAGTTCTACGACTACAAGGACCACAGCCGGGTCGGCGCGAAGCACGGCGAGTTCGTGACCGACGAGATCTGCGACCGCTTCTGCGTCCTCGGGACTCCTGAGCAGGCGACCGCGAAGCTGAGAGAGCTCGAGTCGATCGGCGTCGACCACTTCAACATCTACCTCATGACCCACGGTCAGGAGGAGACGCTCGCGGCCTATGGGAAGGACATCCTCCCGCGGTTCGCCGGCGTGGCCGCATGATCGTGGAAGACGACGCCGCGAGGCGGATCTTCGACATCTGGGAGCGGATGGCTCCCGGTTGGGAGCGACGAAACGCCGTCACCTGGCGCGCCTCCGAGCACATCGGCCGCCAGCTGGTGGACGCTGTCGACCCTCGCGTCGGCGAGACGGTGCTCGAGCTCGCCGCCGGCATCGGTGACACCGGCTTTCTCGCCTCCGAGCGGGTCGCGCCGGGCGGCCGCGTCATCTCCAGCGACTTCTCGCCGGCGATGGTCGAAGCGGCGCGACGGCGAGGCGAAGCGCTCGGCGTGAAGGACGTCGAGTACCGTGTTCTCGACGCTCAGGCACTCGATCTGCCTGACGAGAGCGTCGACGCGGTGGTCTGCCGCTGGGGGTACATGCTGATGCCGGACTCCGAGGCCGCGTTCCGCGAGACGCGGCGGGTGCTGAGGCCGGGAGGCCGCCTTGCCTTCTCCGTCTGGGGACCGCCTGCCGGGAATCCGTGGGCGGCAACGGTCGCGCAGGTTCTCGCCGATGCCGGCCACATTGTCCCCGCACCGAACCAGCCGGGCGTGTTCGCGCTCGCCGATCCGGCTCGGATCGAGACGCTCGTCCTCGGCGCCGGCTTCGAGCCTCCGGAGATCACCGAGGTGCCGATGAGGTGGCCGTTCGACTCGTTCGAGGATTACTGGGCATTCACACTGGACAAGGCGGGCGCGCTCGCCATGGTCATCGAGCAACTGCCCGAGACGGAGCAGGGCTCGGTTCGCTCCTCGGTCCGCGAAGCCCTCGGTTCGAAGGCAGACGGCAGTTTCGAGCTCGACGGGCTCTGCGCGAACGTCTCGACCCGATCGGCAGCCTCCTGACCGGGACGGACGAGAGCTTCGAGGGCTGGGAGGCGGTCTCCGCCGGCTGGGAGCGCCGGCGGGCTCTGACCTGGGAGGCAACCCGGGAGGTTTCGGAGCGGATGGTCGACCTCCTCGACCCGAAGCCGGGTGATCGGGTGCTCGAGATCGCAGCCGGGACCGGCGACACCGGGTTCCTCGCAGCCGAGCGCATCGCTCCGACCGGTCGGCTGATCTCGAGCGACCTCGTCCCTGGGATGGTTGCCGCCGCCGAGCGGCGCGCCGCGGAGCTCGGCGTCTCGAATGCCGACTTCCGTGCCCTGGACGCCCAGGAGCTCGAGCTGCACGACGAGAGCGTGGACGGCGTCCTGTGCCGCTACGGCTACATGCTCGTTCCCGACCCCTCCTTCGCGTTCGCCGAGACCAGACGTGTCCTGCGAGGCGGCGGCCGCGTCGCCTTCGCCGTCTGGGGGACCGCCGACGAGAACCCGTGGGCGGCCGCGATCGGACGAGCGCTCGTGTCGGGCGGAAGGATGGAGCGTCCCGATCCCGACGCGCCCGGACCGTTCCGGCTCGCAGACCCCGACCGTGTGTGCGAGCTCGTCGAAGGCGCCGGGCTCGAGCTCCTGGTCCAGGACGATGTCCTGCTGACGTGGCGGTACTCGAGCTTCGAGGAGTACTGGGGTGCGTCCCGTGACCTGTCGCGGACGCTCGGAACAGTCCTGGAGGCGCTGAGCGAGCAGGAGACACGGAAGGTCTACGGGGATGTGCGTGCCGCGCTCGAGTCCTATCGCCTCGGCGACGGGCTCGTCATGCCGGCGCTGAGCAGAGTCGCATTGGCGCGACGCCCACGGGCGTAGAGGGTGCGGCCGTGAAGCGGCCGCCTTCAGGGACTTCGTGCAGAGCTAGAGGATCGTCTTCCCGAGGGCACTCGCCACGAGCTCGACGGCAGTAAGGGCCGTCGTGTTCTCCCGGTCGAGGATCGGGTTGACCTCGACGACCTCCAGCGAGCCCGCGAGCCCGGACTCGGCGATGAGCTCGAGCGCAAGGTGTGCCTCCCGATAGGTGAGGCCGCCGCGGACCGGGGTGCCGACACCAGGAGCAAGCTCCGGGTCGAGCGCGTCCATGTCGAGCGAGAGATGCACGAACCCCGGGCCGGCAACGCGGTCGAGCGCCTCGCGCAGCGCCCGTTCGACGCCGATCCGGTCGATCTCGCTCATCGTGAAGACACGCACGCCCGCGTCCCGGAGCAGCCGGCGCTCGCCAGCATCGGTTTGCCGCAGGCCGACGAGCGCGACTCTTCGTGGATCGAGGGCAGGCAACGGCCATGCGTCGCTCTCGAACTCCGCTCCCGCGAGGCCGAGAGCCGCCGCGAGCGGCATGCCGTGCACGTTCCCGCTCGGGCTCGTCTCCGGCGTGTTGACATCCGAGTGCGCGTCGATCCAGAGCACGCCTCCCGGGCCGTGCGCCGAGGCAAGGCCGCCGAGGGTTCCAATAGCGACCGAGTGGTCGCCGCCGAGCACGAGCGGGATCGCACCTGCAGCCGACTCCTCGACCACCTTCGCGGCGATCCGCTCGCACGTTTCCTTGATCTCGGGCAGGAAGCGGGCGCGCTCGTCGCGCAGCGCAGTCGCCTCCGGAACGGCGGTCTCGACGTTCCCGTGGTCCCGAACCTCGTAGCCAAGGCTGGTCAGCCGCTCCTCGAGCCCCGCGTAGCGGATCGCTGAGGGCCCCATGTCGACACCGCGCCGGCCTTGCCCGAGATCGAGCGCCGCACCGATGATCGCCACCGCACCCTTCCTGCCCGCTTCCACGGCGCGGAACGCTATGCGATCCTCGTCCGGGCGTGGCGCGAGAGAGAGACTGCTGGGCCATGGCCGGTGCCTACCTCTACGCAACCAAGACCTGACACCCTCCCGGGTACACTGCCTTGCCGCGGCGAGGTAGCTCAGTCGGTAGAGCACACGGCTGAAAACCGTGGTGTCGCCGGTTCGATTCCGGCCCTCGCCACTCGCGAGTGCTCGGACCCGTCATTCGCGCGCAGCCGCTGGGGCGTCGATCAGCTCCTTGAACGCGGGCTCGCCGCGAATTGGATCGAAGTCCGAGTCCCCCTTCGCGTGGGCGCGAAATCGCTCGGACAGGTCGATCGCCTGCCGAAGGTGCTCGACGGCGTCGCTCGGACGTCCGGCGAGGCTCTCGCAGCAGGCGACGTTGTACCAGAGCGCGGCGTACTGGGGATACGCGTCGACCAGCTCACGCCCACGATCGGCGGCCTCGGCGTACTCGCGGGCCTGGTACAGCGGATTGAGAGGAGCCCAGAGCTCCCAACCGTCCGGCTCGTACGCCTTTCCCGGGATGCCGCCGACCGCGATGATCGTGGTCCCGGGCTCCTCGGCGAATGCCGTCCGCTTGACATCGGGGCGGACGAAGACGAACGTGCCGGCCGGCGCGTCGCGACGTTCGCCGTCCAGCTCGAAGACGGCGTGCCCGTGGAGCACGATGTAGAGCTCCTCGCTCAAGTCGTCCGATTCGTCGTGCTCGTTGATGATCCGATCCCCCGCACCCTGGGCCGTCCACGCGTTTATGCCGAAGGACGTGATCCCGAAGTGGTGCCGCACGGGGCGCCAGGGCTCGCGGCCGTCATCCTGCTCTTCGATCTCGTCAAGTCGCGACAACGCATAGTCACTCATGGACCCTCCCTCCAGGACGTCCTCGCTCACGCAAACTCGGGAGTGTAAGCGCCGTCGAGGCGGCGAGGACCCGAGGCGATCTCCCGCTGCGAACGTGTAGCGTCGCCGTTCGATGGAGCTGGCGTTTCTCTCCGCCGTCGAGCAGGCGCAGCTCGTACGCGACGGCGAGATCTCATCGGTCGAGCTCGTCGAGCTCTACCTCGAGCGGATCGCCCGTCTCGATCCCGAGCTGAACGCGTTCGTCACCGTCCGACCCGAGGCGGCTCTCGACGACGCGCGGGCGGCCGACAGCGAACCAACGGGCGCCCCGTTCCACGGCGTACCCACGGCGATCAAGGACTTGACGGCAACCGCCGGCATTCGTACGACCTACTCGAGTCGTGCATTCGCCGACTACGTCCCCGACTTCGACATGGCCGTCGCCCGCCGGCTGCGCGAGGCGGGGTTCGTGGTTCTCGGCAAGACGAACACGCCGGAGTTCGGCACGACTGCCTTCACCGAGTCGGACCTGAACGGTGCGACCCGCAACCCGTGGAACACCGAGCGCACCCCCGGCGGCTCGAGTGGTGGCGCCGCGGCTGCTCTTGCAGCCGGTCTCGTCCCGATCGCCCACGGCACCGATGGGGGCGGCTCGATTCGCATCCCAGCCTCGTGCTGCGGCGTCTTCGGCCTCAAGCCGTCGCGGGGGCGGGTGTCACCGGCGCCGTTCACGTCGCTGGAAGGCCTCTCCACCTCCGGCCCCATCTCACGGTCGGTCGCAGACGCGGCCCACCTCCTCGACGTCCTCGCCGGATACGAGCCCGGCGATCCTTGGTGGGCGCCGCCCCCGGAGCGCCCGTTCGCAGAGGAGGTGGGCGAGCCGCCGGGGAGGCTGCGAGTCGCGGTGACCGCAGTGCCACCGGTCGAGACGCCGGTCGATCCGGAGTGCGTCGCGGCGCTCGCCACCGCGGCAGCCCTGCTCGAGGAGCTCGGCCACGATGTGTCCGAGGCGACGCCGTCCTGGACCGAGCCCGGCCTTGCGCGTGTGTTCATCTCCGTATGGCAGGTCGGGCCCGCTCTGTACCCGGTCGACGACCTTTCGTTGCTGACTCCGCTCAACCGGGCGCTCGTGGACTCCGCAAGCTCGAGCTCGGCGGCCGACTACGCCCGCGCCGTGGTCCGTCTTCAGGCCGTCGCACGGCGTTCGGTCGCGTTCTGGCGGGACTTCGACGTCGTCCTCACGCCCGCCCTCGCGCTACCCCCGGTTCCCATCGGCTGGCAGGAGGAGGTCGAGGGCGCGAGCGAGCAGCTCCTCCGAAACACCGTCTTCACGCCGTTCACCGCGATCGCGAACCTGACCGGTCTTCCGGCCGTGTCACTTCCTCTCCACTGGTCGGCGGACGGGTTGCCGATCGGCGTCCAGGCGATCGGACCGCCCGCCGGCGACGCGCTCCTGCTCCGGTTCGCCGCCCAGGTCGAGGAGGCCCGCCCGTGGGCCGACAAGCGACCCGCTCTCTCGTAGCCCGTCAGACGGCAGGCACGATCCGAACCTGCTGCCCCGGGCTCGCGTGCAGCATGCGAGCGGCGTTTCCGCGGGAGATCGCAACCGACATGTTCCGGTAGCTGTCCTCGTACAGGATCACGTCGCCGGAGCGCGCGTCGGCGAACGTCCTCGCCATCGTCGCGTAGTAGCGCTCGCCGGCGAGCTCGAGCTCGAGCCGAGTTCCGGAGACGATTCCGATCGTCGCGACGTCGTCGCGCGTCAGGTTCAGCATGATGTTCCCGAAGCTGTCGATGTAGAGGATCCTCGCAATGGCTGCTCCGTCGACGAGTACGGGCTTCGGCAGGTCCAGGCTGACGAGGCCGTCGGGATCGAGCGGGGGGCCGAGCTCTTCGAGCGTGACGCCGGCGGCGAGATGGGCCGCGGCCGGGCCGAAGAGATCGCGGCCGTGAAAGGTCCGCGAGATGAACTCGAGCGCGTAGGCGGGGTTGGCGAGCTCGTGGGCCGCCACGACTCCGGCTCGGCTCGCCGCCGGGATCAGGAGACCGTTGTCGGGACCGACGTACAGACGATCCTGCGCGTCGCGAAGGGCGAGCGGGCGTCGCGGCCCGCCGACCCCCGGATCCACGACTGCGAGGTGGACCCCCATGGGCATGTACTCGATGGTGTTCGCGAGCACGAGAGCCCCTTGCAGCACTGCCTGCGGAGGGATCCCGTGCGTGATGTCGATGATCTGCGCATCCGGTGCGATCTGCTTCATCACGCCGTGGCACGTGCCCACCAGGTCGTCCTTGAGCCCGAAGTCGCTCATGAACGTGATGAACACGCCTGGAGCGTAAACCGTGCGGCTAGTGCCGGCGTGCGGTCCGCGCCGAGGGGCAGGCGCCAGGGCGCCCCCTCCGCACCTCGCCGCAGAACGTGGTCCCGCGGACGCGGATTCGGACGAAGGCAGTGGGGACCTGCAGTGGGAGAGGCCTCCCGAAGAGCGCGGGGCGGGTCACGCCGTTTCCGCTAGCCCCTTGGTCTCGCGGCGGAGCACGCGCGCAGCATAGAGAGGGGCCCGGCGGGCTAGGCCTCCCGCGGAGCTTCCCTCGCCACGGGCTCGGGGGCGGCAGCGGGCTGCCTGCGGCGGGCGAGCTCGAGCAGCTCCGCCGTCTCGCGCTGGAGTCGTGCCAGCTTGGCTGCGATGATCGCGACGTAGGCGAGGACGACGACGAACACCACGCCGTACACCGCCGCGACGTACTGCCCCTGAGTCACCGAAGCGCCTCGCGTAGATCGCGGAGATCGGCATCGAGCCGCTTCCCCAGCAGCTCCACTCGGTAGAGCACGTAGGCGAGAAGTGTGACCGCTGCCCAGGAGACGCAGAACGTCACGAACATGATCCCGCTCATCTGAGGCCCCTCTCGCGTGAAGACCGTCGGGTGGATGAAGTCCTCCGCGAGCCGGATGGCGAGGAAGCTGATCGGGATGAGCACGACGCCGAACAGCGCGTACACGGCGGACGACCGCGCGCGCCGAGGCCCCTCCTCCAGCGAGAAGCGCAGCATGAAGTACGCGCAGTAGAAGAGGAAGAGGACGAGGAAGAGGACGAGCTGGTTCGAGTCCCACGTCCACCATACGCCCCACGAGGCCTTCGCCCAGATGGAGCCGGTGACAAGTGTCAGCACACCGAAGATCGTCCCCTGATGAATCGCCACATAGCTCTCGAGGTCGTACCGCTCCTCACCTCGCCAGAGCAAGAGCAGCGCTTTCCAGGCGCCGAGGCCGAAGCAGAAGTACGCAGTGAGCGCGATCGGGACATGGATGTAGAAGATCCTCTGGGAGACACCCTGGTCGGCGTCCTCCGGCGCAACCAGGAGCGCGAGGAGGACCGCGAGCCCCATCAGCGCTGCCGCGACCGTGGCGAGCCCGGGGAGGCTACGAATCGCCGCGGACGCGCTCATGTCTCGGTGACGACGTACTCGAACGACGCCCACGACAGTACCGCGAACACTCCGTCGTACAACGCGAGGAAGAGAACGTACCGCTCTGCCTCGGGCGAGATCGCGGCACCGACGCCCCCGACGACGAGGGGAATCGCCAGCGGGAGCATGAGCAGTGGCAACAGCAGCTCGCGAGCACGTCCGGCGGCGGCCATCGCTGCCATGAGCGATCCGACCGCACAGATACCGAGGTCGGCAAGGAGAACGCCTGCGAGGGCGGTCCCGTCCAGCGACGCGAAGAACAGAGCGAAGGCCGGGAGGGCAACAACCTGAGCGGCGACGAGGAAGGCCAGGGTCGCGAGGGTTTTCCCGAGCCAGATCGCGCTCCGGTCGCAGGGCGCGAGCACGAGGGCGTCGAGGACTCCGTGCTCCTGCTCCGGAACCCAGGCGCGAGCGAGACCGAGGAGCGCCGTGAATACGATCGCAACCCAGAGCAGCCCGTAGGCCGCATCGTCGTCCGTTCCTTCCGGAAGCGCAAAGCGGAAGACGACCAGCGTCGAGAGAACGAAGAGGAGCATCGCCGGCAGCGTGTCGCGCGCGCGGAGCTCGACCTTGAGATCCTTCCGGGCAAGCGTGGCAACGTCGGTGAGGTAGCTCATGCGAGCGCGAGCCTCCCGGTCGCGAAGCGCTCGAGCCGCTGCGGCTCGTGTGTCGACACGACGAGGGTTTGCGCACCGACGAGGGCGCCGAGCTCTCGGTCGAGGAGGGCCGCGCCTCCCTCGTCGAGCGCCGCGAAAGGCTCGTCGAGGACGAGCAGGTCGGGCTCGTGCAGCAGCGTCCGGCAAAGCGCGAGCCTCTGGGTCATGCCGCGGGAATAGAGCGACACGCGCTCGTTCCGGGCGTCCCAGAGGCCGAAGCGCTCGAGCAGCATCCCGATTCTTTCCCGTCGTTCGGGGACTCGGTACAACCGGCCGAAGAGATCGAGGTTCTCGGCTGCCGTGAGCTCTCTGTACACGAGAGGCTCGTGAGCCAGGTAGCCCATTCGCCCGCGATCGACGTCCACCTCGAGCGATCCACGAGTCGGAGCGGCAAGGCCTGCCAGCACACGCAGGAGCGTGGTCTTCCCGGAGCCGTTCGGCCCGGTCACGAGTAGAAACTCGCCCGGGGAGACATCGAGGTCGATGCCCGCAAGCACCCGCCGGCGGCCGTACCGCCTTTCGATCCCGCGAGCGCGGATCACCCGACTAGCACGTCCAGCGCGACGAAGAGGAAGAAGACCACGCTGATGACACCGTTCACGGTGAAGAACGCAGCGTCCAGGCGACGCAGGTCACCCGGACGGACGATGGCGTGCTCGTAAGCAAGCAAGGCACCAGTTGCAACCACGCCGGCCCAGTACGAGACGCCGACATCGAGACCGGCCCCCGCGACGGCCAGGAGGGTCACGGTTCCCGCGTGGAATGCCCTCGCACCCAGAAACACGCCCCGCTCGCCGAAACGCACAGCCCACGAATGGAGCCCCTCACTCCGATCGTGCTCGAGGTCGTAGAGCGAATAGAAGAGGTCGAATCCGGCGACCCAGAGCAGAACCGCTCCCCCGATCACCCACGCTTCCCAGGGAGCCGTCCCCGACACGGCGAGCCAGGCGCCGACCGGAGCGAGCCCGATGCAGGCGCCGAGCCAGAGATGGCAGAGCCAGGTGAACCGCTTGAGGTACGGGTAGACGAAGAACATCGCCACCGGGATGGGCCAGAGCCAGCGTACGACCGGATCGAGCTGGAACACGGCGACGAGGAACACGACGAGCGCCGCGCCGATGAGGGCGAGCACCTGGTTCCGACTCAAGGCGCCGCGCGGGAGCTCGCGCGCCGCGGTCCGCGGGTTGCGAGCGTCGAGCTCCGCGTCGGCAAGCCGGTTGAGCGCCATCGCAACCGTTCGCGCGCCGACCATTGCAATCGTCACCCACACGACGTCGCCGAGGCCGGGCCACCCGGCTGCGGCGAGAAATGCGCCGACGTAGGCAAACGGGAGCGCGAACACGGTGTGCTCGATCCGGACCAGCGAAGCGAACCGCCGCGGCAGCAGGGCGAGGGCTGTCGTCGTCATGTCTGGCGGTGAGGCGTCGCCTTCTCCCCGGAAGCCAGCTCGAGGCCGTGTCGCAGAGCAGGCTGCAGAACGGCGAAGCCGTCGCGACATCCCCCCGGCGATCCCGGCAGGTTCACGACCAGAGTCTCGCCCCTCAGGCCCGCGATGCCCCGCGACAGCAGGGCGTGCGGCGTCCGCGCCACCGCGTCCGCCCGGATCGCCTCCGAGATTCCAGGCGCTTCCCGGTCGAGCACCGTCCGCGTTGCCTCCGGGGTCACATCGCGAGGTGCAAAGCCCGTCCCGCCCGTTGTCAAAATGAGCAACGAATCGGCGGCCAGCTCCTGGAGCGCGTCCGCAATCTGCTCCCTTTCGTCGGGGACGACGCGTCGGACGACCTCGAACCCGTCCTCGCGAAGGAGCTCCTCGAGGGTATCGCCACTCGTGTCCTCCCGCTCTCCCGCATGGACGCCGTCCGAGACGGTGAGAACCGCAGCGTTCACACGGATTCCTTCGTCTTCTCGACCAGCCGAACCTGGCCGATCTCCATGTCCTTGTCGACCGCCTTCACCATGTCGTAGACGGTCAGGGCTGCCACGGTCGCGGCGACGAGAGCCTCCATCTCGACGCCCGTCTGCGCCGTCGTTTCGGCGGTGGCCTCGATCTCGACCGACCCGTCGGCGACGTGCAGCCTGACGTCCACATGGGTCAAGGGAAGCGGGTGGCAGAGCGGGATCAGCTCGGCAGTCCGCTTCGCCGCCATGATGCCCGCGAGCTGTGCCGTGACGAGCGCGTCTCCCTTCGGCAGATCGCCCAGCTTTTCCGCGGTCCGAGGGCCCATGCGGACGCTGGAGCGCGCAACCGCGCGTCGCCGCGAGAGGGGCTTCGACCCGACGTCCACCATGGTCACGTCGCCGGCGTCGCCCACGTGCGAAAAGCCGCTCACGACGAGATCGTAGAGCCGCTCACGGGACGCGTGAGCGTCCGGCCGGCTCCACTTCGTTTTCACGTGAAAACGGCCCCGGCGGAATTCCGGTGCGCTCCGGGGCCGGTGCGCCTACAAGGTCCAGCGTGAAGAGCGTCGAGCCCGGGGCCAGCTCGAGCCGAACGGAGCCTCCCATGAGCCGCGCGAGCTCCCGTGCGATGGCGAGCCCGAGACCGCTTCCGGACGCCCTGCCGCCCTCGACCCGGTAGAAGCGCTCGAACACGGCCTCGCGGTGGCGCTGCGGGATCCCGGGCCCGCTGTCCTCGACCGCCAGCTCGGCGCGGTCGCCGTTGCGGCGGGCTCGAATGGCGACCCGGGTCCCCGTCGGCGTATGGACGATCGCGTTGGCGACGAGAGCTCGCCCGATCTGAACGATGCGTTCCTCGTCACCGTGACACCAGACGTCTCCGCGGATGTCCGTGGACAGCACGTGGTCCGAGGAGGACGCCAGATGCTCCAGCTCACCGGCGAGCTCGCGGGCGACATCGCCAAGATCGACGAGCTCGTCACGGACGCTGAGCTGGCCAGCGTCGACGCGCGACAGGTCGAGGAGGTCCGTGGAGAGCTTCGCCAGCCGCTCCACCTGGCCCTGCATCGTCGCCAGGAAACCAAGCCGGGTCTCCTCGTCCAGATCCTCGTCGGCGAGGAGCTCGAGGAAGCCGCCGAGGGAGAAGATGGGCGTTCGCAGCTCGTGCGAGGCATTGGCGACGAACTCCTTCCGGGCGGTGTCGAGCTGCGCCAGCTGGACGCGCATGCGATCGAACCCACGGGCGAGTTGTCCGATCTCGTCGTCGCCGTGATCGACGATCGGGGCATCGAAGTCTCCTTCGGCGATCCGCTCGGCCGCGGCCTCGAGGCGCCGGATCCGGTGGGCCAGCATTCCGGCCGCGGTCAGGCCGAGAACGAGCGCGAGCACGAGCGCGAAAGCGCTGGCGAGCAGGAGCCGCTGCTTCACGAGCCGGACGGTCGCAAGTGAGTCCGCGAGCCCGGCCTGGAAGAGGAGCACCGCGTCCGGTCCTGCAGGAGTCGCGACGTCGGCGTAGTCGTTCCCTCCTTCGACCACGCGACCCCGCTCCACCTTGCCGGTCGTCACGGTCCGCAAGGCGATCGGATCCGCGGCCACCTCTCGGGAGCTCGTGCGACGCGAGTCGGCGAGAACCGCCAGGGCGGGGGGCGTTCTCGAAAGCACGTCGAAGGCGACCACGCGTGCGTTGGTCTGCACCGAGAGCTCGTCCACGGCCTCGTCCCATTCGAAGCGTCTCTCGGGCAGCTTGCGGGCGAGCGGGGCGGCGGCCTTCTCGAGCTGGTCGAGGCGCGCGTCGACCAGCCGTTTCTCCAGGGACGGCACGACGATGAGGTACGCAGTACCGAGCGCGCCGGCGACGATCGCCACGAGCGCGAAGGCGATGCGGACCCGGATTCCGCCGGGGATCCTCACTCCGGCCGGAAGCGGTACCCCGCGCCGCGGATCGTGAGGATCAGCTCGGGGTTGCTGGGATCGCGCTCGATCTTCTCGCGCAGGTGCCGCACGTGCACGTCGATCGTCCGGGGCTCTCGGTAGTCGGCGCCGCCGCGTAACCGCTCGAGCAGCTCTCGGCGGGAGAAAACGACGCCCGGGCTCGACGCGAGGACGACCAGCATCTCGAATTCGATGAAGGTCAGCTGGACGGTCTCGCCGCGAATCTGGACCGTTCTCCGCGGGAGATCGATCCTGAGCTCGCCCCGCTCGATGATCTCCTCGCGCTCGGCCCCCGCATGCGGGGTCGCGGCCCGCCGGAGAAGAGCACGCACGCGGCTCCGGAACTCCCGGATCGAGAACGGCTTGGTTATGTAGTCGTCGGCACCGAGCTCGAGGCCGAGCACCTTGTCGAGCTCCTCGCCGCGTGCGGTGAGCATGATGATGGGAACGTTGCTCTGACTCCGTAGGCGCTTGCACACCTCGAGGCCGTCGAGCCGGGGGAGCATGATGTCCAGCACGACGAGATCGACCTCTTCTTCTGCAAAGCGCCTGAGGGCGTCCTCTCCGTCACGCGATTGAACGACTCGATACCCGTCCCGTTCGAGCGGGTACGTCAGCAGAGTCTGGATCGAATCCTCGTCGTCGACGAGGAGGATGGTCGAGGAGTTCGGCATCGGAGCATTCGCGCGGGCCCGCGGCTGCCTGCCCGCCTACTATAGCCCCGCGATGGAAGCGGCCCGGCCCCGGAGGCGCAGGCGGCTGCCGCGTCGTGGCACCGTCGAACGGCCGCTCAACACTCGACTCGTACGCGTCTCGTCCCTCGTCGTCGCACCGGCACTCCTCGCGCTGCTGTTCTCCGTCTCGACACCGGGAGTCCTTCCACGTCCCACGCTCGAGCCGGTTTTCGACGGGAGCTCCGCTTCCGAGCTCGCGTCAGAGCTCTCACTTCTCTATCCGGAGCGGGTGCCCGGCACGCCCGAAGCCGAAGGGGCTGCGCGCTGGTATCAGGAAACCATCGCCGCACTCGGTCTCGCGACCGAGGAGGACGTCTGGCGTGAAGACCTCCCCGAGCTCGGCAGCGTCGAGCTACGCAATGTCGTGACACTCGTGCCAGGGCGATCCCGGGAAGCGATCGTCCTTGTTGCCCATCGCGACAACGCGGGCAGCGACCAGCCTGGTGGGGAGAACGCGTCCGGTACGGCGGCGCTGATCGAGCTCGCCCGTGGCTTCGCTCCCCAGGAGGCCGTGCCGAATCCACGGCCCGACCGCACGCTCGTCCTGGTCTCGACCGACGCGGGCGCGTACGGGGGCGCAGGGACCGCGCGCTTCGTGTCGGAGTCGCCCTACGCGGAGGATGCGCTTGCCGCGATCGTCCTCGAAGGCCTTGGACGCCCGGGCGCTCCTCGCCTCGCCGTCGCGGGAGACGGGCCGCGATCACCGGCTCGGTCCCTCGTGCGCACGGCGTCGGCGCGGGTCGAGGAACAGGTCGGAATCACACCCGAGCTGCCGTCCCCGCTCACTCAACTCGTGGATCTCGGCATTCCCTTCGCCGCGGGCGAGCAGGGCCCGTTTCTGGAGCGAGGTGTCGCGGCGTTCACTCTGACGACCGCGGCTCCTGGCAGTCGAAGCCCGCCGGCGGGCTCGCCGGCCCGACTCTCGGCGGAACGGCTCGGCCAGCTCGGTCGCGCCACGGAGGCTCTCGTGGGATCGATCGACCGGAGCGTCGGAGCGTTCCGGACGCCCGACAGTGTCTTCCTCGACGAGCGGGTGGCGAGCGGCTGGACCGTCCGCCTGACCCTCATCGTGGCCGTTGCGCCTTTCGCACTCGGCGTCCTCGATCTCCTCGTGCGGATCCGCCGCAGGCGCTTGCCGCTCATGGCGGCGCTCAGGGGACTGCGGTCCCGGCTGCTCTTTTGGCTCTACGGCGGGCTTCTTCTCTGGATCGGCGCTTTGACCGGCCTCTTTCCGACCGGGACGTCGCTCCCACTCCCACCGTACTCGCCGTTCATCCTGGACTGGCCGATTGCCGGGCTCACGGTGCTCACGATCGCCCTCGTGCTCGGATGGCTCGCGTGCCGCCGCCGCCTCGCTCCAGTGGGCGAACCGAAACCCGAGGAGAGGCTTGCAGGCTACGCGGTCGCCCTGACGTGGCTCGGGCTCGTCGCGGTCCTGATCGCCGTCACGAAGCCGTACGCGCTGGTCTTCGTCCTTCCGTCGCTGTACGCATGGCTCTGGCTGCCGCTTCGCACCCGGCTCTGGGCGCGCGGGGCGCTCTACACCCTCGGGCTGCTCGGGCCAGCTTTCGGATTGATCGTTCTCGCCGACGAGCTCGGTCTCGACGTCGTGGATGCACCGCTCTATGCCGCAGGGTTGGCAACCGTCGGCTACGTCCCGCTCGGGTCGGTCCTGCTCGTTCTCTTCTGGGGCGCGGCGGCCGCGCAGGTCGGCGCCCTCGCGTTCGGCCGCTACGGGCCGTACGCCGGCGGGTCGGAGCCTCCGCCTCCGGGCGTGATCCGTTCCGCGGTCAGCGCACTCTCGGGCCTACGGGCAGCGCGTTACGCGAGAACGAGATAGCGAACCGGCTCGCCGGCCGCGAGCTCCCCGGTCCCCCGTGGAACGTGCACCAGCGCGTCGGCGGACGACGCGCGGACGATCATGTGCGATTCCTGCCCGGTGACGGGCTCGAGCAGGATCCCCGCTTCGCCGTCACGCCGGCGAGCGCGGACGAACTCATCGCGTTGCGCGTTTCGGCGAAGCACGCTTGCCGCTCGGCCGATCTCGAACGACGGACCGGGATCAGCGCCCTGGCGGGCGAGGAGCGCCGGTCGCACGAAGAGCAGCGAGCCGACGAGTGACGAGACAGGATTGCCGGGGAGACCGAAGACCAGTGTCGGGCCCCGCACGCCGAACGAGAGAGGCTTTCCCGGCTTGACCGCAACGCCCCAGAAGACTTCCTCGACTCCGAGCTCGGCCGCAACTGCACGCACGAGGTCGTGTGGACCCATGGAGACGCCGCCCGACGTGACGACGACATCGGCGGCCAGCGCTCGCTCGAGAGCGTTCCGATGTGCGTCTTCTTCGTCCTCGACCACCGGGAGCTGCTCGACCCTCGCACCCGCCGCGGCCAGCACCGCCGCGATCATCGCCCGATTGGACTCGTAGATCTGCCCCGGTGCGAGCTGCTCGCCCGGAGCGCGGAGCTCGCTGCCGGTCGCCAGCACGGCGACATGAGGACGCACCGAGCAGCGGACCTCGGAGATCCCGGCTGCCGCGAGGGCGCCGATGTGGACCGCGCCGAGGCGCGTTCCGGCGGCGGCGACCACGGAGCCTTCCTGTACGTCGCCGCCGCGAGGACGAATGTGCTGACCCGGCCGCGCGAGCTCCGGTAGCTCGACCCGGTCGGCGCGCTCCGTGACACGTTCGATCGGTACGACCGCGTTCGCGCCTTCGGGAACAGCACCGCCCGTTGCGATCGCAGCCGCAGAGCCCGCCGGGAGCACTGCCGCAGAAGGACGGCCGGCGGCAATTCGGGCGACCACCGGCAGTTCACCGGGTGTGTCCTCCGCCCGCACGGCGAAGCCGTCCATCGCGGAGCTCGGGAAAGGCGGGAGGTCGACTCGCGCGGCGGCTCCCTCGGCGAGCACTCTCCCTCCTGCGTCGGTCAGAGGGACCGTCTCCGAGGCCAGCCGCTGGGCTCGCTCCAGGATGCGGGCGAGCGCTTCCTCGAGGGTCAGCAGCGCGGGCATCGGCTCTCTCGTCAGCGGGTGGGGATCACCGGTGGCGGCGGCGGGTTCTTCGGCTTGGGCTTGGGCTTCTCCGTCTCCGTCGTGGTCGACTCCGAGGCGTACGGGTCGTAGCTGAGCGCGAACTCGCCCCTGGTGAACGGCGTCCACTCCGGCCACGAGGACGGCTCCGGGAACGGCGTCGGCTCGGTCCCGTCGAGCGCAGGCTCCATGAACAGCCGCCACATCTCAGCGGGGAAGCTCCCGCCGCTGACGGCGATCCCGTGGACGTTCTCCATCGGAATCTCGCCCGCCGTGTACCCCATCCAGACCGTCGTCGCCAGGTCGGGCGTGTAGCCGGCGAACCAGGCATCCGCGTGCTCCTCGTTCGTTCCCGTCTTCCCGGCTGCGGGGCGGCCGAACGCCGCACGCGTTCCGGTCCCGTACTGGATGTTCTGCTCGAGAATTCGGGTCACCATCGCTGCAGTACCCTCGGATATGGCCCGATGACGCTTGGGAACGCCCCAGCCAGAAGCGGTGTCCTCGCGGCCGTTTCGCAGCACCACACGGCGGATCGCCATCGGCTCGGCGTAGACGCCGCCTGCGGCGAGTGTCGCGTAGCCCGAAGCGATGTCGAGCGGCGAGACCGCAATCGAGCCGAGCCCCATGGCAGGGACGTACGCGCCACGAACGTCGAGCGGGGAGCGAACGCCCATTCGGCGGGCGACCTCGGCCACTCGCTCCGGCGTGACGTCGAGCGTCAGCTGCGCGTACACGCTGTTGTCCGACCGGATCGTCGCGCTCCTGATCGAGCTCCACCCGTAGTAGTCGTTGGCGTACGTATGGACACACCACCAGCTTCCGTCGTCGCAGTTGCCCGCCGGATGGGGCTTGTAGGTGAAAGGCGCCGAGACGTAGTACGTCGAGTCCGGGTTGATCCCCATCTCCACGGCGGCGGCGAGGACGAACGTCTTGAAGGTCGATCCCGTCTGGCGTCGCGCCTGGGAGACGAGATTGAACTGGTTCTTCGGCCGGTTCGGGATGATGGCCGCCATCGCCCGGATGGCCCCGGTTCGGGGGCTGATCGAGATGAGAGCGGCAGCCGGGTCGGTCGCGTAGGTGAGGGTGTCCTGGATCGCCTTCTCCGCGAGGCGCTGGTACCTCGGAACGATCGTCGTGTACACCGACAGGCCTCCGGACCGAACGACCTCCGGTCCGTACACCTCGAGCAGGCGGTCACGGACGTAGCCGAAGAAGTACGGCTCGCGGATCTCGCTGTACAAGCGGCCCGGCCGCAAGTTCAGGTCGAAGCCGGTCGCCTTCTCGAACTGCCTTCTGGTGATCACACCGGTCTCGAGCATCGCGCGAAGCACGTTGGCCCGGCGCGCGATCGCGCGCGCGGGCGTCGTGAAGGGGTTGTAGACGGACGGAGCCTGAGTCAGACCCGAGAGCAGCGCCGAGTCCGCGAGTGTCAGGTCCCGCGCCGGCTTCGAGAAGTACGTCTGCGCGGCAGCCTCGATGCCGTAGGCCTGATTTCCGTAGTAGACCCGGTTCAGGTAGGTGGTGAGGATCCGGTGCTTCGACCAGGCCCGGTCGAGCTTGGTCGCCAGGCAGGCTTCCTTCAGCTTGCGCTGCACCGTCCGCTCCCTCGAGATGTAGAGGTTTCGGACGAGCTGCTGCGTGATCGTCGAACCGCCCTCCACGATCTCTCCGGCCTTGAGATCCGTGACCGCGGCGCGCGCGATCCCCTCGAAGTCGACACCGCCGTGCTGGAAGAAGCGACGGTCCTCGACGGCGATCGTGGCCTTGCGAATCCAGGGGGACATGTTCTCCGGGCTCACGGGTTGCCTGTTCCGCTCGGCCGGGATGGAGCCCAGGAGTGAGCCATCTGCCGCGTAGACGAACGAGTTCCTCCCGATGGCGATCTCGTTGAGCGATGAGAGATCGCACGACGAGCCGTATGCGAAGACCGCCGCACCGCCGGCGATGCCCCCGATGAGGCCGAGACCCGCAATCGAGACGAGCGCGATGATCGCGCCCTTCCGCCTGCGCCGCCGGCGGATAGCGCGCTGATGGCGGCCGCGAGGGCGAAGCGTGTCCGGATCGAGCGGGATTCGCCTGCCGCCGACCGGGCTCATGCCGTGATGCTAGCCACGATCCACACTGGGGTTCGGCGACTCCTCATGCACTCCTCGGGCCCGGTCGTGGTGGAATCTCCCTGTGGCGACCGGAATATCGGGTGTGTCCTTCCCCCGGCGGCTGGCGGCGTGGCTCATCTTCGTGATCGTTCTCGCGCTACTCGGCTACGGAGCTCAGTTCGGCAGCGAGGAGATGCCCGACGATCTCGCGTACCGGTACTCCTCGTCGATCGCGGCGCTCGTGCAGTACGGGATCATGCTCGGAATCCTCCTGCTGATCGCCCGAGGACTGCCGAAGCGTGAGTTCTTCGCCCTGCGGCGACCTCCGTCGTGGCCCCGTGCCCTCGGCCTGACAGCGGCTGCGCTCGTCGCGATCTGGATCGCCAGCGCTGCTCTGACACCGTTCCTCGACGCCAACGAGGAACAGGGACTCGTCCCGAGCGAGTGGGACTCGAGCCGTGCCGGAGCGTTCGCTGCGTTCTTTCTCGTCGTGACATTCGTGGCGCCTGCGATCGAAGAGCTCACGTACCGCGGTCTCGGCTTCGCGCTCCTCGTCCCGTACGGGGCGTGGGTGGCGATTCTCACGACCGGGGTGCTCTTCGGAGCCGCCCACGGGCTGCTCGTCGCGCTCCCGGTGCTCAGCTTCTTCGGTGTCGTCGTGGGCTGGCTGCGGTCGAAGACAGATAGCGTCTATCCGTCGATGCTCCTCCACGCGATCTTCAACGGCACGGCACTCATTGTGGCCGTCGCAGTCGCGTGAACGCTCTTACGAGCTCTCCTCGTCCTCGTCCTCGTACTCTTCCTCGAGCTCTTCCTCTTCTTCGGCAAGCGGGAAGCCCTCGAGGCTCGTCGCAAACTCCTCGGGCGTCACGGTCTCGAGAAACTTCCGGAACTCGGCCGGATCGAGGTCCGCGAGGTTCGACGCGGTCACGAGCCCGGGCTGGTCGTCGTCGTCTGCCTGAAACTCGATGCCCGCCTCTTCGATGACCTCCTCGGACGCGTAGATTCGAGCGTCGCACCGGACGGCGAGAGCGATCGCGTCCGACGTCCGTGAGTCGATCTCGACCTCCCGACCGTCCTGGACGATCGTGATCGAGGCGTAGTAGGTGTTCTCGCGCAACTCCGTGACCGTCACCTTCACGATCTCCCCCTGGAGCTCGGAGATCACCTCGGTGAGCAAGTCGTGCGTCATCGGCCTGGGCGAGCTCGCTCCCTGCAGCTTCATCAGGATCGCGGCCGCTTCGGGGTGCCCGATCCAGATGGGCAGGAACTTGTCGTCGTCGGCCGTCTTCAGGAGCACGATCGGCTGCTTCCCGATGGGCTCGAAGCTCACGCCGTAGAGGGTCATCTCTCGCATCCCGAGGTCTCGTCCCATCTTAGACGGGAGGGCTGCGCTAGAGTTGCGGCGGTCCCGGGCGATTAGCTCAGTCGGTTAGAGCGCCGCTCTGATAAGGCGGAGGCCCCTGGTTCGAGTCCAGGATCGCCCATTCGCGGTAGCGAATTGTCCGCGAAGGCGGACCGGTGGAAGCGGTCTGGGGAACCGGGAGGTTCCCCAGCGGTAGACGCAAGCCCTGCAGGGGATCTGAGATCGGAGCTGGTGCGAAGATGACTCGGTGACCAAGCTCACGCGTGGCCAGCTGATCGCCCGCGCCGGGGCTGCCGCGACAACGGTCGCACTCGCGCACGCGGACCCCGTCACCGCAGCACCGGATCTGCACGACTGGAGCGCGGTGAGAGCCCAGTTTCTCCTCGACCCGGCCAGGATCCACCTGGCGTCTTTCCTCCTCGCCGCGCATCCTCGGCCGGTGCGATCCGCGATCGAACGTCACCGTCGCCGGCTCGATGCGGATCCCGTGACGTACCTCCACGCGAACGAAGCTCGGTTGACCGGCAATGCTCGAGCGGCCGCGGCCCGCTTCCTCGGCGTCCCTTCCGAGGAGGTCGCCCTCACCGACTCCACCACGATGGGCCTCGGCCTCCTCTACACGCGCCTCGCTCTCCGACCCGGGGAAGAGGTGCTCACGACGGAGCACGACTTCTACGCCACGCACGAGGCACTTCGCCTGTCGGGTCTACGTGTGCGCCGCGTTCGCCTCTACGAGGACCCGCGGGAAGCGACGGTCGATGAGATCGTCGAGCGGCTCCGGCGTGGAGTCTCAGGGCGTACGCGAGTCGCCGCAGTGACCTGGGTGCATTCGAGCACCGGCGTGAGGCTGCCTCTGCGCGAGATCGCGGCGGCATTGCCCGAGCGCGTTCTCCTCTGCGTCGACGGCGTGCACGACCTGGGCGTCGGTGCAGCCACCGCACCTGAACTCCGTTGCGACGCTTTGGTCTCCGGCTGCCACAAATGGCTCTACGGCCCTCGTGGCACCGGCATCCTCTGGGCCGGCGGGCGGGTCCGCGAGCTGCTGCGTCCAGCGGTTCCCTCGTTCGACGACCCCGCAAGCTACGGCGCCTGGCTCTCCGGCACGGCACCGACTGGCACACCCGACGGCGCGCGCTTGACACCGGGCGGCTTCCATTCGTTCGAGCACCGTTGGGCGCTGACGGAGGCGTTCCGCTTTCACGAGCAGGTCGGAAGGAAACGCGTTGAGACAAGGGTGCGCTCGCTCGTGCGTCGGCTCCAGAGCGGGCTCTCCGACGTCAAGGGGGTCCACCTGCGCACGCCTATGGCAGATGCCGTTTCCGCCGGGCTCGTCTGCTTCGAGGTCGCGGGCGTCGCGCCCGACGACGTCGTACGGCGGCTCGCGGGGCGTCGCATTGTCGCGAGCGTCACCCCGTATGCGCAGCGCTATGTTCGGCTCGGCCCGGGAATCGTCAACTCTCCCGCGGACGTCGACGCCGCCGTGCGGTCGATCGCCGCGCTCTGAGGGGTAGTCCGCTACCGGTGGGCTGCGGCCTCGAGCGCCTCGACCAGCTCGCCCAGCCCGGTCTCGTCTCCGAACCTGACCTGGAGCGAGCCGCCCGTGACGCGCGCGGGAAGGCCGGTCAGGAGCTCTGCAGCCGCTTTCGCCCGATCGGCGAGGTCGCGGTCGACCGTCGCGACCTTGCGGGGGCGCCGGCGAGCGCCACCCTCTCGGGCGGCGCGCTCGGCAGCCCGTACGGTCAGGCCTTCCTTCGCGATCCGGCGGGCGAGCCTCTGGCGAGACTCGTCGTCCTGCAGCGCGAGCACGGCGCGGGCGTGTCCCTCCGTCAGATCGCCGCGGGCGAGCATCCAGAGCACCTCCTCTGGAAGCTCGAGAAGCCGGAGCCGATTCGATACCCCGGACTTCGACCGTCCGACGCGCTCGGCCACATCGCCGAGGGAGAGCTCGAACTCGTCCACGAGGGATGCGTACGCGCGGGCTTCCTCGACCGGTGACAGCTGCTCGCGGGCGACGTTCTCGACCAGGCCGAGGAGAAGCGAGTCCTTGTCCTCCACGTCCCGCACGAGCGCCGGGAGCGTGGGCATGCCCGCCGCCTGAGCGGCGCGCCAGCGTCGCTCCCCGGCAATGAGCTCGAACCCACCCTCGAGTCTCCCGCGTACAACGATTGGCTGGAGAACCCCTTGCAGCCGGATCGAAGCGGCGAGCCCTGCAGCCGCTTCCGGCTCGAAGCGCCGCCGTGGCTGGCGCGGGTTGGGATGAATCGCATCGACGGGGAGGTGCAGCAACTCGGGCTGGCCGGCTTCGCCGAGCAGGACCTCGAGCCCCCGCCCGAGACCGCGGCGTTCCTTAGGAACGGTCGACAAGTTCCATCGCCACCTTCCAGTAGGCCTGCGCGCCGGCGGAACGCCGGTCGTAGGCGATCGCGGGAAGCCCGTGGCTCGGCGCCTCGGCGAGACGCACGGAGCGGGGCACGGTCGTCGTGAACACCAAGGCGCCGAAGTGCCGGCGGAGCTCGGCTTCGACCTGGGTCGCCAGACGAGTTCGCCCGTCCGCCATCGTCAAGACGATTCCGGCAATCGCCAGGCCGGGGTTCAACCTCGCCTTGACGAGATTGATCGTCCCGAGGAGCTGAGAAAGTCCTTCGAGTGCGTAGTACTCGGCCTGCACGGGGACGATCGCACGGCTCGCGGCGGCGAGCGCGTTGACCGTGAGCGGTCCGAACGACGGCGGGCAGTCGAGGAACACGTACGAGTACGCCTCCAGGGAGCCGGCGAGCGCCTCCGCCAGGTAGCGCTCACCACCATCGCGCGCGGACAGCTCGACCGATGCTGCCGCAAGGTCGCTCTTGGCCATGACGACGTCCAGGTTGGGGAACCCCGACGGCTTCGCGAGCGAGGACAGCGGCGCCCCGTCGAGCAGGTCGTGCGTCGAGGCGCCGTTCGCACGCAAGCCGAGCCCCGAGGTCGCGTTCGCCTGGGGATCGAGGTCGATCAGAAGGACGCGCTCGCCAGCTTCGGCGAGGCACGCCCCCACGTTGACGGCGGTCGTCGTCTTGCCGACGCCGCCCTTCTGGTTCGCGACAGCGTAGACCCGGGCGGGCACACGCATAGTGTTGCGGCGGCACCGGACGCACTCCTCTGTACGCATGAGCGGAATCCGCGAGTGCAGATTCCGCTCGCGCGAGAATCCCTAAAGCCGGCCGCTCCGCGGCCGGGGCGCACCTTTTTGCATCAAGTCGCAAGCTGTACGCATGAGCGGAATCCGCGAGTGCAGATTCCGCTCGCGCGAGAATCCCTAAAGCCGGCCGCTCCGCGGCCGGGGCGCACCTTTTTGCATCAAGTCGCAAGCTGTACGCAGGAGCGGATCAGAAGGCACTCAGGCGAGCGGGCGTTTCTTCGCGATTCCGGCCCGGCGCGGAAAGCCGGCAGGCGTCGGGCCGAGCTTTCGCAGCACCAGCAGCCCGCCGAAGTCGTCTTCCAACCGCGCGTTGAGCAGCTCCGCTACGCGAGCGACCCGGTCCGGCGCCGCGCTCTGGCCAACCCAGATGATCGCGGCGCCGCCAGGACGGACGAGGGGGACACAGAGCTCCGCCGCCACCGGTGGCCTGGCGAGCGCCTTCGCAAGAGCGACTCCGAAGACGTCCTTCGGCTGCTCCTCCGCGCGACCCCAGAGGACGACGACATTCGAGAGCTCCCGCGTGATGCGGGTCAAGAACTCGCACTTGCGGCGCTCGGCTTCGAGCAGGGTGAACCGGCGGTCGGAGAGAGCGACCGCGAGCGGGATGCCCGGCGAGCCGCCGCCCGAGCCAACGTCGACCACGGGCCCCTCGGTCGCCTCGACGCTCGAGGCAGCCCGAAGCGCATCGTCGAGGAGCACGCGGCGCGCTTCAGCCGCAGCGGCGAGCCCGGTCAACCCCGGAGTGGCGAGGACCTCCTGGAGCCAGCGCTCGAGGAACGCCTCGGCCGCCGCTACGTCGCGGCGTGGCGTGGCAGGACGACGACGTAGCGGTTCGGCTCCGACCCCTCGCTCAGCGTCTCCACCTCCGGGTCGTCCTTCAATGCTTCGTGAACGACCTTGCGCTCCACCGGCGTCATGGGGTCGAGCTCGACGCGACGCCCCGTGGCAGCCGCGCGGGTCGCCGAGCGGCGGGCGACCGCCTCGAGCGACTTCGCCCGGCGGCTGCGGTAGCCGGCCGCGTCGACGATGACCTCGTGCTCCCGGCCTTCGGATCGCGCGACGGCGTTCGCCAGATACTGGATCGCGTCGATGGTCTGCCCGTGCTTGCCGATGACGAGGCCCAGGTCGGGGCCGGCGCAGGTCACCGTGATGACGCCCTCTCGCTCGGTCGCCGAGATCGTGACGCTGGCGCCGATGGTCGCCGTGATTCGCTGCACGAAGTCACGCGCCACGCCGGCGGCGGCACTCTCGTCGACCTGGGCTGCCTGCTGCTGCGCCGGCACGACCGCGATCACATGCGCTGGAGTGAAGCCGACGCCGAGGAGGCCCCGCTCGCCTTCGGACACCACTTGAAACTTGACGCTCTCTCGGTCGAGCCCCGGTACGAGCTGCTCGAGCTCCCTCAGAGCCGCCCACTTGGCTTCGCCGACCGTCTCTCCGGTTGCCTCGACACGGGTGCCCACGATCTCGCCGGTCATCTCCTCGGCCTGCCGCCGCGCTTCTTCTTCACTCGGCGGGGAGGGCCCGAGCGGCGCGGCGCTCCGCCGCTGGCGACCGCCTCGGCCGCGGCCGGCGCGCCCGCCTCGGCAGCCTCCTTCGGCGGGGTCCGACTCGAACGCTTGGGCGGAACTGCCGGTCGCGGCATCTGACGGCGGGTCACGATGCCCTGCCCCGTCGTCCACAGGTTCGTCGTCAGCCAGTAGATCATCAGGCCCGAGGGGAAGTTGAGGATAAACGGGATGAAGACGATCGGAAGCACCATGATCATCACGCGCTGAGCGGTCGACTGCATCTGCGTCGACATGAGCCATGTCGAGGTGAGTTGGCTGACGGCGTAGATGAAGATGAGCAGCGGCCCCCAGCCGTCCTTCGTCGGCTCGGTGATGTCGACGAGGTTCAGCCACTCCAGCGTCGATTCCGGAAACCTCGGGAAGATCTCCTCCTCGAAGTCGCGCAGGACGAAGAACAGGGCGATGAAGATCGGGATCTGCAGCACGATCGGCAGGCAGGAGGCGTACGGATTGATCTTGTTCTCGCGGTAGAACTTCATCAGCTCCTCGCTCTGCTTCTGCCGGTCGCTCTTGTACCGCTGCTGGATCGCCTTCATCTCGGGCGCGTGGAGCTGGAGGCTCTGCATCGAGTGGATCTGCCGAATTGCGACCGGCACGAGGAGGATGCGAACGATCACCACCAGCGCGACGATCGACCAGGCCCACGGCAGCCCTCCGGTGTCGTGGAGCCAGATGAGGACGTCCGCGAAGAAGTCCTCGATGGGCGTGAGGATCCCGCCGACGATCACGTCCGGGTTCTCCGCAGGCGAACGAGCGGGAACAACGTCTGGTCGCTCGCGTAGTCGACGCCGCCGTGGCTCCACGGGTTGCAGCGGAGCAGCCGCCAGCCGGCGAGAACCCCGCCGCGGGCGAGCCCGAACTCACGGAAGGCCTCGATCGCGTACTGCGAGCAGCTCGGGTGGTACTTGCACATCCCGCGCGGAACCAGCAGCCCGAAGGTCCAGCGCCAGGCGTACACGAGACCGATGCCGATCACCCTCACCGGCGGACTCTTGCCAGGACTTCCGCGACCTCGCCCGCGAGCCACTCCAACCCGCGAGCCTCCGCCGGCTCGGCGAGGCCCGGTCGAGCGACGAGGACGTAGTCGTGGCCTGCCGGAACGGCGGACAGGTGTGCGCGCCACGCCTCGCGCAGTAGCCGCTTCATCCTGTTCCTGACGACCGCCGAGCCGACCGCGCGGGGAACGGCGAGACCAAGGCGCGGCACGCCGTCTGCATCCTCCGCCCGCGGGAACCAGTGCAGGACGAGGTAGCGCGACGAGGCCGACGACCCGTGGCGGTAGACGGCGTCGAAGTCCCGCGAGCGGGACAGCCGATGACGGCGTTGCACGGGCGAACGCCCTCAGGCAGACAGACGCTTGCGCCCTCGCGCCCGACGGCGCTTCAGGATCGCGCGGCCGCCCCGCGTGGCCATTCGCGCGCGGAACCCGTGCCGCCGCTTGCGCCGGCGTACGTTCGGCTGGTATGTGCGTTTCACGTCGTCGGTCTCGGGAGGAGCGGTGGCGAGCGGAGCGCGCAGTATAGATGACGCATTTGCGGCGTAGTTTTCCACAGTCAGGTGCCCCCTCCACCGTCCTGAAAACGCTGCTCACAGAGGCGTCGTGTTGTCAATACAAAGAACGCGACTTGCGTCTTCCACACCTGTGGAAACAACTGTGGAACGCTGAAACTGCCTGCAAATCAGTCAATTTTTCATCCCCAAGCGACCTACAAACGGCGTTGAGCGACGCTCCGGTCGGTGCTATGCTCGCCACTTCCGAGACCCCGAATGAGCCCGAGGACGGGTTGGAGCACTCGAGAGAAACGACCGCCGACAGCCTCTGGGACACGATCGCCGGCAGGCTAAAAGAGACGCTGAGCGAGACCACCTACGACACGTGGTTCGCGCATGTGGAGCCTCGTTCACTCACGAAGGGGCGACTCGTCGTAGCGGTCCCGAACGACTTCACCCGCGACTGGATCGAAAGCCATTTCCAGGGGTTCGTCTCGGGAGCCGCGCGGGAGACGATGGGACGCGACGTCGTGGTCTCTTTCGCCGTCGCCGAGCGGAGTCGGCCCCCCGCATCGGCGCCACGCGCCGAGGAGGCGACGCGACCGCGGGAGGCGGAGATCCCGGACCGCGATGGCTCGGACGTCGAGCTCAACCCGAAGTACACCTTCGACCTGTTCGTCATCGGATCGTCGAACCGGTTCGCGCACGCCGCCGCTCTCGCCGTATCGGAGGCGCCGGCCCAGGCGTACAACCCGCTCTTCATCTACGGTGGGACCGGGCTCGGCAAGACGCATCTCCTGCAGGCAATCGGCCACTACGTGCGTCAGCACTCGAGGCGTCTGACCATGCGTTACGTCACGAGCGAGACCTTCATGAACGACTTCATCGACTCGCTTCGCGACAAGCGCATCGAAGGGTTCAAACGCCGGTATCGCAACTACAACGTTCTCCTCGTCGACGACATTCAGTTCTTCGAGGGCAAGGAGCGGATCCAGGAGGAGTTCTTCCACACGTTCAACTCCCTCTACGAAGGTGGCGCGCAGATCGTCATCTCCTCGGACCGGCCGCCGCGCGAGATCGCGACGCTCGAAGAGCGCCTTCGCTCCCGGTTCGAGTGGGGCCTCCTGACCGATGTCCAGGCGCCTGATCTCGAAACGCGGATTGCGATCCTGCGGAAGAAGGTGAACACGGAGGGAATTGCCGTCACGGACCCCGAGGTGCTGACCTTCATCGCCGGACGTGTGTCGTCGAACATCCGCGAGCTGGAAGGCGCGCTCACACGCGTGGTCGCGTACTCGTCACTGACCGACCGCGCGATGACCGTTGAGCTGGCGGAGTACGTCCTCAAGGACGTCTATCCGCAGGGCGCCGCCCCCGACGTCACCATCCCGCGGATCCAGGAGGCGGTGTCCGAGCGCTTCGGAGTCACGCTGGACGAGCTCGTCAGCCCTCGCCGCTCTCAGGCCGTCGCGTATCCACGCCAGGTCGCGATGTATCTCTCTCGCGAGCTCACGGACTCTTCGCTTCCCAAGATCGGAAGGGAATTCGGCGGCCGCGACCACACCACCGTCATCCACGCGACCTCGAAGATCACCAGGCTCATTCGCGAGGACCGCTCTGTGTACAACCTTGTGCAAGAGCTCACGGCGCGCATCAAGCAGGCCCGCTGATCGTGGGGGTCCTGCGCTCCCGCGCGAGGGCCGCTGTGGATAGCGTGCGTCCCCCGACACATCTGCACCCACAGACGTTTGCCCCGCTCGTGCGCAAGAATCCCCGCGTCATCCCCATCATTCACACTCCTACTACTTCTACGAAGATTTCTCTTCAGTAATGAACACAGACCTAGCCTCCACCACTCTCAGCGCGACGTGCGCTCGAGATGACCTCGCCGCGGCGCTAGGAGTCGTGGCCCGGGCCCTCTCGAGCCGCGGTGCCGTACAGGTGTTGAACGGGGTCCTTCTCCGTGCTGAGGAAGGGAAGCTCACGCTCGCCGCGACCGACATGGAGATCTCGCTCCGGGCAACCGTCGAGGGAGACATCTCCGGTGACGCGGCGACCGTCGTCCCCGGACGGCTTCTGACCGACCTCGTGCGCCTGCTCCCCGCCGAATCGGTGACGCTCGCACATGACGAAGGCGACGGCATGCTCTCGGTGACCTCCGGGAGCCACGCGTCGCGTCTGAACGTGTACAGCGCCGAGGACTTTCCAAGGCTCCCGCCGACGGATGTCTCGCTGCACACGGTGTCGGCACCCTCCCTCCTGGCGACGATCGAGAAGGTTGCTCGCGCGGCGTCCCGCGACGAGTCGCGACCGGTGCTCACCGGGATCCTCGTGCGCTTCGAAGGAGCGCAGCTCGTCATGGCGGCAACGGACTCCTACCGGCTCGCAGTCAAGGAAACTCAGCTGGACGAATCGGGCCCGGACTTGGAGGCGATCATCCCCGCCCGCGCACTGCAAGAGCTCGCCCGTCTCGCAGCCGGCGCGGAGGACGTGCAGCTGGGGGTGCACGAGAACCACGTCATCTTCAGCGCCGGAGGCGTCTGGTTGACCAGCCGCAGGATCGACGGCCAGTTCCCCAACTACAAGCAGCTTCTCCCCGAAACGTTCGAGGCGGAGGTCACCACCCCACGAGAGCCGCTGCTCGACGTCATTCGGCGCGCCGGGGTGATGGCGCAGCGAAATGCGCCGCTTCGCCTGCGTTTCGGGGACGGGGAGCTGAGCGTGTCGGCGCAGACGCAGGACGTCGGTGAAGCGAACGAGTCGCTCCCGATCGACTACTCGGGTGAGCTACTCGAGATCGGGTTCAACCCGGATTTCCTTCGGGACGGCCTCGAAGCGGTCGCTGGCGAGACCGTTCAGCTCAGATTGATCAATCCGCTGCGCCCTGGCCTGCTCGCTTCGCCGGACGAGAGCTTCTGGTACCTGATCATGCCGATCCGGCTCGCGGGCTGATCGTCCGCGAGGTCACGCTCCGCGACTTCCGCTCGTATCCGCGGCTCGAGGTCGCGCTCGAGCCCGGCGTGGTGCTCGTCTCGGGTGCGAATGGAGCCGGGAAGACGAATCTCCTCGAGGCGCTGCACCTCGGGACTCAGGGATTCTCACCACGCGCACGGAGCGATGCGCAGATGGTTCGCTTCGGCGCGTCTGCGGGCCGCGTCGCCTTGGCGGGGCTAAACGGCGAGCACAGATTCGAGACCGATGTCGTGCTGAACCCGCACGAGTCGAGGCGCGCTCGTCTGAACGGCGACGGCCTGCGTTCGGCCGACCGCCTCAGGCACGAGCTGCGAACGCTCGTGTTCACTCCCGATCGCCTCGCCATCGTGAAAGGCGGGCCGGCGACGCGAAGGGCGTACCTCGACCGCAGCCTGGGACGCTTGCTCCCCGCGAAGGCTGCTCTGGGGGTCGAGTACGCCGCCGCGGTCGGGCAGCGGAACGCCGCGCTTCGCCGTCTTGCGATCGGCGTATCCTCACGATCAGCGGTCACCCCGTGGACGGAGTCCGTGGCGTCGCTGGGAGTGGAGCTCGTGCGCGCGCGGCTGGCGGCCGTCGAGCTGCTCTCGGCACCTTTTGCGGCGGCGGCCGACTTCCTCGGGCTCCTGTCGGCGACCCTGGCCTACGAAGGGGAGCCGGTAAGCGTCGCCGACCTCGAAGCCCGGCTCGAGAAGGATCTCGAGCGAGGTGTGACCGGTGCGGGCCCCCACCTCCACGATCTGCGGATCGCTGCGGGCGGTCTCGACCTTCGCGCCTTCGGATCCCAGGGCGAGCAGCGGCTGGCCGTGCTCGCGCTCCTGCTGGCCGAAGCCGAGACCCTGGCGGCGACGACCGGTATCCGACCGCTCGTCCTGCTCGACGATGTCCTCTCCGAGCTCGACGGCGACCGCCGCAGATCGCTCGCGACGCTCGTGTCCGACGGCGGTCAAACCGTCGTCACGGCTGCCGCATTCGGGGCGTTCCCGGCCGAGCCGGCACAGGCGCTCGTCGTCACGCCCGGCAGGCTTCGGGTGAGCTGATGGAGCGAATCGGGCGGGACGTCGAGCGCGAGCTCTCGCGGAGCGGTAGCAGCGCTGCGCTGTCGCTGTCGGAGATCACTGCCGCGTGGCCGAGAGCGGTCGGTGGCGCTGTTGCGCGGCAGGCCTGGCCGCTGCGGCTGGGCCGAGACGGAACCCTGCACGTCGCCACCTCCTCGGCGACCTGGGCCTTCGAGCTCGATCGGCTCTCCGCCGAGATCGGGGAGCGGTTGTCGGCACTCGTCGGCGATCGCACGCCCCGCAAGCTGCGTTTCCGAGTCGGCCCGGTGCCAGAGTCGGGAGCCCCTGTCGAAGGACCGCCGGACGCCCTCGAGGAAGCGGTTCCGGCGACGCCCGAGGTGGTCGCCGAGGCCACCTCCGCGGCTGCCGCGATCGAGGACGAGGAACTCCGCGAGCTGGTGTCGAGAGCGGCGCGCGCGAGCCTCTCTCGGGCCCGCTCCGGCCGCCATTTCTGATAGACTTACGGCAGCCCGCAATATGGCGATTTGCAGGGCTTTTTTAATGGCTGAACCAGCCTACACGGCAAAAGACATTACCGTCTTGGAGGGTCTCGAGCCCGTCCGTCTGCGACCCGGAATGTACATCGGGTCGACCGGCTCACGAGGCCTTCATCACCTCGTGCACGAGGTGGTCGACAACGCCGTCGACGAGGCGCTGGCCGGTCGCAACGACCTCGTCGAAGTGACGATTCACCCGGACGATTCCGTGACCGTCCGCGACGCCGGAGCGGGCATCCCGGTGGACGTGATCGAGGAACAGGGGCTGCCGGCGCTGACGGTGGTGCTGACGAAGCTCCATGCAGGCGGAAAGTTCGGAGGCGAGGGCTACAAGGTCTCGGGCGGCCTGCACGGCGTCGGGGTCTCGGTCGTGAACGCGCTCTCCGAGTGGCTCGTCGCCGAAGTTCGCCGCGACGGGAAGACCTACCGCCAGGAGTTCGCACGCGGCGAGGCGACGACGGACGTGAAGGCGATCGGACCGACGAAGGAAACGGGCACGACGATCACGTTCATGCCCGACCACGAGGTGTTCGACGACATCGACTGGCACGACGAGATCCTGATCCAGCGCCTCCGCGAGACAGCGTTCCTGACGAAGGGCTTACGGATCGTCTTCACCGACGAGAGAGCCGCCGGGCAGACCGCCGAGTTCTACTACGAAGGCGGAATCAAGGACTTTGTCGCTCACGTCAATGAGTCGAAGGACGCGGTCCACAAGCACGTCGTCTACTTCGAGGGCGAGAGCGACGACGGGCAAGTCGAAGTCGCCATGCAGTGGAACAACTCGTACGTCGAGTCGGTGTTCTCCTTCGCCAACAACATCAATACGACGGAAGGCGGCACGCATCTCTCGGGCTTCAAGGCGGCGTTGACGGGAACGCTCAACCGCTATGCGCGCGAGAAGGGCCTCCTCAAGGAGAAGGAAGACAACCTCGAAGGCGAGGACGTCCGCGAGGGATTGGCGGCCGTGATCTCGGTGAAGCTTCGGAATCCGCAGTTCGAGGGGCAGACGAAGACGAAGCTCGGGAACCCTCCCGTCGAAGGTCTGGTCAAGACCACGGTCAACCAGCAGCTTGCCCAGTTTCTGGAGGAGCACCCGACCGAAGCACGGCAGATCATCACGAAGGCCGTATCAGCGGCACGAGCACGACAGGCGGCGCGCAAGGCACGTGAGCTGACGCGGCGGAAGAGCGCACTCGAGAATTCCTCCCTGCCGGGGAAGCTCGCCGACTGCACGATCAAGGATCCCGAAGCGGCCGAGCTGTTCATCGTCGAGGGCGACTCCGCGGGCGGCTCTGCGAAGCAGGCGCGCAACCGGACTTTCCAGGCGATCCTGCCGCTTCGGGGGAAGATCATCAACTCCGAGAAGAACCGGATCAACAAGGTTCTCTCGAACACCGAGATCCAGGCGATGATCACCGCAATCGGCACCGCGTTCGGTGACGAGTTCGACATCTCCAACCTGCGGTACGGCCGCGTCATCGTGATGACCGACGCCGACGTCGACGGCGCGCACATCCGCACTCTCGTGCTCACCTTCCTGTACCGGACGATGCCAGAGCTCTTCGAGCGTGGCCACGTGTACATCGCCGTGCCGCCCCTGTACCACGTCAAGCTCGGAAGCCGGGGGATGTACTTCGAAAAGGACGCCCAGCTCGAGGAGCTGCTGGTCCGAGAGCGGGTCAAGGACATGACGGTGACCGCGCGGGACGATCTCGAGACGGCGATGACGGAAGCGCGCTGGATGCGTCTCGTCCGTGAGCTCGGCCATCTGGAGGCCTGGGCGGCGAAGCTCGAGGCAGAGTTCGGGCCGGCGGCGCGGTTTGCCATCTCCCACCGGCTCGTCGAGGCGGAGGCAGACGAGAGCGCCGATACGGCTTCGCTGATCGCCTCCCTCCCCCCGAACGGATACCAGTTGACGGTCGAGAGCGAGCTCGACGAGCTCCTGCAGGTGAGGGTCGTCGAGACCGAGACGAGCACAGCCCGCCGCGTCGAGGTCCCGACCGCGATGCTGACGTCCTCCACGTACGGGGCTGTTCAGAGGGCGTACGCGAAGGTCGGCGAGATCGTCGGCCTGCCGCCCTTCACCGTCGTGTTCGGGAGCAAATCTGCGCGCGCAGAGACCTTCGACCAGCTGCGGCTGAGCGCACTCGATCTCGCCAAGGAAGGCATGCAGATCAGCCGTTTCAAGGGGCTTGGCGAGATGAACCCCGAGCAGCTCTGGGAGACGACGATGGATCCGTCGAAGCGGATGCTCGTGCGGGTCGAGGTCGAAGACGCCGCGGCCGCCGACAGGGTGTTCTCCACGCTGATGGGCGACCAGGTGGAGCCGCGGCGCCTCTTCATCGAGCAGAACGCGAAGGACGTGAGGTTCCTCGATGTCTAGCCATCTTCTCGCATGCTCGAAGATGGTTAGTCGGACCCAGCTTGTAACCGTTCTCCGGAACGGAGAACGGCATGTCTGACGTCGTCGGCGAGCCTCTCAGCGCCGGCCGAATCGAACCGCGCGAGCTCGAGCAGGAGATGCGATCGAGCTACCTCGATTACGCGATGAGCGTCATCGTGGGCCGCGCGCTGCCCGACGTTCGAGATGGGCTCAAGCCCGTCCACCGTCGTGTCCTGTGGGGAATGCACGACGCCGGCCATCAGCCGAACCGGCCGTACGTGAAGTGCGCCCGGGTCACCGGCGACGTGATGGGGAAGTACCACCCGCATGATTCGAGCTCGATCTATGACGCGCTGGCGCGCCTCGTGCAGCCGTTCTCGTTGCGCTACCCGCTGGTGGACGGCCAGGGGAACTTCGGCTCGATCGACGACGACCCACCCGCGGCCGAGCGCTATACCGAGTGCCGTCTGGCGAAGCTCGCGACCGAGATGCTCCGCGACATCGACTCGGATACGGTCGACTTCGGCCCCAACTACGACGAGTCCCGGCGGGAGCCCCAAGCTCTCCCGTCACGCTTCCCCAACCTGCTGGTGAACGGGTCGACCGGCATCGCCGTCGGCATGGCCACCAACATTCCGCCGCACAACCTCGCCGAGACGATCGACGCGGTCGTGGCCCTCATCGACAAGCCCGGCGCGACGGTCGACGATCTCATGAAGCACGTACGGGGGCCCGACTTCCCCACGGGCGCGATCATCGTCGGGCGCTCGGGAATCCGCGATGCCTACCGGACCGGCCGCGGCCGCATCGTGATGCGCGGCCGCGCACACGTGGAGGAGCTGCGTGGCGGAAAGAGCGCGATCATCGTCACGGAGCTCCCGTACGGAGTGAAGAAGGGGGGAGACAGCGGCGTGATCGCCAAGATCGTGGACCTCGTTCGCGAGAAGGTGATCACCGAGGTGTCCGATCTGCAGGACTACTCCGACAAGACCGGCATGCGGATCCAGATCGAGCTCAAGCGTGAAGCGGTTCCGCAGGTCGCGCTCAACAAGCTCTTCAAGCACACTGCGCTGCAGACCACGTTCGGCTACAACGCCGTCGCCCTGGTCGACGGCGTGCCGCGCACGCTCTCACTCCTCGAATTCGTCCGCCACTACCTCGACTTCCAGCGTGAGGTCGTCACCCGCAGGTCGCAGTACGAGCTGCGCAAGGCGCTGGCGCGGGCGCACGTCCTCGAGGGGTATCTGGTCGCCCTCGACAATCTCGACGAGGTCATCCAGCTGATCCGTGCGTCGGACGACACCGAGGAGGCGCGGGCTGGCCTCATGGAGCGATTCAGCCTCTCCGAGCTGCAGGCGCAGGCCATCCTCGACCTTCGGCTCAGGGCCCTCACCGGGCTGGAGCGCAAACGCGTCGAGGACGAGTACAAGGATTTGCAGGAGCGCATCTCGGAGCTGCGGATGCTCCTCGGAGAGGAGTCCCGCATTGCCGCGCTGATCAAGGAAGAGCTGCTCGAGATCAAGGAGATCTACGCGAAGGGCGACGATCGCCGTACCGAGATCGTTGCCGCCGAGGGAGAGCTCGAGCTCGAGGATCTCATCGCGGAAGAGGACATGGTGATCGCCATCACCCAGTCCGGCTATATCAAGCGTCTACCGGTGACGACCTACCGCGAGCAGCGGCGGGGCGGCATCGGGGTCATGGGCATGGACCTGAAGGACGAGGACTACATCGAGCATCTCTTCGTCGCCTCGACTCACGACTACATCCTCTTCTTCACGACCGTCGGCAAGGTGTACCGCTTGAAGGTGCATGAGCTGCCGCTCGGCTCGCGCCAGTCCAAGGGACGGGCGATCGTGAACCTCTTGCCGTTCCGCCAGGACGAGTGCGTGCGCGCCGTCATCGCGACCCGCGACTTCAAGGAGGCCAAGTACCTCGTCTTCGCGACGCGAAAGGGCATCGTGAAGAAGACCGAGTTCGTGGCCTACGACACCCCGCTCAAGGCCGACGGGATCATCGCGATCGGGATGCGGGAAGACGACGAGCTCGTCGGAGTGCGACTTTCGGACGGCTCCGACGACGTGCTCATGGTCTCCCGAGGAGGCCAGGCGATTCGCTTCCACGAGAAAGACGCCCGCCCCATGGGCCGTCCCGCTTCCGGCGTGCAGGGGATGCGGCTGCGGGGGGACGACGAGGTGATCGAGGTCGACATCGCCAGTGACGACGCCGATCTGCTCGTCGTCACCGAGAACGGCTGGGGCAAGCGAACACGGGTCTCCGAGTACCCGGTCAAGGGACGCGGCGGCCTCGGCGTTCAGACGGCCAAGCTCGTCGAGGGCAAGGGTCGGCTGGCCGGCGCGCGCGTGGTGCGAGACGGGTATCAAGTCATGCTCATCTCCGACGGAGGCACCGTCATCCGCATGGCCGTCGACGACGTCAAGCGCTCGGGCAGAGCGACGCAGGGCGTCATCGTCATGCGTCTGCGGGAGGGCGAGCAGGTCTCGAGCCTCGCGCCGGTCGTCGGGTCGGACGACGATGCCGTCGAGCCTGCTTCGGACGACGCGGGCATCGATGCCGCCCCGGAGGCGCCGCCCGCCTGAGCTACGAGCTCTCTGGGCTTGCCAGGTTCGAGAGCGCGGTCAGCAGATCGATCGGGATCGGGAAGACGATCGTCGAGTTGTTCGAGGCTCCGATTTCGAGCAGTGTCTGCAGGTAGCGGAGCTGCACCGTGATCGGCTCCTGCGACATGATCGCGGCCGCGTCCTTGAGGCGCTCCGACGCCTGGAACTCGCCTTCGGCCGAGATGACCTTGGCGCGCCGCTCCCGCTCTGCCTCGGCCTGGCGGGCCATCGCACGCTGCATCCCGGCCGGGATCTCGACGTCCTTGACCTCGACGACCGAGACCTTGATGCCCCACGGGGAGGTCGCCTCGTCGATGATCGCCTGCAGGATCGCGTTGATCTTGTCCCGCTCGGAGAGAAGCTCGTCCAGGACATGCTGTCCGAGCACGGACCGGAGCGTCGTCTGCGCGATCTGCGACGTTGCGACCATGTAGTTCTCGACCTGGACGATCGCGTTGTTGGGCTCGACGATGCGGAAATACGCCACGGCGTTCACGCGGACCGGGACGTTGTCCTTCGTGATGACTTCCTGCGGGGGGACGTTCAACGTCACCGTGCGCAGGTCGACGCGGACCATCCGATCGATGACCGGGATCAGGAGGAAGAGCCCCGGGCCCTTGGGTTCCGGCAAGAGGCGCCCCAGCCGGAAGATCACACCCCGCTCGTACTCGCGCGCAATCTTGACCGCCGCGAACAGGAAGAGCAGGACGATGACGAGCGCTGCGACGAGAACGATCAGGCCTGCGGACACGTCCATCAGTTTGGCTCCTCCCGGGTGGCTGGCGACATAGATCCTACGACGAGTCGCAGGTCGTCCTCGACGCGCTCGACCCGGACGTGTTCGCCGGGGACGAGCGGGGTGTGGTCGGGCGTGTGAGCGCGCCAGAGCTCGCCGTTCACGAGCACGAGCCCATCGCGTCGGACAACCCCTTCGTCACCCACCAGACCATGGACGCCGACCGCCGCCGGCTGGCGGGCAACTCGCACGACGCGTGTGAGCGCGAAGCCCATCAGCAGTGCGAGGCTCGCTGCGATCCCGATCGCGACGGGAAGGGAAACCTGATACGCGTCTCCTGCGGGGTCGAAGAGAATGAGCGCTCCGAGGACGAATGTCACTCCCCCGGCAACCGTGAGCGCGCCGTGCGTGGGGACGAACGCTTCCGCGACGAAGAACGCTGCGGCGAGCAGCATGAGCAGGAGCCCCGTGAGTGAGACGGGGAGGACCTGCAGGCCGTAGAGGCCGAGGATGAGCGAGATCGCCCCGACGGTCCCGGGGAAGATCAGGCCGGGATTCCAGAGCTCCACGACGATCCCCAGCAGGCCAATCGAAAGCATGAGCGCGATGAGGTTCGGATCGACCAGAAGATCTCGCGCACGCTGCCAGAAGCTCATCTCGACGTTCTCGATCTCCGCTCCGGCGGTATCGAGGACGAGCCCCTTCGGGACCGTCTTCATCCCGTCGACCGCGCGCAGAAGCGCCGGAAGCGTGGGAGCGACGACCTCGACCAGTCCGATCTCCTTCGCCTGGCGAGCGCCGTAGTTGGCGGCAACCGTGACCATCCGCCGAGCCGCGATGACGTTGCGCTCGTGCTCGCGGGCGAGCTCGCCGACATACGCAGCGGCGTCGTTCACGATCTTTCTACGCAGGTCCTTCGAGATGTCCTGACCTCCGAGCGAGATCGGGGTGGAGGAGCCGATGTTCGTTTGCGGTGCCATCGCGGCAATGTCGGCTGCCATCGCGATCACAGCCCCCGCGGAGTCGGCGCTCGAACCGGGCGGCGAGACGTACAGGATCACCGGCACGCGCGATGCGAGGAACCGCTTGACGATCCCTCGCATCGAAGAGGAGAGCCCGCCGGGGGTGTCCAGCACGACGACGACCGCGTCGAACTCCTCGCGTTCCGCCCGGTCCACCGCGTCCTCGACGAACTCCTGCGTGACGGGGTTGATGTCGTTGTCGAGGTGGGCGGCGAGAACGCGTGGCCTGTTGTCCTGTCCGGCGGCGATCGACGGCGCAAGGAGCGAGAGGGCGACAAGCGCGAGGGGAAATCCCCGCAAAAGGACGATTCGCACCGGTGTAAGGATTCTATCAGCGAGGGTTTGCCACCCTTGCCGCCGAACGCCGTTCCAGCCACGCTGGCATCCATGGGCCGCTTCCTCGTCCTCCTCTCGGCTCTCGTGCTCGCCGCGACTGCTGCCCCCGCGGCATTCGGGAGCACGCCGGCGAGCGTCACCGCGGTGGGGCTCGCGTCGGAGGGCGGCCGCGCGTCGGCGGCTTCCGCGACAGGGAAACGCTTCACGCTGGTGGGCGTGCACTGGCGAGGCTCCGGTCGCGTCGTCTTTCGGACCCGCTCGCTCGACGGCCGGTGGAGCGACTGGCGCGCCGCGGCTCCCGAGCATGAGGAAGGGCCCGACTCGCGCTCACGGGAGGTGCGAGTGCGGCGTGGCTGGCGAATCGGGAGCCCGTGGTGGGTCGGACCTTCGGACCGGGTCCAGACGCGGGCGACCGGCCGCGTTTCGCGGGTTCGTACGTTCCTGGTGTGGAGCCCAGAGCTGCGCGTGCCGTACCGCGTGCCCGCTGCGGCAGACACGCCTCCGATCGTGCCGCGGCTGTCGTGGGGAGCGGACGAGTCGATCCGGCGAGCCCCGCCGTCGTACGCCCCCAGCGTGCGATTCGCAGTCGTGCATCACACGGCCGGACGAAACGGCTACTCGCGGGCGGAGGCGGCGGCGATCGTGAAAGCCATCCAGCTCTACCACGTGCAGGGAAACGGCTGGAACGACATCGGCTACAACTTCCTCGTCGACCGCTTCGGCACCGTGTACGAGGGACGGTTCGGCGGTGTCGACCGTAACGTCATCGGCGCTCACGCCCGCGGCTTCAACACGGGCTCCGTGGGAGTCGCCCTGCTGGGTACCTATGGGAGCACCACGCCCTCCCGAGACGCGCAGGACGCGATCGCACGCCTGCTCGCCTGGCGCCTGGACCTCGCGCATGTCGACCCGGCGAGCCTGCTGACCTACCTCTCCGGCGGAAACGAGCGCTTCCCGTCGGGAATCCCGGTCGTCCTCGGCGCCGTCGCCGGTCACCGTGACACCGGGTTCACGGAGTGTCCGGGAGACGCCTTGGAGGCACGTCTGGGTGCGCTTGCCGGCAGCGCGCGGGCGATCGGGCTGCCGAAGGTGTTCGAGCCACGGGCCGATGCGATCGAAAGCACGATCCGTTTCCGGGCCAGGCTCTCGTCGTCGTTGCCGTGGGCGGTCGCGGTGACGAACGCGGCGGGTGTGGAGGTGGCGCGCGGAACCGGCACGAGCGACTTCGTCGACTGGACGTGGGACGCAACGACATCAGCGCGTGGGCGCTATGCGTGGTCGATCACCGCCGGGGGCGCACGACCTGCGACAGGTTCATTGCGGTCCGGAGGAGGTGCGGTGCCGGTTGCGATCGACAGCGCGTCGGCGGAGCCCGACGCGATCAGCCCGAATGGGGACGGTCAAGCGGACTCGACGCTTCTCACGTATCGGCTGAACGCTTCGGCCAATGTCACCGTCGGTGTGGCGGACGCCCTCGGAGGGGCCGTGGCGACGTTCGTCGACCGCGTCTGGACGAACGCCGGCGAGCACACGGTCGTCCTCGACGGTGCGAGTCTCGCTGACGGGCGCTACAGCGTCGTCGTGACGGCTCGAACGCCTGCCGGTGTGGAGTCGCAGCGAGTCGTCCCGCTCACCGTCAGCCGCACGCTCGGCCTGGTGTCCGCGGCGCCGGCGCTGTTCTCGCCGAACGGCGATGGCCGTCGAGACCGGCTGGTCGTGTCGTTTTCGCTTGCCGCGCCGGCCGACGTCAAGGTGCGGGTCATGCGGGACGGACGGTGGGTCGCGAGCCCGCTGATCGGAAGCTTTCTACCAGGGCTGCAGCGACTGGCGTGGGACGGGGTGAGATCGTCTGGCACTCTCAGGGACGGGGCCTACTCGGTCGAGGTCGAGACGACAGATGCCGTTGGAACCGCGTCCTTTGCGGTCCCATTCGCGTCCGACACGGTCGCTCCGCAGGTCCGGTTTCTCTCTGGCAGGTGGCTTCGGGTCAGCGTGAGCGAGCCTGCGATCCTGACGCTTCGCATCGGCGGTGTGCCGCTGCGGCGGGAGGTGAAGAAGGCCGGAACGGTTCGAATTCCGTGGAACGGGCCGGCGGCTCGCGTCCGTGTTGTCGCGTGGGACCAGGCTGGGAACGCGAGCGCGCCTCTCCTGCGACTGATGCGGCCTGATCCCTCCTAGATTTGCGAGGGGCGAGCCCGACGCCGCAGTAGACTCGCCCCGTGCAACGGCCCCTTCCCACCGCTCCGTTCGGGCGGGACGAGATCGAGGCGATCCTGCCTCATCGGGAGCCCTTCCTCCTCATCGACGAGGTGACGGAGCTCGAGCCCGGACGCCGGGTCGTGGCCCGCCGGGACGTCAAGGCTGACGACTGGTGGTTCCCCGGCCATTTCCCGGGACGGGCCGTGATGCCCGGTGTTCTCATCGTGGAGGCAATGGCACAGGCGGGCGCGGTTGCGGTCCTGATCGAGGAGAAGAATCGCGGCAAGATCGCCTTCTTCGCGGGGATCGACGACTGCCGCTTCAAGCGCGTCGTGGAGCCGGGGGACGTGCTCACGCTGACCTGTGACATCGATACGGTCCGCGGCCCAATCGGGCGCGGTAGGGCGACGGCTCACGTCGGAAGCGAGCTGGCGGCGCGCGGAACGCTGACCTTCGCGGTGGAGCGGTGATCGGCGCTACAACGGGAGCCCGGATCGGGATCACAGGGCTCGGGACCCACGTTCCGGAACGCGTGATGACGAATGACGAGCTGGCGCAGATCGTCGACACCACGAACGAATGGATCGTCGAGCGAACCGGGATCCGGGAGCGGCGAATCGCTTCAGAGGAGGAGGCGCTGACCGACATCGCGCTTCCGGCGGCGCGGGCCGCACTGGCCGACGCCGGCGTGGAGCCAGCGGACATCGATCTTCTCGTCTGCGCCACGGTTACCCCGGACATGATGTTCCCTACCTCCTCGGCGCTCCTGGCGGACGAGCTGGGGATGCCGACAGCCGCCGCGTACGACCTGCTCGCCGGCTGTACCGGTTTCGTCTACGCGCTCGCCCAGGCCTACGCGATGGTCTCCTCCGGGCTTTCGACCCGCGCTCTGGTGGTGGGTGGGGACGTCTTGTCGAAGATCCTCGACTGGGAGGACCGCTCGACGCTCGTCCTCTTCGGCGACGGGGCGGGTGCTGTCGTGGTGGAGCCCGTTGAACACGGGGGTTTCCTCGGCTTCGAACTGGGCGCGGACGGTGGAGGCGGCGAGCATCTGTGGTACCCGGGCTCGGGCTCGAGGCACTTCGAGAACCCGGACGCCTTCGTCAAGATGAACGGACGCGAGGTCTTCAAGTTCGCGACGCGGATCATGGTCTACTCGGCAGAGCAGATTCTGGCCGAATGCGGTAAGACCGTCGACGACATCGACGTCTACATCCCTCATCAGGCCAACAAGCGGATCATCGACTACGCGGTCGGTAAGCTCGGGATCCCTGCTGAGAAAACCGTTGTGAACGTCGACCGCTTCGGCAACACTTCGTCTGGCTCCATCCCGCTCGGGCTGACGGACGCGCGGGCGGAAGGCAGGCTGCAAGAAGGAACGCTGATCCTGATGACAGGCATGGGTGCCGGCCTGACCTGGGGCTCGGCGCTGATCGAATGGACGAACGGGAGGCCCCGATGAGCAAGATCGCATTTTGCTTCCCCGGGCAGGGATCGCTCGAGATGGGGATGGGCAGGGAGATCGCGGAGGCCTTTCCGGCAGCCCGCGACGTGTATCGCGTGGGATCCGAGGCCTCCGGCCTCGACCTCGAGCGCCTCTGCTTCGAGACGCCGTTGGACGAGCTCGTCGACACCGAGGTACAACAGCCGGCGCTCGTTGCGACCAGCCTCGCGATTCTCGCGGCGATGCGTGCGCGCGGGCTCGAGCCGGACGTGGTGGTTGGCCACTCGGTCGGCGAATTCGCGGCGCTGGCCGCCGCGGGCTCACTGGGCACCGGCGAGGCGATCGGGCTCGTCCGCGAGCGCGGGTTGGCCATGGCCGAGGCTGCACGTCAGCGGCCCGGCACGATGGCTGCGATCCTGGGCCTCGCGGACGAGGAGGTCGAGAAGCTCTGCCGGAAGATCATCGGCGTGTGGCCTGCGAACTACAACTGCCCGGGTCAGATCGTGATCTCGGGCGAGCACGACGCGGTCGAGGAGCTGTGCGCCGAGGCCGAGAGCCTCGGCGCCCGAAGAGCCGTCCGCCTGAAGGTCTCGGGTGCGTTCCACAGCCCGCTCGTCGCGCGGGCGGCTGATCGCCTTCGGCCGGCACTCGACCGAGTGCGCTTCACCGAGCCGTTGGCTCCGTTCATGTCGACGGTGACCGCAAAGGTCGAGCCGGCGCAGAGACTCGCGACGCTCCTCGTCGATCAGCTCACGGCACCGGTCCGGTTCACGCAGGCCGCGACCGAGCTCATCAGGAGCGGGGCGACGACGTTCGTCGAGGTCGGGCCCGGCAACGTGCTCTCCGGGCTCGTGAAGCGCATCGACCGCGGTGTCAAGACGGTCTCCGTCAGCACGCTCGACGGCTTGGAGCGCGCCCAGGAAGCTCTCTCGCGGTGACTCGAGGAGCGTTCTGCTCCCTCGAGGGTAAGAACGCGCTCGTGACGGGTGCCTCTCGTGGGATCGGCCGGGCGATTGCGACCGAGCTCGCCCAGGCGGGCGCGGCGGTCGTCCTCTCCTATCGCACCGGAGCCGAGGAGGCGCAGAAGCTGGCCGCGGAGATCGGGGGGAAGGCCGTCCAGGCGGACGTCTCCGATGCCGATTCGGCGAGCGCGCTCGTCGAGGAGGCCGGCGACGTCGACATTCTCGTGAACAACGCGGGAGTGACTCGCGACGGGCTCCTCGTGCGGATGTCGGACGAGGACTGGAAGACCGTGATCGACACCAACCTCGCGTCCTGCTTCTACACGTGCCGTGCGTCGGTCCGCGGGATGATGAAGAAGCGGGCGGGAGCGATCGTGAACATCTCCTCCATCGTGGGCATCCACGGGAACTGGGGGCAGACGAACTACGCCGCCTCGAAGGCAGGGATCATCGGGTTCACGAAGGCGCTCGCGCGGGAGCTCGGCAGCCGAAACGTGCGAGCGAACGTAGTCGTTCCCGGATACGTCAAGACGCAGCTCACGGAGGTCTTACCCGAGGACGCGACGGAGGCGATGCTCCAGAACACGCCGCTCGGCCGTCTCGGCGACCCCGAAGACGTAGCAGGAGCGGTACGGTTCCTGTGCTCCGAGGAAGCCGCGTTCGTCACGGGCGCAGTGCTCTTGGTGGACGGCGGCCTCGGGATGTAGCACGGATGAGCGACGCCACACAGAACGGGAGGCGCCGGGTCGTCGTCACCGGGGTGGGAATGGTGACTCCCCTCGGCAACGACCCCGAAACGACCTGGACCAACCTCGTTGCGGGGCAGTCCGGCGCCGGCCCGATCACCCACTTCGACACGAGCGACTACGCCGTCCGCTTCGCCTGCGAGGCGAAGGACTTCGATCCCACTACCTGGATCGAGAGGAAGCAGGCTCGGAGGATGGACCGGTTCTCGCAGCTCGCCCTCTCCGCCGCTCGTATGGCCGAGGCGGACAGCGGGATCTCGATCGCCGCCGCGCCCGACCGCGTTGGCGCCGCTATCGCGACGGGCATCGGCGGGCTCAGCGCCTTCGAGGACTGCCTGCAGGTATTGCTCGAGCGCGGGCCGGACCGAACGAGCCCGTTCTCGATCATCCAGATCATCCCCAATATGGCAGCCGCCTGGATCTCGATGGAGCTCGGAACGCAGGGACCGCTCGCCACCGAGACGACTGCCTGCGCTGCCTCGAACATGGCCCTCGGCGACGGCCTCGACGCGATCCGGCTCGGGCGTGCCGAGGTGATGCTCTGTGGGGGAACCGAGGCTCCGATCACCCGAGTCGGGATTGCCGGGTTCAGCGCCATGCGCGCGCTCTCGCAGCGCAACGACGACCCTCAAGGCGGCTCGCGCCCGTTCGACGCCGACCGCGACGGCTTTGTCATGGGAGAGGCGGGCGCCGTCCTGGTGCTGGAGGAGCTCGAGCATGCACGCGCACGTGGAGCGAAGGTGTACGCCGAGCTGCTCGGCTACGGCGTCTCCTCGGACGCGAAGCACGTGACCGAGCCGGACCCGACCGGTGCCAACCCTGCGCGGGCGATGCAGATGGCGTTCGGGGACGCAGGCATCTCTCCCGAGGACGTGGGCTACGTCAACGCGCACGGCACGTCCACGCCACTGGGCGATCCCGCCGAGACCCGCGTGCTGAAGCTCGCCCTCGGCGAGGAGCACGCGTACAAGACGCCCATCTCCTCGACCAAGGGCGCGACCGGGCACACACTTGGTGCGGCGGGCGCAGTCGAGGCCATCTTCACGATCCTTGCCATGCAAAGGGGCGTGCTGCCGCCGACGATCAACTACGAGACGCCGGATCCGGAGTGTGACCTCGACTACATCCCGAACGAGGCGCGACCGCAGCAGGTCGAGATCGGCGTCTCCAACTCGTTCGGCTTCGGCGGCCACAATGCCTGCGTGGTCTTTCGGCGCTGGGACGAGTCCGCGTAGCGTCCGTCACAGTCGCCGCTCGAGGATGAGCGTGTCCCGCCAGACGCCGTTCGACTGGGCGATCCGCTCTCGCCGACCGACGATCCGAAAGCCCACTGCGAGATGGAGCGCGAGGCTGGCGGCGTTCTCGGGGAAGATGCTCGTCTGGACCGTCCAGATCCCGGTTTCGGCGGCGCTCGCAATGAGCGCAGCCATCAGCGCACGACCGATGCCCAGTCCGCGCGAGCCCTCCTCGACGTACACGGAGTGCTCGACGACTCCGGCGTAGCAGGCGCGGCTCGACGTCGGCGAAAGCGCCACCCAACCGACAATCCGGCCGGCGTCCAGCGCGACCAGCCGGTGACCGGGAAGCCGGCCGGCGTCGAATTCCTCCCACGAGGGCGGCGCGGTCTCGAACGTGGCGTCGCCCGTTGCGATGCCTGCGGCGTAGATCGCCTCCACCGCGGGCCAGTCCTCGGCAGCCATGGGTCGAATCTCGCGCATCCGCCAGAGACTAGGCTTGCGACGTGGCGGATCGCTGGGCGACGTTCGACTGCTACGGGACGCTCGTGGACTGGAACGGCGGAATCCGAGCCGAGCTCGAGAGCATCTTCGGGCTCGAGCACGCCGACCGGCTGCTCGCCCGGTATCACGAGCTCGAGCCGGAGATCCAGGCTGCTCGACCGGGCACGTCGTACCGCGAGGTGCTGACCATTGCGCTGGAGCGCCTCGCGGAGGAGGAGGGCCTCATGCTCCCGGAAGGAGAAGCCAGCGCGCTCGCGCGCTCGCTTCCCGCCTGGCCGGTCTTCGAGGATGCTCCGCCAGCGCTCGCCGAAGCCCGCGACCGCGGCTGGCGTCTCGCGATCCTCTCGAACACCGACCGGGACCTGATCGAGGCCTCGATCGAGGCCATCGGAACCCCGTTCGATACTGCGATCGTCGCGGGGGATATCGGGTCGTACAAGCCCGCTCGAAAGCACTGGGACGCGTTCCGCGAGCAGACAGGGGCGGACCCGGCGCGACACGTGCACGTCGCGCAGAGCCTCTACCACGACGTCGAGCCGGCGTTCGAGCTCGGCATCAAGTCCATCTGGATCAACAGGCTCGCCGAGCCGGACGACCCTCGGCCGTTCCGAACGCTTCACTCCCTGACGGGCCTGGCGGATGCTCTCGACGAGCTCGTGCCGGAGGGCGACTGACGTCCTCCTTGCGCGCACGCTGTCCCGATTGCCGCACGTGGACCGCGGTCGCGGTCGGCTCTGGGTACGAATGCCATGCCTGCGGGAGGACGTTCGCGGCCGGGCTGGTGCGCGTTCCGAGGGCGTGGGGAAGCGGAGGAGAGGCGATGGCGGAGGGAGCGTCGCTCGCTCTTCCCTATCCCGAGACGGGGGTCGCCGACCGTGGATCGCTCGAGGAGCAGAACGCCGCTCTTGCGGGGCTCTTGCCCGAGCGTCCCCTGGTCGTCGGGGGGTGCTGCTGCGCACACGTCGGCGCCGTCCATGGCCTCGCGAGCCGCCTCGGCCGCCTCGCCGTCGTCTGGCTCGACGCCCACGGCGACCTCAACACGCCTGAGAGCTCGCCCTCGGGAAATCTCTGGGGGATGCCGCTCCGGATGCTTCTCGACGACGGAACCGTTGCGCCGGAGGACGTCGCGCTCGTCGGTGCCAGAAATCTCGACCCGGCTGAGGTGGAGTTCATCGCGGAGAGCGGGATCGACGACTCGCTCGAGCGGGCCCTCGACGGAGTGGACGCTGCCTATGTCGCGCTCGATCTGGACGTGCTCGATCCGAGCGAGGCGGGCATGTTCATGCCCGAGCCCGGGGGGCCGCGCGTTACCGAGGTGGAGGCAACTCTCCGCTCTGCCGCCGAGCGAAGCACGATCGTCGGAGTGGGAGTGACGGGATTTCTCCACGAGGAGCGGAACGTTCCGATCATCTCGCGCCTGGTCGCGGCCGCGGGTCTCTGAGCTCCGAACGCGGCCTCTAAGATCCAGCCATGTCTTCCGAGCCGGGCCGCGTCGACGTCGAGATCAAGAACAAGCGCCCGGACCAGCCCGCCTCGGGCAAGGCTCATCCGAACACGTGCCCCCGGTGTGGCTCGCACTACCGTGACGAGGAGCTCGCTGCGAACCTGCGGGTCTGCCCGCAGTGCGGCCACCACTTCCCGGTGCGCGCGCGCGAGCGGATCGAGCAACTGGCCGACGAAGAGTCGTTCGTCGAGGAGGACGGCGAACTGCGATCCGCGGATCCGCTCGGATTCTTCGACCTGCGCCCCTACGCGGAGCGCCTCGCGGAGGCGGAAGTCGAGACGGGGCTCGGTGACGCGATCCTGTGCGGGCGGGCAGCGATCGAAGGTGAGGCCTGCCGGCTCGCGATCATGGACTTCGCCTTCATGGGCGGCTCGATGGGGAGCGTCGTGGGGGAGAAGTTCGCGCGCGCCTGCGAGAGCGCTGCGCAAGGGAAGGCCCCGCTCGTGTCCGTGTCCGCCTCGGGTGGGGCAAGGATGCAGGAAGGCATTCTCGCTCTGATGCAGCTCCCGAAAACGGTCTGCGCGATCGAGGAGCTGCACGATGCGGGGGGCGCGCTCGTCTCCGTCCTGACGCATCCCACGACCGGTGGCGTTCTCGCGAGCTACGCGAGCCTCGGCGACGTGGTCGTGGCCGAGCCCGGGGCGCTGATGTCCTTTGCCGGGCCACGCGTCGTTGCGCAGACCACGCGCGAGAAGCTTCCCGACGACTTCGGTCTCGCCGAGTCGAACTATCGCTTCGGGCATCTCGATGCGATCGTTCCCCGCTCGGAGCTTCGTCCGACTCTTGGCCGCATCCTGCGTCTCTTCGGGCAGCGGTAGGTGCCCAGCGAAGCGGAGATGCGGCTGCGCGAGCGGCTGAGTAAGCTCGGCGGCATGAAGCTCCTTCGCGGCACGAAGCTCACCGGGGAGCTCGATCGCCTCCACGATCAGCTCGACCGCTTGCGGTCGGAGCCGAGCGAGGAAGAGATCTGGCGTTCGGTCGAGCTCGCTCGCCATCAAGACCGGCCGTACACCCTCGACTACGTCGAGCGCATCCTGGAGGACTTCTTCGAGCTGCACGGCGACCGAGGACGCGCCGACGACCCGGCGCTCGTCACCGGGCTTGGAAAGCTCGGAGATCGCACCGTAGTCCTGGTGGGCCACCAGAAGGGCCGGGACCTGAAGGAACGCACCAAGCGGAACTTCGGCATGGCTTATCCGGAGGGGTATCGGAAGGCGATGCGCGCCATGGCGCTCGCGGACCGCCACGGCTTTCCACTCATCACGATGGTCGACACGCCGGGCGCCTATCCAGGAGTCGCAGCCGAGCAGCACGGCCAAGGTGGCGCGATCGCGCGCTCGCAGGCCGCGATGGTGCGGTTGTCCGTCCCGACGATCGCCTGCGTCATCGGCGAGGGCGGCTCGGGTGGCGCAGTCGCCGTCGCAGTCGCCGACCGGGTGCTCATGCAGGAGCACGCGATCTACTCGGTGATCTCCCCGGAAGGCTGTGCCGCGATCCTCTGGCGAGATGCGGGAGAAGCTCGCAAGGCTGCAGCCGCCTTCAAGCCTGACGCAGCCCACTGTCTCGAGCTCGGTGTGGTCGACGCGATCGTGTCGGAGCCGGAGGGCGGGGCTCACGCGGACCCGGACGAAGCCGCACGGCTGCTCGAGCAGGGGATTCTCGAGGCTCTGGGCGAGATCGATGCTCTCGACCCGTCGGAGCGACGCCGTCAGCGACGCGCGAAATACCGCGTGATGGGCGTTTTGACGTCCACCTAGCCCTTTTGGGGGGTTTTCAACATGTTCCACAGGCTTATCCCCTGCTTCGAAACCCCGTCTGAGCAGGGGGATCGCCCGTTTTGCGGCTGTTCGGTGAAGATAGCGTTGCGGTGATGGCGACAATCCACAGGTGACGCTCGACCAGTACCGCCGCCGCCGCCGCCCCGGAAAGACGCCGGAGCCCTTTGGCAAGAAGGCCGGAAAGAGCAAGCTTCCGACCTTCGTCGTCCAGCGACACGCTGCGCGTCGGCTCCACTACGACTTCCGGCTCGAGCGAAACGGTGCGCTCGCAAGCTGGGCAGTCCCCAAGGGAATCCCGTTGCGCCGGGGCGAGCGTCATCTCGCCGTGCACGTCGAGGATCATCCGCTCGAGTACGGCAGCTTCGAAGGGACGATTCCGGCAGGTGAATACGGCGCCGGGACAGTGGAGATCTGGGATCGCGGCACCTACGAGCTCCTCGAGGAAAAGCGCAACGGCGGGTTGACCGTCCGGCTTCACGGCAAGCGGCTGGAGGGGGTCTGGACGCTCGTCCCGGCCAAGCTCGACGGCGACCCGAAGAACTGGCTGCTGCTGCGGAAGGACGGCGCGACCGCCGAGAGCGCTCGCCATGCACCCATGCTGTCGACGGCGTCGGAAGCCCTTCCTGAGGGTGGGGGCTGGGTCTACGAGCCGAAATGGGACGGGTTCCGGGCGATCGTCACCGTCTCAGGCGGAGAGGTCACGCTCACGAGCCGCAACGGCAACGATCTCACCGATCGCTTCCGGGACGTCGCGCGAGCCGCAAGGCTCGCCATCCGTTCGGCCGACGCCGTCCTCGACGGTGAGATCTGCGCGCTCGACGAGCAAGGCCGGTCGCGATTCTCGCTCCTGCAGCAAGGACGCGGCGCGCTGGTTCTCGTCGTCTTCGATCTCCTCGAGCTCGATTCGGAGTCGCTTCTCGACCGCCCGCTCGCCGAGCGGCGCAAGCGGCTCGAACGGGTGCTCGACCCTGCGGCGGGTGCAGTCCTCCTCTCGCCGCAGTTCGACGACGGGGAGGCGCTCCTCGTTGCCGCCCGTGAGCAGGGGCTCGAGGGCGCGGTCGCCAAGCGGATCGACTCGCGCTACCAGCCGGGAACACGCAGCACGGACTGGCGCAAGGTCAAGGTGCGTGGGCGTCAGGAAGTCGTGATCGCCGGATACACGAAAGGCCAGGGGCGTCGAGCAGGTGGGTTCGGTGCTCTGGTCGTCGGGGTGCACGACGCGGGTGGGCTTCGCTGGGCGGGGAACGTCGGGACGGGCTTCACGGACGCAGAGATCGAGCGGCTGCTGGCTCTCCTGAAGCCGCTCGAGCGGCCGGATTCACGCTTTGCCGAGACGCCGAAGATGCCCCGCGTCCGCCGCTCCGACGTCGTGTGGGTGGAGCCGCGGCTGGTCGCCGAGGTCGAGTTCGCCGAATGGACCCGCGAGGGGCGCCTGCGCGCACCGGTTTATCTCGGAGTGCGCGAGGACAAACCTGCATCCGAGGTGCGCAAAGAGCGGGCTCCGTTGCCGAACGTGCTCAGGAAGGGGCGTCGCGAGCTCCGCCTCAGCAACCTGGACAAGCCGTTCTGGCCGGAGGAGGGCATCACCAAGGGCGATCTGATCGCGTACTACCGCGACGTGGCGGAGGTCCTCGTTCCGCACCTTCGCGGTCGGCCGTTCACGATGAAGCGCCATCCGGACGGCTGGCAGGGTGGGCACTTCTTCCAGAAGCAGGCGCCGTCGCACATGCCGTCCTGGATCAAGCGGGCATCCCTCCCCGCGTCGACGCGGGAAGGCGAGAAGAAGATCATCGACTACGCGCTCGTGGACGACGAGCTCGCGCTTCTCTGGATGGTCAACATGGGCTGCATCGACATGCACGCCTGGTCGTCGAGGGTGGACAAGCCCGAACGTCCCGACTGGGTCATGTTCGACCTCGACCCATCCGAGGGAGCCACCTTCGACGACGTCGTCACCGTCGCCGGGCTGGTGAGGGAGACGCTCGAGCTCCTTGAGCTCGAGGGCTTCCCGAAGACGTCAGGGTCACGGGGGATCCACATCCTGGTGCCGGTCGCTCGCCGCCATACGTTTGCGCAGGCGCGTGAGTTCGCTGCGGTCATCGCAGGCGCTCTCGCTCGCGCTCACCCGGGACTCGTGACGACGGAATGGTCGCGGAAGAAGCGCCGCGGGGTGCTCGTGGACGCGAATCAGAACCGGCCGGGCGCGACCAATGCGTCCGTGTACTCCGTGCGCCCTCGCGCGGGGGCACCTGTCTCGACCCCGCTCCGGTGGGACGAGGTCGTCCCGGGGCTCGATCTCGCGGCGTTCACGATGGACGCCGTGCTCGATCGAGTTGCGCGGGACGGCGACCTCTTCGCAGGCGTGCTCGAAGGGAAGCAGTCACTGGCGAAGGCACTCCGCGGGCTCCGCTGAGCTTCCCGGATCAGAAGCGTTGATGGAAACGGGCAGCGCGCGGCCGCGAATCGGCCGCGTTTCAGGGATTCTCGCGCGACCGGAATCCGCGCGTCAGCGGTTCCGGTCCTGCGCAGGCTCATCGCCGAGCCGGCGCGGGTGCCCGAGGACCGAGAGCTCGACGATGTCCCGCGGGAAGAAGAGCGCGACGGTCCAGTCGACCACGACCCGCAGCTTTCGCGAGAGGAGGGGAAGTTGGTACAGGTGGTACGTGCGGGCGACGAACCAGCCGGGAAAGCCGCGGAGCTGCATGCCCGGGATCTCGGCGATGCCCTTGTGCCGTCCGAGCGTGGCGACCTGCCCCAGCATGCGGTAGCCGTAGGGTTGGGGCGGGCCGACGAGGTTCTTGGCCAGTCGCCGGGCCTGACGCAACCCGTGTTGCGAGGTCGGCGGGTCGAAGACTCCGGGTGTCCGCTGGTTCGGAACGGCTGCGCAGTCTCCGAGCGCCCAGACGTGTTCCCGGCCCTCGACTCGGAGCATCGGATCGACTCGGACGCGCCCGTTCTCGTCCAAGGGCAGGCGGAGCTCGGCAAGCAGCGGGTGGGGGCGGCCTCCAGCGGTCCAGACGAGCGTCCGCGCCGGGATCCGAGTGCCGTCGGCAAGGACTGCCTCGGAGCCGTCGAACGACTCGAGCGTGGTGCCGACGTGGATCTCGACGCCCCGTCGTTCGAGATGGCGAGCAGCGTACTCCCCGAGTCGCCGCGGGATCTCGGGGAGGATCTTCGGAGCCGCGTCGACGAGCACCCATCGTTGGGTCCGATCTCGAAGCATGGGGTAGAACCGGAGCGCGGCATGCGCGAGGTCGTTGAGCTCACCGAGCGCCTCGACGCCCGCGTAACCTGCCCCGACGAAGACGAACCCGAGCTCCTCGGGTGCATCCGGCCGGATTGCGGCTCGCTCCAGCTGCTGCAGCACGCGGTTGCGAAGCGCGATCGCGTCAGCGAGATCCTTGAACCCGAGTCCGTGCTCCCGGAGTCCCGGCACCGGAAAGATCCGCGTTGTGCCGCCGAGCGCGACGACGAGCCGCTCGTACGCGATCTCGTACGGCCCCGCGAGCGTGTCGGCCAGTGCGACCTCCCGCTCTTCGTCGAGGCCCGTCGCGCGTCCGAGCAGGAGCTCGGTGTGCGGGCACATCTGGCGTAGCGGTACGACCACGTGCCGCGGTTCGAGCATCCCGGAGCCCGCCTCGGGAAGGAGGGGCGTGTACAGCATGTAATTCTCCGGCGAGACGACCGTCGCCCCGCGCTTGCCGAGCAGGCGAGCGACGGAGCTGCCGGTGTACCCGCCGCCGAGGATCAGCGTTCCGCCGCGCGCCTCTCGTCGTTCCACGCGTCATGCTTTACCACGGTGGCGGTTCAGGTGTCGGTCATCGGGAGCGGCGCGGCCTGGGAGGACGTCGCGGAAGAGGTCGGGCGGCTGCTCGCCGCGCGCGGCTGCACGGTCGTCACGGGCGGCCTCGGCGAGGTCATGGCGGCAGCCCATCGCGGTGCGAAGGGCGCCGGAGGGACCACCGTTGCGATCCTTCCCGGCGAGGACAGAAGGGCGGCGAACCCATGGGCAGATCACGTCGTCGTCACGGGAATCGGCCACGCCAGAAACCTCGCGGTGGCGGCGTCGGGCGATGCGGTGATCGCGGTCGGCGGGAGTTGGGGGACGCTTGCCGAGATGGCTCTCGCCCGTCGCCTCGGCCGACCGGTCGTCGCTCTCGAAGGCGCCCCTGCAGTCGAAGGAATTCCGGTGGCGGGAACGCCGGCAGAGGCTGTCGAGCTGGTTCTAGGAGACCTCGAGTAGGCGGCGCTCGAGGTAGCGGGTCTCCGACTCGCTGGTCGTGAGCTCGAGCGCGCGGCGATACGAGCCCGCGGCTTCATCTCGGCGGTCCAGCCGCCGCAAGAGGTCGGCGCGGGCGGCGTGGAGGAGGTGGTAGCTCTCGAGCCCCTCGAGCTCGTCCATCAGCGCGAGGCCGTCCTCGATCCGGCCCGAGAGGGCGACCGCGACGGCTCTGTTGAGCTGGACGACGGGCGACGGATCGAGCTCGAGCATGCGGTCATAGAGAACGACGATCTCCCTCCACGGCCGACCCTGTGCGTGTGCCGCCGCGACCGCCGCCTGCAGCTGGTAGGGGCCTGGCCGCCGCAGCGAGGCGGCGCGTTCGAGCACGTGCAGGCCTTCTTCGATGCGGGTTTCGTTCCAGAGGGAGCGATCCTGATCCTCGAGGAGCACGAGCTCCCCGTCCCGGTCGACTCGAGCCTCACGGCGAGAATCCTGGAGCAGCATGAGCGCGAGGAGCCCCATCACTTCCGGTTCGTCCGGCATGAGGACCGCAAGCAGCTTTCCGAGCCGGATTGCCTCGTCGCACAGCTCGTCTCGGACGTGGCTACGGCCGGTGCTCGCAGCGTACCCCTCGTTGAAGACCAGATAGAGGACGGCAAGAACTGAGCGAAGACGCTCCGGAAGGAGATGGTCCGGAGGTACCCGGAAGGGGATTCCTGCCGCACGGATCTTCCGCTTGGCCCGCACGAGGCGCTGCGCCATCGCCGGCTCGGTGACGAGGAACGCATGAGCGATCTCCGTCGTGGTCAACCCGCCTACCTCTCGCAGCGTGAGTGCGACCCGGCTCTCGGGCGCGAGTGCCGGGTGGCAGCACGTGAAGACGAGGGCGAGCCGCTCGTCCGGAATCGCGCTCATCTCGTCCTCGTCTTCAGGAAGCTCCTCCAGGCGGCCGAGGTGCTCGACCTTCTGCTGGAACACCCGGTCACGCCTGAGGCGGTCGATCGCCCGATTGCGAGCGGTCGTGACGATCCAGGCCGCCGGGTTGCGGGGCAGGCCTTCGCGCGGCCAGCGGTCGAGCGCGATCGCGAACGCGTCTTGAACGGCGTCCTCGGCGAGCTCGAGATCCCCGATCGCGCGCGTGAGGATGCCAACCGCGGCGCTCCACTCTTCGCGGAAAACCTGCTCGACGCCCGTCTGTGTTTCAGTCACTCCACGATGGGCCGGATCTCGAGCGTGCCGTGCACCGCCGTCGGGATGATCGACGCCAGCCGAATCGCTTCGTCGAGGTCGGCGAGCTCGACGACGAAGGCTCCGCCGATGATCTCTTTCGTCTCGGCGAAGGGGCCGTCGGTGATGATGCGCTCGCCGTTGCGTACGCGAACGACCTTTGCGGTGCCTCCGTCGCCGAGCTCGAAGCCGGTCATGTTCGGATCGGCCTTCGCGAGCTCCTCCATGGCCGAGATCCACTTGGGCATCTCCTGCGCACGGAGCTCGGCCCTCGTCTCCGGCGGCAGCTCCGTCCAGCTCGACTCGCCGGCGTAGATGAGGAACGCGTACTTCATCGCTGCGCCTCCTCATCGACGTAGATAGGGCGAACCTCGATCGCTCCGGTCTCGGCTCCGGGGATGCGCGCGGCATACTCGATCGCCTCGTCCATCGACTCGCATTCGAGGATGAAGTAGCCGCCGAGCGCCTCCTTGACCTCGGCATAGGGGCCATCCGTCACGAGTGTCTCGTTCCCGCGTACACGAACCGTCGTGGCGTCGCGTGTCGACGCCAGCTCCTCGCCTCCGAGCACGACGCCTGCCTCGCGCGTTTCCTGGGCAAAGGCGCGATAACGGTCGTAGACGGCATTGCGCTCCTCTTCGGCGAGTGCATCCCAGCGCGAGCTGTCGCCGTAGATCAGTGCCATGACTTGCACGGGCGCTCCTTTCCTGAACCTTGGATTTCATCACGACGACGAGCGAGGCCGCTCCGAATCGACACTCGGGGTCAGGCCCTTCGGGTCTCATTCCGGAGCATCCGCTCGAGCAGCGTTCGGGCGCCGGCCTTGTCGAGCGGCTCGTTCAGATTGCCGCACTTGGGGCTCTGAACGCACGAAGGGCAGCCGCTCGTGCACGGGCAACGCTGGAGCAGGCGCGTGGTGTCCTCGACCCAGCCCTCGAATTGGTCGAAGCCGCGTGCGGTGATCCCGACACCACCGGAGTGGCCGTCGTAGACGAAGATGGTCGGCGCACCGGTCTGGTAGTGGACGTTGGTCGAGAGGCCGCCGATGTCCCAGCGGTCGCACATCGCCCACAGCGGAAGCAGCGCGATCAACGTGTGCTCCGCGGCATGCAGCGTTCCGAGCAGCGTGGGCATCTGCCCGAGACCCTCGAGCAGCTCGGGCTCGGGGCAGAACCAGATCGCTTCCGTCTCGAACGTCGTCTCCGGCATGAGCATGGGGACGACGTCGATCGTCGAGCCGTCACGAACCGTCTTTCGTGCATATGCGATGACCTGCTCGGACACGGACACGCGGCCGAAGTGGAGCTCGACGCCGAGCCGCCGTTCGGCACGCCGGCTCTCCTCGATCGTCGTCTCGGTTTCCTTCTTCACCTGCGTGTACCAGTCGACGTTCGCCGAGACGACGAGGGCCACGCGGCCTTCGAGGTCGAGCTCCTCCACGATGTACTGCTCTCCCAGATGGAGGTAGACGGCGCCCTCGTGCACCGTCGTGGAGGCGCGCTCCCGCTCGACGAGCCCCAGAAGAGCGCCCGTATCGTGATCGACGACCGAGAACGCCTCGGCGTCGCCCGAGCGGAGGGAGATTCGGGCAGCCGGATAGTCGCGGCCCTTCCAGACGTAGCCCGCCGGCGTATGCTCGAGCTCTGGCAGCACGGCCGCACGTTGGAGCGCCTCCCGTCCCAGCGTCGCCGCCTCGTCCTCGGAGATCGGCGCCTCGAAGGCTGCTGAGAGGACATGTGGATCGAGGATTCGCGAGTTCGCGTGGTCGAGGATCGCGGCCTCGACACGGCGTGAGAACAACGCTTCCGGCTCGCGCGCGAAGAACTGGTCGAGCGCGTCCTCGCTCGCCACGAGCACTGCAAGGCCACGCCCGCGCCTGCCGGCCCTTCCCCACTGCTGGCGAAGCGAGGCGACCGTCCCCGGGAAGCCCACCGAGATCGCGCAGTCGAGGAGGCCGATGTCGATGCCCAGCTCGAGCGCATCGGTGGCGGTGACTCCGAGGAGGTCTCCCTCGACGAGCCTTCGCTCGATCTCGCGGCGCTGCTCGGGCGTGTACCCGGCGCGATACGGAGCGAGCCGCTTCGCGGTCGCCGCATCCACTCGTTCGACGGTGAAGCGATGGATGAGCTCCGCCGCCTTGCGGCTCTTCGCGAAGCAGATCGTGCGTAGCCCTCGCGACGTGAGCTGCGAGAGGAGGCGCGCTGCGTCGCCCAGAGGGCTTGCGCGCAGGCCCAGCTCCGGATCGAGGAGCGGCGGATTCCAGATGACGACCTCGCGCTCGGCCCTCGGGGACGTGTCCCGCTCGACGACCGTTGCCGCTCGACCCGTGAGTGCGTGCGCAAGCTCGCTGGCATTTGCGACGGTCGCGGAAGCGAGGAGGAACTGCGGCTCGGCGTCGTAGATACGTGCCAGGCGCCTGAGTCGGCGGAGGACGTTCGCGACGTGCGAGCCGAAGACCCCGCGATAGACGTGCGCCTCGTCCACGATCACGTAGCGGAGGTTGTGCAGCACGTCGCCCCAGCGGTCGTGGTGGGGGAGTACGCCGACATGGAGCATGTCGGGGTTCGTGAGGATGAGGTTCGACCACTTCCGGATCTGCCAGCGGCGCTCGGCCGGCGTGTCCCCGTCGTAGATCGCGGGCTTGAGCCCCTTCAGGCGAAGCTCCGCGAGCGCACGAGCCTGATCCTGCGCAAGCGCCTTCGTCGGATAGAGGTAGAGCGCCCGCGTCTTGGGCTCGCGTGCGATCGCATCGAGAACGGGGAGGTTGAAGGCGAGCGACTTCCCGGACGCGGTCCCGGTGGTGACGACGACGTTCTCGCCGCGGCGGGCCGCCTCCCAGGCCTCCGCCTGGTGCCCGTAGAGCGAGGTGACGCCGCCGGAGACGAGCGCTATGGCAACGCGCGGGTCGAGATCGTCGGGGAGCGGTTCGCTGCGGGCCTCGCGCGACGGCTCGAGACCGGTGTACGCGATCTCCTCGCCCTCGAGCAGGTCCGCCCAGCCGGCCGCGACGTCGGTAGCCATCGGCCCAGTGTCGCAGCAGGGTTACGACTCGGTCAGGAGCGACCCGATGAGCCAGTGATGGCCGTATGGGTCGGCGACCCGTCCTTGCCTCATCCCATACGGCTGGTCGGCAACCGGGAAGATCTCGGTCGCACCCGCGGCGATCGCCTTCCCAGCGGCTGCGTCGGGGTCCTCGACCACGAGGCTCAGACGAACGCTCGTTCCGCCGAGCGTCTCGGGGCTGACGTTGAAGGCGTCCGGGTTCTCGTCGACCACGAAGAATTCCTCGGAATCGAGCGTCATCCGGGCGACCACGTGACCCGTCGGAGTCGTGAAGCGCCCGCCTTCGACTGCTCCGAACGCCTGGCGATAGAAGTCGACGGCAGCCGGCGCGTTCCTGACCGTGAGCATCGGCGTGATGGACAGAGGCACGCCCGAAACCTACCGAACCCGGCTTCAGGCCAGAAACGGCGCGAACGCCTGCTCGTAGTGCGACTGCGAGTGTGCGCCGAACACCGTGACGACCGCGTCGCCGTCCTTGAAGAGCACGACGGTCGGCAGGGAGAGAACGCCGTACCGGCCCGGCATCGCGAGGTTCTCGTCGACGTTCATCCGGACGAGCCGCACGCGCTCACAGTGCTTCATCGCGATGCCGACGAGATGCGGCTCGATCGCCTCGCACGGCTTACACCATCGCGCCCAGAAGTCGACGATGACCGGCACGGGCGACGCGAGCACCTCGCTGGCGAACGTCACATCCGTCACCTCGTCCATCAGCGCGAGCCTAGATACGGAGTCAGACCCGTGGGGTCTGACCCCACCTAGAGCTTGCCGCCGAGAGCCCGCAATCGAAGCAGGGGCACCTTCCACATCGCCTCCGCGACGATCGAGCCGGTCATCTTGGACGAGCCCGCGCGGCGCTCCACGAACGTGATCGGGATCTCGCGCACCCGGAAGCCCGCGCGGAGGACGCGATAGGTCGTCTCGATCTGGAACGCGTATCCGTGTGCCGAGAGCGCGTCGAGGTCGATGGCCTCGAGCGCGGCACGCCGGAAGCATTTGAAGCCACCGGTGAGATCTCGGACACGCACGCCCAGCAGAACCTGTGCATAGAGGCAGCCGGCGCGTGACACGAACCGACGGAGATACCCCCAGTTCTGCGTTCCACCCCCCTCGATGTAGCGCGAGCCGAGAATCAGGTCGGCGTCATCTGCGGCCTCGATCAGCCGCGGCACGACGCTCGGCTCGTGGGAGAAGTCCCCGTCCATCTCCAGGATGAGCTCGGCGTCCTCGGCGAGGGCCTTCCTGAAACCCGCGACGTACGCGGGCCCGATCCCCTCCTTGCGCTCTCGGTGGAGGACCGAGACCCACGGCAGCTCCGCGGCCAGCCGGTCGGCGACGTCACCGGTCCCGTCCGGCGACCCATCGTCGATGACGAGCACGCGGTCTCGCTCGGTGTCGAGCACGTCGCCGAGCGCTCGCACCAGGGGATCGAGGTTCTCGCGCTCGTTGTAGGTGGGCAGGCAGATGACGGCGCGGGGGCGGCGAGTTGAGGTCGGCTCAGTCGATGTCATTCGACGAAGGGGGTTTCGCGCGGGAACCATGGGTTCCCCCGCGATACACCGCCGTATCATCGCGGCATGGCGAACCCCCTGCCCCGGAACGCGGAGCTCGCCGACCAGCTCGACCTGCTCGCCGATCTCTCGGAGATCCTCAACGAGGACTCCTTCCGGGTGATCGCGTATCGGCGGGCCGCAACGCGCATCCGGGAGTCCCCGAACCCCGTGGCGCAGCTCGCGCTCGACGGCAAGGCAAAGGAGCTGCCCGGGATCGGTAAGACGATCGAGGAGAAGGTCGTCGAGGTCGTCAACGAGGGCGAGATGGCTGCGCTGCGCCGTCGCCGGGAGCGGGTCCCAGTCGGGGTGGTGGACTTCCTGCGCCTTCCAGGCGTCGGCCCGAAAACCGCCGCCCGGATCTGGACCGAGCTCGGAGTGACGACCCTCGAAGGGTTGAAAGCGGCAGCAGAGGACAAGCGGCTCCGTGCGCTCTCAGGGCTGGGTGCGCGAAGCGAGGAGAAGATCCTGCTAGCGCTCGAGGCGGGAGTCGGCGAGCAGGCAGAGCTCCGTCGTCTGCTCGGGACGGCGCTCCCCGCGGTACGCCGTGTCGTGGCGGAGCTCGAAAGCGACCCTTCGTCCATCGCGGTCTCCGAGGCGGGCAGCGTTCGCAGGCGACGCGAGACCGTCCGCGACCTCGACCTCATCGCCACTGCGACCGACGCACCTGCGCTGATCGCGGCGTTCTGTGGAGCCGGGTGGGTGGCAGAGGTCGTCGCCAGAGGAGACACGAAGGCAACGGTCGTCGGACACGACGGCCTGCGCTTCGACCTCCGTGTCGTGCCGCCGGAGTGCTTCGGAAACGTCCTCCAGCACTTCACCGGGTCGAAAGACCACAACATCGCCCTTCGCGAAGACGCCCAGCGACGAGGCTTGTCCATCTCGGAGTACGGGGTCGCCATCGTGGAGACAGGCGAGGTCGTGACGCATGCGACCGAGGAGGAGCTCTACTCGTTCCTCGGGTACGCGCTCATCCCGCCGGAGCTACGGGAGACGGGCGGCGAGATCGCGGCTGCACGCGGCGGGCGCCTGCCGGAGCTCGTCGAGCTTCCCGACCTGCGCGGTGAGATGCACTGCCATTCGAACTGGTCTGCGGACGGAAAGAACTCGATCGAGGAGATGGCGGCCACTGCCAAGCGCCGCGGGTACACGTATCTGTGCCTGACCGATCATTCCCACTACCTGCGTGACGGACGGCTCGAGGCGCAGTGGGCCGAGATCGAGTCGGTCAACGCACGGCTGAAGCAGTTTCGAGTGCTGCGTGGGATCGAGGTCAACATTCGCGCGGACGGGTCGCTCGACGTCGACGACGACGCGCTCGCCGAGCTCGACTGGGTCATCGCTTCGCTCCACACCTCGTTCGACCGCAGCCCGACCGAGCGGATCCTGGGTGCGATGGAGAACCCGCACGTCGACGCCATCGGCCATCTCACCGGCAGGCGACTGCTGACGCGCGAAGGGGCAAGCATCGACGCCGAACGCGTCATCGAGCACGCGGCGGCGACCGGGACAGCGCTCGAGATCAACTCCCAGCCGGACCGGTTGGACATGCGCGACACGCACGCGCGTCTCGCAGGCGACGCCGGCGTCCGGATTCCGGTGACGACGGACGCCCACTCGGTGGGGGCGCTCGCCAACGCGGAGCTGGGCGTAGCACAAGCTCGACGGGCCTGGCTGACGAAGAACCAGGTGTTGAACACACGCTCGTGGCGAGAGGTCGAGAGGATGAAGCGGCACTGACGACCTTTCGTGAGGACGGCGCGGCGGCCGTCGAGTGGGTCGCCTCGTATCTCGAGCGCGTTCGCGATCTCCCCGTGCTCTCGCACGTCGAGCCCGGCGACATCCGCGCAGCGCTCCCGACGGCGCCGCCGGAGGGGCCCGAGCCCTTCGGAGCTGTCCTCCGGGACCTGGACTCGGTGCTTCTGCCGGGCCTCACCCACTGGCAGAGCCCTCGCTTCTTCGCCTACTTCGCCACGACGGGATCGGAGCCGGGGGTGCTCGCCGAGCTCCTGATCGCGGGACTCAATCAAGTCGGGATCCTCTGGCGCACATCCCCTGCCCTGCAGGAGCTCGAGGAGGTGACGCTCGATTGGCTTCGGCAGCTGCTCGGCCTGCCCGCGGTCTTTCACGGGCACATCGAGGACACGGCCTCGACGGGTGTTCTCTCGGCGCTCGCGGTAGCACGAGCAGTGCGGCCCGACCGGCGCGCAGTCGTGTGCTCGGCGCACGCGCACTCTGCGGCTGACAAGGCTGCGAAGCTGCTCGAGCTCGAGCTTCGGAAAGCGCCCGTCGACGACAGTTTCCGTCTCATCCCGGAGGCGCTCGAGCTCGGAGACGTGTGCGCCGTGATCGCCACGATCGGGACGACGGGAGCCGGCGCAGTCGATCCGGTCCCAGAGCTGGCCAACGCATGCGAGGCGGCGGGTGTCTGGTTGCACGTCGACGCCGCATACGCGGGCCCGGCGGCGATCTGTCCCGAGCTTCGACCTCTTTTCGTCGGCTGGGAGCGTGCCGACTCGATCGGGGTCAACCCGCACAAGTGGCTCGGCGTCCCGGTGGACTGTTCGGCGCTCTGGACACGTCGGCTGGAGGACTTTCGCCGCACTTTCAGTCTCGTCCCCGAGTTCCTCCGGTCGCCTGACGACGCGGTCAACCTGAGCGAGGTCTCGATCCCGCTGGGTCGCCGCTTCCGAGCCCTCAAGCTATGGGCGGTGCTCCGCTGCTTCGGACGAGCAGGCTTGGAGGAGCGCATCCGTGATCACGTTCGCCTCGCAAGACTCTTCGAGGAGTGGGTACGTGCCGAGCCCGGCTGGGAAGTCGTCGCGCCGCGGCACTTCTCGCTCGTGTGCTTCAGGCTCGAGAGCTCGGACGACGACAACGAGCGGCTGCTCGAGCGGGTGAATGCGTCCGGCGAGGTCTTCCTGTCGCATGCGCGGCTGGGCAATCGTTACGCACTCCGGCTCGCGATCGGCAACTTCCGCACGACGGAGAACGACGTCCGCCACGCCTGGGAAGTGCTCCGACGCGAGGCGTCAGCTCTCTGACCCGAGGAAAAACCGCGTCGGACGGAGCGCTCGACCGCCGTCAGAGCTCGCCGCGACCCGACCCTGCGACAGGACGCCGTTCTTGCGACGAAGAGCCTTCTCGACCCGGACGACGAGCTCGTCGGGAACGACGCCGTGGATCGCGACACCCGAGAGGGTTGTTTGCGACGACCGATTGAGCGTGGACGCCCGGACGGAGAAGCAGGGAGCCCGGATGCAGCGCATCCCGGTGTCGATCAGCCGGAAGAATCGTCCGGACGGCTGCGCTCGGCCGGCAGGCGAGAACACGTCTGCGACGACGAGGACTCCGAGCTTGCCGAACCCGCCGAAGGTTCGGGGCTCGATCGTTGCACGCGCCAAGGCACCATCCGGAACGCCCGTGGCCAGCTGCTGCCGATCCTCGCCGACGGCACTCGCGACATAGCACCGCGGCCTCAGGAGGCCGTCGTGGCAGCGAGTACGCGCGTAATTCGCTCGTGACACCCAGTAGCCACCGCAGATCGGTGAGGGGCAGAGGCGTGGGTCTGCTCGCACCACGTAGAACGACGATCCGACGGGTCTCGGGCTGCTCGCGGCCGGGGACCCGGCGACCCCAAGGAGAGCTACCGCGAGCGCCGCGAGCACACTCGAGCGAAGGGCCACGATCCTCATGTCTCCTTAGGATAGAACGGTGCGCCTCGTCGCCATCGGCGTCGCGGCGGGGGTTTTCTCCGCGCTCTTCGGGGTCGGCGGCGGAATCATCGCCGTGCCGCTGCTGATCCTGCTGGTTCACCTCCCGGAACGTGTTGCCACGGCTACGTCGCTGGGGGCGATCGGGATCACCGCCCTCGCGGGCGTCATCGTGTACGGGTTCCGGGGCGAGGTCGAGGTCGGTCACGCGGCGCTGGTCGGGCTTCCCGCAGCGGTAGGCGCGCTCCTCGGAACGTCGCTACAGCAGCGGATCACCACGAGCACGCTGACCTACGGCTTCGCCGCCCTCCTCACCGCAGCCGGCGTGTGGCTCATCCTGACGTGAGCACCTCGACGATCGTCCTCGCACTCGTTCTCGGTCTCGCCGCCGGCGTGCTTGCGGGGCTGTTCGGCGTCGGCGGCGGGACGCTCTTCGTGCCGACGCTGCTCGTGCTCGGCCTCGGCCAAATCGAGGCGCAGGCGACGTCCCTGCTTGCCATCCTGCCCACCGTCGCCGCGGGTGCCTGGAACCAGAGCCGGTACGGGAATCTCCGCGTTCAGGATGCGCTGATCGTGGGAGCTGCATCGATCGGCGGGGTCGAGGTCGGTGCGAGAATCGCAACCTCGCTTTCCGAGGACGTGCTCAGGCGGCTGTTCGCAGTGCTCCTCTTCGTCGTCGCGGCACAGCTCGTTTGGCGCACATCCCGGAAGAGCCGTCGCTACCCTGATTCGTCGTGATCCGTGTCGTCGTCCTGGTCGGCGCGGTCCTGGGGCTGTCAGCCGCTTTGGGTGCAGCTGCGCCTCCACCTCGCGGCGCCATCACCGGCTCGAGCGCCGTGCTCGTTCGAATCACGATCCCGGGGCAGGAGACGGTGTCCCTGGGAGAGCTGATCTGGCCGGCGAACTCGACCAGCGACGTCCAGTCTTTCCAATACCCGGACGACGGTTCCGTCATCAGCGTCGGGCGTTCCCGCGCGAATGTGTCTGCGCAGCCGGGGGAGGCGGCGGCAGCCCAATCCTTCGCAGAGGCGATCGTGCTCTCGCTCTTCGGCGGCGACGTCCTGGCTGCAAAGGTGACGGCGTCGGCGACCGCAGGGGCAAGTGTCCGATCGGCCGGATCCGATACTTCAGGGTCGTCCGTCGAGGGGCTACGCGTGCTCGGACAGGATGTGGCGGCGACGCCCGGAACGTCGGTGCAAGTGGGCGACTGGGGAACGATTACCGTACTCGTGCAGGACAGCGGTGCCCGCGAGGGCCGCGCGCCTGCCGCTCGAGGAGGGGTCGTCGCGCTCCGCCTCCGGCTGTCGGTCGCCCATGGTGGCCTCCCCGCCGAGAGTGAGATCGTCGTCGGGAGCGCTGAGGCGACAGCGGTCGCCGAACTCCCGGAGCCTCCGAGACCCGGCCCGTCTCCTCCTCCCCGCCCAGCGCCACCCCGTCCGGCGCCGAAGCCGACCGCTCCGGAGCCGGACGCGGCCGGCGAGACCGTCCCCGGCGGTCCCGTTCTCGTGGCGCCCGAAGTCACCGCGCAGCTCTCGGACGGCGGATATGTCTTTCCCGTCTTCGGTACCGCCTCGTTCGGTGACAGCTTCGGGGCCCCGAGACCGAACGTGCCGGGCGGGTGGCACCACGGCGAAGACATCTTCGCCCGACTCGGCGCTCCGATCCTCGCGGTCGCCGACGGAACGCTGCACACGATCGGCTTCAACAAGATCGGTGGCTACAGGCTCTGGCTCCGCGACCTGTCGGGCAACGAATTCTACTACGCCCACCTGTCCGCGTACTCGCCCCTCGCTGTCGAGGGGACACGCGTAAAGGCGGGCGATGTGATCGGCTTCGTGGGGGACACCGGCGACGCGGAAGGGGGCACGCCGCATCTCCACTTCGAGATTCATCCGGCCGCGATGATCGGCCTGGGGTACGACGGTGTCGTCGCTCCCTACCCGATCCTCCTCGCCTGGCGGCGGGCGGAGGACGTCTCCTTCGCGGCCGGACGTGTTCATGTGCCCGTGGGCCCGGGTGCCACGAGCCTGCCGCCCCCCGGGGCGGTTCTCCTGCAAGCCGATGACATCTCGGGGACGAGCGGCCTCGTCCCCGGCGCGCTGGAGCGGGCTCTAGCGCGTTAGCGGCGCCTACAGCTCCTTGCCCCTATAGCTCCTTGCCATTGCCGGGCGTCGACGCCGCCAGCTCGGACTCGAGCTCCTCGTCGAGCTCCTCGAGCCCGGCGCCGTTCTCACCGGCCACGCGATTCATGATCCACTCGCGTGTCGCCGGGCCGGTCCACGGGTTGTAGAGAACCCCGAGGGTCACCCCGGTCAAGAGGATCACGCGGTTTCGCGCCTTGTGGCTCTTGTCCTTCGAGTCCTGGAGGCGGTTCGTCGCATCCGAGAGCTCGGAGACGAGCCCCTGGAGATCCTTCTGGAAGTCCTTGTCGGAGACCTTCTCGGCCTTCCCCTTCACGCCGCGTCCTTCGGCGATCTGCCCGTACAGGCTGCGCGCCGCGATGAACGCCGCGACGAGGTCGTCGCGAAGGTCCGGATCTTCCAGAGCCCGCTTGACATACGGTCGCAACGCCTCGGCTGCGAGGACGGGCTTGTCCTTCGTCTTTGCCATTCGTGTTCCACCTTTCGTCGGGCTTGAAGAAGAAGTATGTCGACTACGATGGCTCGGGTGCGGGGGGTTGTGTCACTTCTTCTCCATCCGAAGCGACTTCTAACCTTCATCACCGTTTCCGTCGCGGGTCTCCTGTACGTCTGGATCGCCGCAGTACGCTCGGTACCGAGCGTCCGGCAACGCAAAGCCGCGTTCCGAAGGGCCTGGCGCAGGCGGAATCGGAACCGGGCGCCCGGCAGCGACTGAGCCTCTACGATCGCAGGCGTGAAGCCGAAGGGCCTGATTTGCGCGGGCGGTGAGGCGACGCGTCTCGGCGAGCTCACGCGGGTCGCGAACAAGCACCTGCTGCCGGTCGGGAGCTGGCCGATGATCTACTACCCGCTCCAGCTGCTGCAGTTCGCGGGGATCCAGGACGTCCTTCTGGTCACCGGGAAGGGTCACGCGGGACAGATGATCGACCTGCTCGGCGACGGCCGGCTTGACCCCCGCGGCGGCGGCGATCCCATCCTCGAGCTCGATCTGACGTACAAGGTGCAGACCGAGCCGGGCGGCATCGCGCAGGTCGTCGGAATGGCCAGGGACTTCGCGGGGGGTGCCCCAGTCGTCGTCGTGCTCGGGGACAACATCTTCGAGTATGCCCAGTCGTCTGTGCTGCAGGCGTGGGCGGACGAGTCGAGACGGGCACACATCTTCGTCAAGGAGGTCGCCGACCCGGAGAACTTCGGGGTCGTGGTCTACGGGGAGAACGGCCGCGTGACGGACATCGTCGAGAAGGCCGGGGTCGTCGATAGGCGATTCGACGACCCGCCTTCCTCCGATGCCGTCGTCGGCCTCTACTGCTACCCGCCGGACGTCTTCGACGTCATCGCGGGGCTGGAGCCTTCGAGCCGGGGGGAGCTCGAGATCACGGACGTGAACCGCCATTACGCGCTCGAGGGCCGACTCGACGCGTCCGAGGTCGTCGGCTGGTGGGAGGACGCGGGAAAACACTGGCAGCACCTCGCCGACATCGGGCATCGGATCGAGCAGACCGGCGCGAACAAGCGAGCTCCGCAGTGATCGACGGGATCGAGCGCATCCCACTCCGCGTCGTGGAGGACGAACGCGGCTGGTTCTGCGAGCTCCATCGCGACAGCGCGCTACCGGATCGGATGGTGCAGTCGAACCTCGTGTACTCGCGCTCGGGCGTGATTCGCGGCCTGCACTACCACGAGCGGGGCCAGAGCGATCTCTTCACCTGCCTCCGCGGCAAGGCCCGCGTCGTGGTACTCGACCGCGAATCGGGCGAGACGTTCACCGAGGACATCGGCGAGGAAAACCCCGTCGCCATCTACATTCCGGGACACAACGCTCATGGCTACGAGGCGCTGACGGACGTCCTCTTCTGCTACCACGTCACCGCCGAGTACGATCCCGCCGACCCCGACGAGCATACGATCGCCTGGAACGACCCGCGCGTCGCGCACCTGTGGAGCACGAGCACCCCGATCCTGTCCGCGCGGGACGCCGCCGCCGAGTCCTGATCACGGGTGCGCACGGCCAGCTCGGCCGCGCGCTCCAGGACGCGTTCGCGGAGGACGAGGTCGTCGCGCTGAGCCACCAGGACTGGGATGTCACCCTGCCGGCGCCCGCGGATCTTCGGCGCCCGGACCTCGTGCTCCATACCGCCGCGTGGACGGACGTCGACGGAGCGGAGGCCGACCCGCAGGGTGCCGCCGCCCTGAACGTCGGAGGAACGGCGAATGCCGCAGCGCTGGGCGCCCCCATCGTCGTGTTCTCGACCGATTACGTCTTCGACGGCCGAAAGCACCAGCCGTACCTCGAGTCCGACGGTCCGAATCCGCTCTCGACGTACGGGCGAACGAAGCTCCATGGCGAGGCTGCCGCCGGCGGCGACGCGCTGATCGTTCGCACCTCCTGGCTGTTCGGTCCGACCGGCCGCAACTTCGTGCGAACGATGCTCGGTCTCGGTGCAGTGCAGGACTTCGTCACGGTCGTCGACGACCAGCGTGGCTGCCCGACGTATGTCGCCCACCTGGCATCCGTCGTCCCGCAGCTCGTCGACTCTGCCGAGCCCGCGCGAGGAATCTGGCACATCGCCGGCAGCGGTGAGTGCACGTGGGCCGACTTCGCCGAGGCGATCTTCGACGAAGCCGGGCTTCGCTGCCGGGTTCGCCGGATCACGTCGGACGAGCTCGGCCGGCCCGCCTCGCGGCCCGGCTATGCGGTCCTCCGGAGCGAGCGCCCCGGCGCCCCTGTCCTGCCACACTGGCGCGACGGGCTCAGAGAGTGCCTGGCGGCCATTCGCGCAGGCGAGGAAGCCTCGTAACGATCAGCTACGAACGCGCATGTAACGACCAGCTACAGGGGCGCGGTAGCCTTGAGCCGATGCGACTGCTGGTCACCGGCGGCGCCGGGTTCATCGGCTCCAACTTCGTTCACTACTGGCTCGAGCGGCACCAGGACGACCACCTCGTCGTCTACGACCTCCTGACCTACGCCGGCAACCGGCCGAACCTCGAGGCGGTCGAAGACCGGATGGTGTTCGTCCAGGGCGACATCTGCGATCGGGAGCTCGTGGAACGAACCGTTCGCGACGAGCGAATCGAGGTCGTCGTGAACTTCGCCGCCGAATCGCACAACAGTCTTGCGGTCGTCGACCCCACGCGGTTCTTCCGCACGAACGTCCTCGGGACGCAGACCCTGCTCGACGCCTCGCGAGCAGCGGGCGTCGAGCGTTTCCACCACGTCTCGACGTGCGAGGTGTACGGCGACCTTCCGCTCGACTCGGACGAGGTCTTCACGGAAGACTCCCCGTACCGTCCGCGCACGCCGTACAACGCCTCCAAGGCCGGCGCCGATCACGCCGTGCGGGCGTACTTCGAGACGTACGGCCTGCCCGTGACCATCACGAACTGCTCGAACAACTACGGTGCGTACCAGTTCCCCGAGAAGGTGATTCCTCTCTTCACGACGAACGCGCTCGACGACGAGCCGCTGCCGCTGTACGCGTCGACTCAGCACCGGCGAGAATGGCTGCACGTCCGCGATCACTGCTCGGCGGTGGACCTCGTCCTCCGACAGGGCCGCGCCGGCGAGACGTACAACGTCGGGTCGGGCGTGGAGGCCTCGATCGAGGAGGTCGCCGACCTCGTCCTCGACCTCACGGGCAAGCCGTCGTCGCTCAAGGCGATAGTCGCGGATCGCCCAGGCCACGACCGCCGCTACCTGCTCGACGCAACGAAGATCCGGACCGAGCTCGGGTGGGAGCCGGAATACGGGTGGCGCGAGGGCCTCGCCGGGACGGTTGCCTGGTACGCGGAGAACCGAAGCTGGTGGGAACCGCTGAGGGAGCGCGCTCCGGTCGAAGAAACGGCCTGGCGTTAGCAGCGGCCGTGCGTGCGCCGGAAGCGCCGCGGCGGCGCAGCCCCGCCCTCAGGGATTTTCGCGCGGTCTTGCGCAAGGGAAGCCGGCGTGCCGGTAAGGCTGAGGCTCAAGCCCTGCGCGATTCTGCCGAGAACACAAACGGTTAACCCCCCGCCGCTAGCCTGGTTTCCTTGTTGCGAGTCTTCGTCGTCCTCACCCTCCTCGCGGTCGCGTCGAGCGCGTCCGCGCAGCAGCCGCAGCCTGCAGCCGTTCCGGGCGAGGCCCTCTTCGTCGTCTCGGGACGGGGATACGGGCACGGCGTGGGGATGAGCCAGTACGGCGCACTCGGCCAGGCGACCGAGGGCCGCACCTACGACGAGATCCTTGCCCACTACTACTCGGGGACCGAGCTCGGTCGTAGCGGGAGGAAGGAGGTGCGAGTGCTTCTCGCCGAAGGACGGCGGGCGGTAACGGTCTCGTCGACCGTCCCGTTCACGATCCTCGATGGAGCGGGGACGATGCACCGAATCGGGAACGGGCCGCTGACACTGAGATCGAATCTGACCGTTCCGGGGCCCGAAGGTCAGACCGCGGCGGTGTCGCCGCTGATGGTGCGCCCGGGCAAGGCGGCTCCCCTGTCCCTCGACGGCCGTGCGTACCGAGGAAGGCTCGAGATCGTCGCGCAAGGTGCATTTCTTCGTGTTGTGAACTTCGTCTCGCTTGAGGACTACGTGCGGGGCGTCGTCGCCGGCGAGATGCCGTCCGGGTGGCCTCTCGAAGCTCTCAAGGCGCAGGCGGTTGCGGCTCGCTCGTACGCGCTGGCGAATCTCGTCAAGGGAAAGCCGTTCGACCTGTACTCGGACGTGCGCAGCCAGGTCTACCAGGGGGTGGAGGGCGAAACCCCCAGGACCTCGGACGTGGTGGACGCGACGACCGGTCGGGTCGTGCTGTACGGCGGGAGCATTGCGTCCACGCTGTATTTCTCCTCGTCCGGAGGCAGGACGGCGAGCTCCATCGACGTGTTCGGCGTGGCGACGCCGTACCTCCTCTCGCGGCCCGACCCGTGGGACAAGGCATCTCCGCACCACCGGTGGGGCCCGGTGCTGATAGGTGCCCGGACAGCTCAGTCCAAGCTGGGCATCGAGACGCGCGTCCTCGATGCCGCCGGTGTGGCGACGCCGTCCGGCCGCGTCCGATCGCTCGTGCTTCAGACGATGACCGGTTCCAGCACGGTCCCGTCCGCGCTTCTTCGTACGGCCCTCGGCCTTCGCTCCACGTGGGTCTCGATCGGAGTCCTTCGTCTGGATCGGCCGCCGGCGCCGGTCGTCTTCGGCTCGACCCATCGCCTGACGGGAATTGCGCGCGGCCTGCAGTCCCCGACGCTGTCGTCATCGCCGGACGGCTCCTCCTGGTCCACGGTCGGCGAGCTCCATCGTGATACGAGCGGTCTTGCGTCCCTCGTCGTCAAGCCGAGCAAGACCACCCGCTACCGGATCGAGGTGAAGGAGGCGGCGTCGCCGACACTGCTCCTTCAGGTCGCACCCCTCGTCCGTCTTCTACAGCCGGCCGAGCCGGGTGCGCTGACCGGGACCGTCCGCCCGCGACTTCCGGGGGCGGCGGTCACCATCGAGCGGAGGGACGGATCCGAGTGGGTCTCCGTGGGCAAAGCGATCGTCGAGGACACCGGCGTCTTCAGAGCGGTGTTCGCGGTTGTCCCGGGGAGCTACCGGGCACGTGTTGCGGCCACGAGCGGGTTTGCCACCGGGGTCGCACCGGTGCTTACAGTGAGCTGATGCGGCGCGGGGTTGTTCTGGCCGTCGCCTTCGTGGCGGGCATCGCGCTGCCGGGCACTGCAGATGCAGCCCGCTTCGCGGTGGGCTTGAGCCGGGGGGCTGACGCGGACACGGTGGCCGCACGGATCGAGCGCCACACCGGCGCTCGCCCGGAGAGCCTCGCACCGATTCGTGCGCTCGTCGTCGAGCTTCCGGGGGGCGTTTCGCTCGCGGGCATCCACGGGATTCGCTACGTCGAGCCGGTCGTCTCGCGACGTCTCGCGCTCACGCCCACAGACCCTCTCGTCTCGAAGCAGTGGTACTTGACACAGAGCCGCTTCTACGAGCCCTGGCTCACGCTGCCGGCGCTGGAGCAGGTTCCCGTTGCGGTCATCGACTCCGGCGTGGACTCGACGCACCCGGAGCTGGCGGGGAAGATCCTCGACGCGAAGAGCTTCGTCGGTGGATCCCCGCGCGAGGACACGCTCGGGCACGGGACGTTCGTGGCCGGCCTCATTGCCGCCGTGGTCGGAAACAACATCGGCATCGCGGGTCTTGCCCCATCCGCCGAGCTGCTCGTCGCCAAGGTGGTATCCAAGTCACGGGCGATCTCGGTGGAGTCCGAGGCTCGGGCGATTCGCTGGGCCGTCGATTCCGGCGCCAGGGTGATCAACATGAGCCTGGGCGGCGTTCGCGATCCGATCGATCCGAGCCGGGACAGCTACTCGCGGCTCGAGGCGGACGCCGTCTCGTACGCCGTCTCGAACGGCGTCGTCGTGGTCGCAGCAGTCGGAAACGGCGACCAGGCGCCCACCAGCCCGTGGCGGTACGCGAGCTACCCCGCTGCGCTGCCCCATGTTCTCGGCGTCAGTGCCACGACGGAAAGCGGCGCGGTTCCCAAGTTCTCGAACCGCGACCGCATCTACAACGATCTTGCGGCTCCGGGTGAGCAGATCCTCTCGATCTTCCCGAGGCCGTTGACGGCGCGATACCCGACCTGCAGTGAGCAGGGGTACTCGAGCTGCGGGCCCGACGACTACCGGGAGGCACAGGGAACGTCCTTTGCCGCTCCGCAGGCCAGCGCAGCTGCGGCGGTCCTGCTGAGCCTCCAGCCCACGCTCTGGCCCGAGCAGGTGACCGCCATCCTGGAGCGCACTGCGGTCGATCTCAGCGCGGTGTCCGGGTGCACGGCCTGCGCGATCGGCCGCGATGCGCTGTCGGGCTGGGGGAGGTTGGATGTCGCGGCCGCGATCGCCGCGCTCGGTGAGCTCCCGCCGCCACGCGATCGGTACGAGGCGAACGACGATGCCGGGGCACGGGCATACGACCTCTCGGGCTCCAACCGCCGGATCAACGCGACCGCCGACTTCTGGGACGACCAAGACGACGTCTATGCGGTTCGCCTGCGGCTGCGCCAGCGCATGTACGTAGGGCTCACCGGGTCAGACTCGAGCTCGGATCTGAGCCTCGCCCTCTGGCTCCCGTCGGCCCGAGCGATCGACGGTGTGATCAACGCACGCTTCCGGGCCAAGGTCTCGACTCGAGCCGGCGCCCGCGAGTACTTCTCCTACCGCGCTCCGGCGTCCGGCGTGTACTTCGTGCACGTGCGGATGTCGAGCCCGGGAAGCACGAGCTACCGCCTGGCGATCGTCAAGAGCTGAGGGGGAGACCGAGTCGGGTCAGACCCTGCGACCCCCGTCTACAGGAGCTCGTCAGCGGGCACGTCGCGAAGGACGCGCGCCGGGTTTCCGACGACGATGACCCGAGGCGGTACGTCGCTGGTCACGACCGCGCCGGCGCCGACGAACGCCTCCTCCCCGACCACGATTCCAGGGCAGAGGACGGCGCCGCCTCCAATGCGCGCGCCGCGCCGGATGGTCGGGCCCTTCACGAGCTCGTGCCGACGGTCGGTACGGCCCATGAAGTTGTCGTTCGTCGTGACCACGCACGGCGCGATGAACACGTGCTCCTCGAGCGTCGAGTAGGCGGTGATGTAGGCGTCCGCCTGGATCCGCGTCAGCGCTCCGATGGTCGTGTCGTTCTCGACCAGGGAGCCTCGACCGAGGACGACGTCGTCTCCGACGGTCACGCGCTCGCGCACGCACGACTGATCGCCCAGGATCACGCGGGCGCCGATCCGGGAGCCGGCGAAGACGATCGCGCCGGTCGAGACGATCGAGCCCTCCCCGATCTCCGCCGGCGGCATGGGGTCCCGCTTCGCCGTCGAGCGCGGCGAGAGTGTCGGCTGTTTACCGACGACGGCGTTCTCCAGGATCTGTACGCCCTCGCCGAGGACGGTCCCGGGATGGACGGTTGCCGTCGGATGGACCTGGGCGCTCACACTCGCGGCGTCAGCGCCTGACGCCTTCGAGGGAGCTCGAGAGCAGGTCGAGCGCACGAACGACGCGAGCACCGTCCTCGGCTACCTTGCGACGGTCCCCGTCGCCCGACACGAGCCGCAGGAACTCGAGACATTCGAGCTTGAGCGGCTCGTCGCTGGCGATGCGCGGGCTCGAGATGTCGCCGGTACGGGTCTGCCACTCGCCGTAGCGGTCGGACGGCTTCCAGGGTGCCTTCTCGTAGACGGTCACCTTGCGCTCGAGCTCCATGTCGTCGAAGACCACCATCTTCTCCGTGCCGACGACGGTCATCCTCCGCATCTTGTGAGGGTCGAGCCACGAGAGGTGCATGTGCGCGATCTTGCCGGACGGAAAGCGGAGGTAGCAGAAGACGACGTCCTCGACGCCCTCTGTGAGGAAGTCGCGACCGAAGGCGTCGGCCTGCTCGGGCTCTTCGTCGAGGAGGTGGAGGATCACCGAGAGATCGTGGACGCCGAGCGACAGGAGGGCATTCTCGTTCGAGCGGATGATCCCGAGGTTCTGGCGATTGCCGTAGACGCAGAGCACGACGCCCAGCTCCCCAGCGTCGATCATCTGCTTCAGCTTCTGGACGCCCGGGTGATACAGGAGCAAGTGGCCGGGCATGAGCACGAGGTCCCGGCTCTCCGCGAGCGCGACGAGCTCGTCCATCTCCTCCCCGCGCATTGCGGGTGGCTTCTCGACGAGGACGTGCTTTCCCGCGACGAGCGCTCGGTGAGCCAGCTCGTAGTGGGTCGGAACTGGGGTGGCGACGACGACGGCGTCGAGCTCGGGGTCCTCGAGCATCTCGTCGAAGCTGTCCGTCCAGCGAGCCTGTGGGTAGCGCGATCCGGCGGCGCTCTTCTCGGAATCGGAGTCGCAGAGCCACGAGAGGTCGGCGACCTCGGCGAAGTTGCGCGCGAGATTGGGTCCCCAGTGCCCCAGACCGGCTACGCCTACCGTGACGGTCATAGCTTCCAGACCTTGTCCGAGTGTCTCCCGTTCGCGCCTGTCGCGTTGCGCAGGTCGACCACGAGCACCGCCTCGTCCACCAGCCGGTCGTAGTCGATCGAGGAGTGGTTGGTCACGATCACGATGCAGTCGTACGACCCCGGCTCGAGGGGTGCAGAGCTCATCACGAGCCCGTTCTCCGCGAACGAAGGCACGTGTGGATCGTGGTAGGCGACCTCGGCGCCAGCGTTCTGCAGCAGCGCGATCAGCTTCACTGCGGGCGACTCGCGCATGTCCGAGATGTCCGGCTTGTACGCGACGCCGAGGACGAGAATCCGCGATCCCTTCAGCGACCGTTGCCGGGCGTGGTTGAGGGCCTGGGAGACCAGCGAGCGACAGAAGTACGGCATCGACTCGTTCACCTTCCCGGCGAGCTCGATGAACTCGGTGTAGAAGCCGAACTCCCGCGCCTTCCAGGTGAGGTAGAAGGGGTCGATCGGGATGCAGTGCCCGCCGAGGCCCGGTCCTGGCTTGAAGGACATGAAGCCGAACGGCTTGGTGGCGGCGGCCTCGATCACCTCCCAGACGTCGATTCCCATCCGGTCGCAGAGCTGCGCCAGCTCGTTGACGAGGGCGATGTTGACCGAGCGGAAGATGTTTTCCAGCAGCTTCGTGAGCTCGGCCGCCTCAGGTGACGAGACCAAGTGGATCTTGTCGATCGCGGAGGCGTAGAGCGCGGCCGCGGCCTCGGTCGAAGCGTCGTCGACTCCGCCGACCACCTTGGGGACGTTTCGGGTCGTCCAGTCGCCACGTCCGGGGTCGACCCGTTCGGGCGAGAACGCCAGATGGAAGTCGGCTCCGGCCTCGAGCCCGCTTCCGGCCTCGAGGACCGGCCGAACTTGTTCGCGGGTCGTGCCTGGATACGTCGTCGACTCGAGGACCACGAGGTGACCCGGGCGGAGTCGCTCGGCGATGTCCGCCGAGGCTCTGAGCAGAATCGCCAGGTCCGGCTCGCGCTGCCGGGAGAGCGGTGTCGGAAGCGCAATCAGGATGGCATCCGCATCCCGCAGCGCGTCGTAGTCAGTCGTCGCGGCCAGGCGGCCGTCATCGATCAGGGGTTTCAACCTTTCCGAGGGGACGTCCTCGACGTAGCTGTCGCCTCGATTCAGCCGTGCGACGCGCTCGGCGTCGATATCCACCAGCACGACTCGCTTGCCCGCCTCCGCGAAGACCTGCGCGAGAGGCAGGCCCACGTAGCCGGCGCCGACGATGGCGACGTCCCGCTTCATCGGCCGGGGATCGTAGCGAGCAGCACCTGGGTGATCCGCTCCGAGGCGTGACCGTCCCCGTAGAGGACCGGGCGTTTCTCCGGCATGACCGCATCTGCGACCGCGACGGCGAGAGCACGCGGGTCGTCGTCCACGAGCACGTTTGCTCCTGATACCACGGTGTCGACCCACTCCGTCGAGGGCCGGAGCGTCACACACGGGACGCCGTACCAGTACGCCTCTTTCTGCAGGCCCCCGGAGTCGGTGATGACGACGCGCGCCTGAGAGGCAAGCGCGGCGAGCTCGAGGTAGCTGAGCGGCTCGACGAGGCGAATGTGCGGCTCGAGCTCGAGCCCATCCCGCGCGAGCTGAGCGCGCGTCCGCGGATGTGCCGGAAAGACGACCTGCTCTCGGATTCGATTCAGCCCTTCCACGATTCTCGCGAGACGTGGCGGCTGGACATTCGCCTGCCGGTGAACGGTGGCGACGACGTAGCTCCCGGCCTCGTATGGGATCGGACGGCGTGCCCTGGCGATCGGCGCGAAACGGAGGCTCGCGTCCGCCATCACGTCGCCGACGACGAAGATCCGCCCCAGAACGCCCTCCTTCCCGAGCGTGGTACGCGAGCGGTCGTCCGGGCAGAAGAGAAGCCAGGCGATGCGGTCGACCTCGATGCGTGTGTGCTCCTCGGGCATCGAGAGGTCTCCGCTTCGTAGTCCGGCTTCGACGTGAGCGAGGGGGATTGAAGCTGCGACCGAAGCTCGTGCTCCTGCCAGCGTCGAGTTGGTGTCCCCGTAGACGAGGACGAGGTCGGGCGACTCGGCGCGCACCTTCTCGGAGATGGCCGGCTCCATCGCCGACGGGTCGGCGGTGCGGAGGTCGAGGTGGTACTGCGGCTCCCGGAGGCCGAGCTCGTCGAAGAACACCTGCGAGAGCTCACGGTCGTAATGCTGGCCGGTATGGAGCACGACCTCCTCGATCCCCGCCTCACGGAGGGCGAGGGAGAGCGGCGCAGACTTGATGAACTGTGGGCGGTTGCCGACGACGGAAACGATCTTCACCGCGCCATACCCTACGTTTGTGCGCAGGGGAATCTGCGAGTGCAGATTCCATCCGCGCGAAATCGCCAAAGCGCGGCTGCTTCGCAGCCGCGGTGCTTGCGGTATTGCTCATCCTTCGGCGCTCCGGTGAGCTGCGAATGCCTCAGGCCGCGCGTGAGACGAGCGGCGCCGCCTCCAGAAGCTTCACGAGCTGGGCGCCTGGCATGGGCCGGCCGATCAGATACCCCTGAGCGGCGTCGCAGCCGACGCTGGACGCGAACATCCACTGATCGTGAGTCTCGACGCCTTCCGCCACCACGGTCGCTCCGATTGCATGGGCGATCTCCACGCAGCTCGAGACGATCGCCTCGGCAGGAGGGTCGCCGGGCGCGCCCGCCAGGAGGCTCCGGTCGAGCTTGACCCGGTCGACGGGGAAGCGCTTCAAGCTCGCCAACGACGATTGTCCGGTTCCGAGGTCGTCGATCGCAAGCCGCACCCCGATGGCTCTCAGGCGCTCGACGACCTGACTCGTGCGGCGCTCGTCTCCTATCAACGTTCGCTCGGTGATCTCGAGAGTCAGGTTCCACGGAGGAATGTCGTAGCGGTCGAGGAGGCCCGCGATCTCGTCGGGGAGCGACGCATCGAGCATGTCGACGGTGCCGAGATTCACCGCGAGCTCGAGCTCGAGGCCCTGAGCGCTCCATTCCTGCCACTGGCGGGCGGAGGTCTCGAGCACGAAGCTCCGAATCTCGCGCGCAAGCCCGCTTCGCTCCGCTTCCGTGATGAACTCGCCGGCGGTCAAGAACCCCTTCTCCGGATGCTGCCAGCGCAAGAGCGCCTCGACTCCGCGCACGGTCCGGGTCGCGAGGTCGACGAGCGGTTGGTAGTAGAGGAGCAGCTGCCCGTGATCGAGTGCCTCACGTAGCTCGGCGGTCAGCGCGAGGCGCGAGACATCGACAGCCTCGCTCCCGAGGTCGTAGACCTGCACGTTGTCCTGTCCCTCCGTCTTCGCCATGGACAAAGCCATACCGGCATGCCGAAGGACGGTTGCAAAGTCTGCTCCGTGCTCTCCCAGAAGCGCCGAGCCGATGTGCACGTCCACCGCGATGCGGACGCCGTCGACGAGAAACGGCCTGGCGAGCGATCTCTCGACGCGTGCGGCGACGTTGGCGATCTCCGTCTGGCCGTCGTCGACGAGGAGGACACCGAACTCGTCCTCCCCGAGGCGGGCGAATGCTTCGCAGTCGGCGAGCTTGCGTCGTAGCCGGTCAGCGACCTGCGAGAGCAGTGCGTCCCCGCTGCTGTAGCCGAGAACCTCGTTGATCCTGGAGAAGCCGTCGAGGTCGATCAGCAGAAGCGCACCCCTCGGCTCTCGAGACGCCAGCACCTCCTCGACGGAGCGGCGGAAGCCCACGCGGTTCGGCAGACGGGTCAGCTCGTCGTGCGTCGCGACGTGGTCGAGCTCGCGGACGTGGCGGCGGATCCGGCTCGACACCCGTGCGAGCACGGGGACGAAGATCGCTGCGAGGATCACGAGCAGCGCCTCGAGGACGCCCGCGATCAGCCAGGCCGAGCCTCGCGCGGCCGCTTCGATCGGGGCGTAGTCCTGCTCGAGAGCGACCACGCCCGTGGTGTGTTGGGGGCCGAGCACAACGGGTGCGAATGTGCGGAGAACCTTGTGCGCATCGCCGAGGGACGATCCGACCTCGGAGACCACCGTCCCCGCGAGTGCCTCGCGTACATGGCTCGCGGGAAGGCGCCTCCCGACCAGCTTCGGCTCCGTCGAGTAGGTGACGCGGCCGTCGGCGCTGTAGATGCTGAAATCCTGGATCCCTTCGACCAGCACCCTCGTTCCGGACAGCCGGTCCAGGGCTCGCCTGCGCGCCGCCGGCATCGGGCCCGCCACGTCCGCGGCGCGGAGCTCGTGCTCGAGCACCGACTCGACGGCGAGGCGGGCGCGGCTGATCGCCTGACGTTGGGCCTGCACGAGGTCGGCTTGGCGGACGACGAGCACGATCACGGCGCCTGCCAGCGCCAGCCCGAGCGCAGTGAAGACCGCAAAGAGCAGGACGAGGCGCGGTGGCCGCTCGCTGGCCGATGCCCGGCTCGGGCGTGAGCGCAACTCAGGCATCGTCTACGGGAGCGAGAGGGGAGGGACGGAGGGAAGCGGCGGTGTCACGACGCCGACGCCGGGGCCGTCCTCCGTCGTCACGTCGACGGGTGCGCCGGAGTCGGTGCCTATCGCGACACCGTCCTCGCCCACAGAGACGTCGATCGGAAGCTCCTCGGGCACGATGTCCTCCGGCACCGCGTCGTCCGGGACGAGGACGGGAGCTGTGGGGACGGGGTCGGGCAGCGGTAGCGAGGGAGCCGGAGTCGCCCTTTCGGGAACGGGGTCTGCTCCGGCCCCCGGGTCGTCGCCTGACGGAGTGCCGCCGTCTGGAGGCGAGTCGCCGATGCCCGGAGCGTTGACCCCGATCGGGCCGCCGACCTTCGTACGCGCCAGGTCGCTGGCGGCTCCACTTGCAGTTCCTCGACCCCGAGGGGACGTGGCGGAAGCCGAAGGTGAGTACGCCGGCGACGCGGCCCTCGCCGGCGCGTTGGAGCCCGGAACGACCGCAGACGCTCCGGGCTCGTTTGCACCGATGGCTCCGGGAAGGAGCGACGCAACCGCGCGTTCCACGACCCCGGGCAGCGGCACGTTGAGGCCTGTCGCAGCGAGGAGTGGAATCGGCAGCAGGAGCACTCCTGCGACCAGCGCCACCTCGCGACGGGTCAGGCCGAACCTCGTCACTCTTCGACGGTCCCGGCAAGGAGGTCCCGTCCCCCCCGAGGGAGACTGGCCGTCACCGGCAGGGTGAGCGTGAGCGGCTGACCGTTGCCTTTGGGGTAGATCGTGATGACGATCTGTCCCTCGAGGCGAGCGACGGCCGTGAACTCTCTGGGGTCCTCGACCTGCTGGGCGTCCTCGGTGGCGGAGTCCGCCGTGACGAGGTTGAGGACGGTCGAGGTTCCGGCGCTGGCACGTCCGAGTGCTCTCGACGATCGCCGGATCCCCGCCGAAGCGACTGCCATCGAAGGCCAGCCTCTGGCGATCGCTGCTGTCGGCCCGACCGCCTGCATGTTGCGTGACATCACGATTCTCCTTCCGGCTGTAGCCGAATGCTGTTGTCCGCTCAGAAGCCGAAAGGGCCCCAATCGTGCGCCGGCTGCCGCAAGATCACTCGTTCGAGGGGCGGGTGCACCCGGGGGAGTGATGGGCTAGGGCGGTGCGCGTCTTCTATACAGAGAACGACGTCTCGGAGGACATTCCGTGAGCTCACTGCAACTGCGGACGACGCCCAATCCAAGCGGGGACCCGACGGTCTCCGTCGGCAGGCTGTTCGAGGAGTACTCCGACCGGATCTACGGCTTCTGCCTCCGTCGCCTCGGCTCTTCCGCCGATGCGGAAGACGCGGTACAGATGACCTTCCTCTGCGCGCACCGTGCCGTGCAGCGGGGCGTCGTACCCGAGTCGGAGACCGCCTGGCTGTTCGCGATCGCCAAGAACGTCTGCCGGTGGCAGCAGCGGACGACCTTCCGGCGGAACCGATTGCGCAGCGACGCCGAGCTCGACGCGATCGCCGGCCCCTCGAAGGGAGACGACGAGGAGCTTCTCGTCGGGCTCAAAGATGCACTTGCGTCGATCCCGGAGACGCAGCAGCGCGCGCTGGTGCTCCGCGAGTGGCACGGCCTGTCGTCCCGCGAGGTCGCCGGGCAGCTCGGGATGAGTCAGCCCGCCACCTACGCCCTCCTCACCCGCGCCCGGCGGTCCCTGGCGCATGCGCTGACGGCTCTGCCCCAGCAGGCAGCCCTCGGCGTGGTTGCGCTCGTCTACGAGGCTCGGTCGCACATCAAGGCGCTGTTCGGCGGGAGCGTCGCAGCGAAGACCGTCGCTGCGGCCACGATGGTGGCCGCTGTCGCTGTGGGTGGAGCAACCGTCGAGAGAGCCATCGACAGTCGCCGGAGCCCCACGAACGGGGAGTCGCGTGGAACCGAGCAGGTGAACCGAACTGGGTCGCCCACGCAGGCAGGGCCCGGTTCCACCTCTGTGTCGATCCCTGGTCCCGGGGCGGTGGCAAGCACCGGAAGGGCGGGCTCGCTCGGTACGTCGGCCTCGGGTGTGGCAGGCGAAGGGCCGACGCAGACGAGCCCGCCGGGCGACGGCTCTCCGGCGAGCATGCCGCACGAGGCCGCGGATCCCGCCTCTCAGCCCGAGGGGCTCGTCTCCCCGGGGACGAAGTCCGACCTCGCAGGCTTGCCGGGCGTCGTGCCCGTTCCTCCGCCGCTGCCGGAGCTGCCTCCCCTACTCGAGCTCCCGCCTCTCCTCGACCTCCCGCCGCTACCAGAGGCGCCACCTCTGCCGGAGCTGCCTCCGCTTCCGGCTGATGTCCTTCCCGCGGTGACCGAGCCTCCGTCCGTTCCCGCTCCGGAGTTGCCACCGGTCGACCTTCCGCCTCCTGCTCTCCCGGACCCGCCGCCGGTTCCGGATCTCCTCCCGTAGCAGGAGCTGGCCTCCCTCGTCTACGCGGCTGGTGGCGCGACGGCATGATCTGACGCCTCCAACGACGAACGGCCGCTTCATGCGGCCGTTCGCTTCGATCAGGCATCGGCAGAGCCGCGCCTTCATCCTACGAGGGCGGACTAGCCTATCCAGCCTCCGTTGTCCTCTCCGCCGCCGTCGCCTGCTCCGCCGGCGGCACAGTGATCCTCATTCTTGCCTCCTACCTTCCCGTGCGCCTCGCAGTCCTTGCCCCGGTCAGGCTGGGGGTCGGGCTTGCACGGCCCGGCATTGCCGTTCAAGTCACCCAAGCCGTGGGAGCAGGGCTCCTGACCCGGGGGCGTTCCGCCGTGGCCGGGTGGGTTAGGGTTGCCCGCTTGGGCCGCGACTACGAAGCCGACGCCTAGGGCGCTACAGGCTGTGATCAGGGCAGCCAGACGCAAGACTCGCCGCATGTACTACTCCTCTCTCTCCTCGAACGGAAGGGAGGTCACACTCTTGCTTCGGGCGCCACGGATTGCGATCGCTCGTGCGAGTGATCGAGTAGAACCCCGCCCTTTTCGGCTAGCCGCCCCGGGCTACGTCCTGACTCGCTCCGTTGACCTGTACAGATCTCGTCAGGGTGTAGGAACGGCGACACGGTTGTACAGCGGTGAACGGCCGCCTGCCGCGGCCGTTCACCTCGATTTGGACGTGCGGCAAAGCCGCCCGTCTCAGTCTCCGCTGCCGGGCTAACTCGGCGGGGGCTCGGACGTGTCAGGGCAGTTCCCGAACTCGTCGGGGAACACGTCGGGCGCATTCTGGAAACCGTGCCCGCTCTCGCCTCCAGAACCGTCAGGGCCGAAGTGCGCCTTGAGCGCGTGCTCGTCGACCGTGATCAGAACGTACGGGTTTGTCTCGGACGCCGTGCCGTGGCAGATCGTCGCCTTGTGGCCGGGCGGTGGGAATTGATCTTCCTGCCCCCCTTGGGCGGCGGCAACGAGGCCGATACCGAGGGCGCTACAGGCTGTGAGCATGGCGGTCATGCGTGCGGCTTGCCGCATCTCCATCTCCTCTCTCGGACGAGCGGAACGTGCGGTCACACCTTGGTTCCCGGTACCGCCGGGTGCGATCGCCCGGCCGGGGGATAGCCGCAGCGAATGTCTCCCGGGGTCTGCTCGCTCCGCGTGGACAACCGCCGGGCTAACGAGCTAGCTCTCCGTCTCGTCGAGCGCCGATGTCTCCCCCCGGATATCGGGAAGGACGGCGGCGGCGGGAAATCGCAGCTATACTGGCCCAAGCGCGTTGGCTAAGTCTTTGAAGCCGCCGAGGCTCTAGCACTTCCTCTTCGACTGTCACATCCGGCCTGAGCGCAGCAGGGAGTTCGTTCGGACTCTCCTGCCCTGATCGGAACACAAGGAGCAGCACATGCATGCAACCATCCGCCGTTACGACGGTGTGGACCAGAATCGCTCGGCCGAGTTGACCACGAAGGTCAACGAGACCCTGATGCCGAAGCTCGAGAAGCTGCCCGGCTTCGCCGGCTACTTCCTCGTCGAGGCTTCCAACGGCGTCTTCAGCTCGCTGAGTCTCTTCGAGACTCCTGAGCAGGGCATGGAGTCGACGAAGATCGTCGCAACCTGGATCCGCGACGAGAAACTCGACACGATCATCCCCAACGAGCCCAAGATCACGAGCGGCAAGCTCGTCGCTCACAGCGACCGCGTCCCGGTCGCCGCGTAGCCCGACCGCACCACGTACGGATGGAGGGCCCGGCTTGGGCCGGGCCCCTCACTCGACGCTCGCCGCTCGCCCGCCCTTTCGAGAAGTGGGGGCCCCCTTTTCCCACGAGATTGGGGCCCCCCGAAACGAAATCTCGCATTTCACTCGCGCACAAATTGGCCCGCGTTTAGGTGCCGAGCGCCTGCTTCCTACGGTCGTACCGGCCGAAAGACCGCGAACGCGAGGATCACGAGGCCGATTCCCGTCAGGATCAGCGCCACGCCGACGACGATGCCGAAGATCGAGATCTGCTCGGCCATGTAGGAGACGTTCAGCCCGGTCGCCAGGGCAGTCTCGGTGATCCAGATAGTCCTGGCTCCGTTCGGGATCGGTTTGCCGCTCTCGTCCTTCGCGGCGGCCGCCTCGTCGCTCGTGCCCGCCGGATCGTCGGGTTTCGCGGCCGACTGAAAGCGCCCCATCTGCGCGTAGCTGAGGCCGCCTGACGCTTCGAGCGCGTGGACGCGCATGTACTGAGCGAAGCAGCGTGCCTCGGTTCCGGTGTCGATCGGTTCATCGACGACGTCGCACGTCGGCAGCTCGATGGTCGCCGGAAGCCCGGCCTCGCTGGCCGCCTTCTGGATCTCGGCAGGCGCCATGTCCGAGCCGCCGACGATGTACTCCTTGCTGAGCTCGTCGCCGACCGTCTGATACCCGCTGATCCCCATATACAGAGCGACGGCGCCGAACACCACCAGCACCGCGCCCGAGATGAAACCGCCGATCTCCCAGACTCTTCTGCCCTGCATCGCTCCACCTCCGATGGACTCGGAATTCCTCCCGGAGGCTAAACGACGAACCCCAGTCGAACCCTTATTCGTCTGGCCGGAGAAAGGAGCCAGAGCCGAACTTCTTGGCTGCGCGTTTCTCGCTGCGGCGCTCCTTGAGCGTCCTCTGCGGCTTCTTCTTCACTTGCTTCTTCGGCTTGTCGGCACTCTTGCTCACGACGACCTCCGGGGGCGACGGCCAACTCTTGCTCTCCACTCGATCGCAGGCTCTGCTTGCGATGTGCTTCGCTATCGTGCCTGCGGGATTCATTCTAGGAGCCAGAATGGGTGTGCGGGACACGCTCTGGAACATCGGCAACTACGTGCGCACGCGGTGGAAGTCCACGGACCCGGACAGCTACCACCAGTACAGAGCCGGGCGCGAGCGTGAGCGCAAACAGGGAGAGCAATGGCGCGAGGACGCAGAGCGCTCGAGTGAGCAGGAGCGTGTCGGGGCCGAGCGGGAACGCGAGTACGAGGAGCGGTACACGGCTGAGCGCGCCGCGGAGGAGCCGCGAACGGAAGCACCTCGCCGTGACACGAGCCAGCCCGAGTGACGGTCACGCGCGGGTTACAGACGAAGTCACCACTACGTAACCCACCGCTATGCGACGTCTGAGGAAAAGCCTATTTACAGGGCTTTTCGGCATGGGCCGTGAAGGATTCGAACCTTCGACCTTGGGATTAAGAGTCCCCTGCTCTACCAGCTGAGCTAACGGCCCGGGTCGGCCAAGTGTAGCCCTGCTCCTACGGCTTCAACCCTGTGCAGCCCCGCAGCGAGCGCCAGGAGTCGAGCTCGCTACGGCGGCCGGCGTCTGCGAGCGGTCGGGGAACGCCGTCGACGATCCGGGCCGGCTCGAACCGGTAGTCCTCGATGCGGCGCCCGCTCACCGTGACGAAGAGCACACCCGTCTCGGTCGAGGGCCCGCTCGTCGCGTACCAGGCGAAATTGCCGAGCCCGTAGGAGACGAGCGCGCCATCCATCCGGCCCGTGCCGAGCAGCCGGTGAGCATGTCCGCCGACGATGACGTCGGCGCCGGCGGCCACGAGCTGCTTCGCAAGCGTTCGCTGGTCCCGCGTCGGGCATTGCTCGAGCTCGATGCCCCAGTGGAGGAAGACGACGACCGTGTCCGCCGTTCTCCGCGCGCGACGAACTTCCTGGAGCAGCCGCGGAACCTCTTTCGCGGACGCGAGGCCCGGCTTGCCTGGCCCTGCCGTCCAGGCGTCGATCAGGTGGTCGTCGAGCACTTGCGTCGCTCCGATGACGGCGATTCGCTGCCCCCTGATCGTTCGCCGGAGGGGCGCGTATGCGCGCTTTCCGTCGAGGCCGATTCCGATGACGGGAAAGCGGTAGCGCTTCGCCGCTGCGAGCGAGTCGCGGAGCCCCGTCTCGCCGTAGTCCATCCCGTGGTTGTTCGCCATGGACGCGACGTGTGCGCCCGCGCCCTCGAGAGCTGCGAACGCCGATGGGGGCGCACGAAAGACGTACTCCTTCGGCTGGGCGCTGCCGCGCTGGGTGACCGCAGTCTCGAGGTTGACGACGGCGAGGTCGGCCCGCTCGAGAACGGGCCTGATCGGAGTGAGCACCTGCGACGGTGCCGCGGCGAGCTTCGACGACAGGATTCCCTCGAAGTGGATGTCGCCGGCGAACGCCAGCACGACGGGCCCGCCGCTGTCGAGCGATGCTCGAGCAGGCGCCGCCCCACCCTCCGACGAGACGAGCGTGACGACAGCGGCCGCCAGCGATGCAGCGACGGCGGGGACGATGGGAGAACGCTTTGCGAGGGGCACGGAAACGGGGTGGCGAAGCGGAATCGGGTCCCATGGCACGATAGCGAGCGCTTGAAGTAGGCTCGACGTCGGTGCGCAAGGGGATCGTCCAGCTTGTCGCGATCGGGGTTGTGATCGCCGTGCTCTCCACCCTCGTGGCCGTCCTTTTCAAGTGGCTGCCGACGTCGGCCTCGGAAGAGTTCGACCGGATCCAGGGGATCTACTGGTTCGCAACGGTGATCTCGATCGGGATCTTCGCCCTCGTCGCCGCGGTCATCGTCTACTCCGTGTGGAAGTGGCGCGTCCCCCTGGACGACGACGCGGACGGCCCTCCGATCCACGGCCATACGGGCCTCGAGATCGCCTGGACTGCGGTGCCGGCCGCGCTCGTCATCGCCATCGGGGTCGTGAGCGCGATCGTGCTCTCGCGTAACGGTGACGCCGGTCCTCGTCCGCTCGAGGTTCAGGCGATCGGACAGCAGTTCGCCTGGAAGTTCGTCTACACCGACTACGAGAATCGGCAGACCGGAGATCCCGTTCAGACGGGCGAGCTCGTCCTACCCGTCGGCCAGGAGGCGCACTTCACGATGACGGCCGTGGATGTGATTCATTCGTTCTGGGTACCGAACTTCGGCCAGAAGATGGACGCCGTGCCCGGAATCGAAACCGAGATTCTCGTCACTCCCGACCGGATCGGAGACTTCGAGGTCGTCTGCACCGAGCTCTGCGGGCTCGGACACGCGACGATGCGGGCGAGTGCGCGCGTCGTGACGCAGGCTGAGTTCGACCGGTGGCTCGAGGAGGAGCGGGCGTGACGGCGACACACCCGGACACGGGCCACCTGCACGAGTATCCAGAGCACTTCGAGCCGCCGCACGGGCCGACCTGGCGGCTCGTGTTCGGCCCCGGGCTCCTGCGAGGGGTCTGGATGGCCGGTCTCTTCTTCGGACTTTGCACGCTGCTCGTGCTCGTGCTGCGGTGGTGGTGGAGTTGGACCCCGGCCTGGAACACCGAGGTCATCCTGGCGACCGCGGGCATGGTGGCGGCGCCGATCGGCTTCCTGGCCGGGATCGGATCCTTCGACTACTGGCTTCACTACATCTCAGGCCGGCCGACGCGGCCGGAGGACCACTCGGGCCATGGCGCGCGTACGTGGAAGGACTATTTCCGGGTCAATACGGACCACAAGGTGATCGGGATCCAGTACCTGGTCACGACCTTCTTCTTCTTCACCGCCGGCGGGTTGATGGCGATGTTCTTCCGCGCCGAGCTCGCTCAGCCTGGCCTGCAGTTCGTCGACCCGCAGACGTTCAACGGGCTCGTCTCCGTGCACGCGACGTTGATGATCTTCCTCTTCGTCATCCCGGCGTTCGCGGGCGTCGCGAACTTCGCCGTACCGCTGATGCTCGGAGCGCCCGACATGGCCTTCCCACGACTCAACGCGCTCTCGTTCTGGCTCCTGCCGATCGCCGGGCTCATGTTCATCGCGAGCTTCCTCGCCCCCGGCGGTGCGTTCGGGGCCGGCTGGACGGGCTACGCGCCGCTCGCCGAGGGCCAGCCGCTCGGCCAGACCTTCTTCAACATGGGCGTGCAGTGGGCGGGGGCGTCGAGCATCATGACCGCCCTCAACTTCCTCGTCACGATCATCACGATGAGAGCACCGGGCATGACGTTCTGGCGCATGCCGCTTCTCGTCTGGGCGAACTTCACCACGTCACTGCTCGTCGTTCTCGCGACGCCATTCATCGCCGGCTCGCAGTTCTTCGTGATGTTCGACCGGATCATGCACACGAGCTTCTTCACGCCCGAGGGCGGCGGCTACGTGCTCGGGTACCAGCACATCTTCTGGTTCTACAGCCACCCGGCCGTCTACATCATGATGCTGCCCGGGTTCGGGATCGTCTCCGAGGTGATCTCGTCGATGTCCCGGAAGCCCATCTTCGGCTACCGACTGATGGCCTTATCGCTCGTCGGGATCCTCGTGCTCGGGTTCTCCGTCTGGGCGCACCACATGTTCGTCGCAGGCATGGCCGACTGGCTCCGTGTGCCGATGATGATCACCACACTGCTGATCGCGATCCCGACCGGGATCAAGGTCTTCTCCTGGATCGCAACGCTCTGGCGTGGGCGTATCCATCTCACGACGCCGATGCTGTTCGCGCTCGGCTTCGTGACCATGTTCGTCATCGGCGGCCTCTCCGGCATCTACCTGGGCTCGGTGCCGATCGACATCCACGCTTCGGACACGTACTTCATCGTCGCGCACATTCACTACGTGCTCTTCGGCGGCTCGGTGTTCACGATCTTCGCCGGCATCTACTACTGGTTCCCGAAGATGACCGGCCGCATGTACGACGAACGTCTCGGGAAGACGCACTTCTGGCTGACGTTCATCAGCTTCAACGTCACGTTCTTCCCGATGCACTACGTCGGGCTCCGCGGCATGCCGCGGCGCGTCTCCGACTACTCCGAGGCCTTCGGTGACATGAACTTCGTCATCACCGTCGCCTCGTTCGTGCTCGGCGCCTCGTTCGTCGTCTTCGTCTACAACATGGTGATGAGCTGGGCCCGGGGCCCGGTCGCCGGTTCGAACCCCTGGCGTGCGCAGACGCTCGAGTGGCAGGTCTCCTCGCCGCCTCCGATCTTCAACTTCGACGAGATCCCGCAGGTCGTCGCGGGCCCTTACGAGTACGGGGTTCCCGGCGCGCGCCACGCGGTCATGAGCCCTGCCAAGGAGGCACAGGAGGTGCACGCGTGACCGACCCCGCGGTGCTCGTGGTGGCGAACGAGACCCTCGTGGGCACGGAGCTTGTCGATGTGGTGAAGCGTCGCGCGGCCCAGGGTCCGATTCGAGTCCTGGTGGTCGCGCCGGTTTCGCAGCCGCGCGAGGGGTACGTCGTCTACCGGGACTCGCGGCGCGCTGCAGCGGGCCGAAGGCTCGACCGGACGATCACCGCGTTTCGTGAAGCGGGGATTCCGGCCCACGGCGGTGTCTTCGACGACGAGCCTCTGGCAGCCGTCAAAGACGTCCTCGCATCGGAGGAGGTCGACGAGATCATCGTCTCGACACACCCCGAGACGAAGTCCGGCTGGCTACGAAAGAACCTCGTCGAGGAGATCCGGCGCGTTGCAGGCGGCAGGCCCGTCGTGCACGTCGTGTCGGATGTCGCGTCGCGCTCGGGAGCGAACGTCCTCGTCGTGGCAAACGAGACCGTCCTCGGCGAGCCACTCCTCGACCACGTTCGCACGCGGGCGCGCGAGGGGAACGTGAGCTTCCTCATCGTCTCTCCGCAGAGCGATCCGAGCCGGGCGGAGCACCCCGACGCAGAGCGACGGCTCCGCACGGCCCTGTCGGCCCTCCGGTCGGAAGGAATCGACGTTCACGGGCACATCGCGCACCCCGACCCGTTCACAGCCGCGATGCAGGCGATCCACGACGAGCGGATGGACGAGATCATCGTTTCCACCTTTCCCGGCAAGCGCTCAGGGTGGCTCCGGCGCGATCTCGTGGGTCGCCTCCGCTCCGAAAGCGGTCTGCCCGTGGAGCACGTCATCGTGGAGCCGGCAGCCGCCGAGGTGAGCGTGTGACAACGCATGCCGGGGCGATCCACGAGCACCACGGCCCGCCCGAGGCCCACAAGAGCTCTCGCGTCGATTCGCGCACCCTCGGCATGTTCCTCTTCATCGCCTCAGAGGCGATGTTGTTCGGCTCGTTCTTCACGGCCTACTTCTTCGTTCGAGTGGTCAACCCCGAGGCGCCCAGCGAGTGGCCGCCCGAGCCCTACCACTTCCCGGTCTTCGTCGCCGGTGTCAACACCGTGATCCTCGTGACCTCGAGCTTCACCATGCACTGGGCGCTCCAATCGATCAAGCGCGGCAATCGACCTGCCTTCCTGGCCGGGATGGTGCTCACCTTTCTCATGGGCTTCGCCTTCCTGCTGACGCAGGCGGTCGAGTACCTGAACGTGGGCTTCAACACTGGCGACGGCGCGTTTGCCTCGGTGTTCTTCGGCCTGACCGGCCTGCACGGCGCCCACGTGGCCGTCGGGCTCACCCTGCTCGGGATGGTGATCATCCGGGGATTCCGGGGGCACTTCTCACCCGAGCACCACCACGGTGTCGAGCTCCCCGGGATCTACTGGCACTTCGTCGACGTCATGTGGATCGTCGTCTACTCCGTCGTCTACCTCATCTGAGGAAGGGTCGTGGAGAGCCCATTTCGCAGCGAGGCGGCCGCCTTTCGCTTTCTGCTGATCTCGATCGGCGCCTTTGCGCTCATCGTGGGCGCATCCTGGATCGCGCCCTGGCTTGGACTTCTGGTCTTCCTCGTCCTGGCAACCGGGGCCGCGTGGATCTATCTACATCAGCGCGGCCCGACTCCGCCGCGCGAGCAGGTCGAGCATGTCGGGCCGCCCGACGAACGGCGCGTGCTCGTCGTCGCCAACGAGACAGTCGGTGGTGACGAGCTGATGAACGTGATCGGCGAGCTCGCGCTCGCCGGCAAGGCCAGGTTCTACGTCGTCAGCCCCGCGCTCAACTCCCGCCTCAAGACGTGGACCTCCGACGAGGACCCGGCGCGAGCCACCGCCCAGAAGCGGCTTGCCGCGACGCTGTCGCGGCTCGGCTCGATCGGAGTCGAGGCTCGCGGTGAAGTGGGGGACGTCGACCCGCTCGTCGCCATCGAGGACGCAGTCCGCTCGTTTCGTCCCGACGAGATCGTGGTCTCGACCCATCCGCCCGGGAAATCGAATTGGCTCGAGCGCGGCGTCGTCGAAGCCGTTCGCGAGCGCTACGACCTGCCCGTGAGCCACGTCGTCGTCGATCTCGAAGCGCAGCCGCGCTGAGGTAGCACTGCCCGGCTAGCCGGCGACTACTTCCCGGCCGCAGAGGCGACGTAGTCCGCTACGGCCTGGATCTGCCCTTCGTCGAGCGTGCCCTCGAACGCGGGCATGGCGCCCCTTCCGTTCGTCACCCGGTCGACGGCGAGATCCTTCGAGGGCTTGGACTGATCGAGGTTGGGCCCCACCGTTCCCGAGGTGCCCGCGTCGGCGAGGGTGTGACAGGAGCCGCAGGTCTGCGTGAAGATCGTCTTGCCGTCGGTCGGTTTTTCCGCGGTGACGCCCGTTCCGGCTACCGCGGCAACATAGACGGCGATGTCGTTCGCTGCCTGCCGCTGGTCCTCGACGCAGAAGGCGCCACCTTCGACGTCGGCGCAGTCGGGAAGCGTCTTGTCCACCGGAGGCATCCCCGGCGCCCCCGTGGAGGTGGACTCGATCGGGTAGTAGATCTGGTCGCGAACGATCTGCGTGAACGTGTCCGTCCCGAGACCGTCGGCCCGCGCTTGCGCGAAAGCGTCGTCGAGGTTCGGCCCGATGGTGCCCGCGGTGCCCGCGTCGGCGAGCGTGTGGCACTGCCCGCACGCCCGTGTGAACAGCTGCTTCCCGGCACCCTGGCTTCCCTCGCTCGTGTAGCCGCCGGTTCCGCATCCCGCAAGCCCGAGCGTCAGGGCGGCCACCCACACGGCGCCGGCGACGAATGCGGCGGCCCTCACGGAGGCCGAGTCTAACCAGTGGTCGCGGACTGGGCGCGCAAGAACTTGAGGATCCGGCGAACCTCGACCGCCGTGGGGTCGTCGGGCGCGAGCTTCAGGAACGCCTCGTACGCGGCGATGGCCGTAGCCGCGTCTCCCGCTCCCTGCGCAGCCTGGGCAAGCTCGAGCTGAACGTTCGGGTCGTTGGGTAGGGCGACCGTCATCCGCTTGTACATGTCGACGGCTTTGGCGGATGCCAGCTGGGCCTCGGAAGACGCCAGGGAGATCTCCTGCTCGAGCTCGGTTCGGAGGGCGTTCGTGATCGGATCCGCGTCGAGCGGTCTGCCCCCGAGCGAGATCACGCCGGCGACGTTGACGCCAGGGGCCAGATAGGCGGCTCGGAGGTCAGCCTCCTGCGCGCGCCGCTGTGCATCCTGCACCTGCCCGAGGTAGAGGCCGGCAAGCTCGCGTAGGGCGTCGACGTTACGTGCGCGAATCGCGATGAAGCTCTCGAGCGCCCGGATCGCCTCGTCCGTGTTGCCCTCGGCCTGGTGGGCGGTTGCAAGATCGCGGAACGCCTGCGCGTCACGCGGGTTCTCGGCGATGCGTTTCTCCGACTCCGAGATCGAAGGAACGCCCGAGCCCCCGGCGCTCCCGCGAAAGACGTCGCCGATTCCGATACCGCCCGCCCCGACGCCGAATCCGACGAACCCGAGGCCAAAGGCTATGGCTAGGAAGAGGAACATCCACTTCGCGTGTCGGCGAAGACGGGGGAAGAACATGGTGTCCTCGATCACGACGTCGGGGCGGCGTGTGGCAGCAGCCGGCCGCGGGCGCGCCGAGCGGCGCCGATCAACTCGGGCCATGTCTTCCCTCCTTTCTGGTAGCGGGTTTCGCCGGACACGAGCGTAGCGACGACGTGCTCGGGCGAGCCTCCGAGCACCGCCGCCGTAACGGGATCTTCCCACGGGAGGAACGGCGACGTCGAGAACGACAGGACGGTGAGATCGGCCTGCTTCCCGGCGGAGATCGAGCCGATCTCGTCCTCGAGCCCGAGCGCCCGCGCGCCCCCGAGTGTGGCCAGCTCGAGCGCCTCCGACGCACGCAGCGCGTCAGGGCGTCGCTCCCGGGCGCGCGCGCCCGCGATCGCGGCTCGCATCTCGTCGAACATGTCGAACGAGGGGGTCGAGGCGGGGCTGTCGGTCGCGATACAGACGCGGATTCCGGCATCGCGTATCGCTGTGAGCGGAGCGATCCCGCAGCCGAGGAGCGCGTTCGACCGGGGACAGTGGGCGACGGCGACGTCGTTGGCTGCCAGGAGTGCGATCTCCTCGTCGTCCGCCTGGACGCAGTGCGCGGCGAGTACGTGTGGGCCGAGCAGCTCCGCGTCGGCAAGCGCTCTGATTCCGGTCGTCCCCGGGGGAGGGACCAAGAGCTCGGCGAACTCCTGCCAGCTACCCGTGCCGGACCTGAGGAACTCGGTCTCGGCCTCGCTCTCGGCGAGGTGGGTGGCGATCGGAAGCCCCAGCTCGCCGCACGCCCGGTAGAGGTTGAGCGTGCAGGTGTAGGGAGCATGCGGCGAAATGCCCAGGCGGACGCTTTCGGGCAACGTCCCGCTCAGCCGTTCGCGGGCGGGATCGAACCTCTCCCGGATTGCAGACTCGTCCGTTCCGAAGACCTCGACGTAGACGAATGCCCGGAGCCCCAGGTCGGCGCACGCGGTCGCAGCCGCCCCACTGAAGCTGCAGTCGCCGACGGTGGTGATCCCCGATCGCAGGCATTCGACGGCGCCGAGCCGGGCGATCGCCTCCATGTTCTCGAGGTCGATCCTCGCCTTCCGCTCCACGTGCAGTGCGATCCAGGGACCGAATGAGAGCCCGTCCCCGAAGCCCGCGTAGACCGCGTACTCGAGGTGGCTGTGCGCGTTCACGAAGCCCGGCAGGATGACCGCGTCGGCGAAGTGCTCGCCAGCTCCGAGATCGGCGATCGGGCCCACGGCCGCGATCCGGCCGTTCTCGAGCGCCACGGCACCGTCGCGGATCGGTGGGCCCTCCACGGGAACCACCCAGTCGGCCGAGAGAATTCTCACGTGAGGTCCGAGCTTTCTGTCTCGAGCCAGTCGTCTTCCCACGCGCGCTCCCAGCGGCGCTCGAGCAGCACCGATAGCCAGATCGAGAGCTCGAACAGGAGAACGAGCGGTACGACCTCGAAGGCGAGTGAGACGGGATCGACGGTCGGGAGGAGGATCGCGAAGACGAGCAGGCAGACGAACGCAATTCGCCGATTGCTCCGCAGCCGGTCGGCGGTGACGATCCGGAGACGAACGAGTCCGAGCACGAAGATCGGCATCAGGAAAGCGAGTCCCCCGGCGAGTAGCGTGAGTGCGGCGAAGCTGTAGTAGTAGCTCGCCCGGATCTGGATGTCGTAGAGCTCGTCGTCGTATGAGGTCAGGAAGTCGAGCGCCCGCGGAAGCACGACGTAGTACATGAAGACCACGCCGGTCGCGAAGAGCCCCGTCGCGAGGATGACGAACACGAACACGACGCGCTGGAAGTGGGGTTGCACCGCCGGTGCGAGGAATGCCCAGACCTGCCAGAGCAGGACGGGAAGGGCCAGAGCGAGCGCGGCGAGGAGGCTCACCTTGACGGACGTCGTGAACGGCTCGGTCACGCCGAGCGTCACCAACATCTTGTCGTCGGGAAGTGGCCCTTTCAGCCACTCGATGATGTGCTCGTGGAATGCGAAGGTGAGTAGAAACGCAGGGACGAAAGCGAGCAGCCCGACGATAAGCCTGGTGCGAAGCTCGTCGAGGTGCTCGACGAGAGTCGCCTCCTCACCGTGTTGGAGGCGGCGCGGCAGCCACCGGCGCAGCATGGGGCGAGGAGTCTCCTAGCGGACGGTTTCCCGCTCCGCCGCCTCGGTCTCCTTATCGGAGCGTTGCGAGGCCGGCTCGGCGGGAGCGGACGGGAGCTCGGCGGGAGGCGAGGGCTCCGCGGTCATCTTCTCCTCGACTCCGGTCACGGAGTCCTTGAACTCGCGCATCCCCTTGCCGAGCGACCGTCCCATCTCGGGCAAGCGCTTCGCCCCGAAGATGAGGAGCAGGACGACGAGCAAGATCAGGAGCTCCCAGATCGAGATCCCGAAGGGCATGAGCCCACGATACCACCGGGTCGACGCGGTACCGGGTCCGGCTACCATCAGTGGGGCGGGCAGCGAGCCTGCTTCTCCCGCTGAAACGAGGCGCTTCTTTCTCATGGCACTACTCGAGATCAGAAATTTGCATGTCGCCCTGGAGGACGGCACCGAGATCGTGAAGGGCGTCGACCTCTCGGTCGACCGGAACCAGATGCACGCGGTCATGGGCCCCAACGGCTCGGGCAAGTCCACGCTCGCGTATGCCCTCATGGGACATCCGGCGTACGAGGTGACAGAGGGCCAGATCCTCTTCGACGGCGAGGACGTGACCCAGCTCGGAGCGGACGAACGTGCCCAGCGGGGCCTGTTCCTCGCATTCCAGTACCCACACGCGATTCCGGGAGTCACCGTGACGAACTTCCTGCGGAGCGCCATGAATGCGATCCGCAAGGCGCGTGCGGGGGGCGAGGACGATCCCATCCCGATCCCGCAGTTCCGCACCGAGCTCATGGAGGCGATGGAGCAGCTCAAGGTCTCGCGCGAGCTCGCCTCGCGCTACGTCAACGACGGGTTCTCGGGCGGCGAGCGGAAGCGGATCGAGGTGCTGCAGCTGGCGATGTTGAAGCCCCGGCTCGCGATCCTCGACGAGACCGACACGGGGCTCGACATCGACGCGCTCCGAATCGTGGCCGGAGGCGTGAGCACGCTCGTCGGCCCCGACATGGGCGCGCTCCTGATCACGCACTATCAGCGTATCCTCAACTATGTGAAACCAGACTTCGTGCACGTGTTCATGGACGGCCGGATCGTCGCAGAGGGCGGTCCGGAGCTCGCGAACACGCTCGAGGCCGAGGGCTACGAGGCGTTTGCGCCCGCAGGCGTGGGAGGTGACTCATGAGCACGCACGAGACCGAAGTCGTCCGCGGCATTCGCTCGGACTACGAGTACGGGTGGGCGGACTCCGAGAAGGACTATTTCTTCAAGTCGTCGAGAGGGCTCTCGCACGAGCTGATCGACGCGATCTCGGACCACAAATCGGAGCCGGACTGGATGCGAGCCTTCCGGCACAAGAGCCTCGACTACTTCCTCGCGCGGCCGATGCCGAGCTGGGGCGCTGATCTCTCCGGAATCGACTTCGACAACATCTTCTACTACATCAGGCCGACCGAGAAGCAGGCGGAGTCCTGGGAAGACCTGCCGTCCGACATCAAGGACACCTGGGACAAGCTCGGCATCCCGGAGGCCGAGAAGAAGTACCTCGCCGGTGTCGGAGCGCAGTACGAGTCCGAGGTCGTCTATCACAAGCTGCGCGAGGATCTCACCAAGCTGGGAGTGATCTTTCTCGACATGGACTCCGGGCTCCGCGAGCACGAGGACCTCGTCAAGCAGTACTTCGGGACGATCATCCCGCAGAACGACAACAAGTTCGCGGCCCTCAACTCCGCCGTGTGGTCCGGCGGCTCCTTCATCTACGTCCCGCCGGGCGTGAAGATCGAGATGCCGCTCCAGGCCTACTTCCGCATCAACGCGGAGAACATGGGCCAGTTCGAGCGGACGCTGATCATCGTCGACGAGGACGCCTACGTGCACTACGTCGAGGGCTGCACGGCCCCGATCTACTCTTCGGACTCGCTGCACTCGGCAGTGGTGGAGATCGTCGTCAAGCGCGGCGGGCGGCATCGGTACACCACGATCCAGAACTGGTCGAACAACGTCTACAACCTGGTGACGAAGCGGGCCGTGGCTTACGAGGGAGCGACGATGGAGTGGGTCGACGGGAACCTCGGCTCCAAGGTGACGATGAAGTACCCGGCCGTATGGCTCATGGGCGAAGGTGCCCACGGTGAGGTGCTCTCGATCGCGTTCGGGGGCAAGGGCCAGCACCAGGACGCGGGCGGCAAGGTCGTGCACGTCGCGCCACGGACCTCTTCGGTCATCACGTCCAAGTCGATCTCCAAGGACGGGGGCCGCGCGGGCTACCGCGGCCTGCTCCAGGTGGCCAAGGGCGCAGTCGGCTCGAAGTCGAAGGTCGTCTGCGACGCGCTCATCCTGGACGAGGAGTCCCGCTCCGACACGTACCCGTACATCCAGGTGGACGAGAACGACGTCGATCTCGGTCACGAGGCGACGGTGTCGAAGATCGGGGAGGAGCAGCTCTTCTACCTCATGAGCCGCGGTCTCTCGGAGGCGGAGGCGAGCGCGATGATCGTCTCGGGCTTCGTCGAGCCGATCACGAAGGAGCTCCCGCTCGAGTACGCAGTCGAGATGAACCGCCTCATCCAGCTGCAGATGGAAGGCTCCGTTGGCTAGCTCGGAGTCTGCGAGCAGACTCCGAGGTGTCGGTTGATCGACGTCGAGCGTGACGCTCGACATCTTCGATCCGGCGAGCATCGGCCAGTCGTTCGCACCTAGCCCTGCCGGCCTTGCACTCCGGGTGCGGGACGTCGCGGCGGAGCGTACCGAGCTCGAAGCCGAGGGCGTCATGTTCGACGGGGAGACGCTCGACACCGGCGTCTGCCACATGGCGTTCTTCAAGGGCCCTGACGGAAACGCGCTGATGCTTCACCGGCGCTACGCGCCGCTCCCGGACGGGAGGCAACCCTGATGAGGGTCGAGCAGGTGGACTTCGTGTCGGTCCCGACGCGTGACGTCGGACGCGCGGTCGCCTGGTACTGCGATGTCCTCGGTCTTCCCGAGAGCGAGTTCAGCGAGGGCGAGGTGGAAACGCCGAACGTCACCCTCGGGTTCTGGAACCCCGAAGCCGAGGGTGAGGAGTTCGTTCCGAACAGCGCCGGCGTCGGGCTCCGCGTCGAGGACGTCGCCGCGGCGGTCGAGGAGGTCCGCGCGGCCGGCGGCGCCGTCATCGGGATCGAGGACTCGGGTGTCTGTCACATGGGGTTCGTGAAGGATCCGGACGGCAACGTGCTCATCCTCCACCGGCGCTATGCGCCGAAGGTCCGACGTGACGAGAAGGGAGGAACTGGGAATGGCTCCTGACGTGAAGGGCTCGGGGACGAAGGAGGACCCCTGGGTGCTCAGGACTCCTCCCGGGTCGTCCGAGTTCCAGATGTACCGGGACGAGACCGGCGATCCGCCGGCGCTCGTGTGTCAGGTCGGGTCGACGACGCTGAGCTACGACCTGCGCGCGATCGACGACCTGCACGCGATGCTCGAGACTCACGGGGATTGGATGCCTCTGGGAGCCGCCGACGAGCAGAAGCCTGCTGCGGAAGGGACCGTCGAGGCCTGGGCGCGCTCGGCTGACAACCCCCTCGGCGGCTGGTACGGGCTGCGGAAGGGCTACCGTGGCCGCTTCGGCATGTACGTCCCGCCTCTCCTGGAAGCCCTCGGGCTGGCAGAGGTCACCCATGATGCGCGGAACAACCGCATGAGAGCGCTGTAGTGGAAGGCCCTCGCGACTCGGCACTCGAGCGCTACCAGGCGCTCCCGCTCCCGACGACGAAGGACGAGCACTGGCGGTTCACCGACCTCGCCGGCTTCGATCCCGACGCGTGGACGGCGAACGGCGTCCCGGAGGTCGCGGCGCCCGGTTCCATGTTCGACGTCGAGGTCGCCGGCTTGGCTCACGTGGGCGAGGGTGGGATCGAGATCGAGCGGGCACCCGACGGAATCCGCTTCGAGCCGCTCTCGGACGACCACGAGCATCTGTACTCGCTCGTCGGCTGGGACGAGAAGTTCGCGGCCCACAACGCGGCCATGTGGAAGCACGGGCTCCTGGTGCACGTTCCACGCGGTGTCGTCGTCGAGAAGCCGCTTTACGTTCGGATTGCCAACTCCGCCGAGGGCGGATCGCTCTTCTGGCGCCTCCTCGTAGTCGCCGAGCCCGAAAGCCGCTTCGCGGTCATCGAGGAGTACGCCTCCTCGTCAGCCGATCTCGAGGGATACTCGAACGCCACAGTCGAGATAGTGGTGCAGGCGGCCGCAAAGGTGGAGTACGTCTCGGTGCAGAACCTCTCGCGCCGGACGTGGCATTTCGCCTCCCACCACGCGCGAGTCGAGCGGGACGCCGAGCTGGACTGGGTCGCGGGCGGTTTCGGCTCTGCGAAGGGGAAGGTGCGGATTCAGAACGACCTTGCGGGGCCCGGAGCGACGTCCCGAGTCACGGGCGCCTACTTCGCGGACGGGACACAGCATCTCGACTACGACACGTTCCAGGAGCACATCGCTCCCTCGACGACGTCGGACTTCGCCTTCAAGGGTGCGCTCCGGGACACGGCCCGCGTCGTCTGGCGAGGAATGATCCGCGTCGAGGAAGGAGCGCAGAAGACCAACGCCTACCAGGAGAACCGCAACCTCCTGCTTTCCAAGACAGCCCATGCTGACTCGATCCCCGGCCTTGAGATCATGGCGAACGATGTTCGCTGCACGCACGGCGCGACGCTCAGCCAGGTCGACCGGGACCAGCTCTTCTACCTCATGACGCGTGGATTGACGCGTGCCGAGGCCGAGCGGGTGATCGTGCGGGGCTTCTTCCAGGACGTCCTCGACCGCGTCGAGCTCGAGCCGGTGCGTGAATCTCTCGCCGCGGCGCTCGAGGCCCGGATCCCCCAGGCATAGGCCAGCGCTGGCAGAATCCTGCGATGGACGGAAGTGTCGTACCGCGCCTGCGTGGAATCTTCCACCAGTACGCGTTTTTCGTCTCGGTGGCTGCTGGCGCGGCGCTTGTCGTGCTCGCGGACGGATACGTCGAGCGCCTCGCCGTCTGGGTCTACGCGGCCGCGCTGGCGGCCATGTTCGGATCGAGCGCGCTCTACCACCGGTTTCCGTGGCGAAGCGCCGTGGCACGTCTCCGGGCGCGCCGGCTCGACCATGCGATGATCTTCGTCTTCATCGCAGGCACCTACACCCCGTTTGCGCTGCTTGCATTCGATGGCGCCTGGGCTGCAGTCGTTCTTGTCACGGTGTGGTGCGCTGCCGCACTCGGCCTCCTTCTCGAGCTGTACTGGATCGATGCTCCGAAGTGGGTCTCGGCTGTCGCCTATCTCGCGGTGGGATGGATCGGGGTCGTTGCCGTTCCGCAGCTCTTCCCGGCGCTCGGTGTCGCCCCGGGGGTGCTCGTGATCGTGGGAGGGGCCCTCTACAGCCTGGGCGCGCTGGCGTACGCGGTCACGTGGCCGAATCCGTTTCCTTCGACGCTCGGGTTCCACGAGGTCTTCCATCTGCTCGTGATCGCGGCCGCAGCCACGCAGTTCGTCGCCCTCTCGCTCGTCGTTCTCTGACACGGGCACGGTACTCTCGCGACATGGAGACCAAAGTGCAGCTCACCGACGAGGAGTGGCGGTCCCGACTGAGGCCCGAGCAATACGAGATCCTGCGCCGCAAAGGCACCGAGCGCGCGTTCACCGGTGCGTACTGGGACGAGCACGATCCCGGGGTCTATCGCTGCGCCGGCTGCGGCTCTGAGCTCTTCCGCTCGGAGACGAAGTTCGACTCGGGAACGGGGTGGCCGAGCTTCTTCGAGCCGGCGGCGCTCGACAGCGTCGTCACCGAGACCGACACGAGCTACGGGATGGCTCGCACCGAGGTCATGTGCGCCTCGTGTGGCGGGCATCTCGGCCACGTGTTCGACGATGGCCCGGATCCGACGGGACTTCGCTACTGCATCAACTCGTGCGCGCTCGAGCTCGACCGCGCTCGCTGACGAGTCGTGACGAGCTGCTGTCGCGCCGGTCCGTGCGAGCAGATGTTCAAGCCCCGCTTCGCCCGCCGTAGCCTCAGGCGCTACCGCACGAAAGGCCTGGACGACCTCGAACGGCGCATGGTCGCGGCTGCCTCCGCCGACGGGCTGCAAGGGGCGCGGGTGCTCGAGATCGGCGGCGGGATCGGAGCGCTTCAGGCCGAGCTGCTCCTCGCGGGCGCCGCGAACGGCGAGGTCGTGGAGCTGGTCGACGCGTTCGAGCCATATGCCCGCGCGCTCGCCCAGGAGATCGGTCTTGTCGAGCGCACGTCGTTTCGCGTCGCAGATGTCCTCGACGATCCGGAGGCGGTGCAGCCGGCTGACGTCGTCCTGATGAATCGCGTCGTCTGCTGCTCTCCGGACGGCGTCACACTGACGGGCCAGGCGTCGCGGCTGACGCGCCGAACGCTCGTCCTCAGCTTCCCGCGGGATCACGTTTGGATACGAGCCGGTGCCCGTTTCACGAATGCCGGATTCCGGCTACTGGGCAGGTCGTTCCGACTCTTCGTCCATCCGCGTGAGGCGCTCGTCGCCGCGGCGGAGGCCGAGGGGATGCGACTCGCCGACAGCGGCCACGGCGCGCTGTGGGAGTTCGCAGCGCTCCAACGGGTGCCGTGAAGGAACTAGGCCTGTTTCCACTGCAGCTGGTGCTGCTGCCGACCGAACGCGTGCCGTTGCACATCTTCGAGGACCGGTACAAGGAGCTCATCGCGGAGTGTCTCGAGGGAGACGAGGAATTCGGGCTCGTCTATGCGGACGAAGACGGAATCCGGGAAATCGGCACGCGGGCCGGGGTCGTCGAGGTATTGGCCCAGTTCGACGACGGCCGCATGAACATCGTGGTCGAGGGTCGGGACCGGTTCAGGCTGCTCGGGCTCACCAGCGGGCGAAGCTTCAATACGGGCTCCGTCGTCCCGGTCGACGACGGGGACGATCCTGCGGACGCGGATTCGCTCGAGCGCGCGCTCGGCCTCTTCGATCGCCTCAGGGAGCTCACCGGCAGCGAGGTGGTGATGCCCGACGCTGGCACCCCTCAGCTCTCGTACGTCCTCGCCGGCCGGGTCGAGCTGGCAACGGCAGTGAAGCTCGAGCTTCTGGAGGAGACGTCCGAGCGTGTTCGCCTGGAGCGGGTATGCGAGCTCCTCGAGGCCGCCGCGGTCACATTCGAACGGCAGCGGCGCGCCGCGGAACGCGCGGCGACGAACGGACGAGTGCACCTGGGGTCGTAGCCCGAACTTCCCCGGCTACGATGGGCTCGTGGCCGTGACGGCGCATCCGAAGCTCGATCCGCATCGACTGCGGACCGACTTCCCCATCTTCGAGCAGAGCTTCAACGGAAAGCCGCTCGCATACCTGGACTCCGCCGTCACCTCCCAGAAGCCTCGTCACATGATCGAGGCGATGAGCGGGTTCTACGAGACGTCGTACGGCAACGTGCACCGCGGGGTCTATGCACTCTCGGAGCGAGCGACCGCCGCTTTCGAGGGAGCACGGCAGAAGGTGCGCGCGCTGATCAACGCTTCGGACGCGCGTGAGGTGATCTTCACGCGAAACGCGACCGAAGGGCTCAATCTCGTCGCCTATGCCTGGGGGCTCATGAACCTCGGTCCGGGCGATCTCGCCGTGGTCACGGAGCTCGAGCATCACTCGAACTACGTTCCGTGGCAGTACGTCGCGAAGCGAACCGGAGCGACGTTCCGGATGATCCCCCTCGGCGACCAGGGAGAGCTCGAGATGGGCGCTCTCGAAGAGATTGGCCGCGAAGGCCGCGTCAAGGTGGTTGCCACGAGCCTCGTCTCGAATGCGATCGGCACGGTCAACCCCGTCGAGGAGCTCGCCGGGTGGGCGCACGACCAAGGCGCGATCATGGTCGTGGACGCCGCGCAGGGAGCACCTCACCGCAGCATCGACGTCCAGGCGCTGGGCTGCGACTTCCTCGCCTTCTCCGCGCACAAGATGTGCGGCCCGAGCGGTGTGGGAGCGCTGTGGGGGAGGGCCGAGCTGCTCGAGTCGATGGAGCCGTTCAATCTCGGCGGACACATGATCAGGAAGGTCGAATACGAGGAGACGACCTGGGGTGACCTCCCGCACAAGTTCGAGGCAGGCACGTCACCGATCGCCGAGGCCGTCGGGTTCGGCGCAGCGATCGACTACCTGAACGAGATCGGCTTCGATGCGATCGAACGGCACGAGCACGAGCTCGCCGAATACGCGCTGGGGCGCCTGGGCGAGCTTCCCTGGGTCGAACTCTACGGCCCCCCTGCTGACCGCCGGGCGGGAATCGTCTCGTTCAACGTGACGGGTGTCCACCCGCACGACGTCGCGCAGGTGCTCGACTTCGACGGCGTGGCGATCCGCGCGGGCCACCACTGCTGCCAGCCGCTGATGCGAAAGCTCGGTGTCGCCGCGACGAACCGCGCGAGCTTCTATCTGTACACGGTTCCGGAAGAGATCGACCGCCTCGTCGACGGCCTGCACAAGGTCAAGAAGTCGCTGGGATAGCCGTGTCGGAGTTCGACCAGCTCTATAGAGAGCTGATCCTGGATCACTACAAGAACCCGCGGAACCACGGGTTGCTGGAGCCCGCGGACGCACGCGCTGAGGGGCAGAACCCACTGTGCGGCGACGAGGTGTCGGTCTCCGTACGGCTCGGTGAAGGCGATGTGATCGAGGAGGTCGGGTTCGAAGGGCGGGGTTGCGCCATCAGCCAGGCCTCCACCTCGATGCTCACCGACCTGGTCCGTGGGCGTACCGCGTCGGACGTCGCGGCGATGCCGAAGGAGGAGCTGCTCGAGGAGCTCGGGATCCCGTTGACTCCTGTTCGCCTCAAGTGCGCGATTCTCGGGCTCGGGGTGCTGAAGCTCGCTCTCCACAAGGCAAAAGGGACACCGCTTCCAGAGGAGTGGGGCACATCGGCACGGGACCTCGTGCTCGAATGAGGGGTCGCGTTGCCCACGAGCTTCGCTGGAGATGCGAGATCACGCCGCGGCCGCGAAGCGGCCGCTCTTCAGGGGTTATCGCGCGAGCGGGATCTGCACTCGCAGATTTCGCTCTTGCGCAGAAACGGGCCTAGTGCCGGAGATCGAGGTCTGTCCTCTCGACGAGCTTCCGTCGGGGTCCATGCGGCTCGTCCCGGCCGATTTGCGGACCATCGGCGTGTACAACTGCGGCGGTGCGCTGTATGCGATCGAGGACCGTTGCTCGCATGACGATGGGCCGCTCTGCGAGGGGGATTGGGAGCCCGATCTCTGTGTCGTCGTGTGCCCTCGCCACGGCTCGCGCTTCGACCTTCAGACCGGGATCCCGATGACGCTTCCGGCGTTCGAGGCAGTTCCGACCTTCCCCGTCTCGGTGAGAGACGGGATGGTCGTCCTCGAGGTGGAGGGCTAGCCCTGCTGGACGACCGCGTGCGAGCTGTCCTCGGCAGGCTCGAGGAGGAAGACCGGGCTGAGCGCGAGGCCGGCGTTCCCTCCGGGGAGCGATCGCGGCAGGTGGCCCCGACCACCGGGCGCTTTCTCTTCGCGCTGGCCGCGTCGCAGGCGGGAATCGAGGTGCTGGAGATCGGCGGCTCCCGCGGCTACTCCTCGATCTGGCTCGCCGCCGGAGCCCGGGTCCTTGGCGGTCGCCTGGTGTCTCTCGAGCATGATCCGGAGAAGAGCGCTCGCTGGAGGGCGAACATCGCCGATGCCGGCCTCGAGGAATGGGCGGAGCTGGTGGAGGGCGACGCCTTCGCCACGCTCCGCGAAACGGCAGACATCTTCGATTTCGTGTTCCTGGATGCGGAGAAGGACGACTACGAGGCGTTGTTCGCCCTGGCGCGGCCGCTGCTCGAGCCTGGAGGGCTCGTCGTCGCCGACAACGTCGTCTCGCATGCCGATCCGCTGGCTGCCTATTCCGCCGCGCGTCAGGCCGATTCGACCCTTTCGAGCGTCACGATTCCGCTCGACCGCGGCCTCGAGCTCACCGTCGCGCTCACGGAGGTCACGACGTGATGGTTGCCCGCTATCCGGCCGGAGTGCGTATGCTGGGTGTACCGCGGAAAGGAGGTGGTCCGGCTTGAGCGATGACTGTACGGGCAGTGGAGGTACCAGCGGGTAGAGGCGTGCCCCCGGGACCACCGGGAATCGCCTAGCCAGCGTAGGGGGCTCGCGACTCGCGCCGCACGCAACCTCGTCGAGAGCGAGGTTGCTGCTGGAAGCGCCTCTACTACTCCAACGCTGGTAACCGAAAAGACGAGGGGCCGCTTCACGCGGCCCCTCGCTCGTTCTCCGAAGGGTCAAGCCGCCATAAGGACCGGAGCCGCGTCGTGCACGAGCGCGACGAGATGGTCGCGCAAGCGCTCCGCAACGTGCGCGTCGAGGAGTCGGCCTGAGCTGTCGAAGACGTTCTGGGCACGTGCGACCGGAACCTCGCCGTCGATTACGCGTGCGCCGGCAATTCCGAGGATTCGGCGGAGATCCTGCTGCGCCCAGATCGCGCCGTACTGACCGCTTGTCGCACCCGCGATCGCGGCCGTCTTCCCCCAGAGCACCGAGTCCGGGCCTGCGGGGCGCGATGCCCAGTCGATCGCGTTCTTCAGCACACCCGGGACCGAGCCGTTGTACTCAGGCGTCACGATGAGAAGTGCATCGGCGGCGGCGATGCGCTCCCGGAGGGCGCGCACCGGCGTCGGGCCGGCCTCGTCGTCCCGGTCGGCGTCGTAGGGCGGGATCTCGGCCAGGCCGTCGTACAGCTCCACGTCGGCGCCCTCCGGTGCGAGCTCGATCGCGGAGCGTGCCAGCGCCGTGTTGTACGAGTCGGCCCGGAGGCTGCCCGAGATGGCGAGGATCTTCATGCTCAGTCGACCCTTATCGCCGCGAAGGTTGCCCTGAGTGTGACCTCGTTCGGCAGCAAGAAGCCGCCGCCGGGGAGCGGGGCGTTCCAGCCGAGCCCGAACTCGGTGCGATCGATGGTGCCCGAAAGCTCGAGCGCGATCCGGTCGGTCCCCGTCAGATCTGTGGCGCTCCCGAGAAGGCCCCCTCTGAGCTCCACGGGCCTGGTAACCCCCTTGATCGTCAGGTCGCCCGCGACGACGAGCTCGTCTTCCTCGACCTCGACCGAGGTCGACTCGAAGCGGACCTGCGGGTAGCGCGCGACATCGAAGAAGTCGGGCGACTGGAGGTGCCCGTCGCGCGTCTCGTCGAACGTCGTGATGCTGGAAACGTCGACCGTTCCCGCGATGGCGGGGTGCTCTCCGCCGGTGATCGTTCCGGTGAAACCGAGCACGCGTCCCTTCACGTCGATCAACCCGAGCTTCTTGACCTCGAACTCGAGTGCCGACCAGACCGGGTCGATCGACCACGTCCCGGTGGGGATCTTCGTGACCGGCTTCTCTGCGACGATGGACATGCGTACCTCCTGTTGAGTACACTACAATTGATTACGCAAGGAACTCTACAGGAAGAAAGCTGATGAGTCAAGTATTGAGCGAGCAATCTTTAGGGGTTCGCGCGTTTGCGTCGCTCCTACGTGCGCACGCGGCCACGACGCGACAACTGAACGCGCAGCTGACGGCCGACCACGGCCTGACGCTCAGCGACTACGAGGTCCTGTTACGCCTTGCCTGGGCGCCTGATCGGCGGATGCGCCGTGTCGATCTCGCTGAGCAGGTGTTGCTGACCGCGTCGGGGATCACGCGGCTGCTCGACGGGTTGGAGCAGAGCGGTCTCGTCGAGCGCGGCGCTTGCGCGAGTGACCGGCGCGTGGTGTATGCCGTGCTGACCGAAAGAGGCCTCCAGAAGCTGCGTGAGGCTTCCACGAGTCACGTCGCCCAGATCGATGAGCTGTTCGCTGCGCACTTCGGCGAGGAGGAGCTGGAGGCCGTTGGGAACCTCCTGTCGAGAATCGGCGGAGAGGACCCACGGGACTGCGAACCGGCCGCGTAGGTCTATTCGTCGCCGCAGAAGTTCTGCCAGTAACGGCTCGGAGTGGGGCCCCGCTGCCCCTGGTACTTGGAGCCGATCCCCTCGGAACCGTACGGCCGCTCCGCGGGCTCCGAGAGCTGCACGAACGACAGCTGGCCGATCTTCATCCCCGGGTAGATCGTGATCGGGAGGTTGGCAACGTTGGAGAGCTCGAGCGTCACGTGCCCGTCCCATCCTGGGTCGATGAAGCCCGCGGTCGAGTGAATCAGGAGCCCCAGGCGGCCGAGCGAGCTCTTGCCTTCCAGGCGAGCGACGAGGTCGTCGGGGAGCCTGACGCGCTCGAGCGTCGATCCGAGCACGAATTCTCCGGGGTGGAGGATGAACGCTTCGTCCGCGACCTCCACGAGCTCCGTGAGCTCTTCCTGCTCGGTCTTGACGTCGATGTACGGGTACCGGGAGTTACGGAAGACGCGGAAGTAGCGGTCGACGCGCACGTCGACGCTCGACGGCTGCATGAGCTCGGGGTCGAGAGGGTCGATTCCGATCCGACCCTCCGTGATGAGCCTCCGGATCGTTCGGTCGGACAGGACCACCCCGCGATTCTACGAGCCGCGTCCGGCTGCGCTCGACACACGACTTTGTAGCGATTGGGCACAAGCGCTTGTTTGCCCTGCGTACTGCGATAAGGTCCGGGGTCCGGTGTCGATGCTGTTCCCACCCATCGACCCGAACCAGCGGTTTCGGGCGCGTCGCGCCGCAGCGCGGCGTCGAAAGCGCCTGAGACGCAGCGCCGTGATCGGCGCTCTCCTCGCCGCCGTGGCGCTGCTCGGAGTCGGCGCACAGTTCGTCAGCAGTGGGACGAGCGCTCCCGCCGGCGCCCCCGACCGCGCGTCGCTTCCCGCCCGCCCGGCGCCGGGACCGCGAGCGCTTCCGTTGGAGATCCGGGGCGTGCACGTGACCATGGGGCTCGCATCTCTCCCGGGCAAGCTGGAGGAATACCTCGATCTTGCACGCGAAGGTCTCACCGCACTGGAGCTCGACGTCAAGGACGAGGACGGCTACGTCGGCTTCACGGCAAGCTCCGTGGGGCTCGCGGCGAAGATCGGCGCAGCACGCCCCTTCTATGCGCCGAAACGGGTTGCGCGACTCGTCCACCAACGCGGCCTGTACCTCGTGGGCCGCATCGTCGTCTTCGAGGATCCGGTTCTCTCCCAGGCGCGCCCCGAGCTCGCAGCTCAATGGCCGGACGGCTCCGTGTGGCGCGATGCCGCCGGCCTGGGCTGGACGAACCCGTATGACCGGCGCGTCTGGGACTACAACGTCGACATCGCGGCGGCGGCCGCGCTCGCCGGGTTCGACGAGATTCTCTTCGACTACGTTCGGTTCCCCTCGGACGGCGACGTCCGGAGTGCGGTGTTTCGAAACCCGGGCGGCCTGGCGAGGCGAGACGCCGTCCCGGCGTTCCTCCGTTACGCCGCGGACCGGTTGAAGCCGCTCCGGGTGCGCGTTTCAGCAGCCGTATTCGGGCTCTCGGCTACGCGCGACCTCGGAATCGGGCAGCTACCGAGGCGGATGGCGGCCCATCTGCATGCCGTGTATCCGATGACGTACCCGTCGCTCTTCGGACGAGGCGAGCTCGGCCTCGCGGACCCGAGTGCGACTCCGGGAGCGACGGTCGCCCGTGCCCTGCAGCGCTTCCGCAAGGTGCTGCGCGGCCGCGATGTGCTGCTCGTACCGTGGGTGCAGGACTTCAGCTTCACGAGGTCGTTCGGCCTCGAGCAGGTGCGTGCGCAGATCGACGCCGCTCGCAACGCCGGCGCGAAAGGGTTCATGCTCTGGAACGCGGAGGGCGTGTACACCGACGGATCCCTGGCCGCACCGTAGGTCTTCAGGGCGCGAGCCGCTCGCGTCGCCAGCCCTGCCCGGTGCGCACGTATCGCAGGCGGTCGTGGAGCCGGTTCTCCTGGTGCGTCCAGAACTCGATCATCTCGGGCACGACTCGATAGCCGCCCCAGAAGGGCGGCAGTGGCACCTGCCCGTCCGCGAACTTCTCTTCGACCCCAGCGACCATCGCCTCGAGCTCCGCTCGACCTGCGATCGGGCGTGATTGAGGTGATGCCCAGGCTGCAATGCGGCTTGCGTGAGGCCGGGTGACCCAGTATGCCTCCGACTCCGTGGCGTCGACCTCCTCGACGGCGCCCTCGACGCGCACTTGCCGTCCCAGCTCCCACCAGTGCAGAACCAGCGCGGCACGCGGGTTTTCGCGCAGTTCCTCGCCCTTGTGGGACGTCCTGTTCGTGAAGAACACCAGCCCGCGCTCGTCGAGCCCGCGGAGGAGAACGACGCGCGCGGAAGGCCGGCCGTCGGAGGTCGCGGTCGCAAGGGTCATTGCGTCCGCGCGAGGCGAAGCGCTCTCGGCCTCCTGCAGCCAACCGAGTAGCGCAACGATGGGATCGAGGTCGAGGTCGCGCTCGTCCACGACGCACCAGCATGCCTGGTGATGACGTCCGGGGCAGTCGAGACACTGGCGTCGATGTGGCTCGTCGTCCTGGCGGCTCTGGTCGCACCCCGGATCGTCTTCGGCGCGATGTGGTACTTCGGGGACAGGGTCGATCTCGCCTTCGACACGAACGTGTGGCCGATACTCGGAGTGATCTTCGTCCCCTGGGCCTCGATTCTGTACGTCCTTCTCTGGTCGCCCGTCGAAGGGGTCATGGGCTACGAGTGGATCATCGTCGGGGTCGCGGGCGTGGTGGACGTCATCTCCTGGGCCTCACGCTTGGCGAAGGCGCAGAATCCTTACTAGTTGCGCAGACCGGAATGCTCTTGCAGTGCGCAAGAGCGGAATCCGCGAGTGCAGATTCCGCTCGCGCGAACATCCCTGAAGGCGCCCGCTTCGCGGGCGCTGACCGCGGATTCCGCTCGCGCGAAAATCCCTGAAGCGCGACCGCTTCGCCGGCGCTGGCGCACTGTTCACTCAGCGCATCACGTAGTCCGGCACCGGGTCACGACCACGCGCTCGGCTAGGCTGCCGCGCGTGGTGGCGACCCGCGTGATCGAGCTTCGGACCGAGATCCCGGGACCACGATCGCTCGAGATCCTCGAGCGCGAGCGCCACGCAGTCGCCCGGCCGCTCCTGGTCCACGGGCCGATCGTGGCGGAAGAGGCCCGCGGCTCGACGATTACCGACGTCGACGGCAACACGTTCCTCGACTTCGTGGGCGGCGTTGGCGTGATGAACGTCGGACACGGCCATCCGAGGGTCGTCCAGGCGATCCGGGAGCAATCCGAGCGTTTCGTGCACACCGACTTCACGGTGATCGCATACGTGCACTACGTCGAGCTCGCCGAGCGGCTCGGCGCTCTCGTTCCCATCTCCGGGGAGACGCGCGGTGCCTTCTTCAATGCCGGCACGGAAGGCGTGGAGAACGCGGTCAAGCTGGCGCGTCTCCACACCGGCCGGCCGGCAGTCATCGCTTTCGAGGGCGCCTTCCACGGCCGCACGCTGCTCGCGCTGACCATGACCTCGCGGACGCATCCCTACAAGACCGGGCTCGGCCCGTTCGCACCCGAGGTCTACCGGGCGCCGTTCCCGAACGCGTACCGCGGCCCCGAAGCCGAGGCCGCACTCGCGCAGCTCGAGCACATGCTCGCGACGCATGTCCCTGCTTCCAACGTCGCCGCGATCGTCTTCGAGCCGCAGCAGGGCGAAGGCGGGTTCGTTCCCGCACCCCCGGTCTTCGTCGAGGGTCTCCGCCGCCTCTGCGATGAGCATGGGATCGTCCTCGTCGCCGACGAGGTGCAGACGGGCTTCGGCAGGACCGGCCGCATGTTCGCGATGGAGCACTTCGAGGTGGAGGCGGATCTGATCGTCGTCGCGAAGTCGATTGCGGGCGGTCTTCCCCTTTCCGGCGTCATCGGACGTGCGCGGGTCATGGACGACGCGCACTTGGGGGCGATCGGCGGGACCTTCATCGGGAACCCGGTGGCGCTCGCTGCCGCTGCTGCAGTGCTCGACGTCTTCGAAGAGGAACGACTCGTCGAGCGGGCCGGCGGGATCGGTGACGTGATTCGGGCCCGAATGCTCGAGTGGCGGGAGCGCTGGCCGCAGATCGGCGACGTCCGCGGGCTGGGAGCGATGCTCGCGATCGAGCTCGTCGGCGATCCCGCGACGAAGGCGCCTGCGCCGGAGCTCGCGGAGGCTGTGATCGACGAGGCGCTTCGCCGCGGCTTGATCCTGCTCAAGGCGGGTGTCTACGGCAACTGCATCCGTGTCCTCTGCCCGCTCACGATCTCGGACGGCGAGGTCGAGGAGGGACTCGACGTCTGGGAAGAGGCGCTGGCCACCGTACTGCCCTAGTTGCGGTTGGTTGGAACGGCGCGCCAGCGACCGCGAAGCGCGCACCATTCAGTACTCGAGATGCGCCCTGCGCTCGTGGCGCTCGAGGGCGAGCTCGATGAGCCGATCGAGGAGCTCCGGATATGGAATTCCCGAGGCCTCGAACAGCTTCGCGTAGACGCTCGTCGCAGTGAATCCCGGGATCGTGTTGATCTCGTTGACGACGACTTCCCCGTCCGGCCGAACGAAGAAGTCGATTCGGGCCATGCCCTCGCATTCGGTGGCCACGAATGACTCGACGGCCAGGCTCCGTACGAGCCGGGTCTCTTCCTCCGAGACCCGGGCCGGGATGACGAGATCCATCCCTCCCTCGTCGTACTTCGCGCCGTAGTCGTACCACTCGGCGTGGGCGACGATCTCGCCGACTACCGACGCGACTGGATCGCGGTTGCCGAGCACGCCGCACTCGACTTCCGTGCCGGCGACGAACTCCTCGATCAGCACCTTGTCGTCGTGTCGCCGAGCGAGGGCGATGGCTGCACCCAGCTCGTCCTCTCCGTGCACCTTCGAGATACCGATCGAGGAGCCGAGACGCGCCGGCTTCACGAACACCGGGTACGGGAAAGGATGACGAGGCGGATCGCCGTCTCTGAGCGTCACGTTCTGCGCGACGGGGATCCCGCGGTCGCGTAGGACGGCCTTGAACAGGTCCTTGTCCATGCAGAGGGCCGAGGCGGCGACGCCGGCCCCGACATAAGGAACCCCGGCGAGCTCGAGGAGCCCCTGCACCGTCCCGTCCTCCCCGAACGGGCCGTGGAGGATCGGCAGCACCACGTCGATCGTGCCGAGCACGGCGGCCGGCGGTGCGTCGGCGATCACCGGGAGCGTCTCTGAGGAGGACAGGGTGGGGCCCTGGTGGTCCGAACCTCGGGCAGCATCCGCGCCCGGCAGCGATCGCATCGCGCTCGCGAGCTGCCAGCGTCCCCCGCGGTCGATCTCGATCGCCGCGGCCTCGTAGCGGTCGGGATCGAGCGCCTCGAGCACCGACTTGGCGGACTCCCTGGAGATTGCGTGTTCGCTCGAGCGGCCGCCGGCGAGGACAGCCACGCGCACACGCCCGTTCACGGCGTCGTCGGCGTCGTCGGCGTCGTCGTGGTCTCGTCACCGACGAAACGCCCGACGAAGAGCGTTACGACCGAGCTCGGTTCCGCCTGTGCACCACCCGCCGGATCCTGCGAGATGACGATGCCGTCGAAGCTGGGGTCGTCCGTGTTCTCGAGCACCTCTCGAACGCGGAAGCCTGCTGCCTCCAGCGTCGAGCGCGCGACGGTGACGTCCTGCGTCGTGACGTCTGGTACCGCGGCCGTCACGGGCCCCTTGGAGACGGAAAGCGTCACCGACGCGCCCTTCGAGCTGGACGAGCCCCCGTTCGGATCCTGGTCGACCACGATTCCACTGGCGAGATCGGAGTCCACGTCCACGCGGGCGACGCCGAAGCCCGCCCGCTGGAGCTCGGAAGCCGCCTGGTCGTACGGAAGCCCGATCACAGGCGGGACCGTGACCGGTTTCGGCCCTCGGGAGACGTTGATGCGCACGCGGGTCCCCTCGACGACGACGGTCCCCGCGAGCGGAGACTGAGCCGTCACCGTCCCCTCGTCACGTTCCGAGTTGACCTCGACGACCTGTGCGTCCAGGCCCGCGCGAGTCAGCTCTTCGATCGCGTCCTGGTCGCTCTGCCCGACCACGCTCGGGACTGTCACCTCCGGCTTGCCCGAGGAGACGTCGATGACCACCACCGAGTCCTTGTCCACGCGGGTTCCGGCCTCCGGCTGTTGCTTGAACACGAGCCCTTCCTCGACATCCGAGTTCGAGACGCGGCGAACGCGCGGGACGAGGTCCTTGCTCTCGATCCCGTTGACAGCCTGGGCCTGTCCGAGCCCCACCACGTACGGAACCGCGACCTGCTCGGCTCCGCCGAACTGCGTCTTGACCGTGTCGTAGAGCAAGACGCCCGCAACGAGCAGCGCGATGAGCGCACCGACGCCGAGCAGCCAGGGCCAGAGAGTCCGGCGACGGCGGGTGATCGGCTCGAACTGGCGCGGATATCCAGGCGTGCCGGGCCGCGGGCGCCGGGTCACCAACGTCGCCGCCGTGGCGTCGTCTCCTCGGCCGCCGGCGAGGACCACGGTTGCGGCATCCGCGGTCTCGACGGGCACGTGGCCGCCGTGGGCGACGGTTTCGAGGTCCGCGTCCATCGCGGCCGCGGACTGGTAGCGATCGGATGGCTCCTTGGCGAGAGCTCGCAGAATCACCATGTCGAGGTCGGGCGGAACCTCCTGTCGGAGCTCGGATGGTGCATCGGGAGTCTCGGACAGATGCTTCATCGCGATCTCGACCGGCGTGTCCCCGGAGAAGGGGACCTCACCCGTGACGAGCTCGTACAGGACGATCCCGGTCGAGTACAGATCCGAGGTCTGATCGACCGGCGCACCGCGTGCCTGCTCGGGGGAGAGGTACTGGGCGGTGCCGATGATCGCACCCTCCTCCGTCATCTGGCTCGCCCCGGCTCGGGCGATGCCGAAGTCGGTCACCTTGACGACGCCCTCCGGATCGACGATGACGTTGTGAGGCTTGATGTCGCGGTGGATCACACCGTTTCGATGCGCGTAGCGAAGGGCAGCGAGGATCTGGCGTGTGTATGCGATCGCAACCTGGATCGGACAAGGGCCGCGGGAGCGGAGAAGCTCTTTCAACGTCCGGCCCTCGACGTACTCCATGACGATGTAGTACGAGCCGTTCGTCTCCCCGCGGTCGAAGATCGAGACGATGTTGGGGTGGGAGAGACCGGCCGCGTGCGTCGCCTCGCGGCGGAAGCGCTCCACGAACTGGTCGTCGTTCGCGTACCGATCGTGGAGCACCTTTATGGCGACCCGGCGGCCGAGCTCTTGGTCCTCCGCGAGATACACGTCGGCCATGCCGCCGCCGCCGAGCTTCCTCGTGACGCGGTAGCGCCCGGCGAAGAGCATTCCTGAGAGGGTGTCTTGTGTCGCCATTGGGCTTCAGTGGTCGTGAACGGAAGTTCGTTCCTGCCTGACCGACGAAAAGCAAGCAGGGCGAGGACGCAGGGAGGCCGCATACGTAGACGTATGCGGCCGACTGAGGACGACGCCAGGCGCCGCTTTGCAGGCGGTCAGGCAGACAACCGTACTTGCGTTCACGACCACGTAAGGTTAGGGATTCTCCGTGCGACCCAGGATTGCCTCCATGACAGCTCGTGCGATCGGAGCGGCGGTGGAGCCTCCGGTTCCGCTCTGGTTCTGGAGAACGACGGCGATCGCGAGCTCGGCCGGGCGCTCCTCGTCGCGACCTGCGAACGCGATGAACCAGGTCGTGTTCGAGCCGGGCACACCCGTCTCCCCGGTCCCGGTCTTGCCGCCGACCGAGTATCCGGAGATCTGAGCTGCGGTTCCCGTCCCGCGCTCGACCCCGAATCGCATCATCTGTGCGACCGCGTCGGCGGTGTCTTCGCTCACGGCCTGGCGGATTACTCTCGGGCGCTGCCTGACGACCACGCGCCCGCCCGGCGCGACGATACGGTCGACGACTTGCGGCTCGACGAGCTCGCCGCCCACGCCGATTGCGCCCGCCACCATCGCCATCTGGAGCGGCGTGGCGAGCATCCGCTCCTGCCCGAACGCCATCCTGCCGGCATCCACGTCGGAGTCGCGCGCCGGATAGTAGAGCCGGCCGTTCCGGTAGAGGCCGCTCGCTGCCCGCTCGTCCGCGGGGGTCTCGAGGGGCGGCCGCTCGTAGAAGCCGAAGCGAGTCGCCGTGTCGAGGATCGCCTTCGCCCCCAGCTTCAGGCCGATGTTGCAGAACACCGAGTTGACCGAGTGGACGAGCGCGTCTTCGAGGTCGATCGTCCCGAACGGGCTGGACGTGTCGAAGTTGTTCACTCGCTTGCCGTAGACGGTGCAATAGCCCGGGTCGACGAACGTGGACTCGGGCTTGAACCTCCGCGATTCGAGGGCCGCCGACGCTGTGATCACCTTGAACGTCGACCCGGGGACGAAGAGCCCGGCGCTCGCACGGTTGAGGAGTGGCGACGCCGGCTCGCAGTCGGCGGTGACACGAGAGATGCGCCCGAAGTTCTCCTCGACGAGGTTCGGGTCGAAGCTCGGCGAGGACGCCATGACCCTGACCTTTCCGGTTCTCGGATCGAGGGCGACGACGGCGCCGCATTGCGTCCCGAGCTCCTCGAGCGCCACATTCTGCGCGTCGAGATCGAGGTTGAGCACGACGTCGTTCCCCTGCACCGGACGACCTCTGAGCTCGTCGAGCGCCTTGTCGACGAGGGTGGAGAGGTTCTCGTTCGATGCTGTCAGATAGTCGTTCAGCGAGCGCTCGAGCCCGGTACGCGACCGCTCCACCGTCGAGTAGCCGACGACGTGAGCAGCGAGGCTCCCGTAGGGGTAGCGGCGGAAGAACAGGGTCTTTCCAGCCACGTCCCGCTCGATATTCCGAGCGAGCCGCTTCCGAGGCTGCCAGGAGAAGATGAGACCGCGGTCGACCGAGAACTCCGCGACTCGCTTGATCGAGTTGTCCTGTCGGTCGGCGAGCCCTGCGGCCGCCCACGTCTGCCAGTAGGTCGTCATGACCACGAGCACTGCGACGAGCGCGAGCGAGAAGTAGGTGAGGCGGATGATCTGGCGATTCATCTCGGCTGGTTGGCGCGGTTGGACACGAGCAGGAGGCCCGCGAGCAAGAGGAAGTTGGCGAGGATGCTCGTGCCTCCGTAGGAGACGAACGGAAGCGTGATCCCGGTCAGCGGGACGACCCGCAGGACCCCGCCGACGATGATGAACGTCTGCAGCGCGAAGCCGAACGTCAGCCCTGCGGCGAGAAGCTTGGAGAAGCCGTCGTCGGCGCGCAGGGCGATTCGCATCCCGCGTGCGACGAAGAGCATGTATACGAGCAAGAGGGCAGCGGCCCCGATCAGCCCGAGCTCCTGTGCGATGGCCGAGTAGATGAAGTCGGTGCGAAGGTGTGGGATGAGCTCCGTCCCGGCCGGTGACGCGAAGGTGCCCTCGCCGAGCCCCGTTCCTCCGAAGCCCCCGTTCGCGATGGAGTAGAGGCTCTTGACGAGCTGAAACGATGCGCAGTCCTGGCGAAACTCGAGCCTGCCGTTCAGCGCGCAGTAGACGCGCTCGTCGGTCCAGGGATGCAGCCAGATCGTGACGCGGTCCTGGACGTGCTGGAGCGCGTTGTAGAGGACTGCCGCCCCCCCGATGAAGAGAGTGAGACCAGAGGCCACGTAGAGCGCCCGGCCGGTCGCGACGTACACCATCCCGAGGAAGATCCCGAAGTTGAGGAGCGCGCTCCCGAGGTCGTTCGTCTGGACGATCACGAGCATCGCCGCTCCCCAGATCGCGAGCAGCGGCCCGAAATCCTTCAGTCGGCCTTGCGCCAGCACCTCACGCTTCTCCCGCAGGTAGCCGGCCAGGAAGAGGATGAGGAAGATCTTCGCGAGCTCGCCCGGCTGGAACTGAAGCGGCCCGACGTCGACCCACAGGCGAACGCCGTTGACCCGCTCACCGAGCCCGGGGACCGAGGGAAGCAGCAGCAGGAAGACAGCCGCGACCCCGAAGAGATAACGGTACGACTCGAGCACGCGGTAGTCGTGCCGCAGCCAGATGAGCGTTGCGGCCAGGACGCCGACGCCCACGGCCACCCAGACGGCCTGGCGTCCGCCGTCGTCGGGGTCGAGACGGTAGTTCAACACCAGGCCGAACGCCGTGAGGACGGCGGTCAACGGGAGGAGCGCGCCGTCGGCATGTGGCACGGTTCGGCGGGTCACGAGGTGTGCGACCAGGTACAGCGCGAAAAACATCGCACCCCAGAACGCCGCGCTGGGGGAGACCTCGGCGTCTCGGGCGATCGTGACGATCGTGAGGGCGACGCCGGCGATCAGCCCCGCGATCACGAGGCCGAGCAGCTCGCGATTCCTCACTTCGTGGCGCCCCAGTAGACAACGAGGAGCCCCACGCCGAGGGCGATCGCGACGAGGACAAGCGCCGCGAGCCGGCCGCCCTTCCCGGCGCCGTGACGCTGCACGCCGGCCTCTGACGGGGCCTCCGTCGTCGTCTCTGGGGTCTGATCGAGGCCGAGGTCGGACCCCGTGCCCCCGATCGCCGCTGCCTCGGGCTCGAGCGGCTCGTCGTCCTCGGTCCCTTCGACGATCTCGAAGAGGACCGCCGTCACGTTGTCCTCGCCCCCACGCGCGTTCGCGGCAGCGACCAGCGCCTCGGCCGCGCGCGCCGGGTCTCGCTCCGCCATCTCGATCGCAGTCACGACGTCGTCCTCCGCGACCATCGTCGAGAGACCATCGGAGCAGAGGAGGAAGAGGTCTCCCGGTGCGGCCTCGACGGTGAACGCGTCGACGTCGACTGTGGGCTCGGTGCCGAGCGCCCGTGTGATCGCGGAACGCTGGGGGTGGCGCTCTGCCTCCTCCGGCGTGAGGATGCCGCTCTCGACCAGTTCGGCGACGAGTGAATGATCGGTCGTGAGCTGCTCGATCGCGTCGCCGCGGAGCAGGTAGGCGCGGGAATCGCCGACGTGCCCGATGGCAACGGTCCCGCCGGCAGCGTCCACGAGCGCGGCGGTGACCGTCGTTCCCATCCCGGCGGTCTTCGGATCGGTGAGTGAGCGCTCCCAGATGCGGCGGTTGGCCTCCTCGATCAGCTCCGCCATGCCGGTGGCGCCGCGCATCTCCTCTCCCGCCTCCTCCAGCGACGCGGCGGCCAGGCCGGCAGCGATCTCGCCTGCGCGCGCTCCTCCCATTCCGTCGGCGACGGCGAAGAGCGGCGGCTCGCAGATGAACGCATCCTCGTTCCGCATGCGGCGGCGCCCGGTGTCCGTCCTGCCTGCGTTGCGCCCAATCCTCATCGCTCGAGCCGGAGCTCCGTTTGCCCGACGCGGAGTGCGTCACCCGCGCGGAGGCGTCGCTTGCGCTTCACCTTGTCACCGTTCACGAACGTCCCGTTCGTCGAGCCGAGGTCCTCGACCCAGACGCCGCCGTCGCGAAGCTCGATTCGCGCGTGCTGGGCCGACGCGAACTCGTCGCCGTCGAGTCGGATGCCAGAGTCGACATCGCGTCCGACGACCGTCGTGGACGCGACCTCGATCGCGCTCCCCCTCCTCAGCCCGGGGCCGGTGACGGCCACGAATCGCGCCGCCCGGGCACCGAGCTTGGCCCGCTCGGCATCCGCCTCGGCAGCGCCGAGGACGATGCTCTCCTGAGGTGCGCCACCGATGTCTTTCGTCGCCGTCCGGACGACCATGAGGATGAATGCGTAGAGGAGGATCAGGAACACGACCTTCAGGATGAGGAGGGTCTCGTCGGTTGCGAGTGCCTCGAGGATCACGAAGCGCTCGATGGGGGCTTGCGCTCGAACACGATCTCGGTCGAGCCGAGGGTGATCCGGTCGCCGTCGCGCAGCCGCTCACGTTCGATCTCTCGGCCGTTCACGACGACTCCATTCGTCGATCCCAGGTCGGCGATCCAGTAGGTCGCGCCCTCCTGCACGAGCTCCGCATGGCGCCGGGAGACGTTGACGTCGGAAATCCGCACGTCGCACTCACGGGATCGTCCGAGGACGACACGCGACGCGCTGATCTGCTGCTTCTTACCCGCGACCGTCAGCGTCACGAGCTCGCGTTCTGGCTCGGGGCGGCGTTCCTCGGCGGGTTGAGGCGGCGCGGCCTTGTAGATCATCGTCTGAGCGGGCTGCTCGATCGACAGCTCGGGCGGTGGCGGGGCGTCGCTCGAGGCAGCGTCGGCCACGACGCGCGTTGCGATTCCGAACTCGCCGACGGCGAGGTCGTCGTCCGTCGTGACGACCACGCGTGGGGGCGTCACGAGCTCGTAGTTCTCTCGCCGCGCATGCTCGGCGAGGTACTCCTGGAGTTCGCTGACGAGCGACTCCTCGTAGACGCCGAACTGTCGCCGATCCTGGGTCGAGAGGTAGATCGTGTACTCGTTGGGAACGTACACGCGAGAGACGGATACGGTGCGGTGATCGTCCATCTCCTTGACGAGCTTGCGGGCGAGCTCGATCGGCTGCACGTGCGTCCGAAAGGCGCGGCCGAAAACGCCCTCGAAGAGGCCTTCGATCTTCGACTCGATTGCTCTGAGCACGCTCATGGGAGCGGGGTACCCGCGCCGAGTCTAGCGTCGCACGACGGTCGCAACGGCGGCCGCTGTCGCCCACAGAAGCGCGATCGTGAGCACGCTGCCCAGAGCGACGCCGGCCACCAGTGAGACGGCAACCAGCGTCACACCGATCGCGGCCATGCCGTATCGCGACCGCCGGCGGACGTGCGGTAGGACCACCGCCGTGGCGGCTGCGACCACCGCCGCACCGACGACCGCCGAGTGAAGCGACAGCGCTCCCCAGAGCGCCAGAGCGGCGTCGCCGACTGAGTCGTGCGGTGTGATTCCCAAGGGCCGGGAGGTGCCGTCCGAGAACGGGAGCTCGCGACCGGACACGCCTGCACAAAGGGCGGTCGCGAGCACGGCGAGTGCGGCCTGCGCGCCGCGGCGCATGGGTCCTCGGGCGGGTTGGACGATCAACGGCACCAGGGCGAGCAGGCCGAAAGGAGCCACAAGCGGGCCGGAGGCGAAGAGCAGGCCCGCCCGGGCGTCCCGCCAGCTGAGGAGCAGCCAGCCGAGAGCAAAGACCCCGTAGAGCACGGCTGCGCTCTCCGCGTAGTTGCCGAGAGGAAAGATCGGCGCCGCGAGCGCGACGGCGAGCCCGAGCCTCGGATCGAGCCAGGCGGCCAGCCCTGCGAGGACGATGATCGCGGCGACGAGGAGAGGAGGCCAGAACGGGAGGAGCGTCGCTCCGAGAGCGGTCGTCAGGACGGCGAGCAGGACAGGGAGAGCGCGCCGGTCGAGCAGCTGCGCGCGTCCTCGAGGCTCGGTTGCGCCGCTCGTTGCACGGCTCCTTCTCTCCTCCTGCCTGGGAGTGGGCTGGACGGCGGCTCTGAGATCGACGGCGAACGCGGACGCGCGCGGCCGCGCTCGCGGCTCCGGTGCGAGCGCGCCGTCGACGGCGGCGAGCAGCCTGCGCGGAAGCTCCCGTCGCTCCGTTGCGAGCGGCAGCGCGCCGGCGTGGATCGCGCTCGCGACTTCCTGGAGTGGCACGCCCCAGAAGGGATGCCTTCCCGACAGCGCCTCCCAGAGCAGGACGCCGACGGCCCAGACGTCGCTCTCCGGCGTCGCGTCACCGCCCGCGAGGCGTTCGGGTGCGATGTACGCGAGCGTTCCCGGGACGTCGCCGACGGCGGTGAGCGTGTCCGCCCCGTCGAATTGAGCGAGCCCGAAATCGAGCAGCCGCACCGCCATCTCGTCGCCGTGCTCGAGGAGGATGTTCGAAGGCTTGACGTCGCGGTGGACGATTCCGGCACGATGGGCGTGGGCGAGCGCCTCGAGCACCTGGGCAGCGACTTCGACGACGTCCTCGTCGCTGAGCGCCTGTGACCTGAGGGCCTCTCGGAGAGTGCGGCCCGGGACGTACTCGTACGCGATGTAGATGTGGCTCGCATCGTGTCCGACGTGGTAGGCGCGTACGCAGCGGTCATGGCGGAGGCGGCGCGCGGCGAGCGCCTCCCGTTCGGCGCGCGCGGCGGCTTTCCCTTCCCGCGGGATGATCTTGAGCGCCACGTCGAGACCGTTCCGCTCGTCCTGCGCCAGCCAGACCGAGCCCGAGCCGCCGCTACCGAGCGGCCGCACGGGGCGGTATCGCCCGAGGACGAGCTCTCGGGTCGATGGGACGATTGCGATGGACGACACCGGTATCGGCTCTGTTGGCCGCTGTACACAGAAGTCCTCGTCCTAACCGATCGACCATCTAGAGTGGCGAGGCGAGGCGGCCCGAATGAGCACGCGCGACGAAGACATCCTCGACTTCGACTTCTTCGGCGAGGAGGAACCGCCGAGCTGGGAGGAGCCCGCCCCACGCGGCCCCGGCCCGCCCCGCGATCGTCCTCCCCGGGGCCCGCGCCGCCCGCGCTTCCGTGCGCCCGGAAACGCGACGCCCCTGCTCCGCCTCGTCGCCCTGATCGCGCTCGCCATCCTCATCGTCGTGCTCCTCGCGGTCTGGATCGAGGGATGCGCCGCCGAGCGCAAGAGCGAGCGCTACCGGGACTACATGAGCGAGATCGGAGCCGTCGGGAACGCGTCCGCACGACTCGGCCAGCAGCTGAGCACGACCCTGACGACACCGGGGCTCAATCTGGAGGACCTCGACGCCAAGCTAGGCGGCTACGTCCAGACCGCCGAGAACCAGGTTCAGAGAGCGCAGGGCCTCGATGCTCCGGGACCACTCGTCGGTCCGAATGAAGGGGCCGTCGAGTCATTGCAATTCCGCGTGAACGGTCTCAGAGGGCTCCAGACCGCCTTCCAGCAGACGGCCGACGACACGGACGCGAGCGTCGCGGGAGAGCAGCTCGCCGCGCAGACGCAGCGGTTGCTCGCCAGCGACGTCGTGTGGTCGGATGCGTTCCAGGCTCCGGCCCAGGCCGTTCTCGAGGACGAGGGGATCCAGGGTCTCGACGTCCCGTCGTCGGAGTTCGTCACGACCGACGATCTCACCAACCCGAGCTCGCTGGCGGCAATCTGGCAGCGCATCCAGGGGGCGTCCACAGGCGGCACACCGTCGGGTCTGCACGGCAACGGAATCGCATACGTGAAGGCGCTCCCGAGTGGCCAGCTCCTCTCGACGACGACCGAGACGACCATCAAGGTGACGGATCAGCTCGCGTTCGAGGTGGGGGTCGAGGATACGGGAGACAGCCAGGAAGTCCGGATCAAGGTGACACTCACGATCCCGAAGCAGCCCGAACCGATCGTCAAGACGGCGACGATCCCAATCATCGATCCTGGTGAGACGAAGGCAGTGACCATGACCGTGGGAGCGCTCGTCCCATTCGGGGAGCAAATCTCGGTCAAGGTGGACGTCGACCCCGTGGCGGGCGAGACGAACACCACCAACAACTCGTTCGAATACCCCGTCATCTTCACGCTGTGAGCACAGCGTTGGTGGTGGCGGTTGCGGCGTGCGCGGCGGCTGTGCTCACGCTCGTCTTGACGCTGGCCCTCTGGCGCAGGATCTCGCGAATTCAAGGCGCGCAGACGATGGTGCTGGGGACCGGGGGCCGGGATCTCCTCGACTTCACGGTTGCCCTTCAGTCGCGCATCGACGACCTCCACCGCGCCGTGGACGAGGTGGCGGCGGGCCTCTCCAGAGTCGATCGACGCGTCGACGGCGCCGTGACGAACGCTGCGGTCGTTCGCTACGACGCCTACGAAGGTACGGGCGGCCAGCAGTCGGCCTCGGTTGCTCTCCTCGACGCCACCCGCACCGGGACGGTCCTGACTGCCATCCAGGGCCGCGATTACGCGCGCATCTACGTCAAGGATCTCGATCGCGGGCGGTCGTCGGTCGCGCTGTCGCCCGAGGAGCAGGAGGCCGTCGAGCGCGCGATGTCTCGGTAGTCGTGGGGGAAACGATGTTTCCCCCACGAGCCCCCCTTCCTCTTCGCGCTCCACGGCTCCGGCTCCAGTGGCCTCCCGGCCGGCTGAGCCGGCCTCCGGCCTCACACGCGCTGCACGGATCAGCGCTCTAGTGCGTCGATAGCACTCCCAAGGGTGACGTAAGCAGACTTCGCGTGAGCTACGCCGCAGCTGCTGCTGCTTCCAGGCTCGGCAGATACCGGCGCCACGTGTCCGGGATGTGCTCCGCGGTGAGCCGGATGAAGAGGACCGGCGTCGGGGGCCGCGGATGCTTCCGCAAGCTCATGCCCGTCTCCTCGAGCAGGCGGTCGCCCTTCCGGTGGTTGCACGGAGCGCACGACGTGACCACGTTCTCCCAGACCGATGTTCCGCCCCGGGAGCGCGGCACGACATGGTCCAGCGTGAGGCGATTGCCCCCGGAGCCGCAGTACATGCATGCCCAGCCGTCACGCGCGAAGAGGACGCGGCGCGAGATCCTTCGCGTGACTCCGCGTGGAACACGGACGTACGTCACGAGCCTGATCACGTGCGGCCGGCGAAAGCTCGTGCACGCGGAGCGCAGCGGCTTGTCGTGACTCTCGAGGATCTCCGCCTTGCCCTTCCAGACGAGCACATGAGCGCGGCGAAGCGAGCACACGTTGAGGGGCTCGTAGCTCGCATTCAGTACGAGGACACGCTCCACCGCGGGCGCAGCGTAGCAGCCGTCTGACCGCATTCCTGCGCGACTCGAGTCATCCGCCAACGCATAACGCGCGCTAGTTATGCATAATACGCAGATGGCCACCGTGGCGATCGTCGGTGCATCCGGATACGCGGGTCAGGAGACGCTCGACCGCGTGCTGAGGCACCCTGGGCTCGAGCTGTACGCGCTCGGATCCGACTCCCTCGCGGGCCAGTGCGCAGACGCTCTCGACCCGCGTCTCGGGCGCAACGGGTACACCCGTGTCCCCCGTTTCATCACGAACGAAGCCGCCTTGTCGTGCGGCGCGGACGTCGTGTTCCTCTGCCTCCCGCACGAGGAAGCGGCCGATGTCGAGGCCCCCTCCGGCGTCGTCGTGGACCTGTCCGGTGCGCACCGCTTCGTCGATCCGGCGGTGTACGACGCGTGGTACGGGTTCAGGCATCCCCGGCCCGAAGGGCTCGCATCGTGGTCGTACGGCCTCCCGGAGGTCACACGGCCGACGGGACGGCTCGTCGCAAATCCCGGCTGCTACGCGACCGCCGCGCTCCTTGCCCTGGCGCCCATCTCCGGCGAGATCCAGCAGAGCGGCGCCGTCGTCGATGCGAAGTCCGGGATGACGGGCGCCGGCCGCGCGCCGACACCGAAGTCCCACGCCGGCGTCGTCCTCGAGAACCTCACCCCCTACCGCGTCGGCAACCATCAACACGCACCCGAGATCGCGACCGTCCTCGGGTTCCCGGTGACCTTGGTGCCGCACCTCCTCCCGGTCCGCCGTGGCCTGATCGCGACCTGTTACGTCCAAACGCGCCTCGATGGGGTGCGCGCGGCGCTCGAGGATCACTACGCGTCGAGCCACGTCATCACGGTGCTGCCCGAGGGCGTTGTGCCCGATCTGGGGCGCGTGCACCAGACGGACGGAGCCGAGATCGGGATCTTCGAGGACGCGTCCACCGGCGCGGCGATCGTGATCTGCGCCCTCGACAACCTCGGCAAAGGGGCTGCGGGCCAGGCGGTGCAGAACGTGAACGTGCTGTACGGCTTCGACGAGACCGCGGGGCTCCGCCTGACCGGGGTGCTCGTATAGATGTCGGTCACGGCCGCAGGGGGATTCGCCGCGAGCGGCGTTCAGGCGGGGATCAGGCGCGCGGCGTCCGACCTCGCCTTGATCCGGTCGCTCGTGCGCGCGGTGTCGGGAGCGGTGTGGACGACCAACCGCGTCCTGGCGGCTCCGGTCGTGGTCTCGAAGCGGCACCTCGAAGTGGCAGAGGCGCAGGCGATCGTCGTGAACTCCGGCATCGCGAATGCGGCGACGGGCGCGTCGGGAATCGAGGACGCGGAGCGCACCGCGGCCGAGGCAGGCGAGCTCCTCGGCCTCCAGCCCGAGGAGGTGCTCGTGCTCTCGACCGGGGTCATCGGGATCCCGCTGCCGATGGACAGGATCCTCGCAGGGCTGCAGAAGGCCGCGGCGGCTTTGCGGCCTGGCGGCGGCGATGCAGCGGCGACGGCGATCCTCACGACCGACCAGTGGCCCAAGCAGGCCGAGGCGAGGACGGACACATTCACAGTCGGAGGCATGGCGAAGGGGGCGGGGATGATCCATCCGCGCCTCGCGACCATGCTGGCGGTCATCACGACGGACTACCCTCTCGAGCCGGGCGAGCCGGTCCGGTTCCTCCGCCGAGCCGCCGATGCGAGCTTCAATCGCATCTCCGTGGACGGTGAATGCTCGACCAACGATGCCGTGGTCCTCCTCGCCAACGGCGCGAGCGGCGCGAGGCGCAGCGCCGCGCTCGACGACGAATTCGCCGCTGCCCTCGATCGCGTGTGCCGCGACCTCGCACGAATGATCGTCGAGGACGGCGAGGGATCGACGGTACTCCTCGAGATCCGCGTGTCGGGGGCCGCCACGGACGAGGAGGCCGTTGCAGTCGCTCGTCGGGTCGCGACCTCTTCTCTCGTCAAGACCGCGGCGTTCGGGCGCGACCCGAACTGGGGCAGGGTGCTGGCGGCGGCCGGTTCGGCCCCTTGGGAGGAAGGCTTCGCCCGGGTCGATGCCGACCGGCTCACCGTCGCATTCGACGACACCCCGGTATTCGAGCGGGGCGCCCCCACCGGCCGCATACCGCCTCTGAACGGAGCGGCCATGTCGATCGAGCTCGACCTCGGGCTCGGAGCAGGAACCGCGGCCTACCTCGCATCCGACCTCACGTACGACTACGTCCGGATCAACGCGGAGTACACAACATGAGCGCTGTACTCGACCTCGGCGCGCGCGCGTGACCCGTGTCGTCCTGAAGCTCGGGGGAAAGGTCGCTCGGGACACGGCGGTGCGAGCACTCGACCTCGTCGACGCAGGCAATCAGGTGGTCGTCGTGCACGGCGCGGGTGCTCAGATCACGTCGGAGCTTCGGAGGCAGGGGATCACCTCCGAATTCGTAGGCGGTCGTCGCGTCAGCGCCCCTGCGACCCTCTCAGTCGTGCGATCATCGTTGGTTGCCGTGGGAGCCGAGGTGTCCGCCGCCCTCGGCCCCGCGGCTCTTCCCCTCGTCGGCGACGAGATCGGCCTCGAGGCGCGGCGGCTTCCCGGCCTCGGCCTGGTCGGCGAGCCGCTCCCTTGCCGTCCCCCGGCGGTCGAGGCGGCGCTGGCAGCCGGACGCATTCCCGTCGTGGCCCCCATCGCAGTCGGCCCCCTGAACGTGAATGCCGACGAGGCCGCGAGCGCGCTCGCAGTCGGGCTCGGCGCGGACGGCATCCTCTTCGTATCCGACGTTCCCGGGGTGTTCGTCGAAGGGGCCCTCGCGGAGCGAATCGACGCAGACGAGGCGGAAGAGCTGCTCGGCTCGGGCGCGCTCGAAGGTGGCATCGTGCCCAAGCTCCTGGCCGCAGTGCGCGCCGCTCGCCTGGGTGTTCGCGCGCAGATCGGCGCCACGGAAGTCCTCGCATGAGCACGTCGACGCACGCGCTAGAGCGATTGCTTCCCGCCTATGCCCGGGCCGATCTGACGATCGTCCGCGGTGACGGAGCGAGGGTCTGGGATGGCGACGGCCGCGAATATCTCGACCTCGGAGCGGGGATCGCCGTCGTCGCGCTCGGCCACTGCCACCCGGCGCCGCTCGCTGCCGCACGAGCGCAGCTCGAGCAGCTCTGGCATGCGTCCAACCTGTATCGGACCGTGCCGGCGGAGGGGCTCGCAGCACGGCTCTCCGAGCGCTTCGGCGGCGCACAGGCGTTCTTCTGCAACTCGGGGACCGAGGCAGTCGAGGCGGCGCTCAAGTACACCCGCAAGGCAACCGGGAAGCCTGGCGTCGTCGCGCTGGAGGGCGGGTTCCACGGCCGCACGCTCGGCGCGCTTTCCGCGACCGGCCAACCCGCGAAGCGGGAGCCCTTCGAGCCGCTCGTCCCGGGCGTGCGGTTCGTCCCCCCGAACGACCACGAGGCACTTCGGGAGGCGGTGGACGACGACATCGGCCTGATCCTTCTGGAGCCGATTCTCGGCGAGGGTGGGGTGCTCCCACTGGAGCCCGAGTTTGTCGTGGCTGCGGGAGAGCTCCCTCCGTTTCTCTGCCTCGACGAGGTCCAGACCGGGATCGGTCGCACCGGATCGTTCTTCGCCTTCGAGGATCTTGCCGTGCGACCCGACCTCGTGACGCTGGCGAAGGGACTCGCGAACGGCCTTCCGATCGGAGCGCTGCTCGTTGCCGACGAGGTTGCGGGCGCCTTCGCCGCGGGCGACCACGGGTCGACCTTCGGCGGCAACCCGGTGACGTGCGCAGCGGCCAACGCAGTCGTCGATGCGATCGACGAGGAGCTGCTCGAGAGCGTTCGCGTGCAGGGATCACGGCTCGCGTCCGGACTTGCGTCGCTGCGCGGGGTTGCGGACGTACGTGGCCGCGGCCTGCTCCTCGGTGCCGTGGTGGACAGGCCGGCCTCGGAGGTCGTCAGCGCCTGCCGCGAGCAGGGAGTGCTCGTGCTGACCGCCGGCGACGACGTCGTGCGGCTCGCCCCGCCCCTGACGATCGGAGCGGAGGAGGTCGAGGCGGCCCTAGGTGCGATCGCTGCCGCCCTCCACGCAGCATGAATGCATATCGTGCTAATATTTTGCATACTATGAACCGGCGCGAGCGCCAGAACGCAATCCTGAAGCTCGTCCGCGAGAGTGCGCTCTCGACCCAGGCGGAGGTGGCTGCGGCGCTAAAGGATGCGGGCTTCGACGTCGTACAGACCACGGTGTCGCGTGACATCGCCGATCTCGGCCTCGTCAAGGTGCGGGCCCCGAGCGGACGTCTCGTCTATGCGCCGCCCGGGACGAGCGACTCGGATCGCCTTCGTGCGCTCGGTGCTGCCATGCGCCGGTACGCCCTGTCCGTTGAGGCGGCGGGCACGCTCGTCGTCCTGACGACACCTTCCGGCTATGCGAACGCGCTCGCCCAGGTCATCGACGAAACCGGTCACCCCGCGATCGCAGGGACGCTCGCCGGCGACAATGCGATCTTCGTCGCCGCGAGAGACGGCACGCCTGCCGCGGCCCTCGGCGACGAGCTGGGCGGTTACCTCCTCCGGGGCGCCGCATGAGCAGGACCGCCGTCGTCGCCTATTCCGGCGGGTTGGACACGAGCTGCATCCTCGCCTGGCTCAAGGAGGACTGGTACGGCTTCGACGAGGTCGTCGCGGTTCTCGTCGACGTGGGCCAGCAGTTCGATCTCGAAGAGTCGATCGCGCGCGCGAACGCCGCTGGCGCGGATGACGTCACCCTCGTCGACCGCACCGACGCATTCGCGGAGGAGCAGTGTGCGAGGGCGATCGCGACGAATGCCCTTTACGAAGGCAAGTACCCGCTCGTCTCGGCCCTGTCTCGGCCGGTGATCGCCCAGGCGGTTGCAGAAATCGCGCTCGACCTCGGTGCGGAGGCGGTCGTCCACGGCTGTACCGGCAAGGGAAACGACCAACTTCGCTTCGAGCTCGCATTCAAGGCGTTGTATCCGGGCGTCCAGGTGATCGCGCCGCTTCGCGACCGCAGTTGGACGCGTGACGATGAGATCGAGTACGCGCTCGCCAAGGGCATCCCCGTCGTCCAGACTGCCGCGTCGCCCTACTCGATCGACGAGAACCTCTTCGGCCGCTCCATCGAGGCGGGTGTCCTCGAGAATCCTTGGAGCTCGCCGCCGGACGAGCCGTACGCGCTCACGTCACATCCTGAGCTCGCTCCCGCTCCCGTCGAGATCGTCATCGCATTCGACCGCGGCGTTCCGGTTTCGCTCGACGACGAGGAGCTTCCGCTTGCGTCGCTGATCGCACGAGCGAACAGGATGGCCGGGGCATACGGGATCGGCCGCATCGACATGATCGAAAACCGCGCCGTGGGCATCAAGAGCCGTGAGGTCTACGAGGCCCCCGGTGCGGTCGCACTGATCACGGCCCACTCCGGTCTCGAGGACGTCGTCCTGACGAAAGACGAAGCCCGGCTCAAGCGGCCGCTCGAGCAACGCTGGACGGAGCTGGTCTACGAAGGCCGCTGGTTCAGCCCGGCGCGGAAGGCGATCGACGCTTTCGTCGACTCGACGCAGGAGCTCGTCTCGGGTGAGGTTCGCCTCGAGCTGAGGCCGAACGCCGCCGTCGTGACGGGCCGGCACTCGCCGCACACGCTGTACGCGGCCGAGCTCGCGTCCTACGGCGCGGGAGAGACGTTCCCGCACGACGCGGCGGCGGGATTCATCGGCATCTCCTCGCTGGAGACCGAATTGCACGCCGCTCGGACACGCGCCAAGATCGAGGTGTGACAACCTGGAGAGCCCGGGTCGAGGCCGCCCTCGACCCCGAGGTGTGGGAGTTCCTGCGGGCAGATGACGCCGAGCTCCTCCCCTACGACTGCGAAGCGTCGCGCGAACACGCGCGACGCCTGATGAAAGCGGGGATTCTCACGCCCGAGGAATTCGACACGGTTGAGAGGAAGCTTGCAGATATCGCTCAAGGCGGCTCCGCCGCCTTGAGCGAGTCAGAGGACGTGCACACCGCGATCGAGCAGTCGCTGGGCGAGGTTGGTCGCAAGATCCACGCCGGACGCTCGCGGAACGACCAGGTCGCCGCGGCGCTTCGTCTCTACGTGCTCGATGCCTGCGCGGAGGCCCGTGACGCGATCGACGCGCTTGCGCTCGTCGTCCTCTCGTTCGCGGAGTCCGAGGCAGACACGGTCATGCCCGGCTACACGCATCTTCAGCGCGCGCAGCCGGTGACCCTCGGCCACCATCTGCTCGCCTGGGTGGAGATGCTCGACCGCGACCGCACGCGCTTCGCGGCTGCGGCCGAAGCGGCGGCGGAAAGCCCGCTCGGTGCGGGGGCCGTCGCCGGGTCGACGCTCGACCTGCCTCCGCCGCCTCGCCAGATGCGAAATTCGGTCGACGCCGTCGCCGACCGCGACTTCGCCCTCGATTACCTCTACGCGGCCGCGGTGCTGTTCACCCACCTCTCGCGCATCGGCGAGGAGATCGTGATCTGGGCGACGGCCGAGTTCGGGTTCGTGCGCCTGCCGGAGACGGCGGCAACCGGCTCCTCGATGATGCCGCAGAAGCTGAACCCGGATGTTGCCGAGCTCGTGCGTGGCAAAGCGGGGACTGCGATCGGGCGGCTCACCGGGCTTCTGGCGACCGTCAAGGGGCTTCCGCTCGCCTACGACCGCGACCTGCAAGAGGACAAGACCCCCGTCTTCGCGACGCGCCGCGACGTGCGTCTGGCGCTCGACGCGCTGACCGTGCTGGTCAGCGGGCTCGAGGTCGATCGCGACCGACTCGCAAAGGCCGCAGCCGATCCGCTCCTGCTCGCCACGGACGCGGCCGAGGTGCTGGTCCGGAAAGGCGTTCCGTTCCGGGATGCGCACGAGGAGGTTGCGGCGCGCGTGCGCGACGGCAGCTACCGCTGGCCGCGGAAGGGCATGACGCGACCTGCGCCGGGCCCGGGCGGCATCCGCGACGCACTCCTGGAAGCGCGCCGCCGCTTCGTCGACAACCTCTAATGGTGCGCGCGAAATCCCTACAGGCGCCCGCTCGGCGGCCGCTGCGCTTCTGCCTTACACAGCGCGGTCCAGCTGCAGAACCGCGTCGCGCACACGCTGCTGGAAGTCTGCGATGAGCCGCTCGCTCTCCGGCAGGAGCCGTCCCTGGAGCACGGTGTTCGAGTCGAGCCCGCGCTGGACGGACTCGACGAGCGACGTGTCTTCCTCTCCGACCTGGTTGTCCCAGGCGAGAAGCTCCTCGACGGCCTCCGTCGGGGTGTCGGGATCGAAGAAGTAGTCGGTCACCTCGATCGTTCTCCGTGGGCCGTCCGGGACCCAGCGTTCCAGTGAGATGTTGGGGATGCCCGGCGCGATGTTGACCGTCGTCGCCGGGAAGAGGAAGTGGTACTGCGCCTGGACGACGTCTCCCCGCGGCGCGAAGGGTGCTCGTCCGTCTCCTGCAAGGGCCGACTCCCGCACGGAGCCGATCTGGCTGGAGAAGGTCGGATGGACGGACAGGCCGTATGCGTCGGGGCTGACGTCGATCACCTTGCTGAATCCGGGGTGGGCGGTCGGGCAGTGGTAGCACTCGAGGTAGTTCTCCATCACGATCTTCCAGTTCGCCGCGATCGGCCACTCGTGATGGGAGTGGAAGCGGACGGCATTCAGGTCGAGCCCGCTCGCCGCCACGATCGAAGGCAGCTCGCCGAGCACGCTCTCCAGCGGCTGTGCATCGCGGTCCGCGTTGACGAAGACGAACGGGCCCCACGTCCCTACGGAGACCGGAAGCAGAGACAGCCCCTCGGGGTCGAAACCGGGCTCTCGGTCGGAGCGCGGAGCACGCTCGAGCGTCCCATCGAGGTTGTAGGTCCAGGCGTGGTACGGGCACTGCAGGGTCCTGCGGCACCCTTGGCCGTCCAGGACGATGTGGCCCCGGTGGCGGCAAACGTTGACGAACGCCCGCAAGACGAGGTCCTGTCCGCGGACCACGGCGACCGGGACGTGCCCGGCCTGTGTGGCGAAAAAGCAACCGGCGTCGGCCACCGATTCCGCCGGGCCCGCGTAGTGCCACGCGTTCGTCAGGATCCGGTCGCGCTCGAGCACGTGCACCTCGGGATCGGAGTACCAGGACGCCGGGAGCGTCCAGCCGTCCTCGAGCGCGTGCTGGAGGGATCCGATTGCGGTGCTGGCTTCGACTTTCTGCATGGACTTGCGCCTGACTGTCGTGTCAGTCAGGATACAGCGACCTTCCGAAGCGAGCAAGCGACGCCCGTGAGCATCTCCATCCAGCCGGCCACCGATCGCGTCGACGCGATCCTCCGCGCAGCGTGTCGAGTCGTGGTCGCGCGAGGTGCTCATGAGCTCCGGATCGGCACCGTGGCCGAGGAGGCGGGCGTCTCGCGGACGCTCGTCCACTACTACTTCACGACGAGGCAGGAGCTCCTGAGGGCCGCTTTCGCGTACGCCGAAGACCGCCGGGTCGACGCGCTCGAGACCGAGCTCGCCACGCTTCCCAGTGGAGCCGCCCGTGCGGAGCGAACGCTCCTGCGAACGATCGAGCCCGCGCTCGAGGAGACGCCTGCCCTCTGGAACGAGGTGTGGAGCAGCTTCCGCGACGACCCGGAGCTGCGGCCGCTCGTCCAGGAGCGCTACCGCGCGTGGGTCGACCGCATCGTCCGGCTCCTCGAGGAAGGACGCGAGGACGGATCGGTGTCGCGAGGCGTCGATCCGCTCGAGGCGGGTTGGCGGCTTGCCGCGATGGCGGACGGGCTCGACTCGGTCCTCTACCTCGGGCTGGTGGATCGCGCTCGTGCAAGGCGGCTGCTCGACGCATGTGTCGAGCGGGAGCTCTCCGCGTGACTCTGCGATCCCAGTCGATCGCGTTGCAGGGAGTGACCAAGCGCTTCGACGCGACGACAGCGGTCGACGACGTCTCGCTCGACGTTCGGAGCGGCGAGTTCTTCTCGCTTCTCGGACCCTCGGGATGCGGGAAGACGACGAGCCTGAGGATGATCGCCGGCTTCGAGCGCCCCGACGCCGGCCGCATCCTCATCGGCGAAGCCGACGTCACGGAGACACCTCCGCACCGGCGACCCGTCAACACCGTCTTCCAGAGCTACGCGCTCTTTCCCCACCTGACCGTCGAGCAGAACGTCGCGTTCGGGCTCCGGTTCACCGACGTTCCTCGCGACGAAGGTCGCCGCCGCGTCTCGGAGATCCTCGAGCTCGTCCATCTCGGCGGCTTCGGGCGGCGCAGACCGCATCAGCTGTCCGGTGGGCAGCAGCAACGCGTGGCGCTCGCGCGCGCCCTCGTGCTCTCACCGTCCGTGCTCCTCCTCGACGAGCCTCTGGGCGCGTTGGACGCGAAGCTGCGACGCGGGCTCCAGGTCGAGCTGAAGAGTCTGCAGCGGGAGGTCGGCATCACGTTCCTGTACGTGACCCACGACCAGGAGGAGGCGCTCACGATGTCGGATCGTCTCGGCGTCATGCACGGCGGGCGCATTCGGCAGCTCGGAACGCCGCGACAGGTCTACGAAGAGCCCGCGACGAGCTTCGTCGCGGACTTCCTCGGGGTCTCGAACCTGATGGCCGCGACCGGCGACGGCTCCGGACGAGTGACCGTCGACGGGGTCGGATTCGAGGCGCAGCAGGGCGATACTCGGGCGCGAGGAGACCTCCGCGTCACCATCAGGCCCGAGCGCGTCGAGATCGAGCCTGCGGGTGGCACGGGTCCGAACCGCCTGCAGGCCACCGTGAGCGAGCTCGTGTATCTGGGCTCGACGACCCAGGTCATCGTGCGTACCGGAGGCGGGGCGACGCTGCAGGCGCTCATCGCGAACACCGGCCGCGCCCTACCGTACGAGCGGGGATCGAGCGTCCTCGCGTACCTCCCTGCAGAAGCGCTGCGGGTGTTGAGCGCGCCGGAGGAGACCGCCTCGTGACCGACGTTCTCGTCCTCGGCGCGGGGCTCGCGGGGCTCTCGGCAGCCCGGGATCTGGCCGCCGCGGGGACGGACGTGCTCGTGCTCGAGGCCCGGGACCGGGTCGGCGGCCGGGTCGAGCAGGTCTCGGTCGACGACGCCCGCCCGGTTCAGCTCGGCGGTGAGCTCGTCGGACACGCGCATACGGCCTACCTCGCGCTCGTCGAGGAGCTGGGCCTGACGCTCGACTCCACCTACACGGCGGTGGAGGGGGCCACGACCTACGATCTCGTCGACGGCGTGCTGCGCGCGGAGAACGGGTTCCCGTTCGCGACGCCTGGCGAGCGTGCGGACTACGAGCGGGTGGAGCGCCTGTTCGGGGAGCTCGTCGCGACCGTCGATCCCGATGACCCCTGGTCGCATCCGGAGGCGGCGCGACTCGACAAGGCGTCGGTCGCGAGCTGGCTTCGCTCCGTCGACGCCTTGCCGTCGACGGTCCGGGCCACCGAGGTGGGAGCGCTGGCGCTCGCGGCGGGATCGTTCGAACGGATATCGCTCCTCTCGGAGTTGCGCAAGGCCGCGGCCGTCGGTGATTACGCCTTCTACACGTACGACCTGTGGGAATCGGTCCAGGTTGCCGAGGGGAGCGCCGAGGTCGCAGTGCGCATGGGCGCAGAGCTCGAGGACCGAATACGGCTCGGCGCCGAGGTGATAGGGGTTGCGGTCGCGACGCAGGGTTGTCGTGTCACGCTTGCCTCGGGGGAGGAGCTCCGCGCCGGGGCAGTCGTCTGCGCGCTCCCGGTCAGCGTTCTCCACGGCATCCGCGTCGAAGGGATTTCGCCCGACCGGCTCGCGTCGCTTCGCGCGCAGCGTCACGCGCTCGCGGCCAAGGTCGTCACCGTGTACGAGCGGGCGATCTGGACGGAGCTCGGGGCGAACGGCCTTGCAGAGGGTGAGCAGCTCCTCGGGTCGACGTGGCCGCAGCGTCCCGGCGTGCTCTCCGGGCTCGTTCCTCCCGAGCGCATCGCCTGGCTGCTCGCGACCGCGGAGGAGCATCGGCTCCCCGCGCTCCACGCCGAGCTCGAGCGGATGTACGGGCCCGACGCGGGTGCACCCCGGCACACGTTCCTGCGGCTCTGGGGCACGGATCCGTACACGCTCGGGTACGCGACGCACTGGTGGCCCGGCGACGTTCTCCGGGTCGGGCCTCTGCACGGGACTCACGATCCCCCCTTCTACGTCTGTGGCTCGGACCAATGGGTCGCGGGGTACATGGAGGGCGCCGTGCGGACGGGGAGGGCTGCGGCGGCCGCCGCGCTCGGGAAGGAAGCGTGGACCACCGTCTGATCGAGGCCGACGTCGTGGTGATCGGGGCGGGGGTCAGCGGGTTGGCCGCCGCAGCGCGCCTTGCCGCGGCGGGCAAGGACGTCGTCGTGCTGGAGGCCCGCGACCGGGTCGGAGGGAGGGAGTGGAACACGGAGATCGGCGGGGAGGCGAACGAGCTCGGCGGTGAGTGGGTCGCCCCGTACCACTCGAGGTTGCATGAGCGCCTCCGGGAGCTCGGTATCGAGCTCTTCTCCGCCTTCCGGGACGGGGACGACGTCTACGTCGATGCAGCCGGCCGTTCCCACCGGCATTCCCGAGCGGAGAGCGGGCTGGCATCCGTCTCGGACCGTGCGCTCGAGGAGGCAGACGCGAAGCTCGATGCGCTTGCTCAGGAGGTCGATCCCGAGGCCCCGTGGGAGCACCCACGCGCCCGGGAGCTCGACACGATCACGTTCGACGAATGGCTCCGGACGGAGGTCTCCGACGATGCGGCGCGGGCCAATCTGAGCTCATACCTGGCGGACGGCTTCCTCACCAAGCCCGCACATGCCTTCTCGCTCCTCCAGGGGCTCTGGGCGATCGCGGGGGCGGGCGGGACCTACGAGCTCTTCGCGGGGGAGCAATGCCTCGCGTTCCGGGTGGTGGGCGGGACGCAGCTGATCGCGATCCGTCTCGCAGATGGGCTCGGCGACCGTGTGCTCCTCGAGGAGCCCGTCCGCACGATTCGCTGGGCCGACGGTGGTGTCGAGGTCGATGCCGCCACCGTCCGGGCGCGCGCGAGAGCGGCGATCGTCGCGATCCCGCCGAATCTGACGGGGGCGATTCACTTCGAGCCGGTGCTCCCGGCGTGGAGGATGCGCCTGCAGGAGGCCGTCTCCCAGGGGAGCGTGACGAAGTACCTCGCCGTCTACGACGAGCCGTTCTGGCGCGCCGACGGGCTCTCGGGCGAGGGCTTCGCACCGCACCAGTTCGTGCGGGAGCTGTACGACAACTCGCCTCCCTCGGCGTCGGTCGGAGTGCTGTGCACGTTCCTTCCCGGCGAGCAGGCGGATGTCGCCGCCCGCATGAGCCCTGACGCACGCAAGGCCGTCGTCCTGGAGGGGATGGCGAAGTTCGTCGGCCCGAGTGCCCTGCACGCCACCGACCTCATCGAGACCGACTGGTCGGCCGAGGAGTGGTCGCGCGGCGCGTATGCCGCCACCTTCGGCGCCGGCGGACTGACACGATTCGGCTCCGACCTTCGACGCCCGGTCGGGCCGATCCACTGGGCCTGCGCGGACATCGCCGGCTTCGGCCACATGCACATGGAGGGCGGCGTGCGCTCGGGCGAGACGGCCGCGGACGCGGTGCTGGCGCTCTAGCGCCAAGCTGCTCTACCGGGTCTCGAGGTGGGTGAAGTCCTCGACGGCGGAGCCCGTCTGGCCCCTCGCTGCCCGTACCGCCTTCCAGAGGAGGAATCCGATGAGCGCGATCGCCACCGTGATCGCGAGCGTCAGCGTGGCCAGGGCGTTCAGCGCGGGTGTGGGAGCGGTCCGGCCCGTTCCGTAGATCCTGACGGGCACCGTGTCCGTATTCGTGCCGGACGAGAGGAACGCGCTGACGACGAAGTCGTCCATGGAGATCGCGAAGACGACGATCGCGCTCGCGACGATCGCCGGCGTGAGCAGCGGCAGCAGCGCCAGCCGCAGCGACTGCAGCGGCGAGGCGCCCAGATCCTGGGCCACCTCCTCGTACTCGGGCCCGATCGACAGCAGCCTGCTCCGGACGATGATCAGCACGAACGAGAGCGAGAAGGTGACGTGGCCGATCGCCTGGGCCGGTGTTCCGAGCGGCACGAAGCTGAGGACGTGCACGAAGACGAGCAGCAGCGCCACTCCCATGACGATCTCGGGCGTGACGAGGGGTACGAGGGACACGAACCGGGAGCTGCCCGCACCGCGCCCGCGCCAGCGCGTCAGCCCGATCGCCAGCGCGACCCCGAGCGGGACCGTGATCGCGACCGCGAGCCCGGCGAGCCGAAGGCTCTGGAACAGCGCCGCCTGGAGATCCGGGTCGTGCCAGACGGAGAGATCCGGATCCTCCCAGTACCAGCGCAGCGACCAGCCCTGGGTCGTCGTGCGCGAGCGTCCCTCGTTGAACGAGAACCGGATCGCGATCAGGATCGGGACGATCGACCACGCGAGGTACAGGAGCGTGAAGAGGACGAGGAACCGCGGCTTGCCCCAGGGGTTCGCCCACCAGTCGCGGAAGCGGCTCCTGACCCCGTGTGTCGGGCGCGCGCTCGGCGCTTCCGCAACCGTCGTCATCCGTGCAGCCTCCGCTGCGTGCGGGCCGTGACGACGACGTAATAGGCGAGCAACGCGGCGAGCATCAGCATCAGCACGACGACGAGCGCCGCGCCGATGGGCTGCTGCTGGCCCCCTCGGACGTAGAGATTGATCTGGTTTCCGACCAACGAGGTCTTCGGCGAGCCGGACAGGAGATCCGGCGTGTAGTAGTCGCCGAACATCGGCAGCGCGATGATCACGCAGCCTGCCAGGATGGCCGGGAGCGAGAGTGGAAGCGTGACCATGCGAAACGCCTGGAAAGGACCTGCGCCGAGGTCGCGTGCAGCGTCGAGCAGGTCCTTGTCGATCCGGTCGAGGAACGCGTACAGCGGCAGGATCATGAAGGGCACGTATCCGTAGACCATCCCCAGGATCACGCTCGAGGCCCGCCCGTCGAGCCAGGTGCGCGGCTCGTTCAGGATCCCAGCCCAGAGGAGCACGTCGTTCACCCAGCCTTCGTCCTGCAACAGGTTGATCCAGGCCAGCATCCGCATCAGGTAGCTGATGAAGAAGGGTGCGATCAGGCCGGCGAGAAGGAGCCCCTTCCAACGTCCGCCGTAGCGGGCGACGAAGTACGCGACGGGATACGCGATGGCGAGCGAGAGGGCCACTGCGATCGCGACGTAGACGAGCGTGCGGAGGAAGACCGTCTGGAAGACGCCGCCGAAGAGCCCGTCGAAGACGAACTCGAAGGCCTGCGTGTTCCAGTCGAGTGGGTTCCAGGCCGGAAGGGGCTGCTGGAGAATCGGGTCGACCGTGCCGAACGCGATCCCGATGATCGCGTAGAACGGGACGACGAAGAACAGCGCGAGCCAGAGGACGCCGGGCAGCGCCAGCGCAGCCCAGGACGCCTCCTGGCGCCTCGCTAGCGAGCGTGCGCTCGGAGGATCAGGCACCCGCCTTGAACTCGGCCCAGGCGTTCTGCCACAACGTGAAGCCCTCGGGGCTCAGCTCGAGCTCCTGCGAGCCCTCGAGGAAGTCGGTCTCACGTACGACGGCCGTTCTCAGGTTCTCCGGGATGAGCCCGTCTTTCACGAGACGGTCGGGCTCGATCGTGACGAACGGCGGCTGGTAACCGACGAAGTTCGCGAAGTTGTCGTAGCCGTGCTTCTCGTCGAGCAGGTAGTTCACGAAGTGATGGGCGAGGACTGGATTCTTGGAGGAGCGAAGGACGGCGATCATGTCGCTGCCGATCACGCCACCGCCATCGGGCGGGAACCAGTAGCCGAGCACCTCCGGCTCCGTCCCCTCGGGGAGATACCACTGCGCCGAGACCGCGCTGCCCGACCACATCTGGTGCACCCACGCCTTGCCTTCGGGCACGTTCGTATAGTCGTCGGTGGAGAGCTTCACGTTCACCGCCGGGAGCAGTGACTTGAGCTCCTTCTTCGCGAGGTCGAGGTGCTCCGGGTTCTCCGTGTTCCCGTCCGTGATCCCGTTCTTCAGGAGCATGTGGTGCGGCGCCTCGCGCCCGTCGTCGAGGAGCCATGTCTTCCCCTTGTTTCGCTCGTCCCAGTAGATCTCGTACGGGTTGTCGAGATCCCACGGCGTCGTCTCGACCTTGTCCGTCCGATAGCCGATCCCCGTCGTGTAGATCGTGTAGGGGACCGTGTACTGCGAGCCCTTGTCGTAGAACGGGTCGCGGAGCGACGGCCAGATCGTCTTCTGCAGGTTTGGGAGGTAATCGTGGTTCAGGGGCTGCAGCAGCTTTCCGTGCACCAGGCGGCCGAGCCGCTCCTGGAAGGGGAAGAAGACGTCGAAGTCGACCCCGCCGGAAGCGAGCTTCGCCATTGCCTCGTCCGTGGTCGAGAAGTACGTCTCCTCGACCTTGACGCCGTACTCCTTTGCGAAGTCCTTCTTGATCCTCGGCCAGAGGTAGCCGTTCCAGTTGTAGACCTTGAGCGGCCCCTGCTCGGGGTCGAGCCCCGAGGCGATCGGCTGGTTGTCGTCGAAGACCGGCCACCGGACGGGGTTGTCCGGCCTGGCGAGCTGCAGCTCGGGAGGTCTGAACTCCCCGTTGCCACTGCCACCGCAGGCGGCGAGCAGCGTTCCCATGCTCGAAAGCGCGAAAGCGCCTGCCGCTCCGCGCTGGAGGAATTCCCGACGCCCATACCTCCGCTCACGCGGGTGAAACGCGGACATCCCCATCGCTCCCTTCGTCCCACCGGCTACGCCGGGGTTTTCTCCTACCCAGTGCCACTCACTCAACCACACCCCGGCCGTTTGATCAATTCGCAGCGGCGTCGCCGACCACGATCAGGGCGTCGACGGCGACGGCCCCGGCTGGGCCGAGGATGAGCGGATTGACGTCCACCGAGTCGATCTGGGGGTACGCGCGGGCCAGGCGACCGAGGGCCACGAGCGTCGCTGCGACGACGTCCTCCGGATCGTCGAGCCCGGCCTCGAAGACGAGCTCGCGCGCGCCGTCGATGTCGAGCGGTGCGACCGAGAGCACGATGCGGTCGAGCTCTTCCACCGCCGCGCCTCCGCGGCCGACCGCAAGCACCGGCCCGAAGTCGGGATCGCGCGTCATGCCGCAGAGAGCTTCCGGGCCCCCCTCGATCTGACGAGCGACGAGGACCGCGCCGCCGAGACTCCGTGCCGCCTCCGCGGCCCCCTCGGGCGACGCGACACCGAGCACGACGCCACCTGTCCGCGCCTTGTGCGACGGGCCGTCGATCTTGACCACGACGGGCGGCCCGAGCTCCGCCGCCGCCGCCGCCGCTTCCGCGGGGCTCGTCGCCCGCCGCCGAGGTGCGAACGGGACCCCGCAGCGCTCGAGGATGAGCGCCGATTCGTGCTCGGCGAGAGCGCCCTGCGCGAGGAGGTCGGCGATATCGGGCGCGTCGCCGTCGGCGGGGAGGGGCCTCCACCGGCGGCCGCCGGCGACAAGCGCGAGCGCGCGCATCGCGTCGCGCGGGCCGCGTAGGAGCGGCACGTCGAGCTCTCGTGCGAGCTCCTGAAACCGCCGCGGGGGGTCGGCGCTGTGCAGGGTCGTCGTCGCGCAGAAGAGGTCGTGCTCGTCTGCGAGGCGGGCGAGCGTCCGGATCGTGAGCTCGCTCCAGCCGTCGTTGGTCTCGTCTCGGAACTGGGAGAGGTCGACCTGTGCGATAAGGATGTCGAACGCGGCCGACTCGGCCAGAAGCTCGAGCGAGCGGGGAAAGACCTCGCTCTCGTCGGCGACCGCCCAGGCGTCGAGCGGATTGTCCGGAGCGAGGTAGTTCGGGAATGTGTCCTGCAGTTCTCGCTTGAGGCTTTCAGAGAGCGGCGCGAACGGGATTCCGGCAGCCTCGGCTTGGTCGGCGAGCAGGGCGCAATCGCCTCCCGATTCGGAGATGGCGCCGATTCTGGTGCCGCGCGGCCAGCGACGCCGACCCAGGATCTCGAGCGTCTCGACAAGCTCGTGGAAGTCCTCGACCTCGATCGCACCGTAGCGTCGAAGCACGGCAGAGAACGCGCGTCCGGAGCCGACGAGGGCGCCGGTGTGGGAAAGCGCGACCCGGGCGGCCGCCTCGGAGCGTCCGACCTTGAGGCAGACGACGGGCTTCCCGTTCTCGGCACACGCTGCGAGCGCTTGCGTGAACGCCTCCGGTCGCCGGACCGTCTCGAGGAAGAGGCCGACCGCGCGCGTCCCCTCCTCCTCCGCGAAGAAACGGAGGAAGTCGGCGGCGTCGGTGACAGCCTCGGCTCCCGACGAGATCACGCAGCGAAAACCGACGCGTCCACCGAGCGAGAGGAACGCGTCTGCGACCGATCCCGACTGGGAGAGCACCGCGACCTGGCCGGAGGCTGTGGACTCCGGGGCGTGGCCCAGCCAGGCTTTGGGCCCGTCCGGCACGACGACTCCCATGCAGTTCGGCCCGACCATCACCGCGCCGAGCTCGCGGCTTCGTGCGGCGAGCCGCTCGGTGATCGCCGCCTTCGCCGCGCCCGCCTCCGCGCCGATGCCCGGCACGACGAAGGCACGGACGCCCAGAGCTGCCGCTTCCTCGAAGGCGGCCTCCACGCGCTCGTGGTTCACGAGGAAGAAGGCCGACTCCGGGACCTCCGGTAGATCGGCGATTCGCGGATAGCAGCGCAGGCCCGCGACCACGTCGCGGTTGGGGTTCACTCCCCAGGCCCTGACGCCGCTCTCCACCACCGTCGCGACCGGGCCGAGGTTTCGCGGCGACGCTCCGACGACGACGAGCGACCGCGGGAAGACGAGTGGACGAACGTCGCTCACGACGCGCATTCTCACCATCTCTGTCCGGTTACGATCGCGGCCCATGGCGCACGAGAAGCAGGTGGAGATCCGCTGGCGCGACGTCGACGCCTACCTGCACGTCAACAACGCCGTGTATGCGACCTACCTCGAGGAGTGCCGCGACGAGTGGGTCGAGCGTACGCTCGGCGAGTCGGGGGCTGCCTGGGACTACGTCCTCGCACGGGTCGCCATCGACTTCCGGCGCGAGCTTCGACTCGAGGACGAGGCCGTGGTCGTCTCGTGCAGCCTCGATCGCATCGGCACCTCGAGCGTCACGCTGCGCGAGGAGATTCGCACTCGCGGGGGAGAGCTCTCCGCGGAGTCCGAGGCCGTCCTCGTCGCCCGTGACCGTGAGACCGGCCGCTCTCGACCGTTGAGCCAGACGGAGCGGGACGCCTTCGAGCGTGTACTCGAACCTGCTTAGCCCGCTCCGGCTCGGGCCGGTCGAGATCCAGAACCGAATCGTCTCCACCGCCCACCAGACGACGCTCGTCCACGACCACCTGCCGACCGACGACTTCGTCGCGTACCACGAGGCTCGGGCACGCGGCGGAGTCGGACTGATCGTGCTCGAAGCCACCGCCGTCGACTCGAGCGGCCTTCTCACGTCGCATACGCTCGGCGGCTATCTTCCGGAGATCGTCGCCGGCTACCGGCAAGTGGCGGCCTGCGTCCAGCCGCTCGGGACGCGTCTCTTCGTCCAGCTCTTCCACGGCGGCCGCGAGCAGATCGCGAGCGCGCCCCGGTCTCCGGCGCTCGCGCCCTCGGCGGTACCGAGCCAGCGGTTCCGCACCGAGCCCCGCGCGCTGCGTTCGCACGAGATCGAGCGGATCGTCGCCGGCTATGCCCGCTCGGCGACGCTGGCAGCGGAAGCCGGGCTCGACGGGGTCGAGGTCTCTGCCGCGCATCGCTACTTGATCGAGCAGTTCTTCGACGCCGAGCTGAACCGGCGCGACGACGAGTGGGCGGACGGCGCGCGTTTCCTGACGGCCGTGCTGCGAGCCGTGCGCGGGGCCGCACCGAGCCTTGCGCTCGGAGTGCGAGTCTCGGTCGATTCGCCCGCGGGGCTCGAGATCGCGCGAGTTGCGGCGGCGGAGGGAGCCGACTACGTCTCCATTGCCCTCGGGGAGTCGTCGACCTACCTCGGCTCGGTTGGGATCGTGCCTCCGCTCCCTGTCGAGGAAGACGCCGTCGCGCGCCATGCCGGCCCCTTCCGACTCGGGCCGGCTCTCATCGCGACGTCACGCATCGTCGACCCGGAGCGTGCCGAGCGCCTCGTCGCCGGTGGGATCGTCGACGCCGTGGGCATGACCCGAGCGCTGATCTCCGATCCCGAGCTGCTGGCAAAGGCTCGAGCGGGCCGCGCCGGGCAGATCATCCGCTGCATCGGCTGCAACGCCTGCATCGCTCACTACCACGCGGGCACGGCCATCGCGTGTGCAGTCAACCCACGTACCGGGCGGGAACGTACGCTGCCGGGCCTCTCGCCTGCGGCGAACCGTCACCGTCTGCTCGTCGTCGGAGGCGGGCCTGCCGGCCTCGCGGCCGCGGCGGAGGCCGCCGAGTCCGGGCACGAGGTCGTTCTCCTCGAGCGCTCCGACCGCCTCGGCGGCCAGCTGGCGCTCGCCGAGCGGTCACCGGGGACGGGCGGGATCTCGCGGGCACTCGTCGACCTCTACGCTCGGCGCCTCGAGGACGCCGCCGCCGAGATTCAGCTCGAGTCGACCGCGGAAGCCGACAAGGTGGCTCGCCTTGCTCCTGAGGCTGTCGTCGTTGCCACGGGCGCGCGGCCTCACGAGCCGGAGCTCCCACTCGCCGGCATGGAGGTCGTCCAGTCGTGGGACCTGCTCGCGGCGCCGATACCCGAGGGCCGTCGTGTCGTGGTCGCCGACTGGGGCGGTGATCCTTCGGGGCTCGACGCAGCCGAGCTGCTCGCCGCCGCCGGGAACGCGGTCACGCTGGCGGTCGCCTCGGTCGCCGTGGGCGAGATGGTTCACCAGTACCGGCGCAACCTCTATCTGCAGCGCCTGTATCGAGCGGGTGTGTCGATCCTCCAGCACCACCGGCTGGCCGGCTCGTCTGACAGGCGGGTGGAGTTGACGAACGTCTTCGCTGCGGAGCAGGTGACGCACGTTGAAGCCGACCTCCTCGTGCTGGCGCTCGGTCGCGTCCCGGCCAACGGTCTCGCACGCATCCTGGCGGAGGCCGGTTTTCGCATCGAGGAGGCCGGGGATTGCCTCTCTCCGAGGTCGATCGAGGAGGCGGTCCTCGAAGGCACGCTGGCGGCCCGACGCGTATTCGCCGTCGCATAGGCTGCGGCGCGATGATCGTCCCGGAACTACCCGAGGAGATCCGCGCACTGAAGGCCACTGTCGGCCGCTTCGTCGAGGCCGAGGTCTATCCGGTCGAGGCGCGCATCGCGGCGCGCGGCGCGATCGACCCGAACGAGATCGACGACCTTCGCCGCAGAGCGCGAGAGGCAGGGTTCGCCATGCTGAACATGCCGGTCGAGCTTGGCGGCCGGGATCTCTCGATGCTGGGTCAGGTCGCGCTCGAGGAGGAGTCCGGCAAGGCGACGAACGGCCTCGGCTTCGCGGTCGTCGACCGCGGCCCGCGCGAGCTGTACGAGATCGCGGCGCCCGACCAGGTGGAGCGGTACGTACGGCCGATCGCGCGCGGCGAGTACCGCGAGGCGTGGGCGCTGACCGAGCCCGGCGCCGGCTCGGACCTCACCGGGCTGAAGTCCACGGGCACCCGGGACGGAGACGACTGGGTGCTGAACGGCGAGAAGTGGTTCGTGACGAGCGAGGGCGATCCGGGTGTCTACATCGTCCTCGCGGTCGCCGAGGGCGAGCAGGCCCTGTTCCTCGTCGACCCTGGAACCGCCGGCCTGGAGATCCGGCGCACGCCCGGCTTCTTGCACGACCCGTACCTCGACCACCACCCCGAGATCGTCTTTCGTGACTGCCGCGTTTCCGACGCGAACCGCGTCCCGGCAAGCGGCGACGAGGGAGCGAAGGAGTGGATCCTCGTCGAGCGGCTCTTCATCGCGGCCCGTTGTTGCGGCGCTGCGCTCCGGCTCGTCGAGGACACGACGAACTGGGCTCAGGAACGCGAAGCGTTCGGCTCGGCCATCGCGGAGTACCAAGGGGTGTCCTTCCCGCTCGCCGACTCGCTCACCGAGCTGCACGCCGCCCGCCTGCTCACGTACCACGCCGCGCACGCGTTCGACACGCTCACGGATCGGAAGGTCGTGCACGGAAAGGTCTCGATGGCCAAGCTCTTTGCGTCGGAGATGGCCGGTCGTGTTGCCGACCGGGCCGTCCAGGCGCTCGGCGGTCGGGGATACATGGTCGAGAGCCCGGCCGCGCGCTTCTACCGCGAGCTGCGCGTCGACCGAATCTGGGAGGGCACGAGCGAGATCCAGCGGCTCGTAATCTCACGTGGTCTCTTCAAGCGAGGCGCGGGGCCTTACCTCGGTTGGGAATGACTTCCGCGCTGTGACGCGCAAGCGACGCGGCGGCGTATCGGAGACAACACCGACCGCGGAGGTTTTCCATGAAGCGCCTGCTCCTCGTCGTAGCCGCCGGCCTGACCGTCGTCGCCCTCGCCGGCGCCGTCGGGCTGCCCGATCTTGCGGGCGCCCAAGATGTCACATCGGCCGAGCCCGACACGCTGATCGTCTCGGGAGTCGGTTCCGTGAAGGCTGTGCCCAACGAGGCGCAGATGTCCTTCGGAGTCGAGACCCGCCGGCCGACGGCGAAGGCTGCGGTCGCGGCCAATGCCGACGCGATGCGCACGGTGATCAACGCGCTGCGCCAGGCGGGTGCCCGTGAGATCGCGACCCAGTGGGTCAGCGTGTACCCGTACTCGCGGGACGACGGCACGGTCGACGGCTATTCGGCCTCGAACAGCGTCTCCGCGACGAGCGACATCGACACCGCGGCGGCTCTGATCGACGCTGCGGTCGAGGCGGGTGCGAATCAGGTCTCCGGGCCAGGAATGAGCTCGACCAATGCAGAAGCGTTGTATCGCCAGGCACTCGCCGAGGCCGTCGACGAGGCACGCGCAAGGGCCGAGGTCCTCGCCAAGGCCGCCGGGCGGTCACTCGGCGAGATCACGACGATCGTCGAGTCGAGCGCGACCCCGGTGCCGTACGCGGAGCGAGCCGCGCTCGACACCGCCGCCGCGACGCCGATCGTCCCCGGCCAGCAGGAGACCACCGCGACCATCAGCGTCACGTTCTCTCTCCGCTGAGGGAAGATTTGCGCAAGAGCGGAATCTGCGAGTGCAGATTCCGCTCTTGCGGCCCTGAAGCCGGCCGCTTCGCGGCCGGGTCGCTCCTAACACACCTCGTATCCCGCCGGCCGAGTGGTGAAGATGCGCGCGTGAGCCAGCTCGAGCCGGACCGCAGCGCCCGCGTCTCCACGCTCGAGCTCTTCTTCGATCTCGTCTTCGTCTTCACGATCACCCAGCTGACCGGGGTGCTCGTGAGCGGCGGCGACGCGGCCGCGGTCGCACGGGTGGTCGTCATGTTCGCGGTGATCTGGTGGATGTACGACGCGTATGCGTGGCTGACGAATGCGATCGCTACCGACCACCTACGTCATCGGCTCCTGTTGATCGGCGGCATGGGGGCGTTCCTCGTCATCTCCCTGGCGGTGCCCGAGGCGTACGGAGCCGAGGGGCTTGCGTTTGGGATCGGATATCTCGTGGTCGTCCTCTTGCACGCAGGCATGTACGTGCGCGGAACGTCGTTCTCGGAGGTCAGGGCAATCCTGCGCATCGTCCCGTTCAACCTCGCGGCGGCAGTGCTGGTGTTGGTCGGCGGGGCGCTCGGAGGCGACGCGCAATGGGTCATCTGGGCGCTGGCGGCAGCCCTGCTCTGGGTCACGCCGTGGTTCACGTCGGTCGAAGGCCTCGTGATCGCGTCCGAGCACTTCGTCGAGCGCCACGGGCTGGTCATCATCGTCGCTCTCGGCGAGTCGATCGTCGTGATCGGCGCCGCCGCGGGGCTCGAGCTCGACTTCGGCCTCGTCCTCGTCGCGCTCCTCGCGCTTGGGCTCAGCGCGTCGCTCTGGTGGGTGTACTTCTCGGACGAGGGAGCCGTCGAGCGCGCAATGCTCGCCGCCCCGGCGAAGCGGCGCCCGCAGCTTGCTCTGATGGCCTACGGCTACTGGCACTACGGGCTGCTGCTCGGAATCATCGCGGTCGCAGCTGGTCTCAAGAAGGCGGTCGGCGATCCGTACGACCCACTCGGCTTCTTCAGCTCCGCCGAGCTCGCCGTTGGCACCGCGCTCTTCATCGCCTGCGAGGTGGGCTTTCGGCGCACGCTGGGAATCGGTAGGAGCACTGCACGAATCGTGGCGGCTGCGCTTGCACTCGCCACGATCCCGCTCGGGACGGAGCTGGACGCGAAGGCGCAGATCGGAGTGCTCGTGGCGGTCATCGCGCTCGCGCTCGTGGTCGAAGGCGCTCTCATGGCCCGGGGTCAGACCCGTGGGGCCTGACCCCCGTCTCGCACCTGGGGTCAGACCCAACGTGGTCTAACCCGCCAGCTGCTGTTGAAGTGGGGTCAGACCCCACGGGTCTGACCCCACTAGATGCTCGTCAGCAGTCGAAGTAGAGCGCGAACTCGGCCGGGTGCGGCCGAAGCCGGACGGTGTCGATCTCGTTCTCGCGCTTCCACGCGATCCAGGTCTCGATCAGCTCGTTCGAGAAGACGCCGCCCTTGAGCAGGAACTCGTGGTCCACCTCGAGGGCATCGAGCGCTTCGGCGAGCGAGCCCGGCACCTGCGCGATGTCGTGCGACGCGTCCTCGAAGAGATCGAAGTCCGCGGGAGTCCCCGGCTCCAGCCCGTGCTCGATGCCGTCGAGACCGGCCATGAGCATTGCCGCGAACGCGAGGTACGGGTTGGCCGCGGAGTCCGGGGGCCGGAACTCGATCCGCTTCGCCCTGGGCGACTCGGAGTACATCGGGATGCGGATGCAAGCCGAGCGGTTCCGCTGCGAGTACACCAGGTTCACCGGAGCCTCGTAGCCCGGGACGAGCCGCCGGTACGAGTTCGTGGTCGGCGCGCAGAACGCGAGCAAGGCAGGAGCGTGCGCCAAGAGGCCGGCGGCGTACGCGCGCCCGAGCTGGGAAAGCCCGGCGTACCCGGACTTGTCCGCCATGAGCGGCGTTCCCTTCATCCAGAGGGACTGATGCGTGTGCATTCCCGAGCCGTTGTCGCCGTAGATCGGCTTGGGCATGAACGTCACGGTCTTCCCGTGACGGCGCGCGACGTTCTTGACCACGTACTTGTACGCCATGACCTGGTCGGCCATTCGCGTCAGCGTCGTGAAGCGGAGGTCGATCTCGCACTGGCCACCCGACGCCACCTCGTGGTGGTGGAACTCGCAGGCGATTCCGATCCGCTCGAGCGTCAGCACCATCTCGGTGCGGAGGTCGTGGAGCGTGTCGGACGGCGCCGCCGGAAAGTACCCCTCCTTCGGCCGGGCCGTGTAGCCGAGGCCCGGCTTGCCGGAGTTCCAGTACCCCTCGGCGGAGTCGACGGAGTAGTGGGAACGATTCGGCGCGAGGTCGTAGTGCACCTCGTCGAAGACGAAGAACTCGCACTCCGGACCGAAGTACGCGGTGTCCGCGATACCGGTGGAGCGGAGGTACCCCTCCGCGCGCCGGGCGACTCCGCGGGGATCTCTGGCGTAGGGCTTCCGCGTGACGGGATCCGCGATCTCGCAGACGAGCGAGAGCGTGGGCACCTCGGTCGCCGGATCGAGGATCGCGCTCGACGCGTCGGGAACCAGCAGCATGTCGGAGTCCTGGATTGCCTGCCAGCCGCGGATCGACGAGCCGTCGAAGCCGAGACCATCGTCGAACGCGGACTCGTCGAACGCCGTGACCGGCAGCGACACGTGCTGCCAGGTTCCGAGCAGGTCGCAGAACTTGAGATCGACCATCGCCGCCCGCGTCTCGGTCGCCCATTCGAGCGCCTCGCGGGCGTCGGGCAGCGTCTCCCCGCCGTTCGTCAGGTAGTGCCGTTCCGCGAGCTCCGACATCTGCGTCGCCTCCTTCTTCGCTTGGACCAACAAAAAGACCCCAGGACCTGGACTGGGTCCTGAGGCCACATCGCCTCCGAGGCTGTAGAGCCCCGACTCGGGCCGTCGCCGGCGCGGGTCGGCACTCACCTTAGCCGCACTCGCGGACGAAGACCACCGCCACGCCTGAGAGCGGCCGCGGCGATTGACCTCCACCGGTCCGGCCGGTATCGTGCGCGGCTCGATGCTCGTCGGACGTAGCTGAGACACCCGTTCCCGTGGCCCTCCGGTGGGGCCCGGTTCTGGCTGTGTCTTTTTGCCGGCTCGTTTCTCGCTACGTAGGACCCCGAAGGAGCATCAAATGACCGAAGTTCGTGAAGCAATCCCACTCGAGGCCGCCCGGAACCGGCTTGCGCCTGCGGTCGAGGCCCACGAGCTCCGCAAGGAGTTCGTACGCCGCGACCGTAAGCTCGGCAGGTTCGGGCGACGCACTCGGGTCGCGCTCGACGATGTCTCGTTCGCGATCGAGCGCGGTGAGACCGTCGCCATCCTCGGCCAGAACGGCTCGGGGAAGTCGACGCTCGTCCGCCTGCTCTCGACGCTGTTGCTCCCCGACGGCGGCTCGGCCCAGATCTTCGGCCACGACGCGGTCTCCGAGCACCGTGCCGTCCGGCGGCTCGTGAACCGGGTCTCGGTGGAGGCGTCCTTCTTCAAGAAGATGTCAGCGTCGGAGAACCTGAGCTACGCGGCGCGGTACTACGGCATGACTGCGCGTCAGACCCGCGACAAGATTCCGGAGATCCTGGAGCGAGTCGGGTTTCCGAGCGACCGGCGGGACGAGTCCATGGAGAACCTCTCGCGCGGCATGCAGCAGAAGGTCGCGCTCGCGCGCGCCCTTCTCACCTCGCCCGTCGTCCTGCTGCTCGACGAGCCGACGACGGGGCTCGACCCTCGCTCGAAGCTCGAGGTGCAGGAGTTCATCCGCGAGATCCGCACGAGCCATGACTCGACGATCCTCCTCTGCACGCACGATCTGAGCGAGGCCGAGACGCTCGCAGAGCGCGTCGGGATCCTCGACCGCGGTCGTCTTCTGGCGCTCGAGCCGGCCGATGACCTCAAGCGGCGGTACGGGTGCGGGACCCTCGAGGAGGCGTTCTTCGCCGCGACCGGCCGCGGGTTCGAGGAGGAGGAAGAGGAAGACGACGACCGCGAGGTGTTCGCGTGAGAGCCTTGCTCGGAACGATGCGTGCCGAGCTCGTCGGCGCGGGCGGCGTCGTGGAGCGCAACGCCTATCTCACCAAGCGCTACATCTGGTGGGACGTTGCCTGGTTCCTGTGGACGGTCGCGAACACGCTGACCATCGTCTTCATCGCGAAGGGCATCGAGGCGACCGGGGGGTCGCTGGATGTCAACGAGACGATGACGACGCTCCTCATCGGCGCCGTCGTCTGGGCCTACCTCGGCATCATCTTCGAGTTCCTCATGGAGACGGTCGCGTGGGAGCGCTGGGAGGGCACCATCGAGTACACCTTCATGGCGCCGCTCTCCAGGGCAATGCACCTCGCCGGGCAGGGCGTCTTCGCGATCATGTACGGGCTGCTGAGAGCCGTCTTCCTCTTCGCGGTCTGTGCCTTCCTGTTCTTCGACCTCTCCATGCCGAACGCGCAGTTCTTCCCCGCCTTCGTCGTGCTGGTCGTCGCCTCCATCTCGTTCATCGGCATCGGGATGATGATGTCGGTGCTGCCCCTCATCTCGCCCGAGAAGGGAACGCAGCTCGGTTTCGTCGCGCAGGGCACGCTGCTCGTGGTCTCCGGCGTCTACTACCCGGTCGAGGTGCTGCCCCAGTGGATGCAGTGGATCGCGACGATCTCGCCAGCGACCTACGCTCTCGACGGCATCCGCGAGGCGATTCTCGACGGTCAGGGCCTGACGGCGATGGGGGACGAGCTCTGGCCGCTCCTGCTCATCGGCATCGTCTCGATCCCGGCGGGCCTCTGGGTGTTCGGCCGGGGCGAGCAGTACGCAAAGCGCCACGGGAAGCTAAAAAGATCGGGCTAAAACGGCGGTTGGAGGAACCGCGGCCGCGAAGCGGCCGCCTTCAGGATTTTCGCGAGCGGAATCCGCGCTGTAGCGGATTCCGCTCTTGCGATGGATGGACAGTTCGCCGCGACCTGTAGACTCCCGCAGTCTTTGTGAGGCAACGAGGCCTCGGACGGGTTTCCGTCCGGGGCTTCTTTCGTTGGAGGAGGAGCCCATGGCACGACCGAGATCGACCTCTACCGGCCGCACGGGGATGGTGCGGAGCCGCGACCGCGCGACGTCTTCCGTGGCCGCCCGCCGGGCGGTGCTCAAGCGCATCCAGGACGAGGGCGTCGAGCACGTCCTCTTCTGGTTCACCGATCTCGAAGGGCATCTGAAGTCGTTCGCCATCACACCGGCGGAGATGCAGGAGGCGCTCAACGACGGAATGGGCTTCGACGGCTCGTCGATCACCGGCTTCAACGCGATCGAGGAGTCGGACATGGTGGCGATTCCGGATCCCGCCACCTTCCAGCTCATGCCTCGGCCTCTGGACGAGAACGGCGAGGCGATCGGCGCGAAGGTCGCGCGCCTGATCTGCGACGTCGTCACCCCTGACGGTGCTCCGTACGAGGGCGACCCCCGCTTCATCATGCGCCGAGCACTCGAGCGCATGCACGGCATGGGATTCGACGCCTTCTACCTCGGCCCGGAGCTCGAGTACTTCGTCTTCGAGGACGACCGCGGCACGCAGACGATCGACGAGGGCGGCTACTTCGCGATGACGGCGCAGGATGCCGCGACCGAGGTTCGGAACGACACGATCGCGGCGCTCGAGTCGGTCGGGATCCCGATCGAGTATCACCACCACGAGGTCGGGCCTTCGCAGCACGAGATCGACATGCGCTACGCAGGTGCGCTCGAGATGGCGGACCACACGATCACGTACCGCCTGATCGTCAAGGAGGTCGCCGCCTGGCACGGCTACTACGCGACCTTCATGCCGAAGCCGCTCTTCGGAGAGAACGGCTCCGGCATGCACACGCACCAGTCCCTCTTCAAAGGGGGACGGAACCAGTTCTTCGACCGGAAGGACCCCTACCACCTCTCCAAGATCGCGAAGGGCTTCATCGCGGGGCAGCTCGTGCACGCGCGCGAGATGGCAGCGGTCTTCGCCCAGTGGGTGAACTCCTACAAGCGGCTGGTGCCGGGCTACGAGGCGCCCGTGTACGTCGCCTGGTCGCAGCGGAACCGCTCCGCGCTGATCCGGATCCCTCTCTACAAGCCGGGCTCGGAACAGGCCACCCGGGCCGAGATCCGCTGTCCCGACCCCGCGTGTAACCCGTACCTCGCCTTCGCGGCGCTGCTCCATGCAGGCCTCGAGGGGATCGAGAAGGGCTATGACCTGCCCGAGCCGATGGAGACGAACCTCTACCGCCTCACGACCGAGCAGCGCCGGGAGCGCGGGATCATCGCCCTTCCGGAGTCACTCGGGGAGGCGATCGACGAGCTCGCGGGCTCCGAGCTCATGCAGCTCGCGCTGGGCGAGCACATCTTCCCGCGCTACGTCGAGCTCAAGCGAAAGGAATGGGACGAGTACCGCGTTCAGGTCACCGAATGGGAGAAAGACAAGTACCTCGCTTCCTTGTGACCGTTTCGACTTGCGGACAGTCGGCGAAAGTCGGATGATGCGCGATGCAAGGCACGCCGCAAGGCGAGTGGCGCGCCTTGTATCTGACGGCCGATCGCGGGCTCCCGGATGAGGAGCCCGTGGTCGTTTTGCGTGGGTGGAACCTGCGGTTCCCCCACGGGCCCCCCTCCCTCGCCGCTCCGTGCGCTGGGCCGCGCTTGGCCTCCCCGGCCGGCTGAGCCGACCTCCGGCCGCAGGAGCTCGTGCACCGACTAGGTCAGTCGGGCTTGCCGCTCATCGCCCAGACCGCGATGACGGCGGCGGCCAGGATGACGAGCGAAATGATCATCGTGGCCTTGAGGAGGCCGGCACCTTTGCCCTGCCGGAGGCGGCGCACGCCGATGCCGCCGACGATCAACGAGATCAGGAGCAGGAGCCCGCCCAGATCGGCGATGATGTAGCCGATCCCGAGCCACGCGGGCTCGTCCGTCCCTTCCGGAAGGTCCTCCCACCCCTGCTTGGAGTAGATCCACTGGGCGCCGATTCTCATGAGAATCCAGCCGGGGAATGCGACAGCGAGGAGCGAGAAGTAGCCCAGCCTGAGCGAGTTGACGCTCCCGCGGGCATACGCGAGCGCGCCGGTTGCGGTCACCAACCCTCCGACGAGGATCATCGCCCCGAGCACGTGCAGGAGGAGCGGGAAGTTCTGGCTGTCTGGACGGATCGCGGCGAGAACGCTGCTCATCGGCTGGTCTCCTGCCGATGAGCGTGGAGGGGTGTGGGGAACCGGGAGGTTCCCCACGCTCTCAGGAAGAAGGGGGCACGTGGGGGAAACATGGTTTCCCCCACGAACGCGAGCCGGAGGCGAGCGTTGCTCATCACGCGCCCGGCTTCCAGATCATGTCGATCAGGATCAAGAGGGCGGCGACCGAGGTCGCCGTCTGCATCAGGACCCCGGTTGGAGTCCGGTTCATCGCCCAGAGCTCGGCGCTCGCTCCCGTCTGGCCTGCCGCGCGGAGCTCCTGCGCCTTGTTCATCGCGTTCGTGTACTCGATCCCGGTTCGCCGTCCGGTCTCCATGGAGATGGCCCAGAGGACGAGCGCGCCGAGAACCCAGCCGTCCCAGACCTGGTACTCGTCCTTCGAGATCGCGAGCCAGATCCCGAACACGAGCGTTCCCGTCGCGCCGATGCCGGTAGCGATGTTGCCGATCCGTGCGACCGGCTCCATCCCGACGGTCACGTCCGGCTGGTCGGTCCGGCGGACGGCGACGATGAGAATCCAGAACAAGACCAAGGCGCCGACGAGGGCAAACGCGCTGAGCACGTGGAGCGCGAGGATCCAGTCGTCGAGGCTCACGCGGAAGGGATCCTATGACTCTGCCGGCCCGTTGTCACGCGACAATGCGTTCGTGGAGACGACCGCGCGGCACCTCCGGCTTCTCACCGAGACGATCGCGGCCGTCAACTCGTCCCTCGACCTCCAAGAGGTCCTCGAGCTCGTGGCGCACAACGTCGCCGACGCGATCGGAACGGACGCGTGCTTCGTCTACCTCTACGACGAGCGCTCGGACGAGCTCGTGCTGCGGGCAACCCACGGAAGCCGCGTCGAGGGGATGACCCGAACGCCTCGCATGCGGCCCGGGGAAGGGATCACCGGAGTGGCCGCGGCGGAGAGGGCGCCGGTGATGATTCCGACGCAAGCCCACCTGGATCCGCGCTTCAAGCTGTTCGCGAACCTGCCCGAAGACGAGTACCAGTCGATCCTCGCCGTCCCCATCCTGGCGCGAGAGAAGCTCGAGGGTGCGCTCAACGTGCGAACTCGGGAACCGCGCGTTTACACCGAGGCTGAGATCGAGCTCCTGGTGGCGATCGCGTCGCAGGTGGCTCAGACGATCGAGCACGCGAAGCTGTACGCGGCCGCGCAGCGACGTGTTGCGGAGCTCGAGGCGCTGGCGAAGATCTCGGAGGCGGTCTCCGAGTCGCTCTACCTCGAGGAGTCGCTCGAGGCGATCGTGAAGACGACCATGGAGTCGCTCCACGCGACCGGCGCCGCGCTCGTTCTCGAGGACGGGAAGATCGCCTGGCCCGAGGGCCGCGCCGGTGCATACGCGGTTCGCCTGCCCTTGCGTTGGAAGCGCCGCCAGATCGGCGAGCTCGTCTGCGACCGCGACACTCCCTTCTCCGAAGACGACCAGGCGCTGCTCGAAGCGATTGCGCACCACGCCGCGGTTGCTCTCGAGCACGGGCGGGCGGTGATGCGCGGGGTGCTCGCCCAGGAGATCCACCACCGCGTCAAGAACAACCTCCAGTCGGTCGCCTCGCTGCTTCGCCTGCAGGCGAGGGCCGAGAACGTCGATCCCCACAAGGCGCTCCAGGACTCGGTCCACCGGATCCTCGCCATCGCGGCCGTGCACGAGGTCCTGACGGAGCACCGTGAGGACGATGTCGACCTCGGCGAGCTCGTCGACCGGCTCCGGGCAATGCTCGTCCAGGGCCTCGTCGCAGGCAAGGAGGTCACCGCCCAGCTCGCTCCCGTCTCGCTCGCAGGTCAGCAGGCCACTGCCCTTGCGCTCGTCTTCACGGAGCTCTTCCAGAATGCCCTCGAGCACGGCGGCGGACAGGTGTCGATTGCGCTCACTCAACGGAACGGGGAGGTCGTGCTGACAATCGCGGACAACGGGGAAGGGATTCACGGGGAGAGCTCGGGGACCGGGCTGTCGATCGTGCGCGCGCTCGTGCGCGACGAGCTTCGTGGGGAGATCGAGCTGCGCAACGACGGCGGATTTCGTGCAGAGGTGGTGTTCCCGGCGTGACGCGCGTCCTGGTTGCCGAAGACGAGACCATCATCCGGCTCGACCTCAAGGGGCTGCTCGAAGGAGCGGGCTTCGAGGTGTGCGCGGAGGCCCGGGACGGCGAGGAGGCCGTCCGGCTGGCGCGCGAGACGGAGCCCGATGTCGCGCTTCTCGACGTGAAGATGCCGCGGCTCGACGGGATCGAGGCGGCCCGCCGGATCCTCGACGAGCGGCCCATCCCCATCGTGATGGTGACTGCCTACGGCGAGCGGGAGCTCGTTGCCCGCGCGGTCGAGGCGGGCGTCTTCGGGTATCTCGTCAAGCCCTTCCGCGAGACCGACCTGCTCCCGGCGATCGAGGCGGCCCGCGCGCGGCACGACGAGCTCGTCGTGCTTCGAGAGGAAGCCGCGTCGCTGGCGGAGGCACTGGCTGCGCGGAAGGCAATCGAGCGCGCGAAGGGGATCCTGATGCAACGCGAGGGGCTGACCGAGCCAGAGGCGTTCGCACGCCTCCGCAAGGCCAGCCAGATCTCCGGTCGCCCGCTCAAGATCGTTGCCGAAGCACTCATCGCGACGTTGGGCGAGCAAGGTGATCCTCGGGGTCAGACCCCACGGGTCTGACCCGCTGTCACCCACGCAGTTTGAGCCGGGTCGAACCGGGGAATTGAGCGGCGGGGACCTCAGGCGAAAGGAGCTCGTTCGATGAAGAGGCTTGGACTCGCCGCCCTCGTTCTCTGCGCCGTCTTGTCGACGGCCGCGGTCGCGGCGACCGGCACCAACGACCAGCACGGCAGCCTCCAGTGGGCGCTCGATCAGATCCGTGCTCCGCTGGCCTGGCAGACCTCGACGGGCAGCGGACAGGTGATTGCAGTGGTCGACTCCGGCGTCGACCTCGACCACCCGGATCTCAGCGGCAAGCTCGTGGGAGGCGCGACGTTCACGGGTTGTGCGCAACAGCCGAACGGCTGCGGCAACGGCGACTGGGAGAGCGGACTGACGTCCGATCCGCCTTCGCCTCACGGGACCCACGTCGCCGGGATCGCGGCTGCTGCGACCGACAACGGCGTCGGGATTGCGGGTACCGCCCGAGGGGCGTCGATCATGCCCGTGAAGGTGCTGACCGATGCAGGCGGCACCTTCCAGGAGGTGGCTGCAGGCATCCGCTGGGCGGCCGACCATGGTGCGGACGTGATCAACCTCAGCCTCGGCGCGCTCCCGGGCGCGCAGGCGCTGGTCATCGTCGGACAGGAGGCCGACGCGAAGCAGGCGATCGACTATGCCGTGAGCAGAGGAGTCGCCGTTGTGGCGGCGGCCGGCAACGACTTCGCCTCGCTCTGCGGGGAGCCCGGTTTCTCGGCGAATGCGATGTGCGTCGTCGCCACGGACCGCAACGAGGCCCGTGCGGCGTACTCGAACTTCGCCGCGAATCAGACGCTCAACGTGGTCGCCGCCCCGGGTGGCGCGGCGGTCCTCGCCTGTGCGGACGACGTGATCTCCGCGGTGCCCACCGGAACCGAGAGCACCTGCGGCACCGGCACACCAGGTTACGACTTCTATGCCGGGACGTCGATGGCGACGCCGCACGTCGCCGGTGTGGCAGCGCTCCTGACCGCCCAGGGCCGATCGGTCTCTCAGGTGTACTCGTTGCTCAAGAGCACCGCGCGGACGCCCGGTGTCGCATTGCGCGGCACCTACACGCCGACCTACGGCTACGGCATCGTCGACGCTGCTGCTGCCGTCGCGGCGCCGTAGCTCAGACGCATGGGGTCAGACCCCACGGGTCTGACCCCAGTACCTCAGGAAGCCGCGAGCAGCCGGTCTTCCTCGCGGCGGCGATAGAGGCGTCGCCCGAGCCAGGCGGCAAACGCGACGAGCGCGAACGGCGCCGCGATGATCGCGACGGCGAGTGCGACCACGCCCTCCCAGACGAGCACGTTCAACGCCTCGTCGAAAGTGCGGTCGAGGCGAGATGGGGTCGGGACGGCGCCGAGCATGCCGGGGGTGACGACGTTGAGCTGGATCGTGGCCGTGCGCGCCTCTGCGTTCGTCGACCCGATCGACCGGCGGAGCTCGCGGTTCTCGTTCCTCAGCGTCTGCAAGCGGGCTTCCAGCACCGCCCGTGCCTGGGGGTCGAGGCGCTCGGATTCGAGCCGGGCCACGATGCGTGCGATCTGCTCGCGCACGCTCCGAGCTCTTCGCTCCATCGCGTCGAGGCTCTCCTGCAAGTCGTCGATGGTCACCTGCTGCGAGACGATGCGGCCGAGCGCCGAAAGACCCACGATCGCCTCCTGCACCTTCCCGACGGGAACGCGGACCGTGAGCGCGGCGCTTCCCTCGTCGCCGGTTGCGACAGACGCGTTGACGACGTGGCCTCCGAGTCTGCGCATGAGGTCGAGCGCGTCCTGCGCGGCGCGGGAGACGGCGTCCGAGTCGGAGACCTCTACCGTGAGCGTGGCGCTGACGCGCTGTGCGCGATCGGTCGCCGGTCCGATCGCAGAGTCGAGGGTGGTACCCGGCACGGGGCTCGGAACGGTCTTCCCGGTGCCCGTATTCGGCTGTCCCGCGGGGGCGGACTCGAATGTCTCCGTGCTGGTCAGGGGTGCGGTGCGTTCGCGCAGTGCAACGGTGGAGCTGTCCGAGCGAACGAGACCGAGAAGTCCCGCGGAGGCAAGGGCCACCGCTGCCGCAGCCGGCAGCGCTACCAGGCCGACGCGGCGTGCGGGTAGCCGAAGCCTCGGCCAGAGCGAGCGCGCCGCCTGGTCCTGAGTGGCGATCTCGCGAACGCGCGCCCTGAGAGCGGTCGGAGCAGCGGGGCGGGACGCCTTGAGCTCGTGGATCAGATCAGGCGACGACGTCATGGTCTCTCATCCTCTCTTCCAGCTTTCCGAGTGCCCGATGCAGCCGGGTCGAGACGGCCGTAGGTGTGATTCCGAGCAGGCGGGCGGTCTCTTCTCCGTCGAGCTCGAGAACGACCCGGAGCGCGATCACCTCGCGCTCGCCTGCAGTCAGCTCGCGAAGCGCTTCGTCCAGTGCCGGTGAGAAGCCCTCACCGAGGGTGTCGTCGTGCCCCTCCCGCGGATCGCCCGCGCCGGCGCGTTCCTCGCGTCGAGCACGCCGCGCTTCAGCTCGGAACCAATCGAGCGCGGTCGACCGAGCGATCGCGAGCAGCCACGCCCGCGGTGTTCCACGGTGCGGGTCGAACCTTCGCCAGCGCCGAAGCGCGCTCTCGAACGTCTGACTGGTGAGGTCCTCGGCCAGCGCCCAGTTCCGCGTCAGGTAGAGCAGGTAGCCGTACACATCGTCGAGGAGCTCCTCGGCGACGGCTGCGAAAGAGGGAGTCGCCGCGCTTGTCGGGCGAGGTGCGTCGAGGGTCACTGCATGCACGCCTTCTCTACGCCGCCGACCGCGGGTCTCGTCACCGGGCCCCGGTCTCGTCGAACAGGACCTCCCAGCGCCCGAGTAGCTCCTTCAGCTCGTCCCGGGCCGCCCGATGCGCGGTGAGGACGTCCATGTTCGTCCAGTCATTGGCGAGCGTCCCTTCGAGCTCGGAGACGCGCCCCTCGACGGCGGCGATCTTCGCCTCGAGCAGCTCGAGCTCGGTTTCCGGTTTGCTCTCGGTGCGAGGCGGCGGCCCCGGGGTCGGCTTCTTCTGCTTGGGCTGCTTCGGCTCCGGCGCAGTAGGACCCGACGCGGTCTTGTCGGCCCATCCCCCGTCGTAGGAGCGAAGGGAACGCTCCTCGATCGCCACGATCCGGTTCGGCACCGCATCGAGTAGAGCACGGTCATGGGACACGATGAGCACCGTTCCCGGGAACGCCTCGAGCGCGGCCTCGAGTGCCTCGCGGCTATCGACGTCGAGATGGTTCGTCGGCTCGTCGAGGACGAGGAAGTTCGCCCCGGACGCGACGAGGAGAGCGAGGGCGAGCCGCCTCCGCTCGCCGCCCGAGAGTGCGGTCACCGCGCGCGCGTGTGTCTCCCAGCCGGAGAAGAGGAACCGTCCGAGCAGCGACTGGGCCTGCGGGCGGGTGAGGCTTGTCGCTGCCGACGCGGCATCGAGGACGGAGCCGCGCGTCGGGAGCTCCTGCGTGTGCTGGGAGAAGTAGCCGGCGACGACCCCGTGCCCGAGCCGAACAGTGCCCTGCTGCAAAGGGTGCCCGCCCAGGATCGCGTGGAGCAGCGTCGTCTTGCCACTTCCGTTCGGACCGACGAGGCCGACCTTCTCACCTCGTTCGACCACGAGTGCTGCGCCCTCGAGCAGCAGCTTGTCGCCGGCCGAGAGCGCGGCGTCCTCCACTTCGACGACGACCCGTCCGGTCCGCGGCGGCTGGATGAAGTCGAATCCGAGGGACCTCTGCTTGCGAGTGAGCGCCTCCAGCTCGCCTTTCGCCCGAGCGCGCACCTTTTCCAGGCGGCCGATCTGCGTGAGCTTCGCCTGCGCCTGCTTGGCCTTCGTCTTCTTGTAGCGAAACCGGGCGACGAAGCGCTCGAGCCGCGCGATGTCGTCCGACACACGATCCGCCGTCCTTCCGGCTGCGACCGCGCGGGCCGCTTTCTCACGTCGCCACTCGTGCCACGGCCCCGCGAAGTAGTGGGCTCCGCCGGAGGAGAGCTCGAGCACGGAGGTGGTGACGGCCTCGAGGAGCCAGCGGTCGTGAGCAACGAGGATGACGGCCGCGTCGATCGTCTCGAGCTCGCGCTCGAGCCATTCGAGGTTCTGGACGTCGAGGTGGTTCGTCGGCTCGTCGAGCAGCAGAAGGTCGGGCCCGGAGGCGAGAACCCGCGCCAGCGAGGCTCGGGTGAGCTCGCCTCCAGAAAACGTGCCGAGCGCGCGGTCGAGATCGTCCTCGGCAAAGCCGAGGCCGCGGATCGTCGCTGCCGCCCGCTCTCGCCATGCCCATCCGCCTCCGTGCTCCAGTCGCGCCTGCGCGTCGGCGTAGCGGCGGAGAGTCAGCTCGTCGTGCGCTCCGCCGGCCATCGCCGCCTCCAGCCGGCGAAGGTCCGCTTCGACCGCGAGGAGGTCACGTGCCCCCGACAGCGTGTACTCGCGGAGCGTCAGATCGAACTCGAGCGGCGGTCGCTGGTCGTGGAGCGCGACGCGCGTGCCTTTGGCAAAGGCGAGATCGCCTCCCTGAAGGGACGTCTCACCTGCGATCGCGCGTAGGAGCGTCGTCTTTCCCGCGCCGTTGGGCCCTGCCAGCGAGAGCCGGTCCCCGCGCCCGACCGCGAACGACACCGCGTCGAAGAGCGGATCTCCGGCGAACTCCTTCTTGAGGTTCGATGCGATGAGGACGGACATCGGCGGAAGCGTAGAGAGCGTCGCCCGAAGCGCGCACTCCACGACAGGATCCCCCTTCGAGCACCAGACCCGTCGTCCCTGCGCGTGTGGCTACGGGTCGTGGCCGGTCTTAGCTCGAAAGATGCCCGGAGGGCACCGCGACGAGGCGGCGGGCGGCCTCGGCGACGTGCTCGGCGTCGATTCCGGCCGCCGCGAGCAACTCTTCCGGCGTGCCCGAGCCGGGCATCTCGCGCACGGCGAGCTTGACTACGCGTGGCGGCTCGTCGGTATCGGCCAGCGCGGCGAGGACCGCGTCTCCGAGGCCTCCCTCCGCCCAGTGGTCCTCGACGGTCACGAGGCGGCCGTTCGTTGCCTCTGCCGCGGCGACAAGAGCCTCCGTGTCCAGAGGCTTGATCGAGTACAGATCGATGACCCGCGCTGCGATTCCGTCCTTGGCGAGCAGGTCGGCGGCCGCGAGCGCTTCGTGCACGGTGATCCCCGCTCCGACGATGGCGACCTCGTCATCGTCCGAGGACCGTAGGACGCGGCTGCCGCCGATCTCGAACTCCTCATCCGGCCCGTAGAGCACGGGGGTCGCAGGACGCAATGTGCGCAGGTAGGCGATGCCGTCCAGATCGGCCAGCAGGGCGACGAGCCTCGCGGTCTGGTTCGCGTCGCAGGGGTGGAGCACGGTACTTCCGTGCACGGCCCTGAAGACAGCGATGTCCTCGAGCCCCATCTGCGACGGGCCGTCCTCGCCGATCGAGACGCCGGCGTGCGAGCCGCTGAGCGCGAGGTGTGCTCGGCTCACTGCAGCCATGCGTATGAAGTCGTACGCACGGGTGAGAAAAGCCGCGAATGTGGACGCGAACGGCCTCCAGCCGACCGCCTGGAGCCCGACCGCGGCAGCGACCATCTGCTGCTCCGCGATGAACATCTCGAAGTACCGTTCCGGATGCGCCTTGGCGAACAGCTCGGCGAAGGTCGAGTTCGACACCTCCCCGTCGAGGGCGACGACATTCCCGCGCGCGGAGCCCAGGGCCGCGAGCGCCTCCCCGTATGCCTTTCGCGTGGCCACCTCGCTCCCCACCTCGTAGCGCGGCAGCTCCAGCTTGCCGGTGGGGAAACGATGAGGCTCGCCTTCCTCGGGCGTCGCAACGTCGATCCGGAGGTCGCGGAGACCGCCCAGCTCGGCGATCGCCGCCTCCGGGTCGTCGAGCGGCTTCCCGTGGTAACCGTTTTGGTCTTCGACTGCTGCGACGCCGCGGCCCTTGACGGTACGGGCGACGACGACTGTGGGCTTGCCGGTCGTCGCGACCGCCTCGGCGTACGCGCGGTCGATCTCTTCGACGTCGTGGCCGTCGACCGCGATCGCGTGCCAGCCGAAGGCCTCCGCGCGCTCCACGTAGACGTCGACGTTCCAACCGACCATCGTCTCCCCGCGCTGGCCGAGCCGGTTGACGTCGAGCACCGCGGTGAGGTTGTCGAGCTCGTAGTGGGCGGCGTGCTCGAAGGCCTCCCACATCGATCCCTCCGCCATCTCGCTGTCGCCGCAAAGGACCCAGATTCGGTTCGGAACCCGGTCCAGGTACTTGCCGGCGAGTGCCATTCCGACTCCGATCGGAAGCCCCTGGCCGAGCGAGCCCGTGGCGACGTCCACCCAGGGGAGGACCGGCGTCGGGTGGCCTTCGAGGGCGCTGCCCAGCTTCCGGTACGAGAGCAGCTCCTCGTCGGAGATCGCGCCTGCGGCGCGAAAGATGGAATAGACCAGGGTGGAGGCGTGGCCCTTGGAGAAGACGAGCCGGTCGTTCCGGGGGCTCTTGGGCTCCGCGAAGTCGTACCGCAGGTACCCGTCGAGCAGAACGGCCATCAGGTCGGCCGCGGACATCGCGGAGGTCGGGTGTCCCGACCCTGCGGCGGTGCTCATGCGGATCGAGTCGACGCGGAACTGCTGTCCGAGCTCACGGCGGCGCTCGACGTCGTTCATGTCGGCCATTCTACGGTCGGGTTTCCCGAAACTGCTCGCGCGGTAACGTACGAGCGTGGCCAGAAGCAGATTGCACGAGCTTTCAGCCCAGGGTGTCAGCGTGTGGATCGACTCCCTGTCGCGCGAGATGCTCGAGACGGGTCACCTGGCGCGCCTGATGGAGGAGGACGCCGTCGTCGGCGTCACCTCCAACCCCACGATCTTCGAGAAGGCCCTCTCGACCGGCGACTGGTACGACGACCAGCTTCGGGAAGTCCTCGAAGATGAGGACGACCTGAAGGAGATCTTCCTGAGGCTTGCCGCCGAGGACGTGCAGCGAGCCTGCGACCTCCTCCGCCCGGTCTGGGGGCGTACGAGAGGTGTCGACGGCTACGTCTCCATCGAAGTCGATCCCGAGCTCGCGTACGATCGAGACGCGAGCTACGACGAGGCGATGCGGCTTCACGAGCTCGTGGACCGGCCGAATGCGTACGTGAAGATCCCGGGCACGCAGCCCGGGCTCGGCGCGATCGAGGACTGCATCGCAGCTGGTCGCTCGATCAACGTGACGCTCATCTTCTCGCTGCAGCGCCATGCCGAAGTGGCGGAGGCGTACATTCGCGGGCTCGAGCGTTTGGTCGCGGACGGTGGCGATCCTGGACGAGTGATCTCGGTGGCGAGCTTCTTCGTCTCCCGCGTCGACACCGAGGCGGATCGCCGGCTCGAAGAGCTCGGGCGGCAGGACCTGCAGGGGCGGCTCGCGGTGGCGAACGCCAAGCTCGCGTATCAGTGGTACCTCGAGGTCTTCGCGGGGCCGCGGTGGGATGCGCTTGCCGCCCAGGGCGCCCGCCCCCAGCGCTGTCTGTGGGCGTCGACCTCGACGAAGAACCCGGCGTACCGCGACGTTCTCTACGTCGAGGAGCTGATCGGCCCCGACACGGTCAACACGATGCCTCTCGAGACGATCGCCGCGTTCCAGGATCACGGTGTCGTCGCGGACACGCTCACGCAGGGCGTCGACGAGGCCGCGGCTCTCCTCGAGCTGCTCGCGGAGGCCGGCGTGGACTACGACGACGTCGTGGCGACGCTGGAGACCGAAGGCGTCCAGAAGTTCGCCGAGTCGTTCGCCCAGCTGCGCGAAGGCATCGAGGCCAAGCGCGCGGCCCTCGTCCACTAGCACCAGCGCGCAATCCGCGAGCGCAGACCCGTTCGCGGAGGCTGAAGCGCGGCCGCAGAGACGCCGCGGGAGAAGCGCAGGTAGTAGACATATGTAATTTGCATATACTGTTTCTGCATGCACGGCCGCCGACGACGACATCGCGTTCGTAGCCGCAGACGGCTTCCCGACGGGACCTGGGAGGTGCGCGCGCGAATCGAGCGGCTGGGGGAGCCGGCACTCCTCCTCCTCGTATCGGATGGGCCGACACACGGGTACGAGCTCCTCGAGCGACTGCCGGAGCTCGTCGGCGAGGAGCGTGTGGACGTGGGGAACGTGTACCGCGCGCTGCGCGCCTTAGAGGAGGAGGGGCTCGTCGCCTCGGAGTGGCGTGCCGATCTGCCTGGTCCCGCCAAGCGCACGTACACGCTGACGGCTGAGGGGGATGCGGTGCTCGCGCAGTGGCTCGAATCGCTTGGAGTCCTGCGGGACGAGTTGACGACATTTCTCGATCAGGCCCAGAAGGGAGGTGACCATGTGCGGGAGGCACGGCCACCGGATATCGAAGTGGCGCGCTCCGAACCGTGAGGAGCTCCTCCGTGCGCTCGAGGAGCGCCAGAAGGATCTGGAGCAGGAGATCGCCGACATCCACGATCTGATCCGCCGGCTGCGCGACGAGGGTGTCCAGTCGACGCCCGAGCCGGCACAGACGATTTAGGACTACGAGAAGCGTGGACTAGGCACTCTCCGGCCGTCGCCCGGAGAGTGCCTCGACGAGCTCGTCGTGGACCAGCCCATTCGACGTGAGCGCGCTGCCGCTGTCGATCCGCCGCTCGCCTGCGAAGTCGGAGAACCTCCCGCCCGCCTCTTCGACGATCACCTGCACCGCGGCGAGGTCCCATTCCCGGACCCCCGCTGCATCGACGGCACCGTCGACAGCTCCTTCCGCCACGAGCATGTGCGCCCAGAAGTCGCCGATGCCGCGTGTGTGCCAGGCGCGGCGCGCGATCTCGGGAAGCTCGTCCTCGAAGGCGAAGCAGAGCACCGCGTCCTCGGCTCTGGCGACCGCCGACACGCTGATCCTGACGCCGTTCGCGAACGCTCCCCCGCCTCGTTCCGCCCACCAGCGGCGGGCGAGCGACGGAGCCGAGACCAGCCCGATCCGGACCGTGCCGGCTTCGTCGAGCGCGATCAGCGTCCCCCAGATCGGGACTCCTCGGGCGTAGTTGCGAGTGCCGTCGATCGGGTCGAGGATCCAGCGGCGGTCGCCGGCGCCGCTCGCCCCGTGCTCCTCGCCCAGAACGGCGTCGTGCGGGCGTTCGTCGGCAAGAAGTCGCCTGAGCTCCGTCTCGACGGCGCGGTCGGCCTCGGTGACGGGCGTGAGGTCGGGCTTCGTCTCGATCGCGAGGCCGGTACGAAAGCGAGACAGTGCGATCGCGTCTGCCGCATCGGCGAGGCGATGGGCGAGAGCCAGGTCGGGGGACATGCCCCGACCCTAACGCCCGGCTAGCCGGCGATCTGGAAGGTCGGCTTGGCGATCCTCAGCGCGACGAGAGCCGACCACGTCATTGCGGACGTCCCTACCTGAGCGGCGTTGAGCCCACGCACGCGGTAGTACCAGAGCCCAGGCGCCAGATTGAGAATCGTCGAGGTCGAGTGTGTGACGAGAGAGCCGCGCTTGCGCCAGGGGTACTTGACCCGCGACCATTGCACCTCGTACTGAGTGGCGCCGACGACGGGTTTCCAGGCGACCAGGGGCGTCGAATAGACGACGGGCGTGCGGCCTGCCTGAGTGAGCAGCCGTCCCTTCGGGGTTAATCCCGAGACATAGGGAGTGCCCGAGGCGGTGAGTGCCGGCTTGGACTCCTTGCCGAAGCTCGCCATGCGGCCGGCTTCGCACGCGTCCTGTGGAGTCTCCACGTCGAAGTACTCGAACGATCCGGCGTCGGTCACCACGATTCCGACGGGCACGACGGTCCAGTAGTAGCGCGTCGTACGAAAGTCGAGGTCGGGCAGATCCACTCGAGCCGGAGCATCGGCCTTCAGCGTTTCGGTCGCCTTGACCTCCATGCTGTCGGCCGTGAACGTCTTCGCCGTCTCGTCGAGTGCGCTCGGCAGAACGCCAAAAGTCGCCTTGTCGAGCTCATCCTGGTTCACCGGGAGCTTGAGCGGGCCGCTCGTGCGCGGCGCGAATGCCGGACCGCCGACGACCGAGCCTTTGAACACGACGTTCACGCATTCGCGATCTGTCGCCGCGTAGAACCGGAAGAGCCGGTACGCCTGGCCGTCGAGCCCGGTGTCCCCAGCGGCTGAGAACCCCGGCATCAGCTCGTGGACTGCAACCTTCGAATCGGAGACGGCGTCCGAGAGGGCGGCTTTGATCTCGAGCTTGCCCGAGGACCAAGCCGGGTTCGCGGCGGCGTAGACCGGGCTCCAAGGTCCGTAGGAGACCGCAGGCAACCCGTTCGGAAGGCTCCCCACGACCTGCCTGACCGCGCGCACGCGCCAGCGCACGGTCGCCCACCAGCTGTCCTCGAGATGGAAGGTGTAGAACTCCCGCTGGTCGGCGACGTTGGTGTGTGTCCGGGCGATCTTTCGGATGTCGGGATACCAGACGTCGTAGGCGGTTGCGCCCTCGACAGGTGTCCAGCGAACGAGTCCTGGACGAGCCGGCATGGGTACCGGAAGTTCCTCCCACCGCACGTTGAAGCCGAAGGACTTGCTCCAAGCGGTCGCGCCGCGGGTCGTGACCGCACGGACATGGGCGTAGAGCGCGTAGGGCTTGCCGGTGAACCACGGAAGGACGAGATTGAGGGAAGCGGCGGGGATCCGGATCGGCGGGATGACCGTTTGCACGACGTCGCCGCCTTCCGGCGACGCCTGCTCGCCTTCGGGGGCCGGGGAGGTCACGGTGACGGACCGGCACGTCTTTCCCGACGACGCTGTCGTGGGGACGTTCGACCAGACGAGCGAGCTCTCGTCGAAGGCGCGGCTGGTTGCGAGCTCGAGCTCGTAGCACATCGCCGTCCGCACAGGGCTCCAAGCGAACGCGGGTGTGCGCGAGAAGGTGTGCGTCACCGCTTCGTTCGGGCGGAGGAGAAAACCTCGCAGGCTCTTGGGGGCGGTACCGGGGGTGGGGCTCTTCGCCGGCGCGGACGCGACGAGGAGGGTGGCGAGAATCACCACGGCGACTGTGGCGAGGCGGGCCGCACGCATCGCCTTTCATGTCGGCACCCACGGGACCCCTGCCCTCCCTCGAACGGGGGATGGCCTAGGGCGGTCCATGCACTCGCGCTAGCGCGCGAGTGCCTCCTCGAGCAGCCGTCCGGCCGCCAGAACGAGGGCGTCCGCACCGGGGCGGCCGGCCAGCTGCACCGAGGCCGGAAGGTCGTCTTCGGCCGCACCACACGGCAGCGCGAGCGCGGGCCAGCCGAGCGTGTTGAACGAGAACGTCCGACTGATCATCGTCTCCCGAACCTCGAGATCACCCGTACCACCCGCCCCTACAGGCGGGGCGACACACGGCAGAGTCGGGGTGACCACGAGCTCGATTCCGCCGAGCGCCTCTTCCATCGCGTCGCCGTACTCCTGTCGCCGCTTCCTGGCGCGCTCCGCGTCTGCATCCGTGACCTCCAGGCACCGCTCGATCTTGATCCGGAGATCCTCGCCGTAGAGGTCGGAGCTCTCGGCGAAGAGCTCGCGGTGGATCTCGGCGACCTCGTGCATGAAGAGCCGACCGACTCCCTCGGGAACGGGAAGCGCCACACCTTGCCGCCGAGGGAAAAGCGCTGCGGCGTCCTCGACACGCGCGCGAACGAGCGGATCCGCTCCGTCCACCCACGCGACGGCGACGTCCAATTCCTCGAGCGACTCCAGGGTGCTCGGCTCGAAGGAGGCGGTCAGCGCGCTCAGCGCTTCCTCGCACGTGCGCACGTCGCGTGCCATGGGGCCGGCGTGGTCGAAGCTCGGAGCGAGCGGGAAGCAGCCGTCGAGCGAGACGAGACCGTATGTCGGCTTGAAGCCGACGACACCGCAGCATGCTGCCGGGATCCGAATCGATCCACCTGAGTCCGTGCCGAGCGCCAGGTCGGCAGCCCCGAGGACGAGTGCGGCGGCGCTTCCGCCGCTCGACCCACCCGCGACTCGACCGGGGGCAGCCGGGTTCGGGACGACGCCGAAGTGCGGGTTCTCGGAGGTCGTCCCGTAGGCGAACTCGTGCAGGTTCGTCTTCCCGACGACGGCGTGTCCCGCGGCCTCGAGCATCGTGACTGCACTCGCCGTCCTCGTGGGGACGTGCTCGGCGAAGAGCGGGGAGCCGTAGGTGGTGACGAGCCCTTCGGTGTCGAAGAGGTCCTTGACGGCCAAGGGAACACCATTCGGCACCTCCTCCGGGAGCGCAAGGAACACGCCCCGGGGACAGTCTCTCGGGTTCAACTCAATCGACTTGGAGGTAAAGGAGGGCGATCAAGATAGTGCCGGCGAAGAGCACCCAGAACAGGGCGAAGAGCGCCCAACCGAAGCGGAGGTTCTTGCGAGAGAGATCGTTCTCGTTCACGTGACCAGCGGGTCGACCGCCGCAGCGGTGAAGAGGAGGGCCAGATACACGAGCGAGTAATGGAACAGCACCTGCGCTCGGGCGGGTGAGAGCTCGCGGCGAAGCAGCACGGCGAGCACGACGAGCACCGCTCCGAGAACGACCGCGGCAGCCGTGTACACGGGGCCGAGCCAGAAGCCGACTCCCACGGTGAACGCGACGAGTGCAAGCGAGTACAGGAGGATCTGGCGGGCCGTCTCGCGTTCGCCGCGCACGACCGGGAGCATGGGGACGCCCGCCGCCGCGTAAGCGTTCTTGATCATCAGTGCGAGCGCCCAGAAGTGCGGAGGCGTCCAGAGGAAGACGATGAGAAAGAGCCAGAGCGCGGGGAGCGCGAGGCTCCCGGTCGCGGCGGCGTAGCCGACGAGTGGTGGAACGGCTCCCGCGGCGCCCCCGATGACGATGTTCTGCGGCGTGGAGCGCTTCAGCCAGCGCGTGTACACGACGACGTAGAACAGGTTCCCGACAAGGGCGAGCACGGCAGTCAGAAGATTGACCGCGGAGGCGAGCAGAGCGAAGGAGACAGCGGAGAGAAAGACGCCGAACTCGAGCGCCTGCTCCGGTGCGACCCGGCCGGACGCGACCGGTCGACTGCGGGTCCGGCTTCCCATGAGGACGTCGATGTCTCGGTCGAGAACGTTGTTGAGGGCCGATGCGCCGCCGCACGCGAGCCCGAGGCCGACCATGGTGACGCAGAAGAGGCTCCCAGCCGGGAGCCCTTCTGCGCCGACGAACATCCCCGTGGCGCCCGTCAGGAGGAGGAGCGTCATGATCCTCGGCTTGGTGAGGGTGAGGTAGTCGCGTGGCGAGGCGAGTCGCGCCGGCGCGCCGCGGAAGACGGCCGCGACGACGAGCAGTGACGCCCCTAGCGCCGTGGCGGCGGCTCCGACGTGGAGCGCAACCGCCCACGATGCGCTCCCGCTCCACGCGACGACTCCGCCGAGCGCTATCGCGACGAGGAGCAGCAGGACCGCGGAGAGCGCTCGTCCCAGGAATCTGCGGTAGGCAAGCCGCGCCAGGATCGCTACGGCTACGAGCAGCGGCAGCGCGACACCTGCGATGCCCCAGTGGGCGGTTCCGAGCTCGAGCACCGCGCTCGCGACGACGAGTCCGGTCGCGAGAGCTCCGCCGATCGCCGTCAGGCGGAGCAGCAGGCCGGGCACAGGCCCCTCAGAAGAGCGCTCGAATACCACTTGTCTCACGCAGCCTTCGTCGCAGATCGTAGAGAGGACGTGCGCTCGTCACGTAGGGCACGTCGTCGAAGTTGTGCGGCGGCGGGGGTGATGTCGTGTACCACTCGAGCGTGTCCGCCTGCCATGGGTCGTTCCCCACCCTCGGCCCTCGCCGCGACGTTCTCACGACGTTCCAGACGAAGAGGAAGATGGCGATCCCCATCACGTACGACCCGATCGTCGACGCCAGGTTGTAGCCCTCCCAGCTCTCGTTCGAGTACGTGTACACCCGCCGGGGCATTCCTTCGAGGCCGAGCAGGTGCTGCGGGAAGAACGTCAGGTTGAAGCTCACGAAGAGCAGCCAGAACTGCCATTTCCCGAGACCCTCGTGGAGAAGGCGTCCGAACATCTTCGGCCACCAGTAGAAGAGCCCCGCGAAGATCGCGAAGACGACTCCGCCCATGAGCGTGTAATGGAAGTGGGCGACGACGAAGTAGGTGTCGTGTACCTGCCAATCGATGGGGAACGCGGCCAGATAGATTCCCGAGAGCCCGCCCACGACGAAGACCGAGAGGAATCCGAGGGCGAACAGCATCGGCGTGTCGAAGCTCAGGTTCCCGCGCCAGAGCGTCGCCAACCAGTTGAAGATCTTGATCCCGGTCGGGACCACGATGACCATGGAAGCCACCATGAAGAACGCCTGGAGCGAGATCGGGAGGCCGACCGTGAACAAGTGGTGGGCCCACACGAGCATGGAGAAGAAGCCGATCGCCACCGTCGACGCCGCGATCGCCTTGTAGCCGAACACGGGCTTGCGCGCGAAGACGGGGAGGACCTCGGAGATGATCCCGAACGCCGGGAGGACCATCACGTAGACCTCGGGATGGCCGAAGAACCAGAACGCATGCTGGTAGAGGACTGGTGCGCCCCCGTCGGCCGCGTCGAAGAAGTGCGTCTGGTACTCCCAGCCTCCGATCGAGATCCCACGGTCGAGCAAGAGCAGCGTCAGCCCCGCGGACAGCACCGGCAGGATCGCGACGAGTAGCCAGGCGTACAGCTCGATCGACCAGACGAACAGAGGGAGGCGTGTCCACGTCATCCCTCGCGTCCGCAGGTTGTGGATCGTCACCAGAAAGTTGATCGCTCCGGCGAGAGTCGACGCCGAGAGGATGTGCAGCGACAGGATCCAGAGGTCCTGTCCGTTTCCGGGTGCCTCCGTCGAAAGTGGCGGGTACGCAGTCCAGCCCGTGTCCGCCGCCCCGCCGTTCGCAAAGAAGCTCAGCATGAGCACGAGGCCGCCGAGGAAGAAGAGCCAGTAGGAGAGCGCGTTCAGCCTGGGAAAGGCAACGTCCCGCGCGCCGATCATGAGCGGGACTAGGAAGTTCGCGAAGCCGGCGAGGATCGGCACCACGACGAGGAAGACCATCGCCGTGCCGTGGATCGTGATCAGCTCGTTGTAGCGATCCGCGCCGAGGACGCCGGCATTCGCCTGCGCGAGCTGGAGCCGGAAGACGAGCGCCATGAGGCCGGCGAGGAGGAAGAAGACGAGCGACGTCGAGATGTAGAGGATCCCGATGCGCTTGTGGTCGGTGGTGACGAGCCAGCTCACCACCCTGCCGCGCTGCCAGCCCGGGACGGTCGCTTCGGCTTTACTGGCCACTCGGGGGGCTCTCCTGGAGGTAGTTGGTCAAGGCGTCGATCTGCTCGTCGGTCCAGCCCGAGCCGACCGCCGGCATCGTCCTTCGACCGTTGCGCACGATGGTCTCGATCGCGGCTGCATCTGCGAGGACGGCCGAGCCGGCCAGGCGTGGGCCGATTCCGCCCTCGCCCGAGAGGCCGTGGCACTTGGCGCAGACGCCCTCCCACTCCTCCTTGCCGAGCTCGGTTGCAGCGGTGCCGGAGGTCTGCTCCTGACGGCGCTGCTCCACCCAGGCGTCGAAATCGGCCTCGGGAATCGCCTCGACCGAGGCGAGCATGTTCGCGTGCTCGAGCCCGCACAGCTCTGCGCACTGTCCGTCGTAGGTCCCGGGCTCCTCCGCCCGGAACCACGTCTCGTTCACGGTTCCCGGGATCGCGTCGATCTTCCCGCCGAGGGCGGGGATCCACCACGAGTGGATGACGTCGCTGTCGGGCGCAGAGACCTCGAGCCGGACGGGGACGTCCACGGGCACGCGCAGGTAGTCGATCGCGATCACGCCGTTCGGGTACTCGTACTGCCAGTAGAACTGGCGGCCGGTCACGCGCACCTCGAGCTGCCCGCTCGCGCCTGCGGAGGGGATGTTCTTGATGCCCGGCAGCTCGATCAAGACGAAGGTGCCGATGAGGAAGAGCACGACGACCGGGAAAGCTGTCCAGAGGAGCTCGAGCCGCGTCGCCCCGTGGACCTGGACACCGTCCTCGAAACGGTCACGGCGACGCCGCCGATAGCGCACCACGAACGCGACCAGCAGGCCCTCGACGAGGACGAAGATCGCGAGCACGAAGATCGAGACGAAGAGGAAGCTGTCGCGGATCCCGTCCGCGTTGGACGACTCGGGCGTCACGGGGGCAAAACCGCCGTTCCCCGCGAGAGCTTCCGGTGTGGCAAGCACGGCAAGGAGGACGGCCACCAGGAGAAGGGGATAGAGCTCCCACCGGGATAAAGATCGAGGCCGCCTGGCCGCGCCGGGGCGTCGCGCTGCGGCGTTCTCGGTCGCGCCCATATGTCCAATATGGACGCTCCCTGCGTCCTTGCCTCGCATCACCCAGCGCACCCAGCCGGCGTGTCTCCATCCCGTTGGGAGCTCCGCGCGCACCGGGTGCCATTCTATGAAGGTGCCCGAGAGCGCGTCCCGGAGAACCCGTGTGCGCCTTCCGCCCGACGTCACCCGTCCCTTCGAGGTCTACGTGAACGGCGTGCCTCAGGAGGAGGCCAGCGACTTTCACGTCGAAGGCCGCACGCTCGTCTTCGAGCGCGAGCTGAAGACGGAGGGCAGGCTCGGTTTCTGGAGGTGGACGTCGATCTTCGTGGGGATCGCGGGCACGTACCGGCAGGACGACTCGGTCGACGTCGTCTATCAGCGGGGCGGCCGGCGTATCGTCGCGACGAAGCTCCCGCTCGAGCCGCTGTAGGCGGTCGCCGACCGGCCCTTTGACTCGAGCGCGAGCCCGCGTTAGGGTCGCGACTCGGATGACGGCGGGCTTCGAGCGGCTGGCGGGTGTCTGCTCCCTGTTCGTAGGGCTCGGTGCCCTGGTCTACGCGATCATCTTCATCACCATCGTCGAGGGGAACACGGAGACCGGGCCCTGGTTCGCGATCCTGATGCTCGGCGCCCTGACGACCGTGCCGGTCCTCATCGCGCTCTACTACAGGCTCCGAGCCTTCGACGAGGCTGCGGCCCTCACGTTTCTCGTGCTCGGCCTGTTCGGCGCTTTCGGCGGAGTCATCCACGGCGGGTACGAGCTGGCGGCGATCGTCACGCCGCCCACCGAGCCCTACTACCCGGGCCCCGAGTCGGTGACGAAAGGCGTGCTGCGGTATCTCGTCGCCGGGCTTTCACTCCTCGTGATTGCATGGCTCGTCTGGGCGAGCGGAGTCCTACCGCGGGGGATCGCGTACCTCGCAGGCATCGGCGGTGTGCTGCTCGTCTTCATCTACATCGGCCGGCTCTTCGACTTCATCACGCCGGGCGACTACGTGAGCCTGATCCCGCCGATCGTCTACGGCTTCCTCGTGCACCCGATCCTGTATGGCTGGATCGGACTGATCTTCCTCAGAAGACCTTCGCGGGCGGGCGAAGTCGGCGCTCTGACGTAGCCGGCGACCCGCGAGGCCGCCGGTAGTGTTGGACGGTGGAGCCTGAGAACGGGATCGAGGTGGTCGGGCTCGTTCGCGAGTACAAGAAAGGCCCCCGCGCCGTGGACGGAATCGACCTCTCCGTCGCGCCCGGCGAGATCTACGGCTTTCTCGGCCCGAACGGCGCGGGCAAGTCGACGACTGTCCATGTGCTGACGACCCTGTTGCCTCCGACCGCGGGGACCGCGCGTGTCGGAGGGTACGACGTCGTCAAGGAGGGGCCAAAGGTTCGATCGCTGATCGGTGTCGCGCTCCAGGAGGCTGCGCTCGACCCGCTTCTCACTGGACGGGACCACCTCAGGCTACAGGCGACGCTCCAGGGAGTGCCCAAGGAGCAGCGGAGGGCGCGAGCGGACGAGCTACTCGCGCGCGTCGGGCTCGCGGACGCGGCCGATCGGAAGGTCTCGGGCTACTCCGGAGGCATGAAGCGGCGCCTCGACCTCGCGCTGGCGCTGATCCACAGCCCGCGGATCCTGTTCCTCGACGAGCCGACGACGGGGCTCGACCCACAGAGCCGAACGGCGCTCTGGGAGGAGGTGGCCCTTCTCCGGCGCGAGGACAGGGTCACCGTCTTCCTCACTACGCAGTACCTCGAAGAGGCCGACGTCCTCGCCGATCGGGTGGGAATCATCGATCAGGGAAAGCTCGTCGCCGAAGGGACGCCGGCGGCGCTCAAGGCCGAGATCGGCCGCCCGAGCGTGCATGCGATCCCGAAACGCGAGGAGGATCGATCGCGGATCGCCGAGTTCCTCACTCAGTTCGGCGAGCCGCTCGCGACGACACGGGACGTCGCAGTGCGACTCCGCGACGGGCTGGGACTCACCGACATCGTGCGAGCGGTGGATGCCAATGGGGTAGAGGTGGCCGATCTCGAGCTGCGTGCGCCCAGCCTCGACGACGTCTTCCTCGCCAAGACCGGCCGCACGCTCGAGGGCGCGACGGAGGAGGCCGAAGCGGAGCAGCGTCAGGTCAGGACATGAGCGCCCCGGCGCTTTTCGGGGAGCCTCGAACCGAGGTCAGCCTGAGGCCTGACCTCGGCGATCCCTCGTGGGGGTCTGCGTGACGAGCTGGCCGCAGGTGGGGGCGATCGCCCGCCGTTCGATTGTCCGGACCGCTCGCCAGCCTGCCAGCGTCATCCCACCGCTCGTCTTTCCCGTCGCCCTCATGACGGTGAACGCGGCCGGTCTCGACGCGTCGACGAACCTCCCGGGCTTTCCGACCGATTCCTTCCTCGCCTTCGCCCTCGCCGTCCCCTTCATCCAGGGCGCGCTCTTCTCGACCATGAATGCGGGCACGGATCTCGCCCGCGACGTCCAGACCGGTTTCATCAACCGGCTATCGCTCACGGCGCTGCGCGACTGGGCCCTGCTCAGCGGCACGCTTGCGGGCGTCGTGACGCTCGGCGTCGTGCAGGCGTGCTTCTACCTCATCGTCGGGCTCGCCGCCGGCGTCGACATTGCGACCGGTGTGGCCGGAATCGTCGTTCTCCTCGTCTACGCGGCGATCGTGAGCCTCGCCTTCGGGGCGCTCGGGGCCTTCCTTGCGTTCCGCACGGGCTCGGGCGAGACGATCCAGGCCATGTTCCCCGTCCTCTTCGTCTTCCTGTTCATCTCCTCGATGAACGCGCCGCGCGACCTGATCGACGTCGAATGGTTTCAGACGGCGGCCACGCTGAATCCCGTCTCGTACATGATCGAGTGCGTCCGCAGCCTGATCATCGAGGGCTGGAATGCGCAGGCGCTCGCGCTCGGGTTCGGTTTCGTCATCGCCATCGGCGTCGTCGCGCTCGCACTTGCCTCCCGCGCCCTCCGAACCCGGATGACGAGGACATAGCCATGTGGAATGTTGTTTCCGGGGTCGCCTGGAGGACGATCAAGAACGCGCTCACGAACCCGCAGATCATCATTCCGACGACGCTCTTCCCGCTCTTCTTCTTCACCGCCTTCGCCGGCGGCCTCTCGCAGCTGCGCGAGATTCCCGGGTTCGACTTCCCGCCTGGCTACACGGCCTTCCAGTTCGTTTTCGTACTGCTCCAGTCGGCCGCGTTCAGCGGCGTCTTCACGGGTTTCGGCGTCGCTCGGGACTTCGAGGGCGGGTTCGCCAAGCGGCTTCTGCTCGCAGCTCCGCACCGGAGCGGGATCGTCCTCGGCTACGCGCTTGCCGCGCTCGTTCGCTGGCTGTTCGTCGCATCGATCTTGACCGGGGTCGCGTTCGCGGTCGGGATGAACTTGGGGGGCGGCGCCGTCGATCTCTTCGGCCTCTACGGCCTGGCCGCCCTCGTCAACTTCTGTGGCTTCTTCTGGGCCGGCGGCATTGCCATGCGCTTTCGCACGATCCAGGCGGGCCCGCTGATGCAGATGCCCGTGTTCCTCGTGCTCTTCTTCGCGCCCGTGTACGTGCCGCTGGCACTGCTCGATGGCTGGATCGAGGCGGTCGCGACGGTGAACCCGGCGACGTACTTGCTCGAGACGGGGCGCGGCTTCGTGGCGGGTGACCCGCCCCACGTTCTCGGCGCGTTCGCGATCGCGATCGGGATGGGCGCCGCCTTCTGGACCTGGGCGTTTCTGGGTCTTCGGAGGGCCGAGGCGGCAGGCGCGTGACGTCTAGCCCTCGTCGAAGAGGCTGACGCAGATCGCGACGATCTCCGGGTCGAACTGCGTCCCTGCCCCTTCCTCCAGCTGAGCTCGGGCCACGTCGACGCTGAGGGCTCGGCGGTACGGCCGGTCCGTGGTCATCGCATGGAAAGCATCGCAGACGAAGATGATCCGCGACTCGATCGGGATCGACTCCCCCACCAGCTGGTCGGGGTAGCCGGTGCCGTCATAGCGCTCGTGGCAGGCGCGCACGATCCGCCGCACCTCCGCGAGCTGCTGGATCGGAGCGAGGATGCGGTCCCCGAGAATCGGATGCTTCTCGATCACCGCACGCTCCTCCGCCGAGAGCGGTCCCGGCTTCGTGAGGATGGCGGACGGAATCCCGAGCTTGCCGATGTCGTGCAGCAGCGCGCCGAGCTCGAGGCCCTTCAGCGCCCTCGCCTCGAGACCGAGCTCGGCCCCGATACGGAGGGCGAGGTCGGTGATCCAGCGCGCATGCGAGGACGTGTACTCGTCCTGGGCTTCGAGCGCGTTCGCGAGCGCCTCGACCGTGGAGAGGAACGTCCGCTCGAGCGTCTCGTAGCTGGCGGCGCTCTGCAGGGCGAGCTTGGCCTGTTGAGCGAGGCCGCCGAGCAGCTCGAGCTCGCGGTCGCCCGGCGCCCTGGCTGCCGGTGTTGCGGCGATGATCGCCCCCCAGCGCCCGTCCACGTTGAACGGCGCGATGGCGAAGCGACCGTCTGTGTTGGTCGGTGGTGGCGTGATCGCGGCGTAGTCGGGCGCGTCGACGAAGAACGGCTCCGTTCGGCCGAGCCACGGCTCGAGGAGGGCGGGCGGAACAGTCGTGACTCCGGTGGGCTCACCGTCCTCGTTCGAGACGAGCGCGAGACGTATCGCGACACCGGTCTCCGCATCCTGGAGCCAGAGCGACGTGCGAGGGCTCGAGAGGATGCGCGCCGAGCCGTGCACCACCCGCTCGGCCACCTCGGAGATGTCCGCCGCGGCGGCGATGTCGCGCGAGAACTCGAGCAGTGCCTTCGCGCTCTCAGCCTCTTGTCGCTGAGCTTCGTAGAGCCTCGCGTTCTCGAGCGCGACGGATGCATGCCCGGCGAGGACCTCCACCACCCGGAGGTCGTCTTCGTCGAACTTGTGGAGGCCGAGCTGCGAGATGACGATGACACCGGTCACACGCGACTCGAACCGAAGCGGCACGGCGAGAAGCGACTCCTCGATCTCGGCGGTGCCCACGATCTGCTCGCCGAACTCGGACCGCACGGCGTCTCCGACGAGCAGTGGTTGGCCCGTCTCGGCGACGCGTCCGGTGATCCCGAACCCAAGCTTGATCGGATGTAGCTCCACGGCTGCGCCAGGCTCGGCTGCGACGAAGTCTCCGCGGAACGCGACAGGCTGGAGCTCGTCACCCTCACGGAGGAAGACGCGGCAGTTGTGGTAATCGACGAGGACGCGAAGCTCATCCGCGACCGTGAGCCCGATCCGGGAGACGTCGTTGAGGCGCGAGAGTTTCCCGGAGAGGCTCTGGAGCATCTTCAGGTGGGCAATCGAGCGCACGTCGGCGCGCCTTGCTGAGTCCTCCGCCGGGCGCTCGCGGGCGGTCTCGTCGAAGGGGACGATCAGGCTCCGGCCGCGCGCCTTGGCTGTCATCATCGCCGCCTCCGCGCAGGCGACGAGCTCACGAGGGTTGGCGGCGTGCTCCGGGCCGACTGCAACACCGGTCGACACCGTGAGCCGACCGACGGCCTCGGCGCCCAGCTTCCCGAGCTCGGCTTGGAGGCGCTCCGCCAGAGCGACGGAGCTCCGTAGGTCCCCCGAGGGGAGGATGATCCCGAACTCCTCACCGCCGATCCGGCAGACGACGTCGGCCGTGCGGACGGAGGCGCGAAGGACATCGGCGACCTCGCGCAGGAGCTGGTCGCCCACCCCGTGCCCGTACACGTCGTTGACCTTCTTGAAGTCGTCCAGGTCGAGCATCACGAGCGCAACCGTGTCGTGCTCCGCCGAAGCACGCATGAGGGCCTGACGGAGCGTGTCGTGGAAGGTGCGGTGGTTGTAGAGGCCGGTCAGGGCATCGGTCGACGCCTGATGCTCGAGGCGGGCGCGGATATGAGCGTTGTCGAGAGCGAGGGCCGCGGCGTCGCCGAAGCGCGCGGCGAGGAGGAACTCCTCCTCGGTGAATGCGGCCTCCTCACCGACCCGGTAGATGTTGAGCGTCCCCTTGAGCCGGCCGCGCGCGATCAGCGGCACCGCGATGAGCGCCTCAGGATCAACGGGGGTTCCCGGAACGAAGCGGACGCGGGGGTCGAGGTGGGCCTGGTTCGTGAGGACGGCCTCGCGGTGCTCCACCGCCCACCCCGTGATTCCCTCGCCGAACGGGAACCGCTCGCTCATGACCTCTTCGGCCCACTCGCTGCGCGCCAGCACGGGGAACAGCTCGCGTTTCGCTTCGTCTGCTTCGTAGATGTGGACGTCCTCATACGGGATGAGCTCGGCGAGCGTGTCCGCGATGCGGTCGAGGAGCGCGTCGAGGCTCTGCTCCGAGAGCACGTCGTGGAAGATCTCGGCGAGCCGCCGGTACGGCTCGTTGGCACCGCCCGAGACGAGGCTCATCTGCGGGCGGGACGCCAGCTCTACGGGCTTGGGCGTTGGTTCGGGGGCAGGGTCCGGCATGCGACGGTGTCTGGGACCTCATCGGACGGCCGCGGACCCCGCTTGAGCGCCCCTCTGCGAAGATCCCGCCTCGATGGAGTTGCTCGAGGGCGAACGCCACAGGCCGCGCGTAGGAGTCCCGCTGCTCTGACGGGCGCGGTCGGCTTCGGCGTCTTCTCGCTCGAGGGAGGCCTGCCACGGGTCGGATTCCGCGTCGGAAACGGCGTCCTCGACCTCGTTGCGAGCGGCCTCGGTTCGGTCTTCGCGACGGGGAGCCTCAACCCGTTCCTTGCCCGCGGCCGCTCGGCCTGGGAGGACGTGCTCGACCGCATCGACGACGTCGTCAAGGCGGGTGCCGACCTCATTCCACTCGAGCAGACACAAGCGCGGCTGCCCTTCGCCGTCGCCGACTACGTCGACTTCTACGCCTCGCTGGAGCATGCGACGAATCTGGGTCGCCTGTTCCGGCCGGACTCGGATCCTCTGCTTCCGAACTGGCGCCATCTTCCCGTCGCATACCACGGGCGCGCGGGGACCGTGATCGTGAGCGGGAGCCCCGTGCTGCGGCCGCGCGGACAGTCGAGGCGCCCCGAGGATTCCGCACCCACCTTTGGCCCGAGCAGGCGTCTCGACTTCGAGCTCGAGCTCGGCTTCGTCGTCGGCGTCGAGAGCCGCCGGGGAAACTCCGTCGCCGGCTCGGCGTTCCGCGACCACGTGTTCGGCGTCGTGCTCGTGAACGACTGGAGCGCGCGTGACCTGCAGGCGTGGGAGTACCAGCCCCTCGGCCCTTTCCTGGGCAAGTCGTTCGCGACCTCCGTCTCAGCGTGGGTCACGCCGCTGGCCCTTGTCGAGGACCGGCTCGTGGCCGGTCCTCCACAGGAGCCCGAGCCGCTTCCGTACCTTCGGGTCCCCGGCGACTGGGCGCTCGACGCCGAGCTGGTCGTGGAGGTTTCCGGAACCGTGGTGTCGCGGACGAACGCGCGCGGCCTCTACTGGACGATGCCCCAGATGCTCGCGCATGCCACCGTGAACGGCGCCTCGCTCCGAACGGGCGATCTCTTCGCCACGGGGACGATCTCAGGCGACGCCCCGGGCAGCGAAGGGTCTCTGATCGAGTTGACCTCGAACGGGGCGCATCCGCTGCGAGTGGGTGACGGGAGCACGCGAACGTTCCTGGAAGACGGCGACGAGGTCGTGTTCCGGGGCAGTGCGGGCTCGGTCGAGCTCGGCGAGGTGCGGGGCAAGGTGCTTGCCGCCAGATCCGGCTAAGAGCTCGGGGGAGACGTCCCCGCGACGACGCCCAGGAGCGCGGTGACCACGTCGGGGTCGAACTGGGTCCCGCTTCCACGACGCAGCTCGGCGAGAGCCTCTTCGAGCGGAAGCGCCGAGCGATAAGGGCGGTCCGTCGTCATCGCGTGGAACGCATCGCAGCAGGAGACGATCCGCGCGACGACGGGAATCTCCTCTCTCGCGAGGCCGTCCGGGTACCCGCGGCCGTCGTAGCGCTCGTGACAGGAGCGAACGATATGGCCGACGTCCCCGAGCAGCCCCCCGACCTTGGCGAGCAGCTTCTCGCCTTCGATCGTGTGCGTCTCGATCACCGCCCGCTCCTCGGGCGTGAGAGGACCCGGCTTGCCGATGATCTCCTTGGGAATCCGGATCTTGCCGACGTCGTGCAGAAGTGCCGCGAACTCGGTGTGGCGAAGCTCGCGCGGGGGAAGCCCGAGCACGCCGGCGACCGCGACCGAGAGCTCGACCACGTCGCGGCTGTGACTGCCCGTGTAGGCGTCGTCCGCCTCCACCACGTCGCCGAGGAGAAATGCGGTGCCACGGTAGGCGTGGCTGAGCTCGAGCGCATGGTCGATCCGGCGCTCTCGCTCACGGGCGAAGAAGGCGAGGAGCGCAACGAGCGGGAGCCCGACGACCGCTGCGGCCGGTTCGTCGGCCGTCGCCACGGCGATCGCGAACCCCACGGGTGTCAGCACGGCGTCCACGACGTACACCGACGCCATCACCGCCAGCAGCTCGCGGAGTGTCACTCCGTACGCGATTCGCGTCCGCACTGCCGAGGTGACGACGTCGACGCCGAACTGCGCGGCGAAGGCGCCGACGACGACCGGCCAGGACGTCAGTGAAGGCTCCGGCTCTCCGGCCGCGAGCATCACGGCAGCGGGCCCGAGCGCGTGCCACGAGCTGACGAGCTGAACGAGGATTCGCTCGAAGTGCACCCTGCTTCGCCGCACGTCCGGCAGGACCCCGAGGACGAGCGCCAAGGCGACGCAGAGCGGGATCACCCTGGCCGGAAGCACGAAGAGCATCGGCACGAAGACGACCTGCGTCGGGATCGCCGACCCTGCCCCGATCTCGAACTCGACGCGCGACGCAATCGCATACGAGAGAACGAGCAACGCACCGACCCAGAGGGAGGGCGAACGACTCGTGCCGGCCAGCAGAGCGAACGGCACCGCGACGACGACGAACAGCGTCGCCCCGACCACGGTGACCAGGCGGTCGCGACCGCGCAGGCTCCGGGCGACTCGCTCTCGCGACTCCTCGACGAGCTCTTCGAGCTCGATCCGCTCCGAGGGGACGGTGGTCACCGTCTTGCGGTATCGGCGCGCTCGGATGGTGCCTAAAGAATCCCTCGAGAGGGGGTGAGCTCGTCCCCCCAACGGGTCACGTCGGCTCGGACGATGCCACCCACACTGAGGGCCTGCGGCGTACCTGGAGGTTTCCTGTGGGACCGAAACTGCGGCTCTTCTCTGGATCGATCATCGTCCTCGTGCTCGCCCTCGCGGCGATGAGCGCCGGAGGGACGGCCCAGGCGGCCGTCAGCTGTCCCGGCCAGACCTACGTCAAGCCATTCCTGCCGTGGCTCGATCCTGCGAGTTACGTCCTGCTCCAGAACGGCTCCCTCGAGAGCTCCGCGGGCTGGACGCTTTCCGGCGGGGCGAAGCTCGTCGCGGGAAACGAGCCGTGGAGGGTCAACCGTACGTCGGATTCGCGCTCGCTCTCGCTGCCATCGGGCAGCTCGGCGACGTCGCCTCCGATGTGTGTGACGCTCTTCCACCCGACGCTGAGGTTCTTCGCGACGAACTCGGGCCTGCTGACGACGACGCTTCGGGTCGACATGATCACGGACGTGCTCGGTCTGAAGCTGACGTTGCCGATCGGGCTGGTGATTGCGGGATCGTGGCAGCCGACGCTCCCCTTCGTAGCGCTCGAGAGCCTGGCCTCGCCGCTCATCGGAACCGTGCAATTCCGCTTCACTCCGATGGGGCCGCTCAGCGGCTGGCGGATCGACGACGTCTACGTCGATCCCTTCAAGCAGCGCTAGTCGCCGTCGCTCAGCCGGAGCGGGGATCGCCCGGCGCGGTAGCTCCGGCCGGGTCGCCGCATGGTCACCGCGGTGCGGGTATCGTCATCCCTCGCTCGAGTGACGATGCCGACGGGGCCGCGAGCAAGCCCCGGTCCGAGGTGTTCTGGTTCCGTCTGTTGAAGGACCCGGTCGCTCCGAAGGTCGCCGTCGACCACGGGTTACGCGCGATCGCCGGCCACGCGGGTCACGCTCAGTCATCCGAAATGGCCACATGCCCGTACTACGATCGAACGCTGCGATGACCGTCTCGACGGAGAACGTGCCTTCAGGCCTGCTCGAAGGCTCTGGGAAGGATCGCCCGGGGCGCGAGCTCGTCGTGGAGACCTTCTTTGCGCCACTGGCGAACCTCGTCGTCCGCGTCCTGCTCCCCTTGCGGCTGGCGCCTCCGGCGGTCGTCCTCGCGAATGCGGTGGTCGGACTGCTTGCGGCAACGGCGCTCGTGCGGGGTGAGCTCGTCGTCGCGGCGCTGCTCCTCCAGGTGAAGACGCTCCTCGACAACGCGGACGGACAGCTCGCGCGCGCCGCATCACGTGTCAATCTCGTCGGCCGGTATCTGGACACGGAGGCCGACCTCGTCGTCAACGCGGTGCTGTTCGCAGCAGTCGCAGCGGTCACGGGGACGTGGTGGCTCGCGCTCCTCGCGTTCTTCGCGCTCACGCTCGTCCTCAGCGCCGGTTTCAACGTCGCAGAGCTCCATCGCGAGGTCCACGGCACTGGCCAGGAGCGCCCCCACGCAGCCGGTGGATCTGCGGAGCGTGTGCTCGAGCTCTTCTACGGAGTCGTATTTGCTCCTCAGGACCGCCTGCTCCGCCGGTTCTCCTCACGGCGACTGGAGCGGCTTCTCGTCCATGAGCCCGACGCAGAGCGCAGCCGTGCGGCGACGCTCGCCTACTTCGACCGTTTCACGGTGACGGTGCTCGCAAACCTGGGGCTCTCGACCCAGCTCGTCATTCTCGGGGCTTGCCTCGTACTCGGCGAACCGCGCGTGTACCTCTGGTTCGTGCTCGCGTGCGCAGCGGCGCTCGCCGTGCTCCAACTGCGTCGCGAGCACCTTGCGCGGCTGGCTCTGACGACGGCGCCCGTGGCTACGCCGCGCCGCGCAGCATGAGCCGCTGACCGTTCATGGATGCCGCTGCGTCCGAGCAGAGGTACGCCACCGCTTCGGCGATCTCCTCCGCCGGCGTGAAGGTCGAGAAGTCCTTGTCCGGGCTCTCACGGCGCATTGCCGGTGTCACGATCGAGCCCACGACCACGATGTTCGCGGTTGCACCCGAGCCCCGGAACCGGTGGGCGAGCGCGAGTGTCCAGGCCTCCGCTGCCGCTTTGGCGGCTGCGTAGGCGGCGTTCGTGTGCGTCGGCAACTGACCCTGAGCGCTCGAAACGATCACGAACCGGCCTCGGCCACTTTCGAGCAAGTACGGAGCGAACGCCTGCGTTGCATGCTGAACGGTGCGGATCAGGAGGCCCTCGAGGAAGGCCCAGTCCTCGAGCGGCGCCTCTTCGATCGGCTTTCCGCCGCGCCAGCCACCGACGAGATGGACCAGGGCGTCGATCCGGCCGTGCCGCCTCGCGATCCGTTGTGCCCAGGTGCGCGCGGCGTCGGCGTCGAGGAGGTCGACGAGATCCGTGTCCGTCTCGGCGCCGGCCTCTCGCGCGAGCGCCTCGAGCGGCGCCTTGTCGCGTCCGCCGAGAGCGAGCCGAGCACCCGTCGCCGCTAGCCGCTCCACGACCGTCGGCCCGAGGTTCCCGCTCGCGCCCGCGATCGCGACGACGCGTTCCGACAGCGATGAAAGCTCGGCCGGTTCCACCTATGCCCCCGGCAAGAATCGAACTTGCGCACGCGGTTTAGGAAACCGCTGCTCTATCCACTGAGCTACGGGGGCCCCGACGCGCAGGGTAGCGAGGCCGTTTCTCGCCCATTCGCTCACCCAGGTCGAGGTCACGGCGTCGAAGGTTAGACTCGGTCGCCGGTGCGCAGGAACTGGCTCGTGGCTGCCGTCGTGGTGGTGATCGTCTCGATTGCCTTTGTCGTGCTCGTCACGCGGCTGACGGGTGACGGCAGCAGCACGGTCTCGACGGTCGATTGGGCCGACTCGGTCTGCACGAGCCTCTCCGACTGGCGCACCGCCATCATCGCGCTGGCGGACGTGAGCGGTAGCACGCTGACGCCCGACGCCCTCCGCGAGAAGATGGATGAGGCCGAAAGCGCGACCGGGCAACTCGTGGCGGACCTGCAGGACCTCGGTCCGCCCGATCTGGAAGCCGGGGCGGAGGTCGAGCAGGCCCTCGACGATGCGGCGTCGGGACTGCAAGCGAGCTACCAGTCCTTGAAGGCGGACGCTCAGGCTGCGACGGATGCGGGCTCGCCCGCCGCGTTCCTCGAGGCGCTCGCCGCGCTTGCGCCCGAATTCCAGGGGTTGGGCGACCAGATCGAGGAAACGGCGGCCGCGCTCCAATCGGCATCGCTGTTCGGAGAATCCTCCGCGGAGCTCGAGCAGGCATTCTCGGACGCGGCGTCGTGCCAGGCGTTGCGCATTCAGAGTTAAGAACTTGCTGAGTCCTCTCGAGGGGGCCGCAATGCCCGCGATGGCCGCGATCGCGAGCGCTACGATCTCCGCATGACTTTTCTCATCGCCTTCATCGTCCCGATGGTGGTCGGCCTCTGGGCCCAGCATCGGGTCAAGAGCACGTTCGCGCGCAACCTCGAAGTTCCGGTGGCGAATGGCATGACCGGAGCCCAGGTCGCGCGGCGCATCCTCGACGCGAACGGGCTCCAGGAGGTCCCGATCGAGGAGACGCCCGGGTCCTTGTCCGACCACTACGACCCGCGCAGCCGCTCGGTGCACCTCTCGCCCGAGGTGTTCCGCGGTGTCTCTGTTGCTTCCACAGCCGTCGGCGCGCACGAGGTCGGGCACGCGATCCAGCACGCCCAGGCGTACGCATTCTTCCGCTTCCGCAGCGCGATGTTCCCGGCCGTCCAGTTCGCTTCGAACGTGTGGCTGCTCTTCATCTTCGGTGGTCTGATCCTCGGGGCGTTCGGCCTCGCGTACGTCGGAATCGCGCTGTACGCGATTGCCGTCCTCTTCCAGATCGTCACGCTCCCCGTCGAGTTCGATGCCTCACGACGCGCGAAGCGTCAGCTGACGGATCTCGGACTCGTGGCGGCGAACGAAGGCGCCGGCGTGAAGAGCACGCTGACGGCGGCGGCGTGGACGTACGTCGCAGGAGCCTTGGCCTCCGTGGCGCTGCTGCTCTACTTCCTGTCGATGCTCGGAAACCGGTAGGCGGAGGGCAGAACCAGTCGTCGTGGCAGCGAGCGGAGTCTGCGAGTCGCAGACTCCGCTCGCGCAACATCCGTGAAGTCCGCCGCCTCGCAGCTCTGTGCGCTGCGATCGGTTCAGGCTCTACTGCTCGCGCGGCACCCAGCCGAAGCGGCGTAGCGCGACTGCGAGACCCGCGATGCCCCAGGCGCCGACGACGCCGAGCGCCGTGGGGTCGGCGAACAGCGATTCGCCGTCGAGATAGACGCCGTTCACGATGTCGAGGAAGTAGGTGAGCGGCAGGACGCTCGCGATCGCGTCCAGAAAGGCCGGATACTCGTCCGTCGGGCCGAAGGAACCCGAAAGGAACGCCATCGGCAGCACGATCACGTTGACGACGGCTGAGACGCCCTCGGCGGAGCGGATGAGCGCTGCTGCTCCGACTCCCATCCCGGCGAAGCACGCGGCACCGAGGACGGTCGCGCCCGCGAACCCGAGCCAGTTCTCCGGGGCGCTTGCTCCGAAGGCGAGCGCGCCGAGGCCGAGGAGCCCGACCGCTTCGAGCGCAAAGACGAGGAACGTCGAGAGCAGAACGGCCGCGATGTATGTCGCGGGCGGGAGTGGCGTCGAGCGCAGCCGTTTGAGGACACCGGCCTCGCGCCGGCCGACGAGGATGATCGCGAGGCCGGCGAATGCCGTGTTCGCCGCTCCGTACCCGAACAATCCCGCGAGCAGCACGTCGGCGCTGGGTGTGGCAACGCCGTTGATCTCGATGTCGTCCGAGTACACCGAGGCGAGCAGGGCGTAGAGGAGCAGGGGGAAGACGAAGATGAAGACTGCAGCCTCCCGGCTACGCCAGAAGGTGCGTTGATCGAACAGCAGCTGGTGCAGCAGCATCGTCATCGCGCCGACTCGTCATCGCCGTCGACCAGCTCCAGGTAGATGTCCTCGAGCGTGGGCCTGCGCACCTCGAGGTGCTCGAGCTCGGCGCCCGCGGCCAGCGCTTCCGTGGTGAGGTCGTGGAGCACGCGGGTCGGTTCCTCGGTCTCGATCGCGACGAGCTCACCGTCGCGCCGGAAGCGGATCTCCGTCGTTCGCGTGTCGCCGATCAGCTCCGCCGGCGTTCCGAGGCCGATGATCCTCCCCGCGCCGATGACCGCCACCCGGTCCGCGAGCTGCTGCGCTTCGTCGAGGTAATGCGTCGTCAGCAGGATCGTCTTGCCGAGCGAACGCAGCGAGCGGATCATCCCCCATGCCGAGCGCCGCGCCGCCGGGTCGAAGCCGGTTGTCGGCTCGTCGAGGAAGAGGAGGTCGGGATCTCCGACGAGCGCAATGCCGAGATCGAGCCGGCGCTCCTGCCCGCCCGACAGCGTTTTCACGCGCGCGTCTCGCTTCTCCGTGAGCCCGACGAGCTCGATGACGTCGTCGACGTCTCGCGGGTGCTCGTAGTACCCCGCGAACATCCGATGCACCTCGCGAACGGTGAGCGTCGGAGTGAACCAGGAGCTCTGGAGGACGACGCCGATCCGCTCCCGCAGCTCACGCGCTGCGTCCTGAGGATCGTGGCCGAGGACCGAAGCCTCGCCGCCGTCGCGGCGACGGTATCCCTCGAGGATCTCGACCGTGGTTGTCTTCCCCGCTCCATTCGGTCCGAGAAGACCGAACACCTCGCCCTCCGCGACGTCGAAGCTGACTCCGCGAAGCGCCTCGATGCCGCCGTACGACTTGCGCAGGTCCCTGACGACGATTGCACTAGACATATCGGCCTGATACATTAATATATCGGCCCGATATGTCAAGGCTCAATGCCACTGCTCGCGTCATCCTCGGACTACTGAAGTTCGGACCTCGCACCGGCTACGACATCAAGCGGGTCACCGACATCTCGACGCGCTTCTTCTGGCGTGCGAGCTACGGGCAGATCTACCCCGAGCTGCGAAGCCTCGAGCAGGCTGGGCTGGTACGCGTGCGAGAGGAACCGCACGGACGGCGGCGGCGTGTGTACGAGCTCACGTCGAAAGGGGAGCTCGCCCTCTCGTCCTGGTTGCTCGCAGAGAGCGACCTCTACGAGCTTCGCGACGAGGGGTTGCTCCGGCTCTTCTTCGGCGAGCTCGTGTCGGACGAGCACCTGCTCGCGCTCGTCCGAGGACGGCGCGCGTGGTTCGAGGGAGTTGGAGTCCACTTCCGTGAGATCGCAGAGCAGCTCGGCGAGGTCGAAGGCCCGAGCGGCGAAGTCCTCCGCTACGGGATCGAGCTCATGGACTGGAACGCCGCTTGGTGGGGCGATCTCGAAGGCCGACTCGAGAAGCAGCGTTCGGCCCAGGCGCAGGTCACAGCTCGATCTCAGTGAAGCCGCCCGGCGGGAAGCCGGGATCCGAGCCGGTGAGCTCGACCGTGATCTCGGAGCAATCCGGCTGGTGGCCCACCGCCGCAACGGGCCCAGCTGTCACCTCGACTGCCTCCCGGAGGAGGCTCGACGTCGCGCCCGGCAAGAGCCGCTCGTCGACGCCAAGGTCCGCACCGGTGGCCTTCGCGATCTGCTCGGCCGTCTGCCTCGCACGGAGGAGGGGGCTCGAGAGCACGAGACGAGGGGGCGTGGAGTGCGTACGCAGCAGCTCGGCCAGCGCCGCCGCCTCCTGGCGGCCGCGCGCCGAGAGCGGGCGCCGCGAGTCCGGTTCACCCGGATCGGAGTGCGCGTGGCGCACCAGGAAGACCAGCACCGGACGAGGATAGACGTGGATAGGGTGCGTCCGTGCCGGGCTTCCGCTACGTGGTCGTCGACGTGTTCACCGACCGGCCGCTCCAGGGGAACCAGCTCGCCGTCTTCACCGACGCGCGCGGTCTGGACGACGCCACCATGCAGGCGCTCGCGCTCGAGATCGGGTTCTCCGAGACGACCTTCGTGCTGCCGCCCGAGCAAGGCGGCACCGTGCGTGTGCGGATCTTCACCCCGGTCTCAGAGCTCCCGTTCGCCGGCCATCCCGTGCTCGGCACGGCGTGGGTGCTCGGAGCTCCGCTTCAACGTGGTGTCGTCGAGCTCGAGACCGGAAGCGGCATTGTGCCGCTCGAGCTCGAACGGGACGAGTCGGGAGCGATCGTGTTCGGGCGGATGAGACAACCGCTCCCCGAGGTCGAGCGCTTCTTGGACCCGGATGCACTCTTCCGCGCGCTCGGTGTGGACGGATCGCGCCTTCCCGTGGAAACGTACGACAACGGGGTCCCCCATACCTTCGTGATGCTCGACACACCGCAAGAGGTGGCAACGCTTCGGCCGGACTTTGCCGCACTCGCCGAGCTCGAGGTCAAGGCGAACTGCTTCGCGGGCTCGAGGACGGATTGGAAGACGCGGATGTTCGCTCCCGCCGCCGGCGTCCCTGAAGACCCTGCGACCGGCTCCGCTGCGGGCCCGCTTGCATGCCATGTTTGCCGGCACGGCCTGGTCGAGTGGGGGACCGAGATCGAGATCTCACAGGGCGCCGAGATCGGGCGGCCGTCGACGCTCTACGCTCGCGCCGGCGGTCAGGATGGCTCGATCGAGCTCGTCGAGGTCGGCGGCCGGGCGGTTGTCGTCGCGCGCGGCGAATTCCGGCTCTAGCGCTCTGACAGGAACGCGGCGACGGTCTCGGACGCTGACCGGGCGGCCTCGACGCACTCGGCGCCTACGGCCCGGGCGGCGAGATACGCCGCGGAGAATGTGTCTCCGGCACCCGTTGGGTCGACGTGCGCATCGACAGCTACGACTGGCACACGTTCTATGAGGGTCGGGGTGACGACGACCGAGCCGCGCGAGCCGAGCGTCAGGATCACCTCCGGAACGCCCAGCGAACGAAGCTGCTCGGGATGAGTGGTCCCGACCAGGATTCGTGCTTCCTCGTCGTTCAGCTTGAGGATCCTCGTGTGTCGCAGCGCGCCGCCGATCTTCGCGTCGGTGCGTAGCGGGCCGAGCGCTGGAGTGCGGACGAGGCCGTGAGCATCGATCAGGATCTGCCGACCACCTGCGGCCAGCACAGTCAGTGTTTCCTCGGGGAAGTCCGTGCGTACGAGAGCGCACACGGCAACCCAGATGGCGCCGGCGACGGCCTCGATTGCTCGCGCAGGCGGCCACGGGTCACCGACCGCTTCCTGTCGCATGACGCGACGATCACCCTGGTAGCGGAAGCTGTAGGCGGTCGTCGCATGCGACTCGTACCAGTGTATGGGGAGGCCGAAAGCCTCGAGCGCGGGCAGCAATGTCACGCGGTCGTTCGCCGCGCAAGCGGCTGCGGCGTGTGCGTCGGCACGGAGGTGGGCGAGAACCCTGGCGGAGTAGTACACGCCTCCGCCAGGGCGAGGCGGGGCTCCGGCCACGATGTCGCGGCTCAGGTTGCCGAGGGCCGCGATCGCCGTCATGCGGGTGCCGGCCGTTCGGCCGAACGGCGCGAGACGACGGCGACGGCGCTCGCGATCGCAAATGCCGCGACGAAGCTGGGAACCGTGGCGCCGACTTTCCAGGAGGGTGGATCGAGCTTGTCGACGGCGTCTACCCACCACGACGGGCCGGTCGGGAAGAGCCACTGGTAGAGCCCGAAGCCGACGATCCAGGCGGCGACCAGTCCGGGGCGCCAGGTCGGCGCATCGAAGACGTCTGCGCTCGTGTAGTGCCGGCCGGCGGCGAGCCAGTCCGCGAGCAGGACCGCGAACAGCGGCACGAAGACGGAGCCGAGGAGCAGGAGGAAGGTCTGGTACGAGACGAGGTCGATCGTCAGTGCCCCCACGACGGCCGCGCCCATGACGAGCACGATCAACAGCGGCTGCGGCGCGCGTGGGACGAGGTTCTGGACCGATACCGCTGCCGAGTACGCGTTTGCGAAGGCCTCGTCCGTCTCGGTCACGAGCAGGGCGAACAGCGCGAGGATCGCCGCGAAGCCTCCTGCCACGACAGCCGCAGGCAGGGCGGTGGGGTCGGTGAGGTCTCGCGACAGGACCAGCAGGACGCCGAGCGCGAGCATCCAGGCATCGCCGACGAAGTACCCGAGACCGGTGCCCGCGAACGCCCCACCCCGGCTCTTCGAGAACCGGGTGTAGTCGGCTGCGTAAGGGATCCAGGAAACGGTGATGCCGACCACGATGTCGGCGCCCTGCCAGACCGAGATCCCGCCCTGACCGGGTGTGTCCCAGAGCGCCCCGAGGTCGGCCCCGTCGAGAGCCCACCACGTCAGATACACCAGCGCGAACGGGACGGCCCAGACCGCGATGCGCCGGACGAAGCGCCGCACGAAGCCGATGGGGCCGAGCAGCGCGAGCGCGAGGGCGAAGGCGCCGAAGACGAGCGTCCAGAGCCACTGCGCGCGAAAGCCGAAGAGCTCGTCCGAGAGGGCCGCGGCCGCGGTGGCGATGATCAGGAGCTCGAAGACGGTCCAGCCGAGCCCCTGGAGGACGTTGATGCCGGTCGGAAGATAGGACCCGTGTCGGCCGAGCGGCGCCCGCATGAGCGCCATGCCGGGGACGCGAGCATCGGTTCCGATCGCGCCGGCTGTGGCCAACATCAGGTTGCCGATCAGGCAACCGACGAGGACTGCGGCGAGCGCGCCCGGGAGCGAGAGCGCCGGAACGAGCGCTGCGCCAGCGACGACGACGAGCAGCGAGACCCCGAGATTTCCCCACAGGAGGCCCGTTTCCAATCCACCGAGGACGCGCAGGCGGTCGGGAACGGGATCGATTCCCCAACTTCCCTCGATCTTCGCGGGTGGCGCCATCCGGCGGGTGAGGTTATCCGCGAAGTGCGGCGAAGGCCTAGGCTGCGAGCAGCCGCCTCAGCACGAACGGGAGGATCCCGCCGTGGCGGAGGTAGTCCCGCTCGCGCGGAGTGTCGAGCCTGACCGTCGCGCGGAACTCCTTCGCGTCAGCATGAATCGTGACCTCGTGAGCCTCGGCGTTGTCCACTCCGACGATCGAAAGGCCCTCGCGACCGCTGAGACCCAGCGACTCGCGGTTCTCGCCCGAGAGGAACTGGAGCGGCAGCACGCCCATCATGAGCAGGTTCGAGCGGTGGATCCGCTCGTAGCTCTCGGCGATCACCGCTCTCACGCCGAGAAGCTTCGGGCCCTTCGCGGCCCAGTCGCGTGACGAGCCCGAGCCGTACTCCTTGCCGGCGAGCACGATGAGGGGGACACCCTCCGCTCGGTAGCGCTCGGCAGCCTCGAAGATCGTCATCTCGTCGCCTGACGGCAGGTGCACGGTCCAGGTTCCCTCCGAGCCCGGCACGAGCAGGTTCCGGAGGCGGACGTTGGCGAACGTACCGCGCATCATTACCTCGTGGTTACCGCGGCGGGAGCCGTACGAGTTGAAGTCGCGCCGCTCCACGCCGTGCTCGACGAGGTAGCGGCCGGCGGGCGAGTCCGGCTTGATCGCTCCGGCCGGCGAGATGTGGTCAGTTGTCACCGAGTCGCCGACGGAGACGAGGCATCGTGCTCCGACGAGGTCCTCGACGGGGACGGGCTCGGGGGGCATGCCGTCGAAGTACGGCGGTCGGCGAACATAGGTCGACGCAGGATCCCAGGCAAAGAGCTCTCCTTCGGGCACGGGGAGTGAGCGCCACGTCTCGTCGCCAGTGAAGACGTCCCCGTACGTCGACGTGAACATCTCCTCGTCGAGGGTCGCTTCGATCGTGCGCTGCACGTCCTCCGGGGAGGGCCAGATGTCCGCTAGGTAGACGTCCTCGCCGTCGTTGCCGACGCCGATCGGCTCGGTGAGGAGATCGAGGTCCATACGGCCCGCGAGCGCGTAGGCGACCACGAGCGGTGGCGAGGCGAGGTAGTTCGCCTTGACCTCGGGGTGGATCCGCGCCTCGAAGTTGCGGTTTCCGGAGAGGACCGCACAGACCACGAGATCGGCCTTCAGGATCGCTTGGGAGATGAGGTCTGGTAGCGGCCCCGAGTTCCCGATGCACGTCGTGCAGCCGTAGCCGACGGTGTTGAATCCCAGCGCGTTCAGGTAGGGCGTCAGCCCGGCGTCGTCGTAGTACTGGGTGACGACCTTCGAGCCGGGAGCGAGGCTCGACTTGACCCACGGCTTACGTGTGAGCCCGCGCTCGACCGCGTTCTTCGCGAGCAGGCCCGCGCCGATCATGACGGCCGGGTTCGAGGTGTTGGTGCAGGACGTGATGGCAGCGATGACGACGGAGCCGTGCTCGAGCTCGAACGTCTCACCGTCCAGCATCACCTCGACTCCGCCGGGCATCTCCGCGACGGCGACGGGTGCGACGTCGACGACCCCCTCGCCTTCTGTCGGCCTATGTCCGGGTGCTGCCGAGGCGACGGGGTCGCTTGCCGGGAACGACTCCGCGACGGCTTCGTCGTGCGCGTTGCCGTAGTCGACGCCGAAGGTCGACAGCGCCTCGATGAATGCCCGCTTCGCCTCGCGCAACGGAACCCGGTCCTGCGGCCGGCGTGGGCCTGCGAGGGAAGGCTCGACCGTGGAGAGGTCGAGCTCCACCACCTGCGAGTAGGTTGCCGGATCGTCCGGATCGTGCCAGAGGCCGTTTTCCCTGCAATAGGCCTCTACGAGCGCGATCCGCTCTGCGGGGCGGCCGGTCAGGCGCAGGTAGCGAAGGGTCTCCGCGTCGACGGGAAAGAACCCGCACGTAGCGCCGTACTCCGGGGACATGTTCCCGATCGTCGCCCGGTCGGCGAGCGGCAGGCCGGCGAGGCCGTGGCCGAAGTACTCGACGAACTTCCCGACCACTCCGGTCTCGCGGAGGATCTGCGTGACGGTGAGGACGAGGTCCGTCGCGGTTGCGCCTTCCGGCAGCTCGCCCATGAGCTTGAAGCCGACGACCTGCGGAACGAGCATCGAGACCGCTTCGCCGAGCATCGCGGCCTCCGCCTCTATACCGCCGACTCCCCAGCCGAGCACTCCGAGGCCGTTGATCATCGTCGTGTGGGAGTCCGTCCCGAGGAGCGTGTCCGGGAATGCCACGCCGTCCCGCTCCTCGACGACGCGGGCCAGGAACTCGAGATTCACCTGATGGACGATCCCCGTGGCCGGTGGGACGACCTTGAGGTTTGCAAACCCACTCTGGCCCCAACGCAGGAACGCGTAGCGCTCGCGGTTGCGCTCGAACTCGAGCTCCGAGTTGCGCCGGATCGCGAATGGCGTCGCGAACTCGTCCACCTGCACCGAGTGGTCGATGACGAGCTCCGAGGGCAGCTGCGGGTTAATCGTCCCGGCGCTGCCCCCGAGGTCCTGCATCGCGTTCCGCATCGCCGCGAGGTCGACGATTGCGGGGACTCCGGTGAAGTCCTGGTGCAGAACTCTGCCCGGCGTGAACGAGATCGCCTGCGATGGTTGGGCCGACGCGACCCAGCCCGCGACAGCCTCGACGTCGGCTGTCGTCACCGTGACGCCGTCCTCGTGCCGAAGCACGTTCTCGAGCAGGATCCTCAGGGTGTAGGGGAGGCGGTAGACGTCGTACCGCTCCTGGAGCGCCTCCAGGCGGAAGATCTCGACCTCCCGTCCGTCGACGACGAGCTGACCGCGTGCTCCGAAGCTGTCCGGATGAGCCATCGCACCCGATTCAAGCAGCTTCGACCTTCCCAGCCGCTCGAAGCCCTTCTCCGTGAGGGTGCGTCGGCCCGGGTGGAAGTGCCGCACGACCGCCTGAGCGTACGGGCGGCCCACCCGGAGGGCGTACGCACCGAACCCCTCGTCGCGCACGGGGCGGAGGTCCTCGGTGTACGGGTCGAGCACGTGCTGGCGGCCGACGTGGCGGGCTGCGTTGAAAAAGGCGATTCCCATGCCCACCGAGACCTCGAGCAGGCTCTTCTGCTCCCGGTCGGCCTCGTGGACGAGCGCCGCGTACACGGAAGCGAGCTCCTCGGGGCTCGGCAGGCTCTCCGCATCGCCGCGCAGGTCCGAGAGCGACTGCTTGAGCGCCTCCACCTCGAGAGGCGGGATGTCAATGAGCCGCGCCGTCGTCCCGCTCGCGCCCTCGAGCGCTGCGAGCAGGTCGTCCACCGAGGTCAGCTCGGCGTGCCTCGCGATGACGCCTGCCTCCTTGAGCTCGGCGACGAGGGCGTCGAGGTAGACGCGCGTCCCGCGCGTTACGTCCGCGGCCGCGGCGAGCAACCAGAGCGGCGAGAAGCCGAACGCGAAGATCGAGCCGAGCTCGACCACGTTGCCCGCTCCCTTGCGGACCGCGAGCTTCTTCGGTGACTGCTCCACCTCTCCGGCGACGGCTTCGGGCGGGCGCTCCACGCCGCCGACGAGCTCGACCGTGATCCGGAGCAAGTTCTTCGCCGTTGCCTCGTACAGGCGAGAGCGGCGAACGAGACGGGGAAGGAGAAGCTCCGCCGTCTCGTGGACGGTGCCTCCTGCGGCAGCCGCGACGGCTCGTACGAGGCGCTCCGGGAGCGTGAGGAGGTAGCGGAGCCGAGGAGAGATGCGACGGGCCACGGCTACCATGATCGCCGATGGAGGCCGAGTCGATCCGAGTGCTCCTCGCGGGTGCGTTTCCGAACGCGGTCGAGCTCGACGTCGAAGATCGCACGGGCACTGGCGACCACTTTCAGGTGACGGTCGCCACCGCCGAGTTCGACGGGCTCTCGCTCCTCGACCAGCACCGGCGCGTGAACGACGCGCTCGCTGCACCGCTCGGCGACGGCTCCATCCACGAGCTTCGGATCAAGACGAAAGGAGCGTCATGAAGCCACTGCACGAGCAGATCTCCGAGGTAATCGAGAAGGAACCGGTCGCGCTCTTCATGAAGGGCACGCCGGAGATGGTCATGTGCGGCAACTCCTATCGCGCGCTCAACGCCCTCCATGAGGCGGGCGCGCCCGTCACGGCGGTGGACATCCTTCCCGATCCCCGCATTCGCCAGGAGCTCTCGGCGCTCTCGGGTTGGCCGACGATCCCGCAGGTGTTCGTCCGGGGCGAGCTGATCGGCGGCGCGGACATCACGGAGGAGCTGCTCGGATCGGGTGAGCTGCAGCGCAAGCTCGACGAGTCGCTGGGCGTCGACCGCGAGCAGAACGTCAAGACGGTCGTGCTCGAGCTCGCGTAGGGCCCAGTGAGTCGCAGGTCAGCGCGCCGCGATCCGCTCGGCGAGCTCGCGCGAGATCGCGTGCTCGCCGCTCTCCGTTCGCAGCGCGACCGGACCGCCGAACGGAGCGAACGAGCGAAGCTCGACGTTCGAGCCCGGCACGAGGCCTAGCTCGGTCAGATAGCGCAATAGCTCCGGGTCGCCGTCCGGGACTCGGGAGACGGTTGCCGGCTCACCGGGCTCGAAGTCGAGGAGGGTCCGATCGCGCCTGTGCGCGACGCGAAGCTCGCGGTCGGGGATCGGGTCGCCGTGGGGATCGTGCGTGGGGTAGCCGAGCTCCGCATCGATCTTCGCCTCGAGCTCTTCCGAGAGTGCGTGCTCGAGGCGGTCCGCCTCGGCGTGGACCTCGTCGATCGAGAGACCGAGCCGGTCCACGAGGTAACGCTCGAGCAGGCGGTGGTGGCGGAGCACCTCGAGCGCTCCCAGCAAGCCGTCCTCGGTCAACGCGACGCCTCGATACGGCGCACGCTCGACGAGGCCGAGCTCCGCGAGGCGCTTCGTCATGGCGGTGGCGGAGGGGGCGCTGACTCCCATGCGGCCTGCGAGCGCAGAGGTGGTCACCCGTTCGCCCGCCGCCTCGAGCGCATAGATCGCCTTCAGATAGTCCTGCACGGCGACGGTCAGATCCGCGGTCTGGGTTTCCATCCCGATTCTCTTAGGTTACACTCCGATTCGGAGTTAGTCATGCCTAAAACCCGCCTCACCCGCAAGAAGCTGCTTGCTGCCGCCGCTCCGCTGGCGGCTGCGCCGCTCGTCGGGAAGCTCGCGCTGGAGGGCAAGGCTGCCGGGCACGACCACTCGAGCCACAGCCATACACGCATGCCCGCAAGCCACCTCGAGGGTGCGACCGGCCACGCCGCGATGGTCGGCGACCAGGTCCCCGCGGTCGGCGGCCCGAACGACCTCGACGCGCTTCTCTACCCGCCGCGGGCGCTCCCGTCCAAGCCCGGCCGCGTCCGTGAGTACACGCTGACGGCGATCGACAACGACCTCGAGGTCGCACCGGGGGTCTTCTTTCCCGCCTGGACGTACAACGGCACCGCCCCCGGCCCGGTCATCCGCGCCACCGAGGGCGACATCCTGCGCGTCCGCTTCGTGAACCGAGGATCACATCCACACACGATCCACTTTCACGGGATCCATCCAACGAAAATGGACGGGGTCTTCGAGATCGTCGAGCAGGGCGGCGAGTTCACGTACGAGTTCGAGGCACGGCCCGCCGGCCTCCACCTCTATCACTGCCACGCAACCCCGCTGAAGAAGCACATCCACAAGGGCCTCTACGGCGCCTTCATCATCGATCCCAAGGAGCCGCGCCCGCCGGCGCAGGAGCTCGTGATGGTGATGAACGGGTTCGACACCGATGCGGACGGCGAGAACAACTTCTACACCGTCAACGGACGCTCGTTCTACTACGCGCGCTACCCGATTCGCGTCAAGCGCTCCGAGCTCGTTCGCATCTACCTGGCGAACCTGACCGAGTTCGACCTCGTCAACTCACTGCACCTGCACGCGGACTTCTTCCGCTACCAGCCGACCGGCACCGGCACCTACTGGGAGTACACGGACACCGTCATGCAGTGCCAGGGGCAGCGCGGGGTGATCGAGATCGAGTTCGCCGGAACGGGCCTGCACATGTTCCACGCGCACCAGTCGGAGTTCGCCGAGCTCGGCTGGATGGGATTCTTCGAGGTGGTCGACTAGGTGGAGGCGAGCTCGGCTTCGGTGCGCGGCGCCGGCTGGCGGCTCTGGGCGCTCGTTCCGGTGCTCCTGCTCGCGCTCGCGGTCGGAGCCGTCGTCACGAGCAGCTCGTCCCTGGTGGACCTCGTCGGGACGAACCCGCCTCCCGCGGACGAGTTCGACATCCGGCGCGTGCAGTTCAAGCCCGGTGAGATTCGGATCACGGTCCGGAACCCGCAGCGCGACGATCTGACGATCGCCAACGTGAACGTCGACGATGCCATCGTCCCGTTCACCGTCGACGGCCCGACGACTCTCGGCCGCCTGCGTTCGAGCACGATCGTCGTCCTGTTCGACTGGGTCGAGGACGACCCGATCACGGTGGGGGTGACGAGCTCGACCGGGATCCAGACGGTCAAGGAGATCCCTGCGGCCGTCGAGACTCCGGTCCCCTCGATCAGGGGGTTCCTCGGCTATGCCCTGATCGGCGCTCTCGTCGGGGTCCTCCCTGTTGCACTCGGGCTTCTCTGGCTTCCTGCGTTGCGCCAGGCGAGCGCGGCCTGGATCTCGGCCTTCATGGCGTTCACCGCGGGACTGCTCGCGTTTCTCGGGGTCGAGGCGCTCAGCGAGGCATTCGAGCTACAGGCTGCGCTGCCGTCTGCTCTGGGCGGCACCGGCCTCGTTCTCCTCGGTGTCGCGCTCAGCTTTCTCGGGATGACGGCGCTCGCCGCCCGCCTCAGCGGTGGAGCGACGGTAACCGGCTTCGCGCTCGCGGTCCTCGTCTCGATCGGGATCGGCCTCCACAACCTCGGCGAAGGGCTCGCCATCGGAGCGTCGTTCGCGCTCGGCGAGCTCCAGCTCGGAACCTTCCTGATCGTCGGGTTCATGATCCACAACGTGACGGAGGGCCTCGGGATCGCGGCGCCGGTCGCGAAGACCCGCGTGACCGTCCTGGCGCTCGCCGTGCTCGCGCTCGTCGCCGGGGCTCCGACGATCCTCGGCGCGTGGCTCGGCGGCTACGCCTCGACCGACGTGCTCGGGGCGCTGTTCTTCGCCGTTGCGGCAGGAGCGGCCTTCCAGGTCGTGGTCGAGGTCGGGCGGTACGTGGCCCGTCAGGCGCCCGGGGGTCTCCGCTCCGGATACGCGATCGGAGGCTTCCTGGCCGGCATCGCGGCCATGTACGTCACCGGGATCCTGGCCGCGTAAGGCGAGCCTCCAACGCGATCGTCGCGTTGGGAGCTCAGAACCTCAACCGCCGCTTAACCGGCGGTAACCCGCGGTTTATGGGCGGGTATCTATAAACGGAAGCGGCATGCCTTCCCTTCGAACTGCTGGACCCTACGCGGCGCTCGCCGCGGCCGGCGCCCTGGGCGGCGCCGTCGCCGTCGGCGCAGTTGCATTGCTCGGAGGGCTCGAGGGCGACACGACCCTCGTCACCGAGACCGTCGCTGCCCCGAACCCACCGCTCTCGACAACCGGCGCGATGAGCGTCAACGAGATCTACGAGCGGGCTGCCCCCGGCGTCGTGCAGATCACGTCGACGAGTCGAAGCAGCGACATCGGCGGCCCTTTGTTCGGCGGCACACAGGAAGCCCTCGGGTCGGGCTTCGTCGTCGACAAGGCCGGGCACATCCTCACCAACTTCCACGTCGTGCAGGGGGCCGACCAGATTCGGGTGAGCTTCTCCAATCGCGATACCGTCGAGGCGCAACTCGTCGGCACGGATCCTTCGACGGACCTCGCGGTGGTGCAGGTCGAGACGAGCGCGAGCGCGCTCACGCCGCTCGCGCTGGGAGACTCGGACCGAGTTCAGGTCGGCGATCAGGTCGTCGCCATCGGCAACCCGTTCGGCCTCTCCCGCACCGCGACCGCGGGCATCGTCAGCGCCGTCCAGCGGTTCATCTCGTCTCCGGATCCGCGGTTCACCATCGACCACGTCATTCAGACCGATGCACCGATCAATCACGGCAACTCGGGCGGCCCGCTGTTGAACGCGCGCGGCCAGGTGATCGGAGTCAATACGCAGATCAAGACCGACGGAGTCAGCTCCGGGAACGTCGGCATCGGTTTCGCGGTGCCCTCGAACACCGTGAAGGACGTGGTTGCCCAGATCCTGCGGACCGGCCGGGTCGACCACGCCTATCTCGGGATCACGGGGCAGGCCGTCAGCCCCGACATCGCCCAGAACTACAACCTCCCCGTCGAGGAGGGCGTCCTCGTTGCGTCCGTGACGAGCGGGAGCGGGGCCGAGAAAGCGGGCCTCGAGGGCGGGGAGAAAGAGGTTGTCGTCGCGGGCGAGACGTACATCCTCGGCGGGGACATCATCGTCACCTTCGACGGCAAGCAGATTTCCTCCATCGAGCAGCTCCTCGACGCGATCGCCTCGCGCAAGCCAGGCGACAAGGTCAAGCTCGGGATTTACCGGAACGCGAAGAAGACGAGCGTGACAGTGACGCTCGGGCGGCGGCCCCCCTCCCCCCAGGGCTAGCCGCGATCAGGCCCCGGTCTGCCGGGGCCTGATCCACCACACGGCGTGGGCCCGACCGCCTGCCCGGGCCCGCGCCGACACCCGCCGTATAGTGCTCGACGGCGGAATCGGCGAGTGCAGATACCGCGTACACGGAACCCCGAGGTGCGGCGTCGAACGTCGGTGCTAGGAGATCTCCTGCGTGGGCGGGAAGGTGCCGTGACGGGCGAGCTCCTGCTCGGTGAGCCGGTAGCCCCGCTCGATCAGCGCGCGCTTCCGTTTCTCCGGCCACGGGTCGCCACGGAAGCTCGGATCGAGTCCGTCCTCGCCCGCCGTGCACCGGACGACGAGGGTCGGGACGTGCCGATCGTGGCGGAAGGGAAATCGGGCGCCGGCGAAGAGCTCGTCGAGCTCGGCCTGCAGGCGACGACGCTGCCAGGGGGGCGCGGCTGCGACTGCCCTCGTGACGACCTTGTCACGCAGGCGCTGCAACTCCGCGACCGACGTCTCACGCTCGTCGGCAAGCCGCTCTTCGAGCACGGTGTTGCGTGCGATCGCGACTCGCATCAGTCGCACGATGAGCTCGCCGTAGTGGGCAGGCTCACCGCGGCGGGCCCGCTCTTGCGCGAGCCTGATCTCCGCGAGCAGAGCGCGGACCGGAGGAACGGCGCGGAAGCGGTCGAGCCGTTCTCGCATGCGCTCGAGATAGGCGACGTTCGTCGCCGCGTAGCTGGCGACGTACCGAAATCCGAGGATCGCGTGCACACGTGGGTTGCGGTATGCGTGCTCGAGCGGGAAATTGCGCACCCAGCCGCCGTCTGTCGCGATCACGCCGTCGATGCTGATGGGGAGCACGAGCCCGCTGATGGCCGCCGAGGCCAGGATGGCTCGTCCCATCGTCTCCGGCTCGGTCTCGTGCGATGAGTACGAGAGCTCGAAGTGGCGTGTCTCGTCGCCGCCGAGATGGTTGCTCACGTCGGTGGCAAAGGCGACGAGCTCGATCTCCGATGCGGCGAGCGCCTCGCCGAGCTCGTGGGGGCCGCCGAGACGCTCCGCGATCGTGTCGGGAAGCATGTAGTCGTGCAGCCCGCCGGGCAGCTGCCAGATCCGGCGTGGCCTGAATGCGTCTTCCGGCTCGAGGCTGAGGAGGAAGCCCTCCAGGTCGCCGAGACGGTCGAGCGCGGCCATCGTTCCCGACAGCGCGCCCGCCGAGGTCCCGTAGATCCAGCCGACGCGCTGCCAGCCGACCGTCTCGCGGAGTCGCTTGAGAAAGCCGAGCTCGAGCAGGACGCCGTTAATGCCCCCGCCCGAGAGAACGACGGCGACATCGCGGGGTCCTGAGGGCAGTGGCACGAGGCTATTGTGCCCCCGTGGAGTCGGAGCTCCGGCGTGGCACGGCTGTGCTGTCCGACGTTGGGATCGAGTCGGACGAGCAGCTGTGGCAGGACGACGACGACGGGGACCACAGCGGCTGGTTCTGCGTCCGGACCGATCCGTTTCCCTGCCCCGCCCGAGGCTGCTCCTTCGTTGCGGACTTCATGACCGCGGCGCACCTCGTGCTCGTCTGGGAGGAGCGCGACGACCCCAACCTTCTCTGGCATGCACAACGGGCGAAGGAGGTCGGCAGGAACCCGCGAGTCGTCCTGTACGAGAGCGCGTTCGGGCCCAGTGCCTCCTATTACGCGTGGGAAGCGGCGGGACGTCCGGTCCACGGAATCCGGGGGAAGTGACGAGCCGGGAGCTGAAGAAGGCTGCCCCTACAATCCGGCCCGTGGGCCTGCAGCAAGAGCAGCTCAAGGTGAGCGGGATTCGCTGCGAACGCTGTGTCGGCCGGCTCGCGGAGGCGCTCCGGGGCCACGACGGGCTCGAGTACGCGAACGCAAACCTGGTCGGGGACCTGACGCTCGCGTGGGACGACTCGAGGACCTCGCGTACCGAGATCCTGACCGTCCTGGCGCGGGCGGGGTTCAGGGAGGCGCCCGCCGACTGGGAATAGGCGGCCGGTGAGCCTCGTTCAGGCTCGTGTAAACCGAGGTACGGTAGACGGGTGAGCGAGCCCGAGCCGGCCACCGAAGCGCGACGAATCGCGACCGAGGCGCGGGACCGCGCTCGTTTCGAGGAGGAGGCACTGGCGCTCGCGGACCAGGTCTATCGCGTCGCGAGGCGGCTCGTCGGGTCGCGTGAGGAGGCCGAGGATCTGGTGCAAGAGACGTACGCGAGGGCATTCCGAAGCTGGCGCTCCTATACGCCCGGGACGAACATGCGGGCCTGGCTCCTGCGGATCCTCACGAACCTGAACGTCGACCGTGGCCGCCGCGTCCAGCGTGCGCCGCAAACGCAGCCTCTGGAAGAGACCGACTACTACCTCGCAAACAAGGTCGCATCGGCGGCCGGCGAAGATGCCCTCGAGGAGGACCACGTCGTCGAGCGGCTGTCGCAGGATTCGATCGTGAAAGCGCTGTCGGATATTCAGCCTCAGTTCCGCGACGTCGTCGTGCTCGTCGACATCGGCGATTTCACGTACGCCGACGCAGCCCAGATTCTCGACGTTCCGATCGGCACGGTAATGTCCCGCTTGCATCGCGGGCGCAGGGCGCTGAAGCAGAGGCTCGCAGAGGAGGCGCTCACGTGAGTGGCGATCCATGCGACAGGTGTGAAGAGCTCCTTCAAGAGTTCCTCGATCGCACGCTGACGAACGAGGAATGGGCGGAGGCGGAGCTGCATCTCACCGGCTGCGACTACTGCCGCCGCCGCTATCGCTTCGAGGCGACGTTGCGGCGATACGTGCGGCTGAGCGCCACCGAGCGCATGCCGCCTGGTCTCATGGCGAAGCTCGAACAGCTCCGCGGCTTCGACGCCACGGCCTAGCTCCGCCTTGCGTAGACCGAGATCGGCGAGTGCCGATTTCGTTCGCGCGACCCCAAGGGCGCCACTCCGCGGCCACGGCGCGTCGCTCAATCGGGTTCTACGGCGCTCAGGTCGTCCGGAGTGTCCACGTCCCCCGGTGCTCCGAGGTCGTCGCACGGGACGAGTCGCACCGGCCGGTCTCGGAGCCCCTCGTCCGGGATCCCCTTCCAGTCGGCACGACCCAGCGCCAGCGGATGGCCCCTCGAGCCCCCATACGAGGCGGCGACGACACCCCCTTCGGACCTCCAGGTGTCGAGCACGCGGTTGACGGCTTCCGGTGCGAGCCATGGCCCGTCGGCGAGCACGACCACGGCAACGCCGACGCTGTCTTCCAGGGCCGCCAGACCGCAGCGCAACGATGCTCCGGGTCCTCGCGCCCACTCAGGGCAGCCCATGCGACGAATCGACATGCCTTGTGACAGCTTGTCACTTGGGATTTCGACCTCGTGGGCGCCTTCGACGATCAGGATCTCGTCGACGCGGGCCCGTCCGAGTCGCTCGAGGACTGACGGCAGGAGCACTCGCTGTTTCGGCGCGCCGTACCGTGTCGCCTCGCCGGCCGCGAGCACGATCGCTGTCACGCGGCTCACCTTCAGCTTTCGGTGACGGTAACGCTTCGGATGACGACCGGCTGCGTCGGCTGCTCACTCGCGTCGCCGAGAGCACCGATCCGCTCGACGACGCCGAGGCCCTCCGTGACCTCGCCCACGAGCGCGTACTCGGGCGGGAGCGAGACGTCTTCGCCGGTGACAACGAAGAACTGGCTGCCTGCGGTACCCGCGGGCTCGAGCGGCGACTTCGCCATCGCCACGACTCCCTTCACGTACCGGGAGTCGCTCGGAGGCACGTCCACCGTCGAGTAACCGGGCCCGCCCGTTCCGGACTGGGTCGGGTCGCCGCCCTGGATCACGAACCCCGGGACGATCCGGTGAAAGACGGTGTCGTCGAAGTATCCGTCGCGGGCGAGCGCGACGAGGGACGCGGAGGCGTTCGGCGCAAGGTCGGTGTCGAGCCCGACCGTGAACGTGCCACAGGTCGTCTCAATAACGAGGGCGTAGCTCGTGCCCGCGCCGAGCGGCTCGCTCGGCGGCTCGTTCGAGCCGGGCTCGCGGGAGGCCGGGGCCTCGACGCTCTCACATTCGGCCCCCTCGGCCGAGGACGATTCGTCGCCGCCACCGCAGCCCGGCGCCGACACGAGCAGGGCGAGGGCCAGGAGCACGCCGCGCATCGCGTGCGATCCTATCCACCGGAGATGGCCGTCTCGCGTTGTGAATGGGCGGTGGGAGGAGACGAGCTCATGCTCGCCTACCACGACGACGAGTGGGGCGTGCCCTCGCGCGACGACCAGCACCTCTTCGAGCTTCTGACCCTCGAGGGAGCTCAGGCGGGCCTGTCATGGTCGACGATCCTGCGAAAGCGGGAGGGCTACCGCCGTGCGTTCGCGGGCTTCGATCCGGCGGCGGTTGCGGGGTTCACGCCGAAGGACGTCGAGCGATTGCTCGCGGATCCCGGCATCGTGCGGAACCGGCTCAAAGTCGAGTCGACGCTCGTGAACGCAGCGCGGGTGCTGGAGGCAAAGGAGGAGTTCGGGGCTTTTGGCGCCTACCTCTGGAGCTTCGTCGACGGTCGGCCGATCGTCGGTCGTTGGCGCTCGCTCTCGGAGCTCCCGGCTGAGACGGACCTCTCACGGGCTCTCTCGCGAGATCTCAAGAAGCGCGGCTTTCGCTTCGTCGGTCCGACGGTCTGCTACGCGTTCATGCAGGCGGTCGGGATGGTCAACGACCACGCGGTGGACTGTTTCCGCTTCGCAGCGCTCGCTCGCTGACGGTGCCGATCAGGTACGCGAGGAGCGGCGACGTCAACATCGCGTGTTGAAGTCCCTCCAGCTACCTGGGAGCTATGCGCGAGTGGTGATCGCGATCAGGTCGGCGAGGTTCACGAGTTGGATGGCGGTCCTGATCGACGCCACGCGCTCGTCGTCCGCCACCAGCTCGCCTCCCGCGCGCCAGACCTCCTGCGCGGCGACGAGGAGCTCCTCGATCCGCCAGGCCTCCTCCGAATAGCCGTCCCGCTCGTGCGAAGCGTTCACCGCGAGGCCCAGCGCGCCGATTGCATCGTGCTGTCGCAGCCAGAGCAACGGCACGGCCATCGAGATGTACTGGTGGATTCGCGCGAAGGTCAGCGGCTGGACGAGAGACGTCGTGCCCTTCGGCGTCGTCAGAGGATGGGGTGCTTCACCGTCTGCGATGCCGCGTGCGTTCTCTCCGAGAAGTGCCCGAAGCTGCTCGTCGTCGAAGCCTGCCAACCTCGCCGATCGGATTGCGAGGAGCAGCGAGTTGGGCTGGCGCCCGTACGGGTAGTCGGACGCATACACGATCTGTTCGGGAGACACCTGGCGATACAGATCGAGGAGGTCGACGGCGCTCCACACCGAGGTGTCGAAGTAGACACCGGGAATGCCGCCCAGGCGCCCAGCGAGTCCGGCCATGTCCGCGATGCCGGCATGGGCGACGATGAGTCGCACGCCGTCGTTGCGCCTGACGAGCGCCTCCAGATGCTCGGCGATCGGGGGAAGGCCGCGTCCGCCGTGAATCAGGATCGGCACGGATCGCTCGACCGCGAGCTCGAAGATCGGTCCCAGTCGCTCGTCGTCGAGTGCGAACGCCTGCGCCCGCGGGTGCAGCTTGATGCCTCTGGCGCCCAGGTCGAGAGCTCGCTTCGCCTCCTCGAGAGGCCGCTCGGTGAGATCGAGGCGAACGAACGGGACGAGTCTTCCGCCGGAGCGCTTGGCGTGGGCGAGCGTGCGGTCGTTCGGGACGCAGAACGCGGGCTCGCGGTCGTGCTCGTCCATGCAGAAGACGAAAGCCCCGTCGACGCCGTAGCGATCGAGCGTGGCGGTGAGCTCCTCGTACCGGCCCTGAGTTCCGTCGATGTCGTCCCCCAGGTGCGTGTGCGCGTCGAAGAGACGAACACCCTCAGGGAGCTCCGAGGCGAGAGTCGCATCGTAGGTCTCGACGATCGTTCGCGCTCGGTCGAGCGGTGTCACGGGCGCAGTCTACGTCGGGCGCCGCTCACTGCCTGCCGTCTTTCGGAGCGCCGACCAGACGCGTGGAGCGGTCATCGGAAGCTCGCGCATCCGGATACCGGCAGCCGCCGCGACGGCGTTCGCGATCGCCGCCGGAGTGGCGACGACGGGGGCCTCGCCGATCCCCTTCGCGCCGAACGGCCCGTCGGGTGCGGGCACCTCGACGATCAGTGCCTCGATCTCGGGGACTCGCTCCGCGACGGGGATGGCGTAGTCGAGGAACGAGCCCGTGACCAGGCGCCCGTCCTCGTCGTGGTCGAGCTGCTCGTAGAGCGCCCAGCCCATTCCCTGCGTCGCTCCTCCGCGCATCTGGCCCTCGACGAGTGCCGGGTTCAGGGCCCGACCGACGTCCTGGGCGATCACGTGACGGATGAGCTCGACCTCGCCCGTCTCCCGGTCGACGCGGACGTGTGAGAGGTGTCCCGCCACCGAAGGCGCGCCGGTCGTCTGCGCGGAGCCGCCGTGTCCCTCGATCGGCTCGTACCGGCCGCCGAAGCGGAGCGCCAGGCGAGAGACGGCCTCGACGGTCAGCGAACGGTCCGGGGCGCCGACGGCGCGCACGACGCCGTCCACGACCTCGAGGTCGCCCGGTGCGATCTCGAGCTCCTGGGAAGCGGCTGCCAGCAGCTTCTCCCGGGCTGCCTGGGCGGCTCGCAGCACCGCCGTCCCGACGGTGTACGTGATCTTGGAGCCGCCGCTTGCTCCCGCGTACGGGCCGGAAGAGGTGTCGGCCGTAACCACCCTCACCTTGTCGGGTGGAAGGCCGAAGGCTTGCGCGGCGATGGCCGCAAAGCCCGTGCTCACGCCGCTCATGTCGACCGCCGAGGTCACGACGGTCATCGTTCCGTCCGCGTCGACGCGGCAGACCGCCGCAGCCGGCTCGTTCCCTCCCGGCCAGTAGCCGACGGCCATGCCGAGGCCCTCGTTCTCCGGCAGCGAGCTCCGCGCCTGCCACAACGGGTGATCGCGCAGACGCTCGAGCACCTCGACTGCGCCGATCGTCGGGAACGGATTGCCGCTCACGCCGATGTCACCTTCGACGACGACGTTCGACAGCCGGAGCTCGATCGGGTCGAGGTCGAGCTTCCGTGCCAGCTCGTCGAGCAGCGACTCGAGGGCGAAGGCGGCCGTCGGGGCACCGGGAGCGCGGTAGGCACCGAACGTGACGCGGTTCGTCTGGACGCCGTAGCCACGCAGGTCGTGCGCCTCCCAGCGGTACGGCCCGGCAACCAGCAAGGACGTGATCCCTTCGACTCCCCAGCCTGCGTTCGATCCGCGGTCGACGATCATCCGCGCCTCGATCCCGGTCAACGCGCCGTCCTTGCGCGCGCCGATCCGGAGATGTGTGATCTGAGCTGACGCCGGGTTCGTCGCTTGGAAGTCTTCGCTGCGGGTGAGCACCAGCCGGACCGGCCGCCGGAGCGCGAGCGCTGCACCGGCCACGAGCGGCTCCATCAGTCCGAATTTGCCGCCGAAGGCGCCCCCCAGCGGCTCGGCGATGATGCGGATGCGCTCGAGCGGCAGGCCGAACGCGCGGGCGAGCTCTCTTTGCGTTACGAAGGAGCCTTGGGTGCTCGTCGACACGACGAGAGTCTCGTTTGGCTCCAACCACGCCGTGGCCACTTGTGGCTCGATGTACGCCTGGTAGACCCACGGAGTACGGAAGGTGCCGCTGACGACCTCGTCGCTTGCCTCGAGCGCCGCAGTCGCGTCGCCGGACGATCGGCGGACGGTGTCGAGGACGTTATCCGAGAGCTGCTCCTGCTCGGCGTCGTCCTCCGCCTTGTCCACGCCGGCATGGATCGACTCGAGATCGCCTCCGGACTCCTCCTCCTCGGTCACGCGGGCGAGTGGCGAGCCGGGACGCATCGCGCGCTCGAGGTCGACGACGGCCGGGAGAGGCTCGTACTCGACGACCACGTTCTCGGCCCCGTCCTCTGCGGCGCCCTCGCTCTCGGCGACGACGAGTGCAACGGGCTGACCGGCGAAGACCACCTCGTCCCGTGCTAGCGGCTCGACCGTCCGGTCCGAGCCGGTCGCCGCGAGCGGGATGTCCGCGGCGATGAGAACGGCGACAACGCAGGGTTGCGCGAGTGTTGCCTCTCGGTCGATCCGTCGGATACGTGCATGTGCCTCGGTGGAGAGCACGAGGCGAGCATGGAGGAGCCCCGGCACGTGGCCGTCGGCGGCATAGCGGGTCGCTCCGGCGACCTTCTCGGGTGCATCCAGCCTCGCGCGTGGCACCCCGATGACGCCGTCCATCAGCGATCCTCCTGCGCGCGCTCACGGGCTCGTCCGAGCGCGCGCTCGACGACGACCGCGGCGAGGTGGCGGCGGTACTCGGCCGGGGCGGAGCTGTCGCCGTAGATCTCGAACTCGGAGAGAGCCTCGGCGGTGTCGCGACCGGGGGAGAGCAGGAGCGGCCGATCGGCCACGCCCGTGAGCGCGACCGTGCGGGTCCCGTCCGGGCGCACGAGCGCGGCGGCACCTGCTAGTGCAAAGCCCGACGCGGGATGCTCGACGGAGACGTAGGCGGAGCCGGAGCCGGATGGCGGCAGCGGGATGACGACGTCGGTGATCAGCTCGCGTGGTCGGAGCGACGTCGTGAACGGCCCGACCTGGAGCTCGACGGCGTGCAGCGTTCGCTCGCCGTCGGGCGACCGGACGTGGATCCGAGCATCGAGCGCGAGCACGACTGCAGGCATGTCGGAAGCCGGATCGGCGTGTGCGAGGCTCCCTCCGAGCGTGCCCCTGTTCCGGACCTGGAGGTCGCCGATGCCGCGGGCGCAGTCGGTGATCGCCGCGAGCGCGGGCCGTTGCGCCGCCGTCATCCGCGCGAGCTCGCTCCAGGTGAGGAGCGCGCCGAGTCGGAGGCTCCCGTCACGCGTCTCGACACCGCCGAGGTCGAGGCGCCCGATGTCGACCACGCGGGACACGCGAACCACCCTCAGCTTCATCACAGAGATGAGTGACTGTCCGCCGGCGAGCGCCTTCGAGTCTGGCTCCGCGAGGGCGTCGAAGGCCTCTTGCAGCGTCGAGGCTCGGACATATTCGACGGAAGCGGGTATCACGTCGCCGCTCCCGCTTGCAGCGCGGCAGCTGCCGCTCGGATCGACTCCACGATCGTCTGATAGCCGGTACAGCGGCAGAGGTTGCCGCGGATGGCTCTCCGGACCGTCTCGTCGTCGGGATCTGGGTCGTGTGAGAGCAAGTCCGCGGTCGTGAGGATCAGGCCGGGCGTGCAGAAGCCGCACTGCAGTCCGTGGTGCTCCACGAACGCTCGCTGGATGGGATGGAGCCCATCGGCCGGGGTTAGCCCTTCGATCGTCGTCAGCTCGGCGCCCTCGGCCTGGAGCGCCAGCAGGGTGCAGCTCTTCACCGCGCGTCCGTCGAGCAGCACGGTGCAGGCTCCGCACTGGCTCGTGTCGCAGCCGATGTGGGCTCCAGTGAGCCCCAGGTCGTCCCGGAGCGCGTGCACCAGAAGCGTCCGCGGCTCGAGCTCGAGCGAGCGCGGCTCGCCGTTGACGACGAGCTCGAGCTCACGGCGCAAGACCGGAATCTGCTCGCCCAGATTCCGGTCGCGCGAAAATCCCTGAAGGCGTCCGCTTTGCGGCCGCATGCGCTCAGGCACGTGTGGGAAGCGCGGTGAGCTTCTCGCGGAGATACGCGAGGTAGGGCTGCGGATCGATCGCCGGCGAGCCGGTGATCCGCTCGATGGTCTCCCTCGGGGTCAGCTTGCGCCCGAGCGAGTAGAGGTTGTCGCGGAGCCAGGCGGAGAGGCCCTGGAGCTCACCGGCCTCCATCCGCGCGTCCAGGTCCGGGATCGCGTCGCGCACGACGGCCCAGATCTGGAGCGAGATGACGTTCCCGAGCGCGTACGTCGGGAAGTAGCCGATGCTGCCGCTCGACCAGTGAACGTCCTGCAGGACGCCTCTCGCGTCGTCCGGCACCTGGACGCCGAAAAGCTCGCGCATGCGCTCGTTCCACGCCTCCGGAAGATCCTTCGGATCTAGCGCACCTTCGATCAGCTGCCGCTCGAGATCGAAGCGGAGAATGATGTGGAGGCTGTAGGTCGTCTCGTCGGCCTCGACGCGGATCAAGCCTGGCTCGGCCCGGTTGATCGCTGCGAGGAAGGACTCCAGGTCCACATCGCCGAGCTCCTCGGGGAACGTCGCCTGCAGGTGCTCGTACCAGTAGGACCAGAACGGCCGGCTCCGGCCGACGAGGTTCTCCCAGGTCCTGCTCTGAGACTCGTTGAGGCCGAGTGAGGGCGCACCCGCGAGCGGCGATCGTTCGAGCGAGCGCGAGATGCCGTGTGCATACAGGCCGTGCCCCGCCTCGTGCATCGTCGACCAGAGCGACTCGAGCCCTGTGTCGTGATAGCGGGTCGTCAGCCGAATGTCACGGGTCGAGAACGACGTGCAGAACGGATGAACGGTCGTGTCCAGCCGCCAGGCGCCGTCCTCGAGCCCCAGAGTGGTGAGAACTCGGTCCGCGAACTCGCGTTGCAGGTCGCGCGGATATGGCGATTCGAGAAAGGATGCGTCGATCGGAGGTGCTTCCCGCACGAGCTCCGACAGCACGGGCTGAATCGTGTCGAACACCTCGGCCACCTCGGTGGTCTTCATGAACGGCTCGTAGTCGTCGAGGAGCGGCGTGTACGGCGAGTCCTCCCATTCGAAGCAGTCGACGTAGCGTCTCTTCAGCTCGAGATTCAGCTCGAGGGCCGGCAGGAAGCTCACGAAGTCGCTCTTCGCTCGCGCCTCCACCCAGATCTGATGGCCCTGTGCGCCCGCACGCAGCATCTCCGCGCGCAGCTCCGCTGGGACCCGACGGGCTTTCTCCCAGTCGCGGCGCGTGACGCGAACCAGGCTCGCATCGTCGGAGTCGTACTCGAGCGATTCCTCGAGGGGGCGCAGCCGCTCGAGCAGCGAGCCGATCTCGTCGTCCACGAAGCGTTCGTGGGCGATCCGCCCGAGCGTGGCGACAGCCTCCGCCCGAGCCGGGTTTCCGAGAGGCGGCATCGTCACGCGCTGATCCCAGAACAGCACCCCCGCGCTGCGCTGGATGTCGGAGATCTCGGCCAGGCGCTCCTTGAGCCTGCGGAGGTCGGCGTCCACCGCTGAGGACTCTATCGATGCGGGGTAGGATCGGCGCGCGATGACCAATGTCCTGATCGTTGCCGACACGCGCAGGTCCCCGGAGATGCGGCACGAGGTGCCGCTCATGATCCCCGACCCGTTCCTGTACGCAGAAGTCGACGGCAAGCGGCGCGTTGCAGTGGCCTCGCCGGAACGGTCCCGGATCGACGCGCTCGGCCTCGACATCGACGTGACCCCGCTCGAGGAGCTCGGGATCGACGAGCTCGCGCGCCAGGGACTCACCACGGACGACTTCTACCGAGAGCTCCACCTGCGCGCCTGCCGTGCGTTCGGCCTGGAGGATGCACTGGTGCCCGCCGAGTTTCCGACCGGGGCTGCGGACCATCTGCGGGCCGCAGGCATCACGCTCACGGTCGACAGCGAGCATTTCAGGAACCGCCGCCGGGCCAAGTCGCAGACCGAGCTCGCCGGCATTCGACGCGCCCAGCGGGCCGCCGAGGCTGCGATGGCCGCGGCGGTAGACGCGCTTCGTCGATCAGAGGCACGAAACGGCGCTCGCGTCCTCGAGGGCGAAGCCCTCACGTGCGAAGCTCTGAAGCGCCTCGTGAACGAGGCTTTCGCACTGCACAGTGCATCCGCGGACGAGTCGATCGTCTCCCACGCGGAACAGACGGCCGTCGGACACGACCCAGGCTCCGGCCCTATCTGCACCGATGACGTCGTCCTCCTCGATCTTTTTCCGGTGGACAAGGCCTCGGGTTGCTACGCGGACATGACACGCACCTTCACGGTCGGCAACGCGTCCGAGGAGATCTGCGAATACCACCGGCTGGTGAAAGAAGCGCTCGACCGCGCAGTCGCGGAGGTGAAGCCGGGCGTGAACGGCCGAGACATCCATCAGCTCGTGTGCGACTTCTTCCACGAGCACGGCTATCCGACGCAGCTGCACAAGCCAGATGGCGCGGTGCTCGAGGACGGCTTCTACCACGGGACCGGGCACGGCGTGGGGCTCGCGGTGCACGAGGCCCCGTCCATCGGTCGCATCGGCCACGAGCTCGTCGCCGGCGACGTGATCACGATCGAGCCGGGTCTCTATCGCCATGGCTTCGGCGGTGTGCGCCTCGAGGATCTCGTGCTGGTCACGGAACAGGGCGGCGAGGTGCTGACGGACTTCCCCTACGACCTCGAGGTCGGGCGCTGAGCGACAGAGCGATCGACACCTTGTTTCTCGAGGAGCGGCGGTACCCGCCTCCCGAAGACTTCGCCGCACAGGCCAACGCGCGTGCGGACATCTACGACGTGCCCTTCGAGGAGTTCTGGGAGCGCGAGGGCCGTGAACGCGTGACGTGGTTCGAGCCTTTCACCTCGCTCCTGGAATGGGAGCTGCCGTATGCGAAGTGGTACGTCGGCGGCAAGATCAACGTCGCCTACAACTGCCTCGACCGCCACGTGGAGGCGGGGCGAGGCGACACGATCGCCTTCTACTACGAGGGCGAGCCGGTCGGCGAACGGACCGCGATCAGCTATTCCCAGCTGCTCGAGGAGGTCGTCAAGGCCGCGAACGGGCTGAAGGCCCTCGGCGTCCGAAAAGGCACGCCGGTCGGGATCTACATGGGGATGGGGCCCGGGCTCCCGGTTGCGATGCTCGCCTGCGCGCGGCTGGGAGCGCCGCACACGGTCGTGTTCGGCGGCTTCTCCGCGGAGTCGCTTGCCGACCGACTGAACGACATGCAGTGCGAGATCCTGCTCACGCAGGACGAGGGCTGGCGTCGTGGTCAGATCGTCCCTCTGAAGAAGAACGCCGACGACGCGCTTGCATCGTGCCCCACCGTCCGCAAGGTGGTCGTCGGCCAGCGCACGCGTAGCGACGTCCCGATGGTGGAGGGCCGCGACCTGACCTGGTCGGAGCTCGTCGCTGCCCAGCCGTCCGATCCTGCGACCTGTCCCTGTGAGCCGATGGACTCGGAGGACCTCCTGTATCTGCTCTACACGAGCGGCACGACCGCGAAGCCGAAGGGCATCGTCCACACGACGGCGGGGTACCTCGTCGGCGTCGCAACGACGCACTACTACATCTTCGACCTGAAGCGCGAGACGGACGTCTACTGGTGCGCAGCGGACATCGGCTGGGTCACCGGCCACAGCTACATCGTGTACGGGCCGCTGTGCAACGGTGCGACGAGCGTCCTCTACGAGGGGACGCCGGACTTCCCCGACAAGGATCGCTGGTGGGACATCGTCGAGCGGTACGGGGTCACGATCCTGTACACGGCACCTACCGCGATCCGCGCTCACATGAAGTGGGGGCCGGAGTACGCGGCGCAGCACGATCTCTCCTCGATCCGGCTGCTCGGGACGGTCGGCGAGCCGATCAACCCGGAAGCGTGGGTCTGGTATCGCGAGCACATCGGCGGCGACCGGGTGCCGGTCGTCGACACCTGGTGGCAGACGGAGACCGGGATGATCCTGATCACCCCACTTCCGGGCATGACGACGCTCAAGCCCGGCTCGGCGACCAGGCCGTTCCCGGGCGTCGAGGCAGGTGTCGTGAACGACCGCGGGGAGGAGGTCGGCCCGAGTGGAGGCGGCTACCTCGTCCTCGAGCGCCCCTGGCCCGCCATGCTGCGCGGGATCTACGGGGACGACGCGCGCTACCGGGCAACGTACTGGGAGCGATTCCCGGGCAGGTACTTCGCCGGAGACGGCGCCCGGATCGACGAGGACGGCGACTTCTGGCTGCTCGGCCGCGTCGACGACGTCATGAACGTTTCTGGCCACCGCATCTCGACGATCGAGGTCGAGTCCGCGTTGGTCGACCATCCGAGCGTTGCCGAGGCTGCCGTCTGCGGGCGCGCCGATGCGCTGACGGGTCAGGCGATCGTGGCGTTCGTCACCCTCAAGGGAGGTCAGGAGGGTACGGTCGACATGCTCGACGTCCTACGCGACCACGTGGCCGTGAAGATCGGACCGATTGCAAAGCCGGCGAGCATCGTCTTCACGCCGGAGCTGCCGAAGACCCGCTCGGGGAAGATCATGCGCCGGCTGCTCAAGGACGTCGCGGAGGATCGGCCGCTCGGGGACACCACGACGCTCGCCGATCCGGCGGTCGTCGCCGAGATCGCCGACCGGGCAGCCACAGCTCCCGTCGAGGAGTAGCGCCTGCCGTGATCGACATCTCGCACGTCGACGTAGACGGGCTGCCCCGGCTCGTTGAGATTCACAACGTCGTGTATCCGGAGGACACCGCTTCCCCCGAGGAGCTCGTCGACTGGCGCCGTCAGGCCGACGACATGACCTGGCTCGTCGCCTCCAGTCAGGGCGACGACGTCGGTGCCGGTATCGGGCTTCTCGGCTGGCACTCCAGGCCCGGTACCGCGTCGATCAGAGTCTGGACGCTGCCGGAGCGGCGGGGCCGTGGGGTCGGCCAGGCGCTGTACGACGAGCTTCGTGGCTGGACCGCCGAACGCGGCTGCGTCGCGCTCGAGACGGTCGTTGCAGAGGACGACGCGGCGAGCCTCGCCTGGGTCGAGCGCCGCGGCTTCCGCGAGATCGGCCGCGACGGCCGGCTTGCGCTCGATCTCGAGGCAGTCGAGCCACCCGTGGCCGAAGTGCCCGAGGGCATCGCCATCAGCAGCTGGGCCGAGCGACCCGGAATCGAGCGTGAGCTGTACGAGGTCTTCGTCGAGGCCTCGCCCGACGTCCCCGGCGCGGACGAGGAGGAACTTCCATCGTTCGAATCGTGGCTCTCGAACGACATGCGGGGCATCTCGGACCGCCCCGAGGCCGTCTTCGTCGCGTTCGCAGGTGACGACGTCGTGGGCTACGCGAAGCTGGCGCTGTCGCAGTCCCAGTCCGATACGGCGTGGCACGACCTCACGGGCGTCAAGCGGGCGTGGCGCGGCCGCGGCATCGCGGGCGCGCTGAAGCGCACCCAGATCGCGTGGGCGAGGGGCCAGGGCTACCGCCGCCTCGTCACCCACAACGAGGAGCGAAACGAACCGATCCGGAGGCTGAACGAGCGGTACGGGTACCGACTCGAGCCGGGCCGCGTCGTCCTTCGCACCGAGCTCGCAAACGAGCCCGCCGCCGCCGGCTAGACGACTGCCAGAGCGGCCTCGAACGCGGCGACCGTTCGACGGACGTCGTCTTCGCTGGTACGCCAGTTGGAGACCGAAAGCCGGATCGCCGCTCGACCATCCCACTTGGTGCCACTCATCCAGGCATCGCCGCTGTCCTGAACGGCACGCAGCACGGCGTCCGTCGCGGCGTCGTCCTCGAATCGCAGCAACACCTGATTGAGCACGATCTCGTTGAGGATCTCGCACCCTGGCAGCTGCGCGAGCTCAGCCCCGAAGCGCCGCGCGTGGCGACAGCAGCGCTCGATGAGCTCTGCGACGCCAGAGCGTCCGAGCGATCGCAGCGCCGCGTACACGGTGAATGCTCGCGCGCGTCTCGAGAACTCCGGTGTCCAGTCCATCTGGTCGCGAGCCGCCTCCGAGTCCGCGACGAGGTACTCGGCTGTAACTCGCATCGCCGCGCGATGCGCGTCGGGGTGCGCCACGAACGCGAGACCGCAGTCGTACGGCACGTTCAGCCACTTGTGCGCGTCGGTCGCCCACGAGTCCGCACGATCGCTCCCGTCGACCAGCTGGCGCAGCTCGGGCGAAGCCGACGCCCAGAGCCCGAATGCTCCGTCTACGTGCAGCCAGGCGCCGGCCGCACGGGAGAGTTCGGCGATCTCCACGAGTGGGTCGATCGAGCCCGTGTTGACCTCGCCGGCCTTCGCGCACACGACCGTGGGTCCATCGGAGCGCTCGAGTGCGGCCGCCAGCTCGTCTGCACGCATCCGGCCCTGAGTATCGGCGGCGACAGCATCGATCGACACGCTTCCGATCCCGAGAAGCCGTAACGCGCGGTCGAGGGTGACATGGCGCTTCGCGCCCACCAGCACCCGGATGGGCGGAGCTCCGGCAAGACCCTCGCGCTCGACGTCCCACCCAACCCGTTCGAGAACCGCATGCCGCGCGGCGGCGAGACACGTCACATGGGCCATCTGGCAGCCCGTGACGAATGCGAACGAGGCTGCCGCGGGGATGGCCAGCAGGTCCTTGAGCCAGGCTCCGCTCACCTCTTCGACGATTGCAGCCGCCGGTCCTCCGACGACGAGGCCGGCGTTCTGGTCCCACGCGCTCGTGAGCCAGTCGGCCGCCAGCGCCGCGGGCAGCGAGCCGCCGATGACGAAGCCGAAGTAGCGACCGCCAGTCATGCCGACGACGCCCGGGCCCGCTGCCTCGGCGAGTGCCTCGATCACTTCCAGCGGCTCGGTCGGCCCGTCCGGCAGAGGCCCACCGAGGGCGCTACGCAGCTCCTCTACCGTGGCCGGGGGCCACACCGGACGCTCGTCGAGCGAGGCGAGGAAGTCGGCTGCGATCTCCGCGGTCCGGCCCAAGAGCTCGCGCTCGTCGCGAGCCGCGCCCATGTGGCTCACGGCCAGCGTGGCGGCCGCGGCTCGTCCCGGCCGGCTCGGTGCCAGTCGTCCCGAGTCGGAGCGAATACGTCGATGACGACCGCTCCTTCGGGCCCGGTCCGCACCTCATGGGGTGTGTCGGGCGGGATCCGCCAGGCTCCGCCGGGGCCGAGCTCGCGGGTCTCGTCTCCCACGCGAAACGACACCGACCCGCTGATCACGATGCCGAGCTGCTCGTTGTCGTGGCTGTGCTCGGCCACGACGCTGGCCGGATCGAGCTCGACGACCGCGAGCGTCAGGCGCTCGCCGTCGATCGAACGTGCCGCGACTCCTTCCCAGATCCGTAGCGGCTCCAGATCGACCAGCTCGTCGAAGGCGCTCACGACCAGGGCTCCTCAGGCGGCGAGCAGCTTCTCGAAGCGCTCGGGATCGTCGAACGGCCCGACCAGCGCGAGGTAGAGCCGTTTCCCGTCGAGGAGGTCGCGAGCGACGCGCTGGACGTCCTCCAACGTCACCGAGTCGAGGTGACGGAGGACCTCGTCCGGCTCCTCGATCTCGCCCTCCAGCACCTCGTGGCGCAGCCCGAACTGAATCGTCCCCTGCGGGCTCTCGAGCCGGAGAACGAATCGTCCCTTGGCGTAGCCGCGGGCCTTCTCGAGCTCGTCGGACGGGACGGGCTCCGACGCGACCTTGCGAAGCTCGCCGAGAATGGTCGTGATGGCCTCGTCCACGCGATCGACGTCCACTCCGGCGCTCGTATAGAAGGTGCCTGCGTCCGTGAACGACCCGTTTGCGGCGTGGACGTAGTAGCCGAGCCCTCGCTTCTCCCGCACCTCGGTGAACAGGCGGGACGACATGCCGCCCCCCAGCACCACCGCGAGGAGCTGGAGTGCATAGCGGTCCGGGTGGTCCAGCGGGTAACCCCGCACACCCAGGATGAGGTGCGCTTGCTCCGAGGCCTTCGTGTGCAGCAGGACCGGCGACGTCTCGTCAGGGAGCTCAGCCGGCACCGGCGCTCCCGTCTCGCGGGCGTCGATTCCGCCCAACAGCTCCTCCAGACGATCGTGGAGCCCTTCGCCGATCTGCCCGCCGATGCCGACGACGATTCGCTCGGGGCGATACCAGGCGTCGAGGTACGAGGCGAAGGTGTCCCGCGTCGCTCCCTCGATCGTCTCTCTCGTGCCGAGAATGTCCCAGCCGAGCGGCTGGTCGTCGAAGAGCAGCCGGTCGTACACGCTTCCCACGTAGCGTTGCGGCGTGTCGAGGTAGACGTTCATCTCCTCGAGGATCACGCCCTTCTCCTTCTCGATCTCGGACGGGTCGAAGCGAGAGTGGAGCAGCATGTCCGCGAGCACGTCGAGGGCGACATCGCGGGTCTCCGACCCGCACTTGACGTAATAGCCGGTGATCTCCTTGCCCGTGAACGCGTTGAACTCGCCGCCGATCGTGTCGATCTCGGTGGCGATCGATCGCGCCGTCGGTCGCCGCTCCGTGCCCTTGAAGAACATGTGCTCCGAGAAGTGTGCGATCCCCTTGGACTCCGGGGTCTCGTAGCGCGACCCGGCTCCGAGCATCACGAAACACGACACGGATCCGACCTGCGACATCGGCGCGGTGAGGACTCGGATGCCGTTACCGAGAGTCGCTTTCTCGAAGACGGGCACGTCGTCGATGGTATAGACAGCTCCTGTGCTCGGACAGCTGACCCGTACGGCCATCGCCGCCCAGCCCGAGTGGCTTCGGCAGGTACCCGAACGTGTCGGGGATCGGCGGCTTCCCGAGGGCGCGCGCGTTCTCTTCACAGGCTGCGGGACGTCCTTTCACGCCGCCCTCGCGTGCGGCCCCGCAGTGCAGGCGCTCGAGGTCGTGCTCGGGAACGCACCGGAAGCCGAAGTCCTCGTGGCTCTGAGCCACGAGGGCGGGACGCGCCTCGCGCTCGAGGCCATTGAGGGCTTCAGCGGCGAGACGTGGGTGATCACGGGCGCCGCCGACAGCCCGATCGCCAAGGCGGTCGATCACGTTGTCGTCGCAACCCCCGAGATCGAGACGAGCTACTGCCACACGGTCAGCTACACCTGCGCCGTGGCAGCGGGTCGCGCGCTTCTGGGCGAGGACGTGAGCGAGCTTCCCGAGGCGGTCGAGCGTGAGCTCGGCGGTGAGCCGCTCGCCACCTCCGGGCATGAGCGGTTCCTCATCGCCGGCGCGGGAGAGGACACCGCAACCGTGCTCGAGGCCGTCCTCAAGCTACGAGAGGGAGTCCACGTCGCCGCCGAGGCCCACCACACCGAGCAGTTGCTCCACGGCCATCTTGCGGCCGTCGATTCCTCGGTGCGCTGCTTCGTGCTGGAAGGAGAAGGCCGCGCTGCAGAGCGCGCGAATGACGCAGTGCGAGCTCTCGGCGAGCTCGGTTGCGAGGCAAATCTCGTCACCAGCAGCCATCCCGTCGTCGACATCATCCGCTTCCAGAGATTGACGGTCGAACTGGCCGAGGATCGAGGCGTCGATCCCGACCTGATTCGCTGGGACGAGGAGCGCTGGGACTGGGCCCGCCGGTCCTACAACTGAGCGGGCTCCGGCTCAGACCCCACGGATCCGACCTGTCGGATGCGAGAGGATCGTCGTGTCACCTGACCGAGGAGGAGAAGCCGGAATGACAGCGTTCGATATGAGCCTCGTGCAGAGCGGAGCCCGCCTTCGCCGTTCGCCCTACTACGAGGCAGAGCAGCGCCACGGGCCGAAGGGCTACACCGTGTACAACCACACGCTCTTCCCGATCCGGTACGACGACCTCGAGGCCGAGTACTGGCACCTGCTCGAGCACGTGACGCTGTGGGACGTGGCTGTCGAGCGGTGCGTCGAGGTCTCCGGCCCGGACGGCTTCGCCTTCACGCAGCTCCTGACACCCCGAGACCTGAGCAAGTGTGCGGTAGGCCAAGCCAAGTACGTTCTCGTGTGCGCGCCGGACGGCGGCATCCTGAACGACCCGGTCCTGACGCGGATGGGCGAAGATCGCTTCTGGCTGGCGCTCGCCTCGAGCGACGTCCTCCTCTATGCCAAGGGCCTCGCGGCGTACGCGGGTATGAACGTCCAGGTTCGCGAGCTCGATGTCGCGCCGCTCCAGATCCAGGGCCCCAAGTCGAAGGACGTGGTCCAGGCGCTCTTCGGCGACGACATCCTCGAGCTGCCCTACTACTTCTTCACGGAAACCGAGGTCCAGGGGATCCCGGTCGTCGTCACCAGGACAGGGTGGACGTCCGAGGTCGGCTACGAGCTCTATCTCTGCGATCCCAGTCGCGGCCGCGAGCTCTGGGAGTTGATCCTGGAAGCGGGCGAGCCGCACCGGATTCAACCTACGGGCCCGTCGGACATTCGCCGCGTCGAGGGCGGCATCTTCAACTGGGGCGCCGACATGACCCACGAGAACAACCCCTTCGAGCTCGGGCTCGACCGGCTCGTCGACCTCGACGTCCCCTGTGTCGCGCGCGATGCGCTGAACCGCATCGCGGCCGAGGGCATCGATCGCCGGATCGTCGGAGTGGAGCTCGACGGCGAGCGCTTCCCCTGGCTCAACTTCACGAAGTGGCCGGTCAGCGTGGACGGCTCCGAGGTGGGGAAGGTCACGTCAGCGGTCTACTCGCCGCGCCTCGAAAAGAACATCGGCTATGCGTGGGTGCCGGTCGGACTCACGGACCTGGGAACCGAGCTGCAGGTCGAGAGCGAGTGGGGGCCGCGCACGGCGACGATCGTGCCGATGCCGTTCTGGGACCCCGAGAAGACGATTCCTGTTTCGTAGGCGCAAGACTGGGATCCGCTCGCGCGGATCCGGGTCGCGCGCCAGCGCCCTGTGACCGCGTCGCAGCTACTCGCGATCGAACTGTGCGCGCAGCCCCTTCGCCGCCATGCGGACGGTCTGCTCGACCCGCTTCGCGCGCGTCTCCGGGCGCTTCGCGCTCACGACCCACCAGAGAATCGCCTTGCGTGAGGACGGGCTGAAGCCGTTCCAGTTCTCGCGGGCCGCGGCGTCCGCTTCGAGGGCGGTGGCGAGATCCGGCGGCTCCTCGAGTCGCTCCACCGCGTCGAGCGCGCTCCACGAGCCGTTCTCCTTCGCGGCCTCGATAGCGGCGATCCCGGCCGGGGCGAGCAGCCCCTCGCGCTCGAGCCGTGCCACACGTTCCCTGTTCGACATCGACCACGTGCTCCGCGGCTTGCGCGGCGCGAAGAGCTGCAGGGTGCGCCGCTCGTCAAGCCGGTTCACCGTGCTGTCGATCCAGCCGAAGCAGAGCGCCTCCTCGACCGCCTCGTCGTAGCTCGGACTAGTCCCGTCGCTCGTCTTCTTGTGGAAAACGAGCCAGATCGCGTCGCGCTGCGTATGCCGCCGGACCAGCCACCGCCGCCACGCGGCACGGTCCAAGAGCTCGACGATCTCGCGCCCGTCGACGTGCCGATCCACGAGGGCTAGCCTACGCGGACGCGCCTTCCTTACCCACGCAGGATGTGATCTTGCTGGACGAGCGTCGTCCGCTCGAGTAGCCAGAACGACCCTTCCACGGCTGGCCCGATGGCCACCGCGAATGCCAGCGTTCCGATACCGACGGTGCCGCCGAGAGCGAAACCGACTGCAAGCGCGACAAGCTCGATCACGGTGCGGACGGTGCCAATCGTCAGCGGAGTTCGCTGAGCTCCGACGACCATCAACGAGTCGCGCGGACCGGCGCCGAAGCCGGCACCGAGATAGCAAGCGCTGCCAACGGCCATCAACGTCACACCGACGAACAGCAAGCCGACCCGCACCCCGACGGCCGTGTCGGCCAGTCCAGAGATCGCTTCAGATGAGGTCAGCAGCTGAACGAAGACCCCTACCAAGACCGCGTTGGCCAGCGTCCCGACCCCGACACGCGCACCCATCGCCCAGGCCAGGGCCAGAACGACGACACTGACGGCAACGTTCGCGGCGCCGAACGAGAGCGGGGTCTGCTTGGCGATGCCTTGATGGAGGACGTCCCACGGTGAGAGCCCGAGGCGCGACTCGAGAAGCGCGACGATGCCGGCGGCGAACACGAACAGGCCGATGACGAGGAACGTGAGCCGCGGGGCGATGCCGCCGCGCAGTCGCGGTGGGGCCCGCATGTCAGTACCCCAGAGCTTCGGGAAGGCCGAGCCGTGGGATCGCGCTCAGTGCACCTCCGCGAGCCGTGCAGGCGCTCGCGGAGAGCATCCCGCTGCTCAACCGTGAACACGAGCTTCCAGGTGGTCGCGGGTCGTCGTGAAGTAGACGACTACGCCGGTCCCCGTCTCCGCTCCGTCCGCGAGAGCGGCGTCCCGAGTCGTCCATGAGAGAGACCGGTCGGGTCAGACTTCAGGCTGACCCCGACTCGGCTCCACGAGGTCGTCGAGCGCTGCGAGCAGCCGATCCACCTCGTCCTCGGTGTTGTAGTGGACGATCCCTGCGCGCACGGCGCCGTCGTCGAGGCCGAGGTGCCGCATCGTCTCGAGCGCGTAGTAGTTGCCGTGCCAGACGGCGAGGTCGCGACCCGCCAGGAACGACGCGACCCCTTCGGGTGACTGCCCGCGCACGTTGAAGCAGAACGTCGGAACGCGGCCTTCCATCGTGTCGAGGCCGTACAGCTCGATCCCGTCCGGGAGCCCGGCCAGAAAGCGCTCGCCGAGAGCTCGCTCGTACGCTTGCACAGGCTCCCAGCCGAGCGAGGCGACGTAGTCGACGGCCGCGACGAACCCGGCGAGCGACTCGTGGGGGAGCGTCCCCAGCTCGTAGCGGTGGCCGACGGGCTCGTTCGCGGCGGGTCGAACCTTGTACGGCCGCCAGTTCTCGATCAGCTCGCGCCGGCCGTAGGCGAGCCCGAGGTGCGGGCCGAAGAACTTGTACGGCGAGCAGATGAGGACGTCCACGTCCCAGGCGCCGACGTCGATCGGCCCGTGGGGCGCGTAGTGGACCGCGTCCGCCCACGCGAGCGCGCCCGCCTCGTGCGCGAGTGCGGCGATCCGAGTAAGGTCCGGCGCAGTCCCGACCGAGTTCGCCGCGACCGGGAACGCGACCACACGCGTGCGATCGGAGAGCTGTCCGGCGAGATCGTCGTAGTCCAGCTCCAGCTCGTCCGTGACTCCGGCGGTTCGCACGACGATCCCGAGGTCGCGCGCGAGCTCGAGCCAGGGAGCGACATTCGCATCGTGGTCGAGCTTCGTCACGACGACCTCGTCCCCGGCCCGGAGCTCACGGGCGAATGCCCTTGTAAGCAGGAAGTTGAGCGCGGTCATGCTCGGCCCGAACGCGACCTCCTCCGTCGAGCAACCGAGAAACGAGGCGGCTCGCTGCCGAGACGCCGCGACCAGCGCGTCCGTTCGTCGACTGGTCTCGTAGGGTGCACCGACGTTCGCGTTGGACTCCCGTAGATAGGCAGCGATCGCGTCGATCACCTCGTCCGGGCATTGCGTCCCGCCGGGGCCGTCGAAGAACGCCAGCCGTCGGTCGAGTGCCGAGAACCGGGCTCGGACGGCGGCGACATCGAGGGTCGCCGTGCTCACGGGCCGCTCCTTGGCCCGTGAGCGTGGAGGGGCGTGGGGAACCGGGAGGTTCCCCACGCTTTCAAGAAGAAGGGGGCGTCGCGGGAGGAAACATGGTTTCCGTTCGCCCTTTCGCTGGCGAACGCGAGCCGAAGGCGAGCGTTGCTCACGGGAGCTCCTCGCCGTTGACCCTCCACGCGTACTGCGGGGGCGGGTCGAGGGACGCGCCGACGAAACAGTCGCGTTCGGCTTCCGCAATCAGCTCGCGAGCGGCAGCGGGGTCGGGGGACGGATCGAGGTCGACGTCGAGCTGGACGTCGAGCACTACGAAGGCGTAGCGGCCGTCCGAGTCACGTTTGGTGACCGTCCCTCGCGCAGTCGCCGATCCCGCGGAGTGGAGGCCTGCACGGTGCGCGTGGTAGTCGAGGCTGGTCAGCGTGCAGCGGGCCAGTCCTGCGAGTACGAGGTGCTCGGCCCACCACGCGTCCTCGGCGGCGAGGGGAGATCCGCCCGACCCGCTATGGGCCGTGCGATCGCGATCGACGGAGACGTCGAACGTGAACACGCGTGCTTTCACCGCCACTGGCGCAGCCTACTCCGCGCCGTCCGGAGGGTGGCCTACGGTGCGGTGCGGATGGAGCGGCTCCGGACGCTCAGCGAGGCGGAGTGCTACGAGCGCTGCTACGGCTGGCGCTGGACGGAGGACACGGTCAAGGTACTCCCCTCGCCGGGGCCTGGTCGCGCGCCCGACCTGCGCGCCGACCCGTCCCAGGTCGGCGAGCGCCTGCGCCGCCTCCTCGAGCTGCGGCTGGATGCGCGCGACGCCGAAGCCGCGTAGAAAACAGCGCCGCGGTCAGACCCCACGGGTCTGACCCCGACCCAGTCTCTCGGGTCAGACCCCACGGGTCTGACCCGAGCTCGGTTTCCTTAGGCAGGATCCAGGAGTGGTTCGCGCGGTGGTCTTCGACCTGTGGGGGACGCTCGTCCGGTGGCCGAGCGAGGACGCGCAACGGCTTCGCGAGCACTGGGCTGTCCGTCTCGGCATCGCCGCCAAGCGGCTGGACGAGCTCTGGCACGAGACCGGTGCCTACGAGGAGCGCGAGAGCGGGCCGCTCCTGCCCTTCCTGCACTCCATCCGCACCGCGGCTGGAAGCGATCTCGATGTTGCGGAGTTCCTCGACTGGCGCGTCGATCTCACCCGCGGCGCTCTCGTCGCGGACCGACAGACGATCGAAGCGCTGGACGAGCTGCGCCGACGTCGCGTCCGCCTGGGTCTGGTGTCGAACTGCACGGAGGACGTCGCGATCGTGTGGCCGGAGACCGAGCTCGCGCCTCGCTTCGACGTCGCCGTGTTCTCCGCCACCGCCGGCGTCCTGAAGCCCGACCGCCGGATCTACGAGCGGGCGTACACGGGGCTCGGGGTTGAGCCGTCCGACTGCCTGTTCGTCGGGGACGGGGCGAACGACGAGCTCCCCGGTGCTCGGCGGGTCGGGATGACGCCGGTGCTCATCCACGAGGAGGGTCAGGACCCTAGGTGGGATGGTCTTCGAGACTGGCGAGGCGCGCGGATCACATCCGTTCCGCAGGTCCTCGATCTGCTCGGATGAAACCGCGAAGGCGGGTTGCGGTGCCGGACACGCTGGGGCCGGGCGTTCGGGTGGTCTTCTGCGGCATCAACCCCGGGCACTGGAGCGCTGCCGCGCGAGCGCCGTTCGCCAATCCGCGAAACGATTTCTGGCGATTGCTGCACGCCGCCGGGTTCACGCCGAGAGTCCTCGAGCCGCACGAGCATCGCGAGCTTCTCCGCTACGGGATCGGCCTCACCAACGCCGCGTACCGGACGACAAGTGGCTCCGGAGATCTGCGCAAGGCGGATTTCGACGGTGCGGCCGAGCGCCTCGAGGAAATCGCGCACAGGCTCCGCCCGCAGGTGATCGCCTTCGTTGGCAAGGCAGCCTACGCCGGAGTCTACGGCGGTCGTGTCGAGCACGGGCTCCAGGAGCGGAACCTCGGCGACACGGCGCTCTTCGTGCTCCCGTCGACCTCCCCGGCAAATGCGGCTGTCCCCCTGGAGGAACGCTTGCGTTGGTTTCGTGCGGCGCGGGACCTCGTCGCGTGAGCGACGCTCGCCTTCGCCGCGCGCGCCTGGGTCACACGATGCGTTCGACGTACCGACCGAGCACGTGTCCCCAGCCGGTGTCGTAGGAATCGCGCCGTTCCGAAGCGCCTTCCCCGAGCACGTCCCAGCCTCGGTGCTCGAGCTCGACACGTGTGGTGGTCTCGCCCTCGGGGAGAAAGCGAACCTCGACCTCGGTTGCTACCGGGTCTCGTTCGAGGATGTTCCAGGCCAGGAGGAGCCGGTTGGGCGGCTCCCACGACACGACTGTGGCCCAATGTCCCTTTTCACCGCTCCGCGAGAGCTCGTAGACCTCTCCACCTACCCGGCCCTCGAAGACGATCTCCCCGCCCTCGCTCTCGTAGATCGAGTGATCCTGTCTCGGCCACCAGCTGTCCGCCTCCGCCGTGAAGACGCGAAATGCCTCCTCGACGACGCAGTCGACGGTGACGGTCTTGCGCACCGCTTCGATGACGAGCGCTTCGTTCATGACGTTTCTCCTTTCTCCTCGGCCGCCGCCTTGAATCGAGCGAGGGCCTCGTCCCAGAATCCGTCGACCCAGGCGCGAAGCGCCACGACTCCGGCCTGGTCGAGCTCGTAGAGGTGCCTCGTTCCGTTCTTGCGATGGGTCACGAGGCCGGCGTTCCCGAGAACGCGTAAGTGCTGCGACACGGCGGGCCTGCTGACCGGCAGCGACGCCGCGAGCTCGCCGACCGACCGCGGCCCGGTCCGGAGAAGCTCGAATACCTGCCGCCGGGTCGGATCTCCGAGGGCATCCAAGGGATGACCGTTAGTCCTCACTTACCGTAAGCTAACGCTTACGGAAAAATCTGTCAACCTCGCCAGCGATTCGTGATCGGGGTGCGGCGATCGCGACCGAAGGCCTTCGGTCGCAGCTTGACTCCAGGCGGTGCCTGTCGGCGCTTGTACTCGGCGCGGTCGACGAGCTCGAGGACGCGCTCGACCACCTCCGAGTCGAACTCCTCGAGCAGCTCCTCGCTCGAGTGGTCGAGCTCGACGTACGCCTCCAGCACGGGATCGAGCTCCGCGTACGGCGGGATCGAGTCCGCGTCGCGCTGGTCGTGCCGAAGCTCAGCCGTCGGCTCGCGTGCGATCGTCGTCTCCGGGATCAGCTCCGGTCCGGCGGTCTCGTTGAGATGGCGCGCAAGCCGGAAGACGTCGGTCTTGAAGACGTCCTTCAGCAGCGAGAAGCCGCCGACCATGTCCCCGTACAGCGTCGAGTAGCCGACGGCCAGCTCGGACTTGTTCCCGGTCGAGACCACGAGCCAGCCGTACGTGTTCGAGAGCGCCATCAGGAGCACGCCGCGCACTCTGGCCTGGAGGTTTTCGGCAGCCAGCCCGGTCAGGCCGTTCTGGATCGGCCCTTGCAGGACGTGGTGGAACGCGTCGACGAGCTCCTCGATCGGAATCTCCTGGAAGTCGCAGCGGAGGTTCTCGGCGAGGCGGCGGGCGTCGGTCCGCGTTGCGTCAGATGAGAATCGCGAGGGCATGGAGATGCAGTGCACGCGCTCCGGCCCGAGTGCATCTGCGCAGAGCGCGGCCGTGACGGCCGAGTCGATGCCCCCCGAGATCCCGACGACGGCGTGCGAGAACCCGTTCTTCTCCACGTAGTCGGCGAGCCCGAGGACGAGCGCCTTTCGCATCTGCTCCAGCTCCGCATCGAAGGGCGCGATCTCGCCGGGTCGGGGCCGCTCACGCTGCTCGACCGGACTCAGGTCCAGAACATCCACCTCGGGGACGGACTCCCGAGACCGCTCCAGCTCGCGGCGTCGGACGTCGCGAAGGCGGCGCCCGATCGCGAACTCGGGCTCGACGTCGACCACGAGGAAGTGCTCCTCGAAGCCCGGGGCCCGCGCGATGACCTCCCCCGCGTCGTCCAGGACGACGGAGTGGCCGTCGAAGACGAGCTCGTCCTGACCGCCCACGAGGTTGCAGAACGCGAAGAACGAGCTCGTGTCCCGCGCGCGTGTGACGAGCATCTCCTCTCGCTCTTCGGCCTTGCCCACGTGATACGGAGAGGCGGAGAGGTTGACGAGGAGCTGTGCCCCGGCAAGCGCGAGGTCGGTCGCGGGCGGCCCCGGCTGCCAGACGTCCTCGCAGATCGTGGGCCCGGCATACACGTCTCCGAACCGGAGAAGCAAGAGGTTGCGGCCCTCGGCGAAGTAGCGGTGCTCGTCGAAGACGCCGTAGTTCGGCAGGAACTGCTTTCGGTAGATGCCACGGATCTCACCGTCCGCGCAGACTGCACACGCATTCGCCAGGTCGCGATCGAGCCAGGGCGTCCCGATGAGGGCCGTGAGATCGACGGAGTGCTGGGCGATCTCCTCGAGCGACTCGCGCGCGGCGCGGAGGAACCCCGGTCGAAGGAGCAGGTCCTCGGGCGGGTAGCCGGTGACGGCAAGCTCCGGAAAGACGACGAGATCGGCCCCCGCGGCGCGGGCGTCGGTGAGGGAGGACAGAATCTTCTCGCGGTTGCCGACGAGATCGCCGACGACTGCGTTCAGCTGTGCGAGTGCGATCCTCAGGGTTTTCGCCTCACAGTCACAAACCTAGTCTACAAGCAGCCGGGTGACATCCTGAGGAGACGTATCCGGGTAGAACTCTGCTGATGGAAATTACCCTTCCGCGTCGCTTTCGAGGCCCGCTTGCGTCCGCGAACGGCGGGTACGCCTGCGGGCGGATCGCGCCGTTCGTCGACGCGGACGGCGTCGAGGTCACGCTCCGTCTGCCTCCGCCTCTCGAGCGACCTCTTGTCGTGGAACGGAGGGACAACGCGACGCTCGTGTTTGACGGCGACGATCTTGTCGCGGAGGCGCGCGCCGCCCATCTCGATGCCGATGTTCCTGCGCCGGTCTCAGTGGCCGACGCGGAGGCCGCGGCGGCCGGGCACGTCCGCATCGGGAGCCCCGAGTTCCGCGAGTGCTTCGTGTGCGGCATCCGCGCTGAGCACGATGGGCTCGAGATCTACGCGGGCCCGGTCTTCGGCCGCGAACCGCTCCACGCGGCTCCCTGGGTCGTGCACGAAGCGGGGCCGGAGCTCGTCTGGGCCGCGATCGATTGCCCGGGCGCGTACGCGGTGGGAGCTGCAGGCAGAGGAGAAGTCGTCCTGGGCCGAATGGCTGCCCGGGTGGTGCGCCTGCCCCAAGTCGGTCAGCGGTGCGCTGTCGTCGCCTGGCCGCTGGGCGAGGAGGGACGGAAGCTCTACGCTGGCACCGGACTCTTCGACGAGGAGGGCGGCCTGCTCGCGTACGCCCGCCAGACCTGGATTCAGCCTCGCTCGACGCTTGGGTGAAAGCACATCGCGGCGGCGAGAGCCGCGGCGTTCCAGGGGATTGTCGCACCCGGAACCGCGCGTCAGTGAATGCGTCTAGCGAGGAGTCAGAGCGAGAAGGAGCCCGCCGTCCTCGTCGTAAGCGGGGAAGAAGTCCGCAATGACCTCCTTCTCGATGCCGGCACTCGTGCGAATTGCCAACGCCTGGCCGAGCTTGCGAACGCCCCATTCCTGCACGACCTCGATCGGCGAGGCGTCGGAAAGATCGAGCGCTTCGACGACCTCGCGGCCGAGCAGATCGCCGTCCCGATAGCCGGTGAGCTCGAACACGCCGCGTCCGACGGCGAGGACACGCCGGTCGCGGCCGCAGACCACGAAGCCTGTCTCGGGCGCGGGGTAGTAGTCCTCGAGCAGCTCGAACAGGAACCCGAACCCGCACTCGCGACACTGGACGGCCTGCGTCGTGAACCCCTCGTACCGGTCGAGATCGACCGAGCGTCGCTTGCAGTTCGGGCAGATGAAGAACGGCACCGCGCCATCGTACGGAGGGGACCGTTGGCACTGGGTTAACGGCGAAGACGAATCGCGTTCAGGTCATTCGAGGTGATCTCGTCAGCGCGCAGGATCAGGCCCTCGACGTCGTCGTGCTCCGCGTGCAGGTAGCGGCCGGCCAGCGCATCTGCTCGGCCGGAGGCGAGCACGCGCACGAGCCGTGGCGCGAGCTCCGGCGGGGTCCAGGGCGCGTCGTCGTCGAAGTCGTCTGTCATCTCGGTTCGAACGAGCCCGGGGCTGATCACGAACACCGGAATCCGGTCTTCGAGCTCTCCCGCGAGCGTCTCGCCGTAGCGCCAGACCGCCGCCTTGCTGGCCGGGTACGCCGTCCGTCGTATGCCGGGGAGGTATGCGGCTCCGCTTCCCGTGATCACGATGCGTCCACTCCGGCGCTCGAGCATGCCCGGGATCACGGCTCGGCAAGAGAGGTGGACGCCGAGGACGTTTACCTCGAGCACGCGCCACCAATCTTCGACTGGTACCTCCCAGGTCGCCGCGATCTGGTTCCCGATCCCCGCGTTCGCTGCGAGGAGGTCGACCGGGCCGAGCTCGCTCTCCGTTCGCGCGACCCAGTCCTCGACGTCCTGCGAGCGTGAGACGTCGCCTACCAGAGCGAGCCCACCGATTTCGTCGGCGACCGCCTCGACCTGCTCGCGCGTGCGTCCGCTCACGGCCACTCGCATGCCTGCGTCATGCAGCTCGCGCGCGATCGAGGCGCCGATTCCACGGCCCCCGCCCGTGACGAGCGCGACGCCCTCCAGTCGGTCAGACGGCACGGGCGATCTCCTCGAGAGATTCGGGGTTCTCGAGCGTCGAGACGTCGCCCGGGTCCTGTCCGAGCGCCGTCGCGCGCACCGCACGCCGCACGATCTTGGCGCTCCGAGTCTTCGGCAGCGCCGCAACGAAGACGATCCGATCGGGCTTGAACGCCTTGCCGAGCTCGTCGGTCACCGTCCGGGCGATGTCCTCGGCGGCCGGGCTCTCTCCCCGACGCAGAACACAGAACAGCCAGGGCACTTCGCCCTTCACCTCGTGCGGCACCCCGATCGCCGCCGCCTCCGCCACGGCGGGGTGGTTGACCGCCGCCGACTCGAGCTCCGCGGGGCCGATGCGCTTGCCGGCGACGTTCAGCGTGTCGTCCGAGCGGCCGTGCAGATACCAGTAGCCGTCGTCGTCGATCGACGCCCAGTCCCCGTGCGTCCACACTCCCGGGAAGCGGCGCCAATACGTCTCGAGGTACCGCTCTGGATCTCCCCAGATGCCACGCGTCATGCCTGGCCAGGCGCGCTTGCACACGAGCTCGCCGACCTCGCCTCGCAGCGGGCGTCCCTGCTCGTCGAAGACGTCCATGTCCTGTCCGAGCGCGGGGAAACCGAGCGAGCACGGCTTCGTCGGCGCCATGGGCGTGACGGACAGGAAGCAGGCGCCGACCTCAGTCCCCCCGGAGATGTTCACGATCGGGATGCGTCCACCGCCGCAGACGTGCTCGTCCAGCCAGTCGTACGGCCCTCGGTTCCAGGGCTCGCCGGTCGTCGTCACCGCCCGCAACGAGGACAGATCCACCGACGGCTCGCCGCTCGGAATCAAGGCGCGGATCAACGTCGGCGAGACCCCCAGCATCGTCACGCGCTCCGACTCGACGAGCTTCCAGATCCGGTCGGCGGGCCAGTCTGGCGCTCCTTCCATGAAGACGGTCGTCGCGCCGAGCGCGCCCGCCCCGACGACCGTCCACGGGCCCATGATCCAGCCCATGTCGGTCGCGAAGAGCACACGGTCGCCCGGTCGCAGGTCGGCCTGGTAAGCGGCCTCGCGGGCGATCGAGAGGAGAAACCCACCATGGACGTGGAGCGCGCCCTTGGGCGGCCCGGTCGTGCCGGACGTGTACGCGAGCAAGTAAGGCGCTTCCGCGTCGAGCTCGATCGGACCCAGCTCTCCGGGAACCGCGGCTACGAGCTCGTCCCAGTAATGGTCGCGTTCCGGGACCATGGGAACGTTCGCACCCTCACGACGCCAGACGATCACGCGCTCGACCGAGGATGCGGCGGCGAGCGCGTCGTCCGCAATGCGCTTCATGGGGATCTGGTTGCCTCTGCGGTAGGAGGCGTCCGCGGTAATCAGCACGCGCGCCCCGGCGTCGCCGAGTCGCGCCGCAATCGCGGGCGCGGCGAAGCCGGAGAAGATCGGCACCTGGATCGCACCGACGTGAGCGCAGGCGTGCGCTGCGATGGCCGCCTCGGGGGACATCGGGAGGTAGATGCCGACCGCGTCGCCGGCTCGGACGCCGAGCTCGACGAGTGCCTCCGCGAGCCGTAGCACCTCCAGCGAGAGCTCGCTCCAGGTGAGCGAGCGGCGACCTCCGTCCTCGGACTGCCAGACCGCAGCATCTTCGTCCGGCCGCTCACGAGCCCAGCGATGCACGCACGCGTCTGCGACGTTGAGCCGCGCGCCGGTGAACCACGTCGTCCACTCCATGCCATGTGAATCGTCGAGCACCGAGTCCCAGTCACGCGCGAACGGGATGCCGAGGTCCTCCTGCACGGCGCGCCAGAAGCGATCCGGGTCCTCGACCGACAGCCGGTGCAGCGCGGCATGGTCGTCGCAGGCGAGTCGCCGTGCAAGACGGACCACGTTTGCCGCCTCCAGCTGCTCGGGTGTCGGCACCCAGGCAAAGCCGTCTCGCGACGTTTTGTTAGTATCTGCTAGCTTAGCGCTCACTAACCACACGGAAGGCGATGAGAGCTCGGATTTTCGCAGAGGAGACGCGCAAGTGGTTCACGCTGGGTGCCGTCTCGTTCGGTCTCTTCATGATCATGCTCGACAACACCGTAGTGAACGTCGCGCTGCCGTCGATCCAGCGTGACCTGGGGACGGACCTCTCGGAGCTCCAGTGGATCGTGACGGGCTATGCACTGACGTTCGCGGCGCTCATGCTCATCGGTGGAAAGGTCGCAGACGCATACGGCCGCCGGCTGATCTTCGTCGTCGGGATCGCGGTCTTCACGTCGGCGTCGCTTTGGTGCGGTCTCGCGGAGTCGGGCGATATGCTGATCGCGGCACGTGTCCTTCAGGGTGTCGGCGCCGCCCTGATGAATCCGGCCACCCTCTCGATCATCGCCGCGACGTTCCCGCCGCGCCAGCGCGGGACCGCGATCGGGATCTGGGCGGGTGTTTCGGGGCTCGCGCTCGCGATCGGCCCTCTGGTCGGAGGGCTCATCACCGAGCATCTCCACTGGAGCTGGATCTTCTTCGTCAACGTGCCGGTGGGCATCCTGGCGATCGCGGCCAGCTTCCTCTTCATCGATGAGTCGCGCGACCAGACCCACGAGCGGCTCGATCTCCCCGGCCTCGCGACGTCGGGCATCGGCCTGTTCGCGCTGACGTATGCGCTCATCGAGGCGAACACGTACGGGTGGGGCTCGGCGCGAATCCTCGGGGCGTTTGCGCTCGCCGGAGTGGCACTTCTCGCCTTCGTCCTGCTCGAGCGCCACCAGCGGTCGCCGATGCTTCCGCTCGAGCTGTTCCGAAGCGGCACCTACACGGGTGCGAACCTCGTGGTTCTCCTCGTTGCTCTCGCGATGTTCGGGGTCTTCTTCTTCGTCTCGCTGTACATGCAGAACATCCTCGGATACTCGGCCGTCCAGACCGGTGCGGCCTTCCTGCCGATGACGATCCTCATCATCCTCATCGCTCCCATTGCCGGGAGAGCGAGCGATCGCATCGGCTCCCGGGGCCTGATGACGGCGGGGATGACCCTGATCGCCGTTCACCTCGCCTACTTCTCGAGTCTGACGGAGAGCTCGTCCTTCTGGAACCTGCTGCCGGCGATGCTGATCGGCGGCGCTGGGATGGGTCTGACGATGACGCCGAGCGCGGCAGCCGCGACGCGAAGCGTTCCCGTGGACAAGGCGGGCGTCGGATCGGCGGTCCTGAACTCCGCGCGCCAGGTCGGCGGCACGATGGGAATCGCCGTCATGGGAGCGATCGTGGCAAGCACTGTTGGAGACGTCCGCACTCCGGAGGCATTCATGGACGGCTTCCGAAGCGCGCTCCTCGTCGCGGCCGGAATCGCCGTCGTGGGTGCCGTCGTCGCCTATGTCCTCGTACGCCCCCACGAGCGCGAAGCCCGGCCGCGCGAGGAGGCGCCGGAGCTCGCGGCGTGACCGCCGTCCCGACGAGGCTGCCGGCCGCCGAGCGGCGCCGCGCCCTGGTCGACGCTGCCATGCGCGTGTTCTCCGAGGGGAGCTATGCCGGCGCGACCACCGCGGAGATCGCGCGCGAAGCGGGCGTCTCGGAGCCGATCCTCTACCGGCACTTCAGATCCAAGCGAGATCTCTACTTCGCCTGCCTGGACGAGGCGTGGCGCCGGATTCGCGATCGGATCGAACAGAAGATGGACGAGCTCGGGCCGAACGAGGGGTGGCAGGCGATCGGACCGGCGACCATGCGCGAGGTGAAGGTCGTTCTGCCCAGCCTCTGGATGCAGGCGATCACGGAGGCCGGCGAGGACGCCGAGATCCGTCGACACGTGCGGCGGCACATGCGCGAGGTGCACGACTTCTTCGCGGACGTCCTCCGACGGGTGCAAGGTGCGGGCTCGATCCACCCGGATCGCGATCCTGACGTCGAGGCCTGGATCTTCGTAGCCGGGACGCTTCTGGTGTCGGTGGCCGATCGCCTCGGCGGACCCCTCGGCCACGAGGACTTCGAGGCGATCAAGGCACAGCGCCTCCGCTGGCTCACCGGCACGAGCTAGAGGCCCTGCGAACAAGGCGTAGCGCGGTGCACGGCGCTCGCGAGGCCGCAGGGCGAAAGGCGCTGTGCAGCGCACCGCGCTTCTGAGGCCGTAGGGCGATTCACTCGCCCGGAGGCCACTCACGGCAGCGCCGTGCCGGCACAAGAGGGAAGGGGGGCACGTGGGGGGAAACCGTGGGTTTCCCCCCACGAACCAAGAACGCCCCCGGCTGCGGCTCCGGGGGCGTTCTCCGTTCGAGGCGACCCCTTTTCCGGGCGACGAGCCGGAGAATCGTGGCTCTGCGGCCCAGCCACGCTCTGCCTGCGCCCGTCAGCGGATCCGGTCGGAGGTGCCCGCGCATCCGATCTGGCGTCCGATCGACTGCGGTATGAGCCTGACTATACGAGCCATGTCCAGAAAAGTCAAGTAGCTTGGTCAAGTGATTTGGGCTATGGTTAGTTGACTCAATATGGGTAATGGCACATCCCCCACCGTGGGGAGAGCAGCGAGCCCGAATCCGGATTCACTGCAATGGGCATGAGCGACACCGCCACCACGAATGCGTCCACACCTTCTGCCGGGACATCTTCTCCGGCCGCCCGCCTCGGCGAGCGTGTACGCGCCCTGCGCGTCGCCGCAGGTCTGACGCAGACCGAGCTCGCGGCCGATCGCTTCTCGAAGGAGTACATCAGCCAGATCGAGCGTGGGAAGACGCGGCCCACCGAGGCGACCGTCACCTGGCTCGCCGCCCGGCTCGGCGTCGATCCCGCGTTCCTCTCGGCCGGCGTCTCGACGGAGGAGCGGACCAAGGTCGAGACGCTCTTGGCCCGCGCCGAGGCGCTGGCGGAGTCGCACGACTACCTGGAGGCGGTCGAGGCCTTTCGAAACGCACACAAGGCTGTCGAGGGGACCTGGGCTCCCACGCTCGAGCTGCGCGCGCTCGTCGGCGAAGCCTGGGCGCTCCAGCAACGCGGCGATACCCATGGCGCGATCGGGCTCCTCCAGCATGCACACGAGCTGGCGGAGGACGTTGGGTTCTCCGACGTCGACCGGGCGGATGTCCTCTTCCGGCTCGGCGTCTGCCGCTACAAGCTTTCGAGCATTGGCACTGCGGTCGCCCTCTTCGGGGAGGCGCTCGCCCTCGCGGAGCGATCGGGGCTCCCTTGCGATCTGCTTCGCGCGGACATACTCGGCTGGCGCTCGCGGTGCCATCGGCGGCAGCGCGATTACGTCGCAGCGCACGAGGACGTCGAGCGTGCCCTCGAGCTCGCACAGGACCTGGGCGACCGTCGAGCGATCGCGAACACGTACTTCCAGGCATCGCACATCGCCGAGCGGCAGGGGCACTGGGTCCTGTCGCGGAACTACGCGCAGCGGGCGAAGGAGCTCTACCAGGAGCTGAACGACGAGCAGAACGTCGGGCGGCTTCTCCTCATGCTCGGCGGCCTGACGCTTCTCCTGGGAGACGAGGAGCAGGCAGTCGACCACTTGAAAGCGTCCTTTGCGAGGGCGCTGGAAACCGATTCGTCCGCCGACGCCGCGCAGGCGCTCGGTGGGCTGGCCACGGTGCACCTGCGCCGGGGCGAATACGACCAGGCAGACGAGCTCGCGCGCAAGGCGCTCGCTCTTCTCGAAGGTCGGGAGGACTACCTCCACGAGGTCTGTCCGTCGCAGCTCGTACTGGGGCGAGCACTGCTGGAGCGCGGACGACTGGAAGAGGCGGAAGAGTGTTTCCGGGCGGCTGACGCGGCTGCCGAGCAGCTCGCGTCGCTCAGCCACCGGACGGAGGCGTGGGTCGCACTGGGGGACCTGGCCGCACGTCGTGGTGAAGACCGCGAGGCCGCACGTCTCTACCGGAACGCCGCTGAGGCGCTCCAGGAAATCCGCTTCTAACGAGAGAGGAGGTAGCCGTGAGGAATCCAAGACTGCTGCTCTTGCTTGTCAACCTGGCGCTGCTGGCGGCCTGGGTCGGAAGAGCAAAGCCTTCCTGGCCCGACGGTCACTAGGGCTTCGACCCTGCGGCTAGACTCGGGCGTGTATGCGCCCGGCTGCGGCACTGACCGTCGTGTCGTGTCTGCTCCTCGCCGGTTGCGGCGGATCGGGCGGGGACACCACGACAGACGCTACTCCCGGAGGCGGCAAGACGCTCGAGGAGCTCTGGCGAGCTCCGGGAGACGACGTCACGGTCATTGCGGGGACGGCGAGCCACGAGCCCGGAACGGTTCGTCTGTCGTTCCTCGTCGTCGACGCCGAGGGGCAGGTCGTGACGCTTCCCACCGCCCGAGTCTTCGTCGCGCGTGATCTCGAGTCCGAGCCGTTTCTCGAATCGAGTGCGAAGCTCGAGCGCATCGGCGTGCCGGGAGGCATGGAGGCAGATGCGACACATATCTACGTCGCCCACGTCCGCCTGCCCGGGCCAGGGAAGTACTGGCTGCTGGCCGAGCCCGAAGGCGGCCGCGACGTGCAGGCGCTCGGGAACGTGGCCGTCGTAGAGCAGGACTCCGCCCTGGACGTCGGCGAGCCGGCCGTCGCCTCCGAGACGCCGACGCTGGCTTCGACCAAAGACATCTCCGAGCTCACGACGCGGGTCCCTCCCGACGAGTCGCTTCTCCGTTATTCGATCGCCGAGTCGCTCAGCGCCAAGGCTCCATTCGTCGTCACCTTCTCGACTCCGAAGTTCTGCTCGAGCAGAACCTGTGGTCCCGTCGTGGACGTCGTCGAGGAGGTCGCGCGCCGCTTCGAGGGCACCGATGTCCGTTTCATCCACGCCGAGGTCTACGAAGACAACGACCCTGCGAAGCCGTTCAACCGCTGGATGCAAGAGTGGGGGCTCGAGACGGAGCCATGGACGTTCCTGGTCGACCGACGCGGCAGGATCGTCGAGCGCTACGAGGGAGTCGTGTCGGTGAACGAGCTAGAAGTCGCTGTTCGCGAGAAGCTCACCTGATCCAACGCTCGGGCGTAACCGACGCCGCAGGAGCGTCGTCAGCGGGGCCGCCTGCGGCATCAGACGGCGTCGCCGACGCGTTCGATGACGATCTCCGGAACGCGGGCGCGGGGGCTGAGGCGGAGCACCGTTCGCACGAGCTCGGCGACGTCCTCCGGCTGGATCATCTCTTCGGGCGGAATGCCGGTCCAGTCCGTCATGCGGGTGGCTACGAAGGCAGGGCAGATGGCTGTCGCACGGATTCCATGATCGGCTTCCTCCCGGTTCAGCGAGTTGGTGAAGGAGATGAGCGCGGCTTTCGTCGCCCCGTAGACGGCCAGGCCGGGAGTGGGGATCGTTCCGGCGATCGAGGCGAGGTTGACGATGTGGCCGCTCGTGGCCCGAAGGAGGGGAAGCGCCTCTCGCGTGACGACCAGTGCAGCGCGCAGGTTGACGTCGAGCTGAAGCGCGATCAACTTCGTCTCCTGGTCTGCGAACGAGCCGCCGACTCCGAGGCCGGCCGAGTTGACGAGCACGTCCAGCTCGCCGAACTGCGCCGCGTGAGCGGCGACCACGCGCACGCACTCGTCGACGTATCGGAGATCGGCGGCGAGTCCGGTCGCTCCCAGCCCGACGGCCGCCTCCTCGAGCGGTTCGGGCCGGCGGGCGACGAGCGTGAGCTCGTATCCCTCTCCCCGCAGCATGCGAGCGATCGCGAGCCCCAAACCCGATGAGCCGCCGGTCACGAGAGCCGAACGCACCGCGCGAGTCTAGGGGGCCAGATGGGCCAGCGGCCACCGAGGGGGCGGCGGCCGCTGTGTTCGGGGGAGAGGGAGAAGGGGACGGATCTCTCCGAGAGCTCGATTCGCTCTCTGCCGTGCGTGTCCTTCCCTAGATTTCAGGGCATGGAAACCACGCCACTCACGTCGCTTGCTCGAGCAGGAGGGTGTGCCGCCAAGTACGCGGCTGCGCGACTCGAGACGGTGCTTGCCGGGCTCGTCCCGGCCGAAGCAGAGGACTTGCTCGTCGGGCTCGACCCGGCCGACGACGCGGCCGTCTATCGCCTCGACGACGAGCGTGCGCTCGTCTTCACGGTCGACTTCTTCCCGCCGCTGGTCGACGATCCCAGGACCTTCGGCGCGATCGCCGCGACGAACGCTCTGAACGACGTCTATGCGATGGGAGGCACTCCACTCCTGGCGCTCTCGATCGCCGCCTTCCCCGAGGAGCTCCCGACCGAGGTTCTCGGCGACGTGCTCGCCGGCGCGGACGAGCGGGTGCGCGCGGCAGGAGCGATCCTTGCGGGAGGACATACGATCCGCGACGCCGAGCCGAAGTACGGACTCGCGGTCGTCGGCACGGTGCACCCGGACGCGGTCTGGACGAAGGCCGGAGCGCGCCCCGGGGACGCGCTCTTCCTGACGAAGCCGCTCGGAACTGGGATCGTCCTCCAGGCGGAGCGGGAAGGCGGTGCGCCCCCGGGGGCGCTCGACGCGGCGATCGAGTCCATGGTGGAGCTGAATCGCGCGGCGGCCGACGGGCTTCGGCCGTTCGGCGCAAGCGCGGTGACGGACGTGACCGGCTTCGGCCTTCTCGGCCACGTGCACGAGCTCGCGTCGCGGAGCGGGGTTCGGGCGGTGATCGAGGCAGGCGCTCTTCCGGCTCTTCCGGGTGCGCTCGAGCTCGCGGTCGCGGGTGTGCGGACTGGAGGTGACCGGCGGAACCGCGAGTTCGCGGGCGGGCACGTCGACAGCCGAGGCGATGCGGCCCTCGATGCTCTGGCCTACGACCCGCAGACCGCCGGCGGCCTCCTCGTCTCGCTGCCCGCCGAGCGCGGCGCCGTGCTCGAGGCGACATTCGAGTCGGCAGGCCTCTTCCTACGCCGCATCGGTCATGTCGAGGAGGGAGCAGGCGTCCTCTTCCGCTAGCTCGGCCGCAGGGCGTCCGTACCCTTGTACCTGACCGTCGCAAGGCTGTCGTCCGCACTCCCCAGACCTCGAGCGGGCCGCCTCTCCCTAGACTCAGCGCCGTGGACCTGGCTCTCGCGCGCACGTGGACGCTTTCGCCGGGGGCGTTCCTGCGCCTGGCGCTCGCGACGTGCGTCGCGTTGTTCCTCGTCGTCACCTCGGGCGCGTTCGTGCGGCTGACGGGATCCGGCCTCGGGTGCGAGAACTGGCCCCGGTGCGGGGACAAGCCGTACCCGGAGCAGGGCTTCCACGCGTTCGTCGAGTTCGGAAACCGACTGGTCGCCCTCGTCGGGATCGTGCTGACCCTCGCGACCTGGCTGGGCGCTCGGAGGGTGGACCGGCTGCCTCGGATCGCACGGCTGGCTGCGCTGGGAGCGTTTCTCGTCGCTGCGGCCCAGATCCCCATGGGGGGAATCACGATTGCCTTGGATCTTCATCCCCTGGCTGTCATGACCCACTTCCTCCTGGGCCTCGCCGTGCTCGGGCTCGCCGTGGTCGTGGCCGTCGAGGCCTGGAGCCTCGTCGTCGGGCGTGCTCCTCCGGCGGGGCCGGGATGGCTGCGGTGGGCGGTGAGTTGGGCAGGGCTCCCGGTGTGCGCTGCGCTCGTGGTGACAGGCGCCGTCTCCACGGCCGCCGGCCCACACCCCGGCGCAGATCAGGACGTGAAGCGCCTCGGGCTCGAGATCGCCGACGCGGTGTACATCCACGTTCGCGTAGCCGCGGTGTTCGGAATCGGGATTCTCGTCCTCGGGTGGTTGCTGTGGCGGCTGCGCAGCCGCTATCCAGGCTTGGTGCGCCTCTGGGCGGTCCTCCTCGTCGCGCTCGTTGCCCAGGCCATCCTGGGCGAGGTCCAGTACCGCAACGCGCTCCCCTGGGGGCTCGTCCTCGTCCACGTGTCCCTGGCGGCGACGATCTGGGCGCTCAGCATTGCGCTTGCCTACGTGCTCTGGCGGCCACCCGCCCGATTCGCCCGACAGTAAGCTCCTCCCATGAGTCGGGAGCTGCGAATCTACGAGCGTCCGACGCTCGAACGGCCGGTCCTGATCGGCGGCTTCCGGGGCTGGAACGACGGCGGTCAGGCGGCCACGCTGGCCGCGGGTTACCTCGCCCGGCTCTGGGAGGCGCGGAAGTTCGCCGACATCGATCCCGAGCTCTTCCTCGACTTCCAGGCGACTCGCCCGCAGGTATCTCTCGACGAGGGGAGGACTCGCAGGATCGAGTGGCCCGAGAACACGTTTTTCCGGGCGCGCATCCCAGGAACGACCCGTGATGCCGTCCTCCTCATCGGTGTCGAGCCGAACTACCGCTGGCGGACCTTCAGCGACCTGGTTGCCGATCTCGCCCGCGATCTCGGGATCGAGCTCGTGGTGACGCTGGGGGCGCTCCTGGCCGATGTCCCGCATACGAGGCCGTCTCCCGTCACCGGGGCAGCCACGGACCCCGAGCTGGTGGACGAGCTCGGGCTACAGCTCTCTCGTTACGAAGGCCCGACAGGGATCGTGGGCGTGCTCCTCGACGCCTGCAGGCGTGCCGGGATTCCCTCCGTGAGCCTTTGGGCTGCAGTGCCTCACTACGTTCAGCTCGCACCGAGCCCTCGGGCTGCCAGAGCCCTGTGCGAAAGGCTTTCCGGCGTGCTCGGCGTCGAGATCGACATCGGAGAGCTCGCAGAGGCGGAGAAGACCTACGTGGAACAGGTCTCCGAAGCCGTTGCGACCGATGCCGAGACGGCGGCGTACGTCGAGGAGCTCGAGCAGCGCGCGGATTCGCTCGACTGGCTCGAGGAATCGGGTGGACTTCCCTCCGGCGAGGCGCTCGCGGCCGAGATCGCCCGCTTTCTTCGCGAGCGGGAGACGAACGGAGGCGGCGCGCCGGAGTCGAAGGGCTAGCTCAGGCGGCGTCTTCGGCTGCGGCCGGAAGCGCAGAATCGCCCTCGGGCCCCGCGACCAGCGGGACTGCATCCGGTTCGGTGGGAACGCCGTCCCCCGTCGCCTCCGAGGGCGTCGCCTCGGGCTGCGGCTGACCCTTCCGCTTCCTCCTGCGACGCCGGGACTTGCGGGCCGTGAGCTTCGGTGCCGGCAGGTTGTCTGCGAGGGCATTCGCGATCTCTCCGATCGTGCCGAGCTCCTCCCGAGCTCGGTCGAGTGCCGCGTTCGCCCGTGGCGTGTAGCCATCGGCGGAGGCGAGCAGCGCCGCACCGACCGAGAGCTGCATCGCCATTGCCACCTGCACGAGTCGATTGACGTTCTCCTCGTGGCGGTGGCCGCGTGAGTTGGCAACGGCTCCGAGGAGTCGCTTCGCCTCGGGGAATTCCGTCGAAACGCGACGGTCCTGCACCTTCCGCGTCGTCCGTGCGAGCCGCCACGTCCAGCGAGCGAGGATCTGATCCGGCGCGAGTGGCTTTCCTTCCCCGACCGCACGGAGAAGAACCCGAACGCCGGCGGCGCGGTCCTTCTCCCACGTCGGCGCCTGGGTCACGAGCGTCACGAGGTCGTCGAAATCCGCACGATCGACCGGCGTCGCGACTCGGTCGAGCAGAGCGGTCATCCGCAGGCGACGGTTCGGGTTCTCAGCCGCGCAGGTCGAGAGGAACTGCTCGAGCGCGGCCTTGCTCGCCCGTCCCTCCGCGAACTTGCGGGCGAATTCACCGCGCTGGTCGAAGCGAATCTGCCGGCCCGCGATCGTCGCCCAGAACCGCTGCTCGTCCTCGTCGAGGTACTTGGGATCGATTCGCTGCCATTCCCGCTGGATGACGGCGAGCCGTCGCGCGACGTCGGGTGTCACCGGAACGAGCCACGGGACCGGCGAGAGCTTGCGTCGCGCGCGGCGCTGCTGCCGTCGGCGTGGAGCGGGTGTGACGCGGGCACCCTCGCGGTAGAAGTCGGCGTCGAGGAGGGCGTGCAGCGAGACCACGCGCTCGTTGTGCGTGCCTCCCTTGGGAACGAAGTCGACGACGATGCCTGCTTCCTTGCGGGGGTGGATGCGCATGATCCGCCCGATCCGCTGCTGGTAGACGCGGCGCGAGGCCGTCGGCGCGAGGTGCATGCAGACCGTCGCACGGGGCGAGTTCCAGCCCTCGGCGAGGAGCTGCGCGTTGATCAGGACGTTGATCTCGCCTCGTTCGTAGGCGGCCAGGGTCTCTGCGAGGCGCGCCGGGGGCGTTCGGCCCGAGACGGCCTCGGCCTTCAGGCCTGCGGCGCGAAACTCCTGGGCCAGGTTGTAGGCGTGGGCGACGCCTGCCGCGTACACGATCCCTGGGGTCGAGCCGAAGCGATCTCTGTACAAGCTGGCTGCGGCCTGGTTCAAGGCCTGGTGGTCGAGCGCGGCGGCGAGCGCGCGTTCCTCGAAGTCGCCGCCGACGATCGGGACCGAGTTGATCGCCGCCGCCGGCGGCACCCGGAGCGTACGGAGTGGAGCGATCAAGCCACGTCGAGCTGCATCGGCGAGCGGCAGGTCGTCGACAGACGCCGGGAAGACGTCGGAGACCTGCTTTGCGATGAGCTGCTCGGTTGCCGTCATCCCGATGTAGAGCGGCTCGTGGAACGCACGAATCGCTGCGCTCGTCTTCTCGCCGAGCGCCGTGTGGGCCTCGTCGCAGAGGACCAGGTGATACGTCTCGCGATCGAGCTCGTGGCCGTGACGCGCAAACCAGGCGTAGGTCTGGATCGTGATCAGGTTCTCGCGCGGCGATTGCGTCCCCTTGAGGATCTGCTCGGTGAAACGGTCGCCGTAGCCCTCGGCAGTGAGGTCGCGTTTGAACTGCGAGACGAGCAGCCGGCGATGAGTGAGGATCAGGACGCCCAGGGTGCGTGCGGCCTCGACGAAGCCACCCGCTGCGATCGTCTTGCCGGACGCTGTCGGATGGCGGAAGCGGTATCGGCGCGCAGCGCCGGGATCCGAGCCATGAAAGCCGGACTCGAGCTCTCGTTCGTCCACGAAGCCGGCATCGAAGTCGTCCTCCGGCTCTTCCTCGAGCTCGGCGTCGGACGCGACGCCGTTGCCGCCGCCGTTGCCGAACCCGTTGTCTTCCGCCGATCGCTGCGTCGCGGCGATCAGCTCGGCGAGCATTCCGGCGAGCGCGTCCACCTGATGGCGGCGGAGCTCCGTCCCGGCGGCCGTCTTTGGCTGGTCCTCGGTCAGGACGCGTTCCAGGCCGAGCATCAGCCCGTAGCGCACCTTCCAGCGGGGCGAGGGAGTCCGTCGCCCGGCGTCCATCTCGGCGAGCGCGTCCTCGAGCGCCGCGCGGCGGGCAGTCCCCGGGGCGAGGGCGACGAGGGCGTCCTCGTCCGGATGGAGGAAGGGCTCGCCAAACCAGGACTCGGCGCGTCGTGCCGAATCGGTGAGAGCTTCAGGTGTGTCCGACGTCAGCGTCGGGGTGGTCGTTGCGTCGTGCATTCGCGCAGCACGTTCTGCCGTGCCGCTCCTTCCGAAGAGTTGACGCTCGCCCGTTCACCGGCGAGCGGTACCCAAAAAGCATACCGCAGAGAGCGGCCGAATAGTCGCAACTCATGCAGCACCGGCGACGAGCTCGGTGAGTGGGTGTCCCACGACGCGCTGTGAGACGCCGGTCTGGTCGAGGTGTTTCGTGATTCCCCCGAGCCAGAACGGGTAACCGGCGCCGAGGATGAGGCACGTATCGACGTCAGCCGCGTCGGCGACGACCCCTTCGTCGAGTAGGTGCGCGATCTCGTCCGCCATCGCCTCGAGCACGTCCTGGTGGATCTCCTCGATCGTCCGTGGAGCGTGCTCGCGGACCACGATCTCGTCGTTTCCCTCGGCGAAGTTGTCCAGCGTCGCCGAGACCGGGTAACGATCCGGATAGGCGTCGTGCAGCGTGTGCAGGACGTGGTTCGCGACCCGAGGCCCGACCATTTGCAGAAGGACGGAAGGTGCCATCGGCAGTCCGAGGCGGAGCACGGCTTCGTCTGTTTCCTCGACCGTGTTTCCGTGCTCGAGCGCATCCATGAGAACAGTCGTCGTTCGGCTCAGGATCCGGTTGACGACGAACGCGGGTGCGTCCCGGACGAGCACACCACGCTTGCGCAACCTCCCCGTCACCGCCCAGGCGGTAGCGAGCGTCTCATCGTCGGTCTGCGGCGTGCGGACGAGCTCGACGAGCGGAAGCATGGCCACCGGGTTGAAGAAATGCATTCCGACGACACGCTCCGGATGCTGGAGATCGGCGCTCATCTCGGTGACCGAGAGCGACGACGTGTTCGTGGCGAGAACGCAGTCCGGTGAGACCACGCGCTCGAGCTCACCGAAGACCTCCTTCTTGATCGACATCTCCTCGAAGACCGCTTCGAGCACGAGGTCCGAACCGGAGAAGACCTCCCAGCCTGTGTCTCCGGTAACGAGCGACCCGAGGAAGCGTGCCTTCCCCTCGCCGAGGCGACCCCTGCGGACGAGCTCGTCGAGCTCGCCGCGGATCCAGGAAATCGCGTCATCGACCTGCTCCTGCGTGAGATCGCGGAGGACGATGGGTACCTCGAGCCTGCGGAGGGCCAACAGCGCGAGTTGACGGGCCATGAGGCCGGCTCCCACGATTCCGAGCTTCCGGACGGGCCTGGGCTCCGCCTGCGGGATGCCGACTCCACGTTTCGCGCGGCGCTCGACGATGTCGAACGCGTAGACCGAGGCCTGGGCCTGCGGGCCCGGGAGGAGCTCCGCGAGCGCGTCCTCCTCGGCTCGGTAGCCGTCTTCGAGCGACCATGACGCCGCACCCTCGATCAGGTCGAGCGCGCGGTAGGGAGCAGGGGTTGCGCCGTGCACCTGACCGTCCAGTCGTGCTCGAGCCTTCCGGCAGATCTCGCCCGCGTCCGACAGATCCGTCTGCGGCCGCCGTTTGCCCGCGCCTTCCTCGATCTTCTCGTGGAGAAACGCGAGGGATTCGTCGAGGAACTCCACGGGTTCGAGCAAGGCGTCGGCGAACCCCGCCTCGAACGCCTGCGGCCCCGTGAGCATCCGGTTCTGGCGCAGCGGGTTCTCGACGATGAATGTCACAGCCCGCTCGACGCCGACGAGCTGTGGCACGAGCTGCGTTCCTCCCCATCCGGGGATGAGGCCGAGGAAGACCTCGGGGCAGGCGAAGTGGCGCACGGCCGAAGAGATCGTGCGGTAGTCACAGTGCAGCGCGATCTCGACTCCGCCCCCGAGCGCAGCGCCGTTGACGGCTGCGAGCGTGACGAACGGGAGGTCGCGGATGCGGCCGAAAAGCTCGTGTCCCGCCCGGCCACCCTGGCGCGCACGCTCGGGCGTAATTCCGCCGAACTCATCCAGGTCCGCGCCGGCGGCGAAGACGAACGGCTTTCCGATGAGCAGAAGCCCGCGCCAGTCCCGGGTCCGCAATCGACCGAGAACATCCTCGAGCGAACGGAGTGCCGCTTCGCCGAACGTGTTCGGCTTCTGCCAGTCCTCGCCGTTGTCCATCGTCACGAGGGCGACGGGGCCGACGCGCGTCTCGATCCGCTGGAGCTTGAACTCGGTCGCGCTCTTCTCAGCCACCGTTCTGCAGGTTCTCCCAGAGGACGGCAGCTCCCATCCCGAGGCCGATGCAGAGGGCGGTGAGGCCGTAACGCACGTCCGGCCGGTCGCGGAACCCGCGCGCGAGCTGTGCCATCAGTCGTACGCCGGTCGCGGCGAGCGGGTGGCCACAGGCGATGGCGCCCCCGTATGGGTTGAGCCGCGCGTCCTCCGGCGCGACCCCGACTCCGTCACACCACGTGAGGACCTGCACGGCGAACGGCTCGTTGAGCTCGAAGAGCCCCACCTCGTCGAGCGACAGCCCTGCCTGCGCGAGAACCTTGGTCGTCGCAGGCACGGGGCCGAGGCCCATGAGCTCGGGAGCCACGCCCGCATAGGCGAAGGCCACGAGCCGCATCTTCGGCTCGAGCCCGAGGTCCGCGGCAGTCTCTTCGGAGGCGATGAGGGCGGCAGTCGCGCCATCGGTGAGACCCGCAGAGTTCCCGGCAGTGACTCGACCGCCTGCACGGAAGGGCGTGCGGAGCCCTGCCAGCGCCTCCTTCGTCGTGTCCGGCCGCAAGAACTCGTCCCGCTTGGCGAGCGTCCAGCCCTCGTCGGTGAAGACCGACATCGGCACCACGATCTCGTCCATGACGCCGTCACCCCACGCCCTCGCAGCCTTCCGCTGAGACTCGACTGCAAACTCGTCGGCGTCCTCTCTCGTCAAGTGCGGAAAGGCGTCGTGGAGGTTTTCCGCCGTCTGCCCCATGACAGCGGCCGACTCGTCCACGATCCGCTCTGCGACGAAGCGAGGGTTGAAGTCGACGTCCTCGCCCATCGGGTGGTGGCCCATGTGCTCGACTCCGCCGACGAGGACGACCCCGGCCGCGCCCATGGCGATCTCCCCGGCGCCTGCCGTGGTCGCGGTGAGCGCACCCGCGCACATGCGGTCGACGGCGAAGCCGGGCACGGACTCCGGCAGGCCGGCGAGGAGCGCCACGTCGCGTCCCAGCGTCAGGCCCTGATCACCCACCTGTGCGGTCGCCGCGAAGACGACGTCGTCGATTCTCTCTGGGGGCAGCTGCGGGTTGCGGCGGAGGAGCTCCCGCACGACTTTGACCGCCATGTCGTCGGCGCGGGTATTCCAGAAGGCGCCGTCCGGGCCGGCGCGGCCGAACGCGGTCCGAACGCCGTCGACGTAGACCACCTCGCGGAGGGCGCGCGCCATTCTCCGAGACGATACTTCGTGGCCTGATGCCGGACTGGGCGGAACGCGCGACGAGGGCCGCTGAGCGTCACAACGACGGCGCGACTCGCTTGCCCGAGGAGCCGGACGAGCGTCAGCGCCAGCTCACGAGGATGGGCAACTCCGCGTGGGCCGCGGGTCTCTCGCTGCTGATGCTCGGTCGGCGGGAGGGAGCTCGGGCCTGGCTCGTCCGAGCGGCAGAACGCTACCGCCAGAGCTGGCTCGATGCGCCCCCCGGAAGCTGGGGCAGGCCGATCGGCGCGATGAAGGCGCGGCTGATCGCGGACGATCTGGACGGGGCACGCGCAGATGCGCGCTGGGCGCTCCAGGTGAGCGCCGCCGTATCCGACAGCCCGATCGGACGCTACGCCCCGGCGCTCGCGCACCTCGTCCGCGGCGAGGACGCCAAGGCGGGCGAGTTGGCGGCGACGCTCCAGGGCCGTGACGACTTTCCGCCCGTCGTCGCCGATGCACTCGTGGCACTGTCGGCACGCGATGCGAACGGCTACGAGGCAGCGATCCGGGCGCTGCTCGCGGACTTCGAGGGACGCGACGACTTCCTGGAGGACATCCCGGTGGCCGACACCGTGCTCGCTTTCCAGAAGCTCGCCGAGCCTCGAGGGCTGGCTTTCGAGCTCAACTCACCGATGCTGCCGAAGTAGCCAGGCCCAAGAGAAGTGCGGGCACTCGCTCGGAATCGGGCACTTCGGGCCCCCACCGTCGGCGGTCATGAACCCGATCTACGCCGGCATCAACCAGGGTCCTGACCCGGCCGACCACGCCGGCATGTGCTCCGTCTGGTCGTCCTGGCCCAACAAGTAGTTCGCCGGAGTTGGGGGCCCGCCCGATACGGGCCCCCCAACCCAGCAAGCAGGCTTCGATCGAGTTCGGCTACTGCTCGCCTGCGGCGAGCTCGCGGGCACGCACCATCGCGGCCTGGATCGCGTTCAGGAACGCAGCCCGAACGCCCGCGCTCTCGAGCTCCCTGATCGCTGCGATCGTGGTTCCACCAGGCGACGTGACCATCTCGCGAAGCTCGACGGGGTGCATCTTCTCGTCGCGGAGCTGCTTCGCCGTCCCGAGCATCGTCTGGACCACGAGCTGCGTCGAAATCTCGCGGGAGAGACCGAGGAGGATCCCCGCCTCGATCATCGCCTCCGCCAGGAGAGCGAAGTAGGCAGGACCAGAGCCGGACAGGGCCGTGATCGCGTCCATCGACCGCTCCGACACGCGCACGACCGCGCCGAGGTGCGAGAGTGCCTCTTCCGCGAGATCGAGGTGCTCGTCACGCGCATGGGCTCCGGCGCAGAGGCCGGCGATCCCTTCGTGCACCGTCGAAGGGGTATTCGGCATGGCGCGAACGACGGGCATTCCCGCGGCGAGGCGGCTCTCGATCTGCGACGTGGGTATCGCCGCGGCGATGGTCAGCACCGTCTGGTCGGGGAGGATCAGACTCCCGATCTCGCCGAGCAGCCACTCGATGTCCTGCGGCTTCACCGCGATGACTACAAGCGCCGCGCCCGCCACAGCGTCGCTGTTCGAGAGCGTGGCGCCGACGCCGTGGCGCTCCTTCAGCTCGGCGACGCGTTCGGGGCGGCGCCCGGTCGCCGCGATCTCATGTGGGCTCCGCCAGCCAGACGAAAGAAGGCCGACGATGAGCGCCTCGCCGATCCGGCCTGCACCGAGGATGGCGATCTTGCGGGGGTCGACCATGAGCGCGGAGTCTACGGACGGCCGTTACGCCGCGCGTCTGGCCGCTCGAGCGAGCTGTGCCCGGTCGGTGCTTGCGCCAGGAACGAGGCCGCGCGCAAGTCCAGCCAGGAGGAAGACGCTCGCGAGGCCTTGCCATTCGCCGTATGGCTCCAGCAGCTCGGCGGTTTCCGCCGGCTCGGGCCAGACCCCTCGGATCGACGCGAGGAGCTTCACGAGCGCGAGGTCGGCGACCAGGCCCACGTCGTAGCGGCCGAGGCCCTGGAGCGCGATGACGCCGACGGTCCACGGCCCGACTCCTCGCTCGCGCCGCAATCGCACGACCGCGGTGTCTGGTGCGGTCTTCAGCGCTTCCAGGTCGAGCGAGCGGGCGAGCCGCGTGAGCGTGGCCGCTCTGCTCGCCGCGAGCCCACACCCGCAGAGAGCAGCCGGCGAGAGCCGGGCGAGCGCAGCTCGTGTCGGCGGGTTCTCACCACATGCGCGGACGATCGCCCGCTCGATCTCGCGGGCGCGGCGTGACTGGATCAGCTGCCCGCAGATCGCCTTCAGGGTGGCGTGAGCAACCGTGGCCTTTCTCCGCGGACGGAGGCCGCGGAGCCCTCGTACAGACGGGCCGAGCAGCGGGTCCCGGGCGAAGCGGCGGTGGAACTCGCTCGTGTCGTGGTCGATCGCGAGCAGGAACCTCGCTGCTTCGATTCCCTGCTCGTCGGAGGCACGGATCACCACCGTGCCGTCGTGCAACTGCCGTGCCGCGGCCCAGCGCGCGTCGGGAAGTACGTCCTGCCAGGAGTCCGTCCTGGCCGTCAGCTTCAGGGAGTACGGGCCGCACGGCCTGATGGCAGCTTCGACCACCGCGGGCACCCTAGCCTCGAGGCCGGATCCGCGGGGTCGCTCTCCATACTTCCTCCCTGTGCGCGTCACCGACTCAGTGTCCCTGCGCTCGCGGAAACGCAAACTGAGGCTCTTCCTCGACGAGCTCCAGCCGACCGCGGAGACGACCGTTCTCGATGTCGGCGCGGACGAGCTCGCCTTCGGCGAGGGCGAGGGTTGCACGACGCTGAACTTCCTCGAGGAGCTCTACCCCTGGCAGGAGCGGATCACCGCCCTGGGTCTCCACGACGGCGCGCGGTTTCGAGCACGCTACCCGGAGATTCGGTACGTGCAGGGCGACGCCTGTGCGCTGCCGTTCGCCGACGGTGAGCTCGACATCGTCTTCTCGAACGCAGTCATCGAGCACGTCGGCGGTCACGAGCGACAGCGGCAGATGGTGTCCGAGGCCCTTCGGGTCGGTCGTCGGGTCTTCATCACGACTCCGAACCGCCGCTTCCCGGTCGAGGTCCACACCCGGCTCCCGTTCGTGCACTGGCTCCCGAGCCGGGTTGCCAACCGGGTCTACGACGCCTCGGGCAACGGATTCGCGAAGGAGATTCACCTCCTCTCGAAGAGTGCGCTCGAAGCGCTCTTTCCGGGACGCGTTCGCGTCGTCAACCTCGGGCTGACGCTGGTGGCCATCGTTGACTAACGCCGTACCCCGCGTTGCGCTGCTCGTCCTCGTCATCGGGCTTGCGCTCCACAACGCGGCGATGGCCCAGCTCTGGGAGCTCGGCGTTCGCGGCACTGCGCTCGACGTCGTCGCCGCCTGGAAGGAGGCGCTCCTACTGGTCGCGCTCCTCGCCGTCGCGTGGAGGGTGCGAACGCTGCCGGCGGTCACCGCCGCCGACGTGCTGGCCGTCAGCTACGCGATCATCGTCGTGCTCTACGCCCTGATCCCTCAGGGTTGGCTCGACGGTGGGGCGACGACTCGGGGAGAGCTTCTCGCGCTCCGACATCACCTGCTGCCGGTGGGCGCGTACGCGCTCGGCCGGCTCGTTGCGGTGGCTCGGGGAAAGCGCGGGACGCTCGGCGGCCTTGTCGCGCTGACGGCCGCGGTGGTCGCCGTGGTGGGCCTCGCCGACCTCGCCTTCGTCTCCCTCCAGGCGTGGCGCGACTCGGGCGTCGCGAGCTGGTACCGCGAGCAGCTCGGGCTCGACTACGAGGGGCTGTCCGGGCTCCCCGAGAACTGGGTCTACAACACCGGGGACGAGACGAACCCAATTCGGCGGCTCGTCTCGACGTTTCTCTCGCCGCTCGCCAGTGCGTACCTCCTGGTGGTCGCACTCGTCTGGGTGGTGAGCCGGCCGTTCCGCTGGTGGTGGGGGCTGCTCGGCGCCCTTCTGTACCTCGGGCTTCTCTACACACACACCAGAGCTGCCCTCGCAGCGCTCGCTGCCGGCCTGGTCGTGCTCGCGCTCGCACAGCGCCGGGTCCTGCCCGCGGTTCTGGCCGTGGTCTCGCTCGGCGTGGGCGCCGCCTTCGTCGCCGTCTACCCGGACCTTGGCCCGTCGACGAGCTACACGCAGGAGGAGCTCGAGTGGCTCCGCCAGAACGCCCAGCAGGAACCGGGTGCGAACGGGGATCCTTTCGGGGCCGACGAGTCCTCCACGCGAAGCCACCTCCGCAACCTCCGCGACGGGCTCAGGGCGGTGATCGAGCATCCGCAGGGGTACGGCCTGGGGAATGCGGGCGTGACCGCCAAGCGGACCGGAGTCGAGATCAAGGCGGGCGAGTCGACGTACACGGAGCTCGGCGTCGACGCGGGTGTTGCGGGTCTCGCCGCGTTCGTGCTCTGGAGCCTCGCCCTCCTACTCGCGCTGTGGCGGCGGGAGGCGTGGCTCGCGGCGGCGTTCGCGGCCGTCCTGCTCCTGGGCCTTCAGACGGACATCATCGGGGTCCACTGGATCGCGGTCGTCGTCTGGGCGGCCGCCGGGATCGCCCTCGGGCTGCCCTCGGAACAGCCACCGCGTCGTCGAGTTCACGCGGCTGACGGTCACTGACCCCGACCGCAGAGGGCAAGGAGCTTGCACTCGGGTGCCTGCGCATCCCACCATGCGACCGTGAAAACGCCACGCATCCGCGTCCGACGCGCGGTCGTCTGGGTCGGATTGCTCGTCAGCGTGGCGTTCGCGTACCTGGCTGTCAGAGATGCGCACGTCGACGAGGTCTGGTCGGCGCTGAAGTCGAGCGACTACGAGTGGCTGGTCCCTGCCCTTGCAGTCATGACCGTCGCGTTCTTCGTCCGCGCTCTCCGTTGGCAGATGCTCTTTGCGTCAGCGCGCCGGCCCCCGTTTCGGCGCACGGCGAGCGCCCTCTACGTGGGGTACCTGTTCAACAACATCCTTCCTGCGCGAGCCGGCGAAGCTGCCAGGATCTTCGCGCTCAACCGCCGTGCGCACACGCCGATCGCCGAGACGTCCGGGACCGTCGTCGTGGAGCGGACGCTGGACTTGCTTTCACTCCTCCTGCTCCTGTTCGTCACGCTGCCGTGGCTTCCGGAGCTGAGCTGGATCGTCGCGGCTGGATTCTTCGCGGGAGCCTTTCTCCTGGCTGTCGCCACCGCCGTGATCGCGCTGGCCGTCTTCCGAGAGCGGCCCTTCGCGTTCGCTGCGCGTCAACTCGGGCGGCTGCCGATGTTCTCCGGTGGGTACCTGCAAGATGCGCCGGCCAATCTGTTGCACGGGCTACTCGGACTGCGCCGCGTTTCGACGGCGCTTCTGGGGCTTGCACTGACAACGGTGTCGTGGCTGGTGCTCGGCGTGGGCTTTTGGCTCGTGACGATTGCTTTCGATCTCGACGTGTCCTTCCTCGCGGGGCTCCTCGTCGTCATTGCGGTTGGTCTCAGCATGGTCCTGCCGTCCTCGCCGGCGGCTCTCGGCGTCTTCGAAGGGGCGACGGTGCTCGTGCTCAGCGCCTACGGGATCCCGGACTCGGAGGCCGTCTCCTATGCCCTGGTGCTGCACGCGCTCAACGCGCTCCCGTTCATCCTTCTCGCGCCGCTCCTCTTGCGCCCCTACCGAGCTGCTGTCTCCGCAGATCAGCCGGGCGCAGAGCCTGCGCCGGTCCGCGAGGTGTCCCGGACGTAAAGCCAGGCGTCGATCGTCCCCTTGATGCTCCATGCCTTCCGCCTGAAGAACCACCGGAGCGCGTTCTGTGGAGTTGCACCTTCGTAGTCGACCACCCACCACTCGCGCATGTGGAACCGGCGCCCCCGATACCCGTCGAGTGCGGGCAGGACCCGCTCGCGGTTGTCCTGCGCAACGGCGACGACGTCCGCGTCGGGGAGGTACTTCCGGTCGCTCATGTCGTGGTAGAAGACGGGCACGTCGCGCAGGTACCAGCCCCACGGCCAGCCGAGGCCACCCCACTCGTCGACGTGAATAGCCAGGGGTGGATCCCTCTCGCCGGCTGCGACGATCTCGTCACGCATGGGCAGGATCTCAGGTGAGGTCTGGGTGAAGACGAGGAGCTCGGCCGGATCGGCCGGATGAACGTACGACACGTAGATTCCGCCATAGAGCAGGAAGGCTGCTCCCACCGCAGCGAGAGCCGCCGCGGCGCCCCTGGCCAGCGATCGCCGTGTCCAGAGCGCCTGGAATCCGATCCCGGCGAGGAGGACGATCGGAAGCAGTAGATGCAGGGTAAGCCAGGGCATGCGCTCACTCGCCCACGAATAGACGGCGAGGCTGAACGCCGCGTCCCACACGAGAAAGAGCCGAAACAGCGTCGGCCGCCTCAGCGTGGCGACCGTGCCGGTCGCGGCCAGGACGACGATGGGCAGCTCGTATGCCGGGAGGACCACGAGGTAGTAGAACCAGGGCTGATCGCCTCGGTTGACCGGCTGCTGGGAGAGCCAGTAGCTGATGCTCTCGTACAACCCCGTTCGCAAGCCTTGCGGCTCCAGCAGGAACGTCGTGAAGAGGAGCGTGTAGACGAGGGCGAAGGTGGCCACTGCCCAGATCCAGGCATCGCGGCCGACGGACGACACCGTGGCGACGAGTGGCGCTTCCCCGATCCCGCGGCCGCCACGGCGGCCGCGGAGCACCTGGTACGCCGCGGCCACTAGAAGGAACGTGCCGCCGACGAAGACGAGGATGTACGTCGTCTCCTTGGTCGCGAAGCTCACCGCGACGACGCCGAGAATGCAGGCAGGGTGCCAGGGCCGGGGTCGCTCGAGAAAGCGGAAGACGACGATGACGAGGACGAAGGTGACGAACGCCGCGTAGATGTCCTCGCGGGCGAACCGGGAATAGTAGAGGTAGGCAGGACTGAGGCAGAGCGCGACGGACGCGGCCAGCGCTCCCGCCGAGCCGAGCTGTCGTCGAAGGAGGTACGGCAGCACGGTGATCGCCGAGCCGAGGAGCGCGGGCGCAAGCCGGATCGCGAAGTCGCTGACTCCGGCGAGCGCGTACATGAGCGCCCCCAGGTAGAACTGCACCGGCCCGTGGTACACCGGGTCGTACTCGTAGTTCCCGGTCGTGAAGAGCACCCACGAGAACCAGGCGTGCACGCTCTCGTCGTGGTGTAACGGCTTGGCAGAGAGATCGATGAGCCTGAGCACGAGTGCCGTGACGAAGACGCCTGCGTAGGCGAGACGTTCGGCGTTCCAGACATCCACCAACCTCGCCGCCGAGAGACGCCCCCGGTGTGGAAGCGCGACCTCACGCATGTGTCGCGTCTGTTCTTGCGCGCAGCAGCACGTACCGGAACCTCAGAAGTTGACCGAGGCCACGGAGGCTGAACGCGAGCAGGCGGAACGCGCGCAGGCTCGAGCGACCGCGCACGCGCCGCCGATGAGCGACGGGCCTCTCGACGACCCTAGAGCCACGAACGACCGCTCCCAGCGTCACGAGGATCGAGGGTGCCAGCGAGTCCGGAGGGACGAGAGGCGCGAGATCGTCCCAGAGCGCTCGCCGCAGCAGCCGGAAAGGCACGTTCGGGTCGCGAAGGCGACGGCCGGCGAGAAGGGAGACGACGACCGAGATGACGCGCGTGAGCGCGAGCCGGTGTACAGGGTCCCGTCTGTCGACGCGGACGCCGAGGACGAGATCGGCGTCCTCGCGGGCGCTCCAAAGGGACCAGAAGTCGGCGACCTCGAACTGTCCGTCGGAGTCGAGCTGCAGGATCCAGTCACCCGAGGAGTGCTCGAGCCCCCGGCGCACCGAGGGGCCGTGGCCGCGGTTTCGATCCGAGCGAAGGACGCGTAGCCGCCCGCCGAGACCCTCGAGCCCGGCAAGGATCTCAGGCGTGGAATCGGTGGAGGCGTCATCGACGACGATGATCTCCCCTTGCTCGAAGCGACCGGCGATCTGGCTGTCGATCTCGGCAAGTAGCTCGCCGATCACTGCTTCTTCGTTCCAGACGGGAACGACGACCGACAGGCTCTCGCTCACACGCTCCAGAGCTCCTCCGACCCTTCCCCGAGCAGGAGGCGAGCCACGTCGATTCCCATCTTGACCGCGTGATCCATGTTGCCGATCTCATACCGCCAGGAGCCAAAACGGCCACGCGAGTAGATGGAGCGCTCCATGAGCCACGGCTGGACGGCCGTCAGCGAGGCATCCCGATCGAGCGTCGGGGTCGGGTAGGCGTATGGAACGTCGACCTCGTGAACCGACGCCACCGGCGCTGACTCGTCCACGAGCCCCACCTCGTTGAGCGCGGAGGGGACCCTTCGCACGAGCTCCTCGTCCGCTAGTGGCCGGAACTGCGAGTACGAGGTCTCGCTCAGGTAGGAGCAGAAGCGTGCGGTCTCACCGCCCGGGACGTTCGCGGCCGCGTACTTCGCGAAGTTCGTGACCCGATAGAAGGGAACCGACTCCTCGGGGAAGTACAGCCACGACCTGTCGTCCGCGAGCGGGCGCTCGTACCCGACTCCGACCACCCGGACTCCGGAATGCTTCAGCGCAGCAGCGGCTCCGCGAACGTCACTAGGGGCGTCGGCGATCCCACCGACGAGCTCGTCGAGAGGCATGGTCGAGACGAGTGCGTCGTATGCGTCCTCCCGTCCGTTGGCGAAGCGCAGCCGACGGCGAGCTGCGTCGACGCCGACGAGCTCGTGCTCGTACGCGATCCGGTCAGCCAGGTTCAGAGCCAGGCGGCGGTAGATCTCACCCGTTCCGCCCGACGTCGGGAACCTGAACGTGTTGTTCGGCCCCCAGCCGACGTCGTCCTCCGCGAGCACGACGCTGCGGAGAGCGCGACGGTAGTCGACGACGCTGACCCGCTCGGAGATCCAGGTAGCCGACATGCGCTCCGGAGGAAAGGCCCAGACCTTGCCGTTGTACGGCCGCATGAAGTGCCGCGTGATTCCCTGTCCGAAGATGCCCTCCATCCAGGTGGCGAAGTCGGGGGTGCCGTCCGCGCCCGGCGCCTCGACGAGGCCTAGCAGGCACTCGTAGGCGTCCTCGACCGGGAGGTACCGAAGATTGTTCTGGAACGGATAGGGGACCCAATGGCCGCGGAAGAGGACGTACGACGAGCGTTCGTGCTCCGTCACGTCGTCCCCCATGACCTCGTCGAGCAGCGCGTCGAACTCGCCGAAGTGGCTGAAGACGACGTGTCCCCCGAGGTCCCACGTGAAGCCGGCCGCATCCACGACCGATGCGGCATGCCCCCCGGGGTGGCTCTCGCGCTCGTAGAGCGCCCAGTCGTCGTGACCGAGACGCCGCAACTCCCGCGCGCACGCGAGCCCACACGGGCCGGCTCCGACGATCGCGATATGAGGAGCTCGCGCTGCCATCACGAATACGATCTTAAGTCGGAGATTGCGCTCGACCAGTGGACGCGTGTCATCATGACTTGCGCTGAAAGCCTCGAAATTGACTTGCCGGCCCAGATAAGAGAGACTGCGGAGGCGTAGAATCGGGAGGTTCCGTTGCGGCGGCATGTCCTAGCGATCGTGTTGAGTGTGGTCGTGGTCGGCGTGGTCGCCGTGGCCGCGTTCGCGAGCGACCCTGGTCCCGACCTCGGCGCGAGCCCGTCGTTGACATTGCAGACGGAGACACCGACCAACACTCCGACGAGCACACCGACGGACACGCCGACCAACACGCCTACAAGCACGCCCACGGACACCCCGACCAACACGCCGACCAATACACCGACGAGCACACCAACCGATACGCCCACCAACACGCCGACCAACACGCCCACCGACACGCCGACCAACACCCCGACGAACACCCCGACCAACACCCCGACGAACACGCCCACGAACACGCCGACGAACACGCCGACCAACACCCCGACCAACACCCCGACCAACACCCCGACTGCCACGCCGATACCGGCTCCGACCTGCAACGGTATGACCGCCACCATCTACGTCGGTCCTAACGGCCGGATCGTCGGAGGGCCGAACAACGGCCAGGTTTACACGGGCAAGCTCAACGGCACGCCGGGCCCCGATGTCATCGTCGGCACGAACGGGAGGGACGAGATCGCCGCGAGAGCCGGCAACGACACTATCTGCGCCCGCGACGGCAACGACGAGATCGAGGGCGCCGGCGGAAACGATCGCATCTTCGGCGAGGGTGGCAACGACGACATGAGCGGGGGCGGCGGCAACGACACGATGACCGGCGGCCCCGGTGCGGACAAGTTCCGGGGTGGAAGCGGCACCGATACCGCGACCGACTTTACGCCCGCGCAGGGAGACACCAAGACCAGCGTGCCGTAGGTCCCCTCCTTTCCTTCTGTCAAGGTGAGGATTGGTGCGAGACGCGCTCCTTCTCTGGGGATTCCTGCTCCTCGTGGGAGTCCTTGGGCTGCCGGCGACCGGGTTTCTGTTCGCCCGATTGCCGGGTGGAGGCCTTGCGCTCTCCAAGCCGATCGGACTCCTCCTGCTCGCATATCCGGTCTGGCTCCTCGCCAGCCTCCACGCCGTCCCGTATGCGCGCTGGAGCCCGCTGCTCGCGTTGGGGCTCTTCGCCCTGCTCGCCGGGGGGCTCTGGGTCGCGGCGGGGCATCCACTTCCCCGGGGGGCCGCCCTGACGCTCTGGCTTGCCGGGGAGGCCGTGTTCACTGCGGCCTTCTTCTCCTGGGCACTTCTCCGCAGCTTCGCCCCCGATGTCTGGGCGACGGAGAAGCCGATGGACATGGCGTTCGTCAACGCCGTCAACCGCTCCGACGCATTCCCGCCCCACGACCCCTGGCTTTCGGGCGAGAGCCTGAACTACTACTACTTTGGCCACTACATCGTCGCCCTGTTGATCCGTACGACGGGGATCGATCCGGGCACCGGGTTCAACCTCGGTGTCGCACTGTTCTTTGCGCTTACCGCCAGCGCGATCTTCGCCGTCGCGGCCTCGATTGCGCTGGCACGCAAGACAGCGACCCTCGTGACAGCGAGCATCGCGGGCCTCGGCGCCGTCGTCGCAGCCCTCATGCTCGGCAATCTCGCGGGCGCAGTCGAGTATCTGGGCGATCCACGCCCGCTCGCCCAGTACGACTGGTGGTCTCCATCGCGTGTCATCGACGGAACGGCGAACGAGTTTCCCTTCTTCAGCTTCCTCCTCGGAGATCTGCACGCGCACGTCATGGCGACGCCGTTCGCGCTTCTCGCAGTCGCCATCGCTCTTCAGCTCGCGCTCGCCGGGCCTCGTCTCAGCGACGCCGGCTGGCGGCCGGTCGCCGTCGCCGGTGAACTTCTCCTCGCAGCACTCGTCGTCGGTTCGCTGTACTCGATCAACAGCCTCGATTTCCCGACGGCTCTCGCGCTCGTGATCGCGGGCCTGCTCCTCTGGCACACCCGTGCGGAGCGGACAGGCACCGCCTGGAAGTCAGTCGTCTGGCTGCTTCTGCTCGTCGTGGGTGCGCTCGTCTTGTTCGCACCCTTCGTCCTTCAGTACGTACCGGATTCCGACGGGGTCGCCCTCGTGCGGGACCACCACCCGTTCACCCGTGTCGTGGCTGACCTGGGCCTCATCTACGCCCTCCCGCTCTGGATCCTCGCAGGCGCGCTGGCCCACCGCCTTGCGATGCCCATCCGCTACGTCGTCTGGAGCGGCGTCGCCGGTCTCGTCGTTCTGGTTCTGCTCGCGCCTGAGCGCGTGGCGGGACTCTTTCTCGTACTGGCACTGGCTGCGATCGCCCTCCATGCCGCCCTCGATCGACGTCTGACCCAACCTGAACGCTTCTTCTGGCTGCTTGTCACGAGCGGCCTCGCACTTCTGGCCGTCGGCGATTTCGTCTACATCAGAGATGCCTTCGACGGTACGGAAAGCTTTCGCTTCAACACGGTCTTCAAGGCCGGCTACCAGGCGTGGTTCCTGCTCGCGATTGCGGCCGGCTGCGGGGTGCTGTGGGCACGCGGTTGGCTTCGCAGAGCCGTTCTGCGCGTGTGGGCGGTAGGAATTGTGGTCCTCGTTGCCTTGATGGCGATCTATCCCATCGCCGGGTCGTACGCGAGGACGAACGCGTTCTCGGGGGAGCCGACGCTCGACGGTGACCGGTGGCTGGTCGAGGCGTGGCCTGGTGACGCCGCGGCAATCGATTGGCTTCGCTCAAACGTCGAAGGTGCGCCGACGATTCTCGAAGCCTTCGGTCCGGATTTCAGCCCGGACGGCCACGGTCGTATCTCGACGTTCACAGGGCTGCCGACGGTCATCGGCTGGGCGGGTCACGAGGTCCAATGGGGACACGAGCCGAGGACACGCCCGGACGACGTCCACGCCCTGTACTCGACGCCGAATCTCGAGCGCGCCCGACGGCTCCTCGTGCTGTACGGCGTTCGCTACGTCGTCGTCGGCCCGCTTGAGCGGGTGGAATATCCAGCTGCGGGCCTCGCCAAGTTCGACAAGCTCGGAGAGCGAGTCTTCGGAGCCAAGGGGACTGTCGTCTACGAGATCCGAAGTGACGCAAACGCCTGAGACGGCGTTGTCTCGTGGAAGCGGCACGGCGAGTGACGCCGCGCCTGCTGCGGAAATCGGGGTGACCGTTTCTCGGCGCTCCGTCGCGCTGACGGCACTTGCACTGGGCGCGATTCTCGTCGTGGGCGCGTCTCTCCGATTTACAGGGGTCAACTGGGATCGCGGTAGCCACCTCCATCCGGACGAGCGCTACCTCAGCATCGTGGCGGACAACACCGACTGGCCCTCTTCTGTCGGCGGCTACTTCGATGTCGAGCAGTCTCCACTCTCCCCCTACAACACCGAGCCGGGGCGCTCATACGTCTACGGCTTCCTTCCGCTTCTCGCGACGAAGGGGGTGGCCACACTCACCGGCCGAGACAACTACGGCGAGCTGAACCTCGTCGGACGCCGCCTGTCTGCGCTCCTGGACACGGTCTCGATCGCGCTCGTGTTCCTGATTGGACGGTTACTCCTGGCGACCTTCGGGCGCCGGACGGCAACCATCGGGGCGCTCCTCGCCGCCGCGCTGTATGCGCTCAGCGCGCTCGCGATTCAGCACGCCCACTTCTTTACGGTGGAGTCGTGGCTGGTCGCCGCGACACTGCTTGCTTTCTATGTCTCGATCGTCGTGGCGCGGCGTCCACTCGATGCGCGCATGCGCAACACGCTGGGCCTGCTCGTCGCGCTCGGGGTGACGGTTGGGCTCGTCGCCGCGACGAAGGCGAGCGGGCTTCTCGTCCTCGTGCCCGTTTTCATCGCGATCACCCTCCGGCCTGCCGCGGGATTCGGTCCCGGCCCTCGAGCGCTCTCCTTGGTCGCGTCGCTGCTCACCGTGGCGATCAGCGCCTATCTCGCGTTCCGGCTCGTCTCCCCCTACGCCTTCGAGCACTCGAGCTGGTTCGACATCGAGCCGAACGCGAACTACCGCTCGGCCCTCGAGGAGCAGGGACGTGCCATCAGCGGAGACTTCCTGTACCCGCCGGCGTATCAATGGCTCCTCTCAGAACCGGTCGTCGACCCTCTTCGTCACCTCCTCGTATGGGGGCTCGGGCTCCCGCTCGGGATTGCGGCCGCGGCTGGAGCGTTCTGGCTCCTCGTCGACACCGTGCGCGTGCTCGGCGGTCGAAGCCAGAGAGAGCCGAGTCGAATGCCGGCGCCCGTCGTCGCACTGATGCTGCTCTCGTTCGTGGCGGTCACAGTCGGCTACTTCGGCTCACGCTTCGCGCACACGATCCGGTACCTCCTCCCGGCTGTCCCTTTCCTCTGCATTGCCGCCGCCTTCGCAGCCGCGGCGCTTCACCGTCGCAGCCGTCGGCTGGGGCTTGCGGTCGCAGGAGTGTTGCTCGGTGGCACGCTGATCCATGCGCTCGCGTTCGAACAGGTGTACCGGCATCCGCACACACGCGTCGCCGCGACCGATTGGATCGGGGCGAACGTGCCTCGCGGATCGGCGATCGTGAACGAGTATTGGGACGACGGTCTGCCGCTCGGGGCGCCTTCCGGCGAGTACGAGCTCCGCGAGCTGCCCGTCTTCGATCCTGATGACCCGACGAAGCTGCGGAAGCTCTACGAGGGCCTCATCGGTGCCGACTACTACATCCTCAGCTCGCCCCGGGCCTCGGCGACGATCGGGCGGCTGCCGGACCGGTTTCCGATCATGTCTCGCTTCTACCGTCTGCTCGACCAGGAACGGCTCGGTTTCCGAAGAGCTGCGAAGTTCACGTCTTTCCTCGCCTCCTCGGGTGACGGTCTCCGACCAAGACGCCGAGGAGGCGTTTTGGGTCTACGACCACCCTCCCGTGGTGATCTACCAGCGCTTCCAACCCGTATCCTGGCCGCGTTTTCGCACCGTCCTCTGCCCCGATGGCCCCGCTCAGGGCTGCGAGCGGAGTCGGTAGATCTGGACTCCCTCGTTGCGGAAGACGAGCGTCCACAGGACGCCTTCGCGTTCGGCCCACTTCCTCTGACCGCCCGGGAAGTACGCACGCTCGAGCGGGCCGACGACGACGTACTCGACCCCGTATCGGCGAAGGATCTTGTGGGCGCGGTCGGGATCGCGGGTCCGGAATGCCTCCTGGACGTCTGCGATGCGGGCGGCACGACTCCGGGTCCGCATTCGAAAGGCCCGGGCGCGTTGCTGTCGCTCGTGGTAGTCCCAGCCCACGATCGCCGGGTTCCCGGTGAACATCGCATAGCGGTTCCCCCACCCGTAGAGCGTCGGATACGTGTTCACCTCGGCGACCGCCGGCGACCCTTCGACGTTCTCGAGCATCCAGCGCATCGCCTCGAGATCGTGCTCGAGAGGCAGGTCCTGACCGCGGTCGGAGTGGACGGCCTTCGTCATGAACGCCATTCCGTCGAGCGTCGGGCCGACGGAGGTATCGAAGCGGTGGTCGATCTTCGCCCGGGTTGCGAGGATCGGGTACAGGAGCGTGGCCGCCAGGAGGACGAGGAAGCCGCCCGTGTAGGCGACTCGCAGGGTGGGGCGTGCGCGGGCGAGCGCCTCGTGGACGACCGGCACAGCTACGGCGGCCGCGAGCGCCCAGAGGACCCAGACCTGGAGGTACGTCTTGAAGACCGTGTTGTTCCTTCCGACGTCGATGCCCTTGACGACGAAGTACTCGACCGCGAGCGTGAGGAGCAGTCCGCTGATGACGAGAACGAGCGTCATCGTCCAGAGCGCCTGACGCACCGCGGGCGCTCCGAGGCGAGGGCGGCGCGGCAGAAGCGCCGCGGCGAGTGTCAATAGCGCGAGATCCAACGCGGCCACGAGCTCGCCGATAGCGGCGAGGCCAACTGCGGCCGCCAAGGCCGATGCCACGAGTGCGATCCCCGCGATGTAGGCCGGCATCGGTCGAACGAGACTGCGATGGAGCGACAGCAGCCGTCCGGGTCGACGCGTCCGGAGAAACAGCCGCAGGAGTCGTGCCGTCCCGCCCAGGTCGCGTGCCAGTAGGAGGTCGGCCACGAGGGCGCCGGTGATGAGGAACAGGAAGAAGCCGTGCATGGTGAGGTAGTCGACGAGGGACGTGCGGCTTCCCGGCCAGCGCTCGAAGCCGGTGAACGGCGACCGATAGTGGTCGTGGAACGGGAAGAACATGACGTAGGCCGTCGCGAGGAGCGGGCCTGCGAGCAGCGCCGTCCGGACGAGGCCGGCGCGGCCCAGGCGTCCGTGCGCCGCCCACGAGCCCAGAGCGAGCGCGACGATGGCGAGCGCTGCGTACGTCGGAACGTCCCACGTGTTCGTCGCCCAGAGCGCGCCGATGAGGAGTGCCAGGAGGAAGAAGCGGACCGCGGCCGCGAATCGACCGTCGCCTGGTGGGCGGGCCGCGACATATGCGAGCGCGAGGCCAAGCGCCGTAGCCGTGAACGGAAGGGCCATCGCATGCGCATGGAGATCTGCGAACAGATAGGTGAAGGCCGGGAACTCGTTGATCGGGCCAGGCTCCTCGAGCGGGTGGGAGATCACGCGGCTCGCATTCCAGTACCACCAGTCGATCGGGATGGCGCCCCGGGCACGATCCGCCAAGACGGCTATCTCCCCGAGGTTTCCGATCACGACGACGAAGAGCGCGGCCAGGCCCGCCGGGATCAAGGTTCGAAATCCGATCGTCGCCCGATTGCGAGCAGAGAGGGTCAGGCCGGCCCCGAAAGCCGCCGCCCCGAGCATGGCGGCAAATGTCGGAATCGCGAGGTTGTACGCGATGTAGGGAACGATCGCCGTCGCCTTGATCAGCCCGGCGACCAGGACGAATCCGAAGTAGTAGTAGTTGATGTACCCGCCGGCGAACCACGGGTCGTAGGGCGGGAACTCCGACGACTTGACTACCGCGTTCAGGAAGGCGAAGTCCATCGGCTTCTCACCGCCGAGCGACGGGTGCCAGAGGTCCGGGTTCGCCCAGCGGATCGCGAGCACCGCGCCGAACAGCGTCCAGAACACCGCCTCCTCGGCGGCGAGGATTCGGGCACTTGCACGTGCCCACGCAAGAAACCGACGGCGCCGGGTCAGGACGATCGCGGCCCCGAGTGCCCCCACGACGCATGCCACCAACGCGATCGTCGTGCGTGAGTACGGGGCCACTTCCGCGCTCGCGAGCCACCACGCCGGCCACGAGACGAGCAGGAGCCCCACGGGTCGCGCGAAGGCGAATCCCCGGTCGGGAAGGGATGCGCACGCGAGCCACACGTATGGGAGACCCAGAAGTCCGACCACGACAAGCGCGAGAACCCAGAAGAGGACGGGCAGCCTGTTCGTGATGCCCGAGGGATCGAACAGCTCACGCCACGTCCCCTCCATCTCGTAGTTCGCGCGTTCGCTCGGGGTGAGGAGCAACGCATCGCGCGCCGCGCGCGCCTCCGACGACGACGCCCGGATGCCGTCCCAGTCGACTGCGACCTGGGCCGACCGTGACGACGGCGCGTCGTTGGATTCGGCCCGTGCGGGGCCGACGTCGACCAACGACACCGCACATGCGATCGCCCCGGCCGACGCGATCACGGCAAGTGGGGCGCGCGGTGATCTCGGTCTCTTCCGGCCCGGGGGCACTTGACGACCAATCATCTATCGTCGCGCCGATGACGGGCGGCGCACCCGAAAGGGCAGAGCAAAACGCTTTCGACCGTCGTTCCCGCGTACAACGAGTTCCGCGCCTGGGTCGGCTGTTCGAGGTGCTGGAGCGCGACGCAGACGGCGTTGCCGGGGACGCCGGCTTCCGGCTCGCGGAGGTGATCATCGTCGACGACGGGTCCACCGACGCCACGGGACAGATGCTCGACGCCCATGCCGGTCTCGACGGCCGGCTTATCGGGAGCCCATGGGCAAGGCGTTCAACCTGGCACTCCGTCTCCTGACGCGCCTGCCCTTTCGCGACACCCAGTGCGGCTTCAAGCTCTTTCGTCTCGAGACGACGCGCGTCCTCTTCGAACGGCAGCGGGTGCGTGGGTTCGCCTACGACGCGGAGATCTGTGTGCTTGCGTTGTAGCAAGGCCTTCGCGTGGTCCCGACGTTCCCGACCGCTGGACCAACCACCCGGACACCCGGGTCAGGCTCATCGGCTCGTCGCCACGGATGGCGCTCGACCTCCTCCGCATCGCCTGGCTCGCCCGTCGGTCGCGTCGAGGATAGGCACCCCTCAGCGGGTCAGCACGTCTGCGAAAAGCGCCTCGTACCGATCGAGGCAGGGATCGAGCCCGAACCGCAGAGCCACTTCACTCCTCGGCCGGTAGTACCGCTCCCGATCGGTCAGCACGCGGCTGACACCCTCGGCCAACGCTCGGGAGTCGCCCACTGGCACCACTTCGCCCATGCCCGTCCAGCGGATGGGCTCGCGGACTCCTGGGAGGTCGCTTGCGACGACGGGTGTCCCGCACAGCATCGCTTCCGCCTGCACCAGGCCAAAAGCCTCCGTCGAGTTGAGGCTCGGCACGACGACGCAGTCGACCGCGCCGTAAAAGGACGGCATCTCCCGAACAGGGTCGAGCAGGCCGAGGAATCTCCACCGGTCTCCCGCGGCCGCGACGGCGGGCTCCAGGCGACGACGGTAGGCCTCCTCCCCGATCGCGTGTGGGCCGGCGAAGAACACTTTCAACCCGGGGAAGCGGTCACTGAGCATCGGAAGGGCCCCGAGAAGCGTCTCGACCCCTTTTTCTGCCGCGAACCGCGCGGCGAAGCCGATGATTGGTCCCTGATCCCCATCCTGCCCGACGCCGTGCACCGAACGGAACTCCGCGACGGCTTCAGGGTCGGGCAGCGGCATCTCCACGGGCGGCGGGATCACGACCAGCTTCCCGGAGAAGCGTCGGAGCAGCGTGGAGTGCTCCGCGTAATCCCGCGTGTACGCGACGACGCGATGTGACAGCGCCGCGGCGACGGAGTTCGCGGCGACGACACCCCCCTCCACGGCGCGGCTGAAGGCGCCGCCCGGTAGGCGGACGTCGCAGTGATACGTCAGGACGGAGGGCTTGCCGAGAGCCCGGGCCGCGAGGCCGAGGGCGGGCGCCTCGAACTGGGGTGCGTGCAGGTTGACGACGTCGTGACGACGTGCGAGACGCGTAGCTGTAGTCGCGAACCTCGGCATCACGACCCCCTTGCCGACCGTCAGCGCCACTGGAACACGCACGATCCGGACCCCTTCGAGCTCCTCTTCCCGAGCGAGCGCGCGATCGTGCCGCGACGCGAGCACGGTCACCTCGTGGCCCCTGGCGCCGAGGCCGCGCGCAAGCCGTTCGGCATATATGGTCAGCCCGCTCACGTGCGGCCGGTAGTAGGTGAGCGAGATCAGGATCCTCGTGGCTCGCCCCCGTACGCGCCCACCTCACGGCGGAGACCAGGCGACTCGAAGAGCTCGCGGAGCGCCGGTTCCGCAGCCTTGATCCATGCGGTCAACCGCTGAAGACCTTCCTGTACCCCCACGGTCGGTTCCCAGGCGAGGTCGCGCCGCGCCTTGTCGACGTTGCAGTAGAAGACCCGCTGATCGCCGACTCGAGCCGGAGCGAAGCGCACCGGCTGGATGCTCTTCGCTATCGCCTTGGCCAGCACGGGCTCGAACTCAAGCCATACGGAGAGCGCCTGCGCGGGCCCTCCCCCGATGTTGTAGACCTCGCCCGCAGTCACGTGGATGTTGTCGACCGCCGAGCGAAGGGCGCGCACGGCGTCGTCGACGTAGAGGAGATCGCGCACCTGTTTGCCGTCTCCGAACACCGTGATGGGTAGGTCGAGTAGCGCCGCGATAACGAACCAAGCGACCCATCCCTGATCTTCCAGCCCCATCTGCCGTGGGCCGTAGAGGCAGCTCTGGCGAAGCACTACCGTCCTCAAGCCGTAGACCCGGTGGTAGTCGCGGACGTACTGATCGGCGGCGCCCTTCGAGCAGCCGTACGGTGAATGAAAGTCGAGTCGCTGATGCTCGTCGATGCCGGCTTCGGCGTCCGGCAGCGTGTACCGCGTCTCGTTCTCCACGACTTTCATCCCGGGCAGCGCACCGTAGACCTTGTTGGTCGACGCATAGACGACGACCGGACTCGTCGAAGCCCGACGCGCAGCCTCGAGGACGTTCAGGGTGCCGAGCGCGTTCTGCTCGAAGTCGGCACGTGGGTCGTCGATCGAGCCCGTTACGGCCGTCTGGCCGGCGAAGTGGTAGACGACGTCCACGCCTGAGACCGTCCTCGCCACGGCGTCCGCATCGCGGATGTCGGCCGCAACGAAGAAGAGAGCGTCACCGTGGCGCGTTCGAAGCCAGTCGAGGTTGAGCTCGGAGCCCGGCCGGGACAGGTTGTCCAAGACCGTGACGCGAATGCCGTCGCTCAGGAGCGCATCGGCGAGGTTCGCCCCGAGAAAACCGGCGCCTCCGGTAACGAGACACCGCTGGTCGCTCTGCGCACGGCCCTCTTCGCCTCGGTTCGGCACCGGGCGGGCCACGATATACGATCGCCGGCGGGAGTGCTCGCGCGCCTCGTCAAGGTCGTCCTCGACTCCGTGCCGGGACCTGTCGTCGACAAGCTGAGGACGAACTCGGCGCTGGCGGCGCTTCTTAGGCGCGTGCTCGTCACCGTCTCACGTCCGCTCCACGGCCGGATCGTGCCGATCGCCCGAGGCCCGGCGAAGGACCTCCTCCTCATTTTCGACGAGACGTCGGCGGTCTGGGCTTCCGGACAGACCGAGCTGGATGTGCAGAACGCGCTCGTGCGACTCCTTCGGCCCGGGTCCGTGTTCTTCGACATCGGCGCCAACATCGGCTTCTTCACGATCCTCGGAGCACGCCTCGTCGGGACGTCGGGCACGGTGGTCGCTTTCGAACCACATCCCGAGAACAGCGAAAGTCTGCGACGGAACATCGAGCTCAATCAGCTTTCCAACGTGATGGTTGTCGAGCAGGCTGTGTCAGATGCGACCGGGGATCGGGTCCTGGACGCACGCCATACGGCGACAGCCAGTCTCGTTCCAGGCAGCGCCCGCGGCGGGGAAGGCCTCGTTCGTGTCGAGGCGACGTCGCTCGACGCCTACCTGGGGCTCCGGCCTGATCTGTCACCCGACGTCGTGAAGATCGACGCCGAAGGGCACGAAGTCGAGATCGTCGACGGCATGCGAGAGACCCTCCGCCGTTCCGAGCCAATCCTGGTCTGCGAGATGCACGGGCGCAATCGCGAGTTCGTCGATGCGGTCGAGGAGGCCGGATACCGGACGGCGATGCTCGGAGGCTTGGAGATGCCCCCAGATGTGCCGTCGGCGGCGCACGTCCTCGCCGCGCCCCGTGGGCATCCGACGCTCGCCGCGCCGCCGCGATCCCAGTGATCGGGGCGGCGCGAGGTGGAGCCGGTCGGTCTTGCGAGTCCCGGACCGCGGAAGCGCGTTCGCGGTGAACGGCGTCCGCCAGCTTTTGCCTCGCCGCGCCGTCTCGTTTGACACGGCGCTTTTCGCGTTCGCGCTAGGCGTGTTCCTGGCGACGCGGGTCGTCGGACTGACGTCTTTCCCCATCTACTTCTTCGCGGACGAGGCGATCCAGACAGTGACCGCAGCCGACTTCGTCCACCACGGCTTCCGTGACGAGTCAGGGACCCTCATCCCCGCTTACTTCAACAACGGAGGGCATTACACCCTGAGTCTCTTCAGCGTCATCGCGCAGGTACCGGGCTGGGCGCTCTTCGGCTTCTCTGCCTTCGTCACGCGTGCGACGTCCGTCGCGATCGCGCTCTCCGGCTCGGCGGCGGTAGCTCTGATCCTGCGGGACGGCCTCCGCGTGCGCTTCTGGTGGTCCGGCGTCCTGCTTCTCGCGATCACTCCCGCGTGGTTCCTGCACACCCGGACGGCGTTCGAGGTGGTGCTCGCCGTCTCTCTCTATGCCTGGTTCCTCTACTTCTACCTCCGCTACGTCCAGGGCAGAGACCGGAACCTGTACGTCGCGCTCGTCTTCGCCTTCCTCTCCTTCTACGCCTATCGGGCGATCCAGCCCGTGGTGGTGCTCACGCTCGTCCTCTTCCTCGCCTCGAACTTCCGGCGTCACTGGCGGCATCGGCGACAGCTCGCCGGAGCAGCGCTACTCGTCCTCGTCTTGGCGCTTCCGTTTGTTCGCTTCGAGCTCGCGCACTCCGGCGAGGCTCCCGATCGCCTTCGGGCACTCGGCTCGTACTGGGCACGCGACGACCCGGTGACCTCGAAGCTCGGCCTCTTCCTACACGAGTACAGTCGCGGTCTCAATCCGCTCTACTGGTACTCGCCCAGCGACGAAACCGACATCGTCCGGCATCGCATGCGCGGGTACGGGCATATCCTCGCGCTCACGGCACCCTTCGCTCTGCTCGGTGCCGCGGTCTGCGCTCGCAGGATCTGCTCGCCTGCGCATCGCGCGGTGCTCCTCTCCGCGCTGGCTGCTCCCGCCGGAGGCGCAATCGCGGCAGTCGGGATCCCTCGCGTCCTTGTCTTCGTCGTGCCCGCGACGGTGCTGACCGGCATCGGCCTGGCTGCCGCCCTCACGCCAGTCGTGAAGAGAGTGCGCTACGACCTTGTCGCGGTCGCGCTCTCCCTCATCCTGGCCGGCGCCGGCTTCGCCATGCTTGCCGACGCGCTCAAGAACGGGCCGACCTGGTACCGAAACTACGGCCTCTATGGGATGCAGTGGGGCGCGCCGCACGTCTTCCGGGAGATCGACGATTACCTGCGCACGTCTCCGGGCGCCGATGTTCGGCTCTCTCCCTCGTGGGCAAACGGCACCGACCTGATCTTCCGCTTCTTCGATCCCGATCCGCGCGTCCGGCTCGACTCGATCGTGGGCTATCGCACCGAGAGGCTCGACCTCCCTCCTCGCACCGTCTTCGTGATGACGCCGGAGGAGTACCGTCTCACGCTTGCCGACCCTCGGTTCGCACGTGTCCGCACCGAGCGAACGCTGCCCTATCCGGACGGAAGAAACGGGTTCTACTTCGTCCGCCTGGAGTACTCCCCGACCGCGGACGCGATTTTCGCCGCCGAGCGCGAAGCGCGACGGCAGCTCTTGGAGCAGTCGGTCGTGATAGACGGCAGGACTGTGCGGATCAGACATTCCGAGTTCGACATCGGCGAGGTCGCTGACCTGTTCGACGGCGACGAAGCGACGCTTGCCCGGACGTCCGGGGCGAACCCTGCTGTTGTGGAGATGACGTTCTCGGCGCCCCGCGCGATCGAGAGCGTGCGCGTCACGACCGGCTCGTTGCGGCTCGCCCTCAAGGTGCGGCTCTATCGCATGGGTTCGAGGAAGCCTCTGGTCCATTCGACGAGGTACCTCGACTTGCCTCTCGATGCCGCGGTCGCAGTGCAGTTTCCGCGGCGGGTTCTGGTCCGCACGCTTCGGCTCGAGGTCGAGGACATCGACGCTGGCGAACCCGCACACATCCACATCCGGGACATCGCACTCGCGCCGTAGAGACCGTTGGCGTGCTGTCGCAATTGGCGCGCTGGCCTCGAGGTTCAACCATCGAGCGCACAGGGCGCGCCGCTTGTCGGTTGCCGGCTATCGCGGCGTGATCGAATAGAGCCCGAAGTCGTGACGAGGGACTTCGCTTGTGACCACTCTGTACACCCCGCTCGGGAACTGCGCCTCGAGCTCGCGTCGCCGGACGGTGTCCGCTGGATGCAGGACGAAGAGCAGCGGCCTTCCACCTAGGTCATGAGGAAGGGGTTCGTCCGGCACGATGTTGTTCGTCAGGTACCAGTCGGGCGCTCCTAGCGCGAATCCGACGTTTCGTCCGTCGACCCAGCCGGGATATCCGAGAACGAACATGCGGTTCACCGGGATGCCCTGTGCGAGCTCCTCCCGCATGGCTGACGCAATCTCGCGGGTGTTCGGCACGAACGCGCGATACTGCCGTGCGTACTCGCGGAAGTACGTGTGGTGATTCTGCACGGCGGCCATCCCGAGTGCTGCCGCAACGAAGATGATCGTCCCCGCCCACGCGAGCGATCGAAACCGGAGGGCACTCCTCCAATCACCAGGACGGGCCGGCAGCGACGGCCAGAGGAAGGCGAACGGGAGCGCGGCGACGACGAACACGAGCGGGGCAGCCGTCCCCAGCCGATTGACCGCTGGATTCTCCTCCGGAAAGGCTACGCTGATCGTCGAGGGCGCTAGGAGGACCGGGGCCGAGACGAGCAGAGCGATCGCGACGAAGCTTCGTCTGGCGACGGCTTGCCAAACGAGGATCGAGACGCCGGCCAGCAACGCCGCGCCCGTGACCTGGTCGAGGAACGGCTCTAGCTGCACTGCGTTGATCGACCCGGGGTCGCCCCTCCAGTTGAATGCCAGGAACGCATTCCAGGTGTTCTCGAGGAATGCGGAGAGCGTTTCCGCCCAGCCCAGATCGCCATCCACGCGGGTTCGAGTCCGGTAGGTGACGAGGTCGGGATGGTCGAACGCATACCGGGCGAGCGGGAGGCTCGCGAGGAACGCCGTGGTCAGGATGAGCCCTCCTCCGAAAATGAGGGACCGCCGCCCGTCCGGCGAATCCCGTCGATAGAGAAGAGCAAGGCCGAGAAGCAGGGGAACGAGCAGCGGCACGATCCTGAACGGCGTATAGCCGTGTAGCCCGACACCGATCACAAGACCGCAAGCGAGCGCGTCCCGCCGGTCCCCGTGCCGGATGAATCTGAAGAGGAGCCACAAGGCCAGGGCCGTGGTGAGTTGCGCGTACGGAAAGCGTAAGCCGGCACGCGCGGTCTCGACCGGCCACACCGAGAGAGCGAAGAGCGCGGCCGCGAACAGACCTGCCACGTGACCGCCGACCTCGCGCGCGAACAGGAAGACAGCAGGAACCGCTAGCAGTCCGATCAGCGCGGTGCCCAGCTTGAGAGTGTCGAAGCTCAGCGCGAGCCCGAGCACCTTCATCAGGCTGTACGTGACATAGAACTGCGCGGGCTCCCGACCAGTGTTGCGTGGGAAGAAAACCGGGCGCTCGCCCTTCTCCACGTCGTGGATGTCCAGCAGCTTCTCGGCGTGGTCGCTGGTCGGGTCCGACGGCACATCCGTCAGTTGAGCGAAGCGAAAGAACGCGCCCACGGCGAGGATCACTCCCAGGACGGGCAGCCACCAGAGTTGCAACCCTTGAAACCTTCCGGCGACGACGGGCGCATGGCCCCGATCTGCCGAGGCGCGCGGCCACCAGGCCCAGCACCACGTTCCGACGGCGCCGATCCAGGCGAGGACGTTCGCCAGCGTGTACACGCCGCCCGAGCTTCCCAGCCACGTGATCGCGGCGAGGCTGACGGCGAGCGCCAGAAGCAGCGGGCGAGTAGTGAGGATGGGGTCCACCGTGCACCGCCTGACGAGCTCGCCGCCGACCTTCGGCTCGGCCTGCGCCTGCGCCTGCGCCAACATCCAACAGACGACGCCGAGCACGAGGAGGCAGGCAGCCGCCAGTGAGACGCGTGGCGGCTCGAGCAGTCGCTGCGCGACGAGGAGAGAGACGAACCCGGCCGCGCCGAGGACCATGGCCGACTTCTCCTCAGGAGATGACAGAAGCGACTTCTACTCCGATTTCGGCGTCAGCTTCCGAGCCTCGACGACGTAGCGATAGGCGAACCACCGCAGCACTGGCCAGTTACCGACCTGGTCGTGCCACCGGCAGGCCGCCATGGAGGTTTTGAAGAGCGGGCGCGGTAGCAGGCCGAGCCCGGTCACGCGTACGTCTCGGAAGCCGTGGCGCTCGAGCATCCGGCGCAGGCCGGGTGCGGTACACGTGACGATGCCTTTCTCGACGCGTAGCTCGTGGCACAGGGGCAGATACACGTACCAGGCCGGGTTCAGAGCTCCGGGCTCGGAGAAGACGACCTTTCCTCCGTCGCCGAGCAGCTCGTGGATCCTCGGGAGGTGATCGTCCACGTTCACGTGGTGGAGCACGTCAGCCCCCACGATTGCCGGAAACGCACCGCTGGAGGGAAGCATGGCCGCCGTGTCGATCGACGGCAACCTGAGGTCACGGGCTACCGCTGCCAGCATCTCCAGCGATCGTTCGCTCACGTCGACGGCCAGAACCGAGTAGCCGGCTTTCGCGAGGGGGATCGACAGCCTGCCGGTTCCAGACCCGAAGTCGACGACTCGCGCTCTGAGCGGGATGCCGTCCAGCCGCGTCAGGATGCTTTGGATCTCCAGGATGGTGTGCAGTGGCGGGTCCCGGATCGCGTCCGGTGGATACTGATTCGTGGCAAGGTCGAAGTACCGCTGCTGATACAGAGCTTCGTCCGTCGGCTGCATCGTGACCTAGGAGACGGCCGGGACGATCAGCGCCGCGAGGATCCAGAGCACGACTGCGGCGATGATCGGCGGATCGGTCAGAAGGACTCTTTCCGGCTCCTCTCCGGCGTCTCTTCGCTGCACGAGCAGGAGGTAGCGGAAGACGCCGAAGACGACGACCGGGATCGTAATCATGAACGCTTTCGAGTCGCGTCCCAAGAACGTGTAAAGCGCGTACGTGACCACCGTCGAGGATGCGACGACCGCGATCAGCTGGTCGACCAGGGGAAGTGAGTAGCGCTCGAGGACGGGTCGTCCGGGCGACGGGCGCGCGCCCGGGGTGGCTAGCTCCGCGCGGCGCTTCGCGAGGGCAAGCAGCAGCGCGAGCATCAACGTGCACACGAGCAGCCAGGGCGAGATCGGGACGTTCACGGCCTCCGCGCCGGCAGCTGCGCGGACGACGAACAGCAGGGCGATGACCAGAACGTCGATGAGCACGAGCCGCTTGAGCAAGACCGTGTATCCCGACTGGAGCAGGAGGAAGCCGAGCATGAGCAGGAGCGACCCGCGTCCAAGGCCCGCCGCAACCAAGATCGCGCCGGTCGCCAACGAAGTGGCCATCGCGACGGCGGCGCGTGGCGAGAGCTCTCCGCGGGCGATGGGACGCCTCCGCTTGATGGGATGAGCTCGGTCGTACGGCACATCGCGCAGATCGTTCAGGAGGTAAGCGGCGCTCGAGGCGGCGCAGTAGGCGGCGAAGGCGGCGATTGCCTTCCCCCAGAGGGTTGGGTCTCCGATCTGCTCGGCGAACACGATCCCCGCGAAGACGAGGAGGTTCTTGAGCCACTGACGTGGCCGCAGAGCGGCCAGCGCCGCGGCCAGCCCACCCCGACGCCGCGGCAGTTCCGTGACCAGCTCGCGCCCGGGTACCGCCACTCCCTTGCCGATCGTAAGTCGTGGCCGGGCTAAATGGAATAGCGGCGGCGAACCCGGATTCGCCGCGAGGCTTGCAGCAGGTGGAAGCCCAGACTACGTTTGGAGAGACGCAACGTTCAAGGGGGAGAGGCATGGGGCTCGACGCGCCGACACGCGCAGGACGAAATTCGACGCGGTTCATGGGCTTCGCGCTCGCTCTCGCGGCTGTCGCGGTCGTCGGTGGAGTGGTGGCCGCGTCCGCCCGCGCTCTCGCATTCGACGACGCAGGCCCGTGCCCCGCGGCGTACCAGGAGCCCGTAGGTGAGGAGCCCAGCCCGCAGCCTCCCTTCGTCTGTCCGGCCGGGCTCGTCGGGACGCCCTACTCCGTCCAGCTCGTCGCTCGCGGCAGCTGCGCGCCCTACGTCAGGTTCACGGTTGTCGGTGGCGCTCTCCCCCCGGGCCTCACGCTCTCGTCGAGGGGCCTGATCAGCGGAACGCCTGCGACGGCTGGGCGCTGGAGCTTCCGGCTGCGTGCCCAGGACCTCGGCGCGACCGACGGCGGGCCCGAATGGTGCACCTCTTCGGATCAGGCCGACGGCGACTTCGTGATCGGCGTCGACCCTGGGATCATCATCACCACGGAAGGCGCCGGGCCCGGAACGATCGGAGCGGTCTACAACCTCACGCTCTCGGCGCGGATGGTGTCTGCGCCAGGTCAGCTCTCGCCTCCGTCCGGCTGCGAAACCGGCGCGCCGGCCACAGGTTTCTGTCCGCTGACGTGGTCGATCGCTCAGGGCCAGCTACCGGCGCGACTAACCCTCAACCCCGTCTCGGGGCTCATCTGGGGGACTCCCAACATGGAGGGCACTGCGTCATTCGTCGTCCGCGCTGCTCTCGACGACGGTCGCGCGGCTACCAAGAGCCTGACGATCACGGTCCAGAAGCCCGTGTCGATCGACGTGCCGAAGCGCTTCGCGGTCCCAGGCGCTTCGACGCGCTCGGAGGTCGGAGTGCCGTTCGCAGCGAAGCTTTCGGCCTCGGGCGGCACCAACGCCTACTCGTGGTCGCTCACCGCTGGGGCGCTTCCCCCCGGGCTCTCGCTCGCGGACGATGGAAGGATCGCCGGCACTCCGCGCAGGGCGGGTCGGTTCCGCGCGACGATCCACGTCACCGACGGCGACGGGCGGACTGCGGACCATCCGGCGGACTTCCGCGTCGCGCCGCGACTGGCGATCAGCACGTACAGGCTCCGATCCGGACGGGTGGGACTCCCGTACCGCGCGAGCCTTGCCACGAGCGGGGGCTTCGCGGCGAGGGCATGGAGGATCGAGAGCGGGGCGCTTCCGGGCGGCATCCGCTTCGACGGAGCGCGCGCAACATTGCGCGGCACGCCGACCCGGGCGGGCCGTTATCGCGTCACGTTCCAGGCGACTGACGCGCTCGGCGCGACGGCAACCCGGACCCTCGTCATCCGTATCCTCGCCTAGAGCGTCCCCGGCGCTAGGGTCTCGCCGTGAGCGCGCTAGACCCTCGCGTCGACATCGGGCACGTCCACCTGAAGGTGGCGGACCTCGATCGCGCCCTCGGCTTTTGGCGTGACGTCCTCGGCTTCGAGGAGCAGGCGCGGATGGGCGACCAGGCGGCGTTCATCTCGGCAGGCGGCTACCACCACCACATCGGGCTCAACACCTGGGAGTCGAGTGGCGGCACGCCACCGCCTCCCGGCCACACCGGTCTCTACCACGTCGCCGTCCGTTTTCCGGATCGCCAGACGCTTGCGCAGACAGTTCGCCGTGTGCTCGAGGCGGGGATCCAGCTCGAAGGCGCCTCCGACCACGGCGTCAGCGAGGCGATCTACCTGCGCGACCCGGACGGGAACGGCGTCGAGCTCTACCGTGATCGCCCGCGCGAAGAGTGGCGGCGCGCGGAGGATGGTGAACGGATCGAGATGTTCACCCGGCCGCTCGACCTTCGTAGCCTTCTCGCCGAGGCAGATTAGCCCGCGGCTGCTAAGGTTTTCGGGTCAAAACCAGAGCGAGTTCGGTTCGCGCGTGCGCCTTCCCGTACCGTTCGTGAGTTGGTGAGGGAGGTGTTTTCCATATGGCAAGCGGAACCGTGAAGTGGTTCAACGACAGCAAGGGGTACGGCTTCATCACCCCCGACGAGGGGTCGAAGGATCTGTTCGTGCACCACAGCAACATCGTCGGTGAGGGCTACAAGAGCCTCGCCGAAGGTGCGCGCGTCGAATACGAGGCGCGCGAGGGGACCAAGGGCCCCGAGGCGACGAACGTCATCGCCGCGGCCTGAGCGGCCGATTCGAGGCCGTGGCCGCAACGGCGGCCACGGCTCCTCACCCGAGCTAGGGAGGGCGTATGGCGGAAAAGGAAGCGAAGCTCGAAGTCGAAGGCGAGGTCATCGAGGCTTTGCGTAGTCGCATGTTCAGGGTTCGGCTCGACAACGGGCACGAGGCTCTCGGGTACATGGGCGGACGGATGAAGCGGTATCGGATCCGTGTGTTCCCCGGCGACCGCGTTCGCATCGAGCTCTCCTCGTACGACCTCACGCGCGGCCGCATCGTCTACCGCCTCGGCTGACCCGTTCTTGCACGAGCGGAATCTGCGAGTGCAGGTTTCGCTTCTCTGCGCAAGACCGAGATCTGCTCGCCGATTTCGGTCGCGCGACGACGTGGCTCGCGGAAACCCCGATAGCGCGACCGTGCTCTCACCCGGCTCCGCTCCGAAGGGCCGCCTCGTCAGCTATACCTGAGGTATCGCCAAGGTAAAGCCTGTCGAGCAGCTCGAGCGGGTCGTCATCCGCTTCGCGGGCGACTCGGGTGACGGCATGCAGCTGACCGGGGACCGCTTCACGAGCGAGACCGCGGTCTTCGGGAACGATCTTGCGACGCTGCCCGATTTCCCGGCTGAGATTCGCGCCCCGGCAGGCTCCCTGCCCGGCGTCTCGGGCTTCCAGGTCCACTTCGCAGACCACGACATCCTCACTCCCGGCGACCAGCCGAACGTGCTCGTGGCGATGAACCCGGCCGCGTTGAAGGTGAACCTCACCGATCTCCTCAAGGGCGGGACGGTCATCGTCAACACCGACGCCTTCTCCGAGCGCAACCTGCAGAAAGCCGGCTACGAGGCGAACCCGCTCGAGGACGGGTCGCTCGGCGACTTCCACGTCCACGAGGTTGCGCTCTCGTCGATGACCGTCGCAGCGCTCAAGGACGTCGAGGGGATCACCTCGCGGGAGGCCGAGCGCTCGAAGAACTTCTTCGCCCTCGGGCTCATGTCGTGGCTCTACCACCGGCCGGCCGAGGGGACGCTCGACTTCATCGAGAAGAAGTTCGCCCGCCGGCCCGAGATCGCCGAGGCGAACACGAAGGCGTTCAAGGCGGGCTGGAACTACGGCGAGACCTCCGAGGACTTCGCGGTCTCCTACGAAGTGGCGCCGGCCAAGCTCGAGCCCGGTACGTATCGCCAGATCTCGGGTAACACGGCGCTGTCCTACGGTCTGATCGCGGCCAGCAAGCTCTCCGGGCTGCCGCTCTTCCTCGGCGCCTACCCGATCACGCCTGCGTCGGGCGTGCTGGAGGAGCTTGCTCCCCTCAAGCACTTCGGTGTGCGCACGTTCCAGGCGGAGGACGAGATCGCAGCCTCTGGAGCCGCGCTCGGTGCTGCCTTCGGCGGCGCGCTCAGCGTGTCCACCTCGGCTGGGCCAGGCGTGGTTCTGAAGTCGGAGACCGTTGGGCTCGCGGTCACGCTCGAGCTTCCGCTCGTCATCGTGGACATCCAGCGTGCGGGCCCCTCGACGGGGATGCCGACGAAGCCGGAGCAGGCGGACCTGCTCATGGTCATGTTCGGCCGGAACTCGGAGTCGCCGGTGCCCGTGGTGGCGCCCTCTACTCCCTCCGGTTGCTTCGACGCTGCGATCGAGGCTGCCCGAATCGCGATCAAGTATCGGACGCCGGTCTTCCTCCTCTCGGACGCCTACCTCGCGAACGGGTCGGAGCCATGGCGCATCCCAGAGGTGGACTCGCTGCCCGACATCTCGACCGAGTTCACGACGGCTCCGAACGACGGCGATCGTTTCCTCCCCTACAGACGCGACGCCGAGACGCTCGCACGACCCTGGGCGATCCCGGGCACACCGGGTCTCGAGCACCGGATCGGCGGTCTGGAGAAGGAGGACGAGACTGGAAACGTCTCGTACGACCCCGAGAACCACGACCTGATGGTGCGGCTGCGGGCGGCTAAGGTCGCCGGCATAGCCTCGGACATCCCAGAGCTGACGGTCGACGATCCGGACGGCGATGCGGCCACGCTCGTCGTCGGCTGGGGCTCGACGTACGGGGCGATCGGAGCTGCTGCGCGCCGCGTCCGCCAGACCGGCCGGAAGGTCGCGCACGCGCATCTCCACTACCTGAACCCGTTCCCGCGCAACACCGGAGAGGTGCTGCGCCGCTACGACAAGGTGCTCGTCCCGGAGATCAACCTCGGCCAGCTGCGGATGCTGCTTCGGGCGGAGTTCCTCGTCGACGCAGCCGGCTACAACAAGGTGCGAGGCCGCCCGTTCCGGGCGGTGGAGCTCGAAGAGGCGATCACGGCCATGGTGGACTCATGAGCGAGGGCAACGGCGGTGGGCTCGTCCAGTTGACCTCGAAGGACTTCAAGTCGGACCAGGAGGTCCGCTGGTGCCCGGGGTGCGGGGACTACGCGATCCTCAACGTCATCCAGGGCTTCATGCCGGAGCTCGGGCTCGCTCGGGAGCGGATCGTCTTCGTCTCCGGGATCGGCTGTGCCGCCCGCTTCCCGTATTACATGCAGACCTACGGGATGCACTCGATCCACGGGCGAGCGCCCGCGATCGCGACCGGGCTCGCGACCACACGCCCGGACCTCTCCGTCTGGGTCGTGACCGGCGACGGCGACGCCCTCTCGATCGGCGGCAACCACCTGATTCATGCTCTTCGCCGGAACGTCAACCTGAAGATCCTCCTCTTCAACAACCGGATCTACGGGCTGACCAAAGGTCAGTATTCGCCGACCTCGGAGCTCGGCATGGTGACGAAGTCGACTCCGCTGGGGTCGCTCGACCACCCGTTCAACCCGCTCTCGATCGCGATCGGCGCGGAGGCGTCGTTCGTCGCTCGCGCGATCGATACCGACAAGAGGGGTCTCTCCGAGGTGTTGGAGGCGGCCGCGAGACATCGCGGATCGGCGTTCGTCGAGATCCTCCAGAACTGCAACATCTACAACGATGGCGCGTTCGACTACGTCCGCGAGAACAAGGAGAACCGGATCTATCTCGAGAGCGGCGAGCGGATCCGGTTCGGGCTCGAGGGCGAGAAAGGCGTCGTCCAGTACCCGGACGGTTCCCTCCGTGTGGTCGACGTCGCGGAAGCGGGCGAGAACTCGCTCCTCGTCCACGACGCGAGCCACGCCCAGGCGAGCCTCGCGTTCGCACTGTCGCGGATCACGTTCGAGACCGATGGCGCGGTGCCGCTCGGGGTCTTCCGCAGCGTCGAGCGTGAGGTTTACGACGACCTGATGAACCAGCAGCTCGAGGCGGCGCGCGAGAAGTCGGGCGACGGCGACCTCGCCGCGCTGCTCCATTCCGGCGACACTTGGACCGTCGCCTGACGCCGCTCGCCGGCGACATGGACTCCGTCGTGTCGTGCAGGCGGGCTTGATCGAGCGGAAGAGCTCCCCACTGACGCGAGGCTCTCCGGCGCCGCGACGGAGGCCGTCTTGAACGCCGGGCCGGCAACGATTGCGGACCTCAGCCAGCGTGACCCTCCGGAGCCGAGCTTTCGCTCGATCTTCCTGGCCGGTGCTCCTCGGTTCGCTCGCGAGGCGTTTGGGCCGGTGGCCGCGTTCTATCTCGGTTGGAAGCTGGGGAATCTCGTTGTCGGGATCGTGCTCGCGAGTGCGGTCGGGATCGCGCTCGACCTGTATGAACGCCGGCGGGGGCGGGCAGGTGCGCTCGCACTCGTCTCCGTCACGTTCGTGCTTGTGCAGGCCGTGATCGGGCTTGTCGCCGACAGCGCCGTCGTCTACCTGGCCCAACCCGTGCTCGTGAGCGCGATCTGGGGGGTCGCCAACATCGGCTCGGCGATCATCGGACGTCCACTGGCGGGAGTTTTCGCCGACGCTTGGTACCCGTTCCCGCCCGAGGTCAAGGCATCGCAGACGTACCGCCGCGTGTTCGGTATCGAGTCGATCGTATGGGGCGTCTATCTGCTCGCGCGGAGTGGGATCCGTATGGTCGTCCTTGCGAGCGAGAGCATCGGCGCTTTCGTCGCCGTCCAGATCGCCTCCGGTGTCCCGTTCACCATCGCGCTCGTCGCATGGTCCGTCTGGTATGCCACCCGCGGTTTCGAGCGAAGCACGGAGTGGGACGCAGACGACTCGAGCGGGGACGTCACGGAAAAGCTCGTGTCGCGCTGAGGAAGCGAGCGACCGGGCTCCGCCTCTTCGAAGCGTTCGTCCGGCGGGCGTTAGCGATGGATCGGCGCGCGCTCCTGCGCGAGCCGCTCGATCAGGCCTGCCGCCTTCTCGGTTCCCGGCGACGCCTGGGCCGCGGCCGCGATTGCCGCCATCCGCTCGGTCAGCTCGTCGTTTCCGAGCAGCGTGTCGATCGCCGTCGTGAGCTCGGTCTCCTCGAACGAATACGTGGCGAGACGGAACCCGAAACCCGTCTCCGCGACGCGTTGTGCGTTGTCGTGCTGGTCCCAGAGGAGCGGCAGCGCGATCATCGGCTTCCCGTAGTGGAAGCACTCGGTCGTCGTGTGGTTTCCGGCGTGCGTGATGACGGCGTCGACGAGCGGCAGGATCGCCGGCTGGGGGAGGAACTCCTCGCCCCACATGTTGGCGGCGAGCTCGTACTCGGTGTGCTGGGGGCCCTTGGAGACGACGAGCCGGTGTGGTGATGCCGACAGCACCTCGACCAGACGTCTCATGAGCTCGACGTCGGCGGAGCCGAGGCTCCCGAGGGACAGATAGACGAGCCCGCCGTCCCCCTCGGCGATGTGCTCCGGCAACGCGACGTGACTGTCCGACCGCCCGACGCAGGTCTCGAGCCGATGCCAGGTCGGCGCGAGCGGCCTGCTTCGCTCGTAGTCCAGAGCGGCGGGATACACGTAGAGGTTGAGCCACTCCGACGGATGGATGAAGTCCGCCTCGGGCAGCGGCGGCGCTCCGCGCTCGACGAAGAAGCTCGAGAATTCGGCGTGCAGGTCGGCGCTCGCGCGGCGGTACTCCTCGCGGAACGCGGCCCAGCGGCTCCGGTCTCCTGCCGGATAGCCGGAGAAGACGGGCGGGATCGCCTCGTCCTTCAGCTCGAGCGGGTTGCAGGACACGATCCTCACCCATGGCGTGCCGGCCCGATGAATTGCCGGGAAGCCGACGACGTTGTCCTCGACGATGACGTCCGGTTCGAGCTCGTCGAAGATCGCGCGCAAGCGCTCGTCGACGTATCGCGCTCCGTCACACAGCGCGCCCCAGGTCGGGACGATGAACTCGGAGAGCTGCTCGATCGTGGGCTTACGGAAGACGGGGGCAGTTTCGCGAATGAAGTCGTTCCAGAACTGTCCCGGCTCTTCCTCTAGACGAGGCGGCGGGCCCAGCCGCAGGAGCCGTTCCTCGAACCCCTGAGCTTCGAGATTGCCGGCAAAGGACTCCTCGACGATGAACACGATGCGATGGCCGCGTTCGCGCAGCACCTGGCCGATCCCAGCGCAGTTGTTCGTCGGACCGAAAGCGCCCTCGGGGAAGAAGACGATGGTCGCGGGCTGCACCGACGCCTACCTTCTCACGATCCAAGCGGTTGCCGCCCAAACCCGGCCCGTACGCCGGACGGGTCAAGAGCGCCAGGGAGCACCGATCCCGGCTGTCTGAGGCCGGTCCCCTTACTTGGGTAGAGCCTCGAGCTTGTAGCCGACGCCGTAGCGCGTGTGGATGAAGGCGTGGCGAGAAGCCTGGCGGTCGACCTTCTCCCGAAGCTTGCGGACGAAGACGTCCACGGTCCGGTCGCGGTGCGTCGCCCGGCGTCCCCAGACGCGCTGGAGGAGCTCGTCGCGCGTCAGGACACGACCTTGCTCGCGCGCGAGCGTGTAGATGAGGCGGAACTCCGTCGGGGTCAGCTCCGCGCTCTCGCCGTCGACGTACGCCTGGACGTTGTCAGGATCGAGGCGAAGCTCCTCGATCACGATCGCATCGCCGCGGCGGGGCTCGGCGTCACTTACGCCGCGGCGGGCCGCGACGCGAACCCGTGCCGCGAGCTCCTTCATCGAGAACGGCTTCACGAGGTAGTCGTCGGCGCCGATCTCGAGCGCGTGCACCCGATCGTGCTCGGTGCCCCGCGCCGAGACGACGACGATCGGAGTTCCGATCCCCTCCGCGCGGGCCTGCTCGATCACGCGCCAACCGTCGATCCCAGGAAGCATGAGATCGAGGACGCAGACGTCCGGTCGCTCGTAGCGCAGGCGCGCGAGCCCGGTCTCGCCGTTGGCGACACCGACCGCGTCGAACCCCGAGGCTTCGAGGTGGCGGGCCATCCCGCGCGCGATGATCTCGTCGTCCTCGATGATCAGGACCTTCGCCATCTGACCACAAGATAGTGGCGACCCGTGGCGACATCGGGGCCGCGGAATGGTTAGGGGTTGGTAACCGGGTGGTGAAGTAAATCGGGCTCACCGGCCGCCCGCGGCTCCTTCGTCGCCGGGTCCCGTCGTCACGCCGGCGTCACGTCGGACGCTACGGCGTTCGGTTCGGACATGCCCTGAAGAGGGGCCAAGTTACAAGTTGTAACTTGGCCCCTTTCTTGGACCCGTCTCGACTCGGCCAGTCTCGACGGTCTACGCGTCCGCCTCGGCGTCGGCGTCCGCGTTCTCACCCTCCTCCTGGTCGGCCGTCAGCACCTCGACGACTTCGACCTCCTCGCAGCTCACGAGCGCAGTCCGAGGCCGCTCGGAGCGAAGCACGAATGCCCTGTCGCTCCCGGGGCCGCAGTTGAGCAGGTCCGGCTGGCCGTCGGGCGCCAACGCGTGCAACACGTCGTCTCCAGACTCCCCGAAGACACGGTCGGCGCCCCAGCCGCCGAACAACGAGTCCGGCCCGTCGTTCCCGGAGACGGCGTCGTCGCCCCTGTTGCCGGCCGCTCGGTCGGCGCCGTCGCCGCCGAGTACGATGTCCGAGTCGGAGCCTCCGTACAGCCGGTCGCTCCCGTCCCCGCCGGCCACGACGTCGCTGCCGCGACCGCCATAGACAAGGTCGTTGCCGTTCGCGGCCCGGGCTCCGTCGTTACCCGACCCCGAGCGCACGTCGTCATTTCCGTCGTGCGCGTAGATCCGGTCGTCGCCGGCGAGCGCGTGAATCTCGTCTCCATGCTCGGTTCCCCGCAGCCCGTCGTCGCGCGGGGTGCCGATGATCACCGCGGCCGTCGCAACGCCCGCGAGCGCGAGCGCTCCTGCCACGGCGCTTGTGAGCGCGAGTGCCTTCAGCCTCATGCCGTCTCTCCTTCAGTAGGGGACGGTCGGATTGACGGACATGTGAGTTTGGGCACCGTGTGCCGAACGAAAGCGAAGCGCAAGCGTTCTGTTAGAACGAGTCTGCATGGACGTCGACTCGATTCGGGGGCGCACGCTCGTGGAAGAGTCGCGTGAGGCCATCGTGGTCGTCGACGATGCCGACCGTGTTCTCATGGCCAGCCGCCGTGCCCGCCAGGCGATCGACGGGCTCCGCGAGGGCGAGCTCCTTCCCCCGGATCTCCTTACTGGCGAGCGCGGCGTCATTCCCTTCGTCGTTTCGTACTCGGTGGACGGGCGCCGGGAGCGACTCGTCTACCTCTCCCGAGAAGGCGACCTCGCTGCCTACGAAGAGCTGCGCTCCGGATTCACGGCGGCGGTCTCGCACGAGCTGCGGACCCCGCTGGCGCGTCTCCTCACACTGCTCGAGACAGCGGCGCTGCCGGGCGAAGACGTGTCGGCGCTCGTCGAGCAGGCGTCAGGCGAGGTCGTCCAGATCACGGAGCTGATCGACGAGGTTCTGTTTCTCAGCGAGCTCGAGTCAGGAGCACGTGTGGTCGCGCTGGGAGCGACGCCCGTGCGACCAGTTCTCGAGGAGGCCCTCGACGAGCTGCAGGAGCGTGCCGATCGCGCGGGAGTGGGGCTTCGGCTCGAGTGCGATTCCGAGGTCGAGCTCGGAATCCGTCCCCGAATGCTCCGTGTCGTGGTGCGCAACCTGGCCGAGAACGCGATCCGGTATGCGGGACCCGGCGCCACCTTCACGCTTGCGGTCGAAAGGGAGGTCGAAGGCGCGGTGGTACTCGCCGGACGAGACGACGGGATCGGCGTCGAAGAGTCGGAGCTCGCGCGTCTCTTCGAGCGCTTTTACCGTTCCGACCGAGCCCGGGCCTCGCGCGGAACCGGGCTCGGACTTGCGATCGTGAAGCACGTCGTTACGCAGGCGGACGGAAGCATCGAGGCGCACGGGGGTCGCGGCAAGGGTCTCGAGATCCGCTGTGTGTTCCCCGCTGCATAGTCTGTTATCCAGACTTTCACTGCATCTTCACCACCCGACTCCCCGGTGAGATAATCGTCCGGGAAAGACTGGATCTATGAAGACGGCGGCCTCTATACCCATGCTCGCCTCGCTCTTGGCGCTCTTCCTTGGATCAGGCTGCGGCGGCGGAGACGGCGGAGCGATCAACGCCGACGGTTCGAGCACCGTTGGACCGTTCGTGACCAAGGCCGCAGAGGACTTCAAGGCCGCTGGCGGCGTCGACGTGACGGTCGGTATCTCCGGGACCGGCGGCGGGTTCGAGAGGTTCTGTCAGGGCGAGACCGACATGTCGAATGCCTCGCGATCGATCGACGCCGATGAGCAGGCGATCTGCGCGGAGAACGGCATCGAGTACATCGAGTTCCGAGTCGCTACCGACGCGCTGACCAACGTCGTCAACACGGAGAACGACTGGGCGTCGTGTCTCACTGTCGATCAGCTGAAGGCGATCTGGGCACCGGGCTCGAAGGTGACGAACTGGAGCCAGGTTGACCCGTCGTTCCCGGATCAGCCGCTCAAGCTGTTCGGTCCGGGGACCGACTCCGGAACGTTCGACTACTACACGGGTGTGATCGTGGGTGAGGAGGGTTCGAGCCGCACGGACTACTCACCGAGCGAGGACGACAACGTCATCGTCCAGGGCGTCTCGGGCGAGAAAGGGGGTCTCGGCTACTTCGGGTTCTCGTATTTCGAGGAGAATCAGGACGCGCTCAATGCGCTCGAGGTCGACGGCGGCGACGGTTGCGTCGCGCCAAGCGTCGAGACCGCGCAGGGCGGAACGTACACGCCGCTGTCGCGCCCCCTGCTCGTGTACGTCAAGAAGAGCTCGTTCGACGACAACCAGGACGTCCGCGACTTCGTCAAGTACATGCTCGACAACGAGCAGTCGATCGCGGAGGCTGCGCGGTTCGTTCCCCTGAGCGACACACAGATCGCCGAGCAGCAGGCCAAGTTCGAAAGCGGGACGGGCTAGTGGCGTCGCAAGACGTCGTCGTCGGCCAGCCGGCCGTTGTCCTTCCGCGGAAGAAGATTCGCTGGGGAGAGCAGTTTGTCCACCTGATCCTCTTCATCGCCGCCGCGATCTCTGTCTTGACGACGGTGGGAATCGTCCTTTCTCTCCTCATGCCGGCGATCGACTTCTTCCGCGAGGTGAGCCCGTGGGAATTCCTCACCGGCACGACGTGGACACCGTTGTTCCTGGAGGGAGAGTTCGGCGTCCTCCCCCTCGTCGTGGGGACGATCATGATCTCGCTCATCTCGGCGCTGGTCGCGTTTCCCCTGGGGCTCGGAGTCGCGATCTATCTCAGCGAGTACGCGAACCAGCGTGCTGCCCGCTTCCTGAAGCCGATCCTCGAGATCCTGGCCGCAATCCCGACCGTCGTTCTCGGCTACTTCGCTCTCACGTTCGTGACCCCGCTCCTCCGTGACATCGGGCTCCAGGTCGAGATCTTCAACGCGCTCTCCGCAAGCCTTGTGCTCGGGGTCATGCTGATCCCCACGATCGCGTCGCTCTCGGAGGACGCGATGGCCGCCGTGCCTCGTGACCTGCGCGAGGGCGGCTACGCACTCGGCGCCGACAAGCTACAGGTGTCGACGCGCATCGTCCTCCCTGCCGCCGTATCGGGGATCATCGCGGCCTACGTCCTCGGATTCTCGCGTGCCGTGGGCGAGACGATGATCGTCCTCATCGCCGCCGGCCAGCTGGCTCACATCACCGGCGACCCGCGTCAGCCCATCGAGACCATCACCGCCTTCATCGGCGCGACCGGAAACGGGGACGTGCCGACAGGGTCGACCGAGTACAAGACGATCTTCGCGGTCGGGCTCACGCTCTTCGTCATGACGCTCGTCATGAACCTCATCTCGATTCGGCTCGTCCGCAAGTACCGGGAGATCTACGAATGACTGTGCTGGAGCCCCCGATCGAACGTGACTACGAGCCCGCGCCCGAGGAGCCGAGCCGGGGGAGTCGTGCGTGGAAGAACCGTCTCTTCAAGGCCGCGATGCTGTTCTCGATGTTCGTCGCGTTCGGGACGCTCGCCGTCCTGCTCATCGACACGATCGTCACCGGCTGGCCCGCGATCGAGTGGAAGCTCTTCAGCGACCCGCCTTCGACACTGCCGGAGGAAGCAGGAGCCCGACCGGCGATCCTTGCCACGCTGTATCTCGCATTCTTGGTGCTCGTTCTCTCAGTGCCGATCGGAGTTCTCACCGCGATCTATCTCGAGGAGTATGCGAACCGCGAGCGCTGGTGGAACAAGCTCATCGAGGTCAACATCCAGAATCTCGCAGCCGTGCCGGCGATCGTCTACGGGATCCTCGGGCTCGCGTTCATCGTTCGCGGCATCGGCATCGGACGCGTGGTCCTTGCCGGTGGCCTCATCCTCACCCTCGTCGTGCTGCCGACCGTTGTTGTCGCCTCGCGCGAGGCGATTCGTGCCGTCCCCGATTCGATCCGACAGGGAGCGTTTGCGCTCGGGGCCACGAAGTGGCAGGTGGTCTGGCGGCAGGTGCTACCGGCGTCGATCCCCGGTATCGCGACTGGCTCGATCCTCGCGCTCTCGCGGGCGGTCGGCGAGACCGCTCCGTTGCTCATGGTCGGCGCCGTCGTATTCGTCGCGTTCGACCCAACGATCCTCGGCGAGTACACGGCTCTGCCCATTCAGATCTACAACTGGACCAAGCAGCCCGACGCCGATTTCCAGACACTTGCTGCGGCGGCCGCGATCGTGCTGCTCGTGATCGTTCTCAGCATGAACGCCGTGGCAATCTTCCTCCGTAATCGCTACCGACGAAGATGGTGAGGCAAGTGACGCAGATGGAGACGCCGCACATCGACAGCAACCGCATCGCCGAGGCCTCCCGAGGAGCTCTCTCGCGAGACGACATCGACCGGCGAGCGAAGGTCTTCTCGGTCACCGACTTGGGGGTCTCGTACAGCGGGAAGTCGGCGCTCGAAGAGGTGAACCTGAACGTCTTCCGGAACACCGTCACCGCGTTCATCGGGCCTTCGGGTTGCGGGAAGAGCACGTTCATCCGCTGCTTCAACCGCATGAACGACCTGATTCCCGGAGCCAAGGTGCAGGGCACGGTCCTCTACCACGGTGCCGACCTGTACGGGTCGGACATCGACCCGGTCGAGATCCGGCGTCGCATCGGGATGGTCTTCCAGAAGCCGAACCCGTTCCCGAAGTCGATCTACGACAACATCGCGTTCGGGCCGCGAGTCCTGGACATGCCGGGCAATCTCGACGAGCGTGTCGAAGGCGCCCTTCGCCAGGCGGCGCTCTGGGACGAGGTCAAGGATCGCCTCAAGGACGGCGCGCTCGGGCTTTCAGGCGGGCAGCAGCAGCGCCTGTGCATCGCGCGCGCGCTTGCCGTCGAGCCGGACGTGATCCTTATGGACGAGCCTGCATCTGCCCTCGACCCGATCTCGACCACCCGGATCGAGGACCTCATGCACGAGCTGAAGCGCGAGTACACGATTGTGATCGTGACCCACAACATGCAGCAAGCAGCGCGTGTCGCCGACATGACGGCGTTCTTCAGCGTCGTCGTCGCGGAGGACGGGAGTGCGCGCCGTGGCGTCCTCGTCGAGTACGACACGACGACGAAGATCTTTACGACGCCTTCCGACAAGCGAACAGAGGACTACGTCACAGGTAGGTTCGGATGAGAATCGAACTACAGCAGGAGCTGGACTCCCTCGAGGCGGGGTTCCAGGAAGCCGGAGAGATCGTCGTGCGATCGATCCGCGGAGTCATCGATGCGCTTCGGACGCAGGACGTGGAGCTGTGCGACGAGGTGATCGCCTTCGACGACGAGATCGACGACAGGTACCTGGCGATCGAGAAGCAGGTGGAGCTCGTCCTCGCGCGCCAGACTCCGGTCGCGAGCGATCTCCGGCTCGTCCTCGCGATCCTCCACTCGGGCCTCCACCTCGAGCGGATGGGGGATCAGTGCGTGACGATCGCCAAGCTCACGAAGCTCTCGAGCCATCTCGGGACGAGGCAGGCCGTCGTGGACGGCCTGGTGGACATGGGGGAGCGGTGCGCAGAGATGGTGAAGGTGTCGCTCACAGCGTTCGCCACTCGCGACGTCCCGCAGGCGCGTGCGCTGCATCAACTCGACGAGTTGATCGACCGGGCGAACCGGCAGGTCTTCTCCGAGGTGCTCGGCTACGTGCACGATGCCGAGGCGCTCGAGTGGGGCATGCGCCAGATCACGGTCGCGCGGTGCTTCGAGCGCATCGGCGACAACGCGGTCGACATCGGTGAGCAAACCGCGTTCCTCGTGACCGGCGAGTTCCGCGAGTTCACCGACGCCTCGCACGACGTACAGCCCCTCGTCTAGCGCCTCTTGGGTCTAGCTGGAACCTCTCCGTACGTCAGATCCCCTCCGCGGCCTTCCTGACGACGCCTTCCGCGCCTTCACCACATCGCCACCATCTCTTCACGTGCTCGCACCCCACCCCTTGCGGCCGTGCGGCCACGATCGGCTCAGGATTGCAATCGACACAGGAGCTGAAAAGAGGATGAAGCGCGTAGTCTGGCGCCGCGGCGTCATGGTGATGGCGGGAGCCATCGCAAGCCTCGCGATCGTGTCCGTCGCAACCGGGGCAGGCCCGGAGTACAACCTGAAGAAGCTGAGTGGCTCGATCTCCGCCGATGGTTCGTCGACAGTTGGTCCGTACACGACTGCCGCGGCCGAGCTGTTCTCGCGCGCCGGCGCGAGCAAGGTGAAGATCACCGTTGGGATCTCGGGCACAGGCGGCGGCTTCCAGCGGTTCTGCAAGGGCGAGACGGACCTTTCAGATGCCTCGCGCCCGATGAGGATCAGCGAGGCGCAGGCGTGTAAGACGAACAACATCGGGTCGTGGCGCGCCTTCACCGTCGCCAACGACGCGCTCACGGTTGTCGTGAACCAGCAGAACACGTGGGCGAACTGCCTCTCGGTCGCCGAGCTCAAGAAGATCTGGGAGCCCGGCTCGAAGGTCAACAACTGGAAGGACGTTCGCGCCGGCTTCCCCGACGTTCCGATCAAGCTCTTCGGCCCGGGAACGGACTCGGGAACGTTCGAGTACTTCACCGAGGCCATAAACGGCAGGGCACGGGCGAGCCGGACCGACTACCAGGCGAGCGAGGACGACAACGTGCTCGTCCAGGGTGTCTCCGGTGAGCGCGGCGGAATGGGGTACTTCGGCTACTCCTACTACACCGAGAATCAGAACCGGCTAAACGCGGTTCAGGTTCGCAACCCGAAGACGGAAGCGTGCGTTGCACCCGGCGTCAACACGGTTCACAGCAACACCTACAAGCCGCTCTCACGACCGCTCTTCATCTATGCGAAGGGCTCGTCGTTCAAGCGCACCGAGGTGCAGGCGTTCCTCGATTACATCTTCGACAACGAAGTGAAGATCGCAGAGCGTGCCCGGTTCGTGTCGCTCACCAAGACGCAGCTGAAGCGCGCGAAGACGAACTTCATCCTCGCAGTGAAGGCGTCGAAGAAGGGCTAGTCACCGCGCGTCTTATCCATCCATCCGACCGACCCCAGAGAGGCGGCCCGCAAGGGCCGCCTCTCAGTTTGCGCGACAGGCCGCGTGAGCGGATTCCCTGTGCAGAGACCGTCAGTCGGCGACGGGCAGCTCGAGCTCGGAGAGCAGGCGTTGGACGAGCGTATCGATCTCGTCCCGGATGTCCCGGACTTCCTCGAGCGACGATGCCTCGGCGGGATCCGCGACCTGCCAGTCCTCGTAGCGTTTCCCAGGGTAGATCGGGCACGCGTCTCCGCATCCCATCGTGACGACGACGTCCGCCGCGCGCACGACCTCATCCGTGAGCGGCTTCGGAAAAGCTTCGCCGAGGACGACGCCGAGCTCGGACATAGCCTCCTCCACCAATGGGTTCACGCGCTCCGCCGGATCCGAGCCTGCGGAGCGCACGCCGACGAGACCGTCCGAGCGCAGCGTGAGGAGTCCGGCGGCCATCTGGCTCCGGCCGGCGTTCTGGACGCAGACGAAGAGCACCTCGGGCTGCTCCTTCAGAATCAGACCCTCGGACTGGCCAAGTGCTTTCAGCCGCTCGCGGGCGAAGCGGTGGGCGAGCACGGGGACGAACACGTTGATCTTCGATTCACCGAGCAGATCGACGGACTCGGCGATGAAGCGCGCAATCGTCTCCCGGGAGAAGGTACCGGCGAACTCGTCCTGCAGGGCCTCGGCGGCCTTCTCGACGTGCTGTCGAGTGACGGGATCGAGCATCTCGGTCATGTCATTCTCGGGCGATCGTCGCATATACATCGGCAGGGGTCAATATCGATTGTGGTGAATATGTGGCGATCGACATGAGACATCGATGAGGGTCGATAGAATCAGGGCATGAGGTCGCTTCCCGTGGTCGAGTGCTGCACTCCACTTGCGGGCGAGTCCCTCTCCGCCGACGAGGCGATCGAGCTCGAGCGGCTCTTCAAGGCGCTCGGCGACCGGCACCGCCTCCGGATCCTGAACGTGCTCCTCCAAGCTGACGGCGAGGCCGTCTGCGTTTGCGAGTTCCAGCCGACCCTCGGGATTGCGCAGCCGACGGTGAGCCACCACCTGAAGCAGCTGGTCGAGGCGGGCTTGCTTCAGCGCGAGAAGCGCGGGACGTTTGCGTACTACACCCTCACGCCCGGCGTGCTGGAACGGATCGGTGATCTGCTGATCGCACCATCCGCTGCCGTTCCGGCCTGACGCAATTGGATCCGGCCTTCGTCCGCGCTCTCGGTGCGGAGGCACTCGGGACGTTCGTCCTCGTGCTCATTGGCGCGGGCGCGATCATGGTGGACGCCGAAGGTGGAGGTCTCGGCACCGTTGGGGTAGCGCTCGCCTTCGGGCTCGTGATCATGGCGATGGTGTACGCCTTCGGCCACGTCTCGGGAGCGCACTTGAACCCTGCTGTCACGCTCGGCTTCGCGTTGAGCCGGCGTTTTTCGGCTCGACACGTCCCCGCCTACTGGGCGGCCCAGATCGTGGGCGCGACGACAGCGGCCTTGGTGTTGCGCGCGTCGCTGGGCGACGTAGCGAGCGTCGGTGCGACGATGCCGTCTGGCTCACAGGCCCAGTCCTTCCTCTGGGAGGTCGTTCTCACCGCGATCCTGCTCCTGGTCGTCATGGCGGTGGCCACCGACACGCGCGCGGTGGGAGAGGCAGCGGCGATCGCCATCGGAGGCACGATTGCGCTCGGCTCGCTTGTGGGAGGGCCAATTTCCGGCGCGTCGATGAACCCGGCTCGTTCTCTCGGGCCGGCTATCGCTTCTGGCGAGTCGAGCTCGCTCTGGATCTACCTGACGGCGCCCTTCCTTGGAGCAGCGCTCGGGGCGCTGGCATATCAGCTCGTGCGCTCCGACGCGACCAACCCCCAGACCTGACCCGGCGGGAGGAGGATCGATGAGCGAGCGGGTCGCGATCGTGACCGACATCCACGCCGGTCTTTCGCGCGCGGGGCGCCTCAGCAGCAGCTGCTCGTCGAAGAGGCGGCGACCGGAAGCGATCGAGTCGCCGCTTCGGACCGCCCGCTAGGGTTTCCCGGCTTGACGGCCTTGACGATCGCGCCGTGCATGCCGTCGGCAACCTGGTGCGTGAAGTCGACCGACACTTGGTCGAAGCCCGCGCCGCCAAGTGCAGCCTCGTACTCGCCCTTCGAGAGGGCACCGGCGATGCACCCGACGAAGCATCCCCGCTCGGCTCGCTCCTGGGGCGTGAGCCGGTCTTCGGCGACGATGTCGGAGATCCCGAGCCGCCCGCCCGGCTTGACCACACGTGCCAGTTCCGCGAAGACGGCCGGCTTGTCGACCGACAGGTTGATGACGCAATTCGAGATGACGATGTCGACCGAGTCCCCGGGAAGCGGCACGTCTTCGATCAGACCACGCAGGAAGATCGCGTTCCGGACTCCGGCCTCTTCGGCATTGCGGCGTGCGAGTGCCAGCATGTCGTCGGTCATGTCGAGCCCGTATGCGATTCCCGTCGGTCCGACGCGCTTGGCGGACAGGATGACGTCGATGCCACCTCCCGAACCGAGATCGAGCACAGTCTCGCCTTCGCGGAGATCGGCGACCGCGGTCGGATTGCCGCATCCGAGCGAGGCAAGGGCCGCTGCCGCAGGCAGCTCGGCGCGGTCGGCGGCGCCGTACAACTCGTCGCCGAACGAACCTCCGTCACCGCTACAGCACGAGCCGCCGCCGCAGCTCCCTCTTTCGCCCTCGCTCACGGCTCGTGCAGACTCGGCATACCGGCGCCGTACCTCCTCACGTAGCGCATCTGCGGTTGCGGAACTCATGTATCTGCCTCCTCCAACTCGAGGTCTCGCGACCAGACGCCTCAATATATTGATCGATATCGATGTATGTCAAGAGACATTCAAGGCGGCGTGGGTAGACCGGATTGCCCGAACGCGCTCTCCACCTCCCTGATTACTCTGAGAGCCCATCATGCGCGGGCAGTCAGCGGACACGGTCGTGCGAGCGGCCGGAGGGATCGTCGTCCGGGACGGGGCGGAATCTCCCGAGGTCCTGATCGTGCATCGCCCCAAATACGGAGACTGGACGTTTCCGAAGGGAAAGGTGGAACCGGGAGAGTCGGACGAGGATTGCGCCCGGCGCGAGGTCGAGGAGGAGACCGGACTCGTCTGCACGCTGCGTCAGGAGCTTCCGTCGACGTCGTATGCGGATTCTCACGGACGACCGAAGCGGGTGCGCTACTGGCTGATGGAGCCGATCGGAGGGCAGCTCGCGTTCCACCACGAGGTGGACGAGGCCCGTTGGCTGCCGATGGACGAGGCAAGCCGGCTGCTCACGTATGAGCGCGACATTGCACTGCTTCGAAGCGTGCCGGCCCTTGGTGGGGACCCGGACGGCTTGACCTGAGCGTGCCGGAGTTCGACAATCCGGCTTCAGGCTCGGGTGGGATCGGATGTTGCTGCTCAGACATGCTCGCGCAGGCAAGCGGCGCTCGGCGCCGTCGCTCGATCGCGCGCGCCCTCTGAGCCGAGCCGGCCGCGCGGACGCACGCGCGCTGCCCGAGGCGCTCGCCGGCTATACGCTCGAAAGAGTCGTCACGAGCCCGCACTCGCGCTGCGTCGAGACGGTTGAGCCCCTCGCCGAGGCCCGCGGTCTCGGCATCGACTGTCGTGAGGCTCTCGCGCCGGACGCATCGAGGCGGGACGCGTTGAGGCTGCTCCGCGGGCTTCCCGCGGACACCTTGCTTTGCACGCACCGGGAGGTCATCGAGCGGCTTTTCGACGGCGAGGTGACGTGCGAGAAGGGCGGTGCCTGGCTGCTCGAGCGGAAGGGACGTCGGTGGGTCCCCGTCGCGTACCTCCCGCCTCCGTCGAGCCCGAAGCGCGCCCGGCAGCGAGCGGCCCACGCCTAGCCCGGGCCGGCGGATGCTGGGGAACCTCCCGGTTCCCCAGCCCCCCTCCCACTGGTCCGCTTCGCGGACAAGGCGCTTCACGCCTTACCTCCAGACCGCCACAGGACGGTCACACGGGCGTGCGTCTCCAGCCGTACTCTGGAATCGCAACCCACTGAGAGAGAGTGAGAGATGATCGAGTCCGCCGTGCACCTCTATCTTCAGACCCTCCAGCGCGAGGTCCATGAGCTCCAGGCGCGCAGGCCACGTTTCGACCGTCCCGACCATCGGCGACCGGGCCGGATCCGGGGGTTGGTTCGCTCGCTTGGCCACTCGCCCGCACGCGCCGCGGGACTGCCCGGGCAGCGCGTCCCCAAGGTCACGATTCGGCCTGCGAGAGCAGCCGACCTCGGTGACCTGACCCGCCTGGCCGAGCTCAGCGAGAGGCGGCTTCCGACAGGTCTCGTCCTCGTCGCCGAGGTCGAGTCGGACGTCGTTGCCGCGCTACCCGTCGATGGAGGGCCGCTGCTGAGCGATCTTTGGCGGCACACGCTAGACGTCGCTCAGCTGTTGGAGCTCCGCAGCGAGCAGCTACGGGCGGCCGAGCGCGCGCGGCGCGCAGCCTAAGCTGGATTCGACGTCTGGCGACGCGGCCGCCCTATGCGGCCGCTGCGGCTGCTCGTGCAAGCGCGAGTGCGGCGCCCTCTCGTAGCCCGCCCCGGCCGACCTCGAGATCCGTGGCAAGCCTCCGTGCGGTCGCGGCGAGCACCAACGTCCCGCCGAGGAGCGTATGGGCACGCTCTGGCGTGATGCCGTAGGGCTCGGCCAGCGTCTCCGCAGGGACGCCTGCGAGCTCGTCCACGAGGCCTTCCAATCGGTCCACACTGAGGCGTCGGCCGACGATGCGCGCGATCGCGCGCGCCGTTCCTCCAACCACGAGGGCCGCGTCGGGGCGAGGAGGCTCGAAGACGGCGACGAGGCGGGAGATCTCCCCGCGTGCGGCAACGATGCGGGCCGGATCGGGCGGGTTGTCGCGTAGGTAGGCACGCGTCACGCGCAGTGCGCCCGCATCGACCGACCTCACCCACGCGACTCCATGTTTCGGCGTCCCCACGGCAAGCTCGCAGGATCCACCCCCGAGATCGACGACCGCGACCACTTCCGGCGGCCTCTCGATCCGGGCGACGGCTCCTTCCCATGCCAGACGGCCTTCCTCGTCACCGGACAGCACGATCACAGGAGCCTGCGTCGCGTCCGAGAGCAGGGAAACGAGCTCTTCGCCGTTCGCTGCCTGGCGACCAGGCGCCGTGACGATCGTCTCCACGTGTTCTGCCCCCGATTTCCGGGCGATGCGCACGAAGCGCTTGGCGACCTGACCCGCCTCCTTCAACTTGTCCGGCCCGATCAGCCCCAGGCTGTGGACGTCGTCGCCGAGGCGCAGATAGTGACGTTCGCGGTGGAGTTGCTTCACGTCGTCGTCGTCGCCGACCGAGGCCACGAGCAGGCGCGCGCTGTTCGAGCCGATGTCGACGATCGCGACGATCACGGGCCTGACTCTCGCGTTCGAGTCGGCTTGCTAGGGAGCACGGCGCACTCGGGTCCGGCGCCGGACGCGTGCCTGGGCCCGTCGCATCATCGTCGCATGGTGCGAGTGAGGCTTGTCGCCCGGGATCGCGCGAGTCCAGGCGCCATCGGGGCCGAGGATCCACGCATTCGTGTCGTCCGCGAGCGCGCTGTCCAGGATCGCATGCACGTCCTTCTGGATGCGGGCATTCTCGACCGGAACGAGCACCTCGATCCGGTGATCGAGGTTTCGCTGCATCAGGTCGGGGCTTCCGATGTAGATCGTGCTTCGATCGCCCGCCTCGAACGCGTAGATGCGGCTGTGCTCGAGAAACCGGCCGACGATCGAGCGCACCCGGATGTTCTCCGACAGCCCCTCGACGCCCGGACGCAGCGCGCAGGTCGATCGGGCGATCACGTCGATGCTCGCTCCGGCCTGCGAGGCGGCACATAGCTCTTCCACGATCCCCGAATCGACGAGGTGGTTCACCTTCAGGCGAATGCTCGCGGGCTTTCCGGCCTCGGCAGCCGCCGCGACGGCGCGGATCTCGTCGACCAGACCGCTGCGGAGCGTGAACGGTGCCACGAGGAGCTTCCGGAAACGCTGCGGTCGGCCGAAACCGGTGATGTAGTTGAAGAGGTCTGCGACGTCCGCTGCGATCTCCTCATCGGCCGTGAAGATCCCGAAGTCCTCGTACTGCCGGGCCGTTGCTCCGTGGTAGTTGCCGGTGCCGATGTGCACGTAGCGGCGCAGCACGTTGCTGCCGTCACGGCGGACGATGAGAGTCATCTTGGCGTGGATCTTCAGGTCGGGAAAGCCGTACGCCACATGGACTCCCGCTTGCTCGAGCGCGCGCGACCATTCGATGTTCCGGCGCTCGTCGAACCGGGCCTTGAGCTCCACGAGACAGACGGACTGCTTGCCTTCCTCGGCGCACTCGATGAGTGCCCCGACCAGCGAGCTGTCGTCGCTCGTGCGATAGACCGCCGTCTTCATGGCGATGACGTTCGGGTCCTGCACTGCCGCTTGCGCGAAAACCTCGAAGCTCCCTCGGAAGGACTCGTACGGCTGGTGGACCGCGATGTCTCCCTGTCGGATCTCGCTGAAGATGCGCGGGAACTCGGTTTGCGCGGCCTCGAACCGAGGCGGCACCACCGGGATCCACGGCTCGTATTTCAGGTCCGGTCGATCGAGCGCGGCGAGCTCTCTCAGCTCGGAGAGGTCGAGTGGGCTGTCGATCCGATAGATCTGGGTCTCGTCGGCGCCGAGACCGCGGGTCAGCCATTCGACCATCTCGTCCGACGCCCTGGAGCTGACCTCGACTCTGACCACGTCGCCGAACCGGCGCTTCCGAAGCTGGCTCTCGACGGCCTCGAGCAGGTCGTCGGCGTCGTCCGACACCTCGAAGTCGGCGTCCCGCGTGACGCGGAACGCGGCACGTTCGACGATCGTGGCCCCTGGGAAGAGCGTGGGCAGGAAGTGTGCGATCACCTGTTCCAGGGGGACGTAAAGGCTTCGTCCGCCGATCTCCAGAAACCGCGGCAGTGCCTCGGGGATCTTCACCCGCGCAAAACGCTCCTCGCCCGTTTCCGGGTCGGCGACGAAGACGGCGAGCGAGAGGGACAGGCCCGAGATGTAGGGGAACGGTTGGCCGGGGCCGACCGCGAGCGGTGTCAGGATCGGGTAGATCTCCCGTTGAAAATGGCGCTCGAGGTGCTTGAGCTCCTTCTCGCCGCAGTCCTCGATCCCACCGACGACGATTCCCTCGGCCGCGAGTGCGGGGCGCAGCTCCTTCTTCCACGTACGGGACTCGCGCGCGATCAGCTCGAGGACGCGCTCGCGGATGCGTGCGAGCGCCTGCTGCGGCGTCAAGCCGTCGGGCGAGCGCATCGCCAATCCCGACTCGGCTTGCCCGAGCAGGCCGGCGACACGCACCTGGAAGAACTCGTCGATGTTGGAGGCGAGGATCGAGCAGAACCTGACCCGTTCGAGGAGGGGTAGCGAGGGGTCCTCCGCGAGCTCGAGCACCCGTGAGTGGAAGTCCAGGAGCGAGAGCTCACGGTTGAGCAGGCGCTCGGACGGCTCGCTGCGTACGCGGGTTGCCATAACGACATCATGCATCGGCACGAACCTCTCATGGGGTTACCGTCTGGTGAACGGGTGTGAGCGGGGCTGCGCTCGATGCCGGCGCAAGACCGGAATCCGCTGACGCGCGGATTCCGGTCGCGCAACACCCCTAAAGGCGGCCGCTCCGCGTCCGCGTGGTTTCGTTTTGGACCTTGCCGCTAGTCGCCTGGCCTCAGCAGGAAGAGCTGCCCGTCCTCCACCGTGACCGTGCTCCCTCCGGGCGCAGCGGTCGGCGAGTGGGCCTGGACGTCCGAGAGCCAGGTGTTCGGGCCGAACAGCGACGAAGCGTCGAGTACTCCACTCGTCTCCCAGATGCCGGCACCGACGGGGACGCCGTCACGCCCGGGTGGGTTGAGCTGTGCGACTCGCCGCCTCGACGAGACCTCGACGCCGTCGTCGTCGAGCTCGAAGCGCCAGATGGATCCGTCGCGACCTTTCGCTGCCATGACCGGACGGCTGGCTCCGGTTCCGTCCTCGTTGATCATCAGGTAGCGGCGGCTCGTGTCGATGTTGTCCGGGCTGATCGCGATGTCGCCGCCGGCGGCGATCACGTCGTCGGCGCTGTACACGATCCTCAGCTCGGCTTCCTTGGTCGGGTCGCCGGGATGGAGCTGCAACGAGTACAACCGGCCGAGCGTGTCCGTGGGAACGGCTGCGTCCCCCGTCGTCACGAAGTAGAACTGGTTGCGCTTACGCTTGTCGAATGCGCCGTCCTCGGGGCGTGCGAACCTGAACGCACCCACCGCGTCGGATGCCGCCTCGAGCTGGGTCTCGGACAGAGCCCCCGCGTTCGGGATCAGGGCCCATTCGACGTCGATCGAGCCACCGGTGAACGCAAGCTCATCGGACTTTGCCGGGTTCTCGGGGACGAGCACGTAGAGCTCCCCGTTGTCCAGGCCGTTTCTCCGTAGGACACTCGCGCCCTGGGTCCGCTCCTTCTTGCCGACGTACATGTACACCTGGCTGTTGGTCACCAGCGGGTCCTGGGCAGCCGGACCGTCCTCGAGCCCCATGATCACCGTGCGGTTTCCGGGCCTCGCCTGGACGAGCGTGTTCTCCCAGGGAAAACGGCCCAGCTTCGGGAGCGTGTGGAGCTCGTTGTCGTAGATCGCGACGGTGAGCCCGCCCAGGCCGTCGAACGACTCAGAGGCCCCGACCTCCTCACCCGCGAAGTAGATGTAGCGATCGAAGCCCTCTGCCGGTCCCGCGATCGACCCCGAGCAGAAGCGCCCGAACTGCCGGGGCATCTGGGCGACATTGGTCGCGTCGGGGGCGGGCCCGGCGAGCTGGTTCTCGTTCCAGATCGTGTCGTAGGCGCGCCTCCCGGAGATCGGGTTTCCGTCCTCGTCGAGGATCCACCTGGAGACGATTGCACCGCGATTCTTGGGTCCGCCGACGACGGGCTCGGACTGGGCGGAGAAGCCGAGCTCGTGGTTCATGAAGAGCGTCGAGGTTCCGTCGGCGTTCTTGTGCGCACCGAGCCCGTCGGGAATGCCGACCATGCGGTACTGGCCGGATCCACCGGACCACGGCACCTCATCGCCGACACTGAGCAGCGCGTCGACCTCGTAGTGGTCCCCGACCGGGACCACGTAGTCCTTGATACTCGTGTCCGCGAGCGCGGCCGTGGCTGCCATCGACGCAGCGACCGCCGCGAGCACGGCGAGCGAGATCGTTCGTCTTCGCTTCATGTCCTCCCCTTCTGGTCGTGGGTCGGACCAGTCATCGCACGGGCACGCAGGCCCGTGGGTATCCGCGAGGTCACGCTCTCGAATGAAGAAGGTGAACGTCTGAGGCGCGGGCGGTGACGCGTTTCTTCAGGCCAGGGGCGAGCTCTTCAGGATGCTCCGAGCGCGCTAGTCGTCTTCGGCGCGCTGGACGACCTTGAAGTCCTGGTCGAGCTCCACCTCGGCTTCACTGCCGTCGGTCTTGCGGATCTCGACCTCGTAGCCTTCGGTTCCGTCGTCGGATTCGACGGCGAGCACAGTGCCGCCGCCTGTCGCGGCCAGGGCTGCAGCGGAGGCGTTCGCGGCCGTGTCGCCCGTCAGCGATCCGTCCGACTCGTCGTTGGCGCCCGACTCGTCCGCCGCCTCGTCGTCGTCCGCCGCACCGCTGTCGTCGTTTGCCTCCCCGGATTCGTTCGTGTCGTCCGCGGGCTGCTGCGAGGCGACGGTCGGGCCGGTCGCGTCACCGCCAGCGGCCGCCACGGCGATTCCAGCCGACAGGGCGCCGAGGCCCAAGACGACTGCCACGATGAGAACGAGCTTGTCTCTCGAACGCACGTTCATTCCCTCCTCTTTCGGTGCGGCGACAATAGATACTGCCCGATGAGGTAGGGGTGAAGGGCTCGAGGTTCTTCAGGCAAGAGCGTCGAGCACGAGCGACTGAAAGTGCGCGACGAGCTGCTCGGACTCGGGCATCAGCCGTCCCTCCGCGATGAGCCCGGATCGCACGCCGGCCTGGACGCGCTCCACGAGGGAACGGTCCTCGTCGCCCACCTGGAAGTCGAAGGCCAGCGCCTCCTCGATCCACCCCTCCTCGGCGTCGGGATCGATGAAGTAGTCGAGGAAGCGGTAGGTGCGCTCGGGCGTCAACGGGGCGATCGGCCCGATCGAGAAGTTCGGCCGGCCGGGCATGACGTTGATCACGGTCCCGGGGAAGAGGAAGTGGAACTGGCCGCGCTCCACCGCGCCGTAGGGGTCGTAGCCTCCGCGGGGAGTCGGCCGCAGGGGACTGTGCTGGCTCATCCGCCGACCGTTGGTCTCGAGGCGGTAGCCGTCCGGCGACACGTCCATCACTGCGGAGAACCCAGGGTGGGCGACGGCGCAGTGGTAGCACTCGAGGAAGTTCTCGGCGGAGATCTTCCAGTTCGCTTCCAGCTCGTACTCCGCGCGCAGGTGGAAGCGGAGCCCGTCGAGGTCGATCCCCGCGGCGGCGATCCGCTCCGGCAAGTCCTCGAGGAGCTCCGAGAGAGGCGCTCCCTCGGGGTCGGGGTTGACGAAGACGAGCGGCCCCCACGTCTCCAGCCGCAGGGGAACGAGACCGAGCTCCTCGATTTCGATCCCCCCCTCTCGTGTCAGGCGGGGCGCTGAGAGAAGCCTTCCGTCGAGGCCGTACGTCCACGCGTGGTACGGGCACTGGAGGGTCTCGCGCGTGCCCGACCCTTCGCAGACGATCGAGCCGCGATGGCGGCAAACGTTCAGGAACGCACGAAGCGTGTCGTCGCGATCCCGCACCAGGACGACGGGTACGTCGGTCACGCGGGTCGCGATGAACGACCCAGGCTCGGGCACATCCCCGAGATGTCCCACGTACTGCCAGGAACGGCTGAAGATCCGTTCCTGCTCGAGCCGCAGGACCGCCGGATCCGTGTACCAGCTCCACGGCAGCGTCCGAGTGTGGTCCGCGATCGCCACAGCCCGGACTCTAGATGCGTCTAGGCCGCGAGCAGTCTTGTATCTGCTTCGAGCTTGACGAGGTACACGGGACGTTGTGAGCGCAGGTAGTCGACGACCGCAGCTTCGTCGTGCCGGCTGGGAAGGAGCGTCTTCCATCCGAGCAGGTGCTCGGGGCGGTGGAAGTCTCCGCTCGCCACCACGGGCAGGCCTACCTCCGCGACCCAGCCATAGAGCTGCGTTCGGTTGAACAGCTCGAAACGATGGGCGAGCCTGCGCAGTCCCGGATCGCACGCGAAGCGCCGCGTGAGGCGGCCAGGCTTCAGTGCGGGCTCGCCGTCGTACGGGTGCGCCGCGACGAGCGCGGCGCCGGCCTCGGCGGCCGTGGCCATCGCCTCCGCGATCCCGTCGTCGACGGAGACGAACCTTCGGAGCCCGATCGCGACCGCGTGCGCGGCTCGCTCGGGCTCGTCGTGGTTGAACGTCAGCTCGACGCCCGGAACGACGAGCATGCCGTAGGTCCTCCAGGCTCGCGCGGCCTCGTGCTCGATCTCGGTCAGGTACGAGTCCCAGTCACGCTCGACCAGCGATCTGAACCGCCGGCCCTCGGCCTCGAGCCACGGGTCGTCGTCTCGCACCACGTGATCCGTCACGCAGAGGACGTCGAATCCGCTCTGTCCATGCAGGTCGACGAGCTCGGTGACCGTCAAGGCGCCGTCACTCCAGCTGGTGTGGGCGTGGAGCTCGCAGAGCAGCGGTCTGAGGCCTCTGCGCATTCCGGGACATGGTTCCCGCGGCACGCCCGAACGTGTGGAGAAAAGTGGTTGGTTTCCAGGGAGAAAGAAGCGCACGCGGGCCTTGCCCACGCCGGTATGCTCGCGCTCGATGACCGGGCGGATCGAGGGCGCCCTCCTCGACTTGGGCGAGGGCAGCCGGGCGCCTCAGCTGCTGGGGGCCTCTCCGGCCCGATGACCGATGCCGTGTCGCTGATCGAGGCGGCCGAGAAAACCTTGCGCCCGCTCGTCCAGGCGCGCAACCTCGCCTGGTGGGACGCGAGCGTCGACGCCACTGACGAGAACGAGCGGCGACGAATGGAGACCGAGCTTGCATGCTCGGACGCACTGGCGGACCGCGACCTCTACGCGGCTGTCGAAGCGGCGCGAAGCGTGGACCGCGTGCCGCTCGTCCGGCGCCAGCTCGACCTACTCCGTGACCAGATGCTGCCGCACCAGATCGCCGACTCTCTCCGCGCGCGCATCGTCGAGCTCGAGTCCGTGGTCGAAGGCCGTTTCTCGCGGCATCGGGGAACGGTTCGCGGCACCGAGGTCGACGACAACGAGATCAAGCGGATCCTTCGCGCGAGCGACGACTCGGACGAGCGCCGGGAGGCCTGGGAGGCGTCGAAGACGGTAGGCGCGGCCGTGGCCGACGACGTACGTGAGCTCGCGCGTCTGCGAAACGAAGCCGCCAGGTCGCTCGGCGCCCGCGACTGGTTTGCGCTGTCGCTCGCCACGGACGAGCTTCGCGAGGACAAGCTGCTCGGGACGCTCTCCGATGCCGACGCGGCAACCGCCGAGCCGTTCGCGCGGTGGAAGGACGCGCTCGACACGCAGCTTGCGCGACGGTTCGGCTGCGCAGTCTCGGACCTACGTCCCTGGCACTACGCGGACCCGTTCTTCCAGGATCCGCCGGCGGAGGGGGCAGTCGACCTCGACCCGTTCTTCCGTGGGAAGGACGTCGTCGCGCTCGCGCAGCGGACGTTCGAAGGCCTTGGATTCGACGTCGCTGGGATCCTCGAGCGGAGCGATCTCTTCCCGCGATCGGGGAAGAGCCAGCACGCGTTCTGCATCGACCTCGACCGAGCCGGCGACGTCCGCGTGCTCGCGAACGTGATCGACAACCACGACTGGACCAACACCATGCTGCACGAGCTCGGCCACGGGGTGTACGACCTCGGCTTCGACGACGAGCTGCCGTGGCTCCTTCGCAGCACCCACCTCGTGACGACCGAGGCCTCGGCTCTCATGTTCGGTGCGCTTGCCGGCACTCGGGAGTGGTTGGAGCAGATTCTGGAGCTCGATTCGAACGCGGGTGAGGAGCTCGCTCAACGGCTCCGGGCGGCGCAGGCTGCCGAGCTGCTCGTCTTTGCGCGCTGGGTGCTCGTGATGACCGGGTTCGAGCAGGCCCTCTACGCCGATCCGGACGCGGATCTCGACAGCGCCTGGTGGGAGCTCGTTTCCCGATACCAGCTCGTCTCGCCTCCACCCGGTCGGCAAGCGCCGGACTGGGCCGCCAAGATTCACATCGCGGTCGCACCCGTCTACTACCACACGTATCTCTACGGTGCGATCGTCGCGTCCCAGGTGCGTGACGCCCTCGTCGCGGCGGCCGGTGGGCTCGTCGATCGTCCCGAGGCGGGACAGGTCCTGGGCGAGAAGCTCTTCGCGCCAGGGAACTCCATCCGCTGGGACCACCTCGTGGAGCAGGCATCCGGCTCGCCGCTCTCGGTGGACTCACTTGCCCGAGAGGTTGCGTCTGCCTGAGCGACGCCACGACGGCAACCTGTTTCGGGTACCGAGCAAAGCGGAGGACCGCCAACCGTGACCGAAGTCGCGCCCCTCGCCGGTGAACCGACACCGGACGAAGAGGAACGGAAGACGAGCTATCTCGAGCTCTTCTTCGACCTCGTCTTCGTCTTCGCGTTCACGCAGGTGACGTCTCTCATCCTCGAGGACACGAGCGCGGCGGGTTTCGCGCGGTCCGCGCTCGTGCTCGCGATGGTCTGGTGGGCGTGGTCGGCGTACACGTGGATGACCGACGCGATCGACATCGAGAGCACCGTGACGCGGCTGATCGTGTTCACGGCGATGGCGGCCGGGTTCTTCGCGGCGCTGGCCGTCCCGGATGCGTACCAGGACGAGGGGTCCTGGTTCGCGGTCGCCTACTTCGTCATCCGCGTCCTCCAGACGGCGCTCTTCGGCTGGGGCGTCCGCCATGACCCCGGGAACCTCCGGGCCGTGTTCCGGCTCTCTCCCTGGTTCCTCACCGCGGCTGTCGTGGCGCTCGCCGGCGGATTCGTCGACGGCGACCTCCGAGCCTGGGTCTGGTTGGCCTCGCTGTCGATCGACGTCGTCGGAACGCTCACGGTCGCCCGGGCGGAATGGCGTGTCTCGCCCCTGCACTTCGCCGAGCGCTTCGCGCTCATCATCATCATCGCGTTGGGCGAGTCGATCGTCGCGATCGGGATCGGAACCTCCGGCCTCGAGCGGGACTGGATCTTCGCAACCTCGGTCCTGATCGGGTTCGCCGGTGTGGTCGCGCTGTGGTGGGCGTACTTCGACTTCGTCGCCACGGGGCTCGCGCGAGCTCTCCGTCGTGCACCTCCGGCCGCGCGGGGCCCCCTGGCGCGGGACGTCTTCACCTTCTTCCACTACCCGATGGTGCTCGGGATCATCTTCTACGCAGTTGCAGCCAAGAAGACGCTCGAGCATCCCCGTGACCCGTTGTCGGACGCTGGGCGCTGGGCCCTCGGCCTCGGCGTCGCGATCTTCCTGCTCGGCTTCGTTCTCGCGCGGTTTCGAGTCCTCCGGCGAATCGCGTGGGAGCGAATTCTCGCTGGCACTGCGGCCGTGGTGGTGGCGGTGCTCCTCGACGGCGCCGACGCCATCGTCACGTTGGCGGTCGTGATCGGGATCCTCGTCGTCTCCGAAGCCGTCGAGGCCGCTCGCTTGCGCGAGGTCCGCACCGAGCTCAGGGGCGAGATGTAACGGCTACGGGAACCGTCGCGGCGCCGGCCCGTTCGGCACGAGGGGCCCGAGTCGGTTTCGATTCCGAGCGACGACGTCGTAGAGCGCGTCGAGGACATGGTCCGGGACGGCGTCCAGGAGCCGCGCCGCGGCCCGGGTGACCCGGATCGACCGGAGCAGCGCGATCAAGCCCACTCCCCGTCCGGTCAGCGTCCCGTCCGGGAGCGCCAGATGCCAGCTCGAGAAGCGTTCCCGATGGGGGAGTGGCTCGAGAAGCGCCGCCGCAGCCTCGTCACGCATGGGCAGAAGCGCGAGCTCGCCACGCCGATCGAGAAGGACGACGACCCGCGCCGCCCAGCGGCAGAACCGTCATCCGCCGTCGTAGAGGAGCACCGGGCGACGCAACTCCCTCGTCTCGGGCATGCTCGTGCCATCGTACGGCTGAGCGAATGGCTGACGAGGATGGCATGAGCGAGCGCGAGGTCGAGGCCGAGCAGGATCAGGAGACGCCGAACCAGCGGCTTAGCCGGGAGCACAACGAGCTGCTTCAGGAGCTCCGTTCGCTCATTCCCGGAGCCCAGGTTCTCTTCGGCTTCCTGCTCGTGGTGCAGTTCACCGACCAGTTCGGACGCCTCACCGACTCCCAGCGCTACGTTCACTACGCAACGCTCGCCTGCACCGCGATCGCGCTCGTCCTGTTCCTCGCTCCGGCTGCCCATCATCGCCTTCGGTTCCGCGAAGGCGACAAGGACTTCATGCTGAAGAAGGGCAACCGCGAGGCGATCGCGGGCTCAGTCGCCATGGCGCTCGCCTTCACCGGCGTCGTCTACCTGGTGACCGACTTCTCCTTCGGAACGGCGGAGGCGATCATCGCCGCCTTCGCGCTATTCGTCTTAACGGCGTGGCGTTGGTGGGCACTCGCTCTCTACCGAACGCTGCAAGACTCGCGCGGGCGCTAGCCGCCTGCTTCCTCGAATCCCTCGAGTGTCGCGCGCACGAGCGAGCCGATCGTCGTGAGGTCGTACCCGCCTTCCTGAACCAGGACTGTTGGCAGTGCAAGGTCTCCCAGCCGCCTTCCGGCCGCTTGGAAGGCCTCCTCGGTCACCCGGAGCGGGGAGTTCGGGTCGCCGGCGGCTGCATCGACACCAAGGGGCACGACGAGCGCCTCGCTCCGGTGCCTGCGAGCCGCGTCGACGAGCCGGTCGATCCCTGCGAGCCACGCGTCGTCCCCCGAGCCCGGAGCGAGAGGCACGTTCAGGTTGGAGCCCTCGCCCGCTCCTGCTCCTCGCTCGTCCAGGAAGCCGAGGAAGTGCGGGAACCAGCCCGCGGCGGGATCCACGTGGACCGAGGCGGTGAGCACGTCCTCGCGCTCCCAGAAGATCGCCTGCGCGCCGTTGCCGTGGTGTGCGTCGACGTCGAGCACCGCGACACGGGAGACGCCGCCATCGCGAAGGTACTGCGCCGCGATCGCCGCGTTGTTCAGGTAGCAGGAGCCTCCGAAGGTCGTTCGCGTCACGTGGTGCCCGGGAGGGCGACAGCAGGCGTATGCGGCGCGCTCGCCTGCGAGGACGCGATCTGCGGCCGTCAAGGCCACGTCGACCGCTCCACGCAGGGCTTCCCAGGTGCCCGGGCCGACCGGCGTCATCGTGTCGTAGCAGTACGCACCGGTTCGAGCTGACGTCGCCACCGGCTCGTGTGCCTCGACTCCGGCGAGGAGACCCGGGTGGGGGAAGATGTAGCCGACCACGCTTTCCTGACCCGGGTCGGCGGGAAGGCCGGCTTCGTTCCAGTCGGCCCACGCCTCCCGGAGGAACGACACGAGCGCCGGGTCGTGCACCGCATGGACCGCATCGTCCGAATGGACCTCCGTGTCGACGACGGATGCACCGGCGTCCTCGAGCGTGAAGCGGATCGCCTCCGCGCGCGACGGGACCTCGTCCGCGGGGATCGCGACGCCGATCCAGATCCCGACGTCCGGATCGTGCATACGGTGGGCCTCCGTCCACACGACCGGGATCGAGAGCGGCACGGTGGCTCCTAGCCGGCGGACCGGTACTCGGCTGCGGCGTCGGCAGCCAGGTAGGCCGCGGATGGGCTCCCTGCCGGCGTGAAGACCCCGATCACCGTCATCACCTTCGAGCCCGTGTTCTCGACGATGTGCACCTCCCGCGGGCGCAGCCGAAACGCGAACTCCGCCCTGAGCTCCCGCGTCGTCTCGTGGATGTGGAGGCGACCTGGGCCTTCGGGTAGCCAGACGATCTCGTCGTAGAGGTGGTAGTGCCACGGTGCTTTCCCTGGCGGGACGAAGCCGGCGAAGAGCGTCGCCCTGGTCGACCCGTTGTGGGGCCCGAAAAGAACCTGAAAAGAGCGTCCGCCCGTCGCGCCGTCCGAGCCGAGCTCGGCCAGCCGCACGATTCGCTGACGCTCACCGAGCGGCGCGTGACGGTCGGCGTCGGGCCCCACGCTGACCACGATGAGAGCCAGCCCCTCTCTGTCGGCGACCAGGGTTGCCTCCTCTCCGGCCAGGACGAGGACGGCGTTGCCGCGGCCGAGCGCGTCCCTGTGGTGCCCGAGGAGAAGCGTGCCTGTTCCTTCGAACACGAAGCCGAGCGTGTCGCAGTCGGGATCGCCGACCGAGAACGCCGAGCGCGGCTTGACTCGTCCCGTCGAAAGGACGAGCGACGAATCCTCGATCGCTGTGATCCGAGTATCCACGACCGGCGTTTCCTAGCATGTCGAGCCGTGCCCGGCCCACGCATCGTCGTCGCGGCCCTCGGCGACTCGATCACGGCAGGCTCTCCGGGCTGGGACCCGAACCAGAAGCGACGCGCGCGCGACGCGGATCCCGAGAGCCAGTACGAGTTCTGGGCTGCTGCGGCCGATCCGCGCCTCGAGTTCCGCAACTGCGGCGTCTACGGTGAGCGGACGGACGAGATCGCACGGCGGCTCGACGGTTGCGCCCAGGCGGCGGACGTGCTCGTCGTCCAGGGTGGCATCAACGACATCGCCCAGGGACGCTCGGTCGCCGACGCGGGCGAGAACCTTCGTCGAATGCTGCAGCGTGGACGAGCGCTCGGCCTGCGCGTCCTGGTCGCCAACGTCCTTCCGTGGAACAACGGCTATCCGGCTGCGGATGCCGAGATCCGTCGTCTGAACGCGCTGATCGCCGCCATCGCGATCGATATCGACGTTCCTCTGCTCCCCTTCTACGAGACGCTGGAGGACGCGCGACCCGGCCGTATGCGCGAGGAGTGGACCTCCGACGGCGATCATCCTTCCGTCGCGGGCTACCGCCGGCTAGGTGAGCTCGCCTTCAGGCTCCCGAGCGATTAGGCATGCGCGGGGTCGGGTACGTTCCCAGCGATGCGATTCCGGAAGGGCGCGCGGCTCGACCAGTCTCAGGTGGAGGACCTGCGCGGCCGCCGTGTCGGGGGCGCTCCGATGGCGCTGGGCGGCGGCGGGATCATCACGCTGATCGTTCTCGTTGCGATCGTGCTCCTCGGCGGGAACCCGCTCGGCGACGGCGGCCTAGGCGGCCTCACCGATCTTCAGGGTCGAACAGCAGGAACGGGGCCTCCGGCCGCCACGCTCGAGCACTGCCAGACCGGCGAGGACGCGAACCAATACGAGGACTGCCGCATCCTGGCTGTCGTCAACAGCGTGCAGGAGTACTGGAGTGGCGCGCTCCGCGGGTACGAGCCCGCCAGGACACGGTTCTTCGACGGGGCGGTCTCCACCGGTTGCGGCACCGCGAGTTCGGCGGTCGGGCCGTTCTACTGCCCGGCGGACCGTTACGTCTACATCGACCTCGGCTTCTTCGACCAGCTCGAGTCCCAGTTCGGAGCGTCGGGCGGACCGCTGGCCCAGGCGTACGTCCTCGCGCACGAGTACGGACACCACGTCCAGAATCTGACCGGCGTGCTTGGCCGGGCGAACAACCAGGATGTCGGGCCACAGGGAGACGCCGTTCGCGTCGAGCTCCAGGCCGATTGCTACGCGGGCGCGTGGGTCGCCAATGCGATGCGCACCGGGCTCATCGAGGAGATCACACGCGGAGACATTCAGGACGGGCTCAGCGCGGCGGCAGCGGTCGGCGACGACCGCATCCAGGAGCGAGTCCAGGGTCGCGTGACGCCGGAGTCGTGGACGCACGGTTCCGCCGAGCAGCGCCAGAGCTGGTTCGCCCGCGGGATCGAGGGTGGCAGCCCGCGCTCCTGCGACACCTTCTCGGGACGCGTCTAGCGTCGCTCCCCGGCCGGACAGGCGCCCGGCGTCACGGAGTCCTCCGCGAACGGTCGCGCGCATACGGCTCGAGCCCTTCCATTGCCCGGGCAATCGCCCAGTTGTGGTTCCAGCGGAAGAGCGGCCTGAGAACCGGCGACAGATAGCGGAGCAGCCGGCGGTCCGCATTCACACGCCAGTCGAAGTGCACATGGACCCGGCCGTCGGCCTCTCTGAGTGTCCAGACCCCATGACCCGAGAGGTCGCCCTCGACCTCGATCTCGAACCGGGCCGGGCGCTCCATGGCGACGATCGTCGATCTCGTCCGGAGCTTGTACGGCAGGCGGCCCGTGAAGTACTGGTGGGAGACGCTGCCGGCCTCGGGCGGCCCGTCGGCCTCGACGGTGATGTACACGGGCCGCCACCAGTCGGGATACGTGCGCGCATCGGCGAGGGCTTCGAAGACATCCTCGGTCGGCGCGCCGACCTCCCATTCGTCGATGAAGACATACTGCGCGGCCATCCGCCTAGCTCTCGTGGCGGAGGGCGAGGTGACGGATGGAGCTCGGGCTACTTCTCATGGCGCCAGAGCCGGTTGATCTTTTGGGCCCAGCCGTTCGGTGCGAAGACGACGGTGGCCAGCACCCGCTCGGTGAGCAGGAAGCCCTTGCTCGCCGGACGCGGTCTCGACCCGCGCGACTCGCCGCACATCAGTAGGCAACTGAGGAAACGCCCGCAGCAACGAGAGCCTTCATATCAGGAAAGGAGCGGCAACAGAAGGCCCGCCGACCTCGGGCGTGTCAGGATGACGAAGGCCGATTCCACGCCGACGGGTCTGGGAGGAGGTGCGCGCGTGACGACGGCGCCCGAGACGCGCCGATATGCGGTACACGCTCGCTCGACCGATACGTTCGGACGGGTGCTCTGGAGCTGCCGCGACCAGCACTACGTCGCCGACGGGCCGGTTCACAACGGGTGTCCGGGCGAGGCGATCACCCCAGCCGAGCTCTTTCTCGCGGGCGTCGCATCCTGTGGCGTCGAGCTCCTGCAGGTGATCGCGAGGGCCGAGGACGTGCCGCTCGAGGCGGCGAGCGTCGAGATCGCCGGAGAGATCGATCCCTCGAATCCCGTGCGGTCCGACCTCAGTGTGTTCAACTCGGTCCGGCTGTCCTTTCGGCTCTCGGGCGTCACCGAAGATCAGGCGACGCACCTCGTCGAGCGCTTCAAAGGCAGGTGACCGCTGTACGGAAGCGTCGCAGTTGCGACGCCGGACGTTCGAGTAGAGGTCACGCTTAGCCTGTAGGCGCGGCCGGCGATCATCGCCTGACAAATGCTGCCGCTTCGCGACAACGTCCCGACGCGAAACTTCCCGGTCGTGACGGTCGGCCTGATCATCGCGAACGCAGTCGTATGGCTGTGGGAGGTGACCGGAACGCCGGTCGAGGAGGACGTCTTCAGATACGGCTACTACCCGTGCGACGTTCGGGGCCCGTGCCTCCCGCCACCCGATCCCACGCTGCCCGCCGGCGAGCTCTCGTGGTGGGACGGGGCGTTTACCTCGATGTTCATGCACGGGGGCTGGGACCACATCATCGGGAACATGCTCTTTCTCTGGATCTTCGGCAACAACGTCGAGGACGCTCTCGGGCGGGTTCGCTTCTTGCTCTGGTATCTCGCTGCCGGGTTGGCTGCGAGCGGGGCCCAGACGTTCGTGACGCTCGCGTTCGGCAGCCCGGAGGAGGCGAGCATCCCGAACATTGGTGCGAGTGGGGCGGTGTCGGGCGTCCTCGGCGCCTACTTGCTGCTGCTTCCGACCGCGAAAGTGCTCACGTTGTTCGGATGGTTCCCGATCGAGGTGCCCGCGCTCTTCTACCTCGGCTTCTGGTTCCTGTTCCAGCTCTGGGCCGGCAGCTCCTCGGTCCTGTACCCGGAGCTGGCGGGCGGAGTCGCGTTCTTCGCCCATGTGGGCGGCTTCGCGTTCGGTGCGCTGACGGTGCACCTCGTCGCCCAGCGGCGCCCGCTGAGACCCTTGTACTAGCGCTCGTTCCCGAACGGCACGAGAAACTCGTCCACGACGGGGAGCGTGCGCATCTCGTCGACGATTCGTCGGGTGGCGTCACGGAAGTCGTCGTTCTCGAGCACGAGCTCGATGCAAGCTCCGATCCTGTCCATCGGAGCGACGACACCGGCACCGGCCACGGCGACCCGAACGGCGTTGCGCGGCTGGTCACCGAAAAGTGGGACGACGACGAGCGGGCAGCCCGCTGCGAGAGCGCTGAGCGTCGTTCCGGCACCGCCGTGACCAACCGCGACGGACGCGTGAGCCAAGACCTCGGGCTCGGTGACCCAGCGCTCGACATGGACATTCGCCGGTACAGGGTCGAGATCGGGCTCGTTCCCTCCGGTCGTCAGCAGAATCCGCACGGGTAGCTCCGCCACGGCGTCCAGTGCGGAGCGGTAGACCTGAGCCGCAGGCGGGAACGTTGCAGCGACACTGCCGAAGCTTACGTACACGAGCGGGTCGTCGTTCCCCGACCACCAGTCGGGAAGTGGTTGTCCGACCGGCTCGGTCGCGGGATGGCGGAATCGCGTAACCGGGAACGGCGGTGGATCTACCGACGAGGGAAAGCAGGTCAGATAGGGCGAGTCGGCGATCCGGCGTGCGATTCCAGGGCGCCGCTCGTCGAGGGCCGGTAGCGGCGATCGCCAACGGCGCCTCCTCGACGAGCGCGAACCCGACCGCGACGCGCACGTGGCGGACGCCATGGAGATCCGCCGCGACGGCCGAGGCAAACTCACTTCATGAGCACCACGTGGCCGTGCCGCTGACACGCGTCGATGAAGGGAGTCAGCGGGCCGAAGTGCCCCGCGCCTTGCGTGGAAGCGAAAAGGATCCGCACCTGGGCGCGACTGTGACCCGGGTGGATCAGCAGGTGCGGTAGCGATACGTCTTCGATCCCGGCGCGGTCACGTTCACGTCCCGCAGGACCACCGAGAGTCGCGACCCGAACTCCTTGCAGGTCTTCAGGAAGTCGTCGAGCCGGTACTCGATCGCGATGACACGATCGGCGTAGACGTCGCGGTAGTCCTGACACTCGTTCCAGCGACCACACTCTTCCGCGATCGCGAAGTCGAAGCCGATCCGCCCTCTGGAGATTTGGCGTGGCAGCTCGGCCGTGTTCTTCTGCGCGGCTGCGAGCTCGTATCGGTGCGCGAGGTCGACCAGCAGCTTGGCGTGGGCGATCGCTTCCGCTCGTCCGAAGGGCACGCGCCTGCCGAGCGGCGTCCCGTCGAACCTGGTCCAGGAGTCCAGGTTGTCGAATTCGACCGCGTCGAATCCCTTGGCTGCGCAGCGCTTGACCATCCGCTCGACCCAGCCGGCGGCACGAGCCCGCTTGGCCCTCGTCGAGATGTCGACCAGGAACTCGCCGCCCCAATTCGGATCCTCTCCGAGCTCCGTCAGAACGAGGTCGCGCGGCCAGTTCGAGCGTTCGTCCGGCCGATCGACACCGGCCTCGTCGTCTTGCGTCTGATACGCATTGACGTAGCAGACGGCGTACACGCCTTTCGGCGCCGAGCCGAGGAACCAATCGCGGGAGACGACGTTCACGCCTCGTGGCAACGGGTAGTCGGCTCCGATCTGGTAGTCGACCTTGGCGTTCACCGGCGGCGGCGCCCAGCGCGCCGGTGCTCCAAGGACGGCGCCGGCTCCGAGCGCGGCCGATGCAACGGCGACGACGAAGGCGACGATGAGGGCGCCGAGCGTCCGCTCAGGAAAACGAGCCGTGGTGGACTGCCTCGATGTTGTTGCCATCGCGATCGAGCACGAATGCTCCGTAGTAGCTCGGGTGATACTGAGGGCGAACGCCGGGCGAACCGTTGTCCGCGGCGCCCGCGGCTAGCGCGGCCCTGTGGAACGCGTCGACCGCCTCACGGCTCTCCGCGGAGAAGGCAACGTGGATACCTCTGGCGCTGGGCGTTCCTCGTGCCGCGAGCCAGAACTGCGGCTTCCCGCTCTCTGCCCCGTACGCGCACCTGTCCGGGAACTCCATGACGACGGAGATTCCGAGCGGAGCAAGGGCGCGCTCGTAGAGGCCGCGCGAAGCGGCAAGATCGGTTACGTCGACGATTACGTGATCGAACATCGGCAGGCCTCCTGTCGGACTCGAGCATGCTCGAAGCGTGGGCACCTCATCGTGACATCAGCCTGGCGGGTCGCCCATCCAGTAGCGCGGGCCGGGGCCGAACCGCGCCGCACGGTCGTCCGGATTGGCGAGCCGGCAGCGGTCGAGCGAGAGGCAGCCGCACCCGATGCATTCGGTCAGCCCTGTCTTGAGACGTTCGAGCTCGGCGATCCGCTCATCGATTCGCGACGTCCAGGCGCGCGACAGACGCGACCAGTCTCGGCGCATGGGCACCTGCTGCGGCGGAAGCTTGGAAAGCTCCTCCCCGATCTCCTCGAGCGTGAGCCCGATCCGTTGCGCGAAGACGATGAAGGCGATACGACGAAGGACGGCCCGGGGGTACCGGCGGTGACCTGAACCCGCCCGCTCGGACGTGATGAGGCCCCGCTGCTCGTAGAAGCGCAGAGCCGACGAAGCGACTCCGCTACGGCGCGAGACGTCGCCGATCGTGAACAGCTCGGACATGCCGAGGATGAAAGCACGGATGCAGGCTTGACTTCAAGTTGACTTCAACTTGTATCCTCACAGAGTTCTTCATGAGCAAGTCAGGAGGCATGCGTGGCGACACGACCAACAGCCGGCGAGCAGATCACAGACGCAGTTAGGTCCTGGCGGGGTGTCGAGGCGGGCCCGGGACGTCGCGGCGCGTACGCCGTCACGGTTGGCGGCCGGGAGATCGGACACCTGCACGGCGATCATGCACTCCATGCGAGCTTTCCCAAGGACGTCTGGGCGGTGTTGCGCGCCGAGGGCAGGATCGACTACCACCCCGTCTTCCCCGGCAAGCCGGGCCTGGCTTCCCGGCGGATCCAGAACGAGGACGACGTTCGGGACGTGATCGCGCTGCTGCGGCTCAACTACGACCGGGTGGTCGCGCGGCACGGCTTGCCGACCGCGTCAGCCGCGTAACGCCAGAGACTCTCAGCGCGCAGTCTCCGGTGTCACAACTTGGGCTGCCACAGGGCGATCTTCGCTCCGTGATGCGCCGCGACGATGCTCCGCCAGCCGACAGGGCCTTCGCGCGGTTCGAGCAGCACCGAGGCACCGAGCTGCCGCGCCCGCTCGGTCGTACCGGCGACATCCGCAACCTCGACGTACGGCAACCAGAGCGAGTGCTCGGCGTCACCCTCCACGACGCCGCCCTGAATCCCGTTGCCAAGATCGAGCGCAAGGTAGGTCCTGGCGCCGACATGAATCGTCTCGGCACGCCAGCCGAACAGGCGCGTGTAGAACGCGCACGCGCGAGGCAGATTGCACGTCTGGAGCTCGACGTGAACAACGGGGTTGACCACGCTCCTCGGCATGCCCTGTCCTCTTTGACTGCCGCGTCCCGCAGAACTCATCGAGGGCGGCGATGAGTCCACCTCACGTCGGCGGTCTAACCTGGTGACGATGGCAGTCACCGCCTCACGCTCGACCCTGGATGAGCACGCGCTCCTCGAGGCCGCTCGCAACGGCGACGAGGACGCGTTCAGCCGCATCGTCGAAGCTCACCGCGCCGCACTGCACGCCCACTGCTACCGCATGCTCGGCTCGCTCGAGGACGCCGAGGACGCGCTCCAGGAAGCGCTGTTGCGCGCCTGGCGCGGCCTGCGGAGGTTCGAAGGTCGAAGCTCGGCTCGCTCCTGGCTCTACAAGATCGCAACCAATGTCTGCCTCGATGCGATCGCCCGGCGGCCGAAGCGTGTGCTCCCGGTCGACTACGGCCCCGAGAGCGGTTCCGATGGCGATCCCGGCCAGCCGCTCGTCGAGACCGTGTGGATCGAGCCGTACCCGGACGAGACGGTCGGCCTCGAGGACGGCTACGCCGTGCCGGAGGCGCGCTACGAGCAGCGGGAGGCAGTGGAGCTTGCCTTCGTCGCGGCAGTACAACACCTGCCGGCACGACAGCGCGCGGTGCTGATCCTGCGCGAGGTGCTCGGCTTTTCCGCCCGCGAGGTGTCGGAGTCGCTGGAGACGACGGTCGCCTCGGTGAACAGCGCTCTCCAGCGCGCTCGCAAGTCCGTCGACGAGCGGCTTCCCGAGCACGGCCAGCAGGCGACGCTACGAGAGCTGGGTGACACGGGGATCCGCGACCTCGTCGACGCCTACGTCGATGCGTGGGCGACCGGCGACGTCGAGGCTCTACGAGCCTTGCTGGTCGAGGACGCCGTCTTCTCGATGCCTCCGTGGGCCAGCTGGTGGCGCGGCCGCGAGACGATTGCCGGCTTCGCCAAGCATGCGGTGGACGTGTGTGCCACCGCCCGGACCGTTCTGACGAGTGCAAACGGCCAGCCGGCCATCGCCTACTACGCCTTGGATGCGCAGACGGGCAGGCACAGGGCGATGGCGATCGACGTCCTCACCCTCGAGGGTGCCCGCATCAGCGAGATCACCGCGTTCATCATTCCCGAGCTCTTCCCCCGCTTCGGGCTGCCGCCGGAGCTCGACGCCTAGCCGGGGCGGAATGGAGCCAGCGGCGTCGGCGTTCACCGGGAAGTGGGCCGTATGAACGGCGAGCTGGCCATCCGGCTCCGGGGCGTCGTCAAGCGCTACGGGCAGATCACCGCAGTCGCGGGGCTGGACCTCGACGTGCCCGAGGCGACGTGCGTCGGCCTCCTGGGCCCGAACGGGGCGGGCAAGTCCACGACCATGCGAATGCTGACGGGTCAGACCATCGCCGACGAGGGCGAAGTGGAGGTGCTCGGATTTCGGCTGCCGGAGGAGTCGAAGCAGGCCCGCGCCCAGCTCGGGGTCTCCCCACAGCTCGACAACCTGGACGTCACGCTCACTGTCGAGCAGAACCTTCTCGTCTTCACGCACCTGTACCGGATCAGTCGCCCGGAGCGACGGGCGGCGATCGAGCGCGCTCTGGCGATGGCGAATCTCGTCGATCGACGCGACAGCCGTGTGGACAAGCTCTCGGGCGGCATGCGGCGGCGCTTGCTGATCGCTCGCGCGCTCGTGCACCGCCCGAGGTTGGTGCTGCTCGACGAGCCCACGGTGGGCCTGGACCCGCAAGTGCGCCAGGAGCTCTGGGCGCTGATCGACGCTCTCCGAGCGGAGGGCACGACGATCTTGATGTCGACGCACTACATCGAAGAGGCGCAGCGCCTGGCCGACACGGTCCTGATCATGTCTCATGGGAGCGCCGTTGCTGCCGGCCCGCCGGCCCAGTTGGTCGCCGAGCACGCGGGGCGCGAGGCGATCGAGGTCTACGGACCGCCGCCGAAGCTCGCGGAGGTGGAGACGGCCGCGCGCGCCGACGGGCTCCGCACGCGGCGGACCGGCACGAGCATCTCGGTGCTCGGAGTCGACGGCGCTGACGGCCGTGTGCCCGCCGGGGAGCGCCGACCGGCGAATCTGGAGGACGTCTTCGTGCTGCTGACGGGGGAGGAGATCGACTGATGGCTGTCGCGACCCAGTCCCACCCCGCCCGACTCGGTCGTCTCGAACGTCCCGCCCTCACCGGGGTGCTCGTGCGTGAGGTGGTGAACTACTCCTCGTACTGGCGCTCCTCGACGTTTTCCTCCACGGTCGAGCCGACCATCTACCTCCTCGCGTTCGGGTTCGGGTTCGGCTCTCTCGTGAGCACGATCGGGGGCTACGACTACGTCGACTTCGTCGGGACCGGGACGGTGGCGACGGCCGTCCTGTTCTCGAGTGCTTTCCCGGCCATGTTCGGGACGTTCGTCAAGTACCAGTTCCAGCGGACCTACGACGCCATTCTCGCGGCGCCCGTCGACACCGAGGAGCTGGTCACGGCCGAGGCGCTGTGGATGTCCACGCGCGCTGGCGTCTACGGCTGCGTGCCGATGATCGTGGCGATGTTCTTCGGGCTCGACCCGTCGTGGGGAATGTTCGCCGTGCCCTTCATCGGCTTCGTGGCCGGCTACGGGTGGTCCTGCTTCGGGATCTCAGTCGCCGGCTTCTCGAAGTCGTTCGAGAACTTCAACTATGTCGTGAGCGCGGTGCTCACGCCGCTGTTCCTGCTGGCCGGGTCGTTCTTCCCGCTCGACGAGTTCCCGACCTGGGCGCGCATCCTGGCGGGGCTCAACCCGCTGCATCAATGCGTGGTCCTGGTTCGAAACGCCGTCTTCGGCTTCGAGGGATGGGAGGATCTGCTGCGCCTCGGCTACCTCGTCGTCTTCGGCCTGCTCATGTGGCGGATCGCGATCTACGCGATGACCCGCAAGCTCATCGACTAGTTCTCCCGACCGTTGTTTGCGGTGGCCGGAGGGCCGCCTACGCGCGCTCCTCGATCCTCATCAGCCCGACGGTCACGATCGTCCGGTAGCTCGCGAACGCGTGGTGCCCTGCCTGCAAGAGGTACTGGTCGCCCGCCTCGATGAGGCGCCGGTAGACGTAGAGCGGCACCATCACCGAGCGTTCGCAGTCGGTTCTTGTGCACTCGCACGCGAACTCGACCAGGCCTTGCGAATCGGTCACAGGGTCCGCAGTCGCGGCCTTCGCCTTATTCGCCCGCCGTTGCGCGACACGGTGGGCCACTCCTCCCGAGACCTTTACCGGCTCAGACTGATCTTTCGTCGTTACTGCCATATCGTTCCTCCCGGTTGGACGTCGGAGGCGCAGAAGGTCCGCTCGGTACCGCGAGCTAGCGGGCTCACGATGCTGCCAGACGCCGTAGCTGGCCACCGGACGAGACGTGCCTCGATCGCTCCTCCTTGCCGTGAACGGATAAGGAGGGCGCGGGTGGCGCCTTCGGTATTCGTCCTTTGTACTCCCAGTGTACGGAAAGGGGGGCCGGGCGCCAGAGAACTCGGACTGGAACGTGGCAGTCGCGGTTCCGAGCGAGCCGTACAGGCGTCCGGGCTCCAGCGCGCTCGAGGTGCGCGGTGACCAGCGACCCGCTTGTTGCGACTCGGCTGCCTAGCGCACTGGAGCTGCCACTTCGGCCGCCGCGCAGCGTCGCGTACCTGCTCGTCTTTTCTGCCGCGGCAGTCGGTACGGGCCTCGTGCGGACGGTGACGACGACGTACCTGCCGCTGCTCCTGGCCGAGATCAGAGAAGCCCCAGCCCTCATCGGGCTGGCGATGATGGTGAACTCGGCGGCCGGGTTCGCGGTGCCTCTCGTCGTCGGACGCTGGAGCGATCGGCGCCATGCTCCGCGGCACGGCCGGAGGCCGTTCATCGCCGGTGGCAGTGCTCTCGCTGTTGCTGGGTTGGCGGCCGCGGCGCTCGGCCATGGCACGTCATTTCTCGCGCTCACGCTCGCCGGCGCTGTTGCGTACGTCGGTGTGAACGTGGTCACGACGGCGCATCGCGCTCTCGTGCACGACTGCTTTTCCGAGGAGCAGTACGCGCGGGGGAACGGCGCTCAGGAGGTCGCCGCCCTGGCCGGGGGTTTGCTCGGGCTCGCGGTGGGCGGCCTCCTCACGGGTCTCGCCTCTTGGGCGCCGTTCGTCCTGGCGGCAGTCGGGATGCCATTGCTCGCCTGGCCCACCCTTCGCTGGCTACCGGTGGTCTCTCCCGGTGAGCCTCAACGGCTTCCGGCGCGATCCCTTCGCTTCTACACGTCCGCCCTGATCCGGCCGGGGGTGCGGGCGCTTCTTGCCGCGGAGGTGCTCTGGGTGATGGGGTACGCGGCGCTGCCGGTCTTCTTCATCCTCTACGCCAGGAGTGTGCTGGGACTGGAGCCGGCCGTGGCGTCGCTCTGGCTCGCCGCGTTCGCGCTCCTCGCCGGCGTTGTCATGATCGCGGCTGGCTACGTCCGAAACCCGAGCCTCCACAAACCGTTCCTAGGGCTCGGTGTCGGCCTCATGGGTGTGGGTTTCCTGGCCGCCGCGCCCGCTACCAGCCTCGTCTGGGTCTCGATGGCGTGTGCGTGTTCGGCCGCGGGCTTCGGTCTGATCTCGACGCTCGGTTTCTCTCTTTTCGCTGCCCTCATACCGCGCGGCGAGGCGGGCGGCTACACGGCGCTGTACTACTCGCTCCGGGCTGTTGCTTCGGCGCTGGCTGTGCCCGTCGTGGGGCTCACGATCGCGGTCACGGATAGCTATCGCTCTCTCTTCGTCTTCGGGGGCGCGGCGACGCTCGCCGCTCTCGTCCCACTCGCCTTCGCGCCGAGCCCACAAGCCGCGGGTGCGCTAACTCGGCCCCTGCGTTAGGAGCAGGTGGCTCTCGACGACCGCCTCTGCGACGTCGATCAGCTTGCGTCCGTTGCGCTGCGAGTGGGAACGGAGCATCTGGAACGCACGCTGCTGGTCGATCGCGTGACGGGCCATCAGGATCCCCTTCGCCTGCTCGATCACCGCTCTGCGTCCGAACGCACCCTGGAGGCTGTGATACTCGGCGAAGCGCTGCAGCGTGATGTCGATTGCGCTCTGTAACTCCTCGGCATCCGCGTCGACGATGTACGCAAACACGCCGCGCTTTGCAGCCTCGTGGATGTAGGCGGGATCTCTGGCCGAGAGCAGCGCGATCACGGGGCAGGCCGCCGTCTGGACGATCTCCGCGATCAGCTCGAGGGCATGCTCGGAGCTGAGACCAAGCCCGACGAGCGCAACGTCGGGATGTTCCCGCGCGGTTACGGGCCCGACCTCCTTGACGTCGATCTCGCGAGCGATCACGTCGTGGCCGAGACCCGACACGACCTGGGCGAGCAGTTCGAGCCGGTCTCTCCGCTCGTTCGCGATCAGGACGCGGAGTGGCGAGATCTGCGCATTGCTCACCAGCTGAGGAGCAAAAGTCAAAACGTGATTCTAGCGCCGTCAGCGGGTCACGCGATACGCCTTCAGGCCAGCGCCATGGAGTGGTAGACTCGTTCGTGCGGGTCCTAACGATCGGCCCGCGGACGTGCGGGGGCTCAGGAATCGCCTCCGCGGGATCCACCCTCAAGAATCGGGTCGGACGGCTTCGAGCTGGCCGTGGTCCTCGGCCGGCAGGCCCGCTAGCTGAGGGAGGATCTGATGGAGATGCGGATCGTGGTACCGGACACCGAAAGCGTGTCCACCCTTTCCGAGCGGCTGACGGTCGCGTTCGGCTCCGAGCGCATCTCGGTGCAGGGAACGTCTCGGGAGGTCGACGTTCGGGTCGAAGGCGATTCGGATCGAAGCATCCTCGAGGTGGTCTACACGGTCGAGCGGTGGCTCGAGGAAGCCAGCGCCGGCTTCGCCGAGATGTGGCTCGGGGAGCACTCGTACAGACTCGCCCGCTGGGTGCCGTAGGGGTGGAACTGTCGAGCGCACGCGTGTCGCCCCTGGACGGCGTCGTGGAAGGCATCGCGGAACTCGGGCGATCGCGACAGACCCGGCTCGTCGTCACTGCGGGAGCGGGACTTCTGGCGCTCGCCGTTGCGGTCCTGGCCGCCAGGCACTTCGCCGAGGCACCCTGGCCGCTCTCCCGCGGCCACCCAGGCCTCCTCGTGGCTGCCGGAGCTCTCTCCTTGCTCGGCTACGGGTTCAAGGCCCTCGGGTGGCAGCAGCTCTTCGCATCGCACGAGCGTCCGCAACCACTTGCGCTCGCAGCCGCGAACGGGGGCGCCTCGATCACGGCGCTCGCCCTCCCCGGGCGGTTCGACGATCTCGTCCGGATCGCGATCGTCCGTCGCTTTCGGGGCTGTCCGGCGGGTGTACGAGCCCTCTGTCTCTCACTCGGGATGCTCGGGCTGATCGACAGCGTCGCGTTGGCGCCCTTCGCCCTGACCGCCGCTCTTCTTCCGGGCCACCCAGTCGCAGTACGCCTTGGCCTTGTCTTGCTCGCCGTCGTCGGTTTCGCGGCTGCCGCGCTGGTCCTCGCGCTGCCGCGGATGGCCACGAGCAGGAGGGTTCTCCGCTTCCGACTCGGCCGGTGGCTGCGTCCGCGCACGACGTCGTTTCGGGAGGCATCGCTCGCGTGGGCATTCGTGTCAGCCTGCTGGCTGACTCGCATCGCGGGGCTTGTTCTTCTTCTCGGCGCGCTCGGCCTCGGCTTCTCGTTCACGCTCGCGCTCCTCTTCCTCTGTGCGAGTTCGGCAGCCGCGGCGCTGCCCGTCGGCCCCGGAGGGACCGCCACCCAGGTCGGCGCGGGCGCTGCAGTGTTGATCGGGTCGGGAGCCGGAATCTCCGAGGCCGTCGGGGCCGCCGTCGCCGTCCAAGCGGTTGGGATCCTGGTCGGCGGGTCGATCTTTCTTCTCGCGACAGCCTGGCGCACCGGTTTGCGGCTCGCGCCGCACCATGCTGCCCCGGCGGCGGTCCTGGGGTCGCGGCTGTGACGCAGACGCAAGCTTTGACCGTGGGGAGGCGCGGCGCGCCGACGACTCGCGCACTCGCTGCCGCAAGCCGCGAGGACATTCCGGAAGGGCTCGATTGGCAGGCGTTCACCGCCGCGTACTTCCCAGGGCGGCGCCGGCACGATCTCGAGGCACTGGTCGCGTACGGCGCCTACCGGCGTCCGCCAACTATCGACGAGTCGCCATCCGATGACGCCGACTTACTGGCGGGCGCGGAGAGCGACGCCGGGGGAGCGCCCGCGCTGCGGGTCTGGGAAGACGAGGGGGGTGCGACCCTGTAAGGAGTGGCTCGGGGAACGGGAGAGGATGACCGGCGGCAAAGCGAAGGCCCGCAAGCGTGGGCCTTCGCTGCGCACTGTGGTCCACGTCACGCTGAGCTCACGGTGGCGGCCGAAGCCAGGCAACGTGCTCAGCCTGGTGATCACGGTCTCGCCGACCCTTTGCTTCAGCCCGGAGGTACGACTCTCGTCGACACCTCCGTAACGCCGTACGGTGGCAAGCATGTGTCGATGGCTAAGCTGTGAGCATGAGGCTCGCTGTTGGCGATGTGGTCGTGTACGGCACGCACGGGATAGGCCGCATCGCCGCTCGGGAGCAACAGAGCGTTCTCGGCGGGGTGCAAGAAGTTGTCGTGCTCGAGCTGGCCGACGGTCTTACGGTGACGTTGCCGCTGACACGCGCACAGGAGCAGCTGCGACCGTTGGCCAGCGAGGCGGACATGGATCGAGTCCGGAAAACGCTGCGCGAAGATCGGGCGCTCAGCAGCGATCCCTGGCTGTCGCGTCGGAGGGAGACGCTGGCCAAGCTGACAGGAGGAGATCCTGTCGAGCTCGCCGAGATCGTGGGTGACGGCGCTCAGCGGGAGCGAGCGCGACGCGCGAAGGGCGACAAGCCGCAGCTCTCAACCGGTGAGAGGGAGATCTTCGTGAAAGCCCGAAACCTGCTTGCAGACGAAATAGCCCGAGCTCGCGGCATCCAGCAGGCAGAAGCCGACGGCTGGATCGACGACCAACTCGCCCGGACGACGTAAGTCCCCGACGCTTGGCACGTCGGGGCGTGGGCTAGGCGGCCAGTAGCGGCCGTCGCCCTAGGAATACCCCCCATGGTCAGGGGCCCCTGTGACAGAACCGGTTCCGCGGGGAGCGGCCGTCCCAGGTGAAGCCCGCAGCGGAAGCTCTCCGGATCGTGGTGGTGAAGCAGCCTCCGCGCCGAGCGGGCACCCGGTAGACGACGCGTCCTGCCGGGCCCGTCACGGCCCGTCCCGAGTAGTGGGCCCGGCCGTCTCGCCGGACGAGGTAGTAGACGCGGGCGCGGGACACGGCCTTGCCGGACGCATCGAAGGCACTCGCGGTGACGAGCATGTACCTCTTGCGTTTCCGGTACGTGATCGACACGATCCTCAGCCGGCCGGGAGCGATGGTCACGGCGGCGACGGCCGAGATCCTCGTGGTCCCCGAGGGGATGGCAGCGGTGATCGTGCCGGTTCCGAGGATGCGTCCGGCCGTGAACGTCGTGGACGCACCCGTTCCCGGCGCGATGGTGCCCAGAGTCGGAGGGGTCAGCGACCACGCAGCGGCAACCTGGGCGGCATTTCCGAAGACATCGGTTCCCGCGACCGCGAAGCGCTGCGACGCGCGAGCGCGGACGGTCGCGGAGGCGGGGGTGATCGCAAGCGCAGCAACCGTGCCGGGGGTGACCGTGACCGTCTGCGTTCCACTCGTGGCGGCGGGTGCAGAGGCCGTCAGCACGTGACTGCCGGCGCGAGTGTCCTGGTAGTAGAACGCGCCGGTGGTGCCGGTGCCCGCGGCGATCGTGAGCGACAGCGTGCCGGACCAAGGCCCAGCCGGGCTCGTTGAAAACGTCCCCTGAGGCGAGGTCGAGCTCAGCGTGACCGTAAGGGGCGCCGGTGTGGTCACGGGAAGTCCCGAGCTCGTGGTGAGCCCCAGGCTCATTGCCGCCGACGGCGCCCCGGCGGGAATCGTCTGCGCCGGTGTTGCAAACGCCAGCACCGACTGCGTCCAGGCGCGGAACGACTTCCAGGCCTCGGTCAGGCGGGCGCCCTCCACATCGCCCACGCACCAGACGTTCTGACCCGGCGGCCCGCAGGCGGCGCTCCCAGGGTCTGCCGGATCGGTCGTTTCGGCTGAGTCGCGCACGGCAGCGGCGAGCCGGTCGAGGACGAGGCTCGTGCGCGCCGCAAAGTCAGCCGGAGGGATTCCGGCTGCGTTCCTGGGCGCCCAGGCAAAGCCCCAATGGTCCTGGGGCTGCCCGCTCGTGGCGCTGAAGTAGCGGAGAGCGTGGACCTGCGCCGAGACGTATCCGGCCATCTGCTCGGCGGGAACCATTGTCCAGCCGTACGCCGAATCACGCTCCCAGGCCGCGTTCGCGAGTGGGCTGAAAGCAGTACTCAGGAACGTGCGTGCAGTCTCGATCTCCGGGGGCCCGACGCCGGCGAGGACGATCTTGTGCTGGAGGTAGTCGTTCAGGTAGTCACGACGGACGGACGTCGGCACGCCGGGCACGGCCCAGCTCCGGGCATCACCGTATACCTCCTGCGACCAGTCGCTGACGTAGGTCGCCACGTCCGCCCAGAAGGCGGAGTCGGCGAGCCAGTTCTGCAGATTCGTCTGATACAGGGAGACGTCGCTCGCGCGCTGACCGACGCCGATGACGAAGACGGCTCCCTTGGTCGGCTGCGTACCGTCGCCCTCGTAGAGCCCGCGCAGGAGCTCGCGGAGGTTGGCCCGGGCGTTGCCCGTGCCTCGCCGGACCGCTGAGCTGGCCTCGTTCAGGACCCACGTGTCGCCGTTCGAGAAGTCGTAGCCCGCCGCGGTCATGCGCCGCCGCGCTTCGACGCCTGCGGCATGCCACGTCGACCCGGTGCTCGCGACCCATCTGGTCCAGGTGGAGAAGTGGAACTCGGCCATCGCGTGGAAGTTGGGGCCGAGAGCACGGATGCGTCCCGCCGCGTTCGGGCGCGGCAACGTCTTGTCGGACACGAGCGGGGGGATCGAGAAGTAGTACTCGGCGCACGGCGAAGCGTTCGCCGCGAGCTTGGTCGCGAGGCGGAGGAAGTCCGTGGCCGCGTAGAAGACCGCCCGAAGGGGCTTGCACTGGGCTTGAGCAACCGCTCGCGTCCGCTGCGGCCGCGTCGCGACCAGCCGGCGCCAGAGCTCGTCGGTCTCCGCAGGTGCGAGCGAGGCAACCGGCGCGGGTTCACTCGCTTGGCGGGCAGAGAGGGTCGCATTCGCACCACTGCCACGTTGGGCGTCGGAAACGGCAGGCGTCCCAGCAGCAATGGCCGCGATCACGAACCCGAGCAGAGCGAGGTGGCGCACGGGCGTGTGAGGCTAGCGACCCTCTGTGATGGCTCGGTTAACTCGGGGAGCTAAGTGTGCACCCGCACGAGTTCCGGGTGTGAGTCGTAGGCATTCTTCCCAGGTCGGTCCGGTCCGCATGGAAGGAGGCTCCGCCGTGAACGACCACCGCCTCGAGCCACGACTCACCCGCGCCGCTGCTCTGCGGATCGGGGCGCTCGGTGCCGCCGGGCTTGCGCTCGGGGTCCGTCCAGCACGAGCCGCACACGCTGACGCGGACGCCGTCGAGGCCGCCACCCGCGACTTCCTCGCGTCGCTGTCATCCGCAGACCGGACGCGCGCGACGTTCTCGTTTGCGAGCGCCGAGCGCACGCGCTGGCACTGGACCGTGCCTTCGTCGGTGCCCCGGAACGGGCTTTCGCTGGGCGATGTGTCAGCCGAGCAGCGCAGGCTTGCCCTCGCGCTATTGCGGGCGAGCACCTCTGCAGTCGGTTATCGCAAGGCGCTCGACATCATGGCGCTGCAGGGTGTGTTGCGGCGCATGAACACGGGAATCAGCGATCCCTTCGACCCCGACCGTTTCTACGTCTCCGTGTTCGGTACTCCCGGCGAGCGCGCGTGGGGCTGGCGGTTCGAGGGGCACCATCTCTCCAGGCATTTCACCGTCGTCGGGAGCACCCTGGTCGCCGAGCCGTTTTTCCTCGGCGCGTGGCCGACCCGCGCGGGAAGCGCCTACCGCTCGGTAGCGAAGGGCTACCGGACGATGCCGCGCGAGGAGGACGCTGCCCGAGAGATCGTGCGCTCGCTCGACCGCCGGCTCCGGAGGCGGGTGGTGTTCTCCTCCGAGTCGCTGACGGACCACGTCACCCAGAACGCCGTTCGCGTGAGACCGCTCGAACGAATCGGTGTTCTCACCGCCGATCTCCCGTCGTCGGCGCAGAGACGGGTGCTCGAGATCGTGCGCACGTACCTCTCGAATCACCCTCCGGCGCTGGCGCGGGAGGCGTATGCGCGGATCGAGCGGGCCGGCATCGGCCGGACCCGCTTCGGCTGGGCGGGGAGCACGCGTCCAGGCGTGCCGCAGTACTACCGGCTGCAGGGGCCGACCTTCCTCCTCGAGTTCGACAACTCGCGGAACAGCGGCACCCACATCCACAGCGTCTGGCGGGACTTCGAGCGCGACTTCGGGCGCCACCTGCTCTGAGGAGGGTCGACTCGTGACAGAAGTTCAGCGGTACCTGGCGGAAGAGATCGCCGAGGATCATGCGGATGGTCTCGTTTCTCGAGGGGAGGCGTTGCGTCGGCTGGGGTTGCTCGGGTTGGGAGGGGCAGCGGCCGCCTCGTTGCTCGCGGGAGCCGTGGTCGAACGAGCGAGGGCCATGACGAGCCCCGCGGGCGGCGAATCACAAACGGATCTGCACCTTTCCGACAGCGAGCTGACCGCGCTCCAGACCCGCGAGATCACGTTTCGCGGCCCACAGGGGCGGAGGCTGATGGGGGCATGGTCGGCGGCACGGCGGCCTGGAGGTGGCGTGTTGGTGATTCACGAGAACCGCGGGCTCAACGACTCCATCCGTTCGACTGCGGGACGCCTCGCCGCGAGTGGCTACTCCTCGCTCGCGATCGACTTGCTCTCGGAAGAGGGCGGTACCGGGTCGTTCGCAGACGAGTTCGAAGCCATGGCGGCGCTCGGTGCTGCTCCGCCGGCTCGATTCGTGGCAGACATGAAAGCGGGCGTGACGGAGCTTCGACGCCGGCTTCCGGGGAAGAAGGTTGCGGCGACCGGGTTCTGCTTCGGCGGCGGCATGGTCTGGCTCCTGCTCGCTTCCAAGGAGTCTCGCTTGGCGGCTGCCGTCCCCTTCTACGGCCCGTTCCCCGAGAACGGCAACCTTGCGGGCGCAACGGCTGCGGTGCTCGGGGTCTACGCGGAGCTCGACTCGCGGGTCAATGCGACCCGGGCCGCCGCGCGTGCGGCGCTTCGCAGGGCAGGCCTGCGGCACCAGGTCGTCACCTTCCCAGACGTCGACCACGCGTTCTTCAACCCGACGAGCTCACGCTACGACCGCGCGGCCGCTTCTGCCGCCTATCGCCGGATGCTGAGCTGGTTCGGCCGCTTTGTCGCGACGTGATCGCTTCCCGCAAGGGGGCGTTCACGAGCTGGTCGAGTCGAGGAGCTGAAGAAGGTCGTGGGCAGCGAGCTCGACCTCCTTGTGTCGCCATTCAGCCGCTCGGTAGTGACATGCGATCAACCCCGATCGATGGACCCGGCGGAAGTCGCCGTACACGAATGCGTATCTCGCCTTCGTGCCGTCCGTCGCGCCCTCGGTGAGCCCCAGGTGCCATTTCGCGTATTCGTCCCACGAATGTGACTCGAGGAACGCGTTCTGGTCGCGAGCCGTGGGCTGCACGTCTCCCCACTCACTGTTGAGCACGTACTGGCGCGCCCGTATCAAGTGACGTGCGTGGGCGACTGCCTGATCGTTGACGGTGTACGAGGCCAGGCGCCGATTCTCGCAGGCCCGCGCGAGCGGGCGAACCGGCCCGACCTGCAGCCCGAATCAGCATGCGAGGCAAGACAGAGTCGTTCCGACACAAAGGAGCCCTTCATGCGCTTCATTCCGACCCGCCTTCACGCCCCACTCGACTACATCGTCGGCGTCGCGCTCATCGCGGCCCCGTGGATCTTCCAGTTCTCGGAGCACGCTGCACCGACCGTGATCTCGATCGTGCTCGGTATCGGGCTGATCGGATACAGCCTGTTCACGAACTACGAGCTCGGCGTCTGGAAGGTCGCGCCGATGGCCGTGCACAACCTGATCGACATCGCAGCCGGAGCTCTGCTCGCGGCCTCTCCCTGGATCTTCGGCTTCGCCGACGAATCCGCCAATGTGTGGCTTCCGCTCGTCGTCGTCGGCCTCGCCGCAATCTTTCTCGGCCTGACGACGAAGCAACAGGGTGGGTACAGCTACCGCAAGAGCGGCGTCGACACGTCCAGGACAGCTGCCTCATAGCTGCTTGGCGCGCTCACTAGACTCGCGGGATGAGCGAGCTCCGCATCGACGAGGTGACGCTCGACGACCTTCCGGTATTGGTGGTCGCGAAAGAGGGGCTCCCAAGTGAGGCAGCGGGCCCGGCGTTCTCGGTGCTCGAGGAAACCCTTCCCACGCTTCGAGGGAGGCGTTTCTACGGGTACTACGAGCCGAGTGCGCAACGCTATGTCGCATGCGTCGTCGCACGAGAGGACGACGTTGCCGACCTCGAACGCAGCACGATTCCCGGCGGCACCTATGCCCGCACTCGGCTTCGTGGGGAGCCACCCGAGCTCTACGGACGGATCGGCGAGACCTTCGATCGCGTCGCGAAATCCGTCACCGTCGACTCCGCGCGGCCGTGGCTCGAGTACTACCGGAGCGAGAAGGAGGTCGACGTCCTCGTCCCCGTTCTCACCGCGGCCGCAGGCGAGTAGGGCTCCATCGGCGCAGCGCCGGCTCAGCGTGGCTGGGTCGGGCGAGCCTGTGCGAATCGCCAGCGACGTCCTTCGATGTCGAGCGCGACGTACGACGTGAAGCCGTGACTCATGATGTCCTGCACGACGGTGGCTCCCTGCTCGCGGGCGTGCGCAAGGTGTGCCTCGAGGTCGTCCACGAACACCCACGGCACGTGCGTGACTTGTGCGTGATCCACGGGTGGACCCGCGAGCGGCTCGATCATGAGCGAGGCGTTTCCCACGTGGAACTCGATCCACGGGAACCCGTACGCGTCGTCCGAGAGCGGATCCTGTCCTTCCGGAAGGGGGCTTGGTGACTCGAACCCGAACGTCTCGGCGAGCCAGCGAGCGGCAGTGGCGGGCCGGGCGTAGTGAAGAGTGAGAGCGACGCGTGCGAGGTCGCCAGGCTCGTAAGGCGCCGTTTCGCGTCTGTCCATCCAGGCGCCGAACCACGCTGGCGTCACCGAGACGAACGATGACCCGCCACGATCTTCTCCCGCCTCGCTGACCGTCGCCTCGAGCCGGACGATCGTGCCGGTGGCGGTCGGATCGAAGTGCACGTCGGTCGTCACGTCGTCCAGAGAGCTCTTCCACGCCAGACGCCTACCCGGTTCCCACACGGTGATGCGACCCAACTCGAGCCCTTCCCCGCTCTCGGCGTCGTACACCTCCAGGATCCGACCACCGACCCCGGGCTCACAGCGCATCTCGACCAGCCTGCCTGTGTCGTACGCGTTGATCGGTCCGCGCACCCACCACAGGTCGAGCTCGTCGGTGAATGCCGTGAAGGCTGTCAGCGGGTCTGTCGCCACCTCTACCGTCGACGATCGGGAGCGACCTTCGCTCAAGCTGGGCTTCTTCCCTCGACATGCCGCTTGAAGGACGCGAGCTGCTCGTCGCCCGCGGCCTGCAGCTCGTCGAGCCAGTCGCGCAGGGGTGTGATCGCCTCCGGCCGGAGCCAGAAGACCCTCGTGCGCGCATCGTCGGAGGGGCGCTCATCGGCGACGATTCCCACCTCGAGCAGGACGCGCAAGTGGCGGCTCATCGTCGGGGCGGACGTGCCCGCCGCTGCCGCGAGCTCGCCTGCGCGGCGCGGCCCCTCACCCAGGAGCTGAACCACTCGCTGGCGGGTCGGGTCGGCGAGCGCCGTGAAGAGGGGAGCCAGCTGGGTCGCCATGGTCGAAATATTTATCATATATCAAAACTATTTCCGAGCCAAAGGTGCCGTGCTCGTCGGTCAGGCTTCGGCCGCTCGTCGCGCCTTGAGCAGCAGCACGATGCTGAGCACGAGAACCCAGATTCCGAGCGCGATCGCAGAGAGCCCGAAAAGCGGGAGAGCAAGGACCATCAACGGCGCCAGGACGAGTCCGATCCCCGCAAGCCATCCGGGAAGGACACCGGTTCTGCGAGAGGCAAGTGAGACCGTCCCGACGAGCAGTGCGCCCGAGGCGCCGGCGAAACTCACGAGCCAGACGTTGCCCATCGTCAGGACGATGCGCGCCGTATCGGGATCGAGCTCGAAGGTGTCACTGAAGACGAACGTCGCAGGGACGGCCGTGCCGATCGACAGTCCCGCCAAGGCGAGCGTGGCCGTGACGGTCGTGCCGACGAGGACGAGATCCGGCAACGGCGACGGCGCATCTGTGTCGAGGAGGAGGCTGCGGAGGCCGGTTCCGAAGACGAGGAAGGCGCACATCCCCGTGAGAAGAAGGATCGCGGCGATCATCTGCTTCCCCTGGTTACCGGAATCCGTGTAGTAGTCGAGGATCGTCGAATCGCTCGCCTCCGCCTCAGGCGCTGTGCCGACCATGAAGGCGACGATCAGAAGCCCGACGAATGTGAGACCGGCGATGCCTACGAGGCGATAGCGGCCGGTCAGCTCCTCCTGCATCGCGGCAACCCTCTCACACCCGGAGCAGCCGGAGGAGCGCTTCTCGGAGAGTCAGGAGGGCCGCGCCGACGACTGCTCGGAGGCTCAGACGCCCTGGTCTTCGTCGTCGGATTGGCCGGCAGGGTCATCCTCGGGATCCGGCCCCTCATAGGCGTCCTGCTCCCTGGGGACCTGTCCACCTTCCTCCGAGTCGTACGCGCGATCGAGCTCAGGGTGCTCACCCTCTTCCTCGTGTCGCGTTTCCTCCGCCCCGGACATGCCCTCACGACGTACCCTCGACGTCCGCTTCGGAAACGAGCACTTCACGAGTCCGGATGCTCCGCTACGACCGGGACCTCTGAGAAGTAGCCGCAACCGTGATGCGCCCGAGCCGATCGGTGAAGCCGCGATCCGACCCTCGGGCGTAGCCAGTGGCACGGCACGAATGCCTTCCTCCGTGACGGCGAGCAGATCTTCCGCACCTACTTCGTCAACAGTCGCGGCGACGAGGCGATGGGGAGCACCTGGAGCTACCTCGATATCACCGCACTCGGGGCGCCAGGAGGAGTGGGAGGACTCCCCGAGGGCTATCCGCGGACTCCGCCCTACCCGTGGTGGAACCGCACGACGAGTACGGCGCGGCCACGTGACTGCTCTCGGGGGAAGAGCCCGCTGGAGGACGTCCTGCCGTCGCTCGGCGGCGCGTCGCGGTTGGCCACCGAGCAGAGCTTCCTACGAGTGTCTTGCGGACCGCTTGGCGTCAGCTAAGCCCAGGGGAGGCGGTCCCAGTACGAGGGGCGCTCCCTTCGGAACCACTCGAACCCAGCGTACGCGTGCTCCGGATCGGACGTCTCCTCCTCCGCGCTCGCGCCGTAGCGCGCCGCGAGCTCCGACACCGGGTAGTGCCCCGTCCACGGCGGCTGCGTCCGGGCACCGGCCATCAGGATCACGCATGGCCCGTCACCAGCGCCCACGAAGATGTGCTCGGTCGCGGCGGGACTGTGGAAGAAGTCCCATGGCCGGAGGAGCCGCTCCTCACCCTCGACGAGCAGCCTGCACTCCCCGGACAATACGAGGAACGCCTCCTGCTGGTTCTCAGAGTGGTAGAGGCCGTTCGGCTCGTCCAGCTCCAGGACGTGGAGCCTGATTCCGAACTGCGGAAACTCGAGCTCCTGGCTCTCGACCTCGAACGCACACGCCGAGCCGCGCGTCTGCCCCTCGCCGCCCTCCGTGGTCCACCACTCGGCGTTCCGCACGTTGACGACGAACCAACCGCCGCTGGCGGGCGCAAGGCCTGAGCCGGAGTCCTCGAGCCGCGCCTCGGGCACGGCGCGAGTCTACTATCGGCCCCTTCGCTGTACGGAGTCAGGCCGCCTCAGACGTCCAGGGGACTACTTGGCCACGGGCCCTGGAGCCCGATGCCTGCGACGCGAACCCCCGCCGTAGCAGGCTTCGAAGGATGGGAGCAACGGGCTCCAACCCGCGACCTCCGGCGTGACTGGCCGAGTCCGGCACGACGCCGCTCGACGATGAGCTCCTTGAACTGCCTCATTTGCAGGCACTTTCCGTCCGAGCTGCCTCCCGTCCGCGTGGTTGGGCAATCGTCCAAGCGACGTTTGGGCCACGAGTGGGCCACGAACTGTTGTCAATTCCGACTAGTGGACTCCCGAACGCTGCCGGCGAGTGTCCATCGAGCTGCCGGTCGATCCCTCCGGCTTGCAGATCCTCAGCATCCAGCCCGTCCTTCTCTACCTCGCTGCGTGCGAGCTCGTGCGCTCCCGGTGCGCTCTTCGTCGCCGCCCCCAGAGCGTTGCGTTGAGGAACGCGGCGCCGGTGACGAGGCGGCTGAGGACGTAGAGCCAGATGAGCATCGTCGCTGCGGTGCCGAAGGCGCCGTAGGTCTCCTCCGACCGGCCGAGCCTCGGCGCGAAATAGAAGATCACTGCGATCTGGACGAGCTGATGCCCGACCGTGACCAGCAAGGCGCCGGGGAGAAGTTCGCGAACGTGGGTCGCGCGGTGCGGGAGGAGCCACATCGCATAGAGCCCGATCCCGAGCGTGAGCGCGAGCGTCAGCGCTGTGCCGAGCAGCGCCGTGCTGCCAAGGTGCGCCTCGAGCCAGGTCTCTCCGGCCGAGGAGAGGATCGCCAGGAGAAAGAGCCCGTTGAAGACGGCGAGGGTCCGGTGCGGCCGGCGAATCCGAGGCGGCTCCAGCTGCCAGGCCAGCGCGTAGGCCAGGACGAGCGCCCGGACGGCGCCGAGCGTGAACCAGGCGAGCAGGACGAGACCGAAGAGGAGGACGAGGAACGCGTTTCGGTCGCCGAATTGGAGCGCTTCGGAGCCGGCCTGAGCCGCGGCCGCGCCGACGCCGAAGCTGCGGGCGGCCGATTCGAGGCCGTCGGGGTCCTGTTCGCTCCAGAAGGAGAGCACAGCGGCTGCGACGAGTCCGAACGGCACGAGCCAGAGGAAGATGCGGAACGCGACCCCGCCCGCGATCAAGCCGCCTCCCAGCTCGCGCTCGTTCTGCAGCACCTCGCGAACCAGCGGTGCGCCCGGCAGCTTCTCGCCCCGCGCCCGGACCGCCGCCAGCCCTTCGGCCAGCGCGGCGCTTCGCGACCGACGTTCGGAGCTCATCCGATCAAAGGAGCGCGTTTCGCTGCAACCAGCGCATCGCGAAGAAGCCGAGCGCCTCGGCATACCCATCGGCTCCCAGCTCGTGCAGGAGCATGGTCGAGCCTTCCACGTCGGTGAAGAGGAACGTGACGGTTCCGGAGGGAAGGTCGGGCCGCACAGGCGTCATCATGCGCCCAGGGGAACGTTCACGCTACGGGGCTCGTGTAACCCGGACTGTGGGCCACGATTGGGTGGCCGTTGAGTGACAAGGACCGCGCCTGAGGAGGCAAGCAGGGCCGACCTATTTGCAGGGACCGTGAAAAACGGGAGCGACGGGACTCGAACCCGCGACCTCCGGCGTGACAGGCCGGCGTTCTAACCAACTGAACTACGCCCCCTGGGCCGCGCAATTGTAGCCGGGCCATGGATCCGACTCCTCCGCCGCGTAGCCTCTCAGCAGTGTCCACTGCCGACTGGGTCGTCATCGCCGTGGTCGTCCTGTTCGCGCTCTACGGGTTCGCGAGTGGGTTCGTTCGCGGCGCGTTCGCGTTGGCCGGCTTCGTGCTGGGCGCCTATCTGGGCTCGCGTATCGCACCCGAGCTCTTGCAAGAGGACTCGGCCTACGCGCCGCTCGTGGCGCTCGCAGGCGCGATCATCGGCGGCACCTTCTTTCGCGCTCTCGCGGCGATCCTCGGAGGCACGCTGCGGGCCGGCCTGAGCGCGATCCCCGGGCTTCGCGCGCTGGACTCGCTGGCGGGCGTCGGACTCGGGGTGGCCGCCGGGGTCGTCGTGTGTTGGGCCGTTGGAGCGGTGCTCCTCTATCTCCCTGGGCAGAACGACTTCCGCCGCGCAGTCCAGGAGTCGGCGATTCTGTCCCGGATCAACGACGAGTTCCCGCCGGAGCGACTGCTCGAGACGCTCGAGCGGGTCGACCCACTCGGAGTGCTCGCCGGCCCGGAGGCGACCGTGCCGCCTCCCGACTCCGCGCTGACGCGCGATCCGGACGTGGTTGCTGCGTCGAAGAGCGTCGTCCGCGTCACCGGGTTCGCATGCGGCCTCGGGATCGAAGGCTCGGGCTGGATTATCCGGCGGGAGCTGATCGTCACGAATGCGCACGTCGTCGCCGGGATCGACGAGCCCCGCGTCGATCGCCAAGGAGGTCGCAGCCGTGGCGCGACGGTCGTCGCGTTCGACGAGCAGAACGACCTTGCAGTTCTGCGCGTGCCCGGCCTCGAGGGACGCGCTCTTTCGTTCGTGGATCCGGAGCGCGGCGTCCCGGTTGCGCTGGTCGGTTTTCCGGAGAACGGGCCGCTCACACGTTCGCCTGGACGCCTCGGGGCAACACAGGAGGTCATCGGTCGCGACGCGTACGGCCGCAGCGCGGTACGACGATCAGTGACGGCAATTCGAGGTGTCGTTCGACCTGGCAGCTCGGGCGGTCCGGGGCTGGACGCCCGGGGCCGCGTGCGCACCACCGTCTTCGCGCGTCGGGCTGGGGAGCGCGGAGGGTACGGCATTCCTGCAGACCCGGTCCGTGCGATCCTCCGGCGGGTCGGGAACGCGCCGGTGTCCCCGGACTGCGCGCGGTAATTCCGGGGTCAGGCCCGTTGGGTCTGACCCCGGCTACGTGAACAGATCGAGTGCCGCGAGCGGCTGTCGAAAGGGCGGGATGACGTAGGCGCCTGCCGCCCGCTCCCTCGAGGCTTCGAGCAGCTCACGCGCGAGCTCGAGCCCCACCTCGGCTGCGCTCGGCCCGGCATCGCGAAGACGAGCCTGCACGTGATCCGGGACGATGATCCCGGGGACCTCGTTGTGGAGGCGGAGCGCCAGCTGGTAGCTCCGCACGTAGAAGATGCCGATGAGCAGCGGAATCGGGCACGGCCGGCCGAGCCGCTCGAGAAAGTGGTCCAGGTACGAGAAGTCGAAGAGGACCTGGGTCATGGCGAACTGCGCGCCCGCCTCGAGCTTCTGCTCGAAGCGCTGGAGCTCGTAGTCGAGGTCGTCGGCTGCCGGGTTCACCGCGACTCCGAGGAAGAACGAGGTGGCCGCGTCGATCTCGCGGCCGTTGAAGTCCTCCCCGGCGTTCATTCGGGTGATGATCCGCGAGAGCCCGATCGAGTCGACCTCGTAGACGCCCGTCGCGCCGGGGTAGTCGCCGCCTTCGGGCGGGTCGCCGGTCACCGCGAGCACGTTCCGAATGCCCTCCGCGTGCGCGCCGAGCAGCATCGACTCGAGACCCGCGATCGAGGAGTCCCGCGGCGTCAGGTGTGGGATCGTCTCGATTCCGGCTACTCGTTCGATCGTCGCGGACGCGATGAGCCCGCTCATTCGGGCACGGGCGCGCGGGTTGTCGTTGACGTCGACGACGTCGACGTGCCCCGATTCCTTCAGTGTCACCGCAAGCTCGAGCATCGCCTGAGCGTTGCCGCCTCGAGGGGGGTCGATCTCGACCGAGACGACGAACTCTCCCGCCCCGAGCTTCTGCTGGAGCAACGTTTCGCGTTCGGGCTCCGGGGCCGCCACCACGAGCGCGCGCTCCCGGACGACCATCGGCGCGCTCGGACGGCGCTGCTCGTCGACGGCGCTCCGGATCGCTGCGATCTCCGTCGGGGTCGTGCCACAACAGCCGCCGATGATGCGCGCGCCGAGCTCCTGCGCGTGCGCCGCGAAATCGGCGAAGTACTCCGGCGTGGCGTGCGGAAAGATGATCCGCTGACCCGCGAGGCTCGCGAGGCCGACGTTCGGCATGACCGCGAGCGGCTTTTCGTCGCCCCCCATCTGCTCGATCGCGCGGAGCGCCGCCTGGAGGCCGAGGCCATGGTTGGCGCCGATCGCGGCAACGTCATGGTCGACTAGCGCGGCGGCCGCTTGCCGAGCCGTTGTCCCAGAGAGCGTCTGCGCGTCCTCGTCGAAGGTGAGCAGCGCGACGATCGGAAGCGACGAGACACCGCGGACCGCCCCGATCGCGGTCAACAGCTCGTCCAGGTCGTAGAACGTCTCGATCAAGAACAGGTCGACTCCGCGGCCCTCGAGGAGCTGCGCCTGTTCCGCGAAGACCGGGCCACGCTCCTCGTGCGACCCACGGATCTCGCCCAGCGGGCCGATCGAGCCCGCGACGAAGACGTCCCGGCCGGCGACTTCCCTGGCGTCCCGCGCGATCTTCACCGCAGACTCGTTGATGGCCTCGAGCTCGTTCTCGAGGAAGTGCTCTGCGAGCTTGAGGCGGTTCGCTCCGAACGTGTTCGTCTCGATCAGGTCTGCGCCCGCCCGGATGAAGCCCAGATGGAGCGAGAGGACGCTTTCCGGAGCCCGCAGATTCGCTTCCTCGGGGCAGCGGAGCCGGGAGACGGCGCTCGAGACGAGCATCCCCATGCCACCGTCGCCGACGATCGGCGAGCCCGAGGCGAGGCGCTCGAGGAAGCGGTCCACCGCTGCGCCACTCTAGATCGAGTCGGGGTCAGACCCGTGGGGTCTGACCCCGACACAGTTTCCAGTCGGGGGCTGCGGGCCTGCGAACGACCGAATGAGAAGGGCGGCGTCGTCCGCCGCCCCTTCTCGTGATCTCCTCGTCTGGCCTGATTGCCGTCAGTCCCCAGTCGGGAGTCGGTCACGCTATCGGCAAGGAGCAGAGAGGACTTGAGGGCTCGTCAGGGGGGACTGGAGCGGGGTTGCCGCCAAGCCCCCGCCCCCCGTCCCTGCAGGCTCCTCGGATGGAGGAACCGCTCTTGTCCCTCACCCGCACCTCACTCGGGCAACCGCCGCATCGCCGCCCGCCGTGAGTGAGTTCGTACCGTGGGTGATTCCCCCACGCTGGGCGTCACCCCACGGCGGTTGACTCGTCCCTCGGACGGCGTTGACGAGCTTGCTTCACCGCAAGGGAACCGTGTGGTCAACCTGCAGCTACGCAACGAGCACCCAAGACCGGGGTCAGGCTGAGGCCTGACCCCCCGAGGGTTGCTGCCACTCGAAGACGGCGAGCAGGCAGCCGTTCTCGGTCCACGAGTGGTGATGCGTCCCGGCCTGGTAGCTGACGAAGTCCCCCGGGCCGAACACGGCTCCGTCGGAGTCCACCAGGTCTCCCTCGAGGACCAGGAACTCCTCCATTCCCTCGTGGTCGTGCGCGATCGTCACGGCGCCGGGGTCCATTCGCATGAGGTAGCAGCCCTGTCCCGTGTCCGGGTCGTAGCTGACCGGGAGCCAGCTCATCTCGGGCTGTACCGGTCCTTCCAGGTTGTACGGTAGGAAGGGCGTCCTGTGTGCGTTGACGACAATGCGGCCCTCTGATTCGGTCATGCGAGGCTCTCCTTCACTCATCGTGAACCGTGCGTCCCTCCATCCCGCCGGCGACGACCACGACCTGGCCGGTCACGTGGCCGGAGAGGCGGTCGGAGGCGAGGACGACGACCTGTGCGGCGACGTCCTCCGGCTGCGCGACCTTTCGCAGCGCCATCGTGCGCGAGATCGCCCGCACGTGCTCCGGGTCGGTCAAGCCGCGGGTCATCGCTGACTCGGTCCAGCCCGGGGCGACCGCGTTCACCCGGCCGAGCGGCGCGATTCGCACGATCTCGTTCTTCAGCGAAAGGAGAAGGCCACCGAGGAGCGCCGACTTTGCGGACGCGTAGTCGGCGTGGCCCGCCTCACCGAAGATTCCGGCGGTCGAGCCCACGAGGACGAGGGACCCGTGGCCACGTTGTTTCACCTCGCGCAGGAACCCACGCGCGACCAAGAACGTCGAGGTCAGGTTCAGGCGCAGCGTGTCCTCCCAGCGCTCGAGCGGAAGGTCCCATGCAGGCACGTCCTCGCGGGGCCAGACCCCTTGCACCTGGACGCACACGTCGATCCCGCCCAGGAAGTCGCGTGCTTCCGTGAAGAGGCGGTCGACGTCCTCCTCGAGGGTGAGGTCCGCCGGGACGATCGGCACGCCGCCGAGCTCGGCGGCTAACGTGCCGGCACGCTTCTCTCCACGGTGGTAATGGACGAGGACGCGCGCGCCTTCCGCGGCGAACGCGCGTGTGCAGGCAGAGCCGATCGCGCCGGACGCGCCGGCGACGAGCACACCCTTGCCGTGGAGCCCCGTGTCCGTGCGGCATAGGCTATTCACATGCGCGTCCACGTCATCAGCGACATGGAAGGCGTCGCCGGCATCGTGAAGGGGGAGCAGTGCGAAGGCGGTGAGCCGCTGTTCGAGGAGGGCCGCCGCCTCTACACGGAGGAGATCAACGCCGCGGTGCGGGGTGCCAGGGCAGCCGGAGCGACGGAGATCGTCGTCATGGACTGCCACGGCGCCGGCAAGGGCTGGACGTTCAACTCCCTCATCGCCGATGCGCTCGACCCCGACTGCGAGTACGTCGTCCAGGACGAATGGACCGAGTACACGGAGTTTCTCGAACAGGGCTGCGACGCGGCGCTCTTCGTCGGCATGCACGCCCGGGCCGGCACGCGCTACGGCGTCATGAACCACACCATCTATGGCCGCGATTTCCAGAACCTCCTGTTCAACGGCACGCTCGTCGGCGAGACCGGGATCAACGCCGCGCTCTGCGGCACGTGGGGGTGCCCAGTCCTGCTCGTCACCGGCGACGAGGCAGCCTGCGCCGAGGGACGGGCGCTTCTCGGAGGTGGCCTCACGACCGTTGCCGTGAAGCGAGGCACCGGCGTCTTCTCGGCACGGATGATCCCGCCCGTGCGAGCCCGCAGGTTGATCGAGGAGGGGGCGAAGAAGGCGCTCTCAGACCTGAATGCGGTCGCTCCCTACGATCCGGGCAAGCCGTGCGAGATTAGAGTCGAGTACAAGCGCACGGACCCCCCGGACAGGCTCCGTCATCGCTCGGGCGTCGAACGCGTGGACGACCGAACGATCGTGTCGCGTGCCGACACCTGGTGGGAGGCCTGGAAGCAGTTCTACTTCTGAGATTGACATGACACCGCGAACACGGTGTGATGCAGCGTTGCGGTCGTGTTGGGAGTGCGTGCGGGAGACAACAACGCAGCCCTGCCGAACGTCAGACAGAAGAGCCAAGACCAATGCAAGAGGAGGGCAGAATGAGGAAAGGTCTCATCGCAGCCTCGCTGGGGCTGCTCGCTGCGGCGGTCATCGTGACGTCCGGGCTGGCGAGATCCGAGGCGTCCGCGACACCAGCGCAACTCGCGGCGTGCACGAACGTCTCGCTCGGCTTCCTGGGGCCGCTTACCGGTCCAGCCGCGTTCCTCGGCCAGGAGCAGATCTCCTGGCTGCGGTTCGGGGCTCAGAAATACAACAGGGCTGAGGGAACGAGGTTCAAGGTCGCGGCCGGTGACACTCAGCTGAAGGCGCCTGTCGCACGCACCGTTGCACGCCGGTTCGTTTCGGACCGGAGCATCATCTCGGTCATCGGCGGATCGGAGAGCCAGGCCGTGCGCGTGAGTGGAAACCTGTTCGAGAAGGCCAAACTGGCGTCGATCTCAGGTTCCGCGACTGCCGTCGACCTCACGCAGGGGCGCCCTTACACGACGTTCTTCCGCGTGGTACCGCACGACGGCATCCAGGGGCCGCAGATCGTGGCCTTCGTCGCGGGAAACCTGAAGGCGAAGAACGTCGTCGTCATCGACTCCCAGGACGATTACTCCGTGCCGCTCGCCACCGGCGTGACGAGTGGGCTCACGGCGCGGAACGTCAACGTCGACCGCGAGTCCGTCTCGGCGGACGACACGGACTTCTCGTCGGTCGTCGCCAACGTCGGCAACGACGTCGACGTCGTCGTGTTCGCGACCCAGGTCGCGCCCGCGGCCAACACCCTCTCGCAGCAGCTCCGCGAGCAGGGCAAGAAGGCGATCGTGTTCGGAACGGACGGCGCGTACTCACCGTCACAGTTCAAGCCGCAGAACGGCTATGTCTCGGTGTTCGCGCCCGACCTGCACTTCGACCCAAAGGCTCGCGCGCTCATCCGCGAGTACAACCGCTATTCGAAGAACAAGGCCTTCGGCTCCTTCGGGCCTGCGACGTACATGGCGGGACTCGTCGCGATGAACGCGATCAGGCAGTCGTGCGCCGATGGGCGGACGACGCGAGCCGAGGTCGTGACCTTCGTCCGACGGACGAGGATTCCGTCGATCTTCGGCGGCACGGTCAGGTTCTCCCGTCTCGGGGACCCGCTGCCGACCCGGTTCGTCATCTACAAGATCACGGACGGGACGTACAGCCCGACCGGCTAGACGACATCGGCCCGACGAACGGCCCGCTGATGGTGCGGGCCGTTCGTCTCGGCCGCCGATCTATGAGATAACCCGCGCGTGGACTGGGACAAGCTCGTCCAGCTGCTCGTCAACGGCATTACGCTCGGGAGCGTCTACGCGCTCGTCGCGCTCGGGTTCTCGATGGTGTACGGGATCCTGAAGCTGCTGAACCTCGCGCACGGCGACGTGGTCATGGTCGGGGCGTTCATCGGGTGGGGTGTCCTGGGCTGGCTGGGGGGCGCGCAGGATCCGAGCGTCGCCGTCTGGATCCTGATCGTGCTGATGGTGATGGCGGCCATGGCGGGTTGCGGGTTCCTCGGCGTGGTCATCGAGCGTTTCGCCTACCGGCCGTTGCGGCGCGCACCTCGTATCGCACCCCTGATCAGCGCCCTCGGCGTGTCCTTCTTCCTGCAGAACTCGGTACTGCTGCTGTACGGCTCGGACTTCCGAAGCTACGACACGTTCGACCTCGTCGACGTCGAGATCGGGATCAGCTGGGGCCCGCTCAACCTCTGGATCATCCGGATCGTGGTCATCGCGTCGGCGTTGGCGATGATGGCAGGGCTCTGGCTCCTCGTGACACGTACGAAGCTCGGCAAGGCAATGCGAGCGACGGCGTTCGACCGCGAGGCTGCGGCGATGATGGGGATCGACGTCGACCGCGTGATCGTGAAGACGTTCTTCATCGGTTCCGCGCTCGCCGGCGCGGCCGGCGTCCTCGTGGGGCTCGTGTTCGGGCAGATCAACCACTTCATGGGCTTCAACTACGGCCTGAAGGGATTCACGGCCGCTGTCGTCGGCGGCATCGGGTCGATCCCCGGCGCCATGTTCGGCGGTATCTTCATCGGTCTGGCGGACGCGTTGTCGGTGGGGTACATCGAGGACTTCACCCGTGGCCGGCTCGGTAGCGCGTTCAGTGATCTCGTCGTCTTTCTGATCCTCATCGTGTTCATGCTCGTGCGCCCGCAGGGCATCTTCGGCAAGCCGGAGGTGAAGAAGGTTTGAGTCTCGACCAGGGCCCCGAGCAGCCGCGCATCGGCGTCGACGAATGGGTGGCGAGCGCCGAGGAACGCCGCGCGCACTCTCGGCTCGGCCGGGCCCGGGACGCAATCGACCGCGCGCCGGCGGCGCTCAAGCTGCTCGCACTCGCGGTGCCGTTCGCCGTCTTTCCGCTGTTCGTCGACTCCGATTACCTGATGCAGGTCGGAATCGACACGTTGATCTACGTCCTGCTTGCACTCGGCCTCAATGTCGCCGTCGGCTGGGTGGGCGTGCTGGACCTCGGGTTCGTGGCGTTCTTCGGGATCGGCGCGTACCTGTACGCGGCGATGGCCTCGGAGTACGCCGGACGTCACTGGGATGCGACCGTCGTCATCCCGCTGATTGCGGTCGCAGTCGCCGTCTGCGGCTACCTGGTCGGGCTTCCCTCACGTCGCCTGGTCGGCGACTACCTCGCGATCGTGACGTTGTTCTTCCTCCAGCTCTGGCTCGTCGTTCTGACGAACGCGTCGTGGTCCCGGGGGCCGAACGGAATCTCCGACCTCTACCCGCTCGAGTTCTTCGGGCGGCAGATCACCTCGCTCGACGGCTACTTCTACGTCACGCTCGTCGCCTTCGTCCTGATCGTTGCCTTCCTGTATCTCCTGAATCAGTCGCGGACCGGACGCGCCTGGAGGGCTCTGCGTGAGGACGAGCTTGCGGCGGAGCTGATGACGATGCCCGTGAGCCGGTTGAAGCTGATGGGGTTCGCGGTCGGAGCGGGCGTCGCGGGCATCGCCGGAGCGATCTTCGCGCCGGTGCAAGGTGCCGTCTTCCCGGCCAACTTCGACCTCGTCCTGCTGATCACGGTGTACGCGATGGTCGTCCTCGGGGGCGCAGGCAGCTTGCTCGGAGTGACCGTGGGGGCGGTCCTCATCAACGCCTCCTTGGAGGCACTCCGCGACGCGGACAACGCAAGCTGGATCTTCTATGGCGGCGTCGCAATCGCCCTTATCGCGCTGCTCCGGCCGTGGTGGCTGCCACTGGCGCTGCTCGGCGCGACGGTGGTCTTCGGATTCGTCGTCCATGAGCTCGCGGAGCAGCTCCGGCCGTCGCTCGTCGAGGGCGTCCCACTCGGCGACGCTCGCATCGACGAGCTCGTCGACTCGTGGGTGTTGGTGCCCACGGACCTCGTGACGGTCGACGGGTTGCCGATCGGCTGGCTCGGGCGGCTCGCGTACATCGGGCTCATCGCCGGGACCCTCGGGCTGACGCTTGTGCGCAGCCGCGTGTGGCGCCTCGTCGGTCTCGTTCCGGTCCTGTACCTCGCCGCCTGCGTCTGGGCGAATCTGCTGCTCGCCCAGCCGGCCGTCGCCCGATTCGTCCTGCTCGGGGCCATGCTCGTCGCCTTGATGGCGTACCGGCCCGAGGGTCTTTTCGGCAAGCAGCGAGTCGAGGTCATCTGATGGCCGTGGAGCGCACGCCCTTGCTCGAGGTTCGGGGCCTCTCGCTCGCATTCGGAGGGCTCCGCGTGCTCGACGAGCTCGATCTCACCGTCGGGGAGGGCGAGATCGTGAGCGTCATCGGGCCGAACGGCGCGGGCAAGACCACGCTCTTCAACGTGATCACCGGCGTCTATCCGCCTGAGGAGGGTGAGATCCTGTTCGAGGGGAAGTCGATCCTCGGCCTCGATCCGCATCAGATCGCTCGTCGTGGGATCGCACGCACCTTTCAGACACTGCGCCTGTTCCTGAACATGACGGTCAAGGAGAACGTCATGGCAGCCGCCTACGGGCACACGAAGGCGGGGGTCGTGCGCTCGGTCCTCCGCACGCCCGGAATGCGGCGCGAGGAGCGCGAGATCGAACAGCTCGCAGAGGAGAGGCTCGGGTTCTTCGGAGAGCGGCTCGTCGGCTACCGGTGGCGCCAACCGGCGTACAGCCTCTCGTATGCGAACCGGCGCCGACTCGAGATCGCGCGCGCGACCGCGGCCAAGCCCAGGCTGCTCCTGCTGGACGAGCCGGCCGCCGGCATGAATCCCGTCGAGACGCACGAGATCACGGAGCTCATCGGGCGGCTGCGCGATGAGGGCGGGTACACGATCCTGGTCATCGAGCACGACATGCACGTCGTGGAGGGAATCTCGGATCGGGTGCTTGCGCTCGACCACGGCGTGAAGATCGCGGAGGGGTCCTTCGTGGAGGTTGCCACCGACCCGCGGGTCGTGGAGGCCTACCTCGGCACCACTGCCGCGGAGCGCGAATGAGCACGAACGACCGGCCGCCGGCGCTGCTACGGCTCGAGAAGGTCAACACGTACTACGGGCAGATGCACATCCTCCAGAACGTGAACCTGGAGGTCGGCGAGGGGGAGCTCGTGTGCCTCCTAGGCGGAAACGCCTCGGGCAAGTCGACCACGCTGAAGACGATCCTCGGGATCGTCGAACCACGCTCGGGCTCGGTCGTCCTGGGCGGCGAGGACGTGACACGTTTCACGACGGCGCGTCGCATCGAGCGTGGTCTCGCGATCGTCCCCGAGAATCGCCGGCTCTTCGGCCCGATGACGGTGCTCGAGAACCTCGAGATGGGCGCCTACCTTCGCCCTCGCGCGGGACCTCAGAGAGGACCTCGACCGTGTCTACTCGACCTTTCCACTCCTCGCAGAGCGGAAGAGGCAGCTGGCGGGCACGCTCTCCGGCGGCGAGCAGCAGATGGTGGCGATGGGGCGGGCACTGATGGCTCGTCCGAAGCTGCTGCTGATGGACGAGCCCTCGATGGGGCTCGCGCCGATCCTCGTGGAGCGGAACTTCGAGATCATCCAGCAGGTGAACGAGACCGGAGTGGCCCTGCTCGTCGTCGAGCAGAACGCGAACGTGTCGCTTTCGATCGCCGACCGGGGCTACGTGCTCTCGACCGGGCGCATCGTGCTCGAGGGCAAGGCCTCTGAGCTCATCCAGCACGAGGAGCTACGAAAGGCCTACCTTGGGCGGTAGTGGGGTCAGACCGGTTGGGTCAGACCCCACCGGTCCGACCTCGGACGCTGCACCCGTGGGGTCAGACCCCACGGGTCTGACCCCGGGACCAAGCGCCCGCTCGCGCTTTCCGATCTTCGAGCACACGACGTACGCGAACTCCTGCTCGCAGGGTGCGCTCTCCGTCGACGTGCGACAGGCGTACGAGGAGTACCTCGCGGGCTGGGACGAGCACGGCGCCGAGTGGGAGCACTGGGTCGAGCGGGCCGAGGCTGCCCGCTCGGCCTTCGCCGGGCTGGTCGGCGCCGATCCCGCCGAGATCGCGGTCACGTCCTCGGTTTCTCAGGCGGTGAGCGCGCTCGTGAGCGCGCTCCCGCTCGACGGTGGCCGAAGCCGGATCGTGATCTCGGAGTTCGAGTTCCCCACGGTCGGCCAGATCGCGCACGCACAGGAGCTCCGCGGCGCCGAGGTCGTCCACGTGCTCCCGCAGCCCGACGGGCGAATCCCCGTCGAGCGCTTCGCGGCGGCGATCGACGAGCGCACCGCGCTCGTCTGCTGCACGGCGATCTCCTACCGCACGGGGTACCGGCTCGACGTGGCCGAGGTCGGCCGGCTGGCGCACGAAAGCGGGGCGTTGTGCCTGGCGGACAGCTACCAGGCGGCCGGTGCCGTCCCGCTCGACGTGGGCGAGCTCGGCGTCGATCTGCTCACTGCCGGGACGGTGAAGTACCTGCTCGCCTCCGCGGGACTCGCGTTCATGTTCGTCCGGAGGGGCCTGCACGAGCAGCTCCTGCCCACGCAGACGGGCTGGTTCGCCGACGAGGACATCTTCCGAATGGATATCTCGGACTATTCGCCAGCGGGCGATGCGAGACGCTTCGACGCCGGGACGCCGCCGGTTCCGAACATCTACGCCGGGCTGGCCGGAATGGGGATCGTCAGGGAAGCCGGCGTGGCTGCGATCGAGGCGCATGTCCACGGGCTCGTCGATCGACTTCTCGCAGGGCTGGACGAGCTCGGGGCGACCGTCACGACTCCGCGTGGAGAGGGAGAGCTCGGCCCGCTCGTCTGCGTCGTTTCCAGGGATGCGCCCGCGTTGGTCGACGCGCTACGCGCGGAGCGGATCGTCACGTCCATGCGTGACGCAAGCGTCCGCGTCTCGCTGCACCTCTACAACGTCGAGGAAGACGTCGACCGCATCCTCGACGCGTTACGCGCGAACCGCAGCCTTCTGGCGTGATCTCAGCCGCGCAGCGCGCGGCCTCCTTTCTCGCGGCCATGTGAGGATCACCTCCACGGGCCGCCTACCCGTGCAAACGGCCGGAAACTCTCGCTTGGTACCTACGCTCGCTTGCGATACTCACGGCATGGGCGAACGCGACGCCGCCGCCGAGCTCGAGAGGACGATCGAGCACTACAACGCGGCCTGGAACGCGCACGACGTCGACGCGATCGTCGCGCTGCACGCGCCGGGCATGGTGTTCGAGAATCACACCGCGGGAGAGCGCGTGGAAGGCGACGACGTGCGACAGCACCTCGTCGGGATCTTCGAGAACTGGCCGGATCTCACGTTTCGAGGACGCCGGCTCTACGCGCGAGACGGGCTGGTGGTCAGCGAGTGGACGGCGACGGCGACCGACGGCGACGGCCGCCGGCTGGAGTGGGACGGGGTCGACATCTTCCCCTTCCGCGACGGCATGATCCTCCGCAAAGACGTGTACTCGTCATCGCACCGCCCTCGCGTTCTCTGACGAAGTACCTTCCCGCCCATGCACGCCTTCGGAAGTGCCTCGATGATCGGAGCGCTCGAACGCGTCCTCGTTCGTCCACCGCTCGCCGAGGACGCCGCCCGGTGGCGCGAATACGGTTGGAGGGCGGCACCCGATGCCGTTGCCGCTGCGGCCGAGCACGAGGCTTTCTGCGCCCTGCTCGAGGACGCGAGAGCAGAGGTCGTGACGTCGCGCCACGACGCAGGGAACCCAGACGCCATCTACGTCTACGACCCCGTCCTCGTCGGACGTGAGGGGGCGGTCCTGCTCCGGCCTGGCAAGGTGGGCCGCCGGGGCGAGCCCTCGGCAATTGCCCCCGCCCTCGACGCAGCCGGAGTGCCGATCGTCGACGAGCTCGAGGACCCCGTTCTGGCCGAGGGCGGAGACACCCTCTGGCTCGACGAGCGGACGCTGCTCGTCGGAGTGGGATATCGCACCAACGAAGCTGCGGTCGCCGCGCTCGAAGGGGCATTCCCGGGCGTCGAGGTGATCGTCTTCGACCTTCCACACTGGAACGGCGAGGGCGAGGTCATGCACCTCATGTCGCTCATGTCGCCCCTCGACCGCGACCTCGCGCTGGTCTACCCGCGCCTTGCCCCCGTCCGCTTGCTCCGCCTCCTCGCCGATCGCGGGATCCGTGTCGTCGAGGTCCCGGACGACGAGTTCGCGTCGCAGGGGGCGAATGTTCTCGCCCTGGGGCCGCGCCGCGCGTTGGCCCTGGAGGGAAACGACGAGACGCGGCGGCGGATGGAGCGTGCCGGTGTCGACCTCGTGGTCTACCGCGGAGACGAGATCTCGAAGAAGGGCGACGGAGGGCCGACCTGCCTCACGCGGCCGTTGCTGCGTTCGTAGCCGCGTTACGACAACCCGAAGCCGAGCGCGAAGCCGAGGGCCGTTGCAAGTCCGGCCTCGCGGCCCCCGAGCGACAGCGCCTCGGGTACGAGCGTGTCCGCAAGCATCACGAGGACCGCCCCGCCTGCGAACGCGAGCGCGAATGCACCAGTGGTCGCGGACATTGCACCGAGCACCCACCAGCCGAGAGCGGCGGCGACGACCGAGACGGCGACCACCTTGGTCCAGATCGAAAGCACACGGGCGCGGGAGATGCCGCCACCGAGTAGCCCGCTCGAGGCCGACAGCGCCTCCGGGACGTTGGAGACGAAGACGCCGACGACGACGGCAACGGGAACGACTCCGTCGGTCCTGAGTGACGCTCCCAGGACGAAGGACTCCGGGATGCCGTCGAGGACAGTGCCGAGCACGATCGCGTTCGCCGCTCCGGCCAGCTCGCCGCCGCGCTCCATCGCCTTCCGGTCTTCACCGCCGCGCCGGTCGACGATCCAGTCGCCGACATAGAACACGAGGGCGCCTGCGGCGAATCCGGTTGCGGCGAGGACGATGCTCGTCTCGTACGCCTCGAGCACGAGCTCGTACGCCACGGCTGCGAGGAGGGCGCCTGAGCCGAAGGCCATCGCCAGGCCGATCCAGCGCTTCCCGGGCCGCGCGCCGATTGCGATCGCAGCCCCGACCCACAGCGACCCTGCCGTAAGCAATCCCCAGAGCGCCGCTTCGAGCACGCCGCGATCCTACGACCCCTCGAGCGTGAGCTGACGGTGGGCCGAAAGCCCCGAGACACCCACTCCCACGAGTCGGAGTGCTCCCGGCCGGTCTCGCAGTCCCCGATCCAGGAGGCGGCAGGCGATCTCGCCGATGACCTCCGGCTCGTCTATCGCGGCGCCGAGTGTCGTCGAGCGCGTTCGAATCGAGAAGTCTCCGTAGCGAAGCTTGGCCGTCACCGTACGGCCGGAGAGGCCGGAGCCACGCAGCCGCTCGGACACGAGCTCGGCGAGACGCCGTACCTCGGCGTGGAGCACGGTGGGCTCGGCGATGTCTCGCGAGAATGTGTCCTCGGCCGACACGGACACGGGCTCCGCATCCAGCTCGAGGTCGCGTGGGTCGATTCCGCGGGCGCGATCACGGAGGAGCCTGCCGACCGACCCCGGGAGGAGAGCCTCGAGGTCTGCGTCGGAGAGCGCCGCAAGCCCACCGATCGTGTCGACGCCGGCGGTACGCAGGCGGTCTTCAGCCCGCGGCCCGACACCGGGAAGTAGCCGTACCGCCAGGGGAGCGAGGAAGCGCGCCTCGGTTCCGGGCGGGACGACCGTGACGCCGCCGGGCTTCCTTCGGTCGGAGGCGATCTTGCAGACGACCTTCGAGGTTGCGACCCCGAGCGAGCAGGTGAGGCTCGTGGTCGCCCGGACCGAGGTCTGGATCGCCGAGGCCACAGCGCGCGCCTGCGTGAAGTCGCGTGCGACGGTGGCGAGGTCGAGGTAGCCCTCGTCGATTCCCGTCCGCTCGATCCGCGAAACGACCTCCGAGATCGTGTCCCACACTGCCCGCGAGTACTGGCGGTAAAGGGCATGGCGCGGCCAGACGAAGATCGCGTGCGGACAGCGGCGAAGCGCTTCGGCCGAGCTCATCGCCGACCTGATACCGAATCTCCGCGCGACGTAGTTCGCCGTCGAGACGACGCCTCGGCCGTGCGGGTCGCCGCCGACGACCAGCGGCTGCTCGCGGAGCTCGGGGTTCTCGAGCTCCTCCACCGCCGCGAAGAAGGCGTCGAGGTCGAGGTGGGCGAGGATCGGGACGCGCGCCGGCATCGCCGCAAGGCTAGACAGGTGAACGGCGGCGATCCCGCCTGCGGCGCATCTCGCGGCAGTTCTATCGTTGGGCCGTGAGCGACGCTCCTCCGCTGCCCCCTCCGGCGATCGAGCAGCCGGCTCCGCGTCAGGTGTCCTACGGGTTGATCACCGGTCGCGCGGCCAGGGGCACGAGCAGGGTCCTCGTCTCGGTCAACGGACGCACCATCGCCTCGAAGCCGCTCCGCGGACGCCGCTTCGCGTTGCGCGCGGCACTTCCCGTCGGCGACGTCACCGTTCGGGTGACCACGGTGGCCGCTGGAGGGCGGCGCTCGTCACGCCTCGTTCGAGACGTGTTCGGGCTGCCCGTTTCGGCACGGCCTCGAATCGTTCGGGCCCGCAACGACGTCGGGCTCTCGGGCGAGCTACGGAAGCTCGCCCGGAGCCACAACGGAACCGCGGGACTGTACGTGCAGAGCCTGACCGGGGGAGACGGGGCCGCCTGGAACGCGAGAGCACGCTTCCCGGCCGCATCGACGCTCAAGCTCGGGATTGCCGCCGCGGTGCTGGCCTCGCACACCGGTCTCCCTCCTCCGGGCTCCCGGCTCGACGCCCTCCTGAGAAAGATGATCATCCCCTCCGACGACGCGACCGCCAACGCACTCCTGATCTGGCTCGCGGGCTCGACGAGCGCGGGGGCGCACAGAGTGAACGGGCTCATGCGCTCGCTCGGGCTCGTCGACTCGCTCATGTACGGCGGATATGAGGTTCGGACACCCTCGGGGAGAATTCCTGTCCGCGTCGAGCAGCGGCCCTCGTTCGGCATCGGGAAGTACACGACTGCCTGGGACATGGCGTCGCTCTGGCGCGCGATCTGGCTCGCCTCCGGAAGCCGCGGGCCGCTCCGCTCCGCGCAGCCCGGCTTCACGCCGACGGACGCCCGGTACCTGCTGTGGCTCCTCGCGCACGTCGACGACCTGCCGAAGCTCGATCGCAGGGTCAGCAAGAGTCCGGGTGTCGCGGTCCTCCACAAGGCGGGCTGGATCTCGAGCTCGCGGCACGACACCGGGCTCGTCTTCTGGCGCGGCGGCGTTTTCGTCGTGTCGGTGATGACGTGGCGCGCGAGTGGCTCGGGCATCTCATCGGATCGCTTCGCGGGCCAGGTCGCCGCAACGGCGCTCGAGCGCTTCCGGCGTCTGGCCCGACGCCGGTCGTAGACCGGTCGCTACACTTTTTGGACTAACTTCGTAAGACGTACCGAAAGGCAGGGTCGTGAGTACCGATATGACTCGACTGTTGCTCGTCCCCCTGGAAGACCTCGTCGTCTTCCCCAACATGAACGTCACCCTCACCGTCGACGTCGGCGACGAGGATCGTGTGCTGCTCGTCCCCAAGCACGACGACGAGTACGCGAAGGTCGGAACCGTCGCCGAGGTGACCGATCGAATCCGGCTCCCCGGGGGCGGTCGCGCTGTCGCGCTGTCCGGTTTGCACCGCGGAATCGCCGGCGCGGCCGCGACCGATTCCCAGGGACGCCTGCTCGTGGAGGTCGAGGAGCGGCCCGACGAGGAGACCGTGGACGGAAGTATCCGCGAGCTCGAGCGTGAGTACCGCGCGGTTGTCGAGGAGATCCTCGAGCTGCGCGGCGACGACGGCCGGATCGCGGCGTTCGTCCGCTCGATCAGCGAGCCCGGGGCGCTGGCCGATACCTCCGGCTACTCCCCCGATCTCACGTTCGAGCAGAAGGTCCGGCTGCTCGAGACCGTCGACGTCCAGGAACGGCTCGAGCTCGCGCTCGAGCTCCAGCGCGAACGTCTGGCGCTCATGCAGGTGCGCCGGCGGATCCAGGAGGACGTCGAGTCCGGGGTCGAAAAGCAACAGCGCGAGTACATCCTCCGCCGCCAGCTCGACTCCATCCGCAAGGAGCTCGGCGAGGACGAGGCGTCGGTCGTCGAGGAGTACCGGCAGAAGATCGCCGAGGCGGAGATGCCCGAGAACGTGCTCGAGCAGGCGGAGCGTGAGCTCTCGCGGCTCGAGCGGATGGGCGATCAGTCGCCCGAGGCGGGCGTCATCCGCAACTACCTCGACTGGCTCCTGGCGGTGCCGTGGAGCAAGCGCTCGGAGGAGCGCCTGGATCCCGCGTACACGCGCGAGGTTCTGGACAAGGACCACGCCGGCCTCGACGACGTGAAAGACCGCATCGTCGAGTACATCGCGGTCGCAAAGCTGCGTAAGGAGCGCGGCGTCGAGGACGACCGCCGGTCCGGTGCGATCCTCACCCTGATCGGGCCACCCGGCACGGGCAAGACGTCGATCGGCGAGTCGATCGCCCGTGCGACCGGGCGTGAGTTCGTGCGCATGTCGCTCGGCGGGATCCGCGACGAGGCGGAGATCCGCGGTCACAGGCGCACGTATATCGGAGCGCTCCCGGGCCGGCTCGTGCGGGCGCTGCGCGATGCGGGGACGATGAACCCGGTCATCATGCTCGACGAGGTCGACAAGGTCGGCGCCGACTGGCGCGGCGACCCGTCGTCCGCGCTGCTCGAGGTGCTCGACCCGGCGCAGAACCACTCGTTCCGCGACCACTACCTGGACGTCGAGCTCGACCTTTCTCAGGTGTTCTTCATCGCCACCGGGAACATGGCCGAGACGATCCCAGGTCCGTTGCTCGACCGGATGGAAGTCATCAGGTTCGACGGCTACACGACCGAAGAGAAGGTCGCGATCGCCAAGGGTTACCTCTGGCCGCGGCAGCGCGAGCGGAACGGCCTGCGCGAGGACGAGGTCTCGGTCTCGGACGAAGCGCTCGAGCTCGTCGTCGCCGAGTACACACGCGAGGCCGGCGTGCGACAGCTAGAGCGAGAGCTCGGGACGCTGCTCCGCAAAACGGCGACGAAGATCGCGTCGGAAGAGGTGGAACCGCCCATCGTCATCGACGCAGCGACGGTGCGCGACGCCCTCGGACGCCAGAAGTTCTTCCGTGAGACCGCGGAACGCACGGCCGTGCCCGGCGTCGCAACCGGGCTGGCGGCCACCGCCACCGGCGGAGACGTCCTCTTCATCGAGGCGACGTCCCACAAGGACGGCGACAAGCTCGTCCTCACGGGCCAGCTCGGGGATGTGATGAAGGAGTCCGCGCAGATCGCGATCTCATCGGTTCGTGCGCTTGCGTCGCGGCTCGGCATCGACGAAGAGGAGTTCGAGAACCGCGCCTTCCACGTCCACGTGCCGGCGGGAGCGATCCCGAAGGACGGGCCGAGTGCGGGGATCACGATGGCGACCGCGGTCGCGTCGCTCCTCACCGGACGGCCCGTGACCCGCTCGCAGGACGGGCACCAGCGCTTCTGCTGGATGCGCGTCTGACACTCGGCGTGCAGCTGGTTGAAGCTGATCGTCGCCGCCGAATCGGTGGCGGGAAACACCCGCACCGGGATGTTGACCAGGCTGATCTTCAGGAAACCTTTCCAGGTTGGTCGCGCAGCCATTCGTAGTCCTCCGCAAAGAAGGATTATCGGTCGGATGCGGTAAATTCCGCACATCTGCCCGCGTTTGCACACTTCGACAACTCCCAACCTCCCAGCTCCAAATCCCAGCGCACTCCCAATCGCCAACCCCCAAAAGCTCCGAGCCTCCGACAGGTAGCCTGCTCCGAGTCGTTGGAGGTCGGGAATTGGGAGTGCGTTGGAGCTTGGGATTTGGAGGGTGGAAGTTGACGCATAAGTATCATCGTGCCATGCCCCGTTGGACCGAAGACCCCTCGAGAGTCCGCCCGATGCTCGCGACGTTGTCCGAGCCGCCGCTGACCGGAAAGAACCTGCTCTTCGAACCCAAGTACGACGGCATCCGCGCGCTGGTCCACGTGGCGCCCGGCAAGCCGCGCCCCGACATCCGTCTCTGGTCGCGGCTCGGCAACGAAAAGACCTCGCAGTTCCCCGCCGTGGTCCGGGCGCTCGAGCCGCTGGCGAAGGTGCTTCGTGCGCCGCTCCTCATCGACGGCGAAATCGTGGCGCTCGATGCCAAGGGCCGGCCGGCGGGATTCCAGCAGCTGCAGGGCCGCATCCACGTCAAGGGCGAACGCGACATCGACATGCTGGATCGGCGGCAGCCAACGGCGTTTCTCGCCTTCGACCTGCTGCGCGCCGGCGCCGAAGACATCCGCGGACTGCCCCTGACCGCGCGGCGCGAGGCGCTCGAGCAGTACCTCGACCGGCATCTCTCGGACACGCTGCGGATCAGCGAACAGGCCGCCGGCGACGGACGGCCCCTCGACAAGCGCGCGCACCGGGAGGGATGGGAAGGGCTCATCGTCAAGGACGCCTCGTCTGTGTATCAGTCGGGACGGCGCAGCCCGGCGTGGCGCAAGCACAAGCTGCAGAACCAGGAAGAGTTCGTCGTCGGCGGCTGGACCGAGCCGCGCCACACCCGATCGCGCTTCGGCGCGCTGCTGCTCGGTCAGCATGAGGGCTCGCGACTGGTGTACGTCGGCCATACCGGCACGGGCTTCGATCAGAAGGAGCTCGATCGAGTGTGGACGCTGCTGAAGCCGCTCGAGCTCCGGCAGTCGCCGTTCAGCGAACCGTTCAAGACCAACGAACCGCCCCACTGGGTCCGCCCGGAGCTCGTCGCCCAGGTCCGGTTCACGGAGTGGACGGCGGATCGCAAGCTGCGCCACCCGGTTTATCTCGGCTTGAGGGATGACAAGAAGGCCAGTGAGGTTACCGGAATTCCCCCTACCCCTCACGAGACTGTCACGCGTGGGGGTGGGGCCCCACGCGCAACAAGAAAGGCAGACAAAGGGCCTGTCTCTACTCCGGACGTCGCAGCAGTCATCTCCCAGCTCCAATCTCTCGAGGACGCGCGCAAGGACGGGGTGCTCGAGCTCCCGGACGGCGAACGGCTTGGCGTCACGAACCTGTGGAAGGTGTTCTGGCCGGAGCCGACGTTCACGAAGGGCGACCTGCTGCGCTACTACGCGCGGGTCGCGTCCCTGATTCTTCCAGCCGTCGCCGATCGGCCGCTGGTGATGAAGCGCTTCCCCAACGGCATCGACAAGCCGGCGTTCTACCAGCAGCGGTCGCGGATCGAGCAGCCGCCGGCAGGCGTGCGGATCGAGACGCTCGCCGACGACATCGAACCGATCTCCGAGCCCGACGCCCGGCGCTTCGTCGGCGGCAACCTGATCACGCTGCTCTACATGACGCAGATCGCCGCGATCTCGCAGGACCCGTGGTTCTCGCGGGTGCAGTCTCCGCTCGACGCCGATTACGTGGCGCTCGACCTGGATCCCGGCGACGGCACGCCGTTCAGCCGCGTCGTCGACGTCGCGCGGTGGATTCGCGACGAGCTGCGATCGGTGCGCGTCCCGGGCGTCCCGAAGACGTCGGGATCGAGCGGCCTGCACATCTACATTCCGCTGCCGCCGGGCACATCGTACGAATCGGGCGTGCTGTTCTGCCAGATCATCGCGACATTGATCGCCGCACGGCACCCGAAGGCCGCAACGGTCGAGCGCATGGTACGGGCGCGGCCGCGCGGCACGGTCTACGTCGACTACCTGCAGAACATCCTCGGCAAGACGCTCGCGACCGCCTACAGCGCGCGCGCCAGCAGGTTTGCGGGCGTCTCGACGCCGCTGCGCTGGGAAGAGCTCGACGCGACGTTCGATCCGCACGACTTTACGATTGCCACGGCGCCGCAGCGGTTCGCGTCGATGCCGGATCTCTGGGCGCGGCTGCGCACCGCGCGGCCGGCGTCGTTCGAGGCCGTGTTCAGGAAGTACCTGAAGTGAGCCGGCCGGCCCGTATCAATCGCGCGAACGCCGACTCGTCGTAGTGCCCGCATATCCCGGCGGCCCCTGGATGGACCTCCACCGCGCCGCGCAGGTCCTCAGCACTCCAGCCGCCCGATTCGACGCCGACGATGACAATGCCGGCACGGAGGGCCGCTTCGACGTCGTAGGGCGTATCGCCGAGCATGATCGCCTGCTCTGCCGGAGCGCCGGATCGTTGCAGCGCGGCCAGCACGATGTCGGGATCCGGCTTCGAACGACTCGCCTCGCTGGACGACGATGTTGCCGCGATCAGATCGGCGACGCCGGCGATCTTCAACAACTGGGCGAGCTCGTCGGACTGCGCCGAGCTGGCGACGACGACGGTATAGCCGTCCGTGGTGAATTGCCGGACCAGCTCGCGCACGCGCGGAAATGCGCTGAGGTGCGGTAGATGGTGCTCGCGGAAGATCTCACCGCGCCGTTTGCTGATGCGCGAACCCTCGCGGCTGTCCTCGCGAATGCCCGCGACGTGGGGCATCAGCTTGTCGCCCCCCATGCCGATGGCGCGGCGCACGCGGTCCGGGGAAACGTCGATGCCGGCTTCGTTGAAGGCGTCGACCCAGGCCTGGGCGTGGGCGTCGTTGCTGTTGACGAGCGTGCCGTCGACGTCGAGGATGACCGCGAATGGAGCCATGAGGTGAGAACCGGGGGACCAGAGTCCTGCCCCCCGGATGCATGATCTCAGAACGAGCCGTCGTCGTCGTCTTCGATGTCTTCCAGGTCTTCGAGGTCCTCGTCTTCTTCGTCGAACGCTGCGGACGTCTTCCCCGATGCCGTTGCGGATGCGCTCCTCCCGCGGTTCGCTCTCGCGCTCACTCGCCGGACCCGTGTACCTGCTCGTCCGTGCGATTGCAATCGTTGGCCATGAGATCTCCTTTGCTCCGCTGTATCTGTGAGGTATCGACCGCTGCCGATGCAGCAAGGCCGGTGCCACGGCGAGTGCGCTATAGTCGGAAGCGTCCGCCTGCGCGGCATCGCTGCGATGGCGGCCAAAAACGCGTGAATCGCGGCCGATTCCGTCCGACATGCGCCGGACCGCGCGGCGATTCGAGCCGCCGGGACTGGCATTTTTTATATGGGCAAAAGAAAGGATGAGCTCCCGGGCGACGTCGCGGAAACATTCGGCGTGGGAAAGCTGACGCGGCACCTGTTCATCTGCATCGGGCCTGACTGCGTCGACCCCGACAAGGGGGACAAGACCTGGAGCTACGTGAAGAAGCGCTTGAAGGAGATGAACCTGACCGGCGCTGATGGTCCGTTCTACCGGACGAAGTGCCAATGCCTGCGCATCTGCACCGCGGGGCCGATCTGCGTCGTGTATCCGGAAGGTACTGGTACACGAACGTCACGCCCGAGAACGCCGAGCGCATCATTCAGGAGCACCTCATCGGGGGACGGATCGTTCGCGACCTCTGCTTCGCGGAGAACCCGCTCGATTGATCAGCGGCCGCCCAGGCTGGCCGGCATGTCGGGCGCTCCGGCGATGGCACCGGTTGGCGACACACCCAGCTTTCAGCCACTTCGACCGCAGGAACCGGCAAGTCGTCCAGCGTGAGGCCGCCGCAGTTCTCCACGAACCGCGAGCATACGTTGCCGATTCAATTCGAACCGGCGTTCGGCAGTTCGGAGAGCGCCAGCGAGAACCGGAAGTTGAAGGCCGGCACCTGGGAGAACGTCACGCCGCCATCACTCGAAACGTAGGAAAGCCCGAAGAGCGGCACATCGTTGGTGGCCACGCCACCGTCGAGCCCGATGAGCGGCGGCTGTCCGCTGACGCCGGGGAATGGAGCCGCTGGGATTCTCAGGACGAGAAAGAGATCGGTGATCGAGCCGTTGGCAATGCCACGCAGCACTTGTCGACCGAGTCGACGGCCGTTGGCGAAGAAGAACGGCGCGAAATCGTTATCCTGGCCAAGGAACTGTCCAACCACGTCCAGCGGTTCGGAGAGATTTACCGCTGCCGAGGTCCCGGTCACCGAACCGGTGGTCAGCATCGCCTCAGCGAACACGGGCACCACGGAGGCATCGGTCACGAACGTGTCGAACAGCGCCGCGTGGAAGCCAATCTGGCCACCACGCGCGCTGGCGATTGTGCTTACCTGCGACGCGGGAATTCTGACGGCATAGATGAGATGCCCAGGCGCCCCGGTGAAGCCCACGAAGTTCCTGTTGCCGAAGTTGTTGATGTTGACGTTCTTCGTGGTCACGATGTCGATGCCGGCCTCCAGCTCCCCGGCTCGTACTGACACGTTCTTGTGGCGTCCCGGCCGCGTCTCAATCGCTGCTTCGCGGCTATCGTAGAACTCCTCGGCGAAGTTCATCTGCCCGAAGAGCGCGCCTATCAGAGCGGTCAGACTGACGTTGCCGGCGGGCACGGGGAATCCGTCGGCCGCTTCAACGCCGACCGCGTAGCTGCCCTTGGGCACGGGAATCCGGTATTGCCCATCGAGGATGTTGAACGCCGGATCGACCACGAATGTTCCGCCGGAAACCGGATCGAACGACACCTGTGTCGTCCCGCTGAAGCCGCTGGCCACGACGGCGTCGTCCTTTTCCCCAATCGCAAACACGCTTGCCCCGGCCACGGCCTGGTTCAGCACACCGTGCCGGACCTCGCCCGCGATGATCCCGTACGACCGTTCCGAAAGCGATGTCGCCGGTTTGGAGCGCCGCGGGACCAGTGTGCGCCGTGCCCTCCTGATAGTGATACGACGCCCAGGCGATGTCGTCGCTCGACAGGGTCCGCTGCGCGAGTTCCGAGGCGGGGTCACTGGTATCGATGAACGGGAACATGCTCGAGCCTGTGCCATCGGTCGCGCTGATCTGGTTGTCGAGCACGTGTGAGAGCCCGAGCGAGTGCCCGAACTCGTGCACGGCAATGGCCATGAGATCAACAGACACCGACGCGGTATCCGCCGCCAGCGGATCGATCGTGAATCGGTAGCCGTTGGTCGTCTTGGTATTGAACTGCACGTCGTTGTCGAGGATCGTTCCGGCGCGATAGAAGCCTGCCGGAAACTCGATGTCGCCATCCCCGTCCACGTCTGACGCAGCAGCGATGGCAGACGAGACGTCGGCATCCCCGTCGCCGTCGATGTCCTCGCCGTGGAGGAAGGTGACATCCTCGATCAGGCTTACGGACGGCGACGATGCAATCGCGCCGAAGCCGGAGCTCGTCCGGAACGTCAACTCGTTGACCATGTCGAAGCCAACCGTGCCCTGGTTGGTCGTGGCGCCGGCGATGACCATCTGCATGTAGGACGTCTTGATGACGTTCCAGGCGTCGAACGATGCCTGCAACTCGGCGCGGGCGTCGGCCAGCGCAAGGAAGGCGGGCCCCAGGGGATTCGGCACGGGATCCAACGTGGTGTTCACGGCGTACCGCACCGGAATCGTCCGCGCGTCCCACCGGATGGGCACCAGCTTCCCCACGACGTGGCCGGGCAATGGAGACGGCACGAGCCCGGTGATGTCCGGCGTTTCGAGGAAGCCGCCTGCCCGGAGCGGCGCCTGGAGCGTCAGGGCCACGAGAATGAGCGAAAGCCCCTTCTTCATCACGTCTTCTCCTCGACCAGGGTGCCGGCTAGCGTCCCAAATAGCCATTGATTTGCTTGACGACATCCGCGAGCGGCGTCAGCGTCACCGTGCCCCGCGCGATGCCGGTGCCCTCCACGAGCTGCGAGCCCCGCAGGTCCTGGCTGATCATCCGCGTTCCGCGCTGGGTCACAACGGAGAACTTCCCTTGCGCATATCCGGCGACCACATAGCCGGCCATCCGGTCGTCGGTCGTCAGGAAGAGCAGGACGTCTTCGCCCTGTTGCACCCGCGGCGCGCCGGCGTACGTCATCGCGACCTTGACGCGCCGGTTCGCATCGATGCCGCCGGGAAGGAGCACCTCGATGCCGCCGCCGACCGATCCTTTCAGCGACTCGGCGACCTGAATGGTGACTGCCGTGACGAGCGTTCGGCCGATCCACCTGCCCGCCGATCCCGTCGCGCGCCCGACCACGATCACGTCAGCGCGGCCGGTCAGCTGCTGAAGGCTCAACCGCGGTGATATTTCGGCGAAGGCGGTTGTGGCAAGCAGCACGAGCAGTATCCGCTACCGATCCTGTGAGATAGACGCCCCATTCATCACCTCCCGAGCCGGCGGGGCGAAGCTGTCGGAGCAATCAATCTGCTCCACGCCGTCTCCGCAAGCGAAGCAATTTGGCCGAACGATCGGGTATGCCGCGAGCCGTGTTGATGCCCCCATCCCGACCAGTTCGTGCCAGTCGACCGACCCGTGGGCAAGGTCATGCGCGCCAACAGTCAAGCCGTACTCCCCACGCGCCTCCTGACCGCATCCGGGCGACGTTCCCGACCAGGAGCCGCGACCTTTTCAATGCGACGCGCTGAAGTGCGGACCGGAGACGCCGTCGATCCTCCAGATCTCGCCGCCGTAGGTCACGACGTACGCGGTGTCGCCGAGGAACTCGAGCGAGGTCGGCTGGTTCAGGCCGTCCACGACGACGTTCAACGTGCCGTTCCTCCTGACCTCCACCAATGCTCCCGTGTTTGGCAGCGCCGGAGAGCCGTCAGGCTGCCCTACGGGAAAGACGCCCTGCGAGAGCGCATAGAGAACATGGCCGCGGCCATGTTCCACGTCGACAACGAGACGGACGCCGGAAGTCACCTGCGTCACGCTGGGCGATCTCGGCCTGAACGACACGACTTTACCGTCCTGTGGCAAGTGCGGAACCGGGCCGGCCATTGCCAAGTACACCTGGTTCCTCGATACAGCAAGCCCGGTCGGGACGACGTTGCCGAATCCGATCACTTCGGCGACATTCCCATCGAGGCCGACCCTCAGCACGCGGTTGAGATGCCCGTCGGTCACCAGGAACCCGCCCTGATAGGGCTCCAACGTGTACGGCACGCCGGTCGGAACGAAGAACTCGAACGGAATGGTCGGCGGATTGGCTATCGAGAACGCGCCGATGTCCGCGACGACGGTGAAGCGGCTCCGGCCGTCTACCCGGTAGATGCCGACGGTGTCGCTGCCGCCGACATCAGGACCGACCAGGCTGACGAGCGCGTACGCAGTCTTGCCGATGAACGCGACGTCGATGACGCCGCCGAACGGGAAGCCCGGCATTCGCTTCGGCAGACCGCTCGCGAACGTCGTGACCCTGCCGCTCTGAGGATCGACACGCGAGATCCTGCCGGCGTGCGCTTCGGTGACATACAAGGCGCCACCGGGGCCGATGGTGCTTCCGGACCCACCCTCGAGGCCACCAACCAGCAGCTCGGCGGTTGGTCCCGCGAATGAATAACTCCCGGCGGATACGTTCTGCATCACGCCTGCTTCCGCAGCCACGATGAGAGCCGCGAACAGCGTCAGGAACCGAATCGGCCTCTTGCGAGTGATGTTTCATTGTCCTCTCCACGGTTGTGGGTCAAGCCCTGTTTCCACGTCGGTCCTGGTGATCGCATCTGGACTGACGTGCGGCTGACGTCGGCGAGGACGAAGACCATCGCTTCCTCGGTGTCAGCGGTCCTGTGCCCGGAGAGTGGCCAACCGCTGCGTCAGACGTGCGCGATCCTGGCCTACTGGAGACCCGGCGGCGAAGTGTCCAGGGGTGACGTAACGGTTAACGCCGGTTGCGGAGCGAGGATGGCCCGACGACGGACGGTAGCGATATAGTGAAACCGCCTGGAGGATGGTTTGATGGCGCAGAACGGAGCGCGCGCAGGACGATCGGAGCCGTTGGCCTCCTTCCAGCCGCCATCGAGCTCATCCGTTCGAGCGCAGTTGAGTCTGATGCTCGGCAGCCAAACGTTTGCGAACGCACCGAGCCTGACGCGACTGCTGAAGTACGATCGTCGAACAGACGCTCGCGGGGCACGTTGATCGGCTGAAGGAGTACTCGCTTGGCGTAGATGTCTTCCACCGGGGCACGGACTTCGACCCTCGCACGGAAACGATCGTCAGGGTTCAGGCGCGGCGGCTGCGGGACAAGCTCGAGCAGGTACTATGCGACCGAGGGGTTGACGGATCCGATTGTTATCGATCTCCCCAAGGGCCGTTATCATCCTCGATTTCGCCATCGCCCCAGTCCGCCCGCGCATTCAGTTGGCGACGTACTCGAGTTGCCCAGGCTTGCAGGTCCGCTTCCCGCGGGGTGCCAACGAAAACACCTGACGTTTCAATTGCCGGCGCCACGAACCTCCCTGATTGGGCGGGAACGCGACCTCGTCGCCCTTCAGGCGTTACTGCGTCGCGACGATGTGCGGCTGGTCACACTGACGGGCGTGGGTGGAACCGGCAAGACTCGCCTCGCTGTACAGGCGGCTGCGGAAGTCCTCGATGGATTCCATGGCGGCGTGTCGTTTGTCAGCCTGGCGGGGATCAGTGAACCTGACGCGCTCGCCGCGACGCTGGCCCAGGTTCTTCGCTTCCGCCAGGAAGATCCCAGGCCTTTGGTCGATGGCCTGCAGGATCACGTGCGGATGTCGGTGAACGAGCCGACCCTGCTCGTTCTCGACAACTTCGAACATCTTCTGCCGGCGGCGCCGCTTCTCGTTGCGCTTCTGGATGCCAGCCAATCGCTGAAACTTCTTGTGACCAGCCGGGCCGTTCTTGACCTGTACGGTGAGCATTGTTATTCGGTGCCGCCGCTGACGTTGCCGGACCGGGCAGAGTTCGGCTCGTTGTCGGCGCTCAGGAACAACCCGGCCGTGGCTCTCTTCGTCACCCGCGCCACGGCTGTTCAGCGCGAGTTCTTACTGACGACGGAGAACGCCACCGCGGTGGCAGAAATATGCTGGCGCCTTGATGGACTGCCGCTCGGCATCGAGCTGGCGGCCGCACGCGCAGCAACACTCCCGCCCCAGGCCATGCTCGACACGTCTCCGGAGCCGGCTGAACCTGCCCGGCGCCAGTTACCGAGATGTTCCGCCGCGTCAACAGACCCTTCGCAGCATGCTCGACTGGAGCTACGAACTGCTGGACCAGGCCGAGCAGCAACTGTTCCGGCGGCTCGCGGTCTTCGCCGGCGGATGCACCCTGGAGGGGGCAGAGGCTGTGTGCAACGCGCAACGGGACCTGCGCTGTGAGCTGCAGGACGGCATCACCTCGCTGACGCACAAGAGCCTGTTGCGCCAGGTAGGTCATCACAACGAGCCCAGGTTCGGCATGATCGAGACCGTCCGCGAGTACGGCCTGGAAGCGCTGGCTACAAGCGGTGAACGCGAAGCGATCCGAAGGGCACACGCCGCATATTGCCTGGTGCTGGCAGAAGAGGGCAACGCAGCGACTGCACCGGTCGAGCGGGACGAATGGTTGATGCTCTGCGATGTCGAGCACGAGAACTTCCGTGCGGCGCTCGATTATGTCATCGCCGGCGACCATGCCGAGTGGGCGCAGCGTCTCGGAGCGGCGCTGCATGCGTTCTGGGATCGACAGGACCGTCTGGCCGAAGGGAGGGCACGGTTAGAGGCTATCCTCGCGTTGGGCGGCGCGAAGGCGCGCAGGAGCCCTGACATGGGCGAGAGCGGCATGTTACACCGCTGGACTGGCCTCGGTGCAGGGCGACTACGACGCCATGCGCACTCTGCATCACGCCGCACTGGACGTCTATCGCGAACTCGGAGACCACAAGGGCATCATCACGGAGCTCACAGGAATCGGATTCGCAGAGCGCGGCCGTGGTGACACTGCCGCAGCCCGGTACTGGTTCGAGCGGTCGCTCGAGGCGTGCAGGACGCTTGGTGACAAGTGGCGGATTGCGGCAGCGACAAGCAATCTCGCGAACGCGCTCGCTGCGGTAGGCGAGCACGCACAGGCATGCACGATGGCGGAACAAGCTGCCGGAATCTTTCGTGATATTGGCGATTGGAGTGGCGTTGCATGGTCGTTCCACACTCTCGGCGATATCGCCTGGGAGCAAGAGGACCTGGGCGAGGCTAGGCGGTCATATCAGGAAGGCCTGTCGATTTTCAGACAGAATGCCGACCAATGGGGCTCGGCGAGATCGTGCACCAATCTGGGCTATCTCGCGTGTGAGCAGCACGACTATGCTGCCGCATACAGCCGGCTCGCTGAAGCGCTCCGAATCTGCCAGGCGCTCGAACACCGCCGCGGCATGATCGACGCGATTGAGGGGTTTGCAGTGCTCGCCGCGCAGCAAGGAGACGCCAAACGTGCTCTCACACTCGGCGGCGCCGCCGCAGGGTTGCGCAATACCAGCAGCGTGCCTACGCGCACGCGCCTTCAAGCACTCCTCGAACGCGCGTTGGAACTGGCGTGGAAACAGCAGGATGCGCCTTCGGCCCGGCACCTATGGAGCGTTGGTGCGGTCCTGCCCCTGAAAGACGTCGTTCAATTGGCGCTCGACAAGAGCCGACCGCTCCGCGCGTCGTCTACTGGAAGTTGCTAGGATCCAGCAGCCGTCGAACAGCCGATACTCGGTCGGCCCGAAACCCGCCGCGTCGGGCATGCTCGAGGATCAGCGTCTCGTCGGGCGCATAGTAGATGCAGTAGATCTTGTTGTCGGTGACGAAGCTGTTGATCCACTGGATCTCGGGCCCGAGTTCCCGAAGCACCTGCAGCGATTTCAATGAATCCGCGTGGATTTCGGCGTCGGACAGTGCAGTGCCGGGCGCCAGGTCCCGTTCGATGACGAACTTCGGCATGGGTTTGCTCCCCGGGTCCGAGTTTACGTTTTAGACGCAGGCGCTCATACCACGATCTGTCGCGAAGGAACACCAGGCACCCGTCTTGAGACGCACGCCGGCCACGTCTGGTCCTTGCCGAGGTACTTCGTCCCGACGCGGATGATTGTCGTCAGGAGGACCGTATGCTCATCCTCGACGAACCGTCGCGTTTGGCCGGCTTCACCACGTTCGCGGGAGGCGCTGCTGCCTCGAGGCGGTCTCGGATCGGTGCCGCAAGTAATCGCAACGCCGGCACCGTCTCCAGAATATCTCCACGACTGGGAGAGAATCGGGCGGACTCGGGTGGACGGCAGTGAGCGAAACGGAGCGCAACCGCCTGTGACTCAAGCGCTTAGAACCAGAAGTCACGCGCCACGCGCCATCACCAGTTTGGAAAAACGCCTGGCTTCCGAGTTACGAATCCCTGCCTCCCAGCCAAGGCTCTTCAGTTCGTTCGTCTCCGTCGATGGGGAACTGGAAGTAACTTGAATGACTCACGAGGGAAAGTCGAAGAGATCCTAGGCAGATTCACGTTTAGTACATCGCTATGCCGCGGTTCTGAACAACTCGACTTCCTGCAGCCAGCTCGTCAGTGGGTTCCATCTGGGACAAATCTGGGCCACCAACCTCCGCTCATGATCCACGCGGAGGTTGCCCACCATAGCGCCGAAGGCGCGACGGTGGGCCGTCCCCGCCATGAACGAGCTACGGTTGGCAAACCACAGAAGCGCCTCAACCCATGACCGAACTATCAGTCTGAATTCCCGTTGCGAAATCACCTTCCCGCGGGTGGCCGCGAACGGGGCCGCCCCGCCGGGCGCGGAGGCGTGAGCCGTGACGAGCGCTTTTCGCCGAGCACCCGGTGGGGCTGTTCGCGGACAGGACCCGCCAGACGATAATTTCGCAACGCGCTCCAAGATTCCTCAACCTATTTTGGCGATGGGCCGGTCTGAAGAAGAACGGTTGTTCCGCAACACTCAACATGGTGCATTTACATGCATCGTCGCGCCTTACGTCGCTCGTAATCAGCCCAGCGTGAGGTTCGATCAGCCCTCCACATTTTTCGGCGCAAAGTCCCTCGGCGCCGTTCGGGTCATTCCGTGCTAAGGATGGACCGCCTTCTGCATTGCGCGCGACTCGGGGGCACGTAGACAGGGCCTCGGCGCGCTCGGCGAACCGAACGCGGTCGCCGCGGAGGAGGGCTACACGGTTATCGTTCGGACGACGGCGGCCGCCGCAGTCGGGCTGCTGATCGTCGCCACGATGTGGATCGGTGTGCAGCGGGTCTCTCCGTCTTCACCCGATGTGCGAGGCAGTTCCTCCCAACGGCACGGGCCTGCGGCCACTGCCGGACCTGTTGACGATCGGGTGCGCCGCTCCTACGGCGACCTGCCAATCACCTTCGTGGAGAATCGCGGACAGACCGATGCCCGGGTCCGCTACTTCGTCCAAGGACCTCGTCACGCCTTCTTCATCACACCCGACAGAGTCGTGCTGTCGCTACTGAAGGCCACTGGCGCATCGCAATCCGCCAGAGTAGTCCCGGTGTCCACACAGGATGGTCCCGAGCCGCAACGTGGCGTTGCGGTGGCCTTGCAGTTTGTCGACCGCAACTCCGCCGCGGTGCTGGAAGGAGACACGCCGGCGCCAGGCGAGTTCAACTACTTCAACGGCAACGATCCGGGACAATGGCACACGCGACTGGAGGGCTATTCCCAGATCGCCTATCGCCAGCTCTGGCGCGGCATCGACCTGACGCTGCGCGGCGGTTCCGGCCAGTTGAAGTACGAATTCCGCGTGCAGCCGGGCGCCCGTCTCGAGAACATCCGCCTAGCCTACGCAGGAGCGAACAGCCTCGCGCTCGACGCCACGGGTGAGCTGCTGATCGACACTCCGCTCGGCGTGCTCCGCGATTCGGCGCCGATCGCGTCACCAGGAGATCGGGGGCGTGCGCGTGCCGGTCGAATCCCGCTACATCCTCATCGGCCGCGACGGGATACGGCTTCGCGCTGGGTGCAAGCTACGACCCCGCCCATGAACTGATCATCGATCCCGGCCTCGAGTACTCGACCTTCCTCGG
>CAVXGP010000004.1:0-8678 GCA_963761485.1 uncultured Actinomycetes bacterium | reverse complement strand
CGCCGTCGCGCTGACGCCGTAACTAGGAGGGTTTGGCGCGGGCCTCGACGGTGGCCTCGAGAGCCGCCTCGGCGTCGCGTCCTGGCACGACGTCGCCGGGCGGGGCTGTCGAGCCGAGCCCCGCGACGTCCCCGGCCTGCCACCGACGCTTGCGCGCGAGCGCCGGCCGCTCGACGTAGAGGTAGATGAGTGTCGCGACCCCGTACGACACGATCGTGATCAGTGCGAGGTTGACGAGGAACCCACCGCGCCCGTCGAGCGTCACGCCCCAGTCGCTGAATCCGCGCACGATCGGGTCGTGCACGAGGAAGAGGCCGTAGGAGACGAGCCCGGCGAAGACGACCCAGCGGAGCGACAGCCAGCGTACGAGCCGGCCTTCCCGTGAGGAGAAGACGACCACGGCGAGTAGGAGAGCGCACGCCAGAGCCATTGGTGTCTGCTGCTCGAGGTTGTTGAGCCTGCCGTCGTAATTGAGCTTCGTACCCCCGAGCGCAAGCACGGCAGCTGCAACGACAGCCGAGACTCGCCAGGCAGGAAAGCGGATTCCCTCGCCCTCATAGACAACACTCGCCACGGCCACGACCATGCCCGCGGCGAACCAGTCGGCATGCGTGAAGAGCGTGTGGTCGAACACGCCGCGCGCACCCGATCCTTCGGCCAAGGCGTGTGCGAGCACCTTCGAGACGAACCCGATCACGAACATCAGCGCCACCGGCACGAGCGCGCCGGCGGCCACGCTCATCCCCCGGCGGACGCACCAGAACGCCAGCAGGCCGAGCAGAGGTAGTACCGCGTAGAAGCTCATCTCGATCACGAGCGACCACGCGGGGGCGATGATCGCAACGTCCTGAGCGCCACCCTCGTAGGCCGGGATGTAGTTCTGGAGGAAGAGCAGGTTGGCCACAAGCCGAAGCGGATCCCCGAGCACCCAGTGCTCGAAGACGAGCACGACGGCGATCACTGTCACCCAGTACGCAGGAACGATCCGGAGGAGCCGGTTGCGGAAGTAGGAGCGGATCCCCGGCAGGCCTCGATCCCGAGCCAGCGCACTGATGAAGACCCGGTAGAGCAGAAAGCCGCTCAGGACGAAAAAGAGCGTGACCCCCGCACGCATGTTCTCGAAGATCTTGTCGAGCGGGCCCAGGTCGACCGACTGCGCGCCCGGTGCGGAGTAGAGATGGACGTGGTAGACGAGGATGCTCGTCGCCGCGATGGCTCGGAGACCCTCGATGCCGTCCAGCCGCGAAGACGGCCGCGCGGGCGTCACGGTTTCAGCGTTCGCGGACGGCTCCTCCCGGGATGGCAATGTACCCCGTGTAGCCGTTGGGGTCGAGCTTGAATTCACGCAGACTCCTCGTGTGAGGCCGAGCTTCGCGCCGCTGCTAGACCGACCCCCGTCCCGTTGAGCGAAGACCCATCCTAGTCGAGTTTGGCCGATTTGTTCAGGCTCCCAGGCCGATCCAGATAGACCCTTCACCTTTTCGCAGCCTCGACTACCATCAGAAGGCGGCATGGCTGGACTAAGGATCCTCGCGACCGGGACCGAGGGGTATATCGGGGTGCTTCTTCCCTCCGTCCTGGCAGCTCGCGGCCACGAGGTGGTCGGTTTCGACACGGGCTACTACCGGTCGGGCTGGCTCTACCACCTGAACGGCCGAACGCCGCCGACCCTCAACAAGGACGTTCGCCAGGTCACCCCCGAGGACGTCGCAGGCTTCGACGCCGTTGTTCACCTCGCCGAGCTCTCGAACGACCCGGTCGGCCAGCTCGACCCGCACATCACCTACGAGATCAACCACCAGGGCGCGCTTCGCCTGGCTGAGGTGGCGCGTGAGGCCGGCGTTCCGCGCTACGTCTACGCGTCGTCGTGCAGCGTGTACGGCGTTGCTGAGGAAGACCTCGTCGACGAACGGTCGCCGGTCAACCCGCAGACGGCCTACGCGGAGTGCAAGACGTTCGTCGAGCGCGACGTGTCCGAGCTGGCGAACGACGACTTCTCTCCGACCTTTCTCCGAAACGCGACCGCCTACGGCGCGTCTCCTCGCATGCGGTTCGACATCGTCCTGAACAACCTGTGCGGACTGGCGTGGACGATCGGCGAGATCCGGATGGAGAGCGACGGAAGCCCCTGGCGCCCGTTCGTCCACGCGCTCGACATCTGTAAGGCGGTCGCCTGCACGGTCGAAGCGCCGAGGGAGAACGTCCACGGTGAAGTCCTGAACGTCGGCGACTCACGCAGCAACTACCAGATCCGTGAGGTGGCAGACATCGTCAAGGCCTCGTTCCCGGAGTGCAGCATCACTCTGGCCAGCGAGGCAGGCCCGGACAACCGGAGCTACCGCGTCTCGTTCGACAAGATCCGGCGCGTCCTGCCGGAGTTCTCGTGCGACTGGACGCTCGAGCGCGGAGCAAAGCAGCTCCGCCAGCTCTATGAGCGCATCGACCTCTCCGACGAGCTCTTCCGCTCTCGCCACCACACGCGTCTGAAGCAGATCGAGTATCTCCGCGCGACCGGCCAGATCGACCCTTCGTTCTTCTGGACGGTGCCGTGCGATTCGTGAGCACGAAGATCGAGGGGGTTCTCGTCATCGAGCCGGAGACCCGTGGCGACGAGCGTGGCGCGTTCTATCGAGCCTTCTGCGAGCGGGAGCTGTCCAAGCACGGCGTCGAGTTCTCGATCACCCAGATGAACGTCTCGACGAACCGCCAGGCGGGGACGATCCGCGGCCTCCACTATCAGCGGCCGCCGGCGTCGGAGGCAAAGCTCTTCCGCTGCACGCGCGGGCGCACCTTCCACGTCGCCGTCGACCTCCGCGAGGACTCGGAGAGCTATCTCGACTGGGTTGGCGTCGAGCTCTCGGCCGAGAGCGGCCGCCAGATGCTCATGCCCCACGGCTGCGCTGCGGGCTACCAGGCACTGGCGGACGACGCCGAGGTGGCGTACGCATCCGACACGGCGTACTCGCCGGAGCACGAGGGCGGTCTGCGCTTCGACGACCCCCGGCTCGAGATCGAGTGGCCGCTCGAGGCCACGGCGGTCTCCGACAAGGATCAAAGCTGGCCTCTGGTTCAGACTCTGGAAGGCGCGCTCCTTTGATCCTCGTCGACCGAGCCCTGGCCGAGCGAGAAGCGGCCGACAATCCCGTGCGCGTCGGTCTCATCGGCGCGGGCTTCTTCGGAACGGCCGTCACCAAACAGATCATGCGCTCGACCCCCGGGATGGAGGTCGTTGCGATCGCGAACCGCACCGTCGACAAGGCCCGCTCGGCCCTCGAGCGCGCGGGAGTCGAGGATGTGGCGACGGTCGGCTCTGCCGACGAGCTCGACGACCGGATCCGCCAGGGCCGTGCGGCGATCACCGACGACCCCGGAATCCTCTGCGAGGCCGAGGGGATCGACGCGATCCTCGAGGCGACCGGGACGATCGAGTACGCGGCCGGCGTCGCTGCTGCTGCGATCGACGGCGGGAAGCAGCTGGTCCTCGCCAACGCCGAGCTCGACGCGACGATCGGCCCGGCTCTCAAGGCCCGTGGTGACCGCGCGGGAGTGGTCGTCACCGACGGCGACGGCGACCAGCCTGCGACGCAGATGAACCTCGTCCGCTACGCCCGCACGATCGGGCTCACGCCGCTCCTCTGCGGAAACATCAAAGGCCTCATGGATCACTACAGGACGCCCGACACGCAGAAGGAGTTCTCGGCGCGAACCGGCCAGGCTCCCCACATGGCGGCGAGCTTCGCCGACGGCTCCAAGATCTCGTTCGAGCAGGCTGTGACCGGGAACGCCGCGGGCATGGGAGTGACTCAGCGCGGAATGGTCGGCTACCAGTACAGCGGCTACGTCGACGAGCCGGCCCATCTCGAGCTCTACGACGCCGAAGCGCTGCGGGAGCAGGGCGGCGCGGTCGACTACGTCCTCGGCGGCAAGCCGGGCGGCGGGGTCTACGTGCTCGCCGTGCACGACGATCCCGAGGAGCATCACTTCCTCGATCTGTACAAGCTCGGCCCCGGCCCGCTCTACTGCCTCTACACGCCGTTTCACCTCTGCTTCTACGAGGTTCCGCTCTCGATTGCGCGGGCCGTCCTCTTCGGTGACGGCGCAGCGTCAGTGGCTGAGGGGCCCGTGGTCGAGGTGGTCGCCACCGCAAAGCGCGACCTGAAAGCCGGCGAGACCCTCGACGGGATCGGCTTCTACATGACCTACGGCCAGTGCGAGAACCACGAGGCTGCGCGGGCCGAGAACCTACTCCCGATGGGCCTCGGCGAGGGATGCCGCCTCGCGCGGGACGTCCCCCGCGACGCCGTGCTCACGTTCGACGACGTCGAGCTGCCGCCGGGCCGCCTCGTGGACGAGCTGTGGCGCGAGCAGGAAGAGACGTTCAGCCGAGACGCCGTGCCTGCGACAGCGGCCACCCACTAGAGAGATGAACGAACGAGCCGAGCCGCTGGTAGGCGTCGTCACGCCCGTCTACAACGGCGCCCGCTACATAGCCGAATGCATCGACGGGATGCTCGCCCAGACGTACGCGAACTGGCAGTACGTCCTCTGCGACAACGCCAGCACCGACGGGACCGCCGAGATCATCGAGGACTACGCCCGGCGGGACGAGCGGGTGCGACTCGAGCGTCATACGGAGCACGTGCCGTTCCTGAAGAGCTGGAACCGCGCGGCCCGCGCGCTGCCGGAAGGGAGCGCGTACTGCAAGGTCATCTGCGCGGACGACGTGCTTGTTCCCGACCTGCCTGGAGCGGATGGTCGGCCTGGCCGAGGCGAACCCGAACGTGGGAGTCGTCGGCGCCTACCGGCTGAGCGGGACGAAGGTCACGCTCGACGGTCTCCCGCTCACCGAGACCGTCGTCGGCGGCAAGGAGCTCAGCCGGCGGCTCTTCCTGGGACAGCTTCCGTACCTCTTCGGCTCGCCGACCTCGACGCTCCTGCGGGCCGACCTCGTGCGTGCCCGCGACCCCTTCTACGACGAGAGCTTCTTCCACGCGGACACGGTGGCGTGCTACGAGCTCTTGCAAGAGAGCGATTTCGGCTTCGTCCACGACGTGCTCACGTACACGCGGCTGCATCCTGAGGCCATCACCTCGACGACACGGCGACTCGGTAGCTACAAGCCCGAGCACCTGCGGATGCTCGTCCGCTTCGGCCCCGGTTGCCTCTCCGAGGACGAGTACCGGCGTCGCCTGGTCGCCCTCGGCGCCAAGTACGCCGGCTTCCTCGTCCGTAACCCGAGACGCTGGACGAAGCGCGAGTTTCGTGCCCTGCATCGCCAGGAGCTTGCGAGGCTGCGCGGCTCGATCGAGACCCGCGAGCTCACGGCAGGAGTTCGGGCGCAGGTCGATCGCCACGTGCCGGGTGCCCGCGCCGTGCTCCGCAGGCCCTCCTAGCCCCGAATGCTGCGAACTCGCCGCACCCTCCGCGCCGGCGGCGCACTCCTCCTGTTCGCGGTGGCCTTGGCCGCCTCGGGCTGCGGGGAAGACGATGCCGAGCCTCGCAGCGTTCCCTCCGGCTCGCCTCCCGAAGTCACAAGAGAGCAACCGGATCCGGATGGTCGCTTCTGGCTCACGGCCGAAGAGATCGTCCAAGTTCGTCGGAACGTCCGGGATGAGCGCTGGGCGCTCGTGGCCTGGCTGGCCAACGAGCGGATCGTTCGCGACGCGCTGAGCTCTCAGCCGGGCCCACCCTCCCCAGACGGGGACTACCAGAGCGGCGAGAGCAGGGATTGCGACTCGGACGGCTCGGGGTGGTTCTGCGGGCTCTACCTACCAGGCATTCGAGACGGGCGCTATGCGTACAGCCTGGCGCTCGCCTACATGGTGACGGGCGAGGAGCGCTATGCCCGCAAGTCGGCGGACTTCCTGCTCGCGTGGGTCGACACGTACGACCCCTCTCCCGACTCGTCCGAGATCGGGCACATGGTCGCCGAGCCGGTCGGCTTCATGCTCAAGGCCTTCCTGGCCTATGACCTGATCCGCTCGAGCCTCACCGACGCAGAACGTGAACAGTTCCAGGGCTGGGCCGCCCAGTTCGTAGAGAAGGGCATGGATCAGGCCGACAAGGCTCGCGACCGCCCTTGGGTCCCGGAGGCGCCGTGGGGCAACTCAGCGACCTGGGCGCGCTCGCTGGCGGTGACAGCCGCGGCGGTCGTCGGAGGCGAGACGCTCGAGCAGACCCTCGACTGGAACTGGGAGCACACGACCGCGGACGGCAATCCCTATGGGTGGATCACGCTTCTCGAGGGCGTCATGGATCCGACCGGCCGGATGGTCGAGGAGGACGTCCGGGAGTCGATCGACTACGCCCTCTACACCTGGCACCCGCATGGCGATCATCGCCACGATCGCGCACGTGAGCGGCTACGAGCAGGATCTGTGGACCGCGGAGGGAGCCGACGGGAGGACACTCCTCACACCACTCGAGTACTACGCTCCCTACCTCACCGGCAAGCAGGATTCTCCGTACACATACGACCGCGACCGTGGTCTCGACGACGTGATGGGCGAGTACCGCGCCGCCACGGAGACCGCCCATCGGCGCTTCCCCGATCTCGCTCTGCTCCAGGGCATCGTCGAGACCGGAGGCCCGGAGGTCAGAGGTCTGAACGAGGATCCCCACATCACCGGCTTCAACGCGCTCGTCGGCGCGCGTTAGGAAGTTGTGAAGGCCCTAGGCTTTTCTTGCTGATTTTCGTATCATCCCGCCTGCCCCGAGTGGGGTTCCACGTTCAATTTTCCGGGATGGGGGTCACGTGAGGAATACAGGTGTGCGTCTGTTCGCGCTGAGCGCCGCGGTCTGTTTTGCGCTCGTAGCAGCATCGGTCTCGAATGCCGCCTTGCCGAGGACAATGGCGGCGATCGGGGATTCGCTCAGCAATGGATACGCCGCCACCGGCGGCGGGTTCCCCAATCCCTCGGCTTCGTGGTCGACGGGGACACGCACCGACGTCAACTCGCATCGGAAGCGCATCCAGGCGGCCGGGAACGGGCAGATGGCATGGGCCAAGACCTACGCGCGCTCCGGCACGCTCGCATTCCAGAAGGGTCGTCCCGACCTCGCGACCCAGGCCAAGCAGGTGCCGATCGGCACCGCTTATGTCACCGTCTCGATCGCGAACGGCGACATCTGCTCGAAGCACGTGGACACGAGAGAGAAGCTGCAAAACCGCGTCAGCAGGGTTGGCGACGGGCTCAGAGATGCACTCAGGACGCTCTTCAACCGCAATCCCCAGGCGCGCGTGCTGGTGATGTCGGTGCCGAACTGGCATGAGCTCTGGATGGATCACGCTGGCACCCCGGGGTTCCAGAGCAACTGGGACCGGACCGGTTCGTGTCCGCTGCTCTTCCCGACCACGGCAACTCAAGAGCAGCGCGACGCTGTCAACTTCGCCATCCAGGACGCGAACGCTCTCCTCGAAGGCGCCTGTAGTAACGACTCGCGCTGCACATTCGACGGAGGCGCTTCCTACGGGATCGGCTGGGCCGACCCGGCTTGGCTTTCGTCGCGCGACTCGTTCCATTTCTCGACAAGCGGCAATGACAAGATCGCGGATCTGACCTGGGGCCACGTGCCGTTCAGGAACGACACGAACTACGCCAAGCTCAACCTCCGTATCGTCGCGACGGGCGCACGGAAAATCAGGGGTCAGCGTGTCCGCGCCAGCTTCGACACGTTCCCCGACGCCAGCGCGAGCATCCGTATCCGCAAGAACGGACGGACGATCGGATCCGCGAGCGGGCGTGCCGACGGCGACGGGGACTTCGCCAGGAGGATCGGCGTCTCGACCACCAGCGGCCGCATGACCGTCGTCATGAAGGCAAGCTCACGCGGCCAGCGCGAGACGAAGAAGATCCAGATCGGCTAGCGGCTAGTCAGAACGGACGTGTGAGGGGCGCGGGCTTCGGCCGCGCCCCTCGCCGTTTCTGGGACGGCAAGATGCCTCCGTGATCGTCGGCATCGTCCCGGCCGCGGGCCACGCGACTCGCCTCCAGCCGCTGGCCGGCTCGAAGGAGATGCTTCGGGTCGACGGCCGGCCGCTCGCCGACCATCTGATCGAGCGCCTTCGGCGTGCGCCCTGCGACGAGATCAGGGTCGTGACCCGACCTGACAAGGGAGACCTCGTCGCACACGTCCAAGAACTCGGGCTCGTCCCAGTGCTCGCGTGGCCCGCGAACGTGACCGAGTCGCTCGGCGCCGGGCTCGACGGCCTCTCCGAGGACGATCTCGTCTGCTTCGGGTTCCCGGACACGATCTGGGAACCCGTCGACGGCTTCGCCCAACTCCTAGCTCGGCTCACCGGCGAGGTGAAGCTCGTGCTCGGCCTCTTCCGGGGAGCCGACCTCCAACGCTGTGACGTAGTCACACTCGAGGGAGAGCACGTCATCGCCGTCGACGTGAAGCCGAGCCGGCCGCGCTCCCCGTGGATCTGGGGCTGCGGAGCCGCGACAGTCCGCGTCCTCCGGGGGCTCGACGACCCGGAGCCCGGCGTCTCGTTCGACCGCCTCTGCCGCGAGTGCCCCGGGCTCGTCGCAGGCGTTCCGCTCGCAAACGCCTTCGAGGATCTCGGAACCCGCGAAGCGCTGGAGGCCTACCGCGCGACTCAGGACATCCGAGGCGGCTAGCCTCCGGCCGGTGATCGTCGGGATCATCCTCGCAGCCGGAGGGGCCAGCCGGTT
>CAVXGP010000003.1:0-26987 GCA_963761485.1 uncultured Actinomycetes bacterium | reverse complement strand
GGGACGAAGGTGGCGGCGCCGGACGATCGCCTCCTTGAGCGTCACATGGCGCTGCGGGTAGACGCGAAAGCGTCGGCTGACGTTCTCCGCGACGATCGAGCCAGGCTGCATCGGATCAGGCTAGAGGGTCGCCGAGACCTGGTCGTCCAGCCTGCGGGAGACCAGCACGCCGAGCGCGAGCGAGACGACGCCGGCAACGACGCAGTAGACGATGTCTCCCAGGTCGGGAAGCTCACCGAAGAAGATGGGATCGCGGATCGCCTCGACGAACGGCGTCACGAAGTTGACGTAGTAGATGAGATCCGCGACCCACTCGTTCCCCTCGAGTCCCGGAAGCTGATCGAGTGTGTAGAAGATCGGCGTGATGAAGAACCAGGGCAGGAAGACCGTGATCATCAGGTGCTCGACATCCCGGTAGACGACCGTCAGGTAGGCGAACACGACGGCCAGGCCGCTCGCCAGCGCGATCAGCGGCACAAGCAGCGGGATCGCGGCCCAGAAGGTCGTCCTCGTCTCGGGAATGACCACGAAATTGATCGCGATCGTGATCGCGAGCATTGCCCCGAGAGTCACGATGTTGGTCGCGACGACCGCGAGAGGGAGCATGTGACGCGGAAAGCGCACCTGCTTCACGAGCATCGGCTGCGCGAACAGGCTCGAGCACGCCATCTGGACGGCTCCCTGGAAGAACACCCAGGTGACGAGCCCGGAGACGACGAAGAGCGGGTAGTGCTCGATCGAGAACGCCTTCAGGAGCACCGAGAAGACGAGCGTGTAGACGGCGATCAGCGCCAGCGGGTTCAGCAGCGTCCAGAAGAGCCCGAGAACCGACCCGCGATACTTCCCGTGCAGCTCGCGGCGGAAGATGTTCATGAACAGGTCCGGATACCGGATGACGTCGGCGTACAGGCTCAAGGCGTGGCAAGTGTAGGCACGCCATGAAATGGCTCCGTAAAGACCGGCCGACCAGAGGTCGCTTGCCGAGCCTAGGCCAGGACTACGGCGAAGCGCACCGGCGCGTACGTCTCGCGTGTCGGCGAGGGCGGCGAGCGCTGGCTGCGGACGAAGCCGTTCAGCGCTCCTCCCGAGCCATGAGCTCGTCGAGTGCCTGCGCGACTTTCTCGCACATCGTCGCGCGGCTGGGGCTGGGGCTCCGCGCGCAGGTTCTCGACGTCGGCTGCGGGCCCGGGCTGGCTGAGCGAGTTTCTCGCCCGGTGCGGGTACTCGGTCACCGGTGTCGACGTCTCCGAGGACATGGTCAGGATCGCGCGGGAGCGGATTGCCGCGATCGAGGCGCCGATCGGGCCGGGCATCGAGGCGCTCGCCGAGTTCCACGCGATGCCGGTCCTCGAGCTGCCGTGGAGCGCGCGATTCGATGCGGCGATCCTCTACGACGCGATGCACCACTTCGACGACGAGGTGGAGACGCTTCGCGTCATCCGCCGCACGCTCGTGCCCGGCGGTCGGATCTTCATCCACGAGGGCGTCCGCCCCGAGCCGGGCTCCCAGGGCGAGCAGGAGCTGATCGCGGAGATGGAGGCAGTACGGCACGCTCGAGTCGCCGTTCGATCCCGACTACCTCGTCGAGGTCCTCGGCGAGGCGGGGTTCACGCAGGTGACGCGCTTCGCGGCCGTGGACGACCTGCTGGACGTCTCCGCCGCAGGACGAGGAGCTACGGCGCGTCGAGACGCTCTTCACGGTTCCCGCCGATGAACACGGTGATCGCGTTCAACCCGCTCCCGGCGGGAACCGAGGACGCGTGGCCGACTTCGCGGCCCGGATCGAGCCGGCGGGGCCGTGGGTCGAGGACGGCGACGACCTCACCTTGCCCGTGACGGTGACGAACGCGGGCCGCGCCTTCTGGCCGGCCGGGCTCGGATCGGCCCCGATGTACGGGATCGTCACGCTCGGGCCCTACGTGCCTGCGGACGACGGACGCGTCGAGCTTCCCCGCCACGGTCTCCCCCGCTCGCTCTCGCCCGGCGAATCCGTCGAGGTCGCTGTCCGCATCGCGCGAGCCGCTGTCGACGGCGCCTCGGAGATCGGGATCGATGCCGTGCGCGAGGGCATCTCCTGGTTCGCCGACTACGGCTCCTCGCCGCTCGTCGTCCAGCTTCCGGGCGACGAGTAGCGCGTGCGCGTCGTCGTCGACGTCACGCCGCTCGCTCTGCCGCGGACCGGGATCGGGAACTACATCCTCGGGATGGTCCGCGGCCTGGCGGAAGCGGGCGAGGGGCACGAGATCGTCGCGTTCGCGGCCGTCGCGCCGCCGGGGAAGCGGCGGATCGAGCAGGCGCTGGACGGCGTGCCGGTGAAGCGACGGCTCGTCTTCTTTCCGCCCAAGTCACACTGGTGGCGGACCGGCTGGAGCAAGCTCGGCCACGGTCCGGTCGAGTGGCTGGTCGGGTCCCTCGACGTCTTCCACTTCTCCGACTGGATGTACCCGCCACAGCGTGGAGGCGTCCGCGCGACGACGATCCACGACCTCTTCCCGCTCCGCTTCCCGGACTGGGTCCACCCGCAGACCTACCGCATGCACTCGCGCAAGTACGCAGAGGCGGCCCGGACGTGCGACCTGATCGTCGTCAACTCGGAGTTCACCGCCGGCGAGGTCGTCGAGCTGCTCGGATTCCCGCGCGAGCGGATCTGCGTCGCGCATCCGGCGATCAACCCGATCTTCCGGCCGGACGGTCCCGAGCGGGACCTCGGCGGCCCGTACCTGCTCACTGTCGCAACGCTCGAGCGGCGCAAGAACCTCGAGACGCTGCTGGCGGCGATGCCGCTCGTGCGACGGCGCCACCCGGAGCTGCGCCTGGCGGTCGTGGGCGCACCCGGCTGGCAGGGCCCGAGCCTGGAGGGAGAGGGCGTCGTGCCACTCGGCTACGTGGAGGACGAGGAGCTCGCGGCGCTCTACCGCGGAGCCGAGGCGTTCGTCTACCCCTCGCGGTTCGAAGGCTTCGGCATGCCCGTGGTGGAGGCGATGGCGTGCGGCACGCCGGTCGTCGCCTCCGCTCACCCGTCACTCGACGAGGCGAGCGGTGGGGTCGCGCTGCGGGCCGACCCGGAGAGTGCGGAGGCGTTCGCTGCCGCCATCGAGGAGGCGCTTTCCGACAGGCAGTCGCGGCTGGGGCGGGGCTTAGCCAAGCGGCGCGGTTCAACCACCGGAATTCCGGAGAGGCAATCCTGCGAGGCTACGAGTCGGCGCTCCGGTGAATTTCTAGTCGCGCAGCTCCGGCGGTTGCTCTGACATCGCTTTTCGCCCGCTCCCAGGAGCACCGCGACCCCAATGCCGAAGACGATAAGCGAGGCGGTACGGCAGCTTTATCGCGCCGAAGATGGGCCAGCGCAACCAGCGGCGGACTGCGATCGCCAGGAGCGGGCGGCGCATGTCCGGTGGGAGAACCCCTCCCGGCCCGACGAGGGACAGTCCCCTCCTCACCCATCGCATCGATCAGCTCGCAGTAGTCGGAGTAGTAGTCCGCGGCGCGTTTTCGATCGCCGGGCCTCTTTGCACCACCGACGCCGAGCGGCCGTGACGGCGACGTCGCGGCTCCCTTGTATACGTCAAGGGTCTGGTCTGCCGCCCGCCGCCAGGTGTACGGAGAGGCCACGGCGCGCAGCTGGCCAACGAGCGCACCGCGGCCAGGACCCTCGAGGACATCGATCGTGCGCTCGGCGAGGCGACGGATCCCAGGGAACGAGCCGAGCGAGCTCCGGCGGCAGAATCTCTGAGAGCGAGGTGTTGGGCGCGAACAGGCAAGGTGTCCCCGCAGCCGCCGCCTCGAATGGCACGAGCCCGAACCCTTCGTAGACCGTCGGATAGAGCACGGCCGCCGCCTGCTCAAGCAGCCATCGCTTCTCGGCTTCCCTGACCGCGCCCAGCTCGACGACGAGCGACGCGAGCTCGGGTCGCGCGACAAGGAACGCCGCTTCGTCGCCTGCCGACGACCCGTACGGGACATGCGGGCCGGCGACGACGAGCCTGCCGTGCCAGCCGTGCGGACGGCGCAGCTCGTCAAGGAGCCGGAGCGCGAAGAGCCGATTCTTGTGACGGTAGTCGGTGCCGAGGACGACCAGGAACGGATCGACGAGCGACTCGAGGTGGCGCGGCCGCTCGGGAGCCGGCCGAAGCGCGTGCAGCCGGTGATCGGTCCCCGGGTAGACGACGCTCGCCCGATCGGCGTCAACGAGATCGTTGCGGAGCGCGTCGTCAGCGGCCTCGCGAGAAATGAACACGATGCGGTCGGCAAGCGCCAGCGCGCGGCGCGTGACTCGCCGGTATGCCTCCCAGCGTTCGAAGTCAGGGAAGTAGCCGGGATTCGAGTACGCGATCAGGTCGAGGTGCGAGATGACGATCCGGTCGCCGAGCTCCTGGAGCACGTCGAGATCCTCCTGCGACGAGACCTGATACGGCCGGTGAACGACGTCGCTCCGCTCCACCACCGACCGCGTCCACGTCGATCCGCTCACGTCGACGTCCGCGAGTGCGTCCGGCATAGTCGCCGAGGTCCGGTGGCAGCAGCGCCCGCACGCGTACCCCGGCCGTCTCCGACAGAGCGTTCAGCAGCTCGAGGACGACGAGCTGCGTGCCGGTCACGTGAGGACCGAGGATCCGGGCATCGACTGTCACAGACAGCCCGTTGAGGGCGCGGCGCGCGGCGGCTAGCGAACGTGGGAGACGGCCATCCTGCGCGGACGCGACCTCCTGGACGGCGGCGCTGTAATACGGATAGCGCAACTCGATGATCTTCTCGTGCTCCTCGCGAGTCTCGTCGCCCGCCTCGCTGAACGAGCCGCGGCCCTGGTGGTAAACGAACACGTCATCGGCCGCGACGTGCTTGAGGCCGTGCAAAACGCAGCGCTGCGAGAAGTCGACTTCCTCCCCGTAACCCGGGGAAAAGCTCTCGTCGAAATCGCCGACCAGTTCAAGGGCCGTCCGGCTGATATAGACACAGTGGCCCAGTGCCGTCGGGATCTCAGGACGAAGGCGAAACGATCGCTCGCCGGACTGCCGCTGCGGCCGTGTCGACGGACAACCCTGCGGGAGTGTCGACTGCGGCTGATTCCGCGACCGGAACGGACAGGATCGTCCCGTGATTCGTGAGCGCACTCGCGGTCGCTGTGCGCGTATCGGCATACACGGTCGCGGTCAGGCCCTCGAGCCAGCCGCTGGCTACGACGCAGTCGCTGTTGACGACTACGACGTCGCCCGGATCGGTGGCGCCGAAGGCGGAATTCATATTCCCGACAAAACCGAGATTCAGCGGCTGCCGGAGAAGATAGAGCTGGTGCCTGACGGCACCTACTGCGTCCCAATCCTGTTGACCAATTCGACGATCCGCGGATCCGCTCATCGTCGGCGACGACCATCGGCACCTCGCTCGGCGTATGGCGCACCACGTTCCGAAGACACTGCGCGAAGAGATCCGCCCGGCCGTAGACCGGAATGCACACCATCGGCCGACCCCGCTCCACGGGGACCAGCTCGCCCGGAGCGAGCCGGCGGATGCGGCCGATCTGCGCCGCTTCGGCCGCCGCGCTGCCGGATACGAAGGACTTCACGTCCGCAGAATAGTGGGCGTCACGTCGAGACTTGTCGACGCCGGAGACGAACGGTATTCATTTACGGTCGCTCGGCCGACGCGTTCCACGAGACGTCACGGACAACTGTGACTCGCTTGCGACCCAACGAATTGTTCCGCTCACCGTGGACGGTCGGCGGCCTACTCGGAGTCCTCCATTATTGCGGCGCAACCGTGGCTGCGACGACGTCGCAGTTCCAACGCTACGACGACGGAATTTGGCTGTCTGCGGTGGCCCTTCTGGACCACGGGCAGCTGCCACTCGGTGACTTCTACATCCCATACGGATGGGGCTATGCGCTACCAGGGCTTCCATCGCGGTGGCTCTTCGCTGACGGGGCATTCGTCCAGCACGCGACGTATGCGATCGCGGTCGGACTGACTACCTGCCTGGCCTGCGTCTTCGTTGCCCGTCGCCGAGGCTTGGTCCTGGGCGTGTGCGTAGCTGTCTTGACGCTGCTGACCGGCGTGTACCGCTACGCGTTGGTCTGGTGCGCGGTACTCGGCTTCCTGCTCGTTGTCGACGCAGCGGTGCGCTCGTCGAGCACGCGATCGCTCAAGGCTGCTGCGAACGAGCGGGAAGGAGCGATCGTAGTCGCCGGGGGTCTTGCTGGCAACGGCGGGCTGGTTCCGCGTCGAGTACGGAGTGTTCTTCGTTGTCTGGGCAATCGTGCTAGCCACCGTCTTGGACGCCCGAAGCTGGGTCCGAGCGACCGCCACAGGACTCAGTGTGCTCGCAATCCCGTACGCGCTCATGGTCGGTAGGGGAGAAGCAAGGCATCTGCGCGATTACGCGACGTACGTGATCTTCGACTTCGACGAGCATCGCGGCCGAGCGGTGAGCTGGAGCCAGTTCAGCTTGGCCGCTAAGCGACGGCTGGCCTGACGCTGGTGCCCTCTGGCTCTCGTACGCCTGTCGGCGCCGCGGTCGTAGCCATTTGGGCAGTGCGCATCATTGCTCGGGGTATCAAGCGGCCGTACGCGGGCGATGCTTCGCGTCTCGCCCCCTTTCTCGGGGTTATCGCCGCGATCGTCCTCGACGCTCTAGATCCGGACCTTCTCGGCGGCCCAAGGTGCGGCGACGCTGCCCCTCTATTGGCTCGCTCTGATTGCCCTGCCACCTCCCGGCCGACGGATGACAGCGGCCGCAGCGCTTGCCGGCGCCGCCCTCGCGCTCACGCTGCCCGTTGTGAGGGGCTTTTGGCCGGCCACGATCTATCACGAACTCCGAAGCGGTATTCAGCTCACAGAGCGGCCGGAGCATGTGGAGAAGCTTGACCTGATACCGCTCGGAGATACCTGGCCCAGTCTCGTCTCCATCCATGAGTTGTGGCAAACAAGAGTGCCGGATCGCGACGACTTATTCGCCCTCAACCGGCGCAATGATCAGGCAACCGGCAACGAAAGCTTCATTTACTGGTACCTAAATGCTCGAGCCGCTGCCTGGCCGGTCGCGTTCGACCCCGGGCTTGCTGACCGCGACGATCTGCAGCGTGAGGTCGTCGATCGCCTCTGCGCCGGCAGCCCGCCACTGGTGCAGCACGTGGTTGCCTATCCGCTGCACAACGCGTCGCGCGATAGCCATGGCAGCCGCGACCTGGACCAATTCACCGCAATCAATTATCGGTTTGAGGCCGGGGACGACCTCTTCCGGATATTGCTTCCCGCAAGAGATCGATGCCGTCGGCCCGAGACTGTCGGCGGTTCGTCCGTCACGGCTCTACGAGATGAGCTGTTGCGCATCGATGACGTAACAGCGGCCGCGGCGCTGAGCACGCTCTTGCTCGAGCGGGCGGAGAGCAGGGGACTGGAGCCCGAGCCGGACGACGTTGCTGTGGCGATCCTTGGCGGCTACTGGGTCACAGACGAGTCATTGCCAGGAGGCAAGGTGGGAAGGAGTCTGCGCTCTCTGCGCGACTTCGTCCCCGATCGAACCGCCTTGACATTGGCGGCGCTATCCGAGTCGCCACCACTCGTCCGCTTGGCGACATTGAGCGCCTTCGTCGCGCTGCGAGATCCAGCCGATCCGGCGAACACCCAGGTTCTGTCCGAGTTGATTGAGTTCGCGCTGCAGCACCCCGAGTGGCCGCTCGCCCAACGCAATCTGTTCGCGCTGCAGCCGCCGTCGTTGGAGACCTACAAGGCGCTTCGCGCTCGTGGTGCGAACAGCGTCGACCTCGAGCGCTGGGCTCTCGGCGCAGCAACGCAGGCCCTCGATCGCGCCGCGGGAGAGCTCGCGGCCAGGCGTGCGTTCGCGCTTCTCTGGCGCCGCCCGCTCGATCGGGCGCGCTTGCTTGAAGACCTCTCCAGCCTCTACCGCGCCGTCGGGGATGTCGCATGTGCTCGCTCGGCCCTTGCGGCGGTGGACCGACTGCCCGGCTTCGCGGCCGACGTTAGTCCCGACGCCGCATGCCCGCTGCGTTTCACGGAGGCAAACCTCCGACGGGGATAGACTGACGCCTCGTCGCCGGGCGTCGCATTCGAAAATGGCCACCATCCTCGTCACAGGCTCGCAGGGCACCCTCGGACGTCCGCTCGTCGCGGAGCTCCGCCGCCGCGGCAACGACGTCTGGGGCTGTGAGCTCCAGCACCAGGCGGACGAGCAGACGATCCGCGCGGACATCCCCTAGTACCGACAGCTGGAGCAGCTGCTCGAGCGCACCGGCCCGGTGGACTTCGTCTACCACTTGGCGGCCGAGTTCGGCCGCCTCAACGGCGAGGAGTACTACGACGCCCTGGTCGACCAACGTCATCGGCACGCGGAACATCCTCGAGCTTCAGCGCCGCCACGGCTTCAAGCTAATCTTCGCGAGCTCGTCGGAGATCTACGGCGACAGGCACGAGGACGTCCTGCACGAGGAGATCCCGCTCCAGCCTCGATCATCCAGCACAACGACTACGCGACGACCAAGTGGGTCAATGAAGTTCAGATCATGAACTTCGAGCGGCGCTTCGACTCGCCGATCGTCCGGCTGCGCTTCTTCAACGCCTACGGCCCGGGGAGTACTACCACCACTACCGAAGCGTGATCTGCCTCTTCTGCTACCGCGCGCTGATCGATCTCCCGTACACGGTCTACAAGGGCTACCACCGGGTCTTCATGTACGTCGACGACTTCATCCCGACGCTCGCGAACGTGTACGAGAACTTCCTGCCGGGCAACGTCTACAACATCGGAGGCGAGGAGTTCCGAAGCGTCGAGGAGGCGAGCAACCTGATCCTCGACTACCTCGGCAAGGGCGACTCGCGCGTCGAGTACCTGCCCGAGGACCCGCATCGAGAACAAGCGGCCCGACATCGAGCGGGCGCGAGACGCGTTCGGGCATAACCCGGCAGTGACGCTGGAGGAGGGAATCCCACGGACGATCGAGTGGATGAAGTCCGTGTACCCGGTCGCGGCGAAGGTCGGGTAGACGCGATGGACGGCGACCGCCGGCCCGAGGTGAGCATCATCATCCCCTGCCTGAACGAGGAGCAGAACGTCCCGTCGGTCGTCGACAAGCTCGTTCGGCTGATGGAGGAGACGGGCAACGACGCGGAGATCCTGATCGTCGACGACTGCTCGGACGACTACACGTTCCGCGAGGCGTTCCTGCTCTCGAATGATACCCGACCGTCCACGCATTGCACAAGGGGCTGCCGCGCGGGATCGGACATGCGGTGCGGTTCGGAATCGACCACGCGGCTGGGCGGGTCGGTGTGATCGTGATGGGCGACGGGGTCGACCCGATCGCGGCGATCCCGGACTTCGTCGAGCGTGTTATGGACCACGGCGACGACCTCGTGCTCCTGTCGCAAGGTCAGCGAGCGAGGGACTCCGGTCGATCCCGTGGACGTACCGGTTCTACCAGCGGCTCTACCGATTGCGTGCCGGGTTGCCGTCGGGCTCCCGTTTCGGGATCCGACGTACGCGTTTCGCGGGTTCGACCTGGACTACGTGCGCGGCCTCGGGCTCAAGTCCGGCGGGTTCGAGATCTCCCCCGAGCTAACGCTCAAGACCTGGATCAAGGGCGGGCGGATCCACGAGCTCGCCGGCCGGCAGGGGCGGCGCATCGCCGGCGAGTCGAAGTTTCTCTTCTCCGAGCAGGCGTTCGGCTATGCGCGTGTGTTGATCGAGGCGTTCGTGCAGCGACGACTCGGTCGAGTCGGCCGTCGGCGGGCGCGCTCGGCCGCGAAAACACATTGATCGACGGCTGAGGCGTGAGCGGCCGCCTCAAGGTGCTCTCGGTCGTGGGCGCTCGGCCGAACGTGATGAAGGTCGCGCCCGTGGCAGCCGCGCTCTCGCGGCCCCGGACGAGTTCGAGCACATCCTCGTCGACACCGGGCCAGCACTACGACCGCGAGATGTCGCAGATCTTCCTCGAGGAGCTCGGGGTCGGCGAGCCCGACCACGCGCTGGGCGTCGGCTCGGGGGCCACGCCGCCCAGACCGCCCGGGCCCTGAGAGCGCCTCGAGCCGATACTGCAGCGAGCGCGACCCGACATCGTCCTCGTCCCGGGAGACGTGAACTCGACGCTGGCCGCCGCCCTGGCCGCATCGAAGCTCGACGTCGCCGTCGGCCACATCGAGGCGGGCCTGCGCTCGTTCGACCGCTCGATGCCCGAGGAGACCAATCGCATCCTCACCGACCAGGTCTCGAACCTGCCTGTTCACGCACTCGCCCGAAGCGCGCGACAACCTTCCTGCGCGAAGGCTGCGCCGAAGCCCGCATCCACATGGTCGGCAACACGATGATCGACACCCTGGCTGGCGATGCGACCTCGCATGCGCGCGCTCGACGCGCCCACCGGCACGGCTCGGCCGTGGCGAGTACCTGGTGGTCACGCTGCACCGCCCGGCGCTCGTCGACGGCCCGCTGCTCGCCGAGGCCGTCGCGGCCGCTCGATCACGTGGCGATCCAGATGCCCGTGGTGTTCCCGGTCCACCCGCGGACCGCCCGGGCGATGCGAGCCGGCGGGTCGAGCCGAGCGCGCCGGGTTCCGGTTGGCTCGAGCCCGTGGGCTACGTGGAGTTCCTAAGCCTCCTCGAGAGGCGCGGCCGGCGTCCTGACCGACTCAGGCGGCGTCCAGGAGGAGAGCACGTACCTCGGAGTCCCGTGCTTCACGTTGCGCGACAACACCGAGCGGCCCGTCACGTGCACCCTGGGCACGAACACGCTGCTCGGCCTCGCGCCTGGCCGCATCAGCGACATCCCGAGCCGGATCGCGGCGCGGCGCTCGGAGCCTTCGCGGGTGCCGCCGCTCTGGGATGGCCGGGCCGCGGCGCGCATCGTGGACGTCCTCGCGCAGTTGCGCTGGGCGTCAGATCGGCGTCGCGAGTAGCTTGACGCCGTTGATCGCGAGCAATGAGAGCGGGAATCGGGCAAGCGAAAACGGGATGTGCACTGAGCCGCTGTCGAGGTGCACCTTCGCGACCCGGAAGCCGCCCGCCAAGAGGGCCTGGTGCAGCTCGTCGAGCGTGATCCGGTTCAACGTGGCGTATTCCCCGAGCATGTACTCGGCCCACGCGGCGTCGCCGTCCTGGGTGCTCTCGCGAACGGCACTGTCGATCTCGGGCGTCGTCTGCAGCAGATGCGCAAACCCTTCAGGAAACCAGTTCCACAGATGCGAGCCGTGCTGCGAGTGGAAGAACGGCCAGAGCTGGAGCATGAGCACGCCGTGCGGGACGAACCCGCCGCATCTCGCGCAGGAGCGTTACGGGGTCGACGACATGCTCGAACGCCGACCACGTGATCAGAACGTCGAACGAGGCATCGTCGGCCGGGAGCCGGGTCGGGTCCGACGTCCTGAACTCGAGGTTTGCTGGCAACGCCGACTCGACACCTTCCGCCGCAGCCATCTCGCTCAACCGCCCGACGTCGGTCGGGTCGATATCGAAGCCGACAAACTGTGCCGGACTGGCGCGGTGGACCACTCCCAGGTCGATGATCCCGTCGCCGCAGCCGATATCGGCGGCTCGTACTTCCCGCCAAGTGATATCCCGTCTTCGCCCAGAAACGAGATCACTTGATTCGCCGCGCCGTCGTAGTGATCCCAGAACCACGTCGAGGCGTCGTGCCCGTCCGAGCGCGTCGGCAGCGAGCACGCGTCCACACTCGGGTCTTTCAGGGGGTCGGCCACCGACGTAGACGAGTTTATCGGGGCCTCCTCGCTGGAGGCCCGTCGGAGCTCACGGAGGTGCCGGAGGCCCCGATAGCGCGCGAAGAGCAGCACGAGGCCGACCAGAGTGATCGGGACGAAGACCACGAAGCGGACGAGGATCGCAAAGGCGACCACCTGGCCCCCCGGCACGTCGAGCGCAGACAACGCGAACGCGACCCCAGCCTCGAAGGTGCCGAGGAATCCGGGCGCCGCAGGAATCAGAGCGAAGAAGCTAGTCAAGACGATGACGAACGTCGCTTCAACGACGGTAAGGTCGAGCCCTAGCGACTCGGCGACCAGCCAGTACAGGAGTCCCTCGAGGCACCACAGCAGGACCCGACAACACAGCGAGGACGACCCCTGTCCGACTGGCCACGAGACGTGTCGAGCGGACGAATGGCCGCACAACCTGTGCGAAACGTTCGAATCGCCCTCTACGACGGAGCGCGATGTAGCCGGCGAGAGCGGCCGCCAGTACTGCAGCGACGACGACGCTGAGATGAGCGGGTCGCTGTCCGGCCGGTGCCTCGGCGACGCTCGCCCACGTCATCACAACGAAGAGGCTGACGAGCGCAACGCCGTCCAGAAACCGCTCCGCGATGACGGTGCCCAGAATCTCGCGCCTCCGACTCGTCGTGCGTTCGCCGAGCAAGAACACGCGCAAGAGCTCGCCGCCACGCGCGGGCAGAACGGTGTTCCCCATAAGCCCACGACCGTCAGGGCGTACGCGTCCATAGGCCGGTGGCGGACGCCTCCGAGCAGGAGGATGCGATGCCACCGCCATCCGCGCAGGACAGTGATGCCGACGTACAGCAGGAGGGCCAGGACGACTGCCGTGACCTCCCGCGGCGAGTCCGGGAACCTCGGGGGTTCCTGCTTCGATGCCCAGAAGATGACCGCGGCTAGGCAGACGCCGGAGACCACCAGGCCGAGCAGTGCGCGCGGCGCCGCCACAGGCCGTGCGTGCGCGGCTTCGATCATTTCCTATTGGCGGCTGCCGCAGACGGTGAGTACGTCGTCGGGCGTCACGCTCTGCGGTCAGACGCAAGTGCCATGGACCGTGCGCGACCGGCGCCAGAGCGAGGAGGGACGCTCCCGGCAAGAGCGAGCCGACTGTCTCGGCTGGGAATCCCCGCCCGAAGTTCCGGAGCAGGTCGAAGACCTGGCGCGACCGCTCCTCGAGAACGTCGAAGAGGTCGCCTCCGGAGACGGACGCCAGCAGCGGGTCTACGCGAAGCTCGAGCGGATAGACCTCACCCGGGACGACCTCGAGCAGGCCATCCTCGGCGTACGTCTCGAGGTCGTCGCGACGGACGCGGCCCGTCCAGCGCTCCAGGTAGCGCTCGGCGTTCCTTCGGAAGAGGTCGGGGTCGTCGCCCCGCGTTGCCGCCTCGAGGTGCACGAGGACACTGTCGGCGCAGTAGTGCGTCTGACCCCCGGCCTCCCCAGCACGAAGGCAGAGGTCCACATCGTCGAAACCGTTCGTGAAGCCGGTGTCGAAGCCTCCGATCTCATCGAACACGCTGCGCCGAACGAGCATGCACGCCGCTGTCACCGCCTGAAACCTCCTGGACCTCGACACCACGGGGTGATCCCTCGGAAACGTGCGGTAAACGTGGCGGGGGATCAGGTCGGCGCCGAAGACGATGCCTGCATGCTGGATCGTGGCGTTCTGATAGAGCAAGCGTGCGCCCACGACGGCGGCCTCCTTGTTGGCATCCGCGTAGGAGACCAAGGCATCGAGCCACTGGCCTTCGCCCGCGGTGTCGTTGTTCAGGAAGACCACGTACTCGCCCGAACCCATGCCCGCTCCCTCGTTGCACGAAGCAGCGAAGCCCGCGCTCTCAGCGTGACTGACGACCCGGACCTCAGCGGCGTCGAGGAACTCCGGTGTGCCGTCGGTCGAGCCGTCGTCGACGACCACGAGTTCGACGTTCTCGCGATGGCCGTAGTCCGAGACGAGCGCCTCGACGCACGGTCGCGTCAGAGCGAGCCGGTTTCGAACCGGGACGACGATCGTCGTTGTCGACGTCATCGTCCGAGCCTTCCGAGCCAGCGCGCGAAGCGCCAGGCGCGCGTCGACTGCTGCTCGAGGAGTGTCGCCTCGAGCTCGAGCGCCCACGACTGTGTCTTCGCGAGCTGTTCGCGGAGGTTCGCGATCTCGAGCTTGCTGCGCTCAAGCTCATCTCCGTGGAAGCGATACGCCCGGTCGCGCTCGAGCAACTGCCGGTGCGCCTCTTCCAGATGGCGCCGGAGCTCGTGCTCGTTCACCGGCGTGCTCACGAGGCCTCCACGTCCACTTGGGCGCCGAGCTGCCGCGTGTCCGGAGAGCCGTAGTCCGAGGGAGAGAACGTGGAGCCAACGTGGATCTCGAGACGGTACGGCACGCCCGGAGCAGGCAGCGTGAACCGGCGGGTCGCGCCGCTCCTGATCGTCGCGACACTCGATGCCGTCACCCTCCGGATCGTCGGTGCGCCGTTCGCCGCGCCGAGCGGCCCGACCTTGACCGTGACCGCGGCGGGCGGGCTCGGACCGCGCCAGCTTGCGCGGGACACGCGCACGCGAAGGCTGCCGGGGCCGTCCGGCTTCGCATAGTGGGTGAGCGCAGCGTCCGATGCCATCCAGCCGTCGCCGTACAAACCCCCCAGCAGCGACGCCAGCCGCAGGGTCGGATCGACGCGGTAGAGCGAGAGCCGGCCCGCCTGCGCCAGGAGCCTGCCCGTCCAGCTGCACGGTGTTGGGCGCAACCGCATACCGCGTGCTCCCGGTCTCGGAGATGCGCCCGGTCGCGGGCATCAAACGCCGCCGCACTCTCGGGTAGGGCGGCCGGCTCCGGCGGTCCCAGCCGGTAGACGTGCCCACACTTCGATTCCAGAACTCCGTCTGCCAGAGAATCTGCGCCTCACCGACCAGGTCGCCCGTCGCTCCGTAGAGGTAGGCCGCCTCGGCGTCCTCGCCGATCCGCTCGTCGATCCAGCTCGGTTCCGCCGGGTTCGTCAGCCCGAGCGTCGCCCGCGAATGGTCCCGGATCGCGCCCTGCACCGAGTAGGACGCGAGCGCGAGAAAGAGCGCCACGCCCGCAGGAAGGGCGACGGCGGCGAGTTTTCGCGGGCAGGAGCGCGAATGCGAGCGCAGCGACGGCGCCGCCCATCAGCATCAGCGTCTCGATCGTGCCGATCGCGAACGTCCCGGTGAGACGAAGCAGCGGAATGAGACCGAAAGTGTCGGACAGGATCCCGACGTTGAGCAGAGGCCGGAGGTCGAGACTGAGAAGGAGCGCGGCCGGGACGATCGCAGCGACGGCGGTGAGGAACAGCGGTCGAGGCATGCCCCGCGCAAGCCAGAGGACGAACGCGAGGAAGAGGAGCGGCGCTAGCCCCGGACATGTTCCGCTCCTCGATCCGAAGGGCGAACCGGGACGCGTAGATCCCAACCTCGGCCACGAGGAGGACGAACGCCGACGCTGCAACGGCGACGAACGCGCGCTCGGCCGCCGTCGTCGAGCGCCCGAGCGCTGCGAGGCCGACGAGCACGATCAATGCGCTGACTGGGATCACCGCAACCGACAGCGCGAGCTCAGCGAAATGATCGATGACCCAGTCGAACGCATTCGAGGCGTCGTACTCGACCTGGAACACTCCGCCGTAGGCTCCGAGGCCGGTCTCCAGTCCCGCGCCCTGCGCAGCCTTGTACGCGACGTACACGGCGCCGCCAATCAGGCCGGTGAGTGCGGTCGGCCAGAAGCGCGCGAGCTCGCGTGCCCGCCCGACGCAGTCCTCGCAGGGCCGTCGGGTGCGCGGAGGTCGAAGGCGAGCTTCAAGGCCAGCGCGGCCAGGTAGACCGCGACGAGCACGAGGCCCTGAAACCGAACTGCGCACGTGAAGCCGATTGCCGCGATCGCGAGGCCCTGATGGAGGAGCGTCGGTCGTTCGAGCGCGAGAGCGATCGCAAAGCAGGCCGTCACGAACGCCAAGAAGAACGCGTTCTCCGTCATCAGCATCCCGGTGTACGAGAGCGCCGGCATGAGCAGGACGAGGATCGACGCCAGTGAGCGCATGGCCGGGAGCCATGAACCGCCTTCCCCAGAAGAAGACCGGGACTGCGGTCAGCACCATCAGACAGCACGTTGATCGCCCGCGAGAACCCATAGGCAGTCTCGACAGATTCGGCCAACCAGGCCGGCGAGATCAGCGCCGGGTAGGCGACCGCGTAGAAGCCCGAGGGAACGTCGCGGAGCAGGAAGTCTCCCCCGTCGGCGAAGCTCTTCGCCAGCTCCGAGTAGATCAGCTCGTCGACCATGATCCAGGGCGTCACGATCCGGGTCGCGAGGACCATCCGCACGATCAGCGCGACGACGATGGCAACCGCCAGCACCACTGGGACGACGAGCGTGCGCTCGCCCGCAACGGTCTCGAACCGGGATTTCGGGAACTCGCCCTCGTGAACGCTGGACTCAGTGGCCAAGGCCGACTTCCCGCATTCGCCCTGCAACCTCTGTCAGGCCCGGGATCGGAGACATCCATCCCGACTTCGTGTCCAGCACGAGCCACTTCTTCGAGCAAGGCGTCGCGAACTGCCGGCCCCCCTGCCACCTCCTCGACGGCGGCGAGGTAGAGATCGGCGGTCCGGCCGAGGTCGTGCTCGCGCCGCGCGTACTCCGTCGCCGCTGCTCCCATACGCTCGCGAAGCCCGTCGTCGCCTGCAAGGAGCTCCAGAACCGCGGCGAGCATCGGGATTTCGAGCTCGTCGACCGGAACCTTGGCCGCAACTGACTCGGGGAGCTCCGAGAACCAGCCTGCGTCGCTCACGACGAGCGGCGTGCCGAGCGAGATCGCACGAATCGCCATGCCGGAGGTCTCGCCCATCGTCGGCCAGCGCAGGCTGACGTTGACGTCGCAGTCGGCGAGGAGCTGCCACAGCTGACCCTCGTCCTGGTAGTCGAGCCGGAGCACCCCATCGTCGACGCCCAGTTCGTCGAGCCGCATCCCGGGCGCCGCGCTTCCAGCCAGGACGAGCAGCGCATCCGGGAATCGCCGGCGGAGGAGCTGGAAGGCGTCGAGGAGCTGTGGAACACGCTTCGCGGAGTTGAGATGGCCGAGACAGGCGACGACCGGGAAGTGACCTTCTGGCACGATCCGTCGACCGAGATCGACCCCAGGCCACGCCGGCATCGGCACGACCTGGACCGGGCCCCCGTAGCCGGAGTCCCTTGCCAGCTGCTCGACGTAACGCGAGTGGCAGATGACTCCGTCGGCGAAATCCAGGATCTCCCCCGCGAGCGGGAAGTCGTGCGCCCGGTCCTCCCAGATCGGCGGAAGCAGATGATCGACCACGCCGTGGGCGAGCAACCGGCCGATGACGCCGGAATCGCGATGCATGGCGTCGAGGTATGCCTCCGTGTCGCCCCTGCCGATCGTCAGTCCAGCCACCAGATGGTGGAGGACGAACTCGTGCAGGACGACGAGGCCGCGGCGCCGCCGGAGCGCATCGACGATCCAGCCGTGCGCGTCCGGATTGTTTCCGACGTGGTACATGGCCAGGTCGGTTCCGCGCGGCGGCTTCCGGGCTCCCCTCTCGACGACGGAGACGTCCATCCGCTCCTCGAGAGCGGGAAGCAAGAGAGCGCTGTAGTCGGCGATGCCTGACCGCTCGGGCGGAAGCGGCGAGTAGTACGCGACCTTCAAGAGCCGATCAGCCGCTGCACGACGGCATCCCACGTCACGCTGCTCGGCGATCCGCTTTCCGGAGAGGCCCCAGGCGCGTGCCTGCTCGGGATTTGCGGCGAGCCAGGCGCAGGCCTCGGCGACAGCCGCAGGCGCCGGCTCGCAGACGACGCCGTTCTCACGGTCGACGACCACCTCCAGCGGGCCGCCGGCGTCTCGCGTGGTCACGACCGGCTTCTCCGAGAGGAACGCCTCGTACGGGACGAGGCCCAGGTCCTCGTCGATCGGCGCGTAGTACACGGCCAGGCAGGTTGCGTAGAGGTCGACGAGCTCGCTGTCGTCCACCCTGCCCGCGAAGGTCACGCGTCCGTCGAGCCGACGCTCGGCCGCCAGCTGCTCGAGCCTGTCGCGATCGGGCCCGTCGCCAGCTACCACGACCTGGACGGAGCCGTCGAGCGCGGCGGCCTCGAGGAGCAGGTCTACTCGCTTGGATCGATCCAGGCGGCCCACCGAGAGGATGAACGTTCCGGCGCCGTCGGACGTCCGGTAGTCGAGCTGCTGAGGCGGCGGCACGAGAACCTCAGCGTCGAGACCGGTCGACTGCCTGAGTCGCTCGGCCACGTTGCCGGAGATCGCGAACAGGCGACGCGCCTCGCCGAGCGTCGAGCGGTCGAGCCGCCGGATCCCCTGGACCGTCGCACGGTCGAACGTGCCCTCGTCGAACTGCCCGAGCTCGGTGCGGTCGAGGTCGTAGGCCTGTCGGAACTGGTGCACCAACCAGACGACCTTGTTCGGGTGGCGAATCGCGTACGAGGGGAACTTCGTCGCGATGACCAGCTCGATCGGGCGACCCTGAGCCTCCTCGAGGTCGAGGAGTCGCCAGACGAGCGCCTCGCGCAGCGGACGGGCGCCGGGGTACCACTTGAACGGGACCCTGACGTGCTCGACCTCGTGATCCCGTTGCCGGAGCTGCTCGACGAGCGACTCCACGACGATCTCCGTGCCTCCGCGCTCGAACGGCACCTGCGGCGCGCAGACGGCGATTCTCATCCGCTCGGTTCGGGTTGATCCGCCGGCTAGGCGCTGCTCAAGGGCGTTCAGTCGGCGCTCGAGCCGCTCGACGTCGCCCGCGGTTCGTTCCGTGAGCTCATCGACGAGTGTGAGGATCGCCAGGTTGAAGGTGCGTTGTTGGGCCGCGAGGGGCTCGACGTACCAACGCATGAGCTTGCGAAGAACGCCCTTGACGGGTGACACGAGAATGCCGCGAAGGCGACCGCGTCCGCCGGGGGGATTTTCGAATGGACGCTCTGCGGTCACCGACCAAGCTCGGTCGGCTCGAGCACGAGCCGGCAGAGGTGCTCGGAGGGCCGTTGTCGTGCCCGACGCTGACGGGATTGTCGGGCTGACTCCGGAGCTCGGTCTTCAGACGAGCGAAGATCGCCGCGATCTCGGTGTCGGTGTCAGTCGCCATGCGGGTCAGTCTAGGCGCGGTCGGCAGACGCCAGCTTCTTATCATCGCCTCTTAGTGGGCGCAGCGAACGCGACATCGGCCTTGTCGGCTGCGGAAGCCTGGGGAAAGCTCATCCTCCGTGACCTTGTCGAGCTCGGATGCGAGGTCGCCGTCGTGGCCCGGTCCGACCGGAGCAGAGCGTTTGCGGACGACGGCGACGCGCTGCGAACCGTCGGTCTCGCTCGACGGCCGAGCTTCCCGCGACGTCGACGGAATCGTCGTAGCGACTCCCACCGCCACGCACGCCGCAGTCGGTTGAGGAGGCCCTTGGCCACGGCGTTCCGGTGTTCGTCGAGAAGCCGCTTACCGATGACCCCGCACGACGCCGACCGCCTCGCCGCGGCGGCGCCAGAGCATCTGTTCGTCATGGACAAGTGGCGCTATCACCCCGGCAGTCGAGCTCCTCGGCGACGATTGCGAGGAACGGCGAGCTCGGGCGAGCCGCTCGGCCTACGCACGACCCGGAATCGGCTGGGGGAACCCGCACACCGACGTCGACGCCATCTGGATCCTCGCGCCGCACGACCTCTCGATCGCGCTGGAGATCTTCGGGGTCTCTGCCCAGCCCGCGCTCGGCGGTAGCGCGACGCGGCCGACGGGATCGCTGACAGGGTTGTTCGGGGTGCTCGGCGACTCCCCGTGGCATCGCGCTCGAGGTCTCAGCCGCGGTCGATCGACCATCGGAGGGTGATCACGCTCGTCTGCACAGGTGGCGTCGCCGCACCTGGCGGACGGCTACAGCAATCGCGTGCAGATCGCGCGGCTCACCGACCCGCACGACACGGCGCCGCCTCGGCTGGAGGAGCGAGCGATCTCGACGGAACTTCCGCTCCTCCGGGAGCTTGCGCGCGTTCATCGAGCACGTCGTCGGAGGCCCACCGCCGAGAAGCAGCGCCGCGGAGGGAGCGGCGATTGTGAGAGCCGTCTCTGAGCTGCGCTTGCTCGCGGGGCTCGCTTCTTGAGCCTCGCCGCGACGGTTCTAGTTCCGACACATGACCATGGGCCAACGCTGCTGCGCTCGATCCCGAGCGTGCTCAATCAGACGGTTGAGAATCTCGAAGTGTTCGTCGTCGGCGACGGCGTCCCCGACGTCACACGCGAGGTCATGGCCGCAGTTGGCCGCTTCAGACGAGCGCATCAAGTTCTTCGACAACCCGAAGGGTCCGCGTCACGGTGAGCTTCACCGCCACAAGGCGCTGAACCAGGCACGCGGAGAGATCGTCTGCTACCTCTCCGACGACGACCTCTGGCTCCCCCGGCACGTCGAGGAGCTCCAAGCTCTACTCGCCGAATGTCGACTTCGCACACACCCGGCCGTTCTGGTTCGACGACGACAGGCGGCGTGCAACCGCTCGCTGGTCGACCTCGAGCAGCAGGCCTACAGAGAACTCCTCCTCGGTGGCGAGAACCGCATGCCGCTCTCGTGCGTCGGACACACGCTCGCGTTCTACCGTCGGCTGCCTGCAGGCTGGCGAACGACGCCGGCCGGAACATTCACCGATCTGTACATGTGGCAGCAGATCCTTTCGGCGCCAGGCTGCCGTGCGGTGAGCGGCTCTCGACTGACGGTCCTCAACTTCCCGAGCCCCGCCCGGCAGGGATGGAGCATTGATCAACGTCTGGCTGAGCTGGACGAGTGGACGAGGCGGCTCGACCAACCAACTCTGGAGGGGACTCGCTCTCAAGCTGCTGGACAAGGCGGTCGAGCCGCGCCGAGTTGCTCGAGCAATCGCTCCAGCGCCTTCGCGAGACGGTCGAGGCTCGACGAGCACGATCGGGCGGCTCTTTACGCGCACGCTCGACGAGGTCGAGCGCGACCGCAGCGCGGCTCTCGAGGCGCCTCGACGGGCTTGCCGCTCAACTCCGAGAGGTCGACGAGGAACGCGCTGCCTGAGCAGCAGCTCGATGAGCTGGCGACCTCGGCGACCTGGCGGCTCCGCACCCGACTGCTCGGGTTACCGCCCCTCGGCTCTTTGCTCAGATGGGCTGCCAGGGTGCTAGCTCGTCGAGCAGCGCCCGAAGCGACTGGGCTCGCCGCATCCCGCTCGGACACCCGCGCGGACTGCACCGGCCACGGGATCTCGAGCTCAGGATCGTCCCAGCGACACGACAGCTCGTCACTCGGATCCCAGTACCGAGTGACCGCGTAGACGTGGAGCGACGGCTCGTGGAAGTAGAACCCGTGCGCGACCCCGTGCGGGATCGCGAGTGCGCGCTTGGCGGTCGGCGCCGAGCTCGACGATGGCCGCCAGCCCTTCAGTGGGTGACCCGCTGCGGAGATCGCGCAGGCCGACGGAGGCGCGGCCGACCGGGACAGTCAGATAGTCGTCGTGGCGAAGGTGGACGTGGACGCCCCGGAGCACGCCCGCCTCGGAGCGAACGGCGTTCCATTGGATCGGCGCCACTCCCGTGTCCCACTCGCTCCTGTAGAGCTCGGTGAAGCACCCGCGGTCGTCGACGTGAGGCTCGAGCGTGCGAAGAAGCGTGCCAGCCGGCAGCAGCGGAGGGGCCGCAACGCTCACATGCGGTTTATATCGCGGTGTAGTCCTGCCGACCGAGCCTAGGCGCCTTCGGCGCGCACCTCGCCCGTCGCTCGCTCCTGGATCCGTAGCCGCTCCTCGAGCAGCGCGATGTCCTGGGCGAGCATGACGTTCCGCTCCGCAAGCTCGGAGATCACGGTCGAGTAGTGCAGGAGCACGGCGAGGATGAACAGGAAGCCGATGACGAACAGCGCCGAGGGCGGGTAGGCGATGCCGATCTGCTCCGCGACGAGCCGGAGCGCATCGCGCCAGACCGAGAGCAGGAGGATCACGCCGCCGGTGATCAGCCACAAGAGCGCATAGCGCTCCTGGAGCCTTCGGCTGCGGATGAGCTCGAAGATGATCAGCAGGAAGATGAGCGCGGCGATCGAGGCGACGATCGAGACGCGAAACGGGATCATGGTTCCTCCTCGAGGCGGAGTGCCGGCCGGCGGAACATCGAGACGAAGACGGCCACCAGCACCTTCGCCGAGTAGAAGAGCGAGAGCGGGACGGTGAGCGACGTGTTGCCGGTCTCTCGCTCGCGCATCGTGACCGGCACCTCCTTGATCCGGAGCTTGTACTTGCCCGCCAAGACGGTCGCCTCGACGGTCTCCAGGAAGCCGTGCGGATAGTCGGCCGCGAAGAGCGACAGGCTGCGCCGGTTCAGCGCGCGGAACGACGAGCTCGTATCGGTGAGCGGCTGGCGGACGAGGAGAGAGACGATCGAGGCGAACATGCGCTGCCCGAGCCGGCGAACACCGCGCGCACGGTAGGTGCCGATGCCGGCGTACCGCGAGCCGATGACCATGTCGGCCTCGCCGGCGAGCAGAGGCCCGAGCAGCACGCGCAGCTGGCTGGGGTCGTGCTGGCCGTCCCCATCGATCTGCACGGCGACGTCGAAGCCGTTGGTGAGGGCGTAGCGGAAGCCGGTCTGCACGGCACCGCCGATCCCGAGATTGAAAGGAAGGACGAGGAGCCGGGCCCCGGCGGCTTCCGCGACCGCTCCGGTGCCGTCGTCGGAGCCGTCGTCCACGACGACGATGTCGAAGGCCGGATCGGCTGCCCGGATCTCCTGGATCACGCGCCCGATCGTGGCGGCCTCGTTGAGCGCCGGGACGATCGCGATCCGCCTCTTCGGCGGCATCTGGTCGGCCTCAGTCACGGCGCGAGCATTGTATGGAGGTAGGCTGCGGCGCTCGGCCGCTCCGGCTCAAATTTCACAATTTCCCTCCAAAACGTGCATATCTGCCTCGTCTACGACTGTCTCTACCCGTACACGGTCGGGGGCGGCGAGCGCTGGTATCGAGCGCTCGCCGAGCGTCTCGCCGCGGAGGGATACGAGGTCACGTACCTGACCCTCCGGCAGTGGGCCGAGGGCGACGAGCCGAGCATTCCCGGCGTCCGCATCGTGACGGCCGGGCCGCGATCGGAGCTCTACGTCGACGGCAGGCGGCGGATCGGGCCGGCCCTTCGCTTCGGGTTCGGTGTCCTGCGCCATCTCCTCGGCCAGGGAAGTCGTTACGACGTCGTCCATTCGGGCTCGACGCCGTTCTTCCCCCTGCTCGCCGCGGGTCTCGCGCGGCGGCGCGGCCGCTACCGGCTCCTCGTCGACTGGATCGAGGTGTGGACGCTCGCCTACTGGCGGAGCTATCTCGGCCGGCTCAAGGGGACGATTGCCTGGACGATCCAGCGGCTCGCCACGCGGGTGGGCGAGCGCGCGTTCTGCTTCTCGCGCCTCCACGAGCGGCGGCTTCGGGATGAGGGCTTCCGCGGCCCGGTCGACGTGATCGGCGTCTACGCAGGCCCACTCGATCGGCCCGAGCCCGAGCCGGCCGAGCCCATGGTCGTGTTCGCCGGGCGGCACATTCCCGAGAAGGGCGTGCTCGCCCTCCCGGCGGCTCTCGCCCGGGCGCGGGAGACGGTGCCGGAGCTGCGCGCGGAGATCCTCGGCGACGGGCCGCTCAGGGCAGAGGTCGAGCGGCTGGTGGCGGAGGCCGGGCTGGACGGCGCCGTCGAGGTGCCGGGCTTCGTCGCCGAGGAGCGCGTTCGCGACTCGATCCGCCGCAGTCTGTGCCTCGCGCTTCCGTCCACCCGCGAGGGCTACGGCCTCGTCGTCGTCGAGGCCGCGGCCGAGGGAGTCCCGAGCGTCGTCGTGGAGAGCCCCGACAACGCGGCGCTGGAGCTCGTCGAGGACGGCGTCAACGGCGTCGTCGCCCGCTCGACCGAGCCGGACGAGCTTGCCGGGGCGATCCTCCGCGTGCACGAGGCCGGGCCTGCCCTGCGTGCCTCGACGGCCGACTGGTTCGCGACGCAACGCGCGCCCGCTCTCGCTGGAGAGCTCGCTCGAGACGGTGATGCGGGCCTACGGGCGGAGCTGACAGTGCACGTCGCCTACAACCTCCTCCACCTCGTGCCGGGCGAGACCGGTGGCGCCGAGGTGTACGCCCGACGGCTGCTCCCGGCGCTTCGCGAGCTGGATCCCGACCTCGAGATGACGCTGTTCCTCGGCGGGGCCGCCGCAGAGGAGGACTGGGGCGAGGGCGTCGACGTCGTCCCGCTTCGGTTCGATCCCAGGAGCAGGGTCCGGCGCGTGCTCGCGGAGCAGACGCTCCTGCCGCGAGCCGTTCGAGCCGCGGCGCCGGACCTGCTGCACAACCTCTTCAACACGGCGCCCGTGCTTCCGCAGATCCCGCAGGTCACGACGATCCACGACGTCGTCTTCAAGCGCTACCCCGAGAGCGGCCTGTTGGCGAAAGGCGTCGAGGTCGTCGTCCCCCTCGCAGCCCGGCGCTCGACTCGGATCGTCACCGACTCCGAGGCCTCGAAGAGCGACCTCGTCCGCTTCCTCGGCGTTCCGGCAGAGAACGTGGACGTCGCACCGCTCGGCCCCGGGCTCCCGAAGGACGCTGTCGGTCCCGCGCCGGCGGAGCTTCGTCTCAGCCTCGGGATCGGCGACTCCCCGCTCGTTCTCAGCGTGCTCGCGAAGCGCCCGCACAAGAACGCGGCCCGCCTCATCGAGGCGTTCGCGCAAGTGCCCGAGGGCGTTCTCGTCATCCCCGGATACCCGACGGGCTACGAACGCGAGCTCGACGAACGGATCGAGGAGCTCGAGCTCGGCGACCGCGTGCGGCTCCTGGGCTGGGTCGACGACGAAACGCTCGACGGGCTCTACCGAGCGGCCGACTGCTTCGTCTTTCCGTCGCTCGCGGAGGGCTTCGGCCTCCCGGTGCTCGAGGCGATGCTCCGCGGCGCGCCCGTGGCGTGCTCGAACGCCACCTCGCTTCCCGAGGTCGCCGGCGACGCGGCGCTCCTCTTCGACCCGCTCGACGTCGAGGCGATCGCCGTCTCGATTCGCCGGATCCTCGAGGACAGCGAGCTTGCTGAACGCCTTCGCGCAGCCGGCCTCGAACGGGCGCAGCGGTTCAGCTGGGACGAGACGGCACGCCGGACGCTCGACTCAGCTACCGCAAAGCGCTCGGACGTTGAGCCGGTTCGGGATCGACGCACGAGCGGCGACGGAGGAACCGGCCGGGCGCGGCCGGGTGGTGCGAGAGCTCCTGCGGGGGCTCGCTGCGCGCGACGACGACCACGTCTACGACCTGTACGCGCGAACTGCCTGGGAAGAGGACCTCGACGAGCGTTTCCGCTGGCGGTTGGTCAGCGCTCGGGATCCGATCTGGCACGTGCGAGCGGCCCGAGCGGCGAACGCGACCGACGATGCGTTCCTCTCGACCAACAGCTACCTCACTGCTTGGTTCCTCAAGGTGCCGTCGGTCGTGATCGTGTACGACCTCGTTCCCTTCCAGCCCGGGATCGCCGCCCGGCGTTCCTCCTCGTTGATCGAGCGTGCCACGATCAGACCGGGCATACGGCGCGCGGCCCAGATCGTCTGCATCTCCGCGGCGACCCGTAGCGACCTCGTGGCGCGATTTCCTCGAGCGGAGCGGAAGGCACGAGTCGTTCCGCTGGCCGCGGACGAGCGGTTCGGCATCCCGCTCGCGCCCGACGACCTCGAAGCGGTTCGCCGCCGGTATGAGCTCGAGGCCGAGTTCGTCCTCTGCACCGGCACCCTCGAGCCGCGAAAGAACCTCGAGCGCGTAATCGAGGCTCACGCCGGCCTTGCGCGGTCTGTCCAGCTCGCGCTCGTCGGCCCGCGCGGGTGGGAGTTCGAGCCGATCCTGGAAGCGGCGAGCCGGGACGGCGTCCGCGTCCTCGGCCAGGTCCCCGACGAGGATCTCCGCGCCCTCTACCAGGCCTGCACCGTCTTCTGCTACCCGTCGCTCTACGAGGGCTTCGGCCTGCCGCTGCTGGAGGCGATGTCCGCGGGTGCCCCGTGCGTGACATCGTCGGTCTCGAGCCTCCCGGAGGTCGGCGGCGCCGCTGTCCGGTACGTCGACCCGCGGGACGTCGCTCAGATCCGGAAAGCGATCGACGGCCTGCTCGCCTCCGAGGAGGAGCGGGCCGAGCTGGGCGCCCGCGCCAAGGAGCGAGCTCACGAATTCTCGTGGGACCGCACGGTTGCAGGCGTCCTTGAGGCGCTGTGTGCCGCCCGCGACGGGTAGAACTCGGGAGCGTTGCAGCGGAGGCTCTGGGCAACGCTGATCCTCGTCCTCGGGACACCGCAGGTGATCGCTGCGAGTGAAGCCGCGACCGGCGCCCGAGCAACTCCCCGCGTGCTCGTCTTTACGAAGACCGCCGGGTTTCGGCATGCGTCCATTCCGGTAGCGGTTCGCGCCGTACGCGAGCTGGGGGTGAGGAACGGCCTCAGCATCGACGCAACCGAAGATGCACGGGCCTTCACGAGCTCCAATCTCTCGCGGTACAAGGCCGTCGTGTTTCTCTCCACCACCGGCGACGTCTTGTCCGGGCCTCAACAGACTGCTTTCGAGCGCTTCATCCGTGCAGGCGGCGGCTTCGTCGGCGTTCATGCGGCCGCGGACACCGAGTACAACTGGGCCTGGTACGGCGGGCTCCTCGGCACGAGGTTCGCGAATCACCCACACATCCAGCGCGCATCCATTGCGGTCACCGATCGCCGCCATCCGTCGACCGCATCGCTCCCCCGGGCGTGGACGCGCGTGGACGAGTGGTACAACTTCGCGTCCAATCCGAGGCGTTCGGTGCGGGTCCTGGCGACGCTCGACGAGACGACGTACGTTCCAGGGCAAGGTGCGATGGGCTCCGATCACCCGATCGCCTGGTCGCATGCCTATCAGGGCGGTCGCGCTTGGTACACGGGCGGAGGGCACCCCGATGAGTCCTACGCCGAGCCGACGTTCCGAGCGCATCTGCTCGGAGGCATCAGGTACGCGGCAGGGCTGAGCCCGCCGAGAATCGTCTCGGTGGCTTCGGCCGTCAGCCGGCGTCGCCTCGCAGTGGTCGTGAGGTACCGAACCTGCCAGCCGTGCACGGGTCGCCTGAAGATCGAGCGCCGATCCAGCACGCCGATTCGGTTCACCGGAGCCGTCGGGCGAGCGCAGAGTGCGCGACTGCCACGCGGCGTGTGGGCCTTCTCCGTCGTCCTCACCGACCCCCGTACCCGCTTGAGCCACGAGCGACGCGGCTCGGT
>CAVXGP010000002.1:0-16928 GCA_963761485.1 uncultured Actinomycetes bacterium | reverse complement strand
AAGGGGTCGAGCGCGACCGCTCCGGGCTCTCGAGGCGCCTCGACCGGCTTGCCGCTCAACTCCGAGAGGTCGACCAGGAACGCGCTGCCTTGAGTCGGCAGCTCGATGAGCTGGCGACCTCGGCTACCTGGCGGCTCCGCACCCGCACTGCTCGGGCTACCGGCCCTCGGCTCTCTGCTCAGATGGGCTGCCAGGGCGCTAGCTCGTCGAGCAGCGCCCGAAGAGACTGGCTCGCCGCATCCCGCTCAGACACCCGCGCGGACTGCACCGGCCACGGGATCTCCAGCTCAGGATCGTCCCAGCGACACGACAGCTCGTCACTCGGGTCCCAGTAGCGAGTGACCGCGTACACATGGAGCGACGGCTCGTGGAAGTAGAACCCGTGCGCGACGCCATGCGGGATCGCGAGTGCCGCTTGGCGGTCGGCGCCGAGCGCGACGATGGCCGCCAGCCCTTCAGTGGGTGACCCGCTGCGGAGATCGCGCAGGCCGACGGAGGCACGGCCGACCGGGACAGTCAAATAGTCGTCGTGGCGAAGGTGGACGTGGACGCCCCGGAGCACGCCCGCCTCGGAGCGAACGGCGTTCCATTGGATCGGCGCCACTCCCGTGTCCCACTCGTTCCTGTAGAGCTCGGTGAAGCACCCGCGGTCGTCGACGTGAGGCTCGAGCGTGCGATGAAGCGTGCCAGCCGGCAGCAGCGGAGGGGCCGCAACACTCACATGCGGTTTATACCGCGGTGTAGTCCTGCCGACCGAGCCTAGGCGCCTTCGGCACGCACCTCGCCCGTCGCTCGCTCCTGGATCCGCAGCCGTTCCTCGAGCAGCGCGATGTCCTGGGCGAGCATGACGTTCCGCTCCGCGAGCTCCGAGATCACTGTGGAGTAATGCAGCAGCACGGCAAGGATGAAGAGGAACCCGATGACGAACAGCGCGGAGGGCGGATAGGCGATGCCGATCTGCTCCGCGACGAGCCGGAGCGCGTCGCGCCAGACCGAGAGCAGGAGGATCACGCCGCCGGTGATCAGCCACAACAGCGCATAGCGCTCCTGGAGCCTTCGGCTGCGGATGAGCTCGAAGATGATCAGCAGGAAGATGAGCGCGGCGATCGAGGCGACGATCGAGACGCGAAACGGGATCATGGTTCCTCCTCGAGGCGGAGTGCCGGCCGGCGGAACATCGAGACGAAGACGGCCACCAGCACCTTCGCCGAGTAGAAGAGCGAGAGCGGGACGGTGAGCGACGTGTTGCCGGTCTCTCGCTCGCGCATCGTGACCGGCACCTCCTTGATCCGGAGCTTGTACTTGCCCGCCAAAACCGTCGCCTCGACGGTCTCCAGGAAGCCGTGCGGATAGTCGGCCGCGAAGAGGGACAGGCTGCGCCGGTTCAGCGCGCGGAACGACGAGCTCGTATCGGTGAGCGGCTGGCGGACGAGGAGAGAGACGATCGAGGCGAACATGCGCTGCCCGAGCCGGCGGACACCGCGCGCACGGTAGGTGCCGATGCCTGCGTACCGCGAGCCGATCACCATGTCGGCCTCGCCGTCTAGCAGCGGCCCGAGCAGCACGCGCAGCTGACTGGGATCGTGCTGGCCGTCCCCATCGATCTGCACGGCGACGTCGAAGCCGTTCGTGAGGGCGTAGCGGAAGCCGGTCTGAACGGCACCGCCGATCCCGAGGTTGAACGGAAGGACGAGGAGCCGGGCCCCGGCTGCTTCTGCGACTGCTCCGGTGCCGTCGTTGGAGCCGTCGTCCACGACGACGATGTCGAAGGCCGGATCGGCTGCCCGGATCTCCTGGATCACGCGCCCGATCGTGGCGGCCTCGTTGAGAGCCGGGACGATCGCGATCCGCCTCTTCGGCGGCATCTGGTCGGCCTCAGTCACGGCGCGAGCATTGTATGGAGGTAGGCTGCGGCGCCCGGCTCCTCCGGCTCAATTTTCACAATTTCCCTCCAAAACGTGCATATCTGCCTCGTCTACGACTGCCTCTACCCGTACACGGTCGGGGGCGGCGAGCGTTGGTATCGAGCGCTCGCCGAGCGCCTCGCCGCGGAGGGATACGAGGTCACGTACCTGACCCTCCCGCAGTGGGCCGAGGGCGATGAGCCGAGCATTCCCGGCGTCCGCGTCGTGACGGCCGGGCCGCGATCGGAGCTCTACGTCGACGGCAGGCGGCGGATCGGGCCCGCCGTTCGCTTCGGGTTCGGTGTACTGCGCCATCTCCTCGGCCAGGGAAGTCGTTACGACATCGTCCATTCGGGATCGACGCCGTTCTTCCCGCTGCTCGCCGCGGGTCTCGCTCGGCGGCGCGGCCGCTACCGGCTCCTCGTCGACTGGATCGAGGTGTGGACGCTCGCCTACTGGCGAAGCTATCTCGGCCGGCTCAAGGGGACCATTGCCTGGACGATCCAACGGCTGGCCACGCGGGTAGGCGAGCGGGCGTTCTGCTTCTCGCGCCTCCACGAGAGCCGGCTTCGGGCCGAAGGCTTCCGCGGCCCGGTCGACGTGATCGGCGTCTACGCAGGCCCACTCGATCGACCCGAGCCCAAGCCGGCCGAGCCCATGGTCGTGTTCGCCGGGCGGCACATTCCCGAGAAGGGCGTGCTCGCCCTCCCGGCGGCTCTCTCCCGCGCGCGGGAGACGGTGCCGGAGCTGCAGGCGGAGATCCTCGGCGACGGGCCGCTCAGGTCAGAGGTCGAGCGGCTCGTCGAGGAAGCCGGGCTGGACGGCGCCGTCGAGGTGCCGGGCTTCGTTTCCGAGGAGCGCGTTCGCGACTCGATTCGCCGCAGTCTGTGCCTCGCGCTTCCGTCCACCCGCGAGGGCTACGGCCTCGTTGTCGTCGAGGCAGCGGCCGAGGGAGTCCCGAGCGTCGTCGTGGAGAGCCCGGACAACGCGGCGCTGGAGCTCGTCGACGACGGCATCAACGGCGTCGTGGCCCGCTCGACCGAGCCGGACGAGCTGGCCGCGGCCATCCTCCGCGTGCACAAGGCCGGGCCTGCCCTGCGTGCCTCGACCGCCGACTGGTTCGCGACCAATGCGCGCACGCTCTCGCTGGAGAGCTCGCTCGAGACGGTGATGCGGGCCTACGGGCGGAGCTGACAGTGCACGTCGCCTACAACCTCCTCCACCTCGTGCCCGGCGAGACCGGTGGCGCCGAGGTGTACGCCCGACGGCTGCTCCCGGCGCTTCGCGAGCTGGATCCGGACCTCGAGATGACGTTGTTCCTCGGCGGGGCCGCCGCGGGCGAGGACTGGGGCGAGGGCGTCGAGGTCGTCCCGCTTCGCTTCGATCCCAGGAGCAGGGTCCGGCGGGTGCTCGCGGAGCAGACGCTCCTGCCGCGGGCAGTTCGAGCCGCCGCGCCGGATCTGCTCCACAACCTCTTCAACACGGCGCCCGTGCTTCCGCAGATCCCGCAGGTCACGACGATCCACGACGTCGTCTTCAAGCGTTACCCCCAGAGCGGGCTGCTGGCGAAAGGCGTCGAGGTCGTCGTCCCCCTCGCAGCCCGACGCTCGACTCGGATCGTCACCGACTCGGAGGCCTCGAAGAGCGACCTCGTCCGCTTCCTTGGCGTTCCGGCAGAGAACGTGGACGTTGCACCGCTCGGCCCCGGGCTCCCGAAGGACGCTGTCGGTCCTGCGCCGGCGGAGCTTCGTCTCAGCCTCGGGATCGGCGACTCCCCGCTCGTTCTCAGCGTGCTTGCGAAGCGCCCGCACAAGAACGCGGCCCGCCTAATCGAGGCGTTCGCGCAAGTGCCCGAGAGCGTTCTCGTCATTCCCGGATACCCGACAGGCTACGAACGCGAGCTCGACGAACGGATCGAGGAGCTCGAGCTCGGCGACCGCGTGCGGCTCCTGGGCTGGGTCGACGACGAAACGCTCGACGGGCTGTACCGAGCGGCCGACTGCTTCGTCTTTCCGTCGCTCGCGGAGGGCTTCGGCCTCCCCGTGCTCGAGGCGATGCTCCGCGGCGCGCCAGTGGCGTGCTCGAACGCCACCTCTCTCCCCGAAGTCGCCGGTGACGCTGCCCTCCTCTTCGACCCGCTCGACGTCGACGCGATCGCCGTCTCGATCCGGCGGATCCTCGAGGACCGCGAGCTTGCCGACCGCCTTCGCGCCGCCGGCCTGGAACGGGCACAACGGTTCAGCTGGGACGAGACCGCGCGCCGGACGCTGGGCTCATACCGCAAAGCGCTCGGACGTTGAGCGGGTTCGGGATCGACGCACGAGCGGCGACGGAGGAACCGGCGGGGCGCGGCCGGGTGGTGCGAGAGCTCCTCCGAGGGCTCGCTGCGCGCGACGACGACCACGTCTACGACCTGTACGCGCGAACGGTCTGGGACGCGGATCTCGACGAGCGTTTCCGCTGGCGGCTCGTCAGCGCTCGGGACCCGATCTGGCACGTCCGAGCGGCCCGAGCGGCCAACGCGAACGACGATGCATTCCTCTCGACCAACAGCTACCTCACGGCCTGGTTCCTCAAGGTGCCGTCGGTCCTGATCGTGTACGACCTCGTCCCCTTCCAGCCCGGGATTGCAGCCCGGCGTTCCTCCTCGTTGATCGAGCGTGCCACGATCAGACCGGGCATACGGCGCGCTGCCCAGATCGTCTGCATCTCCGCGGCGACCCGTAGCGACCTCGTGGCGCGATTTCCCCGAGCGGAGGGGAAGGCACGAGTCGTTCCGCTGGCTGCCGACGAGCGATTCGGACTCCCGCTTGCGCCCGACGAGCTCCAGGAGGTTCGCCGCAAGTACGAGCTCGACCCCGAATTCGTCCTCTGCACCGGCACGCTCGAGCCGCGAAAGAACCTCGAGCGGGTCCTCGAGGCTCACGCCGGCCTCGCGCGATCAGTCCAGCTGGCGCTCGTCGGCCCGAGCGGGTGGGAGTTCGAGCCGATCCTGGAAGCAGCGAGCCGGGACGGCGTCCGCGTCCTCGGCCAGATCCCCGACGAGGATCTCCGCGCCCTCTACCAGGCCTGCACCGTCTTCTGCTACCCGTCGCTCTACGAGGGCTTCGGCCTGCCGCTGCTCGAGGCGATGTCCGCGGGTGCCCCGTGCGTGACCTCCTCGGTCTCGAGCCTTCCGGAGGTCGGCGGCGCCGCAGTCCGGTACGTCGACCCGCGGGACGTCGCTCAGATCCGGAAAGCGCTCGACGAGCTGCTCGCCTCCGAGCAGGAACGAGCCGAGCTGGGCGCCCGCGCCAAGGAACGAGCGCATGAATTCTCGTGGGACCGGACGGTTTCAGGCGTGCTCGAGGCGCTAAGCGCAGCCCGCGACGGGTAGAACTCGGGAACGTTGCAGCGGAGGCTCTGGGCAACGCTGATCCTCGTCCTCGGGACACCGCAGGTGATCGCTGCGAGTGAAGCCGCGACCGGCGCCCGAGCAAGTCCCCGCGTGCTCGTCTTCACGAAGACCGCCGGGTTTCGGCACGCGTCGATTCCGGTAGCGGTTCGCGCCGTCCGCGAGCTAGGAGTGAGGAACGGCCTCAGCATCGACGCGACCGAAGATGCCCGGGCCTTCACGAGCTCCAATCTCTCGCGTTACAAGGCAGTCGTGTTTCTCTCCACGACCGGCGACGTCTTGACCGGTCCCCAACGGACTGCGTTCGAACGCTTCATTCGTGCCGGCGGCGGGTTCGTCGGCGTCCATGCGGCCGCGGACACGGAATACAACTGGGCCTGGTTCGGCAGGCTCCTCGGAACGAGGTTCGCAAATCACCCACACATCCAGCGCGCATCCATCGCGGTCACCGACCGCCGCCATCCATCGACCGCAGCGCTTCCCCGCAGGTGGACGCGAGTCGACGAGTGGTACAACTTCGCGTCCAATCCGAGGCGTTCGGTGCGGGTCCTGGCGACACTCGACGAGACGACGTACGTTCCAGGGCAGGGCGCGATGGGCTCCGATCACCCGATCGCCTGGTCGCATACCTACCAGGGTGGTCGCGCTTGGTACACGGGCGGAGGGCACACCGACGAGTCCTACGCCGAACCGATGTTCCGAGCGCACCTGCTGGGAGGCATCAGGTATGCCGCAGGGTTGAGCCCGCCGAGCATCGTCTCGGTGGCTTCGGCCGTCAGCCGGCGTCGCCTCGCGGTGGTCGTGAGGTACCGAACCTGCCAGCCGTGCACGGGTCGCCTGAAGATCGAGCGTCGATCGAGCACGCCGATTCGGCTCACCGGAGCCGTCGGGCGAGCGCAGAGTGCGCGACTGCCACGCGGCCGTTGGGCGTTCTCCGTCGTCCTCACCGATCCCCGTACCCGCCTGAGCCACGAGCGACGCGGCTCGGTCCGGGTTCGATGACTCAGGTGGCGAGTTCAGCTGGGCCGAAACGACGAAGGGCGTCCTCGATCAGCTCGAGGAGGCCGCGAGTCGGTCGTAAGCGGCGGCGAGGCGGTCCGCTGCAGCTTTCGTCGAGTAGCGCTCGAGCAGCTCCTCGGGATAACTCGACGCGCTCTCCCGGTGGCCGACTAAGCGGTCCCTCCACAAGCAGCTTCGCAAGTCCGAGCCAGTCGCCCGGTGCGAAGTACTCGAGCGAATCGCCGCCGACTTCCGGGATCGCACCCGACGTCGAGGCCAGGATCGGCAACCCTGCCGCCATGCCCTCGGCCAGGACCATGCCGAACTGCTCTTCCCAGAACAGATCGGCGGACGTCCCCGGGGTAGAGACCTACGCCCGTCGCAAGGCTGGCGAGCACGAGGGCCGGAAGCGCCGGCGTAGAGGGCAGGCATCGACTCGTAGGGAACGGAACGGAATTCGACCCGGTCGGCAAGCCCCAGCTCGGCGGCGTGGGCGCGCAACCGGGCCTTCTCGGGGCCCGCTCCGACGATCAGAAGCTTCGCCTTCACCCCCTGCGGAGAGGGAACCAGCGCCGCGGTCGATGGCAGCCAGTGCTCGGATGACGTCCTGGTGCCCCTTCTCCCAGACGAGTCTGCCCGGTGAGACGAGCACGTGCTCATCGATCGTTGCCGGTGGCTGGGCAGCCGCAAAGCGATCGACGTCCACACCCGGATACGCCACCTCGATCCGGTCTGGATCGACCCCTTCGAGGACGAGCCCGTGTCGTGCCCGCTCAGTCGCGGCCAGGAAGAGGTCGGCGTGCTCGAGTGCCAGCTCCCGGTGCTCCCGTGCGTGACGGTTCCGAAATGTGCTCAGTAGCGGAAGTGTCTCCCATACGGTGAGAACGAGCCGATACCCAAGGTCGGACTTGCACGCAGCCGCTTGCGCCGCGAACCAGTACGACAGCTCCTCAGCGTGGACGATGTCTGCGTCCGCGAACGCCCGCTTCGGGGCCAGGTACCGGTCGCCTGTCGCCTGCATCAGCAAATCGCCGACCCGCCCGCGCGGAAGAACGCCGCGAAGTGTCCTCACGGGAGACGCGCGTAGGCCAATCGAGTCGACGTCGAAAGCGTTTCGAGAGCTCAGCAGGTAGCGGACCTCGAAGCGGTCTGGAAGGAGCTCCCAGGGGCGCAGCTCCCAAGGTGTCGCCTGGTGGCCCCGGACGACGAGGACGCGCGTCAGCCGATCACCCCGCGGAGGAGACCGCGACGCCGGACTGCCACGGCACGGTTGTACGAGTCGAGCGTCGAAGCCGCCGTCTGCTCCCAGGTCAGCTCCCGACTGCGCCTACGGCCTCGTTGGACGAGTTGTTCCCGTAGCGAAGCGTCGTCGAGCAGACTCCGGACGGCTGCGGTCACGGCGGCCTGATCATCCGGATCGAAGAGCAGCGCGGCATCCCCGGCGACCTCCGGCAACGCACTGCGGTTGGAACAGGCCACTGGCGTTCCGTGCCTCATCGCCTCAACTATGGGCAACCCGAAGCCCTCGATCCGCGAAGGAAGCACGAAACAGGTCGCGACCCGGTAGAGCCCGTTGAGGTCCTCCTCGGAGACCCAGCCGGGGAAGCGCACACGATCCTCGACACCCAGCTGCACGGCGAGCGCACGCAACTCCTCCTCGTGGGGCGTCGGCGTTCCCGGCAGCACCAGCCACACCGACGAGTCGAGCTCGGCGAGCGCGCGAATGAGCGTATCCAGTCGCTTGTAGCGTCGCTTCTGGGCGACGGAGAGGACGATCGGTCCGTCGCCGACTTCGAAGCGGTCACGCAGCTCTCCCTCGGGTGTGCCTGGCGGCGGATCGCCTACGTCCACACCCAGCGGGCGTCACGTCGACCGACGCGGGATTGAGACGTCCGGTCTCAACCAGGTCCTCCCGGGCCGCGCGCGAGATCGCCAGCACCTTGTCCGCCGCACGGGCACTCGCAAGCGAAGCGATCCGCATCGACCGGCGCGCACGAGAGCCGAGCCCGGAGTCCTCGCCCTCGTGAAGCCAGATCAGATCGAGCAGCGTCACCACCTTCGCCGTTCGCGCGGTCACCAGAGGACCGACGTTCGCCGGGCTGTGCAAGACATCCAGACGGCGCCGAGCGGCAGCGGTAGGCAAGCCGACCATTTGCGCGAAGAGCGTGCGGCGCTCGGAGATGTTGAGGTTCCACCGCACCCACTCGACCTCTCGTGACCACTCCTCCTCGAAAAGGTCGGGGGGAACGTGTGAGCTGACGAACGCCGTGAGCGAGGGGCTCGAATTCGTCCGAAGCAGTGCGGGAAGAAGGCCTCGAACGTAGGTGCCGGTGCCGCCTGAGCCTTCCCACAGAAAGAGGAGGTTGAACCCGATCCTCATGCTCGATTGGACCCGGGTCTGAGCGCTTCCCAGATCTCCTCGGGCACTCCCCCGAGGAGCCAGAGCGTCCCGAAGAAGAGGACGGTTCCGAGCCCTACGAGGATCGCCGGCCCAAATGCGGGGACGAGCACGGGCGAGGCGGCGACTGCAAGGGCAACGCCTACGCGCAGCACCACGCCGAGCTCGATCTCGAACCTCTCCGAGAAGAAGAGCTTCCACCCGTAGAGCGCGGCGATCGCCGCCTCGACGACGAGCGTCGCCACCGCCCCGCCCTCGGCGCCCAGAACCGGCACCAACATGAGCGTGATCACGACACTCAACCCGAGTGCCAGCGCCGCAGCGAGGAGGATCACGCGGTGCCGGTGTAGGGAGACCAGCACGAACCCGAACGTCAGCGCCAGGAAGGTGAACGGTACGGCGACGCCGTGAATCCGGAGCACGGGGATCGATTCCGCGAAGCTGTCGCCTGCGAGCACGTCGATCGCAAGGGGCGCCCCGACCACGGTCACGAGCGCCAGCCAGCACCCGACGATGACAGCGATCTCGAAGAGCCGCTGCAGCGCGTACTCCAGGCGTTCCCGGTCGTCACGCGCGGCGCGGGCTAGTACGGGGAACGCCGTCGTGATGAGCAGCGCGGGCACGGCCAGGAGGATGAGGAAGATCCGGAACGACGCACCGAAGTACCCGCTTTCCTGCTCGGTGGCGACGAGTGAGGTCGCAATCACTGCCGCGTAGACGTAGATCGCACTGACGGCCGTCGCCGCCGAGTAGGACGCCGTGATCCGGAGGATCGCGAGCCACTCTCGCCGGCTGAAGGCAGGCACCAGCGGAACCACGCCGCGCACGAGCGGAATCGAGAGCAAGAGCACGGCGAGGGCTACCGGGATAGGGGCGGCCAGGAACGCGAGCAGTCCTGCGCCTGCGGCGACGAGAGCGATGATCACGACCACGAAGGCGAACTGGCGTGAGAAGTCCATGGTGCTCACCCACCCGAAGCGCAGCGTCGAGGAGAGCGGCACCGAGACGGTCTGCTGGACGGTCGTCAGCAGGAGCGCGAGGCCGGCGAAGACGGTCCCCACGACCATCACCGTGTCGTAGCCCGCGATCGCAGCGAAGACGACGGCGGCACCGATTCCGACCAGCGTCACGACGATGCGCAAGCCGAGCAGGTTCGCCATGAGGGCGTCGCGGTCGTCCGGTGCGCGGACCGAGTACTCCCGCACTGCGATGTTCGACATGCCTCCCTCGCTGATGCCGCCGACGACACCGATCAACGAGGTGATGACGACGTACTTGCCGAAGTCCTCCACGCCGAGGTGACGGATCATCAGCGCGGCACCGATCAGGGTGAGCGCCAAGCCGGCGACGTACCCGCCGGTCCTGACCATGCTCCCGCGGATGACACGGCCGCCCGCGTCCGGCGTATCGAGAATATCGGTGGTGTCGGGGAGCGTCACGTGCCCGACTCGGCGTGCCTCACGCGATGCCGGACCTCGTCAAGCGGCACGGCACCCCGTTTCCGTAGGTCGTGGTAGAGCCGGTAGTCGCCGCGGCGGACCGGCCGCCGTTCGGCACCGGAGCAGGCGCGGATGCCGGCCAGGATCCCGCGCGCGAAGAGCCCCGGCCGGCGCACGCCGATTCCCAGCCACAGCGAATGCACCGCAACGCGAGCCACGCGCGCAGGCAGGTAGGGGTAGGGGACGTTGTGCCACGCAAAGAGGATGTCGTTCCGGCAGCCGTAGAACCACATGCGGTCCACGTCGCGCTTGGGCGAGACGTGGTGAAGGATGGGCTCGGCCCGGCCGAGGCGCACGACCCGCCCGGCCGCGAGCATCCGGAGGCAGAAGTCCTGCTCCTCCGCTTGGTGGAAGAAATGCTCGCGGAACCCGCCGAGGCGTGCGAAGAGCTCACGGCGCACCGCATACGCCGTTCCGCGGAACCCGTGCGTGACGTAGGCAGCGCCCCCGGGAGGCGCGGTCTGGTGAACCATGGGATCCACTCCGACGTCCACGTACGGAATTGCTACCGCCCCGACAAGCGGATCGTCGAGCTCGGAGACGGTGCGCGCGACCACGTCGTCCGACGCGAACTCCGCATCGTCGTCGATCGACACGAGCACCGGCGTCTCGATCATCTCGGCCGCGGCGTTGCGCCGCACGATGTACCCGACGGATTCCTCGAACCGTTCGACTCGGACCTCGGGGAAGGCAGCCCGCACCGCGTCGGCCGTACCGTCGGCCGAGCCGTCGTCGATGACGAGCACCTCGACAGGCGGCTTCTGCCCGACTGCGGACTCGGCGGCGCGGAGCGCCTCCTCCGCCCGGTCCTTCGTCACGATGACGACCGACGCCGACGGCTCGCCGTTCGTCACCGGGCCACGCCCCGTGAGCCGCCACCGGTCGGGGAGGGCGCGCTCGATCTCGACCTCGAAGTACCGATCGAGTTCCGCGATGAGCCCCTCTGGGTCGGAGACGATGTCCGGATGGATCTCGCCCACGATCGCGCCGACCCGGTCCAGATCAAAGGTCGGGAGGATCTCCTCTTCGGCTCCCTCGACGTCGATCTTCAGGAGGTCAACGCGGTCCACACGCAGGTCGGCGAGCAGTGACTCCAACGTGCGCGTTTCTACTTCGATCTCGTCTCCACCTGCTAGTGCCTGCCCGCGAAACGAGGACAGCCAGCTCTCGGGAGCCGCGTAGAAGGACCGCCTGGCGTCGACGCCCGCGGCCGCGACGTTGAGCACCGTCACATCGGTCATCTGGGCAACATTCGCGCGGAGCCTGGTGAACGCACGCGGATCCGGCTCGACGCCGACGATTCGCGCGGCCGGGTAGCGCGCACGGAAGAACGCGATCGAGGCTCCCACGTTGCTGCCGAGATCGAGGATGAACCGCGGCTCGGCCGGAAGCGCCACCTCGTACTCCCGCTCGAGGAACACCTCGCGCAGCACCTCGAGCTCCGATGCGTCTCCGACCACGAGCCTGAACCTCTGCCCTCGCTCGTCGACCGTGACCTCGAGGCCCCGGCCCCGACGCCTCCTGAGCGCGCGGGCGACGAGGACGGTTCGGACCGACGCGAAGCGCAGACGCTGCCACGGTGATCCGGCGATCTTGCTCAGGCGGAGCGTGTCCGCCCAGTACCGGCGCGCGCGCGCGAAGATCAGCCTCCCGCCTCCGCGATCGCCCGATCGTAGGACGCGAGGGTCGCGCGAGCGGTCGCCTCCCAGGTGAACTGCATCGCCCGCCGGCGCCCTGCGGCGACGAGCGCCGAGGCCAGCTCGCGGTCTTCGAGCAGTCGGACCACGGCGTCCGCCATGGCGCGCTCGTCCTCGGGATCGAAGTAGCTGACAGCGTCGCCGCCGACCTCGGGCAGCGACGACGCACGCGCGGTTGCGACTGGAACGTCGCGTCGCATCGCCTCGAGAATCGGGAGGCCGAACCCCTCGCGCAGCGAGGGATAGACGACGCAGGTCGCAAGGCCGTAGAGCCCCTCGAGGTCCGCGGCGTCCACGTAGGGCGGAAACCTCACCGCCCCGTCGACCCCGAGCGACACCGCCTCCGCCGCCAGCTCGCGCTCGTGCGAGGTCGGATTTCCCGGCATGACCAGCACGGCGTCCGGCGCGCTCTCACGCACCAGCGCGAATGCGCGCACGAGCCGCATGAGGTTCTTGTGGGTCCGCTTCGCGGAGACCGTCAGGACGACACGGCTGTCGCCCAGTCCGAGCCGGTCGCGCAGCTCGGCCTCGGGCGTCTGCTCGGTCGACGGTTCCGCGCCGTACCCCGGCGCCACGACGTCGATACGTGCCCGTGGGACCCGGACGAGGTCGACGAGGTCTCGCGCGGTCGCCTCGGAGAACGTCTGGACCCGCGTCGCCCGCCGTGCGACCCGCGGCACGATCGCTCGCCAGAGGACGGCGGTCGCCCGGCCCGTGCTCTGCGGATCGTGCCACCAGATCAGGTCGCCGACGGTCACGACGTGCGCGGCCTTCAGCCTGAGCGGCCCCACCATCGCGACGCTATGGAGGAGGTGCACCTTCCGGCGGTCGGCAAGCGCTCCCAGCACCGTCAGCTCCGAAGCCGCGCGCACGTACCGCCTGCCGAGCAAAGGGTGCGTGACGACCTCGACGTCTCCGCCCCACTCACGCCGCAAGGACTGCGCGCCGCCCTCGTTCGCGAACACGATGAGCTCGGCGTCCGGCCGGAGGTCGACGAGCGCCGGGACCAGCCGGCGAACCAGCGTCTCGAGCCCGCCCATGCGGGGCTGGAGAAAGACGGCGTTGAGGCCGATCCGCAGGGGCGTCAACCCGGCTTGCTCAACGGCAGGGCGATCGACGTCCAGGGTGATCCGTGCGCCTTCAGCACGATGTGCGGATAGTCGTCGCCGGTTCGAGGCTCGAGCTGTCCACCTCGGCGCCAGTGGATCAGGTTCTCGAACGTCTCGTCCGAGAGCTCGTAGCTCACGGGCTGGGCGAGGTCGAGACCGGACGGAACGACGATCTGCTCGCGGATCTCGCTCCGGGTGAAGATCTCTTCCGTCCGGCGCGCGAGATTGGCCGTCGCGAAGAGCCGGCCACCGGTCGTTTTCCGGACCACGGTCTGGACGAGCGGCGCATTGAGTGGATGGCGCCTCAGGAAGCACTCCGTGGCGATGAAGGCGACGCCGCCCGGTCGCAGGACTCGTCCGATCTCGCGTGAGGCCTCGACGACCCCGTCGGGCCTGCCGAAATGCTCGATCGACGAGAGCGAGAAGACGACGTCGAAGCTCTCGTCCGGGAAGTCGAGCTTGCGGGCGTCCATGTGCCTCACCTCGAGGCGATCTTCCCGGTACGGATACGGCGAGAAGCTGCGCGGATCGTCGAGCATCGTCGCATCCGCCTCGCGTCCGGCAAATGAACCTTCGCCGTAGATGTCGGTCGCAACGACGCGACCGATGCGATTCGCAAGCCAAAACAGCACGGTCTCGTGCCCGGCGCCGACGGCAAGCGCATGAGTGTTGTCGTCGAGCCTCCCGACGTCCTCGAGGAAGAGCGTCAGCATCGCGAACTCCCAGTACTTGCGGTGGAGCTCGGCGTCCGGCTCCAGCCCGGGCACGATCTCGCGGATCCGCTCGCGCACGATCGGATCGTCGAAGTCTCGGCGGTCGCAAAGCTTTGCGTACTGGCGTGAGAGCGTCATGCTCGCCATGCCCAGATCATCCCGTGGCCGTCGGGCGCTTGGAAGATGTCGTGCACCTCGTACCCGGCCGACCGCAGGAGACGCTCGGCCAGTGTCCGTGGCTCGCCCTCGGGACAAAGGTGTGGGTGGTACTCGAGCACGACCGCCCTGGACGAGACTTCCGAAAACCGTTCGTCCGCGAGGATTGCCCACTCGGCGCCCTCGATGTCGATCTTGAGCAGATCGGCTTGTGTCAGCTCAGGGAGGACGTCGACGGACTCCACCGACACGCCACCCTCTCCAGGGGCGGCAACGTGCGACTCGGCGAAGTCGCCCGGCACGAAGGTGACTTCGCCTGCCTCGACCCCAGCCGCCGCGATCACCAGTTGCCAACGACCGTCTAGCTCGTTGGCGTCGAGCGTCCGGGTATGGACCTCGGCATTGGCTGGGTCGGGCTCGAATGCGAGGACGCTCGCCCCGGGATACGCCCCGAGAAACCAAGCTCCGGCGAGCCCGATGTTGGCGCCGAGGTCGACGATCCGCGGCGGCCGGCCGATCTCGGCGAGCGCGCGGCTCACCGAATCCGGGGCGTCGTAGAGACGCTGGTAGAAGACTTCGTCCAGGTTGAGCACATCCGGCGAGCAGTGCCTGACGTGGACGACGATGCCGCCGGCACGGAGCCGGTAACGGCGGAGCACGCGCCGGCCGAGGATCTCATTGATGGCGAACCGGATCGTCTCCCGGACCGCGCGTCCGCGGAGGAAAGCCGAGACGGCACGTTCGACCCATGGCAGCTTGAGAAACCGCTCGAGGAGCGGCAGGCGCTGGAGACTGGAGTGCTGCGGCAATAGGCCGGAAAGGCTATTCGCGGCGGGGCTACACTCGCGCGACGTGTCAGCGCCACCTCGCCAGCGCCTCGACGCGAATCTCCGTTCAGGGCCGCAGATGCTCATGTACGAGGAGCTGGCGCGCGACCTTGCGCGCCGCGCGCCAGGACGACTGCTCGACTGGGGCTGCGGCTGGGGACAGGTGGCGGCGCTGCTACGTGAGCGGGACGTCGACGTCGTGGCCTTCGACTACCGCGAAGGGATCGATGCGCCGACCGTCGAGCCGCTCGAGCTGTTCCCGGAGATAGAGGCTCAATTCAGCGCAGAGCCCGTCGCCCTGCCGTTCGATGACAACGCGTTCGACACGGTGCTCTCGTGCGGAGTGCTCGAGCACGTGCCCGACCCGGACGGAAGCGTTGCCGAGATCAGGCGCGTGCTTCGACCCGGCGGGATGTTCTACGTGACGAACCTCCCGAATCGGTACTCCTACACGGAGAAAGTCGCCCGGCTGCTCGGCCTCTACTACCACGGTCAGCTCCCCGACGATCGCGTGTACTCGAAACGAACTGCCGGCGAGCTGCTCGAGCGCCATGGCTTCCAAGTCAAAGAGCTACGGCTCGTGCACATGCTTCCGCTCACCCTCGGCGGCCCGGCGCGTCTCCTTTGGCGGACGAGCTCTGCGCTGGAGCGAATTCCTCTCCTGAACAGCGTTGCCACGAGCCTCGAGCTCGTCGCCTTCTCCGAGTCCTGACCGGGCTACTTCCGGGCTTCGAGACAGGCGACGGCCTTCGCTGCGACAACGGAGTCGCCGTAACGGGCATCGGCCGCAGCAGCGGGACTGCTGCGTTGCCACCCTTGGGAGTACGCGAAAACCGTCAGGTCGACCTGCTCACCAAGCTTCTCTGCGAGAGCCGTGAGCTCCGTTTCGCCGTACTGACGAAACCAGCCGTGATCCTCGCTGACGCCGAAGGGAACGGTCACGAGCAATCTTCCGCCCGGGGCCAGGATCCTCTTGAGGTCGGCGACGGCAGCTGCTACCGCGGCGTTCGGGTCGGTCTCTCGCGAGGGTCCGCCGTACGCGGTGTTGTCCATGCCCACATGCTCCAGAGACGAGATGCAGCAGATGGTGTCGTAGTAGTCGCTGCGCAGAGGCAGGTCACGGAAGTCGGCAAAGATGTACGAGACGCCAAGCTCTGGATATGCGTGCGATTCCGGGGCAGCGGTGACTAGGTGTACCAGATATGCGCAACGCGTGAGACGTGTCGGTGGTTGAGGCTGCCGCCGGCATCAGCCAGGCGCACAACACGCGACCACACGCCGTCCAACGACGCCGTAGCCGGCCGGTAGCTGGGCATTCTCAGCGAACAGGCCCTGCAGTGGGCCATCGTCGAGCGCGCTTGCCACCCGGCTGCTCTGCTGACGCAGGTAACGGCGCTCGTGCAATCGACGGCGGAGCGCTGCGGGTGACTGCAAGCTCAGGTCGCGAGCCGCGGAGCCGCAGCCGGCGCGAGCCGTTCGAGGTCGGCGTCGACCATCATCTCGACGAGCTCGCGGAACGAGTGGCGCGGCTCCCAGCCCAGGTCGGCCTTCGCCTTCGCCGGGTCGCCGACGAGCTGGTCGACCTCGGCCGGGCGCAGGAACTCCGGGTCGGTCTTGACGGACTGCTCCCAGTCGAGGCCGACATGGCCGAACGCGATCTCGGCGAACTCGCGGACCGAGTGCGTCTCGCCCGTCGCCACGACGTAGTCGGCGCGGCTCGTCCTGCTGGAGCATCCGCCACATCGCGTCGACGTAGTCGCCGGCGTAGCCCCAGTCGCGTTCGGCGTCGAGGTTTCCGAGCGCGCAGCTCGTCACGCCAGGCCGAGCTTGATGCGGGCGACGCCGTCGCTGATCTTCCGCGTCACGAACTCGAGCCCGCGGCGCGGGACTTCGTGGTTGAAGAGGATCCCGGAGACCGCGAACATCCCGTACGACTCCCGGTAGTTGACCGTGATGTAGTGCCCGTAGACCTTCGCCACGCCGTACGGCGAGCGCGGATGAAACGGCGTGTGCTCCGTCTGCGGAGTCTCGCGCACCTGCCCGAACATCTCCGACGAGGACGCCTGGTAGAACCGGATCTTCGGGTCGACGATCCGGATCGCCTCGAGCATGCGGTGACGCCGAGCGCCGTGAACTCCGCCGTGAGGACCGGCTGGTTCCAGGACGTCGGGACGAAGCTCTGCGCCGCCAGGTTGTAGACCTCCGTCGGCTCCGCAGTCCGGATGCCGACTC
>CAVXGP010000001.1:0-20022 GCA_963761485.1 uncultured Actinomycetes bacterium | reverse complement strand
GACGACTCGCCCGCGCGCTTGCTGCCGTTCATGTCACCTGCCCGGTTCGGCAGGCTGCTCGCCGCTGCGGACGCGTTCGTGCTTCCCTCGAGAGCCGAGGGCCTCCCGCTCGCACTCCAGGAGGCACTCGTCGCGGGGGTGCCGTGCATCGTCACTCGGCTGCCTGGATTCGATCGCTTTCTCGACGACGGCGACGCGATCTTCGTCCCGCCCGATCCCGGAGCAGATCGGGACGGGCTCCGCCGGCTCGCCTCCGACGAAGCTCGCCTCGCACTGGCCGATCGTGCTCGAAGAGCAGGCGAGCGCCAGTTCGGGCTCGACCGCTTCGTCGACGCCTACGAGGCGTTGTACGACGACCTGGAAAGCCACCGGGCCAGCGTGAGCTCGTAGTCGATCCGACTACGTGGCGGGCTGTGAGACCGGCGGGAGGAGCGCCTCGCCCTCGACGCGCTGTTCGACCACGTACACGGTGACTTCCTCGGGCGGATCCGGCGAGTCCGTGAGCGGCAACCGGACGAGCGGGTACAGATCCGTGACGTGCTCGAACGGGCTCGTTCCCGTACCGAGCGGCCACATCGAGTCGCGGGTGGCGAGGATCGACGTCGGCACCGACGCGATCCCGCGAAGAACCGGGAGCTCGACGCACGGGACGTAGGTGAGTAGGTTCGGGAGCACAAGGGGAAGGACCTCGCGCTCGAGCATCGAGGCGAGCGTCTCGTCCGTGTAGGTGACAGGTGCCGTGAATCCGATGCCTGCACCGGACGGCCCGCCCGTTCGGACCGAGAAGCGCACGGCGTTGGCTCCGGCGGGAGCCGGCGGCAGGCTTCCGTCGGCGTGGAAGCGCCAGTAGCGGAGCTCCGGCCGTGCGTCACTCACCAGGTCACTCGCGACGGGGGCCACGGCGAGCGGGGTTACGCCCGCACCCCCTGCGCGTCCCCACTCGAGCTCGATCGCCTCGTCGAAGCTCGGGACGCCCACGATGAAGAATCCCACGCGGTCACCGGAGGGCAGCCGGAACCACGGGGATCGCGCCGGGCGGCGGCTGTCCTTCGGTGCGAGCTCGAACCGAGGCAGGCCCTGGAGGGGCGGCGGGGGTAACCACGACGCCGGCTCTGGCACGGTGGTTCCGACAGCAGCCAGTGGGCGCATCGACGCGCGAGTCGGAACGAGCGAACCGTCACCGAGCCCACATCCAGAGTCTCCGCGGAGGGCGTCGGCGTTCTGACGTAGGAGCGTCCACGAGCTCGTCTTTGCGGTGTCCGCGACGAGAACGCCGGTCGTGAAGGCGATCAATGGAATGGTCAGGAGCGGGACGGTCAGGAGCGCAGCCCGCCACGGAACGTCGTGGAGCTCACGAAGCCGCCGCCGCCTCGCGAGCTCGACCAGCGCGAGAGCACCCAGCAACAACACCGGAGTGATGCCCGCGGCCTTGGCCAACGTGAGCCGGTCCTCGAGCCCGAGCGTCCAGTCCATCGTTCGGAGGTCGAGCTCCCCCCACGCGTTGCGCGGGAACCACGCCCAGGCCGCAGCAAGCATCGCCGCACCCAGGATCACGAACGGTCGCACGTGCCAACTGCGAGAGCGCTTCGCCACGTGGACGAGGCGTTCCGTCTCCGCAGCCAGAGCGAGAGCCGCGAGCCCGATCAGGCACCCAAAATGCCAGGGCAACTTCGAGGGAGTCGGAATCAACATGACGAGGGCGACCCCGAGCCCCGCTGCCGGCAGACCGAGCATCGGTCCGCTCGGGCGGCCCCGGGGCCGCAACAGGTAGGCCAGGACCGCCAGCAGGGAGAGCGCCACCCAGAGGCGTCGGATTGGTGCGCCGTACCCCTCTCGCGAAAGGAGCGAGTATCGCGACAGCTCGTCCCGCCACCCTGAGACCTGGACACCGAATGTGCGCAGCGAGGTGACATCGGCGCGGAACTGGGCCAGGTCCGAGCTCAGGAACGCGAGAACGGCGAACAGGGCGGCTGCGGCGAGCGCGATGGTCGCCACAGCAGTCCAGCGAGTGCGCGCCCAGGCGAGCAGGCGAGGGGAGACGACGACGAGCGGGGCAAGCGCCACCAGCCCGGCGGGGTGAGCAGACACCGCCAGAGAGACCAAGACCGCCGCGATCGCCAGAGGCGCCGTCGTCTGACGCTCGACGAAGAGAACCGTGCACGCAACGACCCCGGTGGCCAGCAGAGCGACAACCGGCTCGGGGCGCAGCGTCATGCCCCAGGCGAGCGCGCCCGTGAGGAACGCGGTCACGAGTGTCCAGCGACCCGTGCGAGTCGAGACCGTGGACATCCGGCCGTAGATCCAGCGGCAGAGCACCCACGTCAGCGCGAGACAGAGGAGCGCGGGCAGCCGGAGGACGAGCAAGTCGATCGATCTCTCGAAGAGCTCGTGCTGGATCCAGACGAGCCAGTACTGAAGCGAGGACGCGACTCCGAAGGAGTCGTAGTAGGTGGATTGATCTCCGGTCGCTCCGAAGTTCCTCTGCACCGCGGCGACCCAACCGTCGTCGAAGTACGCCGGGCCGATCAGCCACCACCCGAGGAGGACGACGGCGACGACCCCGTCGACCAGGCGGACCTGTGCTGCCGCGCGGCGCAGCGGCCGAGACCGCTCGCGGAACCGTGGTCGGCCAATCGAAGCCCACGAGACGAGGATCAACGCAGCGAGCGCGGCGAGCACAGCGAGCGACCGGAAGACCACTTGCGCCGCGGTCGTGCGGGACCCGTACACCTCCGTGGTGACGACGATCGAGGGCCCCTGCCCTTCACGAAGGTCGACGCTCGAGAAGAGGCCCGAGACGACCGGCATCTCGACGGAGCCCTCCCGCGACCCGAAGCTCGTGTCCCCTTCGACCGTCGAGCGCCCGTCGGCGAATTCCAGCCGATACTCGCACCGCTCGGCCAAGGGGCCATCCGCGGGCAGGGGGAGCCGCTCGATCGTGTCGTTTCCAACGGAGACGGTGAGCTCCCGGCCGACCTGCGTCACCTGCAGCCCCCCGATCGCAGGCGCGTTGCGCGCTGTCGCGAGGACTACGACCGGCCGGCTCGCCCGCGGCAGCGGTCGCGGAACGCTGCACGGCAACCGTGCGGAGATCGACTCCGGCCGATGCCGCGCCACCAGCAGAGGCGCGTACCACGCCCGATCGGCCTGCCCCGCCGGGAGATTCGGCGGCGGCCACGAATACGTCTCGCGCAGATGCTCGGAAGGAAGCAGCGCTCCGACGACGGCACATCCGAAGGCGACCGCGGCGAGCACGAGGGCAACCACAGAACGGCGTCTCAGAGCTCGGGGCTCACGCGAGCGGCCCGTTCCGGTCACAGGCTCCGAAGCGTACTCACGACGGTGGGCGGACTGCGGGCACTCGTGAGCGATCTCGTCTCCGGGCATCGGCGGAACGGACGGGGCGCCGTTCGCGGCTCGTGCGAACATGGGCCCGAGCCCACCGCATGAGCACAGCATCTGACAGCCGAACGAGGGGATTCGGATGGCCAGTCGGCCGCGTCACTCTCGATGCCGGAGGCGCACGCGCCCGCGCGGCAGCACCGTTCCTCCTCGTCGCGGCCGCGCTCTCACTCTGGATCGCCGGGCTCTGGCTGGCCGGAGGCGTGCGACTCGACGAGATCGTCCGCTACGTCCCCTACGAGCTCGGTTTCGTCTTCCTCCCCGGCTGGCTCGTGTACCGCGCACTCGTCGCGCGTCCCGCCGGCCGGCTGCAGGAGATCGTCTTCGGCTGGTCACTCGGGTACCTGCTCGAGGTCCTCGCCTTCCTCGTCACCGCCGCGACCGGGCTCCGCGGCGCCTTCTACGTCTACCCGCTTCTCGTCGGGATCCCGGCCGCATTGGTGGCGAGCAGGAGAAGGATGGTCGCTCGAGCCGAGCCAAGCACACGGTCCGCACCGCCGCTCGGGCCGATCTGGGTCGGAGCGCTCCTCTGCATGCTTCTCCTGCTCTACGCAGGTGCGGTGGGTTTCACACAAACGCCGTTGCCACGCGAGACGGCGAACGTCACGTACCAGGAGGACACCGTCTTCACGATCTCCCTCGCCGCGGAAGCTCTGCACCACTGGCCGCTGACGATGCCCTCGGTCGCCGGCGAGCCGCTCCGCTACCACGCCTTCGCGTTCATGCACATGGCGGCGATCAGCCAGGTGACCGGAATCGACCTCTCTGTCGTCGTCATGCGCCTGTACGAGGTTCCCCTGCTCCTTCTCTTCTCCTTACAGCTCATCCTCGCGGGGAGGCGCATCGGGCGAAGCTGGACGGCGGGTCTCGCGGCGCTGGTCGTCGTGCCGCTTCTCGGCGAGCTCGACGCGTCGGTTGCGACGGGGGTCGGCCGATTCCTGTTCCGTGACCTCTTCTTCTACTGGCTGTTGGCAAGCCACACGTTCCTGCTCGGTCTTGTGTTCTTCCTTCCGGCTGCGCTGATCCTCGGTGATCTACTCGAAGGCCGAGCGTTGTCAAAGCGCTCTAGAAGTGCCGCGTGGGTTCTCTTCGCGGCCTTCCTGCTCGGCTGCGTCGGCTCGAAGTCGTACTCGCTGGTCGTGGTCGGCGGCGCGCTGGTCCTCTTCCTCGTCTGGAAGCTGATCACGGAGCGCAGCGTCCACCGACCCGCCCTGCTCGCCCTCGGCGTGTCGGGCGCCGTATATGTCGCCGCGAATCTCCTGGTGTTCGGCTGGAACGCGGCGGGCGCCGTGATACGCCCGTTTCGAAACCTCGAGTCGATGAGGGGTGTCGAGGACCTGGACGAGTACTTCGGCCATGTCTGGGGGACCTCCGGCGTGCCGTCAGCGCTCGGAGTGGCGTTCGGCGTCTTCGGCTTGCTCGGCATTCCGATGCTCGGTGTCGCGCTATTCCTCAAGCACAAGCGGCATGCCTTATCGGCCGCGGAGATCCTCTTCCTGTGCTTCTTCGCCGCCGTCCTCCCGACCCTGTTCCTCTCCAGCCAGCCCGGTTTCGGACAGATGTTCGTGGTGTTCTTCGGCGTCGTTCCAGGCGCGATTCTGGCCGCCTGCGGCTACCTGCTCTGGTTCCAGCAGCAGGCTCGTCCCTCACTTCGCTCGGCGCTCCTGCTTCTGGCCGCCGTCGCAGCTTCGGTCGTGGCGCTCGACCTGCTGCTGCAGGCGTCACCGAGAGTCGGGCTGCAGATGACGCTCTTCGTCGTGGGGCTGGCAGTCGTTGCCGGAGGAGTCACAGGCTTGTTCTCACACCGGCTCGTCCTTCCCGTCGCGCTCTCCGTCGGGATCCTCGGCCTTCTCCTCGTCGACACGCCGCTCATCCGCCTGCTCTCGAGCTTCGACGCCGAGGCTCGCCTCCCGATCGGGACGGCGGCAACCTCGGCCGCCCTCGTGCTCGCAATCGCCGGGCTCGCGGCGGGCGCCCTCTACGCTCTCCGCCGGCGATCGTCGGGAGCGGCGTTCGTCGGGGCTGTGGTGACCGGAACCGTGATCCTCGGGGCGCTCAACACGCCGCTCGACTGGTTTCCTCATGTCGTCGGACGCTGGGCCGACGGCAAGCCGGCGTACAACCAGGAGTACAGCGGCCTGACGTCGGCGCTGTACGAGGGGCTCACCTGGGTTCGCGACAACACCGACTCGACCGACGTCCTCGTGGTCAACAACCACAGCCTCCAACCCGATGGGCGCGACTCGAAGTACTTCTACTACTCGGCCTTCGGCGAACGGCGAGTCGTCCTCGAGAGCTGGGACTACACGGAGCGGACTGCGGCGCGGGGCCACTTCTCGCTTCCCGAGGCGCAGAGCCCGTTCCCGCGCCGGCTGGCGCTGTCGAACGCGGTCTTCCGCGACGGGAACGAGCGGGCGGCGCGCACGCTCGCGCGAGAGTACGGCGCGAGGTACTTCGTGGCCGACAACCTCCACGGCCCCGCAACTCCTGCGTTCACGCGCCTGTTTCCGGCCGTGTTCTCGAACGAGGACGTCGAGGTCTACGCCGTTGGGCGGCCCGGGCAGTGGCTCTGCAGCGCGGACCAGGAAGCAGGGATCGCTGCGCTGTTCGGACATCGCCGAACTCCGGCGGCTGCAGAGCGCTTGCGCAGCGCCGCCGAGCGGGTCGGCTTTCCCGGCCTCGACATCCAGCGCCGCGGATGCTTCGACTATGCGGTCGTCCTCTCGGGCCTCGCGGACCTGAGGCAGGCACGAGAGTTCCGCGAGCAGGCAGCGACGGTGAACTTCGACGTCACGCTCGAGTGCAGGACCCATGCGCTGACGGGCGGCCTCAATGCCGTGTTCGGCCACCGCTCTACGAGGCCGGCTGCGGAGCAGCTCGCCGCGCAGGCGGAGTCAGTGGGATTCACAGGGCTGGTCGTGCAGCAAGACGCGTGCGGGGACTGGGAGGTCGACCTGCCCGGCCTCGAGTCCCCCGCACAGCGCAGCGAGTTCCGGGCGCAGGCGGAATCCGTCGGTCTTCCCATCACATACGAGCCCGGATAGCGGCAGCCGGCGGGCCGCTCGCAGGGCCGTGCGCCCCTTCACAAAGCCATAACCGGATCCGGCGGTCCAGCAGATGCCGTGTCTAGACTCGTCTGATGCATACACCCCCGACGAGCGAAGGACACATCCCTTTCAACCGTCCGCCGCTGGTCGGGACGGAGCAGGCCTATATCGCCGAGGCCATCGCCCGGGGACAGCTCTCCGCCGGTGGGCTGTTCACGGAGCGCTGCTGCAACTGGCTTCAGGCCACGACACAGAGTCGGAAGGCCTTGTTGGTGCACTCTGCGACCGCCGCCCTCGAGATGGCCGCGCTGCTGCTGGAGATCGAACCGGGCGACGAGGTCGTGATGCCGTCGTTCAACTTCGTCTCCGCGGCGAACGCCGTCGTCCTACGTGGTGGCACGCCCGTTTTCGTGGACGTTCGCCGGGACACGCTGAACCTGGATGAGAGTCTCGTCGAGGCGGCAATCACTCCTCGCACCAAGGCCGTGTTGCCGATCCACTACGCGGGGGTGCCGTGCGAGATGGACTCGATCAATGCGATCGCGGCCCACCACGGGATCGCGGTGATCGAGGACACCGCGCAGGCGCTCGGGTCCACCTACCGCGGCAGACCGGCGGGAAGCCTCGGTGAGCTCGCGGCTGTGAGCTTCCACGAGACCAAGAACGTCACGTCGGGAGAGGGCGGCGCACTTCTCGTCAACAGAGCGGAGCTCGTCCAGCGCGCCGAGATCTTTCGCGACAAGGGCACCGACCGCAGTCGCTTCTTCCGGAACGAGGTGGACAAGTACTCATGGGTCGATCTCGGATCCTCGTACGGTCTGAGCGAGCTGAACGCGGCGTTCCTGTGGGCACAGCTGGAGGTCGCGGAGCACCTCAACGCCGACCGGCTCCGAACCTGGTGGCTCTACCAGGAGGCACTGGAGCCGCTCGAGGAGGCCGGGTTCCTTCGCCGCCCCGTGATCCCGGAACACGTTCAGCACAACGGGCACATCTACTACGTGCTGGTCGCGAGCGCCTACGAACGGGACCGGCTTCTCCGGGAATTCAACAGCGCGGACATCAACGCCGTCTTCCACTACGTGCCGCTCCACGATTCCGTGGCCGGTCGCCGTTACGGACGGCCGCACGGGAGGCTGTCGACCACCGATGAGGTCGCGGGGCGTGTGATCCGCCTCCCGCTCTTCAGCGGAATGTCCGAGGCTCAGATCCTGCGGGTCGTCGACTCGCTCGTGGGCGCACTCAAGGCGAGCAGCCGAGCCTCGGCAGCGGTCTAGGCGCCGCCGACGAGTGAAGGCCGCTTCTGCACGGGCCTGTCGCCCGGCTGGCCCATACCGCTGATGCTGCGGGTGCCACCACCCGAGAGTGGTGAGAACCAAAGCCCGGTGGAGGGCCGGAAGATGGCCGGGTCGACCACGAAGTCGTTGTCGTAGTAGCCCGGGATCGGCACGTCTCCGTTCTGGCCGAGGATCATCTGGATCACGATTGCCGCCGCGCCGGTCTGCGGGCCGTACCAGAGCCCGGTCGATGGCCGCCAGATGACCGAGTCGGCCTTCTCGTCCCCGTTGTAGTCACCGGGGACCGGGATGTCGCCGGGGGCGCCGAAGTAGATTTGGTGGACGCCTCCACCGGAGAGGGGTGCGTACCAGAGGCTCAAATGCTGAGGCGTCACGTCCTCGCGGTAGATCGCAGGGTCCGTGATGCCGTCCCCGTCGTAGTCGCGAGGAACGGGGACGTCCCCGGCTGCGCCGAAGGCCGTGTTCAGGAGGATCTGGCTGCCCGTGCGGTCGACGGCGAAGAAACGGCCTTGTGAGGGACGGTAGATCGCGGGATCGGTGTCACCGTCCCCGTCGTAGTCGCCGGGCACCGGGATGTCCCCGGGCTGACCCAGGATGATCTGGATCACGATCTGGGCAGCTCCTGTCCTGGGCCCGTACCAGAGGCCGGTCGAGGGACGGTAGATGACCGCATCCGTTCTCCCGTCGCCGTCGTAGTCGCCCGGGACCGGGATGTCGCTGGTCGCACCGAAGTAGATCTGGAAGGGGCCGCCTCCGGCCGTACCCGGCGCATGCCAGAGCGAGTCTGCGGGCGAGAGCCCACGGTAGAGCCCGAAGTCGGTAATGCGATCCCCGTCGAAGTCGACCGAGTTGTTGGCGGCCCAGTTCAAGGCCGACTCGTTCGCGTCGGTGACGGTGACCGCGATCGCCTGCGCGTCGGAGAGGCTTCCGTCGGAGGCCGAGACGACGACCTCGTAGACGTTGTTCGCGCCGACGTCGGTCGGGTTCTCGAAGTCCGGAGCGCTGACGAAGGTCAGGGCTCCGGACGAGGCGACGATCGCGAACTTGGCGGCATCGTCGCCGCCGGAGATCGAGTACGTGAGGACGTCGTTGTCCCCGTCGGTCGCTGTCACGGTGGTGACGGCCGTCTGGTTCTCGGGTCTCGAGATCGCCGCGGTGCTGCCGCCACCGTTAGAGGTGATCACCGGCGGAAACTCGTTGACGTTGAGGACGGTAACTGCGAGCGTCTGCGAATCGGTGCCCCCCGCGCCGTCGGAGACCATGACCGTCACGTCGTAGACGTTGTTCGCGCCAACGTCGGTCGGGCTCTCGTGGTTGGGCGCAGTGACGAAGGTCAGGACGCCGGTCCCACTGTTTATCTGGAACCGAGAGGCATCGGGGCCGCCCGAGATCGAGTACGTGAGCGTATTGCCGACGTTCGGATCGACTGCCGTCACGGTCGTGACCGCGGTCTGGTTCTCCGCCACGGATCTGGACGCGGTGTCGCCACCGCCGTCCGAGGTGATCTGCGGCGGGCTGTTGCCCGTCGTGTATTCGACATGGAGCCTCGGGTCCCCGCCCGGGGTCGCAGTCTTGTTGAACGACTCGGCGATCCGGGTGCCGCTCCCCGTGATCAGGAGCACGAGGGCGTTGCCGCTCACCCAGCCCGGCCGGTTCACGATCTCCTGAACGATCCCCGTGAGGCTGGAGCTCCGCTGAGCCAGCCCGGCGTCGCCGATGTTCAGCCAGGGATCGACCGTCCATCCCGCGGACGCCGTCGTCGGCGCGCGTCCGGAGAGGTCGCCGTTCACGGCGGAGAACGTCGGCGGATTGTCCGCCGCCTGGCCTCTGATCGCGAGCGAGGTCGCGTTCGAGTGTGGCGCCTCTTCGGCCGTGAGCTGCAGGTAGGCGGAGGTGATGGTGGCCCCCTGGGGAATGGTGACGTTCCTGAACCGGGTCCCGACCACGAGGTTCGCCTCGTCGGCGCTCATCAGGTCCAGATCCGCATTCCCGACGAGCACAGCGTTGGAGGTGCTCTCCTCCGCATCGTCCGTGCCCGCCGACACGCTGACGTCGAGCGTCTGCCCGCTGCCGGAGCCGGTGAACGTGAGCGTCGCCTCGTCGAACGCCGACAACTGGCTGTCGCTCGCGGTCAGGCGCACAACGTACACACCGGGAACGGTCGTGCTCGCCGTCGTGTCCACCATGCCCGCGTTCCCGAACGTGATCGTGCCCGGCCCGCTGACCTGGGTCCAGTTCGTTGTCACGGAGCCCGGCGGGTTCGGATTGCCGTCGTCGCTGACGGTGCCGTCGAGATTCGCGCTCGCCGGCAGCGCGACGTTCTGGTCGGGGCCGGCGCTGACCACCGGCGGCGTGTTGGCGGGCGGGCCAGCAGCCGGTGCAGTCATCTCGTACAACTTGCCGTCGACCGCGTTCGGGTCGAGGTTGTTGTCGAGGACGCGATCGATGATGTAGAACCGCTTCGCGGAACTACCGTCGCTGGCGGGGGCGTAGGTGAGGCCGGAGGCTCGGAAGAAATTCGAAGCCCCGACGTCGATGGTTCGGATCAGCGCGCCGGCGAGAGTCGTCTCGATGACGAGCCGCTGCCCGCCGGTCCCGCTGTTGCGGTCGCTGAGGATGACGAGCGTGCCGCTGTCCGGGTTGAACTCGACGCTCTCCGGATGGCTGACCCCATGCTGGAGGGTGTCGAAGTTGCCGAGCAGTGCGCCGCCCGTCGTGTACTGGAAGATCTCGTTGTTGACGCCGTCCGCGACGAAGATGGTGCCGCTGAACGAGCTGTAGGCGATTCCCTCGGGATCGTTGTTCAGGGCATTCGTCGCGAATGACGTCCACGAGTCGTCGGAGGTGCCCACCAGGCCGTCGGTACCCGGATTCAGGTCGATGACCCTCGTGGGACCGTCCGACGAGAAGTAGAAGTGCCCGTTGCCGGGATTGAAGGCTGTCCCCGCCGGCTCGTTCGTCACCGGAGCGACGGTCGGCTGGACGTTGGAGATGTTCGCCGTGCGCTGCACGGCGCCGAGCAGGCTCAGCTCCCAGACGTTTGCGCCCTGGAAGTGGGTGATCCCGTTCACGGTCTCCTCGACCTCCGCGTCGGTGATCACGAGCCCGCTGCCGGGGACGTACGTGATCCCGGAGGGGTCGGGGCTCGGGGGTGAGAGCGCCCCCATGTCGACGGTCCTCACGAGCGCCGAGGTGAAGTCGATCGCGGCGGGTGCAATGGGCGGAGCCAGCGACAGCTCGACGATCTGGCCGGAGGCCTGACTCGATCCGCCGCCTCTGTCCGCCATGTACACGCTCGTCGCGCTCGGCTCGTCCGTCTGATCGCCGCTCGGTGCGATCACCATCCCCTCCGGGCTGACGATGTCGAGCCCGACCAGGTCGCGCACGGCGACCACCTCCCCGGCCGACGTCAGCTCGTACAGGCTCTCTCCCCCGCGGAGCTGGAGGTGACCCGTGGAGGGATCGAACGCAAGACCCCGGACGCTCCCGATGCCGCTGGAGCGGAGGTCGATGTCGGAGGTGACCGCGCCGCCGAAGCCTCCGTCGGCCTCGGGCTCGACGCGCAGGATCCGCGGAACGCCCGCGTCGACGATGAAAACCACGCCGCTCGTCGGATCGACGGCCATGCCACGAGGACTGCCGAAACCGAGCTGGCCGATGTCGTAACGATTCAACCCCGCGGTATCGATCTCGCCTCCGGCTCCAACCGGCACTGCGAGCAGCTCACCCGCACTACCCAGGAGGAGCAAGCGGTTGTGGCGCGCGTCGAAGGCGACGTTGATCTGATCCTGCACCGCCGCAGCGATACGGCTCGAGCCCGTCCGGCTGGAAGCCGACCCCGCCGAGGGCTTCAGTGTGACGACGTCCGTCTCCGCCTGCCCGCGACCCGGAGCCCCATCCACGACATAGAGCGTGTCGCTCGAGGCGGCATAGGCGAGGCCGACCGGAGCCGGCACGCCCGTCCTGTCGGCGTCCAGGACCTGCGCCGGCCGGATGGGCGCTTCGCTCTGCTTAGCCGCGTGCTCGGCCGCGGAGGCTCCCGCGACGACGAGCGCAGAAGCAACAGCGGCCGTTATCAGAGCATACGGCCCGACCCACCTCGAGCGGCCTGTTCTACGTGCCCACCTCACGTGACTGTCATTCCCCCTTGCCCCCTATACCCTCTCTGACCTTACCCAGTTTCCGCTCGAGTGCCATGCCACCGCGCAGGCGCAACCGGAATCACACAACGCGGTAGCCGTTCTTACACGCCTCCCGGCAGCGCGGGCCGCTTCTGCACTGCCACGTCGCCGGCCTGTCCAAGGCCGTCGATGCGAGAGACGCCTCCGCCCGAGAGCAGCGAGAACCAGAGACCGGTCGAGGGCCGGAAGTACGCCGGGTCGACGGCGAGGTTCGCGTCGTAGTAGCCCGGGATCGGGACGTCCCCGTTCTGGCCGAGAATCGTCTGAATGACGATCGCCGCGGCGCCCGTCTGCGGCCCGTACCAGAGCCCCGTGGAGGGCCGCCAGATGACCGAGTCGGCCTTCTCGTCTCCGTTGTAGTCCGCAGGCACCGGGATGTCGCCGGGGGCGCCGAAGTAGATCTGGTGCACGCCACCGCCCGAGAGAACCGCGTACCAGAGGCTGTAGTGCTCGGGAGTCACGTCCTCCCGGTAGATCCCGGGATCGGTGGTGCCGTCCCCGTCGTAGTCTCGGGGCACCGGCACATCGCCCGGCTGGCCGAAGCTCGTGTTGAGCACGACCAGGGTGCCGGCGGTGTTGGTCCCGAAGAACTGGCCGGTGGAGGGGCGCCAGACAGCCGGGTCGGTTGCCCCGTCTCCGTTGTAGTCGCCTGGGATCGGGATGTCTCCGGCCATCCCACCGACGACCGTCTGAATGACAATCTGCGCCGCTCCCGTCCGCGGTCCGTACCAGAGCCCTGTCGAGGGCCGGTAGATCACGGCATCCGTCTTTCCGTCCCCGTCGTAGTCGCCCGGGACCGGGATGTCGCTGGTGGCGCCGAAGTAGATCTGGAAGGGGCCGATACCGCCCGTGCCGGGGGCGTACCAGAGCGAGTCGGCGGGCGAGAGCCCGCGGTAGAGCCCGAAGTCCGTGACGTGGTCGCCGTCGAAGTCGGCCGAGTTGTTCGCCGCCCAGTTCAGGCTCGGAGGCGGCGCGGTCGTCACCGCCGCAGCGGCGTCCACACGCCCGTGCGTCCAGTAGACGCCCGTGCCCGCAATCGCGAGCGAGGTGCTCGTGATCCGGTTGACGACCTGGGCGCTCGTCGTCGTCCCAGTGGTCCAGACGAGCGCTGCCAGCCCCGCCACGTGCGGTGTCGCCATGGACGTGCCGCCGAAGGAGACGTACGTACCGATCGCCCCGGGTCGACAGAATGCCCACCCCGGGCGCGGCGACGTCGACCTCTAGGCCGAAGTTCGAGAAGTCGGCTCTCGCGTCGGCCGAGTCCGTGGCCGCGACCGAGAGCGTGTTGTTGCAGCGCGCAAGATTCGAGGGCGGCGAGGTGCCTTCGTTGCCGGCCGCCACCACGACGACGGCGTTGCGATTGTTCACGGCGTAGTTGATCGCGTTCTGCTCGATGGGCGCGCACGGCGTCGGCGGCGGCGCGCCGAGGCTCAGGTTGAGCACGTGCGCGTTGTTGTTCGCCGCCCAGTAGATCCCGTCCGCGACCGTCTGGGAGGTGCCGCTGCCGCTATCGTCGAGCACCTTGCCGTTGTAGAGCCGGGCGTTGAACCCGGCGCCGGCGACGCCGATCGCGTTGTTCGTCGCCGCAGCCGCGATGCCTGCGACGTGGGTGCCGTGATCGCACCAGTCGTCCGAGTCGGGCGCGCCCGAGAAGTTGGCATGGAGGTCGACCTTGTCCCGCACGTCGATGTGACCGATGCCGTCGGGACCGACGAAGGTCGAGTTGTAGCCGTAGACCCCGCAGTCGAGAACTGCGACCTTCACCGCGGGGATCGAGGTCGTGACGTCCCAGGCCTGGGGTGCGCGGATCTTCGTCATCCCCCACTGCGATCCGAACATGGGGTCGTTCGGCGTCAAGGATGCGCGCATGATGTAGTCGAGCTGGGCGAACTCGACATCGGGGCGCGCGCGGTAGGCGGCGAGGGCGCTCTTCTCCGAGCCCGTCCGCACTTCAACGCGTGCCGCCCGCGGCATCAGCATCGCGTGCACGCCGGCGACCCCGGCGGCGGCGTGCGCCGCTTCCTGCGCCGATGTTGATGTACCGGCCCTGAACCGAACGAGAACACTGCCTGCCCGCACCTGTTGGCCGTCGATCTCGATGGGGTCGAGCACGACCCGCTCGTACGACTGCCCCCCACGCTGGACGGTGATCCGCTTCGTCCCCGGCGGGTCCGCGGCCGGCGCCGCCGACACTGAGATCAGCGCGACGAGCGCCGCAGCGAGAAACGCAAGCAATGTCGTACGACCCGCAGTCATCGCACCTTTCCCACCGTTACGCCGGGCCCCTGGCCCCGGCTCTTCGCGGTCGGACAGTAGCCCGGGCGGCCGGGGGTTACAACCCCCCTTTCGACCGGGCGTGCTCTCTTTCGGTCCTGGTCACGTCCGGCTCGAGCTGCTGCTCACTCGCCTCGTCGATGACGAAGAGCGGTCTCTCGCGAACCTCGTCGAAGATCCGGCCGATGTAGAGGCCGGCGACGCCGGTGCTGATGATGACGAGGCCGCCGATGAGGAGCTGCAGGACGATGAGGCTCGTCCATCCCGGATAGGCGACTCCTCGCACTCGCGCGACGACGAAGTACAGAGCCGCGCCGGCTCCGACGAACGCGAGCACGAGCCCCGAGTAGATGACCCAGCGGAGGAGGACGGTGGTCTGGAAGAACATGCCCTGGAAGGCATGCGCGATCAGCCGCGTCAGCGTGTAGGAGCTTCTGCCGTCCGTCCTCGCCGCGTGCTCGTATTCGATCGAGGCGCGATCGAAGCCGAGCCAATAGAGGACGAACAGGTAGTGGCGGTCGCGATCCTTCACCGCCAGGAAGGCATCGACGACCTTCCGCGAGATGATGCTGAAGCTTCCGTGACCGGGATCGATCGACGTGCCGGTGAAGATGTTCATCAGGGCGAAGTACGCGCTGCTCGCGAGACGCCGGAAGGCCGATGCACGTTTCTTCGTACGCCTGGCCAGCACGACCTCGTACCCCTCCGATGCCTTTGCATACAGCCGGCGAATCTCCTCGGGCGGGTCCTGGAGGTCGCAGTCCATGACGACGACCCAGCGGCCGCGGGCATGGGACAGGCCGGCCGTGATGGCGGCGTGCTGCCCGAAGTTCCGACTCAACCGGAATGCTCGAACGTGGGGATCGTTGCGCGCCAGCTCCTCGAGCACCTTCCAGGACCCGTCGGGCCCACGGTCCTCGATGAGCACGATCTCGTAGCTTCCGTCCGTCCACTCGAGGCTCTCGGTCAGGCGACGGTGGAGCTCCCGCAGGGCCCCCTCGCATCGGTACACGGGGACGACGACGCTGAGCTCGACGGAGTCCATCATCCCTGGCCGGAGCGGTAGAGACGTTCGTCCGCCGGCCGGTAATACTCGTCCAGGCTGGTCACGACTCGCGTGTACCAACCGAGAAGCTGCTGAGTGCGCGGTTTCTGCGCTTGCACCTTCTCGTCGCCGAGCGCGCGCACGTACTCGATCTGCTGCTTGATGTACGAGCGCGTGAACTGGTGGTTGATGGCCAGGCGATCCCGCCCGGAGACGTTGGGGCCTGCGGCGTGCCACAGCGTCGAGTCGAACACGAGCATGGATCCCGCGGGACACACGACCGGCACCGCGCTCGCCTCGAGGTGGGCAGGTTCCGGACGGACCGCTTGCTGGTGCGTGCCCGGAACGACGATCGTGCCGCCGTTCTCCTCCGTGAAGGCGTCGACCGAGAAGAAGACGTTGATCGAGGCGACGTAGCCGTTGAGGTGGCGCGGGAAATCCTGGTGAAACGACGTCTGGAACGTCTCCGGAACCTCGCCCGCGGGGAAGGACGGCAGGATGAGACCGTTCTGCAGGTGGAGGATCGCGGTCTCGGACACCGACCCGTCGACGACTGCGAGCAGCTCCGGCAACTCGAGAAACCGGAAGAAGTGGTCGTCGAACCGGAGCATCAGGCGGAGCACGCCGAGCTCGCCCGCGCGCGAGAGCCGCTCCTCGCCGACCTCCTCGCGGATCGCGCGCTGCGTGTCGTACATGGCCTCTCGGGTCTCCGCGAGAAACGTCTCGTCGAGGACGTCGGTCACAACCGCGCAGCCGTCGCCGCGGAGCGCAGCGAGAGTCAGATCGAGCCAATCCTCGCGTTGACGGCTGAGCGTCAGCATCGGTCCGAGCGAAATACCACCGGCCGTCCGCGACGCTACCTTATTCGGCCGAGTGACGAAGTCCGTCGCCATCCTCCAGTCGAGCTACATCCCGTGGAAGGGCTACTTCGACATCATGGCCAGCGTCGACGAGTTCATCCTCTACGACGATCGGCAATTCACCCGGCGCGACTGGCGGAACCGGAACCGGATCAAGACGCCTGACGGCACTCGCTGGCTCACGATTCCGGTCGAGTCGAAAGGGCGATACGAGCAGCGCATCGACGAGACGGCCATCAGCGACCCTGGCTGGGCAGATCGCCACTGGCGCACGATCCTCGGGAGCTACGGGCGCGCTCCCTGCTTCCCCGACTACCGAGACGCGCTCGAGGAGCTGTACAGGACCTCGACGGAGCGACGGCTGAGCGCGGTCAACCGACGTTTTCTGGAAGCGATCGCAGGACTGCTCGGCATCCGTACGACGCTCTCCTGGTCGACGGACTACGAGGCCGAGGGCGCCAAGACGGAACGCCTCGTGTCGCTCTGCCGCGCCGCCGGCGCGACCGAGTACGTCACCGGGCCGCGCGCACGGGACTATCTGGACGAGCCGGCGTTCGAGGCCGCTGGAGTCCGCGTGTCGTACTTCGAGTACTCCGGCTATCCCGAGTACGAGCAGCTCCATCCTCCGTTCGAGCACGAAGTGACGGCCCTCGACCTCATCGTCCACACCGGGACCGAGGCGCCCCGCTACCTGAAGAGCTCGGCCGGCGCGCTCGCGGCCCACGAAGCGTGACTCGTGTGCTCGACGCGGTCCGACGCTACTACAGCGAGAAGATCGTCGAGCACGGCCCGACTGCCAAGGGTGTCGACTGGAACGACCAGGCCTCTCAGGAGCTGCGGTTCGACCAGCTGCTGAAGGTCTGTGACCCCTCCCGGCCCTTCAGCCTCAACGACTACGGCTGTGGCTACGGAGCGCTCGCGCGTTATCTCGGCCAGCGTGGGTATACCTTCCGCTATACGGGCTTCGACATCTCCGACGAGATGGTCGCGAAGGCGCAGGAGCTTCTTCGCGCTGCAGAGAACTACCGCTTCGTCGGCAGTGAGGGGGAGCTCGAGCCGGCGGACTACACCGTCGCGAGCGGATCTTCAACGTGCGCCTCGATGCCGCGGACGACGCCTCGGAGCAACACGTTCTCGAGACGCTTGGTCGCATCGACGTGCCTCGCTCCAGGGCTTTGCGTGGACATATGACGTCGTACTCCGACGCGGACCGAATGCGGCCGGACGCCCTACTACGCCGATCCGCGTGCGATCTTCGACCACTGTAGGCGCACGGTCTGGCGGTGGTCGCGCTGCTGCACGACTACGGCCTGTACGAGTTCACGATATCGTGGGGAAGAAAGCCAAGACGTGAGCAACGTCGTCCTGTTCGGCGTCGGCGACTTCGCCGCAGGTGGCAGCTCGGTACCTCCGCCTCGACAGCCCGCACGAGGTCGTCGCGTTCACCGTCGACCGCGACCGTACCGGCGAGCAGACCGAGCTCGCGGGCTGCCGGTGGTCGCGTTCGAGGACCTGCGCGAGACGCATCCGCCGGCCGAGAGCACGACATGTTCGTGGCCGTCGGCTACGCGAAGGTCAACCGCGTGCGCGCGGCGATCTGCGAGGAAGGCCAAGGCCAAGGGCTACGACATGATCAGCTACGTGAGCTCGAAGGCGACGACCTGGGGCGACACGAAGATCGGCGACAACTGCTTCATCCTCGAAGACAACACGATCCAGCCGTTCGTGACGATCGGCGACAACGTCGTGCTGTGGAGCGGCAACCACATCGGCCATCACAGCCAGATCAAACCACGGATTCATCACGTCGCACGTCGTGCTGTCGGGTCACTGACGATCGTCGACGCATTGCTTTCTCGGCGTGAACGCCACGATCCGCGACGGTGTCACGGTCGCTCCGCGATGCGTGATCGGAGCGGGAGCGCTCATCATGAAGGACACGGAGGAAGGGGGCGTGTACGCAGTTCCGGGGACGGAGCCGCGCACCAAGAAGAGCTGGGAGCTGAAGGGCTTCTAGCGTGAAGGTCTGCCTCGCCTGCGACGAGCGCTTCCAGTCCGAGGACTGGCGCTGCCCCGCCTGCGGCAGCACGCCGGCAGGGAACGGCTTTCTTCGCTTCGAGGCCGTCGGGGCTGGGACTGGAGATGCCTTCCCCGAGGCCTCGTTCGACCGACTGCCCGAGCAGGAGGAGAAGAGCTTCTGGTTTCACGGTCGCAACGAGCTCATCGTCTGGGCGCTTCACTCGTATTTCCCCGGCGCGACGACGTTCCTCGAAGTCGGTTGCGGGACCGGCGTCGTCCTCGCCGCTCTCCACACGCGCCTGCCGGATCTCTCGCTCGTCGGAGGCGAGCCCTTCGCTGCGGGTGTCGCAGTCGCGCAGTCGCGCGTCCCGGACGTACAGCTCTACCAGCTCGACGGGCGCCGGTTGCCCTTCGAGGAGGAGTTCGACGTCGTGGGCGCTTTCGACGTGCTCGAGCACGTCGACGACGACGAGCTGGTCCTGGCCCAGATGCACCAGGCGACGAAGCCAGGTGGCGGGATCATCGTCTCGGTGCCCCAGCACCCTTGGCTCTGGAGCGCCGTGGACGAGGTTTCCCGGCACCGGCGCCGGTATCGGGCGGACGAGCTCGTCCGGCGCGTCGAGTCGGCCGGGTTCCGCGTGGTCAGGAGGACGTCGTTCGTGTCGGTGCTGCTTCCGGTGCTCGCGTTGTCACGCTGGCGAGACCGCGGCAAGACCACCTACGACCCGTCCACCGAATACCGGCTCCCCCGGCTGGCCGAGCGGGCGTTCGGCGCTGCCTTGACGGCCGAGCGCCGACTGATCGAAGCCGGTCTTTCGTTTCCCGCGGGGAGCTCCCTCCTCGTCGTCGCCCAGCGCCGGTGACGCGGGTCTCTAGCTCGCGGTGACGAGGAGGTACCGGTGGTAGACGGTGAATTCCTCGTCGCGCTCGATGGCGAACCGCGCTTTGATCTCACTTCGAAGCTGGCCCGCAGTTCGCGGGTGCCTACCTTGGTCGTAGTGCCAGAAGAGGACCCTGCTGACGCGCCTTGGCGTGATCACGGCGTCGAGGAAGAACAGCTTTGTCGCGACACGGCGGAGCTCGTCGAGCATGCGCCCAAGCTGGCCGTCGCTCAGGTGATGCGAGACGGCGACCGAGACGGCGGTATCGACGGCGCCCCTCCGAAGAGGGATGCTCGTGGCATCGGCGAGAATGGCCGGAGACTGCGACTTGGCTCTGAATCCGCGAAGCTTCTCGGGGTCCGAGTCGAGCCAGAAATAGCGGGCGGAGGTGGGCAGCAACGCTTCGAGATTGCCGGTTCCGCCACCCACATCGAGCACGAGCACGCTGCAGTCTCCTGGAGCGCCGGCCCGATTCTTCCCAGGATCTGTCTGGCTCCGGCCAACTTCTGTACGAGGTAGTAGACGAATGGCCTCGTCGTGGCCGACTGGAACCCCCGGCTGACGAACCCGAACGCGTTGTTCGAGGGCGCGGACAGTCGAGCGAGCAGCAGGTTCGGCGTGCCGTCGAGCAGCGGGTACACGCGGTGACAGCCGCGGCACGCGAAGGCAGTCGAGCCTTCGCTCAGCCTCCCGGAGCACGAGGGGCAAGCGAGAAGCTCGACCAAGTGTGCCTCCACCGCGCCAAAGATGACAGTGGCGTCAGACAGATCGAGATCGCAAGATGAGCATCCGCTGGCTGCAGAGAGGGCTGCTCCTGCCGGCGCCGGTGACGCTGACCTGGGCGAGCTCGCACGCCGCGCTGCCGCATGCGCACCCGCTCGAGGACGGCGACTCGCCTCTTCTTCTCGAGCCGAGACGAACGCGGGCGGTCGCACATCGGCCGCGCGGAGATCGATCTTGCGTCTGCAGGAGGCGCGGCTCATGTCTTCGACGAGGCGGTTCTCCATCCGGGCCCACT